>CP089984.1:7195000-9595000 GCA_037157815.1 Sorangiineae bacterium MSr11954
ACAAGGATGCAGTGCGCATCACGTCGACGTGCGAGTCGGTGGGGTCGCGCCTTTTACTTCGAGTGCGCGCGCATCGAGAAACATTTCTGCTTCTTTTTTGCGCCCCGTCGTCGTCGGGGAGGCGACTTCTACCCGCGGCCCCCCGACCTTGCAAGGCCTTGGTGATCTTTTTTTCGTCGAGGTGCTTTTAACGGTCGCGTCCGGCAATGCGCGCAGCCAAAATCGGCGCGAATCGTTCTGCAGCGAGCGCGACGATCGCATCCGCGGGGCGTTGGGCTGCGCGATCCCACGGCGTGTGCGCGTCACCATTGCCGGCGTCGGGGCCATCGTCACGCCGCACGTAGGTAGAGGGATCTCGCCGAGACGATGGTGGCCGACTCCAAGGAGAGGACCCGCGCCGGCCATCTTCTGCACGGTGCCGATCCGCTCCTGCACGATGGCGAGCGCGCGGGTCGCCGCTTCGGTGCCGCCTCGGGGAGAATGGGCAGCGCGCTCGGCGCCGAGACCACCGTCGGAGTCGACGAGGAAATCGCCGGGCGCCATGGGGAGCGCCGGGTGCGCCAATCGGTCGCGCATCCCTTGCGGTGGACGGGCGGTGTCTCCATACGAAGGTTCGGAGGAAGTCCATGAATACGCGGGATATCGCCATTCGATTCACGGAGCTGTGTCGTGCACTCAAGCTGGAGGAGGCCGCCGAGGAGTTCTGGTCCGATGACGTGGTCAGCATCGAGCCGCCCATGATGGGCGATATGGCGCGCCTCGAGGGCCGCGAAGCCGTCGCAG
Source organism: Sorangiineae bacterium MSr11954 (assembly GCA_037157815.1). NCBI lineage: Bacteria > Pseudomonadati > Myxococcota > Myxococcia > Myxococcales > Pendulisporaceae > Pendulispora > Pendulispora albinea. The sequence goes on from CP089984.1 coordinate 7,195,784, forward strand.
CCAAAGGCAAGTGGTGGGCCGAGAACCACGAGGTCCATGCCTTCCGGGTCGAGGGGCCGTTCATCAACGGCGACGAGTTCGCGATCCGCTTCGAGATGGATGTCACGCCGCGGGGCAAGTCGCGCGTGGTCACCACCGAGATTGCGCTCTACACCGTCCGGGGCGGAAAGATCGTCGAGGAGAAGTATTACTACGGAGAGGGCTGACATTCACGCCGCAGGGGGATCAACGCGGCGGTGAGCAGGCCTCGGCGATGGCGGCCGTGTCCCAGTAGAAGGGGCGGACCTCGACGATGCGGTCGCCCTTCATGGTGACGATCTGCAGGATCGGGAACTCCAACTCCTTGCCGGTGGCGCGCGCGCGGGCGCGGATCCGGTTGTCCACGACCACACGGTCGCCGTCGACGAGGAAGTCCTGCCGGAGGATTTCGAAGGACTGCCACGTCTCCGTGAACGCGGCGAAGAAGCGCTCCATGCCGAGATGGCCACGCCATGTGCCCCGGTACGGTAGGCCCTCGGCTTGGTGCAGCTCCACTTCGGGATCCAGGCACGCGGCCATACCCTCGAAGCTGGCGTTGCCCACGCCGCCTGCGACCATGTAGGCGACTTCGGCGGCAAAGAATCGTTCGAGCACGGAGAGAGGATGGGAGGGACCGGGGGATGCGGCGGTGTCTCGTTTCATCGAACGCAACGTGCATTCATGCGGCGCGCGCGGCACTCCGTTTCTTGCTCGACGCAGGCGAAGGTGACGGCGGGCCCGGCGAAGGAGGACGCGGGCATCGCCGTCGCGAGGCGCGCGCACGGTACAAAGCGCGCACGGTACAAAGCGCGCACGTTACAAAGCGCGCACGTTACAAAGAGAGCGGCGGCGCGGGGCTGCGCCCGCACTTGGCGCAGGGGTGCCCGGAGGCGAGGCGAAAGCCGCAGAAGCACACCCAGGCTCTTTGGCGCGCCGGGTTTCCCATGACGAGGGCGTGATCGGGCACGTCGCGCGTGACCACGCTGCCGGCAGCGACCATGGCGTGCGCCCCGATGGTGACGCCGCAGACGATGGTCGCGTTGGCCCCGAGCGAGGCGCCTCGCCGTACGAGGGTGCGCGTCAGGGTCCAACCGTCGTCGGCGGAGCCGCGGGGGACGCGGTCGTTGGTGAATGCGATGTGGGGGCCGATGAAGACGTCGTCCTCGATGGTGACACCTTCGCAGATGACGGTGTAGGCCTTCACCAGGACTCGATTGCCGACGACGGCACCTTTGTCGATGATCGAAAAGTCGTAAAGCTTGCAGTCGGTGCCCACGCGGGCGCCCGGCATGACGTGCGCAAAGGCAAATACGCGGGTGCGGGCGCCGATGTCTTCGGACTCGCAGAGCGCGGTCGAGTGGACGAAAACCGAAGGATCGCGCATCCGAGCAGGTGATCCTGCACGGCCGCGCGCAGAGGCGCCACTCATTTATGAAGCTGCGCATTTTATGAAGCCATGCATCGATGCTTCGTCTTTCCACGATGGCGCGCGTCGATCACCCGAACCGTGTCGTTCGATGACGCCTGCGCACGGCTCGAAGCGCGCAACGACGACCCCGAGCCGCCCCACATTGTGGACACGAGTATCCGAGACGTCGCGTCATGGGGCTGCGTCAATAAGGCTCGGCTCATAAATTAGTGCCACCGCCGGCGCAGACGATGATAACCGTATCGGCGTCGTTCCGGATGGGTGGAGTTGCAGCCGTGCGCGGATTGGCACGCTGCGAGTGCGCTTGCGGAATGCCTGCTTGCGACGAGCCGAGTTGCAACGCCGTTTCCCGGTCGACTTCCTCATGACGTGGTCGAGAGCTACGGGCGCATCACCAGCTGCCGCGCGCAGCCAATCGCAGCCCAGGCGCGAAGCTTGGGACAACTAGAAAGCGGGTGAATCATGCGTTTCACGGTAAAAGCGGAAAAAGCAGAAACTGCAAAAGCTGCCATCGAGAAGAATTCGCGTGCCATCGCGTCCTCCCTGAAGTGGACGACCCTTCCCTTTCTCGCCGCGTATGCGCTCATCGGCTGTGCCGAGCCGGAGCAAGACGCGGCGCTCGAGGAATCATCGCTGCCGGCGGGCGAAATCGCCCAGAACGAGGGCGCGCTCGACCTCGCCGACGTCCCCTACAACGATCCTCTTCAATACAGCGACAGCCCCACCGCCAGCTTGAGTCGGAGCGTGGAGGCGGCCGCCGTCACGCATCGCACGTGGCAAGTGGACGGCCGGACGCAAGCCTACACGGCCACCACCGGCCACTTGACGGCGTTCAATCGCAGGACCAACAAGGCGGATGCGTCGTTCTTTTATATCGGCTACACGGCCGACGGGCCGGACGGAAAGCCCGATCCCGCGCGCCCCGTCACCTTCGTCTACAACGGGGGGCCGGGCTCCAGCACCGTGTGGCTGCTCATGAGCTCCTTCGGCCCCAAACGCAACTTGACGAACTTCCCTCAGCCGACGCCGGCACCGAGCCAAAATCGAATGATCGACAATCCCGAGTCGATCCTGGCAAAGACGGATTTGGTGTTCGTGAACGCGGTGGGCACCGCCTACTCGGAGGCCATCGCGCCCAACACCAATCGGACCTTCTGGGGTGTGGACGCCGACGCGAACGTCTTCGCCCAGTTCATCGATCGGTATTTGACGGTCAACGGCCGCAGGAGCTCTCCCAAGTTCCTACTCGGCGAATCCTACGGGACGCTCCGCTCGGGGGCGCTCTCGTTGATCCTCCAGAACATGGGGGTCCACCTGAACGGAATCACGTTGCACTCGTCGATTCTCGACTACGGCACGTCGGGGAACATCGACGGGCTCTTGCCGACTTACGGCGCTACGGCGTGGTACCACCAAAAGGCGGCCGAGCCTTACAAGTCGATGAACATCCGCGACTACGTGGCGTTCCTGCGGACGTACACGTCCCAAACGTTCCAGCCGGCATACATCAAGCTGCGAAATGGCACCTTGCCGGACAGCGAGCGCCGCACCATCTGCGCCGATCTCCAGGACATGACCGGCATCGCCTCGCAGCGGTGGTACGACGGGCGGTTCGAGATCAGCAACTTCCGCTCGACGTTGATCTCCGGAAGAGTGGTGGGAAGGCTCGACTCGCGCGTGGTGGGCAGCAGCGGGGATCCGTCGGACGCGGCCAACAGCAACACGCCGCTGATGTTTCCTCCGTATTTGAAGGATGACTTGAAGTACGGGACGAGCTCTCCGTTCCGCGCCATGTCCAACGCGATCAGCTACTGGAACTGGTCGCACAACGGCTCCACCGATCCCGACGTCACCGTCGATCTGGCGGAGACGATGAAGAAGAATCCGGACATGAAGGTGTTCTCGGTGAACGGCTACTACGATGTGGCCACCCCCTTCTACCAGGCGGAGCTCGACTTGGCCGGTATGCCGATCACGCCGGACCTGCGTAAGAATATTTCCTACGCGTTTTACACGTCGGGGCATATGGTTTATCTGGACAATTCGCAAAGGACGCTCCAGAGGAACGACTTTTTCACGTTCTACGATCACGCCATGTCCGATCCGGCGCTGCTGCGCAGGGTGACCGAGCGTCAGCTCTTGGTGGCGGGTTTGTAGACCGAAGCCGGGGTTCGGTCGCCGGGGCGGGGTCGCGGGTGCGCGCGCGATCCCGCCTTTTTTGCGTTTGCGGCGGGCGAGCCGTGCGCCGTAGGACGCGTCGGAGCGCGCCGCGGGGTGCCGTTCGCGCGGGTTCTCGCGCTTTTTTGGCGCCCTGCCATGAACGGCATGATCGATCCAGTAGGAACTTCGTGCGCGCCGTATTAGAGACGCTCGGGCCCATGTCTGCACTCAAAGGATCGCTCACCTACGCTCGCTTCTTCGTCGACGGAGAGCTCCCGGACGACTTTCGCGAGCGCTTCATGCGCACCATCCGCCTGCGGTCGATGAAGCCGCTCGAGCCGGACGAAGACGACTTGGAGCGCTCGGGGTGGTGCCGCATCGGAGAGGCGTTCGAGACGGATCTCCACTATGAAGATGTATTCTACAATGAATACATCAACCTGGGATTTCGCACGGATCGCTGGGTGGTGCCGGGACCGATGCTGCGGTCCAAGATGCGCGAGGCGGAGGCCACCTACCTGGCCAAGAAGGGGCGCGAGCGGATCTCGCGCAAGGAGCGCAACGAGCTGAAGGAGCTCATCTCGCGCAAGCTGCGGCGGCAGATCTCGCCCACCATGCGCATGGCGGATCTCTCGTGGTCCACGGTCGATGGGATCGTGCGCTTCTTCACGCACGCGCCAAAGACGGCGGGGTTGATGAGCGAGCTCTTTTACCGGACCTTCGGGCTGAAGCTGGTGCCGGAGTCGCCGTACACGCTGGCGGCGCGCCTGGGTTTGTCGAAGGCGCAAGAGGCCCAGTGGCAGGCACTGGCGATGACGAGCCTCGAGGAAGGCTCCGCCCATGGGGAAAAGGGCCCGAGCGGGCTGGCGAGACCGGCGGGGCGCGATGAGGACGAGCGAGACGAGGACGGCGAGCTGGAACGGGTGAGCGCATGAGCACGGGAATGCAGTTGGTCGACCGCATCGAGAAGCGGCGCTTCGTCGGGCGCGATTTTTTGCTGTGGCTATGGTTCGAGTCGGAGCTGTTCGAGGGCACCTTGGCCACCAAGGAGCACGGCGAGTTCGGGCTCTGGATCGAGCGGCAGATCACGTTCTCCGCCGGCAAGACGGAGACGACGCGCATCAAGGGCAGCTACCCGGCCGGCACGCGCGAGGCCAAAGAGGCGCTGCTTCGAGGGAAGATGCCCGACGCGGCGGGGCTGCACATCTCGTGGCACGAGCACCAGGCCGCGCTGGTGTTCAAGGCGGAGCAGATGGCGCTCTCGGGGCTCTCGCTGCCCACGGTGCTCGGCAAAGAGGGCGAAGACGGGGCCGATCCGGCCATCCCCGTGCCCCGCGCGCCGCGCAAACGCAAGACGTCGCGCGAGCAAGAGGAGATCGCCGAGAGCGACGAATCGCACGAGTCGTTCTACGAGCGCATGCGGCTGACGCGCGAGGTGGAAGAGATCCTCGAGGCGCTGTACCGCGATTTTCTCGCGCTGCGCCTGGGCGCCGCGTGGGACGATTTCGTCTTCCCCGCGCTCTCGGCGTGGACGGATCCCGATGCCGACGTCGACGCCGAGACGTACCGGGCGGCGCGCACGCGTGCGCTGTCGACGCGCAAGGGCTCGCGCTGAGACCCTGCGATCAGCCGTTGACCTGCCACGACGTTCGGATCTCTTCGAGGGAGCGGCCCGACGTTTCGGGGGCGCGCAGGGCGATGAAGGTGAGGGCGACCAGCGCCATGGCCGTGAAGAAGGCGAAGACGAACGCCATGCCCAGCGCGCTGGCCGCCCAGAGGAAGGCGTCCGCCACCACCAGGTTCGCGAGCAGCGCGCTCACCAACATGACCGAGGCGCCGATGGCGCGCAGCCGCACGGGGAACGCTTCGGACGAGTAGACCCACACCACGGAGCCAAAGCCGCCGTTGAAGGCGCAGGTAAAAACGAGGACGGCGGCGAAGCCGGTCCAGGAGCCCGCGCCGCGCGAGCCGCCGCCGAGCCCGAACACCAGCGAAAGGACCAGGGCGCCGGCGGCCATGAAGGCGAGCCCGGACAAGAGCGTGATCCGCCGTCCGAGGCGATCGACGATGGAGAGCGACGCGATCGTGGCCAGCACCGCGCAGAACTGGACGATGGACGGCAGGGCGAGCGATTGCCCGGGCGCGCGAAAGCCCAATTCGGTGAAGATGATGGGGCTATAATAAGTAATCGCGTTGATGCCGGTGATCTGGGCGAAGACGCCGAGGCATACGACGAAGACGGTGGCGCGGCGGTAGGCCGGGCGCACCATGTCGGCGAGCCCCCTGCCCGTCTCGATGCACGCCTCGCGCTCGATCTCGGCGATTTGCAGCTCGAGATCCGCCTCCGGATCCGTGCGCGTGAGGACGCGCTTCGCCTCGTCGAGGTGGCCATTCAGGATCAACCAGCGGGGGCTCTCGGGCAGGACCATCAAGCAGCCCAAGACGATGATGGCGGGGATAGCCGCCAATCCGAGCATGATCCGCCAATGATCGCCGAAGGATAAGAAATAGTTCACCAGGTAGGTGATGAAGATGCCGCCCACGGTCGCGACTTGATAAAGCGCGACGAAGCGGCCGCGCAGGCGGGCCGGCGAGATCTCGGCGACGAAGAGCGGCGCCGAGACCATGGAGACGCCGATGGTGGCGCCGAGCACGAGGCGGACGACGTCGAGCATGACGACGTTCGGGGAGATCGCCTGCAGGAGCGCGACGACGGCGTAGCTGGCGGCGATGGCGATCATCGTCCATCGCCGGCCCAGGGTGTCGTTCAGTTTGCCGGCCGCCAGCGCGCCGGGGATTTGGCTCGAGACGATGACCCCGTTGACCCACCCCGCCTCGAGCTCCGACAAGCCGAACTCGCGCACGATGCTCGGAAGCGCCCCCGCCACGCTGCCGAGATCGTAGCCAAAGATGATCCCAATCGCGCCCCCGGCGAAGGCGACGAGCACGCTCTCGGGCGAAGCGCGGCCTCCGGTCGCGCGGGATGCATGCGCCATCATGGCTCGACCCGAACCTCCCCGCCCGCGGCGCGCGGCACCGGGTCGGACGCGCGCACCACGGCGGGGTCGACGAGCACCGCGTCGGCGCCCGTTTGCATGGCTTGCACCGGGTGGGTCATCGCGTGAATCCGGCGCTCGACGATGACCGGGACGTTCGCACGGTCGATGGCTCTCTGCATGGCCCGCTCGTCCTCGATCCCGCGGGCGCTCCCCACGGGCGACGCCATGCGCCAAGCCAGGGGCGTCCCGTCCGGCGAGAGCACGATGCGGCGGTGCGCGCGATTGAACGTGAGCATGAATACGGCACAGCCGATGGCTGTCACGGCGTCGCCAATTGGGGACGCCGATTCGTATAGTTCGATGCCGAGGATGAGCCTCGATCGAAACGATTTGGATTTGATTACGTGCCAGGGCGAATCGGAGCGGGAGCTTTCGGTGTCCATGGGATAAGACCTTTCGACGTATTCCCCAAAGTGCCGCTCGGCATTCAGAGCTTCAGGCCATTCCAATCGACCGCATCGCCCCGCGGCCACGGTCGGCGTCCGCGGCGATGGGCCGAATAAACATCACCTCGTCCGCCGTGGCGACACTTTCCACATCTCGTCATTCCGGGGGTGCCGCGCTTTGGCATCGATTCGAAGCCAACCATTTTCCACTTCACGACGACGATGTCGCCTTCACGACGATGCATGGCGGCTCCCCACGGTAAATGAAAAGACGGGCGCTCCGTGCGAGGAACGTCGAGACGACTCAACATTGCTGGCGGAATCTCAATTCGACCAGAGGTAATTTCACACCGCCGTGCCGCTCCATTCGAAAGAAATCGCGCCAGATGCTGAACGCCTCGACGGGATGTCGGACGTCACGCGGTGTCGTTGCGACGGGTCGTCGAGGGCGTGGTCGACGAAACCACGCACAAGAGGCGACACGGTCTTCCGAACGATCCGGCCTGCGCGGAGCGCCCGAGCTAAGGCGCGGCGCCGTATGGGCGCGTGGTGAATTCGATGGAGACGTCGTGTTCGGATCGAGCAGGTAAACTCCGAACGATCCGGGCCTACGAAGCGCCCGAGCTAAGGAGCGGCGCCGTACGGGCGCGTGATGAATTCGATGGAGACGTCGTGTTCGGATCGAGCAGGTAAACTCCGAACGATCCGGGCCTGCGCGGAGCGCCCGAGCTAAGGCGCGGCGCCGTATGGGCGCGTGGTGAATTCGATGGAGACGTCTTGTTCGGATCGAGCAGGTAAACTCCGAACGATTCGGGCCTGCGCGGAGCGCCCAAGCCAAGGCGCGGCGCCGTACGGGCGCGTGATGAATTCGATGGAGACGTCGTGTTCGGATCGAGCAGGGTAAACTCCGAACGATCCGGGCCTGTACGAAGCGCCCGAGCTAAGGCGCGGCGCCGTACGGGCGCGTGATGAACTCGATGGAGACGGTCTTGCCCGGGTCGAGCAAGTAAACTCCGCGGCCGCCGTAGTTGTGGTTGATTTTGCCCTCGTGGCGCATCATCGGGTCGGCCCAATAGCGGAGGGAGCGCTCGGAGATGCGTGCGAAAATAGCATCGAACTCCGCGTCGGTGACGAGGAACGCCAGGTGCGACATATTGATCGCGGCGGGAGGGATCATCCCGCTGGCGAAGTCGATGCCGACGCGATTGGAGCTCGTCACCTGCGTAAAGGGACCCCAGTCCAGAGGGGGTTCGGCGCCAAGCAGCTCGCTGAGGAAGCGGGCGGTGGCATGGCGGTCGTGACAGTGGACGATGATGTGGTTCAACTCGTTCGCCATGGTTCTTGGTTGTAGCATGGCGCCCGATGGATCGAAGGCTCCGCTCCCTCGAACATTTGGATGCGCGCACAGTGCAGCTTCCGCACGGGACGGAGGTGGTGACGCGGGTGGAGCGCCCGCTCGGTGAAAAGCGTGTGCCGCAAGGTACGGTGGGGCGCGTGGCGCGATTCGAGGGCGACGTGATCGATGTCGCGATCATGGGAATCGGTGTGGTGCGCGATGCGCGCTCCGAGCTCTCGGCGCGCCGGGTGGGGCAGGCGCTCGTTGCGCAACGCCGCGCAGACGCCTGGGAAGCGCTGCGTCCATGCGTGATGCTCGACGCGACGGTGGGCTCGCGCGTGTGGGGCCTCGCCGATGAAACGTCGGACGAAGATCACCGTGGCGTGTTTGCGCTTCCGTTCACACGGACGATTGGGCTCGTTGCGTCGCCGAGGATCGCGTGAGCGCCGATGGAGCGCGACGTAATGGGCCGCGGGCAAAGCCATCCGACAAGCGCTCCGCGCCGCCCCAAACACCTTGGAGATGCGGTTCGTCCCGAGCGCGCGTCCGTGCGATCCCATCGGGCAAAGGCTGCTCGAGGAGCGCGACGCGTTCGCATCGGTGGAGATTTACGGCACCTTCGGGAGGTATGCGCTCGGGCAGCTCCGGCGGCTCGAACAAGGGCTTCGGCGGGCGGAGCATCGCGCCGTGGTGCTCGATTGTTGAGGGCCGATCCGAACCGCGACGTGGACGAGGTGGCGAAGCGCTTGGCGCGGATCTCGACGTGCGCCATGCCGACCGAGGCCGACGGGGGTCCATGCGGCCAAGGAGTACGTCAACCAGCTCTATCGCTCTTGCACGATCAGGGGCTGCTCGACGCCAATGAGTTTTCGGCCCTCGTCCGTTTCGCGCGCGCCCGCTCGACGAACTTCGATCTGCCCCGCGAGGTGCGCTCGAAGAACGCGTACAACCTCGTTCGCCTGATCGCCACCGCGACCGGATGGCTGCGCGAGGGGAGCCCCGTGTTCGAGGCCAGGGGCCCGCTTCGCGAGCGCCTCATGGCCATCAAGGTCGCGCACGCGTCTCCTCGTTGGCGGAGCTGCGGCCATCGTGAGCCGCTCGCTGAGCCGGCGCGTGCATCGTCACTACCGCGGGTTCGCGCAAAATCAGCTTCGCTTCGCGCAGAAGGAGCCGACCGCGAAAAAGCTGTTGTATGTCCTGCGCACGGCGCTTACCGGCATCCATCTGATCGCGACCGGCGAGCTCGAAGCCGATCTCACGCGGCTGATGGACCGCTACGGACTGGCCGACGCGGCCGCGCTCCTCGAGCGCAACGCGCCGGCGAGCGGGTGTCGCTCGATCCGGAGCTCCTCGATGCGTGGCAGCCGCGGATCGACGAGCTTTTTCGTGCGCTGGATGCGGCGCACGGCACCAACGCGCTGCCCGAGGAACCTCCGAACGCGGCGGAGGTTCGGGCGTGGCTGATGGCGGCGAGGCGGGCGCGGTTTTAGGGCGCCGCGGGGAGCGACGCGCTCACTCTACGCCAGGCGTGTGGAATGGCCGTTTCGCCGGGTTGTAAGGCGAGGTGGCCGGGAGGGCGATCGTGATGTGCGTTGGGGGGGACGCCTTCGCGCGTCAACCGTTCGCGGATGCCTTCCAGCGCATCGAGGATCGCGTCCGTCGACGGACGGTCCGCGGGGCTTTTGCTCAGCGCGCGAAGCAGGATGTCCTCGAGCTCCGGGGGTGCATCGGGACGAAAGCGCGAGGCCGCCGACTCGGCTGTAGGCGTTTGCCGGATGCCCGCCGGCGCTATGAATTGGTGCGCGCACGCGTAACCTCGGAGGTCCGCGGCAACGAAAGGGCCGCGCCAGAGCGCCAGCTCGTAAACGACGAGGGCGAGCGCGTAGTTATCGCCGGCTTCATTCGCCGCGTTGCCTGGGACGAAGCTCTCGGGTGATCCGAACCGGGCCGTTCCCGTGCCGAGGAGCAGTTTATCGCCAGCGCGCGCCGAAATGCCGCAATCGATCAATTTAACGAGCCGGGATCCATCCTCACGCTGGTGCAAAAAGATGTTGCTCGGCTTGATATCGCGATGAATGAAGCCCCTACGGTGCACCGCTTGCACCGCGCGCGCGCAAAGCAGGGACAGGTCGACGACCGTTCTCCACGGCAAGAGCTCGCGCTGTTGCCTTTGGAGCCGGATGATCCTTTCGAAGGTGGTTCCCTGGAGGCGCTCCATCGAATAATACGGCAGATCCAGCTCGTGCCATTTGCCTTGGACCTCGGCCGAAACCCAGATTGTGCCCCCCTGGAAAATCCGCGGAACGAAGTCGTTGTCGACGGCGAGCGTCGCGGCGGTCACCCGTTCGCGCCGCATCAGCTCGCAGAGGTCCAATGCGGGGCAGAAGCGCGGGTGCAGGCCGGGGAGAATGGTCTTCAAGCAGCAGTCGCGCTCTCCTTCCCTGTCCCAGACGCAGAACACATGGCCCATGCCGCCGACTTCGACCCCCTCCTTCACGACGAGGCGTCCATCGATCACGGTGCCGGGGGCAAATGGAAATTCGAGGAGCTCGCGTGTCGTCATGGGTGAGCGCTCGCGAAGATGCGACCATGGTTTCGGTCCTCGCACCGGGCGTCAAGTCACGATTGTGCCCCGGTACTGAAACAGCAAACGGGATGCCATTGGTCGCATTTTTGCTCGTTTACGCAGTCGGCGCGGTTGTGGTGAGCCATCGCGCGAATCGAGCAGTGATGTCGCTCCGCGTACCATGCGGCTTGCGCGCATATGTTGTTCGGAAGACTCGGGGGCTAAGTACACCAAATATTTGCAGATGTCGGACGAGCATTTCGTTTTGGGTGCGCCCGCCGTGACGTGGATGGCTGGATTGGTGCGGGCGCCCCGCGCAAATGGCGTTACCGTCTGAATTGAAATACGTGCGGCGCGAACAGGCGCGCATTGACCGAATGAAAGGTGCCAAGGTGCCAAGGTGCCAAGGTGCCAAGGTGCCGAGGATGCGGAACACGCGTTCGAGTCCTCTTGCGATGGCAGATAGACACGCTCGCGATATGGCTGAGAGGGACGCCTTCTGAAGCACGATTTCGTTGGATTATCCTTCATTGAAATCGAATGGCCGCGTCGAAAATGGCGGTAGCACGAGCCGTTTTGACTCTTGTCGCTGTGCGCCAAGTCCATGCACCGGCAATACGCAAGTCACGAGCGGCGTGTGGCCGCATGTCGAAATGGGTGCGCCGGAAGCGAATAAATTAAGTACATATTTTGACCTCCAAAGCCGAGCTAAGCGCCACCATCCTTTGCAAACTAGCGACACAAATATCGCGTAATGAGTAGCGCCACCAACTCGAGCAGCGTAATAAACGGATGCGAGAGCCATGGCGAAGAACACGACGAACTCGGACAGCTCCGGCGGCGGGGTCGAAGGTGACCCGTTTCGGCCTGGCCTACCGGAGTCACTCACACCATGGAGCGATTACCCTGCGAGGCCCGAGGGCACTGCGTTGGGATTCGTGGATGGCCGGCGTGCGCCGTCGGTGGATGATCGGACACCGCCGCCCATCGCGGACGATCAGGTCGCGTATGCGCGACAGCCGAACATCGTGGGGCATTCGCCGATTGCGCCGCCCCCTTCCTCGGATCGTGCCAATGGCAGCACGGGGTTCGACCCCACGAAGACCGATCCATCGCTGCGGCGCGTAACGCGCGGGCGCCGGCTGGGCGCATTCATCCTGGGCGCGGGGCTCGTGCTCCTGGGGGTCGCGGTGGCGCGCGCGCTGGGTGCGGGATCGCCGGGCGAGAGCCCAACTCCGGTGGCGGCATCGCCCATTGTTGCGAAGGCGGCGCCCGCGCCCGTCGCGAGTGCACCGCTGCCGCGTGCTCAGGGAGTTGGGAGCGCGGATCCAACATCCTCGTCGCAAGAGGACCCCACGACACCGACGCTCGAGTCACCGGGCACATCGAAGCCTCCACCCGCCGCCGCCTCCGCACCTCTTGCGCTGCCCGTGCCCCGGCGCGAACGGCGCGAGGACCTACCGGCCCGCGATCCCGACCTGATCAAACCGAAGCCTTACGATCCTTAGGAGCGTTGACCGATGCTAGGACGCTGCATCCTCTCCATGGCGCTCGCCGCGTCGTTGTTCGCAACACCGGCGTACGCCGACGATTCACGGGCGATGGCCGAATCGCAGAAGAGCCTCGCGACCGGCATCAAACAGTACAAGAACGGCGATCGGGAGGGTGCGGCCATCTCTTTTGCACAGTCATTCGCAGCGTGGCCCTCCGGCGAAGCACTGCGCCGGCTCGCGATCGCGGAGTTCGAGCTCGATCGGCCGGTGGAAGCGCTCAAGCACTTCCGAATGTACGCGCTGGACCGAAACGCCGACGTCGACTTCGTAAAGACGAAGCTGCCGGCGTACCTGGAGCAATCGCGCGCCAGGGTCGGACATCTGCGGGTCCTTGCGGCGCCGGAGGCCATCGTGACCGTCGACAACCGGCGGGTGCAGGAGCGCGGCGAGGATGGCGTCGTCGATGTCGTGCCGGGCGAACATGTGGTGGCGATTCGCGGGCAAGATCCGAGCACCGCGCGATCCGTGCGCGTCGAGGCGACGCGGACCGTCGAGGTCGATCTCCGTCCGAGCCCGGCGACGGGCTCACGCGGCGCGGAGTCGATGTCGACGGCGCGAACGTCCGCGGGTGGCGGGCCCTCGCCGGCGAACGCGGTGGGAAGCGAGAAGATGGCGTGGCCGCCGCCCGTCATGACCATCGCGTTCGCGGGCGTTTCGGCGGTGGCGCTCGGCGTCGGGATTGGCTTTGGCCTCGCGGCGAACGGCAAAGATTCGGAGCGCGAGGAGTTCAGCGCTTCGCACCCGGGGGCGTGCCCCGCGGGCCCGTCGTGCACCGAGTTGCGCGATATGACGTCATCGCAGAATCGAAGCGCGACGATTTCGGATGTCGCGCTGGGGACGGCTGCCGTGGCCGCGGTCGGGGCGGCGGCCTCCTGGTTTTTCTTTCCGAGGGAGAGGGTCTCTCCAAGTACGGCGATGGTTCCGGCGGTCCATCGCGGTGGGGCGGGGATTTCGCTGACGCGGACTTTTTGAGGGGGTACACCATGGTACGGGACATTTCTTGTCTGGTTACGCTTCTTGTGGGGAGCTCGGCCCTCGCCGGCAGTTGCGCGCCGCACGGGGGGGACTGCGATTTCAATGCGTGTGGCTCCGACCTCGTCGATAGGGGTTCCACGTTCGATGGAGGGTCCACGTTCGATGGAGGGTCGGCGTTTGATGGGGGGCGCGATGCAGCGGTTATCCTCCCGCAGGGGTGTGACATGGGCAAGGAGCCGCAGGAAGCGCCGGTGTGTGTGGACGATCGGGTCGGGATCTTTGTTTCGCCGAATGGCGACGATAATGCGCCAGGAACCAAGGCACGGCCCGTCAAGAGCATCGCCAGAGCGCTCGATATCCGAGGAGCAAAGCCGCGCATTTACGTCTGCGAAGGACGCTATGAAGGCCCTGTCGACGTCAGGTCGATACCGGCAAATGGCGGGATCTTCGGCGGATGGGCGTGTGGAGATTGGAGCTTCAATGGGAAGCGAGCGAGGATCACCGCCGCTCCTGACGTGATACCGCTACGGATACGCAATGTTGGGTCCATTACGGTTGCGGACGTCGACGTGAGCGCCCGGAATGCATCGGTCAACGGCGGTTCTAGCGTCGCTGGCGTGATCGCGAATAGTGCGGTCGCGCTCAGGAGGACATCGTTTACCGCGGGGACAGGTCAGGATGGAAGCGATGGGGCGATAATCCGTGAGCGGTTTCAGCCGCCGATGGCGGTCAATGGAATTCCCGGTACCGGGGCGCCTGGCGCGAAGGCGGGCGAGGCGAAGACGAACGATGCATGTACGAGCACGGGGGGAGCCGGCGGGGCACCGGCCCCCGACGGGAAAGCGGGCGCGGACGGCACGCCCAAGTATCCCGAGTCCGTACCGTGGGATGCCACCGGCACGGGTGGAACGGTTGCGCAATGTTCCCAGTCAACAGGTGGATTATCTGGGTCGCATGCTCCTGGCGGTGCTTTCGGGGCAAGCGCGACAACGTTCGGCACCATGAGCGACGTGGGCTTTGCGTCGGCTTCGGGAGACCCCGGCAAGCTGGGAGGCGTTGGGCAGGGCGGTGGTGGTGGAGCGAGCACCGACGAGTACGGGGGCGGCGGTGGTGGCGCCCCTGGAGGATGCCCCGGAGCAGGCGGCGCGGGCGGCGCCGGGGGGGGCGCGAGCATCGCGCTCGGATTGGTGAATGCACAAGTGACGATCCAAATGAGCACGTTCACAGCAAAAGAGGCCGGCCGCGGCGGAAACGGTGGCGTGGGACAAATCGGGCAGTCTGGTGGAAATGGCGGAGGAAACAGCAGCTCTTCTGCCTGCAACGGCGGCAAAGGCGGGGCAGGAGGCTCCGGCGGCGGCGGCGGCGGCGGCGCAGGCGGAATTTCCATCGGCATCCTTTGGATCGACACACCACCTACCCTAGATGGAACACTGGTGCCCGATGCACCAACCTACAAAGGTTTTACCGTCTCAGGATCCGCTGCCGCTGGCGGCCGGCCGGGTACAGGTGGTGCCGCGGTGCTGGCGTCACAGCCTTCGCTAGCGGGCAAGACGGGAACAGACAACGGTAAACTCGGTGTATCATATGCGATCGCCAAGTTGTGATGATGTGCGCAAGGTGCCCTCTCCCGAGGGCGCGGAGTGACAACCGACGGTGCGTGCAATGAGACACGTGCGGAGGTTGGCACGAGCACCCGAGTTGGAGGGGGCAAGCCGAGCGAAGCGAGGCGCAGGGGAGGCAGCATTTCTTCATTCTTCTCTCGCTGACACCTGTGCTCCGGGCCTACTCCCAAGGTCCGGAGCGCGCACAGTGACGCGTTTACCGTGATTCGCGAGGGGACGTCTTCGTCTCCTCGCTCGGTGCAGGCAGCGGGTGAACGGGAGCAGCGCGCACTCCGTCTCCAACGATATGAAACGTAAACGTATAGCCGGTCTTCACGGGACGGCCGTTCATGAGCACCGGATGGTAGTGATGGTTCTCCAGCACCTTCACGGCTTCGACGGTGGCTTGCTCGCACCCCACGATGGGCGGGGTGATAGGGATGCACCCCGAGACGTTGCCGTCGACGTCGAGCGTGCAGTGAAAGCTGACGATACCGGAGCTGCCTGGCGCAATGCAGGGGCTGCCGTCCTCGCGCGAGAAGGTTGGATCCGTGCCCGAGATCCGTATGGGCCGCGTGAGCCCGCGCGCGTTGTAAGACTCGCCGTAGTCGCGCGGCCGCACGGGCGTGGGGCTGCTGCTGCACGCGAGGGTGATCAAGGCCAGGAGCAGGATCAAGGTGCGTTGCGGGTTCATCGCTTACTCGTCATCGAATGCGCGCTTGATGCCTCCATGGAACGCGACATGGAATAACGATAAAAGAGCGCCCCTTGGAGCTCGGCGGAAAGCGGAATGCAGAAGGGGCCCGGCGACTCCCACCGCCCGCCTCCCCTTCCTTCATAGCCGCTACTGCACCTGCAACTCGGCCTGCGCCACCCCTGCCACACCGTCATTCCCAGCGCCACCTGGCCCGAGCGCGCCGGCAGTCCCAAACCTGGCCTGCCCCCGCGTCGCATCATCCAACGTTGGCCGGCCTTCCTTCCAAACGACATCGACGGAAAGACCGCCCGCCCCACCGGCCCCACCGCCGCCGTCTCCCCCGCCACCGCCGCTTCCACCATTGCAACCATTGCCGCTCGGGTCGGCGACTCCGCGATTGCCGCCGGTTGACACCCCGAGATGTTGTCCGGCCGCGCCTTTACCCCCGGCGCCACCATTTGCGACAATTAGCTCACTGCCAACGAGGGTCACGGAAGACTGATACGAAGCCAACGCGATGCTCGAGCCTCCCGCTTGGCCGCCGGGGCCTCCCGTTCCGCCGCATGCACCGGCGCCGCCACCGCCTCCGGTGCCAGTCGTGCCACCGCCGCCACCACCACCGCCCTGGCCCGGTGAACCGTGCTGCCCCTTGCCTCCGGATTGTCCGCTCCAACCCGACGTAGCAAGCGTTCCGACCGATGAAATGCGTGGCGCGTTGTCGCCGGCAAGACCGTTCGCTCCGTTGCCACCACTCGCACCGCCCTTGCACGTTGCAGCTGTTCCCGCCGCACCCGCGCCGGGGCTACCCGCGATGATCGGGAGACCACGAGCGCCGTCCCCATCGCGATCGCCACCCTTCCCGCCGGTGCTCGTCAGGCCATCCTGGCAGCTCACCGTCCTTGGCTCGCCACCGGCTGCGGCGGTGCCGCCCTTGCCTTGAAGCTCGCCGGAGGACAACGGTGGAAACGGCACGAGCGTCCCATTCGCCCCGTTCGCCCCCTTGCCCGCAACAAACTTCACCCTCTCGAACCGCACATCCGTGCTCGCATTCACGAACACCGCAACGCTCGATACCCCTGGATCCGCCGCGTCCTGCGACGACAGCTCCAAATCCTCCACCGTCAGCCGATTCACCCCATTCAAGCTCAGGGCCGTGCCCCCCGCCCCACCCAAAATCTTCGCGCGCTCGCCGGTGTAGCCCCACCCGTCACAAACGAACCCGCCATAGAGCTCGAACCCGCTCTGCGACGCGGTCAGCTCCAATTTTTCGCCGTACTCGCCCGCGCATACGTGCAGACGGAATCGCTGTTTCGTCAGCGCCTCGATACCGCGCTTCACCGTTTTGAACGGATTGTCTTTCGAGCCGTTGCCGGTGTCGTCATGGCCCTTTGCGGATGACACGAAGATGCCAATCGTGTCCGAAATGCATTCCGGCTTCTTCTCCTTTGGCTTCGTGTTCGGGGCACAACCCTGGGGCCACGTCACGGAGGCGTCGCCGCCGGCGTCGAAGGGCTCGCCGCAGGTGGCCGTGAAGGCACAATCCGAGGAGCCGCAGCCCTGGGCTAGAATCGCGGTTCCCAATACCGCATGGGTGATCAGTGCTGCGCACAGCCACGTTCGCATAAGCCTCTCCGTTCCTCGTACTCAAAAGCTACCGACGTAACCGACACCGCCCATGCCCGGGGACACGAGGGGCACGACGCGCCCCGTCGTGCGCTCGGATGAGCGGGTGCGCGAGGGATCTTCGCGCGGGGGCGGACGCCACAAGAAGAAGACGGTGGTCGCGGCTGCGGCGACGACGCCCGCGCCAATGAAGGAGACGGTGGCCCACTTGCGATCGTTGTCGTAGGTGTCGGCCAGCGAGCGAAGCTGGGCGCAGGGGTCGCTGCTGATGCCCGTGCAGGCGCTGGAGCCGCCAGGGGGGAAGTCCCTGCCGCTGCGGATGTTGTCGGCGTCGCTGCTGCGCGCTTCGCCGTGGACGAGGAGGCCCACGCCGATGCCGGCGCCGATCAAGGCCACGCCGTACATCGAGACCAGGGTGATGGTTCGTGCGCTGGACGATCCCGGTTGATCCGGAGGAGGACCTTGGCGCTTGCCTTCGCCGCCCGCGACCGGGTCGGAGGCGCCAAAGCGGACGGGGGCCACCTCGCCAGGACCGACCTTGACGGTTTGACGCATGATCCCGTGGTCGGTGTAGGCCTCGAGGGTGTGCTCGCCCGCCGGGACGTCGATGGTGTCGGTGAAGGGCGCGGTGCCGATCGCGCGGCCTTCGATGAAGAGACGGGCGCCGGCCGGGGCGCTCACCTCGATGTGCCCGCAGCGGACGAAGGCCTCCGTGTACTTCTTTTGAACTTGGGCCACCTGATCGGCGTCCATGCCCGCGGCGGCAGGCCCCGAGGCGCGGACGCTCTGCAGAAACTCGCGCAGGTGGGTCGCGGAGTCGACGAAGCGGCCGAGCTCGAACTCCACGAGGCCCAGGTTCTTCGGGCAGTTGATGGTGCGGTGGACGGCGCAGGCTTGAGAGAACTTCAGGTGGGCTTCGCTGAAGCGGCGCTGGCCGAAGAGGGCTTTGCCCTCCTCGAACCGCTGCTCGGCTTCGCGCAGGGCGGCAGGGCTAGCAAGGTCCGTGGTAGGGCTTTGCGCCGACGCGATCGAAGGGAAAAGAAGCAGGCCCGCGAGGGCGGTAAGCAACGACGTGGGACGCGAGGGAGGACGACGCACGGTCGCCATCTTGATGGATCTGGCCACCCCGGATCGATCGAAATCTTTCCCGGCGGTCCGTCGCTCGGGGGGTCTGCCCGGCCCCTGCGGCGGGGTGAGCCGTCGGGGATATCGTCAGTGGCCCGTCAGAAGCTTGTCCTCCGCCGAAGGCGAAGGTGAGGCGGAGGGCGCGGGCGTGGGCTCCGCCGGTTTGCTCGCCTTCGATGGACGCGGACCATCGTCGAGCGGGTTCGCCTCGAGGCCCGACGTATCCTCGGCGTTGCGCGGGCGCGTGCGCGCGGCGCCGGGACGCGGTCGCACCGTCAACGAGGCCTTGGTGGACGTGGCGGGGTCCGGGGCAGCCGGCATCACCACCGTGGGGGTCGAGGTGATGGCTTGCGATGTCTCGTCGGCCGCGGCCGCAGCGGCACCCGCCTGCGCGGAGTGCGCACCGCCCGTTGCCACCGCGCCCGCGGCGGCGGTGACGACCGGCGCCGCGGGTGACGACGACGGCGCCGGCGATGCGGCGACGGACGCGGACTTGGGGGCGCTCGGAGGGGCCTGCGTGGATCGCGCCACGAAGAAGGCGCCGAGAAGCAGGCACGTCAGGACCATCAAGCCGCCCAGGAGCGGCGTGCGGTTGCGCGCGAGGCCCGCGGGGACCAACGAGCCGGTGCGCGGTGGCTTGGACTTCGCGGCGCGCAGCGCCTCTTGCACGTCGCCCGTTCCGGTGTGGACGGGGCCTTGGCCGGTGAGCGAAGGGAGCGGCGCGCGCCTCGGGCGCTCGGCTTCGTCTTTTTGCCGCCGGCGCTCGGACTTCTTTCGCGGGAGCGAGGCTTCGAACGGCAGACCGTCAATCAACTCGTCGATCGAGTCGTTGGTGTCGTTGTGGTGGTTGCGGGATTCTTCCTCTTTCACGCGCTGCCGAAACCCCGATTCGTCGGGGGCCATCGCCGGTGCGATGCCCGCGAGCAAGAGGTTCGAGTCGAGCTCGCGCTGCGCGGAGCGAACGGCTTCTTCGCGCGCGAGGGCGGCGGGCATGTCTTGCGTGACGGCATCCTTCGGGCTCTTGGCGGACGACTTCGACGGGGTCGACGAGACGATCTTGGACTCGGGCTGCTCGCTCGGGGGCGAGATCTCCACGGAGACCTCCACCGAGCGCTCTTCGGGTTTGACGTTTGCCACGGTTTCGCCGATCAGAAAATTGGGATTCGTTCGGTCGATGCGCGGCGCACCGGAAACATTCAACGAGCCTCGCGTCGAGCCCGGCGCGCGCTCGCCCCAGCGCGCAGGAAAGCTCGGATCCGTCTCGTCCACTTCTTCTTCGGCGAGCTCGAGCGGGCTTTCGTCCGACCGCGCGAGGGCCGTCGGGGACTCGAGCTTGCGGCCGTTCTCGTCTTGTTTCATCGGCTTATGGTTTAATTAGCTACCTCAGTTCGAAGCATTTCGCTCTCCTGTCGGAGCCTCGGCTGCGAAATTGCACCCACATTACACACACGCCACGCACACGTGCCATGGTAGCGACCCACCAACGCGAGCCCCCGCCATGCGCCCCGACGTAGCCGAACGCGCGGCCGTATGGTCGAAACACCACCACGCCCGCGGCGTGCTTCGTCGCGTACTGGAAGTGTGCAGTGTGGCGGGCATAAAGGCGCTGCCGGTAAAAGGCGTGCTCACGGCCCACCGGCTCTATCGCGACCCCAGCGATCGTCCCATTCACGACATCGACCTTCGCGTTCGACCGCGCGATCTCGGTCCCCTCCTGCAAGCCGGCACCGACGCGGGATTCCAGGTCCTGGAGGTGTCGCGCGCCGCGCACAATCTGGCGTTCGGCGTCGACGGGCTCATGGTCGAATTCGAGGCGCATATCGGGCCGCGCGGCTTATGCGACTTGCAGGTCGAAACCCTGTTGGGGCGCGCGATCGCGTGCGAGGATCCTTACGGCTTTCCCCACTTGGAGCCGGAGCTCCACGATCACGTGCTGCTCCTCGCCATCAACGCCTACAAAGACAAGCTGGTGGAGGCCTTCCCCTGGGCCGTCCGCGATCTCGAGCTCGCCGGCGCGCGGGACGATTTCGACCCATGGCGGTTCGCCCAGCTGGCGCGCGCGAGCGGGGTGGCGGCGCTCGTATGGCTCGTCGCCGATTGGCTCGCGACCACGCGCGGGCACGAGGGCTGGGCGCGCGTCAGGACCGCGCTCGACGACGCGCCGAGGGCGCGCTACCGCGCGATGATGCGGCGGGCTTTGATCGATCCGGGCTCGCTCGAGGGGCCGCTGCGGCGCTTGGTGACGCGCGCGTTGGTGCGCGCGGCCTCGGACCGGGCATCGTCGCAGCTCACGGCGGTGGGCGTGACGCTGGCGTGGGCGGTGGAGGGCAAGGTTCGAGCGCTCGCGGGCAGGTGAAGGGTTGCCGCTCGTCGCCATATCGGCCTCGATGCGGAGTGTCGACCGGCGGCGGTGCCGGAGTCATGACCAGCCTCGGTGCGGAGTCATGAGCGACCCGTGCGGATCCGACCAAGAGCTGAGACGGGTTTGAACGGGAGCGCATCGGCGGGCCACTGAGGAAGCGCTTGGAATCGTTCGTTTACTCCACTCTTCGCGGGCGGGGCACATCCGTGGCGAGCGCGCCTGCCGAAAGGATACGGCGGCAGCGGACCGAGCCGGGGTCTACGGCTTGCGGTCCAGGCGGGGCCATTGTAGGAAAACGGGCTGTACTCTTCTGAAAGGACGCTTTTCGATGCGTATTTGCATGGTGGGAACGGGCTATGTGGGGCTCGTGAGCGGCGCCGGATTCGCCGAGATGGGAAACGATGTCGTATGTGTCGATATCGATAAGGCGAAGGTCGAGCGGCTGCGTCAGGGCGAGGTTCCCATCTTCGAGCCGGGCCTCGATGAGCTCATCGCGCGCAACGTGAAAGCGGGCCGCCTCACGTTCTCGGACGATACGGCCGCCTCGGTCGCGTCCGCGCAGGTCGTCTTCGTGGGCGTGGGCACCCCGCCGCGCAGCGATGGCGGCGCCGATCTGAGCGCCGTCGACAAGGTCGCCGAGACGGTGGCCGCCAACGTGAAGCAGGAGACGATCCTGGTGCTCAAGAGCACCGTCCCCGTCGGCACCAACGCCCGCGCGCGGCGCATCGTGGCCAAGGCCGCGCACCCGATTCACGTCGTGTCGAACCCGGAGTTTCTCAAGGAGGGCGAGGCGGTCAACGACTTCCTCCGCCCCGATCGCGTGGTGCTCGGGTGTGACTCGGACGATACGTTCGCGCGCGACATCATGGCGCGCCTCTATCACCCGGTGTGCCTCGACAAGGACCGCATCATCTGGATGGCGCCGGCCAGCGCCGAGCTCACCAAGTACGTGTCGAACACCATGCTCGCCATGCGCATCTCGTTCATCAACGAGGTCGCCACCCTGTGCGAGAAGGTCGGCGCCGACATCCACGAGGTCCGCCATGGCGTCGGCAGCGACGTGCGCATCGGGCCCAAGTTCCTCTACGCGGGCCCCGGCTACGGCGGCTCGTGCTTCCCGAAGGACGTGCAGGCGCTCGTGCAAACGGGGCGCGAGCACGGGGTGGAGATCGATCTCGCCGTCTCCACGCACCGCGTGAACGAGCGGCAGAAGGGGCTGCTCCCGCGCAAGCTCAAGACGCACATGGATGGCGACATCCGCGGCAAGCGCGTGGCCATCTGGGGGCTCACCTTCAAGCCGCGCACCGACGACGTGCGCGAGTCGGCCGCCCTCACCCTCATCGACGTGCTGCTCACCGAGGGCGCCCAGATCGTCGCCCACGATCCCGAGGGCATGCCGAAGATCCGCGAGATCTACGGTGACCGCGTGCAGCTGGTCGAGGACGCCTACGAGGCCGCGCGCGGGGCCGATGCCCTGGTGCTCCTCACCGAGTGGCGCCAGTACCAGAACCCCGACTTCGACAAGCTGAAGTCGCTCATGAAGAGGCCCCTGCTCCTCGATGGACGAAACATCTGGTCCACCTACGGGCTGCGCGGCCAGGGCTTCCACTACGAAGGCGTCGGCGTCCGCAGCGAATAAGCCGCGCCACTTCGCACATCTGCAGCACGTTGCGCCGGCGCTCGCCGGCGCAGCTGTTTCGAGGACCTACGAACCTCGCGCTTACGAACGAACCGCGAGCTACGAAACGGTTCGCAGTCGCCCCGACGCCGTAGCGGCCCGCGCCCGCGCCGTTCGCTGCAGGCGAACCTCGATGGCGTCGGCCACGAGCTGGAGCAGGATCTCCGTCTGCGGCCCCACCACCCCATCGGCGCTGTCCACATAGAACTCCAGCTCGACGGACGCCGACGTGGCGTCGATCAAGCCGAACTTCGTGGAGGCCGCCTCGCGAAGCCCTGCGTGCGCCGTGGTCTCCCATCGAAAGCCCGGCATGCGCGCGCCCGAGGTCGAGCGCACCTCCACCGCGAGCATCCCGTACTCCTCGGCGAACCGCTGGAGCACCTTGGGCAGCTCGTCGAGGTTCGTATGGCCGATGCGCACCAGGATGTCGGGCACGGCGCGGCGCAGCCGCTCGACCAGGGGATCGACGCGGAGCTGCGAGGCCATGCGCGCGTTGATGGTGCCCACGAAGCGGACGGCGCCAAAAACGACGGTGGTCAGAACCAGCATGGCGACGCCGATTTGCCACGAGCGCCCGAAGTGAACGAGCAGCGCCAGCACCGTGAACGAGCCGCTGATCGCGTAGAGGACGAGCACCGCCCGCCGGTGCGTGAGCCCGAGATCGAGCAGGCGGTGGTGGATGTGCCCGCGATCGGCCACGAAGATCGAGCGGCGCAGCACGAAGCGCCGCACGATCGCGAAGAGCATGTCCATGATGGGCAGCCCCAGCGCGATGAGCGGCACCACGATGGCGATGAGGGTCGGCGTCTTTTGCGTCCCCGCCCCCAGCAGTGAAATGGCCGCGAGGGCAAAGCCGAGGAACATGCTCCCCGAATCGCCCATGAAAATCTTGGCCGGGTTGAAGTTGTAGAAGAGGAACCCGAAGATGGCGCCGCCCAAGGCCACGGAGAGAAGCGCGATCGATACGTTGCCGCCCATGAAGGCGACGGTCACATTGGTGACGCACGCAAAGAACGCGACGCCCGCCGCCAGCCCATCGAGCCCGTCGATCAGGTTGAGCGCGTTCACGATGCCGCAGAACCAAAGGACGGTGAGCGGAAATGCCATCCACCCGAACGAGATGACCCCGATCCAGGGCAGATCCATCATCTCGATGCGCAGACCGCTCGCATAGGCCAGGGCCGCCGCGGCCATCTGAAGAGCCAGCTTCCACTTGGCCGCCACGCCGATGATGTCATCGCAAAGGCCAAGGCCCGCGATGATGAGCGACCCCACGACCAAGCCCCCCACGATCCGGGGCTGCAAGAACAAGATGCGCGCACTCTGGGTGTCCAGCGCATAAAGAGCCACCAGTGGGACGAAAAATCCCAGCACGATGGCCATTCCCCCCAGCCGCGGGATGCGGCGGGTGTGCACTCGGCGTGCCGTTGGTTCGTCGACCGCACCGACCGCGAGGGCCAGGCGTCTCACCAGCGGAGTGAGCAGGGCTGCGACAATGGTCGCGAGGAAAAAAGCAAGGAGTGCGCTGAACATCCGTTGGTCCGCAAGGGTGATACAGCGTGACGGCCTGGGAACCTACCACACCGCTCGCTGTTGGTGGCGCGGTGCTTCACGACCATTCATTGGAAAATCTTTGTGAGGCGGGGTCTTTTCAAACCCGTCACCGAGCCGTAACGGGTGAACAGATCCGAATAGATCGCCAGCAGCTCGGCACCCAGGCGCTCACGTGAAAAACGAGACTCTGCCGTAAGGCGCGCGGCCTGGCCGAGCTTTTGCCGCAACGACGCATCTTCGGCGAGGCGCGCGATGCTCTCCGCCAAGCGCGCCGCATCCCCCGGTGGTGCGCCGACGCCATCGACGCCGTCCCGATAAAGCTCGGCCGCACCGCCCGCATGGCTGACAATCACGGGGCGTGCCGTGGCCATGGCCTCGACGATGATCATTCCAAATGGCTCGGGACGCGTGCTCGCGTGCACGACCATATCGAGCGCGCGATAGACGCTCTGGGGATGCTCCTGGAATGGAACGAAGGCCACGCGCGATGCAATGCCCCGCGCCTCGGCGAGCGCGCGAAGCTCCTCGTTCGAATATTGCCCGTGGTTGCCGGTGGCATATACGGGGCCGCCAATGATGTAAAAGCGGATGGGCGGAAGGTCGGTGCGCTCCGCGAGCCGCGCGATGGCGTCGAGAAAAACCTCGTGCCCCTTCCAGCGCGCGTACGTGGCAATGAGCCCGACCCGAAGCGCGCCGGGGCCGAGCCGGTCGAGCGGCTCCATGCCGGCCCATGCATCGAGCGGCGCGCGAGGACCGTCGGGGGAAAACGTGGCCTCGTCGATGCCGTTGTACATGACGCGCACCTCGAGCTCGGGCGCGAGCTTTCGCGTGTCCTCGGCCACCGCGCGCGAGTTGGCGATCGCCAGATCGGCCCGGCGCTGGCCAAGGCGAAAGAAGCGCGCGGAGACGGGGCGGGCGCCGAGGAAGTCGTGGACGTGCCACACCAGCGGCACCGCGCGCGGGCGAACGGCCGCCGCGAGCAGGTGCATCTTGATGCCGTGCGTATGGATGACGCTGGGCTCGAATGTCCGAATGACCTTGCGAAGGCGCGACGCGTAGGCCGCGAGCTCCTTGGCGCCGCGGGCCATGCGCAGTCGCACAAAGGGCGAAGCCGAGCCGAGGTGGCTGTCGCCAAGGCCGGCCAGCCGATCCGGAAGAGGCACCACGTGCACCTCGGCGCCGTGGGCGCGCACGGCGTCGACGAGCGGCCCGGGGGCACCGACGACCAGACCGACGTGCACCTCGGGTGCCAGCGCTCGAACCGAGGCGATCAAATCGAGGAGCACGCGCTCGGCGCCGCCGAGGATCGCACCGGGATTCAAGAAAAGGATGCGAAGCGGCATCTCACGCCATCGGCGAGCATCCGCGCACACGGATACGGCGCGCATGGTTCGAGTTCATTCGACGGCGGCGGGGGATCATCGCGACCCGTTGTATAGCAAGGTTTCGTCGGCGGGATCCACCCCTCGAACCGACCGGCGCGGCCCGGCCGGCGTGCTATATCGACGCTCCAGAACCCTCATATGCACGAGAACACGCTAAGTGGGCACCCGGTCGAAGAGCCAAGCGGATCGCGTTTTCACGCATTCTTGGAAAAATTCTCCCGCCGCACCAACGGCGGTCGCTTCATTCCCGAGATCGACGGCCTTCGCTTCATCGCCATCGCGCTGGTCGTGGTCTATCACGCCGAGATTTACACTCGCGTAAAGCTCGGTACGGCTCCGTCCAATGCGCTCGGCCAGCTGGTGGCGCGCCTGACGGCGCACGGCGGGTTCGGGGTCGCGTTCTTCTTCGTGATCAGCGGATTCATTCTGGGGCTCCCCTTCGCCAAGCACCATTTGCACGGCTCGTCGCCCGTACGGCTGAAGCCGTATTTTTTGCGGCGGCTCACCCGATTGGAGCCTCCTTATATTCTGTCTTTGATCTTCTGCTACCTCGGTATCGTCCTGCTCAAATCGGGTGGGCCGGTGGAGCTGCGGCACTTGGTGGCCAGCATCTTCTATCTCCACAATCCCATCTACGGCCCCGAGGGTGTCGTCAACCCGGTGGCCTGGTCGCTGGAGGTCGAGGTGCAGTTCTACCTGCTGGTGCCTCTCTTGGCGCGCGTTTATGCCATTCGGCAAACGTGGCTGCGCCGGAGCGTCTTCGCCTGGCTCGCGGTGACCGTCCCGTGCCTGCAGCTCTTTCCCTTCGCCGACCCTGCGTGGGTGGGCGGCTCGATTGTAAACTACTTGCAATACTTCATTGCCGGCCTCGTCCTGGCCGATATCTACACGGTCGACTGGCGCGAGGCGCCGCGCGCCCACCCTGTGTGGGACGTGGTTTGGATCGCCGGCTGGTGCTTTCTGGGCGCGCTGACCGAGCACACCCCGCTGGCCAAGCTCTCGTACCCGGTGGTGACGTTCGTGCTCTACATCGCGGCGTTTCGCGGGACCGTGGTGCGGACGATCCTCCGCTCGCCCCTGCTCACCGCCATCGGCGGCATGTGCTACACGATTTACCTGCTGCACTACCCGCTCATCTCGATCGTCGGGCGCGTCACCGCGCGGCTGGCCGTGCGCGGCGCGTACCTGACGACCCTCGCGGTGCAGCTCCCGATTTACGTCGGCGCGATCCTGTTCGTGAGCGCGCTGTACTTCCGCGCGATCGAGCAGCCTTGCATGCGCAGCGATTGGCCGTCCCGGCTGAAGGACCGTATCTTGGCGATGTTTGGGCTGGGGCCCGAGAGCTCTTCGTCGCGGGCGGTCCCACCCGACCTGGGCTAGCGCGCCCGGCGAGCGTACTTGGCGAGCGTACTTGGCTAGCGCGCTCGGCTAGCGTGCCCGGCTAGCGTGAGCGACGGCGGGCGATGCGGCCCTCGAAGTCGTCGTACGTTCGCCGGATGCCGTCCTCGAGCGACACCTTGGGCTGAAGGCCGAGGTACTTCTTCGCCTTGGTGATATCCGGGCAGCGGCGCTTGGGATCGTCGGCCGGCAGCGGATGGCGCACGAGCTCCAGGTTCTTGCCGGACACCTTCATGACGATTTGCGCGAGCTCGGCCACCGTGCACTCCTTGGGGTTGCCGATGTTGATGGGCGGATCGAACTCGGACACCGTGCCCGCCGCGAAGAGCCCCTCGAGCAGGTCGGACACGTAGCAGAACGAGCGCGTCTGCGATCCGTCGCCGTAGAGGGTGATGGGCTTGTCCTCGAGCACCTGGGTGATGAAATTCGAGACGACGCGACCATCGTTCAAGGCCATGCGCGGGCCGTAGGTGTTGAAGATGCGAACGATGCGCACGTCGGCCCCATGGGTGCGGCGCGCATCCATGAGAATCGTCTCGGCGACCCGCTTGCCCTCGTCGTAGCAGGCGCGCTCGCCGGCGCAGTTGACATTGCCCCAGTACTCTTCCTTCTGCGGGTGCTCCAGCGGATCGCCGTACACCTCGGAGGTGCTGGCGTGCACGATGCGGCAACGGCTGCGCCGCGTGTGCTCGACCAGCCGGATCGCGCCCAGCGCGCTGGTGGTCACCGTGGCGTACGGGTCCGCCTGGTAGTGCACGGGCGAGGCCGGGCACGCCATGTTGAAGATGATCTCGGCGTAGGCCGGCAACGGCTCGCGCACGTCGCCGATCTCCAGGTGAAAGTGCGGATCGCGCCGGGCGTTCTCCAGGTTCGTCAGATCGCCCGTCATGAGGTTGTCGAGCCCCACGACCTCGTAACCCTCTGCCAACAAACGATCGACCAAGTGCGAGCCGATGAACCCGGCGGCACCTGTGACCAGTACGGTTTGACGGATGGAACCTAGACCCATGGCACGCTCCTACGAAGCAAAGATCCGACTGTTTTACATCAGTGCGAGTGGCCCGTCACCCTGCGCATGACGGAGGAGACCAAATCCTTCGCAGGTTCGGCGGCCTCGAAGAGCGCGCGTTTCGCCCGGCGCACGGGCGATGGACTGAAAATCGGACGCAGGCGCCGGACGGCGTCGGGGGTGCCGAGGAAGACGATGTGGCTCGCGCGGTCGGCCACGCTGAAGCCCGATCCGAGGGCCAGAAGCTCATCCGGTGTCCACTCCCCGATATGGGCTTCGTGCTCGTTCTCGAACGTCGTTCCCTGGTGGCCGATGTCCTTGGGGACGGACACGACCACGTTCTTTGCACGCGCGAGCAGCGCCCGCAGCAACGCCTCGCCGTCCTTCTTCTCGAAGTGCTCGAGCACGTCGATGAGCAGCGCGAGATCGTAGGTTCGCTCGAGCTTGTTGGGCACCACGTCGAGTGCGTTCCCGATGTACACCTCGTCGTAAACGTACTTGTGCACGGGGGTCAGATACTCGGGAAAGACCTCCACGCCATCGATGCGCCGCGTGAAGCTCCGATAGTCTTCGCGACCGTCCCACAGCTCCAAATACTCGCGGCAGAGGAGGCCGTATTTGCCGAAGCCCACTCCAATGTCCAAAACCGACATGGGATTGAGCTGGACGACGATATCGATGATCTTCGTGAGTTGATGATGTTGGCTGGTAGGCATGGAAGTTCGGCTCCTGGCGGAAGCTAGCACACTGGCCCGCGGCGGGCCGACTCAGACGAATTTCTCGCGCCGCATGCCCCACCACAGCGCAATGTAGATGACGACGAGGCCCAAGACATTCATGACCAACGTGGCGCCCACGGCCCCCGCGGCGCCCCAGCGCGGGATCCACAGGAGATCGAGCGCCAGGTCGACCGCGAGCTGCGCGAGGTTCAAAAACGCCAAAAGACGGGTCCAGCCCCAGGCGTACACCACGATGCCCACGGGGTTGACGAGGAGCATGATGGTGTTCGACACGATCTGCAGCCGGATGAGCGACGAGATGCCCGCGTAGTGCGGACCGGCGAGCCAGATGAGGACCGGCGGCGCCAGCCAGCACGCCAGGGAGGTGACGGCCAGGAACGGCACGACGAACAGCTTCATGCGCCCCAAGTAGAACTCGAACTCGCTGCGATCTTTGGCCGCGCTGAGCCGGGGCATCAAGGTGGTCTGGAGCGCCACGGCCGCGAATTGGAGCGGCAATGTCAAGCGCGACGCGGCGGCGAAGGAGCTGAGCGTCTCGTTCGCGTGGTAGTAGGCCAGCACGTGCGAGTCGATGTTGCTCGTGACATTGGTCGTGAAGAACGACAGGAGGAGCCACCCGTTGTAGCTCTTCATCTCCCGGATCAAGCCGGGATCCAGGGGCGCGCGCGGCTCGGTGCCCCCGCGGGTTCGCGTATCGACCACGCAGAAGCCGATGAAGGCGGCCGTCACCAGGAGGTAGATGGCCACCGTCTGCGGGAGCCCGAGGACGCCCAATGGAATGGCGACGGCCACGCAGAGCAGTCGGGCCGCGTTGGAGCCGACTTGCGTGATGACATAGCGGTTGAAGTCCTGGCGCGCGCGGTAATCGCTCTGAAAGAACGTGAAGACGCACATCAGAAACCCCGTGAGCACCGCGGCCCGAAAATAAGGCGTGAAGGGCGGGCGATGGTACAGGTGCTGCGAGACGAAGGAGCCCGCGGCGGCGGCGAGCAGCCCCACCCCGGCGGAGGCGACGAGCGTCTTGCGAAGGAGGTACGAGCGGAGCGCGTCGAACTGCGGAGCCCCTAGGAATTTGGCCCCGAACCGAACGAACGTCTCGATCCATCCCATGTGCATGAAGCCCATGAGGAGCAGCTGCGTGGAGAGGAACAGAGAAAATAGTCCGTACTCGTCGACACTCAAACAACGCAGCAAAAGAACATTGATGCCAAAGCCGGCGGCGGCCGTGGCAATT
Source organism: Sorangiineae bacterium MSr11954 (assembly GCA_037157815.1). Taxonomy (NCBI): domain Bacteria; kingdom Pseudomonadati; phylum Myxococcota; class Myxococcia; order Myxococcales; family Pendulisporaceae; genus Pendulispora; species Pendulispora albinea. Next base: position 7,225,672 of record CP089984.1, read on the forward strand.
TGACCGAAGAAGACCAGCTGCGTGTGCCGCCCCGTCTTGGTCCTGAGCGCGGCCCTCATGGCTGAAAGAGCCGTGGCGACACGTAACATGGCGCCCCCGTCTAACATTCTTCAACATGAAAGTGGTAGCCTCCGCGCCCGTCCATGTGTTTCCGTGCGGGCGTCCGTCGATTCTTTTGGGCGGCTGAACACGGCGCGGTGAACGCGCATCCAAGGGGCTCGAGGTGATCCGCGAGCGCGATGCGATGGAGAGAGTAAGTTGGGCTGGCTAGACGCAACGGAGGAACGAGACACCCGCGGGCTCGGAGGCCTTGCCAAGCGCGCTCTGCGCCAAGCCAAGGGCGCCGCTCGAACCCGCGCGCGCGTACGGCCGGCCGACCCGGCCGAGCGTTCGTGGCATATCGTCGTGGGCGAGTACCCGCCCATGCGCGGTGGCGTTTCCGACTATACGCGCGAGCTCGCGTGCGCGCTGGCCAAGGCGGGCGACGAGGTCCACGTGTGGGCGCCCGCCGCGCGCGGGCCGTTGGTGGAGGATCCGGGCGTGGTGCTCCATCCGCTGGTGGATGGCTTTGGCCCCAAGGGCATGGTGGCGCTCGCGCGGGGCCTCGGCGCGCCCGATCCAAAGAAGCGCCTGCTCGTTCAATACGTGGCGCAGTCGTTTGGCTACAAAGGTCTGAACCTCCCCTTCTGCCTCGCGCTGGCGAGCCGTCGCGAAGATTTCTCCGTGATGTTTCACGAGGTGGCGCACCCCTTCGAACGGGGCCAGCCGCTGCGGCACAAAGTGCTCGCGGGGGTCACCCATGCAATGGCCGCCGTGCTGGCCTATCGCGCCAATCGGATCTTCGTCTCCACCTCCACGTGGGACGAATACCTTCGCGCCTTCGTCCCCGGCGTGCAGCGCGCGCGATGGCTCCCCGTTCCATCGGGCATCCCGCGCGACCCTTCGCCGAGCCGGATCGCGGAGGTTCGCGCGGCCGTGTCGGAGGGTGGACGGTTCGGCATCGTCGGTCACTTCGGCACCTACGGCTCGGTGATCGTGCCGCTGCTCGAGCAATCGTTGCTCGCGTTGTTCGCCCGCCATGCCACGTGCAAAGCCTTGCTCGCGGGCGGACGAGGGATTGAATTTGCCGAGCAGCTGTCGAAAAAACATCCCTCGATGCGATCGCGCATCGTCGCCATCGGGCACCAGCCGGGCGAGGAAGCGGCGGCCCATTTGGCCGCGTGCGATGTGGCGATCCAGCCCTACCCCGATGGCATCACCAGCCGGCGCACCACCGCCATGGCGCACCTCGCGCTGGGCGTTCCGCTCGTCGCCAACGAGGGCACGTACTCGGAGTCGATCTGGCGCGACGAGCTCGCCGTGGAGCTCGTCCGCGGCGCGACGGCCGAGGCGATGGGTCAAATGGCCGATCGCGCGTGCGCGCTGCTCGCCGATCCGGGCCGCGCAAAAGCGCTCGGCGCGCGGGGCCTCGGCCTTTACGACCGTCTTTTTGCTCTGGAAAGAACCGTGGAGATATTACGAAGCCAAGCTCCCTTCGAACGGCGGACTGGCGTATAGAGGCAAACGCGATGAAGCGACGGGCACTCATTACCGGCATCACGGGTCAAGACGGCAGCTACCTGGCCGAGTTCCTTCTGGCGAAGGGCTACGAAGTTCACGGCATGGTGCGGCGTTCGTCCGAAGAAAAATTCGAGCGCATCGCCCACATTCGGGATCGAATCACCTTGCATCAGGGCGATCTGCTGGACCAGTTCTCACTGGCATCGCTCTTGCGCATCATCGATCCGCAGGAGGTCTACAATCTGGCGGCGCAGTCGTTCGTTCCCACCAGCTGGAATCAGCCGGTGCTGACGGGCGAGTTCACCGCGCTGGGCGTCACCAAAGTGCTGGAGGCCATCCGCCACACGGCACCCGGCGCGCGCTTCTACCAGGCGTCGTCGTCCGAGATGTTCGGCCGGGTCCTCGAGACCCCGCAGACGGAGCAGACGCCGTTCTACCCGCGCTCGCCGTATGGCGTGGCCAAGGCCTACGGCCACTTCATCACCATCAACTACCGCGAGTCGTTCGGGCTCTTCGCCTCGAGCGGCATCCTCTTCAACCACGAGTCCCCCCGCCGCGGGCTGGAGTTCGTGACCCGCAAGGTCACCCACGGCGCGGCGCGCATCAAGCTCGGGCTCGAGCGCGGTCCGGTTGCAAAGCTGGGCCTCGGCAACCTCGACGCGCGCCGGGATTGGGGCTTCGCCGGCGACTATGTCGAGGCCATGTGGCTGATGCTGCAGCAGGAGAAGGCGGACGACTACGTCATCGCCACCAACGAGACGCACACCGTTCAAGAGCTGGTGGAGATCGCCTTTGCGCGCGTGGGGCTCGATTGGAAAGAGCACGTCACGATCGATCCGGCGTTCATCCGGCCGGCGGAGGTCGATCTGCTCATCGGAGATCCGAGCAAGGCGAAGAAGAAGCTCGGCTGGCAGCCGAAGGTGGGCTTCCGCGAGCTGGTGCACATGATGGTCGACGCCGACCTCGAACGGTTGAAGCGTCTTCCGGAAGCGAGCCTCTGAGAGACTCCCCAAGAAAGCGACTAGGCACGGAGAGGCTACGTCGATGCGCGTTCTCGTCACCGGTGCAGATGGATTCGTAGGGAAGCACCTCGGGCGGCATCTGCGCGCGGGGGGCGACGAGGTGCTCGAGGTGCGCGGGCCCGATCCAGGTGCGCCACCTGCCGCGGGCGGCGCCGGCGCGCAGGGCCTGGAGGCCCTCGATGTGCTCGACGCGGCGGCGGTCGCGCGGGTGGTCCGCGCGGGCGCACCGGAGGGGATCATCCACCTGGCGGGGTGGAGCTCGGTGGCGCAGAGCCACGTCGATCCGGGCAAGGCGTTTGCCGTCAATGCGCTGGGCACCGTGCACCTGCTCGAGGCGGTGCGAAAGCATGCGCCCAACGCGCGGGTGCTCCTCGTTTCGTCCGGGGAGGTGTACGGCAACGCGGCGGGCGAGGGCCCGGCCAGCGAGCGAACCGAGGTGGCCCCGGTGAGCCCGTACGCCGTGTCGAAGCTGGCGGCGGAGCTCGCGGGCAGCCAGTATTTTCGGAGCTACGGGGTCGAGGTCCTCTGCGCGCGTCCGTTCAACCACCTGGGCGCGGGGCAGGCCGCGCACTTCGTGGTCCCTTCGTTTGCGCGGCAGCTCCAGGCCATTCGCCGCGGCGAAGCGCACGCGCGGCTCGAGGTCGGCAACCTGGAGCCGGTGCGCGATTTCTCCCACGTGACGGACGTGGTGGAGGCGTACCGGCTGCTGCTTCGCTCCGGGATCGCCGGCGAGGTGTACAACATCGCGAGCGGCGCCGGGCGGACCATCCGCAGCATCGTCGACGAGCTCGGGGCGCTGCTCGGGCTGGCGGTGGAGCCCACGGTGGTGCCCGAGCGCTTTCGCCCGGCCGAGATCCAGAGCCTCGTGGGCGATCCAAGCAAGCTCCGCGCGCTCGGCTGGGCGCCGCGCCACACGGTGACAGAAGCCCTCCGCGACGTGCTCCTCGAGGTCGCCGCGGTCGCGTAGGCGCCGGAAAACGAGATGCCCATGCACGTGGTCTTCGATGCACGACAGCTCGCGCAGCCCGCGCTGCGCGGCGCCGATCGTTATCTCCTGGGGCTCGCCGGCGCGCTGGTGCGCCGGGGGGTGCGCGTATCCTTGGCGTATGTCGAGGGCTCCCCCCCGAATCGTGCGCACGATCCCGCGCTCTTTTCGCGCTTCGAGGAGCTCCCCATCGCGGGCCCCAACGGACCGCGCTGGGAGCAGCTCGCCGTGCCGCGGGCGCTCGCGCGCGTGGGGGCGGACATTTACCATCCGCCGAGCGAATACGGGGTGCCGATGCTGGCGCCTTGCCCGGTGGTCTTCGCCATTCATAGCGCCACCGTCCACAGCTACCGCGATCTGGTCGCGCGCGGCCTTCTGCAGGGCACCACCAACGATTACATCGACGATGGCTCCCGCCTTCGGGCGCGCGCGCGCCACTATGTCGACGCGCAGCCCTACTGGGCCGACCGCATCGTGGCCCCCTCGGAGTTCGCGCGCGAGGAGATCGTGCGCTACATGAAGGTCGATCCCGCGGCCGTCACCACCACGCCGCTGGCCACGAGCGAGGCCTTCCGCGCCCCCGTCTCGCCGCGCCAGGAGGAGACGCTCGCCCGCCTTGGCGTGCGGCGCCCGTACGTGCTGTATGTCGGGGGCTACGAGCGCCACAAGAACGTGGCCGGCGTGCTCGGCACGTACGGGAAGCTGCGGCAAACGCACCCCGAGCTCGCGCTGGTGCTCGTGGGAACGGGCCGCGTCCCGGAGGCGACCCAGCGCGACGCCACGGCGCTCGGTGCTATCTGCCTCTCGGACGTGACCCACGATCTGGTGGACCTCTACGACGGCGCGTCCGTCTTTCTCTCGATGTCGTGGCGCGAGACGTTCGGTCTGCCGAGCCTCGAGGCGATGACCCGCGGCGTGCCCGCGGTGGTGAGCGGCTGGGGCGCCAGCCCCGAGGTCGTCGGCGACGCGGGCCTCCTGGTCGATCCCCGCCGCGAGGACGAAGCCGCGGCCGCCGTGCGCACCATCTTGGCGGAGCGGCCCGCATTTTCGTCGCGCGCACGCGAGCGCGCCAAGCGCTTCTCCTGGGATGCCACCGCCGCGATCACCCTCGACGTGTACACGGAGGCGCGCGCGCTCACGCGCCGCAGGCCCAAACGGGTGCAGCGCTGGATGGCACACCTCGCGTCGCGCGACGCGCATTGAGTCGCGCCACCCGCGCAGTCGCAACTCGCGTCGCGCGGCGACGCGCATCGAGTCGCGACACCCGCGCAGTCGCGACTCGCGTTGAGCGGCGACGCGCATCGAGTCGCGACGCGCCCGCCGTCTGCGCGCATTGAGTCGCGACGCGCCCGCCGTCTGCGCGCATTGAGTCGCGACGCGCCCGCCGTCTGCGCACATGAGTCGCGACGCGCCCGCAGTCTGCGCACATGAGTCGCTACGCGCGCGCCGTCATGCGCGCATCATGGCTACGCGCCCGCCGTCTGCGCGCATTGCGTCGCGACGCGCGCGCCGTCATGCGCGCATCATGGCTACGCGCCCGCCGTCATGCGCGCATAGATCGCTTCGATTTCGTCGACGGTGCGCGACGGTCCGCAATACGTCTCGAGCAACCGGCGCGCCGATTCCCGCTGCGCGTTCTGGCGCGCGGGTGACGCGAGCAGCGCCACGGTGCGCTCGATGAGCGCCTCGTCGTCGTCGGCGATGGCGGCGTGCACCCCATCCACGGCGGCCAACCCCTCCACCCCCTCGGTGGTCGTGACCACCGGGATGCCGTAGCCCATGGCCTCCAGCACCTTCATCTTCATGCCGCTCCCCCGGCTGGGCGCGTAGAGAAGAACGGACGCGCGCTCGAAGTACGGCCGCGTGCTCGGCACGTTCTCCTCGATGTTGACGCGATCCATCCCCACGTAGCGGCCGAGAACGCGCTTGGCCTCCCAGCCCACGATGTCGACCTGCGCATCGGGCACCCGCCGGGAGATCTCCGGCCAGAGCCGCTCGAGCAGACGGATCGCCGCCGACGACGAGGGATGCCAGCCCATGCTCCCCGTCAAAAGGATCCGCGGCGCCTCTCCGCGCTTCTCCGCCGGGACGTAGTCGTACAGGCTGGCGTCGATGCCAAAGGGCACCGTGTCCACCACCGACCGAGGATTGAGCCGCTCGATCTCGGTCGCGATCCGCGATGAGCACGAGCGAAAGCGACGAAAGGTCCGCACCAGCCGGCGCTCCGCCCAAAAATTGAGCTGCCGCCGGCTCCACGCGCGCGGATCCCGATCGCGGATCTCGGCTTGATCGATGAATGAGAAATAGTGGACGTTCACCAACGTCTTCTCGACGTGCTTCAAGGCCAGCCAGGCCGCCCAAAGCTGCTCGAGGTGGATGACGTCGCAACCCCGGGCCACCTCGGCCTCGAAATCGAAGGCGAGCTCCTCGCTCCACATATACGAGTAAGGCCGCCTCAATGTATCGAGCTTGGCGCGCGCGCCGCCCCGCTCCGGGAATCCATACAGACGAAGATCGTATCGATCGGAGGGGAAATACTCGCGCGTCCGGCCGAAGTCGGCCGGGTTGCTGCAACACGCAAACGCCGTGACCCGGTGACCGCGGCGAACGAGCTCCCGCAGGAGAACGTAATACCAACGCCCCGCGGCGTTGCCGAGGGGCAGCGGGGGCTCGATCATGGCCATGACGATTCGGAGACCGGACATGCTGGCGGCGCCGATGCTTATCACGAGGCTGGGAACATGGAGACGCCCTTCCGCACGAACACGAAGTGCTCCCAGTTGCGCTCGCCTCGAACGTGCTGCTCTTCGAATCGTGGAACGGCGCGCAGGAACTCGTCCTTCCACGTCATGCGATAATAGTCGGGGGTCTTGTCGACCCAGCGGCCGCCCGTGTCGAAGGGCGGGAGCTGGTGCACCTCGTAGTGAACGAGGAGCCCGTTGAGGATGCCCAGGATCTTCTCCATGCGCTCGGGCGTATCGAACGCCCAGGGATGAAGCTCGAGCAAAATGCGCTCGTACGCGCCCTCGGCGATCCCCTCTTGCATGCCTTGGAGGACCGCGCCCTCGGCGCCCTCCACGTCGATCTTCACCAGGCTGATCTTGGAGAGGCCGCGCTCTCTTCGGAAGATGTCCAGGGTCGTCGAGGGGACGTCGATGAGCTCCGAGCCCAGATCCTTCGCAGGGCCTCCGGCCTCGCCGGGCACGAACTGAATGCGCGAAAAGATGGTGAAGCCTTCGCGCGGCTTCTCGAATTTCACCGTCCCCCGCGCGTCGCACACGGCCTCGGCGATGGGATCGACGTTGATGCCCGGGTTGAGCGCGATGTTGCGCAAAAGCCACGCGTGGTTGCGCGGATCGGGCTCGAAGGCGAACGTCCGGAGGCGGCGGTTGGAATAGCGATCGGCGAGCATCGGGAAATAACCGAACTCCGCGCCGACGTCGATGAACGCGCCGCTGGCGTTCTCGCAATAGCGGCGAAACCAGACGGTGGTCTCGCGCTCGTAGAAACCACAATAAGCAACCATGATCGACGCCAGATCACCCGGGCGGACCTCGAATCGCCCGCCGGTGAAGTTGACGATATAAGGTGCTTTCGGCTCGAACAATTTACCGAGCCAATGATAAGCCTGATACCGGCGTACGGGTAACGATGAACAGAATCGACGCAAAAGCTCCGCACGCAGGTTGACGGTCTGCTCCATCTATCGCGCTCCTCCCTTCCCCCTGACGCAAAACGATTCGAGACGATAAAACGACGAAACCGCTATTGGGTCAAGCTGGGCCAGGAGAATTTACGGTTGGCGCATTGCGCTCGATGCGCATGGCGAGGACGAAAAACATTGCATTCAACATCCAAAATTCGAGGCCGGCGGTCGCGAGGAATGGAAGCCCGTCGAACGTGAACGCCAGGATGCCCAGATCGTAGCCGAACATCACGCCACCCCAGATCGCGAGATCGCTCCAGCCGGCCCCGAGCCGGTAGAACGCGGCCTTCGCCGCGATCCACATGCAGAGCAACATGGCCAAGGGATAGGCGAGGAGCATGGGGACGCCGCCGTCGAGCAGCCACGCCGTCCATTGGAGCTCCGCGTAAATGGGGCTCGAGTGGGAGAAGTCGCCGAAGTAGTTCGCCATCATTCCCCAGCGCGCGAGCCCGGCCCCCAGAGGATACTTCGGCAGGAGCACGTCGAAGGTGTGCTCGAGGAAGCGCCCGCGGTTGGAGTAGTAAACCTCGTTCATGCTCGAAGCGGTCAGCGAGCCGACGCGGGCTCGAACGTTGTCGCCGCCCACGTCGACGGCGAAGAACCACGCCGCGAGGAAGATGCCGACGATCAGCATGCCGAAGAGCAGCGACTTGCCGACCTTGCCGCGCATGCTGAGCATGATGGCGTTGCCGAAGAAGCAGATGATGCTCATGACCAAGAGCACCCGGACGTAACTGAGATAAATGATGAATATCCCGATGAGCATTCCGCCGAACACCAGGGCGCGCCACCACCATTTCGACTTGTCCAAGAGCAGCCCGGTCCCGATGACGCACGAGTAGAAACCGGCGGTGGCCGCGCCGCCTGCGGCGTCGGTCAGGCCCATGGGGCGGAAGATGCGCGCGCCGCTGGCCAAGGTGATCTTCAGCTCCTCGGCCAAGTCGTTGTGCTCCAGCGCGTGCGAGTCGACCTCGAACTTGCCGGGGAAATACACTTGGAGCATGCCGACGAACGCGCTGGCCGTGCAGAACACCCAGAAGAGCGTGACGATCCGTCGAAAGTCGTCGGGGTCGATTTTGAGCCGGCTGACCCAGAACACCGGGGCGAGGGTGGCGAGGTAGACGAACGCATGCGCCGCCCCGCCGGGTATACCCGCCGTCTCGGGGTGAAAGATCTCGAGGCCCGCGAGCGCGAGGATGAAGATGACCAGCGGCTTCGCGGGGTGACGCTCGACCGCCCGCGCCGGAACGATGACCAGGCACACGAGGCTCGCGGCGAGGGCGACCGAGCGAATGATGGATCGGTGCATGCCGAGGCTCGTGAGGAGCAACAGCTGAGCTACGAACTGAAAGGCGATGATGCCCAGAAGCCAACGACTGGAGGCCATCGGCTCCGGCGGCGGGAGCGGTCGGGCATCGCGCGACGTCGGCAGGCGCCGCTCGCGCGGGGGACGTGGCGTGCGCCGTGAAAGATCAGCTGCGGTCGTCATGGTTCAAAGGGGCCGCGGACCGGTGCAAAGGCATTCTTCCACGGCGGCCGCGCGGGAGCATAGCGCCACCCACGCCCGTTTGGCACCCGCACGGCGACGCAGACAGCAACTGGAACGGAGCGCGAATGAAACGGCCGGGCGGTGCACCGAAGGTCCGAACAGCTGGTGCTCGCGCCGGCTACGACCATGTGGTAGCACTAGCACGACGAACGGGCGCTCCGGAAAATTTATCAATAATTTCGAATACTTACCGCAAGCAAGATGATCGAAACGTCGAATCCAGCGATGTCGCACAAGGGCCGGGAGGACAGCCTTGCTCCCCTCCTGAACGTGCTGACGATGGTCCGCAAACAATGGGCCATCATCGCGGCCTGCCTGCTATTGGGTACCGGGCTTAGCCTCGTCTACTCGAAGACCTTGCCGCGGATCTATCAAGCACAGAGCATGGTCGAACTCGATCCGAATGCCTTTCGGCCGCTCGGCGAGAAAATGAATTCGGCCATGCCGCTCGGCGCCGACGATTTCTGGAACAACCAGGAATATTACGAGACGCAATATCGCATCATCACGTCGACCAAAGTGCTGGAGCGGGCGGTCCGCGATCTGGGGCTGCAGAACGATTACGACTTTTTCGGCCTGAAGGCGGCGCCCGAGAAGCCGATCACCGTGGAGGAGACGGCGCAGACCCTGCGCGCGCACATCACGGTCGAGCCGGTGAAAAATAGCCGCCTCGCGCTCATCAAGGTGGAGGACATCCAACCGAAGCGCGCCAAGCGCATCTGCGACGCGGTGGCCACGGCGTTCATCGACCAAAACCTGGAGAAGGCCATCAGCGCCACCAGCGACTCGCTCGCGTGGCTGGGCAGCCAGGTCGACGCGGTCAAGAAGGACCTGGAGCACAACGAAAATACGCTCTACGAGTTCAAGCGGAGCAACGATCTGCCCAGCACCTCGATCAACGAGTCGTCGAACATGATCCGGCTCGAGATGCAGGACTTGAACTCCGCGCTCACGCGGACGCGCACGCGCAAGCAGGAGCTCCTGGCGCGGCACGCGGAGCTGGCGAAGATCACGACGGAGAACGCGGAGAGCTTGCCCGCGTCGGAGCTCTTGGCGAGCACCTTCTTGCAGTCGATGCGCACCCAGTACGTCGAGGGCCTGCGCGCCAAGAGGATGCTCCTGGCCGAGGGCAAAGGCGAGAATCACCCGGCGGTGAAGTCGCTCGACATGAAGATCCTCGAGAGCAGGACGGCGCTCCTGGCCGAGGTGAAGAACATCCAAGGGGCCGTCGAGCGCGATCTCGCGGTGATCCAGCGCGAAGAGGCGGGCGAGGCCGCGCTCTACGAGGCGGCGCACAAGCGCGCAGTCGATCTCAACATGAAGGAGATCGAGTACCACCGGCTCGATCGCTCGCGCGAGCAGAACGAGAAGCTCTACGCCATGCTCCTCGAGCACATGAAGGACGCGGATCTGGCGCGGAACAACAAGGCGAACAACATCCACCTCATCGAGGTGGCGGTCGAGCCCACGGCCCCCATCCGGCCGCGCGTTCCTTTGAACATCGCCATCGGCGCGGTGATCGGTCTGGTGTTCGGCGTCGGGCTCGGCTGGCTCCGCGGGAGCCTCGACAACAGCATCAAGACGCCCGAGCAAATCGAGAAGGATCTGGGCATCACCTTCATCGGCATGCTGCCCGCGGTGGAGGAGCCCAACGCCGGCAAGGCCAAAGGCCGGCGCGTGCCGACGCGGCGCACGTTGCAGTCGTCGTCTCCAGCGCTCATCGTCCACGACGATCCGCACAGCGGCCTCGCGGAGGCGGCCCGCAGCATCCGCACGAACCTCATGTTCACCAACCCGGACCGGCCTTACCGCAGGCTGCTCGTCTCGAGCGCGGCGCCCGGCGAAGGGAAGACCACGATCGCGTGCAGCATCGCCATCGCGCTGGCGCAGAGCGGGCAGCGCGTCTGCATCATCGACTGCGATCTACGCCGCCCGCAGCTGCACCGCATCTTCGAGCGATCGGGCGATCGCGGGGTGACCAATGTCCTGGTGGGCGAGGCGGCCATCGAGGACGTGGCGCGGCCCACCAAGGTGGAGAACCTCTGGAGCATCCCGGCCGGTCCCATCCCGCCGAACCCGGCGGATCTGTTTCACTCGGACCGGTTCAAGAAGTTCTTGGACGACGCCAGCGAGAGCTTCGATCGCATCATCATCGACAGCCCGCCGCTGGTCGCCGTCACCGACTCGGCCATCATTTCGACCTTGATGGATGGCACCGTGTTCGTGCTGCGCGCGTTCCGCACCACGCGCCCGCTCGCGCGCCAGGGCCTGCGCGCCTTGGCCGACGTCGACGCGCCGGTGATCGGTGCCGTGCTGAACGACATGGATCTGAACCGGCACGAGTACTCGTATTACCACTATTATTATTACAAGCGCGAAGGCTACGCCCCCACGCAGACGGCGAGCGATGGCCCGCCGGTCGATCCGGACGCGGCGTCCGTTTGAGCGGATCGCGTCGCGCGACGGTGCGTCGCGCGGCGCAGGCGAACCAGAAAACGAGGAACGATGAAGCGAAAGCGACGACTTCTCACGCTCGGGCACTCGTATGGCGTCGGGGTCAATCGCCGCCTGGCGCACGAGATGGCGCGGGCGGGTGAAGGCGAGTGGGACGTCACCACGGCCGCGCCCACGTTTTTTCACGGCGCCAATGATTTGCGTCCGGTGCGGCTCGAGCTCGGCCCCGGCGAGGAGGGCTCGGTGCTGCCGCTCGGCACCCTCTTCACACGCCGCGTTCACGTCTTTCTGTACGAGCCCAAGCTGCGCTCGGTGCTCACGAAGGACTGGGACTTCATTCATTGCTGGGAGGAGCCCTACATCTTCGCCGGGTGGCAGGTGGCCACCTTGGCGCCCAAGCGCACGCCGCTGGTGTTCCACACCTGCCAGAACCTGAGCAAACACTACCCGCCCCCGTTCTCGTTCATCGAGCGCTACTCCATGGGGCGCGCGGCGGGGCTGCTTTGCTGCGGCGAGACGGTGGTGCAGACCTTGAAGGATCGCCACGGGTACGAGAACAAGCCGATGCGGCCCATTCCGTTCGGCGTCGATCCGGAGAAGTTCTTTCCCGATGCGGCGTCGCGAAAGGCCACCTTGCAGACCTTGGGGTGGGACGACGCAGGGCCGCCCGTGGTGGGCTATTTGGGTCGGTTTTTACCGGACAAAGGGCTCTCGGTGCTCATGGGCGCGCTCGATACGGTGCGCGCGCCGTGGAGGGCGCTGTTCGTGGGGGCGGGCGCCATGGAGCCCGAGCTCCGGAGGTGGGCGAGCCGCTACCCGGACAAGGTGCGCATTTGCAACGACGTGAAGCACGACGCCGTGCCCGCGTACTTGCGCGCCATGGACATGCTCTGCGCGCCCAGCCAGACCACGCCGCGCTGGCGGGAGCAGTTCGGGCGGATGCTGGTCGAAGGTTTCGCCAGCGGGGTTCCGGTGGTGGGCAGCGACAGCGGGGAGATCCCGCACGTCGTGGGCAAGGCGGGATCGATCGTGGCCGAGGGCGACGTGGGCGCCTGGGCGAAGACCATCGAGGAGCTCTTGGAGAGCCCCGCCCGGCGCGCGACCATGCGCGAAGAGGGCCTGGAGGTGGCGGCCAAGAAGTACGCATGGCCGGTGGTCGCGCGAAAGCACCTCGACTTCTTCGAGGCGATCCTTCAGGGCGGCGGCGGCGGCGGGCGCGGCGCCGACAATTGAACGAGGGCCTGCCGCTCCTCGGTGATGCGGGCGGGCCACTGCGTGTTCTCCGGGTGGCGCTTGGCGAGCTCCACGTACTCATCCAGCGCCTCGGCGTGGAGCCCGAGCTTGGCCGCGGCCACCGCCCTCGCCGCGAGCACGTCGTCGCGGTTCGGGTAGCGATCGCGGGCGCGGCGTAAGAACGAGAGGGCGCGGAGCGGGTTGCCGCGGTCGTCCTCGATGGCCGCCGCGCGAAACAGCTGGGCGACGCAGTGAAGATCGTCGCTACAGCCCGCGCGCGCCAGCTTGTCGACCACGCTCGAGATCGAGGCATAGCGGCCGGTGCGCTTGGCGATTTGCACGATGCCCTCGAAGCAGGTCGCGGCGTCGTCGACCCGATCGGCCCTGGACTCGAGCTGCCCGAGCGCGCGATCCACGTCGCCTGCGGCCGCGCGGACCTCCGCCTCGAGCGCATAGCCCTCGCACATCGAGGGGCGGAGCTGCTGCAGGCGCTGCGCGGTGGCGATGGCCTGCTCGACGCATTGGCTCCTTCGCGTGCCCGAGCACCACGGGGTGACGGCTTCGTCCACCACGTCGGCCGCTTGCGCGCGGGCGCGGCGGGCGATGGCGGGGGCCGAGTCCGGCCTGCGGCGCAGGATTTCGTCGTCGAGCACGAGCTGCGTGGAGGGATGGGAGTCGGCCAAACGATCGGCCAGGGACTCCAGCATCGAGAGCCCGGCGCCGCCCTCGGGGACCAGCTCCATGGCCTCGTTCGGCCCCGTGACCAGCGGCGCGCTCTCGGCGGCGATCTGCGCGAAGAAGCCCGGCGCCTGCTCCACCGCCAGGCGGTACTCGAGCCGCGCCTGCGACGAGGAGCGCCGAAAGAGGCTGCGCGCCAGGATCCAATGCGCGGGACCGTAGACGGGCGCGAGCTCCAGGGTGCGCCCTGCCCACGGCAGCACCGAGTCGTCTTTGGTGCCGATGGCGCGGATGGCGCCCGTGAAGGGCAAATACGGCTCCGCGGGGTGCCGGCTCATGGTGGCGCGCGCCAGCTCGTGAAAAGCCTCGCGGGGCATGGGCGCGAGCGCCGCTTGGCGCATGGCCATGCGATCGCTGTACAGATCGCGGTCGGCGTTCGGCAGCACCAGCGCGATGGCCGCCAGCACACCGACGGGCGCCCCGAACGCGATCAGGCGCGGGCGCTTGGCCCAAATGTCGCTCCGGCGGAAGGTCCCTACCCCGGTTCCGCCGACGATCATCCCCGCGCAGACGCAGAGGGCCAGCATCACGGCCGGGAACTCGGAGTTCAGATCGACCTGGTTGTGCAGGAGGGTCGCGATCAGGGCCACCCAAGCCCCGACCGAAGGGCGCGATCGGGAGAACAGGATCGACGGATGGAGCGCCCAGGCGACGGCGCCGAACCCCGCGAGGGCGACGGGCAATCCCCACTCGCTCGCCCACTGGAGGAGCACGTTCTCGGGGTGCGTGTACACGATATGGCCCGTGCCCTCGCGAAAGACCGGGAACGTGCTCTCGAAGCTGCCGCGGCCCGCACCCCAAAGGGGGTAATGGCGAATCATCCGCGTCACTTGTTCGAAGATGCGTACCTTCGATACATCGGTATCCGCCAGCTCTTTCCAAGCTTCGTCGGAGGACGCGAAGACCCACATGGCGACCCCCGCCACCACGACGACGATGGCCATGGCCGAGGCCAGCCGCCCGAGGCCGGGGTGGCGATGGACGCGCGTGGAAACACGGGTCATCCAGCCGACCATGCCGGAGCCGATCAGCATGGTGATGACGGCGCCGCGCGAGGCGAGCCAGAACTGAATGGCCATCAGCACGCCGGCCAGCGCCCATGCGATGGGACGCGGAACGGTCGGTCTGGACGTGATCCCTTCCGCCAATACAATGAAAAATCCGATATTGACGTACGCGGCCAGCGCATTGACATTGAGGATCGGCGCAATGTGGCGCGCTTCGATGTACGTGGTCGGGCGATACAGGCCGAATACGCGCTCGGCGCCCATGGCGGGGTGCAGCAAGCCGGCAATCCCCACCACCGTGGCCGAGACGACCAGAACCGCGGAGCAGAAGAACGTGCCCTCGCGGCGGGAGGAGATGCGCACGACCGCGAGAAACGCGGCGAGGTAGAGCATCCCGCGGAGCACCTCGACCCCGGTGGCCACGGGATCGAGCGAGATGGGCGCGAAGCTCGGGCCGGGCAAATGAAGCGGGGTGAGGGCCCGCGACCAGACGTCGGCGTTGTTCGGCGCGAGGACGCGGAGCACCCCCATGGGCAGCGGAACGAGCTGAAACGCGGTGAACGCGGTGAGCCCCACGCAGGTGGTCAGCAGAAGATTGGCGGCCGCGCGGGGGCGGGCGACGGGCGCGAAGAACCACGCGCACGCCGCGCTCGCCCCGACCACGAGGGCGGTGATCCAAAGGACGGTCGTGTGAATGGCGCCGAGCGCCAGCGCCGAAAAGACGATGGCCGAGGCCAAAAGCCAACGCGCTACCCGAAGCGCTCGTCCATCCTCCGAGGAGAGATGGGTCCTGGAACGCGAACTTCGATCGCGCGCGTGCTCCACGCGGGTTTCAGTTGCCTGAAAGGCCTTCGATTGTCAAAGGGTGCGATTTATCGCCTGAACCGGAGTGCGGAACGCCCACGCCGGGGTGCCTGGGACCGTGCGCGTGCTCCGCGCTGCCCATCGCCTCACGGTACAGCGAGAGGCTTCGCTCGCCCATGATGCGTTGGTCGAACTCACCCTCCGCGCGCGCGCGGGCGCCGCGGGCGAGCCGCTGATGCAGCGCTTCATCGTCGAGCAAGCGGCGGGCGGCTTGGGCGAGCGCGCCGGGATCGCCGATGGGAACCGTGATGCCGCTCACGTCGTCCAGGGAGACCCAGGCCACGCCGGAGTGGGGCACGCGCGTGTTGAGGACCGGGCAGCCGCTGGCCATGGCCTCGACCTGCGCGAGGCCAAAGCCCTCGGCGCGCGCGTTGCTCGGGAACCAGAGCGCTCTTGCGGCGCGGTAGGCGCCCACCAGCTCTTCGTCCTCCAGGTTTCCGGCCCAGATCACGCGATCCTCCACCCCACGGCGCGCCGCGTGCGCGCGAACCTCGGCCTCCATGGGACCGCGCCCGACGATGACGAGCTTTCCTGGAACGTGCGCCAGCGCGTCGACCGCCGTGAGGAGCCCCTTGTAGTAAACGACCCGGCCCACCGAGAGCCACAAGGGCGCGCCGTGCTTGGCGCGCAGCTCGTCGGCGATGGCGAGCGCGCGGGCGCTGGGGCGAAGAAAGGGCGCGAGGTCGATCCCGAGGGGCAAGGTTTTGACCTTGCTGCCGAGCCGGAGGAGCGGCTCGCTGCCCCCGATGTAGCTGTCGCTGTCGCTCAAGACCAGGGCCGCGCGCGCATGGACGAAGCGCTCGACGGGCTGGTACGCGTGGCGAAGCACGCGCTGCTTGACCACGTCGGCGTGGTGCGTGACCACCAAGGTGCCAAACGACGGCAGGAGCGAGAGCGCCGTGAACATGGTCGGGTTCGGCGCGTGGAGGTGAAGGATGTCGACCCCCTCGCGGCGCACGCGCCACAGGGCCGAGAAGATCGACGGGCACACATCGAAGCGCGAGACGGACGCGTGGCGGCCGACGCGGACCACGCGAACGCCCTCGTCGTTCTCCTCCACCGAGGGCGTGGAGCCGACGATGCGCCAGGTGGCGTCGATGCCGCCCATGTCGTGGTTGACGCAGACGACCTGCACCTCGGCGCCGAGGGCCACTTGCGCCCGCGCGAGGGACTGCACGTGCGATTCGATGCCGCCGCGCGCGGGCGGATAAAACTTACCCAGGTGACAAATACGGAGGGTCATACCAAGCGTGCTCGCCTATGGTTACTGTCCGACACGGCCCCCTCCCGTCCCGCACGGATTGCAGATGGGTGGCAAGGTTGGTTGCGAGCCATGGTGAGCCATTCACCCGCCGCGCTACTTCGGGGGTGCAGGTTTGCGCGCCTTATCCACGGTCGCGCCCGTCGTCTTGACGCCCGCGTCCTTTCCGCCATGCACCGCGGTGGCAACATCGCCGCCGTCCGGCCCGGTCCCAGCTGCTTGACCTGCTTGACCTGCCGCCAGCGAGCCGGGTGAGCCGGGTGAAGACGGCGCTACGCCCCAGGTGACCCGCCCAAAGCGCGTTGCCTTGTGGAAATTTCCTTGCCCGAGGATCGCCGACCAGGCCACGCCGCCGTTGTTCTTCATGGCGTAGAAGTTCATGCGCCAGGTGTCGCCCAGCTTGGGCGGGTGGTGCGCGGCCTTGGAGAAGGCCGCCCACGGGATGGCCATCTCCACCGTGTAGCCTTCGTCTTTGTCGTCGGGCTTGTCGATCGTGCCCTGGACGGTGACGGCGCTCTTCAACTTGGGATCCCAATCTTCGTGACCGAAGGGCCCCTCGTCGCCGCCGCCTTTTGGCGCGTTGTACGTATCGAATTGCGAGTGAAAGACTTTGTTCTGCGGATTGATCTGCAGCTCGTAATAATCTTTGTTGTCGCCGTCCCCGTCGGGATCGGTCATGATTTCCACGGTGTCTTTGGTCCACAGCTTGGGCAAGCCGGTGGCCGTGAAATCGGACTTTTGCTTGTCCTTGTCGGTGAAATAACCGACGACATCGGGATCGCTCACCTGGAAGAGGACGTACATGTTCGTATCGTCCCACGTGAGCCTGGCCGCGCCGTTCACGGGGAACGAGGTGTTCGGCTTCCCCGTTCCCACGTCAACGAAAGGGCCGACCAGCGCGGCGCTCCCCCAGCCTTTGTCGTCGGCTTTGCCGTCGATGACGATTTTGTCGCCCGCCGCCAGCTTGTTCACCGTGACGCTGGGGAGATCGGTGCCGCGCGTGTGCGGCTCCTCGGCTGCCGCCACCCCCGTCTTGATCTTGCCGATGACGGCCCCGTTGTCGCCGTCGGTGGGGCCGCTGATGATGTGCAGCCGCGCGTTCTGCTTCCATACGCCGGTGAGCACCGTGAGCTCGGGGGATTTGATGTCGGCCGGCACCTTGTAGGTCTGCTGGTCGACGTAGATCTTCCCCTTTTCCCATTTGTCGGGGCTCAAGATTTGTTTGTTGTTCTTGAGCTCCCGCAGCGGGCCATCGTTGTCCAGGTTGTCGCGGTGATCGGTGGCGGGATCCAAGACGATATGCGTGAACAGGCCCCAGCCTTCGTCGACGCGATCGTCGCAGCGCCAGTAATACGTCAGCTTGACGTCCTGGCCCGGCTTCGCGTTCACCGGGTCGATGTTGTAGCCGATGATATGGACTCGGTTCTCGAAGTTGATATCGACTTTGTGCGCGATGTCCGGCGGCTCCGACTCGAGGATGTACGACTTGAGGCGCTCCTTGTCCTCCGCCGAGATGCTCTTGGAGCCGCCCACACAGGCGGCCTGCAAGGCCAACCCCGCCACCGCTGCCAGCATCCACCACCGCTTCGCGCGCACTGTATCCTCCGTGAAGTCCGTTGAACCAAAGTCTGGGCGGACGATTCTATTTGCGACCCTTGCGGCGCGCGTCTTTTTCGCGCTTCCGCTGCGCTTTCTTGGCGTTGCGCTCGGAGGTCGACAGGGGCTTCATCTTGGTCAGGCTGGCGTCTTGACCGCCGGCGCCGCCCATACCGGGAAAGCCGCCGAGGCCCCCGAGACCGCCCAACCCACCGAGCCCCGGAAAGCCGCCCATGCCTGGAAAGCCGCCCATGCCCGGCATCCCCCCCATGCCCGGCATGCCGGGGAAACCGCCGGGGAAGCCGCCCTTGGCCATGTTCTTGAGGTTCTTGGCCATCTGCAGCTGCTTGAGCCCCGGGATATTTCCGAGCAGCCCCATGTTCTGCCCCAGGCCCTGCATCATCTGGCGCATGAAGAGGAACTTTTGAACGAGCTCGCTCACCGCCTGCTCGGGGCTCCCCGAGCCTTTGGCGATGCGCTTGACGCGGGAGGGATCGCGGACGAGCGAGTACGGATCGTTCTTTTCGAACTTGGTGAAGCTCTGGATGATGGCCTCGATCTTCACGAGCTCGCGATCGTCGAGGTTGGCGTCGGGCGGGATCATCCCATCCATCCCCGGCATTTTGCCGACGATGTCCTTGAGGGAGCCCATCTTCTGGATCATGCGGATCTGGCTGAGGAAGTCGTCCAAGGTAAACTGCCCTTGGAGCATCTTCATCGCGTCCTCGGCGGCCTTTTGCTCGTCGACGACCGACTGGAAATCCTTCATGAGGCCGACCACGTCGCCCATGCCCAGCACGCGGCTGGCCATGCCCTCGGGGCGGAACTCCTCGAACTTGTCGGCGCCCTCGCCCACACCGATGAAGCGCACGGGCGCGCCGGTCACCTCTTTGACGCTGAGCGCTGCGCCGCCGCGGGCGTCGCCGTCGAGCTTCGTGAGGACCACGCCCGTGAGCTCGAGCCGGTCGTGAAAGCCCTTGGAGACCTTGACGGCGTCCTGGCCGATCATCGAGTCGACCACGAGGAAGATGTTCTCGGGCTTGACCGCATCTTTGATCGCCCCGAGCTCGTCCATGAGGGGCGCGTCGATGGCGAGGCGGCCGGCGGTGTCGTAGATGATGACGTCGTAGCCCTTGGCGCGGGCCTCTTCACGCGCCTTTTTGCAGATCTCGAGCGGCGTCTCGCCCGGGATGTTGAACACCGGGATTTTCAGGCTCCTGCCGAGGACCTGGAGCTGCTCGACGGCGGCGGGGCGCTGCATGTCCGCGGCGACGAGGAGGGGCTTCTTCTTCTCCTCGCGCGTGAGGTAGTGCGCCAGCTTGGAGGTGGTGGTCGTCTTTCCGGAGCCTTGGAGGCCGACCATCATGATGCCGGTGGGGCCCTTCTCCGCGAACGTGATCGCGGGGCCTTCGGCCGTCATGAAGGCGACGAGCTCGTCGTGGCAGATCTTGATGAACTGATCGCCCGCGCTCACCTTGACGGTGCTGCCATCGGCCGACTTGGTCTTGACCCGGACGACTTCGCCCAGGGCCTTTTCCTTGACGCGGGCAAGAAATGCTTTGACGACGCCGAGCTCGACGTCGGCCTCCAACAGCGACAGTCGCACCTCGCGGAGTGCCGTATCGATATTCTGCTCGTTGAGCTCCGTGAGACCCGCAAGGCGGTTTTTTGCCTGCCGAAAGCCGTTGGCCAATGCGTCGAACATGGGCCCTGGGCTTAGCATGTTTTGCCATCCGGCCCCAGCCCAAGCCCCATTCCCGTCGGTATTTTTGAAGGCTACGCTTGGAGGCGCTCCAGGAGGGTGTCCGTGAAGGCGGAGAACTGCTTTCTCGCATGGGCGACCGATTGGATCTGCCCCCCTCCGATTCCATCGGCCTGTTTGAGCGCAAAAATCGGCTTGCGCGCCGCTTGAGCGAGCGGGACTAGGCTGGCGTAGTGTTTGAGAAGACCAAGGCAAAGTGGGTCGGTCTGGATGGTTACTGTTGGGTCGACATCTACGCGCCCCTGGACGAACCGCGCAAAGGAATCGGGGATGCGATCTGCCCAGGCGTGGTAGCCCGCGACCGGCCGATCCGCGCGCGCGAGATGCTGCTGGACGACATATCCGAGGACCGTGCCCTGATGCGGTGGTACGTGCTTTCCCGCAGGAGGACGGACCTCCTTCCACTGTTCGTTCCAGTCCCGAAGCGTCGGCCCTACGTTCTGTAGCCCGCGAAGGCTGAACAAGTCGGGTGCGACGGGAACGACGACCGCATCGCACGCGGCATGCACGGCGCGGTTCAACGCCCCCAAGCTTGGTCCCACGTCCAGGAGCACGATGTCCGCCGAGGTCACCGCTCCTGCACGTTCGACCACCCTCGCGACCGATGACGCCACCAAAATGGCAGCCTTGTCACGCCGGAAATCTCGGCCCCAACCATCCGCGGCCAACGTCTGTTCGAGCTGGCTCAGAAGGAGATCGCCCGGTAGCAACGACAACCCCGCCGAGGAAACGGTGATGCATCGAGGTTCGCAAATGTCACCCGTCCGCTGATGAATTCCGCGCAGACAGTTCTCGACCGTCACCCCCGTTCCACCTTCCGCGCTCCACAGCTCGTCGAGCTTTTCGTCGTCCAAAATCGACGCGGACAGGTTGCACTGCGGATCGCAATCGACCATCGTCACACGCTTTCCCTTGTTGACGAGCATGTGCGCGACGTTGAAGAGCAGCGTGGTCTTCCCTACCCCCCCCTGGCTATTGAAGAACGTAAGGACCTTCACGGCCGCCCTCGCACCACCAGCGTGGTAAAGCCGTTCGTTTCCACCTCGAGGGGTGGATGCCCCTCGCGGGCGAGGTACTTTTTGACGAGCTTCACACCTCGCCCCAGTCGCTGCACATAACCAAGCTCCGCGAGGCGCTCCGTCAGGCCTGGATTGCGGTAGTCGGAGTGCTCACCGAACTCGGATTCGCTCGCCGCGCCAAAGGGTCCTCCCGGATTCGAGAACTCGACGCGATCGTCGAACCAGGTAATCCGCGAGGGCGCATTCGTCTTCTGGTAGCTGCGATGCTGCACGAGGTTTCGTACGATTTCCTTGAGCGCCTCCGAAGGATACTCGCGCAGAAATGCTTGCCGGACGCCCTCATGTGGCCCGATATGCTCCGAGTTCCACTGATCGACGAGGGACCAGGCACCGTCGAGCTGGCGAGTGAGCGGTCCCATGATTCACTTTCCAGAGCCCTCGAGATCGTTGGCGAGGGCACTCACGGCGCGCAAGACCTTCTTGGCATCCGTCCCCGTCTCTTTCCACTCGACACGGGACGATTCGCCGGACAGCAGGTCATCGAGCAGCGGGTCGATCATGGCTCCCACAAGTCTACGCTGAACGCGCAGACCGTCACCACGCGCCGTTGGCGAACATGGGCCCTGGGCTTAGCATGTTTTGCCATCCGGCCCCAGCCAAAGTGGGCGGAAGTCGCAGGATCCGAGGTCGGCGCCGCCGGGTCCGACCTGGGCTGTTTCAGATGCCGGACGAGAGGGGTTTCTCCCAGACCGTGGTCTGCGTCATCACGTTCCGGCTTTGATGCACGATGGGATACGAGGAGGGAACGCCCCACTCGTCCAGCGGCATCCAGTCGGTGTTGTCGATGAGGAGGAGGCCTCCCGCGCGAAGCTTGGGCAGCACGGCCAGGACGCACGCTTGCCGGTAGTGGCCATCGACCACGGCGAAGTCCAAGGAGCCATCCTCGAAGTCGTTCACGACGGCCACGTAGCGAGGCTGCGGATCGTAGCGGGGTACGGTGGGCTGCTTCTCGGGGTGGTCGAGCGCGACGAACCGGTAATCGACATTGCGGAGCGCCTCCAGCTTGCGGCTTACGATGGCGTGCCACTCGAAGGAGTGCTCGACGCTCACCAGGTGCCCCAAACGCTGCGCAAACCAAGCGGTGCTTCGCCCGCTCCCCCACTCCACGCCGCGCATCCCTCGATGAAGGTGCGCATCACAGAACCGCACCGCGCCTTGGGAGATCCAAGGCTCGTCGGGGTGACGCATTTCGTACGCTTTGTAGGCGATGCGGCGCATGAGGTACCAAGGCCGACCTACGAGAAGAAGAGATTGCAGGTTCAAATTTGTCCCTCCGAGGCTAAAGCGTAACGACCCGAACAGCTCGGGAAACACCTACTACACGGATTGATTGCCCGTCTACCAGCGAGCTCATCCGCCCACGGTGTGGGCTGCAGACTAGGACTTTCTGCCAAATGCCACGCCGAGACCGCCCATCCATCGGACGAGCGGGAGCCGCGGCGCCATCTGCTCCAAGCGAAACTTCCGGAGCGCGGTGAAGCGGGTGGTCTTGACCTGGGCGTCGGGGAAGACCTCGCGAAAGAGATCGCGGTACTCGTCGACCGCCATGCCGTAGTGCACGAGCCGCAGGGGCGTGAGCGGCGCGTACAAATTGTGGAAGCGGGGCAGCACCTTGGGAACGAGGGGCGCCGCGGCGACCGCCGCATACGTCAGGGGGTTGGGGCAATAGATCGAGGCGCCCTTCATGGGCGCGCTCACGCAGAAGATCCCGCCGGGGCGGAGGACGCGATGGATCTCGCGCACGAGAACGGCGGGCCTCCGCAGGTGCTCGATGACCTCCGTGGAGAGGACGATGTCTTGGGAGCAATCCGGGACCTCGATCCGCTCGGCGGCGCAATAGAGCGCCGTGATTTGGTGCTTCGCGAGCTCAGTGCGTTGCTCGCTCGAGAACTCGAAGATCGAGGTGCCCGTCAAGGTCGCGCCCGGCGAGCTCTGGGCGAACCGCTTGAGCAGCCGGCCGTACCCGCAGCCCACGTCGAGCACCCTCGGGGCGGGCGCCGTGATCCCGAGCTGCTGCACCAGGGCGAGGATCTCGTCGTCCGAGTCGTCGAAGACGACGTGGTGCCCTCCCGATGTGTGCTGGTAGAGCGCTTGATAGAACGGCGTGAGGGCGATCTCCTCGTCGAGGATGTCCTTCTGCGTGAGGTCCTCGAAGAACGCGTGGGTGCGCCCGGCGACCTCCTCGTGGTACCAGCGCCAGCGCAGCCAATCGCGAAGCGCGCGCCAGGAGTGACTGCCACCTTGCCGCTTTTGGCGGAGCGCGGGGTTGCGGACGGGCTCGTCGCGCAAGGTGATGAGCCCCTCGAGCAGACGCAAACGCCGGTCGTGCTCGCTGAGCCCAAGACAGGGCGAGAGCCACGACTCGATCACGTGCGAGGGCACGTCCTCGAGGGTGTACGGCCCAGCCGCGACCACGGTTTGAAGCAGGTGGTGCAGCATGAACTCGACCTTCGACCGTTCCCTCGCCGAGAGCGCCACCCGATCGCAAATGTCCGATGTGCGGCCAAGCCACTTCAAGCAACTCCGCCGCTGCGCAGCTGCTACGTCGGTTCGCTCGATCGCGCCATTGGCGATTGCGTCGTGCATCGCTCACCTCACCTTCCTCGGTCGTGGTCGTTCGGGGCGGGGCACACATTCACGTGCACCTCGCCGTTGCCGTCGCTCGACGTTGCAACAGCTCGACCCGTGCGGGCAAGGGTGCATTGAGGATTGAGGCTCGAAGCGCTCAGCTCGACGATCGATCGAGCTTCACCTCGGTGCGCAGGATCTCCGCAGATGAGCCACATTCAGCTTCGCTTCGGTGCATTGCGCGACAGGCTCTTCAGCTGAGCGCACCGCCGCGTGGCGCTAAGCGCCGCAAGGGCACCGAATGCCGCAAGGGCACTAAATGCCGCAAGGGCACTAAATGCCGTAATGGCGCTTCATCGCGCGGAGCTTGTCGTCGCACTCGGAGAGCGCCGCGTGGCCTCGTTCGAGCAGCCGAGCGGCTTCGTCGAGCTTGTCGGGAAGGGCGCGGGCCTCGGGGGCGTCGGGGGCGAGCTTTCCGGTGTGCACACTGGCCAGGCCGCGCTCCACTTCGTTTTTGAGGGCGAGGCCGCGCGCGGTGGGATCGCTGACGGCGACGCAGAGGCGCTTGGTCTCGCATACGTCGGTCACGGTGCAGGGGGTCTTGTCCAGCGCCTCGGCCATCGAGCCTTTCAGCGCGTTGTCCGCGGTGCGGTAGCGCTCGATGGCGGTGGAGAGCGACTCGGCTTCGGCCTTTCCGGCGTTGGTGCACGCGGGCAGGGACGCGAGCGCGATGCCGCCGAGCCACGCAACGACCGGCACGGTCCGCGGGCGCGCGCGCGCCGGCTTACACATCGGGCCGATCGCTCCAAAGGGCGCCGCTGGCGGCCAGGGCTTTGACATCGCCCAGCACCACGTACAAGCCGTCGGGGCTCGGCTCGATGTGAAAGCCGTTTGGACCGCTGCGGCGCGCGATGCCGACGATGCTGACGTCGTCGCCCGGGAGGATGGCCTCCTCGAAGGTGCGGAGATCCACGCGCGCTTTGTCCTCGACCAGGGCGTCTTTGAGCTCGTCGGGGTGCTGGCGGAAGAGCGGGAGCAGGCGCGGATCGATGGGCTCTTCCTCGGGGGTGTAGCTTCGCGCGATGCGCTCGGGGGCGAAGGCGACGCGGGCGTTCTCGGTCGCCACGTCGAAGCGGCCGCCCGAGGCCTCGACGGTGAAGGCGCGGCCCTGAACGTCGCGGAGCAAGGTGGTGAAGCGCAAAAGGCCCGGGCGAGCGACCTCGCCGCGGACGGTGGTGCGCATCCAGATGGCGCTCTTGCTGGTGATGAGCGTGGTGACGGAGGGCTCGCCGCGCGCCTTGCCCTGCACGATGACCAGCTCTCCATCGCGCGCGTCGGCCACGGTGGCCAGGCGGGCGCCGAGGACGCGGCTACGGCGCGCTCGGCCCTTGAGCGCGCGCGCGGCCGAGATGAGCAGGGTGAGGACGATGCTCAGCCCGATGACGATCCAGATGGCGTTTCCGTCGAAGAGAGTCAATGTCGGCACTTGTCACCCGAGCTCCACTTTGCTCCACATGTCGCGACGCATTCTCTCTTTGCGGCGGTCGGTTCGGGTAATAATTCGTGCGACCCCCCACGCGGCCAGGAGCTCACCCTCTTGCCCCAAGGCCGGTAGGGTCGTCCGGCCCAGCACGAAGGCGCCGGAAAGTGGGGTGCGCAAGGGCTCCCCGGCCAAGCCGTATAGCTGCAGCGGGTCGACGTCCCACTGGACCAAGGTCGGTTCGGCCTCGAGCGAGCCGCCGGTGGCGCGCACGCGGGTGCGGTCGACCGCCTTGCGCTCGCCGCTGCGGAAATCCCAGAGCGGGCGGCCATCGTGCGGGGAGTCGACCAGCAGGTAATGGCGCTCCACGAACGGGAGGAACTGCTCCACGGTGGCGAGGACGCGCTCGCGGGCGGCGGCGACCTTGCCGCGGGAGTCGCTCTCGAGGAACGTTTCGGCCACGAGGAGGGTGGTGTCGCCCGGGCCTTTGATGCGCTGCAGGTGCACCGTGTACATGGGCGGATCGGGGATGAGGAACGATTCGGCGGCCAGCGGCTGCGGGATGCCGCGATCGTTCGCCAGGATCGAGACCACGAAGCGCCAGGTGCGCGGGTGCACGGCGGGCAGCTGGCTCATGGCGCGCCGCGAGGGGGCGAAGCCGGGGGCCAGATCGAGCAGCGCGGTGGTCGGGAGATCCGAGACGATGAAGGGCGCGCCGGTGGGGACGTCGTCGCCGTCGACCAGGACGCCGGTCACCTTGCCGCCGCGGTGGGCGATGCTCGTGGCGCGCTCGCCGAGGTTGACGTCGCCGCCGTGGGCGCGGACCCGCTCGACCAGAAACTCGGTGAGCTCCTCTTCGCCGCGCCCGAGGCGCACGGCGCGGATCCAGGAGCCGTGCAGGCGGGCCAGCGCGAACGGCGGCAGGCTGTCGGCCGCCAAGTCGGAGGCGAAGCGGGCGGTGAGCTCGATGACGCCGCGGTAGGGGTGGTCGCGCGAGAACTCGGCGAGCAGATCGCCCGTCTCGCGCAGGTGCGGGAGCAGCGCCAAGGTGCGCTCGGTCTCTCGGCGCTCCCAGAAGCCGCCGGGGGGTAGCACGATGTCGCGCTCGAAGCCGGAGTCCGCCAGGGCGCAGGTGCGCGCCAGCTCCGTGTAGAACTCGTCGACCACGCGGCGGATGCCGGGAAACTCACGGTCGATTTCGCGGCCGAAGAGGGCGTCGTCGGTGGGGATCTCCAGCCTTCGTCCGGGGCTGAGCACCGCCAGCACCGGATCGAGCGGCGTGAGCCTGCGGCGAAAGGTCTGCGACTGCGCCAGCTCCACGATGACCCGGCCCCACGCCGGCGAGTGCGATGCGTGAAAGTTGAAGGCGCGCCGGGCGAGCGGCAGGCCCTCGTACGTGTACGTGGACGGCCGGTAGCCCTGTCCGAGCACCAGCACACGCCACGAGCGACGCGCCAGAAGCGCTGCCGCCGACAGCGCACCGATCCCCGCCCCGAGGACGACCACATCGTAGTGTTTGGCCATGGTGCGCTAAGGGGATTCCTCTTTCACCACCGCGCCGCTGGAGCTCGCGGCGCTCGCGCCCGCCGGCGGTACCGGGGGAACCTCGAGGGCCTCGGGCGCTGGCGCGGGATCCGGCGGAGGCGGTGCGGGGGACTCGGCAGGGCGCGGTGCAGGGACAGGGACAGCGACGGGCGGCTCGACCGCGCGCGCCGCGAGGGGCTCGACCGCGCGCGCCGCGAGGGGCTCGACCGGGCGCGGTGCAGGGACGGACGGCGGGGTGGTTTGGCGCACGAACTCGTACGCATTGATGGTGCTGAGGGAGCGCGGACGCGAGACCATGTGCGTGATGAGGCCCGACTGCGCCACGGCATTGGGGATGACGACCTCGCGGTTCTCCTCGGTGCGAAGTCGGGTGGTGAGCGCGCCCAAGGTGAGCACCTCGCCCGTGGTCTCACCGATGCGCACGCGATCGCCGGTGCGGTACGCGCGCGAATAGGTGAGCACCAGCCCGGCGAGCAGGTTCGAGGTGACGCTGCGCGCGCCCACGGCCAAGAGCACGCCCACCATGATGGCCACGCCGAGAAAAGCCTTCGATTCGCTCCCGGGGAGGTACGGCCCCGACATGACCAGCGCCAGCACCCAAATCAAAATGGTGACGATGCGGCGCGTGGGCACCGCCAGCTCCGGCTCCAGCCAGTCGAGCTCCAGCTTGCGCAAGCGCACGGCGTCCGTCAGCACCGCCACCGAGCGCGTGGAGAAGCGCGCCATCGAGAAAATGATGATGAGCATGACCAGGTTCGGGATGAACCCGAGCAGCGCCTCGAAGGCGTGCGTCAGCACGGTGACCAGCGGCTGCACCACCACGCCGAAGACGCGCCGGTTGGGATCGAGCGCCCAGGCGACGACCAGGATCCAGAGATACGTGACGGTCAGCGAGCCCAAGGCGCGCGTCATCCCGATGAGGGACCGGAAAAAGCCGATGATCGTATCGACGCCAAGGACCTCGACCGATCGGAAATGAAAGCCTTTCCCGCGCCGGCGCAGGCGCCGATCGATGAAGGCGACGAGGCTGCGCAGCATGCGCCCCAGGCTTCGCAGGATCCAGATCCAGAGCGCCGAAACGACCAGCGCCAGCAGGATGCGTCCGATCCAGATCGCCACGTAGTCGGGGCCGACCGCCATCGCGCCCTACCCTCCCCCCTCGTCTTGCGAGGTGCCACGCGTGCGGAGCACGACGTTCGACGCGGCGAGGATCTCCCGCGAATCGACGTTCACGCGAACGCGCGCGCGCCCGCCGCCCAAGGGCCGCTCGACGTCGACTCGGCCTTCGACGATCCACTGAAGGACGCGCGGGAGCAGCTGGTGCTCCTCGGCCAAGATGCGCGCGCTCAAGGTCGATGCGTCGTCGGAGTCGAACACGGGCACCGCGGCTTGCGCCAGGATGGGGCCCGTGTCGGTGCCCGCGTCGACCAGGTGCACGGTGCAGCCCGCGATGCGAACGCCGTACTCGAAGGCCTGCTTCTGCGCGTGCATGCCCGGAAACGACGGCAGCAGCGCGGGGTGGATGTTGACGATGCGGTACGGGAACGCGTCGAGGAGCACGGGGGTGATGACCCGCATGAAGCCCGCGAGGACCACCCAGTCCACCTCGTGCGCGCGAAGCGTGTCGACCAGGCTGGCGTCGAACGCCGCGCGGCCATCGAAGGCCTTGTGGTCGATGACCAGGGCCGGAATGCCGCGCGCCCGGGCGTGCTCCAGCCCCTTGGCGCTCGGGACGTTGGAGATCACCACCGCCACCTCGGCGGCGAGCCGGCCCTGGTCGATGGCGTCGAGGACGGCTTTGAGGTTCGAGCCGGTCCCGGAGATGAGAACGCCGAGCTTCACGATCACGCCCCCTGCCAGAGGACGCGCTCTTCGAACGGCGTCTGGGGATCCACCGGCACCACCTCGCCCAAGGCGATGGGCTCCTCGCCGAGCTCGCGCAGCACCGCCGTCGCGCGCGCCGCGTGGCCCGCGGGGACGATCACGACGAAGCCGATGCCGAGGTTGAAGGTGCGGCGCATCTCTTTTTCTTCCACCGGACCGCCCTGGGCGATCAGGTCGAAGATGGCGGGGCGGGTCCAGGTTCCATCGATCCGGACTCCCAGGCCGTCGGGCAACACGCGGGGCAGGTTCCCGGGGAGGCCGCCCCCGGTGATGTGGCTCATGGCGCGCACGTCGATGCCGCCATCGGACGTGAGCGCGGCCACATGGCGCGCGTAAAGGCGCGTGGGGCGAAGGAGCGCTTCGGCCAAAGTGGCGCCGCCGAGGCCCTCGGGGGTGTCGCTCGGGGCGAGGTGCATCGTCTCGAGCAGCACATGGCGCGCGAGCGAGTAGCCGTTGGAGTGAAGGCCGCTGGAGGCGATGCCGATGACCGCATCGCCGGCGGCGACCCGCTTGCCATCGACGATGTTCTTGCGCGAGACCACGCCCACCGCGAAGCCGGCCAGATCGTACTCGCCCTCGGCGTACATGCCGGGCAGCTCCGCCGTCTCGCCGCCGAGCAGGGCGCAGCCGACCTCTTTGCAGGCGTTGGCGATGCCGCGGACCACGGCCTCCCCCACGTCGACGTGAAGTTTTCCAGTGCCAAAGTAGTCGAGGAAGAAGAGCGGACGGGCGCCGGTGGTCACCACGTCGTTGACGCACATCCCGACCAAGTCGAAGCCGATGGTGTCATGGACGCCGGTGAGAAAGGCGACCTTCAATTTGGTGCCGACACCGTCCGTGCCGCTCACCAGCACCGGATCCTCGAGCCCCGAGGGCAGGCGGCACATGCCGGCGAAGCCGCCGACGTCTTCCATGACCTCGGCGATGCGGGTAGCTCGTGCGAGCGGTTTGATTCGTTCGACGAGCTCGTCGCCCGCATCGATGTCGACCCCCGCCTTCCGATAGGTGATCGCCATGGGTTTCCTCACTTTATCATATTGAAACGGGTTTCTCTGCCTACCAGCGCACCGTCACTGGCACGGGTCGTTCTTCGTGGGTGCCGTCGCCGGCCTGACCGTATTCGTTGCGCCCCCAACATCGCACCGCCCCATCCGCGAGGCGCGCGCACACGGTGCCATTGCCCAGCGCCAGCTGCTGCACGTCGAAGAGGCCCGAGATCATGCCCGGGACCTCGCGATCGGTGTGCGTGCCGTCGTTCTGTTGGCCGGAGTCGTTCTGGCCCCAGCAGCGCAAGGTGCCGTCGTAGAGCCGCGCACACGTGTGCCCATCGCCCAGCGCCACGGCACGCACTGCGTCGAGCCGATCGACGGGAACGGGCGAAGGGCGATCGGTGCGCGTGCCGTCGCCCAGCTGACCATAGCGATTGCTCCCCCAGCACGAGGCGGTTCGATCGAGGGTGGTGATGCACGTGTGGGCGGCTCCCGTCGCGATCTGGATCGCGCCGCGCACTCCGGAGACGGCGACGGGCTTCGGGCGGTCCATGGTGGTCCCGTCGCCCAGCTGCCCAAGGTCGTTTTTGCCCCAACAGCGCACGCTCCCGTCCTCTTTGAGGATGGCGCACACGTGCTCTCCGCCCACGGCGATGGAGTGCACCTCGTCGAGATCGTCGACCGGGACCGGCGCGCGGCCCGCGCCCCAGCAGGCGACCTTGCCCGCTTTCGACCTGGCGCACGCTTGGTGGGGGCCGATCGCGATCTCGGCCACGTCGTGGAGCGAGGCGGTGTCTCCGGCGAGCTCGCCCCAGCAGGTGATCGCGGCGCCGTCCTCCAAGGTCGCGCAGGTGGTGGAGCCGCCGGCGGCCACCTGGGTCACGCGGGTCGGGCTCTCCAGGCGAACCGGACGCAGGCGGTTGGCGCGGGTTCCATCCCCGAGCTGGCCTAGGTCGTTGCGTCCCCAGCACCGGAGAAAGCCCTCCTTCATGACCGCGCAGGCATGGGCGCCCCCGACCGCGATGTCGTCGGCCTGAAAAGCCGGGCCCTTCTGCCGTTTTTTGCACGATCCGAGCAGGCACGCCGCGACCGCCAGACCGACGGTCCACTTGACGAGCCTCAATCGACGGTGCTTTGTGGTCATAGCGGAAGAATGCCGAAGCGAGAGAGCAGCCCGCCTTCCTTTACACCGCGCCCGCGTCCTGGTGAACCGGCGAAGATCTATCCCACGGCGATCGTCCAACCGGGCGCGACGATCGGCCCCGACGCGGTGGTGGGCGCATTCTGCTTCGTGGCGAGCGGCGCCCGCATCGGGCCCGGGTGCCGCATCCAGTGCCACACCAGCGTCTGGAACGGCGTGATCCTGGAGGCCGACGTCTTCGTAGGCCCCGCAGCCACCTTCACCAATGTGCGCCATCCGCGCGCAGCTTTTTCACGGGGCCCCGCGGCCGGCGGCGCCTGGGACGAGACCTATGTGGAGCGGGGGGCGACCGTGGGCGCGAGCGCAACATTGGTGGCGCCCGTGCGCATCGGCGCGCACGCGATGATCGCGGCCGGCGCGGTGGTCACGCGCGACGTTCCGAGCCACGCCATCGTGGCGGGGGTGCCGGCGCGGATCATCGGCTGGGCGTGCGTGTGCGGGGAGACGGTGGCCCGCGGCGCGCGCCGTCCCAAGCGGCTTCAGTGCGAAGCGTGCGAGGGGTGAGGGTCGCAGCCGGTGTCCTCGAGGGCGGCCGGGCATCGGCCGGCCATGTCGAAGAGGTAATATTCGCCCACCCTGCGGCAGCTGCGCGCTCCATCGCGCAAGGAGCTGGGGATCGTATACGGCAAGAGCTCGACATTGGGGCGATTGGACGTGTACTGGGGCGCGATCAAGACCACGTCGCCCAGGCCCACCGGATCGCGGTCGTCCACCATATGGTACTCCTTGGCGTCGATGGATAGCGCGGCGCGGCTGGCGTTGGAGTTGAACCCGAGACGGGCCGGCTCGCACGCCGCGATGGCCTGGACCGCGCCCGCATAGCGCCTCTCGAGCCTGCGAACCGCCAGGCACGCGGCGATGCCGACCAACGCCGCGCCGGCCAACACCCACGCGGGCCGGTTCAGGAGCGGGAGCCGCGACCACACCCCCGCGGTGGCCACGAAAAGCACCACGTGCGCCGTGAGCACCAGCCGCTGCCCGCCGAGGAGCGTCTCCAGCCAGCGGGCCGATTGGTCGTGGTACGAGTACAGGAGGAAGAAGACCAAGATGGGGATCGCGGTGAGGATCCAGCGCTCGCAGCGGCGAAACGCGAGCACGATGCAGAGCAGGGGAAACGGCGGAATGAGCAGGAGCCCCGCCCCGTAGAGCACGAGGTTCTCGAAGAACGTCTTGCCGTTGAGCAAGCTGCTGCTGCTCTGCGCGTACCCGTAGTGCGCCGTGTCGACGTGGGTGAGCCGCGTGATCCACCACCCCACGGCGATGGCGACCGCCGATGCCGCGCCGATGAGGACCACGTCCCTGCGCCGCCTCCACGCGTCCGGCAAAATGGAGAGACCAAAGCCGACCGCCGAAATGATGGCGCCGATTCGAATGAAGCACGAATAGGCGATGGCGAGCGCGTTGCGCCCCGGCCTCCCTTCCTCCCACGCATCCATGGCGGCGAGGAGCAAGACGGCCGCGGGGAGGTCCGACATCAGGGTTCGCGAAAAGCTCCAGAACAGCGGATGAAACAGGTACGCGGCCGCGAGCCACGACGAGATCCCGCGGCGGGTCAAGAGTCGGCCCACCAGCGCGCCCCCGAACAGATGCGCGGCGAGCGGCAGGAGGTACATCCACCGAAAGCCGATGGCGGCGGCCGGCGCCAGGAGCAAGGGCCAGCCGAGCGGGTAGCGCACATGCTGGGCGGCGTCGACGAGCGGCGTGGGGAACGCATCGCCATCGGCCGGGACCAGCCGGCCATGCAGAAGCGCGCGCGCCTGCCCGGCGTAGTGCACTTCATCGGCGTTGATCATGGTCGCGGGCAGAAACGCCAGCGCGATGACGAGGGCGAGCGCGATGGCGGCCCAGGCGCCGAACAGACGGCGATCGGACCATCGCACGTGCGACGAAGGTAGGGGGAGCAAGGTGGCCGTTTCCGGTTCTCAAGCCTTGCCGCCGGCCATCGCCAACGGCTCGGTGCGCGCCTCGACCCGAAGATGCCCGTCGGCCACCTCGAGCACCGACACCGGATCGAGCGGGGGGTCGAGCGGCGACATGGCCTCGGACACCGACTCGAGCACCGGCACCGGCTGGGGCGAGCGAACCGGCTCGGGCGAGCGCACCGGCTCGGGCGAGCGCACCGGCGCACCCTCCGTCACCCAAGGCGCGTGTTTGCGGTTCACGAACCCGTACTTGGTAATGACATACAGGGCACGGAATCCGTCCTTGAGCCCAATTTTCTTTCCTTCTTCGTAGGTGCGGCCTTGGTACGAAATGGGCACCTCGTAGATGCGAATCTGTTTGTTTCGCGCCACCTTGAGGGTGACCTCGGGCTCGAAGCCAAAACGGTCCTCCTCGAGGAGGATGCTCTGGATGATCTCGCGGCGGAAGACTTTGTAGCAGGTCTCCATATCGGAGAGATTGAGGTCGGAGACCATGTTGCTGAGGAGCGTCAACAGGCGGTTGCCGACCGCGTGCCAGAAAAACAACACGCGCCGGGTACCCCCCTGAAAGCGTGAGCCGTAGACGACGTCGGCCTTGCCGCTCAGCAGCGGCGCGAGCAAGGTTTCGTAGTCGCCGGGGTCGTATTCCAGGTCGGCGTCCTGAATGAGGACGAAATCGCCCGTGGCCTCCCGAATGCCGCGCCGAAGCGCGGCGCCCTTTCCTCGATTTTGGGGCTGCAGCAGCACCCGAATTTGCGGCTGCCGCTGGGAGAGCCGCTCGAGGACGCCGCGGGTACCGTCGGTGCTACCGTCGTCGACGATGAGCACTTCCATATCGAACGGCTGCGCGAGCACACGGTCGACGATGGCCTCGATCGTCGAGCGCTCGTTGAAGCATGGGATGATGATCGACAACATCGACATGGCTAGCTCCTTGCGGTCTCCGACATCGGTCGCACAGCAACGCACGTTAGGTTTTTCCCGATCGGCGGCGGCATGAGCTGCTCGACTTTGGACATCAACGGAACAATGAAACGATCGTAAATCATCGCCGCCTGAGCGTTGAACGCGGTCTGGCGAAGGACTCGGCCGGCAAACCACCAAGGTAAGATGCCTGCGATATCGAAATAGTTCAAAGTCGCGATGTCAAACCCGACTTCTCGAAGCAAAGCTTCGAGCCCTTTGCGCTCGTAGCGCCGGTAATGGTGGACGAGTCTGTCCAATGTTCCATAGAGCCAGGGGCAGGCGGGCACGAAACAAAGAAACGCGCCGCCCGGCCGCAGCCGTTCGTAGAGTCGTCGCAACGTCATCGCGTCATCGCGAATGTGCTCGAGGACATTGATCATCAGGATCGCGTCAAAGGTTTCATGCTGCGCACCATCCGCGCCATCCGCGCCATTCGCGCCGAGCCACGACTCGATGGATGCTTCGACGACCTCCGCCGAACGAAGATGCGCCACGCGCTCACGAAGAACGGCGACCCGTTTTCCTTCCGGCTCGACGAGCACCGCCCGCTCGACCGAATGCGCGTAATGCATGGAAAGGCTTCCAATTCCCGCTCCGACCTCGAGCACGGAACCTCTCAGATAAGGAGAGTAAGGTTTCAGGATCCAGTCTTGATACCGTTGAATATCGACCAGGGCCTCGAGATCATTGCTCGGACTCGTTTGCATTTCGTCTTCCCCCTCACGTCCTTTGACGCCAAAATTCCTGCCATGTTTCGCGCCGGCAAACCAGTTTGGAATGGCGCCTCAGCCAAGCATATTTGGCTTGGGGCGAGCTCCCTAAATCCATCACGGCTGGCTCAAAAATAAAATTTGCCGTGGGCGCGCCAAAATATCCTGCCCAAAGAAAGGCAACCGTGCGCGGATCCGGCCGACCGTGTGGGGCGTATGGACTAGCGGGTCACTGCGCGCCTTGGAGCACGCTGGACATCACGATGCGGGCGACGTGGACGAAAACGACGATGCCGGCGACGTCGACCAGGCTGGCGATGAAGGGGGTGGAGCTGGTGGCGGGGTCGAGCCCAATCTTCTTGAGCGCCAGTGGGAGCATCGAGCCGATGGTGCACCCGGTCACCACGATGCCCACCAAGGTGAGCGCGATCGTCAAGGCGAAGGCCATCGACTGATCGCGGTACATGAGCACCCGCGCAAAGCCGATGACGCCCAGGATGGAACCGAGCACCAGGCCCATGAGGAGCTCGCGGACGAGCACGCGCCACCAGTCGCGCCCGCGCACCTCGCCAACGGCCAGACCGCGGATGATCAGGGTCGACGATTGGGAGCCGGAGTTGCCGCCCGCGGAGATGAGCAGCGGGATGTAATAGCTGGCGCCCTCGAGGACCTTGAAAATGGGGTCGTAATAGCGAAGGGCGGTCTGGGTGAAAAACTCGCCGACGAAGAGAATGACCAGCCAGCCGCCCCGCTTGCGGATGAACTCTGAAAAGCGGGTTTGAAAGTAAGGGACGTCCAACGGCTCGACGCCGCCGAGCTTTTGAACGTCCTCGGTCTGCTCGAGGGTCAGAACGTCGATGACGTCGTCGATGGTGATGACCCCCAAGAGGGAGCCATTCTCCGCGATCACCGGCATGACGTTCAGGTCGTACTTCGCCATACGGCGTGCGACCTCTTCTTGGTCCATGTCGGGGGGAACGCTGATGATGTTGGTGCGGAGAATGCTCTCGAGCGGCTCGTGGCCCGAGGTGATGATGAGCTGCCGCAAGGAGGCGATGCCCGCCACGGCGCCCTCGGGGGTCAGCGCGTACACCGCGTAGATCGGGCTATTTTCGTTCTCGAGGGTGAACTCGCGGACGGCGTCGAGGGCTTGGCCTACGCGGATGGAGGGCTCGACGGCCAGGTAGTTCGTGGTCATCAAGTGGCCCGCGCTGGTCTCGGGCCACTTTTCGATCTCGCGGACGGCCTCGGCGGCCTCCGGGTCCACCCGCTCGAGGCTCTCGAGGATCTTGTCGCCGATGGCGTCGGGGAGGACGCTGAACAGGTCGGCCCGATCGTCGGGCTCCATTTCACTGGCGATGTGAGCCACCGATTCGGGTGGCATCAGCTCGGCGAGCTCCTCCTGCTCGGTCTCGTCGAGGCGCTCGAAGATGGGGGCCGCCTCGTCGGCGGGCAGACGCGCGAGGAGCTGCGCGGCCTCGTCAGGCTCGAGCTCGGAAACGATGTCGGCGAGGTCTTCGGCGTGAATTTCGTCGAGCAGTTCACGCACCTGATCCGGGTCCTCCCTGAGGAGCTGCTTCAGGTCGGGGCTGAGCAGGGTTGCGAGCCTCATGGCGCCGCGCGCTTATAGCGGAAGCGCCGTCAATCGAGAAGGTCACTTTGCGCTCGAAAATGATCCTCGGGGCGCGCGGGTCACGAAAAGCCCGAGATCGCGCGCAGCATCGATCGCGGGCAGAGCCGCCGAAAGGATGGCCGAACGCGCTTCGTCGGTGTCGATTCCGTGAACGAGACGTGGCTCCGAGAGGCCCAGCGGGCCGGCAAAGATTCGCTCCTGCGGCCAAGGCCGGTCATCCATGTAAAGCTCCCACCCCAGGTGCGCGTCCGCGGGCTCGACGGAAAGGTCGAACCCCACTGGACCATCCGAGGCGGTCGAAAAGGCGAACTCGACGCCTGCCGCATCGACCTTGAACGATTCGAAGGCGATGCCCGCGGGCTCGACGCGAATGCGCGGCGGACCACCGCGTGCCAACGCGTCCGTGCGTGCCTCGATATGGCCCTGGATCCGATGCGCCGCACCGGCGCCCGCAAAACGGAGCTGAATGGGCGTTCCGGTCGGGCGGGGCTCGGGCGAGGTGCCAACCACCGGGACGTTCGTCTCCGCGGCAACGAGGCGTGCGCGCATTTCGGCGACCACATCGGGTCGGGCGGCGGCGAGGTTGGTCGTCTCGGCGGGATCGGTGGTTCGATCGAAGAGCGCCTCGCGCCCGCCGTGAAGGAGTAGGCGGTAGGGGCCGGCGAGGAGGGCGCGCAGGTGATGGCCTTCGGTGAGGGCGACGCGTTCGGCGCGGTCGGATGGCGCGTCGCGCGGGAGCGGGAGGAGCGGGAGGAGCGGGAGGAGCGAGCGGCCCGACATGCGGCTGGGGGCCTCTAGGCCTTCCAACTCGAGCACGGTCGGGGCCAGGTCGATGCTGCGCACGCGGTCGGAGAGAAGCTTGCCGCGGGGGAGAGCGCCAGGCAGGGCGACGATCATCGGGATGTGGCTCGTTTCGCTTTGGGCGGACGTCACGATGAGGAGGGTGCGCTCGCGAAGGCGCATTTCGTCGAGGGCGCGAAGGAGATCGCCGAGGGGCTCGTCGGTTTGGGCGGCTTCGGGGCCGTAGTTGCAAAAGAGGAAGAAGCGGGCGCCCGAGCTCTCGCGGAGGAACGACGTGGCGTCGCGGGTGATGGCCATATCGGGCGTGGTGGCGGGATCGCGGTACGATGCGACTTGGTCGAAGCCCATGTCGAGACCTTGGGCGGGGGAATCGTGGTGCGCGTTCGTGATGGCGGTCCCGTTCGCGCCGGGACCCGTCATGAACGGATGGTTCACCACCGCCCGCGTCCGAGCGCCGTGGTTCCGCAGGATGCGCGCGAGCAACGGCGGATCGGCGGCGCGGTAACGGGCGAGGTCCGCCGCGCGCAGCGGCGCGTTCCATGGCTCGACGCCAAACTCCGTCGGGCGCCCGCCCGCCAGCAACGCCAAGGTGCCGGGGCGGAGCGCGGTGGCGGCCGCATGTGCGTCCGTGAATCGCACGCCGGAGCGTACCAGGGCGTCGAGCGCGGGCGGGAGGACTTCGCCCGCGCCGGCGCGCAAGCCGCCATCCGCGCCGGCGCGCAGGCCGTCGATGGCGATCCAGAGCACGCTGTAGGGCAGCTCCGGCGCGCGCGGCACCGCCATGCCGTCGCGAAACGCGAGGTCCGGATCGCGCGCGACATAGGCGCGAAGCTCCTCGCCAAGGCGCGCGAGCACCTCCGGAAATTGCGCCGCGACGTCGTGCGCCTCGGCGGGATCCTGCGCGGTGTCGTAAAGCGTGTATTCTGCACCCATTCGAGTGGGCACGTACACCAGCTTGAAGCGCGCGTCGCGCACCATGCGGTGCTTGGCCGCGGCGACCAACGGGTGCGCCTCGCCGGCCTTGGCGCTCGGATCCGACTCCGCGTAGGCCAGCGCCGGCGCCAGCCCCTCTCCGGAGAGCGCGGGCGCGAGCGAGCGACCATCGAGCGCGATCCCCGCGGGCGGCGCAACCTGCGCCAGCTCGTACAAGGTCGGCGCGAGATCGACGTCGCGCACCACCCGCGGCTCATGGCGGCCCACGGGGTGGCGCGGATCGAAGACGACCAGCGGCACGTGCGTCCCTTCGTCGCCGAACAGCTGCTCGCCGGGGCCCAAGCCGCGCCCTCGTTCATTCAGCTGCTCTCCATGATCGGCGACCAGGACCACGATGGTGCGCTCCGCCAGGTGGCGCGACGCGAGCTCCCGGACGATGCGCCCGAAGGCGTCGTCGATCTGGGCCACGGCGCCGTCGTAAAGACCGCGGAGCTGCGCTTCGTCGTCTGCGCGGAGCACGGGTTGCGCGCGCGCCACGTCCAGAGGCCCGTGGTACTTGAATGGACCGCGGTACCCGGGCGCCGTAAAGCGCAGGTGGTAGGGCGCGCGCGGGGCATAGGGGCGCCGCGCGGCGCCGAGGCTCACCGCCGCGAAGAACGGCTCGTCCGGGCGAAGTCGCTCGAAGAGCTCGGGCGCGCCGGACGCATCGAGGTCGGACAGACCGAGGTCGGGCGCATCGAGAACGCCGGCGAAGCCGAGGTCGATCCGACCGAAGACGTCCGCGACCGAGTCGCCCGCGACCACCGTGCGGTAACCGGCGCGCGCAAACTGCGATGGGAGCGCGGCGACGTCGCGCGCGCGATCCGCGCGCGGCGCGAACGAAGAGTCGATTCCATGGTGGTGCGGGTGCCGCCCCGTGAGAAGCGAAACCCACGACGGAAGCGTGCGCGGAAGCGAGACATACATCCGATCGAACACCGTGGCCCGAGCCGCGAACCCGCTCATGTTCGGCATGGTCCTCGGATTGAGGCGATCGAATCGCAGCGAGCCGGCCGCAAGAACCAAGACGTTCATCCGCCCCCGAGGCTCCCCGCGCTCCCCCGCGCCAACGCCCTCGCGCAACGCCGCCACCGTCGATGCCGCGGCTGCACGCCAACGCCAAGCGCCCCACGCCGCCGCAACGACCCCGAGCACGAACGCCACCGCCCCCCATCTACGGAGAGCGCCCTTCAATGTAAGAAAGCGCCACCCTTGACCCAGCGCGCCAAGCCACGCAGGCCACGTCGCCGGCCCCGCCAGGTAGACCGTGGCGAGAAGCGCACCCACGATCCCCACCCCGACCGGTCCAAGCTGATCGCACACCACGATCTGCACGAGCCGGAGCACCCCGCCCCTCGCGTAGAACGATGTGGCGTAACGTGCTGGCACGTGCGCCATCCTCCACGCGACGAAAATCGCATGCATCGCCGCCACCACGGCGAGCGACTCGAGCGCGCTCCCATACCACCGTCGCGACGTCCGCCCTGCCACCCGGTCCCGAAGGCGCACGAGCCAACCCGCCCCCACGCCCAACATCGCGCCCGCGCCCGCGCCCGAGATCGGGCCGGTGCCCGACCGATTCATTTCCCCCGTGCCGGTCGCGAGCACCGAAACGTAGAGCGCACCGACGATCATCGGACCGAGAAGGAGGTCGCGAAGGCCCTTTGCAACGATGCTGCGCCGAGTTGAAAACCGGCCATCCCCGGCAGCGGACCTCGCCGAGGAAAGTCGGTCTTCGTCAGCGGCGACGGACCTCGGGCGCGGGCACTCGACGGACCTTAATGGCATTCTACTCCTCGAGCGTTCGCCCACAGGTGTCGGAGCATCACATACACTCTGTCACCGGACGAGCGTAAGACTCTATCGAAGCTAACCGCCTTGCCCAAGTACCCGCGCCTTCGCTCCCTCGAAACCCTCGTCGTCCCCGACTCCCGTCACGGTCGAGTCCTCGTGCTCCGCGATACCCACGGCATCGCGAGCGGCCACGCGTGCATCCCGCCAGCCCTCGTGCCGGTGGTCGCGCGCTTTACGGGCGAACACCCTCACGAGCAGATTGCACGCGACGCATCGGCGGAGGCCGGCGTGGACATTTCCGTCGAGCTCGTTCGCAAGCTCGCCGACGAGCTCGACGAGGCGCTCTTCCTCGATAGCCCCACCTTTCATCGCGCGCGCGCCAATGTCGAACGCGCCTTCGCGACCTCGCCCGTCCGAAAGGCGGCGCATGCCGGCGGCGCCTACTCGAACGAGGCGGCCGATCTTCGAAAGTACTTGGACGAGAGCTGTCTCGGCCGCGCCAGCCCCGGCCTCACCAGCCTCGACGGCCACGAGGCCCCCATCGTGGGCTTGGTCGCGCCGCACATCGATCCCTGGCGCGGGGCCGTCGGCTATGGGCACGCGTACGGCGCCCTGGCGGCGAGGCTCCCGCCGGAGGCCGACACGTTCATCGTCTTTGGCACCTCCCACGCGCCCATGCGCGAGCCCTTCGCGCTCTGCCGCAAGTCGTTCGATACGCCTTTGGGCACGGTGTCCGCCGACTTCGAGGCCATCGACGAGCTGGCGAGCGCCGCCCAGTTCGATCCGTACGCGGACCAGTTCAATCACAAACGCGAACACTCGCTCGAGTTCCAAGTCGTCTTCTTGAAGCACCTGCTCGGCGAAAAGCCCGTGCGCATCGTGCCCATCCTCGCGGGGTTGGGCGAGCACCAAGCGAGCGGCAGCGATCCGAGCGAGGACTCGGCCGTGGAGTCGTTTTTGGAGGCCACCCGCAACTTGGTCGAGAGCCGCCCGGGCCGCACCGTCGTCATCGCCGGCGCCGATCTCGCCCACGTGGGCCCGCGCTTCGGCGATCGCCAGGCCATGACCGAGCGCGAGCGCGCGCACCTGGAGAAGGCCGATCGCGAGTCGCTGGCGCGGGCCGTCGAGCGCGATCCCGCCGCCTTCTGGCACGACGTCGCGCGCGATCTCGATACGCGCCGGGTATGCGGCCTCGCGCCCATCTACGCGCTCTTGAAATCGCTCCCCACGCGCGCAGCGCCCGCAAAGGCGAAGCCGAAGACCACCAACGGACATACGCACACGAACGGCTTCCACGTGCCGAGCCATGGACGCGCGGCCCATGCGCGCTCGAACGGCGCGCACGCGCGCGTGCTGCACTACGAGCAGACGGTCGACAAAGAAGACGGCTCCATCGTCAGCCACGCCGGGGTCGCGTTCTTCGACACCGGCAATGTGGCCGACGGCGCCGAATAGCGCTCAGCCCGGCCAAGCCTTCATCGCAAGCTCGACGACGCGGTGCAGATCCGCGCGCGTGGCCCCCGACGCGGCCTGCACGGCCATGCCCTGCGACACCGTTTGCACGTAGCGCGCGAGATCGCCCGGGCTGGCGTCGGCGGGGAGCTCGCCTTCGGCCTTGGCCCGCGCAAAGCGGCGGCGAAATGCCGCCAGCCCCTCCGCGCGCCGCGCCACCATCACCTTTCGGATCGGATCGGCGGCGGTGCCGCAGGCGAGCGCCCCGTTCAGCCCCAGGCAGCCGCGCGGATCGCCGCGGTTCGTCTGCAGGTTGGCGCAGCCCGCGAGGAAGCGCTCGGCGGTCGCGCGCGCCGTGGGCTCGGCCAGGGCCTCGCCGACGAAGCGCATGTACGTCGCGTCGTAGCGCGCGAGCGCCTTCTGGAACAGCTCCTCTTTGTTCCCGAAGGCCGCGTACAGGCTCGGGCGGTTGATGCCCATCGCGGTGGTGAGATCGGACAGCGACGCGCCCTCGTACCCTTTCTCCCAAAAGACGCGGAGCGCCTTCTCCAGCGCCTCCTCCTCGTCGAAGGTGCGCGGGCGTCCCATGGCCGGGCTGGCTTCCTCCACTTTCATACCGATCGATACTAAACATCTTGACCGCCGCTGTCGATGGCTACATTAATACTGATCGGTACATATATTGGTGCGGGGCACGAGGCTCATTTGCCTGCGAAGGAAGGGACATGACGAACGAGAAGAAGCTCACTGGGAAGGTCGCCCTGGTCACCGGGGGCTCGCGCGGTCTCGGCAGAGAGACGGCGCGCGCGCTCGCCGACGAAGGCGCGGACATCGCGATAAGCTACGTGGCCTCGGCCGACAAAGCGGAGGCCGTGGTGCGCGAGCTCCAGGCCAAAGGCGTGAGGGCGGCCGCGTTTCAATCCGATCAGGGCGAGCCCGGTAGGCCGGCCGCGCTCGTCGACGCGGTCGTCGCCCATTTCGGCCGCCTCGATATCCTCGTGAACAACGCGGCCCTCTCCATCCCGAGCCGCATCGACGCCCCCGACGGCGATGTCGCCGCCCTCGATCGGCTATGGGCCGTCAACGCCCTCGGCGTGGTGGCCACCATCCGCGCCGCCGTCAAAGTGCTCGGCAAGGGCGGGCGCATCATCACCATCGGCTCCGGCGTCGCGCGCCGCGCGGGCTATCCGGGCGTGGCCGACTACGCGGGCACCAAAGGCGCCATCGTGGCCTACTCCAAGGGCGCCGCGCGCGATCTCGCCCCGCGCGAGATCACCGTCAACGTCGTTCACGCGGGGCTGATGGATACGGATATGGCCATCCCCTACCGCGGCATGTTCGACGAGCTCGTGAGCGGGCTATCCATCCAGCGCGTGGCCCGCCTCGAGGAGGTCACCGCCGCCATCGTCTTTCTCGCCAGCCCCGACGCCTCGTACATCACGGGCGCGGCGCTCGACGTGGACGGCGGCGCCGCGGCCTGACATCTCGAACCCGGTCACCCGCCCCGAAAGGCCGCCGTCAGGCCGCGCGGGCGATCTGCCGCAAGAGCCGCCGGGTCACGAGCCGGTGGCCGCCGCTCCCGATGACCGCGGCGCGATAGAGCCACCCGCTGAAGCCCGGAAACGCAGCGTGCGTTTGTGCGCACAGCTGGTCCCCCTCGAAGACGAATGTCAGCGCATAGTCGGAAAAGCGGTGCCGCCCGCGCAGGGCCAGCCGCCGGCCCGGCTCGGCCTCGACCACCCGGAAACCGGGCAGCGCTTCCCCGGGCCGGCCCTCGAACGCGGTCGTGCCCTCCACGGGATCGCAGCCCAAAATCCGCGCGACTGGCCCGCCGACCATGCCACCGCGCAGGACGTTCAACAGCGACGTCCAAACCCTGTCGACCGGAGCCTCGATCTTCTGACGATGCTCATCGATGTAAGGCAATTGCTCCATAAAAGGGTCATTCCACATTCGCCCCCAACGCGCCAGCATGACGCCGTCGTATGCCGGGGTATTGCGCCGGGCGCGCAGAGGATGCGCGGCGAGGGTGGCGCCCCAAGTACTCCCCGGGCGTCACGCCGTAAGCGGCCTTGAATTTGCGAATCAAATGACTCTGATCGGCGAAGCCCGAGGCCACGGCGGCCATGGCCGGGGAGGCGCCGGTCAGCAGCAATCGCTTGGCGTGGCGAAGACGGAGCTGCGTTTG
Organism: Sorangiineae bacterium MSr11954; assembly: GCA_037157815.1. Taxonomy (NCBI): domain Bacteria; kingdom Pseudomonadati; phylum Myxococcota; class Myxococcia; order Myxococcales; family Pendulisporaceae; genus Pendulispora; species Pendulispora albinea. The sequence goes on from CP089984.1 coordinate 7,268,593, forward strand.
ATAGAGGTGCGGCGGCATGCCGAGGCAGCGGCGGAACGCCCGCAGCAGGTGAAAGCGGTCGACGCCTGCGAGCGCGGAGAGCTGGGCCAGGGAGCAATCCTCCGCAAAATTTTCCGAGAGGTACGCGAGGGCCAGGGCCACGTCGCGCGGGCTGCCGCCTTTCGGATCCCCGGCCGCCGGCGCTTTGCCATGGCGTTGGGCGAGCTCGACCAGCGCGGTGAGCAGCCGCGCTTCGCGCTCGAGCGTCGTCTCCGTCCCGTCGAAGGCGCGATGCAGGCGCACCAGGCGGCGGGCGAGCGCCGGATCGTGCACGATGGGCTCGGCAAAAAACGGCACCGGCGTCCGCCGCCCGGCGGCTTCGTCGAGCGCGCCGCGAAGCACCGCGCCGTCGACGTAAATCATCCGATAGGAATACGCGCGACCGCGATCGGCGGGGCCGCCGTCGTGGGGATCGTCGGGGTTCACGATGATGACGCACCCCGGAACGGCGGTCCAAACGCGGCCGCGGGCGGCGAAGGCATGCGCGCCGGCTTCGACCACACCGAGCGCGTAGCCTTCATGGGAGTGCCGCGCGTAGCGGTGGGTGCTCGCGTCCGACCGCAAAAGGTCGACGCCCTGAACCCGGTCGAGCCGCCAATAGCGCGAAGCCATGCACGCATCCTCCGATCGACGCCCCGGCGGCGCCAGCGCAATCTCACGGGTAGGGCGCGCGGGCCTCGCGGGGCGCGAGGACGCTCTCGACCAGCTTGGACCAGTAGCTAGCGCCGAGCGGCAAAATGGCGTCGTTGAAGTCGTAGCGGGCGCTGTGCAGCCCCACGCCATCGACGATGGGTCCGTTGCCAATCCAAATGTAGCACCCGGGGCGCGCGGCCAGCATGAAGGCGAAGTCCTCGGTGCCCATGCTCGGCACCACGTTGCGCCGAACGTTGGCCTCGCCCACCACCATCGCGGCCGCGCGCGTGGCCGCCGCCGTGGGTCTCTCCGCGTTCACCGCGGGCGGAATCGGCTTGTAATAAGAAAACGTCGTTTGGACTCCATGCGCCGCCGCCACCCCCGTCGACACGCGCGCGATGGCGTCCTCCAACACCTTGCGCAGCCCGGGATCGAAATAGCGGCAGGTGCCGCGCAGCACCACCTCCTCGGGGACGATATTCCACGTATTGCCACCGTGAATTTGGGTGATGCTGACCACCACCTTCTCCTCCGGGTTGGCCGTGCGGCTGACGATCGTCTGAATTGCGCCAATCATGCTCGCCGCCGCCACGATGGGATCGTCGCCCAGGTGCGGCATGGCCGCGTGGGCACCGCGGCTCGAAATGACGATTTCGAATTTGTCGTCCGCCGCCATGATGGGCCCCGCGCAGACGCCGAAGGAGCCGACCGGAATCCCGGGCCAATTGTGCATGCCATAGACCGCCTCGACGGGAAATCGATCGAACAATCCGTCGTTCACCATCTTTTGCCCGCCGCACTCGTTCTCCTCGGCCGGCTGAAAAATGAAATGCACCACGCCGTCGAAGTTTCGAGTCTCCGCCAGGTAGCGCGCGGCCCCGAGCAGCATCGTCGTATGGCCGTCGTGGCCACAGGCGTGCATGATCCCATCGTGGATCGAGGCGTGCGCGCGGTCGCCCTTTTCCCGAATGGGCAGGGCGTCCATATCGGCCCGCAAGCCGATGGCCCGCGCGCTGCTGCCGGCGCGAAGCGTCCCGACCACCCCCGTTCCAGCCAGGCCACGGTGAACCTCTACCCCGAATTTTTCGAGGGTTCGGGCGATCAAGTCCGAGGTGCGATGCTCCTTGAAGGCCATCTCGGGGTGGGCGTGGATATCGTGGCGCCAGTGCTTCATGTCGGCATGGAAATGGCCGATTCGCTCGATGACGGGCATGCGTTCTCTCCAGGGTCGGAATCGTGAGCCCCCAAACCGTAATGCTCGGCCCCCCGCCGTGGATTGTACGTTATTGCACATCGGCGGCGCGCTCGGACGATTTGCGCGAAGCGTACGCGATCGGACCCGTCCGGAGCGGATCGCAAGATTCTCCAAGAGCGCCAGAGACCTCCGCCCCACAATGGTCGTCGCGAAAGGAAATGGACCATGGGTCAGGGGACGAAGCGAACGATCGGCGTTTACGGAGCAGCGGGGCACACGGGAAAATTCGTGGCGAACGAGCTGCGGCGGCGGGGATGGTCCCCGGTGCTGGTGGGCCGCGATGCGCGCCTTCACGAGCTCTACCCCGGGGCGGACGTCCGGATCGCGGCCGTGGACGATGCGGCGGCGCTCGACCGGGCGCTCGCAGGCGTGGGGCTGGTCATCAATTGCGCGGGGCCGTTCCTGGAGACGGCCGACCCGATCGTCCGCGCGGCGCTGCGCGCAGGCGCCCACTACCTGGACGTAACGGCCGAGCAACCCTCGGCCCGGGCGATCTTGGCGCAATTTGGTAATGCCGCCGCGGAGGCGAATGTCGTCGTCTCCCCGGCCTTTGCCTTCTACGGCGCCCTGGCCGATCTGCTGACGACGGCGGCGATGGGGGATTGGCCCAAAGCCGACACGGTCACCATCGCCATGGCGCTCGATCGCTGGTGGCCGACCCCAGGAACGCGGATAACGGGCAAACGCAACACCGCGCGGCGCATCGTCATCTCGGACGGCCAACCCACGTTCGTCGCCGATCCACCGCACCGGCGCACATGGGATTTTCCCGCGCCCTTCGAGGCGCAGGAGATGATCGAGCTCCCCTTCTCCGAAATCGTCACCATCGCGCACCACGTGCAGGCGCGCGAAATCCATTCTTACATCAACCTGGCGCCCCTTACGGATATCCGTAATCCCGATACACCGCCGCCTCGAGCGGAGGACGAGAGCGGCCGCTCCGCGCAAACGTTCGCGATGGACGTCGTCGTCGAACACGGAAATGAGCAGCGCCGCGCCACCGCCCAGGGCCGTGACATCTATGCGTTCAGCGCGCCCCTCATCGTGGAGGGCGCGGAGCGGATCTTGAACGGACGCGCCAAGCGCGCGGGAACGGCCGCCGCGGGGGAGCTCTTCGACGCACCCGATTTTCTCGCGTCGCTCGCAGAGCACCTCACCGTCACGTTCCGATGAGCGGATCCCGAGGGCGGTGAGGCTCAGAAGGTCCCACTCACGCCGGCCGTCATGCCACCGCGAACCGGCACCGCGTCGAACCCGATCGTGCTGGCCCCCGGAGGGCGCTCGACTCGTTTCCAACCGAGTGCCGCGATATCGATGATCGACGCGAGCGTGGCGCCGGTGATCGCGCCAAAGGCTCCGTATGCGAACGCTCCCCAGCCGCTCGAGCTCGCAGCCCCGATGGCGAGCCCCGTCACCGGAAGGCCGAGGCGCAGGAAGAACGATCCCGCGCCTGCATCCGGGCGCTGGTTCGCGAAATGGACTACGGGTCCCCCCATGACGTACGTGGCCGCCCCTGCCCAAAGGAGATCGTCGTGATCGTTGGAGGCGCCCAATCCAAACATGGCGATCGATGCCGCATCGACCGCGAGGATTTGCCAACCATACCAGCGTCTCTCGGTGGCCGGGGAGACGTCTCCCGAAGAGGGCGGTGATTCGCGAGCGACGTTCGGCGTGGCTTCGGCGGCCGCGCTGGAGCGAGCGAGGGTAACTCCGATAAAAAGAAGAGCTAAGATGGCAATCGTGCGATGCATTTCCGCCATGCTGCGCGCCCGCGGGTGCGCCGTAAAATGACGCCACCTGACATCGTCCGACAGCGCGCCGAGACAGACGCTCGCATCGGGATGACCGCCGGCGGAGATCGCGTATACTCGGCCAATGCCACGCTCCACGGGGGAAAGCGCGATTCAGATCACCGTCCGGGTCGCACCCGAATGGCTGCCGCGGGCGGATCGGATCGCGGAGGAGATGCGGCAACCCGGTTTTCAGATGACACGGACGACCATCTTCCGCATCGCCTTGGCGGCGGGGCTCGACTGGCTCGAGCGCGAGGCGGGCATCGAGGCAGACGAGCGCAAACCCGAATCGATACCGTGAGCGAGCCTCTCCCCACCAGGAGCGCCCGGCCCACCGTGGGCGCCCGTATGGATCGGCTGCCCATCACCCGCACGCACCGCATGCTCACCTTGGCGGTCGGCCTCGGGTTGTTCTTCGATGTATACGAGGTATTTCTAGCGGGCGTTCTGGGCCAGGTGCTCGTGCGCGAGTTTCACCTGCCCAAGACGTGGCTTCCGATGCTGCTCGGGTCGGGCTTCCTCGGTATGGCCATCGGCGCGACCTTGCTCGGGCGATTTGCGGATCGCCTGGGGCGCCGCAAAGCCTTCTTGGTCGGCCTTTGGGCCTATTCGCTCTTCTCGTTCGTCGGCGCCTTCAGCGTGGGGCCCGTCATGCTGCTGGTCACACGGTTTCTCGCCGGGATCGGCATCGGGGCCGAGCCGCCGCTGGCGGACGCGTACCTCGGCGATCTCTTGCCGGCCAAGGAGCGCGGCCGATACATCGCGTGGGCCTACACGGTGGGGTTCTTGGGTGTCCCCACGGCCGGCTTCCTCGCGCATGCCATGACGTCGGTGACCTTGTTGGGTATCTCCGGCTGGCGGTGGATGTTCGTGATTGGCGCGCTGGGCACCCTCGTTCTGTATCCGCTCCGCCGGAGGCTCCCCGAATCGCCGCGCTGGCTCGAATCGACGGGGCGTCACGAGGAGGCGGATCGATGGGTCTCGCAATTGGAAGCGGAGGCCGGAGGTGCGCGCTCGCCGGAGCCGGAGCCGCCGCCCTCCCCTCGCCCGCCGCGCGGGGATCTGCGCGAGCTGTGGGTGCCGCCGTATCGCCGGCGCATGGTGATGATGACCGTCTTTCAGCTCTTGCAGCCTTTTGCCTATTACGGATTTGGCACCCTGGTGCCGCTGGTGCTCACGGCCAAGGGATACTCGGTGGTGAAGTCGCTGCTCTTCAGCGGGATCACGTTCATCGGATATCCACTCGGCTCTCTTCTATCCTCGTGGATCCTGGATCGCGTCGAGCGCAAATACGTGGTAGCCGGCGCGCTCTTCGGCATGGGCCTCTTCGGCACCGCCTTTGGCCACGCGACCGCGACGCCGTGGATCCTCACGTTGGGCTTCCTTTATACGGCGACGAGCAACGTCTTCTCCAACGGCTTTCACGTCTACCAAGCGGAGCTCTTTCCCACGAGCCTTCGCGGTGTCGCGTGCGGGGGCACCTACGCGCTCTCGCGGCTCTCCAACGCGGCCATGCCCTTCCTGCTGGTCCCGCTGCTCGATACCCGCGGCGTGGGCGCGCTCTTCGCCGTGATCGTCACCATGGTGGTGATCAACGGATTGAATGTCGCCTTGCTCGGGCCTCGCACCACCGGGCGATCGCTCGAGCATATTTAGGGGACCGTCGCCAAACGTGCTTCAACGCACCAGGAAACCATGGGCGAGCGGATCGCGCTCGTCGATGAACCAGCTGGCGAGCCCGTAGACGCGCGCATCGCCCGAGATCTCCGGGATGACGGCGTCGAAGCGGTCGACTTTCGTTTCGGAGAGGACCCGCCCGCGAAACACCGTGCCGATGATCGACTCGTTGACGAGCGTATCGCCATGCGCCAGCTCGCCGCGCAAATGGAGCTGCGCGACCCGGCCGGCGGTGCCGGAGCCCGTCGGCGATCGATCCACGGCGCGGTCGGCGAAGATGCAACAGTTCGCCTGGGTCGAGCCATCGTGGCGTGGCGCATTGTCGATGATCGTACCGTAGATGTGGTTGATCTCGGGGATGTGCGGGTGGATGACCACGAAGGCCTCGTTGGCCGCGCGCTTCACCTCGTCGCCGAACTGGATCAGCCGCTCCACCGCCGCCTCGCGCACCTCGAGCCCAAAGGGCTTACCCGACGTGTAAAAGTAAAACGCGCCGCCAAACGCGATATCGCCGCGCACCTCCCCAAAGGACGGCGTTCGCACGGTCACGTCGCGCTGCCAAATGAACGATGGCACGTTCACGAAGCGCACGCGGCTCGCGCGCTCGCCGTCCCACTGCACGAACGCCTCGATGAAGCCGCACGGCGCGTCGATGCCCACGCGCGTCTCCGGCTCCTGGCGCTCGACCCACCCGAGCTCGACGGCGGCGGTGGCGAGCGCGATCACTCCATGGCCACAATGGTCGCTGTATCCTTCGTTGTGGACGAAGATGATGCCGAAATCCGCGCCCTCGGTGACCGGCTCCGTCAGATAGCCGCCGTACATGTCCGCGTGGCCGCGCGGCTCGAACATCAGCGCGCGGCGCAGATGGTCCGCGTTCGCCTCCAGCCACGCGCGGCGCTCGACGATGGTCTTACCGCGGATCTTGGGCAATCCACTGGTGACGATCCGAAACGGCTCCCCGGCCGTGTGCACTTCCACCGTGCTGATGATGCGGTTCGATTTCATGGGAGCTCACCTCTCGCGGAAGACCGCCTCCATATTGTTCCCATCGGGATCGAGGACGAAGGCCGCATACGGACCGATCCGGAATGGCGCGCTCTCGGGAACCTCGTCAATAGCCATGTCGCGATGATACAGCGATAACCTTTTTTCGCCAGACCGTCGCGGCATCGGCGGCGCTCGCGTGGGCACGCGGCGCCTTTCGCACCCGCGCGCCGGCGCGGCGTCTCGGCGGCGCGGGATCGGGATTCCGGCGCCGTGGGTCCTCTCAGTTCCGGGAGGCCTCCAGGTACACGGCGGTGGCGATCTCTCCGAGCGCCTCCCCCGCCACCTTCGAGACGCTGATGGCGGCCTCGAGCGAGCTCACGGGGATCCTCACGAACTCCGCAAAGGCGATCGCGCGCCCGTCTGGAAGTTGGATGTATCCGGCGAGCGCCTTGGCGGCCATCGGGTTGCTCGCCACATGGAGCGCGGCGGTCCCCGTCTTGGCGTAGACATGCCCCGCCACCGGTGAGCTTACTTGAACGTTGGTCAGCGATCCGTCCCTGCCCAAGATGGGCAGCGCCTGCCGAAACGTTGGCAGGTACGGTTGCCGCGCCAGGTAGCTCAAAAAGGTGACGAAGAAGTCCGGGGTGTAACGGAGATCGCGCGCGCCGGGTGGATTGGGCTCGAGGCCCGCCTTCTCGAACAAGCGACCGCGAAGCACGTCGTAAGCCGCCTCGGGATTCTCCTCGTCGTGCCCGGCCAACGCGCCGATCAGATATGGGAAATACGCGGTGTGAATGTTCGAGCTCACTTTGAGCATCCCCTTCATTTCGTCGGCCAGCGCGGGCGCCACATGCTCGGCCACGAGATGCCTCGCCGAAGCGAACGACGCGAGCGCGCCGAGGTCGGTCGGAACGGACGGATCGGCATGGACGCGCACGCCCTCGTCGCGCAGCGCCTCCGCGAATGCCATCTCCGCGAACCGCACGGGCCCGGGGACATAGTACGGCTGGAAGGAAGACTTGCCACCCAAGAGAATATCGCCGGTGAGGTGAACGGTATGCGTACCATCCGGGTTCGCCACGTCGTTCGTGAAGCGAAGAGGTCGCGGGATCGATCCGCCCGGGGCAATCGTGGTTACCTCGTTGACGATATGCAGATAAGCCGTTTGCGGGGACGTGCGCAAAAGGCCCGGCGCGCCGAGGTGCTGCCCCGGTGCTACCGTCACGTCGATGATGTTGTCGTTGATCATCATGGGCGAGACGGGGACGGAGATCCCGCCCTGGGCGATGTCCGCCTTTCCTTCGCGGAACATCGACGCATCGACGAGGACGCGGCCTCCGATGCGCCGGATGCCCTGCGCGGCCACCTGGGCCGCGATTTCGCGAATCACGCGAAGAGGGTCGCCGGGAGCCGGGGCCGCGCCTTCGGCCATGCCGTAGGAGTGATCCGGGTCGGGAAATGCCAGGCTCCCATCGGGCTGAAGGCGGCCGCCGAGGAGCAGATCGCCGCCTGCGACCAGCACCAGATTGCCCCGTAGGATACCCTTCACCACCGGACCGGTGCGGTAGACCCGGGTGCGAAAGCGGTAATCTTCCCCGAGGGTCGCGAGCGCCGTTCCCGCGACGAAGACCTTGAACGCCGAGCCCACGAGAAAAAGCTCGGCCGGGTTCATCGCATACATGGGCTCATTCGCGCCCAGCAACTGGAACTTCATGCCCCAATGGGCCCCCTGGAACACAGGGCGCTGGAGGATCGCCTGAATCGTGGCATCGAGCGTGGAGCGGCTCGTCGCCTCGAGCACGCCCTCGGCGGCAGGGACGGGCGTGGGTGAATCCGGGTAGTCCGCACCGGGGGTGGAGCAGGCGAGGTCTCCGGCAAAAGTAAGGGCCGCCAGCAGACCGAGCGCGGCTCGCCCGGACGAAGGACGCATGGGTGACGCATGACCAGACATGATGGAACTCCCGGGCGATGTGCAAAGCCATGTAGAGCGCGCCTTTCGGCGACGTGGTGACGATTGTTCAACCGCCGGGGCACCAGGGGAAGAGCTCTGGTGGCTGGCGGGTGCGCCGATGCCGACCGAGATCGCGCGCGGTGGCGGTTCGAAATCGAACGCGTCGAATTAGAGCCGCTTGGATGCCCTCGTCGGGTCCCGTCGAATGCCCGTTAGGACGAGACCCGTGACGGCACCGTTCCCGTCGCGCGTGAACGTGAGGCGCGGGGTCAGCATGTCGTCGTCGAAGAACTCGGCGGTGGAGAGGGGCAGGAATTTATGCTTCCCCTGCAGGGGTATGGAGACGACGAGCGCGCCGTGTTCGACGGTGATGTAAATGGTCGGCACCGTCGGTGCCCCGCCACCTCCGCCCTCGACGTACCGTCCTGCGAATTGCTGGAGCACATGGTCGGGTACGTGAACGGCTCGAGGCGACGGCTCACCGGTCAATCGCGCTTGCAATCGCGAGCCGACGAGCATCGCGGCGCCGTCGTAGTTGGATAAAACCGCCACCGTGTAACCGAGATCCGGATACATCGAGAACGCCGCGCTGGTGCCCATGGTGGCGCCACCGTGTCCGGTGATATGAATACCGTTCACGTAGGTTTGATCCCAACCGTACAGGTGCCACATCTCCGTAGGGCGGTATTGCATCAGCAGATCGGTGTGGGTCCGATCGAGCAGCTTGCCCGCGCGAATGGCCTGCGCGAAACGGAGAAGATCCCCCACCGTCGTATGGGTGCCGCCACCTCCGGCCGGTGCTGCCCCCCGCCCGAGGCGCAATGCCACCACCCGCGGCCCGTCCGGATCGGTGAAGCTCGTGTAGTTCAACGCCAGGTTCGGAATATCGTCTTGGGACGTGTAATGCCCCGAATCGACCATTCCGGCCGGCTCGAAAATATGGGTGCGCACGTATTCCTCGAACCGCTGGCCGGAGACTCGCTCGATCACCAGCCCCAGGATCATGAACCCCGCGTTGCTGTAGCTCTGCTGCGTTCCAGGCTCGAAGCGCAGCGGATCGTCGACGAAGAACGGCAGATGGTCCTCGATCGTTCGTAGCATGTCGGGGTTGCGCTCGACGAGCTTCATGTTGACGTAGTCGCCCATTCCCGAGGTCATCGCCAGCAGTTGGCGAATCGTGACCTTGCGCGCGATCGCCGGATTGGGATAGGCCGGCAACACGGCGCTCAGGGTGTCGTCGAGCGAGAGCTTCCCCTCACCGGCCAGCTGCAGGATCGACGTCGACGTAAACAGTTTTGCCGTCGAAGCCGTATTGAACTTGGTGCCCATGGTGATCTTGGCATTGAACGCGCGCGCGGACCAACCATGAGCCTGCGCGAACAAGGGCTGGCCGTGCTTGGCAAAGAGCACCGTGCCCGAAAAACGATCCTCCGCCACCAGACGCGCGAGCAGCGCGCGCAGATCGCGGACGATCTCCGCGTCGCTCGTCGGGCGATCCGAGGGATCGGCCGGGGCGTCCGTCCCGAGCTCGTCCTCGAGCGCAACGGGTGCCGTCCCCGTTTCCTCCGAGATGGATCCGCTCGATGGCGCGTCGCATGCCCACGTGAGGGAGACGCCCATCGCGAGCCCGATGACCATTCGAACATACACGTGCGATCGCTGCGATCGCGCTCTCCTATGCATGGCGCACCTTTCCTTCGTTCATTATCTTTCGAGCAACGTGGCGCTATTTCGGGCGCTTTACTTTTTCGACGCGCACGCGATGGGTGGCGTCGTCCACCGAGATGTTTACGTCGAGCGCGCCGTCGGCCTCTTTTTGGCGAAGCTCGTCGACGAGCTGCTGGCGGGCGCGCGAGAGCTCCGCGGGGGTCGCGTCGTGGTGAACGAGATAGAGAAATTTGCGCAACATGGTATCGCGAACGTGCCCGCGCAAAGGAGCCACGCGGACGCGGGCGGCGGCCATTCCCGAGAGTCCTTGCACGCGCTCCCGCGTCTCCGCCTCGGTGCGCAGCGGGTTGCCCCAGACGTCGACCGTCAGCACCGCCATGGGTCCGGCCTCGGCATCGACGCGGACGTTTCCCAGGACGATACCTGGCCGCGAGGGCGGCTCCAATGTTTCGGAGACGGCGCGACCGAGCTCCGCGAGCTCCGCGCCGCCGGCCTCGGCGCCGAGCTCGATCGTGATTCGTTGGCCCACGTCGACCTCGAGCTCCGCGGGCGCTTGGCTCGCGACGAGGAGGGAGGCCACGGCCAGCGCGGCGATCGCATAATGGGGCCATCGCACCCGGCGCGCCGCGCGCGGACGCACCTGGCGCTCGAACGCGGCGAGCAGGCCCTGCTCGAGCGCTTCCCGATGATGAGCGTCCATTGGAACCGACTTTCTTCGCAGAGCGCGTTGGAGCTCCTGGCGCATCACGTGACCGCTCCTTTTTCCACCGCATGGTTCCACGCGCCGCGGAGCTCGCGGACCGCGCGCGAAATGCGCTGGCGCACGGCCGCCTCCCCGTGCCCGACGATCTGCGCGATCTCCGCATAACGGAGGCCCTCCTCGTAGCGGAGCCTCAAGAGCTCGCGAACCTCGAGGGGAAGCGCCGCCACGTGCTCGCGAAGGGTCGCGTGCTCCTCGGCCTCCTCGAGCGCTTCATGAGGGTCCCGCACCGTGGACGCCTCCTGGGTGAGCACCTCGGGATCGAACGGGCGGCGCGCGGCACGCGCTCGATCGGCCAAGAGGTTGCGCGCCATTCCGAGCACATAGGCGAACACCGTCCCTCGCGCGGCATCGATCCTGGGCAGCGCGGCCACCCACTGAAGGAACACCTGCGCCACGACATCCTCCGCCTCCGACTGCGTCGCCACCCGCCGCCGGACGTATCCCGAGACGGGCTCGTACAATGCCCGATAGAGCGCCCGGAACGCGGCACGGTCCCCGCTCTGGCTCGCGCGGAGGAGCCTCGCGTGACGCGCATCGCGCAGGGCCGTGAGGGGATCTCGCATATCTCGTTCCGTATTCTTTCTTCAAGGCGTGGTTGCCACCCATGAATACGGAGCCCGACGAAATCCGTGACACGGTTCGACGCTCTTCCTCTTCCGTGAGGTCTTCCGCGAGGTCCGTGATCGACGTGCGCTCAGCGTCGAGGTGGTCCTTGGTACGTAAATCCAGGTAGACACCGGCCACATCTATCCGGCGATGTCCTTCGCGCTACATTGTCTTTTTCCTTCGACGGCGCGAAGAAAGCCGATCCAATATGCCGCCATGAACGAGCCGCAAGCTCCTGCGGATGATTTGGCCCTACCGCCCCTGACGCGCCGTGCGCTCTTGGCGGCATTTGGAGCGCTGGCCATGGCGTCTTCTCTCGCCGGCGCCGGCTGCAGCTCCCCCGATGCGGAGACGCATGCGAGCTCGTTGCCCGAGGCCCTCCGCCGCGAGCCTGCCCTCGCGCGCTTTCTTCATCTCTCCGTGCTCCTGACCGGTTTCGAGGAATTGGCACCTTCCTTCGGGCGGCTCTATTCGACCTCCCTCGAAGCCGACCCCCAACGCGCCGCCGATCTCCAACGCCTTTACCGACAAGCGGGCTATCGCGGATGGCACGCGCCTCGTTCCCTGGAGGAGCTCGAAGCGCGCGGCATCTTCGACGATCCGACCTTCCGGGCGCTCACCGATCGCATCATCACCAATTGGTACACCGGGGTGTACGAGGGCCCTTCGGGGATCCAAATGGCCACGTACATCCATGCCCTCGGATGGCATCTCGATGGGATCCATGCCCCCACCACGCGCGGCGGCCCGCCTGGCTTTTGGTCGAAGGCCCCCGTCGTTCGTTGATCATCGGAGACCGTCATGACCGCGCAAGCGCACGATATCGAGGCCGATGTCATCATCGTAGGAGCAGGGATCGTGGGCACCTTGGTGGCGACGCGTTTGGCGCGCGCCGGGGTCCGGGTGGTCATTCTGGAGGCGGGCCCGCGCGTCGACCGCGAACGAGCGCTCCAGCGCTACCGAGAATCCTTGGTGAAGCTGCCCGAGACGCCCTACGAAGCGGTGGCGCACGCGCCTGCGCCGCGGCTGGATGCCATTGGCGATTACTACGTCCAAGCGGGCCCCGAGAATTTCCAAAGCAATTATCTGCGATTGGTGGGCGGCACCTTGTGGCATTGGCTCGGGACGACGCCGCGGTTGCACCCGAGCGACTTCGAAATGAAATCCCGTTTTGGGGTGGGCGTGGATTGGCCCATCGGCTACGCCGAGCTCGAACCGTATTATGCGGAGGCGGAGCGGGTCTTGGGGGTCGCTGGCGAAGGCGATCTCGAGTCGCCGCGGAGCACTCCGTATCCAATGCCGCCCATCGCCCTCACCCATCGGGACCGGGCGTGGGCGCGCGCCATCGCGCCCTTGGGGCTTCGCGTCAATGTCAACCCCCAGGCCCGCAACTCCACCGCATACGATGGCCGCCCCCCGTGCGACGGGCAAGCCAGCTGCGTGCCCATCTGCCCCACGGTGGCCCGCTTCGACGCCAGCGTGCAGGTGGCGCGGGCCGAGCGCGCGGGCGTGCGCATCGTGGAGAACGCGGTCGCGGTCTTCATCGAGGTGGGTGAAGGCGAGCGAATCCGCTGCATCCACGTGCGCAGACCCGATGGAACGTCGCAAATCGCCCGCGGGCGCAGCTACGTCCTGGCCGCGCACTCCATCGAGACACCGAAGCTGCTTTTCTTATCGCGCACCGCCGAGCGCCCTCACGGGATCGCCAATGGAAGCGATCAGGTGGGCCGCCATTTGATGGACCACCCCGCCCAGCTCACCTGGGCTCTGGCGCGCGAGCCCCTCGGCTCGTACCGCGCGCCGCACGCGGTCGCCGGCATCGATCACTTCCGCTTTCGCGATTTCGAGGGGGCCGATCCGCGCGCCCAGCGCAGCGCGTTTCGCGTCGAGCTGCGCAACGATGGCTGGAACTTCGGTAAAGGCGGGCCCACCTTCCTCCTGCCGGAGCTCCTCGCGCGCGGGCGCGGCGTTCGCGGGGCGAGCTTGCAGCGCGAGCTGGCGCTGCACGCGCACCGGCAATCGACGCTTTTGTCCCTCATGGAGCAATTGCCCGATCCCGAAAACCGGATCACCCTCGCCGAGGACGCGCTCGATTCGTCCGGCCTCCCGCGCCCGAAAATCCACTTTGCGCTGGGCGACTACGAACGGCAGGGCCTCGCGGCGGCGCGCGCGACGCATGATCGCTTGTTCCAAGCGCTCGGCGCGACCAACGCGGAGCACGCGCCAACGTGGTTTGGGGCAGGCCACATTTTGGGAACGTACCGAATGGGCAACGATCCCAAGACCAGCGTGGTCAGCGCTCGGGGGCGGTCGCACGATCATGCCAATTTGTTCATCCTCGGGGGCGGTCAAATGCCCACGGGCGGCACCGTAAACCCCACCTTGACGGTCACCGCGCTCGCACTCTACGCGCTCCCCGAGATCCAAAAGGCTCTGTCGGGAAGCTAACGCACGGCGCGGCAGTCACGCACGCCGTTCCCCTTGATGACGGGATTCGAATGACGTCTAGCCGTCGCGGAGCTGCGAGGGTACGCCCTGGCCGATCACCCGGCCGTGCTCGAAGACGTAGCATTGGTCGGCGTGCTCGATGGTCGAGAGCTTGTGCGCGATGACGAGGACGGTGCGGCCGTGCGCGAGGGTACGGAGCGAGCCTTGGACGAGATCGTCGGTGGTCGCGTCCAGGTGGGAGGTCGCCTCGTCGAGCACCAGGAGCGGCGCGTCTTTGAGGATCGCCCGGGCGATGGCGAGGCGTTGCCGTTGACCGCCCGAGAGGGTCGTTCCGCGATCGCTCAGGATGGTGTCGTAGCCGTCGGGGAGCGCTTCGATGAAGTCGTGCGCATAGGCCAGGCGCGCGGCGCGAATGACGCTCGCGCGGTCGGTGCCGGGTCGGCCGAGCGCGATGTTGTCGTGGACGCTGAACGGAAAGAGTTGCACGTCTTGGCTGACGACCGCGATGGCCCGGCGCAGGGTGCCGCGCGGAACATTTGCGATGTCGGCGCCGTCGATGCGAATGGTGCCTCGATCGGGTGGGTAAAAGCCCAAGAGCAGGTTGACGAGGGTGCTCTTCCCCGAGCCGCTCAACCCCACGACCGCCACGGTCTTTCCCTCGGGCAGCGATACCGAAACATCGTGGAGCACGGGGGGACCGCCCGGATAGGAGAAGCTGACGCGATCATAGGCCACGCTGCCACGCAGTGGCCCGCTCGTATTCATGGCGGCGGCGGCGGCGGGAACCGAGGTCTCCGGGGCGAGCTCCAAGAGGGCGCGAACCCGGCCGAACGAGGTCAATCCACGCGACATCTCCGTGAAGTTCGATGACAGATCGGACAAGGTGGACAAGAAATTGGAAGCGACGGCGAGGCCGGCAAAGTACCTTCCGGCGGAGGTGGTCAAGGTCTTCGCCGAGGCGAGGGACGCCGCCAAGAGCCCGAACATGACGACCGCCTCCTGCGCCAGCGGCGTGCCGATGAGCGCCGGTAGCTCCTGGAGGATCGCCGCGTGAAGCTCGCGGCTCGTTCGCGCCACCCGCGCGCGCTCGGCGCCCTCGGCCTCGAACGCGCGCACCGTGGCCACGCCCTGCAAAACGGCGGTGACTTGGCCGTTCAACCGACCGCCCACGGCGCGCGCCGCGGAGAACCG
Organism: Sorangiineae bacterium MSr11954; assembly: GCA_037157815.1. NCBI lineage: Bacteria > Pseudomonadati > Myxococcota > Myxococcia > Myxococcales > Pendulisporaceae > Pendulispora > Pendulispora albinea. The sequence continues at coordinate 7,283,607 of CP089984.1, forward strand.
GGTGCGCAACCGCGGCTGGAGCGCCGAGGTGACGGCCGCCAAGGTCCCCACGATGGCCAAGGAGACCAGGCCGAGAGGAGGCGACACAGCGAAGATCGCCGCCAGCTGGATGGCGCCCGTGAGGCTGCCCATGAGGAGCCTGGCGCCGGCGTCCACCGTGCGCTCGATCTGGCTCACGTCGTCCACGATCACATAGGCCAGCTGTCCGGGCGTGTGGCGCACGAACTGCTCCATGGGAAGCCGCTGCACATGATCGAAGATTTTGACGCGCATACGGTGTTGAAGCTCGCGGCCCGCCGTGAAGAGCGCGGCGTAGCTCTGGAAGCGCGCCCAGAGCTGGATGCCCGTGAGGCCCGCGACGGCCACCGCGACCAAGGCGAGCGCCGGCGCCCCGGCCAAGGAGATGCCCAGGAGCGCGATGGTCCCACCGCGCAAAACGAGATCGATCCCCAGGCCGAACGCGGCGAGCCTCGCGACCCCCGCGCAGGCGTCGACGATCGCAAACGCCGTCCCGCGCCCGATGAGGGGCCGGAGCGGGGCGCACTCGCGCAGCAGCGCCGCGAGGTTCGCGCGATCGGTCTGAAGATGAGGCGCACGCGCCGCCCGGCGCGCCAGATGGAAGCCCACCACCAGCGCCCCCGCGGTGGCCGCCGCCCATACGATCCCCCCGGCCGCCGCGAGCCCCGTCAGCACCGCACCGCCCACCAGCGCCGCCGTCGCCACGGTGCGCGCCGGCCCCCGCGCACGCGAAGGATCGCCGGCGGCATCCGCGGTGCGCGATACGACCGACCACGCCGCGGGCGATCCATCGACGCGCGCGCCCCGCGCCCCGGGAGGCACCGCATCGAGCGCATCGAGCGCCAGATCGAGCGCATCGTCCAGGGCACCGAGGAGCCGCCGCTCCACGTCGCCTGCGTCGATGCTCGTATCGAAGAGCACCAGCACGCGCAAGGTGACCGGATTCCACCGCACCTCGTGGATGCCGGGCGACGCGGCGAGCTGCGCGCAGGCGGCGCTCCATGAAGCGCCGGGCGCGTGCGCGTCGCCGATCGCCCAACGCACGCGGCCCGGCACGACGGAGACCGCGACCACCCTGGGCGAGGCGGCGCGCGAGGGTGGTCGCCGGGTCAATCGCCCACCGGCTTCGCGGGTTTGTTCGCGCCGCTCGAACGCGCCACGCGCGCAGCCTCGCGGGCGGCGGCCACGCGCTCTTCCTCGTCCAGCTCGGCGAGCGCGTCCTCGTGATCCTCGCGCACCTGTTCGGCGGCGCGGGTGACCGTTCGTTGGATGCCCGCCACCACGCGCGTGCCCTTTTTGACGATCTTCGACGAACTGCGTTGCAGCAAAAGGCCCGCCGCGCCCCCAATCAAAAATACGACCAATGGTCCCATATCATCCTCCTTTGCGCTCCTTTGCGGGGGTGCCGCCCCCTCGTCATGACTCCACCGAGGTCGCGACCGCGCGCTCGGGGTACAGCGTTCCGCGTCGAAGGCCGCGCGCCCACAGCGACGTCTCGTCGTCCGTGAGGCGGCCCGTGATCGCGCGTGCGCCCGTCTCTGCGCGCAGCTCGTCGAGCAGCCGATCGTAGAGGCGGGCCATCGCGCGCAGCTTGTCGGCGGGGGAGAGCGGCTCGGCCAGGGCGCGGACGATCCGCTCGAAGCGATCTCGGTCCGCGGGGAGCGGCTGCAGCATGCGCACCGCGAGCGCTTGCAGCTTGTGATCGATATGGAGCTTACCGCTGCCGAGCAATTGAAGCGCCTTGTTGCGGCGCAGGCGAAAATTGATCGAGATGGCCGGCTCCACGTAGTCCAAGTGGTGCCACCACGCCGTGGGGATGAAGAGCGTCTCGCCCGGCTCCAAGGCGGCCGACCAGCCGTCCGCGAAGGCCAAAAAGCGCGCGCGCTCCTCCTCCGTAAATCGATAAAAGAGCCAGCGGCTGAAGTTTTTGACGGGCATCATCTTCTCCGCCTCGTGGGGCGGGACCAAAAACACCCGCTTTCGGCCGGCGACGTGGTGGAGCAACGTCGCCCGCATATCGCCATCGAAGTGGAAATTCGCATGATTGCCGCCATTGCCGAAGAAGAAGAACGACGGCACGTCGTCGCCGTCCTCCTCCAGCACCCCGGCGAGCGACGTGCGCCGGAACGAGCGCGCCACGTGCTCGGGGGTGCGCTGCTCGGTGCACATCCAACGTGTGCCCGGCTCGCGCGCGATGAAGTCGGCATACTCGGCCAGCGACATCTTCCGATCCGGCACGTCGTAGCCGTCGCGCTGGCTCTCGAAATCGTTGTGCGAATACTCCTGACTGATGGCGAGTGGAACGGAGCCCCACGCCTCCACCGCCTGCTCGAGCGATCGAATCGCATCGACCGGCTCCCCCGCGAACAGGCCCGTGAAGATCACGGGCCTCTGCGCCGGTACGATGTCACCTTCGAACGCTTCACGGCTCGGCGCGGGCATCCTCGGGATCGCCCTGCCCCCGAGCATCATCGCACGACCCGAAGTGCGGTCACCCGGCGCGGGCTGCGCTCTTCTCCGTGGGTGCCCCACCCGGGGACGATCTCGCGCACCGGCTCCGTGAGGTAGGGATATGGGATCTCGTCCAGGAGCACCTTTTGGTACACGGGCCGGTTCTCCGGGCAAAGCGGATCGCGCGTGTCGTGCCGCTCGAAGTGGATCTCCTTCTCCGCCAGGCACCCGCCGTTGCACTGTCCCCCCGCGAACGCGCCGCAGCCGGTGCACTCGGTGTCCTCGATGTTGCGCGAGCGGAGCCAGGAGAGGATGGGGCTATCCTTCCAAATGGCCGTGAGCGACGTATCCTTGACATTGCCGCAGTGGTATTTTTCGTATTGGAGCTTTTGGCACGGATACACGTCGCCCGCGTGCTGAATGGCGATCTCCTGATTTCCCGCGACGCACCCGTAAAAGGGTTTGATCCGCCCGCTGTCCTGCAATTTGTGCATGCGCACGTAGTCCTCGACGACCATGCGCCCGCGGAGCTCGTCGGCCTTCGCCGAGGCCAGCTCGTAGAGCCGGTCGTACTCGGTGTGCGCGAGCACCAGCTTGCGCAGCGCCGAACCGCGGCCCATCGCATAGAGCTCGTTGTGCGTCCATTTGTTGCAGCCGATCTCGTGGCAAAAATCGATGATCGCCGGCACCGCCTCGAGGTTCCCTTTGTGCACCACGGTGATCCCGGTCACGTAAATCGCGTCGCCGAGCCGCTCCTTGATGCGCCGGACCCCGCCGGCCGCCGCCTCGAGCGACGCCGACTCGCCGCGCAGCATGGCGTGCAGCTCCGGGGTGTGGCCGTCGATGCTGATATTGACCTCGGTACAGGTCTCGGCGATGAGATCGAGGAAGCGATCGTTCTTGAGCAAAACGCCATTGGTCGCCAAGAGCACCTTCACGTGGCGCTCTTTGAAGCGGCGCAGCACCCGCTCGATCCCTTTCTTCATCAGCGGCTCGCCGCCGCCCAGCCATACGTTGAAGACACCGAGATCCGCGATTTGGTCCGCGACCTCCACGCACCGCTCGATGGGCAGGCTATCGTCGATGACGGGCCCGCTGGTGTTGTAGCAATAGCTGCACGTCAGGTTGCAGACATTGGTGATGTCCCACGTGACATTGAGCGGCGCCGAGAGGCTCTCGGTGATCACCCCGTAGCCGATGGTGTCCCCGGTGCGATCGAAGCGCGCGATGGCCACCAGGTTCGCGAGGTGCTCGTCCGCGCGGCCCGCGGGCTCGCCGAGCTGCACCATCGCCTCTTTGATGGTGTCGCGCGTCTCGCCGTCGCGGAGCATCTCGAACAGGCACGCGGCGAGCGGCGTAATCCGGAGTTGGAAAATGCGATAGCGATCGTGGGCGTTGCCGAAAATGACGGCGGCGTCGCCTTCGCGGCGCAAGATCATCTCCCCGGAGTGGATTTGCCGCCGGACCACGTCCAGCTCGGATTCGAGTCGCTGTTCGTCTTGCTCGTACATGGTAGCTCCTCTCCAGTTCCTGCGCTTCGTGCGGGAGTCTCCCGACGAGTGCCATCGCGCAAAGGCGCGACCGACGGCCCCATCGCGGGGCCGCCGGCGGCGCACGTGGTTCTTACGTCCAGGCCGAGAAGCACCCCTGCTTGGTGCAGTTCAGGTGCTCGTTGATGTTCTTCACGGCCTTTACTTCCTTCGACTGCTCCAACGCCTTCTTCAACTTCTCCACGTTCTTCGTGCTCATGGTGTTTCTCCTTGTTCCGCGCCGGTCATCGAGACAGGCGGGTTTCCTTGGAGCTTTGCGCGCGGAGCGCGGCGACCAGCTCCTTATTTGCGAAGAGGCCCTTGCGCCCGCCGTAGTCGGCGCGCGCCACCAAGCCCCGCGCCGACAGGGCGCGCTCGCACGTCGAGCCCTCCACCGCGTGCAGGAACACGTGCTCGTACGGCGGCAGCGCGTACTCCACGAGCGCGCGCATCAACACCGAGCCTATGCCCCGACGGCGGTGGCCGGGCAAGACGGCCAGATCGCTCAAGTAAAATGTCTCCCGCGGCAAATCCGTGGCGCCATGCGACATCGCGTGGTGGTCGCACCCGACCTGGAAGCCGATCGCCTCCCCGCGATCGAACGCCACCGCGCGCGCTCCCCCCAGCGGCAGCAGGTGGCGCAGGCACTCGGCGATCTTCTCGCGCGACCGCCCGCCAGCCCCCTGCGAACGAAACGCGATATCGGCGAAGAGCTCGATCTCCGACTCCACCATGGCCCCGCAGCGCACGTCTTCGAACACGGGATACATCCGCTCCTCCGAAGGCCCGCGCCGTTCTACGCGGCTTGGATCACCGTGTTGGGGTGCGCGATCTGGACCTTCTGCGACGTCGTCCCCGAGGGATCGACGCGATCGAGGGTGACGTACGCGTTCGACGCGGCGACCCCGTTCATGCTGTAGACCGCGTTGAAGGTCACCGAGCCGTCGCCGTTGATCTTGAGCCAGCTGGGCGTATTGTTGGTATCGGTCAGGAGCTGGGCAATAGGCACGAACCAAAAATAGTGACCATTCCACCGGCTATTGAGCCCCACGGCCACGCGCCCGGAGATGACCACGGGGACGGTCACCGAGCCGGCGAGCGTATTCTTCTCCACGGTGAACGTCGCCTTGGTCACCGAGTGCGGCGGCTCGGGGATCTGCTGGTGCACGCTCCACGTCTTCGTCTCGGAGTTCGTCACCGTCTGGGTCGACGAGATGTTCACGGTCACCGTGAGCGAGGAGCTCACGTCGCCGAGCCCCTCGAGCCCGACCTTCACGCTCTCGCTCTGCGCGATCTGCAGCCCTTCGGTGATGGCCACGCTCAAGGTGTTCGTGACCGCGTCGCTGTACGTGAAGTCGCCCGACGTCTGCTGATCGGTATTGTTCGTATAGGTCTGCGAGTACACGCCGTCGACGCTCACCTTGTTGGTCGTCGTGTTGTATTGCGGCGACCCATTGCTGGTGCTCAGCCCATACCGGTCGTAATAGTCTTTGAACGTCGAGTTCGTGCGCCACGCGTCCACGTTGTCCGCGCCGTCGCTCACTTTGGATTTCGCCCAAGCATACGCAGCGCGCTTCCACAGCGACTCGAAGTCTTGCATGTCCGCCACGGTGTCCTCCGCTCTCTCTACTTTCGAATCATGTATGGCCGAATCGACCACGCCGACTCGAATTGCAGCCGCTGTGCCGTCGCGAATTTTCGCTGCCAGGCCGCGGACTTCGACGAAACGCCGTCGATCGGAGCTCGAAACCGACATCGAGCGCGTCAACCGCAGACGCAGACGCGTCCGCAAGCAACGCGACCGTCCATTTTTGTCCATGGGGGGACGAAATGGTCGTGGACGATCGTTCCGGCATCGCACCGATAACGCAATGACGCTACGAGCTAACGGGAGCTAGCGGGTGCTTCGGGCGGCCCGGGGAGTGATCCTCGGACATCCCCGCGCGCGGCGCCTCCCCCCGATTCATCCCGATCCATTTCTCATCTCGTCATCTCGGAAGTCATCAATCTTCGAATCGACAATCGGTCCGCGGCGCGTGCCCGCTTATCGTACAACGTATCGCCTCCCTGAAACGCCGCTGATCGAGGGCGGCCAAGGATCGCGTCCAATCGTCATCATCCCTTGCGGGCATGGTCGCGACGACGATTGGACGCGCGGTAGCAACTTCCTAGTTCAAGGACCTTCGCTCAGCAGCCGCAGTAGGTGGGGGGCGGCATGGATTGCGGGCGGCAGCCGGAGGCGCCTCCGCATGGGCAAACGGTGAAGACCCACCCGGGACCGCAAATGGGATCCGCATAAGTGGCCGCGTTCGACGGCGTGACGCGGAGCTCCGCGTCGTCCGTCGCGCTGGGGGCACGTTCCTCGGTGATGGGGGCTTCGGCACCGCACCCCGTCGCATAGATCGACGAGAGCAGCGCCAGTGCAAATGAAGTCGTTAGAAGACCTGCACGTTTCATGAATAGCCTCCTGTTCGGCGGAAATCCGCCGCACCGGCCTAAGCAGGAAACGGACCCGCCAATGAATGGGTTCGAGGCTCGGGCGTGGGCGCAAAAGCCGCTCCCGCGAAGGTGCGAAAATGCACTGGGACGAAACACGAACGCACGGCGCGAAGTCCGATCGTGCACTGGTGGATTGTATACCTGCGTTCGACGAAGAAGAAAACTAAATTAGGCAAATACGATATCGTCCTTTTGCGTATCGAACGGTATAGGCCGTCGTTTCCAACGAGGCATCGGGGCGCGGCGCTGCGAACCCTTGCCCAGCGGACGATGCGAGCCCTCGCCGGCGGGACGATACGAGCGCGAACACGCTCGCCTGGACCATTCACCGCTCGGCGGGCCCCGGACATCGTGGGCGCATGGCGCGACGAGCTCGACACGACCCTCGGCGGCGCGAGCATGCGGCACGATATCGAGACTACGCCGCCTGCGCTGACGGTGACTCTTGCGGGCCGAAAGGAAAAATTTGCGGCATAACGAGGACATATCGCGATTATCGAAGGGCCAACCGAGCGACGTAGTGCGATGATATGGGCGAGGTACGTTCTATGCTCGGTAGGGTCATCATGAACCGCATCGCCTCCGTTCCGCTTCTGGTCACGGTGATTGCACTCTGCGGTGCTTGCGCAGGCGAAAAGGCAACGGCTCCGCCGCCGACCGCACCGAGTGAGGCACGCAACGCCGAGCTCGTACGCCCCGGCAACGAGACACCGGAGGCCAACCTACCGCCTTCCCTCCGTGTCACCTTGTCGCGCGCACGCGAGCAGGCGCAGGAATGCCTCCCCGAGGGCAGCGGCAAGGTCAACGTTCTCGTCACGCGACGCGAGGGATCGCTGGTCCTGACCTTCGCCCCGGATGCATCGCTCGATCCGCGCACACGCCACTGCATCCTCGAGACCTTGTCGACCTACAATCTGGAGGAAGTCGGCGGCAACACCGGCGGCACCTCGTACAAGCCCTCGGGATACACGTCCATCATCCAGGTATCGTGGTGAGCTCGTTACCGCGGGTGCGAAGCCAATCGAGCACCGTATCGAAGCACGCGCGATCGTAGCCCTCGCGCGCGGTCATCAGGACGTACTGCGAGCCATCGGCCACGAAGCCTCGGGGGGCCAAAAGAGCCCCGTTGGCGAGATCGTCGGAGACGAGGGCGATGGGACCGATCGCCACCCCCGCGCCTGCCACGGCCGCCTGAAGACTGAGATAAAAGTGCTCGAACCGGATCTCGCGCGCGGGACGGAGCTCCGTGCCGGTGAGCCGCGACCAGTTGGCCCACGCATGGGGACGGGTCGCGGTGTGAAGGAGCACGCCTTCGATGGCGCCCGAGCCCAAAAGCCGGGGCGCGAGATCCGAGCGGCACACCGGCCCCACGTGCTCGTCGAGAAAAGGCTTGGCCAGCACGTCGCCGGCCATCTCGAAGTCCGCCCGGCGGATGGCGAGATCGATCCCGTCGCGCGCAAAGGACACCGCTCCACCGGCCGAAACCAAGCGCAGCTCGCGCGCCGGGCCGACGACCTCTTGCAGATCGGCGAGCCGGGGAATGAGCCAGCGGATCAGAAAGGTCGGCTCGCACGAAAGGGTAATGGGCCGGCCAGGACCCGACGTGCGCCGGGCTTGGGCCAGCGCGCTCGCGAGCCGGTCCAGCACGCTCCGCACATCCTCGGCGAGCGTGCGCGCAACGTGGGTCGGCACGATCGAGCGGTTTCCGCGCTGAAACAGCGGGAAGCCGACCTCCGCCTCCATCTCGCGCACGGCACGGCTCACGGCGCCGTCGGTCAGGTTCAACTCCTTGGCGGCGCGCATGACGCTGCCGTGGCGAACGGTGGCCTCGAACGCGCGCAGCGCCGAGATGTTGGGAAAACGAGTCGGATCGATGGCCTTGCCTCGTCGGGAGACGTCTCCCGCCTTCCTACCTGCGGTGCCCGCGATGTTTCGATTGAGCTTTACTCAATCGACGGCTGAGATCAATTCGCTTTTTTCTCGTTCGGTCGAACGCATAATGGAGTTCACCGGTTGCACGGCCGGCAAGCACACCATGATGACCCTTCTCGCAGACGACCTGACCTCCGCGCTCGATGGCGCGGCCCCGTTTGCCGCCCGGGGACTCTCGGCGCGGGTGGTGCTCGATCCTTCGGGGTTGGGCGAGCCGCGCGCGGATGTCGTGGCCATCGATCTCGACAGTCGCTTTGCATCGCCGGGCGAGGCCGAGGCACGCTTTCGAGGTGCGGCCGAACGGCTGCCCGATGCGGCCATCGTCTACAAGACCATCGACTCCACCTTGCGCGGAAACCTGAGCGCCGAGATTCAGGGGGCGCTGCGAGGATCGGGGCGCGCGCGCGCGGTGGTGGCGCCTGCTTTTCCCGCGGCCGGACGAACCACCGTCGCAGGGCGCCAGCTGCTCCACGGTGTGCCGCTGGAGCATACGGCGTTTGCGCGCGATCCCCGCACGCCCGTCGAGACGAGCATCGTGGCGGAGCGCCTTGCCGGCCTCGAGCGAGCACGCTTCTCCGTCCACGACGCGGAGCGCGATCGCGATCTCGATGCGCTCGTGGCCGCCATCGGCCTGGAGAGCGATGTCGTGTGGGTTGGCTCGCCGGGCCTGGCGGCGGCGCTTGCGCGGGCGATTCCGCACCGCGAGGCCTCGCGCCCCGCGTTCGAGCCGGCGAATGGAGAACGCGCGCTGGTCGTGCTCGGCAGTCTCCATCCTGCGAATGATTCGCAGGTGGAGAGGCTCGTTCGGGCGGGTGCGCGTATGGTGGAGCTCCCATCGGGCGAGGGCGACGTCGATCCAGCGGCCATTGCCTCGCAAATCGTGCGCGGGTTCGCGAGCGGTCCCCTCGTGTGCCTTCGCTCGCCGCGGGCGGTCTCGGAGCGCGGGCGCTCGGAGCGCGAGCACGCGGCGCGCGGGCACGCGGCGGCTGCGGAAATGGCCGAGCGCATGGGCGCGGTCGTACGATGCTGCGCCGAGGAGTTCGATAGCCTGGTCGCGACCGGCGGCGACACGGCGCGAAGGATCGTCGATGCGCTGGGCGCATCGGCGCTCGATCTCATGGGGGAGGTCGAACCCGGCGTCCCCTTCGGGGTCTTGCGCCGGCCACGTCGAGCCATCCCTTTTTCAACCAAGGCCGGTGGATTCGGTGACGCGGAGACACTTCTGCGTTGCGTCCACCGCCTCCACACCCACGAGGATGAACCGTCCCCATGACCTCGCCCCCGATGACTCGAGCCCCTCTGGCCATCACCATGGGCGATCCCGCCGGCATCGGCCCGGAGATCGTCGCAAAGCTCGCCGCCAGCGATCGGCGGCCCCAAACGCCCTTCATCGTGATTGGCGATAGCGCCATTCTCCGTCGCGCGATTGGCATCGTCGGTGCGGAGCTGGAGGTCCGCGAGGCGCGCGTAGCGGACGGTGTGCTCCATTTCGTGTGGGAAGAGGGCATCCTCCCGGTTCTGCAAACGGGTCCGAGCTTGCCCCTCGATTTGCCGATTGGAAAGGTCGACGCACGAGCCGGCGCTGCATCGTATGCGTATGTGGAGCGGGCCATCGATCTGGCGCTCGCGGGCACGATCTCGGGGATCGTCACGGCGCCCATCAACAAAGAGGCGATGCGCGCGGCGGGGATCGCGTACCCCGGGCACACGGAGATCCTGGCCGATCGCTCCGGCACCCGCGACTTCGCGATGATGCTCGCCAACGACGAGCTGCGCGTGCTGCTCGTCTCGATTCACGTTTCGCTCTTGGAGGCCATCCGCCAGGTGACGCACGAAAGCGAGCTGCGGGCCATGCGGCTCGCGAAGGAGGCGTGCCGCGCGTTCGGGATCGAGCACCCTCGGGTGGCCGTGGCCGGTCTGAACCCCCACGCGGGCGAGAATGGCCTCTTCGGCGGCGAAGATCGCGACGTGATCGCGCCGGCGATCCGCGCCGCGCGGGGAGAAGGCATCGATGCGTCCGGGCCGTGGCCGGGTGATACGATTTTCATGCGCGCGCGCAAAGGCGAGTTCGACGTGGTGGTGGCGCAATACCACGATCAAGGGCTCATCCCCGTGAAATACCTGGGGCTCGACGATGGGGTGAATGTCACGGTGGGGCTGCCCTTCGTGCGCACCTCCGTCGATCATGGCACCGCGTTCGATATCGCGGGCACGGGACGCGCCGATCCTGCCAGCCTCGCTTATGCGCTGAAGCAGGCGGTCGCCATGGTGACGCACTCGTACGCGCGGCGTGGGAATGCAGGAGCGGGCGCGAGCGCGGACGCGGGCGGCGCCGGCACGGGCGCGCGCGCAGGCGAAGGAGCACCCGAGTTCATTTTCATGCTCACGCGAAACGATCGCACCGTCTCCGATGCGCGCGCGCGCTTGGCGGAGGCGCTGGAGGCCGGCGTGCGCCACATCGGGTTCAAGGACGTGGGCTTGCCGTTCTCGGAGCTACGTACCTTGGTCGAGGAAATTCGAGCCGGCGGGGCAAAGGTGTATCTCGAGGTGGTGAGCCTCGACGAATCGAGCGAGATCGCCTCGGCGCGTGCCGCGGTGTCGCTCGGGGTCGACGTTTTGATGGGCGGTACGCGGCCGGAGTCGGTCCTTCCGATCCTTCACGGCAGCGCGATTCACTATCGTCCTTTTCCGGGCGCGATCATGGGGCATCCGAGCGTCCTTCGAGGCACGGTGGACGAGATCGTATCCAGCGCCAAGCGCTTGTGCGCCCACGACGGCGTCCACGGCCTCGACCTGCTCGCCTACCGCTTCGACGGCGACGTGGAGGCGCTGATCGCGCGCGTTTGCGCGGCCGTCGACAAGCCGGTGGTGATCGCGGGCTCGATCGATCGACCCGAGCGCATCGCGGCGGTGATGGCGAGCCAGGCGGCGGCCTTCACGATTGGGACCGCCGCGCTGGACGGGACCTTTCCGGCGGCCGGTCCCGGCCTCATTCATCAATTGCGAACGATTAGCAACATCGTCGCCGAACATCGAAATCGCAAGTCGGCCGCGGCCGGCCCGCGCAACGAGCGGTAACGAAAAGCAACGAGCGATAACGAACGAGGAATCGCATATGCCCGAGTTGAGAAAAATCAATCTAGCGGAGGCCTTCTCCGCATTTCAGGAGACGTGGAGCCCCCGGGTGGGAGGCGACATCAACGATTTTCAAATCAAGCTCGCCAAGTTCGAGGGCGCCTTTCATTGGCACCATCACGAGCACGAGGACGAGCTGTTCCTCGTCACCAAGGGCAAGCTTCGGATGCAGCTGCGCGAGGCCGACGGCGGCGATCTCCTGCTCGGCCCCGGCGAGTACGTGATCGTGCCCCGGGGCGTCGAACATTGCCCGACGGCGGAGCCCACGTGCGAGGTGGTGCTTCTGGAGCGAAACAGCACGGTCAACACCGGCAATGTCGAGAACGATCGCACCGTGCGCGATCTCGGTCGTATTTGAACGAACGGTAACGTGCCTGGGTTACGCGGCCGGCGCGCGATGGGACGATCCCGGTCGCCCCGCGTCGGGGGACCTCCTCCCGCACGCGCAGGAGACGCTTCGCGCCGCGCCGATCGGGCCGAGCTCGTACCGTCCCGGCGGGAGATCCACGCCCTCGGAGGGCCGATCCGTCTTCCGTCGCGCGACCAAAACCTGAGTCGGCGCGAGGTTCGCGGTGTGGGCCGTGGCGGGCGCGCTCGCCCGATGCGGGCATTTTTTCCGATCGGCATCGCCCCTGCGCTCGGCCGTGAGGGGTGCTTTTGGAATGCGAATGGCAAATGCGAATGATTCGTCGCATTTTGTCGGGATGCCAACCCCTTCCAAAATCGTCCTCGTCACGGGAGCATCGTCCGGCCTCGGCCTCGCGATGGCCCGCCACCTCCACTTGCGCGGCCATCGCGTGTACGGCACCAGCCGCGCCCCGCGCGAAGACGCGCCGTGGCCGATGCTCGAGCTCGATGTGTGCTCGGATGACTCCGCAAATGCCTGCGTCGGCCGCGTTCTCGAGCGCGAGGGTCGGCTTGACGTATTGATCAACAACGCCGGCTACGCATTCCTAGGCGCCTTGGAGGAGACGCGCCTCGAGGACGCGCGCGCCCAAATGGAGACGAATTTTTTCGGTGCGCTGCGCATGATGCTCGCGGTGCTGCCCATTCTGCGCCGTCAAAGCAGCGGCCACATCGTCAATGTCAGCTCCATTTCGGGCGCCGTCGGGATGCCGTTCGCCGGCGCATACGCCGCCAGCAAACACGCGCTGGAAGGCGCGTCGGAGGCGCTGGCCCACGAGCTTCACGGCAGCGGGCTTCGCGTCACGCTCATCGAGCCCGATGGCATGCGCACCGGCATCGGTGCCCGCTTTCAGCAACCCGCGCGCGAGCACCCGTTGCTGGGCGCGAAGCGCAAACGGCTCGTCGCGGTGCTCGAAAACGTGACCGCCGAAGGCGGCGACGGCATCGATCCCGAGGTGCTCGCGCGGGCGGTGGGGGAGGCGATCGAGAGCGCCTCGCCTCCCCTGCGCATCGTCATCGGCGAAAAGGCGCAAAAGCTGATTACGGCAAAGCGCTTTTTCTCGGAGCCTGCATTTGCGAACCTGATCGCGGAGCTCGCCGCGGAATAGCTGCGAGCCGGCTCACGAGGCCCAAGGTGGCGAGCGGCACGAGTGTGCAGTACGCCACCAGCGGCCAAGCCGTATCCCCGCGCAAGAGCACCACGGACAACGTTCCGGCGGTGCCCACGACGAGGCTCTCGATGCAATAATACAATGCCGTCGCCGTGCCCGCGGCATGCCCAAATGCCTCCAGCGCGCCGTTCGCGGTCACCGCGCACGTGAAGACGATACCCATGGCGATGATCCACATCGGGGGGACAAAGGTCCAAAACGAGGGCGCGGCGGCGCACTGTCCGAGGGCGAGGAGGGCAGCCCCGAGCAGGAGCATCCCCATGCCGCGAACCAGCGCGCCGGCCCGCCCCCAGCGAGCGACGAATCGCTTTGCAAAGCGGGTGGTCGCGATCATCACGGCCGCGACGCTGCCGAAGGCCACGCTGAACCCAAGCTGCGAAAAGCCGGCGCGACCGACGAGCACACGGGGCGCGGTGGAGAAAAAGACGAAGAACGCGCCCATGGCCGCGCTGAACCCCAGCGTGTACGTCCAAAACGGGAAGCTCGCGAGGATGGGGCGAAACGCCGCGCGCGCCGGCGAGGCATCGTGGGGTCGCGTCTCGTGCCACCTCGCCCCTGCGTGCAGCGCCGCCGCCATCGCGAGGGCGCCGAGCACGATGAAGATGGCGCGCCAGCCGAAGTGCTCCGCGATGAGCGCCCCCACCACGGGTCCCAAGGCTGGTACGAACGCGAGCATGGCGCCAAAGAGGCTATAAATGACGGCGCCCTCGGGTCGCTCCGCATACACGTCGCGCACAGTGGCGAACGTCGCAACGAGCGCCGCCGCCGCGCCCATGGCCTGCACCACGCGAAGGGCGACAAAAGCCGTCGCCGTGGCAGTCCCCGCGAGCCCAAACGACGCGGCGCCAAACACCATCGCGCCCCCGAGCAAAACAGGCCTTCGCCCGACCGCGTCGGAGATGGGCCCGAACACCAGCTGCCCCACGCCAAGAACGACCATATAAAGGCTCAACGTCAGCTGAACGACAGACGCCGATGTTCCAAGAATGGCCGGCATCGCCGGGACGATGGGTAAATAGACGTCCATGCCCATTGACGCCAAGAGGTCGAAGGGCGACATGAGCAACAGCGCTGCAACGAGGGAATGATTCCACGTGGAAATTCGAGACGACGGCGTTTGCGACGACGACGTCCGGGACGGAGGCGTTCGAGACGACGGCGTTTGGGACGATGATGTTCGAGATGACGACGTTTGTGACGGAGGCGTTTGGAACGACGACGTCCGGGACGGAGGCGTTCGAGATGACGACGTTTGTGACGGAGGCGTTTGGAACGACGACGTCCGGGACGGAGGCGTTCGAGACGACGACGTTTGGGACGACGGCGTTTGGGACGACGTTCGAGACGGAGGCGTTTGGGACGACGTTCGAGACGGAGGCGTTTGGGACGACGACGTTTGTGGCGACGATATTCGAGACGAAGACATTCGGGACAAAGACATGCCGATACACCCGCGTAAATGGTGAAATTCGGCGACGATCTGCCTCCGGCGAAGCTTTCGAGCCCCAACGAGAAACGAGCAGTCTGGCAGAACGCCGCAACAACGACTTTTCAGTGTTGCTGCGGCTCAGTAATCTGCGGACTCGGTCGTTCCCATGGTGAATACCTCGGCAGAATCATAGCGCCCAGACCTTGCGGAATCAAGACGGGCCGTACGGCGTCGAAGACTACAATCTTCAGGGGATACCCCAATGCGCTCGAAGAAAGATGAACCGCGACGAGTCCGGGAGCAAAATCGATCGCCCTCGTCACAGATGCGCACCGGATCCCCCCTCAAGCGACCATGTTCGACCGCGCGTGCATCGCGAACAGCTGCTCGAGCCTTTCGAGCGTCTCCGCACGGCAAGCTGCATACGTAGGTGCCCACGCATCCGGCCGCACGCGCCCGTGCTCCCGAAGCGCTGCAGGGTCGGCAAGCGCGACGAGCCCGAGGTGCTCGGGACGATACGGCGCCGGGGCGAGATCTCCGAACGACCTCGCCGCCCGCGTGAGCGCGCGCACAACGGGCGCGCCGCCCGCATCGAGGCAAAACGCAAGAATATCCCAAGCCAGCTCGGCATGTGCCGCCTCGTCCACGGCGATGCGCTCGAGGGTTTCCCTTGCCGCGGGATCGGTGGCGTCCTCGAGCCCCACGCGCGCGAGCGCCGCGTTGTACCCCTCGATGAACGCTCCTTCCACGAGTGTTTCGCGCGCCACCGCAACGAGCGCTCGAACCCGCGAGCGCGGAAGGGCGCCCATCCCCGCTGCAAGCTCCGGCATCGCGGTGTGCCCAAACTCCGTTCGCGCGTACGTGCCCGCGAGCGCAAAGCAGCGCTGCGCGTGATCAATCTCCTGCAGAGCGCTTCGATTGGCGCGCGCAAGAAGATCGGCCGGTGCCCCCAAAGCCGCGAGCTGCCATGCAACCTGCGCGAACGCGGGGACGCTCGCGTGCTCTTTCTTGGCATCGTGCAACCAAA
The DNA here is from genome assembly GCA_037157815.1 of Sorangiineae bacterium MSr11954. Taxonomy (NCBI): domain Bacteria; kingdom Pseudomonadati; phylum Myxococcota; class Myxococcia; order Myxococcales; family Pendulisporaceae; genus Pendulispora; species Pendulispora albinea. The sequence continues at coordinate 7,299,204 of CP089984.1, forward strand.
GCTCCGTGAGCGCATCGCGGGTTGGCCCGGAAAGGGTAGTTACGTCGGGATGCGGCCCCTTGGCCCACTCGTTCGCGGGCCGAACACGTGGCGTCACCCCGCGACGCCCAACGCGAAGAGGCCGGCCCCAGCCGCCACCAAGCAGTACGGCCGCTACGGCGAACAACGCAGGGATGCCGAACGAGCCAATGAAGCCGATTCCTCCAAGTAGGAAAAAGAGAATCGCCGGGCCAGCGCCAAAGGGGCGAACACCGAGCTGCTTCGACGCGGCGCGTGCCCTCACGATGATGGTCCCCGCCGTAATGGCAAGAGCAACTTGTACACCCCCGAAGGCAATCCACGCGCCGATGAGCGCGTTGAAACCGGCGTCCCGCTTCATCATCACGGAGAGGACAATGCCGTTGAGCACCCACGCAAGCACCGATGTACCCCCCACGGCGAGGCCGATGCGACGGAGACGTGCGATCTTCGCGAACGCCGCGGCGGCGCTCGCATACGGGCCAAGATCGGGTCGCGACGCGATGGCACGCGACGCGCACGATAAGCACACTCCGCGATAGGCCGCTCGATGATCGAGCGGCGAGCCGCATACGGTACAAGCGGACTTCATGGCCCATTCCCCTTTACAGCATACTCGACAACTTCACTTCGATGATTCATCCGGATGTATCGTAGGCCGGTTCGAGTCTGCCGCCGCTGATTTACACGTGCCACTGATAAAGACCGCTTCGAGCGACGGTGTCGTCCCCTCGGTCAATCGATAGCCCACCTCGTGAAGGCATCGAGAACCACCGATCTTCTCCTCGTAGAGCGACCGCGCAGGAGGCATCGCGGCGTGCAGCTCCGCCTCCTTGCTCATCTTCGAAAAGGAGACACCGTTCACGCGGACGCTGCCCTCGAAAGGCTTTCGTGGAAACATGTCAGCAGACGCCGGCTGCAGCGCGAACCAGATCATGCGAACGTGAGGGTCGCTCTTCGGATGTGAATACGACATTCCAACGAACAATCCAAGGTCATCCCACACTTCGAGGCCCCCCGCGCGGTCCACGAAGCGCGAAGACGGCCCAAGCACGCGCTTCCATTCGTCGAGAGGTGCATCGAACTGCATGCGAGCACCGTTGACCGTAAGCATGCCTTTGTCGATGTCGACCGACAATCGTGATTCCGCAAGCGCGGTATTTTGAGAGCGGCAAGCTGCAAACGCAAATAGGGCGGGCAGAAGCAAGATATGGTTGATGGGCAACCTCATAACCAAGGCTCCCGCCTCGAGCTCAATGCGAGCGGCTGACTCTCGGGGGTCAAGCTGCCGAGCGTCAGACTTCGAAATCGACGATCGCAATGCTGCCCACCTGGGACGACCTCGAGATCCATGGAAATGTCGAGGGTAGGGCCATCCGGCTGGCGTGGCGCTTCGAAGCCGAATGAGCTCATCGGATTCGAAAGGCCGAGGAGCCCCCACCACCAGCGTTCTTCGCAATAATGAAGCGGTGGTAGCCCTCGCATATCCCGGAGTACTTCCGTGATGTTGTTCCAGCCGTTCTTCAGAAGCGCATGCTCGAGGATGACCCGACCGGAGAAAGCGTGTCTGGGGAGACGAAAATCATACTCGGGCTTGTCGTTCGCGACGAGAAGAACATCGACTTCGAATACGTACGCGCGGTCATCCGGGGTGGTCACCGCACCACACGTAATCCCGAGATCGTCCCAGATCGATTTCCGAGTAGGCCCTACGATGGAGTGATCCTTGGTGGTCGTGCGAGACGGCTGTCCGAGGGCGGCAAGCCAGATGTCCAGCCGATCGAATAGCCGCAGATCGTAGCCATTGTAGCGAACGACATTGCCGGCGATGATTAAGTCGGTAGAGCCGCGCGCAAAGCCCTGAACTTCCTTTCCTCCCGAGATCACGACCTCGTCTTCGACTGCCTGCGACCGACCCTCGCTTCCCGCAGGATGGCAGCCCTCCAGACCGAGAAGCAACGCGAGCCCCTCGAGGATGCGAGCCCTTCCCCAAGAACGTATCATCGTCCGCCCGTCGTCAAACAAGGGTCCAGTCCGGGCAACAAAGTCAGGACACCGTCCACCTCTCTTCGCTTGTCGCCGATCGTTTGGTCCGATAGCCGCGCGAGAGATGCCCGCTCGAGCCTCGACAGCTTATAGAACGTGGCGGCCGAGCTCTTGAAATCCAATGCCTCGATCACATCCCCTCTCGCCTTGGCGAATGCGAGGATTCGCAGCACCACCTCGGCCGGGAGCCACTGCGTCCCTTCCGCCGTCAGAGACACATCATTTGGATGAACGAAGTAGGCGAGAGCCACCTCCACCGCGCGATCGACACCGGATCGCCCCTTCCATACATCACGCATTGCGAGCCCGACTTTGGCCACGGCAGCTTTTGCACACATGGCTGCAATCTCGTGCAGCGGGTGATCGGGGTGGTCCTTCGATAGCATGCTGTGGGTTGGATTCGTACGCCCACCGCCTCTCTTGGAGACGTCATCGAGAAAATCTTTCTCCAGCTGCGTCACCTGCTGAAGGATCAAGTTGGCGACGATTGCTATCTTGAATTGGATCCAAGATTTGATCCCGCGCGCGGAATCGCCGATGAAGCGCGCGAAGCTCCTCTGATGTTGCCCCAGTCTGTCCTGACAAGCGCGGATTATTTCTTCCGCCGGACGCTGCGCCGAGTTCTGGTTGATAGGCCCGGACAACAAGTACAGGATCTCCACGGTTGGAACCGGGAAGACATCGTTCGTCAGCTCGATCGGCAGATCCAACTTTTCGAGGTACCCTTCGAGCAAACTGACGATCACATCGAGCTTTCCAAACGTTCCGGTCACCAGGGGAAGGCGTTTATCACCGCGTACGTCGATTTCCGATCTCTCGCCCACCCACGCAAAGACATTCCGACTCACGTGACGACGCAGGGTGAGCTCGATGAAGTTGCTATGGGAATACAGGTCTTCGATTGGGTGAAGCGCCTGCCCGAGCCGCCGATATCCCTCGTCGCTCATCCCAGCATCCGCCGCCTTCTCCAACTGCTCTTTGATGTACCCGGTGGACGTGGCCCATTTCTTCCCGTTCTTGCCGCGGTCATTGGCAATGTAATTCTTGATCCCCGTCCCCGGGTCGACTTCGAGCTCCTCTGCCTGCACGGGACCCCGGAGAGCTTTATCCACCGCACGTTCGTCCTTCAGGCCTTCCGGATTATCGATATGCTCTTCGGCGCGGTAGACACCGAGCTTCTCCATGGTTACTTCGACGGCAGGGTTAACGTCCACGAAGGTCACGCTCCTAGCCTTGTCGTGGAGCTGGCTCGTCAGGATCTCGCGCCCTGTCGCATGGCCCAGCACGGCGCCCATCGCTGGAGCGCCCTTGAGTGCAATTTCGAGCGGCCTGAGTACGATGGGGTCGCAAATTTGCGAGTTGTCGCGAAGCCAGTTTCCGAAATAGATCTTGTCGCGAACACGCTCGGTGCCGTTCTCACCATTCGTAAAGAACCGTGCGTCGGCGTCCCGAAGCGCGTCTTCGATACTTCGATGGCCGAAGTAATGTGGATTCACGGCCCCGTTGTGGAGAATCTTCGGGTGCTTCGTCGGTGCGGGGTCGGGTATTCCACCACGGTCCTCGCCGAAGGTCTCTACGTTGCGCCGCTTGAACTTGGCCCGTTCTTCGGGCTTCTCTACGTAGTTCTTCACCGCAACGTGGAATTCCGTATACTCCAGCTCGAGCGGTACGCTCTGCCCGTCACGCGTGAGCACGGCGAAGATGACATGGTCTCGCTCGGCGTGATCCATCCCGGCGATTGCATACGCAAATTTTGCTCCCTCCTCGCCAGGGGCGTCCCCGTCGTTCGGTGGATGGGTGTAGTGCTTGCGCAGCAGATTGTCGACGTGGTGCCCGAACTCGTGGAGGAGCACCAAAAAGAGCGCCGCTGCATCGCGATCGTCTGCCTCGGCAGAAAGCGGCAGCTCTTTGGCGATATGAATTTCTCGCGTCGTATTGTCATAAGTTCCTCGCTCACCGCCGAGGGAGCCCGGAGAAGAAATGACAATACGGGGATTCTGCACGCTTTTGGCCAGCAGATCACGGTGCAGCGCCCGATAAGACTCCACGGGTATGTCGCCGCCATAAATGCTCATGGCCCACGCCGCGAACTCATCCGCCTCGAGCCGCTCGGCGGCGCGCTCGAACAATTCGAGCGCATACCGACTCTCGAGACGCACCGGTAGAACATTTGGCCCCGCCGCATCTTCGAGCGTCGGCGAGCCGCCGATCTGCACCTTGTCGGCGAGGTGGACGCCGGCTTTGCTCGCGAGGAGGTCGATCTCGTTTGCGTAGATCGCCGCCTTTTCATCGAGCCGCAATGTGGGGCCGTCGCCTCGGAGTTTGAGCTCTTTCGATGCCGATGCGATGGCCTTGGAGAGCAAGGTGATGGCGTCGGGTGTGAGGCGGAGCTCGGTCTTTCCCGAGCGCAGGACCAGTGTTTCGTCGGCTTCGAAGATTAAGGTCTTGGCGCGACGGCGGTAGGTGCCTTCGACGACGGTCATGTAGCTTCGGCCGGGCTCGTTGGGGCTCCCCACCGAGACCACGTGCCGCTGGCCGATGGTGACGATGTCTTCGACCCCGACGTTGGCTCTGCGCGATCCTGCGATGTCTAGCTGGGTGTCGGATACGACGGTGTAATCGTGGGAGCCGCGGACGGTCTCCGATAGATTGCCGGTTACGTCGAGGTCGGCCGAGCCGCCGACCTTGGTCTTCAGCGAGTCGCCGACGGTGTCGCGGCGGTGTCCTTTGACGTCGCGTAGCTCGATGCCGCCGATGGTGGTGTGGTGATTGCCGCCTACCAATACGCTGGAGTGCCGCCCCACGCGCTCGAACGCGTCGCGCCCCACCTTGGTGCGCGATTCGCGGACGATCTGCGCGTCGAAGTCCCGCTGCGCGCGGACGTGGACCCGTTCGCCGCCGCGGCGGTCGTCGATGGATATTTCGCTTTGTCCGCCATTTTCGGGGAGGGTTCGCGAGCGAAAGCCGATTTTCTGATGCTCGATTTCGTCGGGGAACGGAAGGTGGTTTTGCTCGCTGTACACGCACCCTTTGACATAGGGACGCTCGCCCTGCCCTTCCAGGAAGCCGATGATGACGTCCATGCCCTCGCGCGGAAGGCACTGCATGCCGTAACCGTCGCCGCCCCACGGTTGGCTGACCGGTACCCACACGGCGTGGTCGTACTCTTCACCGTAGGCGAGGTTTCCGCGGTCCGCGCCATCGTCGCCCGCGACGTCCCAGGCGAAGCGCACTTTGACATAGCCCGGTCGATTCGTGGCCAGCACGGGGGTCACGCGAACCCCCTCCTGCGAGACGACGCGGGCGATTTCGTCCTCGAGCTTGGGTCGCGGCCAGCGAGGCGGTAGCGGGCATACGTTGGAGGGAATGCACTCGAATGTGTTTCGATAAATGCGATCGTCGGCGGTCGCGGTTTCGGCCCACCCTTCGCTATGGAGCGATACGACCATGTATTCGCGATCGAGGGCGCCGTTGGGGTGGCCCTCCAGCACGAATCGATAGGCCGCGCCCAGACGACGGCAGTCGCTTTGGCCGCTGCCCGATACGCGGTCCACGCGGTCGCGCGAGAGCTCGAGCTGGGCGCGTTCGCGTCCGGGTTCCACCTCGGATCGCGCTTCGTCTTTGCCGTATTCGCGTAGACCGGCGTGGATTTGGTAGAGCTCTTGGCTCAGCATCGACGGCGGGATGGTGGGGGCGTCGATATCCAGGTCGATGCGGGCGTGCGCTTTTACGGAGGGACCGCCGGGGCCGATGGCGAGGCCGACGCCGAGCGCGGGGGATAGGTCGATGGGCTTCGCCTCCGCGAGGCCGGCCCAGTTTTTGGCGATTCCCACGTTGCGGTCGAGGATGCGCTCCTTCTTTGGACGAATTCGTTTCGTGAGCTCGAACGCGACGATTCGCTCTTTGTCCGTGCCGGCGCCGCCTTCGTCGTCGTAGGGGATGGAGTCGGCCGGGTTCTCGTCGATCCGGTCCGCTGCGGCGCTTCCGCCAATGGCCGAGGCGAGGCTCTTCAAGCCCTCGCCGGCCAGCTCGTTCGCGACCGCCATGTCCTCCACCGCGGGGGTGTGGGCGGCCGTATCCGAGAATGTCAGGATGGAGAGCATCTTGGTGGCGACGCCCGCCTCGTCGACCGTGTCGGCCATGGGGCCGCCCACCATGCCCGCTACGGACCCCACTGCGCCGAGGATGGCACCTGCGCCGGGGAGCAGTGTGTCCAGCAAGCCCGATGCGTGCTCGAAGAAAAAGAAGATGCCCGCCTCGGATAGGACGCGGCGGAGGAAATCGTAGTCGGTTTCGTTTCGCTGGTAGACGAAGGGGAGCTTGGGGTACTCCTTTTCCAGCCGCCATCGGCACTCTTTGGGCTTGATGCCAATGTCCGAGAGGACCTTCTCCACGATTTCGCGTGGGGTCCGATTCTGAAAGTGGCGAATGGTCCGGCGTTGCGTGAGCAGCCACAATCGAGGAACGATCGTGAGGCGGTATCGCCGGCGCGGGGTGCCGCGCTCGCCCGGTGCGCTGCCGATCGTGCTGGTGCTCGCGATGATTCCTTGGATGAGGCGAGGCTCGTGGCCTCCCACGCCTTTTACCGTGAGGCACGCGGGCTCGCCGTCGAGCGCGAAGACCACCTCGGCCGCGAGCCGGGTCGCGAAGGTGACCGCGTAAAGGTAGGTGTCGTTGATACGCTCGTCGCCCGTGAAGCCGATCACGCGGAGCTGGTGGTTGACGTAAGGGCCCGCCGTGAGCTCGAAAGGACGGTTGTCGGCGTCGTCGTCGCCATCGCCTCCAAGGCCGAGCAGATCTGCGAGGGGGTCGAAGGGCATATCCATGAGGGACTCCTAAAGGGACGTTACGCGTCCCATGGCACTCCGAAGAGATGGAGCTGCAAGGTGGCCGGCGCTTGCGGGAGGTACGCATGAATGGCGTGGCAGCCCATGATATCGGCCCAGTGCGCGCGCACGCCTTGTCCGGGACGGTCGCGCAGGATGCGGTAGGCCGCGATCCCCCGTCCGCGCGGCACGTGGGGGGGTGGATCGGTGTCGATGTCGAGACGGACGCCGCTGGTGGACTGGAGCTTGAGCTCTTCGATGGCAAACGGGGCGGCCAGCTTGATCAAGCGAGGAATGCGCTCGAGAAAATCGTCGTCGGCGTAGACGGCCACGAGAATGGGGCGCTTTTGGAGGAGATCTTCGCGCCGAAAGGACAACGCGAACGAATACGCGTCGAGGCGCGTAAAGGGCAATTGCGTGACCGGCGCGCGGGCAACGGTGTCCACCCGCGGCAGGATCCGCGTGACCAGCCAAGGGAAGACGTCCCCGAGCGCCTCGTGCTTGTAGAGCGGCGGTTGCTCCGCCTCGGACTCGGACTCGAACGCCATCAAGCCCAAATACAAAGTCTGCAGGCACTCGTAGAAAGCGTGAGGCGAAGCCGATCGCACCTCGAGCAGCCCGCGCAGGCGCGCCAGGCTCCGGCCGATGAGCACCATGAGGTCGAGCGCCGACTCCGGAAATGTGAGGCTCGTGAGCCCGAAGCCGTGCATTTCGCGCTCGCGAAGCAGCTCGCTTCGCCGGCGCTGCAGGGCGGCCACCACGTCCCGGATCGCCGCGACCAGCTGGGTGCAGGCGCGCGCATGCAAAACGGTCGGCCACGACGAAGGCGCAAATCGAATGGATGCGCCCACGCGCTGGACCCGGCCGATCGCGACCAGCTCGTGGCGCCCTTTGGGATCGTCCTCGAAGAGGATCTCGAGGTTCGGGCGCATCCATGGAACCTCGGCATCGAGGGTGCCTACGTAACGCGTCGAACGCGCGCCCTTGCCGTCGGGGCTTAGATTGGGGCCGTTGAGCACCAATTTGGGTACGCCCACATAGACCGATGTGGACGAGGTGAGCCCGTACAAACGGCTCTGAACATCGGCCTCGAGCGGCGGGACGTCGTCGTCGAGGGTCGCCTCGAGCCCGCTCGGGAACGTGACATCCAATCGGCGGAACACGAGCGATCCGCCGGCCAGCGCGTCGGGATCGTAGTCCATTTCGGCGATCCCATATGCGTCGGGGAGGATCCGGCGCAGTGCGCGGGCGCGTAGGCGTTCGCGGTAGGTATCGGACGCCTGGAGGTGAACGGGGTCCACCCGCAATGCCGCCGGCCAAAAGGGCTTTCGCGGTCTCATCGACGCTCGATCCTCCCCGAGACGGAGAGCTCGAACTCGGCGGCCTTGAAGCGCATGTGCGGGACGATGAAGAGGTTGGTGGCGAACCAGCCGGCCTGGCCTTCGACCTCCGCCACCTCGACCAGGGCGCCCCGAAGGGGGTATCGGAAACGCATCTCCATACTTGGGTTATCGGCCCGGTTGACGTATCGGTGCAGCCAATTCGTCATCGTACTTTGGAGCTCTTCCGGCGTATGGTGCCCGCCGAGCTGTTCGCGCGCCATCACCTTGATGAAGTGCGCAAAGCGCGACACGAAGAGCAGATATGGGATTTGGCCGCCGAGGAAGTAATCGAGGGTCGCCTGCTCCTCGCTGAAGGCCTTTGGGCGCTGAAGGCTGCTCGCGGTTTGGAACCGCAAGGTGGCATCGACCGCGTCGCACGTGAGTGGAATGAACCCCAGCGCGGAGAGCGAGGCCTCGAGCCGGGGCGATAGAACGATGTCGACGGGCGGCTTGCACGCATCGGCGTTCATGGCCGGGTGCCAATCGCGCACGGGTGGCTCGTCGCCCGCGGCCCCGACCAGCGCCATGGCCGTGCGCACGCGCGCGTGGCTTTTGGCCAGACGAACGGCAAACGCGTAAATGGCGCTGCCCCAGAGGTGATCGCTCGGGTGCTCGACGCGCTCGTCGTAGACGAAGGCGGCGGCCTCCTCCGCGTCCCGATACGGTAGGCGCAGGAGCATTCGTGGAAGCAAGAGCCCGATGTAGCGAGCGTCCTCCGTATCGCGAAAGGCGTTCCAGCCATGGAACTTGGAGGCCTCGAAGATGACCGGCAAATCGGTCATGGCCGCGAGCTCGTCGAAGCACATTACGCCGAAGAGCTCCGGCGCGGCCCCCAGGAACACGGGGGCGTGCGCCATCGCCCCCACCGACGCCATGCCCCGGAGAAGCGCCACGTCGCGAACCAGGATCGCAGGATCGTCGGGGGATGACGCGAGCGAAAAATCCGCGAAGATCGCGGCGTACGGGGTGCCGCCGTGCTGCCCGTATTCCTCCGTGTAGACCGCGCGAAAGAAGCGCGACTTGGTTCGGTCCGTGCTCTCCTCGAGGTCGGCCCGAAGCTCCTCTTTGGAGCAGCTCCACAGATGAACTTGGATATTCTCCGCGAAGTCGGTGCGATCGATCACGAACTTCAGCCCGCGCCATGCGGCCTCCAGCGATTGGAACGCCGGGTGGTGCAGAATGGCGTCCACCTGCTCGGCGAGCAGGGCATCGATTTTGGCGATGAGCCGATCGATGCGGCTCGTCGAGGAGAGGAGCTTGGCCCAGGGATCGACCGGGGGCTCCTCGGAGAGGCTCGTTCGCACGGTGTCGGGTGACGTCATCCGGCGTCCTTGTCGACCGCGTAAAGGGCGAGGCTCGCGATTTCGGACACCTGGTTGATTTGGATACCCATCCAACCCGAGCGGGTGATGGCCATCCAGACGTCGCTCTGTTTCTCGAGCTGAAAATAGACGGTTCCGCTGATCTCCGGCAGGCGCGCGGGGCGGTGGCGCCAGCGAAGCGGTACCCCTGCCCTCGTCGCGTATTGGTGCTCGATCAGCTCGCGCAAAGGCGCGACCTTGGCGAGCTCCGGCACCTTGAGCCGCAGGGCCTCCACGTCTTGCCCGGAGACCGCGAGGAAGAACTCTTTGTCGAAGATGCCCGGCTTGCGCAAATCCACTTGATGCGCCCATGGATATCCTTGAACGATATGAACGGGGACCTCCTCGTGCTCGCTCGCCCCAATCGCGCTCAATACGTTCTTCAGGGCGGCGAACACCGCGCGAAAGGTGGTGCCGAGATCGTGGTGGCGATAGGGCGGCAGGGTGCCTTCGGCGCCCGAATCGTCCATGCCGCTCACGGCTGGAAGGGGCGCGTCGGCTTCGGACGAGAACGGGGCCAGGGCCTGGATCATCTCCACCAACTTGAGATAGGCATCGTGCGGGGCGGTCTGGGGGCGATCGAGGAGGTCCAAAACGATTTTGACGAACGTCCCGAGCAATGCGCGCAGGTGTTGGCGCCGGTATTCGAGGATGTCGAGCGCGCGCCAATGATCGGCCCACGCTTTGCGCGACCGGAGCGCCTCGAGCAGCTCCTCGAGCTGCGAGGTCAAATAGCTGGAGGCCCGCACCCGCCAGATGGGCGGAACGAAGGTGGGGTCCAGCATGGGGTTGTCGCGATCGTCTCGAACGAGGCGGGCGCACTCGATCACGTCGAAGCCATTCAACCGACTATCTTCCGAGAGCAGCCATGGATTGGGGCGAAGCCAGGGTACGTCGACGGGCTTGGTGCCGTTCGCCTCGTCGGGGATCGCGTGCGTTTGCACGTCGTAGCGCACGTGCGAGCGCGGATCGCCGGTGGGATCGGCGTTCGCGCGCGCAGGGCGGATGCGCGGAACACCGACGTAGATCCGCATCGACTCGCGCGATCCGAGATCCGGCAAGGGGAGCACCAAGGGTTCGTCCTCGGGACCGACATGGACCTCGGTGCCATCGGGGAGCATCGATTCGAGACGGTGGACTTCGAGCGCCCCGCGCGCCATGGCCGCGACGTCGAACTCGATATCGTCGATTCCCCAGGCGTCGTCGCGGATGCGCGAGAGCATGCGTATCGCGCATTGCTCGTGGTAGGCGTCTGCGTTTTGCAGAACGTGCGGGCTCATCTCCAGCTTGTCCGGCCATGCAGGTTTCTTCAGCATGCGTTCTCCTCGTGAGGAGCGGGATCCACCTCGGCCGCGGCGCCGTTGGGAGGGGTGACGAGCTCGAGGCGCGCTTCGTCGGCGTTGGTCAGGAGCGGAACACGCGCGTGGAGCGCTTGGCCGCGGTGCGCGGTGTAATACGTATCTACCCCCAGTCGAGCGCGGCCGCCGAATTGCCATTTCGGCGCATCTTCGACCTTCAAGTGGATCTCGAGCTCCACGGTGATTTTGCCATCGAAGATGCGCCGCGTGAGGCGCTCGAGCTCGAAATAGGCTGCGCCCCCCGGCATCAACGTCCGATACGTCGCGCGGTCCACGGGGCCTATGTGCAGACGAACGATCCCCTCGCTATCGCTCCTTCGTTCGCCATAGACGAAGTCGTCGCCGAGGGTGGAGCACGCGCCTTTGCGGGAAGGGCTGTCCGCCGTGCGCCGCGGGCCTGCGAGGTGCGCGCGATCGAAGGGGCTCACGACGACCATTTGGTGCACATTGGGCTCGAGGGAGATGGGCCACGGGAGCAAGCGTTGCAAAAGTTGCTCGGCCGTCCGGACGTCGATGGTGTGCGGTGCGCCGCGCTGAAAGTCCGCGAGCCCGAGCGCCATCATGGGCGGGAGCGGATCGTCGGGGACGGTGGTCCATGCATCGATCCCCGCGAGCGAGCGGAGGATGCGGCTGAGCGGGTCGGCGCCCTGCAGATCGAAGCCACCCTCGATGGCGCGCGCCTTCCACGTGTCGTAGAGGCGCGCGGCGAACGCATCGTGGATGACGTCGTAAAAGGCGCGCAAGGTGCCCTCGTCGTCTTCTTGAATGACGTGCTCGGTCCATGCGGCCGCCAGGGGCGAGGCCGTGCCCACGAGGCCCAAGAACCGAAGCCCGAGGCGGGCTTGCGGGTGGCGCTCGTCACCCGTGAGGGTGAGGGATCCGACATCGCCCGTCGGAAACGAGAGGCTCGCGTCCTGGCCGAATCGAAGGCGCCGGTGCGCCCCATGGGACTCTCCGCGGGACAGCGCATGCTCGACCAGGCGCGCGGCCTCGAAGAATCCATAGCGCGGCGCGGCCGCCACCAGCCGCCGGAGCAGCGAGGTCGTCCCCGTTCGAAAGCCTTCGTGGTGCGCGTGGAGCGCGCCGTGGGTCTTGCCGGCGGAGGGCGCCGTGCAGGGGTGCTGGTGCGCCGTGGGGTGCGCACGTTCCCCGGGCCATGCGATCCGCTCCCCCGTTTTGGTGCAGCGCGCCTCGCAACGGAAGAAGGCATTGGTCGCCACATGAGCGTCGAGCGCACCGTGGAGCAGCCGCACGAAGAGGGCGACATCGCCGAGGCCATCGAAGGCGGTTTCGTCGATCGTGAGCGATGCTCGGTATCCTCGGCGCGAGCCGCCTTCGCCTTCCGCCGGCGCGATCGTGAGCGCGCTCACCGCGTGGATGCGGGCCGCGCTGGCGCGATAGCGTGCCTCGTCGATGGGCTGTGGGGGTGCGAGGGCGAAGAGAAAGCTTTGCAACGCAAAGAGCGGATCGCCCTGGGAGATGGCGCCGCGCGCGAAGGCGCGGAGCGCCAGATCGGCCCCCATGGAGGCGGGGACATACCGGGACGCCGGGAGAAGGTTGCGCACCCGGAGCAGTGGGGGCATGCCGGTGCCCGGCTGATCGAGCTCCCCGGGCGCGAGACGGCATGAGCGGTTGGTCGCGAGGAGCTCGAGCGAGAGGATATGCGGCTCGAGCAGCGGTGGGGCTTCGCGCGGGCTGGTCAAGGTGAGGACGGTGTCCGCTTCGAGGTGCACGCGGGAGGGCACGAGGCGAGTGGAATACGCATACGGGAAGTCGCGTGACAACCGCTCGGCGGCAAAGCGGCGCACCGGCGGTAAAGCGATCTCCGGGCCCATGCGATCCCGCGGGATCGCCGTCGCCGAGAGCACGGCGTAGACCTCGGCGTGCGCGCGCGGTACGCCTGCGATCCGAACTGGAAAGCTCGTGGCGCCGGGGCCGAAGGTTCGTGGTTCGGCGGTGGTGCGAAAGAGGTTTACGGCCGGCACGCACCCCACGCGCAACCCGTCGGCTGCGATCGGCGTCCCGGGTGGCAAGGGCTCCGTGAATCGCAAGGTCACCGTCGCGCGCCGCGCATTCGCGCCCCGAAGCGCGGGCGATAATCCATTGAGGACGAAGAACGCAAACTTCTCTGGAAATACGAAATACTCCTGCAAGAACGCGCCCGCCATGGGCGGACCATCGGGCTCCGGTGCCAGCATCGCGCCAGGCTCGAGCCCATGAGGAGCCACGGGCCCCAAGGCTCGAACCCCCTGTCCTTCCGCGCGGAGCTCGACCCGCTCCGTGCGCGCGAGCACGTGCATCAGCAGCGAAAGCGCGCGCGGGATGGGGCCGTCCACATAAAGGCGAAGCGCGTCGCCCACGGCTCGTTCGAGCGGTACGTCCGCGGTCGCGACCAAATCGAAACGAAGCGAGCGGCCCTCCGCGCGAACGTTCTCCACGGTATAGGGGCCCACATCCACGGGGCTCACGAGCCGAAAGCGGCACCATGGATCCCGCGCCGACGTGACCTCCGCCCCCGCGGGCACATGCCAAACCGGCCCCCGCCTGGACTCGATCTCGAGGATCGTCGCCGCCGGGAGCGGCCGCATCGACGAGGGCGCCACCACCTCCGCCAGCGCACGATGGCTGTCGAGGTCGAAGTCGGATATGCGATCGAGGACGGCCGCCGCGAGCGCGAACACCCCGCGGCGCACGCGCTCGAGCGATGCATTGCCCGGGCCGTAGCCGGCTTGCGCCAGCAGCCCCGGTTGCAGCGCCGCAAACCTCCGCGCGCCGGCCATCAAAGCCTCGATGCGGCCTTGGGGGAAGCGCGCCATCAGCCAATCCTCCACGCGCGGCGGGGATCGATCGAGGCCTCGAAGGCCACGGGGAGCTCGCGGCCACCGAGCGCGATGGCGCCCTCGATCTTCACGCGAAACACCAGATCGAGCTTGCCCGTAGTGTGGTACGTCACGCGCGGAGCGCGCAAGAGCGGGACGTAGCGGCGGAGCGCCTGTTGCGTCTCCAGGCACCAAGCCTTTCCGGCGTCCTCCCTCGATTGGTAAATCGAGGTGACGTCCCCGACGCCGTAGCCGAGATCGCCGGGCATCGATCCGCGCACGGTCCCGAAGAGCATGTCGATGTCGGCGAGGAGGCGCGCCCGCAGCTCGCCCTGCGAGGTTTGCGGCGCTCGGCGATGGGGCTCGGATCGGGCGATGTCGCGGAGCGCGCTCACGGGCCGGTGCTCCGTCGCTTGTACTGCGCTTTGTCGTCGCCGCTCTCGACCAGGATCTCTTCGGCCAAAAACCCGATGAGCGTGAGATCGCGGTAGTCGTCGCGCAAGATGTAATCCGGATCCGCGGAGCCATTTCGAAGGAGCGCGATGGTGGCGTTCTTGAGCGTCATCGTCTTGTACGGTCTCTCGCTCCCTCCCGCCTCTTGACGCATGAACGTCAATACGACCTCCTCCAGCGGCTCGCTGTTGTTCCATGCAGCCTGCATGCACTGCACCACGAACGAGTTCCATTCGCAAATGATGCACAAAGGCTGGTTGCGGACGATATCGGCCGAGCCGCGCGTCTCGTGGGGCACCTCGATGCCGAATCGATAGGCCACGCACGTCGGCTTGTCCTTGCCGGCGCGCGAGGGATCGCTCTTGAAGCGTCCTTGCTTCGAGCCTTTGATTTCCACATAGATGATCGCCTGCTGATTCGATGTCATCGCCCATCATCCATCATCCCAAAGGGAAGGGGTAGCGCTCGCCGTTGCGCGCGCCGCAGACGGCGAAGGTCTCGCGCCCGCGCAGGACGGTGAGACGTGAAAAGCGGAGCACGTCGCTCCGTTCGCCGAGGGCGCGCGAAAGGAGCGTGCACACGAGCCATGCCTCGCTATCGCGGCATTTGCCCGTATCGATGAGGAGCTCGAACGCATCGCCGCTCTGCCAACCTCCGCCGGGGAGCCGGCGTCGTTCATTTCGGTGCGCCATGCGTCGAAAGGCGGGGACCTGGACGGCGCTCTCCTCGGGCGGCGGCGCCGCGTGCAGATGCAAAAAGGCTTCGAGATGAACCGGCTCGGCGAGCCTGCGCGGGGACATGCGCGCAAATGCGTTGAGCCGCATGCTCTCGTCGCCGAGCGGTGCGCGGCGCGAGGGTGAGATTCGCGTGATGTTTCGGCCGTCGACATCGCCCAGGCCGAGCGCTTGGGTGAGCAGGCCGTCGCTCGCCAGCACGTCACCGCCGAGAGGCCCCGGCGGGGGCGCACGAAGACGTTCCCGCGTCGCGAGGGACATGCGCGTTTCGGTTCGGGAGAGCTCGCGCGAGGCGCTCTGCTCGAGCATGTAATACACGAGGCCCGCCTCGAGTGTATGCGGCCGATCCGGCGATTCCCACGAGACGAGCGGCACGGGACCTTGGCGCGCGTTCGTCCAAATCGAGCGCACATGCAGGATCTCGGCGTGCGGGCGATCGACGGCCGCGAGCGACCATTCGGGGCCGTCGGCCGCGCGAAGAGGCTCGAGGGTCGTTTCGTATTCATTGGTGGCCGGAACACAGAAGAGGCGCACATGGTGACGGCTCAATGTGGAGGCGCCCTCGACGACCTGGGCGAGCGGAAGATTCAATACAATCCGCTCGATGGCTTCGGATCGAAAGGCGCCCAGCGCGATTTCGAAGAAGAAATAGCCCTCGACGAACGCACCGAGATCGCGCAAGAGCGTCCCCGAGCGAAACCGATCGGCGGGCGCCGACACCAGGGGCGGTTCGTCGGTATCCACACGGACCCACGCAAACGCATCGCGGGGCAGATGCCCGTACGCGAGCCGTTCCTCGTCTGCGCCAAAGGTCTCGACCTCGATACCGTCCCGCGCGATCCGCAGCGCATGGAGCACATCGAGCGCAACGCTCGGCTCGAGGTGAAGAAAGAACCTCACCTTTTCGGGGAGAACGCTCCCCAAGGCCGCGCCGCTCACGCCACCGAGCTCGATATGGAGCACTTGCGAGGTCGCGTGAATGCGATGCATGCGCGCGTCGCGAACCTCGTAAGGCGCCGGCGTGACGGCCCCCATGGCTCGAAAGGGCATGGGCGGCAGCGCGGGAAGACGCGCCCAAAAGGCGGTGCCTTGCGCGTTCACGGCGTGGGTCATGGCCGAGGGGAGCTCCAAAATCGTGGAGGCGGGGCGCGGTCGCAAGCACTCCGGGAGGGCCCGCGCCATCAAGGGACGGAGCAGGCGTTGGTCTCCATCCTGCCGCCGCTCGTCGAGGGTGGCGAGCGCAAAGGCGGTCGACTGGACCAGGGCGGAGATATCCTCGTGCGCATGGCGCGTGAGCAACGGCGCCAGCCGGGGATAGCGAGCCCCGAGCTCGTGAAAGCCATCCCACATTTCGTGGAGTGCGTTCTCGAAGAGTTGGCGAAACATCGAGCTCCCAAAGTGCTCCTCATGAAGGAACTGCACGGGGTCCGGCGTACACCTCATTGCGCATGGCGCGCCTTCCGGAGCACGAATCTACAAGAGAACGGGTCAGGGTCGAACCGCGCGACGCGCCTGAGTTATGCAAATCCTGATGCCTAAACCATCACCGAAGATCGCGACGCCACGATTTTCGATACCAATCTTGCTTGCGACCCCGTGTGCCAACGACGCCAGCGCCAGGATGAGCATCGCTCGCGGATCGGGCGCGAGCTCCTGGCGCTTCTTATCCGTTTAGGCAACGATATCGGCGCCGCGGGCGAGTGCGCGGCCTGCTCATCGTAGGCGATACTACCCGATGATCCACGCGACCAGGCGACAGCCACCCCCACGGCGCCGTGCGTGCACCGAAGTCGCCGACCTCGGGGCTCAGTGCGCGCACCCGAGGGCGCGGCTTCTCCGTTTTGCATCGCGGGCGGTCACGGATTCGGGCCTCGCGGCGCCCCAGCGATCGATGACGAAGCCATAGGCCGCGCAGGCGCCTGCGACGTCGGCGAGCTTTTCTTTTGCCATGCCGAGCCAGAGATGCGAGCGCACGTTGAGGAAGGGAAAGTCGAGGCTATTGCACGACTGCGCGGCGGCTTCGAGGAGCGGCACGGCCGCGCGCGCGTCGTTGGCGTAGAGACGGAGGCGGCCCTCGTAGGCCTCCATGAAGCCAAAGAGGAAGGTGAGCTGCTGCGACGAACGCAGCATCGCGCCGGCGGCCGCGGGGGGTTCGCGCTCGAGGGCTTCGGACGCGCGGATCTTGGAGCCGACCGCGCTCGCCCACCCCAGGACCCATCGCTCGAAATCGTTCATGCGCGATTGGGTCGATTCGGCCCACGCGGTGCTGGCGGCGCGCCATTGGTCGGGCGTGAGCTTCTCGCCTTCGAGCTCCGCCGCGAGAAATTGCGGCTCGTGGTACGCGGGGCTGGAGACGCGAGGCTCCGATTTCACCCACACCTTGGCGCGCTCGAGGAAGCGCGCGGCGACGAGCGCCGCCTCGGAGTCTCGGCCCAGCTCGCGCAAGACGTCGACGGAGAGGACGGCTTCGCGCACGTGGGCCTCGAGGCGGATGCTCCCTTTGGTCCCGTCCGCGAGCGCTTGGAGCTCGTGGAGGACCTCTGAAAAGTTCCCTTCCCAGGCGGCGATCCGGGCGCGATCGCTCGGGATCATCCAGACGCGCTTCTCGGGTGGGAGCAGCTCCCATCGCACGTGCAGCGCTTCGTCGATGGCCTCGCGGCGCGCGCCGCTCGACGCGAGGTTGATCGCGAGGTACCAATGCGTCCGCTCTTCGCGCTCGTCCCACGCGATCCGGCGGCGCGCCTCCGACGCGGCATCGCTGCATCGGCCTCGGCGGCGCAGCGCCTGGATGCGGTCGGTCATGCAGTCGACCGCGTTCGGCGCCGCCTGGAGGCAACAATCGATCGCGTCGAGCTGCTCGTCATAGCGACGGAGCTGGCCGAGGATGCGGCCTCGCATTTGCCACGCGTCGGCGTACGTGGGGTCGACGCGCAACGCGCGCCCCAGCAGGTCGAGCATCTCTTCGAGCTGCGGGAGGCCCGGAGCGAGATCCAGCTTTCGGAGCACCAGAAGGACGCGGAGCTCGGCATCGTCCGGAAAGCGGCGCACGGCCGACTCGAGGATTTGGACCGACTCGCTCACGCGTGGCGGGTCGGAGGCCACGTTCGCCGCGTAGGCGTCGAGCACGATCCGATCGCGCTCGCTCAGCTTGTCGCGCAGCGCGGTGGCGCGACGGAGGCTCTCCTTTTGTTGCGCCGAGGATGCCTCGGTCTCGCCGGTGATGAGCGCGCGCAGCTGGACTTGAGGGCACGTTGGATCCACGCGCGATGCCTCGTCGAAGAAGAAATGCGCGCGCGGCCAGGAGGCCTCGTGAAGCGCTTGCAGGCCTTGCTCGTACCCGCGAACCGCCTCGGCAGCGCACGACGGCGACGCGGCGAGCTGCGTGATGGCCATCGCGGAGGGAGCCGCTTGCGCGCGCGATGGGATGGCCGTCGGCGGGGGGCGCGACGCGATCCCCCGAAGGACGACCCCAGCCGGAATGACCGCGAGCAGTACGACGAGGAGCGCCGAGTTCGCCCGGTGGTTCCACCATCGTGGCAACGACCAGGGGCGCCGCCGGCGCATCGTGACCAGGTGCTCCGGCGACGTTGCAATCTGCTCGAGCGCGGCTTCCACGCTGGCCGCCGATGCGGGCCGCCGATCGGGATCTTTGGCCAACAACTGCGCGACCAGCTCGTCGAGCGCCGCGGGGACATCGGGGCGCAGATCGCGGATCCGCGGCGGATCGTGGAGGAGCAACTTCGCGAGGATCGTCATCATCCCCGACCCTTCGAACGCCTCTTTGTTGGTGAGGCAACGAAAGAGCACGCACCCGAGCGCGAACAAGTCCGCGCGACCATCGAGGACGTCGCGGTGTGCCTGCTCGGGCGCCAAGTAGCCCACCGTTCCCACGAGCACACCGGAGGTCGTCTCATGGGTCGAGGCGTTCATTCGAGCGATCCCAAAGTCGGCGAGCTTCGGCGCATCGAGCCTCGCGCCCTCGAGCAGAATGTTGGTCGGCTTGACGTCCCGATGCACGATCCCAATCCGGTGCGCGGTGTCGAGCGCTGCTGCGATGCGCGCCCCGAGGCGCGCGACGTCACGCACCCCGAGGGGTTGTTCGTCCGCAGCAGCGCGCGTGAGCCGCGCGCCGAGGCTCTCGCCCTCGACCCATTCCATGGCGAGGTAAGGCTCACCGTCGTCCGAGACCCCGTGCGCCACGTATCGAACGATGCCCGGATGATGGAGATTCTCCAACGCGTCGGCCTCCACCGCAAATCGCTTGAGGGCCGTCGGACCGGTCTTGCGCAAGACCTTGAGGGCGACCGTCTGGGCGGTGACGCGGTCGAACGCGCGGTACACGATGCCCATGCCGCCGACGCCACCCTCGCGTTCGATGTCGAACCGCAGAGCAAATACCGTTGGATAGCTGGGCAGAGCCAAACGGCGATCGCGGACGCTTCGCGGCGCGGAAAAGGCTCGTCGTGGGTGGCGCGGATGCTCCTTCATCCAGCTACATCGACGATACCGCTTATCCAAACCCGTTGACCTAAAAGTCGACATCGCACACCACAATACGATGTAGCATGCATTCGCCAGTCATTCGATGACCCGATCCAGGATACGCCCATCGCGCGGGCCGTTCACGCGAACCATGACGCGGGTCGCGCTGAAATTACAACACACCGGACCTGCTGATATGCGCCGGAGCTCGTACCGATGTCCCGGCGAAGGCCGCGAGCATGAACAGGAGCAGGGTTCCAATCGCGAGAACGGCCCCGATGCGCAAGCTGGCGATTGCCCGTTCGGACATCTGTTTTTCAACCTCGTTTGCCGAACGCTCGACGGCGGGCGCGGCGACCAACCTCGGCATCGTTCGATAGCTCGCCAACGTCGCTTCGGGTATCGAGACGGGCGGCGGAGACGTCACCTCCGCGCGCTTCGCCCGTTTGCGCGCGTCGATGGCCAGCGACACGCCGTAGACGATGATGAGGAAGCTGGCGCCGAGCGCGCCCAGCACGGCGATCCCGAAGTCGCCGCCGACGAAGACCGGGCGCCACGTTTCCCTGCGCTGGAACGCCCCCACGAATCGTTCATGGATTGGCTGCGGGGTGGCATATCCCAATACTCCGTTCATGCTTTCCTCGCCCGCAAAGACGATGGTGTCGTCGCGCCGATGCACGTGCGTCCGACTTCCCGGGGGCCGCAAGGTGTTGGGCCAGATGCCGAGGGGCTGGTCGCGCGGACATTGCGCGTCTTGCACGAAGACGTGCTGCTCGCCCGTGCCGGTATGCCACTCGCTGCGCAACCGATAGTCGGAGGTAAACAAGGTTTCTTCGGGCCAGGAGCGCCAGCCCTCGAGATCGGCGATGGGAACGAGCTCGGTATGGCAAACGGTGACGGCGGCGGAGAGCGCGGGCATCGTGAGGCCGGCGAGGAGCAGGGCGATGAGACCGTTCACGATCATCCATCGAACCAGCGATGCGCGCAGGCGCGCCATGGCGCGGAAAGACGCGCCCTCGGATTCGACCGTGGCGTTCGAGTCGCAGGCGTCTGGCGATTTCCAGGTCATGTCGCGGGTCGAATGTAGAGCACGCGCCTCGCGCCGAAAATGGCGGGCGAGGCCGAGCGCGACGACGTCCGACCATTTGGCGCGATCGGACGGATCGACCCGCTGCGGCGAGGGCGAAAAGCGCTGCTTTCGCGCTCGCAATGACCGCGTGCGGTCCTAAAATCATCGTTATGAGTGCTCGTGCATCCTTCCTTGCTTCGGGGGTGGAAACCTTCGAGTCACGCAACCCGGCGACGGGTGCCCTCATCGGGACGTATCCCATCTTCACCGCCGCCCAGGTCCATGAGACCGTGCGGCGGGCACGCAGCGCGGCGGGGTGGTGGGCCGAGCTCGGGTTTGCGGCGCGCGGAAAGGTGCTCCGCGCGTGGCGCTCGACATTGATGCGAAGGTCCAAGGAATTGGTCGACCTCGTACACGCCGAAAACGGCAAGCCCGAGGCCGACGCCATGGTCGAGGTCATCCTATCGGCACAGCACCTCGATTGGGCGAGCAAGCATGCGCGCGAGGTGTTGGGGCCGAGGCGCGTGCCATCCGGAATGATGATGTTCAATCACTCCGCGACGGTGGAGTACCAGCCGCTGGGGGTGATCGGGGTCCTCGGTCCTTGGAACTATCCGGTGTTCGGCCCCATTGGTTCGATTGGGTATGCGCTGGCCGCAGGCAACGCCGTGGTCTTCAAGCCGAGCGAGTACACACCCCAAATTGGCCATTGGCTGGCCGACACCTTTCGCGAGCTCGTGGGCGACAGGCCGCTCTTTCAAACGGTGACCGGACCGGGCTCCACGGGCGCCGCGCTCTGTCGCTCGGGGGTCGACAAGATTGGCTTCACCGGTAGCCCGGCCACCGGACGAAAGGTGTTGGCCGCCTGCGCCGAAGACCTCACACCCGCCGCCATCGAATGCGGTGGCTCGGACGCGTTGCTCGTCGACGAGGACGCGGATCTCGACGCGGCGGCGGATGCAGCGGTTTGGGGCGGGATGAGCAACGCAGGGCAAACCTGCATTGGAATCGAGCGCGTTTACGTTCATGAGCGCGTTTACGACGCGTTCGTCGCCAAGGTGGTTCGCCTGGCCGGGAGCCTCGCGGCCGGTGAGGGCGAACCGATCGGGCCGATCACGATGCCCTCGCAGGTGACCATCATCCGCCGGCACATCGCCGATGCGCTCGAGCGGGGAGGTCGAGCGCTCATCGGTGGTCTGCACGCCGTGGGCGAACGGTACGTGCAGCCGACCGTGCTCGTCGATGTGCCCGAGGAGTCTGCCGCCGTGCGCGAGGAGACGTTCGGGCCCACCTTGACCGTCGCCAGAGTAAAAGACATGGACGAGGCCTTGCAAAAAGCAAACGGCACCAAGTTCGGGCTCGGCGGCGCCGTCTTTTCACGCAGGCGCGGCCTGGAGCTCGCGCGGCGCATGCGGTCCGGAATGACGTCGGTGAACGCGGCCCTCACCTTCGCCGGCGTACCCTCGTTGCCATACGGGGGGGTCGGCGAATCCGGCTTTGGCCGCATCCATGGCCCGGAGGGTTTGCGCGAGTGGGCGCGGCCCAAAGCCATTACCCAGCAGCGCTTTTCGAGCCCGCTGCGCGCGACCACGTTCCGACGCCGCTCCTCCGACGAGCGCTGGTTGGCCCACCTGGCGCGTCTCCTCTACGGCCGTTGAGGCACGATCCCGAGCTCGCGGCCGACCCGCTCGAAGATCTCCAGCGCCGCGTCGAGGTGCTGCATGTCATGAGCGGCCGTGACGGTGGTGCGCATCATCGCGCGATGCGCAGGCACCGCCGGCGCCATGACGCAATTCGCGTAGACGCCCGAGTCGCACAGGCGTTTTGCGAACCGCATGCACGTGAGCTCGTCCCCGATGATCACCGGCACGATGGCGGTCTTCGAGTGCCCCGTATCGAAGCCCCTGGCGCGAAGTCCATTTCGCCAATACGTGGAGAGCTCACGAATCTTTTCGACCCGTTCGGGCTCCGCCATCAAGATGTCGAGGGCGGCGGCGGCAGCCGCCACCGAGGGCGGGGGCATGGACGCGGAGAACAGCATCGAGCGACCATGGTATCGCACCCAATCCATCGAATGGCGCGACCCCGCCAACCATCCCCCCACCGACGCCAAGCTCTTGGAGAACGTGCCCGTCAGAACGTCTGCACATCCCAACATGCCAAAAGCCTCTTCCACGCCGCGCCCGCGCGCGCCGATCATGCCGAGACCGTGGGCATCGTCGAGCGCCAAGGGCACGCCGTAGCGATCGCACACCTCGCGGATCTCCGCCAGCGGCGCGATGTCGCCGGACATGGAGTACACCCCGTCGACCATGACCATGGCGGGCATCGACTGCAGCTCGGAGCTTAAACGGCGATCGAGATCGGCCACGTCGTTGTGGCGGAATACGATGAGCTTTCCTCCGCCGACCGCGACTCCATCGTAAATGGATGCGTGGCACTCCTCGTCCACGACCAGCACCGTTCCCTTGCCCATGAACGCGGAGAGCAAACCGATGTTCGCTTGGTAGCCGGTCGTGAGCAGCACCGCGTCCTCGCGACCGAGGAAGCCCGCGAGCTTTCGCTCCAATTGCGCGTGCGCCGGGGTCGAGCCATTCATCAACCGCGAGCCGGTTACGCTCGGCCCATCGGCCATGGCCGCGGCGGCGGCAGCCTCGCGAACGCGGCGGTCCGCGGTGAGCCCGAGGTAGTTGTTCGAGCCCAGCATGAGCAACCGGCGCCCCTCGTACGCGCACGTCACCCCGTCGCTGTCGCTCAGATCGGGATAAAAGGGCAGCAGATTGGCCTCTTCGAGGCGGCGCGCCAAATCGAAATCGCGCGCTTTCTGCAGTACGCCGCCGCTGTTTCGATGGGCCAGCGCGTGCCGGTTGCGCACGGCCTCGCCGAGATCGTGGTCCTCGTGCCTCGCGCGGGGCCGATCATCGGCCTTCCCGTTCGCGCGCCATCGTCGTTCGAGGCGGCCGAGATCGCGAAGTCCGTTCAAGACGTCCCCTCGGTCGATGCCGAAATCGATGAGGCACGCGATCTCGCGCACGCCTGCGGAGGCCAGTCGGGCCACCAGCTCGGACGCACGTTCGGGGGTGCCAAACATTGCGCTGGTGTGAAAGTAGCGTTCGAACGCATAGTCGAGGACCGTCGCCTGCTCCGTTTTGGTCAGGCTGTCCAACGCCGTCGAGCCACGCCGCCACAAGTCGACCGAATCACGAAGGTAGGTCTTGAAGGGCGCTTCCACCATCCTGCGCACGAAACGTTCGTCCGAGCCGATGAACGTGTGCAGCATCAAGGTGACAATCCCCGCATCGGGATCGTGTCCGCCCTGGGTGCGCGCTCTTCGGTAGGCATCGAGCTTCGTTCGCAGCTCGTCGACGTCTTGGAACAGCAGCGCCGTCAAGACATTGGCGCCGAGTCGCCCGGCCTGCTCGAACCGTTCGACTCCCCCGCTGCAGGTGACCCAGGTGGGGAGCTCGCCCTGGATGGGGGCTGGGAAGATGCGGACGCGGGTGGGGTCCCCTCTCCCGTTTGGCCGTACGATGGATTCACCGCGCCACAATCGGCGGATCTGGTCCACGCCCTCGAACAGGACCCGTTCGCGCGAAGCGTATCGGTCGGGGCCGAGGACGAAATCGTCCGCGTTCCACCCGGTCGCGAATGCAAGGTCGACCCGCCCGCTGGACAGGTTGTCCACGGTGGACCACTCCTCCGCGACGCGCACGGGATCATGCAAGGGGAGCACGACGCTGCCTGCGCGGATCCGAATGCGCTTCGTGGTCGCAGCCAGGGCGGCGCCCAGCACCGCGGGATTGGGAAAGAGGCCGCCAAACCGATGAAAATGCCGCTCGGGCGTCCAGATGGCGCGAAAACCATGGTGGTCGGCGAACGCCGCGCACTCGAGGAACAATCGGTACTTGTCGGCCTGATCGCGCTCGGCGTCGCTGGAGAAGAAAAAGAGACTGAAGTCCACGGGGCTCGCCGGCGACTGCCGTGGTACGCAAGCAGCTTCGCGCGCAGGCGCGGCGACCTCCTGCACGGGTGGCGGCGAGGGCGCGATGCGCACGGTGGGATGCGATACGAGCTCGGACGCCAGGCCGGATAAGGTCAACCCATCGAAGAGACGTTCGGCCGAAACGGTGTATCCGAAGTGCTGCTCCAAATACGTATTGAGCTCGGCGGCCTTGAGTGAGTCGAGGCCGAGGGAGACCCATGTCCGGCTGCCGTCCAGGGTGGCCGGTTCGACCGCAAAATGCCGAGCGGCCCATGCGACGAGGCGTGCGTATGGCTCATCGCGGGACGGCTCGTCGCGGGACGGCTCCGACGATTTCCTATCCAAGAACAGGGACCGTGCCTCGACGCGTCGAATTTTACCGCTGGTCGTTTTCGGCAACTGGCCAGGCCGCACGAACACCACCCGATGAACGTCCAAGCCGTGCTCACGCGATACGCTTTCGCGGATGGATACCTCGAGCTCCTCCAAGCTCGTCGGCGGCTTCGGTAGCTTTTTCGGCTCCAGCTCCAGGAGCACGGCCAGCCGCTCTTCGCCATCGACATGGTCCGAGACGGCGGCGCAACCGCTTCCACGAAGCCACGGATGCTTCTCCTCGATGGAGCGCTCGATGTCCTGCGGACAGATGTTTCGGCCGCGAACGATGATGAGCTCTTTGAGGCGTCCGGTGATGTACAGATCACCATCGAGCTCGAATCCAAGATCGCCGGTGCGCAGGTAATCGGGGCCGTCGGCGTCGCCGGCCGGGCGCGCTCGGAATACCGCTGTGGTCTCGGCGTCGTTGTTCCAATATCCGGCGGCCACGCTCGGGCCGCGCAACCAAATCTCGCCGATCCGCCCGGGCTCACACCGCACATCGTCCCGAGGATCGACGATGAGGGCGCTCCCGGCCTGCAGCGCGCCGCAGCCGACGATGGCGCGGGCGGCCTCCCGTGCCGGCGTCACGACACCGCGATCCAAATCCGAAATGGAGATCGCCGCAATCTTCGGCCCCTGATCGTGGCGGGCCCCGCTGACGAAGAGCGTCGACTCGGCCAACCCGTAACACGGCAAAAAAGCACTGCGCCGAAAGCCGCCGGACGCGAAATGCCGCGCAAAGCTCTCCAGCACGCGCGGGTCGATCGGCTCCGCGCCGACGAACGCGGCCGCCCAGTGGCTCAAGTCGAGCTGCGCAGCCTCGGCGGACGCGATTTTCCGCACGCAATAGTCGTATGCGAAGTTGGGACCGCCGCTGGTCGTGGCTTTATGCTCCGCGATCGCCTGCAACCACGTCAGCGGGTTTCGTAGAAATGCCGAGGGTGGCATCAGTACGACGGGAAACCCGGCGTAAAGCGGCTGCAAGATCCCTCCCACGAGCCCCATGTCGTGATTCGGCGGTAACCAAATGACGCCGCGGCTCTCCGAAGAGTGCCCGAACACGCGTTGAATGGTCGCGAGGTTGTGCGTCAGGTTCGCATGACGGACGACCACCCCGCGGGGTGCCGAGACGGAGCCGGACGTATACTGGATGAACGCGATATCCTCCGGCGCCGGCCGCTCCCGGATCGCGCCATGCGCAGGCGGCGCGCGACCGCATTCATCGCTCGCCAGCCATGCGAGTCGCGCCAGCGGTTCATGCGCGGCGGAGGCGGAGCGCAATCCGTCGAGGATCGTCCGAGGGGCCACGATCGCGGCCGGATCGCAATCCGCCGCCACGGTCGCAAGCTCGCGGAGCGCGCCAGGTGCGCGCGGCGCCGCGACCGGCACGGGGATCCGACCTGCGAGCATGCAACCGAGGAAGGCGCCAACGTAGTGGCGTCCAAATTCCGATACGACCAAAACGCGACTGCCGCGAAAGCCCATTTCGTCGAGCTCGGCGGCCATGCCGGTCGCCATCGCGAGTAGCTCGCCGTAGGTCATATGGGTCGTCGTGTGATCGGAGGCGCGCAAATACGAATAGGCAACACGATCCGGAGTAAGCGCCGCCCTGCGGGCAAGGACGTCGATGAGCGTCTCCGCATCGGTTCGAAAAGATCGCGTCGTGGTCGCCACCGATTCCGTCCTACACGGATCGTTCACGCTTGCACCTGCACGGGGGAAATCGCGCTGCTCGACAGCTGCGAGGGTCAGAAGGTCCGACCGTCGTAGTGTGGCGCGTCAGCCGGACAACGTCAAATCAGGACGCCCTTTCGAGCTTCGAGCGCCAATTTGGCGCCGTCAATCCAAATTATCCAAATGGCATATCGGCCGATCGCCCGTGGGTCGCGCGGCGGTCCACCCCCATGGCGCGCGCAGGAGTCTTTGCCGAACGGGTTTCGACGTCGGTGCGAGGCGTGATGCTCCCGAGCCGGCACGGGAGAGCCTCGCCCCCGGGAGGCTCCCACCGCGTGGAAAATCCAGCGCTCGCCGCCCGCTTCGACGCGAAATGACGTAACGTACGGCGGATGTCGAAATCGACGGAGTCCCGCAGCGCGCCGCAGACGATTTTCAACACGGAGCTCGCCGGGTCGCCGGCCGCCCAACGCTTCGTTGCCTTCTTCGACGAGCTGAAGGCGGCTTTTTTGGAGCGGGACGATCTGTTCCATCAGATTTCGCTCGCGCTCTTGGCGCGTGAGCACGTGCTGATGACCGGCCCTCCCGGAACGGCGAAGAGCGCCATTGCGTCGGCCGTCCTGGGACGGATCGTCGACGAGCGCACGCGGGTGCCCAGCGTGTTCGCGCGGCAGTTTACGGAGAGCACCGTGCAGACGGATATCGTGGGGCCGGTCGACTTCAAGACGTTGATGCAAACCGGGCGCACGGAGCACTTCACCGACGAGGGTATGCTCGGTGCCGCGCACGCGTTCCTGGACGAGGTGCTCGATGGGCGCGACATGCTGCTCCGCACCACCCTCAATATCTTGCACGAGCGGGAGCTCAAACAAGGGAGCATGACCACCAAGGGCATCATCGAGTGCGCCTTGATGACCACGAATCGGTACCTCTCGGAGGTGCTCGAGGGCTCGCGCGAGACGCTGCTCGCGTTCATCGACCGCATCGCGTTCATCGCCTTCGTTCCCAAGGGGTTCGCGGAGAGCAGCCATTTTACGCAGGTGCTGCGGTCGCAGGTCGGGGGCGCAGGGCGGCCGCGGCTCAAGGCGGTGCTCACGCTTCAAGATCTCGACGTGCTCCAGGCGGCCGTGGACCAGGTGTACGTGCCCGACGAGGTGTGCGATGCCATGGGGCAGCTGCTGGAGTCGCTCGACACGGAGTTCTCGGCGGCGGCGCGCAGCGATCCGAGCTTTTCGCCCACGCGCTACCTCTCGACGCGCACCGCGGTGCGGCTCGGACGCGTGCTGCGCGCCGCGGTGATCTTGCGGCGCATCACCGAGGGCGGGCCCGAGGAGGCGACGTTCGAGGATCTGCCGATGCTCGGCTATAGCCTCCTTCTGTGCGGACCGGGGCGCGGGTCGGTCGCCCAGTTGCTTTCGCGCGAGACGGATGCGCGGGAGCGGCGGCAGCTCTCCATCATGCGCACCGAGGGCTCGATCTTCGACGCCGCGCTGGCGCGGTTGCCGAAGGCGGCGACCAAGCCGCTCCCGGTGAACGATGGGGCCAGCCTCGAGCGCGCGGTGCCGCGTTTGAAGCCGGACGATCCGCCGGAGAAGCTGCTGCAGAGGATGGAGGAGCTCGCGCAGAAGGCCGACGCGGGGGGGCGCGATGGAGAGCGGGCGACGTCCCTCTTGAACGAGACATGGGTCGCGCTCGAGGCACGCGCGCTCGAAATGGGGCTCTCGGGCGGCGCGGGGAGCGCGCCGGTGGACGACGTCGTGCGGGAGCTCTCGGACCTCGCGCGGCGCCTCGAGCGCGCGTCGGGGAACGCGCGACCGACCGCGCTCTGGCTGCGCGGCCGCGCGATCGCGCTCTTGGAGGAGAACGGCGCGCTCGCGTTTGGCAAGGTGGGCGCGTGGCTCGACACGGGCGGGGCCAAGGTTCGCGCGGTCGAGAGCTCGGACCAGTTGCTGGCGGCGTTGGAGGGTCTGTCGGCCGAGTGCGCGCGCCTTCGTGCCGAGGGGGCCGATGAAGCTCCGAGGGCTCCGGACGCGCCGCCGCCGCTGCAGAGGGCCGTCGAGCGGGTCGAGGACGAGCTGGTGATCGCGTGGAACGCCGAGCTGCAAAACGCGGTGGCCGGCACCTTCGCGGCCCTGACCAGCGATCGCTTGGGGGCGCTCATCGATGCGCTGGAGCCGCACTTGAAGCAGATTGACCAAACCGGCGCGCGGCTGCAGGCGCTGGGCGCGGAGCCGGGCGGGTTCAAGTCGCGCGTGCTCGGGCCGCGGGTTCGGCCGCTGCTCGAGGCGGCGTTCGAGCGGCTCGACGTGAGCGATCGGCTCGCGGTGGTGGAGCGCACGTCGGCGCAGATGGCTCGGCTCGAGTCGGTGGGTTTGGGTCGGGTGCTGACGCCCATCGAGTGGCTGACCCTCGTCACGAAGGTGCTCGTGCGCACCGAGCGGCCGCTGCGCGAGGACGAGGCGCGGGCGCCGTCGCCGGATCAGAGAGGCTATCGTGCGCTGCGCCAGGCGGAGCAACGTGTCTCGCTGACGTACACCTTGGTGGGGACCGCGTTTCGCGTGGTGCGGGAGGCTCACCTCGACGAGCTGCACACGAACCTCGCCGAGCTCCCCGCCGCGATGCGCGAGGGCGTGATCGATCGGGATCTCGCTCGCATCGACCGCGCGCTCTCCCTCTTGGAGCGGTTCTGGGAAGCGCTGCGCGCGCCCACGGAGGCGGCGTGCGCCTCCGGCGAGGCGGGCGCGCTCGGAGCAGCCCTCGAGAGCGTACGCCAGAGCGGCTTCTTTCACATTGCGCACGACGAGGGCGCGCTGGCGCGGTTCGCGCTCGAGGCGCGCTTGCTCGGTGAGACGTTTCCTGCGGCGAGCGAGCGCACCGCCGCGCTGCGCGGGCGCATCGACGCGCTCGAGGCGCGATCGCGCGAGCTCTTGGCGCGCCTGCGCCGCGCACACGCGGACACGCGCTGGGCCGGCATTCTCGCGCCGGAACGATCGTGAGCGAGCCGGACGAGCTCATGCGCCGTCTGGGCGCGCGCATCGAGCGCCTCGCGCTCGGGCCCGAGCACATCGAGGCGCAGCACTTCGTCAAGATGACGCGCGTGCTCTTCGTCGCCTTTGGCTATCGGCCGAAGATGACGACGACCGCGCTCGAGGCGTTGGCCGCGTCGTATGGCAGCGCGAGCGCGAAGGCACAGGCTCGTAAGGAGGCGGCATCCGACGAGACGATAGCGGCAAAAAAGCGGCTTCACGCGGCGCGCGAGGAGCTCGAGGACAACGTCGCGGTCGTGGAGCGCGCGACCATCGTGGCGCGGCGTCCGCTGGTCGCGTACGCGGCGTGGCTTCGCCGGGTCTTCGAGCACTTGGCCCCCGGAGCCGCCGAGCATGGCCCCGACGAGGTGGCGCTGCTCCCGCCGCTGGTGTTCTCCACCGACGCGCCGCGCGGTGAGGCGCCCGAGGACACGCGCTCGCTCGAGTTGGAGCTCGCGCTGGTGGACCATTTGCTCGAGGGCGCACGATTGGAGACCCGTCTGCTCGGCCGCAGGCGCCAGCAGCTGCTCGCGGCGCGCCAGGTCCTGCTCGAGGTGGCCGCCGCGCTGCCGATTCATCCGCGCGCCGTGGCCGCGCGGAGCGCCTATGTCGCGCGGCAGATCGCCTGGCTCGATCGCCTCCAGGCAGCCGGGCTCGAGCCCGACGTCGATCTCGTGCACCAGGCGAGGCGCGCTTCGCGCTCGGGCGATGCGCGTTTGCTCTACGCATCGCTGCGCGCGCTCGAGGAGGGCGGGGACGCGGCCCTGGGGCCTGCCGCGTCGCGCGCGCTCGAAGGCATGCCGGGGACGCCGCTCGACGCGGGCACCTCGCTGCGCCGTTCGTTCGAGGAGAGCTTCGGCACCGACGCGCAGGCAGCGATCGCGCGCGGCCACGCCGAAGGGCGCGCAAAGGAGGAGGCGGCGCCGCGGAACCTCGAGCAAGATCCCGAGTTCCGCGAGGCGCGCATCGGCTACTTCGAGGACGGCGACCTCGAAATGGCGGCGTGCGCCCTCGCCGTGGACGGCGCCTTCGAGCTCGGCGCCCCCATGACGCCCGTGCGCATCGTGGAGGAGCAGCGCCGCCTGCGCGAGGTGCGCTATCCGACGCGGGCGATGCACCTGGTTGCCGCGCGCGGCCCCGAGGATCTGCGCGACGCGCTGATCACCGATCCGCGCGCGTTGCTGCTCGATCTGGCGACGGGGCGGCTTCTGACGCGGCGATTCATCCGCGAAGAGACGGAGCAGCGCGCGCGCATCGTCATGACCAGCGAGGCGCGCGTGTACGTGCTCGACGGCTCCTCCTCGATGAACGGGTGGCGCTCGCGCATGCGCGACGCCATCCTCCTCGCCGAGCTCGCGACCCTCCGCAAGCGCCTCGAGCAACCGGGCACCGTGCGGCCCGTGCTCTACTTCCGCTACTTTACCAGGAAGCTCGGGCCCATCACCAAGGTCGATACCGCCGAGCAAGTCGGCCAGGCCATCGTCTCCATCTGCTCGGTGCTGCGCGACGGCGAGACCGACATCGAGCGCGCGCTGCTCGCGAGCTTCGCCACGGTCGCGAAGGCGAAGGAGAGCGATCCAACATTGGCCCGCGCGCAGATCGTGCTCGTCACCGACGGGTGCTCCGAGGTGAACGAGGCCAAGGTCATCGCGGCCCGCGAGAGCGTGCGCGAGCTGCCCATCGGCGTCAGCGTGATCGCGCTCGGCGAAGAGAACCCGGCGCTGCGCGCGCTCGTGGCCCGGCAGCGCGCCCTCGGCGAGCGCGCCTTTTATCACTTCGTGGACGATGCGCAGCTCGAGGCCACGTGCAAAGGCGAAAGCGTCGGCCCCTCGCTGCACCTCGGGCCCCCGCCGCAGGGCCCCCCGACCGTATCCCTCGAGCACGAAATTGGCCCTTTGCTCGACGAGCTCGAGCTCATCGCCCGCAAGCGCGATCGGGCGGCGCTCGAGGACCTCGACGTGGAGGCGGAAGCCCGCCGCGACGTCGGCCTCGACGCGAAGGACGTCGCCGAGGGCGAGCGCGCCCGCGCCGAAGCCCTTTACAAAGATCGCCTCGCCCTGGAGCGACGGTACGCGCGCTGGTTCCCCTCCCCTGCGCCGGACGCCGCGTCTGCGGCGCCTGCAGCACCTGGCATACCGGCGGCGCCCGCAGACGACGAGACCGAGGAAGCCGTTTTCGTCGCGCTCTCGGCCATCGCCGAGGTCATCGATGTCGTCTCCGGGAGCGAGCTCCATCGCCGGGCCGACGCCATCGCGCTGCTCGAGCGGCTCCTCCCCGACGCGCGCCTCACGCCCGCCGCCTACATGGCGGTCGTCTCCTCGGGCTCACCGCGCATCGCCGAAGCGCTGCGCGCGCTGCACGCGAGCGTTACGGAGTGACGAGAGCCCTCACGCGGTCGTCACCGAGCGCGTGATTGAACGCACGATTCGTCTTTCGTACGGTCGAGACAAATCGCCCCACCGGGGTGCGAACGGGGCATATCGTTTCAATCCGAAAAAGAGACGGTGGCCCCAGAGGCAGCCACCGCGCCATGTCCATTCGAGCTGGTGATGGCCAGCGCATCTTTGGCATATGGTTTCAGCGGAGAAAGGCCGGCCATGGCCAGGGCGCGCGCCGCGGCATCCGCTCGCCCCGATCCCCTTCCCTCGAGGATTGGAGCTCCGCGTATGCCCATCGTCGAGGGGTGCGGCGCATGGGGTGGACCGTCCGGCGGCGGCGGCTTGACTTTCACCCTGCGCGCTCATAATGTTCACCCAAAAGGGTGAATATTGATCGCGAGCACCGCACACCTCGACGACACCTTGATCGCGCTGGCCGATCCCACGCGCCGCGCGATCCTCGAGCAGCTCTCACACGGCGAGGCGCGCGTCACGGAGCTGGCGGCGCCGTTCGCCATTTCACTGAACTCCGTCTCGAAGCATATCCGCTTGCTCGAGCGCGCGCGGCTGGTGAAGCGCCGGGTGCGCGGCCGCGAGCACATCTTGTCGCTCGACGCGCGACCGCTCGACGAAGCCGCGGCATGGCTCGACGAGCAGCGCGCGCTCTGGAGCCATCGCCTGCGGCTGCTCGACGCGCTGCTCGAGGCCGAAGACCAACGAAAGAAACCAAAGCGAAGAAAGCGAAGCCCCCCATGACGAAATCCGAACAGCCCGTGCTCGTACGCGTGACCCACCGCTTCGCGGCCTCGGCCGAGCGCGTCTACGACGCCTTTCTGGACCCGGCCAAGGCCGCGAAGTTCATGTTCGCCACCGCCACCGGTCGAATCGTCCAGTGCGAAATCGACGCGCGCGTCGGCGGCACCTTCTCCATCGTCGACCGGCGCAACGGCGAGGACGTCGCACACGTCGGAACCTACCTCGAGCTCGAACGCCCGCACCGCATCGTCTTCACCTTCTCCGTCGCCAAATACTCCACGGACGCAGACAAGGTCACCATCGCCATCGCGCCGCTCGCAAAAGGCTGCGAGCTTACGCTCACCCACGAAATCCCCGCGAAGAACGAGGCCATGAAGGCTCGCACGCGCGAAGGCTGGACCGGCATCCTCGAGGTCGCGGGCGAGCTGCTCGTCGACGACGCGCCCACCTGCGGAATCGGCGTGGCGCAACACGCCACCATCCCCGCAAAAATCGCCCAAATGTTCGAGGGCCTCGCCGAAACCTTCGAGCTTCACCGTAAGATGCTCGTCGCGACCGACCCAAACACCCGCCGTGAAGACGACGTGTACCGCGAGCTGGCCACGACGTGGAGCGACATCGCGCGCCGCGTCCACGACGCAGCGATCGCGATGCGCGCGCAGCGGGATCTCCCCGTGGGCGCGCACGATCCGAGCGCGTGGAGCGATGCGCACCTGAGAGCCTTCGAAAAATTCGTCGACGGCGAGAGGCAATTGCTCGCATCCTTGCGCGTCGCCACCGAGCGCGACGAAGCGGCGCTCCTGTCGCTCCAAGGCGAGGGGTAACGCGATTGGCCGGCGCCGGGAGGGACGCCGTGTGCACGCGATCGCGATCGACGAGGGTACCGGCGTAAGCAGTCCGCTTATCCGGCTCCACGCACGTTGTCGTCGGCAGGCGAGCGCGCGACGATTGGCCGCGGTGTGGCGAACCATTCAACCCGACGTTCCGGGATCGGGGCCACCATCCGTCCTCCAAGCGCACGGCGCGCGCTTCGCCGCGAATGCATGCACCATGCAACATGCGCGACACATCGCAACCTGCTGCGACCCTCGTAATGGGAATGTTCCGGGACCGGGGCCGCCATCCGTCCTCCAAGCGCACGGTGCGCGCTTCGCCGCGAATGCATGCACCATGCAACATGCGCGGCACACCGCAACCTGCTGCGACCCTCGGAATGGGAACCTGCTCTTCATGGAGGTGAACGATTTCGTACGGGTCGACATGGATGGCTGCGTCGAGTACGCTCCCGCCATTCTTCGATGGGGTCGATGCTGCTGGAAACGAGAGCTCGCGGCGCACATTCGTGGACTGCGACGCACGAATGCTCGAGTTTTCGAGCGCTTCGAGGCAGCCGCGACCGTTTGCGAGAGCGCGACCGCGTGGCCGCCGCATCGCACGCGCGCCTCGAGGTGAACGCATGGTAAGGATGGCGCTGACCGGCGTCCTCGGATTGGGATGTTCGACGCTGCTCTTGGCGGGGTGCCCCGATACGGTTTCCAATCGCTGTTCGGGATCCGAGTGCGCAGCGCCTGGGGCGGACGCGGGCCGCGAGGGCGGCATCATCGTCATACCGGCTCCACCGCACGTCGCCGGCTTGGCATTGGGCGAAGCCAATTGCATGTTGCTCTCGGACGGCCAGGTGAGATGTTGGGGAGTCCATATATCCGGCGCACGCGCGCTCGAAGGTCGGCCTGCCGGCCAGTACGGGTTCGCGCCCGTCACCGGGATCGACGACGCGATCCAGACGTCGGCCGGCCCCGTGGCATGCGCCGTGCGGCGCAGCGGTCGGGTCGTCTGCTGGGGCCCAGGCGCCCGCGGAATGCTCGGCGATGGCCATGCGCACACGGACGAGGACTTCACATTGACGCCTGTGCCGGTCCACGCGTTGGAGGACGCGGTCCAAGTCTCCGTGGGACACTTCGCCGCGTGCGCCGTGCGCCGGAATGGGGCGGTCGCGTGCTGGGGAGACGATATCGCGGCAAGCAGCGAGCTTCAAAAACCGCCATCCAACGCGCCGCGGCCGATCGACGGCATCACGAACGCCGCGGCGATCGCCGTCGGCAGCGAGCACGCGTGCGCGCTCGACGCCGATGGAACGGTCGCGTGCTGGGGAGAAAATAGCGGAGGCCAGACGGGGCAACCGTCGAGCGGCCAATACGACGATCGCACGGCCAAGCCGACGAAGGTCCCAGGCGTGACCGATGCCGTCGAAATCGTCGCCGGCTGGGACCACACGTGCGCGCGCAAGCGCGATGGTTCGGTTCTCTGCTGGGGAGGCGTCTCCTCCTCGGAGGCGTTCACGCCCAGCGCGCAGCCCGTCCCCGATCTCACGGACGCGGTCGAGCTTGCGGCAGGGCAGCGCTCGACGTGCGCCCGTGAGCGCGGCGGTACGGTCGTCTGTTGGGGAGCAAACGACGTCGGACAGCTCGGGGTGGGGCTCGCGCCATCCATCCTCGAGAGCTCCGCGACCCCCGTGCAGGTGAAAGGCGTCTCGAACGCGACCGCGATCGCCATGAGCCGGTTCGCGGCCTGCGCGACCACGGACCGCGGACGCGTCGCGTGCTGGGGCAGCAATTTCAATGGCGTCTTGGGGGACCGGGACGTGATTGCGGCATCGCCCGTCCGAGTGCAAGGAATCGAGCTCGCCAAGAGCGTGGCCGCCGGCCATCGGTTTGCGTGCGCCATCTACAACGTCGAAGCATGGAGCCTCGTCGCATGCTGGGGCAGCAACGCCAATGGCGCCCTCGGCGCCGGGGTCGCCAATCCGGATCTTGGACGGATCGACAATGCCCGTCCCGTCCCCATTCCCGTGCCGGGCCTGACCACCGCGGCAGACATCACCGCCGGTGACGATTATGCGTGCGTGCGTTCGAAAGAAGGCACGGTCTCCTGCTGGGGCAGCAACACCAATGGCGTGTTCGGCAACGGCACCACCACCCCGGCCGCGACAACGACCCCCCAACCCGTCCCGGCTCTCTCGAACGTGGCCGAGATCTCGGCCAGCCCCAACATGATGTGCTCGCGCGACCTTGCAGGCGCCGTCAAATGTTGGGGCTCCGGATTCAACGCCCCGACCAACGAGCCCGAGACCATCGCCGATCTCACCGCGGTCCAAATTGCCGCCGGACGAGGCTTTGCATGCGCGTTGCGCGCGCGTCCAGGCGACGTGGCATGCTGGGGAACGAACGCCCGAGGCACCCTCGGCGACGGCACGCTCACGCGAAGCCCAAAGGTCCCCGTCAACGTCTTGAACATTCATGACGCGATGCAAATCGGGGCAGGCCACAATCATATGTGTGCCGTGCGGAGCGGGGGCGAGGTGATGTGTTGGGGCTCGAACGATACCGGCCAACTCGGGATTGGGCAAAGGGACATCATTGCTCACCCGGTGCCAATCGCGGTGAAGAACATCTCGGATGCCATGGAAATCCACGGCGCGCAGTGGTCCACGTGCGCGCGACGGCGCAGCGGAAAGGTCGTCTGCTGGGGATCTCCCTCCCACGCGGGCAACCCAATCGGCCTCGAAAAAGTGCAATTGGATCCGTCCGAGGACTCCGTCGGCAACCTCGTCGCGGATCGATTCGCGGTCGGCCAGCTCCACGCCTGCGCCGTTTCGAGCGAGTGGCGCTCCGGCGTGGTTTGCTGGGGCGCCGACGGGTACGGGCAGCTCGGCGATGGGCGATTGCTCTACGCGCCCTCGCCCATCATCGTGTATTGAGGGTTCGATTCAGAAGCTCACGCCGACGGCGAGGCCGTACGCACGCGGCTGCGCGAGCGGCGCGAGGATCCACCGGCTGGTGGCGCGCGCGTCGTCGGGGGCGACGAGGTTGCCGGCGAGGTAGCGGTCGCGCGCGCGAACGGCGCCCGTGGGCTGGGTCCATATTTGAAGCTCGCTGATGGCGATCCCGATGCCCGCCGCGAGGGCGTTGCCGCTCCAATCGTCGAGCGCATATCCCAAGGTCGCGCCGAGCCCGGCGCTGAACCCGATGGCCATGGCGTGCGTGTACCAGGCCGTGCCAAAAGCCTCCTGCGCGGCGTCGCGCTCGAGAAAAGCTTCGGCGCGAGCAAGATGGGAGCACCCGTCGGGCTCGCGCGCCGCGTCGCCCTCGGGCGGACGCGAGGCATCGTCCTCCAGCGCGCGTGAATCGCCCATGACGTGGAGCGGCGAAATCAGCAATCGGAGCGGCATGATGAGCGACGTACCAGCCCAAATGAAATTACCAATGCGCTTGTCCCGATCGCTCTCGAGGAGCCCGAGGGTGAGACCGCCGCTGCCCATGGCCACGCTCGCGGCGGCCCAACCCAGGCTCCACGTTCGTGCATTCCCAGCGTCGCGGCGAAGATGCTCCCGAATGAACCGCGCGCGCGCACCGGCATCAATGTTTGCGAGCGCGGGGGCCGCGCCGGCCGGCACGGGGCACTTCTCCCACCTTGGGAGCGCCTCTTGGGCGTGCGCGGGCGCGGAGAAACCCGTCATCGCCATCACGCCCAGGGCGAGCCCCATATACGTTCGGGTCATCGTCTTCATATCGAACCTCGAAGCACTTGCCTTCCGGGCGCTTCGTGCGATCTCTTCGAGCTCGCCGCAGGGGCCCTGACGTGGCAGAAAGTCGTCGCCGTCGATCGGCAGCAGGATCAGCGTGTGTTCGAACCGTCGCGTCCGAACATGACGAAGATGTACGGCTTGCATCACAGCAAGGCAACGCACATACACGCAACACTTGGTCGCAAAAATGCAAGCCCAAGATCGGGCGACGATCGGGGCGCGCAAACGCCCATGCGGCTCGTTTTTTAGAACGGCGAGCAAAAAATCGATGGTCATCCCGCCGCGCGAAGCCCATCATCGGCGCATGCAAATGCCTGGGTGGATCGCACGCGGCGCGGCCGTCGCGGGGCTCGTTTCGTGCGCGTCCCAAGCGACGACCGGGCTGCCGGCGCGGACCGCGGCCGAGCAGGCGAAGGCCGATCGGTACGTGGCCAGGTTCGAACAGAAGCTGGCCGAGGTCCCCGATGACGCGGGCATCCGTTATGGCCTCTGCGAAGCGTACGACGATGCGGGGCGCGTGCCCGACGCGCTGAAGTGCCTCGAAGGGCTGGACCTACGTGGGTGGCCCGTGTCGATCCGCGCGATGGACTTTCGCCCGACCCGCGAGGACCCGCAATTTGCAACCCTGTTGCGCCGCTCGGACGCGCGCGCGATCCGGGTCGATGGCAGCCGCGTCGCCTTTACGGCGCCCGCGGAGCTGGTTCCCGAGAACGTCGCCTTCGATCCAAAGACGGGCGCATTCTTCCTCGGCAGCATCCCCTTGCGAAAAATCGTGCGCGTGGTCGATGGTCGGGTGCAGGTCTTCAGCAAGGCCGGCGTCGCACCGCCGTTGCTATCCATCGTCGGCATGAAGGTCGACAGCGAGCGCCGAACGCTCTGGGCGGCGTCGGAAGGCAAGCGCGGCGCGGAGAAAGCGCTCAGCGAATTGCTGCTCTTCGACGTCGACACCGGCGAGCTTCTGCACCGCTTCGCGGCCGGCGACGGAAAGCCGCATATGTTCAACGACGTCGTCATCACGCGAACCGAGGACGTGTTCGTCTCCGACACCCTCGGCGGGGGCATCTACCGTGTCTCGAACCGTGGATCCCTGCGCCCCTTCGTTCCCGCGGGGACCTTCCCGCACGCCAACGGCATCGCGCTCTCGCGCGACGAGAAAAAGCTGTTCGTCGCGTACGATCTCGGCATCGCGGTCATCGACGTCGCGACCGGCGCCCACGTCGAGCTGCGCAACGACTCGTCCTCGTCCATCGCGGGCATCGATGGCCTCTACGTTCACCGCGACGGCCTCGTGGCGGTGCAAAACGGAACGGGCTTGGCGCGCATCGTACGCATTTCCCTGGATTCGGAGGCGACACGCGCGACCCGCGTCGCCATTCTCGAATCGGGGAATCCATGGTTCAATCGCGCAGGCGGCACGGCACCGACCACCGGGGTGCTCGTCGGCGATCGATTTTATTACATTGCCAATTATCGACCGGGCGCCCCCCGCCCCGGCGAAAAGCCGCCCGCCGAGCCCCTCGAAGACGTGCGTGTGCTGTCCATTCCCCTGGCTCCCTAGCAGGTGCCGCGGCGCAGGCGGATTGCCCTCGTCCAACGACGACCTCCGCACCTTCGTCGCGGCGGGTTCACATGGTTTGGCCAGCCTGACAAGAATTCAGTCGTGCTGTTCCGCCTCGTTTCAATCGATCGATATTTGTTTCAGTGTCAGCATTGCTGCGCTCCGCGCGCCCGCCATCCATGGACCGGCGATCACGAGGCGAGGACTGCGACCGACGTGTTTCTGAGCTCAAGCGCTCCGAACATGGTTGGAATTTTTGGTGACCATCGCAGAATGCGTCACGCATGCCGCGCGCGCGTAGCGAGAATGCCATCCAGATCACGCTTCGTGTGGAGCCCGAATGGCTCCCGCGAGCGGACGCCGTCGCTCGCGAGCTGGGGCGCCCGGGGTTCTTCGTAACGCGGACATCCGTCATTCGGATGGCGATGGTGCAAGGGCTGGAGCAGCTCGAACGCACGGCGGGCGTCACGGACGAGGAGCCCGCGCCCGAAATCTTGCCGGCCCCCGCCG
The DNA here is from genome assembly GCA_037157815.1 of Sorangiineae bacterium MSr11954. NCBI lineage: Bacteria > Pseudomonadati > Myxococcota > Myxococcia > Myxococcales > Pendulisporaceae > Pendulispora > Pendulispora albinea. The sequence goes on from CP089984.1 coordinate 7,338,596, forward strand.
AGATCGCGCGCGATCCGTAGACCCGCGCGCGTATTTGGCCGCTTCGCGCGCCGTCGGGCATCCGCGCTTGGTGCGCGCCCTGGAATCATGTGCCGGCCGGCGGCGTTCCCTCGGAGACGTGCTCGCCGCACCCAAAAACCGTCTCGCCCTTCGCTGCGCCGTGATCGCCGCTGGGATCCTGGCGATCCCAGGCTGCTCGCGGAACGGCCGCGCGGGCACGGAGACCAGCACCGCCGGCGCGGCCGACGCCGCGGTGCTCGTCGCACGTCCAGAGGCCGCGACCTCGCCGTGGAACCCCGACATCGTACGCAGCGGGAGCGAGAGCTATCCGCTTCGCCGCTTCAGTTATGCGCTGAAGGATGTCACGTTGGGAATCGAAGACATCGGAATGCGCGCCTCGCTCCGCGAGATACTCGAGCAACGGCACGCGCTGCTCGCCGTCAACGGCGGATTCTTCGACACGCATGGAATGCCGCTGGGGTTGGCCGTATCGAACGGGCGCGTGCTCGCCTCGTTCGTACCGTCGCTCTCCGGAGGCGTTCTCGGGGTCGATCGCGGGCGCGGATGGCTCGAAGAAACGGAGTCCTTCCTCACGCCGTCCCCGGCCGTCGATTTTGCGATTCAGTGCCGGCCCCGGCTGGTCGTCGCAGGAAATGCCAACATCCGCAGCGACGACGGCAAGCGCGCCGCCCGAACCGCCATCTGTCTGCGCGATGCCGGTGCGGTAGTCGACTTCATCATCGTGCGCGGGGACCTCGGGCGCGCGGACCCGCGAGAGTCGGAGGGGAGGCCCGGCCCGTCGCTGTTCGCGCTCGCCCATCATCTTGCGCAGCTTGGTTGCCAGGAAGCCCTCAACCTCGATGGGGGCCCATCGACCGGCGCTGCATTCTGGGAAGATGGCAAAATGCGGCACTTGGCACCGCGAGCCCCGATCCGCCATGCGATTCTGGTGCGGCCAAGGCGCGACGCGGGCAGGTAATGGAGATGCGCGCGCCCGCACCGCGATGCGTGTGCTCCGCAGATGAACGAGCGCCCCACCCTGCGCGGTCCGGCTGGGGGCTATCGCGCGAACTGGAACCAATTGACATTTACGAAATCGCCGCCCGGGCCCGTGAAGGTCAGATATACGGCGTGCCGGCCGGTGGCGGAGCCCGTGAGGGTGCTGGTCACGCTGGTCCAGACCTGCCACCCTCCGGTGCCCGATACCGGTACGCTGGCGAAGACGGGCCCGGTCTCGCTGTCGAGACGGTATTGGATGTTGCCGCTGCCCGCGCCCGACGCTAACCGCGTGGTGACCCGGGTGGCCGTGGGGGCGCCGAAATCGACTTGGGCGTAGCCGACCGAATCCCCGGGGGCGATGTAGCCGATGTTCTGGCCGCCGCCGGTGTCGGTGGTGGTCTCGGTGCGCACGCCGGATTGGCTGTCGAAGGACTCGGCCTGAATGGTCGCATATGCATCCCGCGGCGGCGCCGCGCCATAGGTGAGCCCGAAGCCGAATGGGAAGAGGGCCGGCTTCCCATCGCCGTCGTTGATGGGTTGTTGATTGGCCGATTGCATCCATGTCGATGGCAATTTGCCGGTTGGCGCATAATCGCCATAGAGAACGTCCGCGACCCCCGCGCCCTCCGTGCCCGGCAGCCACGAGGCGATCAGCGCGTTCCAGTTCGGCAGCTGCGCGGCGATGTCGAGCGGCCTGCCGGAGACGAGCACCACCACCACCGGCACGCCGCTGCTGCGCAAGGTATCGAGCGTCGCCGCGTCGGTGGCGTCGAGGCCGAGGGAGCCGGGTCGATCGCCCGCGCCCTCCGCGTACGGGGTCTCGCCCACCACGGCGACCGCCACTTTGTAGGAGCTGTCGATGCCGGAGCCGCCGGGGTGGTACGTGACGGTGGTGCCGCTGCCCGCGCCGTTGCGGATGCCTTGCAGGATGGTGGTTCCGGTGGTGATGTTGCCGCTGCTTCCTTGCCAGGAGATGGTCCAGCCGCCGCTCTGATGGCCAATGTTGTCGGCGTTCTTGCCGGCGACGAAGATCTTGTTGCCGGTCTTGGCGAGGGGGAGCACATTGCCCGCGTTTTTCAGCAGCACCTGCGATTCGCGCACCGCCTGGCGGGCGATCGCGCGGTGTGCGGCGCTCCCAACCGTGCCGGTGAAGCTTCGATCGGTGAGGGGCTTTTCGAAGATGCCGAGCTCGAACTTCTTGGTCAGGATGCGGCGGTTGGCGTCGTCGATCCGCGACATCGGCACCCGCCCCGCTTGCACCTCGGCGCGCAAGAGCGCGATGAAGTCGCGCCATGCGGTCGGCACCATCACCATATCGATGCCCGCGTTGATCGACTGGCGCACCTCGGCGGCCGTGAAGCCGGGCTGCCCGTCGATTTGGTCGATGCCATTGTAGTCGGAGACCACGAAACCGCTGAACCCCAATTCGTTTTTGAGCAAGTTGGTAATGAGGTACGAATTGCCGTGCAGCTTGGCCCCGTTCCAGCTGCTGTAGCTGACCATCACCGAGCCGACGCCGCGCGCAATGGCCTCGCGGAACGGCGGCAGGTGAATCGCCCGCAGCTCCGCCTCGCTCAGCTGCGTATTGCCTTGATCGGTGCCGCTGGTGGTGCCTCCATCGCCGATGTAGTGCTTCGCCGTGGCCAAGACGGAGCCGGGTGCGCTGAGCGAGCTGCCCTGCAGGCCGTCGATGAACGCCGCCATCTGCGTGGGGAGCTCCGGCTTTTCGCCGAACGACTCGTAGGTGCGCCCCCAGCGATCGTTGCGGGCGACGCAAAGGCAGGGCGCGAAGTCCCAGTCGATGCCGGTGCCCGAGACCTCCTCGGCCACGGCGCGTCCGATTTGCTGCGCCAAGGTGGGATTGCGGGTCGCGCCAAGTCCGATGTTGTGCGGGAAGATGGTTGCCCCGAATACGTTGTTATGGCCATGCACCGCGTCAACGCCGTACAGCAGCGGGACGCCGAGCCGGCTCGCGACCGCGGCATTCTGGAAGCTATCGTACATGTTCGCCCAGCTCGTGGCGTTGTTCGGCGACGGCGCGGAGCCACCGCCCGAGAGCACCGACCCAAGCGAGAAATTGGTCACGTCCGCGCTGGTGACGGAGGCCCGCTCGGCTTGCGTCATTTGGGCGATCTTCTCGTCCAAGGTCATGTTGGCCATCAGCTGGCTGACCCGGGTCGCCACCGGCAGCGATGGATCGGGATAAGGCACATGCGCCCGCACCAGCGGCTCGGCGCCTCGTTCGCGCGATCCATCGTCGGTGCTCACCGCACAGGCGACGCCCAAAATCGCGACGCCTGCTGCAAAACCTGCACGAACGACGTTCGGTACCGTTAGGCTCATTGGAATCTCCCCGGGCGGTTGGGCGCGTATGATGATCGGCATCATCGTTCACGTCAAGGGAGATGGTCCCGGTTAGAGAACGCAGAGCGTCTGATTGTTCGAGCTGCCGCTCGCGGGTGATGTGCGGCAGCTCGGGTTGTAGCTAAGGCTCACGGGCCGATAGCCGCTCGGGCACCCCAGGGAGCAACTATAGAAGCTGCTTCCGGTGTTGGGCTGACAGTCGGTCTGATTGTACCCGGCCGTGCAAGAGCCCGGGCAATTGAAGTTGCACGAGAAGGAAACGGGGTGGAACCCCGATGAACACCCGAAGCTGCATTGCAGCGACATCAACTCCGCCTTGTCTTCCAGACTCGACTCCTCCCCCGCATCGGGATCGGCGACATTGCAGGCACACAGCACCAAAGACACGAATAGAAATACCAATTTCATCTTACATCCCTCCAGTAAAATGGATACCTCCATCGAGCGCACGCGGCTCATGAGCGAGCGCATGCCCGGATGGAATGAATGACGAATTCAAATGCAACGTGTGAAGCGACAGCGGGCTCCCCTCGCGCCAACGGCGCGGTTGCTGCCATGTGGCAATCTCGATGTGCGCTCTCGGCCCCTCCCGTCACACCAGCTCATGAGCTCATGCGCTCACGTCGATATCGGAGCCCCCACCGTATTTATCGATTGCGATGTACGCAGGACAATCCGTCTGCTGCGCCAGTAGCTTTGTCGCACGGGCAGCATGATAGCAAGAGAAAATAGTCGACGACCGCGCCTAGCGATGCTTTCTCCGTCCGCTCGCACCTGCTGATGTGAATGCGTCGCTGGATCAGTCCAATATTGTAAAGAGTCATAACATGTCGGACAGATGTCATCACGGCGCGGAGCAACGGGCCCGGCAGGCGGGGATACGCGCACGTCGCGAGCTCGAGCCGCGCGGATGAGCACCGGCCGCCGCACGGTACCAGGTGCAGTCGTGATGGGACATTCGAGCGCCATCGCCGCTCAGGCCGCGATCGTGGCATCGGTCGCGATGGGCGAGCGACGGTCTGCAACGATTCGACGCGCGCGCCTCGGAGCTGACGCGTGGGTGAACGATGCCGAAGTGGCTCGATTGTTTTCGGGACGCCCGCGAGGAACCAATGGGACCATGGAGGCTCGCCGCGCCCCTCGTCACCGACGGAGTTGGTTGGGACGGCAACGGGTCCGCGCGGGTCGTCGTCGTCGTGAGAGAACGTCCGGCGATGCAGGTGAGCTCGATGACGTCACGCAAAGGGTCTCGTCACCGATCGCGTAAGCTCGGGCGAGCATCGAGGGCGTCTATCCCAAAGACCCCAAAGAGGACTTCGAACGCGAGAGCCTCGTCCCACCGGGAGGCACCTCGAAGCGAATTCGAGATGTCCGTCTCGTCGCATCGATCGACCATGGGGCCCGCGCGGACGTATCGCTATCACCGATGCCGCGCGCGCCCCCCGCCGGAAGCGGCCTTGACGAGGCTGGATTGGTACGGCACCATCGGCCCGGTTCGGATGGCCCCGCCCTTTTCGCGAACGATGATTTCGGAGCGCGCCTTGGTGCGGGTGGGAACGGAGGTCGGCAAATACCGGATTGAACGGTTGATTGGCATTGGTGGAATGGCCGCGGTCTACGCCGCCACGCATCGCAACGGGCACAAGGTCGCCATCAAATTCTTGCTCGAGTGGTACGCGGATGATCCCGCCATCCGGCGTCTGTTCGGCCGCGAAGCCTATGTGGCCAATGAAGTCGCGCACCCCGGTGCAGTTGCCGTCTTGGACAACGACGTCGACCCGAACAGCGGCTGCCCATTTCTGGTGATGCCGCTGCTCGAAGGAGAGACGCTGCGCGCCCGCTGGGAGCGCGCCAAGCTGCGGTTGCCGCTCGCGGACGTGGTCGTGCTGATGTCGGATGCATTGGACGTCCTGGCGAGCGCTCACGCAAAGGGGATCGTTCATCGCGATATCAAGCCGGAGAATCTATTCATCGCGCGCGACGGGCGCACGCGGGTCCTCGACTTCGGAATTGCGCGCTGGACGACGCCAGGAGAAGGGAGCGCCAGCGTGACGGGGCAGGCATTTGGAACACCTGCCTTCATGCCGCCCGAGCAGGCCGCCGGCGATCGAACGCGTATTGGACCGCACAGTGACGTGTGGTCCGTCGGGGCCACGATGTTCGCGCTGCTCACGGGCGAATACGTGCATATTGCAGATAACCCCGCCGCGCTGCTCGCGGCCGCGTTGACGAAGCCTGCGCGGTCGATTCGCGACGTGATGGCGGACTTGCCCGCGCCCATCGTGGAGCTGGTGGACAAGGCGCTGGCGTTCGACGGGGCGCAGCGGTGGCCGACGGCCAACGAGATGCACCAGGCCCTTCGCGAGGCCTTCGAAACCGGATCGGGGACGACGATCGCGAGCGTGATCCCGGTGGTTCGCGCGCGAATCGCGGCGGAGCTCACGCCGCGCGCCGACGACCTGCACGACGTGGCGACCCAATCGCTCGCGGCGGACCTCGTCACTCCCCGAACGAGGAGCGGAGTCGATCCATCGGCGCATGCATCCGCGGATGTTCCGGCGACAGACGATGTTCCGGCAACAGACAAGGAGGCGGCGACACCACCCATCGCCGGCAAGACGAATCGGGGCCGGCGGCAACGATGGGGTGTGGCGCTGGCGACGCTCCTGGCGGTTGGGTCGGCCGGGCTGTGGCTCGCCCGTTCACGAGCCGTGCCCGAGAAGCCGGTGCTGCGAATCGAAGATGCGGCCCCCGCGCAAATGCCGATTACGGCATTGCCAATTTCGCCCGCGTGCAACAAGGAGGCGGAGAGGTACTATCGGGAGGGGCTCTCGGAGGTGCGCCACGCGAGCTGGGAGCGCGCGTATGACGCGTTTCAGAGGGCCGTCAATGCGGACCCGGGCTGTCCCGAAACGCAACTAAGGCTCGCGTTGACCGGTTATTCCGTAAATCCTCTATCTTCGAGCGGAAATTACGAGTCGTTTCGCCACGCGCTCTCCATTCGGGACGCGCTCGGCGACCGCGATCGTACCCTGCTGGACGCCCTGGTTCCGCTCATCGTCTCCACCCCACCCGACCAGGGGGAGCAAGTTCGCAGGCTCGACGCGGCCGTGTCGCGGTTTCCAGCCGACGCCGAGATCCTTTATTTGGCGGCACGGGCCTGGGCCCAATCGGCAACGGATCGCAAAGGTCTCGAGCGCAGCCTCGCCCTCGCACAAAGGGTGACGGACGTCGATCCGCACTACGCCGATGGCTGGCAGGCGCAAGCGCGCACCTTTGCCCGCTTGGGTCGATTGGACGAGGAGAGCGCGGCGCTGGACCACTGCCGCGAGGCTGCCCCGGGGTCGACCGATTGCCTGCTCGACCGCGTGTCCTCCCTGTACCAGCGAGGCGAGTGCGGCTCCGCGCTCGAAAACGCGCGCAGGCTGATCACGATTGCCCCAAAAAGCTCATTGGACGCCAAGGTATTCGCCGCCTTGCTCGCGTCGCAAGGCGCGCCCGACGAGTCCATCGAGACGGCGCTGACGCAAGCGAGCGAGAACACGTCCGCCGATCTTCGTGAAGCGTCCGATCTTCGTTGGCGTGCCCTCCTCTGGTCGATGAAGGGCGATTTCACGCGCGCCGAGCAGCTCATTCAGGCGGGGCGGCGGCTTCTGGAAAATGAACCCGCCGGACTCCGGTACGCGCTCCTGACCGGATTGCTCATGGATCTTCTGGTCGAAACCGGACGCGACGATCGCGCTGCCGCCGTCGTCGACGAATACAAGCGAAAGCGACATGGATGGACGAGCACCGACGCCTTCGTTGGATGGACCGCCTATGAGCCCGCAATCCTCGGTCAGCTCTTGATTCGGCGCAAGCTGTCCAAAGAGGAGTGGCGCGCGACGACGGATAGTTGGGAAACACGAGCCCGTTCGTTCTTTGGCGACGAACCGGCGTGGGGACTCCGCTGGGGCCCCGTGAGCACCACGCGCGCCGCGGCCGTGGAAGGCTGGAACCATCGGCCGAGGCAGCCGGAGATCGCCGCCTCCATCGAGCAGGTCATGTCCGACACCCCTCGCGCTCAAATGTTGGGCGGATACATCGCATTCATGGCGGGTGAGCACGAGCACGCTAGGCGCTATTTGTCGGATTCGACGCGCGGCTGCGATCGCCTCATGAACCCCTTTACGAATGTCAGCGCCTATCGTTGGCTCGGCGAATCCAACGAGCGCCTCGGTGACGTCCCCGGCGCCTGCGCGGCCTACGCCGTCGTCCTTCAGCGATGGGAAAACGCCAAACCACGTTCCGTCACGAGGGAGGCAGCCAAGCGACGGATTCAAGCGCTCGGCTGCAAACCGTAGTGACCGCGAGGTCATTTCGGCTAGGCTCAATGCCATGAATGGCATCTCCGGTGAGCACCGCCCCCGCCCTGCCTCCGCCCTCGCCAAGGCCCTCTTCTGCGCGCTCTCGATCGCGATGTTCGCGGGCTGCCCCGCCAAGGACGATCCCATCAAAGCCCAGGTCGGCTCCTGCCTCGAGGCGCGTGGAAAAGGCGGAAAGACGCTCGCCAACGAGTTCCATGTCGTGGCGTGCGACGCCCCCCAGGCGGCCTACAAGGTGATCAGCAAGGGCGAGCGCTGCAAGGACATTACCAATGGCTATCTCCAGGTCGGGGGCCGCCGGTCGCGCACAGAACTGTGTCTGGCATTGAACGCCAAGGAAGGAGATTGCTTCTACCAGGAGATCGACTTCCCCACCGGGAGGGCGACCAAGACGACGTGCGGGCCGACGGCGACCTTCCGCGTCACCAAGGTGGCGACCGGGGTGGCCGACGCCGCGGTATGCGGTAAAAACGTCCCCAACTGGGCCAAGACCCCGGACGTCCTGCCGCGCGCCATCGTCTACCGCGGCCTCCCCGCGACCGTTTGTGTCGACCGACCGTGATATCCGGAGCGGGTCCGCAAACCGTCCCTCCTTCGGCCTCGAAGTCGCGGCTCATTTCACGGCGCCGGCAAGAAACGGTAGCGGGTCGGCGGCGATGGCAGCCAGCCATCTCGGATTGAGACGGCGAATCGATCGCAAATGAAATGCGATAAACCGCACCGACGAAACCGTCCTCGTTCATGCTATTTTGCAAGATTTGCGGGACGGTGCTCCATCGACGCGCGAGCGCGGGAGCCTCGCGCATTCGGGCGGACGGCACCCGGTTCGCCCATCAAATGTGCGGATGACGACGGCAAGAGTTTTCTGCCAGCGTCTGGACCGACCCGCGTACCATACATCGGATGCCCGCTGCGCCCACCTCTCTCTATGCTGGTTTCTTCGACGAGCACACCCCGGTCCTTTGCGTAGCCGGCCCCAATATGCGCGATATCGTGCAAACCCCTCGCAGGCTGTTCGCCTTGTTGCGCCTGTCGAGAGCGACGCCGCCGCTGCGCGAGGTGGTGCGCGTGGTGAGCCACTCCATGGGCTCCGCGGCGATCTTCAGCCCCCGCGACAGCGACGCGTCGGTTACCCGGTTTGCGCGACTCGCTCGCGCCATGGGCGAGGATCTTCTCGGCGAAGATCCCTTTCAGCCCGCGGAGAGTTGGATCGCACGCAAGCCATTTCTGGTCTTCGGAAAGGAAGATATCCACCCCGTCCCCAAGGCCTATATGGAAAATCGATTCGGGGTACCGCCCGAAGAGCAGAGACCGCATCGTTTGGCGCGCGCCCTCTGGGCCATCGATCGCCGTGCGCGCGCGCTTCGCATCCTCGAAACCGCGTGCGCAACATCGACCGATGCGCTCGATCATTTTCACCTCGGCCAGCTGCACGCCGTGGAGCTCGGCGACCCAAAGACCGGAATCCCGCACCTCCAGCGCGCGTGCGAGCTCGCCCCCAACGTCTCGCAACCCTTCACGTCACTGGGAATTGCCTCGATGAGCACCGGCGACTACGCCAGCGCACGCGACGCCTTTCGCTCCGCGACGGAGCTCGCCCCGAGCGATGCGGGGGCTTGGGCCAACCTCGCACAGACCTGCGCGCTCCTCGGCGATCACGAGACGATGCGACGCGCCTGCGCGCGCGCCCAGGAACTGGAGCCGGGGGAGCCGATTACCGCGCAGTTGGCCGCCGAGGCGAAGGCGAGGCCTCGGCCGCCCGCGTCCAGGTAATTCTGTCAGCGTTCCATCGGGCGGCCCGGTTCAATACGTATACATGACGTATACACGTACCCGGTGACGCTTCCAGGCGCGCGAGCCGGTGGCGACGTTTCAGAGCATCCACGGCACCGGACGCGATGGCGACACCGTACTTCCGCCCACCGTTCGAGAGCCGTTCGCCCAAATACCGTACACGTCACCATACGCGCCCGACGGGCCCATTGGTCTTGCGATGCCTTGCCTCCCGCGATGCGTTCGGGACGTCTCACGCCAAATGGGAAACGCCCACACACAAATGCGAAATAGCGCGCCGATGATTCACGCTCGTTCGTCCGGTTCGCGCGGCCCGCCGAAGGCAGAAGCTCGAAATCGATCGCCATCACGGTATCACGGATTCCGAAATCTCTGTTGCGGTATGGGTCGCCCCTCGTGGACATGCTCGACACGAGGCACGATGCACGACATCGCCGCGCATCCGACGCCGATCCTCAATAGCCTTCCAAGCTGAGATGTAGGCTCAACATGTCCCCAGATACGCCATCGTGGGCACACGGAATAAAGCGGATGAAGCGCAACCATCGGGACGGTCATCGTTGCCCCTGATAAAAACTTCACGGAAGGGCTGTCTCAAGATGGCACAAAGAAGATTCGATGATGTCGATTCGAGAGACCGTGATCGACGTGATCGTGATCGGGACGATCATCTCGCGCGACGCGACGCACGGATTCGAGGGCGGCATGTCCCGCCGAAAAATCAGCATAGGCGGATTCCCTCTCCGTAGGATGAGTCATGTCGATGACGACATCCTGTCGACGAGTCACGAATGCAAATCTAAGAAGTCGACTTCGCCATCCATCGCACCACGCAAACCGTTCTTCGATGCGCGGATATGACAAAACAACGACCATGGAAATGCGACGAGCGATTGGTTGACATTTGACCCGCCCGAGCTAATAGATTCCCGCGAACGCGAATAGTCCAACCAGCGTCGAGCGGCGGTTTTGGCGGGACGGGTTCATCCAATCATCTGGCGGCCCCACCACGTCCATATGCGCCATGCGATGCGCCACCGCTGTTCGAGAAACAACCAATCCGAAGGCAGGGTGATTTGCTCATGGAACCATCCGTCTCGAACGCCTCGAACGCGAGCAGCCTCGACGCAAACGAGATGACGAGGAAGTTGGACCCTTCGAGGTCCAGTCTTACCAAAGGCGAGCCTTCCGCAGGAGCCATTGTCGTGGATTCCGAACAGTCGTCGGCGTTCTTGGCCTTGTTGCGTACACAAGTCGATGCTCTCAAGGAGACGTTCAGCGCGGTCGACACCTTGCTCGACGCGGGAACGGTATCGGAGAGCGCGGTTCACCAGGCGTCTTTGAAGTCCATTCCGCGCTGGCACTTTGCAATGGTCAACGACCATGCCCGGAACGACGCGTTTGCGGCGGCATTCAAACAGCTGGTTCGGCGCGGAATGCACGTGCTCGATATCGGTACCGGCACCGGGCTGCTGGCGATGCTCGCCGTAAAAGCCGGCGCGCGACGGGTCACCACGTGCGAGGCCAACCCGTTGATGGCGGACATCGCAAAGCGGATCATCGCCGCGAATGGAATGGCCTCCACCATCACCGTCGTGTCGAAGAAGTCGACCGATTTACGCATGGGCTCCGACCTCCCCGAGCCCGTCGACCTCATTGTGTCCGAAATCGTCGACTGCGGCCTGGTCGGTGAAGGATTGCTCCCTACCCTGCGCCACGCGCGCGAGCATCTGCTCAAGCCCGGAGGCATCCTCGTTCCACGCCGTGCCCGATTGATTGGCGCGCTGGTGGAGAGCCCCGCCGTCATGCGCCTGAACAATGTCGAGTATGCTGCGGGGTTCGACGTCCGGTGGCTCAACATCGTGGCGACCCGTGGGCATTTCCCAGTTCGGCTCGGGACTTGGCCCTATCGCTTTCTCTCGGATCCGGTGGTGCTCGCCTCGTTCGACTTGGTCCACGGAGGGCTCACCGACGGCGAGGTCGAGGTCACGGTGCCAATCACCGCATCGGGACAGGCTCACATGGTGGCCGCCTGGTTCGAATTGGATTTGTGCCCAGGGGTGGTCTTGTCCAATCGTTTGGAGGACACCGAATCGCATTGGATGCAGGCATGCATTCCATTTCCAGCTCCCGTGGCCGTTCGCGAAAACCACGACACCCGGCTTGCCGTGCAGTGGCGGCGTGAGCGCTTGTCGGTTCACACCTCGCCTGAGCCTCACCTTACGGAGGATGTCCATGAGCCATACGCACCTACCTTATGAGGATTATCGACTTTCGGGCGAGGAGCTGCGGCGCGCCGTCGAGCGCTACGCCAGCAACCCCCTCTACCTGGACAACGAAGAGTGGGTCAACGACGACAACCCTTTTCGCCGGCAGCTGCGTCCACAAGTCATCAAACACCTCGACTTCGATCGGGTCCTCCCGCGCAAGGACATCCTGCACTACACCGGCCTGGCAGCGCAGCGAATGCTCACCTCCATCTACGAGAGCGACTTGATGTTCCTGCCGAAGGCAGGGTTGGACCGTAAGTGGCACGATTTTCAACGCTTCTACAGCCCGACGAACCGCGCGTTGGGAGAGATGGTCCGCCCCGCCCTGGAGCGCTTCGCCTTTGGGTTTCTCGATGAGGAGGTCCATGTCAGCGGACAGTGGACCCGAAAGAGCCTGGAGGCTTTTCTCCGAGAGCTCGAGAAGAAGGACTTCAGCGAGCCTTCGGCGTCCGAAACCGCCATCGCGAAATCCAACGATCCCCAGCGCGCCGCGCACATGTGGCTCATCCAGTTCTGCGGCGACTTCCTCGCGGAGGCCTCCCCCATGGGCCGCAACATCCTGGGCTACTACGGGCCAGCCCAGTCGGAGTGGTTCAAGATTCTCATCGACGAGTACGGATACGGCGTCCACGCGACCAAGCACAGCAAACTCTTCGAGAATACATTGGCATCGGTCGGGTTGCGGTGCGATCTACATCATTATTGGCAGTTCTATCTCAACAGTAGTCTGTTGATGAACAATTACTTCCATTACCTCGGAAAGAACCACGAGCTTTTCTTCCGCTACCTCGGCGCGCTCTACTATACAGAGAGCACCTTGGTCGATTTCTGTCGTCGCGCGCACACCTTGCTGAAGAAAGTCTTTGGCAACGACGTCGATACGACCTATTTCACGGAGCACGTGCACATCGACCAGCACCACGGAAAAATGGCCTTGGAGAAGCTGATCTTGCCGGTGGTCGACACCTGCGGCGAAGAGGTCATCGCCGACATCGTGCGCGGCTACGAGGAATTCCAAGCGATCGCCCAGATTGCCGATGCGGACTTTGCCGACCAGATTCGTTGGATGGATGAGGGTCCCAAGAACAAGGAGCTGCATGATCCCGTTTGGGCGGCCATCGAAAGCGGGCGGGTCACGGCGCCGGTAGCACATCTCGTCGAGCCGCGCGGCGAACTATCCAATACGCATTGCCACGACGGCGACGAATTGTGCCATATCGTATCTGGAACCATGCGCTTCGTGAGCGGCTACCGATCCTACCAAATCCTGGAAGCGGGACAGGGCACCGTGATCGCGAAAAATAGGCTTCATGGCGCGATCATCGAGTCCGAGGAGTGCGTCTATCAAATCCACTCCGTGGGCGACTACCGCACATGCTTGTGCTGACATTTTCGGTCGATGGAGGCGGCAACTGCGCGGAGGTGTCCGGCGTGGGATACGTCTATGCGCGTACGGAAATGGGGGAATTCATCCTCCCAGCCCAATGCAGGCACCGCGGTGGGCCGCTGCACCTGGCCACCATCCGGGCAAACGGAACCCCATCCAAGGGAAAGTGCCTGGTATGCCCCTGGCACGAGACCCTTACCTCCATGGCTCGAATCGCGGCTTCGAGCGTTCCGGCCGTGCGGCGCGGCGGGCAGGTCACCGCGGTGTTCCCCCACGAGGCCGAATCGGACTTCCGCATCACGTATCGTCCCCTTTCCGCGGAGCTATCCCGCGCCGCATCGCCGGGGGGTGCATGACCTCCAAGCCGAAGACCGCGATCGTCGTCGATCCCTATTCCTCGGGGAACATGCTGGCGCCGGAGTTGCGCCGCGTCGGGGTGACCCCCGTGGCCGTGATTTCCACGGGTGAACCTCTGGCTGCATACGCGGCATCCTTCCGACCCGGCGACTTCGAGACCATCGTCGCCTTCGATGGAGACTTGGACGCGCTGGTACGTCAGCTCGCGACGAAGGCACCGTTGTGGGTGCTGCCGGGAACGGAGTCCGGGGTCGAGCTCGCCGATCGCCTGGCCGCGGCGCTCACCCCGGAGCGGGCGAACGATCCCGAGCTCTCCTCGGCCCGGCGCGACAAGGGATGGATGGCCCAGGCCGTACGCGCCGCGGGGCTTTCGATCCTCCGACAGCACGCGGCGAGCAACATCGACGACGTGATCGCGTGGCTGACGAAAGAACGGCTCTTGGAACATGATTTGGTGCTGAAGCCGCCGCGCAGCGCCGGCACCGACAGCGTCACCCGCGTCCCCGCGGGCCAGGATTGGACACACACGTTTCGCGCGCTTCTCGGCCAGCGCAACAAGCTGGGTGTCGTCAATGATCGGGTGCTCGTTCAGGAATACGTGACGGGGACGGAATACGTCGTGGACACGTATAGCCACGACGGGGTTCACACGGTGACCGATCTCTGTCGCTATGGAAAGTTCGACAATGGCGGGCATATGGCCGTCTACGACTCCCTCGAGTTTCTGCCGTACGACCCGGAGGCCTACGGGGCATTGTTCGACTACACCCGCGGTGTGCTCACGGCGCTTGGGATTCGGAATGGCGCCGGCCACACCGAGGTCATGCTCACCGCGGAAGGTCCGCGCCTGATCGAGACGGGGGCGCGCATGCACGGTGGAGGTCATCCCCGTTTCTGCCGGCTGGCCACCGGCGACAGCCAGCTCGATCGCACCATTCGCCACCTTTTGGGCGAGATCGTGCCCGGCCCCGGCTACACCTTGAAACGCACCGTGCTCGTGGTCTTCCTGGTCGCGCGAACCTCTGGAACGGTGAAGAACATCGAAATCTACGACCGCGTGAAGTCCCTCTCGAGCCATCACGATTCCATCGTGGGGACGCGCAATGGAGACCGGGTCGAGGCGACACGCGATCTCTTCGCCAGCCTCGGTCTCGGGTTCGTGGTGTTCGCCCACGAGCGCCGTGATCAGGTGTGGGAGGACTACGCGACCTTGCGGGCCATCGAACGGCAGCTCGTCATCGAACCGGCGAGCCCGCCGTGACGAACGAGGCCTCCCAGCAGCGCCAGCATGTCCAGCATGTCCAGCCCCCCCAGCCTCCCCAACAGACGCGCGGCACAGGGCTGTTGCTCGCGGTGCTCCTGGGCGGCCAGGCCATGGCCAATGTGGATATTGCCATCGTCAATGTCGCAGTTCCCTCGATTGAACGAAGCTTGCACACCACCGGCGGCCAGACGACGGCCGTCGTGGCCGGATATACCCTGGCGTATGCCATCCTGCTCTCCACGGGCGCGAGGCTGGGCGGCATGCTCGGCCATGGGCGCGTGTTCCTATGGGGGGTTGGGGCCTTTACGGCGGCGTCGCTCGCGTGCGGCGCCGCGTCCGGTCCGGCCTCGCTCATCCTCGCCAGGATCGGTCAGGGGGCCGCCGCGGCATTCATGGTGCCCCAGGTGCTGGTGGGGATTCACAATCACTTCGAGGGCCAAAAACGAGCACGTGCCATTGGCTATTATGCGGTCGCTCTGTCCGCGAGCGCGGCATTTGGACAGGCGATGAGCGGATTTCTCATTGCTGCAAACGTATTTGGCAGCGGGTGGCGATCGGTCTTTCTCGTCAATGTTCCAATTGGGATCCTGCTCATCGCGGCAGGCGCGCGGCGCCTCGGGGCCGAGCGTGGACATGGCGCGCAAGGATTCGATGGCTGGGGGGTGCTGACCTTCTCCGTCGCCATGGCCCTGGTCGTCGCGCCCGTCGTGTTCGGAAGGGACATGGGCTGGGGCCCCACTACCTGGATTTGCCTGGGCGCGAGCGTACCCGCATTTGGAGCCTTCATCGCCATCGAACGCGGCGTGTCCGTGCGAGGAGGACGGCCCCTCTTGGACCTCGGGATCGTGGCGAGACCCGAGGTGGCCTTTGGCCTCTTGTCGCAGGCCGCGGTCACGGCCACGTACTTCTCACTGCTCTTCGTCCTCGCCCTCTATCTGCAGCGCGGGCTCGGCAAGGCGCCCGAGTACTCCGGGCTCGCCCTCGTGCCTTGGGTGCTGGCGTTCGGTGTGGCAGGGCCGGTCCTGTCGCGCATCCCGCGAAGGGTGGGCCGCTTCTCGCCCGTCGTCGGATGCCTGCTGCTGACCATGGCCTTTGCGTCGATCAGCTGGTCCACCCGCTCCGAGCGCGCGGGGGACGACCTACGCTTGCTCGCGCTGCTCGGGTTGGGCGGCCTTGGCCTCGGGACGACATTCAGCGGTCAGATCGCCAACCTCACGGCGGCCGTCCCCGTCGGCAACGCCTCCGATCTCAGCGGGTTGTTCAACACCATGGCGCAGGTCGCCGCATGCGTCGGGGTCGCGGTATTCGGCACGCTCTATTTCACGGTGGAGACCCGCGCCACCACGTCCGCGATCCCATCCGCGTCGTCCGCGTTCTCCACGGTGGCGGCCTCCCTCGCCGCCATGGCCATGCTCGGCGCCATCGCGGCCTATCTTTCCGTGCGTCGCCCGATGGAATCCGCCGGCGATCGCAGCCCGTCGGCCTTCAACCCGGATACCCACGACAACCTCACGAGAGACGAGAGAAAGCGAGCGAGCGATGAACGATCTCGGAAAGCTATCGGCGGTGGAGTTGGCGGCGCTGATTCGCAAACGTGAGCTGTCGCCGGTCGAATCCGTCAAGGATGCCTTGAAGCGCATCGAGCAGCGCAACCCGGCGCTCAACGCGGTGGTGACGGTCTGTGCCGAGAGGGCGCTCGAGGCGGCTCGCCATGCGGAGACGGCGGTCATGCGCGGACGCCCCATCGGGCCCCTGCACGGGGTGCCCATCGCGGCCAAAGATCTCGATCCGGTCACCGGGGTTCGCGTGACCCGAGGCTCGAAGATTTTCCGCGACCTCGTCGCCAAGGAGACCATCCCCTGTGTGTCGCGCCTCGAAGATGCCGGCGCCATCGTGATCGGCAAGACCAACACACCGGAGTTTGGCTACAAGGCCACCACCGATAGCACGCTCTTCGGGCCTGCCAGCACCCCCTTCAATCGCGCGATGAACGCGGGCGGCTCGTCGGGCGGCAGTGCGGCGGCGGTGGCAGCGGGGATCGTCCCGCTCGCCCAGGGCTCCGATGCCGGTGGCTCACTGCGCGTGCCGGCGGCTTTCTGCGGGGTCTTCACGATGATGACCACATTCGGGCGGGTGGCCGTTCCCGCGCGGCCCAATGCATTTCGCCGTTACAATCCCATGGTCTGTTATGCACCCCTCGCTCGGAGCGTCGCGGATGCGGTGGTGGCCCTCGATTGCATGTCGGCGATCGACCCACGCGATCCGTATTCGTTCACGGCCCCCGACAAGCTCGCGGACGGGCTGAATCGCGACCTGACCGGACTACGCGTCGCCTACAGCCCCGATCTGGGCGGCTACCCCTGTGAACCGGAGGTCGCCGCCATCGTTCGCGATGCCTTGCCGGCGTTCACCTCCGCCGGGGCGCGGGTCGACGAAGTCGACTTCCGGCTCCCGATCCCCCACGACGAGGTCACCCGCATCTGGCGCCGCTACCTCTCCGTATGCCACGCGGAGTCCGCGGCCATCCTGCGCGACGAGGGCATCGATCTCCTCGGTCCCCAGGGCGAGGTGGTGGACCGCGAATACCTCGAGAGCGTGCGCACCGGCTTCGCGCTGAGCGCGGTGGAGTTCCGGCTCATGGATCTGGTGCGCACCAAAATTCTCGATACGTTCGAGACCGTCTTCGATCACTATGATATTTTGGTCAGCCCCGTGAATTCAATCGCAGGTGTACCCAACGCATCCGACCGCACCACCGCGGGCCCCAGCCACATTGGCGACAGCCCGGTCGATCCGCTGGTGGGTTGGTCGATGACGAGCCCGTTCAATCTCATCGGCAGCCCTGCCGCCTCCGTCCCCGCGGGGCTGGCCAAAAACGGCGTGCCCGTCGGCCTCCAAATCGCGGCGCGCAGAGGCCACGACGTCACCGTCATCGCCGCGGCCGCAGCCTTCGAACGGCATCGGCCATGGAAAGCCATGTACCAAACATTGGGGTTCGTATGAGCATCTTCCAAGCGGTCCTTTTCGACCTGGATGGCACATTGGTCGACAGCGAACCACGCAGCCGAGCCGCTTGGGCAAAGCTATTCCACACCCACAGCGTGCCGTGCGACGCAGCGCTCCTCGCCACCTTCTCCGGCCGCCGGGGCCACGATGTCATGGCCGAGCACGCGCACGCATTTCCGGCTGCGCGCAGCATCGATTCGCTGTTGGAGGAAGCCTTTGGCTATTACTTCGGCCCCGATATGCCCTCGATCGTGGCCGTTCCCGGCGCCATCGAATTGGTGAGCCGGCTGCGCGAGACCCACGTGCCGATGGGCATCGTCTCCTCGGGCCTGCGCGACCATGTTCAGTCGATCCTCGAGGGCATTGGCATTGCGCACCATTTCGATGTCCTGGTCACCTCCGACGACGTCCAACACGGAAAGCCCTCCCCCGAAGGATATCTCAAGGCATGCGCCAAACTGCGCATCGACCCCACCCGCGCCCTGGCATTCGAAGACGCCCCCGCCGGAATCGCCGCCGCGAAAGCAGCCGGCATGACCTGCGTGGCATTGACGACCACCCAGCGCCTCCAGGCGCTCGAGCATGCCGATGCGGTGGTGACCGACTTTACGCAAATACCGTGGCCGCTGGCGCTTCCTTGAAAAGGGCTTATCGTTTCGATTTCCCTCTCTCGAAGAAGGGTTTGATTTCACTCTCCCGCGGTGCCGGAATCGCACATACTGCGTCCCTATGCTCAAGAGCAGCAAGTTCGTCGCGTCGCGAATTTGTTTCAGCGTTGGCGTCGAATGTCCTTCGGAAAGAGCTCTTGGTTGTTCTGCAAACTTCAGCAGAACCGTCATGGACCAACTTGAACGAGTGGCAGCCATTTGCCCATGGTGTCCGCGCCACGGCGGCACGGGTCCGCGCTTGACCGCGTGCCAGAGTGCGCCGAACATCGTTCAATCCCGTTGGGAGCGTGATGCGCGAGAAGACGAGAAAAGGGGGAAAGCATGAATCGATGGGGCTTTGCCATGGCCCTCATACTGGTCGCTTGCGGCGGGCCCGCTGTCACGTCGACGCGGCTTCGCGGCCCCGACGGTGAGAGCAATTGGGTGGCGATTACGTGCAAGGACTCGAAGGTGCGATGCTTCCAGCGCGCAGGAGAGGCTTGCCCGGGCGGATACGTCATCGTCGACCACCTAACCCCAGAGATCACCTGAGTGGAGCCCGATAACCGGCGTGAACGAACCAGTTGCTCGCGTGCGTCTCGGTGACTCGAAAGCGCGCTCGTCTGGCGATGAGCCGAAGCGCTTTGGGGTGGCGGGGAGCGTGGCGTCGCACGTATTGCTTTTGGAGGGCCCAGCCGGATTCAATTGGATTGAGGTCGGGCGAGTATGGGGGCAAGTAGACGACACGAACGCCGCGCGCCTTGCAGGCGGCTACGACACGCGGGTCGCGGTGGGCGGGGAGGTTGTCCATCACCAGGACGTCTCCGGGGTACAGTCGAGGGAGCAGCTTGCGTTTCAGCCAAGCCAGGAAGCGGGGACGGTTGGCCGTTTTGAACATCGTGCTGAGGACGACCCATCCCGATAGGCGCATCGCCCCAAGAAGTGTGAGGTTCGTGCCCCAGTTCATAGGAATGCGATCGATGAATTCGCGACCTCGCTTCACCCAGGCGTGGCTCCGACTCATGGCCAGGTTTAGGCCCGATTCGTCGAGAAAAACCAGCTTTTCCACGGGAATCCGGAGGATCCTCCGTCGGAAGGAGCGGCGCTTGGCTATGACGTCGGGTCGCTGACACTCCAACGGCCGTCGGCGTTTTTTTTGATGACGTACCCATACCGATGCAGCGCGCGCTTCATGCTGGACACATGAACTCGCGCGCCCCGCGGGCGAAGCCGATTGAACTCCGCCGTAATCTCGTTAGCGGTCGCATCGCGCAGCTTCGCAACAAGCGCATCAACGTAACCGTACGGGCAAAGACGCCGTGCGGGGCGGTCGCGTTTGATGTTCATTGCGCGCATGGCGAGACATGATGCGAACTGGTGGGCTGAGCGGATCAAGGAGCTGGCGCAAAGCGGCGACGCGGCGGGGATCGCCCGCCGACACAGCGTCAGGGAGCGGACGTTGATCTGGTGGCGATCCGAGCTTGAGCGGCGCGCGCGCACAGCAGGCCCCACGCGCCTGCTGCCCGTCGTCGTGACACGACCTGCGACGGTGGAGCGCGATATCGAGCTTGTCGTCGAAGCCGGACCGGCACGCATCACGATGCGTGGAGCGATTACGGCCGAGCATCTTGCGGCGCTGGTGGCCGCCGCGGCGCGCGCGTGTTGAGTCTCGGGCCCGGCATCGAGATCGTCCTCGCGAGTGCGCCCGTCGACCTTCGGCGCGGACACGATGGCCTCGTGACGCTCGTGCAGTCTTTGTGGAAGGCCGACCCGTACAGTGGCACCCTCTTCGTGTTTCTTGGTCGCCGCATGGATCGCGTGAAGATCCTCTTCTTCAGCGCGGGCGGCTTCGTTGTCTATTACAAAAGGCTCGAATCTGGGCGCTTCACGCTGCCGCGGATCCCTGAAGGGGCCTCATGCATCGACCTCGACGCGACGTCGCTCACCATGCTGCTCGATGGTGTCGATCTTCGTCTCGTTCGACGCACACCGATGTGGAAACCCGCGAAGACGACCGCCGAAGCGAAAAAGGGGATCGACATTCGGCGGAGTGCATGATCAAAGCTGTTTATTGGTCCCTCCTCCCGACAACGACGAACACGGTTCCTGCGCTTGGCGCGAGTACGCGCAGTACCTCGAACAGGAGGGTGCGCGGGCGCAAGCTCGAATGGATATCATGCAGGCCGAGCTCGAGGTGCTCAAACGCGCCTTCGCCAGGCGTACCGAGAAGATGGGCAAGATGCCCAAGATCGCGCGGCCACCGAGGACGCCAGCGGAGATCGCCGAGCGCCGCACGGAGCAGGCTTTGCTTCGCGCGGAACACATCGTCACAGAAGAGAAGACGGAGCCCGTGCCCGAGACGCTGAAGAAGTGTCATCTTTGCGGCGGCACGAATTTTCGCAGCGTCGGCACCGGCAAGCCATCCGAGGTTTACTCGTACGTCCCGGGCTACTTCCGACGTGTTGTGCACACGCGCGAGGTCGTCGCGTGTCGATGCGGTGGATGCGTCATTACCGCGCCGCCGCCGGAGCGTTGGTCGGACAAGACGCGGTACGATTCGAGCTTCGTTGCGCACCTCGTCGTCTCGAAGTGCCTTGTCGTCACGCCGCTTTATCGTCTCGAGCAGTCGTTCGCGCGGCTCGGTATGCCCATCGCACGAAGCACGATGAATGACTTGTTCCGGCGTGCGGCGCAAAAGCTCGAGCCCCTCCGAGCCCCGCTCTTCGACGTCATCAAGAAGGACTTCCTCGTCCATGTCGACGAGACGTCGTTTACGCTGACGAAGCAAACCTCGAAGGCGTTTATCTGGGCCTTTGTTGGCAAGCGCCTCACGGGATATCGCTTTGAGCTCACGCGTGGTGGCGATGCTCCACTCGAGGTCCTCGGTGATTCGCCTGGCGCATTTCTGTGCGACGATTATCGTGGATATGACCCGCTCGAGAAGCGAGGACTCCGTCAGCGATGTGGCTGTCTCGCTCACGTTCGTCGGAAATTTTTCGAGGCCGGGGAGGTGCCCGAAGCGAAGGAAGCACTCGACCTCATCGCCGGAATGTACGGTGTCGAGCACGAGGCAGAGCATCGCGCGTTTCTTGGCACGGCCGAGCATCTCGCGCTGCGGCGCACCTATGCACGGCCTCTATTTGTGCGATTACTTCTGCTTTCTCGCGAACTTCGTCGTGCACACGGACCGAAGACGTTGCTCGGTCGTGCCGCGCACTATGTATGGCGCAACCTGCGCCCGCTCGGCCGTTTTCTCCGCGATCCGCGCATCCGCCTGGACAATAACTTGGCAGAAAATGCCCTTAGGCTCGTCGCTCTTGGCCGGAAAAATTTTCTATTTGTCCACAGCGAGGACGCCGGTAAGGAACTCGCACTGCTCTACTCACTGGTCGTCTCGTGCACACGCGTTGCCATCAATCCCGTTGAGTACATCGCGGACGTTCTCGAACGCATCGACAAGACCGCCGACGACAATCTCTCGAACCTCCTGCCCGATCGCTGGAAACCACACGCGATCGCATCACCCTCGACGTTTTTCGACGCTTAACCCCAGAGATCACCTGAGTGGAGCCCGATAACCGGCGTGAACGAACCAGTTGCTCGCGTGCGTCTCGGTGACTCGAAAGCGCGCTCGTCTGGCGATGAGCCGAAGCGCTTTGGGGTGGCGGGGAGCGTGGCGTCGCACGTATTGCTTTTGGAGGGCCCAGCCGGATTCAATTGGATTGAGGTCGGGCGAGTATGGGGGCAAGTAGACGACACGAACGCCGCGCGCCTTGCAGGCGGCTACGACACGCGGGTCGCGGTGGGCGGGGAGGTTGTCCATCACCAGGACGTCTCCGGGGTACAGTCGAGGGAGCAGCTTGCGTTTCAGCCAAGCCAGGAAGCGGGGACGGTTGGCCGTTTTGAACATCGTGCTGAGGACGACCCATCCCGATAGGCGCATCGCCCCAAGAAGTGTGAGGTTCGTGCCCCAGTTCATAGGAATGCGATCGATGAATTCGCGACCTCGCTTCACCCAGGCGTGGCTCCGACTCATGGCCAGGTTTAGGCCCGATTCGTCGAGAAAAACCAGCTTTTCCACGGGAATCCGGAGGATCCTCCGTCGGAAGGAGCGGCGCTTGGCTATGACGTCGGGTCGCTGACACTCCAACGGCCGTCGGCGTTTTTTTTGATGACGTACCCATACCGATGCAGCGCGCGCTTCATGCTGGACACATGAACTCGCGCGCCCCGCGGGCGAAGCCGATTGAACTCCGCCGTAATCTCGTTAGCGGTCGCATCGCGCAGCTTCGCAACAAGCGCATCAACGTCGCCCTGGCCGATCGGGGACGGCGTTCCGCCTCGCTTCGGGTCGGCGCCGAGCGGCACGCCACGACGCCCTCGACGAACCCACCGCTTGACGCTCGCCTCACCGATACGAAATCGAGCGGCAATTACCGCATAGCTTCCGTCGCCAGCTTCGTACGCCTCGACGACCCTGGCTCTCAATTCAAGAGGGTGCGCTTCCGCCATGCCGCGACCAGATCATGCCTCGAGCCAAAGAGCAAGACGCTTGATCGACCCAGGTGAGCACTGGGGTTAGACCATCGCGGATCGAACGGAACCCCGTTCAGGCCGTTCGCCGTACGGTTACGCATCAACGTCGCCCTGGCCGATCGGGGACGGCGTTCCACCTCGCTTCGGGTCGGCGCCGAGCGGCACGCCACGACGCCCTCGACGAACCCACCGCTTGACGCTCGCCTCACCGATACGAAATCGAGCGGCAATTACCGCATAGCTTCCGTCGCCAGCTTCGTACGCCTCGACGACCCTGGCTCTCAATTCAAGAGGGTGCGCTTCCGCCATGCCGCGACCAGATCATGCCTCGAGCCAAAGAGCAAGACGCTTGATCGACCCAGGTGAGCACTGGGGTTAAGCCTCGAGGGGCAGGAGTCGCGCGGAATCGCAAGCATCAATCCCAATTCGGGTTTTGCCGTATCGCGATCCGTCCCGACCCGCGGCGGCGAATTGCTCGTGAAGTGCAAGGGCGCGGCCGCGCCGGAGGCCGAAGACGACTCGGATCATCGCGAATGCCTTGGCGACGCGAGCTGCGATACCGGCGACTACTGCGCGTTCGGGCCCCACGCAGGCGCATTCGAAAAGGGGCGCTGCCAGCGGCGCGGCAATCGGGGCAGCCCCTAGCCGCTCGACATTTCAAAGACGCCGAAGCAATACTTTCCCCCTGAAGAACGAGTTCGTTCGGGCGCCGGCGCGATCATGTGCACCACGCCAGCGGGTGACGCGATACGGCGCGGAGAGGCGCCCGAGGAGTTTCGCTCGACGGTCGCGCGCCACTTTGCCCAGTTGCTCCTCTTGTACCACGTATCGTTCGCGTCCTTGACCGCGCCGATGCACGTAGCATTGCGCGCGCCGGAGGCCACCACGGTGCACAGCCCCCGGCCCGAGCGCGCGCGAAGCAGCTTACGCCTTCACTCCCAGGATGCTTCTTGGGGATCGAACTTCGCGAGCTTCTCGTTGGCGAGCTCGGACCCGAACATCGTTATCTCGAAGATGCCGTCGCCCGAAGCGCTGAGGTAAAGCGCGCGCTTGGTGAGCCGAGCCTCCGCGCCCCAATCCGAATGGGAAAAGACCCTCCCGCGCTTATCCGCTTTTCCTTCCACGAAGCCGCGAAGCTCCATGGCATTCACGAGCTCTTCGAGGGTGGGCTCATCGAACGGAACGAGGTTATGTTCATTTTCGAAGAAGGCAGGTGACTTTGCAGCCTCGTACTTGGCCTGCGTCTCGCGACCTACGATGTGAACGGAGTAGCTCATAAATAACCCGAGATACCATGAAACCTCGGTGCTTTCAAGGCTCAGCTCGGTCCGCCGGGGCGGCCGATGGCTCGGCCCATCGCGTGAAAAACGGAGTCGATACCGCTCCCGAAGCGCGGCACGCGCGAGCGGCCTACGGCTGCAGGTATTTCTGAAACCAGCTCACCACCGCCGCCATCTCCCGAAGGCGGTTCTTGCTTTTCACGAAGCCGTGGCCTTCGTCGGGAAAGAGCACGTACTCGAGCGGCACCCCGCGCGATTTCAAGGCGCTCACCACCTGCTCGGCCTCCACCACCGGGACATTGGTATCATTGGCACCGTGGAGGACCAGGGTCGCCGCCTTCACGCGATCGATTTTATGGATGGGCGAGAGCTCGCGCAGCATATCGCGCTGGGTATCGGGATCGCCATATTCGACCCGAGAGAGGGCGCTCATCCACGGCTCGGCGTGGGCGAAGAAGGTCTCGAAGTCGACGATCCCGTAGAGATCTGCGCCCGCCGCAAAGCGCTCCGGGTAGTTGGTGAGGCCGGCCATCACCATATACCCACCGTACGAGCCGCCGTAGATGCCCACCCGCTTGGGATCCGCGACCCCGCTCTGCACCGCCCAGTCGAGGGTGGCGGCGATGTCCTCGATGGCCCCCCTTTGCGGAGGGCGCCATTGTCGAGGTTCACGAAGCGCTTGCCGAAGCCGCTCGACCCCCGCACATTGGGCGCGAGCACCGCGATCCCGTGGGCGAGCAGCGCCTGGTAGGTGGCGCTGAAGTACGGCCGCTCCTGCCCCTCGGGTCCCCCGTGGAACGAGAGCACGATCGGTCCCGGCCCGCTCGCGCCCGCGGGGCGATAGAGCCAGCCGGTGAGCGGCAGGCCATCCTTCGCCGAATACCGGACCAACTCGGGGCGCACCAACTTGGAGAGCTCCACCCCTTCGTGCGGGCTGTCGGTGATGGGGACGAAATGCACCCGGGCCTTGCGAGCGCCTGCCGGAGGGGGAAGATCGGCGACGAAGACATTGGTCGGCTGCACGGCGCCCTCGCCGGTGAGGGTGAGGCGTTTGCCGTCGCGCGAGAGGCCCGCGCCGTACAGGATCTCCGCCGGCGGCTCCGCGATCCCCGTCGCGAGGTTTCGCTTGGGATCGTACCATGCCAACTCGCTGCGGCCGGACGCGTTCCAACTGAGCACCCCCGTGGTGAAGCGCTCGTCGAAGATCACGTCGAAGAGATCCGCGTCGTCGCGCGCGGCCAGGAGCTCGGGCGCACCGGCGCCCTTCCCGCGGAGCGCCGCGCGGAAGAGGGCCACCCGATCGCGGCGCAAGTCACCTGCAAAATACACATATTTTCCGTCGGCGCTGAAGGCGCCGGCGTCGAGATAGGCAGGTCCCTGGTGCGGCGTGAGGAGGATGTCGGTGCCGGCGGCGATGTCATGCACCAAAAAATCGGCGTCGCCGCGGGTGCGCGAATGGAAGAGCAGCACCTGTTTGCCATCGCGGGAGATGTCTTGCACGAAACCGAAGCCCTGAACCTCGGCGACCCGGGTCGAGGTACCGCTGGCGATGTCATAGAGGTACGGATCGGCGCTGGCCGGATCGCGCGTGTTGGCGGAGTAGCCGAGCTTTTTGCCGTCGTGGGAGAAGACGCCGATGAAGTTGTTGTCCTTGCCGCCCGCGGTGATCCGCTTGGCGCCGCTGCCGTCCGGGTGCATGAACCAAATCTGCCGGTTCATGCCACCGCCCGGTGCAACCAGCGCCGCCAGCCATGCCCCATCGGGCGACCATAGGACGACGCGCACCGGATCCTCGAACGTGGTAACTGCCTTGAGCGCGCTTCCATCGGCCCCGACTGTCCAGACCTGCGGAACCCCGCTTCGATCGGAGATGAACGCGAGCGTCTTGCCATCCGGCGAGAACGAAGCGCGGTACGATCTGCGGATCGAGACCATCGCGTTGATCTCGGGCATCCTCTGCACCCGCGCGTCCAACTCATCGAACGAGACGGGATGCGGCGCGTTATCATGTGCAGGGGAAGGCGGAGGCGCCGAGCGGACTGCAACCTGCGAGGCCGCAGGTTTGGGTGCATCCGCGGCCGGCGGACCACCACAAGCGGCGGACGCGCCGATTGAAACGAGCACGAAGGGGAGCGGGCCTCGAATGCGCATGTTGGATCGTACTATTTGTCGCGCGCGCATCGGAGACAAGGCTCTTACGATGAAGTTTATCGCGCGGGGCGGTGCCGGCGCGTCGATCGTGAGCATTCCCGTTCCGAGTCTCGCGCCCCGACGGACAATCGCCGCCGCGCGCCGTTCGGGGACCGCGCACATCCCTTGAAGCTCTTGCACACCTGCGTTGAATCCCACGCATCGCGCCGGCTTCGTACGGGATCATGGCCCCGCGAGCGGCGTCCCTTCGAAACGTGCTCGCCGCCCCCGAACATCATGTCGCCCTTCGAAGTGCCCGGATAGCCCTCGTGGGTCATCGGTTCGGTCGTGAGGTGAACGTCGATGACACGAGGTCGTCGACCGTCCCCGAAGAGCACCGAAGCGCGGCGTGCCTCGCCCGTGCAGTCTTCGCCGACAGGCTGCGAGGTTCATGCCCCCATCGCTTCAAGACGACGTTGTACGCGGCACAGGCACCGGGCAGATCGCCCTTCTTCTCGAGCGCCAACCCGAGGTGCAGATTGGCCCACGTATGATCGAAGGGAACCCCAAGTGCCCAACATGAGTTTACCGCTCGTTGCAGGAGAGGTATGGCGTGCTCGAGATCATCCGCCAGCAGATACACGTGACCGATGGCTGCGTCGTCGGCAGCACTTCGATTGAACGGGCTTGCGATCGGCAAATAGTGCGGAAGTACCCGCAGCGCTTCTGCCGCATCTTGCTGGGTCATCACGACACGGGCATAAGCGTCGAGCCATCGACGTACGGAGCGACCTCGGGTATTCGAAGTATCCGCCGTGAGCCACGCGCGTCGTCGAGCCTCGAACTCTGCATCGGAGAGGCCGCCGGCGCGGTATCCGGCCGAGAGCACGAGTATATCTAAGTCGATGTACGGGTTCCGCGTGAGCCAAGCATCGCGCTCGAGGAGGTATTTCGTCATCAGGCGCTTTGCGACCTCGCGCTCTCCGAGCTCGGTCGCCATTTCGAATCGAAGGACAAAGGGGCGCATGTGCATGCTCTCGAACTTTTCGTGAACGGCAGATCGAGCCCAGACATCGACAATATGTCGGAGCTTGGAAAACTCGCCCGTGAGCGTGTAGAGGTCAGCTTCCCCCCACAACGGAAGAGCGGGCTCGCTCGAGGATTGCGCCGGTGGTTGCGAGAACTGCGCGAGCGCCGCACGGACGCTCTCCGTCGAACCTCCGCGACCGTAGATCGAGCTGGCGAGCGAGCTCGCGACGGACGTTTCCCACCCAATGCCGGGCATGGCGAGGATGGTCCGCGCGCGCTGCTCGGACTCCGCGCACCGCCCTTCATCCATGTCGAGGTACATACGCGTGATCCAACAGTCTTCTGCGAAGGCCGACATC
The DNA here is from genome assembly GCA_037157815.1 of Sorangiineae bacterium MSr11954. Lineage (NCBI taxonomy): Bacteria > Pseudomonadati > Myxococcota > Myxococcia > Myxococcales > Pendulisporaceae > Pendulispora > Pendulispora albinea. Next base: position 7,366,382 of record CP089984.1, read on the forward strand.
CGAAGACATTCATCGAGCGAATCGCGCAGCCGATCCGTGTCGCCCAGGCTCCCGAACACGAATGCTCGACCGAGCCACCCCATTGCGCTGGACGGGTCATTTCGTAGAAGAATGTCGAAGGTCTCGGCCGCCTCGACAAAAGCATTTTTGGCCAGTTGGGTTTGCCCGAGCAACGACAGCACGATCCAATCGGACGGAAATAGCTCGCGCACCCCGAGGAGGCGCATCTCGGCTGCATGCGCATCGGGCGGAATCGCCATCAGAGGCTCCTGAGCCTCGAGGAGCGCGCGGTCGCGAGGAGAAAGCCGGGCGCGCTGCACCGAGGCCGCCTGATGGTGCGCCCGCATCTCATCGTCGACCCGTAAAATGCGTATCCTTCGGGGGAGCATCGAAGCGTACAGGTGCGCAGGTGCCAAATTCGGGTCGAGCTCGATCGCACGCTCGAAATACTTCTTGGCCGACCCGGGCGATGCGTCGCGCCAGCTTCGAAGGCCCGAATCGAGGTACGCCAGCGCTTTGGAATCGTTCGAATCGGACACGTCGCTCGCTGCTCGCACGGAGGGAACAGTCCCCGTTTCGACCCGTTGTTTGGCCATCGGCTCGTGGTATCGGTTGGACGCTGCGACCGCCCCAAACGCGAGCGCGGCCAGGACGATAAAGCTCATGACCCAAACGAATCCACGAGACGTCGTGGCTGTCGTGGCACGCAATGGCTCCGACGTCGGATCGTGAGAGGCTTCGCTCTCGGGCAACAGCGTCTCGCTCTCATCGTTCCTTCGGACCGAAAGCTCCGCGGCAAGCTGCGCGCGCGTCCGAGCGACGATTTGTGCTACGGGCTCGCTCCAGGTCTGCTCCAGCGCTGCGATCAGCGCATCGCGCATCTCCTGCCCGGTACTCCATCGCTCGGAAGATGAAAATGCGAGCGCCTTATCGACGAAGTGCACCAGGGGCCGAGGTACGTCGCTCAACAGGGCAGCAATGGAACGCGCGCGCCGCGTCGCCGCGGCCGCGAGCTGCGCCCGCGAGCTCTCCGCCTCGTGAACGAAGCGGCCCGAAAGGAGGGTAAAGATCGTCGCCCCCACGGCCCAACAATCGCTGTGCGGACCCAGGGCGTCTCGATCCCCGAGTGCCTGCTCGGGCGCCATGAATGCCGGTGTGCCGAGCGCACGACCTGTCATCGTGACATCACCGTCGGGTGCACGATCGCGTGCGATCCCGAAGTCGAGCACGCGGACCTCGCCTTTCGTGGTGAGGAAGAGATTGTCCGGCTTGATGTCCCGGTGCACGATCCCTTTGTCGTGCGCACGCGCGAGCACGTCGAGCACGTCGAGCATCAGAATGGCAACTTCGACGAGGGGCATTCTTTTGTTGGCACGCTCCCAGCGGGCGCGAAGTGTCTCTCCCTCGAGCAGCGGCATGACCAAAAACGGGCATTCGTTCTCATCGAGATCATCGTCCAAGACGGGGACCGCGCCCGGGTGCCCTACGCGATTGGCGATGTAGGGCTCGCGCCGGAAAAGGCGGCAAGCATCGGCGTCTCGTAGCCGGTGATCGATTAGGAACTTGATCGCAACCCGGTGGCCGTTGCGATGTACCCCAGCGTACACGACGGCCATCCCTCCGATCCCGAGCAGTCTCGCGATTTGGTATTTATTTCCAACGATGGTACCGATGCGCGCCAATGCCTTTTCATTCGGCGACTCGTGCAATAAGATCGGCATTCGCGGTACCTCTGTCGCATGCAAAGTCGAAGTGGGCCCATTGTGTCGAGCGTCATGAAACCGTCGTGCACATCCTATCAACTCTACCGAACACCGCTATCGCGTTCGGAGGCGACGCATTACGCTCATGCTCGAATGACATCGAAATTTCGGAGGCGGCAGTCCGCCCTGGCGGCATCTGGCTCAATTCCGCTGTTATCCAAACATCACCACAACGGTTCTCCCGAGAATGCGCAACGGGCCGCCCATAGCCTATTGCCGATTCCGCGATTCATATCGCAGGTGCGAGCAAAAGACTCGCGCCCTTTCGCGCCACACGCCCCATGCCCGATGCGCATCGCCATGCCGATCCCGTCCGCGACATGCGAAAGCGGTTGCTGAACGGATGCGGTGTCGCCAAGCTCGCGCAAGTTGGGTCGATTTCAACGAAACGGAAGGCGCGCATCGGCCGAATCCATCTACGAGAGGAACGAGACCTTTGCCTTTGGCCCGACCGCGATGGGAGGAGTCGCGATGCGTTTGAAGCATTCTTTAGCCGCCGCTGCCGTGCTCTCTGCCATGGCTTGCAGCGATTCCAATGCGCCCGCGCCCACGCCCACCCCCACACCGCAGCAAGACACCCACACCTTCGCCGACGAGCCATGGCACCCCGGGGTCCGGCTCCGGCGCGTGGGGGATGCGTTTGCGGAGCATGTCCCGCGCGTGGTGGTGACCCCGAGCGGCAACATCGTGGCCCTGCGCGGCTCGCGCGCGGAAAAGGGCGAGCTTCCCGGGGTGGAGGTCGTCGAGATGGTCGATCCCGACGGGCGCATGCTGGGATCGATGGCCGGGCCGCCGGACAGGGCCGGATTGGATCTGGTGGTGCACCCGAGCGGGGAGCTCACGTTGATCGAGCTGCGCCCCAGCGCCAGCAAGAACGAAAAAGAGGTATGGCTCCGCCGTCTTGGCGCCGATCTGCGCACCCTGCGTGAGGCGCCCCTTCGCGATCGCCCCAGCGAGCACGAGCTCCTGACGTATTTCCTCGCGACCCAGCCCGACGGCTCGCCCGTCATCGACAAGGTCGAATCGCGGCCTGCCCCGGCCGATGACATCGTGCGCATCGACTTTGTCAAGTGGGCGCAGGGGCATGTCCGGCTTGCAGCGCGCGGCGAGGAGGTCCTCGTCGGCGCGTGGACGTACGGAACGAAGGTGTATGCTCTGGGGGCGGATCTCGAGGTGCGCTGGTCGCGTCAGGTGATGCCGGAGAGCCCTTCGACGGTGACCGTCTTCTTTCCCGAGGTGCTCACCGTCGATGAAGCAGGGCGCATCGGGATCGCCTTTCCCGTGAGCGCGCCGTTGTTGGAGGCTTACAAGCGCCATTTCGGACGCGAGGACATACCTCCGTACAAGGGGCCGTCGTACTTCCAAACCATGGTCCGGCGCATCACGGCGGATGGCCGAAAGGACACGGGGCGCACCTTCGACTATGGCGATCGTGCGGACATCGATTACCTCGACGTCGTGGGCATGGCCCTGCGCGGCGACGAGGTGACCCTCTGCGGCTCGGTGCGCATCAAGAACAAGCTTCACATACCGAATCAGACCGAGGAGCACGATCTCGGATGGCTCCACGGCAACATCGAGGGCGGCGCCGTGCAAGCCCGCGCCGCCGATCTTCTGCGCCAGGACTATGCACATACCTGCAGGGTCGACGCAAAAGGCGGATTGACATTTGCGGGCACCAACGACTTTCTGCAGGTCGACACCAACAGTTGGATGGAGTTCGGCCAAGCTCTCGTCTACGCCGTCGATGCCGAAGGGAAAGAGACCGCGCGCATCACCTTCCGAGGGCCGCGCCACACGGAAATCACGACCTTCGATTGGACCAAGCGTGGCGCGGTGGTCTTTGGAGGCACATTCGACGGGCCGGTGACCCACACCGAGGACCAAAGGAGCAACGGCATGCTCGGCGTGCTACCACCACCGGAGCCGCGCTGAACGTGCGCATGGAGATCGCATCCACTTTGCCGCTTTGCCGCATCTCCAGGCCCAAGGGCAATTGGATCAATGATTCACCGGCATCAGTAACAAAAAAGGGAAAGGAATTTCATGCCTATCGAGCAGAACAAGATTGAATTGAGGATCGGCCATGTCGGCAGCGCTTGGGGAAACAGTCAGATGATTGTCACGCTCGAGGTTTCCGAAAGTGGCACGGTAGCGCTCCGGCTGCATATGCATGATCCAACGAGCCGCCGCGGGGGTGAATTGCTCATGCTCGGCGAGGAGCAATATCGCGATCTACTCACTGTTCTTCACGCCACACACCAGACGATTGAACGAATGCGGGCTAGCGGACAGCTTCGGGAGTTCAAGGCGCGGCTCCCGTAAGGCAAGCCAGGCGGCTTCGAGAAGAACGTAGTCGGGGCCGGACATACATCTGATGCTCGTCGATGCGACCGCAATGCTGACCGACATTTCAGTCAGCGAAGGGAGGGCTTTCCAACCTCACCGGTTTTCATACAGTATGCGTTTCTTTCGTTTGCGGAGGCCCAACACTTGCCTTTCGCCTCGTTGGTTTTGCGGCCATTGCATGTCTTGCTATCATTTTTCAACTGGATATCGCACTGCTTTCTATCTGCGGTCCTGCCAGCCGTCGAGCTCGACGAATTGCTTGCCATCGAGGTAAGCGAAGACAGGCCGATGAGAATCGCTACGATTGCGGCAAAATTTATCTTCATTTTATGTCTCTATTGCCGGTCGACCCAGCAAGGCTCGTGAAATGGCCGAAAGTTCGATCCCGTGAAAGCGTGACGTGCGACATCAATCTTGGCTCTCTTCCCTTTCCAACGGGAGCGGAAGGGCTCTCATATCGCTTTGCCCCTACCCCATCGATGCGCTCCACCATCTGCGAATTCTTCGTCGTGGCAAGCGACGCCCGACGCTGTAAGTGCATATCCGGTACCAATGGCATACTCGAATCCCGCCGATTCTACGTGCAGATAAATCGTGCAATCCTGTATGCTGCCGCGCCGGCAGCACGCCCTTCGGGCGGTACACCGGTACAATGGCGGTACGCTCGTGGTACAGTGGTACATGCACGGAGCGGGGCCGATATGTCCCGGGAACGAGCCCCGGTGGCGCGCCGTCCTGTCGGAGCTTGCGGTCACGACCCGCGTTCCATCGTCGGGGACGTTCGAGGTCGGCGCATTTGCCGGCAACGACGTGTTTGGCGAACATCCGCGCTCGCGCCACGGGGCTCGACCTCGTAACCTCGCACTCGTTCGATTGTCGCCAGAATTCATAGCGCTCGTGAGGCAAGGGATGGATGTTACTTAGCCATCATTTCTCGGGCTCCGCAGCCCGGGACGGCGACCGCCGGCAACATGGTAAGGTGTACGCTTCCTAGGGAGGGATGACTTATGGGCGCGACCCAAGCTCCGAACACCGGGCGAATATTGGATTACTGGCTCGGCGGTGATCATCATTTTTCGGCCGACGCCGAGGCAGCGACGGCGTTCAGCGCGCTGTTCGATGGTTTTCCCGAGGTCTTCGCGACATTGCGCAGATTTATCGGGCGGGCCGCTCGTGCCGCCGCGGAGGAGGGGGTGGCGCAGTTCCTCGTATTGGGATCCGGCATCCCGGCGCAAGGGAATGTGCACGAGGCGGTGCCGGGCGCCAGGGTGCTCTACACGGATATCGACCCGGCCAACATCGAGCTCGGCAAGGCGATACTCCGGAATACGCCCGACACCGATTATACTTACTGCGACGCCGCCGACCTCGGCTCCCTCGACCGGAGAGTCGCCGCCATGACCCTCGACCTGTCCGAGCGGCTGGCGATCGTCATGGTCGGAGTGTCGGTCTTTCTCGACGATGACACGGTCCGGAAGACGCTCGCGGACTGCTACGATCTGGCGCCCGAGGGCAGCGTCCTGGTGGCGGACTTCGACGGTGAAGCGCTCGAGTCCCACCCCGAGGTGCTGCGCATCCTCGACGAGGGCGGCGAGCCGCTCCACCTGCGTAGACCGGAACGGATCCGGGCGCTTCTGGGGCCGTGGGCGCTGTCCGACGACGGCATCCGGCCAGTTGACGCGTGGCGTGCCACCCCGGCCGGTGCGGGGCCAACCTTCATGTACGGGTGCATGGCGAGGAAGTAGCCGTCCGGCGGCCCCCGTAACCTCCGACGCGGAGGGCGGATCGTTCACGGCGCCCGCGGGTGCGCCAAGCTCGCTCCAGACACCACGGCGTCGGGTCACGCGAGCCCGGTCGCGAGGGCAAGCGGCGGAAATGGTTCAGGAGGGTCGTCCTTGATGGCCCCGCAAGCAAGATGCTATCGATTGGTATGCTCGTCGATGGAGAACGTTCGTGTTTCGCCCCTCGTGAAATGGCTCCCGCGTAACCGAATCGGATGGATCGCGCGCTCGCAGACATCATCGAAGCGATCGACACAGCGCTCGAAGGGCGTGGGCCACGAACGTCGCCGGCGCCGTGGTTTGCCTGGCTAACGGTTGCCCTCCTCCGGCAGCGCGCTCGCCAAGCGTGGCACCGCTACATTGTCGATACCCATTTGCGCGGCCAGGAGCAGGACGAAGAAAGCGGCGACGTACCCGGCCTTCCAGGCTGGACGTACAACTTCCACGGAAGCGGCTGTTGTTTGATCGGCCCGGACGGCGAGGCCATCGACGTCGATCGTCACGACAGCGAGGCGCGCGTCATCGATCCGTATTTCTTCGCGCGGCGCATTCGCACGGTGCGATCCATCGCGCTACCCGAGATTCGGCTCTGGCGATGGATGCCGACGGACGCGATGATCGTCGCGGCGCTCGCGGAGTTACGCGCCATGGGGGCGCTCGTCTACCCTCGAGGCGATCATCTCTTTCTCCTGGCCGAGCCTCTCGAGGCTCGCGTGCAGGCCATGACGAAATGTCGCTTCGATGACGACCTTACGCGCGAAATCTGGTTGGCAGCCTTCCACGATCGAGACGCCGACGACCACGCGCTTGCCCACCGCGCGTGGGTTCGTTCCCGTGCCATGGACACCACGCACGCGTACAACGTCCTCGACGCCGCACGCGACATTCTCGTGCCGAATGAGCTCACCGAAGTCTGCTTGCACCACATCGCAGGTCCGGCGGGACCGGCGATGGGTAAGGCACTCGCGGTGCTGCGAGAGACCATCGCGAGCGAGGGGGTCGCCGCCGTCTCGTCGCTGGTCGACCGCCTCTCGCCAACAGGCGACCCTCCCTATCCCGCTCATGAGGCGTTCGCGTATCTCCTGGAGCGTGGAGCCGCCAACGCCCATGTGGTGGATCGCTTCGGGACCTTTGCAGCCGTCGAGAAGGCCCGCGGCTTCCGAGGGAATCCGTTTCTTGGTCGGTATGCGATCCTTGCGCTCCGGTTTCTGCCCTCGCGCGCGATGATCCTCGTAAGGCGCGCCCTCCGCTGCAATACGCCCATCTGCGTAACGGAGGTCGCCGCGCTTCTCGCGGCCATCGATCGACCGTGGTGCGTGCGTGAGCTGACCTCCGCGCTCGCCGACGTCCCCGGCGCCAGCGCGATCGCCGAAGCCCTGAGGAGGTGCACGGGGGACCTCGCAAAGCGTCATGCCGCGAAACTCTATGCGCCGCCGACGCACGATCCTTCGCGCCTCGGTTTCACGTATGAAGAAGTGGCGGACGCGAATGCGCGCAATTGGTTCGAGGAACCATTGCGCGACGCGAAACGCATCGCGCAAGAGCTCCTTACGCGCTATCCGGCCACATGGGATGGCGGAGAGGTGGAGCCGGAGAGCTCGACCGAGCCGCGCTCGTCGCGCCACTAGCCAATGGACCGGCGACGAACGTCGCGACACCGATGCCTGACATCGCAACCGCTCGCGGGCACCCGGCGGTCCGGAGCTACGACTCGTAGTTCCGAACCTCGGCCCGCTGGCTGAGGGCCGTCAGCCACGAGGGCGACCATCGCGACGCGCTGTCGGCGCCGCGTATGGCTTGCGTTCCCACGCCGCCCGGCTCCGGCAATAGCCGATTGACCTGGGTCAAAAGGCCCGCGGTGATGGCCGGAAAGAGGCCGTGCACCTTGGCGAGGAGCTTGGCCGGCAGCCCGAGCACCAGGCGGGCATCGCCGCGCCGGCACCCTTCCACGATTTTGCGCGCCGCGCGCCGCGCGTTCAGCGTGATACCGGGCAGCGAATCGGAGATGCTGAACCACGCGTACTCCGCTCGGTGCTGGCCCTTGAACCACGCGTTTCGCGGGCTGCCGGTTCGCATGAGCCCCGGAAACACGGTGGTCACCGCGATGCCCTCGCGTGCGAGCTCCGTGCGGAGGCCCGTCGAGAGCCCGGTGAGCGCGAACTTGGTCGCCGAGTAAGGGAGCAAATGCGGCACGCTCACCAGGCCCCCGATGGAGCTGATATTGACGATGCGCCCGCCGCCGCGCGACCGCATCGCGGGCAGCGCCGCGAAGATGGCGTAGAGCGGTCCCCAAAAATGAGTGTCCATGGCGGTGCGAAAATCGGACAAGGTCATGCATTTGGCGGGGCCGGTTTGGATAACCCCGGCATTGTTCACCAGCACATCGATTCCGCCCCATTGGTGGACCACCGCGCGCATGAATTGGTCGAGGTCGAGTTGCCGGCCCACGTCGCACGCGTAGCCCATGGCCTCGTGCCCCGCGCGGCGGAGCTCCTCTTCGGCGCGGCGCACGCTCTGCTCGTCGCGCGCGCAAAAGGCCACCTTGGCGCCTTCGGCTGCCCAGATGCGGGCCATCTCCACCCCCAGCCCCCGCGAGCCGCCGGTAATGACCACCACTTTGTCGCGAAAATCATAGCGAGAGCTCCCGGCGTTGCCGCGCCATCGGATCGCGCGAAGGGCGGCCAATGTCAATGTGGAGCTCGTGCGTGCAATCCATCCCATGGCCATTTCTCCCGAGGTAAAGCATCGATTCGGCGGGTCAGCGCTCCCAGCGACCATCCCCAAACGACGTGCGCTGCAATCATCAGCGCATTCCGTTGCGGTCGATGGAAGGTGGCGGGGGTGAGCAGCCCAGTGGCCGGTAGCAACCCCAAGTAGCTGCCGGTCCATACGGCGAGACCGAATGCGATTCCCGATCCGGGCCCGGGCGGAATGCGGCGGGTGATGCGCCGATAGACCGTCCCCATCGCTCCGCCGTAGGAAAAGTGGGCCGCCAAGGTCATAGCCTTTTGGGCGCCCGTGGATCGAGGTTTGCCTATGCCGAGCCTTTTGGCCACCCTCATGGCGATCTGCCGCGGCGGCAACGGGTGGCGCTGAAGAAGGGGCAGCCTCCGATGAAGCACCTTCATGACCGCCGTCATGGGTATCGTGGCGATCAGCCCGGCAAACCCTCCTTCTAAAAGGCCTTCAGCCCAATGTCGACGTCGCATCGCGTGGACACGTGCATCCCGCGTTCCGGCACAGGGTTGGGCCGCATGGACTCGCACGTGAAGCTGCGGGGCGTCCGCGCCGAGCTGCCCCGCTGACTCCGTATCGCGGCTATGTCGCGTGGCGGCGCACCATGGCCACCTTCGACGGCGTCACCCCTCGTGGCATCGCTCGACTCGCGTCCCACCGGTCACCGGACGCTCGTCCATCCATCACCGGGGTTGGGACTTGGATTGGGGTTGGGACTCGGATTCGGGTTGGTGCGCAATTCCGCCCATGACGGGCATGGGGGGCTCGATCGCATCGGGCGGCGACGTTTTGGTCGGCGGCTCGGGGTTTGCCGCGATGGGCATCGGCTGGATCGCGCTCGGCATTGCGCTCGGAGGTTCGCCCGTGGTGGCCGAAGCGCCCATGCATCCGGCAGCGCTCAACGGGAGCGCGATGGCGAGGGCCGACGCGAGGACGCGTTTTGCGAGCCGCGCCGCGGGGACGATATCCCGTCGAAACACGATTTCGCCGCGGGCGTCGTGGATGTAGCGGACGCAGAGCCCTTCGGTGGGCGGCGATGCGATCAGGGCACGGGCCGCCTGCTCCGTCATGGTGGAGAGCTCGTGAACCACTTTGCGGCACTCTCCGCAAAAACGCCCGCGGTCGGCCAAGGTCATGGTGTTCCAGTCCGCATGGCAAGGCTTGGCGATGGTTATCTCGGTGCGATGCATGCCGGGAAAACGCGCATCGCCGCCTGACCTTACAGTGGCGGTTGCGTTCCTGCTGCCAAACTTTTCCGAGCCCCGAACGGCGTCGGCGCGTTGCGTCGCTAGGGCCGCCACGTGCGAACCACGTCGGTGATGTTGTTCGTGCCCTTGGTCACGAACATCACCAGGTCGAGGATCCCGCCGTTGGGGTAACGGTAGCTGATGGTCGTCTCGACCGTGGTCGCGTTGACGGCCCGCGACGAGGCGGCGATCCGCGTCGCCCCCACGGCCCGCGCCTCGGCTTGCAGCGCGGTCACATGCGCCGTGCCCTCGTTCGCGCCCGTCACTTGCTTTTCGAACTGCTCGGAGATTTCGTGCGTGAGCGCCGCGCCCGCGTTGGTCCCCGAGGTATGGATCCCCAGCGCCCGCACATCGTCCAGGTCGATCTTCGACTGGCGGAAACCACCGATCAAGATGCGCGCGTCGGCGGGGTCGGTGGAGGTCTGGCCGTGGACGAAACGGATGGTGACGGTTTTCGCGTTGCCGATGGCATTGCGGAGCGTACGTACCAGCTCCTGCGCGTCCGCGGTCAGCGGACCGTTCACGTTGCTGCTCACGAGCGTGACCTCGCCATTGGCGGCCACGCGCACCGTGAACTGCGCGGCGATTACGGTATTGGCCAGCGAGGCGAACCCCGCGCCATCGCCGGTGGCGACGAGCTTGCGTTGGACCTTGCCGGCGGGCGCGGAGGAGAGATCGCGCGCCACCGTCTCTGAATGCGCCCTCCCCGCAACCCCGTTCTCGCCCTCCTCGGTGGTGGTGGCGACCGCCGTGGGGCTACGCATGATCGCGTCGGCGACCCGATCGGCCTCGCGCTCGAGCGGATCGTCGACGTTGCCGACGTCGCGCTTCGCTTGCAGGACGCGAGCCTCCGCCGTCGCGCGATGACCGAGCATGGCAGGTGCTTTGACGGCCAAGGGCGCGTGCGGACGAGGCCCCTCGGGACCGTAAATAGGAATCGACCCGAAGTCGAATCGACGAACATTCAGCTCCGGAAAGAGCGCCGGTGGTGCCCTGTCCGCGGAGCGGTTTGGCGCGGGCGTTGGCGACACCAGGAGGCTCCCCGCCGCCTGTGGCTGAGATTTCTGCGCGAACATGCGACCACCGCTCATGAGTCCTCCGTCCTCCGCGAGCCAAATAACGTATTCCCACGTTCCCGAGTTCGAACGATTGACGCAAACTTCGAGCCGCGCGTGCGACCCTACGAAGCACGCGCATAGGCCCCACCGGACGTTGCACGTTGCGTGCTGCAATGTTGCTCGAGAACATCGACGACCCGATGCGTGGGTTCTCGAGCCGCGCATGTCGTGGACGCAGCTCCGGATGAATCGGAACACGCCTCATTCCGCGGGGGCGGGCACCTCTCCGGCCGAAGGTGCGCTCGAGAGGAGCGGCAGGCCTTTGCGAAGGACGAGCTCGAGCCAGAACCCCGTTGCCTGGGAGGTGAGAATGGCGGTGAGCACCAGGGTGGTGAAGAACGCGGGGCTGATGATGCCCGCGTCGAAGGCGACGCTCGCGAGCACGATGCCCGGCCCTCCCCGCGCGTTGGCGGTGATGGCCACATTGGCGATGTCGAGGCCGCGGAGTCGGGCCAATCGCGCGGCCAGGCCCATGGAAAGAAGGCGAATCGCGCTCGAGCCGACCAGAAAGGCCACGAGCATGCCGAGTGAAAACGTCCGGGTGAGATCCAAGCGATAGCCAACGATGGCGAAGTACACGGGGACGAAGGCGCCGAACGAGACCTTCCCCAGCGCGCCGACAGGCTCGGCGAAACGCGCGCGCTCCGTGCCTTTGAAGCCGCCCAGAACGCCGAAACCTGCCAAAAATGCGCCGAACACGACATTGACACCCGCCGCCGCCGCCGCCGCGGTGTACGCGAAGATGACCACGACGATCCACCCCACGGGCGATCCCAGCGCGAGGACATTGCGCCGTGACCGACCCAGCTTCGTGAGCCACTTCGGCGCGAGGGTGAGCCCCAGGCCAATGTAGAGCGTCGAAATCACGAGATGGCGTGTGACGTTCACCATGGGATCGACGCCCGCGGTGCGGACCGCCGCCAGCGAGGTGGCCACGCCGAGAACACCCCAGAGCAGGATGTCCTCGAGCATCGCCATGCCGAGAATCAGCCCCGCGAACCGGGACTCGAGGATCCCCAAGTCGGCGAAGATTTTGCTGATGACGGGGATGGACGTGACGGCCACCGCAATGGCGAGCACGAGGAGCAGGGACGTGCGCTGATGGGCCGCCCCCATCAAGGGATCCAAGGGAAGCCAGGCGCCGAACGCGAGGATGATCGCGAACGGCAGCGACGTGCCAATGCCCAAAAGCCACCAGGTCTGACGCCGGGTTTCGCGACTGCCCAGAACATTTCGAACCTCCGAGCCGGACGCGAAAAGCAGCAGCAGCAGCCCGAGCGAATAGAGGAAGCCGAGCACGACGCGCGCCGGGCTGGTTTTGTCCTCGCCAAAGAGCAGCGCGGACGCCGACGGTGCGATGCGGCCGAAGACCGATGGCCCGAGGAGAATGCCGGCCAAGATTTCGCCGATGACCCGCGGCTGCCGCCATCGCGCGAAGAGATAGCCCAGGCCGTGGGCGCCTCCGAGGATGAGGAGCAGAGCGAGGGTCAACGCTCCGAGTTGACCATCGGGCATGTCAGAGCACCCGCACCGTTCCGAGCCCGCCGTCGAGCTCCAATTCGGCGCCGTCGGCGATGCGCCGGGTCGCGCCCTCGACCGCGACGATGGTCGGAATACCGAGCTCGCGGCCGATGATCGCGGTGTGCGAAAGAATGCTGCCGCGCTCCACCACCAGGCCGCGCGCGGCCACCATGAGAAAGACCCAGCCGGGATCGGTCATGGCGGCGACGAGGATCTCGTCGGGTCGAATGACGGCCCCCTTCGGATCGCGAACGATGCGGGCGCGTCCGCGGACGACGCCGGGCGCGCAGCCTTGACCGCGCAGGAGGGACGCGGGCGCGGCCTCGATGCTCGTGCGCGCGATGCCGGCGGCGCGATGGGCGCTCACGATTCCCTGGGTGACGATGCGTGATTCGGTGTCGCGTTCGGCGAATGCCTGGAATTCGCGGCGGCGTATGGCCACGATTTCCCCGAGGCCGCGGGTGACCGCGCTGCCGCGGATGGCGGCCTCGATCTCCTCCACGGTGAGGTAGAAGATGTCGGATGCATCGCCGAGCAGCCCCTGCTCGTGGAACCTCCGGCCCATCGCGCGGAAGATGCGCTTGACCATGCCGAACATCCGCGAGCGCGCGAGGCGGGTGTTTTCACGGTTTCGCACCGCCCGCCGGGTCTCCTCCAAGAGAAGGGTGAAGGCGAGCCGCGTCCACGGCCTTCGGCGCAGGCGTTCGGCCACCGTGCGCTCGGCGCCGCTGCGGATGCGCGCCTCGCGCTCCTGGAACTGTTCGTACGTCGTGCCGGCGCGCAGGTACCCACGGCAGAGCGCGATGAGCCATGCCGGGTTCTCCGACAGAGGGCTGGTCTCCAGTTTGAGCTCCTCGACGGTGCGGTCACCATAGAGCTCGATGTGGCGTTCGACCTGGGCTCGAAATGCCTCGTGCGCCGGGTCCTCGCAGAGGCTCTGCCACACGCGCCCGTCGTGGCTCTCCGTGTCGAAGAGGCGGCGCAGGGCGTCGCTCTCGCGGATACGCTGCGTGAGCGCCAGCACGGAGCGCACCGGCTCCACGCTTTCCATTCCGCGTTCGCCGCAGAGAAGATCGTTCTGCAGCGATGGGTGGTCCTCGAACCCCGAGCTCGCGATGAACCGGCCGAGCAGGTAGTGGAAGTTGAACGCGAAGAGATCGTTGACCGTCGTCGGTTCCCAATGCCGAATGAGGTCGTCGAGCACCGATTCGTAGAGAACGAGGAGCTCGTCGGCGGAGAGCTCGTCGACATTTCGACCGCGAAAATGCGATTGAAAGTCGGCCATGCGGCGCTGAAAGCTCGCCAGGTCGCGCCGCAGGCCGGCGAAGTTTCTCACGGCGTTGGCCCGCACGCGCAGCTCCTGGAGGAGTCGAGCCGGGCTCCGGGGAACACGGGCCGTGGCATCCTTCAGGCCGAGGGCCTGCTTCCACGCTTCGAGGTTGCGCTCGAGGCCGGGAACCAGCGAATAATAACGATACCAATTTTCGATGTTGTAATAAATGCGGCCCTCGACCAGGGCGACCATGTTGGCGATGGTGGCGCGCTCCCGCGCGAGCGTGCTCTCGGCGATGCCGAACGCGCGCGCGGTCTGGCGGAAGACGATTTCGTAGCCTTTCCGTACGAACGAGAAGGTCAGGGGCGTCGTGGCGCCGGGATAGCTCTCTACGATGTTCGTATTGTCGAAGACCCGGCGCGTCCCCGCCGGCTCGGGAGGCGGAGACGTCTTCACGGACGTCTTCAAGGTGGTGATGGGACGGGCCTGCAAGACGTAGATTTTTCCCTCCGCATCGATGGCCCACTCCACGTCCTGCGGGCATCCGAACAGGTCGAGCGCGCGCTCGCCCATGGACAGCAGCGTGTCGAGCTGCACGTCGTCGAGCGCCGGTAGGTGGGCGCGGGCGTCGGGGACCTCGGCGATGCACGTGCCGTGGCCGGCGCGTTGATCGAAGACGATCCGGGTGCCCTTGTTTCGGATCTGGCGATCGCGTGGTCGCCGGGTGGCGCGATGGATGAAGAAGGTGTCGGCCTCGACGCGGTCGGTCACCACGCCTTCGCCCAGCCCGTACGCGGCGGCAATCACCGCCTCGCCGTGATCTCCGGTGGAGGGGTTCGCGGTGAAGAGCACTCCACTGACCTCGCTCCGTACGATCTCTTGCACGATGACCGCGGCGTAGGGGATCAGCTCCGCCCCCTGTTTGCGCCGGTAGAGCAGCGCGCGGTCCGAGAAGGCGGAGGCGAAGCAGTCCTTGATGCGCGCGATCAGCTCGGCGCGGGTGACGAAGAGGTAACTGTCCATCTGACCCGCGTAGGAAGCTCGCGAACCATCCTCTCCGACGGCCGAAGAGCGGACGGCGACCCACGTTTCGGTCCCGAAGAGAGAATCGAAGCTCTCCAAGATCCGGCGTTCATCGTCCGCCTCGAGGGGGAGCGCACGGGCCGCTCGGCGCAGCTCGCCCGCGAATGCGATGACCTCGTCGTCGGCGGCCCATGCAAGGGCAGCCAGCCGCGCCGCGAAGCGATGCCGAAGATCGGAGACGAGGTGCTCGAACGCGCGCGTGGTGACGCAAAACCAGCGCGGAACGGGGAGCTCTCGGTGAAGAAGGAGGTCCAGGTTGGCGCCCTTCCCGCCCACCAATCGAGCCGGTAAAGGCGCCTTCTTCTCGCCCGTGCCGCCAATGACGATGCGATCACACGTGTCGTTCATGGGATATCTGTCCGTGTAAGATGCAATGATGATTTAGATGTGAAAAACGGTGTACTGCCGGCTCGCGGCCGCGACGCCATCGAGGAACGTCGGCCCCGCGGTATGGAGCGCCGAGACGGCGCGACGAAAGCCGTAGGCCAGGGCGGCCTCGAAGAAGGGCGCCACCGCCATGGGACGGACCAAACTTCGCCCGCGGACGGAGGGGAGGAGACCTATCGCATACAAAACGACGCGATCGCGCTCCAAAGGGTCGACGTACCCCACATAGAACCCCGCGGTCTTGCCCTCGGCGTCGACGATGAAGCTGCCCAAACCGGGGCGCGATGCCTCGCGCGAAAAAAGAAATGTGAATTTTCGCGCGAATGCCTCGCGCGAGATGTCGGAGAAAGCAAAGTTTTGCCGAAAACAAGCGCTGCCGATGATACGCAATCGCTCGAGTTGCTCGCCCCGGGCGCGTTCCTCGAACGGCTCCAGGTGAAACCCGGGCGGCGCGGGCCTCTCTCGCCGGGCGAGGGCGCGCATTTCGCGCTCGCCGAGATCCCAGCTGCGCCAGTGCGCGAGCGCGGCAAAGCCCGCGCGTGCGAGGCACTCCGGCCACCATGACGCATTGCGGGGCTCCCCGCCGAATGGCGTGTGCTCGAAGCCGCGCGTCATCAGCCGATACCCGCCCCAGATGGACGCATTCAGCGGTGCCCAGATGCGGCGAAGTCCGCGCGCGCGCAGCCACGCGACGGCCGTCTCGAGCGAGGCGCGCACGAGTGCATCGCTGTCTTCCGACGCGGCCGTGAGGTCCCCGATGAAGCCGGCGCCCGCGATCCCCGGCGCGCACCCCGCCGTCAGAGCCACGCGTTCACCGCCGTGACCGGCGCCCACCCGGAGGAATCCCATTTCATCGAGGTGCGTCGTCGTCGAAATAGGCATTAGAACACGCGGCTCTTTACGCCAATCAGCACCAGGACCACATTGAAGACGACGACGTGCACGATGGTGAGCACGCCGAAGGCGAGGCCGGCGATCCGAAGGGTCGGCACATAGAACGCACACATGGAGACGAGAATGCCGAATACGCCGTCCACTTGATCGAGGACCAAGAAGGCGCTTCCGAGCACACCGCTCCCTTTGGCACCCTCGGCAATGGCCAGTTGCCGCTTCAGAAAGCTGTTGGGAAGCTCGCCCACGACGTAGCCGGCGCCGTAGATGCTGCCGTGGAGCCACCACGTCGTGTGCCGGTAATCGACGAAGCCGAGATCGCACAGGGCCGCCGATCGGTGGGAGGCCAGCACCTGAAGCCCAAAGAAGAGCGCCGTGCCGCCGATCATGACGACGAACCCGCGAAAGGTCTTGTGGTCGCCGAACAGCCTCGTTCCTCGCACCCGAAGGCCGCGATCGATGGGCCACGCCAGCGACGGGAAGAGCCGGGCGCGAATGACGATGACCTGCAGAACGCCGGCGGCGATGAGGGGCGCGAGCAGCCAGAGAATACGAAGGAGGATCATCGTCAGGGGCTCCGTTCGATGGCGAATAGCAACAGCGAGGAGGCCAAGAGCGATCCGGCCACCGAGAAGATGACCCGCAGACGGACGATCTTCGGGAAGCGAATGCGGCTGACGAACAGCGCGCTCATGATCGCGATTGAGGCGGTCGAAACCAGGCGGAATGCGCCCGGTGGAAGCCAGGCATGGAGCAGAACGGCACCTGCCAGCACGAAGTGGGAATAGAAGCAGGGCATACCCAAGTAGGCCGGGCCGGCGGTCCCCTTCACCTGCCCCATCACGATGAAGCTCGCCAGACGAAGGATCCCGGCAGCGACCATGGCCGCGATGGCCGCGCCGCCGGCCAGTCCCCGGACGCCGAGCACGCGAAAGGCGATCGCCGGCACCACGAGGTACGTGATGACGTCGCACAGGCTGTCGAGCAGCTTTCCGAGCTCGCTCTCGAGACGGAACCGCCGCGCCACGACGCCGTCGACTGCGTCCATAAGCATCCCCAGGAACATGAACGTGAGGCCCAAAAAGAACCAATGCGGCGCCAGGGAGGCCGCGAGGACCTCGAGGAGCAGCAGCGCGCCGATGGACGAGAAGACGCCTCCGGCCAAGGTGACCCAGCACGCCGGGCCGATGGATGTGATCAGCATGCGCGCCCCAGGGAGGTGCCCATTCGGACGCGCGTCTCGTAGCCGCTCGTGCTGGCGGCCACGAGATCGCCGTCGAAGCGTACGCGTCCCGGCGGCAGCACGAGGACCATGCTCGATCCACCCAGACGGAAATAGCCCTTCTCCGATCCGCGGGTGACGGCTCCGGCGCGATACGTTTGCACGATGGCGCCGCAGAAGAGCGCCCCGATCTCGACGAGCAGCATGTCGCCGAAACGGCGGGAGCGAAGGACGGTGACGTGGCGGTGGTTCCGGCAGAGGATGCCCGGCGCTCGGTCCAATGCATAGTGATTGACCGAGTCGTAGCCGCCCGCGATGGCCCGCGCGTCGGACGCGTCGCCGTCATCGGGAAAGTGGAACCGGTGATAGTCCGCAGGCGCGAGGCGCAGGACGGCGGCGGCGCCTTTGGCGAAGCGGGCGGCGAGGCGGGGGTCGTCCACGAGCTCGGCCAAGGTGAAGTGGCCGCCCTTGATGGGGAGTCGCTCGCCGTCGAGCACTGGAACGACGAGCACGCGCGCGTCCGCGGGGGATACGAGCACGTGCGCGTCGGATACCACGGGGCGCGCGCCTCGTTTGAGGCGTCGTGAGAAGAAGCTTGAAAGGGTGCCGTATTCCGAGAGCGGCTCGGCGGCTTCCTCGGCGTCGATCCCCAGAGCTTCGCAGAACGCGCGCAGACGCTCCACGCGCGTGGGGCGTTCCTGAAGCCAGCCGTAGGCTCGGGTCGCTGCGCGACGGGTCAGCGCATAGCGCGTCGTCCGCGCGACGACGCCATCGCTGTAGAGCCACGGGAGGAAGCCGCCGAATGCGAGCGGCTCTTCGCGCCACGCTCGGCTCTCGCGATCGATGTACCTTATCGGCGACGGTCCGGGCATCTCAAGACCGCCCTTCTTCCAATTGGAGGAGGCGGCGCAGGGTGCGCATCGAACGTTCGAGAAACCCGTAGTGGCGAAACGTATGGGCCATCGCATAGAGCGCAAATCGATTGAGCCAGAGATCGCGGAGGCAGAGTCGATAGCCGGTGCGCCACGACGCAGCGCCGATGGCGAAGCCGCTGGCCTGCTCGAGGGCGCGCCGGTGGTATTCCACGAAGCGATCGACCTCCCGGCGATCGGCGTTCGCGTCGAGCACGAAGACCAACAGCTCCGCGAGATCGTGCTGGGGTGGGAGGCACGTGGCGAGCTCCCAGTCGTAGGCGCAGAGGATCGAGCCCTCGCGCCGCAGCGCGATGTTGCGCGGATTGAAATCGTTGTGCACCAGCGCACGCGGAAGCGCGTGCAATTCGCTCCACCACCTCGGCAGATCCGCGATGAGCGCGTCGCTCCGGGCGCGATCGTCGCGGGTGAACCACGCGAACTCGTCGCACGCGTGCGCCGCGAGCGACTCCCAGAGCGGCGCCATGGCCACCATCTCGTTGACCGTGGTGACGGGGCCCAGCCACGGCTCGGCGAGGAGCTCCTGTTCGCGGCGGTACCAGATCGCATGAACCTGCGCGACTCCGCGGAGCGCGGCCTCGACGTGCTCCGGGCGCCACCCGCTCACGTCGTCCGCGCTGTCCATGAGGATGACGTCGTTCAGGCGTTCGAGCACCACGGCGTGGATTTCGCGGGCGTCGTCGCGGACCGTGCCATAGACGCGCGGCGTATGTTTGCGCAGGCGCGGATCGTCGAGCTCGTACAAGGCGATCTCGCGCAGATGGCAGCCGGCAAAGCCGGTGCGGTTCTTGTGCTCGAGGTGGGCCTTCGCCACCCGAGGCCCGCACATGCCGGCGAGGGCATTCACCATCAGGATGACCTCGTGATCCGAAGGTTTGAGCTTCAGGACCACGTCGATGGTCCGCGGGAGACCGGAGCGGGGCGTGAGCCGATATGGGAAGAGCCCCACGAGCTTGTTCGTCTTGCGCGAGCTCAACTCGGTGAGGATGCTGCTGCCGGCGACGGGCGCCGCGAGCGCCTCCGCATGCACCACGTCGATGCGCTCGCGGCCGCGGCTGCGCGGCTGCGCCTCGTCGAAGAACCGCGCGTCGATCTCGTCGCGCGTGAGGAACGCCACCGGCCGATTCCGACCGAGGCGCTCGTGCGCCGACGCGAACTCTCCGCTCGCCATGGCCGAGGCCGTGGAGAGGTCGAGCGCGAGGCAATACCCCGCGATGACCTCGGCGAGGCGGGATGCCCGGCCCGGCCCCGCGCAATCCATGATTTGGAGATATTCGTTCTGTCGCGGCAGGTGCGTACCACCGCCGATGGTTCCGACGATGAGGCTCGGGAATTGGACGTAGGCATACAGGCCTTCGGCCGTCACCTCGGTCTGCAACACGGCGAGGCTCGACTCGTAGACGCACGCGATGTCCTGCCCCGTCGCCGTGAAGAGCCCGGCGATCAGGTTCGATGCGTTGATGCTGAATCCCACGCTGCCGGTGGCGAGGGCTGCATCTTTGGCGGCGGCGCAAAACGCGTGGAGCTCCTCGGGCGTGACCTTGAGGACGCGCTGAAGGATCGAGCGGCGAACGAGGCATTCTGCGCCGACGCGAATGCCGCGCCCGGCGATGAGGGACTGAAAGGTCGCCTTCTTGTCCCCGCTGCCGTTGGCGTCCACGTAGAAGTTGCGGATGCAAAAACCCGCCGCGCGCGCTTGGTCGAGCAGCCACTGGCATGTATGCCAGGTGCACGTGGTGGTCATGTTCTGACCGGCCGCGTCACCCGTTCGGTAAACGAAGTGCACATGCACCTGCTTACCGAGTGTAACTGGCTTGATCGAAACCAGCAGCGCGTAGCGCGATACCTCTCGCGCCCGTTCGCGAAGATCCTGCTCTCGCTCGAGCACCCAATCCGCGAACCGTGCCGCCTCGGCCATGTTCCCGAGGACGAACATCGGCACGCGGATCATTCGCTGATCGTGCACGCGCGTGCTGACGCCGCCGGAGAGCGAAATGGCCTTCGCGCCCCGCGTGGCCGACGCCACCAGCGCCCCTTCGGTGGTGGCGATGGGAGCATAAACGAGCCCGCGCGCCTCCTCACCGGTGAACAGGAGGGGGCCGGCGAGGCCCACCGGGACCTCGACGCCGCCGATGAGATGCTCCACGTTCTTGGTGAGGTGCCGCGCGTCGAGCGAGGTGCTCTGCAGCGCCGGGAGCAGGGTTCGCGTCTCACGCCGCAAGAATTGCAGACGTTTGATACGAGCCTCCTCGCTGTAGTGCCCGCGCAGGGGGATCTTGGGGAGATCTTCACGCTCATTGCGCTCGTTCGAAGAGGCATCTGCGTCTTCGAAAGCCGACGGAATGTACGGTGAGCTAGCCAAGGTGGACCCCTCTCTGGATGCCGAGGGCGATGACCACGCCCAGGTAAACGACTGCGCTGTAGACATCGACATAAGGCCGCAGCCGCGCGTGCTCGCGGCTGGGGGCCAGACGAAAGCGCATACAGGCGAGCACGGGCACTGCCGCAGCCACCGACAGTAGGGCGCACAAGAAGACATTCGCACCTGCAGCTCGCAGCGCAGGCAAAAGGCAGAAGAGGGATATCAGGACCAGCGCCGCGGGCACGAGCGGTGCGCGGCGCCCGAAGACCTTGGAGTACGATTCATAGGCCGTTTCATCCTCTGGAATTCGGATTTTTCGCGACGTCTCCCATGCCGTCCAGGGAAGCCAAACGCCGATGGCCAGCGGCAGCGCCCACCCATTGATGGCGTCGAGGCCGAAGTCTTGGACATAGACACCACCCATGTACGCGACGAGCGCGAGCAGTAGCGGGTTGTGTGTCAGCATCGCGAGCAGGAGGCTCTTCGACACCGCCGGCCAGAAGAACCAACGCGACGAAAGCCATACGAAGAGGAACGTGCCTCCGAAGGCGATGGTCGCATAGGGAAATCCCAGCGGGATATTCAGCGCGAAGAGCGCAGCAATGAGGCCCAAATGGTACGCGCGCAAGTCGTCGAGGGTCACCGTTCCCTTGACGATGGGGCGGTCGACGTAGCGCGGGTCGCCGGCCCGGGCCAGCTCGAGGTCCGACGGCGCATCTTTGATTTCGTCGTAGACGCGCAGGAGAAGCCCGAAAAGATAGACGCTCGCTGCGCCCGCGAGGGCACGCCATGTCAACCGAATGGGTTGCTGCCCTCCGAGGGCCTGCAGCCCGAAGTGAACCGCCAAAGCGAAGGCCATCATGAAGGGAACGGTGGCCAGCGGTGGAAACATTTGCTGCGTATACGCGGCCAAACGCGCCGATCGAGACATTTCACGCGGCCTTTCCAGCAAGAAAGTAAAGTTGCTTGGGAATTAGGATCGGGAGGTCAACGTCCTATGTGCACATGATGCGCGCACACACACGCCACGCAGTCGCGATGCGACAATCGCACGGGCGCGGGCGATCCGGTGCATGGTTTACGACGCGCCCCGAACGAGCTTGGCGCGCGGGCGCGTCTGAAATTCGCGAGCTTTTCTTCATCGAACGCATTGGCGAGCACGGCTGGAAGGGGCGACGATCGCGGAGAAGGGCAGGCACTCGTATGAGTTCATAGATGCCGCAAGTTAAAAACTTAGCAAGTTCGATGTACTATGATTTTCGGAAATGCACCTCGCGCCGCGCACGCGCACAGCCGTAGCTCGGCGTCCTTCGTCGGGTGTGAACTCTTTCATAAATAGCGTATCGATTGGAAAAATACATATTACCGTATCGATAAACATTAATCGCCATCTTGAACGACGTGAAGGACGCTCCTCATCGAGGTACCTGTTCGCGCATGGAGCGAATCCACAACGATATGGCTCGTATGGACAGACCCTATCACCGAGGCTCGAGCCTCCGCAATCGTCCTCACCTCCGCCTCCCGTTCACGCACCTCTTCGACCACCCCACCGTTGCAGCACTGGCCACGTTCCTGGCGTCAAAAGCTGCTCGGCGACCGCGCAGCGCCGCACGTCCCCGTCTCCTCCGTGGGCCGCAGATGCCAAACGAAGGCGCGATCTGTGCCGCCCCCGCGAACCGCCTATCCTATATGCGAGCGCTCCTCTGGCGAACAATGGATCCTCGAGGCAGCGCTCGAGAGTCTCCCCCCTGGCGTTCACCGAAATATCGGGCGCGTGATTCCATTTCGTCGAACATCGAACGATAGGTGCGGGATGCGCCGCGCGCAGGCACTTCGATGTCGAAGTTTACACGCGGATTCCGTGGCGGCCGCCGCACCTTTACCTTGCGAGCTTCTTCGATGTCATGCACACGGGAATCGGAAAGACCGGCGCCGGGCCATATACTGGTTCATGATCTTGCTCGTCACCTCGTCAGCAACGTAGGATCAGCCCACGTAGGGCAACCATGGTGGTGCCGGTCTCGACCCCTCCCCTCCAGGACGCGCCGGCCGGCATTCTCTCCCGCGTGCAGGACGGGCTCCTGAACGCCGCAGAAGCCCATTCTCGCGGCCGACTTCGTGGAATATTGGCCCGAGCGCGATCGCGAACATCGAACGGCGCGGCTGCTCCAGGAGCTCGTCGAGGTGTTCTTGCGCGCGCGGCGCACGAAAACGTAGCCTACGTGGGAGGAGGCGGGTGCATGCGACCGCTCAGAGGACGGCCGGCGCCGTCTTATCGCGACCTCGGCCGAGGATGCTCGAGAGGGCCACCGCGATGACGAGCGCCGCCCCGTTGAACGCCGATTCCACCCAATTGTCGACGCCCAGGAGCGATAGGCCGCTTACGGCGGTAGCCAGAAAGAAGACGGCGAGCAACGTTCCTGGCACGTTGAAGCGACCCGGGTGAACGCTCGTCATTCCCAAAAAGGCTACGGCGAGCACCGGAAGGGTGATGAGCGATCCGATTTGCGGATTGGCGCCACCTTCACGAGCGACTTCGAGCACCCCCGCGAAGCCGACGATGGTGCCCGATGCCACGAAGCTCAGAATGGCGATGCGATCGACGTCGAGCCCGACCAGGCGCGCAGCATTCGAGTTGGAGCCGACTGCTTGCAAATAGCGGCCATAGGGCGTGTGGTCGAGCAGATACCAGACCAGCGAAGCCACCACCGCGAGGTAATAGAGAGGCCGAGGTATACCCAGCCAGAGACCGCCCCCCGCGTCCGTGAGCGCCCGAGGGATCCCCGTGAGGATGCTCGCGCCCCGCGTGTACCAGGAAATGACGCCGGTTAGCGTCGTGGCGACCCCCAAGGTCGTGATCAGCGAATTCAACCCGAATTTGGTGATGAGCACCCCATTGAGCAGCCCGATGGCCGCGCCCAGGGTCGGGCCGACGATCAAAGCGATCCACATGGGAGCCGCGAATCGCGACAACACGGAGGCCGTCGCGATCGACGTCAGCCCCAAGACGGCCCCCACCGATAAGTCGAATTGGCCGCCAATCAATGGAATGATGGCCGCGAGCGCGACGATGGCGAGGACCGATTGGTTCCCGGCGATGTTGCGGAAGTTCAGGACCGTGGCGAACGAGCCCGGGAGCATGACACTGAAGACGATCGCGACCACGACGAAGAGCAGCGCAAGGACGTAGCGTTCCAGCAGCAGGTGCGTCTTGCTCACGCGCCCACCTCGGGGGTGAGCTGGGCCAGCTCCGTCAGGCAGCGACCATCGAGCGATGGGGAGCGAGCTTCGCCGACGATTCGGCCGCGCACCATACCGATGACCCGATCGCATAGCGCAGCCAACTCCTCGAAGTCGGAGCTCACCACGATGATCGAGGTGCTTCGCTGCGCCGCCTCCCGCAGAAGCGCATGGATCTCGGAGCGCGCGTGGATGTCGACCCCTTGCGTCGGCTCGTCGAGCAGCAGCAGCGCCGGCTGTTCGCGGAGACAACGCGCGAGCACGGCCTTTTGCTGGTTCCCGCCCGATAGCGTCGATTGCGGCTGCTCGGTCGACGAGGCCCGGATGATGAATCGCTCGATCGCACCTCGGGCATCGGCGCGCTCGACGTCATGCAACAGACGCAGGCTTCGGAAGTAGCGAGCCACACCACCGCCCGTGAGGTTGCCGCGAAGGCTCATCGTTGGAAACGCCGCCTCGAGCGCCCGATCCGGCGGTACGTAGGCCACCCCGGCAGCCATCGCCGCACGAGGACCTTCCGGACGAAAGCGGCGGGCGTGGAGGATGATCTCACCCGAGGCCATCGGCACGACGCCGAACAGAATTCGCAGGATGTCGGCCGCGCCCGAGCCGAGCAAGCCGGCAATGCCCAGGATCTCCGATCGACGCAGGTCGAAGGAGGCGCGGGAGACCCCGCCTCCCGCCAGATTGTGCACCGAGAGCACGCGGTTCGTGCTCGCTCGCGCTGCCGCGCGCCGTGGGTCCTGCGCGATCGCGCGCCCGACCATGAGCGAAACGAGCTTCGATTTGTCCATCCCCGCCGTCTCGAAGGTGCCCTCGGTCCGACCGTCGCGAAAGACCGTCACGCGATGGCTGGTCCGGAGCACTTCGTCGAGACGATGCGTGACGTAAACGATGGCCTGCCCAAGCGCAGCGCGATGGCGGATCGTCTCCAGAAGCCGCTCGACCTCCGGCCCTGGCAACGACGCGGTCGGCTCGTCGAGAACGAGCACCCCCGTGTGTTCGTCTTCCAGATCCTGGAGCGCGCGCGCGATGACGAGCAGCATCTGATCGGCGGGTCCGAGCTCGCCCGCCGGCATGTCCGGCGTTGCATGGATATGGAAGCGCGCGATGAGCTGCTTGGCGCGCGCGCGCTGCTCGGTCCAGCGAATGCGCCATCCCCGGTGTGTCACGAATCCGCGACCGATGGCGAGGTTCTCGGCCACGCTGAGAGACGGAAAAACGGTCGGAACCTGATGCACGAAATGCAGGCCGGCGGCCCGCGCGCAGGCAGGAGTCCATTCACTCGCCGCGAAGCGAGTCCGTCCGACCCTGATCTCGCCGCCAGGATCCGCCGCGTGGATGCCGGCCAAGATCTTGATCAACGTGGATTTGCCGGATCCGTTGCTGCCGATGAGGGCGTGGATCTCGCCGCGCGAAACCTCCAAGCTCACGCCGTCGAGGGCTCGGGTCCCCGGAAACGTCTTGCCGATCCCATGCAAGCGAAGGGCGTGACCACCATCTTTCGAGAGATTCGTTTGCACCGGATCCGTCACCTCGAAAGCCCCCAGGCTCTCCTGTAGGCCGCGCGAAAGTCTCTCGACGGCTCGTACCCTTTCCCGAGAGCCGGCATGTTGTGCTCGCGATCGAGGAGGCGATAGCCGATTCCAGCGTATTGCGGCTTCTGACCGTGGAAGACGCTGTTGAGCGAGTCGACGGCCGCGTACCCCATCCACTCCGCGGGATACGCATTGGCGGCGTCCTGTCCTTTGTTGTCGCGAATGAGTTGTACATTGGAGGGGAACGCCTCGCCCGCGATGACGGCGAGTTGGTCATTTCGGCCGGAGTCGACGATGGCGCTCGCGATGCCCAGGAGCATGGGGGTGTCGTAGGGCGAATGGATCGCGTTGGCCTCGGGATGCTGGAGGAGCGCGCCCTGAGCCTTCTGCCGGAGCTTCGGACCCCAGTCGCTGATGGTGAAATCGACGGATTTCACCACCTCGCACGATTTGCACTTGGCGAGCTCCTGCTCGAAGCCCTCCCGGATGTACTTCAGGACCAGGAGCTCGTCCTGTCGAAACTGGAGCACCTTGGCGTGGCCCTGGGTTTGTACGATGACCCAGTCCGCCTTGACCGCGGCCCATGCGCGCGTGAGCGTCGCGTAATCTCCGAATTGGGAGCCGAAATTCACCATCCCGCTGTAGAGCGGCTCGCCCTTGACCGATGGATCGTCGCAATCGAGCGCGAGGTACGCGACGGTCTTCACATGGGCCGCCCGCGCCTCGACGAGGGGCTGTTTTACCCATGCACAATCGATGGCATGAAGGATCACCCCGTCTGCCTTGGCGGCGATGGCCTGTCGAAGGCCGTTGGAGAAGTTCGAGGGATCGCCCTTGGCATCGTAAAGTGTCATCTTCCAGCCGACGGCTTCGCCGGCCTGTTTGGCCGCGTTCGTGGCGACCGATGCGCTATCGCCCATTTCGGAGGGCGAGATGATCCAGACGTTCTTGCCCGGCGTCGGCCTCGGGGCGGACGTCGGGGGGTCGCGATCGGTGCCCGCGTAGGCGAGATCGATCTGGTGCTGTGCGTAGGCCAGAATCGCAGGGTCTACGGTGGCCGCGGAGACGCTGGCCGGTGCAGCGATCCCTGCGTCGCCTTGAACCGGCGGGTCGCCGCTCTTGCAGGCAAGCCCGAACAGTACGGAGACGGCCGCAATGGCCTTGGTGACCATCCGGCGGTGTGCCGCCGAATCGAAATCAGTATTCATGGTCGGATTTACCTCAATGCTTGTAGCTGGGGTCGATTCGATCGAGGGCGCGAAGCTCGGCTTTCCAATAGAGATCGAAGTAGCGCGGCAGCTGTTTGGCGAGCTCCTTGTAATACTCGGGCTCGATCTCGCGGCGCACCCGCTGCGGATCCGGTCCCATGCTGGTTGCAAGCACTTGCAGCTTGCATACGAGGATGAGATTTCGCGTATAGACGAACGCCTTCTGCACGGTGTCCACGGCGGTCAGTGAGCCATGATTGCGCATCATCAAGATGGTTTTGTTCCCGAGGGCGCCGAGGAGCTTCTTCGGGTCGATGACGTCTCCGAGCTCGGTGAATTCCAGGTACGCGAGCTGGGTCGCCACCGCGAGACCGTTCTGATCGAGGGGGATGAACCCCTCCGGTCGGGCGCCCACGGCCTGTACGTACTCGTTGTGCGTGTGCACGATGCAGTTCACGTCCGGGCGAGTGTTGTAGATCGGCGTGTGAATCCCCACCGATGCCAGGTTGAGGTCTTCGTACTCGGGCCGCGAGGTGTCACCGTCGAGCGTGACTCGCGCGAGATTGCCGGCCGTAACCTCCTCGAAATAGACCCCGAAGCGATTGACCAACATGTGATTCGGCTCGTCGCGCAGGCGCAGCGAGATGTGCTGGAAGATCCCCTCCGTATAACCGTACCTGGCCATCATTCGGTACAAGGCTGCCAACTCGACCCGCTGCTGCCATTCCGACTCACTCACGCTGGCGCGCTCGATGGTCTTGATTGCTTGCTTTCGTTCCATAACCTTCTCCGTTCGAATGCTTCGGATAATGCCGTCACGGAGGCGCTTCGCTTTCGAAACGCGCTCCGAAGTACTCGTTGGGCAGGCGAAATGTATTCACGACGAACGCGATGAGGTGGTAGTAACCTGCCACCGCGACGATTTCGACGAGCTGCCGAGCGGTGTAGTGGCTCGAGAGCTCCTTCCAGAGCCCGTCGCTCACGCTGGCCGTGTCGTGCAGCTCGTCGCAGAGCAGCAGGAGCGAGCGCTCGGGCCCGCAAAATGCGGTGGTCGCGGGATCCTTCGCGCAGAGCTCGCGCACCTGCTGTGGCGTAAAACCAGCCCGGCTCGAGTAGGTCGCGACATGAACCCCCCACTCGTATTCGGCGCCGCAGCGGAATGTCGTGCGCGCGATGATGATCTCCCTCTCGCGAATGGAGATGGAGCCCCGATCGAGGAGGCCGCCGGCCATGACCCGCGCGAAGACCCGCTCGTTGACGGCGAGCGCACGAAACAACAAGAGCGGCTCGGCGAGGGCTGGAGCCGCCCGATTCATGATGAGGGCGACGGCTTCCGAGTAAGGCGATTCGGCGAGTTGGATACGAGGCTCCTCGGACGGCTCGAGCGTGGTCATTTCAGCCCTTCTTCCAGCCGGAGATGTCGATCATTTCGGGTTCATGCCCGCGACTGCGAAGCCAATCGCGGAGCGCGAATCCCGTCCCTGCAGGCCAGGCGCGGCATTCCGGGAGCGCCACTCTCTTGAAATCCACGAGCTCGTCGCCGAGCACGATCGTCCCATGCGCCTCGACGTGATAGGCGATGATCACCTGATTCATCTCCGGGAATGCATACACACCGATCAGTGTCCCGGAGTCCCCCTTCAGCCCGAGCTCCTCCTCGACCTCCCGCAGGACGGCTCGCTCGGGCGTCTCACCGCGTTCGAGAAAACCGCTAATCAAGCCATAGAACGGAACCGGCCAGGATCGGTTGCGCGCCAGCACGACGCGCCCGTCGTGCTCGACGACGGCGGCGACCACCGGTGTAGGATTGTCATAGAGGACAAATCCACATCGCAGCGAGCAGGCCCGACGTTCCTCGTTTTCGACGCGTTGCTCGCTCAAGGGTGCCGCGCAGGCGGGACAAAATTTGAAAGCGCTCATCGTTGGTGACCTCTTTCCCTGTCTTCCCTGTCTTCCCTGTCTTCTCTGTTTTTCCGATTTTCTCGGCTCGGCACATTGAACGCGCTTGCTATGAGATTTGCCACCTCCGCCGCCTGCTGCTGGAGGAACATGTGCCCGCCCGGAAACGCTTGCAGTCGAAAGCTCCTCGCCGTCTCGTGCTTCCAGGCCTCCACGGAGAGCGCATCCAGCCATGGATCGTGTTCGCCGTAGAGGGCGGTGATGGGGGAAAACAGTTCGGGGCGTGGGCGATGGCGGTAGCTCATGAGCAGCCGTGCATCCGCATCGAGCCGCTCTTGGAGTACCCGCATGAAGACGCCGTCGTCCCGAAGGTTGGCGGGAAGCTCGAGGCCTGCGAGGCGGTCTTCTCCGTTCAGGAGGTCGCGCTTTTCGGCATGGAGACGGGGCCCCCACGAGCCACTGACGATGAGGTGCTGCGGGATCTTCGCCCCCGTGCGTTGCAGCTCGCGCGCGACCTCGAACGCAACATAGCTCCCCAGGCTATGACCGAAGAAGACGGCGAAGCGGTCGAGCCTCGGTGCAATCTGGCCCGCCAATACCGTGACGAGCGCTTCGAAGCTCGAAGGCAGCTCCTCGCGCAGGCGATGCTCCCGCCCAGGCAGTTGCACGGCGACGACCTCGGCGACCCCGGCAAACCTCGCACCCCAGTCGCGATACGCGGCTGCGCTTCCGCCTGCGTGGTGAAAGCAGAACAGACGCGCGGGGGCTCGGTCGTTCGGCATGTAGGTGACACACCACCGATCGGGGTCGGAGCGCCCGATGGGAGAGGGATCGCTCGCCCCGCGATGAAGGCAGATATCCACGAGCGACCGTGAAATGCCACTCAGATCCGTACCGCCGAGCAGCAACTCGAGGGGAACGGGCGCTCCCAGCGTATTCTCGAGATGGCGGCGCAGGGAGGCGACCATCGACGAGTCGACGCCGAGCTCCGAGAGCATGGCCCCGTCGTGGAAGTGATCCGCTTGCCCTCCGGTCACCGTCTCCAGGTGCGCTTTCACGAGGGCGAGCATGTGCGCCGTAGCCACGTCCGGCGGCTGCGCGCCAAGCGATGTCGTGAGCTCAGCCGAAGATGCCGTGGCCATCGGGCTCGGCGAAGGCGCTTCACCGTGGCCTCCGTCCGCGTTGGATTGAAACTGTGGACCGGATTCGAATGGCCAATAGCGTACGCGCTCGAAGGAATACTGCGGGATCGACCGCCAGCGCGCAGAGCCCTCCGGGTAGAGCGCCCGAAAATCGAGCGCGACGCCGCGTTCGTACAGGTCGGCGAGCGCCCGAAGGACGGCTGGCCACTCGCCTTGCCCGCCATGGATGGCGGAGGGGAGCACCGAGCTCACGGCGAGCTCCGGGGCCGCGTCCCGGAGCAGCCCCAAGA
Organism: Sorangiineae bacterium MSr11954; assembly: GCA_037157815.1. NCBI lineage: Bacteria > Pseudomonadati > Myxococcota > Myxococcia > Myxococcales > Pendulisporaceae > Pendulispora > Pendulispora albinea. Next base: position 7,396,367 of record CP089984.1, read on the forward strand.
GAACCGGCCGCGCCCCAATCTCCAGCAGAATGTCGACCCCCTCGGCGCGCATGCGTTCGACCGCTCGCGCGAAGCGCACCGGCTCGCGCGCCTGCCGCCCCCAGTAGTCCGACGCATCCGACCTCGGATCGAACAGCTCGCCCGTCAGGGTGGAGATGAACGGCACACGAGGGGTGCCGAATCGAACGCCGCGCGCCGCTCCCCGAATGCCTTCGAGGGCCGCATCCATCGACGGCGAATGAAACGCGTGCGCGGCGGACAGCCTCGTGAAGGAGATCCCCTGCGCGGAAGCCTCGACGAGGAGCTCCTCGAGCTGTGTGGCCGCACCGGCGACGACGACGCTGGCGCGCCCGTTCACCGCGGCCACGCACACCGCCCCCCGGCGGGAGCCGGCCAATGCGCGAGCCCGCTCCTCGGAGGTGAAGACGGCGGCCATGGCCCCTTCGGGGCACGCTTGCATGTGCGCCGCGCGCGCATCCACGATGCGCGATGCCTCGAGCTCGGACAAAGCCCCGCAAGCTACCGCGGCCGCGAGCTCGCCGCAGCTATGCCCCAGGACGGCGGCCGGCCGTATACCGAAACGGCCGAGCATCTCTGTGAGCGCCACTTCGAGGACGAACAACGCGGGCTGCGCGTAACGCGTTCGGTGCAGCGCGGAGCTGCAAGATGCCTCGAACATGGCCTGCATCAACGATGGCTCGTTCAGCGTCATTCGGCGCAGCAACCGGTCGACGGCGGCTCGGAACACGGGCTGCGAGCCATAGAGCTCCGCGCCCATCCCGCTCGCCTGCGATCCCTGCCCCGCGTATACGAAAGCAATCTTGGGAGCACGGCGCGGGACGGGGCGTCTCGCTTGCCGGGCAACGTTCGACGCGAGATTCGTCAACGCGCGCACGGCGTCCTCGCCTTCCGTCAGCACCAGCGCCGCGCGTTGATGCAAATGCGCCCGACCCGAGCCGGCCGTAAAGCACATATCGGCCAGATCGTGCGGGCCGCCTTGGCGTTCGAGCAGCTGCCCGTAGCGCAAGGCCAATCGCGACAGGGCCGCGGGCGTCTTGGCGCTGATGCACAAGAGGTGAGCCCGCCGGCCGTGGAGCTCGCACGGGCGTTCGTGCGACGGTGGCGGAGCCTCCAGCACCACATGCGCGTTCGTCCCGCCCACACCAAAGGAGCTCACCGCGCCGATTCGAGGCAGCTCGGGCGGCCATGGCTCCGTACGCGTAGGCACGCGCAAAGGCAGTCGATCGAAGGGGATCAGGGGATTGCTCACGGCAAAGTGGAGGTTGGGCGGAACGATCCCGTGGCGCACCACCAGCGCCGCCTTGATGAGGCCCGCGACGCCGGCCGACGCCTCCAAGTGGCCGAAATTGGACTTGACGCTCCCGACCCAAGCGGGCCGATTGGCCGGCCGTCCCTCGCGCAGAACACTACCCAGGGCGTTCATCTCGATCGGATCGCCCAAGCGCGTTCCCGTGCCATGGGCTTCGACGTACCCCACATCGGAGGGCGCCACACCGGCAACGCGGTATGCGTCCCGGAGAAGCCGGATCTGCGCTGCGGGATTGGGCGCGCTGAGGCCGTTGCTCCGGCCGTCCTGGTTCACGGCGCTGCCGCGGATGACCGCCGCGATGGGATCCCCATCGCGCAGCGCATCTCGAAGGCGTTTGAGGACGACGATGCCCGTGCCTTCTCCGCGAACATAGCCGCTGGCGGCATCCGAGAAGGTCTTGCACCGGCCGTGGGGGGCCAAGAATCCGCCCTTCGACGCCGCAACGGTCACCCAAGGAGCTAACACGGTGTGGGTGCCTCCTGCGATCGCCATCGAGCATTCGCCGAGGCGAAGGCTCTGACACGCAAGATGCGTGGCGACCAAGGATGACGAGCACGCGGTGTCGACCGCGACGCTGGGGCCCGTCCAGTCGAAGAAGTATGCCAGGCGATTCGCCGCCACGCTGTAAGCGTTGCCGGTGATCGTATAACCGTTGAAGAGCTCCATCCGCTCGGCGAGCCGCTCGTAATAGTCGAAGCTCGCGACGCCAATAAACGTGCCCACCGCCTTGCCGGCCAGCGCGTCCGCGGGGATGCACGCGTCCTCGAGCGCGGACCACGTCGCTTCCAGCAGGAGGCGCTGCTGGGGCGCCATCTGGATCGCTTCGTTGGGCGCGATGCCGAAGAACTCGGCGTCGAAGTACTCCACATCGTCCACGAAGCCGCCGAAGCGGGTGCTCATGGTGCCTGGCGTCATCGGGTCGGGATCGTAAAAGGCGTCGATCGACCAGCGCAGCGGTGGCACCTCTTGGATGGCATCGACGCCATCCAAGAGCATCTGCCAATAGTGGGCGATGGACTCTGCTTTGGGAAATCGGCACGCCATGCCGACGATGGCAATGGGGTCGAGCGACGAATCGCGAGCATCGGACATCACGGCACCCGGAGGTTCGGCGCGTTCGCGTTCGCGCTCGTGCTTGGTGCGATGTACTGCGCGGCCGGCGGCAGCGCCAAGCAGAAACGCTCCGCCAGCTCGTGGAAGCACGCGCGGGGGAAGAAATGCCCGCCTGGATACCCCCAGACCGTGAGCGCCCGGGTCGTCTGAGACTGCCACGCACGAATGTCCGACAGACTGCACACGGGATCGTCCGCGCCGTACAGGCCGACGATGGGACAGGTCAATGGCTCCTCCTCGGTATACGCGTAACAGGTATTGGCCTGCAGATCCGCGCGCACCGTGGGAAGAAAGGTGCTCACGACTTTTGCGTCGATACGCGTATCGAGTTGAAGCCCGCCATAGGAGCGAACCGACTCGATGAGCTGCTCGTCGGGCAAGTGGTAGACGGGCGGGTACGGATACGGCAATTGAGGCGCCGGCCGGCACGCCACGAACAGCATCGAGGGGGCGACGCCTACCCTTCGGAGCGCACGTGCCAGCTCGAACGCAATCAGCGCACCGTAGCTATGGCCGTAGAGCGCGACGGGTCTCTCGAAGAGGGGGAGCAGCGCAGGGAGCATCCTCTCGATCAAGGGCCCGACATGACGGAACGGCGCTTCCGCGAAGCGCAGCTCGCGCCCGGGGAGAAGCACACCCATGAACTGCACCACGCGGTGCCGGGGCGCGTTCCACCGCTCGAACGCGATGGCCCCGGCACCCGCGGCATTGAAGCAAAGGACGAGCGTCTCGGCCGAATCGTCCGGCCCGCGGATCAACCATGGGTTTTCGGATGCCGCCGTCACGCGTTCGACCCTCCTGCTCCGATGGAGTAGATCGGCGAAGGCGTGAACCGCACCGGTAGGCTCAGCATGCCTCGCAGCACGGTATGGCTACGCCACGCGATGTCCGCTTCCGGATCGACCAATCGAAGATCCGGCATCCGCTCGAGCAGGATTTTGAAGGCCTCCTGTGCCTCGAGACGCGCCAAGCCGGCTCCCACGCACAAATGGCGGCCGTCCGCGAAGGACATGTGCTGGTTGTTCTCGCGCTCGAGCAGCAGGCTCGTGGGATTCACGAAGCGTTCGGGATCGCGATTGGCCGATCCGAGCGCCACGTACACTTGCTCGCCCGCTTTGATGTGCTTGTCCCCGATGAGATAATCTTTCAGGGCGGTGCGCGAGGTCATTTGCAGCGGGGCGTCGTAACGAAGCAGCTCCTCGACGGCGCTCGGCATGATCTCCGGCCGGCTTCGCAGGTATGCGCGCTCGTCCGGATGACGGATCAGCGCGAGTGAGCCATTGCCAATGAGATTGACGACGGTCTCCTCACCGGCTCCGAAGTTCAGCAGGATGATCGAGACCAGCTCCGCCTCCGTGAGCTTGTCCTGGTCGTCGCGGGCCGCGATGAGCGCGCTGATGAGATCATCTTGGGGATCCTCCCGCCGCAAGGCGATCAGGCCGCGAGCGTACTCCATGAATGCCGCCGAGCAGCGGTTCAGCGCTTCGTACTCCTCCATCGACACCAGCGGATCGAAGATGCGGCCGATGACCTCCGCCCACGCAACGCACTGGGGAAAGTCGCGCGCGGGGATCCCGAGCAGATGCGCGATCACGTTTTGCGGGAGACGTACGGCGAAGTCCTGCATGAGATCCATGCGACCTTCCCGCATGAGCGGATCGAGAAAAGCCGCGGCGCAGCTCTGCACATAGCCGCGCAAGCGTTCCACCGTATGTTTGTGAAAGGCGCCGGTGACGAGGCGGCGAAGGCGCGTGTGATCGGGCGCCTCGAGGAACGCAAACCAATTCTCCGAGTTGGCGATGAGCGCATCGAGGTTTTCGGGCTGGTTGGGGACCAGCTTGCGCGTCTTGAGCAGCTCGTTCTTACGCTTCAGTTGGCCGGGCACGTCCTGCACGCTGAAGCTCGGGTTCCTCAAGACCTCACGCACGTGCTTGTATTTGCCGAGGAACCACACGCCGAACGGGCTCCTGTGGACGGGGTCTTCGTTCCGGAGCCGTTCGTAATGAGGATACGGATTTTGGTTGAAGGCGCGATCTCGCGGGTTGAAGAACAAATTCTTCGGGACCCCGCTCGTGGCAGGAAAACGCGGAACCGCCGGCGGCGGCCGCAATGGTCGGAGCTCGTTCGTCATTGTCCCAACCTCGATGCAGAGGGTTGATGGGTGGCTTCGCGCAGCGGCAACGCCAAGCCGGGCAGCGCTCCCGCGAGAACCGCGATCGTCGGATACTCCCAGAACAGCGTGATCGGCAACTCTCGATCGAGCCAGACGGACAGCTGGTTCGTGACGCTGACCGCGACCGAGGAATCGAGCTGAAAGTCGGCGAAGGGCCGGCCGACGTCCACTTCGTCGCGCGATAGGTTTGCAATCGAGGCCATTTTGTCGACCAACCACTCTTCGATCGCACCGCGGTCGCGTGCCGGAACCACTTCAATTGGATTCTCGTAAGTCGTCATTGCCCCTCTCCATGAATTCTTCGGCCACCGGCGTGCTCCGGTTGACGCTCATTTGGTGTTTGACATCGAGAAGCGTTGCGTCGTCCGAAGCGGGTAGCGTCCAGTGACGCGCGCGCTCGAATGGATAGACGGGCACCTGGTGCGATCGAGTCCTGGTCATGGCGGCGTAATACGCGCGCCAGTCGACGAAGAAGCCGTTCTCGTAGAGTCGTGCAAGTAACGTGGCGGAGCTCGATCCCCCGCCGATGGGGGAGGGCACCAGGTCGAGCATTGGCCCCGCGCCTGCGCGAAGGGACTTGGGGCGCGGGTGCTCGGGGCCCCGAGAGAGCCGATCGGCGAGGTACTTCGCGCGTCGATCGAGCTCGTCGCCATGACCGATCAAGCCGTCGGGGACGACGCCAAGATCCTCGAGCAAGCGCAGCTGGGCCAGATCGGATGCTACGCACTCCGCGACCCGCGGATCGCCCTGCATGCGCCGCTCTTCGGCGTGGTAGGCCTGCCAGCGTGCGTTCCAGGGGCCTGGCCAGTCCGATGGTCGCGGTTCGGCAGCTGTGGAAAGGCGTACCATCAAGCCGGTTCGCCTTGCCGCTGCGCGCGGGGCCTGCTCCCATGAGCCCAGGATCCGGCGGAGCTCATCGATCGCAGAAGCCGGATCTCCGGCCACGATGGCGATGCCATATGGCAGGTGTGCCCGTCCGCCGGCTGCCGTCGCGCAATACGCAACGTATTCGCGGCCCGATGCGACCTCGTTCAGAGCAGCCACGTGCCGCTCCACGAGACGCATCAGCGCGGCGGGACTGTTTGCGGAAATGATCAGCGGACCGTAGAAGCCGGTGGGGAGCATTTGGTCACCAGGAAGAACACCAGGGAGAGCCGGCGCCTGCTCGAGCACCATATGGCAGACCGCGCCGCCGAAACTAAAGCTGCTTACGCCCGCGCGGCGCGGCCCATCTCCGCTCGGCCACACCGCGAGATGGTGCGCCACACGAAATGGAGTCCCCGATAATTTGAGCTGCGCGTTCTCTCGCTCCGCGTGGAGCGATGGTGGCACTTCGCCATGTTCAATCGCCAGGATGCTCTTGATCAGGCTCGCGATCCCCGCCGCGCCCTCGAGGTGCCCCAGGTTCGATTTGACCGATCCGATGTAGCACCGGCGGTCGAGGTCGCGCGCCTCCGACAGCGCGCGCACGGCGGCTCTCACCTCGATCACGTCCCCCAGCATCGTCCCGGCGCTGTGAGCCTCGAGATAGCCTATCGACGCAGCGGGCACCCCGCCCTGCTGCAAGGCGGCCTGCAGCACCCGCTGCTGGGCCTCGCCAAATGGCGCCGACAGCCCATTGCTTGGCCCGTTGTGCTGAACGGCGGACCCCACGATCGTCGCCAGCACGCGGTCGCCGTCGGCCAGCGCGTCGCTCAACCGCTTCAGCACCAGGGCACCCGCACCTTCGCCGCAGACATACCCATCGGCATCTGCGGAAAAGCTCCTGGTCAATCCGTGCTGGGAGAGCAACCGACCGTGGGAGAACGCGACCATATTTGCCGGTGAGAGAATGAGTTGGACGCCGCCCGCGATGGCGAGCTCGCACTCCTCCAGCCAAAGCCCCTGACATGCCAGATGCACCGAGGTGATCGACGATGCACAGGCAGCATCGATCGCGATGCTCGGCCCCGTCAGGCCCAGCGTGTACGAAATTCGGTTGGCGATGACCGCACCGCTCGACCCCGTGCTCGAATCGAAGGTCAAGCCGTTGAAACGGTTGGCAACCCGTCGGTCGAAGTCACGTGTGCTGAATCCAAAGTAGACGCCCGTTGGGGATCGTTCGAGGGACCTGGGATTGATGCCCGCGTGTTCGAGCGCGTGCCACGCAACCTCCAAAGCCATCCCTTGCTGCGGATCCATCGCTGCGGATTCTTCCGAGCCGATGCCGAACAGTCTTCGATCGAAGGCGTCACCGTCCTCGACGAAGCCGCCCACCCGGCAATAGGCTTTACCGGGCTCTATTGCCCCGTTCGAGCAAAACGCCGCCGTATTCCAGCGATCCGCCGGGTGCGAGGAGAGTGCGTGCCGGCCTTCGCGCAGCAACTTCCAGAACGCCGCCGGCCCCTCCGCGCCCGGAAAGCGGCAACCCATGCCGACGATGGCGATGGGTTCCCTCGCCCGGGGGTTGCGTGGTGCGCCGGACGTCACTGCATCACCGAAGCGGCATCCGAATCGACGCGACGGAATGCGACCCGCGCAAGGTTGAGCGCGCCGATGTGAAAAGCGACGACCATCGTCGCAAGGTACCGCTCGTAGCGCTGGAAGCCATCGCGATGGACGATGTCCTCGACCTCCGCCCTCTTGTTGCGCAGATTCGATAACCACGCGCGCAGCGTCCGCGCGTAGTGCGCGCGATCGTTGCGTAGCTCGACGAGCTCGAAGTAGCCCTCCGCCGCGTTCAACAGCTCCGGCAAGTGGGGCAGATCCGACTCTGGAAAGATCTCTTCCGAGAAGAAGCGACCAAACTGGCTTCGATCGGAGCGCTCGTAGGTAATCGACTGAATCGACATCCGGCCACCGGGAACGAGCGCGCGATGGCACGATTGGAAGAACGCCCTATACCCTGCCCGCTTCTCCACGGCGCTCTGGTCGAGCCGGGCGAAATGCTCGAAGGCTCCGATGGAGACGATGGCATCGTATCCGAGGTCCGGAGCATGGGTCTGCCAGCCCTCCAGCCTTACGTTCACATGCGGCATGGGAGACTGCGCGATGTGCCCGAGCTGTGCGCTGCTGAGCGTGAGCCCGGTGGCGGTCAAGCCGGGCGCGCGCTCCTTGGCCCTGCGCAGAAGGCTCCCCCAACCGCAACCGATGTCGAGCAAGCGGCGGCACGACTCCACGTCGACCCGGTCCAAATGCCAGTCCAACTTGTTTCTTTGGGCTTCTCGGAGCGATTCGTCTCCGTGCCAAAGGGCGGCCGAATACGTCATCGTCTCGTCCAGCCACAACTCGTAGAAGGCGTTGCCGACGTCGTAGTGGTGCGCGATGGCGGCCTGCGAAGCCCCCGTGGTCGCAGCTGCGTTTGCCTGCAGATCGGGTTGGGTCATGGTGCACCGGCAGCAGCCTTCGCCTGGCGCTGGCTTCGCTCGAGCGCCGCCTGTACGCGCGGCTGCGCCGCCAGCATCGCGGCGAGCTTCTCGATCGTGGGATGGTCGTAGGGAGCGGCAGGGTCGACTTCGATGCCGAGCCACTCCCCCAGCTCGCCCGTCATCGCCACAGCCACGGACGAATCCAGACCGAGTCGTTTGAAAGGCGCCTGGCGGTCGATGCGTGACTGCTCCACATCCAAAGTTGTCGCGATGTAGCCGACGATCCAGTCGGCAATGACACCGTGCGGGCTCTGATTCTCTGCGGAATTGCTTTGCGTTATCGACATGATTTTCGTATCTCCGAAGGCGCCTCGCGGAGGTCGCGGAGCGGCCGTGAGGTTATGAAAAGAGTTATGAGAAGAAGAGCGCCCTCAAGGGCTCTCGGATTCTGTGTGCTCACCGGGCACCTCCCGCAGGTCTTGCGCGTCGTGCGCGTCGTGCGCGTCGTGCGCGTCGTGCGCGTCACGTGAATCGCATGGCTCGAGCGCGGGCGCGCTCACGGCTCGCTGGGCAAGCACTCGCAAGCTCGCGCGCTTGACATGGGTGACGAGGCCCACGCGCTCGAGAAGGAGGATCAGCAGCCCGCCCAGATCGAGCTGCCACGGCGAGAGCCCAAAGACGGCGGAGCTCGGCGCAACGTGATGGTTGTTGTGCCACGCTTCTCCGAGCGTGGGCAAAGCCAACCACGGGTTGTTCCGACTTCGATCCGGTGTGGCGAATGGCCGGCTTCCGAACAGATGCGCGACGGAGTTGATCGAGTTCGTCACATGGTAGGTCGCGAAGAGCCGCACGCCGGCGCCCCACACCAAGCCTTCCAGCGCGCCCCGAGCGTCCCGCGTGATGATGAAACCCAATGCCGTCGGCAGGATGATGCCAAGGGCGACCCAGGTGAAGTAGCGTCGATTCAGGCTCATCACGAGCGGGTCGCGCAGCAGGCTCTTACAGAAATACGTGGCGTTCGTCATGGCGTGGTCGTACGTCCAACCTGCGTGCGCGTGCCAGAACCCCCGCAGGCCGCCGAGCGGCCGCCCCTCATCGTCGTGTGGAGAATGCGGATCGCCCGCCAAATCCGAGAACCGATGGTGACGCCGATGATTGGCGACCCAATAGAGCGGCGGCCCCTGTGCGGCCATGGATGCAAGAACGACCAGCCCCGTGGCAATCACCGGGTGGGGGCGGAACGATCGATGCGACAGAAAACGGTGAAAGCCCACCGTAATGCCGGTCATCGTGAGCAGGTACGACGCTACGCAAAGGGCTACCGCCCACCCGCTCCAGGCGCCTGCCGCGAGACACCACCCGGCATAGAGGGTCGCGGCGAGCGGCAGTATCAGTATCGCCAGGGCGTGTAGCTTCTGCGCCAACGGCGCGCGGTGGTCTGCAAAGTATGCCCGTTCGGCCCCCGCGCGCCGCGGCGCGACGGGACTCGAAACAGGGGCCGTGCGAGGGGCCATGCGAGCGGCCAACGCCGTCGGCGTAGGCCGTTTCAGGTCGGAGGCAAGGCCCAGGCGCTCCAGCAGCCAAAGCGTGTAGGCACATACGTCTACCTGCCACCAGCGCAGACCGTGCACGGCCGAGGAAGGAAATGCGTGGTGATTGTTGTGCCAGCCGTCCCCGAACGTCGACAGCGCGCAGAATAGGTTGTTGCGACTCCGATCTTTCGTCACGAACGGCCGAGAGCCGAACAAGTGCCCAAGGGAGTTCACGCTCCACGTGGCATTCTGGACGAGACAGATGCGCGCGAGGCCGCCCCAGATCAAGCCGTGCCACGCACCGCCCCACGACATCGTCCATAGCGCGCCGGCCAGCGCGGGGAGCAGGAGGCCCGCCACCAACCATACGAGGTGCATGGCGCTCAACCAAGCCACCCGTCGATCTCGAATGAGGTCGGAGCAATGCACCGTCGAGAGGTAGCGGACTCGGTCACCCTGAAGTTCATCGCCCTGAAACCAGCCCGCGTGCGCGTGCCACCAACGCGTCAGGAGGTTCTTTTCGCCGTTGGCATACGGTGAATGAGGATCGCCCTCTTGATCCGTGTACCGATGATGCCGACGATGGATCGCGGCCCAATAGATGAGCGGTCCTTGCGCGGCCATGGCCCCCGCGATGGCAAGGAAGATCTCGACGGATCGGGATGCACGGAACGCGCGGTGCGAAAAGTAACGGTGAAATCCGAGGTGGACCCCCAGGATCGTGACGCCGTACATCACGAGCAGAAGCGTAAAATCGAAGCGCGTCGCGGTCGCGAGCACGAGATGGGAGACGGCCACCGCAACGCCGGCGAGCGGAAACCAGAACATCGCCCTCGCGATGTAGCGCTCGCGACGAATCGCCTGTCCGTCTCCGTCTCCGTTGATGTTGATGTTGACGCCGATGTCGACGCGGTCCGTCATGGGAATCGAAGCTTCGGGGCGCGAAGGAGTTGCTTGCTTCTCAGCGAGATCCATATCTGTCCTGTCCTATCTGCATGGCCTCGCACGACGCCTGCTGGTAGACCTGCCGGAGATACGTTCGACGAATCGTCCCGTGCGGGTTTCGCGCTCACCAATCAAACCCGGTGCGATTCGCAATGCGGAGCGGAGCCAAACATGAAGCCATTCCTCGCCTTGGTCAAGCTACTCGCCATCTTAAAAATTAATTTGCCATATTTAAATTCAATGCTCGCTTATCGCGATCCGTCGCGACGTCGCAAGCTCGGATCGATGATTCGCCATGGACCTATGCGGGCTCCGCGAATTGCGTTCACCGGGCTGTCTGGCATTGCGTTGATGTCAAATCGCAATCGATCCCGTTATCTCAATCGGCGAACCAAATTCGCCTTTGCGATGAATCCGCACCTGGATCAAAGTGCGCCGTCTCGGCATGGCGCAACGGTTTAGTTCGTGACGTCGCGACTGCGCGCCACGCGCAGACGGACTCGTTCGATCGATGCGAAATCGCGCGCGCGTGAGTCGATATCGTGGATCGGCGCGCTCGTAGAGAAGATGCTTCGGCGGCTTCCCAGCACGCATTTCGCTTTAAGCTTGAAATCAAATTCGACACACACTAAACGGAGAAACTGGTAGCCCCTCTACCTGCGAGGCGAGGAGGCGCGGGGTGAGTCGTCGGGACAAAGAGAATGACGAGGGGGGTGAGTCGAAGGCTTGGTGCTCGGGGGCTACCGTCGAACAACGGTTGCAGGCCCTCGCGCGCTTGGATTCACAGAGTGATCGACCGTGGAGCAACCGCGGGACAACTGGAGATAAAACGTGATGCAATCAATCGTCCGTGGATCCGAGACGCGCGCGCTCGGATCTCGAAAAATGAGCGCGAGGGAAACCGTGCAGGACCCGCAGCTGGACCGTGCGCGGTCGCTCCACGCAGGGGCGGTGCTCGTGCTCGGCCTGGCGGGCTTGGGCGTCGTCGGCGGGCTTGCCGCGACGGGCGCGCGACCCACCTTCGGGGACGTTCACGTCTTCCTGCTCTTCACGATTCCGACGGCGTTGGGCGCAACGATTGGATATCACCGGCACTTCGCGCACCGGAGCTTCACCGCCGGTCCCTGGGTTCGCGGCGTGCTGGCAATCCTTGGCTCCATGTGCATGCAAGGGCCAGTCATCTTCTGGGCCGCGCTGCACCGACGCCACCATCAGAATACGGATACTGCAGGAGACCCTCACTCTCCCCACGTCGACGATCAGGGTCGACCGCATCGAAGCAAACTGCACGGGTTATGGCACTCGTACATTGGATGGACGTTCGTTCATGAAATTCCGAACAGCGCCCACTACGTACCCGACCTGTTGCGCAGCCCATCGCTGATGCTCATCAACCGCCTCTACCCGGTCTGGGTGGTGATGGGTCTTCTTCTTCCAACGTTGTTGGGGGGCGTGCTGACCGCATCGTGGCAAGGCGCGCTGGCGGCTTTTGCTTGGGGCGGGGCGTTGAGGATCATTTTCTGGCATCACATGACGTGGTTCATCACCTCGATTGCGCACGTGCTCGGGAGTCGAGATCTCGCGAGCTCGGATCAGAGCAGGAACAACTTCTTGATGGCGCTCCCGACGTTGGGTGAATCCTGGCACAACAATCACCACACGTTTCCAACGTCCGCCCATGCGGGACTCGCATGGTGGCAGCTCGACCCCAGCGGGTGGGTCATCTCCGCGATGGCCAGCTTGAACCTCATTGCCAACGTGAAACGGCCGACCCAAGAAGCCATTGAGCTCAAGCGCAGAAAGAGGCGCGCGTGAGCGGGCGTGCTTTGCTTGCATCCGTTGACGAGAAAAACCACGAGGATTGGAGCGGTCCGATATGTCATTTACCCCCAAAGAAGTCGTTCAGCTCGTTCGATATCGCGCGCAACGACACCCCGATCGGCTTGCGTTCGCATTTCTCGAACATACGGTGCATGTCGAGCACGTCGAGCATGTTGGGCATATCGGGTCTGCCAGGCAGTTGGAGCGCGGGGAGCCGGCCGCCACATTTGGAGAGCTGTGCGCGCGTGCGGAATTCATGGCGGAGCAGATTGGGACGGTCTTGCGACCGGGCGATCGCGCGTTGCTACTCTACCCGCCGGGGCTCGAATTCATCTATGCGTTTCTTGGTTGCTTATTTGCGCGCGTCATCGCGGTTCCAGCCTATCCGCCCCGGCCGTCGGAGCCCTTGCTCCGCCTCGAACGAATTGCGCGCGATTGCCGGGCGGGCGCGGTGCTGACCTGCGCCGATTGGAGCGAGCCCATTGCGCGCATTTCTAGGGAATCCGCGGCATTTGCGGGCATGCACGTGTTGGCGATGAACGCCATCTCCTGTGAGCACGCGCCGGCCGGGCGCGCGGTCGATGTGGACCCGAGCTCCGTCGCGTTTCTTCAGTACACCTCCGGCTCCACCGGCGATCCGAAAGGGGTCATCGTAACCCATGACAACATCATGGATAATTCGCGGGCCATTCGCGACGCCTTTCAACATACCGAATCGAGCAGCGGTGTCGGCTGGCTTCCGCTGCAGCACGATATGGGGCTGCTTGGCCATGTGATTCAAACGCTGTATGTGGGCATGACATCGCGGATCATGTCGCCGATCCATTTCATTCAGAAGCCAGTGCGCTGGCTGCAAGCCATCTCTCGGTATCATGCGACGACCAGCGGCGGGCCCAACTTCGCGTACGACATGTGCGTTCACCGCGTCCGCGACGAGGATCTCGCGGCCCTGGACCTGAGCAGCTGGGAGGTCGCGTATTGCGGCGCGGAGCCCATTCGGGCCAAGACGCTGCGGAGATTCGCCGAGCGATTCGCGGTTTCGGGGTTCCGAAGCAAGGCGCTGTATCCATGTTATGGGCTGGCCGAAGCGACGCTCTTTGCAACGGGCGCTCCGAAGGGGCAAGGGCTGGTCTGTGACGAGCTCGATCCAAAAGAGCTCGAGAATGACGTGGTGCGCAGCTCACCCGAGGGCGAGGGGCTGACGATGGTGAGCTGCGGCTTCCCCCAGCCTGGTCAGTTCGTGGCCATCGCGGCCCCCACGCGCGACGTTCGGCTCGCGGCGCGCCAAGTGGGTGAAATCTGCATCGCGGGCGAACATGTATCACGGGGCTACTGGGGGGAAGCCCCGGAGCAAGCACGCGCGCGCCGAGTAAGCTTTGGAGACGATCCGAACCGGACCTACCTTCGAACCGGCGACTTGGGGTATCTATCCGAAGCAGGACTGTTCGTAACGGGCCGGATCAAAGATCTCATCATCGTCCGTGGTCGCAACTACTACCCTCAGGACCTCGAGTGGACGGCTCGCCACGCGCATCCTGCGCTCGCAGAACGCATCGGCGCGGCCTTCGCGATCCCGTCGGAGGGCGGCGAGCACCTGGTGCTCGTGCACGAGGTCACGAAATCGTCGCACCTCGACGTGGAGCAGGTGGCGACGGCAATCCGAGAGCGCATTGCCGAGGTGCACGAGCTAAGCGTGCACCGCGTACTCCTGATCCGGCCTGGCGCACTTCCGCGGACGTCGAGTGGCAAGGTCCGACGCGCGCAGTGCCGGGCCGACTTCCAAGCGGGCAAGCTTGCGGTCGGCAGAAACGAATGAACAAAGGCTCGCACACTCGAAACGCCTTGATCGACGCCCGAGAAAGGCGCAAATAGCTCGACCATGCTCAAAATCGATCTGGCTGGGCGAAGAGCGCTCGTGGCGGGTGTGGCAGACGACGGCGGCTTCGGCTTCGCCATAGCAAAGACGCTCGCGGAGGCGGGGGCGAAGGTGTGCGTCGGAACCTGGCCGCCGGCATTCGGTATTCTTCAAACGTTGCTTCGCCGCGGAAAGCTCGACGCGTCACGCAAGCTCTCCGATGGCTCGATGCTCGAGTTCGAGAAGATCTATCCACTGGATGCCGCGTTCGACACGCTCGATGGGGCGCCTGCCGAGGTTCGCGAGAACAAGCGGTATCGGGAGACCGGCGACTTTTCGATCGCGGGCCTCGCCGCGCAATTGAAGATCGATTTCGGCGATCGGCCGCTCGATATCGTGGTGCACGCGCTGGCCAACGGTCCCGAGGTGAAGAAGCCGCTGCTCGAGACCAGTCGTGCGGGCTACCTCGATGCGATCGGCGTGAGCGCCTACTCCATGGTCTCGATGGTGGCGCGCTTCGCGCCGCTCATGAACGAAGGCGGCACGTTTTTGTCGCTCACCTACATGGCCAGCGAACGGGTGATCCCGGGCTACGGCGGCGGCATGTCCTCGGCGAAGGCGGCCCTCGAGAGCGATACGCGCGTGCTCGCCTACGAGGCAGGGCGCAAATACGGGGTACGCGTGAATACGATTTCCGCAGGCCCCTGGGCATCGCGCGCAGCGAGCGCCACGGGAATCATCGACGCCATGGTCGAATATGCCGCACACAACTCTCCGCTCACGGATCCCATGAGCGCCGAGGAAGTTGGAAACGCCGCCGCGTTCCTCGTAAGCCCGCTGGCGAGTGGGATAACGGGAACGACCCTCTACGTGGACAAGGGCTATCACGCGATGGGGAAGGCCACCGCCGCGCGCTTCGGGACGGGAGCCGCCGACCCCGAGTGAGCCAGGAGCTCGCAGGATCGCGACGACCTGTACGCAGGTGCCCGTCCGTCGCGATCCGTGAGAGCGATGCGATTGTCATCGAAATCACCCTCGGAGAGGGCAGGACCATTCAGATGGCTCGGCGCAAAGCGCGCTACTGGGATGGCGTGATGCCGCTCGCCCAGTGTCCAAGCTCGCACCAGGTGAGCCGAATCGAAGAACCCGACGCATGGGCGATGGTGGTCCGAGACTCCCGGCGCGCGCGGATGGCCATAAGCGGCGAGGTTGAGGCGAACGGCGTCCAGTGCGAGCGCGCACGCGGTGAGTGTGACGGCGGGCTCGTCGGAGAGATAGTCGATGGCACCCAGCGGGCTGCTCGCCGGGCCCCAGCGCGCGAAAATTTGCCGCCAGGCGCCGGGGCTCCCGGCGCCGTCATCGCCCGTGACAACCGCGAAATGACCGGCGCCCATGCGTATGTCGACCCCGTGCGCGACCCGGCTCACGCGCATGCCTCGCCGGCCTGCAGCGGCTCCCCGTCGCAGCGAATCTTTCTTGCACCGACGGGACCTCGCAGCGCCCGCTATTGGGATGAAGGCCGCGACGCTCGAATCGTGCGGACGAGGGTCGCGTCGTCCAAATCGACCAACGACCGCCCCGCGAGAAATTGCCCCTCCTGAAAGACGACGGCCACCAAGGGGAACTCGGCATGAACGCGGTCGAGGTACCCGAGAAGGCGTGCATCGTCGATCACCCGGTGTCCCTGATACTCGAGTTGCACATTCCGCGACGGCGCCGTTTGGACGCGCCGCTCCACCCGTTCTTGCAAGGACGGCAGCGGCACGATTCGCGTGGCGTTCCGGCCGAGGTCGACCTTGAATGCCTTGGCGCCTCCGACCTCCGTAAAGCCAACGATGCGACCGCCGAACACATGGTCGCCAATGACCAGCGCGTCCGGATTCACCCACTCGCTCCGGCCATGCTCAGGCCACGCAAGATCGAGCCGAGCGGCCAGCGCCGCCGATGGAGGCTCGTGCGGAGCGTCGCCGACGAAGCGCAGCGTCCACCATAGGGTGTCTCCCGGATAGTCCGCCGGACACCCGGCATACTCGAACGCTCTTTTTGCCATCCCGATGAATCTGATTCAATCCGGCTTCGCGTGCAACAGCTCAACGTGAGATGCACCGGGCTCTTTCGCGCGGCGATTCGGTCGTTCACCACGTCCCCTCGCCTCCCTTCGAACTTCCTTGACGGCCATGCAGCTCGAGCACCGTCATCGACGGCACATGCAACCTTGGCCATCCTCCCGATGCGGACATCGGGCTTCGGCTCGGCATCATCCATCCGCCGTGGGAGGAGGCCAACGTTGAATGACGATATCGACATAACAATATCGCGCTCGATCCAAAACAATATCGTCAATACTTCAATTATTTACCGAACGCCGCACAGCTCATCGCCGGATGGTGGGTCGTCGCGGCGTGCACGCGTTCGACGTCGAGCACGTAACCATGCACCAGGGTCGCCCCCAACGCGACCAGCATGCCCGGGTGGACCGCACCGCCGAAGCGACGACGCATGGCGGCCGGCAGATGGCTACTGCCTCGCCATGCGCCCCGTACATGAAGGTTGGCCCCGCACCAATCGGGGTGACGCGCCATGCGTCGACTGACTCGATGCCGTCGTCGGGCAGCTCCACGACCCCAGGAGCGCCCGGATCTATCCCTGTCGACGCAGGTGCAGCGCGGCTCGCCGCCCTCGTCGAGGGTGTGAAGCACCTCGGGTCGGGCTCGAGCGCTTCACCGTCGAAGTCGGCCGCCTCCGCGGCGCCCCGCCGCGAAGCGCGTCGGAGATCGTTGTTTGAATGACATGGCAACGGGTCAATGCGGTTTCCTCGATGGCGCGGCATGCAAACGAACAGCCTCGTCGGATGAGCTGTTCTAAGCGATGTATAGTATGTGAACGAAGCTCGACATCGAGCGAGAACGACTGCGCGGCGTGCGACGCGCGACGCGCGCGAAACGCGTTACGGAGTAGCCGTCCGAGATAGCAAATAAGGGAAATGGACCGCCGACGGCGTGCAGGGGCAGACAAGCTTGAGTTTCGAGAGGATCCGGCGCTTGAGTCGAGTCCTCCCCGCAAACACGCCCACTCGCGTCGTTTGCACCTTGCGCGCGCAACGCATCGAGCGCAGCGTTCGCGGGGTGGAGCAACAAATCGTTCTGCTCGTCCACGATCTCGTGAACTACCAACAGTTCGCGTACGTGCCGGATTGCCTGCCGGTTGCCATCGGCCGCGACCCCGAGAAAGCTGCGTGCGCGCTCTTGAACGACCTCCACGTCTCGCGGCTGCACGCGAGCGTCAACCTCTGGGGCGACGAGCTGCTCGTGCGCGACGAGAAGAGCAAGAATGGCACCCTCGTCGACGGCGAACGGCTCATGCCCGGCGTCTGGATCATTGTCGGTGCGCTCACCCACGCGCACGAATTACGCATCGGCGGGTGCTCGATCCACGTGATCGAGGGGGCCGTGAATATCATGCGGCAATTGGAGAGGGACGGAAGGTACGAACTGCGAGGACCAGGCTCTCCCCCTCCCTCGCGGATCCGTCGGACTTCGCCGGACCGAGACAACGCGCACGGGAGCGGCTCGCCCGCGACCTAGGCCTCGCCGTGCTTTAGCCAGACGGTCACTCGTTGACCATTCCGGAGGATGCGGGCGGCTCAGGCGAGGCGACGATTGATGCTGTCGTTCCGCAGCGCGCCCCGGTGCGTTCGTTCCAGTGCCTGGCGTGCGCTCTCGCCAGCAAAGGCGTTTCGGTCGCCGGTCGCGGGCACCAGCGCGCGTTCACTTCCTACCCGCGTCATGACCGCGCTCGCGTCCGCGAGCGCTCGTCGCATCTTCGAGGTGCCGGATTTCGTCCTCGTCTCTCGCCTCGCGGGGCAGGCCGCACTCCATCCTCGTCTCTCACCTCGCGGAGCAGGCCGTATTCGATCGAGCGCGGGATTGGCGGCGGCGGCCGCCATCATCCTCGCTGTAAGCTCCGGAGCTTGCGCTCGTGCGAGCACGGAGGAATGCAACTTCGAGAACCGAGTGAGGTCTGAATCCCAACTCGTGGGTTATCAGCAGCCGAGAAATTGCTCGGGAACGGTTTGGAACGCTGCCCGCTCGGTGATGGGACTGCCGGCATAGAAGGTGACTTCGACGGTCGCTACGCCTACCCAGTAGGCAGGAAAACACACTGGGAGTGTGTGATGCAGACCTTGCATAATGCGGGTCGAGCTGTTGCCGCCGTTCAGGGGGATGAATTCGTTTTTCGTGGCGAGCGTCCAACTGTCATTTGCGCTGAATCTATACCAAAGGTACATACTGAGCGAGCCGCGGACCCAGCGGCCGTTGCATTGCATGTCGAAGGTCCAACCGGCCGTCGGTCTTGGTCCCCAGCTCGGGAGAGATGCGCCGACGTAGCAGACGACCTGGTCGTCGGGGACGTCACCGAGCAGCACCAGTCGGTCCCGTGTGGATTGTGCGTCGCCAAAGGCAAGGCGGGTCGATTCGCCACCGATCAGGGCAATGTCGGCGCTGGCCGGCGCGGTCGTCAGGACGGACGCGAGGCCTGCGAGTATGGCGAGCAGCATACCGGCAAATTTGTTACGTTTCATGAAGATCCTCCTTGTTGGTTAACGGAAAGATGTTGGTGAGGCGATGCGCGGCGTGGGGCGAACGTCGCGCTCGGCGTGCAGCGCGGGCGGGTGATTGGCCGCCCATGAAAGCGAAATGGCCATCGGCGACGGGCTCCGCCGATCTCGGACTTGGCATAAGCCCGAAGCCATTTCTTCACCTGTTCGAAGATGTAGCCGGCCCCCATCGTGGGGGAGATCCCACGTCTTCCATGAACGAAACACGACGGCTTCGTTCTCGCAGCTCGTAACCGATTTTCAAATCGCGAATATTTATGTCGTTCCTGCCATGGGTTCAGGTCGGTGGAGACGTATGGATCGGATTCACCGTCGGGTGCCTACACGGACACTCCGGCCGGCGATGCGTCCTGAAGTCGAGACCCCATGCCTCTCATAGAGACAAGAGGCAGTTATTTGGATCGAATCGACGAAAAATTCGTTTCGGATACATAATTTCTACTGCTTCGTTAGATAAAAACGCCTATTCCCTCTAGAGTGCCGATGAAACATCGATGCCTTGGCGAGTCGACATCGTCGTCACATGACTCCTGTGCACGACTTCGGCTCCAAACGAATCGAACGGTCCTCCGGTTCGGATACCTGCTCGCAGGCATGCCACAACGTAGGCGTGGGGCGGACACTTTTTTTCGGCTCCCATATCGCCTGCGTCGCGCAGTGGTGCGCTGGCACGCACGTGGCTCGAAATGACGTGGTGACGGATTCGTCATTGAGCGCGCCGCTCCACCGCGGTTCGCCGTGGCTGCGCGAAAGTCTTCGTCAACCACCCGCGCTCGCGACCTCGTCTTTGGCCGTGCGTCTCGCGGAGGTCGTGCACAAGCACCTTCGTTCGTCGATGGTTCAGGAGCGCGATTTGGACTGGAAGTTTGGGAGGAACCGGAACGCAACCGCGCACGGTAATTGGCGATACCATTGAGCGACACCGAGAGAATTGTCCATATCGAGATTGGTGTTGGTATTCGACATGCATGGCTCATATGCACGACCGCAGTGGCTTGCAAGCAGATCGATCGATCCCCGACCCTGGCGAAAAGTCACCCGCGGAGTCCCTCGACGCCCGCGTGCTGTTCCCCTGGCATGACACGCAGTCATGCGGATGGCGGTGTTGGGGCGGCCGCCACGTGATGTGAGCGCCCGGCGCTCGTCAGGGACATACTGCCGAACGAAAGCACGATTCGAATGATAGCGGGTTTCAGCCGGGCTTGGTCTCGCCCATGTATGGACGCCAGACGTGGCCTGGTCGAAATGTCCGAAACGCGGAAGGCTTGCCCGCCCGTTGCCACAGGTCCGTTGAGACGACCAGGCCTTGGTACGCCGAGTGTGAGGCTCGAATCATCTCCTCGACTTCGATCTCCGTTCTGACGTCATCCACCTCCACGCCGACCATTGCGAAGCGGAACGGCGGTGCAGAACGGAGACGTTCGTAGAGCCGCTTGCCGACCTCGGTGAGCTGCGCCGCGTCGTTCGCGTTGGAGACACCGGAATGACTGAGGTTCGTCGGCGTAATCCAGCAGCACGTGTTCGACAAAAGCGAGACCTCGCAATGGGTCGCGGTCCCATCGCTCAGCGTCCAACTCAGGCCTTCGAAGTGCGCGATGAAGGCGTTTGCATCGTCCCCCGTGCCGCACTGCGCCCATAACGCGAATATCCAAGCCATGGCTCGTTCCTACTACGAAAGAAACAGAAGCACCAACCAGGCCGCGAGGACACACCCACGTGGTTTCTCGGTCCGCGCGCGTCGCCCCGCGTCATGTCGGATTGCTCCCCACGTCACCTTGGAACGGCTCTCCGGTTCCTTTCGGAATGCGCATCCAGCCTGCACCAAGTGGCTTTTGCCTTCCGAGTCTCAGTGCGTTCGCCGAAGCGCGTCCCTTGTTTGAGCGGACCCTCACGGAAAAGCAAGAAAGTGACGTGCACGGGCGCGTACCGCGACAGCCTCGGTACAAGCTCGCACTGCGTCGTCCCGTCCGGGGCTCCACACGAAAACGGTCGTCGTGCTTCAACGAAGCTCGGGACGCTCACCGGGATAGGCTCGATCACTTTTGAGAACGTGCTCGAAACCGCCCGGGACGTCTCGGTCACCCGCGGCGAGCTGTATCCGTCGATCTGTGAAATGCCATTTCAGCTCGCGATCGTCCGGACGCCTGCCGTCATCATGGCTTGAACCGCGGCGAATCCTTGATCGATCAGGCCGAAGAACACGGCGTGCGCCTTCTTCGCGGAGCCTCCGCGTTCGAACACGCGGACGGCTTCTTGGCGGGCCGTGTGCACGGTCAGCACGATCATGCCGCCGGCGAGTCGCGCGAGGCCATCCGGCTTCGGACCGGCGAGCTCGAGTGCGAGGCCTTCTGCGGCTTCGTCGTTGAGCTCACGGAGTCGCGCCTCGAGGGATGGACTCGCCGCGACGAAGCGCCAAAAGTTGGCCGCATGGCGGTCGAAACGGGTGAACGGATGCTTCTCCTCTCGCAATCTGCTCATGAGAACGCGGAGCGCGCCGATCGGCGATTGCCCTTTCGGTCTGGCACGGATCGCCTCGCGAAAGAAGAGCAGCTTCAAGTCATCTTGCCGATCGAGAATGAGGTCCTCCTTGCGTGAGAAGTAGTTGAAGACCGTCATCTTGGAGACCTTTGCCGCGACCGCAATCTCGTCGAGCGTCACCGCATCGAAGCCACGCGCCAAGAAAAGCTCCGTCGCCACATCGGAGATCCGCTGCCTCGTCTCACGCTTCTTGCTCTCACGCCGCTCGCCCATGCCCGAATTTTAGCGAAGCGGACCAGGTATGGGCCATAAAATGCCACAAAATTATACTCGGTCAAAAATTTATTGCATATTTTTAGACCGAGTATAACTATCTCGATGCGAGGGCTGTTCGAGGACGCGGCCATCGCGAGGAGAACCCATGAGCTCGAATGGAAAGAAGGTGCTCATCTCCGGTGCGAGCTTCGCGGGGCTTTCGAGCGCCCATTGGCTGAGCCGTCTCGGTTACGAGGTCACCGTCGTAGAGATCGCGCGCGGCATTCGCGAAGGCGGAACGGCCGTCGACATCAAAGGCAACACCGTCGACATCGTCCGTCGCATGGGGCTCTTCGATCCGATCCGCTCGCAACGATTGAGCCTGCAGCGGTGGGATATGAAGAACGAGCACGATGTCACGGAGCGCTCGCTGGTGATCCGAAACGAGGGTGAGCCGCCTTCGGACGATGAGTTCGAGATCGAACGGACGGTGCTAGTAAACATGCTCTTCGACAGCGTGAAAGATCGCGTCGAAGTTGGTTTCGACGACGGCATCACCGGGTTGACTGAATCGAAAGACCGAATGGAAGCGACCTTCGCCAAGGGCCCACGACGCTCGTTCGACCTGGTGCTCGGCTGCGACGGGGTCCACTCCGCCGTGCGACGGATTTGGTTCGGAGACGAAGCCAAATACGTGCATTTTATCGGCCAGTACTTCGCGATCCTGATCGTGGACAAGCTATTGATCGAGCGCGACACCGCGCAGATGTACAACGAGCCTTGCAGAGCGGCGATGCTCAATGCCTACAAGAACAAGACCGACATCATTTTCGCGTTCGCTTGCGACGACGAGATCGCGTACGACCATCGCGATCAGGAGCAACAACGAAGGATCATCGCGGAGCAGTTCACCGGGAGAGGCTGGCGGATTGCAGAACTGCTCGCGGAAATGCGGGGCTCCAAGAATTTCTACTTCGACAAGTTGTGCCAGGTCCGGATGCCGTCGTGGACGAAAGGCCGAGTTGCGCTGGTCGGCGATGCAGGCTACTGCGCGTCGCCGGCCGCCGGAATGGGTGGATCGTTGGCCATCGATGGGGCTGCAGCGTTGGCCGACGCACTCCGCACACGCGACGGAGATTTCGAGCTCGCGTTTCGTGACTACAACGAGCAGTTTCGCCCGTTCATCGAAGAAGTCCAAGCGGAGGCTGTAAGGGTCGGGCTCGAGACGCTCGTTCCGAGAACCGAAGAAGCCATTCGTACGCGGAACGCGAAGACCGGCGCAGGCTTTTAACCCGCGAGGGTTTACCCATTCGATGCCACGAGCTCGTCAGGTGCTCGCCGACACCGGACGCACCTCTCGCGAGGCTACGGCCACTTTCCTCGGCTCGCTCGGATATTGGGTGCGAACGCTCCGCAAGGACACGACGGCCATTGCGCTGTTGCCGGTGCGGTCGCGGCCGAGCCCCACCAACGCGTTGAGGTGCGTATTCCGACGTGATTCGGGGATCGGTTCCAACGACACCGGGGGGCTCGTTCCAACGTGCCCCGGGGCCAATTCGGGGGCCACCTGGGGGGGTCGGTTCCAATGACACTCGGGGGCTCGTTATAAGGTACCGGATGCACTCTCGAACGTGCCCCGGGCCAAATTCCGGAGCATCCGGGGCGCGTTCCAAAGAGGGCGGTCCCCCCCGGAGCGGCGAGCACGGTCGCATGCGTCATCGAGTTCTCCTCGTACGCGACACGCGACCAGCTCGCAGACGGACACCTCGAACAAGGCGCCATCGCCAAAAGCAGCCATTCCGTCGCACGTCGTCGACTCGACCCGGGTCGCCGCGACGTCGACGGCCGCCAAGAGGATCCGTTTCGTCATCCCCGTAGCGGGGCCTTCGTCCAATCATACACGTCGACAACGGGCTGGGGCTCCCCCAGACGAAGACCGTGGGCGCTCCCGGCCACGTCCCCACGCGCCCGGTTTCTTCACGAGCGACCAGATAACGTGCCGATAATCGATTCGATGCCCTTTTTCACCTCGGATTCGAGGCATGGCTTCCAGCAAATCATCCCCTAGCCAGCTCTCAACGATATCGGCGTAGCGCCTTGCCTCGACCTCGTGATTCATGAGCCGCGATGGAACCGAATAGATGTGCGACCCCACGGTGATGGTGCTCCAGCACGTCACTCGCAGATGGTGCGTCGTGTACTCCGGCAAACGTGTCAACGGAAGCGGTCGAAGATGTTTGCGCTCCTCGATGAGTCGGGACGCGCTGCGCGCGTTTTTCTTCGCGACGACTTGCGTTTGCACAAAGGTGACATATGCTTCGACGCTCTCGAAGTCGCGGCTACCGCGCACGCTGAGAGCCTGATCCAGCGCGCGCTTGAACAGATCAGAAGCTCCCAAATCGGGGGCGGTCAGACGTAGCCGCATGGTGAGGGTCACCGTCCCGAAGAAGCCCGCTCGAGCGAAGCCTCGAGGTCAAGCTCACCGTCGCGAGACTGCGCTCCGTTGCTGACGGCGCGCCGAACGAGGTCTACGAAGCGATCGGGCGCCGGGTAGACACGGCCGAGCGCACGGCCTTCGGCGACGAGCCCCTCTCGAAGATCGTCGGACCCAAGAGCGACGTCACTGCGGCTTTCGCCGCCGCGATCTGCTGCGAGGTCACTTCCGCTAATGCGCAAGCTTGCGCCGGAAGGTCGCGGGACTCTCGCCCTGCCACCGTTTGAATGCGCGGCTGAACGCGGGGAGGCTTTCGTAGCCGACAAGGTTCGCGACCGCTGCCACCTTCTCGTTGGTGTCACGAAGCATTTCGGCGGCGCGCGTGACGCGCCAGCGCGCGAGGTACTGAAGCGGCGGCTCGCCGACCAATTCCGTGAACCGCGCCGCAAAGCCAGAGCGCGACATGTTCACCCGCCGCGCGAGCGTCATTACGGTCCACGGCTCGGCGACATGGACGTGCATGAGATTCAACGCTTCGTAGATGCGCGGCTCGGAAAGTGCGGGGATGCCAGACGCCTTGCGCCGACCCGAAGCTTCGGCCGACCGAAGCGCGAGGACGAACAGCACGTCGGCGAGGCACTGGAGTACCATGCTGCTCGCGGGCCCCGGCGCTGCACTCTCTGCGAGTACAAGCTGTAACGTTGCCTCGATCCACCGGCCGAACGTTGGTTCGCTCGCCGACAGGACGACCAGCGCCGGCATCTTTTGGAGCAGCGGAGGTTCATGGCCGCTGCCAACTTCAAAGAAGCCCGCAACGATGCTGGTCGCGCTGCCCCGCCCACCGATACGTCGTGGTGCGAGACTCGGACAGAGCGCTCCATCGCACACGTCCTGGAGCTTCGAATCGGCAGCATCGCGGAGCGCGTGCGCGGTGCCGTGAGGAATGAACACAACCTCGCCGGGTGAGAGTACATGAACGTTCTCTCCCTCGACCTCGATGCGCGCGCTGCCTCGGGTGACGATGTAGAAGCTCGCGCGCGGTCGGTGAGGAATACGTACGCCCCATGGTGCGTGGGCTTCGAGCGGCTTGTACAGCGCGTGCCGCATGAACGAAACGCCGAGCACGTCCGCGACAGCGTCACCGCGAGGATCTCGAAGATCCATCCCGATTGGCGTTTTGGCTAACTTCTTTGGACCCACGGGCATGGAACGTCCATAGCACGAGCCCCTACTCCTCGCTCATGACCAAGTCCCTCTTCGACACCTATCACCTCGGCAGGCTCGCGCTTTCGAACCGTCTCGTAATGAACCCAATGACGCGTAGTCGGGCCGACGCGGAAGGACGCGAAAGCGAGCTCAC
This sequence comes from Sorangiineae bacterium MSr11954, assembly GCA_037157815.1. NCBI lineage: Bacteria > Pseudomonadati > Myxococcota > Myxococcia > Myxococcales > Pendulisporaceae > Pendulispora > Pendulispora albinea. Next base: position 7,421,628 of record CP089984.1, read on the forward strand.
GGCGACCTATTTCGCGCAGCGCGCGAGCGCGGGGCTCATCGTCGTCGGCAGCGTTGCTCCTTCGCCCAACGGCAAGGGCTATCCGCGAACGCCGGGATTGTGGAGCGCGGAGCAGGTCGAGAGCTGGAAGGCGACCACGAAGGCCGTCCACGCCGCGGGTGGTCACATCTTCGCGCAGTTGATGCACTCTGGGCGCGTAGCCCACCCCGCGAACATGACGGCAGGCGCGAGAATCGTCGCGCCCAGTGCCCTCGGGCTCGGTGGTCAGACGAGCTTTGGGAGCGCACAGATGTGGACCGACTCGGGTGGCATGCAGCCCTTTCCGGTGCCCGAGCAACTCGACGAGGCAGGTATCGAGCAAGCGAAGAACGAGTTCGTGAGCGCCGCGAAGAACGCGATCGAAGCGGGCTTCGACGGCGTCGAGATACACGCCGCGAACGGCTACCTTCTCGAGCAGTTCTTGAGCCCGGTCACGAACCATCGGCGCGACGGCTACGGCGGCTCGATCGACAGGCGTCTTCGCTTTGTCGTCGAGGTCGCGGAGGCGGTGGCCGAGGCCATCGACAGCGACCGCGTGGGCATCCGCATCTCGCCCTACGCGGAGATCAACAGGATGCAGGAGTATCCGGAGATCGACGAGACGTACCTCGCGCTCAGCAAGCGCCTCGTTTCCCTCAGGCTCGTCTATCTCCACGTCGCCGACCAGTTTGGTGTGAGCAGCGGCGGTCCTGGGCGGCATGCGGGGCTCGATGCGCTGAAGCCGAAGCTCCGAGAAGCTTGGGGCACGCGCACGTTCTTCATCGGCGGCAACTTCAACAAAGAGTCTGCGGCGCGTGCCGTAAAAGAGGGCTTGGTCGATCTCGTCGGCTTCGGCAAGGCCTTCCTCGCAAACCCCGACCTGGTGCGTCGCTTCCGTGAGGGGCTTCCGCTCAATGCACCCGACGAGACGACGTTTTTCACACCGGGCCCCAAGGGATACACTGACTACCCAATGTGGGTAAGGCCCCGCAGTATCTCGTGATCCGTCACCCGGGTCCTCTCTGTCTAATCCTCGTTGGATTTCCTGAGACGGCGGCGGAATCCAAGATTGATGCCCGAAAAGTGTCGTGCGTCTCTTGTCCGTCTCCGCGAGCCTGCGCCTCCGCCAGGAAAGGCAGCGGTCGTGCACACTCGCGAGCCGACGCCTTCCGCGTCGAGCGGCGATATTGGGACGACGTCAGCAAGTTTGTCGCTTCGGCCACATTGGACGCGCGTGCCACGTCCAAGTAGCCCATGATATGTCGCCAGCCGACCACCGAAGGCCACATGCTTCGCGAGCGGCAACGTGGTAGCATAAAGCTGGGAGTCGCTCGCAGCCTCCGATTGTTCTTTGAATCAACAATCAACGCATTGCCCAAGCTCTCCGACACGCGACCTATTGGTTGCGCTGTGGAGCCGCTTGCAAAACGAGGCTGCAAAACATCCATTTCCATTGGTATCCCGCATGCCCCTGTTTCTCCGTCGAGCAACGAAGCCTCGTTGGAGCAGCGCCGAAGTCCTTCATCGTATTCGACCTTGCGCCGCATCTGTTGCTCCGTCGAACGACGGCCCGTTGGAGCGAGAACGTCCAGTTCGTACATCGCGGGACGATCCAGCTGTCTCTCCGTCGAACGACGGAGCCCCGTTGAAGCGGGTCTTTCAACTTCAGATCGCATGCGCTGCCTTGCCCCACCTGTCTCTCCGTCGAACAACGATGACGCGTTGAAGCCCGACCATCGAGCGTCCAAACCCGATCGATGGACCAGCAGTCTCTCGGTCGTCCGACGAAACCTCGTTGAGCATCTGAGGACAATCCGCCGTCGTGGTGCATGCGATAGGCCGCTGTCTCTCCGTCGAACGACGGAGCTTCGTTGAAGCGACGTATCGCTGCCCGTCGTGATGGGCGAGTCCGGCTGTCTCTCCGTCGAACGACGGAGCCTCGTTGAAGCGGCTGTTCCTTGGTGATGCGCTCTCGCCATCGCTCGGTGGCCGATCCGCCGTGATGAACGGCGGCCACGTTGAAGCGCGACGGAGCCGCGCCATCGCGACCTGCGCCAAAGAGCCGCCTGCGCGCAGTGCGCGAAATGAGACTCGCCTCGGTGCTCGCCCTCCGCCTCAACGGGCATGCCTTTACCCGCGGCGGTGATGATCCACGTGATGGTCGCGCGACACGAGCGGCACGACGTGCGGTACCCGGTCTCCGGGCGCGTGCGCTGCCCGAGAGCCCGACGCGCGAATTCACCGACCTGATCGCCGATGTTCTCGGCCCACGCCACCACGCGCTCGGGCGGCCACTTGCCATAGTCGCGGTGCTCGCGTGGCCGGTGTTCGTCGCAGATCATTGCCGTGCCTTTGTATCCCTCCTGCCAACCGCGTCGTGATTCCGTCGAGCAGGCGGCCTAGATTTGGCGGTGCGAATGACGGAGCTATCGAGCGCAGCGCTACTATGGGGACTCGCCGAGCTGCGGGGGGATGGTGATCTTCCCGAGAGGAGCCTCGAGCTCGTGGGGGAGGAGGCGGGCGCGCGTGGCGAGCCAGTTCATGGGGGCAAGTTCGACGACGCGTCGTTTGGGCCAACTCGGCAGGACACGAAACAGGTCGCGCAAGTATTCCTCGGAATCGAGTCCGGCGTGGCGCGCGGATGCGATGAGCGAAAGCCATGTGCAGGCCACTTCCGCGGCGTCGTCGGAGCCCAGGTGCATCCAATTTTTCCGTCCGATCGCCACATGTCGAATTTCGCGTTCAACGTCATTGTTGGAAAGTGGAATGCTCCCGTTCACCAAAAATCGCGTGAGCGCCTCCCAATGATTGTGGCTGTACCGAAGGGCGCGGGAGAAAGGCCCGCGTGGATCCACGCTGGGGTCGTCGAGCAGGCAATCGCGGGCCCTGGCGAAAATCTCGACCAGCGGTGCAGAGCGCTCTTTTCGAATCAAAAGGCGTGCGTCGGGCGAAAGGTGCGCGATGTCCCTCTCGATGGTGAACAGCTCGTCGGCAAGCTCGACGAAACCGCGCGCCCGCGTGTCGGTGGGCAAAGCAAAGAAATACTTGCGCCGGCAGTGTGCCATACAGCCGGCCTCTTTCGGCGCGCCGGGAGCGCGAAACAATTCGTCGTACACACTGGAGGCGTCTGCGACGACGATACCGCCAAATTCTTCGAGCCAGCTTTTCGGCATGTCGCTCGTGTGCAGCGCGGAATAGCGAAAAAAGACCTGCGCCCGATCGGCAAGGAGCACCCAGATGTGAGCTCTTCGATCGTGGGGGCTTGCCATCACGCGCACCCCCGTCGCATCGATGCCGATGACCTGGCACTGAGCCAACGCGTGTTCCCAAGCCGCATCGACGACGAGGCGCGCCACCGGCTCGGCGAGCTTTTCCCACGCGCTCAACGTGGAAACGGGCACACGCACACCATGCCGGGCGATGATCTTCGACAGGCGCGTGTACGGGATCTGATCGCCCCATTTCGAGTGAATCGTGTGGGCGAGCATCGCAGGATCGGGCAACGCGCGCGGAATCATCTCGTCGGGCACGGGCTCGATGTGCACGGCGACCGAGGCATCGTCATTGTCTTGGGCGAACTTTTTCCGGACCACACGCAATCGTGTATACCCGGACTTACGGAACGCCAATCGGTAAGAGACCTCCTCACCGATGTAGCGGGCTCCCTCAGGAGTTTCGCCGGGCGAAATGTCCACGGTTTCCACGGGCAGGTGCTCGGGAAGCTGCCCGCGCCCATGTGGAGTACGGCGCTTTCGGACACCGCTCGGAGGCGACGGGGGCACGCGATCGGGGCCGGCCAGTGGCTGCGCCGCGTTGGGCTTTTCGGGCTCGGCCGGGGCCGGCGATGGCTCACTGCCGAGAATCGTCGCATCGAGCAGCACCTGCAACGTGCTTGCCGGCAAGCGCTCGCGTTTGACGCCGAAAAGCTGCTTCGAGAGCCATGCCACCTGCGCCTCGAGGGCATCGATGCGCACGCGTTGCGATTCACTTTCGGCACGTAACCGTGCGTTTTGCTCGCGAAGCTCTCTATCCTCAGCCACAAGCCTCGACACCGCATCCGAGGACGCTCCTTGGGCCAGCGCCGCAACGAGAGCGGCCGCGATGCTGGCATTGGGGGGCGTGACGGGCGACACGGCTCGATGCATCGAGAACGTCGTGCATATCACGATATCGCATCATGCGATATGTATTCAGTGTACGCTGCTATTCTTTTTCTTACCTTCGACGGCGAGTCCTTCGAGAAATCGGGCAAACGCCTCGGGACTCATTTCCATACGCGAGGCGCCCTCGGTGCGCGGCGGCGCGACGAATACCCCCTGATCGAGGCGCTTGTATAGAAGCGCATATCCGGTGCGGTCGTAGAATAAGACTTTGCACCTGTCGGTCGCCTTGTTGAGAAACACGAAGAGCGAACCTCCTCGCGGATCGTCACCGAAACGCTCGCGCACAATCCCCGCGAGCCGATCGAAACTGATGCGAAGGTCGACCCGCTCGACACTCACAAAGATGCGGACATTCGCCGAGAACATCAGCTCTCCTCCAATACGCCGATCAACGCGCGAAGTACGGTGACGTTGGCCCCCGTCTGCACACGAAGTATCCGACCCGAGCGAAGAACCACTTCGATGCTGTCATAAGGCGAGGATGTCCCGCGCGCTACAGCGGTCGTCGCAATAGGCACCTCGGGTGCGGAGGCCTTGCGCGACGGCACAACCTCGACAAATCCCTTGCCGACTTCGGTGCTCGCTTCGGGCCGCGCGATCTTCCTCTTCCACCACACCAACGTCCGTGGATTCCACCCGTGCTTCTTCGCATATTCGCCCGCGCTCTCCCCGCTGGCCTCCCACGCCGCGATTCGCCTCACCCACTCCGGCCTCTTCGCTCGCTTCCTCATGCATCGCGAGTTTGCTGCCGCTTCGGCCCCTCGTCACGACGCGCTCCGCAGGACGGATACGTGCCTTTCGGGCCGTAACTGCGCACGTGCGACGCCACGCGCTCACTCTTGTGCAGGATCTCGATACTCGTGGCAGTTGCACGGATCTCCACCTCGGCCCCCACCATCGTGTACGGCACGCTGTCCAGTCGGTGCTCGTAGTCGACGCGGTCATCAATGTTGACCTTCACCTCTCTCCACTTCGCGATCTGGTAGCGGTGAGCCGGCAGAGGGCGCATGGCGGGCTTGTCGAGCATCTCGAAGGCCGAGCGTCGACATCCTTCGAGCTTTTTGAAACGGGCGCTTGTTGAGCCGCTCGAGTAGCTCGCGGACCGCGACATCGAGCTCACCGGGTGAGAAGAAAGTCCGATTCCGGAGCGGCGCGAGGATTTACCGCTGCGCGATCAAAACGCCTCCTTCGACCTTCGCTTGTCCCTCGGCTTTCTCGGTCACGCCGGAAACCACCGTCACGCCGTAGTGCTGCGCCATCTCGAGGTAGGTCGGGTTGATGTCCGGCTCGTACCGATCCGGCCCAGAAACGGCGCTGCGAAGTTGATCGGGCACCACGACCTCGGGGACGCAGCCGAAGTACTCGAAGACTCGGATCCGGGGGACCGCCCCCTTTGGAATGCATCCCCGGGGGCCCAGGAATCGGCCCCCGGGTCACGTTGGAACGAGCCCCGGGTGTCGTTGGAATCGATCCCCGAGTCACGTCGGAATATGCACTCACCCCCGCGATGCACGAGCTCTACTCCACCGTGCGAGGAGCGGAGCAGCGCAACGCCCTCGCGAAGGTTATCCGCCTCTTCTCCGCACCGAGCGGGGGAGCATCGACACGCCAGCGGGGAGCAAACGAAAAAAGCCAGCTAGGGCCGAGCCCTAACTGGCTAAAATCACTGCATTTTTCAGAGCGGGAGAAGGGATTCGAACCCTCGACGTCCACCTTGGCAAGACGGAGCGAAACGCCGGAGCCCTACAAAACAAGGGGAACGAAGGGCAGCCCGATTCGCCGGGTTGGTCATCCAAGTGCACCGCGGGTCATGCGAAGTCGTCGCAAGGCTGTGAAAATGGCTGTGAAGAACCCGAGCGGAAACGCCTGCCCCGGCATGAGCGTGGAACGACTTCGGATACCGGATGCGACGCTCTTCCCTCCCCTCGTCGTGGGCCGCCGCATGCTGACAGCCCCGAGGCGGAGGGCCTGCATGACGGCGTCGACGACGCTCTAGCCGAAGCTGTTCGGCTCGCTGCACGAGATGGCAATTGGGACGTCGTTGCGAGCCTGGCTCGCGAGCTCGAGGCGCGCCGCAGGGACCGCAGTGGGGGCGTGGCCGGCGAGCTTCGGTTGGTGCCCGGAAAAGGCGGTCAGCGAGGTGCACCGTGAGCGCGCCGGACAAGATTACCTTTGCGGTCCCTCGAAACGCGCGTGTGAGCACATGCCGGTCGTGCAGCGCCGCGATCATCTGGATCGTGACGGGTGCCGGAAAACGTATGCCGGTCGAGGCCGAGGGTGAGCACCTGGGCGAATCCCACTTCGCGCATTGTGCGCAAGCGGAGATGTGGCGGAGGCCTCGATGACCAGCGTCGAGACATGCCGCAATTGGCGCGCGATCTCGGGCAGCCTCTTCGAGGAGTCGAAACGATTTCCGCACACCGCGCTCACCCGACGGCCCCGATCCCGCTCAGTTCTTCAAAGGGTAGAGCGTCATGCGCTTTGAAAAGCACACGAACCTCGCGATGCTCGTTGCGCTCCTACTGGGGATAGCCACGATGCCCTCCGTCGAGGAGCGAGCCGCGAATGCCTGCAACGAGTACATCTTGCTCTTTCCGGCGATCGATGGAGACCTCGGACGCGAGGAGCGGGCCGTCGACGATGGCCACGGGATCAGCCATAGCCCGCGGAGAGCCATGGCAGCCACGGCCTACCCTCTCGAGAACGATCCGGACGCCTTTGTCGTTTTGATGGAGGCCGTGCGCGGAGCGAGCCGCGAGCCCGGCTTCGACTCGGCGCCGATGCCTTCCGCCAACGTCAATCAAGAGAATTTTTCGCGTGAGCTCGGCGATGTCGGGCTCCTCTTGCGCGTGGACTGCCGCGCTCCGATGGGCGCCGCCAGCACGGGCCTTATGGCCCCCACAAGGGTCCAAAACCACGGCGATTCACGCTGAAGGAGGCAACTATGAACGGTGTCAACAAGGTCATCTTGCTTGGAAACCTCGGAGCGGACCCGGACTTCCGCGAGACCGATACGACGTCGGTGCTCACGTGGAATCTGGCCTGCACGGAGACGTGGCTGGACGCGAGGAAGCAGCGGCAAGAACGGACGGAATGGGTGCGCGTCGTCGCGTTTGGCCGACGTGCGGAAGGTCTCTCACGGGTCCTTCGCAAGGGCGACCGCATCTTCGTCGAAGGCTCCCTGCGCACGACCCGACATGAGCGAAACGGCGAGACGGCTTACACGACAGCGGTCATCGCATCGAACGTCGTGTTGAGCGGCGGCGCACGGCGCCCCAGTGACGAAGAACCGCGTGAGCGAGTGCCGGACCGGACATACCACCGCGATACGCAGCCCCCGGCGGCACCGCCCGCAGCACCCGACCACACCGGCACGCGTGCCGAGAGCGAGGCTCGAGTTCCGGCCGTACCGCCAACTCGACGCGACCTCCCCGACATCCCATTCTGACCGACGAAAGAGCCGAGCTCGACGTGGTGAGCGCGCCCGCTTGAGCTCAGATTGGAACCCAACCACGTCCGAACGACATCCAAGAAAGGCGGAGTCATGAACGACGAGGTTGCTCAAGCGGAGGTCCGAGAACGCATCGTCATGGCGGCCCTGCACGTCTTTGCGACCTATCGTTTCCCGTGGACCACCATGGCGATGGTGGCCGAGCGCGCCGCCGTGGCAGAGAAGGTCGTCCGCACGCATTTCGGCAGCAAAGAGGAGCTCTACGACGAAGTCCTCGCCCGTGCACTGCTCCAAATACCCGCACCAAACGTGCTTCGATCGTGTCGGGCCCAAGCCGACGGCAATCGTGAGCCCGATGCGGACGGTCTCGAGGCGCACTTGCTGACGTATTTCCTTGAGCGTGTCCAGTTCATTCGTGACAACGCCCATCAACTGGAACGCCTTATTCGAGAGGCGATCATCCGCCCGGAACTACTGCGGCGCGTTCTCGAGCGCCAGCAGCAATTCTACGCCTATTTTAGTGACTTTGCTCAGCACTTCGGAGAGCACGGGGAGCTTCGAGATGATGTGGACACCATCACCGTGCTGCGCATCGCGCTCTCGGTCGCCATGGGGTACTGCGTCGCGCGCACGATCCTACTGCCCCAAGCAGAGTGGAATGACGAAGACGACGCTCGGCTAATGGCATGCGTCTTGGCCCACGGCTTTAGGCCGCGACAAGATGTGCCACAATCCCGACCGGCACCGAGAACGAAGCGCACCATCAAGCCCCAAGTATCGAAAGAAAACGGCGCGCGGCTTCTTGACCTTAGTGGAACAAGCGCAAGTTCCGTCACGCCGGATGCCCTTGCAATGCTCCTAATGGCCGTTCCCTCTGCCTTTCGGTCTTTTCTGGAACCCCTCGGATTTCCATGGGAGACGGCGAACGATCGGCTCGAGGCGTGCCTGGACTGGTTCTTCGTCTACCGGGCCAGAATGGCCCGCGACAATCCGACTCGTATCAAACGGACGATTCAGGAGGCGATCCTCCGCCCCGCAACGTTCCGAAGGGCCCTTGCCCGACAGGTGGGTAATTACCCGCGACTCAACCAGCTCATTCATCGTTTTCAGGAGCAGGGCGAGATCCGTCCGGACATCCCTGCCCTCTCCATTGTTCGGATCGTCCTCTCGGCCATCATGGGATACTGCATTGTGAGCACGCTCCTATTCCCCGAAGCCAATTGGGACGACGGTGACGAAGCTTGGATGATGGGGAACGTACTGGTCAACGGGTTCCGACCGCGGCGTAGGGCGACGTCTCAGATTCAGCCGAAAGCAGAGCGCTTCAAGACTTCGTCTTCGGAGGCGAAGATGAAGGCATCACCGCCGTCCGGGAGAGAGGCGAACGTCCGCAAACGCGCATCGCGTACGAAGAAGACGTCCAGATGACGTACGGTATCAACGTTCACTAACGCCGATTGTCGATAGTTGCCACCGGCGTCGTCAACGCCTTCTTTTGGTCGATCGAGGGATCCCCTGCGAGAGCACGGCGAGCCCCACGAGCGGTTCAACCGAGCGGAGGACGTTGCGAGCCTGTCGACTGGGCTTCAACGTGGCCCGCGATGTTCTCCGCGGGAAAGGCCGCGTCCACTGCGTCCGTTCGAAGATGGTTCTCGCTTCAACGTGGCCCGCGATGCTTTCCGCGGGAAAGGAGGACATGCACGTCGTAGCGTTTCTCTAGACATTGGCTTCAACGTGGCCCGCGATTCTCCGCGGGGAAGCCACCTCGGAAGCGCCCACTACACCACCAGTGCCAAGGCTTCAACGTGGCCCGCGATGTTCTCGTATCCGTCCTGCGGAGCGCGTCGTGACGAGGGGCCGAAGCGGCAGCAAACTCGCGATGCATGAGGAAGCGAGCGAAGAGGCCGGAGTGGGTGAGGCGAATCGCGGCGTGGGAGGCCAGCGGGGAGAGCGCGGGCGAATATGCGAAGAAGCACGGGTGGAATCCACGGACGTTGGTGTGGTGGAAGAGGAAGATCGCGCGACCCGAAGCGAGCACCGAAGTCGGCAAGGGATTTGTCGAGGTTGTGCCGTCGCGCAAGGCCCCCGCACCCGAGGTGCCTATTGCGACGACCGCTGCAGCGCGCGGGACATCCTCGCCTTATGACAGCATCGAAGTGGTTCTTCGCTCGGGTCGGATACTTCGTGTGCAGACGGGGGCCAACGTCACCGTACTTCGCGCGTTGATCGGCGTATTGGAGGAGAGCTGATGTTCTCGGCGAATGTCCGCATCTTTGTGAGCGTCGAGCGGGTCGACCTTCGCATCAGTTTCGATCGGCTCGCGGGGATTGTGCGCGAGCGTTTCGGTGACGATCCGCGAGGAGGTTCGCTCTTCGTGTTTCTCAACAAGGCGACCGACAGGTGCAAAGTCTTATTCTACGACCGCACCGGATATGCGCTTCTATACAAGCGCCTTGATCAGGGGGTATTCGTCGCGCCGCCGCGCACCGAGGGCGCCTCGCGTATGGAAATGAGTCCCGAGGCGTTTTCCCGATTTCTCGAAGGACTCGCCGTCGAAGGTAAGAAAAAGAATAGCAGCGTACACTGAATACATATCGCATGATGCGATATCGTGATATGCACGACGTTCTCGATGCATCGAGCCGTGTCGCCCGTCACGCCCCCCAATGCCAGCATCGCGGCCGCTCTCGTTGCGGCGCTGGCCCAAGGAGCGTCCTCGGATGCGGTGTCGAGGCTTGTGGCTGAGGATAGAGAGCTTCGCGAGCAAAACGCACGGTTACGTGCCGAAAGTGAATCGCAACGCGTGCGCATCGATGCCCTCGAGGCGCAGGTGGCATGGCTCTCGAAGCAGCTTTTCGGCGTCAAACGCGAGCGCTTGCCGGCAAGCACGTTGCAGGTGCTGCTCGATGCGACGATTCTCGCATCGAGTGGCAGTGAGCCATCGCCGGCCCCGGCCGAGCCCGAAAAGCCCAACGCGGCGCAGCCACTGGCCGGCCCCGATCGCGTGACCCCGTCGCCTCCGAGCGGTGTCCGAAAGCGCCGTACTCCACATGGGCGCGGGCAGCTTCCCGAGCACCTGCCCGTGGAAACCGTGGACATTTCGCCCGGCGAAACTCCTGAGGGAGCCCGCTACATCGGTGAGGAGGTCTCTTACCGATTGGCGTTCCGTAAGTCCGGGTATACACGATTGCGTGTGGTCCGGAAAAAGTTCGCCCAAGACAATGACGATGCCTCGGTCGCCGTGCACATCGAGCCCGTGCCCGACGAGATGATTCCGCGCGCGTTGCCCGATCCTGCGATGCTCGCCCACACGATTCACTCGAAATGGGGCGATCAGATCCCGTACACGCGCCTGTCGAAGATCATCGCCCGGCATGGTGTGCGTGTGCCCGTTTCCACGTTGAGCGCGTGGGAAAAGCTCGCCGAGCCGGTGGCGCGCCTCGTCGTCGATGCGGCTTGGGAACACGCGTTGGCTCAGTGCCAGGTCATCGGCATCGATGCGACGGGGGTGCGCGTGATGGCAAGCCCCCACGATCGAAGAGCTCACATCTGGGTGCTCCTTGCCGATCGGGCGCAGGTCTTTTTTCGCTATTCCGCGCTGCACACGAGCGACATGCCGAAAAGCTGGCTCGAAGAATTTGGCGGTATCGTCGTCGCAGACGCCTCCAGTGTGTACGACGAATTGTTTCGCGCTCCCGGCGCGCCGAAAGAGGCCGGCTGTATGGCACACTGCCGGCGCAAGTATTTCTTTGCTTTGCCCACCGACACGCGGGCGCGCGGTTTCGTCGAGCTTGCCGACGAGCTGTTCACCATCGAGAGGGACATCGCGCACCTTTCGCCCGACGCACGCCTTTTGATTCGAAAAGAGCGCTCTGCACCGCTGGTCGAGATTTTCGCCAGGGCCCGCGATTGCCTGCTCGACGACCCCAGCGTGGATCCACGCGGGCCTTTCTCCCGCGCCCTTCGGTACAGCCACAATCATTGGGAGGCGCTCACGCGATTTTTGGTGAACGGGAGCATTCCACTTTCCAACAATGACGTTGAACGCGAAATTCGACATGTGGCGATCGGACGGAAAAATTGGATGCACCTGGGCTCCGACGACGCCGCGGAAGTGGCCTGCACATGGCTTTCGCTCATCGCATCCGCGCGCCACGCCGGACTCGATTCCGAGGAATACTTGCGCGACCTGTTTCGTGTCCTGCCGAGTTGGCCCAAACGACGCGTCGTCGAACTTGCCCCCATGAACTGGCTCGCCACGCGCGCCCGCCTCCTCCCCCACGAGCTCGAGGCTCCTCTCGGGAAGATCACCATCCCCCCGCAGCTCGGCGAGTCCCCATAGTAGCGCTGCGCTCGATAGCTCCGTCATTCGCACCGCCAAATCTAGGCCGCCTGCTCGACGGAATCACGACGCGGTTGGCAGGAGGGATACATGTTCTCCGCGGGAAAGGCGGCGGTGAGGAGCGCGACAAGCGATGGGCGCGCGCCGAGCTTCAACGTGGCCCGCGATGTTCTCCGCGGGAAAGCGGCGTCCGGCCCTCGACCAGCCGACGCACCCGATGGCTTCAACGTGGCCCGCGATGTTCTCCGCGGGAAAGATGCTTGCGATCATCCGACAAATGCAAGATCACGCCGAGGCTTCAACGTGGCCCGCGATGTTCTCCGCGGGAAAGGCCGCCCAGCAAGCTGCAGCCCAACAAGTTCCGGCGCCGGCTTCAACGTGGCCCGCGATGTTCTCCGCGGGAAAGCTCCCGGCCCTCGTAGGTCTTGATGGTCGTGATCTCACTGCTTCAACGTGGCCCGCGATGTTCTCCGCGGGAAAGGAGAGCTTGCGCGGCCGCTTCGCTGCCGAAGCATGCTTCAACGTGGCCCGCGATGTTCTCCGCGGGAAAGGAGAGCTTGCGCGGCCGCTTCGCCGCCGAAGCATGCTTCAACGTGGCCCGCGATGTTCTCCGCGGGAAAGGTTTCCGCTCTTCACGCGCAAGATCGGGCTTCGCTTCAAGCTTCAACGTGGCCCGCGATGTTCTCCGCGGGAAAGCGAAGATGACGGACCAAGACGTTCATGATTACGTATTTCCGCTTCAACGTGGCCCGCGATGTTCTCCGCGGGAAAGTGGTAGGGAACCGCTCGTATTTACCGCGCGTATCCCCTTGCTTCAACGTGGCCCGCGATGTTCTCCGCGGGAAAGGAGCCTCCTTCGCTTTCGGCTGGGCACCGTTGCCGCCCAATCGCTTCAACGTGGCCCGCGATGTTCTCCGCGGGAAAGAAGTGCAGGTTGCACCGACCACCAACGCTCGGCATCAGAGGCTTCAACGTGGCCCGCGATGTTCTCCGCGGGAAAGCCACCGCGGCCGCCAGCTCCACCGTCACCGCCAACCGCACCGCTTCAACGTGGCCCGCGATGTTCTCCGCGGGAAAGAGGGCACTTTCTGGGCCTACTTTGGCCACTATTGTCAGCTTCAACGTGGCCCGCGATGTTCTCCGCGGGAAAGCACATCCCCCATTACGATGCGAATGCTGCTCGACAGCTACGGCTTCAACGTGGCCCGCGATGTTCTCCGCGGGAAAGGCGTAGGGCGATTGTGCTCGAGGGAGGGCCCGCGATGTTCTCCGCGGGAAAGAGAAGAACCAGCTGTCTTTCGCGAAAGCGGAGGAGCAAGCCTCGAGGGAGGGCCCGCGATGTTCTCCGCGGGAAAGCGTGCTTACTTACCGTGTGGAGAAGTGGAAAAGTTGTGACTCGAGGGAGGGCCCGCGATGTTCTCCGCGGGAAAGCATCTTCGATGCTGCGTGGCTCTCCGGGAAGAAGGTAACTCGAGGGAGGGCCCGCGATGTTCTCCGCGGGAAAGGGGTCACGCAGAATTCGAACAAATTCGCAGCCTTGTAAAGGGCTTTGCGAGCGACCCTCGGGATTTCGTCATCGTGGTTCTGCGCACCTCCAAAAAACCGCACGCTTGCCAGCCTTAAACATCTGTTTTCAAACAACAAACCCGCTTCGCGAGCGACCCTCGGGATTTCGCCACCACGTTACCGCTCGCAAGCGTCCCGTACAAGGCTTTATACGTTGCGATCGCGAACCGAGCACGCCCTCGGTCGATGAGGCGCATACGTGCGAGAGCGCACGGGCGGGCACCCGCGTCAAAGGCAAAGATGAAGGCGACGCCGAATCGAACCGGGCGAGACGCGCCCCCCGCGCATGGGCGCGTCGTTTGCCAAAGATGTCGCCCCGATAGGCAACGCCGACGTGCGATAGCTTGCGCGTCCATGGCATACGCAACTCGCACGTGCAGTTGCGCTCTTGCGCGTGTGCCCGAACGACCGCATTGGACATTCGTCTGACCAAATGCGATTTATTTCGGAACAGATCAAACATTTATCCTTGCGCGTCACGAATACATGGTTACGCAATCGGCATGTCAAAAGAATTTCACGCAGCCGTCCGTAAGCGTGCCGATGTCTTTGCCAACGGCGTCGTCAAAGCCTTCTCGTCGTCGATCGAGGACTTCCTCCGCGATCACGTCGAACCCCACAAGCCGGGTCGGCCGAGCGACGGACGCCGCGGGCCTGGTCGCCCGCGCAAGTCCGACGTAAACGCGATCGGGTAACCCCACGTCCCGATCACGGCTCCGCAGCCTACAGTTTGGTCGGGCATTTCAATATGAAGTACGTTTCGGCCCCGGGGACGCCCGGTCGAAACCGACCACCGCTTTGCAAGCGGAGTTCGCGGTCCACAGGCGTGGGCTCGAGCCCATCTATCTGCATCGGGGTGCGCTCTCTCGGATTGCGCTCGATGTGGATCGCACCGGCCTGGCCACCGCACTCCGAGAAATGTTCCGGGAAAGTCGTCCACATTCACGCCTATGCTCGCAAGGTCGATGCGATCGTGACTGCAAAGTTGGCCGGAGCGGAAGGGCGCCCGATAAGATCGGCCATGCCAATCGACTCGGGCGGGCTTCTCTACTACGGCGACAACTTGGAGGTGCTCCGCCGCTACGTGGATGACGAGTCCGTCGACCTCGTCTACCTCGATCCGCCGTTCAACTCGGCCAAGGACTACAACGTGTTGTTCCTCGAGCACGACGGGGCGCGTTCTGCGGCACAGGTCAAGGCGTTCAAGGATACGTGGGAATGGGACGAATCCGCCGTGCGCGCCTACCACGACCTCGTCGAAGCCGGCGGCAAGATATCGGAGGCCATGCAGGCGTTCCGGCTGGTGGTCGGCGAGAGCGACATGCTCGCATACCTCTCGATGATGGCGCCCAGGCTTGTCGAGCTGCATCGGGTCATGAAGCCGACGGCGAGCATCTACCTGCACTGCGATCCGGTCGCGAGCCATTACCTCAAGATCCTGATGGACGCGGTGTTTCGTCCTGTCAACTTCCGCAACGAGGTGATCTGGCGGTATCGGCGATGGCCTACGACGGCGCGGCAATTCCAGAAGATGCACGACGTGCTTCTCTTCTACGGGAAGACCCACACGGCCGCGCGCACGTTCAATGTGCTGTACGGCTACGAGCAGCTTGCAGATCGACCCTTCGAACCTACGGGACGAAGAAGCAAAAGGCCGACTTCTCCTCGGGGCACAGAAAGCCGAGCGTCGAAGAAGAAGAGTCGAAGGGCCTGCCGCTGTCGGACGTCTGGGAGGTGAGCATCATCCCTCCGAGCGGAAAGGAACGCCTCGGGTACCCCACGCAGAAGCCGGAGAAGCTCCTCGAACGCGTCATCTTGGCGAGCAGCCATCCCGGGGAGGTCGTTCTCGATCCGTTCTGCGGCTGCGGAACGGCCGTGGCTGTCGCCCATCGCTTGAAGCGGAACTGGATTGGAATCGACATTACGCACCTCGCGATCAACTTGATCAAGCGTCGCATGAAGGACTCCTTCGGAGTCGACGTCGGAGATGCCGTCGGAGAGCCCGTGTCGTTGCCCGATGCCGCAGCGCTGGCCGAATTGAACCCTTACCAATTTCAGTGGTGGGCCCTTGGGCTCGTCGGCGCCCGCCCGGTCGTGGAGAAGAAGGGGCCGGACCAAGGCATCGATGGCCGCTTGTATTTTCACGACGAGCCGGGACCGTCCCCGAGGACGAAACAGGTCGTGTTCTCGGTGAAGAGCGGCAGCACCGGCGTGAAGGACGTGCGCGATCTGCGCGGTGTTCTCGAGCGTGAAAAGGCGGCCATCGGGGTGCTCATCACGCTGCACCGTCCAACGCAACCATGCGTGCAGAGGCCGCGGCGGCCGGATTTTACCGATCGCCGGGCTGGAAGAAGGAATACCCGCGGTTGCAGGTCGTCACCGTCGAAAGCCTGCTCGATGGCCGGGGCATCGACTATCCGCCGACCGAACAAGTCAATGTCACGTACAAGAGAGCCCCACTAGCAAAGGCGACGCGAGCCGAGCAGATGTCGCTCTTTCATCCCAAACCAACCATGGCGAAAACGAATTCGAAGGCAGATCCCGACTCGGAAAAGAAGCCCGCCCCCCGGCGAGCTTCCTCTCGCCGTAGAGCTCGATCCCTTCCTACCCGCGACATGTAAACCGTTACGGGTGAGCTATTACGACCAGCGTCGGTGCGCGTTTCAACACGCACTCGAGCGCTTTCGTCTGCGTTTCTGGGTCCAGCGACGCGAAGCTCTCATCGAGGATGACGACGTCGGCGCGCTGAAGGAGCGCGCGCGCCATGTAGAGTCGACTTCGCTCTCCGTGGGAGATGTCAACGGCCACCGAAAACTGACCCATCTCGGCCATCAAAAACTGACCCACCCCGCCGCGATGGGGGGCACTCACCGCGTGAGCGCCGGCACCTCCTGGGTCGCTTTGGGTTTGCTCTCGTCAGATCTTGAATCTGTCTTTTTGGTGGCCGCGGCCGGGACACGGTCTCCCGGACCGCGAGTGACGAGGACCTCCGCATGCTGGGCCAGACGGTCCAGGAGTGCGGCCGTCAGCTTGTCGTCGACGAAGACCCGGTTCCATTCACTAAAAGCCAGATTCGATGTGATCACCGTTGCGCACCGTTCGTGCCGGGTGGACAAGACGTCGAAGAGCAGCTCTCCGCCGGCTTTTTCAAACGGTACAAAGCCAAGTTCGTCCACCACCAAGAGTGAAACCCTTCGCAGTCGCTCTTGCAGGCGAGAAAGAGCGCGTGCATCCCGGGCCTCGGTCAGTGCCCGGACCAAGTCGGAGGCGCGGTAAAAGAGCACGTGGTGGCCGCGCTTGATGGCCTCGATGGCGAGCGCGATGGCCAAGTGCGTTTTTCCGGTGCCCAC
Source organism: Sorangiineae bacterium MSr11954 (assembly GCA_037157815.1). Classification (NCBI taxonomy): domain Bacteria; kingdom Pseudomonadati; phylum Myxococcota; class Myxococcia; order Myxococcales; family Pendulisporaceae; genus Pendulispora; species Pendulispora albinea. The sequence continues at coordinate 7,438,518 of CP089984.1, forward strand.
GGGGCCCAAGATCACGATGTTGCGCGCCGTCGGAATCCAGGCACCACGAGCCAAGTCTTCGACGCGGGCGCGTTCGAGACCGTGTGGCCTCCGCCAATCGAATTGCGACATCGTTTTGTGCACGGGCAGACGAGCCGCTCGCATGCGGCGCCCAATCGCGTGCTCGGCGCGGACTGCGAGCTCGGCGTCGAGCAACGCCCGCAAGTACTGCAACGGTGACCAGCCTTCGGCCAGCGATTGACGTCCCAGCGTTTCGCACTCTCGTGCGACGGTCGGCAGCTTGAGTACGCGCGTATGGGCGCGTACGGCGGCCAAGAGCACGTTGTCGGTGCTCATGCCGATGCCCTCTCGAGAAGCACGTCGTAGCGCGATAGGTCGGGCGTCTCGACCGCGTATTCCGATAATGCCAGCGGGACAGCGGCGAGGGTTTCGGTGCGCCTTGTGCGTTGCAGAAAGGGCACCAGCGTACCGCACGCAAGGGCGGTGATGATGGCTCGCTTGACCCGACCGACTCCCTCGCGGTCAGCGCGCTCCAACCACGGAGCCAGTCTTCGTGCAGCTTCGATCAGGTCGGGCGAATACCGATTGCAAAGCGTCTCCCAGAGCTCGGGCCATGGTGAGCCGAATTGTGCCACCAACTCGTGAGCGACCTGGCGCAGAGCTTGTGGCTTGCGCGATAGTGGCAGTAACAAATGCCGATAGTCGATACTTCGGCCACCGAAGGCCACGCGAGGATGGCAGATGGTCTCGTCGCCTTTGGCGAAGGTGACGGTGTCGATGCCTAGGAATAGGTCGACCATCTGACCGCACCACCGACTGGGCACCGAGTAGTGAGCGCCCGCGACGAGGTAGCTGGCGTGGTGGCGAAGCTGCACGGTGCGCACCTGGCGGCCGTCAAAAGGCGCTGGGAGAGGCCGCAGCGCGCTGCGCTCGCGGGCCCAGGCCTCGACGTACATCGGATTGCGCGAATGCTGAGCATCGAGGCGTGCTTGCAAAGCCGTGGTCATGGCGGCAAGTGATTCACCGCGCGGAATGGGCACCAAATGCTGGCGACGTACGTGTCCTCCGCGGCGCTCGACTCCTCCCTTGTCGTGGCCTTCGCCGGGGCGGCAAAAACGTGGCTCGAAGGCGTAGTGGGCGCAAAGCGCGGCAAATCGGGGCCGAAGCAGCCGTGGCGCCCCAACGAGGATCTTGGCCACGGCAGCGCTCAAGTTGTCATAGGCCACGGCGGCCACCACCCCCGCGAAGTAGGTAAACGCCGCAACGTGAGCCGCTAAGAACCAAGTGGCGTCTTGTTGCGCGCAGAGCATGGCGAAGTCGCGCCCTGAGTGCATCAAGCGCATCACGAACATCCACGCCTTCTGGCGAATCCCCGAGGGCTCGACCCACACCTCGAAAAAATCCACCTGTGCGAGCTCGCCCGGCGTGTACACCAGGGGAACAGTCACCTCACGCTCACCGCTCCGGAATTCGGCCACCAATCGCCGCACGGTGCGCTCGCTCGCCGTGTGCCCGTTTTCACGCAATAGCTCCCACAGCCGCTTGGCCGTCAGCCGCTGTTTGCCCGCCGTAAAGGATCGGCGCGCTCGCCAGATAGCCGCGGCCGCCGTGGCCACCTCGTCGCGCACCGGGCTTGGTCGGACCTGTTTTTCTGGCCTTGGAACCGGAATCTTGTTGGCCCTCACGTATCGCCGAATCGTGTTTCGCGACAATCCGAGCTCCCGCGCCACTTCTCGAATCGGAACCCCTTCGCTCGCCACCTTGTGTCGAATCACTGCCACCACGTCCATCGGCACCATCCCCGGACGACGACTCCATCGCCCGCTCGCCTGTCCACCCCTTTCAGGGGTGGGTCAATTTTCCCTGGCCGAAACTGCTCCCCCCCGCGCTTCGCTCCGCCGGGTGGGTCAATTTCTGGTGGCCGTCGTGGGTCAATTTAACGTGGCCGCGTACAGGAGAGCTGCCATCCGGTTTCGCCAACCCGTTGCATCAAACCGCCCGGCATGCGGTCGAGAAGGGCACCGAGTCCGAGCTCACGGCAGATCGTTTCGGCTTCGACGAGATCCTCGGGTCGGGGCGGCCAGCACCGGCCCATGAGCAAATTGAACGCGAACGTGTCGGATAGGACATGGTTCTCGTGAAACTGAGGCGCAGCCGCGATGCGACGTCGCCAAGCATCGGCGCCGAGGGATGCTCGATCCAAGCCGTCCAAGAGCACGAGTCCGGATTCGGGCTCACGCAGCCCGGCGAGCACCGACCCGAACGTCGATTTGCCACCACCCGAGGGCCCTTCGACGAGCAGACGGTCACCCCGATGAATACGAAGCGTGATGTCGTGAAGGGTCGGTTTGCCCTTAAGTCGATGGCGGAAGACAACATTGCGGAGGTCGAGCAGACCGGTGGAGCCCCTCTCATTCCGCTCTTCGCCCGAACGGGGTGAATGGCGCGATGGAACCGGGCAAGGACGACCTCCCGCATGAAAAAGAGGCGCGGCTTGCCGCCACGCGGCCAGCGCCGCCACAAGGGACATGACCCCGCTCGTGAGTCGGACGATCGCACCACGTGCAAGGAGGACGCCTCCAATTCCAAGGGCGATCGCCTCGGGAGACGTCGTCTCGGCAATGAGTGCGGGCCCCAGTGCAACCACGCCGAGGAGGAGCCATACTCGCGGAGGTAGTCCGGTGATCAGCGTGCCGCTCCGATCGAGGTTTCGACCGTCTTCGCAATACGCCGCGAGTGCATGATCTTCGGCGACGTGCCACCCCCTGGGAGGTTCCTGGGCGATTCTCGTACGGTGGCCCAGCATCCCTTCGATCATCTGATTCGTCATCGCAATCCGGCCGCTCGACCAGGTAAGCCACTGTTTGGCGACACGCCGAAGGAACAGGGCGAGGAACGCGATACAGACGAACAAGAGCAGCACCGAAGCGGTGCTCCCCGGCCCGAACCCGAGCACAGGAATCGTGATGGCGAGCTCCACAAACGCCACGAGGCTCACGAATCCTCCATGCATCGCGAGCTCCTCGAGCGCGTCCACCTCGATGACCCGACCAAGTATCGCGCCCATACCCTGATGTCGAATATCTTCCGGATCGAGCTTCAATGTGCCGAGAAGCATGCGCTGCTTGAGCAAGAAGCCCGTTGCGATGTTTGCGGCGCCCTGCCACCACGTCGTCATGACGCGAACAGGGATCAATGTGGCAAGTAGGAGAGCCCACGCGACGAGCCAGCCACGATCCAAATGTCCCCCGAGGATGCCAACGCCAATGACTCGCCACGCAAGGAGCGAAAGAACGAAGCCGACCACGTGCGCGAACGTCATCGTGCGCAGCGTGCGCAAGACTCCGGCTCGCCGGAGCTGGGCATGAAACGGCGCCGAGCGCGAAAGTCGCAGCGACCAGCCAGCATCGAGCGGAAGCTCCCCCACCCGTTCACGTAGCAGTGCACTGCGCACGAGGGGGCGTCGCCGTGCCGAGAGAGGTACATGTTCCAGGAGCGCTTCGACCGCTGGGCCGTGCTCTCGCTCGGCAGCGAAATAGAGCGCCTTGCGGACATCTTCGAGCGGAACGCTTCGCACCGTAGGATCGGGAGTTACGACGCGAGCTCGTTTGCGCGTCGACTCGATGATCGCGATGACATAGGTAGCCTCCTCGGCGTGTACCAGGAGCAGGGCGGGAGCCGCCTGACGCACGAGAAAGTCGATGTCCGCGTGGGTCGCGGAAAGGCTTTCCACCTCCAACCCGAGAACGGATGCCGCATACTCCACACGCGAGGTGGTTGGCCCGCCATCGACGCCCCCAACGGGAATTGAACCCGTGGGATCAGTGTTAGCGGACGTCCGAACCGCTAGACAGTGCAACGCCGGAGGAAAACCGGCGGACTGCGCCAGCGATTCGAGCGCTTCCCCCACGCGCGCCATAGGCCAGCCGAACGCGGCGATCGCCCGCGTCATCCGCCAACCTCTTCCCGAGGAGCGAAATCAGCTTCCGAGAGGCGGCCATCCTGAATCGTGACGCGCCTCCAACTGCACCCGTTCCAGAGCGCGTGTTGCACGTCCTGCGCCGTGCGGAACATGGCGGCGTACCGTGATGTTTCACGAGCCAAGAGCTCGTCCGGCGCACCATCCTCGACCACACGACCATCTTCGACGACGAGCACCCGGTCGAAACTTCGCGTATCCAGTATGTCGTGGGTGATGCACAAGAGCGTCGCGCCCTGCCATCGCGCGCGCCCGCGCGCCAGCAGCTTCTGCCGATGCTCGCGAGCAAGACCTCGGAACGCCTCGTCCAGAATGACGAGCCGGCTGTTCGCACGCATCATTCCGCGACCAAGGCGCACCCGCTGTCCTTCGCCCCCCGAGACGAGCGTCCCGCCCTCCCCCAGCTCCGTCTGCAGCCCATTGGGCAATCGTTCGACCAGATCCAATAGCGCCGCGTCTTCGAGGATCGTTCCCACCCTCCCATTCGTGTCGACCGAAGCCCCATATTCGAGGTTTTCGAGCATCGAACGATTCCAGAGGTGCACCGAAGGATCGACCCATGCCGTTTCGGCGCGTATCCGCGTCCGGTGCTCTCCGCGCAGAGGGACGCCATCGACGAGCACCTCTCCCGCCGCCGGACGATGCCATCCGAGCAGGAGCCCCACAAGGCTCGACTTTCCCGCCCCCGATGGCCCCGCGATCGCCACGTGGCTTCCCTTTGCGATGGCCAGGTCGACGTTGTGAAGGATCGTGTGCCCTGCGGCTCGAATCGAAACATCATGAAGCTCGATTTGCATTCCGGGACCGCCGGAAAGCGGAACAACATCGCGCCATGATTCGCCCGTGGGGCTCACCGGGGTGTCGTCGTCCTCGAGGGCGCCGAGAGGTTCGGTCAAGCGGAGGAGCCGATTGCGCATCGACGGATAAAGAAGGGCCGTGCGTGCAATCTCTTGACCAAGCACCGGAACGTTCAACACCCAGTACACCAAGAGGAGCATCGCCACGGGTTCGGGCGAATGGGCCAGGTACGTGAACACGAGAAGAACGCCAAGCCCAGAACCCGCGAGCTGCAGAATCGCATCGATGACGACCGCAGCGCGCAACCGATCGAAGGCTGCCCGCGTCCATTCGAGTGCCGTTCTCCCGTGCTCGCGACGGAGCGCTCGCTCCGCTCCGTGCGCGCGCACGGGGATGAGCCCCTGGAGGGCGTCGAGGTAATAGCGTGAGAGCGCACCGTCGAATGAACGAACGCGCAGGTCGCGCTCCGACATCGCGCGTTGGGCCAGCCAGGGCACTGCCGTAGACGCAACCACCAGCAGTCCTACGAGCGGCCAACCTCGAGGATGCACCCAGAGCAGCCCTGCGGCGGCCACGCAGAGATCCATTCCGCTGCGCAACAGGCGCCCTCCCAGCAATGGGACCTCACGCACCGGGTGAATCGCATGGCAGCGATGGACCATGTCGGACGTAGGGCGACTCTGGAAGTAGCGATCGTGCAGCCGTGGAATCTTGCTGAGGAACGCCACGCGGAGACGCGTTTCGAGACGTGCCCCCATCCGAAGTACCCCCTTTGCGAAGGTCAGATCGAGCACGAGGAGAATGATGAAAAGGATCACGAGCAACCCGAGCCCGGCCAAGCGCTGTTCGATGACACCGAGATAACGCCCGATGTCGATCACGCCGCGAAGAAGCACCGCCTCGAAGGCACCGCCAACGCTTGCCGCAGCAGCCGACGCGACGAGCACCGCAGGCGCAAAGACACCATCCTTCCGCAGCATCGAACCAAGTTGGCGCAGCGGACGCGCCGGCCGTTCGCGAACCGCCGCTTCGAGCTCGGAAGGAAGTGCCGACAGCGCCGCCCGATCGGCATGCTCACCAAAGATGCGGACGAGTACGGCGCCCGCGACCATGACGTGCTCGATGCCTTCGTCGGCGACGGGCATCGGAGTGACGGACCAGTAGGCCGACGGGATCACCGATTGCGCCACATCGCTCGCGCCGGGCGAATCCAACCACTCCCGTGCCCGTTCGAAGAGCGATGCGCAAAGCGACGCGGCCGCCGCCCCCCTTTCGATGGCGCGCTCGCTCACCAGCGACAGGGTCATTCGCAACGCAGCATCCAATGCAGCAAACGAACGCCATGTTGGGTCACGCTGCGCAAGGTCCGTGAGCCGTGCCCCCATGGTTTGTGCACGGAGCCGCACGAGCCGAGCTCGAAGGGCTTCATGAAACTCCTCCGACTCGGCCCATGCGCGCCACGTCGTTGCCGGCATCGGTGTTCGGTGTACGAACGCCAGCTTTCGCAACGCGGGCAGACCGATCCAAATCCGACCGCGCCCAGGATCCATAAGCTGGACGAGATCTCCCATGCGCCGCCACGCCACGACGAAATGGAGCGCCCCCGCCGGATCACTCGTCAGAAGGAGCGCCGGAAACGGGTCCGCGAGCATCAATTGGTCCACCGGCAGCATCACCTGCCGCGCATCGAGTCCAAAGCGTTGGGCGAGATCCTCGAGGGCGTCGATGGAAGTCCCGTCGACCTCCGTTTGGCAAGCCTCGCGGAGTCGCCCGTAGCTCACGCGCACGCCGAGGCCCTCGAGAAGAGACTTCAGCGATGCCGGACCACAATCCATCATCGACGTTTGAATGACTTCGGGGGCAAAAAAGGGGCGTCTCATCGTCGGGTGATGCGTTCGCGCCGGTCGCCGGCGGGCTCCTGCGGAGGACGGCTTCGACGAAGAATGTCTCCGGCCGCCCGTAATGCGAGCTCCGCCGGGGTCGCGCTCTCCACCTCGACCTCGGCACATCCTGGCAGGCCGTGCTGCATAGGGATTCCTTCGTGAGCCTTCAAAATGACGAATTCGACCCGCGCGCGTCCGCCCCGCACTTCACTCGCAACGTCGGCGACCTGCGCTCGCGTTTCACCGAACTGCGTCCACGGGAATCCGTCGAACCGAACACGTGCGAGTTGCCCCGTGCGGATCCGCCCGAACGCCGACGCCGGTTTGAACTCCGCGACCACGCGCAAATCGCCCCGTGCGACAATGGTACCGACGTGTTCTCCCTCGTCGACGAACGATCCGGGGCGCACGGCGCCAATCTCTCCGATGCGACCGCTCGCGGGAGCACGGATTCTGCGTCGCTCAATCTCGTGCTCGAGCGACTCGATCTTCGCGTGAAGCGGAACGAGCTCCGATTCCAGACGAACGACGTCGAGTTGCAAAGATGCGATGCGCGCGCTTCGGTCGGATTGCCCGGTCATCCACCCACGTTCGAGCTTGCTCTGCTGAGACCGAAGCGCGGCTTCGGCCGCTGCTTTACTCTGAGCTTCTGCTTTGCCGCGAACGGCGTCGATTTCGGCGATTGCTCCGCTTTTTTGGAGGCGCTCGATGCGATCGAACTCGTCGCGAGCCAAGGTGGCGGCAATTCGCGCCTCCTCGCTGCGGCTGGCGGATTCGTCGATAGCGGCCTTTCCTTGATTGCGAAAGTGCGCGAGTGCTTGTTTTTCGGCATCGAGCTCCGCGCGCGTGGCCGCGAGCTTCGGAGCGACGCTCGCGACCCTCGCCCGCACTTCGCTGAGCTCGAGTCGCTGAGGTTCCGCGTCAAGCACCATGATGATATCCCCTTCTTGGACCTCACGGTCGAGCACGAGGTCCACCTTCACGGCTCGACCGGCGATTGGAGCGTCTACGGGATGCGTCGCGTGTAGAACTTCGAGACGGGCCGTTTCGCTCGTTTCGTAAATGGAGACCTTTGCGACGAAGAGCCACACGCTCCACGCCGCAAGAAGCACGGCCGCGACAAGTGCCATGACGTGGCAGCCCTGCAGCGAATCTCTCTCGATCGAACGGAGCGTGCGGCGAAACATGTCAGCCATTGGTGGATTTCGGGCACCAGATTAATCCTACTTTCCGCACGCAGTCTACGAGGCTCTGGGCGTGTTGGCACGAGCTGACATCAAAACACAATCGCGGCGAACGTCAGGCCAGTGGTTCGCAATTCGCTCAAGTGCCGCGACGTTGAGAAAATGTCGCGTTTAGCCGAAGCGCGTGCAAGCCACTGAATCGCACGGGAGTACACCCGAACCAAAGCGATGATGCTCGAAGTCTCCGGAACCTATTGCGCAGCACTTGCTCGACGTGATTGAACAAGCGGTCGCCGATTCCACGTACCGTTTCATTTCCAAAGCGGCTATTGGATCACGCGGTGTCGGTGAATTGTTTATCTTGGAGGTAAATATGACTACAAGAGACGGCAAGGAAACCTTGCCCGTGAAGGAGGAACCCGTGCTGGTGAATCCACGCACGGTGGCCCAGCTCCGAGTTCGCACGCACCTCAAGGGTGGTGTTCCGCCGCCCGTGCCAACGTCCTCCCCGCCCAGGCCGCGAGAGCCCTACGAAGGATAAAGCTTTACCCGCGCCACCAGGGAGCCACCGCGAACGGGGCTCCCTGGTGCGTGGTTCGTTCTACCTAGGAGATCCTCCATGCCGAACTTTTTTGATGAACTCGGAGCACTCGTCGAGGCCACGTGGGTTCGCGCGAATGCAAAAGAGGCTGACTTCCCAAAAATTTGCACCGACATCCTCGCGCGCCGGCCACCGAGCGAGGATGTGGGCATCGACGACGTGATCCGACTGGGCTTCGGCTCCGAACGGCTCGTTCGACAGATTGACGCCGATTCCGATTTCGGCCAGCCCGCCATCACACTCTTCGCCAACGGCCTGTTCTACATCTCCGTTTTGTTCTGGATGGATGCCACGACGGGCATTCACGAGCATGGCTTCAACGGCGCTTTCCACGTCCTCCACGGCCACAGTCTTCACACCACGTTCTCATTCGAAGACCAGCACATCGTGAACGAGCACATGAAGCTCGGGCGCCTTCGAGAGAACACACCGGAAGTGCTGAATCGAGGGGCCACCCGCGAGATCCTTCCACTCGGCGGGACGATCCATTCGCTCTTCCATCTGGGCCATCCGTCGGCAACGGTGGTCGTGCGCACCTATCGGTCCAGCGTCGCGAGGCCGCAGTACACCTACTGGCGACCAGGAATCGCATGCCACGAGGACTACGACCGAAAGGAACTGACGCTGCGCCGCGCGATGATGACGCTCATCTATCGAACGTCACCCGGGAACTTGTTCGACTACGTGCAGCGATGGATGGCGGGGACCGACTTCGTATCGGCGTTCCTCGGCCTTCAGCACTGCTTGTCTCTCGTCTCGGCCGAGGAAGGCGATGAGCTCATCGAACGCGTTCGCCGGAACCACGAGCAGATTGCAACGCTGGCACGAGACGTGACCGAAAATTTTCGGCGTGAGCTCTTCATCACACGCCGTCGCCAAGTCGTGACCGATCCGGAGCTGCGATTCTTTCTCGCCGTACTCCTCAACGTGCGAGGGTCGAAGGATGCCAAACGCATCGTCTCGCAGCAATTTCCCGGAGCGGAGCCCGTGGACCGAATGATCGAGTGGACGCGAGCTTTGGGGAAGCTTCCCCCGATGGATGCCGGTGAAGACTCCGCGCTCGGAGTTCAAGTCGACGACCTGTTGCTCGGCGTGCTGCGAGGGCTCTTGACCGGCGCTCCCGATGGCGACGTCATCGGGAACGCGGAGCGGTCCCTCGGCAGGAGGATCTCCGAACGAGACCGATCCGATCTCCGCGCCCTCTGCGGGGCGCTGAGGGGGTCGGAGCTGTTTCGCTATGTTCTTTCATGACGTGAAGGGCTGGATGCTCGTCCGGCGGCGTGTCGGTCGCCGGACGACCCCGTCATGCACCTCACCGGGTGGATTGTGCGGGCCGAACCATCTCCGAGAGCGCGAAGGCTTCCATCTCCGCGGTGCGTTCGATGGCTGCACGCATCAAGTCGGCACCGAGGTGCCCGGAATTTCGCTCGACGCGCAAAAGCACCGGACCTCCGGTGGAACGAGCTTGCAACATGGCCACGAATTTTCTTGCGTGCATCGGGTCGACGCGGTCATCGCTATCGGCCGACAGCACGAGAACCGCGGGGTACTTCTTGCCCATCACGACATGATGATAGGGCGAATAGGCAAAGAGCGCCGGAAAGTCATCCGCCTTCTTGGGGGAGCCGTACTCATCGACCGCCGTTTGTCCCACAGCCGAAAGGTCGAATCGCAGCATATCCAGAATGGGTACTTCGCAGACGGCCACCCGGAAGAGGTCAGGCCGTTGCGTAATCCCGGCGCCCACGAGAAGCCCTCCGTTGGAGCCGCCGTGCGCCATGATCTTCTCCGGACGGGTGTATCCCTCCCGCACCAAGTATTCCGCCGCCGCGTAGAAATCGTCGAAGACGTTTTGCTTGTTGTGAAGCATCCCGGCGCGATGCCATGGCTCGCCAAACTCGCCTCCCCCACGCAAGCTCGGTACCGCAAAGACCCCACCGCGTTCCAGCCATGGAAATACCGAAGCCTCGAACAACGGGGTCACCGACTTCTGGAACCCACCATACCCATAGAGATAGGCGGGCGCATTCCCGTCTTGGTTCAAACCCTTCGCGTGCACCAAGAACATGGGCACCCGCGTTCCGTCCTTCGATGAATACCAAACCTGCCGGACGACGAAGCGCTCAGAATCCACGGGAACTTTGCTCCGGTACCAAGACTGCATCTCACCCGTCACGACGGAAAGTTCGAAAATCTCCGGAGGATGCGTGAACGACGCGAATTGGACATACGCCGTGGCATCCTCGGAATGACCACTGACGGTGGCATAGCCGAGCCCAGGAAGTCGCACCTCGTGCACGAGCTTTCCTTCGGCATCGTGGATTTCGACATGGCTCGTTGCGTCCTTGAGGTACCCCAGCACCATCTTTTCCCCGATGACGGCCAGGCTCTCCAGTGTCGCATCCGCTCGTTCAGGCACAATCTCTTTCCAAGCGGCGCGCGCGGGCCGCGTGGGGTCGACGGCGAAAACCCGCCCTCGAGGCGCACCTTCGTTCGTCTTGACGTAAAATCGGTCGCGGTACTCTGCAACCTCGTACTGCGCGTTCGTGCCGACGGCCAGCGGAAGCCATCCCCGAGCTTTGCGAAGGTCCTGGTAGTAGACCTCGTTGAATGACCACCCATGCCAAATTTCGGCAAGGAGCCAATGCCCGTTCTGGGTCGCAGAACCGCTCAGGAAGGCTCGAGAATCCCCCGTTCGTGGATGCACGACGCGGTCATTTTTCGGGCTATCGCCGAGCTTGTGGAAGCGCACCTCGCCAAGCCCCATGCGCTCGGAGGGTGGAACCGTCGAAGTGGTCGGCGTGAACCGATAGTAGACCCCGTCACTTTTCGCATTCCACGAGATGGGAGCGTATTGGGTCCCCTCAACCGTATCGACTTCCGATGATTTGCCGCTCGACACGTCTACGATTCGAAGCGTCGTTTCGTCGGAGTTGTTCTTCGACGTGTTGTAAGCGACGTATCGGCCGTCCCAGGAGACGAACACGTCGACCAGCGCAAGGCTGCCGTCCGCGGACCAGGCGTTCGGGTCGAGCAGGAGCCGTTCCGTCCCATTCCTGCCGTCCTTCCACCAGAACGCTCTCTTTTCTTGCTTGGGTTCCTGCTTCCACCAGAAGTACCGATTGCCACGCTTCTGCAGCCCTTCGACTCGTTCTACGGACAGCAACTCCCGCATGCGCGCGGCGATTGAGGCTCTCTCCGGCAACACGGAGAGCGTTGTACGCGTCAGCTCGTCTTGCTGCGATATCCAGCGCACGACCTCGGGCGAGGTTGCATCCTCGAGCCATCGGTAGGGATCTTCGACGACATTTCCGAACAGCAATTCGCGAGCCCCCTCGACACGTGTCGCGGGGTAACGGATGGCGCTCGATCCACTCGACGAAGCGGACGACACTCGGAGAGGCGGCGTCGACCGCACGCGCGTTCCACAGCCGTAGGCCAATAGGGCGCACAGTAGAATGCAACCGGCAAAACGCATCGGATCTCCTTGCGGATTCAATGGTCTGGTAACAGTGGGCCGCACAAGGACCTCCTACGCTGTGAGGCACGAGCCGCCGAGACGCTTCCCGAGTGAGCCGGCCATCGACCAAGCACGCGATCGTACATCTCACATGCGCGCTTCGAATCGCCGGTGCGTTCGAGCAACGAGGCAAAATCGAGCAAAGCGTGCGTGTGCTGCACGAGATCCTCGAGCGCGTTGCACGAGGCCGCCGCTCGTTCGAAGTAAGGTCGTGCCTCCACGTGGCGGCCCATAAGCATGTACACGCGACCGATCGCCCCATCGTGCCAGAACCACCGACCGATTCGGTGCAGAATCGGCAAGTACTGCGGGAGCACGTCGAGGGCTTCTTTTGCGCTCGCTTCGGTCGCCGCAGGCATGGCGAAGTATTCGAGCCACTTTCGAGAATGGCTATCCAGCATGCCGTCTCGATCCGTCACGACGGCCAAGCGGGCGTTGCGCTGTTCGAGCCATTTGGGCCAAGGGACGAGGCCAAGGCGCGCACCTACGGACACGAGGTAGAGAACGTTGTCACCACCGTAACTGCTGCGCATCAGACCGTGCCGCCGGGCGATGTAGGCGTCGAGCGCCTTCGTTGCATCGGCACGCTGCCCGACTTCCGCCTTGAGCAGCATGCTGTAAAGCGTGTAGTCGAACTGCTCTTCGTCGTCATCGACGTCAGCCATCAACTTACCGAGTTTGGCGTCGAGCTTGACCGCCTCGCGCAGGCGACCTTCGAGCAACGCCATGCGAATCTCGGTCCGCACGAGATTCCGTTCCATCGCAGCTCCATCCGAGAATCGCGCCCATCGTTCCAGAACCGGGCGAATCTCGCTCGGGCTCACAGCCATACCCTGCAAGTCGTACGCGAGGCTGAGATACGTCCCCGCGCTGTTCGGGAAAAGAGAGAGTGATCGGCGCAGCACGCGTTCCGCGCCCGCGCATCGCCCTTCGTTTTGTTCGAGCTGCGCCAGCAGCGTCGCGCACCCCGTTGCGGCCGGGTAGCCCTCGAGGCAGCGTGAAAATGTTGCACGCGCGCTCTCCACGTCGTCGCGGAAGCTCTGAGCGGTGCCGAGCTCCGAGAGGACCACGGCTGGCGCGTTCGCATCCTTGCCGAGGGGTGCCAGGAGATCATGAGCTTTTTCGATCTCTTCGGTACGCATCAGCATTTCCGCGAGACCCAGATGAATCGGGAGATCGTCGGGCGCGTTCTGATGGAGCGTCGCGAGCCGCTCGGCGGACAGCCGAAAGTTCGGCGGCACCGTCATCGCCGGCGCGACCGCCTCCAGATATGCAGATTCCAACTGGGACAACCGGTCGCGCCCCTCCTGTGCGTGAACGAAATGTGAACGCGCCTCGTTGTCCGGCCAAAAGGGTGTGGCGACCACAATCGCCAGATGAGCCGCTGCATCATTCTCGTTGCTGCGCAGCGCGGCGCGAGCTTCCTCGCGCGCCCGATCGACGTTTGCGTCGAGCCATGCGCGACGCGAGACCTCGACGTGAGACGAGACTTCGGGCGTGCGCGCCCGCGCCGCTTGATGGGCGTTCCCCGCGTCCGAGGGGCCGGAAGCAGGAGCTGGGCGCATGAACCTGGACGTGGCGCCCGCGACGGCCAAAGTCAGTGCGAGTACCCCTGCCCCGATCCACACGAACGGCATCCGCTTTCGCTGGCGTTCTCCGCGAGCGCCCAAGACGGCGAACTGCGACCCGCGCGGCGAGTGAAGTATCGTGGATTCGATGCCGCCCGTGGTGCGTGGTGGCGGCGCGGGGTGTTGCGTGGTCGCAAAGTGAAGATTGTCGTCCGTCTCGGGTTTCTCCGAGACGGACAACCGCGGCAGGTTCGTCGGTGGAAGCCCCAATTCCGCCTCGCACGCGGCGGCAAGTGCAGTCTGCATCGATGCCGCATCGGGAAAGCGCGCGCTCTTGTCGAGCGAGAGCGCACGGTCCACGACGGCGCAGATTGAAGCGTGGACCCACGGTGCGACGGTTCCAAGCGGCGACGGGCTTCGCGTTGCGGCGAGGACGACCAGTTCGCCCGCGGACTCGGCCTCGTGGACCGGCCTCCCGGCAAGCAGCGTAAACAGAGTCGCACCGACGCTCCAGAGATCCGTTCGACCGTCAATCTCTCGAATTCGCCCCAGTGCTTGCTCGGGTGCCATGAATGCGGGTGTTCCCATCGCGCGTCCCGAACGCGTGATGGACGTAGATTCGTTGGTCTCGAAGAAGCGCCCAATGCCGAAATCGAGAACGCGCACCGTGCCATCGCGCATGACGAAGAGATTTTCGGGCTTGATATCGCGATGGACGATCTTCGCCGCGTGGGCCGCGCGGAGCACGTCGAGAAGGTCATGGCCAATGATGGCCACCTCTTGGGCAGGGAGCTTGTTGCCGCTCCGTCGTCGGGCTCGAGCGCGCACCGTCTCACCAAGGAGAAGCGGCATGACCAAGAAGATGCAGCCGTCCTCCGCCACGTCGTCGTCGGTCACCGGGACGACCCCTGGATGCCGAATCGTATTCGCAAGAAGCGCCTCGCGTCGGAAGAGTCGTTCGACCTCGGGATCCGCGGAAAGGCGCTCGTGGAGGACCTTGATCGCGACCTCGTGACCGTTTCGATGCACGCCCGCGTAGACGGCGGCCATTCCGCCGATCCCGATCAGCCGGTTAATGCGATAGCGACCACAAACGTTGGAGCCGATGCGTTGCAGCGCGCGAGAACTGATTGAATCGTCGGGCAACGACGCCATCATCCGCTCGTGAGAATGCCGAGGACGCCCCACACCGTCAAGGGAGCGGTTGGCGTGCATCGCCCTAGCAGTATGCGAAGGAAATGGCAACACTCTGAGCAGATGTCGATCGGGCCCGTTCGCGAGCGCTGAATCGTCACGCCTCGGTAAGCGCCGTGCATGCATGAGCTTCAGCGCAATATCGCGACGAAGCGACTTTGTTCAATGCGCGAAGCTGGTGAGGTGACGACAAGACAGTCATTCCAAAAGAGGAGATCGTCGTACGCGCGTGAGGCAATTCCCATATCGTCCTAGTCTGCTGACTGCGATGTCTGGCTCAACGGCTCGTCTGATTGTCGTCCAAGGCCCAAATCTGGGCGCAGAGCTCATGGTCGATCACACCGTAAAAACGGTGGGACGGGCGCTCGAAGCCGATCTGACGTTGAGCGACCGCACGGTCTCCCGGCATCATTTCCACGTGTTTGCGACGGACGAGGGAGTCCAGGTCCGGGTCTGCGACACCGCGGCTGCCGTCCTGCGCTCAGGGCGCGAGGTTCGCGATGCCGTCGTGGGCATCGGTGATTCGATCGTCGTGGGCAACACCGTCTTGTTCGTCGACGCCGCGACTCGACGGGGCGAAGCTTCCCCGGCGCCCTCACAGGGCGACGGCGCCACGACCACCGTCGGCTCGCTTTTGACGGGCGTGGCGACCGACGTTCGAGGGCTTGCGGCGGTATTCGCGCTGAACGCGGCATTGATGGCAGCGTCGGACGTGCAGGCCATTGCGGCCGTTCTCGGGTCCTGGGCCGCGACGAACGCCGAGTGCGAAGCCTTCGAGATGGTCACCGTACCGGGTGAACAGCCCACGCTGACCGAGCAGAGCCCCGTCTTCGAGAACGCGAGCGCGCACGGAGGTACACGGCTCCTCGTGCCCGCGCACGGGACGCCCATGGGTTGGATTGCTTTTACAACGAGGCTGCCGCCCGCGCGCGTGACCGATTCGCTCCGTCGACTCCTCGTCATCGCGGCAGCCCTCTACGCGTCACGGCACACCCAATTGTCCGCACTGCTCGCCGTCGCGGAGGACCGTGAAACCTTTCGGAGGCAAGCAGTCGGTAGCGCCCATGCGTTCCTGGGATCGTCGCCCGCGACGGAACGCCTCGCGCGGATCATTCCGCGGCTTGCTACCTCGGACGCCACGGTGCTCTTGCTCGGGGAGACGGGGGTCGGAAAATCCTTCGTTGCACGATTGATCCACGAGTCGGGACCTCGCAAACACGAGCCCATGCGCATCGTCAACTGCGCATCGATTCCGGAGAATCTCATCGAGAGCGAGCTGTTTGGGCACGAACGCGGCGCCTTCACGGGCGCCGTTGCCGCACAACCTGGTGCGTTCGAGGCCGCGGGGCGTGGGACCGTGTTCCTCGACGAGATTGGCGAGCTTCCGCTCGTGAGCCAGGCGAAGTTGCTGCACGTGCTTTCGGACAAGCGCTTCACGCGGCTAGGGACCCACCAACCTCTAGCGTTGCAAGCGCGCATCCTTGTCGCGACGAATCGGGATCTCGAATCGATGGTGGCCGCGGGAACGTTCCGCAGCGACCTCTTTTTCCGCATCTCGGTCGCGAAAGCCATCGTTCCCCCGCTTCGCGAACGCGGCGAAGATCTCGCGCTCCTGGCGAAGAGTATTCTTTCGGACCTCCTGCCAAACGCGGGTCGTCGAATCGACGGCTTTTCGCCGGAAGCGCTGGAGGCCATTCGCCGCAATCCTTGGCCCGGCAACGTGCGGGAGCTGCGAAACGCCATCGAGCACGCCGTCGTCCTTGGTGATGGCCCCAGGATCACTCCCTCCGACCTTCAGCTCAATGTGGCAGGGAAACAGCCGGGGCGAAGCCCCCATCTGGATGCCTTCGTGGTGCAGCTTCCTGCAAATCTCGAGTGGCTCGAGCGCCAAGCGATTGAGGCCGCGTTGCAACAAACGGGCGGGAACCAGACAAAGGCGGCCGCGTTGCTGGGGATCAATCGGCATACGTTGGCGAACAAGCGGCGTGAAACATCGGGCAAGTAGTTCCCCGCTCTGAAGCGGGTAGATGCTCCCGGTTGGGCGCGAGCCAACATCGCGCACGCTTGCGAGCACGTGAAAGATGTTCATCCCGTATCGGTCAAGAAAGTGCCATTTGGTCAAATCGTGACCAATGTGGCGTGTCCGCCAACCGACAGTGTATTTTCCGTAGGAGAGACGATCGTGGAGGAATTGGAGTGGCCGAATCTTGGCCATACGACATCGCGGGCATGGTCCCCGCCCCTTCTGCATTCCGCGAAATCTAGAGATGGCTTGACCCTTGCTTTTCAGGAGCGTCGAGCGCCCCTCAGCGAACCGCTTGACCCTTCCTCCATCCACCACCCAAAGAGGGGCGCTCTTTTTTGTCATGGTTCGAGCAACCACGAAACCTTGGCGCATCCGGAGGCGCCGACCTCTGGCTCCGCAGAACACGACGAGGAGCTCATGAACGTGAACGAGAGTGGTGTGTATCTCGCGCCCAACCCAGGATTCGTGCCCCATTCGTCCAAGGACCCGTGGCCGATCCCCGTGCTGCGCGCGACCGCCCCCGGAGAAGGTGCGGGCTATCGAACCCATGAACTCGAGCTTGCCCTCGAAGACCTCGCCTTCTGCGTCTTTGGAGCACGAGAATCGGCTGTACCTGGCAGGTATGTTCACGGAAGCGAAGGTTCTCGCGGAATGGCGACGTGAGGTACGGCTCGCGGCGGAGACCGTGTCCTGCTGGAACAAGCGACAGCGCCCCGAGGCTCGGACGTGACGTATCTCGTCCGCGCTTTCTCGGACGTTGACGAAGGATTCCGAACGATTCCATTTGTCGGACCTGATGGGGGCCCGCCATAGCGTCGATCGATACGTAGCTTGTGCGCGAGCTTCGCGACGAATCACTGCTGCCAAAAAGAGGGCGGTGGTGACAATCCCAGTTCGGCCGAAACGCCGAATTGTTTCCTACGTAAAGCTCGCGAGCCAAGAATGAATTTCACCTTGCAGACGGAATCCGTGGTCAAAGTGAAGACCGATCGAGCTGCCGATTGAGTGATTTAATTCATTGTACAGCGTCCCCATTTAACATATATCAATCTTGGGTCACTCACATCGTGTGGGCGCGCCAGAGTTTCGTCTACGATCCGCTCGGTTCTGCGACGCCGCTGAACCTTGGCTGCCTTTATGGCGTCTGCTTTTTAGCTCAATCGTCACATAGATAGCTTGTAACCCAGTTTCGTCGCACCGATCCCGGTGGACGGAGGGGGAATAGGTCATGAATGAAGCCCGGTGGAAACGAGGCATCGTTGCGCGCACGTTGTGCATCGTCCTGAGCGTTCTGCTCATTTTCACGGGGCCTCTCGAGGAATGGGCGCGCGCTGCAGCGATTCAAGAAAGTGCGCGGGCGCGCGCCTCCGGAAGGGCCACCGAAGCTTCCGAATCGTCTCCGAGTCCGCGGATTGCTCCGAGCTCGGACGGCGTGCCCATGCGGGAGCAACGGAGCGCACCACATGCGGCCGCCGTGTTGCCCGTGCCGCTTCTTCCCACATCGGTATCGCAATCGGGAGCAAGCGCGGGCACAGATCCGTGGACGCTGTTCGATGGCCGAGCAAGCACGGCCATCGAGGCGCAGCCGGGCGAAGGTATCCGGTTCGAGGTCGTCCTCGAGGGGCCGACCAAGCTCGCCGCGCTTTCGTTCCTTGGGCCCACCGAGGGCACCGTAAGCGTTTTTTCGCAGGGTGATGGGTTCGAGCTTCGCCCGATTGCCGGGTGGACCAATATCGCGATCCGGGCGGCTGCGGGGACGTGGAAGAGGCTCGACACCCGCGACGAGATCCCGGCGAAGCGTTTGGTCGTCCAGTGGACAGGAAAGACGCCGCGCGGGCCGAGCGAAATGGGCCTTTGGGGGTTCACATTACCCCGGCATGGGGTGCCCGACGCGGAGCTGGCCGACCGCATTCTATCGGACGCAGCGCCGGGCGCCGTCGCGGTTCGGGCGACGCCGAACGAGGGGCACATCGCCCGTGTCGCGCTCCACTCCAGCGAGGTCAATCGGCCTGCGCGCTTTCGCGCCATGCTCCCAGGTGAGCCGCGTTCTTGGTCGCGAGCGTTCCTCGTGTACGAGCTGGCCGGCCTGCGGCACTGGCGTGAAGTCGTGCGTCAGATCAACGGGCTCTCCATTCGCGGCGAAGCATGGTCGCCCAGCGCCAACGGCTCGAGCACGATGGGAGGAGGCCTCCAGGTCGAGGAGGTTGACCCGTCATGGCTCCATTCAGGCGACAACGAGATCCAATTTTTACCACTACCCGGTCTGAACGCGCCCGAGTACGCCGTGCGGCATGTGCGCATCGTGGGCGTGCCCCTGGCGCGCGTCGTGGAGAATCCACCCGTGCACGCGGGTGAGAAGGATCGACGCATCGTGCTGGAGTCTCCTTCCCAAGTGCACGATCTGGTGTTCGAGCTCGGCAAGGCCACGGACGGGCACATGCTCGTCCGGGCCCCCGGAGCCAAGATGGTGCCGGTGCAGATCGACCTGAAGGGGCTCGAAGCGGGTTGGCACCGGGTAGACATCGGGCGCTTGCCGGTGACGCATACCATTGCGATCACGCTCGACGGCACGAAGACGCCTTCTCGACGCTCGCTCGAGAGCATCGCGCATGTTGTGTCCGACGTTGCCGTCACGGCCAGCGCCATTCCGCGCGAGAGCGATGAGCAACGTATCGCCGTGAGCTATCCACTGCATGGTGAGTGTGTCGACCACTACGCCGATGTTCGCGGGTTCGTGAAGACGTTGGCGCCGTCGGACGGTATCGTTGCGTTGGCGGCGAATGGGCGCGAGGTCAAAACCGCCCTCCGCGAGGACAAGAGCTTCGCCCTGGTGGTGCCCGAGCCCGACTTTTTCGTCGGTCGTGCCTGGGACGTCACCTTGCAGGCGACCCTCTCGAGCGGAAAGCGACTCCAGCGCTCCGTGCGCGTCGGACCGTGCCTCGATCCTGCGGTGAAGAGCGATGCGAGCATGCTCGAAGACGACGGCGCGCCGTTCGGCGAGGTCGTCCGCGCGGGAGAGGCCAAGGCCATCACTTTTGGCGGCGCCAAGCTCGAAATTCCCGCGGGCGCGGTCGACAAGGACGTGCGCATCACCGTGCGCCCGTTGGTTGCCGGTCAGATTCCGCGGATGTCGCACGGCATGGCCAATGTCACGCCCGAAGGGCGCGCATTTCGCTTTGGTCCGCACGGGTTGAAGTTCAAGAAGCCGATTGCGATCACGCTGCCCTACGACCGAGCGTCGCTCGGCGAAGGGATGCACGAGCGCCACATTTTCGCGTTCTATTACGACGAGCCTCTCGGCAAGTGGCAGCGCATCGGACGCGTTGGCGGCGCGGGAAATGGCGAGCTCACGAGCCTCACGGAGCACTTTACCGACTTCGTCAACGCCACCTTGGCGATGCCCGATTCGCCCGGTCCCGTCTCCTTCGACCCAAACGAGATGAAAGGGATCAAGCTCGCCAGCCCCTCCGCAGGCGTCGACTTAATCGCGCCCCCGCAGGCCAATGCATCCGGCTCGGCGGCGCTCGCCTACCCCATTGAAGTGCCGCCCGGACGCAACGGCGTCGCACCACAACTGGCGTTCACGTACAACAGCGCGCGAACCAACGGATGGCTTGGCGTCGGTTGGGACGTGTCGCTATCGAGCATCGAAATCGATACGCGATTCGGCGTGCCCACCTACGGAGCCCCCGAGCTCGCGGCGCTCACGAAGGCGGATACCTACCTGCTCGACGGAGAGCAACTCCGCGCCACCGGCGAGGACTCGTTCGTGCGACGCACGGAAGGACGCTTCGATCGCATCATCCGAAAGCGCGATGGGCAGGGTTGCGTGACCGGCTGGGAGGTCACGGATAAGAGCGGAACCATCTCCACCTACGGTGGCCAAGACCGTGCCGCCGTGCTCGCGGATCCCGACAACCCGTGCCGCGCATTTCGTTGGGCACTTCGCTCGGTCCGAGACACCTTTGGCAACGTCATGAGCGTCACGTACGCGAAGGATTCCGGCTCGCTTGGGGACCCATTCGTCGCCCTCTACCCCGAGTGGATCGATTACGCGTCGAACGCGTCAGGTCTTTCCGCCCCGTACCACGTGCATTTCGTACGCGACGTGGCCGACGCGCGGCCCGATCGAATTTCCTCGGGCCGTCCTGGCTTTCTCGAACGCATACGCCATCGTCTCGATCGCATCGAAGTGCTCTACCAAGCGACGGTCATCCGGCAGTACCAACTTGGCTACCTCCCCGATTCGGTCGAGCACTTTCACAAAAGCCTCCTTGGCTCGATTGCCGTCCTCGGGCTCAAAGGCCCCCAGGGCGCGAGCGAGCTCGATCGGCACTCCTTCGAGTACAAGGCCGCACCCCAAATGTCGCCCGGGGGGAGCATCGACGGCTTCGATCCGAAGATTCCTTGGGGGAGCGTCCCGACCGATGATCCGCTCACGCGCGGCAACGATTCGCTCGGCGGGCTCCGTGGCGAGGTCGGAATTGGCTTCGGGCCGTTTGCCGCCACCGTGAGCGCGGGCGGGACGAGCGGCGGCCAAACGACGCACCGAAGCCTGATCGACTACAACGCCGATGGTCTCCCGGACTTCGCCGTCGACACGGGTGCAGCCGCATTCAACTTCCTGCGACCGGGGCTCAGCGTGCGCAATCCCAACCCCAATCGCATCCATCTTCAAGAGGCAGAGCTCAAAGGACTCGAAAGCCTCGGCCATGCGGGAAGCTCCGGGTGGATGGTCGGAGGGCAGATCGGCATCCAGGGCGGTCCTGGCGTGGGCGCCTCCTACAGCCGAACGAGCACGGAAGACGACAAGATCTTCGCGGACATGGATGCCGATGGCCTCGTGGACTTCGTCACACTCGAGGACGGCTTCGTCTCGTGGCACCAAAACCTCGGCAAGGGTCAATTTGCGGGCGGCGCGCGATTGGGCGGTGCGCTCAACCCCAGTGGGAACAAGCCCGACGGGGCCATCGCAAAACAAGCTGCGCGAGCAGGGTTTCGGCGGGTTTCCCCGCTCCTTCGCTGGACGGCCCCGTTCACGGGGACCATCGTCTTCGCGGGGGAGATCCACAAGCTTCGGGCGGGTGGGAATGGCGTGGTCACCGCCGTCTACCACGGCAAAGGAGGGACACCTCCAACCACGCCCCGAACCCTCACGCGCGTCTGGGAACGGTACTTCGCTCCGGACGATCTGAGAACGTGCGTGCCTTACAACTCGACCCAGGGATGCGTCCCGGGTGCGCAAGGGTTCTCGCTCGACGTCGAGCGCGGGGATCGCATTTACACCACCTTGACCCCGTTTCACGATCCCAATGGTTCGGACCAACAGTTCACGCTCGAAACACAGTTCAACGACACCGAGTGGAACCCAACCATCCGCTACGAAACGTGTGACCCCACCCTGATCGAGCCGTACGGCGCGCCCGTTTGCGTCTTTTCGCAGAAGAACGATCACCGGGTTGCGGGGCAACCGAAGATGACCTGGACATCGGCTTTCGGGGACGCCGAGAGCGGACCGATTCCCGTCCACATCGAGGGGCTTCTTGCCAAGGCGACCACGTCCGACGACGTCTACTACTCCATCATCAAAACGAACCAAAACGGGGACCGCATCGAGGACGTCGTGGAGCCCACGCTCCTGGCCGGTGGCAGCGCGTTCAACCTGCCCATTTCGGTCGATACCCCGATGCTCGAGGGGCAAGGGCTCGAGTTTCACATCGTCTCGCAGACGCCCATCGATCCAGCACGCATCCAATGGGTGCCCAAGGTCACGTATAAAAAGTACTGCAAGGTCGACCCCGAACAGAAGAAACGCGTCTGCGGAGACGTTACCTGCACGACGAGCGCCGAGAACCAGACCGTTTGCACGATGGCGGGCGATCCGGTGCCGGGCGCGGTGATCCCGCCCGATCTCGTCTCGCAAGCCATCACGGTCTTTCAGACCATTCCCCAGATGGACACGCCGAGCGCCACGAAAACGTACATCGTACCAACGGGCGGAACGCTGAAGGTCCATGCCAGCGTCGCGCTGCAGGACGAGAACGGACCTTCGGCCACCTTGTTGATTCAAGGTGTCCACCGCCTCTACGCCAAGAAGTACTTCGATCCCGGAAGTACCGGCAGCTTCGATGTCATCGTGAACGCCGCGGCGGGTGACCGGCTGTTTGCCACGTTGGTGATGGATGAACCGACCACGAAGTTCCAAGCCGGCGCGTACCTGCCCGACAGTGGCACCTTCATCCCCATCACGGTTCAATATCCGGACCACACCTTCGATGGGAAGGAGCCGGACGGTAAGCGCCCGCTCGACCCGATGGCGGGAGGATTCCACCGTTGGTTCACGGGCTTCTACAACGGCGACACCGATTTTGCGGAGAGCGGGATCCTCTTTCCGTTCAACGCCGACGGCACCTTCCGTTCCAACCCGCCGAGCTTCCAACTTGCGGCGCCACGCCGATTGGCCCCGGAACCCGCGTGGGAAGGCCCCGGCAACGCGTACATCCTTGCCGGGCAGCAAAGCTGCTCACGTGCCAATCTGGGTGGTGGTTTTGGGAGCTCGGGCAAGCTCAAGTCCCTGCGCGCTTCCACGACGTGGAACGTCGGTTACGACGCGAACATCGTGGTCGCCGGCGCAGGTGCCAGCCACGGCCAATCCAACGGCGATCACGATTTCTTCGACTTCAACGGCGATCGCTACCCCGATGCCGTTTCGCTCGATGGCGTGGTGCAGTTCAACGACGGTCAAATCAAGAACGGCCTCGGCGGAGGGTTTCTCGCTCCGGTGGGGGTGCCCAATTTGGGGAGTCTCGACACGCTTCGGCGCGTCAACCACGGCTCCGCCAATGTACGCACGGATGCCGTGGGGAAATTGCTCGCGCACGTGGTCGGGGGTGACGGCGGGCTCTTGAAGTCGATGTTGCAAGGGTTTGCCGTGGGCGCCGACTACGGGCAGTCGGCCACATCACACGAGTGGACGGACATCAACGGAGACGCGCTCCCGGATTTCGTGTTTCGCGATCCAAGCTCTCCGAACCACTTCACGGTTCGGCTCAATTATGGCTACCGACTCGGAAATGCGATCCCCTGGACCGCGGAAGGCTGGCAAAACGGCAAGATCGTGCCAGCCGCATTCGACGAGGTCTCGGGCAGCATCCTGGAAAGCGTCGCGGAGACATTTGGAGCCATTCGCGGCGCCAATGGAGTGCGCCTCCAAGACAGCGGCTCGGTGAGCGCAGGGATCAATGCGGTGGTCGCGGGCGGAGGCGTGACCTACAACGTTTCTCGTACCCTGGTCGACATGACAGACGTCACCGGCGACGGCTTGCCCGACCAAGTAATGCTACGGCCGGGTGAAAACGCGCTGAGGGTTCGCCAGAACCTGGGGGATCGCTTCGACGGCAACGAAGTGATCTGGAACGTCCCGAGCTGGGGCATCAGCGACAGCGGCAAGTTCAGCTTCTTGGGCGGGATCGACGATGGGATTCACGTGCGTCGCTCGACAACGTATTCGGCAGACTTTCACTTCCGGATTTGTTTCTTCATCTGCATCGGAATCTCCGGCTTTTGGTCCCACGGGACAAGCGAGGCTTTTGCTACGTTCGAAGACGTCGACGGCGATTCCCTTCCCGACTTCGTCTACAAGGGCAATGGGCACGCCGTTTTTGCAAAACGCAACAAGGCGGGTGGCGTCAACCTCCTGACCACTGTGCACAGGCCTCTTGGTGGCACCATCGCGCTCGACTACACGACCGAAGGGAACCTCGTTGGGCGCGCGGATCTTCCGGCGGGCTCCCCCAAGGTCGACGAGCCGTGGAACAAGTACGTCCTGTCCAAGGTGGACGTCGACGATGGCCGTGGAAACCACTACGTGCGCGACTTCTCCTACGAGCCGAGCGGCTTCTTCGATCGCGTCGAACGGGAGGACTATGGGTTCGCGAAGGTAACGACGAAGCTCGAGGACGCGTCGACCACGGAGAGCCACTACTTGAACCAAGATTTCTATCGCCGTGGCCTCGCGGCACAAACCGCCATGCGTGATGCCACCGGCGCGCTCTTCACGTCGGAGCGGGTCGTCTATGCCCAACCTTCGAGCTCGAGCCCGTCCGAGCCTCTCACCGGCACATTCTTTCCCAAGGAGATCTCCCGAACCTCGAATTGGTACGAGGGGACCACGAGCGATTTGTCCAATCCGGGCAAGAGCACGACGGAAAACCGCTTCTGGGACGACAAGGGCAATCTGACGGACCGCGAAGTGTTCGCCGACGATGGCCCAGCGGACGACGTGCTTTACCACGTCACCTACGATCCGTCGCTCGCCCAGGGTGGCATTTTCCGCCCAAGCCAGGTCACGGCAAAGGGTCGCGACGGTGCGTTGCTGCGCGATCGCAAAGCGACCTACCACGCCAATGGCGCGCTGAAGACGCTCACCAACGTCGTCATCGGCGGCCGCGATCCCCTGACGAACCAGCCCTACACGGGCGATCCCGCGAAAAACCCGACCTGGCAATTCACGTACGATCCCTACGGGAACCTGCAGGAGACGATTGACCCTGGAGGCTATACGCTGACGTACGCCTACGATGACGTTGCGCGCTCGTACCGCACGAGCACATTGGACAGCTTCGGATACATCTCGACGTCGGTGCCGAACTACCTTTTCGGCACGGTCGACGCGACGAACGATGTCAACCAGCAGACGACACTCTTCCGCTACGACGATTTTGGGCGCCTGGTCAAAGTGTTTGGGCCGAACGACGTGGGTGCGAACGAGCCGACCATCGCGTTCTCGTACAGCTTGCAGGGCGCCGGCAGCCCTCTCCCCGCGTACGCGACGACCGCGCACAAGGACGTCCGCCATCCGGGCGATCCGATCGTCACGGCGACGTTCGCCGACGGGCTCGAGCGAACCATTCAGACGAAGAAGGAGCTCGAGAAAGATACGGGGGCCGGAACGGCGCTTGGCATGAGCGTGAGCGGGTTGATCCAATTCGACGTACGCGGTCGGGCCGAGAAGCAAGGGCAGCCCATTTTCGACACCGGCGCTCCCGGGACCTTCGTGCTCGCTCCGATGAAGAACCCAACGTCGTTCACCTACGACGTCATGGACCGCACGCGATCCATGCAGATGCCCGATGGTGCGCTCACCACGACCACCTACGGTATCGAGCCTTTCGAGGGCATCGCGCGCTTCACGACGACGGTGCGCGATCCGAATGTCAACGCGGGCGGCGGCCTCCCCGGCGCTGCGCAGAAGAGCTTCAGCGATGTGCGCGGGCTCGTGCTCGCCTTACAGGAATCGAACCGGCTCACGGCGGGCGGTCCCCGTACGACGCTCGTCACGCGCTACGCGTACAACCCCATCGAAGAGCTCGCGCAGGTGACGGACGCGAAAGGGAACGTCACCAAGGCGGGTTACGACACCGTGGGCCGCATGGTGTCGCTCACGAGCCCGGACGCGGGGCGCACAGACTGGATGTACGATCGCTCCGGGAACCTCGGCGCAAAGGAGACACCGCGGCTGCGAAGCATCCAGAAAGCCATCCGCTACACCTACGATTTCAATCGTCTGCGGAAGGTGGACTACGGCGCAAGCACGCCCTCCGTGACCTACGCCTATGGCGATGCCTCGCAAGCCGGCGATGCCGCGCACAACCTGGCCGGTCGGATCGCCCTGGAGACGAGCGAGGCAGGAACCAAGGCGTACAAATACGATCGTCTCGGCAACGTGTCCGAAGAGCGCTGGATCTTGAACCCGCTGCGCTCGACCGAGGACGAGAAGTACGATCGGACCATGTCGTGGAGCTACGACTCGTTCGGGAGGCTCTTGGCGATGCAGTTCCCGGGCGAGGAGATCGAGACGGTCACCTATGGATACGACCGCGGAGGTCACGTCACCAGCGCCACGGGCGTCACGCCGTCGAGCGGGCCGTCGGGCGGCGAGACGGTCACGCCGTACTTGACGTTCGTCGGGTACGACGAATTCGAGCAACGCACGAGGCTCACCTCGGGCAACGGGATCACCACGAAATACGTCTATGAGCCGCGCACACGGCGGCTGACCGAGATCAACGCCGATTACCGCGATCCGTACCTGGTCTTTCACGACCTTCCTGCCCGGCCAATGCAGAAGCTGCGGTATACCTACGATCCCGCCGGCAACATCACCCAGATCCGCAACGATGCTCCGTTCGACACGGACCGTGCGCGCACGGTGGCCGTCGGCACCGTGGCCGAGAACTTTGCGTACGACGATCTGTACCAGCTCAAGAACGCGAACGGCATCCACCAGGAGGACGAACCCTGGCGAACGACCTTCGGACTCGGTTTCACCTACGACGCCGCCGGCAACATCCTTCAAAAGGCGCAGCGCGCGGACCACGAGTCGTTCTTCGCGGGAGAGTGGACGAAGGACTACCCCATCGACGAGGTGACCTACAAGGCGGACTACACCTATGCGGGGCCACGCGCGCACGCCCCCACCGTCATTGTCGACACGCTCGAGGGCGCGGAGAGCACGAAGAAGCGGTTTCTCGAGTACGACCTCGACGGCAATCAAATCGAATCGCGCTATGGGCTGACCCGACGCACGCTCACGTGGGACGAGGAAGATCGTCTCAAGGCGGTGAACGAGGGCACCACGAAGCTCTCGAAAGCGCTCTACGACGGCTCGGGTGAGCGCGCGATGAGCCTACAGTGGGTGGAAGAGGAAACCGCCCACTTCGGGCAGAATCTGACCTTGCGCGATGGAAAGGTGCCGACCAAGCACATTTTCGCGGGTGGGACGCGCATCGCGAGCAAGACGGGCGAAGGGCCGGAGTGGGTGAACCCCTCGACGACGGTCTATCTTCACGACGACCATCTCGGGAGCGCCCACTACATCACGAGCAACGAGCAGGAGATCGTGACGCACGAGGAATACTTCCCGACGGGCGAGCTGTGGGTGGATGAACGCGATCCCACGACCGAGATCGGGCCGAGGTACCTGTTCACGGGGAAGGAGCTCGACGCCGAGACGGGGCTCTACTACTTCGGGGCGCGCTATTACGATTCAAGACTGAGCCAGTGGAACAGCCCCGATCCAGCCATGAGGTCCTACATGCAGAACGACCGGGGAGCCGGGATGCGTATGCCGCGGAACCTCGGTACGTACACGTACGCGTGGAACCGCCCTACCCTGTTGCGCGATCCAACGGGCCGCTCGGTGGCACCTCGTGCCTACGATGCGTTCACGGTCTTCGCGCGCGCCACGTCGAACGCGTTGATCCCGGCCGCCACGGCCGCCGTGTTGGGATTTCTCGCGGGCGGACCTGCGGGGGCGCTCGCGGGATTCGCGGGTGGTCTAGGGTGGCAGACCGCCGGCGTGCTGGGTGTGTCCACCACGATTGGGCTTGGCGCCCTTGGCGCGATCCACGGGTACCGGCTGGCGCAGGCGAAGTCGTACCACAGCGCCCAGGGCTTCGCGGCGTTCCTTCTCGACAACACGTGGGCGGTGCATAATTCGCTCGTGGGATCGATCTACGCCACCGCACTGCTAGGGAATCCTATCGCCCAGAACGCGAGCGAGGGATCAGGCGGCTTGTATCTGCAGCACCAGCTCGTTCCCCCCTACGACACCACATTTGGTAACGTTACCGCCGGCACGAAGGTCTCGCGTCACGAGGCGATCCACGCCTGGCAGGCACGCGTCTTCGGCCCGACCTTCTATCCCATCTATGGTGCATCCTATGCGCTCAACACGGCAGTGCCCTGGTGGCTCATACCGAAGGCACTCGGTGCATGGTCAAACAAGCCGATTGACTCCGCCAAACACTACTTTACCCACGGAGTGTATCCATTCGTGCCGTTCGAGATGATGAGTTATGCCTTCGAAGGCTCGCCGCCTTGAAGCGGTCCTTCGCGCCGCAGCCGGTGGGCCCTTCGAGCCCGAACGCCATCTGCGCTCCCTTCTACGTCGTCCTCAGGAAGCCGGAAAACCGCTGGAAAGCCAATCGCGGAGGCAAGGTACCATGCAGCCTGCCTCGGAGGGTGGGAGGTCAGCGATGATTCAACGATCAGCTCAAGCGCGAGCCTGGATTCGAGAGACAACGTCGAGGCCAATACGCGCATGGCGGCAAGCGATCTACTTCGCGATCGTCAGCGTCTTGGCTTCGGGCTGTGATCCCGTCGCCACACTCCACGGAGTCGTTCGAACGGCTCATCCTGCTCCAGATGGTTTGGTCCAGGGCGCGAAGGTCGATGTGATTTGTCCTCACCCTCGAGAAATGCTTGTCGTTGGTGAGCCGAGCCCCGCGTTCACCGACGAGAAAGGCGAGGTCAACGTCCACACCGTGGGCTTCGATCATTGGGATGACCGGTGCGTCGTTCGCGTGCAGAAGGAGGGGTGGGTGCCACTCAAGGAGCCCCTCCTGAAGCTCGAGACGCGAAAAGGGCCGGAAGCTCTGACCACTCACGTGACGATACGGCTGCGCCCACTCTCTGCGCGCTGATGTGCGCTTGGAGCTTTACAATCTGAGGTGCTTGGCGAAGGCGGGCGCAACTCTTGAAATCCGAGCTCAAGCGCTATGGGATTGTCGCAAATGAACTATCTCTACATCCGATGCAATGGCGGGCATTACTATCGGTCGCTCGTCAACTGCCCCTTCGATGGGTGGTCCGACGACGGTCTCGAACGAGCGATTGCGGCCTTCGATGAACTCATCGTAAGTGCAAACGAGGTGACCATCGAGGGGCTCCGAGCGAAGGGCGTCTCGGCCCCCATTCTCGCGCGGCTGCTCATCATCGAATTCGGTAATCCGGCATCGGCCTTCGAGGCGCTGGTTCCCGAGCGGTACCTGCACAAAGGGAGCGAAGTGCTGGCGCACGAAGTTGGCCTGGAGCTCTACTAACCAGGTGCGCCGCGTCACGGGAACAAGATGAAACGGCTCTATATTCGTTGCAACGGGGGTCACTATTTTCTCGCCGGAGCGGGCTGCCCGTTCGATGGTTGGACAATGACCGGCGTAGCTAGCGCTGCTGCTTACTTTATGGTTCTGCTCCACCGCCGTGGCGAAATAAGTCTCGAAGCAATGAAGGAGGCGCTTCCGAGCGACGAACTTTTGAAGCGTATGCTCATCATCGACTTTGGCGACGAGAATGCCATCTTCGAGGCATTGGCACCAGAACTCTACCTCTACCATGGCAAGACGCTTCACGCTGATGACGTAGACTTGAATTTACTGTGATTACGGTGTGCGCGGCGGCGGCTCCAAATCGAGCGCGAGGGGCTCCTGCGGACGGATGAGATTATGCAGATGCGGCATGCGGGGTCGCACCTGACGCGGAGTCCCTTTTTCTGCATGGCACGGGTGCGGGGGTCTCGACACGGCTCGAACACGAGGCGGGCATTGCGGAAGAGGCGCACACTGGAGGCGATGCCGTGGCCGGTGATTCACAACACGATCGGGCGTGAGGTCATTGAAGAGCTCTTTGGTTTCGGCTTCGCGGAGGAAGGCGTCAATGCCGTCCTTCTGTGGCCAAATGGCATCGACAAGACGATGATTCTTCGAAACCTCGCTCATCAAGCCGCGCTCCGCGGGCCACACCGTCTGATTCATCACCGCCAGCGATATGGCTCGCTGCGTATTCCGACGTGACTCGGGGATCGATTCCAACGACACCCGGGGGCTCGTTCCAACGTGACCCGGGGACCGATTCCTGGGCACCCGGGGGTCGATTCCAACGACACCCGGGGGGTCGATCCTGGGCACTCGGGGGGCTCGTTCCAACGTGACCCGGGGCCGATTCCTGGGCACCCGGGGGCGCATTCCAACGGGGGCGGTCCCCCCCGAAGCGGCGAGCATGGTCACAGCGTCATCGCGTAGACAGACGCGATGTCGGAGCGAGTGTCCATGGTATCCGTCCTGCGGAGCGCGTCGTGACGAGGAGCCGAAGCGGCAGCAAACTCGCGATGCATGAGGAAGCGAGCGAAGAGGCCGGAGTGGGTGAGGCGCATCGCGGCGTGGGATGCCAGCGGGGAGAGCGCGGGCGAATATGCGTACCCGCTGGGTGAAGAGCCGTTCTTCCGCACGAACGTAGGAGCGCTCACGATGGCGGCATGACCGAGACGGAGAAGAAGTGGCAAGAGCGGGTGCTCGCCTGGAAGGCCAGTGGTAAGAGCTCCGAAGAATTCGCGCAAGGCCAGGGCTATGCGGCGATAACGCTGCAGCAATGGGGATTCCGGCTTCGCAAGAAGGAGCGTGAGGCAAAGACCGAAACGGTGGCCTTGGCGCGGGTGCTCCGGTCCGATGCAACGCCCAGCTTTGCGTCGCCAACCATGGCGGTTGACATTGGGGGGGCACGCATCGAAGTTCGTGCGGGCTTTGATCGCGCGCTGCTGCTCGAGCGTAAGCGTCCGACGCCGACCGCATGGTGCTGACATCTCGCCTGTCGGATAGTGGGCGGCGGAGGGCAAGCAAGAATGAGCAAAGGGAAACTGGACGAGATCGGCGCTGACGGTCGTGGAAGGCGGACACGCTGGACCGCGGCGGTGGCGCGAACGATGCTCGAGGAGTGCGCCGCCAGCGGCGAGTCGATTGCCGCGTTCGCGAAGCGCAGAGGGTTCGACCCACAGCGACTACGGCTATGGAAGCAGAGGTTGGGGAACAAGTCATCGACACCGGCTCCTGCAGCCGAATTTCTGCCCGTTCGCGTTGCAGATACGAAGCCAAAAGAAACGCCTCGCGCACGGATATCTGAATTCGAGGTCGTACTTGCAAAAGGCCGCACCATCCGCATCGGCAAAGACTTCGACTCGCACTCGCTTTGTCGTCTCGTCGAAGCGCTCGAAGGTGGCGCGCGATGATCCCGCTTCCGCCGTCGGTTCGCATCTACGTCGCGACCTCTCCTGCCGACATGCGCAAGTCGTTCGATGGCCTCTCGAATCTCGCTCGCAATGTCGTGGGGCACGACCCGATGAGCGGCCACCTGTTCGTTTGGTTCAACCGCCGAGCCGATCAAGTTCGCGTCTTGTTCTGGGATCGCACCGGTTTTGCGATCCTTGCGAAAAAGCTCGAGCGCGGCACATTCCGTTTGGCTCAAACGCCGCCCGAAGGCGCTACGCATGTCACGGTCGACGCGGCCGAGCTTTCGCTCCTTCTCGAAGGGATCGACTTGCGGAATGCGAAGCGACGGCGACGATGGAAGCAAATTCCGCAGGCCGAATCCGAAGCGGCCTGACGATTGTTCACGAAGGGGCTTGTTCCTTCGGATCGAGAGCGTTACTGACGCACTCGCCCGATGAGCGAGCCCGACCTTCGACCCAAGATGCTCGACGACGTTGCCGACGTCGAAACGAAGCTTTTTGCAATGCTCGACGAGGGGCGTGGACGCGAAGCCATTCGCGTGCTGCTCTCGCTGCTCGTCGATCTCCGCGAGCGCAATCTGTCGACGGAGGCACGCTTGCATGGGCTGCTCCGCAAAGTCTACGGTCGCAGCAGCGAGCGCATTGCCCAAACGCAGCTCGACTTGTTTCTCGCGATGCTCGATGCCGGCAAGAAAGCCGACGCATCTACGGACGCTCCGAATCTCCCGGAGCCCGGCACGAAGCCTGTGTCGACAAAACGAGGTGGCGGACGTAAACCCTTGCCTGACAATCTCCCCATCGAAGTGATCGAGATCCGTGTTCCCGAGGCCGATCGACCATGCCCTTATTGCAGCAAAGAGCGCACGAGTTGCGGGCATGAAGTCTCTCGGATGCTCGAATACATTCCGCCGAGCTTCAAGATTCTCGAGGAGCGGCGCGAGAAGTTGGTGTGCCGCCCTTGCGGTGAAATCACCACGGCTCCGTTGGGCGATCGAGTGCTCGAAGGCGCACGGCCGGGACCGCAGCTCGTCGCCACGCTCATCGTCGACAAGTGGCAAGATGCCACTCCGCATAACCGCAATGTCGATTTCTTCTCGCGCCTCGGCGTGCATATCGCACGACAGCGGCTGACCGACTGGGCCGCCGCAGGCCTCGATGCGCTGGCCCCCATCGCGTGGCGTATCACGCAGCGTGCTCTCGGGGCGAGCTACTTGAATATCGACGACACGGGCCTGCGCGTACTCGATCGCGACCATCCTTCGGGCGTCAAGCGGGGGCACATGTGGTCGATCGTGGCGAGCGAAGAAAAGCTCGTTAGCTACTTGTTGCCGCGCAGGCTGGGTGATGGGATCGTCACCGGGCTGAATGATCGGGATCAGCATGCCTTAAATGGAACATCGCCCGCACGGAGTAGGAGCGGGCGATGTAGGTAAGAAAAGGCGTTCAGAAAGGGAGCGAGTCGTCGTCCGGCTCAAGGTTGTCGCGGGCGACGGAGGCTGCGTAGTCGGACAGGAGTTCGGCCAGCTCGTTGCCGGCGTCGAGGACGAGCGTGGCCAGGTGCTCGGTGTCGGTGAGGGCCGATGGCGGCCAGTCTGGTCGTGACGTTGCGGCAAGAATGGGGTGAGCGCTGTCGAGGGCGCGATGGGTGGCGGCGAGCGCGGCCTGGGAGAGAGCAACGGCGATGAGCTGGGGTGCAAGATCGACGTCGTGCGGGAAGGGCAGCGAGATGGCCGCGCGAGCCGTGACGTAGGAGGCGTCGACAAGGAGGCGTGTCCTGGAGATAGGGATCATGCTCTGTCCTCCGATTGTGATTCGGATTGAAGGATGCGGGTGAGCACGTCGCGCTCGACGATCTTCTTTTTGCGTCGAGCGGCGGTGCGCAGGGCTGCAGTGGCAATGCGATCGGTGTCGCGGAGGGAGCTACCCGCTGCCTCGTGAAGAATGGAGAGGGCATCGGCGGAAAACAGGTCCTTGGTCGCGCCGACACGGGCAAGCCTCGAGCGAATGTAGTCGCTGGTGTCGTCGGGAACGAGGTTTCCGATGGCGAAGCGATGGTGAAGTCTGGAGTAGAGGGAGCGGTTCCGCCGTAGCCGGAGGCGGTCTTCGAGTTCTGGCAGACCAATCAGGACAATGGAGAGTAACGGTTTCGAATCCCATTGGTAATTGAGCAGGATATGCAAATGGTCGAGGGGGTCCTGATGGAGGAGATGGGCTTCGTCGACGAGGAAGACGGGATAGACGCGCTCCTTGGCGAGATCTTCGACGTGGGTGCTGACGGCGAGGAACAAGTCGCCGGCGGTCTGCGCCTTCTGGAGGCCGAGTGCAAGGCAGAGGAATCGATAAAAGTCTCGCCGGCCGACGGTGGTATTTTGGCAGTAGACGAGCCGGAAGTTGGCTGGAGTGAGGGCATGACGGAGCGCGCGCAGGACACATGTCTTGCCGACGCCTGGCTCGCCGGTGAGCAGGGCGCTGGCGCGAGCGTGCATGGCGTCGGTGAGCTCCTCGACGAGTGATTGTTTGGATGGAGGCATCCAGAGCTCAGTGTCGTCGACATCCTTGCAGAACGGCTGCGCCGAAAGGCCGAAGTGGGAGAGGTAGTCGAGACTCATGTGGTGCCCTTTCTTCGGCCAAGAGTCTTGTCGAGTAGGACGCTTGGTGGATCGAACGGCGTGCGTGACTCGTGAGGTATGTCGAAGCAGACAGGCGAGCGCGGACGCGTCGCGTTCTTGCGAGGGTCGACGGGACGAAGGACGTGGAGCGTACCTTCGTGCTCAATCCAGGGTGGCTCGCTCGAATCGACCATGCATCGCGAGACGGTGACGAGCTTGCGTGCGAGAAATCCAAGGTCGGTCTCCCAATCATCGCCGTCCATCGGGACGGTGCAGTCGCCGCGAACGCGACGCCGGACATGGATTGTAAGCGCGTTACGAAGCTTCTTCTCGTCGAAGCCATCGGGATGGCGAGGGGCCGCTGCGAAGACGACTTCGGGCGTTTTGCCCATGAGCCCACCGTGAGGCGTGCGGTGATAGTGCTCGTCGAGGAACGCGTAGAGACGGACATTGAGATCGTGGAGCGACGAAAGCACCCCGGTAAAGTCGAGGCATCGCTCGCGGAGGGTGCGCCAAAAGCGCTCCATTTTTCCACGCGCAGGCGCGTCATAGGGTTTTGCATGCACGAGGGTCGTTCCCATTCGGGCGCACGCGAGGGCGAGCGTTTGGCCGCGATAGGTCGCCCCGTTGTCGAGGTAGATCGCATCGGGCGGACCTTGTCTGCGAATCGCACGCACGAGCAGACCGAGCATGTCGATCTCCCGCTCCTGATGCATAGCCTCGATCGCGACAACGTAGCGGGAGGCGTCGTCGAGCAAAGCATGGATGCGTACCGGCTTCTTGTCGCCATCGATGACAATGTACGAGCCGTGGCAGACATCGCCGTGCCAGAGAGCGCCGGGCCGCTCGGCCTCCCAGCGCAGACGCTGTTTGCCATCGCTACCACATCGGAGTGTGCGACGATCGAGGCCGCGAGCCGCGAACAGCCGGCGCATCGCCGATGGTGAGATCGCCCCACGCTCGATGCGCCCCTCGAGCACGAGGGTGTCGAGGATCAACTCGGCCGATGCACTCGGATTTTCACCCCGCACCTCGCAGACAAGCTCTTGCTGCTCGGGGGTAAGCGCACGAGCCGCTCCCTTATCCGCGCGCGGCTCGGGGCGCAGTGCCGCGAGCCCACCTTTCTTGTAGAGCCGATACCAGCGCTCGAGTGTCGGCACGGCGAAGGTGCGCGTCGCGCCCGCGCCCGGCGGCCGAAAGCGCTGTTGGCTGAGCGACTCGAGGCGAGCTGCGAGCTCGCCTCGGGGCAGCTCGAGGCGGGTGAGTGCACCCACGACCTCACTGCGAAACAGGGCCACGGCTTCGCCATGGTCCTTCGGTTTGAGGACATCCATGTAGATCGCAACCTTTCTGCGCCTCCCCGCGGAACGCGCACGCTGGTGGTAAGCGCGCGCCGCTTTTTTGCCGTGGGATCACGATCGGCGGGAATCACCGTCTTGCGAGATTGGAATCACGGAGGCCGATGAAGAGCGCCGCCACAGAAGGCGGCGTCGGCCGCGCAAAGGCCCCCCGGTGCGAGCGCTCGCAAGGCCGATGCTGTGCGCTCGGCATGCTGTCGCAGGGTGAAATCCTGCGGCGAAGCGCGCGAACTTGCAAACAGGCGCCCGTGGGCAGTATCCGTTGCCCATCGCCGCAGGGTGATCCAGACTCCTGCCGCGGCGGCCCCCACGACCGCGAACGGGCTGATACGCTCACGTACGGACGCTTCGGTGAAGCCGAGCAGCCCCCACATCAGCAGGGCCAAACCGATCGCGCACGCGGTGTACAGTCGTCGCGGCAAAAGCTCCCGCGGCACAACCAACATGCAGGCCCCACATCGCTGGCATTCGTAGCGTCGCACAAGCACGGTGGTCATCGTCGGCCGGCCGTCGGCCGTCTCCGGCCCCCGAACCTGCCGCTCCCGTGTCCCATCCCCGTGGATCACCAGATTCCCACCTGTCGGCCGACTGGCCGCTCCGCATCCGTCGCACCGTGCAGGTCGAACCAGCGACACGGACGGCATTTCGGCCCGCCAGGCCTTGACGTCCAGCGAACTTCGGCAAATCCTCTCTCGGCTCCGCACCTCGTTGCTCGGAGCTCGACGCGAAGGGAGTCCCGCCAAAGATCTGCCTTCGCGTCGCCTTTTGTGGCCCGCTTGTTACGGGCGCTCCGCCTCCTTGATGCCTCCTTACGCCATCGCCGCTCCGCGTGGCACCCACCACGTCCGCCGATCGGGATCTCCATCGTGCGCGATCCTCACCATCACCAAACACGCGCGAAACTTGGCGGAGATCGATCAGAGAGAGCTCTCGTTAACACCCATCGTGGATGACTTCTTCGTCCGCGAAGAAGGCGGCGGAGACGGGGCGCACGTGCGGTCAGATCGGTCGCTATGTGTGGAATGAGGACAAGCTCGTGAAGATCGATTGACCTCTCGCGTGATACTCCACGAGAAGTCGACACGACATCGGTTACTCGAGCGCCGGGGGCCGACAACCCGGCTCCTCAAGGGCGGGCGTAGAGTACGTCCGCTGCGCGCAGGTGGTCGTTCCGGCGGCGCTCAAACATCCACGGGCTGCGGTGCGGCTAGTACGTTCTGCCCATGCGTGACGACGGCGGCGCTAACTACCTTCGAGGGTTGCCTGCTGTCGGCCCCTTCGTAAGAGCGTGCGCCGTGAACCTCGACGCTCGCCTCGAGGAAGCGCGTCTGGGCGACATCTACATCCTTCCGATTGCGCTCCAGACCAGCACGCGACGCGGAGCTCCTCGAGGTGACCACGCTACGCGAACGGGCCGCGGCGCGGCTCAATACGCAACTACCAAAGCGGTGGCCCGGCCCCCCTTGCGATACCCTCCTACGGTGGTGGCGTGTGGTAGTCAAATTGCACGCTGCTCGAGTAACATCCCGATGCTCGGCAGAGGCACCCCAATTAAGATTTCAGGAGCATATAATGCCTGGCAGTTCGCGTATTATCGGCTACGACTGGCCTATGCCATCCAGATCTAAGCGTTATCAAAATGCCGAGTATCGGCCGTCGCAGCTCACGGAGGTGTCCACGGAAGAAATCGAGCTGAATTACATCGGAGTAAATGTGCGCCACACGCGCACACATTTTTATTTTAGCCCAAAACACGAATGCGATTCGCAGTCCGCAATGCGCTCACGGCGCGTTTTGACTATTTTTTAGCGACTGAAGTTCTCCCAGGAAAGCTCAGATCGATCTTTGAAAATTTATGTAATGCAATGTAATTGGTCGATCTCGGCCGACCAACTCCCGACAATTGCTGACTGCCATAATGGCATTGCCATTCAGGCGCAATCAGACGTCTGTCTGCTGCACGCAGCGGTGGCCCCGCCGTGAGCGAACCGTCGCTGCGTGCAGCAGAGCGCTACCGTACTCTGCTGCACGCAGAACAACGGCCACGCTGAACTCGGAGCGCATCGCTCATCCACCATAATGTCGACGCCCACCGGCCGATCTACCGTGATGAACGGCGGCCACGTTGAAGCGATGTGGACGAGGCTGAGAGGCTCGCGCGCGCCCACCCTGCCGATCCGCCGTGATGAACGGCGGCCACGTTGAAGCAGGAGGATATATTGCCTGCCGGATGGGACGTTTGAGGCTCATGCCGCCGCGCCATGGCGGCGGCCACGTTCAAGCCCGGCTGCTCGGACGCCTTCATGTGGCTATCTGACCATCCGATCCGCCGTGATGAACGGCGGCCACGTTGAAGCGATGTGGACGAGAGAACCGGCAACGCACTCGAGATCGCCGATCCGCCGTGATGAACGGCGGCCACGTTGAAGCATCGCCTTGCTCGAGACCGCCGCACACGCCGCCCTCTCCAAAACCTTGCGCGCATCGACGAGCCAACCGGTAAAGCCGAGCGCCGCACGCCGGGGTGCGCTCATATTGCTCACGAGGCATTCCCCCCATCAGCACCATCCGGCGCAATTGGGGAGCCCACTGCGCTTTCGGACGCCGACAGGTGGAAGGTCAAGGATTTCACCGATCTCGTTGCATAGGGCGGCGCACTTCTGTGCGCCTTCACTCAGAACGTGTGCTTCGGACAGCTCTCCGGAGTCGAGATGCCGCCGCACGACCCGTCACCACGTCATGCAGTGTTTTCCCAACGGACAACCATCGCCTTAAGAAAGTCAGTGACCTCTGCTTCCGTTTCGACCCACACGTCGAACGTACCCTTTGGTTCCTTCGTGACGATGATGTATCCACTGGGCTTGCTGTGATCAATGCGTACTTTTTCGATCTGTGCGTTCTCGGGGTCTGCCTTCGATACAATACCCCATACACCTGTAGGAAAATCGCTATTCATGGGTCCTTCAACGGAACATGGTTGTTCGACCGTATCGCATCTCGTCCCCGACGTGCGGGATCAACGTTCTCGAAGTGCACGTGAGGATCAATATCCCCCGTGCGCCCGTGATCGAGGGTTCATCGATGCGGAATTGTCGCGTATCATCGGCGCTTCGGAAAACGCCCGTTCCGGATCCGCCCATTTCTTTATACTGAGGACCGACCCAACGCTCGCCAGCCGTGAGGGCCTCATCCGTGGTGAGCTTGTGCGCGCTTTCAAAGTTCCCGCTCCCTTTCGCGGACTCGCCAAGCACGGATTCAATTGCACAGATATTGTGTACGAGAACCTGTGCATCCGCGACGAAGTACGTGTGATTTGCCGCCACTGATCCTCCCCCGCCACGGTGGACACGCTACTATATTCGCAAGAGCGGCGACTTGGGACTTCAATTCGAACGCCATCGGACTGACATAGCCGACGTACGAATGCCGGCGCACGGTGTTGTAGAAGTGCTCGATGTAGTCACCGATGGACGCGGTCACGTCGTCGCGCGTGGCATAGCGTTGGTGGTCGACGTGCTCAGCCTTCAGCGTCGCGAAGAAGCTTTCAGCAACGGCACTATCGTAGCAGTCGGCCGTGCGACTCATGCTCACGACGACCCCGGCAGCGGCGAGCGCCTGGCGATAATCCTCGCTCGCATACGGGCTTCCGCGGTCCGTGTGATGAATGAGCCCTGGGGCAGGTCGACGCGTTCGCAGAGCGCCGCGGAGCGTGGCGAGGACGAGGGAGCGGTCGTTGATGGCGGGTTGTTGACGGCGAGACGACGCCGAAAGGTCTTTCCGGTTGGAAGGCGAGGCCGCACCGGGCCGCTCATGTGGAGGCGAGCGGATTTGGATGCTTATCTATGTGGACGAGGACACGACGATGCTCTGGAAGATGCAATGGCGTTACGAGATCGCAGCCAAACCGAGCGCACCAGGGGATCTGGCGGATGAAAGCGGGCGGATACTTGATCGCCCTTCGCGTGAACAACCCCAAAAAAACGGGGAAACGCGAATGGGCCGTGGAGGTACTCCCAGACGCGATGCTGGACGAGGCTCGGCTCCAACGCCTGCGACTTCGGGAGAAGAAGCGCGCTTCCGTGCACGGCAAGACGCGACGGCGGAGGCTCTGGAGCGAATGCGCCTCGTCCGTCTACGAGCGCAAAGTCGAAGTCGGGGATCTCAAGAGCGATAAGTCCATCGAGCGCTGGGACGACACGTTGACGCATCATCTGATCCCTGAACTCGGGGACTTTTGGTGCGACGAACTTCGCTTCGCCCACCTTCAGGCGATGAAGGATACGATCGCCAAGCGCACGAAGCTCCCGAAGACGATCGTCGACGAAAAAGGAAAAGAGCGGCGGAATCCCGAGTGCATCGCGAAGTCAACCGTGAACGGGTGGTTCTCGATCCTGCGCGTAAATGACCGCCGAGCTCGAGCTCCCAAAGAATCCGGCGATCGGCCTGAAGGATTTCGACACCTCCGACGAGCCGACCTACACCGACGAAGAGCCGAACGCCTTGCCGCCGGAGCTCGTGCCCGAGTTTCTCCGCATGATGAAGAAGCGGTGGCCCCAGCACTACGCGATGACCTTCTTGGGGATTGTCACCGGCTGGCGGCCGTCCACGATGCGATCCCTCCGGCGCAAGGGTGACAAGCCCGACGTGCTCTGGAAGGTGAACCGAATCCTCGCCCGACGCTCGAACCCCATCGGGCAGAGCGTGATGAACAAGACCAAGACGGGGAAGCGGCACCGGGCGGAGCTTCCGAAAGAAGCGATGGACGTGCTTGCGGAGCACGTCCGGCAGCTCGAGAGCCGCCCCTGAGCAAGTGGAACAAGCCGCCCCTCTGGTGGCGGTCCAAGATGGCGGAGAGCGACCTACTGTTCCCCGCGAGGCACGGCGGTTATCGCGCGCGTGCAGTGCTCGACAAGCCGTTTCAAGACGTCTCGAGGCGCATCGGCCTGACCTTCACGTTCACGCCGCGCGGCTTGCGGCGCACCTTCCAGGACCTCGGCCGCGCCGCCGCCATCCCGTCCATCGTCAAGCGCGCCATCAGCGGCCATGCGACGGAGACGATGGAGGAACTCTATTCCACCGTCGGATTCAACGAGATGCGCCAAGGGCTCAACCGTGTGGTCGAGATAGCCCAAGGCCCCTCGTCATCAACCGATGGGCAGGGTTGTGA
This sequence comes from Sorangiineae bacterium MSr11954, assembly GCA_037157815.1. Taxonomy (NCBI): domain Bacteria; kingdom Pseudomonadati; phylum Myxococcota; class Myxococcia; order Myxococcales; family Pendulisporaceae; genus Pendulispora; species Pendulispora albinea. The sequence continues at coordinate 7,479,244 of CP089984.1, forward strand.
AAGAGGTTGTGAAGAGAGGGCTGCGAAAACAGCAAACCCTCAGAAAACGCAGAGCGGGAGAAGGGATTCGAACCCTCGACGTCCACCTTGGCAAGGTGGCACTCTACCACTGAGTTACTCCCGCGTCTCGAAGGGCGCCTAACTTGCCTTCATCGACCCCCCTCTGTCAACACGTCTGATCCATTTTTTTTCAAACCCCTCCCCGCCCCCACGATCGCGCGCAGAAATGCCCTCGACCGAGCCGGGCTCGGCGTGTTGCCTATCCCCGCCACCGCGAGCCGCAACGGTACATAGCTCCGCACCGCGCCCCCGCGACTCACTGCGCGTGCCCCTCAACACGCCCCGGTCCCGTCACAACGCCGAGCCACGAGCTCGACACCACCCCCGCAGGGTGCGTCGTACGCGACAACGGCGCCCAACGATGGCCCGCGGTCGAATCATGAGCTCGCCCGCCCGAATCCGACCATAGCGTCGCCCCCAAGACCGCCGATGCCGAGGCGGACGCCAACGCCAACACCGCGCCCAGACATCCACATCGGCGACCCCGCACGCGCGCCGCTTCGCCCCTGAGCCGTGCGCTTCAACGATTCGTCGAGAGCGCGCACGGCGCATCGAAAAGGCGCCCGGAGACCATCCGAACGTTCGCGCCGTAACGTGCAACCGCGCTTCCTAAATTCGAATGAATAAACGGCACGATCGGGCAGCGGGCCGACGACCATTCGCGCGGCAATGCCTCTCCGCGTAGAAGCCACGCGGCTTGCCCGTACGAGGCGAAGCCGTTCGCCGTAGAACGCACATTCGCAATCGCGCAGTCACCAACGAGCCCACAATCGCGAAACCTCGTCTCCGCAATTCAATAATTTGCACGCGCTCGCCTCACCCATCATGGGTCATCGCGGGCGAAGAGGGAGGCCCGCTTCGAAGAAGGCTACGACATGACCATCGCTGCACGAACCGTCGAACGAATATCGCACTCCCGTCCCATTTTCCGCACTCGTGCTCACGGCGTACCTCGTCTCCAGTCGCGAACGCTCCGCGGAGGCTCCGAACCACGACGGGACGCGAGCGGGGAAAGTGCTCCCTCGCGCACGTCGATTGCGAAGACGAAGCGGAGGATACGTAAGGTGCTACTCACGCTGCGCAACTTCGTCCGCAAAGTTCCTCCATCCGTGAGACCGGACTCGAACTTGCCGCCGAACGCTCCGCAGCTGACAACCACGAGACGCAACTTGGTTACTACAATGGATATGCAATATGCCAATTGCCGCGCCAAGATGAATGCGCATTGCTAGCGGCGCAACAATGAAGCAGTGCAAACGGCAAAACGGACGACCGGTCCTCCGGCGATTCGGGTGCGCCTCCGCCTTTCGACCCGCGCGCCGCCCGTACCAGACACCTGCGTGCCCCGAGCCCCTCGACGGGAACGAGGGCGACATCGACCGCCGATGCCGACGGGGGCACGCGCTCCTGCGACAGCCATTGCCCATGCACCGAGCCCACGCAGCCCCCGCACACGGAGGGCACCCCAGAACAGGAGCGTGCCCGCACGATGTTCTTCGATGCCCAAACAACGAGCGCCCATTCCCCAAGGAACATTCGTAGACATTCGAAACGGCGACGCATGTGCAATACCGGCGACGATCCGCGCCGAATTGCGGCCGCTGCGGCCATGATCGGATGATGACCATGAAGAAACCCACGGCCCCTTCGATGGGAGCCATCGCTACCCGGCGGGTTACGCGCCATCCGAACCTGTCGCCCGCGCGCCCCGCCATGGATGGACCATGTAGGCCCCACCCGGCCTCGGTGCGCTCGTACGCAGAGCTCTTTCGGCTTCGGAGCTCGACCTTCGATTTCCCGCGACGCATCGTCACCGAGAGCCTCGGGGACGTGATGCAGGTGCGGCGCGCCATCGAGCGCACATTTCGCTCGGTTCGCTGGTTCGAGAGACGGGGCCATATCGAGGACGTTTCGGGCACGAGCGCCGGCATCACCCTGTGGTGCGACGACATTGGCGCAATCGGCCGGGGAGCCGTCGACCGCGTCATCCTGGCGATCTACGGCGAGCACCGCATGGCGATCATCGCCCCCTTGTGTCGAATGAACGGTTGGACCGCATGCGACGGCACGCTCACCTTGCTCGAGGTGGAAAACGATGCGCGCCGCACGCGAGCGCCGGAGGAGGTCCAGCGGATATCATGGCCGTACGAAGGGTGATAGGTCCAGACGCCCTACGCTCACTCGCCCTACGCTCAGAACACCCCTTACGCTCACACGCCCTACGCTCAGACGCCTTACGCTCAGACGCCCTACGCTCACTCGCCCTACGCTCAGAACACCCCTTACGCTCACACGCCCTACGCTCAGACACCCCCATCGCTCACACGCCCTACACTCACACGCCAAACACACAGACCCTCTACGCTCAGACGCTCCCCCTTCCGCACAAACCGACAGCGACCAGCAACAACGCGCCGTCGATAATTCGAAAGCGGCCGACGCCGATCACCGCGCGCCCCAGCGGACCTTTACCCCTTTCGCGAGCGCCCATCGCTCGCCAACAGCCCACCCCCCGCCTTGCGGAGCAGTGAGTCCAGCATCTCACGCTCGGCCCGCGTGAGCTTGGCGAAGGGCTCGCGCACGAGGGTGAAGTATTCGTCAGCACACGCATGCAACCGCTCGAGCCCGAAGGCCGTGATGTGGATGCGTAAGCTGCGACGATCGGAGGCATCGACCTCGCGTCGGATCAGGCCGGCGCGCTCCATCAGGTTGAGACGGTGGGTCACCGTGCCGCTCGGGCAGTTCATCTGGTCCATGAGCTGACTCGGGGTGAGCCCCCCCTCCCCCGCGGAGGCCACGATGGCCAAGGCCGGAAACCCCGACGGCCCCAGGCCGTAGCGCTCCATCATCTCCTCGTAGCGGGCTAGCTGCTCGCGGGCGATGTGGCCCAATCGCATGGAGAGCGTCAGCCCCGAGACATCCCACTCGGGGAATCGCTCCTTCCAACTCGCAGCCACGGCGGCCACGAGATCCTTGCGTGGGTGCTTGACGTCCTTCGACATGCCGGATTTGTAGCGCGGTTCGGTTACTTCGACACCGAGATAAATAGCTCGATGCCGAAGTAAATAGCTCGACGTCGAAGTAAATGCCTCGACGTCGAGGCAAATGCCTTGACGTCGAGACAAACGGCGACAAATATCTCGACATCGAGACAAATGGAGGTGCCTTGGTGAAGAAAATTCGTGTAGGGATCGTTGGGGCGAACGCGGAGCGAGGGTGGGCCAAGGTGGCGCACGTGCCTGCGTTGAGAGCGCTCCCGCAGTTCGAGATCACGGCGGTCAGCACGCGCAATCGGGCGAGCGCGGAGCAGGCGGCGGCGCTGTTTGGGGCGGCGCATGCGTTCGATCGGGTGGAGGCGTTGGTGGCGCATCCCGAGGTGGATGTGGTGACGGTGTCCGTCAAGACGCCGGATCATGCGGCGGTCGTGCGGGCGGCGATTGAGGCGGGGAAGCATGTGTTCTGCGAGTGGCCGCTGGGGGCCTCCACGATCGAGGCCGAGGAGCTCGCGGGGCTCGCCAAGGCGCGCGGGGTTCGTACGGCGATTGGGTTACAACGGCGCTATTTGCCCAGCATCCTCCATGTGCGCGAGCTGATCGCGGAGGGGTACGTGGGGCGGCTGCGGTCGTGCAATTTCAGTTATCCCATTCCCATGATGGGGACGCGGACGCCGATCCAGAATGCGTATTCGACGGATGCCAAGAACGGCGCCACCTTGCTCAGTATCATGGGGGGACACTTCTTCGATCTGGTGTGCTTTGCGCTGGGCGACCTGCGGGAGGTGGCCGCGGTGGTGGCGAGGCAGTTCGAAACGACGACCTTGCTCGAAACCGGAGAGGTGATCCCCGTGAACACACCGCATCAAGTCCTGGTGAGCGGCACGTTCGCGAGCAACGCGGTGCTATCGGCCCACCTCGAGGCGGGAAGGCAGCAAGGTCCTTCCCACTTGACCATGCACATCACGGGGACGGAGGGCTCCCTCGAGCTTCGGAGTGATACGCACGATCCCACCGATCTCCTCCTCTTCGGAGCCCGCGGCGACGAGCCGCACCTCGAAAAGCTGACCGTCCCCCAGGCGCATGTGGGTGAGTACGGCACGGATCTCCAAGGCTCGGCCTATGCGATGACGCAGCTCTATGCCGCGTTCGGGCGCGATATCGCCGATGGGACTTCGCTCGCGCCCGGCTTCGACGATGCGCTCCGGCGGCACCGGTTGCTCGACGCCATCCAAACGGCAGCGTCCACGGGACGAACGCAACCCGTGCCGGGGTGACGAGCCGAGCCTGCGCGTGCGCGAGGAGGTCTTCCGACGTGCGATCACTCCCCGAAGAACGAGCGCTGCTGGAAGCGTAGGCCCGAGAGGATTTGCTCCACGCGGGCGCCGGAGAGCGAGCCGATTCGTTCGCCCAGTTGGGCTTTTTCGACCGAAGCGATCTGAGACACCACCACCACGCTCGGCTTGGGAAGGTCCCCCTCCCCCGGGTCGAGCAGAACATTCCCCGGTTCGTTTGCCCGGTGCACGTTCGAGGTCAATGCGCACACGACCACGGTGGTGATGCGCGAGTGGTTGAAGACATCGTCTTGAACCACCACGTGGGGGTGCGCGCAGCTCGGGATTGGCCCTCGCCCATCGTCGGGCGCAATCCAGAATAGGTCGCCTCGGTCGATCCTCGCGGGACGTGCGGGCACCTTCTCCTCCGCCTTCGTCGTCATATCGGCAGTCTATCGCAATCAGCCGCTCGCGAGCCTCCAATAAAAGCAGCGGGAGCCCGAAAGAGGCGCGAGACTTTTCTCGCGCATGCTGCTAAACAGTTTAGCAAAGAGAGCCGGAAAGGATCCCGCTGCCTCGACTTCGAAGTCGCTGTTTCGTTGACGATGGGATCCCGGATTTCTCACGGTGAGAAGGAATCTGCGCGACCACTCCCGAATACGCGTCAAAACGCGATTCGTCCAAAACGACTGGTATGCACGCTTGACTCGAAGTCCCGAATTGGGTACTCGACGGTCCGTGCATTTGCACGACGAGACGTTCGCCGCCGAATGACCGCGACGTAGTTCGCGAAGAAGCTTGGTTTGCGCCTTCGAATCGCATGGCACGCGTTCGTGACTCGACCTCACAGGTCTTGTTCCGCACGACCCGCTAGCCCAGCGCGAAGCGAGCGCCCACATTCCTGCGGTCCGACATTCGTCTCGGAATTGGGAGTCGTTTCTTTGGATCGAGGAGAGGTGCGCTCACCATGAAAAGAAGAGAGATGCTGACGGGATCCCTGGCCTTGGGGGCCCTGGCGATGACCGGGTGCGCGAGCACCGCGGGGGCCCAACCCACGAAGGCGGTCGGGGCCGGCGCCCCGCTCGCGGGCGTCAAAACGGGCCCGTTTTGGCCGAATGGGGCGCGGCTGGCCGTGTCGGTGTGCATGCAGTTCGAAGGGGGCGGTCAGCCGATCTCGGGTGCGCCGGGTCCCATTACGGTGCCCGTCGAGCCCGGCGTGCCCGACTTGACGCAGAATACCTATTACGAATATGGCCCGAACGAGGGTATTCCCCGCATGCTGGAGCTATTCGACCGGCATGGCATCAAGGTCACCAGCTTCATGATCGGCGAAGCGGTGGACAAGCGGCCCGATCTCGCCAAGGAGATCGTCCGGCGCGGGCACGAGGCGGCCAATCATGGGAAGCAATGGGCATTTCAGTACATGCTCCCGCCGGAGCAGGAGAAGGCCTGGATCCTGAGCGGCCAGAGGAGCATCGAGACGGCGACCGGTGTGACCCCCGTCGGGTACGACTGCTATTGGATGCGCGGCTCGGTCCGCACCCTCGAGCTCCTGCAGGAGTTGGGCTATATTTACCACAACAACGATCTCAGTCGCGACGAGCCCTACGTCCAACGGATCAACGGCAAGCCCTTCGCCGCCGTGCCCTACACCGCCCATTTGAACGACATCGCGTCGTTCGACTTCGATGGCTATGACGCAGACGCTTACGTTCGAGCCGTGTGCGACGAGTTCGATCAACTTTACGCCGAAGCGGCCACCCGGCGACGCATGATGTCCATGAGCCTGCACGATCGAATCAGCGGCCGTCCTTATCGCATTCCGCCGCTCGACCGCATTTTTACGTACATGAAGAGCAAACCCGGCGTCTGGTTCGCGCGGCGGGACGAAATCGCCCGCCACGCGCTGGCCACGCCGCAACGGACCCTCCAGGTCGAGCGTCCACCCGCCCCCATCAGCGGCCTCCCGGGCCGCAGCCATTGAACCCCATGGACCGAAGGCAATTCTTATCGCGCTCGCTCGCCGCCGTCTCCGTGGCCGCGATGGCGACGCCCGCCATGGGCCGTGCCGCGGAAGAGGGAAATCGCATGGTGATTCATATCGTGCTTTTCAAGTTCATGACCACCGCGACCTCGAAGGCCATCGATGACCTGATGGCCCAGGTGCGCGCGTTGCCGAAGGAGATCCCGGGCATCGTCGATGTCGCCTGCGGGCGAAATGTATCTCCGCGGAGCCAAGCGTATACGCACGCCATCACCCTGCGGTTTCGCAACCGGGCGGCGCTCGATGCGTTCTATGCGCACCCCGCGCACCTTCGTCTGATCCGCGAATCGATCAAGCCCATCGTGTCCGAGCTCCTCCCCGTCGACTACGAGGACACGCCGACGCATCCGTGACCGCCGAGCTTTGGGATTCCGACGCGCATCGCCTCGAACATGGCCGTTCGCGAGCGTGGCGATCCGTCATGACGGCGCCGGCTCGAGCCCGAGGTCTTCGCCATGATGCGCGCCATCGACATACACGTAGCATCCGAAGGCGGCCGAGCTTCATCGCGCGGGACGAGAGGGAAATGGCCTCGACCGAGGGCCAAAGCCCCGAGCTCGTGCGGTGACCTAGCGCATGCCCCTTGCAAAGGCCGCGCGCGCGGAGTCGAATCGCTTCTTCTGGACGACATGTCCATCCCCGAAGGAGCTTTCCATGACGACGGTTCCCATGAAGGCGCTGGGGGGCGCCGCGTTTCTTCTCATCCTCGCATCGGCCCCCATGTCCGGCGGCCAGGCATGGGCTCAACCCGCCCCGCTCATGTCGGCGTGCGATGCCGAGCCAAGACCGCCGGCCTGCAACGCGGTGCGCGGTGATCGCGCCGAAGGTTGGCGCGCGCAGGGCCGCGCGGAGGTGATGGCCCAACACGGTATGGTCACCAGCAGCCAGCCGCTCGCCTCGCAGGCGGGCCTGCAAGTGCTCATGAAGGGCGGCAACGCCATCGATGCCGCCATCGCCGCCTCCGCGGTGCTCAATGTGGTGGAGCCGATGAACACCGGCATCGCGGGCGACTTGTTCGTCATGGTGTACATCGCAAAAGAGAAGAAGCTGTATGCCCTCAACGCGAGCGGTATGGCGCCGACGGGGGCGAACCTCGAGCGGTTCCAATCCCTCGGCTACCGCGCCGACCCCGCGAACTTCGGCCCGGGCTCCGGGATGCCCGGCTACGGCATTCTGCCGGTGACCGTGCCGGGGGCCGCGTGGGGTTGGGAGGAGCTCCTCAAGCGATTCGGCAAAAAGACCTTCAAGGACGTGCTCGCGCCGGCCATCGACTATGCGGAGAACGGATTTCCCATCTCGCAGCGCATTGCCCATGATTGGGTGTTGCCCAACGCGCTGCCCCTGCGCGGCTGCTGTACGGCGCCCGATCCCGACACCATCAAGACCTGGTACATCGACGGCAAGCAGCCCGTCGCCGGGCAGGTCTTTCGCAACGCCGATCTGGCCAAGACCTTCCGGCTCCTCGCGCAGCACGGCCGCGACGTCTTCTACAAGGGCGAGATCGCCAAGGCCATCGTGGCCAAATCGAACGCCCTGGGCGGCAGCATGACCCTGGAGGATCTCGCCACCTACAAGGGCGAGTGGAGCACCCCGGCCACCAGCGAGTACCGCGGTTACCGGGTCGCCGAGCTCCCCCCGCCCTCGCAGGCGTGGGGCACCAACGTCATGTTGAACGTCCTCGAGACGTGCATGCCCAAGTGGGCGCCGGGGCAGTCGCTCGCCAGCTTGGGTCCGCGAAACGCCAAGTACTGGCACTTCTTGGTGGAGGCGAAGAAGCTCGCGTACGCGGATCTCTTTCGCTACAACGGCGATCCCAACTTCGTGAAGATCCCGCTGGCCGACTTGCTGTCGAAGGCGCACGCGGAGAAGCTTTGCAGCAAGGTCGATCCCAAGCGCGCGTCGTCCACGGGCCCCGCGGCCCCCGTCAACGCGGGCGGCGACACCGTCGTGCTCTCCACCGCGGACGCGGAGGGCAACATGGTGTCGTGGGTCAGCAGCAATTATCAGAGCTTCGGATCGGGCATCACCGTTCCGGGGTATGGCTTCGTGCTGCACAACCGCGGCTCCCTCTTCAGCCTATCGCCGACGAGCCCCAACGTGATCGCGCCGCACAAGCGGCCGTTCAACACGCTGTCGGCCGGCTTCGTCATGCGAAATGACAATACGCCGCTCATGTCCATTCTGCTGATGGGCGGCGATATGCAGGCGCAAGGTCACGCCCAGACCCTGGTGAGCATCCTCGACCTCGGCGCCAATTTGCAGGCGGCGACCGATATGGCGCGCTTCCACCACGTGCAGGTCCCCAACCGGCTGGAGCTCGAGTCGAGCTTGGCCAACCTCATAGGCCGAGACCTCCTCTCCATGGGGCACAACGTCGTCTCCATCGACGGCACCCCCGTGGGCGGCTTTCAATCCATCCTGTTCACGCCGCTCCCCGCGGGCGCGCCGGCCGGCGCGGGCGCCCCTCGCGTGCACGGTTTCTATCGCGCGGCCTCCGATCATCGAAAAGATGGTGAGGCCGTCGGCTGGTAGCATTTTCGAGTCGGATTGTGCCCTCGTAAGCACCTACCCACGTGCGCGCGAGGGCACGCGCGCCGGCGCGCACCGGGTGAAGGTAGCGCTTTGTCCTCCACGCACGCGCGCCTATGGTGCTCGGATGCGCGACGTCGTCTTATCGTGTGCCTTCCTCGCCATGACCTTCGTGCTCGGTGATCTGCGCGCGGAGACACCGGCGCCGGCCCAGCCGCGGCCGGCGGATCCTGGAAAGCCCACCGTGGTACATCGAAGTGCCTCACCGCCGCCGCCGCGCCGTAACCCCAAGAAGAGCCCGCGCCGGCGCAAGCACCCTGCCGATCCTGCCGTCGGGTCGGCAGCGGCTCGGCCGGGCGGTGCACCTTCTGCCGCGCCGGGCGCGCCGCCGCGGGAGCCGAAACCGCCGACGCGCGATAAGCGAGTACGCAAAGTGAAAATCAAGAAAAAAGACACGACGCGCGTACACACGATTTGATCGATCGCGGCTCGTAGGCGCGTGTATCCGAAGTACATGCGGTTCGGGCCCCAGCGCCTCGCAGGCGCGTGAATTGCTGGGGACCTGCCACCATGAACATTGCAAGGCTTGGATGGACCTTGGTCCTCGGTGCGCTGGTGGCTTGTTCGTCGACGGAGTCCCCTCGTTCGCAATCGGGCAATGATGGGGATGGCCCCCGCCCGGGCTCGGAGACGGGGGCACCCGGCCGCGGCCCAGGCACCGGCGATCCCAACGCGGGCAACGGCGGCGGCTCGGGAGGAGGCGGCGGCTCGGGAGGGAGCGGCAGCGGCGCGGCCGAGTATGCACCGTATTTTTACACGTGGGGCTGGGGCAATCCCGTTTATCCATTTACGAGCCTGGTGGACATGAAGGCCAAAGGCGGCCCCGCCGCCGTCACCTTGGCCTTCGTGCTGTCGAGCGGCGGGTGCGCGGCCACCACCGACGTGCAAGAGCACCTCGCCGACGTCAAAGCGTATGTGGCGGCCGGCGGTCACGTGAAAGCATCGTTCGGCGGCGCCAATGGCACGTACCTGGAGAATGCGTGCGCGGACGCGACCTCGCTCGCCAACGCGATCACGGGCTATGTGCGCGCCACCGGCATCGACGATCTCGACTTCGACGTGGAGCAGAGCGGCGCCATGACCCCGCAGGTGAACGCGCTTCGCGCGCGGGCGCTGGCCACCGTGCAGAAGCAGACCGGCGCCCGCATCTCGTTGACCCTCGCCGCGCTCCCGCGCGATAAGTTCAACACCCCCGGCGGGCTCGGTGCGACCTCCGTCGATGTCGTGAAGGCGGCGGTGGCGGCGGGGGTCGAGCTCACGCACGTCAATTTGATGGTCATGGATTATGGCAATTACTTCAGCGAGGGAAAGAAGATGGGCGAGCTGGCCATTTCGGCCCTCACCGACGCCAATGCCCAACTACGAAGTGCCCTATCCGGCTCGAGCGAAGCAGACGCGTGGAAGATGCTCGGCGCCACCCCCATGATCGGCGAGAACGACGTGGCGAGCGAGGTCTTCACCTTGGAAGACGCGCGCACCTTGGCGGCGTTCGCCAAGAGCAAGTCGCTCGGGTTGCTCTCGTTCTGGGCCATCCATCGCGATCAGCCGTGCGGGGGCGATACCAGCAAGGCCATCTGCAACCGCGTCGGGGGCGCGGCGTTCTCGTTCCATCAGATCTTGCGACCCTGACCGAAGGTGCGCCGCTTGCACCGGCCCCTCATCGGGGGTACGCCGCCCTGCGCGGTTCCTTTCACGCGGGAGGTGTCATCATGAATGGTCGGGCGTGTGGGTTCGGTGCGGCGATCGCAGCCTTCGCAGTGGCGTCGTGCTCAACGGCGGCAGCCAACCGGGGTACGGTGATGCGGAATGTCGACGAAGGTGAGTCGCGGGTGCGAATCACGTCCGCCGAATTTCGAGAGGGCGATTCGATCCAATTTTTACGGGATACATGTGGCACCCGAACCCGCGGCTCGGGCTCGCCGAATTGCAGGCTCCAACCGGTGGGCACGGGCATGATCACCCGCATCGTCCAACCGAACGAGGCCGCAGTACGGCCCGACCCAGGCATTACCGTTCAGCCGGGGGATGCGGTACAAAAGATTCCGAAATGATCGGGTCACGGAAGTATTCGCGACGCGAGGCATTGCGAGCTGGTCTCACGGGGCTCGGCAATGTCGCGTGCGGTCGATGGTTGCAAACCTATGCCCGATGCGCGGCATCGGTCGGGTCGGGAGCGGTCGCCGGCTGCGCCGATTCGCGGCCCGAGCCGGTTGGCCCCGTGGTGGACACCCAAAGCGGCAAGGTGCGCGGGCGCGATGCCGGCGATCCGCGATCCCCTGGCGCCAACCCTATCGTGCACGTGTTTCGCGGAATTCCATTTGCCGCGCCGCCCTTTGGCAAAAATCGATTTCGCGCGCCGATAAAACCGGAGCCTTGGGGCGGGGTGCGCGACGCAACGAAGTACGGGCCGGTGTGCCCGCAGATCGGCAACCGCTTTGCCTGGAAGGGCGGACCGCCCCAAGGTGACGATTGTTTGACCCTCAACGTGTGGACACCCGCGCTGGGCTCGGCGCGCCTGCCCGTGCTGGTGTGGTTTCACGGCGGCTCGTACATGTATGGAACGGGCGCGCTCCCCGGGCGCGAGGGCGCGGCGTTTTCGCGCGACGGGGTGATCCTCGTTTCCTGCAATTACCGACTTGGCGCCGAAGGGAGCCTTTGGGTCGGCGACGAGCCGGGATCGGGCGCATTCGGTCTTCTCGATCAGCTGGCGGCCTTGGGGTGGGTGCACGAGAACATCGCCGCGTTCGGCGGCGCTCCGGACAATGTCACCATCTTCGGCCAATCGGCCGGTGGCACCTCGGTGAGCGCCTTGCTCGCCGTCCCCTCGGCGCGCGGCCTCTTTCGCAGAGCCGTCCCCATCAGCGGCGGCGGCAACGCCACCCGCTCCCCAAAAGACGCGGGAACGATCACGCGCGCCATCTTCGACGCCGCCAACCTCGCGCAAGGCGATTTCGAAGCGCTGCGAGCCCTCCCGCCGGAGGGGCTTTTGCGCGCGCAGGAGATCGTGGGCGCGTCCACGGATCCTTCGCTCAAAGCCATCGAAGTGTACTGGGCGCCCATGCACGGGGGCGACGTGCTCCCCGAGCTCCCCATTCGGGCGGTGGCCCGCGGCGCGGCCAAAGGCGTCGATCTCTTGACGGGGACCACGAGCGAAGAGTGGAAATTCTTCACCGCGCTCTCGCCGGCCGTCCTCGCTCGAGCCGAGCCCTCGATGACCCCCATGATGGAGGCGGCCGGCCGCACCTTCCAGAGCGCCTATGCCGTCTACGAGAAGAACCGCCCCGGGCAGCCGCGCAACGAAATCCTCACGGCCATGGAAACGGATCATTGGTTTCGCATCCGCCAGATCCGGCTCGCCGAGGCGCAGCTCGCGCACCACGGCGCAACATGGATGTATCTGTTCACATGGCCGTCGACCGCTTACGGCGGCGTGCTGGGCGCGGCGCACGCCATGGATATCCCCTTTCTATTCGACGATATTCAATCGTATACCGATTTCACCGGCCCCAATCCCCCCGAGGAGCTCGCGGCGCGCATGCACGGCGCCCTGGTGTCGTTCGCCAAAGACGGCGATCCCGGCTGGGCGCGGTATGAGCCGAGCGGGCGCACGACCATGGAGTTCGGCCGCGCGATCCGTACCGTCGAGGATCCCATGGGCGACGAGCGCGCCGTTTGGGATGGCGTTCAATAGACCGGGTCCAAGGAAGCGACCATCCTCACGGATGCCAGGGATCGCGATCGAGCGGGGGCTTGCTGCTCGAGGAGACCGGGGGCGCGGCGCTCGCCGGCGGCGCCGTGCTCGCGGGCGGCGGGGGTAATTCGACCGTCGCGCTGGGTGCAGACGCCGCAGCGGGCGGCGACGCCGTGGACTTGGGGCTCCCGCCCACGCGCCGGATCGCCGGCCGATTCGGCTGCGCGGGTCGGGTGATGGGCGCGGATCGCACGTGCGGAGCGGGTCGCGCTTGTGGGGCGGATGGCCCTTCTGGAACGACCGGCGGCCGCGCTTCCGGCGCGACCACGGGCGCCGCCGTCTCGGAAACGGCGCCGTCGCGTTCGGGATCGCGCTCTTCGGGCTTGGCCGCCTGCGCCGACACCTGCGCCGGGGCGGACGCCGACACCTGCGCCGACGCCGACGCCACCCCCGGATCCGGCAGCGGCTTTTTGCGCACGAAGTGCATCACCATGGCGCCGGCGGCGAGCAACGCGGCCAGCACCACCGAGGCCTGGAGCGCCCGCCGCGCGCGCGACGTCTTCTTCGCGCGCGAAGGCGGCTCGAACGACGCTCGGTCCAGGAACCCGACGGCGAGCCGCCCCTCCGAGGAATCGTTCGCAGGAGCGAGCCGGGGCGGCGAGGCGTCGTCCGCCGGCGGCGCGTGCGGATCGATGAAGATCGGGATCTCCGCCGAGTTGGTCTCTTGCTTGCGGAGCTCGTTCTCGATGGCCCGCGTCACCTCGGCGTGCGAATCCGCAAAGAGCTCGCTCACGCAGCGGCCGATGTCGCGGCTCCCGCGCGGGGTCGACAGCGTATCCAAGTAGGCGTCGATGGCTTCGGCCAGCTCCGCGGCCGTGCGATAGCGGTTCTCGCGATCGGGCGCCAGCGCGCGCTCGCAAATGCTCACCAGCTGCGGGTGAAGATGCGGATCGACGCTCAGCGGCGACGGAATCTCCCCCGCCGAGACGCGGCTGTAGATCTCCATGTCCGACAGGCCCTTCCAGAGCCGCGTGCGCGTGATCGCCTGCCACACCATCACGCCGAGCGCAAAGATGTCCGCGCGCCGATCGATCCCCCCCTTGCCCTGAAACTGCTCGGGCGCCATGTACGCGCACTTGCCCTTGATGACACCCGTTCGCGTTTGATGCGACGAATCCGCCGCCTTGGCGATGCCGAAATCGAGCACCTTCACCTGCCCCGCGTAGGTGATGAACACGTTGTGCGGGGACACGTCGCGATGCACGATTTGGAGCGGCCGCCCATCGATGTCCGAGAGCTCGTGTGCATAATGCAACCCCGCGGCCACATCGGCGAGAATGCGCAAATGCATCGCAACGGTGAAGCCCGCGCCGGGTCCCGTTTGCGTGCCGATGGTGACCGGCGGAACCGATGGCACCGGCGGGGCGGATGGAACGGGTCCGACCGATGCGACAGGCGGCGCCGGTGAAGCCGATGCGGCCGAAGCGTCCGATCCGGCAGGTGCCGTCAACGTGGCGGAGGTGGTCGAGGTGACCGGGGCCGCCGCGGCGGCCTGCGTGCGCCGGACGATCGCATCGAGGGTCTGCCCCTCGAGGTACTCCATGGCCATGAAGTAGTGCGCGCCGTCGAAGCCAACCTCGTTGATTTGAACGATGTTCGAGTGGTTCAAGCGGGCCGAGAGACGCGCCTCGTCCAGGAACATCTGCCGAAAATCGGGATCCGAGGCCAATGTCGGCAAAAGTCGTTTGATGACTTGCAGCTTATTGAAATGTCCCGGACCTCGAATGACAGCGACGTACACGCGGCTCATGCCGCCATGGCCGATCTCGAGGAGGGGCCGATACTTCCCGGACCCGTGTGCATCGGAGATTGAACCGCGAGAGCCCGGGGGCGTCGAGACGGTCACCGAAGCCACCGGCCCCCGCATAGCAGCTCGTCCACGGTGGGGGCGCAGCGCATCGGTCGACAGTCTACAAAAACGACGTGGGCAATCCAGTCAAACGAACTTTCGATCCGTTTCGACGAATATCTGAGCCGAGCCTCACACGACTTGACCCGCCCGCGTCACTCTTTTGTCTCATCGAGCTAAACAGTCGCTGCAGAGCCCGATGACGTTGCGACAACAGTTACATCTACGTCATCGGTGATCGTCCTCGATCATGTTTTCCGGATCATGCCACCAGTACCGTTCGGCCGCCCCCTCCAGCCCTGGCGCGAGCTGCCGTCCAGCTGCGGCTGCGGGTGCGGGCTTCGGCGGGAACGGCGCCATCAACGCCTCCACCGTGTGCAGCTTCCCGTTCTTCATGACCGCGCGGACGTTTGCCAGGTCCTCGATGCGATCGAGCGGGTTGCCTTCGACGATCACCAGATCGGCGAGCTTCCCCCGCTCGAGTGTGCCCAAGTCGTCCCCGGCAGAAATCGCCTCGGCGGCCAGCTTGGTGGCGGTCTGCAGCGCGCGCCACGGGGGCAGGCCACCCAGCTTCACCTGGGAACGGAGGTTCAAATGAAGCGCGGTGGCCACGTCGTCCAAGGGCGAGTCGGTGCCCGCGAGCATGGTGCCGCCGGCTGCGAGGATGCTGCGGACGGTGTCCTCCTCGCGCCGCAGCGACTCCAAGAGGAGCGTTTGATCCGTAGTTACCGCCGTATCGCGCTTGTTTCGTAGGATGGTCTGATCCCAAGGCGTGTTCAACGCGAGCAGCCGCGGATCGTCCACCATGCCGGGATCGTCGGCGTAGAGCGAGGGCGTGAAGGTGGTGCTGATGCCGAACATCCCCGACAGCCGCAAGGAGTCGCGCATGTCGCCGTAGCTCACGCCGGCCATCGAGCGCGTGTACGCAAACCCCAAACGCGCCGTCGCGCTCACGTGCGTGATCCCGTCGACCCCGTAGGCCATGACCGGCGGCATGTAGTGCGAGGCCACGTGCACGCCCAGGCGCTCGTGGGCAAAGCGCGCGATCTTCGCCTGGTCCCGGTGGGGCAAGCGAACGTACGTCTTGACCATGTCGTAATCGAGGGCCTGCGCGCGGGCGAGCTCGCGCGCGAGCTGGGCGTCACCCCCGGTGACCGGCCGCATGAAATTGTAATAAATGCGCTCGCCGTCGATGGCCTCCCCGGTGGGGAAGAAGCGCGGGCCGACCCGCTCGCCCGACGCAAAAGCCTCCGCCGTCTCCACCGCGCGGTACGCGGGATCGCCGACCGAGTCGAGCGACGTCACGCCGTACGCCAGCCAGAGGCGCCCGAGCCGATCGCCGTGGAACTTGCCGCTGATCCACTGATGCGTGTGCGACTCCCATAGCCCGGGGAGGACCGTCCGGCGCGAAGCATCGATATGGGTCACGCGCGCGCCGTCGTCGGCGTGCGCATCGTGCGGCCGAATGCGCGCGATGCGATGGCCGTCGATCACGAGATCCACGTCGGTCATCACGTTGGCGCCGCGCCCGTCCCAAAGCTTTCCGGCATGAATCACCGTGCGCCCCTCGGGCATCTCCGGGCGGTACGCGAGCTCCAGCGGAACGTCGCGCGGGGGCCCGCCGGCGCGATCGACCTCGCGCAGCTTGCCGTTGGAGAGATAAAGGAGCGTTCGCGAGTCGCCGCTCCAGCTCGGCGCATCGGTCACCTCGTCATTGATTCGAACCGGATCGCCTTGCGGGATGCCCTGGGCATTGACGGGTTTGATCCAGAGCGTGCTCTGCATGACGAAGGCGACCGCGCTGCCGTCCGGCGCATACACGGGGCCATCCTCGCCGCGGGTGCTGATCGACTCGAACGGCGCGGGCTCGGTGTACGTGAGCGCGCCGGTGGTCAGGTTCACCGTGAGGATCTGGCTGGTCCCCTCGCGAAAGCGACGGCTGTACGGCTTGAGCGCCGCCACCGCGAGGGTGGCGCCGCCCGCGTGCCAGCTCGGCTTGGAGGGCGCGAAGAGGGATGGCAGCACCTGCCGAACATTTCCAGTGGCAATTTCCACGGTGAATGTTGCGTTGGTCTGATTTTGAAAAGCGAGCATGCGCCCGTCGGGCGACCAAGCCGATGAAACCTCCGCGCCCGGCAACGACGTGACGCGCTGCTCTCCCCCGCCCTCGAGCTCGACGATATAGAGATCTTCCGTCCCCGCCTTGTCGGACGAATAGGCGATCTTCCGGCCATCGGGCGACCAGGACGGGTCGGCCTTGAAATAGCGATCGTTCGTGAGCGCGCGCGGCGGCTGCCCGCGCGTCATGACCCAGATCTGGTTGAGCGCCTGAAAGAGGATTTGGCGACCATCCGGCGAGAGGCTCGGCCCGACGATGCCCTTGGCGCGCCTTGGCCCATCGGCGTCGAAGTCGCGAGGACGGTGATGGTATTCGGATTGGGCAGCCTCCACCTTGGCGCGAAAATCAATGGTGCGGGTGGTACCCGCATCCACATCGGCAACGTGGATCTTTCCATTTGCCGTGTAGAGGAGCGAATGCGAACCGAGCCAATGCGCGTGAAATGGAAAGACGTCGGTGTTCGCGCCGACCCGTGTGCCCGAGAGCATCAAAAGACTTTCGGCCGGGCGCGCCGGAGCTCCAATTTGCTGCGTGTACGCGACCCGTTGGCCGTCGGGCGATACGGATGGCGACGCGATGCGCATCCCCGCAGGCGCCGCGATCAAGGTGCGGGCGGCGCCGCGGGAGGTGGAGGCCTGGACCGAGGTTCCGACGGCCCCCGTCCCCACGGCATAGGCGATCTCGCTTCCACCGGGGAGCCAATCGGGCTCGAACTCGTCGGTCCCGGCCGACGTCCAACGTTGGAGCGACCCCGTCGCGACGTCGGCCACCCAAATGTCATAGCTCCCTTCGAAGGCGCGATCGGAAGAGAACGCGATCCGTGCGCCATCGGGGGAGAACCGCGGCTCGCGATCGTCGCCATGGCCCGAGGTCAATGCACGCAGGCCGCTCCCGTCGGGGCGCATGAGCCAAATGTGAAAGGTGCCCCCCGAATAGGCTTGAAAGGCGACCCAATCGCCGGCCGGGGACCAGTGCGGGCGCGCCGGCTCCAACAAAGGATCGGTCAACCGGGTGGCGTCGCCGCCGGATGCCGGGACCGACCAGAGCGCTCCTTGAAGATCGAAAATGACGCGCTGCCCATCGGGCGACAGGGTCGCCGCCAGGTTGGTGCCCTCGGTCACGTTCACCGTCACCCGGCGCTCGCCCTCGCACGACGATGGCCCGAACGCCGTGAGCATGAGACCGAGCGAGCCGAGCGCGATGCACGAAGCCACGGGCAGAACGCGTTGAAATCGCCGCGGTGCGGCGACTGAACCGAGGTGACGTCGCATGCCGTGGATTTAGTTCGAATCATGAAAATCGCAAACCCAATTTGCGATTCGAACATCCGAGCGATTCGATGTCTTCATGATGCATCCTGCACACGGAACATGACCGCGCGCCCATGTCGATATGCGAGTAGTCGAAGTGCCAGGGTGGGCCGTGGCACGTGCCGCCCACGTTTGCGTGCGCGCATCAGGGTACGAGTCGCACTCAGTCTCACTCTTTTTTCGAGCGCGCGCGGCGCGCGTGGACTGCGGGTCCACAGCTTCGAACCGGCGCCTCTCGTGATGTGGATTGCGGGTACACACCCGGGCGGCGCGCGGCGCTCGGGCGCGCCCTTCGAAGCCGGTTGCGCGGGCGGAGGGGGGTGTTATTGGATTTGCATGGTTTGCGGGCCATCCCCACGATGAAGTCTTTTTCGGCGCCCTCGCGGACCAGCTGGGCGCCGAATGACGGACGCACCTTTCTTTCTTAACTAATTCTTACCGATCCATTGCCCGGGGGGGGCGCGGTGCGCGTACACTGCGCGGATGGCCGACGAGGAGGGGGCGAACGAGAGCAGCATCGAAACGCTGATTCACGATCGCGGGATGCAAGCCGTTCGGCGTCACCATCCCCGGCTCCGTTGGACGGACGCGAGCGGGCCGCACGAGCTCGTGGTTCGCGACGTGTCCATCGTGGGCAGCTCCCAGCGCGCGCAGCTGCGCGTGGACGACCGTACCGTCTCGCGACTGCACGCCGAGCTGGAGCTCAAGCCGGACGGGCTCTGGGTTCGCGATCTCGGAAGTCGCAATGGCACCTTCGTGCAGGACGTTCTGGTGTCGATGGCGCGCATTCCGGACAATGGCGTGCTGCGCGTCGGGTTCACCCAGCTGGCCATGGACCGCGCCCCCGAGGACGCCGTCGTTCACCTTTGGCCAACGGATCGATTCGGTCCGCTGATCGGCACGAGCACGGCGCTGCGGGAGCTGTTCGCGTCGCTCGCGCGCATCGCGGCCACGGACAGCAGCGTCTTCATCCAAGGCGAAACGGGGACGGGCAAGGAGCTCGTGGCGCGCGCCATCCACGACGCTTCACCCCGGCGCGACGGCCCCTTCGTGGTCGTCGATTGCGCAGCCATGTCCGAGCACCGCCTGGTGGAGGTCGAGCTCTTTGGTTGCGTCAAGGGGGCGTTCGAGGGCGCGGACGCGCGCGAGGGTGCGCTCGAATCGGCCCATGGTGGCACGCTCTTTCTGGACGAAATCGGTGAGCTCCCCCTGGCGATTCAGCCGAAGCTCCTTCGCGCGCTGGACTCCCGCGAGGTCAAACGCGTCGGTGAGACCACGGCCCGCACGATCGACGTGCGCTTCGTCTCGGCGTCGCATCGGGATCTCCAGAAGATGGCCAACACGCGCGCCTTCCGGGAAGATCTCTATTTCCGGCTGGCCGTTCTTCCGGTGCGCGTCCCCCCGCTGCGCGAGCGCATGGAGGATATCCCTCTTTTGGCGAGCCACTTTGCCGCGCGCATCGGCGGCGCCCTCGAGCCGCCGTTGCTCGAGGAGATGAGCCAGATGCCTTGGTTTGGAAACGTCCGCGAGCTCCGCAATTTCGTGGAGCGCGCCATCGCGCTCGGCGCGCACCGCGCCCTCGATATGGCGACCACCCCGGCGCCCCGCATGGAGACCGCCTACAAGGAGTTTCGCGAGCGCTGGATCGAATTTGGAGAGCGCGAGTATCTGCGCAAACTGCTGGACCGGCACGGACGGCAGGTGGCGAGCGCCGCGCAAGAGGCGGGGCTCGATCGAACGTACCTGTACCGCCTCCTTCGCAAACACACGCTCTGATCCGAGCTCCTCGCGCGATCGCCGCGCGGGCGATCAATCGCTCCAAGGATTGCGATCGAGAGGCGGCTTGCCACCCGCCGGTGCAGGCGCGGGTGCGGGCGGTACGATCGCAGGTGCGGGCGCCGCGGAGGACGCCGGAGGGCTCGATGGCGACGAGGGCAAAACCGGCGCAGCGGGGGCCGCTCGGGCCGGGACATTTCGCGCGGGACGCGCCGTCTTGGCGGGATTTGCCTTTGCGTCGTTTGCCCTTGCATCGGCGGAGAGCGCCGGCGGCTGCGCGGACGGCCGTACCGAAGGCCGCGCTTCTTCGGGAGGAGCCGGCGTCTCGTCGCGAAACGTTCGCGGCTCTTCACGCTTCGTCGTCGGAACGGTGACCGTGTCCGCCGTCGAATCGTGGATGGCCACGGGCGGCGGCGCGACCTGGTGCAGCTCCCGCCAAAGCGGGTATCCCGCAGCGCCAATCCCCGCCAGCGCGAGCACGGCCGCCGCGCGAACGCGTCCCTTGCGCGCGGCGGATGCCGCCGGTGCGACGGGCGCATCCGGCTCCTCGGGCAAAGGCGGCGCCATGGGGTCGGCCGGCGAAGGCTCGTCGGGATCGAGGCCGGCGGGGACCTCCGCCATCTTCACGCTCTCGAGCTTGCGGAGCTCCGTCTCGATATCCGCCTTTATCTTGGCCAAGCTTTCGCCAAACACGGAGCTCACGTACTTGCCGATATCGCGCGCGCTCTCCACGTGCGGCAATCCGCTCAAATAGGCATCGATGGCATCGGCGAGCTCCGCGGCCGTTCGATAGCGCTCCGCGGGGTAGAACGCGAGCGCGCGATCGCAGATGGCCACGAGCGCCGGGGGCAGATCGGGATCCACCGCCAGGGGCGAAGGGATCCGCCGCAGCGCCATGCGCTGAAAGATTTCGGCCTCCGACAGCCCCTTCCACAGGCGCTTGCGGGTGATCGCCTGCCAGACCATCACCCCGAGGGAGAAGACGTCGGCCCGGCGATCGACGTGTTTGGCCCCGAACTGCTCGGGCGACATGTACGAGCACTTCCCTTTGAGCACCCCGGTGCGCGTGTGCACCGATGTATCGGCCGCCTTGGCAATTCCGAAGTCGAGCACCTTGACCTGCCCCGCGCAGGTGACGAAGACATTGTGCGGAGACACGTCGCGATGCACGATGCCGAGCGGTTTGCCATCGATGCCGGTGAGCTCGTGTGCATAATGCAACCCTGCGCACGCATCGGCGATGATGCGCAGGTGCATCGCAATCGTGAACTCGGGATCATTCGTGACACGCGCCCGGCGCGCGATCGCGTCCAGCGATTGACCCTCCAGGTACTCCATCGCCATGAACGGGTGTGTCCCGTCGAAACCCACTTCGTTGATCTGGACGATGTTGGAATGATTGAGCTTGGCGGAGAGGCGCGCCTCTTCCATGAACATCTCGCGAAACTCGCGATCTTCCGACAATGTAGGCAGGAGCCGCTTGATGGCTTGGAGCTTGTTGAAGCCACCGGGGCCGCGAACGACCGCCACATGAACGCGGCTCATCCCTCCCTGACCAAGCTCGAGAATCAGATGATACTTGTCGAACGCGCGCCCGCCGCCAATCCTCTGGCGCTGGCTCGAGACGAGATCGCTCCCGCGAGCCTCGGGCCTTTCCTGGATCGAACGGATTCGAGACTCCATCGGGGGCACCCTCCGCAAAATCACGATTACGAATTAAGCTGCTTCGAACGTCCTGGCCACAAGGAGATTGTCGACATCGAACGTGACGATGCGATGACCCCGTTTCGATGTCGCATGTACAGCATTTTTGTTGCATTTGCGCGCGCCCTCTCTCGACAGATGAGCCGCACCATGCGAAAATTCGCCCGGGGTTCTTGCACGCACATGGTTCCCGTGATCTCATGATCGCACCAGGGATCCTCTCGATCGTCCCCGCGTGAGCCAGAGGAAGAGCCTCGGGCTCTTTGTCGAGAAGGTCGAGGAGGTCGAGGAGGTCCAAAAAGGAGGAGGAGCGCGCGGAACGTAACGTGCTTCGACGTCGATGAATTGCAATCGGCGTACGATGCGCGACAAATCGAAATAACTCGACACCTTTCTTTGGCGCTCAAAAATTCTTTCGAAGCGCTGTTCATCTTTCATCACGCGTCATTCATCTTCCATCGTTCATCAATTCTTCATTCTTCTCGCATCTTGCTTGCATATTACGGGCCGAAGCGCCCAATCCACGCTGCCGGGTCTCGGAATCATGAAGGGGGGAATCCCATGACCAGCCATGCCCATCTCGTTCGCACATCCTACGAAGCACTCCGTCGCGGCGATCTGGAGGACGCCATCGCGCTCTTCGCGCCCGACGTCGCATGCACCCATCCCGATGGGATGAGCGACTATGGCCTCGGCGGCGCCAAAAAGGGTCGCGCGGAGGTGCTCGCATTCATGAAGCATGCGCGCACCCTCTTCTCCGAAATCCGACCGACGCCGCGCGAGCTCATGGAAGATGGCAATCGGGTGGTCGTCCTGGGAGAGCACTTCATGCGCAGCGCGCGAACGGGGCGCTCGTGCACCGTCGACTTCGTGCACTCCTGGGTGTTCTCCCATGGCAAGGCCACGCACTTCACCGATTTTCACGATACCGCGCCCGTGCGGCGCCTCTTCGAGCCCGAGCCGGTGCAGGGCATCTGGCGCGTGATCCGAACGGCGCTCGGCTTTTGGGAGGCGAGGGTCCTCTCGGCGGCCGTGGAGCTCGGCCTCTTCACGGCGCTGGCCGAGGGCCCCACGCGCTCGACGAGCTCACGGCGCGCCTCGAGCTGCACCCGCGCGCCGCGCGCAATTTCCTCGATACGTTGGTCGCGCTGCGCTTCCTCGATCGCGAGGGCGTCCATTATCGAAATACGCCCGTCGCGAGCATCTTCCTCGATCGCGGCAAACCCGAGACCGACGTCACCGGCCTGCTCGAAATCGCCGGCACCTGGTGGTACGATAGCTGGCGAAACCTCACCAAGGCGCTGCGCACAGGCGAGCCCCAAATCGACGTGACCGCCGGCGAGAGCAACTCCTTCGAAGCCTTGTACGCCGATCCCCAACGGATGGAGAAATTCCAGCGCGCAATGCACGGCGCCTCGCTCGGCGCCACCTTGGCGCTGGTCGACGAGTTCCCATGGTCCAAATACCGCACGGTGGCCGACATCGGCTCGGCGTCGGGCACCATGCTGCGCGGGCTCCTCGGCCGCCACGCGCACCTGCGCGGCGTCGGGTTCGATCTTCCCCCGCTCGCGCCGGCCTTTCACCGCGCGGCGGCGCGCGCGGGGTTGTCGGATCGCCTCACGTTCTCGGCCGGGGACTTCTTCACCGATCCGCTCCCCTCGGCCGACGTTCTTTCCTTTGGGCACATCTTGCATGATTGGGATTTGACGACCAAACGAATGCTGCTCGCGAAGGCCTTCGACGCCCTGCCGCCCGGGGGCGCCGTGATCGTCTACGACGCCATGATCGACCCCGGGCGCTCGGAGAATGTCTTCGGTTTGCTTTTGAGCCTCCACGTGATGATGGAGAACCCCAAAGCGTTCGCCTACACCGGCGCGGAATGTCTTGGATGGCTGGCCGACGCAGGCTTCTGCGATGGCTGCGTCGCGCACCTCAGCGGGCCGGAATCGATGGCCATCGGCTTCAAACCATCGACTGCTTGAACCTTCTTCTTACGAAGAGCAATCGAATATGAATCGACATCATGATTCGGCCAACGTCGTCCTCGGCGGCGGACCAGGCGGGGCCACGGCATCATCGTATCGGATAAGGAAGACTCCCGAGCGGGCAATCCCAGCCTCCCGTTCGGCGCACGCGGCGCGTTCTAAACGAACGCAAGATTCGGCCAACGTCGTCCTCGGCGGCGGACCAGGCGGGGCCACGGCATCATCGTATCGGGTAAGGAAGAATCCCGAGCGGGCAATCCCAGCCTCGCGTTCGGCGCCCGCCGCGCGTTCTAAACGAACGCAAGATTCGGCCAACGTCGGCGTCCTCGGCAGCCGACCAGGCGGGGCCACGGCATCATCGTATCGGATAAGGAAGACTCCCGAGCGGGCAATCCCAGCCTCGCGTTCGGCGCCCCGCCGCGCGTTATGAACGAACGCAAGATTCGGCCAACGTCGGCGTCCTCGGCGGCGGACCAGGCGGGCCACGGCATCATCGTATCGGGTAAGGAAGAATCCCGAGCGGGCAATCCCAGCCTCGCGTTCGGCGCCCGCGGCGCGTTCTAAACGAACGCAAGCCAGACGCCCGCTCGGGATCGTGGGTGGCTCACATCTCGTTTACGTCACGGATCCGCGTTCACGCGGTAGACGGGATAAAGGCGATAACGCTCATCCCAGTACGGCGTGCGCTTGTAGAAGAACTCGATGCGGGCGGCCGGATCCTTGGCGAAGATCGGATCGCTGGCCACTTTGGCGTCGAATTCCACCTTGAGCTGCGGGTCTTTGGCGATCATCTCGCGGGCGAGCTGCTCGACTACGTAGTTCTCGATGTTCTCCTTGTACTCGAGGCGGCTATTGAAGAAGCCCCACGCGAAGAGGCTATCGGGCGCCGTGGGCTCCAGGACCTGAACGGCCAGCACCGCCTTGGTTTGTTTGATGGGCACATAGAGCGAGCCATCGGGAACGTCGACCGCCTCGGCAGCCCACTTCCCCTTGTGCTGCACCGGCGTGCGCCCCTCCGAGGGTGAGCCAAACTTCACCTCGTCGGCGCGGTACGCTTCCACCTTGAGGGCTTTGCGCTCGCCCTGGATGCGCGAGTACTTCACGCCGTGCAGATCCAGCTTCCCGCCGACGAGCGCAGCATAGGCTGCCGGGACGATGTAACCGCCCTTGGGCGCGGTCGCCGTCACCGTGGGCGTGACCTCGCGATAGACGGGCACCGGCCAGATTTCCGGCTTGGTCTCGTCGTAAATCGTCCAGAGCGTGCCCGAGATCTCCGACGGCACGCGCTGATATGCGTATCCCCGGAACGGGAAGGTGGTCGCGTTTTTGGTGGTTCCGTAGTCGACATTGACCGTGGTTCCACCGAGGTTCGCGGTGCGCTTGTCGGCCGCGTGCGCCGCGTCGAGCCACTCGCCCCCGTGTTCGGCGGCGGCGTTGAGGAGGTGGTTGAAGATGTCCTTGGTCGTGCGGACGCGCGTGGCGTAGTCCTTCCACGAGTGGGTCTCGATGAGGAGGGCCAGACGGTTGTGGAGCGATCGGTAACCGTGGCTGAAACGCGGCGGATAGATGCGGGCCGCGAAGCCGGAGGTGGGATCGTCCTCCTTCAGCAGGGTCGGATAGAAGTCGATCGGCAAGTGCCCCTTGTCCGTGAGCCACGCGAGGAGCGATTCGCTCAGGGCCTTGCCGCGCGGCCGGAGCTCCTCGGCGCCCGCGAGGCGCGGCTCGATTTCGACGGAGACATCGTGCTCGAATTTAGCACCATCACTTACATGTGCGTCGGCGAAGAGAATGGGATCCCACTCGCCCATGAGCCGGAGCACGGCCGCCATTTCGGGAGCATCGGCCTTCAAGTAGTCGCGGTTCAAGTTGAGGTTGTGCGCCGTCGAGCGCCAGCCGGCCTCCTCCGGTCCGCGTTGATTGGGCCGGGTGCCCCTTTCGAAGCGCTCGTGCCCGTCGACATTGAAGACCGGCACGAAGAGCAAGGTCACGTTCTCCAGTGCCTTGGCAGCGTCGCCCTTTCCATCGAGCAGATCGCGGAGCACGATGAAGCCCGCGTCCTTGCCATCGACTTCGCCAGCGTGAATTCCCCCCTGGAGGAACACCACCGGCCGATCCTTCGCCTTGCCGGGTTCGAGCGCCCCCTTTGCGCCCGCGACGAAGGCCAACATCGGGCGGCCCTCGGGTGTTTCGCCGAATTTGAAGCAACGAACGCGCTCGGGGTAACGGGCGGGGTACGCTTTGCAGAACCGTATCACCTCGTCGTAACGACCCGTCTTCTGAAAGCCGCTCTCCTCCGCGATGGTGGTGAGCGACGTATCGGGCGTGCATGTACCCGACCAGGCAACGCTGGCAATCGCCAGCAACGCCGTAACCGGTGTAATGCTGCGGAATTTTTTTGACCGTGTCGTCTTCGAATAAGAATACTCGTTCATGGTGCGGAGCTTAGTGCTGGTCATCCCCGTGACCATCCACAAAGCGCAATTGCTGCGCAGCGCCATGGAAGGTAATCGCCCCATGGCGCTTATCGTCCTGGATGTTGCGGCGGAGGTAGCGCAAGATGTCGAACGACACCGCAACGAGCGCCAGCGTCACAGAATCGACACGCGCGTTTCAGCGAACGCAGCGAACACCGGCGCGTTGCGATTCGCCGTTTTGATTGTGGGTCGCTCCGTCCTTGAAATCGACGTAGAGATATGTCGTCGATGGAGGCTTGCCCCGAAAGGTGTCGCTCCAGAGCGTGGGCGCCACGCCGGCAGCAGGTGCCGCGAACGCATCGTCCCAGATGGGGTTTTCGGTTTCGGCCTCGTCGATCAACGTCTGGAGCTCACGCAGGTTGGGAAGACGAAAACCTGGAGGCGAAAGATCCTCGCAGCGGCGCCGGGCGCTCGCGATGTCCTGCGGAGCACCCAGCGCTTGCTCCCATGAAAGCCCTGTGCGCGCGTCCTTCACAGTGGCCCCCTCCACGATGAAACGCCGAGTCGATCCGGACACCTTGCCGGCGCGCACGCATCGGAAAGGAAGCCCGTCGGACGATTGGCTCAAATCGCGATACCACGCCGCACCGTTGGTCGCGACCCAGCGCGCATCGCGCCGTCGCTCCGCTCGGTAGACGGACGCGGTCCATTGGTATTGATAATTGTTATTGTCGGGGAAGAGGCCGGGGTTGATGGGCTCGGCCTCCGGCCCATAGTCGACGATGCTGATCATCTCGATGCGCGTCGGCAGCCGCCAGTCGTCGTACCCGCCGAGCCGGAGCTTGGGGCAGGTGCGAACGGCGTCTTCCCAGGCGACGCGTCCTTGGTTGGCGACGCGCCTTTGCCACATGAGACCCGTCGTTTTGTCGAGCACCGTATCGTCGGTGAGCTCGTAATTGGCAGGCGCGGGCGATGAAACGGGGAGCGGCCATTGAGGCTCCGTTCGCTCCACTGCGCCCGGCGCGCGCCCATCCCCCGCGGAAAACGCGTCGCCGCCTGCGTCCCGTGTACCGTCGCCTGGATCGAGACCGCCATCGTCGGTGGGCCCGAGCGGCGAGCCATCGTCGATCCCGAGAATGGCGCGGCAACCGACCGTACCGCCGACCACCCCAGACGACACCAAACCGAGTACGATGGCGCGCTTGGCGATGCTCGAAGGAAGGATGCGGTATCTCACGCCGTACCTTATATACCGTACGTGACCATCGCCGGGCTCCTTCCCTCCCCGACGCGACGATCCTCATGGCCCAGCGAATCACCAATCTCATCGAACGCACCCGCGCGCACCGGGGCAACCGCGTTCGCCTCGTGGGGGCGTCGGATTCGCCGCTGACCGCGCGTTCCGTGCTCTTGCCGGCCGCCGGGATCGTTCTCGGCGCCGATAGCGCGTGCGACGTGCAGCTGGAAGATTCGGCCGTATCGCGAAAACACGCGACCATCGTTCCGGCCACCGGCGGATTCGAGGTGGCCGATCTCGGCTCGCGCAACGGCACGTGGCTCGATGGATCCCGGATCGAGCGCGCCATGGTGGCCGCCGGCGCCACCTTGCGCATTGGACATACCTTGGTCCAACTGCTGCCCGCCGAAGAAGCGATCGACATTCCCCCGAGCGACGCCACGTCGTTCGGCGAGCTTTTGGGCGCGAGCGAGCCAATGCGCCGCGTGTTCGCCGTGCTCGAGCGCGCGAGCGGATCGCACGCGCCGGTCCTCCTGCTCGGAGAGAGCGGCACGGGCAAGGAGCTCGCGGCGCGCGCCATTCACGAGCGCAGCCCCCGGCGCGGCGGCCCCTTCGTGGTGTTCGACTGCGGCGCGGCGAGCGGCACCTTGATCGAGAGTGAGCTCTTTGGCCACAAGAAGGGCGCGTTCACCGGCGCTTACCGCGATCACGCCGGCGCGTTCGCCTCCGCGCACGGCGGCACCCTCTTCCTGGACGAGATCGGCGATCTGCCGCTCTCCTTGCAGCCAAAGCTCCTGCGCCTCCTCGAGCGCAGCGAGGTCACCCCGCTCGGAGCCCGAGCCCCCGAGCGCTACGACGTGCGCTTCATCGCGGCCACCCACCGCGATCTCTGGGCCGATATCGGCTCCGGCTTGTTTCGCGGCGATCTGTATTACCGGCTCGCGGTGGTCGAAGCGCACCTCCCTCCCCTGCGCCAGCGCAAAACCGATATTCCCATTTTGGTGCGCGCGCTCTTGCGGGCCAATGGCGCGATCGACAGCGAGGTCGAGGGACCGAAGCTCGAACGCCTTTTGCGCTATGCGTGGCCGGGAAATGTGCGCGAGCTTCGAAACGTGATCGCGCGCGCGGTGGCCCTCGCCCTGCCCGGCTCGGAGTTCGAGCAGATGCCCATCGTCCTGCGCACCGAGACCCCCGCCGATGCCGAGCCCATTGCGCGGGCCGACGTGCCGTACCTCGAGGCCAAGGAGGCGCTGCTCGAGCGCTTCGATCGCGATTACTGCACCGACCTTTTGCAGCGCGCGGGCTCCAATTTGTCGGAGGCCGCGCGCGTGGCCAAAATCGAGCGCAAATACCTGTACCGCGTGCTCGCGCGCGCCGGGATACGGCCGCGTCCATCCGAGGAGGATGCGTGACCGAGCCTGAGACGTTCGAGCTCGGCTCGGCCAGCTACCGCGTGATGGGCGAGCTCGGTCGCGGCGGCACCAGCGTGGTGTACGAAGCACGGAGAGAGCGCGCGGAAGGTGGCGCAGCAGACGACGCATGCGACGAGGCCGTCGCCATCAAAGTCTTTCGCGATGATTTGGAGCTCTCGGAGCGGGAGCAGCAGCGTTTTCTGCGCGAGGCCGAGCGCATGCGCCGGGTCCACCACCCGGGGTTGGCCACCGTCTTCGAAGCCGGAACCTTGGCCGATGGGCGCCCCTATCTGTTGATGCCGCGCCTCTCGGGTCTCAGCCTCGCCGCGCGCCTCGAGCACGGGCCGGTGCCGCCCGAGGAGGCCGTGCGCATCTTCGCGGAGCTCGCGCGCGCCGTGCACGCCGTGCACGAGGCCGGGATGGTCCACCGCGATATCAAACCGGAGAATGTGCTCCTGGTCCGGGGAAGTCCGGTTTTATTGGACTTTGGTATCGCGCGCGACATGCACGAGGAGAGCTCGACGACCACCCGCGAAGGGCGGATTCGAGGCACGCCGGCTTATATGGCGCCGGAGCGGTTCTTCGGCGAGCCCGCGAGCATCGCGTCGGACATCTACGAGCTCGGGGTGGTGCTTTATGCGATGTTGGCCGGGCGCCTCCCGTGGAGCTCGGGCACCAAGATGAGCGAGCGCCTCCATCCCGGGAGCGTGCGTCTCTCGTCCGGCATGGGCGATCGGGGAGCGGGCATTTCGCCTGCGTTGGCCGCCGCGGTGCTCGAAGCCTTGTCGACCCGTCCCGAGATCCGCCCGAAGGACGCCGCCAGGTTCGCGCTCGACGTGGAGGCCGCGCTTCGTGCGACGGGAAACCCCGATTCGGAGCGCGTCACGGCCGATCTGCGCGCGCACGCGCCGCGCGAAACGCCGTCGCCATCCTTGGCCCACACGCCCCACGATGCCCCGTCGCCGGCGAGCGCGCCGGATGCCGCGCCCCGTGCGCGGCCCCTCCGGCGCTCGTTTGCGCGGGTGTTCCTGGTGGGCGCGCCCCTCGCGGTGCTCGCGGCCATGGCCGTGCGCGGGACGTCGCGCGCGTCGCCCGAGCTTGCCGCGGCGCAACCCGCCGAGGTGCGCGCGATCGCGCCGGCGCCGGCCACCGCAAACACCCCGGCGCAGGCCATCGGCGCCACGCCGCCGCAGACCGCGGCGAACGCTCCGCCGCCAGCTGCCGCAAAGCTGCAAAAGGCGGAGGCGCCCCATGCGACTTCGCCCCCCAAAGCGGCAAAAGTGCCAGAGGGCGCGGCAAAAGCGCGAACAACGGCGGCTCTGCCGATCGCGACGGCGCGCTCCTCCAGCGACGATACGTATTTCGAGGATCGGCAATGAATGCAGGGTGCAAGCAAAAGGTAGGATTCGCGCTGTTGGTCGCGGGCGCGCTCCTCGGTGGCGCCGAGACGGCCCGCGCCGATGGGGATGGTCCGCGCGATCCGATGGGCGCGGAGGCGGCCTTCAGCGATGCGCGCCGGCTCATGAAAGAGGGGCGCTTCGAGGAGGCGTGCCCGAAGCTCGAGACGAGCTATCGCCTCGATCCCGCGCTGGGATCGCTCCTCAACCTCGCCGAGTGCCTGGCGCGCACGGGCCGAACGGCGAGCGGCTGGCTGCGTTACCGCGAGGCCGCGGCCATGGCGCTCCAACAAGGGCAAAAAGAGCGGGCCGCCATCGCCCGCGAGCGCGCGGGGGCGCTCGAACCGCAGCTCTGTCGCCTGGTCATCCATGCCCCCGCGAGCGTGGACGATCTGCGGCGCGACGGCACCCAAGTGCGCCGAGAAGACGCCGACCAATCCGTCCCCATCGACCCAGGCGCGCACGTCATCGAAGCACGCGCGCCCGGCTTCGTGCCCTTCATCGCCCACGTCGCCATCGCGCGCGGCGCCAGCGGTGAATCGTGCAAACCGGTCGTGGTCGACATACCGGCCGACCTCGGAGGCCGCGCAGAGCCTCTGCGCGCGGCGGCCGCCGATGCGCCCTCGAGCTCCGCCGAGCCCTCGGCCCCCGCGGGACCTGCCTTCCCACGCGAGAAGCCGCCCGCGACGGCGCCCCCCGCGCGCGGCTGGAGCGCGCAGCACACGCTGTCCCTGGTCGCCGGCGGCGCAGGGCTCGTGGCCCTGGGGATCGGCGGCGGCTTTGCGCTCGATGCGGCAGCCTCCGAGCGCGACGCCGATGCGCTCTGCCGCCCCCACGGGTGCACGAACGAGGGCCTCGACGCGCACGCGCGAGCCGGGCGCTCCGCCGATATCGCGACCGCGGGCCTCATCACCGGCGCCGTGCTGCTCGTGGGCGGCGCCGTGTTGTGGTTCACCGCGCCCTCGCTCCGGCGCCCCGCCGCGCCGATGCGCGGGGCCATGCTTCGTTTCTGAGCGCACGGCGCGGATCAGGTGAAGTACTTCTTGCGCGCCAAGTTCTCCGGGGTGCAAATCTGGTCGATTTGCGACTTGAGCTCTTTTGCCTTGGGCTCGTTCTCCAGCTTGTCCTGCGCCAGCCCGTCGAGGAGGCGCTTGGCGCTGGTGCATGACGTGGTGAGCCCCGCCCAGTACAGCTGCTCGGAGGAGCGATCCTTCTTCTTCTGGGCGGCGATCATCTCCTGGTAGTCTTTCTTCAGCCCCGCGACGTCGTGTCCGAGCGCCACGTCGAGCTGGCAGAACACGTCGATCTCCTTGAGCAGCTTCGCCGCGTCGGCCGATTTGTCCTTCGAGACCTCGAGTTTGTCCTTTCGGAGCTCGCTGCACTCGTCGCTCACCGCCTCGCCGCCCGCGAACTTCGTCTTCGCCTCGGCCAATTGCTTTTTGGTCATATCGAGGATGAGCTTGTTCGCCAGATCTTCACCGAGCTTCTCGACCTTCTTGTCGATCTCCGCGTCGGCCTTCTTTCCACACCCGGCCACCAAACCCCACGCCGCCAAGACCCCAATACCCAATATCCGTCGTCCAAGAACCATCGGATGCATTTCCTCGTCCGTAAGAGATGCATCGGATATTCAGCAATCTACGTACCAGGACCAGAGCGCTCATTTCTTGCGAGCGCGAGGCGGCGGCCCGAGGCCAATCGGGTATTCCAGGACCCACGCCGCCCGCGATCCGTACCCACTTCACGGTCGGCGCCGAAATCCACGAACGCGCGAGGGCCCGGCGCTTCAGGGCGCGGCGGGAAGCAGCTTCGGAAGGTAGGCCGCCGCCGCGTCGGCGAGCAGATCCCGGTGCATGCGCGTGGCGTCGCCAAAGAACGATTCGGCCAGGCGGGCGTCGAGGATGTGCGTGGCCTCGAGATCGAGCGCCTTCGACTCCTCCCAGAGCCCTTCGGCGAAGACGATGCGGCGCCCCTCGCCGGGCTCGCCCAAGAGCCGTTGGAAATATTGCATTTGCAGAGATTGATCGCGCGCCATGTGCGAGCTGATGACCACGACCCGCAGGCGGCTCCACGCGGAGGCGGGCATCGCGGCCCTCCACCTCGAGACGTTCGCGTGAATGGCGTCGAGCTCCATGCGCGCCGCCTCGTCGACGCTGGCCAGAAGAAGCGGCGCCGTCGCACGTGCAAATTGCACGTACGCCGCATGGGCCAACGTGCGGCGATCGAGCACGTCATCCATCAGCGCCACCGATGACGCGAGAATTCGCTTCTGGCGCTCCACGCTCGCGGCGGGGTGGCCATGGGCCAAAAAGGCTTGCTCGGCTGGGGCGATGTGCGCGCGCAGCTCCCGCATGGCGGTCAATCGGCCAAGGTCGACGGGGCCGTCGCTATCGCCAATGAGCGCGTCGAGGGCGAGCGGGACGTGATCCAAGGTCTTGAGCTCGTGGTACGCGCGCGGGTGGATGACCGCCTCCTCGCGCTGGCCATCGTGAAGGAAGACCAGCTTGTCCCCCTCGACCACCATCGTCGGCCCGAGGCCGCGCAAAATGCGCTCTTTCGCAGTACGGTACGCGCCCCGCGCCGTCTGGTTGAGCGCCGTCATCGGATCTCGAACAGGGGCGGCCTCCGTCTTCGCACCCGCCGCCTTCGCCGCATCCGCCGCCGAAGTCTTCGCCGGCGGCGTCCTCTGACAGCACGTCACGGCGCTCGCGAGAAGGATGGAGACAGCGAGCGAGCGCAGGGGATGCATCGTGGGGTTATCCATTGCAGCAGGATACACCAGCGCTCCTCGCATTTGCTGAATCCCGAACCGAGTTTGCGCCGTGATCGAGCGACCGGCTGACTCACCTGCAAACGAGCCGGCCAGCAGGATGAATCGTGCCATTTCGGCGCAAAGGGCCCGACTTCAACGCAACGATTTTCGTCGCGCCCCGCGCGGAGATTATTAAAGAATCGAAGCCGGCATCGCGCGCGCTCGGACCGGGCTTCGTCGACGGCGAAGCTTTGCGCAATCTCACGCCGGCGCGATATCACCATCATCATCCGAAGACCGTGTCATGGGTGAAATACGAATATCGCAACCAGCGACGATACGAGCTTTGCGGCCGACCTTCGGTGATCGGCCGCACCATTCTCAGCGTGTCTTTTACTTGGCCGCGGGAGCGCCCGATGCCGCTCCCGCGGCCCCTGGGGGCGCGAACGCAGGGTACATCCACGCGACGTCGAGGGAGGTGTCCTGGGTGATCTTGGGCTTTCCATTTCCGGCTCCCGTCGCGAAGCCGCCGTAGAACACCTTTCCTCGAATCGCCACGACCAGCTTTCGATCGCGCGCGGCGCGCAGGTTCTCGGTCACCGTTTGGGCGGCCTCGAAGGCGAGCTCGATCAAGGCCTTGCGATCTTCGCCTTTCTTGTACGTGTCGAGGTTGGGCGCCTGAACGAGAAATACGATGTCGGTGGGACGAACGTGCGCGTACGTGAGCCAGTTGCCCTTGGTGAAGGTGTCGCGCGTCTCGTCCTTGCCGCCCGTGAACGATTCGGCCTCGAGCTTCTTGAGGGTGGTGCTGAACTTCCTCGCCAAGGCGACCGCCTCCGCGTCGGCGCCAAAGCCGACCTCCCCCGAGAAGGTATCGATTTTGGCGTTGGCGGTGTCGAACTCGGGCTGACCGGGCTTCGGCGGCTCGGATTTACCGCATCCTGCAGCCATATGCGCCAAAGACGCAAAGGACGTGAAGATCGCGACGGACAAGAGCGTGCGGCGGCCCATTCGCCCGGGTTGCGACGGGCGAGGCGATACGGCGGACGATGCACATGGCGTAAAATGCAACATGGCGTTTCTCCTATGTCCGGAATGTACGCAGCCGCATCGAAGGAAATGCCCTGGCGATCGAGCGAGCGAAGACGATTGCCCGAATGGTGAAGGCGCCGATCACGGTGCCCCCGCGGCGCGCGCCGGGGCCGTGGGAGCGATGGCCCCGGGGCTCGGTGGCGCGTTTAGCGAATCGCCTCGTTCAATGTCGTGAACAGCGGCTTGGTATACGGGACCATGTCCTGCCGGAAATACCACCAGAAGTGGCCACCGATGTAGCGGGGGTGCTCGATGGGCATCGTGTAATAGCGAGTCAAATAGCTGGCCTTCTTTCGCGCGACCTTGGTGCCCACCTCCCCGAATCCAATCTTGGAGCTCGGAAACATCTGGCCGAGCTGGTCGAAGATGGGTTGCCAATCGGGGCGCTGGTTCTCGCAATCGTCTTCGTAATAGCTGATCAGCACGTAGTCGAGGCCTTGTTTCATGTCGGCCGGCACGTTGGCGCTCGCCCAATGGAACATCTCGTGATCGTCGCGCTCCCAGCACCCCTCGTTGTAATAGAGCGTGAGCGCCGCGGTCTTCCCCTTCCCTTTCACGATGTCGTACGCGCTCTTCATCTTCGTGCGCACGGTCGGGCCGTCGCCCACCCACTCGCCGTTGATCTCGTTGCCGATCTCCCAAATGTCGACTTGGTCGCCCAAGGTGGCGAGGTATTCGCGGGTTCGACTGGCATATTCTTCCGTGGTGTAGTCTTTGACGTAATACGAATCGAGGATCTCGCCCATCACGTGGCTCACCCGATGGATGGCCGCGGCCGCGGAGACGTATTGGGTCGCGGGCACGCGCTCGTCGAAGACGATGCGCGTGGTGGGCTTGTGCGCGAGCCGCGCGAGCGAGTCCGTGATGGCGGAGATGCCGCTCACATCGTCGACGGTCACCCCGTAAAGGCGCTCCTCCGCCGGCACGGAGCCCGAGGACCGCGAGGCCGCCTCGACGGCCCCCTGCTCCGCGCGATCGGGCGCGCGCTCGGCGCTGCACGCGACGCCTACGGTGGATACCGCCACCCAACAGGCGACGAGCGTGCGCTTCTTCGACATGAATGACGCCGTTTCACGATAGGCCATATGCGCCTCCGGATTGTGAAATAGCGACGATTGTCGGGGGTACGCCGGCCCCTGACAAGCGAGATCCGTGGCTTCTGGCCCGCGTCGGCTGCGAACGTAACTTTCGCACGAAACCGGCGCGCGCCGGGGGCCGATGATCGGAATATGGTGGAAACGAGCGACGATACCGGCGGGCTCGAGGCGCGGTTTACGCGCATGCTCGAGCAGATCTTCGAGGACGGCGTGATCACGGAGGAGGAGCGCATGGCGCTCTGGACGTCGGTCGCCTTGGGCGGGCTGGAGGCCGCGCGGGTCGACACCCTGCTCATCGACTTCGTGATGGCGCAGTTCGCGCGGTTTCGCGCCGATGGCTGGCTCTCCCATGATGAACGGGGCCGGCTCCGGCTGATGGTCGACGTGCTCGGGGTGGCCGCGGGCCATCTGCCGGAGGAGATCCGGAGGGCCCTCGAGGCGTAGCACCGGCTCGCGATCCGCGCCCTGCGCCGTGTGCCGCGCCCCCTGCGCCGTGCGCCGTGTGAATGAGGAGCGTTCACTTCTTCTTCATGGCGCCGTGCGGGTGCCGCTCGGAGACGGCCGGCTCGTCGGAGAACACGAGGCGAACGAGCTGGGCGACGAACTGGCGGCGCATCTCGGGGTTCTCGAGCTCGACCCCGCCCGTCTGGTGAAAGAAGCGGGGGAGCAGGCCGGAGATCATCACCACCGACCACATTTGAGCCAGCGCCATACGGGCGCGTCTTTCGGCCTGCTCCGACCGTTTTGGAAAGAGCCGCCGCGTGAGCCCGTCGATGAAGTCGTTCAGCCTGCGCATGACGGCGCCCTCGTAGTATTGCTCGACGATGGGCTCCCGCAGGTGCGCATAGGTGATTCGTGGGTAGCGGATGGCTCCCCCCACCGCATCGTCGAACACGCTCTCGAGGGCCGCGCGCGGGCTCGCTCCCCCTTGCACCAGCGCATCGAAGTCGACGAGCACCTGGGAGAAGGCCTCGTCGAGGGTGCGCTCGAGCACGATGCCGAGCAAGTTGTCCTTGCTGCGAAAGTGGTAGTTGATGGCGGCCCCGTTCACGTTCGCCTCTTCGGCGATCTCGCGAACGCCGGTGCCCTCGATGCCCAGGCGCTCGATGCATGCCACGGTGGCCAGGATGATGCGCTCGCGCGCGGCTTCGCCTTTGGTGCTGGTGGTAGGGCCCGATGACTTCGGTCGAGGCATACCCCGGAACCATCGCAGCCCCGACCGTGCCTGACAAGCTTCTATGTGGGGGAAAACGGGTGCCTTGGCCACCAATCCGAAGCCCCGGCCGCCAAATTGCACATCGAAGCGGCCATTCGTGAACGAGCTGGCGCCTCGGTCTCGTCTCTATCGTTCTCGCGCTCTCGCCGTTCCTGTCGTTCTCGTCATTTCGTAGCTGCTGTCGCTCGACTCGCTCGGAGCTCGCCCTGACGGTCGATGCGGCGATGCGGGCGGTGCGCGCGCGCATGGATATCGGGCAAACCGTGCGGGCGGCGGCGCGCCGGACGACCCGTTTGGCCTCCAACTCGACTGCAATACGGCCATAGATGATCGCAGCCAATCGAAGCCCCCAAATCGGATGTTGGGGAGCTCACCTCTTTACGTCGTCAGGCGTGGAAATAGACGGAACATGTCACGAATGGGCAGCAGTCGACTTCGATTAACGAGCGCGCAGTCGGCCATGTGGTTCGCGCAGCAGCTCGATCGCGACAACCATCGTTACAACATCGGTGAGTACCTCGAAATCCGCGCTGCCGTGGACGCGTCCGCCTTCGAAGCCGCCCTGAGGCAGACCGTCGCCGAGGTCGAAGCGCTGCGGATCCGCGTGGTCTCCGGCGACGGAGGGCCTTGCCAGTGGATCGATGCGGAGGTCGACTGGACCTTGCCCATCGTCGATGTGTCGGGCGAGCCCGATCCGCGCGCGGCCGCCGAGGCCTGGATGCGAGCGGATCTCGCGCGGCCCATCGATCTGACGACCGGACCGTCGTTCGGGTTTGCGCTGTTCGAAATCGCGCCGGATCGCTTCTTCTGGTTTCACCGCAATCATCATATCGCGCTCGATGGATTCGGCTTTACGTTGATCGCCAAACGGGTCTTCGAGGGATACGAAGCCCGCCTGGCCGGGGCGCCCACGCCCCCCCGCCTGCTCGGCCTGCGCGAGATGATCGAGGACGGCGAGCGCTATCGCCTCTCGGCCGACTTCACCGATGACCGCGAGTACTGGACGCGCAAGCTGGCCGATCGTCCCGATCCGGTCACCCTCTCGGGCCGCGCGCCCGAGGTCACCCGCGAGCTCCTCTCGCGGATCGCGCGGATCGATCCCGAGGTGATGAACCGCGTGCGCGACACCGCCAAGAAGGCGCACGTCCCCTGGACGTTCGTGCTGATCTCGGTGGTTGCACTCTACATGCAACGGATCACCGGCGCGCGCGAGGTGATGATCGGCCTGCCGGTGACCACCCGGCGCACCAAGGTCGCGCGCACGGTGCCGGGCATGATGTCCAACGTGGTGCCTCTGCGCCTGTCGCCGCGGCCGGGGATGACGGTGGCGGAGCTCTTGGCCCATACGGCCGAGGAGAGCAAGCAGGCGCTGCGCCATCAGCAGTACCGCCACGAGGATCTCCGGCGCGATCTTGGCGTGGCCACCGATGGATCGCTGGTCGGGGCCATGATCAACATCTTCCCGCCCGATCCCGATCTGCGCGTGGGCGATCATCGGGTGGGCGGGCGCAAGCTGTCGTTCGGGCCGGTCGAGGATCTCTCGATCAGCGTTTACGATGGCGAGGGTGACGATGGGCTCTGCGTGGATTTCCAGGCCCACCCCGAGCACTATCGACCCGAGGTGCTCGAGGCGCACCAGCGGAGGTTTCTGGCGCTGCTCCAGAACGTGGCCAGCGTGCCGCTCGAGCAGCCACTCGGCAGCATCTGCCTCCTGGAGCCGGACGAGCTCGGGCGCGTGCTGGTCGAGTTCAACGACACCGCGCGCGCGATCCCGCCCGTGACCTTGCCCAACCTGTTCGCGAAGCAGGTGCACCAGACCCCCGAGAACGTGGCCGTGGAGTTCTCGGGCGGGCGCCTCACGTACCGCGAGCTCGAGGCGCGCTCCAACCGGCTGGCGCACCTGCTCATCGGTCATGGGATCGGCCCCGAGAGCGTGGTGGCGCTGGCCCTGCCCCGCTCGGTCGAGATGGTGATCGCGCAGCTGGGCGTGCTCAAGGCCGGCGGCGCGTACCTGCCGATCGATCCCGATTACCCGCCGGAGCGCATTCGCTTCATGCTCCGCGATGCCAAGCCGGCCCTCACCATCACCCGGTCGGACGTGGCCGCGCGGCTGCGCGCGATCGATGGCTCGGCGTTCCTGTCGCTCGACGGCGAGGACATGCAGAGCGCCATCGATCGGCAGACGCAGCGGCCGCCGCCGGCCTCGGTGGGCCCGGACAACCTGGCGTACGTCATCTACACGTCGGGCTCCACCGGGCGGCCGAAGGGGGTCGCGGTCACCCACGCGGGCTTGGCGAGCTTCGCGGCCGCGGAGGTCGAGCGCTTTGCGGTCACCCCCGAGAGCCGGGTGCTCTCCTTCTCGTCGCCGAGCTTCGATGCATCGGTGCTCGAGCTGTGCATGGCGCTCCCCACCGGTGCCACCTTGGTGGTGCCGCCCCCGGGTCCTCTGGCCTCGAACGCCTTGGCGAACGTGCTCGACGAGAGCACCATCACGCACGCGCTCATTCCGCCGGCGGCGCTCGCCACCTTGCCGGAGGT
This sequence comes from Sorangiineae bacterium MSr11954, assembly GCA_037157815.1. Lineage (NCBI taxonomy): Bacteria > Pseudomonadati > Myxococcota > Myxococcia > Myxococcales > Pendulisporaceae > Pendulispora > Pendulispora albinea. Next base: position 7,517,853 of record CP089984.1, read on the forward strand.
GGATCTGCCCCAGCTTCGGACCTTGATCGTGGGCGGCGATGCTTGCTCCAGCGATCTGGTGGAGCGATGGTCCAAGGGGCGCCGCATGGTCAACGCTTACGGGCCGACCGAGTCCACGGTGGTGGCCACCACCAGCGAGCCCCTCTCCGGTTCGCAGACGCCGCCCATCGGGCGGCCCATCGGCAATACGCGCGTGTACGTGCTCGACAGCGCGCTGCGCCCCGTTCCCGTGGGGGTCACGGGCGAGCTTTACATCGCGGGCGCGGGGTTGGCGCGCGGGTACTTGGACCGGCCGGATCTCACGGCCACGCGCTTCGTAGCGGATCCGTATGGCGGGCCCGATGGCCGCATGTACCGCACGGGCGATCTGGCGCGGTGGACCGCCGACGGGGAGCTTACGTTCGTGGGGCGCGCGGACGATCAGGTGAAGATCCGCGGCTTCCGCGTCGAGCTGGGCGAGATCGAGTCGGCCCTCGCCCGCCATCCGGCGCTCGACCGAGCGGCGGTGATCGCGCGCGAGGACCGGCCCGGGCAAAAGCGCCTGGTCGCGTACGTGGTGCCGGCCGCGAAGGACGATCCGCCGAGCACCGAGGCGCTGCGCGCCTTTCTGGCCGAGACCTTGCCCGAGCACATGATCCCGCAGGCGTTCGTGACCTTGGGCGCACTTCCGATTTCGCCCAATGGCAAATTGGATCGCAAAGCGCTGCCCGCGCCCGATCCCACGGCGGCGCGCGCGAACCTCCGCGGGCCGCGCGATCGGCGCGAGGAGATCCTGTGCGCGCTCTTCGCGGAGCTCTTGAACCTGCCGGCCTCTCAGGTGAGCATCGACGATAGCTTCTTCGATTTGGGCGGCGACAGCATCGCGTCGCTGCAGATGGTGAGCCGCGCGCGAACGGCGGGCCTGGCCATCACCCCGCGCGACGTCTTTCAGCATCGGACCGTGGAGGCGCTGGCCACCGTGGCCGGTGTGGTCGATGGGACGGAGCCGGCGGCGGTGGCCGCGCCGGTGGCCACGGATCAAATGGAGGTGGTGCGCGCGGCGCGGCCCGATGCCATCGATGTGTTGCCGCTGTCGCCCTTGCAAAAGGGGCTTCTGTTTCACGCGCTCTACGAGGCCGACGGGCCCGATGTGTACACGGTGCAGCTGCGCATCGACCTGTCGGGGAACCTCGATTCGGAACGCCTGGCCAACGCCGCGCGCGCGCTCCTGCGCCGCCACCCCAATTTGCGCGCGGGCTACTGGGTCGACGGGCTCGCGCAGCCCGCGCAGTTCATCCCCGCCGAGGTGGAGCTGCCCTGGGCGGATCGCGATCTCGCGGGGCTGGAGCCGGAGGCGCGGGAGGCGGCGCTCGCGCGGTTCATCGCGGAGGACCAAGCGCGAAGGTTCGATATGACGGTACCGCCGCTCATGCGATTTACGCTCTTTCGCGTGGAGGAGGGCCGCTATCACCTGGTGCTGACGAACCATCATATCTTGCTCGATGGTTGGTCGACGGCCGTGCTCTTTCAGGAGCTATTTGCCATTTACCGGCAGCGAAACGGCGACGCGGGTCTGCCCAAACCGACGCCGTACCGCGATTATTTGAATTGGCTCGGTACGCGCGATCGCGCGGCGGCCGAGGCGGCGTGGCGCGAGGCGCTCGCGGGGTTCGACGAGCCGACCCGGATCGCCCGGAGCAGCCACGGGCATGCACCCGCTACGCCGGAGCGTGTGACGGTGGATGCGTCCGAGGAGCTGACGGCGGCGCTGACCCGTGAGGCGCGCGCGCGGGGCTTGACCATGAACACCTTGGTGGAGGGGGCGTGGGCGCTCTTGTTGGCCCGGTCGACCGGCCGCAACGACGTGGCCTTCGGGACCACGGTGTCGGGCCGTCCGCCCGAGATCGCCGGGGTGGAGTCGATGGTCGGGTTGTTCATCAATACGCTGCCGGTGCGCGTGAAGCTCGATCCGATGGAGCCGTTCGCCGCGGTCTTGGCGCGGCTGCAAGATCAGCAATCGGAGCTGATGGCGCACGAGCACCTGGGGCTGACGGAGATTCAGCGGCTGGCCGGGGTGGGCGAGCTGTTCGACACCCTGGCCGTGTTCGAGAACTATCCGATCGATTCGGCCACCGCCGAGGGCCGCCGCGAGCTGGCCGAGGACTTGAAGTTCGCCGGCTTCGACGGCGGCGATGCCACGCATTATCCGCTGACCCTGGTGACCTTGCCGGGCTCGCGCCTGCGTTTCCGGTTTGGGTTCCTCCCCGGGGCCATCGCGCGCGCGGCGGTGGAGGCCATGTGCGAGCAGTTCGTCCGGCTGCTCACGGACATGGCGACCGATCTGGCGCAGCCCGTGGGGCACGTGGGTCGCTCGCCGGACATGACGCCGGCCGAGCGGCAGCGCGTGCTGGTGGAGTGGAACGACACCGCGCGCGCGATACCGCCTTTGACCTTGCCGCAGATGTTCGAGGCGCAGGTGGCGCGAACGCCCGATGCGGTGGCGGTGCGATGCGCGAGCCCGGCGCCCGAGGTCCTCACCTATGCGGAGCTGAATGCGCGGGCCAATCGGCTGGCGCGGGCGCTCATCGCGCAGGGCGCGGGGCCGGAGCGGTTCGTCGCCTTGGCGCTGCCGCGCTCCGTGGACTTGATCGTGGCGGCGCTGGCGGTGTGGAAGGCGGGCGCCGCGTATGTGCCGCTCGATCCGAAGTATCCGGCGGACCGGATCGCGTTCCTCATCGAGGACGCGCGGCCCGAGCTGGTGGTGAGCACCGTGGCCGTCGCCGAGGAGCGGCGCCAGCAAGACGGCACGTCGTGGCTGCGGGTGGACGAGCCGGAGACGGCGGCGGCGATCGCGGGGCGTTCGGACGGCAATGTCGTGGACGCGGAGCGAAGGCAGCGGCTCTCGCCCGAGCACGCGGCGTATGTCATTTACACGTCGGGATCGACGGGGCGGCCCAAGGGGGTGCTGATCGCGCACGAGAGCGTGGTGAGCCTCGCGGGGTGGGCGGCGGCGGAGTTTGGCGCGGCCGGGCTGTCGCACGTGATGGCGTCGACCTCGCTCAACTTCGATGTGTCCGTGTTCGAGCTGTATTGCCCTTTGATGATGGGCGGCTCGATCGCGATCGTGCGCGATCTGCTGGCGCTGGCGGAGCAGCCGGCGGCGGCCGTGAGCGTGATCAGCGGCGTTCCTTCGGTGTTCACGCAGCTGCTCGGGCAAGGCGGGTTGACCTTGCGCGCGGGCACCGTGGTGCTCGCAGGCGAGGCGCTCACGGCGCGCGCGGTGCGCGAGGTGCGGGCGGCGTTGCCCGAGAGCCGGATCGCCAACTTGTACGGGCCGACGGAGACCACCGTGTATGCGACGGCGTGGTTCCGCGAGCCGGGCGCGGAGCTCGATGACGATGCCCCGCCCCCGATAGGCCGTCCGCTGGACAATACGCGGCTGTACGTGCTCGACGATGCGCTGCGGCCGGTGGCGCCGGGGGTCAAGGGAGAGCTCTACATCGGCGGGCGCGGGCTCGCGCGCGGCTATCACCGCCGGCCGGATCTCACGGCCTCGCGGTTCGTGGCGAACCCGTTCGAGGGGCCGGGCGCGCGCATGTACCGCACGGGGGACGTGGTGCGATGGAACGCGCAGGGGGAGATCGAGTACCTCGGGCGCAGCGACGAGCAGGTCAAGATCCGGGGGTTTCGCATCGAGCTGGGCGAAATCGAGGCGGCCCTCGCCAAACATCCGAATGTTGCCCAAGCAGCGGTCGTGGTCCGCGAGGACTCGCCGGGCAACAAGCGCCTGGTCGCCTATGTGGTCGACGCTGCCGGTGCCAACGAGCTAAACGAGCTAAACGAGACGGCGCTCCGCGACTTCGTCGCCGAGGGGCTGCCCGAGTACATGGTGCCCGGCGCCATCGTGGTGCTCGACGCCTTCCCGCTGACTTCGAGCGGCAAGCTCGATCGCAAGGCGCTGCCGGCCCCGGATTTCGCCACGGCAAAGACCGCGCACCGAGGCCCGCGCACACCGCAGGAGCAGATCCTGTGCGGCCTGTTCGCGGAGCTCTTGAACCTCCCGAACGTGGGGATCGACGATAGCTTCTTCGACCGCGGCGGCGACAGCATCGTCTCCATCCAGCTCGCCTCGCGCGCCCGCGCCGCCGGCCTGGCGCTCACGCCGCGCGACGTCTTCCAGCAGAAGACGGTGGAGGCGCTGGCCGCGGTGGCCGGCGTGGTGCCCGACGTGCCGCTCGCCACGGCGGCCGCCGCGAGCTCCGCGCTCGGCATCTCCAACGAACAAATGCGGATCGTGCGCGAGGCGCGCCCGGACGCCACCGACGTTTTGCCGCTCTCGCCGCTCCAGCGCGGGCTGCTGTTCCACGCCCTCTACGACGATCGCCATCGCGACGTGTACAACGTGCAGTTCCGGCTCGACTTGGAGGGCCAGCTCGAGCCCGCGCGCCTCTTGGCCGCCGCCACGACCCTCTTGCGCCGCCACCCCAACCTGCGCGCAGGCTTTTGGACCTCCGGGCTGGAGCAGCCGGTGCAGTTCGTTCCGGAGGCCGCCGCGCCGGCGTGGTCCGAGCGCGATCTCTCGGCGCTGGAGCCAAAGGAGCGGGACGCGGAGCTCCTGCGCATCATCGACGAGGACCACACGCGGCGCTTCGATATGACGGCGCCGCCGCTCCTTCGTTTCACCTTGGTGCGCCTCGCGCCCCGGCGCTACCAGTTCATCCTGACCAACCATCATATCCTCCTCGACGGCTGGTCGATGCCGCTGGTGCTGCGCGAGCTGCTCACGCTCTACGAGCGCCACGGGGACGCGACGAACCTCCCCGCGCCGACGCCGTATCGCGACTACTTGGCGTGGCTCGGCACGCGCGATCGCGACCTCGCCAAGGCCGCATGGCAAGACGCGCTCGCGGGGCTCGATGGCCCGACCCGGCTTTCGCGCGCGGACGCCGTCCAAGGCCCCGTCATGCCCGAGCGCCTGAGCATCGATCTGTCGGCCGAGCTCACGGGCCGGCTGCGCGAGCAGGCGCGCAGCCACGGTGTCACCCTCGCCACGGTCCTTCAGGCCGCGTGGGCCCTGGTGCTCGGCTTGTGGACGGGCAAGAACGACGTGGTCTTCGGCACCACGGTGTCCGGCCGGCCGGCGGAGATCCCGGGGGTCGAGGCGATGGTGGGCCTCTTCATCAACACCCTGCCCGTCCGCGTGCGGATGAAGGCGGCCGAGACGCTGTCGGCCCTGCTCGTGCGGCTCCAGGACGAGCAGTCGGCCCTCATGGCGCACCAGCACGTGGGGCTGACCGAGATCCAGAACCTCGCCGGCTCGGGCGAGCTGTTCGACACCTTGGTGGTGCTCGAGAACTTCCCCTTGGATCGCGGCGCCCTCCCCTTCCAAGAGGAGGATCTCGCCTTGACCGGCATCGGCGGGCAGGACGCGACGCACTACCCGCTCAGCGTGGTGGGCATCCCGGCCGGCGAGCAGCTGCGCATCGATTTGAACTACCGCCCCGATCTGTTCGACCGCGCCACCATCGCCGCGCTCGGCGAGAAGCTGCAGCAGGCGTTTTGCGTCCTGGCCTTCGATCCCGCGCGCGAGATGGGCAAGGTCGATCTGCTGGACCTGACCGAGCGCACGCGCCTGCTGGTCGAGTGGAACGACACGGCCCGCGCCATCCCTGCCGCGACGCTGCCGAACATGTTCGCGCAGCAGGTTGATCGGACGCCCGATCACGTGGCCGTGGAGCACGGCGGCGAGCGTCTGACGTACCGCGAGCTCGAGGCGCGCGCGAATCGCCTCGCGTACCTGCTCTCGGGTCGCGGCGTGGGCCCGGAGAAGATCGTGGCGCTGCTCCTGCCGCGGTCCCTCGACATGGTGGTCGCGCAGCTGGGGGTGCTCAAGGCGGGCGCCGCGTACTTGCCCATCGATCCCGACTATCCGGCGGAGCGCGTTCGCTTCATGATCGACGACGCCAAGCCCGCGCTGGCCATCACCCGCAGCGACGTCGCCGCCACGTCCCTGGCGACGGGCGCCACGGCGTGGCTGCTCTTCGACGGCGACGATGCGCGCGGCGCCTTTGCGCGAACGAGCGATCGACCGCCGGCGGCGCCCTTGCACCCGCGCAACCTGGCGTACGTGATTTACACCTCGGGCTCCACGGGCCAGCCCAAAGGCGTCGCGGTCAGCCACGCGGGCCTGGCCAGCTTCGCGGCGGCGGAGGTCGAGCGCTTTGCCGTCACGGACAGCAGCCGGATCCTGGCCTTTTCATCGCCGAGCTTCGACGCGTCGGTGCTCGAGCTCTGCATGGCGCTCACCACCGGCGCCACCTTGGTGGTCCCGCCGCCCGGCCCCCTGCTGGGCGACGCGCTGGGCGCCGCGCTCGGCGAGCACGCGATCACGCACACCTTGATCCCGCCCGCGGCCCTGGCGACCCTTCCCGAGATTGAGCTCCCGGCGCTTCGAACGTTGATCGTGGGCGGCGATGCGTGCTCGGGCGAGCTTACCGCGCGCTGGTCGAAGGGCCGGCGCATGGTGAACGCCTACGGTCCGACCGAGTCGACCGTGGTGGCCACCACCAGCGGGGCCATCTTCGGCTCGGAGACGCCGGCCATCGGCCGGCCCATCGTCAACACGCGCGTCTATGTCCTCGACGGCGCCCTGCGGCCGGTGCCGGCCGGCGTGACGGGCGAGCTTTACATCGCCGGCGCCGGGCTGGCGCGCGGCTATCTGGCGCGCCCGGGCCTCACCGCCGAGCGCTTCGTCGCCGACCCGTTCGCGGGTGAAGGCGGCGCCCGCGACGGAGCCGCCCGCGACGGAGCCGCCCGCGACGGAGCCGCCCGCGACGGAGCCGGGGCGCGCATGTACCGCACCGGCGATCTGGCGCAGTGGACGGCCGCGGGCGAGCTCGTGTTCGTGGGCCGCGCCGACGATCAGGTGAAGATCCGCGGCTTTCGCATCGAGCTCGGCGAGGTCGAGGCGGTGCTGGGACGTCACCCCGATGTCGCCCAGGTGGCCGTGATGGCCCACGCGGATCGCGCCGGGAGCAAGCGGCTGATCGCCTATGTGGTGGCGCGCCAGGGGGAGCTCGATCCATCGGAGGTGCGCGAGCACGCCGCGAAGACCTTGCCTGAGCACATGATCCCGCCGATCTTCGTGATGCTCGACGCGCTGCCGCTGAACGCCAGCGGCAAGGTGGACCGCAAGGCCCTGCCCGCGCCGCGAACGGGGGGAACGTCGCGCCGTGCTGCGCGCGCGCCGCGCTCCCCGCAGGAGCAGGTGCTCTGCCGCCTCTTCGCCGAGGTGCTCCACCTTTCGCCCGCCCGCCCGCCGAGCATCGACGACAGCTTCTTCGAGCTGGGTGGCGACAGCATCGTCTCGATCCAGCTCGTGAGCCGCGCGCGCGCGGCGGGCCTGGTGCTCACCCCGCGCGACGTGTTCCAGCACAAAACGGTGGAGGCGCTGGCCGCGCACGCCCAGGCCACCGCGCAGTTCGTCCCGCCCGAGCCCGACGAGGGCATCGGCGAGGTGGCCCTCACGCCCATCATGCGCTGGCTGCGCGAGCTGGGCGGGCCGGTGGACGGCTTCTATCAGTCGATGCTCTTGCAGGTACCGGCCGGGGCCTCGCTCGATCGCCTCCGGGAGACGCTCCACGCCGTGATCGATCACCACGACGCGCTGCGCATGCACCTGACGCGCTCCCCGAGCAACGATTGGTCGCTCTGGATCGCCCCGCGCGGCGAGGCCATGGTCCCGATGCAACGGGTCGATATCTCCGGCGTGGCGGCCGAGCGGCTCCCCTCGATGCTCGCCGAGCACGTGAGCGCGGCCCAAGCGCGCCTCGCGCCCGAGGACGGCGTGATGCTGCAGGCGGTGTGGTTCGACGCGGGCGCGCGAAGGCCGGGGCGCCTGCTGCTCGTGCTGCACCACTTGGTGGTGGACGGCGTGTCGTGGCGCATCCTGGTCTCGGATCTGACCCGCGCTTGGAGCGCCCTCGCGCAAGGCCGGGCGCCCGCGCTCGCGCCGGTGGGCACCTCGTTCCGCACGTGGTCGACGAGGCTGCACGAGCTGGCGCGAAGCCCGGCGCGCGTGCGCGAGCTGCCGAAGTGGTCGGCCATCCTGGACGGCCCCGATCCGAGGCTGACGGAGCGCCCGCTCGATCCGGCGTTGCACACGGTGAGCACGGCGCGCGCGCTCACCTTGACCCTTCCGCCCGAGCGCACGGCGCCGCTGCTCACCAAGGTGGGCGCCAAGTTCCACGCGGGCATCAACGACGTGCTGTTGACGGGTCTCGCGCTGGCCGTCGCCCAATGGCGCGAGCAGCGCGCGATCCACCATCGCACGGACGTCCTGCTCGATCTGGAGGGCCATGGCCGCGAGGACGTCGTCCCCGGCGCCGATCTCGCGCAGACCGTGGGCTGGTTCACCAGCGCCTTCCCCGTTCGCCTCGATCCAGGGCCGGTCACCCAGGCGGACCGCCTCTCGGGCGGCGCGGGGCTCGGGTGCGCGTTGAAGCGGGTGAAAGAGCAGCTTCACGCGATCGCCGATCACGGCATCGGCTTCGGCCTGCTCCGCCACTTGAACCCCGAGACGGCACCGCAATTGACCCGCGAGCACGAGCCGCAGCTGGGGTTCAACTACCTCGGTCGCTTCCCGGCGGTGGCCAAACAAGCCGATTGGGCCCCCGCGCCGGAGGCCGGCGGTCTCGGCGGCGGCGGCGACGCGAAGATGCCGGTCGCGCACGTGCTCGACGTCAACGCCATGACCCTCGACCATGCCGATGGTCCGCGCCTCACCGCCCACTGGTCGTACCCCGAGGGCCTGCTCTCCGACGACGACGTGCGCGCCTTGGCCGAAGCGTGGTTCGATTGGCTGAACGCGCTGGTCGCGCACGCCGCCCGCCCGGAGGCAGGCGGCTTCACCCCCAGCGATCTCCCGCTCGTCGCCTTGTCGCAAGAGGCCATCGAGCAGCTGGAGGCCGCGCGCCCGGATCTCGCCGACGTGGTGTCGCTCTCCCCGCTGCAAAAGGGCTTCCTCTTCCACGCGCTCTACGACGATGGCGGCCCCGATGTGTACGCGGTGCAGTTCGGCCTCGACCTCGCGGGGCCGGTAGAGCCCTCGCGCCTCGCCCTCGCCGCGCGCACCTTGCTGCGCCGCCATCCGAATTTGTGCGCGGGCTTCTGGACCGCCGATCTCGAGGAGCCGGTGCAGTTCATTCCTTCGGCGCCCCCGCTGCCCTGGGCCGAGCACGATCTATCGGCGCTCGATCCGGTCGCGCGCGAGGCCGAGTTCGCGCGGCTCCTCGCCGAGGATCGCGCGCGCCCCTTCGATATGGCGGCCCCGCCGCTGATGCGCTTTGCGCTCATTCGGCTGGAGCCTTTGCGCTATCGGCTGCTGATCACGAACCACCATATCCTCTTCGACGGCTGGTCGCTCCCCATCCTTTTGCGCGAGCTGTTCGTGCTCTACGAGCAGCGCGGGGCCGAGACGGGGTTGCCGCGGCCGACCCCGTACCGGGAGTACCTCTCGTGGCTCGCGTCGCGGGACGTCGATGCGGCCAAGAGCGCGTGGCGCGACGCCTTGTCGGAGATCGACGAGCCGACGTACGTGGCCAAGACGTCGATCGTGCGGCGCGGCGAGCCGCGGAGCTCGGATCGCGCCGCCATCCCGGAGCGCGTGGCCTTGGCGCTGACCCCGGAGCTTACCGGCGAGCTTCGTGAGCGGGCGCGCGCCCAGAACGTCACCTTGGCCACGGTGCTGGAGGTGGCGTGGGCCGTCGTGCTCGGGCTCTGGACGGGCAAGGACGACGTGGTGTTTGGAACGACCGTGTCGGGCCGTCCGCCCGAGGTGAGCGGGGTGGAGTCGATGGTCGGTTTGTTCATCAACACCGTCCCCGTTCGCGTGCGGCTCGATCCCACCAAGTCGCTGGGCTCCGTGCTGGAGCAGCTGCACCAGGAGCAGGGTGAGCTCATGGCGCACCATCACCTGGGGCTGACCGACATCCGGCTCGCGGCCGGGGTGAGCGACCTCTTCGACACCTTGGTCGTGCTGGAGAGCTACCCGCTCGACTCCGGGACCTTGCGCTTCCCCGAGGACCAGGTGCAGCTCACGGCGCTCCATACGCAGGACGCCACGCACTATCCGCTGAGCGTCATCGCCATCCCCGGCGAGCAGCTGCGCATCGATTTGAGCTACCGCTCCGACGTGTTCGAGCGAAGCACCATCGACGCGCTGAAGCAGCGCCTCGAGCAGGTGCTGTGGGTCCTCGCCTCCGCGCCCGAGTCGCGGCTCGGGCACATCGACCTTCTGGGGCCGGAGGAGCGTCAGAAGGTGCTGGTGGCGTTCAACCAGACCGCGCACCACGTCCCGCCGGTGACCTTGCCGGATCTCTTCGCCGAGCAGGTGCGCCGCACGCCGCAGGCGGTGGCCGTGATCGCGGAGGGGGCCTCGCTGTCCTACGCGGAGCTCGACGAGCGCGCGAACCGGCTGGCGCGGCTGCTCATCGCGTGGGGCGCGGGCCCCGAGCGGCTCGTGGCGTTGGCGCTGCCGCGCTCGGCGGATCTGGTGATGGCGTCGCTGGCCGTCTGGAAGGCGGGCGCCGCCTATGTGCCGATCGATCCGCGCTACCCGGCGGAGCGCATCGCCTTTTTGCTGAAGGACGCGCAGCCCGCGCTGGTCGTGAGCACGCGCGCCGTCGCCGCCGAGCTGCGCGCGAGCGAAGACACCTCGTGGTTGATCGTCGACGACGAGGAGACGCACGTGGGCCTCGCCGCCAAGTCCAGCCGCTACGTCTCCAACGCCGATCGCAAGGCGCCCCTCACCCCGCAGCACGCCGCCTATGTGATCTACACGTCCGGCTCCACCGGGCGGCCCAAAGGTGTGGTGGTCGCGCACGAAAACGTGGTCGCCCTCGCGGGCTGGGCGGCGCTGGAGTTCGGCGCCTCCGGGCTGTCGCGCGTGGTCGCCTCCACCTCGCTCAACTTCGATGTTTCGGTGTTCGAGCTGTTTTGCCCGCTCATGGTCGGCGGCAGCATCGAAATCGTGCGCGATCTGCTGGCGCTGGGCGAGCTCTCTGCGACCGCCGACGCGAACACGGCCGCCGATGCGAACACGGCCACCGACGCGCCGGCGCGCGAGGCGAGCTTGATCAGCGGTGTGCCCTCCGTGTTCGCGCAGCTGGTCGCACAAGGGAGCCTGGCGGTCCGCGCAGGCACGGTGGTGCTCGCGGGCGAGGCGCTCTCGGCGCGCGCCGCGCACGACATCCGCGCGGCGCTGCCCGGGAGCCGGATCGCGAACATCTACGGTCCCACCGAAGCCACCGTGTACGCGACGGCGTGGTTCCGAAACGCCGACGCGGCGCTCGGGGCCGACGAGGCGCCGCCGATTGGAAAGCCGATCACGAACACGCGCGCCTATGTGCTCGACGCGGCGCTCCGGCCGGTGCCCCCGGGGGTGAGCGGAGAGCTCTACATCGGCGGCGCCGGCCTCGCGCGCGGCTACCTCCGCAGGCCCGATCAGACGGCGGAGCGGTTCGTGGCCAACCCCTTCGAAGGCCCCGGCTCACGCATGTACCGCACGGGCGACATCGTGCGCTGGAACGAGGCGGGCGAGCTCGAATACCTCGGCCGCACCGACGAACAAGTGAAGATCCGCGGCTTCCGCATCGAGCTGGGCGAGATCGAGGCGGCCCTCGCCCAGCACCAAAATGTTGCCCAGGCAGCGGTCATCGTGCGCGAGGATCCGCCCGGAAACAAACGGCTGGTCGCATACGTCGTGTGCGACGGCGACGAGGTCGAGCCCCCGCGCGCGGCCGATCTTCGGGCCTTCGTGGCCCGTACGCTCCCCGAGCACATGGTCCCCGCGGCCGTGGTCCTCCTCGACGCGTTCCCTCTGACGTCCAGCGGCAAGCTGGATCGCAAGGCTCTCCCCGCGCCGGCCTTCGCCGCGGAGCCGGCCTCGCGGCGCGACCCGCGCACCCCGCGCGAGCAGCTGCTCTGCGATCTGTTCGCCGAGGTGCTGGGGATCCCGCAGGTGGGGATCGACGACGACTTCTTCCACCACGGCGGCCACTCGCTGCTCGCCACCACCCTCGTCGCCCGCATCCGCACGACCTTGGGGGTCGCGTTGAACATCCGCGCCCTGCTCGAGCATCCCACCGTCGCCCAGCTCGCCGCCGCGCTCGATTCGGGCACCCCGCACACGTACGATCCGCTGGACGTGCTCTTGCCACTGCGCCGCACCGGAGCGCAGCATCCGCTGTTTTGCTTGCCCCCGGTGGTGGGCATCGGCTGGGGGTACTCCGGGCTCTTGCGGCACTTGCCCGCAGACCAACCGGTGTACGCCCTGCAAGCGCGCGGTCTTGCCCGCGACGAGGAGCTGCCGAGCTCGATGGATGCGGTCGTTCAGGATTACCTTGCGCAGATCCGCGCGGTTCAACCAACCGGACCGTATTCACTCCTCGGTTGGTCCCTGGGTGGCACGATCGCCCACCGCATCGCGGCGGAGCTGCAAGCCGCGGGCGAAGAGGTCGCACTCTTGGCGCTGCTCGACTCCGCGCCCAACCCGTCGGGGCTACCCCTGCCCCATGGCCTGCCGTTGCGCGCGCTCGAGCGCGAGAACGCGAGCGAGCGCGAGAATGCGAGCGAGAGCGAGAACACGAGCGAGAGCGAGAACACGAGCGGCCGATACGAGCAAAACCTACTCGCCACCATCCTGGCCATGGGCGGCCGCGCGATGGGCGAGCTCCCCGAGAAGCACGTGGCGGCCCTGCGCCGGGTGACCATGAACGCGGCCACCCAGGTGATCCCCTCGATCGAGCAAAGCCCGCCCCGCCCGTTCCAAGGCGACGTGCTGCTCTTCGTCGCCGGGCGCCAGCACGAGGACCCGGCGGCGCTCGCCTCGGTGTGGGCGCCGCATATCGAAGGACGAATCGAGACACATATCGTGGATTGCGGCCATCATGAGATGACGCACCCCGAGCCGATTGCCCATATCGGCCGTGCACTGACCAACCAACTACGTCACCTCCGCCCGCGTGGATCGCGCTGATCGCGTGAACCGCGTCGAAGGATGACGACCGAAAGGCAGCCCATCATGTCCAATCCGTTCGAAGACGCCGACGCCTCGTATTACGTCCTCGTCAATGGCGAAGGCCAGCACTCGCTCTGGCCCTCCTTCGCCGAGGTCCCCGCCGGCTGGACCACCATCTACGGTCAGGCCAACCGCGAATCGTGCCTCGCCTATGTCAACTCCAGCTGGACCGATATGCGCCCTGCGACCCTCATCGCCGCCATGGAGCAGACGTATCACTGATCGACCAAGGCTTCGCACGCGTCCACCGCATGGATGCTCAACACATCTTGAACACCGCGCCGACGGCCGCGGACGGTCCGGTCATCTCTGGATCGTCCGTGACCTGCGGGGATGGGCGGCGTCGGCGTCCATGATCCGACGCCGCCGAGCCCCGCGGACGGCTCCAACTCACTTGGGCCGTGCGCAGCGCGCGCCCGTGCCATAGTCCCGGATCTCCGGACTCACCGTGCTACCGCGCCATGAGTTCAGATCGCGCGTATCGCTGCTCACGTTTCCGCCAAAGCGCACCCGGTCCGGATCGGCCGCGAGGCTCGCACAATCGTGGCAGGGTTTCGGAAGGCTCGCACCGGTGTCGAGCGTCCACTCCCACAGGTTCCCTATGAGATCGGCGTGTCCCCATTTCCCATCGCCCTTTGGCGATTTCGCCCCTACGGGCACGAGATCGGCAAGGGAGCAGTGCGTCGTGCAGCCGTACGCGGCACGTGACGGGTCGATAGCATCATGGCCCCAGGGATAAGTGCGCTGTTCATTGCCTCCGGTGGCCGCGTAGTTCCACTCGGCCGCCGTGGGAAGCCACCCTCCGTCCCACGCGCAAAACGCAAACGCCTCGTACCATGTGATGCAATTCATCGGCAGGTTTTCCTGCGCTCCCGGGGTCGGCGTCCATGACTCTATGGCGCTATCGTCGCACGGGAGCGCCGCCCGCAGGGCCGCAGTGTCCGCGAGGAGCTTGTCGTCGAAGTCTTTCAACCACCCGCTCCCCGGCAAATTCGGACGCGCACCGGCACCGGGTGCGGGCGGGCTGGCGCGTGTGCCTTTTCCCGCGTCCACGAAGGCGCGGAATCGCCCCACGGTCACCTCGTAGATGTCGAGGCGGAAGTCGCTCAATGTCGCCGGATACTCCGCGTTGTTTTGCAACCGATTGAACGTGCCCCCGGTCACGATGGCGGACTTACAACAATCCCCGCCGCTGCAGCTCTTAGGCGTTTCACAGCTCGACCGGGCAGCGCCTCCGCCATCTCCGCCACCATCGGGCCCCGGCCTGATGGGGGTGTCATCGACCCGAGGCGCCACCGAGGAGTCGGAGCAGCCAAATGCCGGATGAAGAATGCCCGACAGGAGAAAGAGGCGCAGCGCAAACGAAAGCTGCGCACCCGAAAATCGATGCGAATTCATATTCGGCAATCTAACTCAATTCGAGCAGTATGTTGGACATCGATTCAATTAATATCACGTATGCGTCTTCATTAGGTCCGTGCATGTCGCACGAGCCTCCTTCCCCCTAGCGTTCGGAGGTTTCGAGGCTTCGAACTTTGATGTTTCGTGCATCATGGCCACGGAACACGTCGTACTCATCGCATCGGCAGCTCTGACGACCGCCAGCGGTCTTTTGCTCTTTGCCTCGACGTCCGATGCCGCCATGTCGCTTGCCTCGCGCCCGTGGGCGCCATCGCTGCTCTTACCGCTCGGCCTGACCATGAGCACAGAGGAGGACACCAAACCCTCTACCCGAATTCCGTCCCCGCCGCACCGTACGAAGCGCGTGCTCGCGATGTCGTCCTTCACCGTCGTCGCAGCCTTCGGCGCGCTCGCCGGCGCCCATCATCGCCCCCATGGAGCAGACGGATCACGGGATCTGCCGGGGCTGCGCACTCGGGATCGTCTGTGCCTCACTGGCGATGGGAAGGCACCGAGCGACTGCAGCGCCGAATCTCACTTGGGCCGCGCGCAGCGCACCCCCGTGCTATAGTGTCGCATCTCCGGCGGCACTGTGCTGCCGCGCCATGGGCTGAGATCGCGCGTGTCGCTGGCCACCATTCCGCCAAAGCGCACACGGTCCGGATCGGCCACGAGGCTTGCACAGTCATTGCACGGTTTCGGAAGGCTCGCCCCCGTGTCCAGCGTCCACTCAAAGAGGTTCCCGATGAGATCCGCGTGCCCCCATTTCCCATCGCCCTTTGGCGATGTCGATCCGACGGGCCTGAGATCGCCGAGATTGCAGTGAGTCGTGCAGCTATACACGGCGCGTGTCGTGTCGAGGGCATCGTTGCCCCACGGATAATTGCGCTGTTCATTGCCACCGACCGCCGCGTAATTCCACTCGGCGGCCGTGGGAAGCCACCCTCCGTCCCACGCGCAAAACGCAAACGCCTCGTACCATGTGATGCAATTCATCGGCAGGTTCTCCTGCGTCGCCGGCGCCGGCGTCCAGGATTCGATGCCGCCATCGTCGCACGCGAACGCCGCCCGCAGTGCCACCGTGTCCGCTACGAGCTTGTCGTCGAATGCTTTGATCCATCCGCTCTCCGGTAGATTCGGACGCGCACCAGCACCGGAATTCGGCGGGCTTGCGCGCGTTCCCTTTCCAGCGTTTACGAATGCGCGAAATCGCCCCACCGTAACCTCATAGATGTCGAGTCGGAAATCGCTCAACGTCGCCGGATGATCCGCGCTGTTCTGCAACCGATTGAACGTTCCCCCGGTCACGACGGCGGACTTGCAGCAATCCCCCCCGCTGCAAGTCTTGGGCGTTTCGCAGCTCGACCGTTCGCCGCTTGGAACTCCAGCAAGCGTGTCCCGCTTCCCCGCCACCGAAAAGTCGAGCGAGCAGCCTAATGCCGTATGAAGAACGCCCGACAGGATCAATGACCGCAGCGCAAGCGGAAGCAGCGCACCCCGCGCTCGATGCCTATTCATATCATGGGCAACATAACTCAGATCAAGCGGTACATTGGACATCGATTTCGCCTCTGCGTTGATTAAGTAGCTGGTGAAGTCGTGCTCATCGAGGATGCCCCATAGCTCGTGCGCAATCCAGCAGGCCTCGTCTACGTCAGCGCAAATTCCACAGCCTGGATCGTAGGTAACCTGCCTCGGTCGACGGATGGTCCGTACGGCAAAGGTAACGATCGCGGACGACTCCAAACCTCACTTGAGCGGCCGTGCGCAGCGCACTCCGTGGTCGTAGCTTCGCATCTCCGGCGGCACCGTTCTGCCACGCCATGCAGTGAGATCGCGCGTGTCGCTGCTCACGCTACCGCCAAAGCTCATGCGGTCCGGATCGGCCACGAGACTCGCGCAATTGTTGCAAGGCTTCGGAAGGCTCGCACCGGTGTCGAGCGACCACTCCCAGAGATTCCCGACGAGATCGGCGTGTCCCCATTTTCCGTCCCCCTTTGGCGATTTCGACCCGACGGGATCGAGATCGGCAAGGGTGCACTGAGTCGTGCAGCCGTACACGGCGCGTGTCGTGTCGATGGCATCGTTGCCCCACGGATAATTGCGCTGTTCATTGCCGCCGACCGCCGCGTAGTTCCACTCGGCCGCCGTGGGAAGCCACCCTCCGTCCCAAGCGCAAAACGCAAACGCCTCGTACCACGTGATGCAATTCATCGGCAGGTTCTCCTGCGTCCCCGGGGCCGGCGTCCAGGATTCGATGCTGCCATCGTCGCACGCGAACGCCGCTCGCAATGCCGCAGTGTCCGCAACGAGCTTGTCGTCGAACTCTTTGAGCCATCCGCTCCTGGACAGGTTTGGACGCGCGCCGGCACCGGGAGCCGGCGGGCTTGCGCGCGTTCCCTTTCCAGCGTCCACGAATGCACGAAATCGCCCCACGGTCACCTCGTAGAGGTCGAGGCGGAAATCGCTCAACGTCGCCGGATACTCCGCGTTGTTCTGCAACCGATTGAACGTGCCCCCTGTCACGAGAGCGGACGCACAGCAATCCCCGCCGCCGCAGGTCTTCGGCGTTGCGCAGCTCCACCAGACAGGACCTCCGCCATCTCCACCTCCGCCATCGGGCCCCGGCCCGCCGCGGGTGTCCTCGCCCCGGGGCGCCACCGAGGAGTCGGAGCAGCCAAATGCCGGATGAAGAATACCCGACAGGAGAAAGAGGCGCAGCGCAAACGAAAGCCTCGCACCCGAAAATCGATACGGATTCATATTTCGGCAATCTAAGTCAATTCAGGCAGTGTGGCGGACATCGATTCAATTAATATCACGCTTGCGCCTTCATTAGGTCCGTGCATGTCGTACGAGCCCCCGCTCACCACACCGTTCAGATGTTTTGAGGCTTCGAACTTTGATGTTATCAGAATACGCCCTACGAATCTCCGAGCGCGCATGGGGCACGGGACGGAGCGGTCGAAAGGCCGACGACGAAGGACACCAAGCCTCTGCCCGAATTTCGCCCCCCGCCGCCGTAGGAAGTCGTGCTCGCGACGTCGTCCTTGGCCGTCGTCGCGGCTTTCGGCGTGCTCGCCGGCAACCCTCATCGCCGCCATGGAGCAGACGTACCACGGATGGACCGATTGCCTCGCGCCGCGCACGGACAGTCCATCAGCATGGATCGTCTGTAGCCTGCTCGGGTGGACAGAGACACCGGCGAGCAAAGGCAACGATCTCGGACGACTCCCGACCTCACTTGGGCCGCCCGCAGCGTACGCCCGTGCTATAGTGCCGCATCTCCGGCGGCTGCGTACTGCCGCTCCATGAGTTGAGCTCGCGCGTATTGCTGGCCACCATTCCGCCGAAGCGCACACGGTCCGGATCGGCCACGAGGCTCGCACAATCGTTGCAGGGCTTCGGAAGGCTCGCACCGGTGTCCAGCGTCCACTCCCAGAGGTTCCCGACGAGATCGGAGTGCCCCCATTTCCCGTCGCCCTTTGGCGACGTCGATCCAACGGGCCTGAGATCGCCGAGATTGCAGTGCGTCGTGCAGCCGTACACGGCACGTGAGGGCTCGATGGCAGCATTGCCCCACGGATAACTGCGCTGTTCACTGCCGCCGACCCCCGCGTAGTTCCACTGGGCCGCCGTGGGAAGCCACCCTCCGTCCCAAGCACAGAACGCGAACGCCTCGTACCACGTGATGCAATTCATCGGCAGGTTTTCCTGCGTCGCCGGCGCCGGCGTCCAGGATTCGATGCTACCATCGTCGCACGCGAACGCCGCCCGCAGTGCCGCGCTGTCCGCTAAGAGCTTGTCATCGAACGCTTTGATCCATCCGCTCTCCGGCAAATTCGGATGCGCACCGGCGCCGGGAGCCGGCGGATTTGCGCGCGTGCCCTTTCCCGCGTCCACGAACGCGCGAAATCGCCCCACGCTCACCTCGTGGATGTCGAGGCGGAAATCGCTCAACGTCGCCGGATACTCCGCGTTGTTCTGCAGCCGATTGAATGTACCCCCGGTCACGATGGTGGACCTGCAGCAATCCCCCCCGCTGCAGGCCTTGGGCGTTTCGCAGCCCGAGCGTTGGCTGCTTGGAGCTCCACCTCCGCCGTCGCCGTGATCCCCGCCCGACTCGCCGAGCGTGCCCTGCCCCCGACCTGAGGAAAAGTCGAGCGAACAGCCAAATGGCGCGTGAAGAACGCCCGACAGGAACATCAACCGAAGCGCAAGCGGAAGCCGCGCCCCCCGCACTCGTTGCCCATTCATATTTATTGATAGCCATAGCTCAATCCGAGTAGTGCATCGGACATCGATTAAAATAAAAATCGCTCACCCATGCGCGCCGTGAGTCCGTGCATGTAGCACGGACCCGCCCCTCAATCGCACGACCTGCAGGATCGATGCATCGAACTTTGATGTTTTCGTGCATCATGGCCTCGGAATGCGTCCTGCTAATCTCCGAGCGCACCTAGGGCACGAAGCAGAGCGGCGTCGAACGATCCTCCTTCCACGGACAATCATCCTGGCGCTCATGCTCGCGAGCGGACCCTTGCACGCGCAAACGCAGAGCCCCGCTCAAACCGCCGCACGCAGTGCGTACAATCGCGCGGTCGTGCTCCACTCTCGAAAGGAGTTCGGGGCGGCCGCACGGCAATTCGCGCTGGCCGATCAGCTCGTCCCCAACGACTTCGTCCTCGCCGATGCGATCGACTCGAGCGTAGCCGCCGACGAGCCCGCGTTGGGATCGATGCTGGTGGCGCGAGCCGCGCGCAATCCGCAGAACGCGGAGCTGCAGCACGCTTCGCGCAAAGCCAAAGAGAAGTTTTACGGTCGCGCCGGGCGAATCGAGATTCGTTGTCCGCAGCACTGCGAAGCGGAAATCGACGGGAAGCCGCTCGACCCCTCCGACGAAGGATGGTTGACCGCGGGACCCCACACCATTAGTTTGATTACGAATTCATATCCTGGTTACCGCGACGAGCATCACGTGGAGATAACATCTGCCGGAGCCACAAGCGTGGTTCTTCGACCGCCGACACCGGTGGCACAACCGAAACGTGCGGAACGCCACGGTCCCTCGCCGGTGTGGTTCTGGATTGGGGCGGGCACGACCGCGGTCCTCGCGGGGGGCGCCGTGCTCTCGTGGTTCGACACGAAGGGTACCCATCGCGACTTTCTCGATCAGGGGTGCGCGCAAAAGACGAGCGACGATTGCAATCGAAAGGCCGACGACGGCAAGGGCTCGCTCCTTCGTACGAATATCTTGCTGGGCGGCGCGATTGCATCGGCCGCGCTGACGGCCGCCGTCGGGATTTTCCTCGTCGATTGGAAGCCGCGCGGCGGCGATTCAGCGCTCCGCCCCGAGCTCACGGTCGGCCCCCAAGGAGCCGGGGCGGCGCTCCGCGGAGGCTTTTGATGGAACGAGCGGCGCCGTCCAGCCCGAGGGATCTCACGCCGACGTCGCGGTACGAGCGCCTCGTCAAGATCGCCTCGGGTGGTATGGCCACCGTCTACGTCGGACGGCTCCGCGGAGATCTCGGGTTCGAGCAGCTCGTCGCGATCAAACGCCCGCACCCGCACATCATGCAATTGCCCGACTTCCGCCGCGGGCTCATGGCGGAGGCGCGGCTCGCTGCGCGCATGCGGCACGCGAACCTCGTCGGAGTCCGCGACGTGGAGGCCCAAGCCGACTCCATTTTGCTCGTCATGGATTACGTCGAAGGGGCTTCGCTTCACGAGCTCTTCAGCGGCATCGCCGATCGGGATCGAAAGACCATGATTCGGGTGGGGCTGCGCGCCATTCGCGATCTATGCGCCGGATTGCAAGCCGTTCACGATCTGACGGACGACGAGGATCGCCCGCTCGGCGCCGTGCATCGCGATGTGTCGCCGCAAAATGTCCTGGTCGGGATCGATGGAGTCTCGAGGCTCGCCGATTTCGGAATTGCGAAATGCATTTATGCGCACGAGACGTCTACGACCTTTGGCACGCTCAAGGGAAAAGTCTCCTATATGGCGCCCGAATACGTGGAGGGCCAAGGCTTCGATCAGCGGGCCGACATTTTTGCCGTGGGCGTGATGCTCTGGGAAATCTTGGCCGGCCGCAGGCTCTTCGTCGGAGAAAACCACCTGGTCGTCATTCGTAAAATCCTGCTCGAGCCCATTCCCTCTCCCTCCGAGGTGGCGCCGGAGCTCGGCGACGCCTTCGACGCCATCGTCGAACGTGCCGTCGCGCGCGATCCCGCCGCGCGGTTCGAGCGGGCGAGTGATCTCGGTGCTGCGCTGGACGCGGCGCTGTTCCACTCGGAGTACGCCGGAACGCACCACGACGTCGCCCGCTTCGTGCGCGATCGAGCAGGGCCGCGGCTCCTCGAGCGACGACAACGCATCAAGGACGGACTGCGCGCCGTATCGACCCCCGATGCCACCGCTTCACTCGCGTCCCCGGCGGAGGCGGCATCGCCCCTGCCGCTGTCGGCCCCACCGGTGTCGCGCCCGCAATTGTCGCCTCCGCAATTGTCGCTGGGATTGGCCGTGAGCACCGGTGAAACCGTCCACCTGCCCGAATCTCGCCGCCCCCGCCCTCGCACGACGCTCGTGCTCGCAACGTCGGCCGTGGTCGCAGCCGTGGGTGTGCTCATCGGGACGGGTGTGCTGGGCCCGCGCGCCAATCCCGCTCCTGCGGGCGCCCTGTCGATGCAGGCTCCCGACGCTCCCATCGTCACATTGCACACCGATCCGGTCGTCCCCGTCGCGACGACAGTGGCGCCCATCGCATCGGTCGCGACCACGCCCGTGCCCGCACCGGTGCGCGCGTCCGCGAGCGCCCCCAATCCGAACGCCAAAGCGGCGGACAAAGGGGAAAAGCCCGCGAAGCCCACGAGGACTCCTCCTCCTCTACTCCCCTCGGCTCCACCATCGAGCACCACCCCCGCGGTCCCCCCGCTGCCCGCGGCAACGACCTCGGACGTTCCACCGCTGCGCGGCAACCCGTACTGAGCATCGGCAACCATGACCCACGACGAGATGAGCACGGAAACACTGGCGAGCAGCGGCGAGCGCGCGCGATCCCGCCGGCCGCAACGACCTCGGACGTTCCACCGCTGCGCGGCAACCCGTACTGAGCATCGGCAACCATGACCCACGACGAGATGAGCACGGAAACACTGGCGAGCAGCGGCGAGCGCGCGCGATCCCGCCGGCCGCAACGACCTCGGACGTTCCACCGCTGCGCGGCAACCCGTACTGAGCATCGGCAACCATGACCCACGACGAGATGAGCACGGAAACACTGGCGAGCAGCGGCGAGCGCGCGCGATCCCGCCGGCCCCTTGGCGCCATTCTTCGCGTCCTCGATGCGCGCGCCACCCCGAGCACCTACGCGCTCAACGCCGGATCGTGCTCGATCGGCTCGTCCTCCGCGTGCGATCTGGTCATCGACGATTCCACGGTGTCGCGCAACCACGTCGAGCTCGACCTGACGGCCGAGGGGGTGAGCGTGCGCGATCTCGGGAGCCGCAACGGCACGTACTATCTCGGCCAGCGGGTCGAGAAGATGGTGGTCGGCCTCGGCGGGCGCCTCACCTTGGGCCGCGTGACCATCGCCATCGAAGCCGACACCAAGGCCCTCGAGCAAGGCCTCGAGGACGGTGAACCGGGCTACGCCGGCATGCTCGGCGAGACGCGCCCCATGCGCCAGCTCTTCGCCCTGCTCACGAGGCTCGAGGGCTCCCTGGTCCCGGTCCTCTTGGAGGGCGAGTCGGGGGTGGGAAAGGAGCTCTTGGCGCACGCGCTCCACGATCACTCGAGCGTGGCGACCGGTCTCTTCGTGACCGTCGATTGCGGCGCCATCGTTCACGATCTCGTCGCGGGGGAGCTCTTCGGCCCCAAGACGAGCGGCGGATTCGCCGGCGCGGGGCTCGGCGCCTTCGAGCGGGCCGACGGCGGCACCTTGTTCCTGGACGACGTCTCGGAGCTGCCTTTGGAGGTGCAACCCGTGCTCTTGCGCGCGCTCGAGACGGGCGAGATCCGCGCAGGCGAAAGGGCGAAGCGCGTTCGCGTGCGCATCCTCGCCGCCTCCAACCGCGATCTCGCCTCGGCGATGGCCGAGGGCAGCTTCCGCGAGGACCTCTTCTACCGGCTGGCGGTGGTGCGGCTCATCGTCCCTCCCTTGCGCGAGCGGGCCCCGGACATCCCGATCCTGGCGCGCCACTTCGCCGAAGAGGCCGGGCTCGGCGGGCTCCCCGACGACGTGCTCGTCGAGCTTCGCGCGCGAAGTTGGCCCGGCAATGTGCGCGAGCTTCGAAACGCCATTCGCTCGTACGCGGCCATCGGCCTCTTGCCGGCCGATCGCGCCCGCTGGGGCGCGGACGGCCTCGATATGGCGCTCTCGGAGTTCGTCGATGTCGCGCGCAGCTACAGCGATCAAAAGGACGCCCTGTTCGAGCGCTTTACGCGCGCGTACCTCCATCGGCTGATGCTCGCCGCCCGGAACAACCAAACGGAGGCCGCCCGGATCGCGGGCCTGGATCGCACCTACCTGCGCAAGCTGCTCGCCAAGTTCGGCTTCCTCGACTGACGATCCCGAGATCGCCGCGCGCCCCTCCAGCCCGCTCGCCATACCCGCGTATTCCATCGCTTAGGGCTTTCAGCTCTTCGTTTTGCCGCCGATCGGCCTGGCGTTCGGCGCCTGAGGGGGGCGCGGCTTGACAGGTCGATTACCATCGTCATATTACCATCGTACGATGAACGCCAAGGCCGAACGAAAAGAGCGATCGCACGAGACCATCCTGCAATCTGCCTCGCGCCTTTTGCGCGAGCGGGGCATCGCCGGCGCGCGGGTGGCCGACGTGATGATGGGCGCGGGGCTCACCGTGGGCGGCTTTTACGCGCACTTTGGCTCGAAAGAGGAGCTCATCGACGAGACCTTGCGCCGCACCGGCGCGGCGCTGCGGCAGCACCTCTTTGGCCGCGTCGATGAAAAGCCGGCGGCCGATCGCGTGGTGGTGATCCTCAAACGCTACCTCTCGGCCCGAAATCGCGACGAGTTTCTGCGCGGCTGTCCCCTGCCGGCCGTCATGAGCGAGGTCGGCACCACCGCGCCCCAGCACCGCGACGCGCTCCGCGTGGAGATCGAGGCCATGGCCTCGGGGATCGAGGAGCACCTGCCGCCGCACGCCCTTCCGCGCCGCTATCTGGCGCTGGGGTTGGTCGCGCTGATGACCGGGGGTCTCAGCTTGGCGCGCGCATTC
The DNA here is from genome assembly GCA_037157815.1 of Sorangiineae bacterium MSr11954. Lineage (NCBI taxonomy): Bacteria > Pseudomonadati > Myxococcota > Myxococcia > Myxococcales > Pendulisporaceae > Pendulispora > Pendulispora albinea. The sequence continues at coordinate 7,541,553 of CP089984.1, forward strand.
CGTGGGACCGAGATGTCCGACGAGGTGCTCAAAGCGTGCAGGGCCTTGGGCGCATTTGCCGCGCGCGGCGGCGCAGACGACGCAGCCATCGCGCGCGCGCCGTCCGCCTCGCGCGCCTCACATGAAGGTGGAGAACTGGAATGAACAGAAGTTATGTGATTGACGCCGTTCGAACGCCTCGCGGTCGCGGCAAAGCAGGAAAAGGTGCGCTGTCGGGGGTTCACCCGCAGGAGCTCTTCGCGCAGACATTGCAGGCCATCGAGAAGCGCGTCGGCTTCGCGGCGCGCGAGGTCGACGATGTCATGGTCGGGTGCGTCTCCCAAGTCGGAGAGCAGGGCGCGAACGTCGCGCGCAACGCGGTGCTGGCGGCGGGCTGGCCCATCGAGGTCACCGGGGTGTCGCTCAACCGGTTCTGCGGCTCCGGGCTGCAAGCGGTGAACTTCGCGGCCATGGCCGTCGCATCGGGCGCCATGGATCTCGCCATCGCGGGCGGGGTCGAGAGCATGTCGCGCGTGCCCATGGGCGGCGACGGCGGCGGCACCGACGGCGGCAACGCGCAGCTTCGCGAGCGCTTCTTCCAGGTGCCCCAGGGGATCAGCGCCGATCTGATCGCCACCGTCGAGGGCTTCTCCCGCGCCGAGATCGACGACATCGCGCTCCGCTCCCAACGGCACGCGGCCAAGGCCATCGAGGAGGGCCGCTTCTCCAAATCGCTGGTGCCCGTGATCGATCGGCTCTCGGGCAAGGCGCTGCTCGAGCGCGACGAGACCGTGCGCCCCGACACCACGCCCGAAGCTCTGGCCGCGCTGGCGCCCTCCTTCACGGCGCTCGGAGCGACGCCGTTCGGCCCCAACGGCGAGACGTTCGATCAAATTGCGCTCGCCGGCTACCCGGGCGCCACCACCCTTCGACACTTCCACACCGCGGGCAACTCCAGCGGCATCGTCGATGGCGCCGCCGCGGTGGCCGTCGCCTCGGAGAAGTACGTCCGCGAGCGGGGCATCCGGGCCCGTGCGCGCATCCGCGCCATGACCACCATCGGCAGCGATCCCATTCTCATGCTCACCGCCCCCGCGCCGGCGAGCGAGCGGGCGCTCCGCATCGCGGGCATGACGGCGAGCGACATCGATCTGTGGGAGATCAACGAGGCCTTCGCGGCCGTCGTCCTTCAGACCATCCGCAAGCTCGAAATCGATCCCGATCGGGTGAACGTGAACGGCGGGGCCATCGCGCTCGGCCACCCCCTCGGCGCGACCGGCGCCATTCTGCTGGGCACCGCGCTGGACGAGCTCGAGCGAACGGGGAAGCAGACGGCCCTCGTCACCATGTGCATCGGCGGCGGACAGGGGATCGCCACCATCCTCGAACGAATCTGAAACGTGAGGAGCCTCCCATGAGCGAACGGATTCGGCAGCCGAAGACGCTGCGGCATCTCGAACGATTGAAACAGCTGGTGCGGGGTGAGATCCCTCCCCCGCCCATCGCCGAGCTCTTGGGGTTTCATTTGGTGGAGATCGAGCTCGGTCGCTCCACCATTCGCCTGGAGGCGTCCAAGCGCCACGCGAACCCCATGGGAACGCTCCACGGCGGCGTCATCTCCGACGTCGCCGACGCGGCGCTGGGGCTGGCCATGGTGACCACGGTGGAGGAAGACGAGAGCTTCACCACCCTGGATCTCACCGCCAAGTACTTCAAACCCATTTGGAACGCGCGCCTCTCCTTCGACGCGCGCGTCACCAAACGAACGCGCGCGCTCGGCCTCATCGAGTGCGACGTCACCGACGAGACCGGGAGCCTGGTGGCCCGCGCGTACAGCACGTGCATGGTGCTGCGCGGCGAGGAGGCAAAAGGGCGATGAGCGCAGCCGCGTCCGCAGCACCCGCCAGCGACGTTCAAACCGAGACCGCCGCCGCCAAGCCCAAGAAGGCCCGCCGCACGCCGAAGTTGATCGGCGGCCTCGCCGCGGTGGCCATCGTCGGCGCGGGCGGCTTCCACCTGCTCACCGCGGGGCGCGAGTCCACCGACGACGCGCAGATCGAGGGCCGCGTGATGAGCGTGTCCGCGCGCGTGACGGGCCAAGTGCTCCATGTGCGCGTCACGGACAATCAAATGGTGAACCCGGGCGACGTGCTCGTCGAGCTGGATCCGTCCGACTACGCGGCCAAGGTCGACGCGGCCAAGGCCGACGTCAACGCCGCGCGCGCGACCGCGGAGGGAGCCCGCGCCGCCCTCGCGCTCACCGAGAAAACGGCGCCCGCCAATGTCGTTCAAGCCCGCGGTGGGATGACGGCGGCCACCTCGTCGGTGCTCTCCGCGCAGGCGGCCATCGCCCAGGCAAAGGCCGACGTGGCGGCCTTTGGCTCGCGAAAATCGCTGGCAGAGCTGAATCTCAAACGCGCCCGCACCTTGTTCGAGCAAAAGGCGGTGGCGCAGGCCGAGGTGGACGCGCAGCAAACGGCGTTCGACAACGAGAACGCGCAGCTCGAGCAGGCACGGGCGCGCCAAGTGGCGGCGGAGGCCTCGCTCACGGGCTCGAACGGCGGCGTGATCCTGGCCAAGGGCCGGCTGAACGCGGCCGACACCTCCACCGAGCAGCTGGCGTCGGCCCGCGCGGCGCTGGCGCTGGCCGAGGCGCGGCGCGAGCAGGCGGAGGCGGCGCTGAAGCTGGCGGAGCTGAATCTCTCGTACACGACCGTGAAGGCCTTGCGAAAGGGCGTGGTCTCGCGGCGCACCGTGGAAGAAGGGCAGCTGGTCGGCCCCGAGAGGCCGCTCTTTGCCGTGGTCCCGCTCGAGGACGTGTGGGTGGTGGCCAACTTCAAAGAGGACCAGCTCGCGGAGATGCGCGCCGGGCAGCCGGTCACCGTGCGGCTCGACACCTACGGACGTCGTGAGTTCCGCGGCAAGGTCGAGAGCGTGGCCGGCGGCACCGGGGCACGCTTTGCGCTCCTGCCGCCGGACAATGCCACCGGCAACTTCATCAAGGTGGTGCAGCGCATCCCCGTGCTCGTTCGCTTCGATGGCGTGCCCGGTGTCGACCTCCGTCCCGGCATGAGCGCGGACGTGACGGTCGACACGAGGCAAAAGTGACCGCCAGCGCCGGCGCGAACGCGAACGCAAGCGCGGGCGAAGACGAGACCATCTTACGCGGCAACAAGGCGCTCATCACGGTGGGCGCCATGCTGGCCGGGTTGATGGCCTTCCTCGACATCTCCATCGTCAACGTCGCGCTCAACGATATCCGCGCCAACTTCGGAACGCCGCTCGATCGCATCGCCTGGGTCTCGACCTCGTATGCGATGGCGAACATCACCATCATCCCCATGTCGGGGTGGCTCCTCAAGCGATTCGGCTTTCGGCGCTACTACGCGGCCTCGATCCTCGTGTTCACGGCGGCCAGCGTTTTGTGCGGGCTCTCGTGGGACCTGCTCTCCCTGGTCCTCTTCCGCATCCTGCAAGGGCTCGGGGGCGGCGCCATCATCCCCACGTCGCAGAGCGTGCTCTTCTCGCGCTACCCCGAAAAGCAACATGGGATGGCGGGGGCGCTCTTTGCCATCGGCGCCATCACCGGCCCCTTGCTGGGCCCCACCATCGGCGGCTACTTGGTCGAGTGGGCGAGCTGGCACTGGATCTTCTTCGTCAATCTTCCGTTCGGCCTCTTCGCCGCGTACATCGCGTGGACGAAGATCGAGCAGCCGAAATTCGTCCCCGATCGCGCCAAGGTCGATCGCTTCGGCATCGCGCTGCTCGCCATCGGCATGGTGTCGCTCCAGTACGTGCTGGAAGAGGGCAACCGAGACGGCTGGTTCGAGAGCACGACCATCACGGTGCTCGCGGTGGTCGCCGCCATCGCGATCATCGGCTTCATCAGCCACGAGCTGGAGGTAGACCACCCGGTGGTGGAGCTGCGCGTCTTCGCCAACCGCGGGTACACGGCGGCCACCGCGCTCAATTTTCTGGTGGGCACCGTGGTCTTCGCCGGCTCGCTGCTCCTGTCGCTCTACTGCGGCACCATCATGCACTACCGCGCGCTCGACATCGGCCGCGTGTTCCTCTTGGGGAGCTGGATTCAGCTCTTCATCTTTCCGCTCGCCGGAAAGCTGGTCACCAAGGTCGATCCGCGCCTGCTCCTGGTGTTCGCCAACGTGGGGATCTTCACCAGCCTCTGGCTCAACGCGCACCTGACCCCGAGCGCCGACACGGCCGCCATCGTCACCCCGTTGTTCATCCGCGCGGTGGGCACCGGCATCGGCTTCGTGCCGCTCACCTTCCTCGCCGTGGCGTCCCTCCCCCCGGCCCAGCGCCCGGGCGGCACCGCGCTCTTCAACCTGACGCGCGAGCTCGGCGCCTCCATCGGCACGGCATGGATGAGCACCATGCTCGATCGCGAGAGCAAGCGCTCCTTCACCTTCCTCACCAGCCACGTCGACGCGTATGGCGCCGCCGCCGCCGAGCAACTCGCCGCGCTCCAACGCGGCCCCGGCGCGCGCCTCTTCGACCCCGAGCACGGCGCCCTGGCCGTGCTCAAGCTGCGCATCGCCCAACAGGCGCTGCTCAAGGCCTTCAACAGCAGCTTCTTGCTGCTCGCCATCGCGTTCCTCTCCGCCAGCTGGCTCATTCTGGTGATGCGCCGCCCCGGCCCCGCCCCGGCCAAGGCAGCCCCCACGCAGGATCATTGAGCTCGGCGGGTGAAGCGAACCGCCAGGGCGCTTCTCGTGGCGGCCCTGGCGGTCGATTCGTTTTCAGAATTGATGCTCGTACTGCACCGGCACCTCGATGAGCGTCGGCTCGGAGAGCTCGAACGCCCGCTCGATTTCGCGGCGTAGGTTCTTGCTGGACTGCACGCTCACCCCGCGACAGCCGTTGGCCTCGGCCAGCTTGACGAAGTCGACGGAGAGGAAGTCGACCAGGTTCTTGTCGTGCTCCTGGCCGCCGCGGACCTGGTAGTGCTTGATGAGGCCGTACGCCGAGTCCTTCATCATGACGATGACGATGGGCAGATCGTAGCGGGCGAGGAACTCCAAGTCCTGGCTGTTCGAGTGGAACCCACCGTCGCCCACAATGGCGGCGACCTTCTTCTCGGGCCGGGCCAGCTTGGCGCCGATGGCCAAGGCCATGCCGGAGCCAAAGCTCCCAAGACCGTTGGAGCAGAGGAAGGTGTTCGACTCGGTGGTCTCGCTGATGAGCCCCGCATATTGCTTGTGGAGCCCAATGTCGGAGCAGAGAATTCCGTCTCCATTGAGAGCACGGCGAACCTCGCGCACGATGGCGGGCGGCGGCACCGTGGGGTAATGCTGGTGGCCGTTGCCCCCCGTCGCGCGCTTCGCCTCGCGGATGGTGCGCGCGATGTCGGCCGCCCAGTTCGAGCGCGACACCTCGTTCTCGGGTCGGTTCAAGGTCTGGAGCGCCTGCTTCACCGAGCCGACGATATCCAGATCGGTCTTGACCAGCCGGCTCGCCTCGTTGGGGGTCGAGCCAATGCGCACGATGGTCTTTTTGCGCCCGGTGAGCCACATCGCCGGCTTGACGTCCTCGCAGATGTCGAACCCGAGGAGGACCACCACGTCGGCCTTGCCGAACACCTCGTCGATCACGGGCATCTTCAAGATGCCGTTCAGATAGCGGTTGATGGCGCCCAAGCTACAGGGATCGTCATCGGAGATGATGCCCTTGGAGGCCAAGCTGCTCACGGCGGGGATCTGGTACTTGGCCACGAAGGCGCGCGCCTCCGCCACCGCGTCCTCCCGGTGCAGCGAGTTGCCCACGATCACCACCGGCCGCTCGGCCTTGACCAGCAGCTCGTGAACCGCCTTGAGATCGGCCGCGTCGCTCTGCGGCGCCTTCTTCGGATGGATGGCGCCGGCTTGCCCGAGCAGCGCTTGCCCCTCTGCGTCGGGGATCTCGGCGCCCAGCACATTGACGGGCAAGGACAGGTACGACGGTCCCATCAACTCCGAGTACGCGGCCTCCAGGGCCTTGCGCACCTCGGCGGGAATTTGGCGCGGATCGCGGAGCTCGCTGGCGTACTTGCACATGCTCCGCATGATCTCGACTTGATCGAGGCACTGGTGCACATGGTTGTGCAGCGCGTCGTCCGTCTCGATCTGCGCGGACATGGCCAGCATGGGCGAGCGATCCAAACAGGCGGACGCCACGCCGGTGGCGAGGTTGGTCGCGCCGGGACCAAATGTCGAGAAACAGGCCTGCGCCCGTCCGCTCACCCGCGCGAACGCGTCCGCGGCGACGCCCGCCGTAAACTCGTGCCGCGTAAGGAAGAAATCGAGCTCGGGGTGGTGGAAGTTCAGCACCTCCGCCTCGCGCCCGAGAATGCCAAATACACGATTTACTCCGTATTTCAGGAGAGATTGAAGGAGCAGGTCGGAACCGCGCATGGATGACTCCAAGTAGGGGTTTGAAATTTCGAAAAAAAGACACCCAGAGGGAAGGTCACCCCACCCCCAATCCCCCCCATTCCCGTTCGTGCCCTACGACTTCCGAGCACGATTTTTTCGACCAGATCTCGAAGTAAGCGAAGAAGCGTCGAACCAAAAGGCGCTAGGGGCGCGAAAAATCACCCGAATGCCGATGTAAATTCAGCATTTATCGTCGGCGACCCTCGCGCCCTCGCGGTTGATTCGCGCGTCGATTTACGTCCCTGTCCGGGCCTCTGCCCGCGGCGACGACGACGCCGCGCTCAATTGCGCGAGCACCCTCCCGTACCCCATCGTGAGATGGAGACGCGGGAGAAGGCGCGGATTGTCGCGCATCTCCTCGTGCAAGCGCCGCAGGTGGTAGAAGGGCACACTCGGATAATCGTGATGCTCGCTATGGAAATACGTACCCTTCGAGCAAACGAAGATCCGCCCCAGCACCGAGGGCAACACGGTGCGCGATTTGCCGCCGATGAGATCCTCCTCGCCGTCGATGCCGAAATGCTCGGCGGCGAGGCGCAGGTCCCGGATCATCGGCGTCCAGGTGGCGAGCGGCACGATCCAGTAAAGGAGCCAAATGCGCCAGCCGCCGAGGGCGGTGATGGCCCCGAACATCGCCGCGTAATAGGCGATCTTGAACGCGATGTAGCCGCGCGAAGGCGCATGGGTGAACCCGCGCACGAAGGCCCGCATGTAGCGGGGGAACGTCAGGCCCGTGAGCCTCCGCAGCATCCACAGAGCGAGGGCACCGCGCGTCTTCGGAAAGCGCCACTCGGTGGGGCTCCGCTGGTACGTTTCGGCGATGTGCGGGTCATCGATGTTGCCGATGTTCCGGTGGTGGCCGAAGTGCCGCTTGCGGTAGAGCGGAATCGAGTGAAAACTCGCCCACGCGAGGACGACGTCGCCAAAAACGTCGTTCACCTTCCGATTTCGGAACAAATGGTAGTGCGTGGCCTCGTGCGCCAGGTGGAACAAGGCGTGCTGGCGCCCGCCCAGGAAGGCGACCGTCACCGGGTAGAGCCAAATGCTGCCCACGCGCTCGCAGAGCGCGATGGCCGCGGCGATGAGCACCCATTCGCCCGCGGAGTGGAGCACGCTGCGCGTCTGGTCGATCCGAGACAGCTCACGGATACGCTCGGGCGGCACACGATCGGCGATCGTGCCATGGTAGTCGTCCGGCCTGCGCTCTTCACCCGCGAGCACGCCGGCACCGGCACTACCACTCGCGGCACGACCACCGCCGCCATCATCGCTCGACTGCGAGGCGCCCGTCAGGCGCTCGTTACAGTTCATCGAACTTTCCTTTCAGCACCCGTCCGTCAGGACTGCAATCCGCGCAAATGCGCGGGGAGCAAGGCGGCAACCAAAAATTCGTGGGCTGGCGTAGCCACCCCGCGGGCGCGCCCGCGACGAACAATCGCACCAACCATGGCATCGACCTCCGTCCGGCGCCGGGCCTCCACATCGCGCAAGAGTGAAAACTTCGTGGCGGGCTCGGTCCCCTCCGCGCGCATCATGGTCGCTTCGACGATATTGGGCCGGAGCGCCACCCCCTCCGCGCGAGCCACCGCCACCGCCTCGCGAAGCGCCGAGAGGTACAGCGCGCGCGACTCCGCGCAGGCGAGCACCTCCCCCACCGAGCTGCGCGTGGCCGCGACCACGCCCGCCAGGCAGCCGATGAAGATCAACTTGGTCCAGAGATCCGCCTGGATCGACTCCGAGAGGACGACCTCCGCGCCCGAGCCGGCAAAGACGCTGGCGATCGCTTCCAGCCGGCTCGTTCGGCGGTGATCCAGCTCCCCCACCACGATTTGCTGCGGCCCGCGGGCTTGCCGGATCACCCCGGGCTCCAGCACCTCCGCGAGCACGCTGCACTGCCCGCCCACCGTGCGGCCCGGAAAGGCGGCCGCGAGCTTGTCGACGGCGTCGACCCCATTGAGCAGCGGAACGAAGCACGCGCGCTCCCCCGCGAACGGGCGCAGCGCCTCGATGGCCGGATCCAGATCGTACGTCTTCACGCACAGGAAGACGGCGCCGCAAGTCGGAACGGCGCGCGCATCGGCCTCCACGCTGGCAGGACGAACCGTGAATGTTCCGGACGCCGCCTCCACCCGGAGCCCATCGCGCCGGATTGCTTCGAGGTGCCGGCCGCGGGCCACGTAATGGACGGAAACGCCTTTTCGCGCCAGCAAGCCGCCGAAGTGGCCCCCCACCCCACCGGCACCGACGAATGCAACCTCCATCATGTCACCAAGAAGTCGCGAAATCGGGGTTCACGCTTCAAAACAATCTCGCGCAAAAGGCCATTCCAATAAACCTTCTTGGCCTGCAGCGCGCGCCAGACCGCCTGCCGACAGCGCTCCTGCGTCTCTGCCGTTGTCGCATAGCGTTCGAGCACGGCGGCCGCTTCGTCGGCGTGCTGGATGTCCCCGCCGTAATCGTTCTCCACGCCCTCCTTGCCGACGTGCACCCAGAAGAACTCGCAATCGTCGTCGGACAAGACGAACTGTTCGCGCAATCCAAGGGCCACCTTGCGGTAAAAGCCCGGAATCGTGAGCTCATTGACGTACGAGGCGCACGCCACCCCCTCGATGAACGACGCGTCCCGCACCAACTTTGCGCGGTATTCGACGTAGAGCAAGGTCTCCGGATAGGGAACGATGAACTCCGCCTCTTCGTCGGTCGCGCCCAGAGCCACCGCGCAGCGGCGCAGGAGCAGCGGGTGCTCTTTTTGTGGGTCACCGGCCCCGAGCTCCTCGTACACGTTGATCGAGAAACGCTCGTGAAGCCCGTAATATCCCCCCGAGTTGGCGATGAGCTGAGCGATCAAGGGCGGAAATGCGCGCGCCTGATAATACCACTGCATCACCCAGTCTTTGACCTGCTCGCGCGAGAGCTGGCCGTCGTAGAACATCTTCAGCAGCTTGCCGATGTTGTTTTCGCCGTCTTTGCCAATCTGTCGCGCCAGATCGCGAACGAAGGCCCGCGGCGGCTGTGCTTCGGGCAGCTCACGCCGGCGCTCGTGGAGGTGAGTCCAAGACTGGTGGTCCAGGTGCTCCGGAACCGTAATCGCTACGCCATGATCGCCAGCCACATGCTTCGCGTGGTCGTTCGATTGGGACATCGCACTCATCGCTCCTTTCTGCGCTGAGAAGCGCGAAATTCGTTATTCGAGATATCTGTCTGCTATTCGAGATATCTGTCTTTTTTTCGGGTACACTGGGCGCGCTACGCGCCCGGACCTACCGAATACGCGGTAGCACGCGTATCTTCGCTGGGCAAGCGACTTGGGATGGGACAGCACCATTATCGGATTTCGTTTTGAATTTACGATTTATCGACGTGATGACATTTCGTCATCATCACGTAATGACCCCTGGTGTCATTAAATCATCTAGATTCATGACATTCCGTGTCATTCAAAATCAAGACTGGCATTTAGTGGCATTCCTTGCACACCGACAATCTGTCAAGGAATAAATTATTAAGGACGAGAAAGGCGGCTTTCATGGTCGAGAAACTGAAGAAAATCTGGTGCGATGGCGAGTTCGTCGACTGGGACGCTGCCACGATCCACGTGCTCACCCACTCGCTCCACTATGGAATAGCTGCGTGGGACGGGGTGCGCGCGTATCAGCGTAAAGACGGAGCCAGCTATGTCTTCCGATTGCGCGAGCACATCGATCGTTTGTTCGATTCCTGTAAGCTCTGCCTCCTGAAGCCCGCGCAATCTCCGGAGGCCATCTTCTCGGCGTGCGTTCAAACGCTCCGCGTCAATGGAATGGTCGACGGTTATCTACGGCCGATGGTCTACGTGGGAGACGGGGCCATGGGCGTGTACGCGCCCGACAATACGATTCACAGCACCATCATGGCCTGGCGATGGGCCGCGCACCTCGGCGCCGACGCGAACGACCGCGGCATCCGCGCCAAGATCAGCTCCTTCGCGCGGCCGCACCCGGCCTCGGCGGTGGTGAAGGCCAAGATCACGGGGCAGTACACGAACAGCGCGCTCGCCCGCGCCGAGGTCAAGCACGCGGGCTACGACGAGGCGATCCATCTCGCGGTCGACGGCTATGTCAGCGAGGCGTCGGGCTCGAACGTCTTTCTCGCGAAGCGCGGGGTGCTCTACACGCCGGATCTCGCGAGCGCGATCCTCGAGGGCGTCACGCGCGACACGGTGATCGTGCTCGCGCGCGAGCTGGGGATGACGGTGGTGGAGGGCCGGGTGACCCGCGAGCAGCTCTGGCTCGCCGACGAAGTGTTCTTGACCGGCACCGCCGCGGAGATCGTCCCCGTGCGCGAGATCGACGATCGCCGCATCGGCGATGGCCATGTCGGCGCCATCACGCGAAAGCTGCAAGAGCGCTACGCGGATATCACGCGAGGGAGCGACACGTCGCATCCCGAGTGGCTCACGCGCGTCGGAGCGTGATCCACTCGGGCTCGATGCTCGTCGATGGTCGGGCGGCGCGCGCGACTATTCGACGAGCTCCGGGGTCACCGCAGGCGCGGCGTCGAGGGGGGCGGCGCTGCGCGCGCGGCCGAGGGCGGCGATGATGAAGGCGGCGCCCAGGGACAAGATTCCGCCCATCACCATCGCCCCCCAGACGCCGACCCGATCGACGGCCACGCCGCCGCCGAAGGAGCCGAGCGCGATGGAGATTTGAAAGGTGGAGACGAGCCAGGCGGAGCCGCCCTCGAACTGCTCCGGCGCGGATTGGTACATCCAGATCTGGACGCTAACCGGGATCGATCCAAAGGCCAGCCCCCAGACCATCGCGAGGACGGTGGCCGACGCTTTGCCGGCGCCGAGGACGGGCGCGAGGAGCATCACGATGCTCAGCAAGAGCGCGGTGGCGACGTAGGTCGCCTTCAGGTTGCGCGCCGCCCCCCACTCGGCCAGGAAGGTGCCGATGAAACCGGCGAGGCCATAGGCGAGCAAGACGCCGGTGATGGCGTCGGTGCCCATCTTGGTCACCTGCTCCAGGAACGGCTTGAGATACGTGTAAGCTGCAAATTGTCCGGCCGCCACCAGGGACACGGACAAGAGGCCCACGCGCGCCGCAGGCACGCGCCAGAGAGCAAAGAGCTCGCGCGCGCCGATCGCCTGCTTGGTGGGGAGCTTCGGCAGGAGCAAGAGTTGCGCGATCAGGACCAACCCGGCCAGCACCGCGGTGGCCGCGAACGCGACCCTCCAGCCGGCGAGGTTGCCGATGAAGTTGGCGGCGGGCACACCGCATACGGTGCCCACCGAGACGCCCGCCGAGATCACCGCGGTGGCGCGGCCGCCCGACTCCTCCGGGACCAACCTTCGCCCGAGCGCGCTCGCCAAGGTCCAGAAGCCGCCGACGCAGAGGCCGAGCAACATGCGACCGAGCAAGAGAACGGGAAAGTTGGGCGCCAGCGCTGCGATGGCGTTCGACGCGATGAGCATGATGGTGAGCGCCCAGAGCGCGGTGCGCCGATCCAATCGGCCCGCGGCGACGATGAGAATGGGCGAGCCGATGGCCCCGACGAGCCCTGGGGTGGTCACCATGAGCCCCGCGGTGCCATCGGAGATGCCGAGGTTCGAGGCGATGTCCGTCAGCAAGCCGACGGGAAGAAACTCCGTGGTGACCATGGCAAAGGTCCCGACGGCTACGGATGCAACGGCGAGCCAGGACTGCAGGATCGAGCGGGGAGGCGAGGCGGTCGTCATGAGGGAGCGAGCGATATAGATCCCCGGCCTCGCACGGCAAGACCCTTTCATATCGTTCGCTATGAAATTAAGTCCGACCCGCGCGCCGCGCCGGCACCAGGACGAAAAAGGTGCGCGGCACGATCGCGCTCGCAGGGCCGCGACGTGAATTTTTTCGCTGCGTGTTTCGCGTTCGTCACGCGGCGGACGAAGCTTCGACGCGCGGCGATTTCGAATCAGCGAATGCCGTAAAGGTGCTCGAGGGCGAGCTGATCGAGCCGCTCGAACGCGGTGCCGCGCTTGGCGAGGGCGTCGATGTCGGGTGAGAAGTTCCGGATCGCGTGCCACGTTTCATCTTCGCCGAGCGTGGGGATGGCGAGCTGGTCGACGCGGGCGGCCTTCAGAGCTTCGCGCGCCTCGGGATCGGCGCGGAAGGCGCGGACCTTCTCGCGCAGAATGAGCCAGTTGCGCATGTTGGCGGCGGCCGAGACCCATACGCCTTGGTCGTCTTCGGTGCGCGGTGGCTTGAAGTCGAAGTGAATCGGCCCCGCATAGTCGCTCGTGTCCAGGAGGTCGACGACCCAGAACGCGCCGCGCGCGTTGCCGGCGCCGAAGCGCAGATCTTGATCGAAGCGCGGGCCGTTTTGGCCGTTGAGATCGATGTGGAACAGCTTCTTTTGCCACAGCGCTTGCGCCAGACCGTGCACGTAATTGAGGCCCGCCATTTCTTCGTGGCCAATCTCGGGGTTGAGGCCGACCAGCTCCGGGTGCTCCAGCTCCTCGATGAACGCCAGCGCGTGGCCGATGGTCGGTAAAAAGATGTCGCCGCGCGGCTCGTTGGGTTTGGGCTCGATGGCAAATCGCAAATCGTAACCGCGTTGCAGGACGTAATCGGATAAAATGTCGAACGCTTCTTTGTAGCGATCGAGCGCCGTGCGCACGTCTTTGGCGGCCCCCGTCTCGGCCCCTTCCCGTCCGCCCCAGCAAACGTACACGGAGGCGCGGAGCTCGGCCGCGAGGTCCAAGTTATCCATGACCTTGCGGAGCGCGAAGCGACGGACGTCGCGGTCGTTGGCGGTGAACGTGCCGTCTTTGAAGATGGGGTGCGAGAACAAATTGGTGGTGGCGGTGGTGACGACCAGCCCCGTGTCGGTCAGGGCCTTGCGGAAGGCGCCCACCAGCTTGTCCCGATCGGCGGCCTTGGCGTCGAATGGGAAGACGTCGTTGTCGTGGAAATTGACCCCGTACGCGCCGAGCTCCGCCAGCTTGTAGACGGCGCGATCGGCTGGCATCGGCGGCCGGGTGGCGGGGCCGAACACGTCGACGCCTTGCCAGCCCACCGTCCAAATGCCAAAGGAGAATTTGTCCTCCTTGCGCGGTTCGTAGCGATTGTCGCTCATCGTTCGCCTCCTCGGTTTTCGTTCGTTTCGCGCTTGTCTCGCTCTTCACCGGCCTCCGGCGCGCCCCACGAGGCGGTGCCGTCGCGCAGGGCGGCGTAGCGTCTTCGGACGTGCGGCTCGGGCGCGGCGTCGTACGTGCGGGCCGGCGTCTTGGTCCACGCGGGTGGGTGCGGGGTTTTGGCGAGCGCCCACGCGGCCTGGCGCGCGGCCCCCAGCGCCACGTACTCCTCCGGCTCCGGCACCGTGACCTCGACGCCAAAAATCTGCGGCGCGATCCGGCGCACCGCCTCCGCGCGCGCGCCGCCGCCGATGAGCAGCACCCGGCGCGGCTGCACGCCTTGGTGCGCGAGGTGATCCACGGCATCGGCCAGCGACGCCAAGAGCGCCTCCACCGCGGCGCGCGCCAGGTTCTCCGGGGTGGCGTTGGCGGTGGTGAGCCCGCGCAGCACGCCGTCGGCCCCGGGTCGATTGGGGGTGCGCTCGCCGTCCAGGTACGGGAGCAATGTCAACCCACCGGCGCCGGGCTGCGCCGCCAGCGCCAAGGTGGAGAGCTCCTCGAGCGAGCAGCGCAGCAGGCGCGCGGCCGACGAGAGGATGCGCGCCGCGTTCAAGGTGCACACCAGCGGGAGGAACCGCCCGGTGGCGTCGGCGAACCCCGCGACGAGCCCCGAGGGATCGGCCGCCGGAACGTCGCTCACGGCAAAGGCCGTCCCCGAGGTGCCGATGGATACCGCGACGTCACCCGGCTCCAGCCCGAGGCCGAGCGCGGCGCCCATGTTGTCCCCGGTCCCGGGCCCGAGCACCGCACCCCACTCCGTGCGGCCGACGATCTCGTTGGGGCCCGCCACGCGGGGCAGCGCCACCTCGCGCCCGATGGCCGCCGCGAGCATCTCCGGCAGGTACGCGCCCGCAGCCGGCGACCAATACCCGGTGCCCGAGGCATCGCCGCGATCGGTGGTGCGCTCGCCCCGGCCGCCCAGCTGCCACGTGAGCCAGTCGTGCGGCAGCATCACCGCCGCGACCTTCGATGCGCTCTCGGGCTCGTGCTCCGCCAGCCATCGAAGCTTGGTGACGGTGAACGACGCGACCGGGACGCTGCCCGCGCGCGCGGCCCACGTCGCGGGGCCGCCGAGCTCCTGGGTGAGCTTCTCCGCCTGCGGCGCCGAGCGCGTATCGTTCCAGAGGAGCGCGGGGCGAATCACCTCCCCCGCCGCGTCCAGCACCACCATGCCGTGCTGCTGCGCGGCCACCGACACGGCCGCGGCGCGCTGGAGGAGCTCCCGGACCGGATGGATCGCGGCCAGCCAGTGCCGTGGATGGCACTCGGTGCCCTCCGGGTGCGGCACCGAGAGCTCCGCCACCACCAGGCCATCGTCGGCACGGCACAAGACGACCTTCGTCGACTGCGTCGACGAATCGATCCCCGCCACCAAGGTCGCGTCGCTCAAGGAACCCTCCGTTCGCGTGCGGAATATATTTTGGAAACTATCTGGACGAATAAGCGCGGTCAACGGCAGCTTTGGATTTAACCTGCTCCCGATGCTTCATGAAGACGACCGAATTTCAGCCGGCCCCGTTCGCCATGGGGCGATGCGTGAGCACAACCTCGCGGTCGTGCTGGCGGAGGTCATCCGGCATCAGCCGGTGACGCGGGCGCGGCTGGCGGAGATCACGGGGTTTACGAAGACCACGGTCTCCAACCTCCTGACGGTGCTGGCCGAGGCGGGGTTGGTGCGCGACGGCGGCTTCGTTCACGAGGGGGAGCGGGGCCGTCCGGGGGTCGCCGTATCGATCGATCCCAACGGCGCAGCGGGCCTCGGGCTCGAGATCAACGTGGACTACCTGGCCGCCTGCATCGTGGATTTTGGCCGGCGAATTCGCTACCGGCACGTGGTGGCCAGCGATCACCGCGGGCGCGCGCCCGAGGCGGTGGTCGAGGCCTTGTCGCGGCTGGCTCGAGAAGCGCTCGCGTCGGCCAAGGCGCAAGAGCTGGCGGTGGCCGGCGCGGTGGTGGCGCTCCCCGGGCTGATCGATCGCGAGCAAGGCCTCTTGAGGCGCGCGCCGAACCTCGGCTGGGGTCAGGTGCCCATCCGCAGCTTGCTTCGCGCAGGTCTCCCCGCCCTCCGGCTCGCCGTGGACGAGGACAACGAGGCGAACCTCGCGGCCCTGGGGGAGCTTTGGTTTGGCGCGGGGCGGGAGCTCGGCGATTTCGTCCACGTCTCGGGCGAAATCGGGATCGGCGCGGGCATCGTGATGGATGGGCGCATCTTCCGCGGCGCGCACGGCTTCGCGGGGGAGCTGGGCCATATCGTGGTCGAGCGAGGGGGTGCGGCGTGTGGCTGCGGGGGGCGCGGGTGCTTGGAGCAGTCCGCGGGGCAAGAGGCCATTTTGCGCGCCGCGGGATTGGAGGGCACGAAGGTGACCTCGGCGGCCAGCGCCGATGGCTCCTTATCGGCGTTGCTGGCGCGCCTGGAAGCCGGCGACGACCGGGCGCGATCGGCGGTCAAGCGCGCGGGCAAAGCGTTGGGGATCACCTTGGCGTCGGTGGTTCATCTGCTCGATCCGGACACCATCGTCCTCGGTGGCATCTTCTCGGCGCTCGCGCCTTGGGCCAAGCCGGCGGTGGCCAAAGTGCTGGCCAAAGGCTCCGGCACCTTGCGCGACGCCATGCCACGGCTGGTCGTCTCGCGTCTCGCGGGCGGCGCCGCCGTATTGGGCGCGGCGGGGCTGGTGGTGGAGCGCGTGACCGCGGAGCCGGCCTTATTGCTTTAGTCGCATTTCCAGGCATGCTCGTGCGTGGGGCAGCTCCGCCACTCGCACTTTTTACGCATCTTTTTCGAGCCGGAAGATCCGATCGGGACGCGCGCCAGGATGCCGGGGTGCGAGGTGCTCCGACCCGATCGCCTTCGTGTTGCTCGCCGATTTACGTGCGCCCTCAGGCCCTGCTCGCTCGCGTCGACCTCGAGTTGCCCTGGAAGGTCGGATGGGCAGAGGGCTCAACCAATATGATCGGCGTCACGCGAACATCACAACGCACCATGGCGTGCAACAATGGTCGCTGGCTTCGCTCATGCGAGGCTCGTGAGCAGGAGAAGCAAGGGAGGGATTTTCGAATGAAGTGCGCGACCGTCGAAAACATCGTCCGCGAAGCGTACCGGCTGCTGGGCGATGTCGAGGACGTGGTCAGCTCGTCTGGGCGCCTCGGATATGGATTCACCAACGAGCAAGCCTCCACCTTGGCGGACGTCCGCATTCATTTGGCCCAGGTCAAGACCGCGCTCCGCCGCATGGAACGCACGGCGGACGGATCCAAACCGCGGATCGAGGACTCCATCGACCGCACCACCGCCGACGAACAAACCACCGCCCTCGCCGACATCGGCCAACACATCGCCGACGTTCAGGCCACGCTTCGGAGGATCGGGAGCTCACCGCTCACGGCCGCGGATCCGGGCGCACCGCGCTCCAAAGCGACACGACGAGAACAGGATCCGAAGGGATCCTGCGCTACGAAATAGAGCAGCGCGTTCGCGGCATCCGCAGCCGACGATCCATCGTTCAGGCGGGTGCTACCCGTCGCCGGCCACGTTCGAGCGAACGAAGTCGACCATGGACTCGATGTCGGCGGCCGCGAAGCGGTCTTCGATGAGGACGGGGACGCGGCTGCGCAATTTGCGGCGGAGGCTCTCGAGGCGCG
Source organism: Sorangiineae bacterium MSr11954 (assembly GCA_037157815.1). Classification (NCBI taxonomy): domain Bacteria; kingdom Pseudomonadati; phylum Myxococcota; class Myxococcia; order Myxococcales; family Pendulisporaceae; genus Pendulispora; species Pendulispora albinea. The sequence goes on from CP089984.1 coordinate 7,558,758, forward strand.
GGGGGAGCTCGAGGTCGGCTTCGCCGGCGGCGCGGAGATCGACGGCTTGTGCGGCGGTGAAGAGCTCGATGGCGACCACGGTTTCGGCGAGGGTCACGGCGCGGGCGGCGCGACGGGCGGAGAGGGCGCCCATGGATCCGTGGTCCTCGGTGCCGTTGCCGACGGGGAGCGAGTGGATGCTCGCGGGGGACGCGCTCGCGCGCAGCTCGGAGACGATGGCGGCCGCCGTGTAGTGGTGGATCATCAGGCCCGAGTGCAGGCCCGCCTTGGCGCGCGGATGGACCAGGAACGAGGGCAAACCGCCGTTCATCGCGGGATCGAGCAAGCGGTGCACGCGGCGCTCGCTCATGTGCGCCAGGGTGGTGAGCGACGTGGTCAGCGCGTCGAACGATTCGGCCAGCTCGGCGCAATGCATCGTGCCCGCGTTGTTCGTCAGGGCGCCATCGGCGAGCAGCACGGGGTTGTCGACCGTGCGATTCAACTCGGTGCGGAGCGCCTTTTGGGCGCGCGCAACGGCCGCGTGAAAGGCGCCGAAGACCATGGGCGCGCAGCGCGTCGACAGAGGCTCGCGCACGGTGCTCGTGGGGGAAATCGCGGGGGCGGCGGGGCCGATGCCGGCGCGCATCCGGGCGCGCACGAGCTCGCGCAGGCGGTGGGCGCTCTCGGCGCTCGGGTCGGCGGGGTCGTCGAACAGCCGCGGGTCGAGGAAATCGGTGCGGCTCTTGGCGCCGGCCATCGACATGGCCGCGGCCATTTCTGCCGCGCGACCGAGGCGCATCGCGTCGTGGAGCATCAGCGCTCCCGTGCCGAGGGTCTGCGCGGGCCCGTTGATGAGCGCAAACGCATCGCGGCCCGAGAGCTCGGGCAGCGCGATGCCCTTGGCCTTCATGGCCGCGGCCCCCGGCACCCGCTCCCCGGAGGCCACCGCCCACCCCTCCCCCAAAAGGAGCAGCGCCGTGTGCGCGAGCGCCGCCAGATCGCTCGCGCCCACCGAGCCCAGCTCGGGGACGTAAGGATGAACGCGCCGATCGAGCATCGTCAGAAGCGCGCGCACCACCGGCAAGCGCACCCCGCTGCGTCCGCGCGCCAGCACGCTCGCACGCACGAGCAACATGGCGCGGACACACTCTTCGGGCATGGGGGCACCCACCCCGGCCGCGTGCGACAGAAGCAGGTTGCGCTGAAACGCCTGATTGTCCTCCGGCGAGAGCGCCGCCGCGTCGAGGGCGCCGACCCCGGTGGTCAGCCCGTAAATGGTCGCGCCGTTCTGCGCGTGCTCCCGAAGGATCGCATGGCCTCGCTCGATCGCCTCCTCCGCGGAGCGCGCCAGCACCACACGCGCTCCATGGCGCGCCACCCGCACCACATCGCCGACCTCGAGCGCCGTCCCATCGAGGCTCACGGGCGGATCGTCGGGCAGTGTGGCGAGCAAGGTCACCATGGGTGCACCGGCGGATCCTTGGGGCGGAACGCGAAGCGCGCGAGCACCGCCAGGTATCCGGGGAACACGAACCCGCCATTTCCCTCGAGCACGGCCGTGCGCTGGCTGCGGTAGTGCGCGGGGAGCTCGTACCAAGGCACCCCGGGCATCTGGTGATGCACCGCGTGCAGGTTGTTGTTCAAATAGAGGAGGCCGAACAGCGGCCCCGCCTCCACGACGCCGATGCGGTGCTCCATCTGCGCCGCCGGCCGGTGCTCGAGGAAGGAGCGGAGCAAGGTCAGCCCCAGCCCGGGATAAACGAACAGCGCGACATAGCGCCCGAGGGGCATGTCGCAAATACCGATCAGCCAACCGAGTACCAGCGCGAGCCCCGCGCCATGCGCCAGCCATGCGCGCGCATGACGATAGTCCCCTGCGAGGAGGGCGCGCAGCTCGGCCCACAAAAACCGCCCCACCATCCACGCGGGGCCCAGCAAAAGACGGCCCGCCAAGGTGGTCTGCGCACGATGAACGATGCGCTGGAGCGTCCCCATGGCGGCCCACGCTTCCCGCGTGACGTAAAAGGATTCGGGATCATCCAGCGGATCGGTCAATTGGGATGTGCGGTGATGCGCCTGATGCTGCTCGCGATAAATCCCATAAGGGAGCCAGAGGCCGAGGGGCACCGATCCAAAGAGCGCATTGAGCACCGGTGAGCGCGTGGGGTGACCGTGGATGGTCTCGTGTTGAAACGAGCCATGCCAGGCGATGAGGCCGCCTCCTGCGAGCGCCACCAGCCACCACGGCAGGCTCGAAGCGGTCGCGGTGAGGGTCAGCCAGAGCAGATAGACCGACAGTCCGACTGCAACTGTGGGGAGCTCAACCGCGTTGCAACCTGGTCCGGGGCTAGCTGGGGCGGCCATGAATACGTTGAGTATTCAATGAGATAGACCTCTTCGCAACGAGCCAATGCGCACAACACGTTGCGCATTGCCACAATATGTGGCTGTAATTTTACATATGCAACGCGTGCGGTGGTTTCGCATCATTTGTTGCGATATATCTACATCTCGATGAAAAGGCGCGACACTGTTGAGCTCTTTCGCACACGCTTGCTGGAGGTGATCGATCGCACGGGGCTGACCCGCTCCGCGTTCGCCGAGAGGGTCGGGATGGATCGCTCGACGCTCTCGCAGCTGCTCGCCGAGGGAAACGATCGTCTCCCGCGGGTGGAGACGTTGGCGGGCATCGCCAGCACGGAGCAAGTGAGCATCGATTGGCTGGTGGGCCTCAGTCAGGAGGGGCCGCTCGGCGCGAACATCCTCAAGCAATCGGTGCAGGTCGAACCCGACGCGCCCTCCCCGGCCGACCAGCGTCTGGCGCGGTGGCAGGCCGAGGCGGCCGGCTACAAAATTCGTTATGTGCCCACCACCTTGCCCGATCTGTTGAAGACCGATCGGATCATCGCCTACGAATATGGGCAATTCGCCACCGTCGATCCCGATCAGAGCCTCGAGCAAAGCCACGCGAAGCTGGAGCTCCAGCGCCGCTCCGAGTCGGAGATCGAGGTGTGCAACTCCGTGCAGGCGGTGGAGGGCTTCGCGCGCGGCGAAGGGATCTGGCGCGATCTCGGCATCGAGGCGCGGCGCGAGCAGCTCACGCGGATGATCGCGCTATGCGACGAGCTTTACCCCGCCTTCCGCTGGTTCCTTTACGATTCACGAAATCGCTATTCGGTGCCGCTCACCGTATTCGGTGCAAAGCGCGCGGTGGTTTACGTGGGACAGATGTACTTCGTATTCAATAGCCTCGAGCACATCCGCCATCTGACGAAGCACTTCGACGATTTGATCCGGGCAGCCGTGGTCCAACCTCCCGCCGTCATCGATCTGCTCCAAAGCTTGCTTCGCAGCCTCGACGACGCGCCCACCGCGACGTGAGCGCGGTCCTGACGTACTGCCGTACTAGAAAGAGCACCATGCATCGAGAGAACGCCTCGCCAACCCTGACGCCGCCATTTTTCGTCCGATTGACCGCACGGACCGCGCTCGCCGCACCCTTTCTCGTTTTTGTCGCGGCCTTCACCGTTTCCGCCCTCACCGCGTGCGCGACCGACGGCAGCAGCGCAAAGGCTACGACCCCCTCCGATGCAACGGAGGCCGCCGCGGAGAAGGCCATCGAGGCGCTCGCCCAATTGGCCGGTGAGCGCCTCGCCATCGCCGATAAGGTCGCCGCCTCCAAGTGGGGCACGGACAAGCCCATCGAGGATCCGCCGCGCGAGAAGCAGGTCCTCGACGACACGTCGAAGCGCGCCATCGACATGGGTCTCGATCCGGCGCTCGCCCAACGAATTTTTCGCGATCAAATCGAGGCGAACAAGCTCGTCCAGCGGGGCCTTCATCTTCAATGGGAGGCATCCGCCGAAAAGCGTCCGACCACTCGCCCCGATCTCGCCAAAGAAATCCGCCCGGAGCTCGATCGCATTGGAGGAGCACTCCTCGCTACCATCCGCGACGCGCAACCTTTGCTGACCAGCCCGCGCTGCAAATCCGCCCTCGATCGCGCGCGCCAACGCACCCTAACGGGCACGGGGATGGACGCCCTCCATCGCGAAGCACTCGACCGCGCCCTATTGCACACCTGCCCTTAACACCGCGCCCACCCCCTCCAGCGAAGCACGCCTCCCCGAACCCTCCGGCGAAACGTGGCCCCGACCCCTCCGGCGGAACACGCCTGCCCAAACCCTCCGGCGAAGCATCACGCCCTTAACATCCACGGAACACGCTGCCGAAACCGCCCCGGCGGAACACGCCTCCCCAAAGCTCCCGCGGAACGCACCCGCCCGAACACTCCGCCGAATACGGAACACGCTGCCGAAACGCCCCGGCGGAACGCGCCTCCCCAAAGCTCCCGCGGAACGCACCCGCCCGAACACTCCGCCGAATACGGAACACGCTGCCGAAACGCCCCGGCGGAACGCGCCTCCCCGAACCCTCCGGCGAAGCATCACGCCCTTAACATCTACGGAACACGCTGCCGAAACCGCCCCGGCGGAACGCACCCGCCCGAACACTCCGGCGAATACGGAACACGCTGCCGAAGCCCCCCACCAAACACGCCTGCCCGAACACTCGGCGGAGCACCACCTCGAACACCCGAACTCCAGCGGAACACCGCCGCCGAATCACCACCGGAGCACGTTCCCGAGCGCGCACCCCACTTGAACGGCCCTCGAGGGCGCGCAGCGCCCCTTTTTTTACCGACCACGGGCATTCAGTGAGCGCTTACAGCACGGTTGTTCCTCGAGAATTCTGGGCTCGGTAAGCGGCATGGTGCCCATTCGACCTCACGAGGGGCATTTGAGCCATCCCGCAGAAATTGCGGCACCTCGCATTCGCCGGTCAACTCGAGCGGAGCGTAGGCTTGCGGTTCGGGTCCCGAACTTGCTCAGGTGAACGTTGCTCGGCACTCGGTAGCCGCCGGAGGTAAACGGCGTCAGTCGTGCGAGCCCAGAATACCGATTAACCGGGGGGTTAAGTCCATGAACCATGTGCGAAATCAGTTCGAATCCATCGTGACCCGTTTTCAGTCGCACGTTGCGCGACACCCCGAGCGCGTTGCGCTCCGATACTTGGTGACCGGCGATCATGACGGCCCCACCCGACAGTGGAACTACGCGACCCTCGACGAACGCGCGCGCGCCGTCGCCGCGCAGCTCGACGATTGTCGTGGCCGATCGGAGCCCGTCTTGTTGCTCTATCCGACGGGCCTCGAATTCGCCGCCGCCCTGCTCGGGTGCTTCTATGCCGGCGTCCCGGCGGTGGCGGCGAGCACACCCGATCCCGGCCGCTTGTCCCGCCTCCTCCCCCGATTGCTGGGCATCGTCCGCGACAGCGGCGCGCGCGTGGTGCTGACGGACGATGCCACCGCCTTGGCGGCCAGGGCCCTTCTCCCCGACGCGCCCGAGTTCGTGGATCTGCGATGGGTCGCCACCGACGATCTCGCGCCCACCTGGTACGAACGCGAACGCTTCGCCGCGCTCTCCCCCGACTCGCTCGCCCTCTTGCAGTACACGTCCGGCTCCGCGGGCGCCCCGAAGGGCGTGATGGTCACGCACGGGAACCTCGTCGCCAACGCGATGGCGCTGGAGAATGCGTACCTGCATACGACCCCCGCTCGTTGGGTCGGCTGGCTGCCGCTCTTCCACGATATGGGCTTGATGGCCAACCTCCTCCAGAGCTGGTGGGCCGGTGGGGAGCTCACCATGATGTCGCCGGAGTCCTTCCTCCAGCGCCCGATGCGCTGGCTGCGCGCGCTCTCCGCCTTCGGCGCGACCCGCACGGGCGGCCCCAACTTCGCCTTCGCGCTGTGCGCCCTCAAGGCCGAGAGCGAAGATCTCACGGGCCTCGATCTGAGCCAGCTCGCCGCCGTGATCACCGGCGCCGAGCCCGTGCGCGCGCGCTCCCTCGACGCCTTCGCGCGGGCCTTCGCCCGCTACGGCTTCCGCCGCGAGACGTTCGCCCCTTGCTACGGCTCGGCGGAAGGGACGCTCTTCATCACGGGGCCCGACGCCTTCGTGCACGCCTCCGAGGGGCGCTTCCTCGCCCACGAGCTCGAGATCGAACACCGCGCACATCGCGCGCCCCCGGAAGAGAGGTGCGTCCGATCGCTCATGTCGTGCGGCATACCGCACCGCGGTCTCACGACGGTGCGGGTGGTGGACCCGGAGACCCACCGTGAGATGCCCGAGGGTCAGGTCGGAGAAATTTGGCTGCGGGGATTGACGATCTCACCGGGCTACTGGCGCCGGCCGGAGCTCACGGAAGAGGCCTTCGGCGCCCGGCTGGAGGGCGACGATCAGGGTACGTTCTTCCGCACGGGCGACCTGGGGTTCTGGCTCGATGGCCAGCTCTATCCTTGCACCCGCATGTCGGATCTCATCGTGCTGCACGGGCGAAGCCTGTACCCGCACGATCTGGAAGACAGCATGGATCGCGCGCATCCTGCAATCCGCCCGGGCTGCACCGCCGCGCTCGCGATCCACGCCGAAGAGCACGGCGAGGCCCTCGCCGTCGTCGCCGAGCTGGACACCCGGCTGGAGTGCGCGCCCGACATTGTGGCCGACGCCATCCGCCATACACTGGCGACGGAACATGCCGTGATCCCCGACGTGCTCGTGTTCATCGAACCGCGGACCCTGCCGAAGACGAGCAGCGGAAAAGTGCAGCGCGCCCAGTGCCGTACCGATCTGCTGGAGCATCGGCTGCGCGAGCTCTATCGCGCCGACATGCTCTCTGCGCCCGACTCGTCGGTGATGGCCCGCCGGGGGGATCATCGCGCGGTCGCGTGAAAACGTCTCAGAAACGTGAATGGAAGGACTTGCGATCGGCGAGCGCCTCATTAGACGGATGAGCGGGTCCGGTGCGTGCAGCACGGGCCCACCCCGCGTCTGCGAGCTCGGGAGTAGGAACCGTTGGGGGTGAGCTGCGATTTTTGCGGCCGCCCCCAAATCTTTTTTGTGTCTTTTTGTGCGCCGGATTGCTCTTCACCCTGAGGGGTCAGGTCACATTCGAGCAGGCCGTGGCGCGTGGCCGTTTTGAGTCATCCCTCTTCGAAATTTCGTATTGCTTCTGTCGCATATTTCGAACGAATGACGATAATCATGGGCAGCCGGCGCTCGAAAGCTCTACTCTCCTCACGGCACGCGGCGCGCACGTCCTAGGCTCCGCAGCCGCTCGAGCGAAGCTCGTACATGGCAAATCGGCTCTGCACCGCGCAGAGGCCGTCTATGGGGCCACAAGCGTAGAGATCGTCGATGATTCATCATAGATTCGAGGTTCCCGTGCAGCCTACAAGAGTGCTTTCCATACCCGACGTCAAACTGCAGCTGTCGCATACAGTCACCGTGTGGTGACAATTGCATCCACCGCGTTTGTCGTACCCTAAATATTATTAATTCAACGTCTGCTTGGAGAGGCTTCGTGGGGTAAATTCGGATTGCTGGGGGAGGTCTTCAATGATGAGTGCGGGGAGGGAAACGGATAGGGACGAGTCCGAGGACGCGCAGGGCTCTGCGACGTTCGGAAAATACCAGCTCTTTGCGAAGCTCGGCAGCGGCGGCATGGCCGAAGTCTTCCTCGCGGTCGCGCGCGGGCCGATGGGTTTCAACAAGCTCACGGTCATCAAGAGGCTGCGCAGCTCTGTCTCGGACCAGTCCTCGGTCGTGGACATGTTCCTCAACGAGGCACGCCTCGCAGCGCGGCTCACGCACCCGAACATCGTCCACACCTACGAGGTCGGCGAGCATCAGGGCGTCTTCTTCATCGCCATGGAGTACCTCGAAGGGCAGCCCCTCAACCGCGTGGGGCACGTCAACGAGACGAAGCAACAGATTTCGCCCGTCATGTGGGCCCGCATCATCGCCGACGCCTTGAACGGCCTGCACACGGCCCACGAGCTGCGCGACTACGACGGCACGCCCATCAAGATCGTGCACCGCGACATCTCGCCGCAGAACATCTTCCTCACGTACACCGGTGAGACGAAGATCGTCGACTTCGGGATCGCGAAGGCCGTCAACACCGAGCAGACGGAGGCCGGTGTGCTCAAGGGCAAGGTCCGTTACATGGCCCCCGAGCAGGCGCTCGGAAAGGCGGACCGCCGCTCCGACCTCTTCTCCATGGGCATCGTGCTCTGGGAGATGCTCGCCCAGAAGCGGCTGTTCGAGGACGCGCCCGCGAAGGTGCTCACCGATCTCGTTCGCAAGGATCCGGTGGCGCGCCTCTCCAGCGTGTGCCCGCACATCGATCCGGCGCTCGACGAGATCGTGGCCAAGGCGCTCGAGAAGGATCCGAACAAGCGTTATCAGACCGCCGAAGAGATGCGCGAGGCGCTCGAAGCGTACATCCTCGGCACGGGGGAGGTCGTCCGCGAGGTGACCATCGAGCGCGCCATGATGGCCATGTTCCAGGAGCGCAAGGAGGCCATCGCCAGGCAGGTGCACACCTTCATGACGGCGGCCCTGGCGTCGGACTTGAGCGGCATCGGATCGGTGTCCTCGCAGGGGATCTCCGAGTCGGACCTGATCGGCACCGGCACGCACTCGCAGTACAAGAGGTTGTCGAACGTCATGTCCAACGTGAGCCGCGTGCACTCCGCGGACTCGCAGCTGCTCGTGGCCGACGTACCGACCTTGATGGAAACGGGCACCACCAACAGCGCCGCGCACCTGGTGGTGACGCGGTGGGGCAAGGTGGCGTTCTTGGCGGTGGGGCTGCTCCTCGCCGGCGGCGTGGGCCTGCTCGCCCTGGCCATCGGCGGACGCGAGATGCTGCGCACGAGCGTGGTGCACGAGGCGACGCCTCCGCCCCAGCCGCCGACCGCCGCGCCGAAGGTCAGCGTTCCGCTCGCGCTCGCGAGCGAGCCAGGTGGAGCCGTCGTCGACTGGAACGGCGTCCCCGTGGGCCGCACGCCCGCGCGCATCGATCTGCCGCCCGGGAGGCAGACGCTCATCGTCACCAAGGATGGCTACGTCCCGGCCACCTTGGTGGTGGAGCTCGAGGCTGGATCGCCCGACATCGTGCGGCAAGTCACCTTGACGCCGATCCCCAAGGCGACGGCCGTCGCGGCCAGCACGCCGCCTGCGCCCATGCGGGCGCGGAGCAACGCGGTATCGCGATCGGTGAGCACGGGATCGGCGCCGACGCCGGCGCCGGCGACACCGCTGGTCACCGCGGCGCAAGTTCCGAGCAGCAAGGTCAAGGTCCTCGAGGACGACGATCCGAAGACGAAGGTACTCGAATAGAGGTTTCTCCCGTGGGCCTCCCGCGAGGGAGGCCCGAAGAGCAGCGCACCCGTTCCCAGCGCGAAAGGAAACTCCCATGGCGAAGTTGCAGTCGGCCTTCTTTGCTCTGTGTCTCGTACTTGCCTTCCCCGTGGCCGCATTCGCCGAGGACAAGCCGAAATCGGCCGACGACTGGGCGGAGGAAGCGTTCGCGCTGGTCCAGAAAGGCGACTTCCCGAAGGCCATCGCAGCGTATCAACGGGCGTATCAAATCTCGGCAGACGGCCGGAACCTCTACAACATCGCCAATATCTACGATCGCAAGCTCCACGAACGTGACCTCGCCGGCGACTACTACAGGCGGTATTTGCATCTCCCGCAGACCGAGCCCGACCTCGTCAAGAAGGCGAACGAGCGGCTCGGCGCGCTCAAAGAAGAAGACGATGCCATCCGCCGCAACGGCCCCGCGCTGAGCACGCCCGCGGGCGCGCCGGCGGGCTCCGGGCAATCGTCGATCGTGGTGACGCCCGTGGGCACGCAGCAGCCTTCGGCGGAGGCCGATCGGAACGAAAACCTGCGCTCGACCATGCGCATCGCGGGCATCGCCACGGGCGGGGTCGGGATCGCGCTGCTCGGGGCGGGGGCGGTGTTCGGCCTCATCGCCAAGTCGAAGAACGACGACGCGGCGAAGCTCTGCACCGGCTCCGTGTGCAACTCGCCCGAGGCGATCAACCTCACGGACGACGCGCGCCGGGCGGCCACCTTCTCCACCGTGGGCTTCATCGCGGGGGGCGTGGCCGTCGCGGGCGGCATCCTCCTTTACGTGCTGGCGCCGCCCAGCGAGAAGAAGGTGGGATCGATCCACGTATCGCCGCGGCTCGGGCCTCAGGTGGCCGGGATCACGATTGGTGGAGTGTGGCGATGATACGACCCATCAAGTGGAGCCTCGCAGCGATGATCGGCGCGGGCAGCTTGGCAGCGTGCGCCAACATCCTCGACATTCCATCGGACCGCTACGTTCAGGGCGGCGGGCAAGACGGCGGCGACAGCCTTGCGACCTGCACCGGCACCCTCGAGGTGCGCATCCTCATCGACCTGAGCGGGCCGACCAGGACGCTCGGCGCGCCCTACCTCGCCGGCGAAGAGGACTACTTTCGGGAGCTGAACGAGAAAGGCGGCATCAAAGGGTGCCGCATCAACTTTCAGCACGTCGACTACCAATACAAACAAGACCTCGCGCGCGCGGCGTACGAGAGCTGGAAGGCCGATCCCTCGTGGCCGCGCGTGGTCGCCCTCTTCGGCTACGGCACCCCGGATACCCTGGGTCTGGCCGACCAAGTCAAAGCCGATCAAAAACCGCTGTTTGGCGGGCAGCACGCCTCCCTCGCCTCGCCCGAGCCCGTCTCGCTCGCCGTTTCCATCCCGGAGATCAACGCGAACTTCCAGGAAATCGCCTTTTCGGCGGAGTTCAAGAGCATCGGCTACCCGTACAACTTCTTCGCGTTCACCGACTACTCCACGGGCGCGCGCATCGCGATGTTCCACATCAAGGCCCTGGCCGGAAAGAGGGTCGGGTTCTTCCTCTGCAGCGATGCCTACTGCACCGGCCCTGGGCAAGCCGCCCGGGTGCACGCAAAGAGGCTTGGCTTGGAGATCGGGCGGGTGCTCACCCTCGAGCAAAGCGGGCAAAACCAAACTGCGTACAACGCCGCGGTGCTCCAGTACTTCCAGCAGGAGGTCAATCACAAGAAGCTCGAGGACGCAAACTACTCCATCGTGGACTGGGTGTGGGGCGGCAACACCACGAGCACCAGCGCGCAGATGGCCATCGCCATTGCCTACATGAAGCAACAGCTCGCGACATCGAACCCGCCCGTCCCCGACGTGCAGCTCATTCTCAACAACAATGGCTTCAGCGAGGACCTGTTCGCGTCCTGCGGGCAGTCTTGCGTCAACAACGTGCACGGCATCGTCCCCTATTTGCCCTACGGCGACACCAGCCGCGGTTCGGTCGAGATGGGCAAGCTCACGGAGCTAAATGACAAGTGGAGGGCGATTGACGATGCCGAGGCCGGCGCGCCGGGCCCCACCCATCGCAACGTTCGCTATGTGCAAGGCCATGTGAACGCCATGCTGTTCAAGCTGGGGGTCGAGGCGGTGGTGGCGCAGCGAAAACCCGTGACGGGCGAGAACCTCAAGGCGGCGCTGGAGGCGTTCAATGGGGTCGATACGGGCGGGCTCACCGACAAATTGTCCTTCACCCCCAAGGATCACCGGCCTCAGTCGACGGAGTCGATCTACAAGATTGGCTCCGATGGCGCCCTCGTTCGCGAACCACCGGATCGCACCATCTCGCTCGAAGACTCTTGGTTGGGGTGGTGAGTTTTGTGGGGCTGCGCCCCCTCGAAACCGTCGATTTCGAGCCTCCCCTCGCCTGTGGCGATGCGTGCTTCGCACGCGAGAAGATGAGAAATGGGGAGGAGAATTTGAGGGTGTGCTTCGTGCGCCTGGTTTAGAACGGTAGGGGTGAGCACGACGAGAGACTCGGACAGCAACGATGCATTTCTCGAATCGCTTCGGCGGGCGCCCAACGCGCTCGCCGGGCACTACGCGAAGTTTCGAGTGGGCGAGCGGCTCTTGCTGTCGGGGCACTCGCATCAGGCGTGGCCCGATGTGGCGCTGGAAGGTCAAATCGAGGCCTTCCACGACGCGGCGCACGACGTGGACGAAAAATGGGGGCGCGCCTTCGCCAAAGCGGACGAGGTGCGCGCCGGCTTTCGCCGGCTGCTCGGCGATCCGCAGGGCGAAATCGCGCTGGGCTCGAGCACCCATGAGCTCGTGATTCGTTTTCTCTCGGCGCTGGATCTGCGCGGGCGTCCGCGTTTGGTTACCACCCAAGGTGAGTTCCACACCTTGCGGCGGCAGCTCGCTCGGCTGGACGAGGCAGGCATCGAGGTGGTCGCGCTTCCCACCGCGCCGGCGGACACCTTGGCCGAGAGGCTCGCCGCGGCCATCGACGATCGCACCGGCGCGGTGCTCGTCTCCACGGTGCTGTTCGAGACATCGCGCATCGTGCCGGGTTTGCGCGAGCTCGCCGCGGTGTGTGCGGGGCGCGGGGTGGAGCTGCTCGCCGACGCGTACCACGCGCTGGGCCCCGTCCCCACATCGCTTCACGCGTTGGGGCTTGGGTCGGCGTGGGTCGTTGGCGGCGGCTACAAGTATTTGCAGCTGGGCGAGGGCAACTGCTTTTTGCGGCTACCTGCGCACGCCCAGACCTTGCGACCCGTGGTGACGGGGTGGTTCGCGGAGTTCGCCGATCTGGCGGAGGAGCGGCAACCGGGCCGGGTCGGGTACGGCGGGGGCGCGGCGCGCTTTGCGGGGTCCACGTACGATCCGACCAGCCATTACCGCGCGGCCCGCGTGTTCGCGTTCTTTCAGGAGCACGGGCTCCAGCCGGAGATTTTGCAACGGAGTTACCGTCACCAAGTGGCGCAGCTGGCGGCGCACTTCGACGCGCTGAATGTGCCGGAGACATGGATCACGCGCGACCGCGAGGCGCCGCTCGAGGCGTTCGGCGGGTTTCTCTCGTTGCGGGTGCGGCCGCCCTCCGAGGGAGCGCTCGATGCGCAAGGGCTGCAGCGAGCGCTCGCGGCGCGCGGGGTGCTTACGGACAGCCGCGGCGAATACCTGCGGTTTGGCCCTGCGCCGTATCTGTCGGACGAACAACTGCGCGCTGCGATGGCGGCGCTCGGCGAGGTGATCGCCGAGCACGCGCGAACGTGACGCATGTGACCCACGCGACCTACGCGACCGCGATCACGGATCGACGGTGGCCACGTACTTGGGCTTGTTCTCTTTGACCGTCAGGACCATCGACGACTTCACCGGGTTGTGATCGGCGTCGATGGTGATGCTGCCGGTCACCGTCTTGAAGTCCTTCGTTTGCTCCATGGCCTCGCGGATCGAGGGGCCCGTGAGCTCCTTGGCGCGCTCCAGCGCATCGATGGCGACCTTGGCCGCGTCGTAGCCGAGGGCGGCGAGCACCTCGGGGGTGTTGCCGTAGGTCTTCGAGTACTTGGCGATGAAGTCTTGCACGACCGGCGACGGATCTTCCGTGCTGAAGTGCGTCGAGAAGTACGAGCCGTCGAGGGCTCCTTTGGCGATTTGATACAGCGGCGCAGCGTCCCACCCGTCGCCACCGGCGAAGGGCTGCTTCATGCCGAGCTCCCGCGCCTGACGCGCGATGAGCGCCACCTCTCCGTAGTACCCGGGCAGATAGATGAGATCGGGGTTCTTCCCTTTGATGGCCGTGAGCTGAGCTTTGAAATCCGTTTCGCCCGATTTGAAGCTCTGCTCGAGGATGATCTCGCCACCGAGCTTCTGAAAGGTCGTTTTGAAGTACTGAGCGAGCCCAACCGCGTAATCGTTTCCAACGTCGCGCAGAATGGCCACTTTGGTGAGCTTCAGGTTCTCGCGCACGAACTTCGCCATGACCGTTCCTTGAAACGGCTCGATGTAGCAAACGCGAAACACGTACGGCCGCGTCTTGTCGCCGTCCTTGGTGACCCGCGGGTTGGTCGAGCCTTCGCTGATCATCGGCAAGAGGTTCTGGTCCGCGATGGGTGCCATGGCGAGCGAGCGGGAGGACGCCACCTCCCCGATGAGCACCGAGACGTGATCCTGGGTGATGAGCCGGGAGGCGGCCACCGCGGCCTCCTCGGGCTTTCCTTGATCGTCGAGCGTCTTCAGGGCGACCTTTTTGCCCTTGATGCCGTTCTTCGCGTTCTGCTCGGAAATGGCCAGCTTGGCGCCGTTGTCGGTTGCTTGCCCGAAGGCTGCATCGTTGCCCGACATGGATCCAACGTGACCGATCCAAATCGTGTCACCTGCGGCAGGTGCAGGTGCTGGTGCAGCGGAAGACACCTTGGCCTCCCCGGCCGGCGCGATGTCGCTTTGTTTCTTCTCCCGACAGCCCATGGCAACCAATGCCAGCGCTGCCACCACGAAGGTGCGCGAATAAAACATGCCCTCATAACAGCGGTAGGGCCCCACTTGTCAACGGCCCAAACAGGTTCCGATCGCGCGGACAATTCTCAGGGGAGAAACAGCTCGCGCTCATGGGGCTCGGGGAGGCGGCACACGTCCGACTTGCCGAACAGCCGATAGCGAAAATGCGCGATGCATCCATATGCGGCGTCCGCGACGAAGCGTGGAATCCATCGCAGCAAGCGCGCGGCACGCCAGGGCCAATCCAGGTAGGTGGCGATGGCCAAGATCCCCTGCGCGCGCAAATAGACGCGGCCGGCATCGATGAAGACGATGGTGTCGAGACCGCTCGGAATGGTGGGGTGCACCGCGCGCAGCTTGGCGGCCGTTTCGCCCTGCAGCGGTGCGTAGCGAAGCATGCGACGGCGATCGGCGCGGACCAGGAGCTGGACGGCGTGATTGCAGAGGCCGCATACGCCGTCGAACAGGACCAGGCGCGGTGGGAGCTCGCTGGGATCCGTCACGGAGAAGAGAGTTAACCGCGAGGAAGCTAGGGGCACCAGGGGGAACGGGCGCATTTTGGTTTTGGTGCCGGAGACCTTCGCTTGGCGGTGCTCATCGCGCGGCGTTTGGCGGTGCTTCGCGGGGTGTGAGGGAGGGCGCCTCCCAGGTCACCTCATTCGAGGTAGGCGGGGAATTTGGGCAGCGCGCGGAAGGCCTGGGGCTCGTGCTGAACGATGAACCGGGCGTGCGTTTCGCGGGCGAGGGCCTCGATGCGTGCGATGGAGGCGCGGCTTTGGTCGCGGTCGTGATTGAAGGCGGGGATGACGTGGTGCTCCCAATTTTCTTGGGTGTGCGACAGATCGCCCGAGAGGATGACGGTGCCCGCGCGCTCGAGTTTCACCACCAGCGATTGATGCCCGGGGGTGTGCCCGGGCGTTTGCAGAATGCGCACTTGGCCATCGCCGAACACATCGTGATCCGAATCGAGGAGCTCGATCCGAACGTCGCGGTACTTCGAAAACGAGGCGGGCTCGATGCCGACGGGCGTGGGCGTGCGAAGGGCACCTTGCAGCTCGCTTCGGTTCATGAGCCACGTCGACGAGGTGAACAGGTTTGCGTTGCCCGTGTGATCGAGGTGCAGATGGGAGAAGCCCACATAGGTGATGTCCGCCGGGCTCAGCGACACGGCTTTCAATTGATCGACCAAGGACGCATCGATGAACTCGCGCCCGACGGGGTTGGCCACGCCGCCCTTGGTTCGTTCGACGGACCATGAAAGGCCCGTATCCCATAGGAGCGTGCCGCGCGGGTGGCGGATCAAGAAGCACGGATCGCTCATCATAAAGGGTTTGCCGAGGGGCTTGCCCGCGTCGCTGAAGGAGCCGATGTCCGTGATCGCGATGCGCCCGCAGTCGAGCGCATAAAGACGGACCCCCGCGTGCGCGGGCCCCTTCGCCGCCCCCGTGGTCCCAACCTGGGACGGTTGCGCGGCGGTGGATGCGCAGGCCGCGAGCAGCGCGCTGAAAAAGCCTCCGATGGCGAACAGCGAGAATCGACCGAACGTGCTCATCTTGAAATCGTCTCCTGGAAGGACGGCTCCTCGCGCCCATTTGCCTCGGTGCTTCGCGGGCAATTCTCGGTGATTCGCGCGTAGAGGTGCCGCCGCAGACGTTTTCTAGAGCGATCCGGCCGCCGGCGGTAGCCGACGGAAAGGAATGTCACCCGTGCGATTTGGTATCGACTGGCGCCGGGGCCGGGGGCCGCGCCAAGAACCCAACGTAGTCGGAGATGGCGCGGTGTTGCGCCTCGCGAAGGGCCTCGGGCAGCGGTGCGCGGAGCTCCTTCCAACCTTGGGACGCGAGGCGCGCGCTCATCTGGTCGCGGAGCCCGGTGTTCGACGCGGCGACGCTCACCGTCTCCAGCTGGCCCTCGCGGGTGCCGTAGTCGTAGAGCTCGAGCTCCGCCTGGGCGGCCGCGGGCTCCACGGTCCCCGCGTTCCAAAGGCTGTAGTGGCCGATCTTGGCCTGCTTGGTCCGCAGCGCCACCACGTGATTGACGATGCCGGGCGTGGTCAGAAACTTTTCGTCGGTCGTATGAAGGACCTGCTCGCGGCCGGGGGCGCTCGCGCTCTTCAAGAGCGGAATCAGGTCGAGGCGCTCGGCGAGGTACGGGTACTGCGACCGCCACGACGTCTTTCCATCGTGGGCGAGGGTCAGCAGCATGGGGAGCAGATCGACGCTGGAGGTCAGCTCAGTTCGCGGTGTCTCCACGCCGTTGGCCAGGCGCCCGGTGGGATCGTGCACGGCCAGCGGGATGCGGATCCCCTCTTCGTAGGCCGCGGCCCCTTTGCCGCGCAGACCGTGCGAGCCGCCGTACTCGCCGTGATCGGCGGTAAACACGACCATCGTGTTCTTGGCGAACGGCGAGCTCGCCAGCGCGTCGAGCACGGCGCCAATCTGCGGGTCGACGGTGCCGTGAAGCTCCAGATACAGCGCGAGCAGGCGGCGCCACGCGAGCGAGCCCGCCTCGCCCTCGTGCGGCAGATCGCCGAAGGCCTTGTTCGCGTTGCGCGCGTACACGGCGTGCAGGCGGGGCTTGTTGGCCTCGAGGTGGGCCAGCGTCTCGAAGTTCGGCGGGAGATCGACCTCGCCGACGGGGGGGCTGCGAAAGCTCGCGATGGTGTCGGTCTCCTTTGGGTAATACATGATGTCGTGCGGGTTGATGAGGCTGATGGTCGTGGCCCACGGTCCTACCTGGGTGCCCTGGCCCGCCTGCCCCGCGCGGCGCCGGAGCCATGCCACGAACTGGTCCGTGATGCTGCCATCGGCGCTCAACCCCTCGCCATTGGAGCCGATGATGTCCGGGCACGTGGTCCCTTTGAAGCCGTACGCTTCGAGCACCCCCGCGTCGCCGGAGGCGTCTGCCGGGCAATGCTCGGGCACGTTCGACTCGTGCCATTTGCCGAACCACCACGTGTCGTAGCCGAAGTGGCGGAGCGCCGTGCCCCACGTGGGGAGCTCCGGGCGGAGCTCGGGCTGCGGAGGATTCGTCACGATGCTGCGCGTGAGCAGCAGACGATGCTGGTGCGCGTAGAGGCCCGTGAGCATCGAGGCCCGCGACGGGGTGCACATCGAGGCCGCCGTGTAGTGCGACATGAAGCGCACCGACCGCGAAAAGAGCTGGTGCATGCGCGGCGCGCGCGCCTCCAAGGTCCCCGGCCGGAACCACACCGGCGCGCGCATTTGATCCACGATGATGACGAGCAGGTTGGGCTTCGAGCCCGAGTCGCTCTTTCGAAGGGTGGTCGCGCTCGTGGCGGCGGGCGGTGGGGTGCCCGCGCACGCCGCGAGCGCACCACCCAACGATGCGCTCATCGTACCCAGTAGGAAATCTCGGCGTCGCATGAAGGCTCCCGCGAAATGCTTCGTTGGAGCCGCGACCCTAGCACTAACGGAGGCGCTTGACGGTGATGTCGCCACTCACCGTCTTGAGCGCCACGCGCGCCCCGCCGCTTCCAACCTTCGCCGACACCGTCTCGGGGAGCCCGCCGCCCGCGCGACCGGCCGGAATCGCAAAGTCCGAAGCGATATGGCCGCTGACCGTGGTGGCGTTGAGGTCGAAGCTGGCGTCCTCGGGCGCCCGCAGCTCGATGGATCCATTGACCGCCTCGAGCTGCACCGGCACCTTCACCCCGCTCGCCAGCGGCGCCACGATGCGGCCGTTCAAGGTCTTGGCCACCAGCCGCCCCGTGGTCGACACGTCGACATCACCGTTCAAGGTGAGCAAGCGCACCTGGCCACGCATTTCCTTCGCCTCGATGTCACCGTTCAAGGTGCGGGCGATGAAGGGGACGCCCGCGGGGACGCGCACCTCGAAGTCCACCTTCACGTCGGCGCCGCTGCTGTTGGTGCCGCGGGGCGCGTAGTCCGATTCGTCGGCCGGCTTGCAGTCCGAGTCGGGCTGGTTGGCCGAGAGCGCGCAGATCACCACCCCCGCGTCGTGCTCGGCCACCACGACGCGCTGGCTCGCCGGATCCCCTCGCTCCGCCTTTTTCGTGGCGCGGACCTCCACGGTGCCGGACGGGGTTCCAAGGGCACGCACGTTGCCGTTTACTCCGCGGATCTCCAGGGACTTGGGCGGCACGATCGCTTTTTCATAGTGAAAATCCCCACCGGCGGTTCCGCTCGACAGGCTCACAGGGGCATCCGCCGAGCCGGCGTGGGCCGGTCGCACGGGGGTCGTCTCCGAACAACCGAGGGCAGTGCTCACCGTTGCGGCCACTGTCATGGTCCAGAGCCATCTGTTCATCGTAAGTCTCCTTGAAGGTCAGCCCTCACGCCGACCGGCGTGGGCGCGTTCTCCCTTCGCGGCCCTTCGGTCCTTAATTTCAATCGAGGTCGCAAAAAGTTGGAGCGAGCTCGACCGGCATGTCGCGCGCGCCTCGCGCGTCCCGAGCGCGCTCTTGGTCGAACCTTGACTAGAACGTCATTCTAGAACAAGGTTCTAGTCATGACCTCGCCGCGTCGCGATCGGCGCTCGGAGATCCTCGACGCCGCGCTTCGCTGCTTCGTCGAGCGCGGCATCGCGGCCACCACCATCGCCGACATCCGCGAGCGCGCCGGCGCCACCACCGGCAGCGTCTACCACGTCTTCCCCAGCAAGGACGCCATCGTGGGCGCCCTCTATGTCGACCGCCTGCGGAGCTACCAGAGCGATCTTTTGGCCCGCGCCAGCCGCCATCGCACCGCGCGCGCCTTTATCCGCGGCATCACCTTGCACTACTTGGAGTGGGTGGAGGCCGAGCCGGACGCGGCGCGGTTCCTGTTCGACGCGCGCCGCACGGAGGCCATCGCCGCCGTCGCGGCCGAGATCGCGGAGGCCAACCGCGAGAGCTTCGCGGCCATGCGGCGCTCGATCGATCACTTCGCCGCGAAGGGCGACCTGCAGGACCTGCCGATGGACATCTTCATCGCCGTCGTCATCGGCCCCGCGGCCGCCTACGCGCGCCACTGGCTGGAGAAAGAGTCTCGCACCGAGATGCATCGCGCACGCGCGCTGCTCGCCGACCTCGCGTGGGCGTCCGTCCAAACCAAGAACGAGCGGAACGAGGAGAACGAACCATGACCACCGCCACCGAATACGACACCATGATCGAAGGCTTTCGCGCGGCCGGCGCCGGCCTGGTCCGAGTAAGCTACCCCTTCGAGGGGTGCGCCGTCGTGAGCATGCACGATCCCGCGCGCCTCAACGCGCTGTCGGGTCCCCTCACCGTGCGCCTGCGCGACGAGCTGGAACGCGCCATCGCCAACCCCGCGGTGCGCGCCATCGTGCTCACCGGCGAGGGCGGCGCCTTCTCCGCCGGCGGCGATCTCCGTCTGATGCGCGACACCGCGTGGCCGCTGCTCGCCACCCACGACGGGACCACCGCCCTCTGGCGATGGATCCGCACGCAGTTCGGCGGCATCGTGCGGCTGATCGCCCAGTCGGACAAACCGTTCATCGCCGCCGTCGATGGTCCGGCCGCCGGCGTGGGCCTCTCCTTTGCGCTCGCGTGCGACTTGGTCCTGGTCTCCACCCGCGCGCGGCTGGTGTCGGCCTTCGGCCGCATCGGGCTGGTGCCCGAGGTCGGTATCAGCTGGCTGCTCACGCGAAGGCTCGGGCACGCGCGCGCCTTCGAGCTGTTCGTGTCGGGCGAGCCCCTGAGCGGCGAAGATGCCGTCCGGCTCGGGCTCGCCAACGCCGCCCATGCGCCCGAGGCCCTGGAGGAGGCGGCGTTCGGGTGGGTGCGCAAGATCCTCGCCTTGCCGGAGCACGCGGTGCGCATGACCAAGCCGCTGCTGCGCGGCGCCGCCGACATGGCGTGGCCCCACGCCATCCTCGCCGAGGAGTTCGCGGAGCCGAATTGCTTCACCACGGCTGCCCACCGCGAGGTCGTCTCGGCTATGCTCGAAAAGCGTAGCGGCAGCCGCACATGATCCCGACTCGAAAACCGAAAAAGCCCTCGCGTCCAAAATCCGGAGCACCCGAAGCCTCCCGTGAAACCCCGCCCTTCGTGCGCGTCTGGGAGATCATCCAGAGCGTGCCGCGCGGCAAGGTCGTCACCTACGGGCAGCTCTCGAACATGATCGATCGGCGCCTCACACCGGTCGGCGTCGGGTGGGCCATTCGCGCGGCCCCCGCCGAGAGCGGGCTCCCTTGGCAGCGCGTGGTGAATGGCCAGGGCGGCATCTCCACCGACGGCGAGCACCCCGGGCTGCAGCGCACCCTCCTCGAAAAAGAAGGCGTGCGCTTCGGCCACGACGGGACCATCGACCTCCGCCGCTACGGATGGCTCGCCGGCGTCCTCGCCGCCGACTCCACCCCACCCGACGATGCCACCCCGGGCCCCCAAGCGTCCCGCCGACGCAAGACCACTTCGTCCCGCGAAGCAACCCCGCTGCCCCGCAAAGCCACCCAAGACCCGAAAGCCACCGCCAAACGCTCCAAAGCCACCGCCAAGCGCCCCGCCGCGCAAACGGGCCGGGACGCCGCCAAGCCCGCAACGACCACGAAGACCACCGTCCCACGCGCCACGAAGGGCACCGCGCGCGCAAGGACCCACGTCAAGCGTTCGCGGCGCGCCTAACGCACCGCAAAGGTCGCCTTCACCGCATCCACGACGGGCTGATAGCCTTTCGGCGCACCGCCATCGGGCACCTGACGCAACGAGGGTAGCTGTTCGATGTGCACAAAACGACCAAACATCGACCCCTTGTCCGTACACGCATCGCTCGCGCCGGCGGTGGCACGCGCCTCGACATTGTCCGTACCGCAGAGGTTGCACCCGGCCTTCGGATAATCCAAACCGCACCGACCGACCGATGGCCCGCGCGCCTCGATGGCGGCGGCCAAACGTGCGCTCGTGCTGACATCCGAATAGCGCCCCGACGAATCGCTCACCAATGCATCGGGGCACGCTTGCGCATTGCCGTGCAATTGAATGAACGCATCGTCGGTCTTCGTGGAGAGCGCCAGGTGAACGGCGAAAAATGGCGTTTTAGTGGCGTGCGCCGTGTCCGACACCCGGTACGGCGCCGAGCTGCCCCCGCAGGCCGAAGTGGTGCCGTCGCACCCTGCGCTCTCGGCATTGGCGCATCGATGCGCGCCGGCCATGAGGAACCAATCGCCGCGCGCCTCGGAGAAAACGGCACGAGCTTCGTACGCCGTGTTCGTATCGAACAGAGGATGCGGCGCCTCGAGGACGATGGCGCGCGTCCCAGTAGCCGGACTGCGCGCGGCATAGGTGCCCCAAAACGTCTTTGGTGCGGGCGCCCCCGATGGGTCGAGCTCCGCCGCGACCAGGACGTCGTCGGCGCCGTCGCGAAGGGCCACGATGCGGTACGATGGCGGTAATTTGCACGCTTTTCGAAGATCCCCCGAGAGGGCGCCCACCACGGAGTCGGCGAACGCATCGCGCGCGGCCGCACTCGGAACCATTAATGCATTGGAGCCTGCCCCCGCACTCGTCATCATATTGGAGACGATGGCGCGAACCAATTGGTCGAGCGATCGCCCATCGCGTGCGGGCGGACAGCCAATGGCCCCGTCCGACGTTTGCGCATCACGCGGAGCGGAGTCGAACGCCGAAGCGTCGTGCACCGAAGCGTCGGGCCGCGAAGCGTCGGGGGCCAAGGGCTCCTCCTGCGAGGGATCGCTGCAGGCCGCGAGCGCCAACATGACGAGGGAAATACGTGAAGAGGTCATGGGTACGGCGCGTTAGACCATGCCGCGCGCCTCCATGTCCACGGTTAGGGCGCCGATCCGATCGAGGGACCGAGGATTCATCAACCCGCGAATTGCCCGGGTCGGTGCCCTAGTGCTTTATTGCACGGCCCTCTGCGCGCGCCGCCATGCCGCCTTCGACGATCGTGCACATGGGAAATCGCCGGCAGACCCCGGCGCAATCGCGAGCTTTCGTGCAGCGGTCGCCGCTCGGACGCGGCGCGGGAATTCTCCGCGCGCGGCAGCACGCTTCGCCGTCACGCGGTTTCGGAATTGACAATCGATTGGCACACCGTGTCCCGAAGTCTCGCAAAGCATCCACGAGACCATTAGAACCCATGAGTGCGAACCCCCTGTCGGGGTTCCCAAAAAATGTTCGCCGGCAGGCGCGCAAATTGGCTGGTTTTCATAGAGGGTCGACGATTGAGTTTCATTTCGGGACACCTGCGACGGCCCGCGTAAATCCGTCACACGCGCTCGCGGCCACACACACGACTCATGGGGAACTCGATAGTAATGATAACAACGTTCAAAACCTTCGCTTCACGGGCTCGAACGTGGAAAGCTCGATCGCACTGAAACCGGAACGTGCTTTCGTGCGTAGCCCCCCGGGTGACCCTCGTCCTCCGTTCGCGCAAGTGGCCTCGAGGGCTGAGAATCGCCGCGCGAGGCGATACGACATCAGGAGGGGACCGCTCTCCGCGGGCGGCGCAGGCATCGGTTTCGGAGACCCAGCTACAAATGCGATTTCGTTCTCTTTTCGATCCAGACCAGATTTCGAAGCGCGGCGATGAAACGCGCGCTCGTGGCGTAGAAACCCCACGATATGCATACGGCCGCCGGCGACGGTGCCGGCGCGAAAGGCGACGGAGAAGGTGCGCTGCCCGCAGGCCGCAGGCTTGTTGCCACGACGCCCGATATCGCGGTAAAGAGGCTTGCGCATGAACATGGCCTTACGACCGCCGTGCTTCGTTTTCGATCGGGTCATAGGACGGTTGCATGGGTGTGGCACGGCGCCCACGACCGGGCCCACGACCGGGCACCGGAGCCCCAAGAGCTCGTGCGATCCATCGCGCGCGGCAGACGCAACGCGTGATGACGCTTCGAAACAAATCACACGACGCGATAATTAAAATGCTGGGTCAACGGTAAGTCGCGTCGACTTTAATGAAGAAATTAAATCGAGTTTGGCGTACAAAGAGGCGACCCGAACACGGCGAAATACTGCCTACGCACCCGCGTACTGGTTGCCCACCCAGCTGAGCAAATCGCCGGATCCACTTTCTTTCAATGATTGCACCAAGCCCATGAACACTAAATTTGGGTTGTACAATACCGTTCATAATTCTCGAGGTAGCCCCCAAGTCACATATGCCAGGGCTACTTCGGCCGTTGGAGATTCGGCCTCCCGACCTCCTTACAAGTCGGTGTTTTCGGTCGATTTCAACAACGTCTTCGAAACCTACGAGTCGTACGTCACACGCGTCCTGCGCCGGCTAGGCGTGTCCAGCTCGGATTGTAACGATGTCTGCCAGGATGTCTTCGTCGTGGTCCACCGCAAATTGCGGGACTTCGACGGGCGTGCCCCCATGCGAAGCTGGATCTATGGTATCTGCGCCCGAACGGCTTCGACGTACAGGCGATCGGCCCGCGTTCGCTTCGAAGAGGTCCGAGAGGAGTGCCCCGAGCTGAATATCGCGGCAAGTCAAGACAAACGAATCGAAGTGCTCCAAACGCTCGATTGCATCGAAGCGACCTTGCGAAGACTCGACAACAGCAAGCGCGAGGTCTTCGTCCTGCACGATCTCGAAGGACTCCCCATGTCCGAAGTGGCCCATTCGATCGGATGCCCGCTGCAAACCGCGTACTCCCGCCTCCATGCCGTGCGTAAGACAATGAAGGACGCAATTTTGCGAGATTGCTCGTAGTTTCGAGCCGTCTCATTGCGTCGTCGGGGGGCACCGAACGAGAATAATTCCATTGAAATCGAGTGCGCCGTCTCCGGATGGTGCGCTTCGATTTCAATACATTGGATCTATTTAAACACCACAACGACAAGTTGCCAAAGGTCGCGCGGTGAAATCGAAACCCATCGCATGTCGCCGGGAGGCACAACCATGGACCTGCAAGCTGCAACCCGCAAACTGCAAGGGTGGAAAATTTCAGCGTCTCTCCCGGGCCCGACTCGACTTTTGTCCGTACGGATCGAAAGTCGCGCGGGCGCGGGTCTCAGGGCGGAATTTCCAGTTTATTTCAATTTGCCGGTGATGCCTATTTAAACGAGATGGGGATCATCAATCCGCAATTGCACACGAAGACTGCGCGGCAGCCGGATTCTCTGCGTCCAGATCCTCGTTCGTCCACGGGGGAAATGGATCGGGAAGACGGCTCCACGCGGGCTCACCCGAGGCCATCTCGAGGTCGGTGAGCAAGCAGCTCTCCAAACCGGCGCGGAGCAATGGCTCGTTCATATCCATGCCGATGAGCACCAGCTCCTGACGGCGATCGCCGAACGGCGCGCGCCAATCGGCGCGGATCTCGGCGAGGGCCTCGGGTGAGGTGGGCCAATCCGACTCCGGCGCGGCGGCCCACCAGAAGCCCGCGCGGCCCGTCTGGCACGCGACCCCGGCCTGCGACCACGATCCGACCTCGGACATGCGCGTGGCCAGCCAAAAGAAGCCTTTCGAGCGGAGCACCCCAGCCCAGCCTTCGTGCTCGGCGCATAGAAACTCGTACAGCCGCGCGGGGTGGAAGGGGCGGCGCGCGCGAAAGACGAAGCTCTTGATGCCGTACTCCTCGGTCTCCGGGGTGTGGACCCCCGCGAGCTCCTTCGCCCACCCCGCGGAGGTCGCCGCCTTGGTCTCGTCGAACGAGCCCGTGTCGAGCACGTCGGTCAGCGCGACCTTCCCATGCGCCGCCCGAACGATGCGCGCGTCGGGGTTCAAGTGGTGCAAGAGGGCCTCGAGCCGGGCCACCTCGTCCGGCTCCACGCGATCCGTTTTGGTGATGACCAGGACGCTCGCGAACTCGACCTGATCGGCCAAGAGATCGCCGAGGCCGCGCTCGTCGTCGTCTCCGAGGGCGAGGCCGCGGGCGCGGAGATCGTCCTCCGAGGTGTACTCGCGGAGGAAGTTTACGGCGTCGACCACGGTGACCATGGTGTCGAGCTTGGCGATGTCGGCCAGCGCGAAGCCCTTCGCGTCGCGGAAGGAGAAGGTGGCGGCCACCGGCATGGGCTCCGAGATGCCCGTGGACTCGATGAGGAGGCTGTCGAACCGGCCCTCGCGCGCCAGGCGGGCGACCTCGGTCAGGAGATCCTCCCGCAAGGTGCAGCAGATGCACCCGTTGGTCATCTCCACCAGCTTCTCCTCGGTGCGATCGAGCGAGGAGCCGCCCATCTTCACCAGCTGGGCGTCGATGTTCACCTCGCTCATATCGTTGACGATCACCGCCACCCGCCGCCCTTCCCGCTGGCCGAGCACGTGGTTGAGCAGGGTCGTCTTGCCGGCGCCGAGAAATCCAGAAAGAACCGTTACGGGCAGTCGCTCCATGTCGCCTCCGAAGGGAGCCGACCGTCCCATAAACGCATCTCAGTTGCAAATACTATTTGAGTGCGGTTACATACCCGCCGCCATGCGCGACACCATCCAACTCGTCTCCACCGCCGGGACCGGCTACGCCTACGTGACCACCAAAAACAAGCGCACCACCCAGGGCAAGCTGGAGATCAAAAAGTACGATCCCATCGCCCGAAGGCACGTGCTCTTCGTGGAGAAGAAGATCTCGAAGGGTTAGCTCCGGTAGTAATCGACCACCTTGTAGCCGCGGGCGTAGAGCCCGAAGATCAGCGCGACCACCAGGGCGAAGCCGGCGAAGAAGAACATCTGGAACGCGGTGACGCTCACGCCCGTGGCGGCGATGCGCGAGGTCACCGCGTCGTTCTTCACGCTGGCGTTGACCAGGAGCACCCACAGGTTGCCGACGGTGTTCGAGAGCAGGTAAAACGCCATCAGGACGCTCTTCATCGAGCTCGGCGCCTGGCTGTAGGCGAACTCGTAGGCGGTGGCCGACACCAGGACCTCGCCGAAGGTGAGCACCGCGTAAGGCAGGATCTGCCAGGTGATCGACACGGGCGCGCCGCCGTCGATGACCATCTGCATGATGGCGACGATGATCCAGGACAGCCCCGTGAAGACGATGCCGGCGGTCATCTTGCGCAGCGGCGTGGGCTCGTAGCCCGCGCGGCGGAGCAGCGGATAGGTCACCGCGTGGTTGAAGGGGATGAGGAGCATCACCAAGGCGGGGTTGATCGCCTGCATCTGCGCGGCCTCGAACCACTCGGGCTTGGTCATCTTGTTCGCCTGGAGGATCCAGGTCGACGCCTTTTGGTCGAACAGCGACCAGAACGGGGTCACCAAGGCGAAGATGATGAGCACGCGAAGCACCGCGCGCACGGCCTCCACCGCCTCCGGCGAGTGCTTCCCCACCGCGCGATCGAGCTGCTGCCACGTGCCGACGCCGAAGAAGACGAGCACGATCACCAGCGCCAAGCAGAAGGCCGCCACGAAGCCGAGGCTCGGGATCATGGCCAGCGCCCCCAGGGCCAGCACCGATCCGATGCCGGCCAGCACCAGCCCCGGGCGCGACTCCCCGGGCTTGGCCGCGAGCAGCGCGGTGCGCGAGACATTGAGGACCGAGTCGGGGTCGGGCGGCGACGGAGGGACGATCACGTAACGATGCCGCCCGCTCCATAGAACGAGGGTGGCCACCAACATCAAGATGCCGGGGATGCCGAACGCCACCGAGGCGCCGTAGTGGCGCAAGAAGAGCGGCATCGAGAACGACGCGAAGAACGAGCCGAGGTTGATGATCCAGTAGAAGGCGTCGTAAACGGTCTTGGAGAGGTGCTTGTTCGACTGATCGAACTGGTCGCCGACGAAGGCGGTGATCAGCGGCTTGATGCCGCCGGAGCCCAGCGCGATGAGGAACAGGCCGGCGTAAAACCCCTGGCGATTGTCGTCGAAGACCGCGAGGCACGCGTGGCCCGCGCAATAAATGAGACTGAACCAGAACGTCGTTCGGTACTTGCCAAAGAAGCGATCCGACAGCCAGCCGCCGAGCAGGGGGAAGAAGTACACCCCGATCACGAAGCTGTGGAAGACCTCTTTGGCCATCCCCGCGCGCTCGGACTCCGGCAAATACAGCAAGAGGGTGCTGGCCAAGAAGGGGGTGAGGATGTTGCGCATCCCATAGAAACTGAAGCGCTCGCACCCCTCGTTGGCGATGATGAACGGTATTTGCCGGGGCATCCGGGCCGGTGCGGCGGGCGCCACAGCGGCTTCACTGATTGCAGTCATGCGATCTAGACTCTATCGCATGGCTGACTTGGCGAACAAAGTCCCCCGTGCAGGGTCGCAGGGCGACGCGGCCTCGCGCGAGACGCAGGCGGTCGTCCTCGTCACGGGCGCCAATTCGGGCATCGGGCTCGAAGCCTCGGTGAAGCTCGCGCGGCTCGGCGCGGCGGTGGTAATGGTCGGACGCCATCGCGAAAAGCTCGACCTGGCCGTCCAAGACGTGACGCAGCGCGCAGCGTCCACCAAGGTGACCGCCATGCTCTGCGACTTTGCGTCGCAGGACTCCATCCGCAAGCTGGCGGCCGACTTCCGCAAGGCCCACCACCGCTTGGACATCCTGGTGAACAACGCCGGCTCGGTCAGCGATCGGCGGCAGGTCACGGTGGACGGGCTGGAGCAGACCTTTGCCGTCAACCACTTGGGCTACTTTCTACTGACCAACCTACTGCTCGACCTTCTGAAGGCGGCGGCCCCCGCCCGCATCGTGAACGTGTCGAGCACGGGGCATCGCCGCGGGGACATCGACTTCGACGATCTGCAAATGGAGACGGGCTACGCCATCATGCGGGCGTACGACCGGTCCAAGCTGGCCAATGTGCTCTTCACGCGCGAGCTCGCCAGAAGGCTCGAGCTGGAGAACGCGGGGGTCACCGTCAACAGCCTGCACCCCGGGGCGGTGGCGACCCAAATCTGGAGCCACGCTCCCTGGTATGCGCAGCCGCTCCTGGCCGTGGCCAAGCGGTTCATGATCACGCCCGAAGAGGGCGCAAACCGGGTGGTGCACTTGGCCGTGAGCCTCGAGGTGGAGGGCCAAACCGGCGGCTACTACGAAAAATACCGTCTGGTGGAGCCCGCGCTGCGCGCACAAGACGAGGCGGTCGCCGAAAAGCTCTGGACCGTGAGCGCGCGCCTCTGCGATCCGGGGCGCGCGTCCAGCGTGGCGTAGGCGCGCGTGTCGGCTCGCGAGGCGCGCATCGCGTCGGCTCGTGAGCTGCGCATCTCAGTTGCTGCTGCGGCGGATGGCCAGGGCTACCCAGGCGCCAAAACGAGGCGACGATCAACGAAGATCGCCTACCCTGCCCCCATGCAAACCGTTGCCCTGCACACCCGACTCCGCCCCGGCAAAGAGGCGGAGTACGATCGAATTCACGCTGAAATCCCGTCCGATCTGGACGCTGCGCTGCGCGATGCCGGCGTGCATGCGTGGCGGATCTGGCGCAGCGGTCGCGATCTTTTTCACCTCGTCGAGTGCGAGGACTTCGCGCGGATGCGCGCCCACCTGCAAACGCATCCCGCCAATGTTCCGTGGCAGGCGCGGATGGCCGAGTTGCTCGAAATATCCGATGACTACTCGGGCGCGAAGCCTCAGGTTCACTTGGTGTGGGCGCTGCCGCCGCGCACATGAACGGCGCGCGCGGGGCGCCGCGCATTTGAACGGCGCGCACGGGGCGCCGCGCACTTGAACGGCGCGCGCGGGACGCCGCGCACTTGAACGGCGCGCGCGGGACGCCGCGCACTTGAACGGCGCGCGCGGGACGCCGCGCACTTGAACGGCGCGCCCGGGGCGCCGCGTTCAACGGCCGAACGTTAGCTCGTAGGCGTCGCCTTGGTCTTCGGGTGTGGCGGAGCGAACGAAGAGGAGGCTCCCGCGGGCCCAGGCAAAGCTCGGGTGGAACTCTTCCTGGGCGGTGTTGATGCACGGGCCAGCGTTCTTGGAGGGCAGCCATTGGCCGTCGCGCTTGACGGACGTGTAGATATCGGCGCCGCCGAAGCTATCGGTGCGGCCGATGGAGCCAAAGAAGATGAAGCGGCCGTCGGGGCTGGGCATGGGGTTGAACTCCCAATTGGCGGTGTTGATCCCCGGCCCGGCATTGACGGCGGGCTCGAAGCCGGAGCCTTTGCGGCGGGCGTGGTAGATGTCCCATGCGCCAAAGCCGCCTTGGCGATCGCTGTTGAAGTAAAGGGTGCCGTCGTCGGTGGTCGACGGGAAGAGCTCGTTGTCCGGGGTGTTCACCTCGGGGCCGAGGTGCACGGGCGCGCCCCACCCGGTGCGGGTTCGGGGGGCGCGCCAGATCTCCCAGTCCGGGCGGGCGGTGCTGCCACCGTCGGTGGGGCGGTCGGAGGAGAAATAGATGTACTTTCCATCCAATGTGACGAACGGGTCGAAGTCGTTGAAGGCGGTGTTGGAGAAGGAGGCGGCCACCGGCTCCGACCACACATCGCGCCGCGGATCGCGGCGGCTCTCGAAGACCACGAGGCGATTTTCGTTCGCGAGGAAGCGATGAAAATAGGCGGTCTGGCCGTCGGCCGTGAGCACGAGGCGGCCTTCGCTGGCGGGGGTCGAGATCACGCCGGGCGCAAAGATGCGCGCGGTGGGGCAGCGCCCCGCGGCCAAGTCGGCCACCTTCGAGGCGACGTCGAGGTTGGCGGATTCGGTTGCATCGAGCGCCGCGCTCGTTTGAGCGGGGATGGGCGTGCTGGTCGCATCGGGCGCGACGTGCGCATCGGGCGCGTCGGCGGCGCAACCTGCGCCAACAGCGGCGCCGATCAAGGCGGTCAAGCCAATCCAGAGGGGCGTGGAAAACGAGTGCGGTGCATCGCGCATGGGGGCTCCTGGTTCATGGGCCGCGGGTGGCGGCCGGGTCGTGGTTGTCGGTTGCGACATCCCACGGTAGGAAATAGGGCGATGCGTTCGGGCCGGCGGAGCGAGAGTGACGAATGGAGCGCCGCGCGGGATGGGCGCCCTGCATCCCCGGACGAACGGCTACGCGCGGTGGTGGTGGACGACGAGCCACTGGCGCGCGCGCGCCTTTGCCGTTTGCTCGCGCGCACCCCGGACATCGACGTCATCGCCGAGTGCGGCGACGGCCGCTCCGCCGTGGCCACCGTCTCCGATACGCGTCCGGAGCTCCTCTTCCTCGACGTGGAAATGCCGGAGCTCGACGGCTTCGAGGTGCTCGCCACCATCGGCACCGACGCGGTCCCCGCCCTCATCTTCGTCACCGCCTTCGACCATTACGCCGTCCGCGCCTTCGACGCCCACGCCGTGGACTACCTCATCAAACCCTTCGACGCCGCCCGCCTCGACCGCGCCCTCACACGCGCCCGAAAGCGCCTCACCGGCGAATCCATCGCGCTGCAGCTCACCTCCCTCCTCGCCGCCGTTCGACCTTCCCGCGGCCGCCTCGCCATCCCCGTAGGCGACAAAATGGTATTCGTCGATTGGGCCGATATCGACTACCTCGAGGCCGAAGGCAACTACGTCGCCATTCACGTGCACAACGCCGCCCACCTCGTTCGCGACACCCTGTCGAACATGGAAGCACGCCTCGATCCGGCCGCCTTCGTACGCATCCACCGCTCGCGCATCGTCCGCATCGACCGCGTCCGCGCCATCGAGCCGCTCTTCCATGGCGAATACCGTCTCACGTTGCACAGCGGCGCCCAGATCACCTCCGCGCGCGGCTACCGCGATGCGCTTCGTGCGGCGTTGGGGATTTAGATGCGGGGTGCGTTCCGCGCGGCGAAACGAGAAATCACGTAGGAACGACCGCACGCAATCCTTCGGCGGCGGCGGCCTTGCAGAGCATATCGTCGGCCGACCAGAACTCTACGGGAGTGCCGGAGTCTTGCACGTGCAGCGCGGCAGCCAACTGCACAGCATCGTAGCCCCGCAGGGGATGGCGCACGACGAGCGCAGGCACCAGGGCGAACATCGCAGCACGCATTTCGCTCACGGTCAGGCGCGAGAAGTCGATCGTGAGACGCGCCAAAATGGCATCGCGCTGCCCTTCGGTGATGGCGTCCAGTCGGGCGGCGCGCGCGATGGCGGCCGCGAGCTCCGCGTAGGTGATGCGGGCAACGGTAACGGCGTGCGCGCGCAAAGCCGCGCGCACCATGGACGTCCCCGACTCGGTGACATAGCGCTTGACGAAAGCGCTGGTATCGAAGAAGCGGATCACTCTCGATCCTCGATGATCAAATCCGAGAGGCGAATCGGTTTGCGTAACTCGATGGGGTCGAAGTCTTCCAGCCCTCGTCCACTTTCAGCAGGCACACCCATGAGCACGATGATTTCGACGGGGCCGACAGGAACTTCGTCCGGCAACTTCACCACGTGATCCTCTCCGACTTCGACCGTCAGCTTGAGTGCGTTTTGCATCGCTTCCCCTCAAGCATACGCCATGATGCGCCGCGGCGCTCGCGTGACGAGAGGAGGCAGAGCCGGCACCTTGCGGAGCGAAGACACGCTCTATTCCAGTACGCGCGCACGCGACGGCGCCGCTTTCGCGCGCAAGCTATTGGACCTCGTCGGCGAAGACAGCGTTTGTTGCCTACAAGACATTCGGCACGGCGAGCTCCTGTTCGCTCGTCAGCCAGTAAATCTTCCATGCGGGTCTGCGGCGAGCCTATCTCGATGCTCTGCTTGCACTTCGCCTGTCACCGGACCTGCTACGCGAACAGGTCGTCTATATTCTCATTGCAAAATCATGGCGACGCTCCGAGACGCTCGCCGAACGAGCCGATGCTCACGCGGCAGAGTGCTTAATTGCGCAAACTTACCTCCAAGCATACCGACGGAACCTGACAGAGCTCGTCGGACATGACAGCCTCGGTCTCGTCATCGAAGCACGCGCCCGTGACGCAGGCACCACGAGGACGCAACCCCTACCCGGTTACCTCACGCACCAGCCGCTCAATCACCGCCACCACCGCCCCCGGCCCTTCGATTTGCGGATAGTGCCCGAGCTCGTCCCACCGTGTGAGCGGCGCGTGGGGGCGCAAGGTCAAAACGGCGTCGAGCACGGAGGCGGTGGCGACCGGATCGCGCATGCCCCAAGCTAGCTCCAACTGTCCCGGCCAGTGGCGGAGGGCGCCGTGCCACCGGGATGCATGGACGGTGCGTTCGTGGATGTACGAGGTGAGGCGGTCGAGGATGCGATTTCCGCCGGCGTGGGCGAGTAGGGACCATTGGTCGGCCGCTTCTTCGGGGCGAAGAGGGTGCGCCTGGGAAAAGATGCGCGCGAACTGGGCGCGGAAGAGGGTTTCGTTGCTCCAGCGGGCGAACAAGGGGCCCAATCGGCTGCGCAGCATCTTTTGCGAAAGGGTGAGGCTCGCGCGCTCCACGACCATGCTGCCGTTGAACAGGAGGACGCGGTCGAAGGTGGTGCGCGGGGCGCGACCGGGGCGGCCTTCGAGAGCGCGGGCGAGCAGCTCGGTGGCCACCGATGTGCCCATATCGTGGGCCACCAGGATCACGCGCTCGCCATCGCGCTGGCAGCGGCGCAAGATGGCTTCGGTGATGTCGGCTTGTTCGTGCAGCGAATAAACGTGATTCGAGGGTTTGTCCGATAGACCGAATCCGAGAAAGTCGAAGCAGACGGAGCGCTTGCCGGGCAATCGATCCAAAACGAAACGCCAGTCGTACGAGCTCGACGGGTAGCCGTGCAAAAACAGAACGAGCGGCCCGTCGCCTTCGCGCTCGCGAAGGAAAATCCGATGGGCCGGGTGCTCTTCGAGCTCGATAATCTTACCGCTCTCGAACCAAGCCTGGGTACGCTCCGTCAGCATGTGCGCGATGCTCCGATGGCAGTTCTGGATTGACCGCGGGGGGACCTTCACCGATGTGGTGGCACGAAATCCGGAGGGCCGGATCTTCACCCACAAGCTCCTCTCGCACAACCCCGAGCGCTACCGCGACGCGGCGTTGGCCGGCATTCGGCATTTTCTGGGAATCGCCGAGACGGATCCGATCCCCGCCGAACGGGTTCAGGTCGTGAAGATGGGCACCACGGTGGCCACCAATGCGCTGCTCGAGCGAAAGGGGGAGCCCACCCTGCTGGTCACCACCCGCGGCTTCGGCGACGCATTGCGCATCGCGTACCA
Source organism: Sorangiineae bacterium MSr11954 (assembly GCA_037157815.1). Lineage (NCBI taxonomy): Bacteria > Pseudomonadati > Myxococcota > Myxococcia > Myxococcales > Pendulisporaceae > Pendulispora > Pendulispora albinea. The sequence goes on from CP089984.1 coordinate 7,591,951, forward strand.
GAATCGACCGCGCATCTTCGACCGCCATATCGTGCTCCCCGAGCTGCTGTATGTGCGCGCGATCGAGGCGGCCGAGCGGGTGACCGCCGATGGCACGGTGCTCGAAGCGCTGGACGCGGCGAAGCTCGCGCCCGAGCTGCGCGCGGCGTTCGACGAGGGCCTGCGCGCCGTGGCCATCGTCTTCCTGCACGGCGATCGCTACCCCGCGCACGAGCGTGCGGTGGCCGAGCTCGCGCGCAGCATCGGCTTTACGCAGGTGAGCACGTCGCACGAGGTGAGCCCGCTGATGAAGATCGTGCCGCGGGGCGACACCACCGTGGTCGATGCGTACCTGTCGCCCATCTTGCGGCGCTATGTGGACCAAGTCGAACACGAGCTCGGGGATCCGTCGCTTGCGCCCGACGCTCGACCGCGAGATCCGTCGCTTGCTGCCGACGCTCGACCGCGTGATCCGTCGCTTGCTGCCGACGCTCGACCGCGAGATCCGTCGCTTGCTGCCGACGCTCGAGCCGGAGATCATTCGGGCGAGGCGGCCGACCCGTCGCAGCGCGGGGTGCGCCTCATGTTCATGCAGTCGAGCGGCGGGCTGGCCGATGCGCGGCGCTTTCGTGGAAAGGACGCCGTTTTGTCGGGGCCCGCGGGCGGCATCGTCGGGATGTCCAAGACGTCGGCTGCGATTGGTGCAAAATACATCATTGGCTTCGATATGGGCGGAACGTCGACGGATGTCTCGCATTTTCAAGGGCAGTTCGAACGAACCCTCTTCGCGCAGGTGGCCGGCATCCGCATGCGCGCGCCCATGTTGAGCATCCACACCGTGGCCGCCGGCGGCGGATCCATTCTGCACTTCGATGGCAATCGACTCCGGGTCGGCCCCCACTCCGCCGGCGCCGTGCCCGGCCCCGCGAGCTACCGGCGCAGCGGACCGCTCACGGTGACCGACGCCAACGTGATGCTCGGCCGCATCCAGCCGGCCTATTTTCCCCACGTCTTCGGCCCATCGGGCGACCTTCCGCTGGACACCGACGCCGTGCAGGAAAAATTCGCCGAGCTCGCGCGCCACGTCGATCGGGCCGCACCCGCGGCCGATGGCCACCCGCACCGCCCCGAGGACATCGCCGAAGGCGCATTGCGCATCGCCGTGGCCAACATGGCAAACGCCATCAAGAAGATCTCCGTGCAGCGCGGGCACGATATCAAGCAGTACACATTGACCACGTTTGGCGGCGCCGGCGGCCAGCACGCCTGTCGCGTGGCCGACGAGCTGGGGATGACCAAGGTCCTCTTTCCGCCCTTTGCGGGGGTCCTCTCGGCCTATGGCATCGGCCTCGCCGACGCGGTGGTCCTGCGCGAGCGCGGCGTCGAGGCGGAGCTCGACGACGCCCTCGTGGAGAAGCTCGATCGCGCGTGCGAAGACTTGGGCGCCGAGGGCACCGCCGAGCTCCTGCGCGATGGCGTGCCGCGCGAATCGATCCACGAGGTGCGGCAACTGCGTTTGCGCTATGCCGGCACCGACTCCAGCTTGCCGGTGCCCTGGGGCGCGCGCGCCGAGATGGCCTCCGCCTTCGAGCGCATGCACGTGCAGCGCTACGCGTTCACCATGGATCGCCCGCTCGTCGTGGAGGCCGTTTCCGTCGAGGTCGTCGGCTCCGCCGAGACCCCGGAGACGCACGTGCCGGCGCGCCCGAACCGCCCTGGCGCGCTGTCCTCCGCCGGAGCTGCGCGCATGTTCCACGAGGGTGCGTGGATGGATGCGCCCATTTATCGTCATGAGGACATGCGAGCGGGCGACGCCGTGGAGGGCCCCGCCATCCTGGCCGAGGCAAACGGCACCATCGTCGTCGAGCCGGAGTGGCGCGCCAGCTTTCTCGATGGCGACTACGTGCTCCTTTCGCGCATCCGCGACCGCGCGGCCGGCCGGGCGGTGGGCACGGCGGTCGATCCCGTGATGCTCGAGATCTTCAACAATTTGTTCATGTCGATCGCCGAGCAAATGGGGGTCATGCTCGAGAATACGGCCCACTCCGTGAATATCAAAGAGCGGCTCGACTTCTCGTGTGCCATCTTCGACAGCGAGGGCAATCTCGTCGCGAATGCGCCCCATATGCCAGTGCACCTCGGGTCGATGGGCGAGAGCGTGCAAGAGGTCATGCGGCGCAACCAGGGGCAAATGAAGCCCGGCGACGTCTACGCGATCAACGATCCGTACCACGGCGGCACCCACATTCCGGATATCACCGTCGTCACGCCCGTATGGGACGGCGGGGATACGTCGAGCACGACCGAGCCGCGCATCCTCTTCTATGTGGCCTCCCGCGGCCACCACGCGGAGATCGGCGGCATCACCCCGGGATCGATGCCGCCGTTCAGCACGAGCATCGACGAAGAGGGCGTCCGCTTCGACAATTGGCTGCTCGTTCAAGCGGGCCGCTTTCGCGAGGCGGAGACCTTCGCGAAGCTCCAGAACGCCGCCTACCCTTCGCGCAATCCACACGCCAACATGGCCGATCTGCGCGCACAGGTCGCCGCCAACGAAGAAGGTATTCATCAGCTGGAAAAGATGATTGCCCACTTTGGGCTGGGTACGGTGAGCGCCTACATGCAGCATGTGCAGGACAACGCGGAAGAGTGCGTCCGCAGGGCCATTGCCGCGCTCGCGCCAAACGCCCCATCCGCACCGAACGCCGTCCCCGCGCCAGACGCCGAAGCGCCCCCCACGGTCTACGAAATGGACGGCGGCCAGCGCATCGTGGTGCGGGTGCGCATCGACCGCCAGGCTCGCGCGGCGGAGATTGATTTCACGGGAACGTCCGCGCAGCTCCCGAACAATTTCAATGCGCCCAAGTCGGTCACCATGGCCGCTGTGCTTTACGTCTTTCGCACCTTGGTGGAAGACGACATTCCGCTCAACGCCGGTTGCTTTCGGCCGCTGCGCGTCATTATCCCCGATGGCTCGATGCTTGCTCCGTCGTACCCGGCGCCCACTGTGGCCGGCAATGTGGAGACCTCCCAGGCCATCACCGGAGCCCTCTATGCGGCGCTGAACCTTCAGGCCGAGGGCTCGGGCACCATGAACAATGTGACATTCGGCAACGAGCGCCATCAATATTATGAGACCATCGCCAGCGGCTCCGGCGCGGGCCGGGGCTTCGATGGAACCCCCGTGGTGCAAACGCATATGACCAATTCGCGGTTGACCGATCCCGAAGTGCTCGAGCACCGCTACCCGGTGCTGCTCGAGGGCTACGCCATCCGGCGCGGGAGCGGCGGCGCCGGCACCTTTCGCGGGGGCGACGGCGGCACGCGACGCATTCGCTTCCTCGAGCCCATGACCGTGTCGGTGCTCTCGGGCCATCGCCGCGTGCCGCCTTATGGTATGGCGGGCGGCGAGCCGGGCGACCTCGGACGAAACTGGATCGAGCGCAAAGACGGCCGCATCGATCCCATGAAGGGCTGCGACTCCGCCGAGGTGGGCTCGGGCGATGTCTTCGTCCTGCAATCGCCCGGCGGCGGCGGCTACGGGGAAGCATGAGCGCGCCGCTCCCCACGCACCCTTCGCACCCTTCGCACCCTTCGCACTCTTTTCGAGCGCCGCGCGCGCGCGATTCGCAGGACCCGCGCACGGCGCGGAGGGTGGCGGTGGCCAGCATGGTGGGCACGTCGCTCGAGTGGTACGACTTCTTCCTTTACGGGCTCGCCGCCGCCCTCGTCTTCAAAAAGCTCTTCTTCCCGAGCTTCAATCCCCTCTCCGGCACCTTGATGGCCTTTGCCACCTACGCCGTGGGCTTCGTGGCCCGGCCGGTGGGCGGAGCCATCTTCGGGCACTACGGCGATAAGATCGGCCGCAAGAACATCCTCATCTTCACCTTGGTGCTGATGGGGGTTTCCACCTTTGCCATCGGCTTGCTGCCCACGTACGACACCATCGGCGTGGCCGCGCCCATTTTGCTCGTCACCCTTCGATTCTTCCAGGGGCTCGGGCTGGGCGGCGAGTGGGGCGGCGCCGTGCTCATGACCATCGAGCACAGCCGCGGGCGCCGGGGGCTGGCCGCGAGCTGGCCCCAAGTGGGGGCGCCGGCGGGGAACTTGCTGGCCGCGGGGGTGCTGGGGCTGCTCTCCGCCGCCATGCCGGACGACGCATTTCACAGTTGGGGATGGCGCATTCCCTTTTTGCTCAGCGCCGCGCTCATCGCGGTCGGGCTCTGGATCCGCGGCTCGCTGCACGAGTCGCCCTTGTTCCTCGAGGTAAAACAGCAGCAGGCGGTGCCCAAAACGCCCTTGCTGGAGGTCCTGCGGCTGCATCCGCGCTCGCTCCTGGTCGTCTTGGGCGCGCGAATCGGCTCCGACGTTTGCTATTACATCTTTGCGCTCTTCATCGTGACCTATGCCACGCAGCACGTCGGCCATCCGCGCGAGCTCGCGCTCCACGCCGTGCTCATTGGCTCGGCGTTCCAGCTCTTTTTCATGCCGCTGTTCGGTGCGCTCTCGGACCGCTACGGACGCCGCCCGGTGTCGCTCGCAGGCGCGGTGGGCGCCGCGGCCTGGGGGTTCGCCTTTTTTCCGTTGCTCGACACCAAGAGCCCCGCGCTGCTCTTCCTCGCCGCCGTGGTGGGCCTGTTCTTCCACGCCGCCATGTATGGGCCGCAAGCGGCCTTCGTGAGCGAGCTCTTCTCCACGCGCCTGCGTTACAGCGGCTCGTCGGTGGGCTACCAAGTCGCGGGCATCCTCGGCGGCGCCCTGGCGCCCATGATCGCGCTGGCCCTCCTGACGTACTTCGGCACGTCGCTGGCCATCAGCCTGTACCTGCTGGGCGCCCTGGCGATCAACATCGTGGCCATGCTGGCCGCCCCCGAAACGCACACCGTCGATCTGGCGTTACCTACCAGGTAATTGAGACGCCTCCCGGTCCGCTGCATGGTGAGCCCTGTCGAAACGATGGGTTTCGACACCACCCTCGCAAACGCGAAAGGACCCACGACCATGAGCCAATCGATCCAAGATCTGGTGCAGCGCTACCTCGACGGCTGGAACGAGACCGATCCCGCGCGCCGTCGCGCGCTCATCGAGGACACCTACACGAAAGATTGCACCTACACGGATCCGCTCGCCTCCGTGAGCACCCCGGCGGGCATCGACGGCTTCATCGGCGCCGTTCAAAAGCAGTACCCTGGAATCGTCTTTACGCTCAGCGGCGCGGTGGACGCGCACCACAATCAAGCGCGCTTCACCTGGCACGCGGGGGCGCCCGGCGCGGAGCCGGCCGTCATCGGCTTCGACGTGGCCTTGTTCGAAGATGGGCGCATTCGCCATGTGTATGGCTTTCTCGACAAGGCGCCCCCGCAGTGAGCGCCGCTCGGCAGCCTCTCTGACGGATACCCGCCAAAACCGCGGCGATGGGATTGAACGCCCCCCGAATCCCATCGCCCGCGCCTCGGCCCGCGCGTTTCAAGGTGTTCGCGCCCCGCCGAGCCCCATGCGATCCGCGACATTTTGTCGCTCCCCAACGCCTCGGGAACGTGCCAGAAGGGCGGCATGCCGTTCCTCGTTCCCACCTCGCGTACCTTGCGCGCGCTGCGCCTGATCGTTCCCGTTGCCCTCGTGGGCTCGGCGGCCACGGCCGCGTACGTGTCCCGGCCCGCGGTGGCGCACGCATGTGGATCGGAAACGTACAGCGCGCGAGGGGTGGTGCGCTCGTTTGGGGCCGACAAGAAGTACGTGAACATCGCGCACGAAAAGATCGAGGGGTACATGGCGGCCATGACCATGTCGTTCGAGCCCCGCAACCCGCAGCAGCTCGCGGGGCTCAACGTGGGTGACAGCGTGAGCTTCCGGTTTACGGCGACGGAAGATGGGCGCCGGCTGCTCGACGCCATCGAGAAGAAGTAACGACGGCGAAGAGGCGAACAGGAGACACGCTCGTGACGACGACGCCATCGTTTTTCCGCCGCTATCTTCCATGGGCTATCGGCATATGGCTGCTCCTCACGGGCATCATCGTGGGCACGGTTTTGTGGCTCGATGCGCGGCCCCGTGAGCCCGCCGTCCCGTCGGAGGCCGACCGCCACGAGGCCACGGGCGTGATTCGTTCGTTCGGGCCCGACAAGAGCTATATCAATGTGGCCCACGATCGCATCGAGGGGTACATGGAAGCGATGACCATGTCCTTCGCGTTTCGCGACCGCGCGCAGGCCGCGGGGCTCGAGATCGGGGATCGGGTGCGTTTCACCTTCGAAGCGGACCGGCAAGGCCGGCTCTTGATCGCCTCCATCACCAAAGAAGCGCCCCGTTAAACCCGCTCGCCGCGGGAACCGCGCGCGCCTCGCGCACCAGCCTACCCCACCCGCCGACCGCCCGCCCACGGAGTGACCGCTCGGCCGCGACGGAAACCCCTGCGCGAGCTATAAGAACGTCATGACGGCCTCCCCGCTTCCTCCGATTGTCCAGGTTGGCGCGCCCGTGTTGCGCGGCGCGGCGCACGATGTCGACCCTTCCCGCATTCGGACCCAGGAGTTTCGCGATCTCGTTCAAACCATGATCGAGGTGATGCGCAAGGCACCGGGCGTCGGGCTCGCTGCGCCGCAGATCGGCATTCCGCTTCGCCTGATCGTGCTCGAGGATCGGGAGGAATTTTTGGCCCAGCTATCCCCGGCCGAGCGCGCGGCCCGCGGCCGGGTGCCCTTCCCAACGCGGGTGTTCGTCAACCCGCAGCTCACGCCCGTCGGTGACGAGAAGGCCATCTTCTTCGAGGGGTGCTTGAGCGTCAGCGGCTATGTGGCCTTGGTGGAGCGGCACCTCGAGGTGGAGGTGAGCGGCCTCGACGAAAATGCCGAGCCGCAGACCTGGCGCGTTCGTGGATGGCCCGCCCGCATCTTGCAGCACGAGGTCGATCACGTGGGTGGCACCCTGTACATCGATCGCATGAAGACGCGCTCGTTCGCCACCGTGGACCAGGCCAAGGAGCACTACGGCGACAAATCGATCGCCGAGATCGTTCAGGCGCTGAACATCGCGCGCTGAAACGCGGAGCGCGGAACAGGTGCTCGGAACAGGGCGCGCCGAACGTGGGCCCGATGCCGGGGCGGACACTTGACGAGTTGCACAGAAGATGTTTCGAACAAGTGATGAAAACGTACGCTGGCGGATGCCACTGTGGAAAAGTTCGTTACGAGGTCACCGCGGACATCGACAAGGTAATGCAGTGCAACTGTTCGATCTGCTCGAAGAGAGCTCATCTCTTGAGCTTCGTCGGCGCCGACCAGTTCCGGCTCCTCGCGGGCGAGGACGCACTGTCGGATTACCAGTTCGGAAAGAGGAACATCCATCACCTGTTCTGCGCGACGTGCGGCATCGAGTCGTTTGCGCGAGGCACCACGCCGACGGGTCAGCAGATGGTGGCCGTCAACGCCCGCTGTGTCGACGGTCTGGACATTTCCGGCCTCCCCGTCCAACACGTCGACGGGAAGAGCTTCTAAGCTTCGCGTGCTAAGTCATCGCTAAGGTGCAGGACGACGGGCTCACCGATATCAATCGATTTCCGACCACGCGCGCGTCGGCCATTCTCGGCGTCAAGAGCGCGGACGGGGGCGAGCGGGCGCGGAGCATCGAGGAGATCAGCCTCGCGTATTGGAAACCCGTCTACAAATACACGCGGCTGCGTTGGCGGCGCTCTCCGGAGGAGACGCAGGACATCACGCAGGACTTCTTCCTCAAGGCGCTCGAGAAGAATTTTTTCGCAGCCTACGATCCGAGCAAGGCGCGCTTTCGCGTCTTCGTTCGGGTGTGCCTCGATCGCTTCATCATCGATCGCGATCGCGTCGGGCGCGCCGTCAAACGCGGCGGGGTGTCCGGGTGGATGACCATCGATTTTTCGGGGGTCGAGGGGGAGATCCAGGAGAGCGCGGTGCTGGCGCCCGACGCCTTCGACGCGTTCTTCGACCGGGAGTGGATGCGCCACGTGCTCGGGATGGCCGTCGATCGGCTGTCGGCGGAGTGCTCGGCCAAGGGCAAGGAGCTCCACTTTCGCATCTTCGAGCGCTTTTACCTGCAGCGCCCCGCCGAAGAAGAACCAACGTATGCAAAGTTGGCAAAAGAGTTCGCCGTATCCGAGACCGACGTGACCAACCGACTCAGCTTCGCCCGCCGCGAATTCCGGCGCGTGGTGCTCGACACCTTGCGCGGGATCACGGCGAGCGAAGCAGAGTTTCGCAACGAGGCGCGGGCGCTGCTCGGCACCATCGAGTAGGGCGCGGCCCACGTCCAACTCGGGGCGCAGGCCCGTCCGGTGCTCGGCTCAGCGCCCCGCGGAATCCAGGTCCTTCGCGAGCTCCTCGTCAAAGCGGAGTTTCGCAACGAGGCGCGGGCGCTGCTCGGGACCATCGAGTGAGGGCGCGGCCCTCGTCCAACAAGGGGCGCGCGCCCGCCCGGTGCTCGGCTCAGCGCCCCGCGGGAGCCAGGTCCTTCGCGAGCTCCTCGTCAAAGCGGAGTTTCGCAACGAGGCGCGGGCGCTGCTCGGGACCATCGAGTGAGGGCGCGGCCCTCGTCCAACAAGGGGCGCGGGCCCGTCCGGTGCTCGGCTCAGCGCGCCGCGGGAGCCAGGTCCTTCGCGAGCTCCTCGTCAAAGCGGAGTTTCGCAACGAGGCGCGGGCGCTGCTCGGCACCATCGAGTGAGGGCGCGGCCCTCGTCCAACTCGGGGCGCGCGCCCGCCCGGTGCTCGGCTCAGCGCGCCGCGGGAGCCAGGTCCTTCGCGAGCTCCTCGTAGAGGTAGATGGCGCTCTTGATGGCCTTCTCCCAGTCCTGAAGGTGCAGGCTCTCGTTCTCGGAGTGCGCGTTGGTGTAGGGATCCTCCACCCCGATGAGCAGCGCCGGAACGCCGCCAAGCTCGTTGGCGAATGGCTCCACGAAGGGGATCGAGCCGCCGGCGCCGATGGCGAGCGGCTCCGCATCGTAGCCTCGTCGAAGCGCGCGGAAGGCGGCTTGAAAGGCCACGTGCGACGAGTCGGTGTACCACCAGCGCCCGTTGTGCTCCCCCGTGATCTCGATGTGCAGCCCCCACGGCGTGGCCTTCTTCAGCGCAAAGACCAGGCGGCTCTTCACGTCGTCGGGATCCAGGTCGGGCACCAGGCGAATGCCGACCCGCGCCCACGCCGATTCGCACAAAATGTTGCGCGCGTCCTTGCGGCTGCTCGCCTGAATGGCATTCACGACCAAGGACGGGTGGCGCCAGTTCGTCTCCCACCAATGCCGCCCGCCGAGGATCTCCACGCCCGGGAGCATGCCCGCCTGCTCGCGAAACTGCTGCTCCGTGCCCGGCAAGGACTCGATGCTCTTGCGCTCTGCCGCCGTGAGCGGCTTCACCTTGTCCAGGATGCCGGGGATGGCGATCGAGCCATCGGGGTTGGTCAGGCTGGTCAAAATCCGGCATAGGCCCATGACCGGATCGGGGACCGGGCCGCTCCACATGCCCGAGTGGAGCGACTGCTTGATCGCGCGCACCTCCACGTCCACCACCACGATGCCGCGCAAGGAGGTCGTGATCGACGGCACGCCGGTCTCGAAGTTGCCCGTGTCGGTGAGCACGATGGCGTCGGCCTTCAGCAAGGCCGCGTTCTTTCGCAGAAACTCGGTGAGGTGCCCGGAGCCAATCTCCTCCTCGCCCTCGATGATGACCTTCACATTGAGCGGCAGCGCGCCCGCGCCTTTGAGCCATGCGTCGACCGCCGAGGTGTGCACCACGATGCCGGCCTTGTCGTCGGCGGCGCCGCGCGCGTAGAGGCGGCCGTTTCGCTCGGTGGGCTCGAACGGGGGGCTCTCCCACGCCGCCGGATCCCCGGTGGGCTGCACGTCGTGGTGCGCGTAGAGGAGCACGGTGGGCTTGCCCGGCGCCTTGAGGAGATCGCCGTAGACGTAGGGGTGCGCGCCCTCGACCTCCAGCAGCTGCACGTTCTCGAAGCCGCGCTTTCGGAGGAGCCGCGCCGTGGCCTCCGCGCTCGCCCGCACGTGGCTCGGATCGAACCCGTCGAATGAAACGCTGGGGATTCGTACGAGCTCCTTCAGATCGTCCAGATACTCGCCCTTGTGGCCCTCGAACTGCTCGATTGCTCGGTCTGTCGCCATGGTACCGAGCCTTTAGCACGTCCGCTTGACGAAGAAGCAGCGCGTGTCATATCTATGACTCAGTCAATGAACAACTTGACCAAGTCTGACGACCCGGTAGGCGCGATCCGCGCATTCAATCGATTCTGGACGGCGAAGATTGGGGCTTTGGGAGGGAGCCATTTGCAATCGTCGTATTCGCTGACGGAGGCGCGCGTGCTCTTCGAGCTCTCGCAAAAGCCGGCCGTCGAGGTGGCCGAGCTGCGCCGGGGCCTCGAGCTCGACGCCGGGTATTTGAGCCGCATCCTCCATCGCTTCCGGACGGAGAAGCTGGTGGCGGTGGAGTCGTCAGAGGCCGATGCGCGCAAACAAATCGCGCGGCTCCTGGCCCGGGGCAAGGAGGTCTTCGGCGCGCTCGACGCCAAGGCCTCGGAGGCGGTGTCCAGCATCCTCACCAAGGTCACGGACGAGGACAGGCGCCGTTTGGTGGCGGCCATCGGCACCGTGCGAGCCATCCTCGAGGGCGCACCGCGGCCTGGCTCGTATCTTTTGAGGCCGCTGGGCCCAGGGGATCTGGGCTGGGTCGTGCGCCGCCACGGCATCCTCTACGCGGACGAGCACGGCTACGATCAAAACTTCGAGGCGCTGGTGGCCCGCATCATGGCCGACTACGCCGAGCATCGCGATCCCGAGCGCGAGAACGCATGGATCGCCGAGGCGGGCGGCGAGCCGGTGGGCTCCGTATTCTGCGTGAAGAAGAGCGCCACCGTCGCCCAGCTTCGGTGCCTCCTGGTCGAACCCTCCGTCCGCGGCATGGGCGTGGGCACCCGCCTGGTCGACGAGTGCCTCCGCTTCGCGCGCCGCGCCGGCTACAAGCGCGTCATCCTCTGGACGCACGAGGGCCTCGATCCGGCGCGCCGCATCTACGAGCGCGCGGGCTTCACCCTCGCCAATTCGGAGCCCGCAAACGCCTTCGGCCACGACGTGGTGGAGCAAACCTGGTCGCTCACCCTTTGAGTCATCCGCGCGCCTTCTTTCCGGAGCGCGGGGCCAGCGGGCACTGGTTCTTCGCCGCTTCGAGGATGGCGTCGCCGAGGAGGCGGGTGCGGAGCGAGACATGGCGAGACGCGGGGTAGACGATTTGGGCGAGATCGCCGCGGACCATGTATTTCGGGAGCACGCGGACCAGGGCGGCCGTGTGTTGGTAGTAAAAAGGGAGGATGCCCAGACCTGCACCGGCGGCGATGGCTGCCGCGACGGCGGACCGATCGTTGACGTGGATGGGACCCGTGACGCGGACGGTCTCCGTGCCCGAGGGCCCCGAGAGCTCCCAGCGTAGGTTTTTGCCGGTCGCGCGATAGAGAACGCAATCGTGGGCGGCGAGATCGGAGGGGGTCATGGGGGTGCCGCGGGCTTCGAGGTAGCCGCGGCTCGCGAGGATGCAGGCGTCGACGGTGCCGAGGGGACGCGCGATGAGGGACGAGTCGGAGAGCTTGCCCATGCAAACGGCCAGATCGAAACCATCGCGCACGGGATCGACCGTTCCGGTGCCGAGCGATAGCTCGATCCGCACGTCGGGATAGGCGCGTACGAATCGGGCAAGGGCGGGCGCCACCAAGGTGGTGCCGAGATCCGTGGGGGCCGCGATGCGCACGAGGCCATGAAGTCCGGATTGCTGATCGCGAATCCCGTCGCGCGCTTCCTCGAGCGCAGCGACGCCGGCCGCCGCCGCCTCGAAGAAGGAGCGCCCCGCGTCGGTGAGCCGAAAGCGGCGCCCGCCTCGCAGCACGAGCTGCACTCCGAGCTCGGCTTCGAGCTGGGTCAGGCTCCGGCTGACCGAGGATTTCGGGAGGCCTCGACGGCTCGCCGCCGCCGTGACCCCGCCCGCTTCGACGATCTGCACGAAGGTGGCCGCTTTGTTCAGATCCATGGTTCCAAATTTAGCAACGAACCGTTCGAAAGTACCGATCTTGTTCCATTTCGCGCCCGGACCGATAGTCGTGGAAAGGCAGCGCACACACCATGAAACCACGCGAACTCCCGCGCTCGGCGCGGATCCTCACGGGGCTCGTCGCCCTCGTCACGATGGTGGGGCCATACCTCGCCGACTGGAACGAAACGCACATTTACAATCCAACGTGGCCCCCGCACGCGAAGTTCCACAACGCGCAGACCATGCTGATGGGCGCGGCGTTGGGCGCGTGCACCTTGTATTTCCTACGTGGAGGAAGCGGGGCGCGCCCGCGCTTCACGGTGGCGGTCCTCCTGGCGGCGCTCTACTGGATCACACAGGCGCTCAGCATCCTATTTCCGGGTACTGCGTTCGTCGATCCGGATCGCGCGGGTACGGGGCTGGTCGCGGGGGTTCCGGTGCAGTTCGTGCTCGATGTCGTGCTCCTGGCGTTGCTCGGGGTGGCGATGGGGCTGCGTGCGGCCGCTGCGTCGCGTTGAGGTGAGGCGTCTCATGCGCCTGCGCATCGGTTGCGCCGAGCCGGCGTCCTGCGCCTCACGGCAGGCATAGCGCGATAAGAGAATACGTCCCGTTTCGAATTGCGGGAAGCGTTGAGGCACCTGGTGGCGATGTCAAACCGAATGCCGTGACCTCGCGACAGCGAAACACGGCACCGCGAGCGGGAAACGCGGCGCCATCCGAGCTATCTTGGGGCGCGACGGTGGAACGTGAAAATCCTGGTTCACGGATCGAAGCTTCGATGCACGCTCGGAAGCGCGGTGGCACCTCTCTCCGTGGTGCGTTCGAGCCTCGGCGTCGTCGGAGACGCCTCCATGGCGACGTCGCAAGACGCCTTGCCGCTCATCAACCTTCCCTCCTTCGGAACGTGCAGCGCGACCGCCTTGGCTTGCGTGCCCGCGCCGCCCCCTCCCCCGGCGCCGCCGTGGTCGAAGACGAGCGATGTCTTCGAAATCGATGGTTTCCCCGTCCTCACCGAGGCATCGAAATGCGCGTGCCAGTTGGGCGGGACGATTCAATCGGCGAGCGCCGAGCAGTCCGTCGTTGAAATCGCGTCGCCCGGGGGCGGTGGAACGGAGAAGGCCGGGCCATGGCACGACGAAGCATCTGCCAACGAGAAGAACGAGAAGGCTCGGGAGCTGGCCCGCGTGCGCGATTCGGAGACGGAGACGTTCTCGTACGAGCTGCGGCTTCATGACGATCACCACGATCCATGCGGCTCCACCCCGTACCGGCTCGAGCTCGAATCCGGACAAACCCTCCGCGGCACGACCGATGGGAGCGGGCTGATTCAGCAGCGACTTCCGAAGCGCCGTCAGACCATTCGAATCGTCTACGCGCCGGGCAGGCCAAGCGGAGCAAACGAGACCGAGCGCGTTCGCGAGATCACGGTAATCCCGGAGACGACGAGCGGCGACGACTACATCGCCCATCTTCGGAACTTCGGATTCGACGAAGCCGACGAACAGCGTACCCTACTCTCCTTCCAAGCCGCGCACCCGGAGCTCGTCCTCTCGGGGGCGCTCGACGAAAAGACCCGAGCCGCCATTCGCGCCATGCTCGACGGCCAAATGAAATTACCGAAGCGAGGATAGCCCCATGCCGGGACCCGCAGGCGTCACCGCAGTCGCACCGCGCAAATGTTACTATGCAGCCATCGACGGCACGAAGGCGAAGGACAGCGCCGTCTTTGGCGCGCTGCTCGAGAAGCACCGTGGCTGGCGGAACTTACTCAAGGATTTTCTGGCGGTCGCGAAGGGTGATCCGCGGCGACTCGACGATCCACGTCATCCGTTTCTGCCTATTTGTCTTTATGACGAAGGGGGCACGCAGGTCGCGGTCGTGAGCCCTGTAGGACGCGATGCACTCGGGACCGATCCCTTTTGGGCAACCTATCCAGGCCGCAATCCAAAGACAGGCGCTCCCGATCCCGTCGGACATCGGGCATGGTCGACGCGAGCCCCGACCGTGGGACGCCACACGGCTGCGGAAGAGAGCGCGCTCTACATGAGTCAGTTCATGTTGCGACCCCAAGTCGAAATTGTTCTGCCGGGGGCCGCAGGAGCACAAATGGTCGCACAATTGCCCGAAGGGAAGCCAACGCCAGGTTCGACCGTTTTCGCGGCCGATCTTCTGTATGTGAGCTCGCACGGTTGGCTCGGCGGTTTTGCGGGTGGAGACCACATGTCGGAGTGGGCAGCAGCGAGCCCGCCGGATGCGCAAGGCACCTTCCCTGCGAGCATCTATTTTTCAGTTGGCAAGTACGCGGACGCGGGCGAAGGTTTCTCGGGACCCAAATGGATCATCTTGGCCCAATGTTCGACCGTCAATAGCGCAACGTGGCCATTGTGGGCCCGTGTTCTGGCCCGGAGCAATCCTCATGTCCGCGGAATTTTGGCCTACGAAGAGACAGCTCCGCCACCGGAGGCTGCCGCAGGGATCGCTCGAACCTTTTTTGACAATCTCGATAGAAAGCAATCTTTCCTCGATGCGTGGAAAGGAGCAAACCGCGGACGCCATTGGGCAGCGATCGTACACCAGGACGCGCGTGAGGATCGTCTCGATGGTTGGGGAGCGTTTGCACCTCTCGCCGATGTGGCGACCACCGCTACCGTATCGAATTATCGTGGGTACATCGCAAATTCGCCCAACGGCGAACGCATCTTCGACGCCCCTCCGCCGTTCGAGCTGGTGATGGAAGTGTGGACAGACAAAACATCGGGCTTCCTGCGCGTCACGAGTGCAAATTTGGGCGGGCTCACGGAATACTGTTCGAACGGGGCTTGCCGGCTCACGATTCGAGCGCCTCGGGGCGAACGGATTCAAAAGACCACGGTGCGTTGGATACACATTCGACCGTCGCACGCTTACCAGCCATCGGTGGACGAGCTGTTCGTCTCCGTAACGTCTCCGGTTCCAGACGCGACGATACGGATTGGGAAGGGCTCCAAGGAGGTGGAGGCCCTCGCCGTTGCCGCCAATCAGTCCGAGATGACGCTCGATTTCCTTGCGCCGGCACGGGTTTCGAATAAACAGTTGCATGCACACCACTCGTATTTGTGGCCGCACGTCGAATTGGAGACCAATGCCCGCACGTCGACATACGATTTCAAGACCGTAGGCCTCTTGTTCTTCGAGCGATGAACGCGATGAAGGCGAGGAGCGTGTCGATCGTGATGACGGCATTGGCCGCGGTAGGATGTCGCGACGCCTCTCATCGGCACTCGCCGGCACCATCGCCGTCTGCATCCTCCTCGACAGCGTCTTCCACCGGCGCCGATGCACCGGACGCCTCGGCGCAGACGAAAAAGGAACATGGGCCATCCCTTTCGAACGAGGAAGAGGTCGCGCTCCTTCTGGAAATGAGGAAGGACCCATGGCTCATCGTCGATGCATCCCAAGCCTTCCTGGGAAGGGCGGTGTTCGATGTCGAGCGAGACGGCCAGGTATTCTATCGGGACGAGACCACGGGACTGAATCCTCGCATCGCGTGGCGAGGCCACGTCGACGCCGACGCCGTTCAAAAAGTCGAGGATGCCCTCCGCAAAAATAAGTTCTGCTCGCTCAAAGCACTCGAAAAGACGCGCAGGGTCAAGGTCGACGGTTTTTCGATCACGATGCGCGGCTTCGACTGTGGGGGACCGAATATGGCTGCGCCGCAATCCGTCGCTCTCCAGTACGCTGCATGGAGAGAGGATCCCCGAGCCAAAGCCATCTACCGTGCCGTGCGGGAACTGATGGATGCGACGTGCGGCCCATATTGTCCGCCTCCCCCCCAATTGCGCGAGTGATGCGCGGGCATCTCATGCTTCAATCGATCGGGCCATGTCGTGCGACCCGTTCGTGCCAACGTCGAATGACTCCCTCTGCAACACTCGCCGCCCTGCCCTCGACAGGCGCTTCCGTCATCGGCGAACTGGCGGATGAATCGGGCGACTGTTAGGCCGCGACTGTACGGCCCCAGGCTCGGGGGCGACGGATGCCGTTCCTCCCGCAGGAGCACGTGAGCGAGGACCGCTTCCCCACGGCTGGCTCGGTGTGAATGAGTATGCGACGGAGCGCGTCTCCTAGGAAGGGACCTTTCTCGGATGAGAAAAGCGCCGCGCGGAGCGCTATCCACGTGTCGCGTCCGTGTTCGAGCGAGGAGCCGCCGTTGCTGCGCCCAGGATTCGATCGCGGGATGCCCGCTTCGCAAAGGCAAACTCCTCGCGGTCGCCCATGAGCGCCGCGACATTTGCCGCGGCTTGGTGGGCGACGAGATCGAAGGAGAGCGCCGATGCGTCGACGTCCCGACCGAGCTCGCCCGCTTCTTTGGCTTCCTCGATCAGCTCTCGAAAACGCGCGCGCGTTCCGTTGCGATAGCCGCGAACGCGGTCGTGGATGCGCCCCGGACGGGCGCGGTATTCGCTGCTGGTCGCGTTGAGGAAGCAGCCGCCCGGCAAGGTTCTTTTTTCGACGAACGCGTACCAGCCATCGACGAGCGCCACGAGCCGCGCCAAGGGGCTGGCCTGGCGTAGCGCAGGCTCGATCACGGCTGCCTTGTAGAGCGCGACGGCGTGCTCCAAGGTCGCCATCTGCAAGGCTTCCTTGTCGCCGAATAGAACTTGGATATTGCCTTTGCCGACGCCCGCTTCGGTGGCCACACGGCCGATGGTCAAGCCCTCCAGCCCCTCCGTCGAGGCGATGCGGGTGGAGCAATCGAGGATCTTCGCGCGCGCTCTGTCGCCGCGTTGGCGCCTGCCATCGGGGACGCCTTTGTCGCTTGGCTGCGATGGACCCATTGACGCTTTCTCCTCCTGGTTCATATACGTTCGTACGTATATATTAATTCACGAGGAGAGTCCATGCAATCAAGCACCGCAGCCCAGGATCCAACCAAAGCCGAGCCCGCTGAACGGGCCGCCGGCGAGCTTCGAAAGGAACGAGAGCCGCGCGCCAGGCGCTGGCAGGCCTTGGCCGTTTTGCTGACGGGGAACTTCGTTACCGTCCTCGACCTGTTCATCGTCAATGTCGCGCTCGACAGCATTCGAAAGGAGCTCCACGCGAGCTTGGCGGACGTTCAGCTCGTCCTCGTCGGTTACAGCGCCGCGTACGGCGTGCTCTTGATGAACGGCGCGCGGCTGGGCGATCTCTTTGGGCGGCGGCGCATGTTTCTGGTCGGAATGGGGCTGTTCACGGTCGCCTCCGCGCTGTGCGGTCTCGCGCAGGCTCCGGGTGTGCTCATCGGCGCACGTGCGCTGCAGGGCATCGGGGCGGCGCTTCTCATGCCGCAGGTCTACGCGTCGCTCCGCGTGTCGTTCGAGGGCGAGGAGCGCCGGCGCGCGTTCAGCATCATGGGCGCCGTTCAAGGTGTTGCGGCGTCCATTTCCCAGCTCGCGGGGGGGTTGCTCATCGAGCATGGCCTGGGGGGCTTCGGCTGGCGGCTCGTTTTTCTCATCAATGTTCCGATTGGCATCGCCGCCGTCGTCGCCGGTCGCGCTCGGATCGTCGAGACCCGAGCTCCCGTGCCGGCAAAGCTCGATGTGGGCGGCGCCGTCTTGGCTGCGCTCGGCCTCGTACTTCTGCTCGTGCCCTTCATGGAGGGCCGCGAATACGGGTGGCCGTGGTGGTCGATCGCGGCCCCGGCGCTGTCGGTCCCGCTCTTTGTTTACTTCGTTCGCCACGAGAAGGCGCTCTCCACGCGCGGCGGCGTGCCCATCATCGAAATGGCGCTATTCCGAAATACGAAGTTCGTAACGGGGGTGGCGGCGGTGTTTCTCTTTTATTCATCCATCAGCTCGTTCTTTCTGTCGTTGACGATGCTGCTCCAGACGGGCCTCGGCATGTCCCCCTTGGCCGCGGGCGCGGTGTTCACACCCTCGGCGATTGCTTTTTTCGCGGCCTCCCTCGCGGGGCCGCGCCTTTCGCGCGTGCTCGGCGGCAGGGCGCTGCTCTTGGGCGTGCTCGTGTTCACGACGGGGCTTGGATTGTCGGTCATCGCCGGTGCGGTCGCGCCGGAGGATCGGGCGCTGGTCATTTCGTCCCTGGTGCTCAATGGTGCGGGGCAGGGATTGGTCATTCCGCTCGCCCTCGAGGCGGTATTGAGCCGCGTGGGTGACGAGCACGCCGGCATGGGGGCGGGCGCGCTCACGACGATGCAAGTGGTGGGATCGTCGGTGGGGGTGGCCCTCGTCGGTGTCCTCTTCTTCTCGATGATTGGCGAGGCCGGGGCAGCGCCCGCGGGTCTGCGCGCCGTCATCTATGGCCACGCCTTCGCGAAGGCGACGCTTTACAATATTGCGGCGTCGCTCATGAGCCTGGTGATGTTCGCGCTCCTTCTTCGAAAGGCGCGTCGCCCCGATCACGCGAGGTGACCGCGCGCCGCGCCGCCGCCAGAGGACGGCGGGGCGCCCGTCACGTGAGCGCGCGCACCACGGTGTTCGTGAGCTCGCCCGCGAGGGCGCCGGTGGGGTCGAGATCGGGATCGAGGACGGCGATGTCGATCCCGATGCAGCGGGTGGAGGCCGCGAGGGTGGAGAGGAGCGCGGCCAGGTGGTTATGGCCCAAGCCGCACGGGTCGGGGCTGTCGACGGCGGGCATGACCTCGGGGTCGAGGATGTCGGCGTCGACATGGATCCAAAAGCCGTCGCGCGCGCGGTCTTCGAGGTGGGCCAGTGCGTCCTTCGCGGTTTGCGGCGCGCCGTTCGAGCGCACCTTTCCGGCTTCCCAGACGTGCACCCCCAGCTCGCGAAGCTCGGCGAGGCACTCGTCGGCGTCGCGGATGCCGAGGACAGCCACGTCCTCGTCGCGCACATAGGGCATCCGCCCTTCTAGATCCGTGAGATCGCGCTGACCGCGGCCCGTCACCAGCGCGAGATCTTCGCCGGCGGCGGCGCCGATCTGCGTGATCGGGACATTGCCGGGGTGGCGAAAGTCCGAGTGGCCGTCGAGAAATCCCAGGCCGTAGCGGCCGCGCCGGCGGAGCGCGAGGGCGGCGCCGAGCAGGATGCTGCAGTCGCCTCCGAGCACCACGGGGCAGCGGCCGCGGTCGATCAACAGGCCGATGCGCTCGGCCAGCTTTTGCGTGTAGTGCGCCAGGGCGGCCGCGTTGAAGACACCATCGCCGGGCTTCCACTGCCGCAAATCATACCGCGGCGCGGTCACGCAGCCGGCGTCCTCCGCCCCCAGGCGGGCGACGATTCCATGATCGCGGAGGGCGCCGGGCAGCTTGGAACAACCGGGGACGATGCCGGGCGCCGGCTGGCGCAGGCCGAGGTTCGAAGGGGCGTCGAGCACGGCGTAGTGGTGGTGGAGCATCGTCACCAGTATAGCATGATAGACAGGTTACTCAACCGAGCGCGGGCGGGGAGCGGCTGGTCGTGCGATCCACCCGGAACGCGATCAGGCAGCGGTGCGGCTGCGGCCGAGCTACGAACGTGCTCAGCGCAGCGTGCGGCTGCGGCCGAACGAATCGACACAGCGCGCGGCTGCACCCGCATTACGAACTGTGCGCAGCGCGCCCGGCCGCCGCCAGAGTGCGAAGGTGCGCCGCCGCACCGATCTACGACCATGCACGCGGCTGCACCCGCATTACGAACGGTGCGCAGCGCGCCCGGCCGCCGCTGGATTGCGAAGGTGCGCCGCCGCGCCGAGCTACGACGATGCGCGCGGCTGCACCCGCATTACGAATGGTGCGCAGCGCGCCCGGCCGCCGCCAGATTGCGAAGGTGCGCCGCCGCGCCGAGCTACGACCATGCACGCGGCTGCACCCGCATTGCGAACGGTGCGCAGCGCGCCCGGCCGCCGCCAGATTGCGAAGGTGCGCCGCCGCGCCAAGCTACGACCATGCACGCGGCTGCACCCGCATTACGAACTGTGCGCAGCGTGCCCGGCCGCCGCTGGATTGCGAAGGTGCGCCGCCGCGCCGAGCTACGACGATGCGTGCGGCTGCGGCCGGCGATTTACTTGGCGGCGCCTGGGCGGGGCGTCTCGCGCATCGAGGAGCGCTGGGCGCGGAGCTTCGGATCGTAGAGCTCGTTGGAGGCGATCTCGGGAACGACGGCCAAGGTGCGCTGATCGCCGGGGGCGCGGAGCACGACGGAGAGGTTTCCCTTCTCGCCGGCGAGGGCCAAGATCTGCGCCTCTTGCAGGGTCAAGCTGAGGGTCAACAGGGTGCTCTCGGCCTTGTCGTTGATGTACGCGACCGACGAAGGATCGAGGCCCTCGGCCGTGGAGACGTTCAGCCCCGAGGCCAGCACCTGCGCGCGCTGAATGAGGACGACCGACGACTTGCCCGGCATATTGTCGGACTCGATGCGTCCGTCCTTGACCACGGCCACCACATCGACGTAGTCGCCCGGCCGGATGAGCGGCGCGTTCGAATCTTCGCGCGAGGTGCGGATGGTCACCGCCCGGCTGCCCGGCTGAATGGCCGCGCTCAGCGAGCGCTTCTCCTCGCTGGCCGACAGATCGCTCCACATGAAGGTCTCGCCCTCCATCACCCGGTTGCTGCAGTGCATACCGATGATCTTGGCGCGCTCGGCTTCCTTGATGGCCCGATCCTCGACGTACGCCATCGGGACCTCGTGAACGACGATCATTTCGTCGGTGATGACGGTGCCGCGCTCGATCAGCTTGGCCGCCGCGAGCAGCTTGACCTTGTCACCGCCCGATTGCGTCATCTCGAACCTTCGCTGGTAGAACGCCAGGCAGAAGATGCCGATGACCGTGGAAATAATGGCGAAGAACAATGCGGTGCGTTTCATCGACGAACCTTCAGCCTACCTCAACAGACGAAAACTGGCTACGACCGCTAGAAAATGGCGCTCGCGTAACCATGGTACGGTTCGCGTCAAGGAAAACCGGATGCGACGGATGGGCGCGGAAAACCACACCAAATTGCAAAATGTTCGCGATCTCGCGCAGCTCGAAGCGGGCGCGATGGGCCCCACCGCACCATCCACCGGGCAAACGACTGCGGCACGACATCTGCAGTGACATGACGTAGCACAATGGCGCTCGCGTCGGATCCCAAAGTACCCCCCACCTGCTGCTCGCCCGAACCCCGGATCGGCCCGAAGAAGGGAAGCGTCCCGCCCAAGGGGAACACCGCGCCGTCCACCCCGCTGAAGATCCTGGTGGTGGACGATCACGGGTCCTTTCGCGAGATGCTCCGGGAGATCATCGTGGGGCTCGGACACGAGTGCCGCATCGCGCGCGACGGCCTCGAAGCGTGGGAGATGCTCCAGGCCGAGCGCGCCGACGTGGTGCTCAGCGATTGGCAGATGCCGCGCATGAACGGCGCCGATCTTTGCAGCCGCATTCGCTCGGCCGACGGTGAGTTCAATTACACCTATTTCGTTTTGCTCACCGGCCTCGCCGACAAAGCGCACTTCCTGCGCGCCATGGAAGCTGGCGCCGATGGCTGCTACACCAAATGCATCGATCCGGACGAAATCCAGGCGCACTTGGTCTCCGCCGGGCGCATCGTGGCGCTCCACCGCCGCGCCTCGGCCGGGCGACAACCCATTTCGCGATCGAGCTGATTCCAGGGTCGATTCCTATCGAATCGATGTGGTAGCAACATTGGAATGCGTGAGCCTCGAGCTTCGTTCCTTTTGTCGTCAGCGTGTGCAGGTGTGCTGGTCTTTTCCGCCGTGTCCATCGGTGCGTGCTCGGGTGAGAGCAGCAGCCCCATTCCGCCGGGCTCCGAGCCCGACGCGGGTCCCAATCCCAATCCCAATCCGAATCCCCATCCCAATCCGCAGGACGCAGGATCGTCCGATTCGGGAAAAGCGGACGCACAGACGCCCCCGACCGTCTCCCTTCCCCTCGATGTGCCGTGGATTGCGCAAAAGCCCGAGCTGCCGCGCGGCTGCGAGGTGACGTCGCTCGCGATGCTGCTGCACTACGCGGGCACACCTGCCAACAAAATGGTGTTGGCGGATCAAATCGTGAAAGTCCCGTACATGAAGGATGGACTGCACGGCAATCCTTACGATGGCTTCGTCGGGGATATGTACACGTTCAGCAACCCTGGATATGGCGTCTATCACGGACCGGTGGCGCGCTTGGCGGAGCGATACTTCCCGGGGCGCATCTTGGATCTCACGGGGGCGGAGCTCGATGGGCTGCTCACCGATCACGTGGCGAGGGGGCGCCCGGTTTGGGTCATTTCCAATGCGCGGTTTCAAAAGCTCGCGCCTTCGGATTTCGAAACATGGCACACCGCGAGCGGCGACGTATCCATCACCTGGCACGAACACTCGGTGGTCATCACGGGCTTCGACACGGCATCCGTCTTCATCAACGATCCGCTCGATACGTCGGCCGGCAAAAACAAGAAGCTGAACCGAAAAGATTTTCGCGAAGCGTGGGAGCAAATGGGAAAGCAGGCGATCACGTACAAGGCCGAGCGCTGATACGAGTGCCGCGGCCGCGGCGGCCGGCCTCGGGCGGCCTCAGGCTACACCGTGCCGCGAGCGCGCCAGAGCACCGCGGCCAGCGCAGGAAGCACGGCCAACAGCGCGAAGGTCGCCGATGGCCCCACGGCCGCGAGCAGCGCGCCGGCCAAGGCGGGTCCGATGGCGCCGCCCGCCAGCGCCGCAAAGTTGAAGAGGCCGATGGCCACCGGCCGATCGCCCGCAGGTACGAGGGTGCCCACCACGGCCACGAGCACCACCTGCGTTCCGGTGAAGCCGACCATCGCGCTGCCGAGCGCCACCACCAGCGCCGCGGGGTGATGAAATGCGGCCGCCGCGAGCAACAAGCCCGTGATGCCGGCCAGGGGAAGCGCCAAAACGGCGTGGCGGCTCGGGCCCGAGGAGGGATGCCGCGCCACGAAGGAGCGCGTGACGAACGCACCAACCACCGCGGCCGGGGCCATGGCCAAGCCGACCACCGGACCGTTCCAGCCGTGGACGGCGCGCAGCAAGGTGGGGGTCGCAAAGAGAAGCGTGAAGTACGCGGCAAAGGCGGTGAAGGCCAAGGAGCTGGTGGACACGAAGCCTGGCGCGCGGATCACGTCACGGGGAACGAAGCCGTCCGGACGTTGCTTCACATGCGCGACCAGCGCGATGGCGCACACCGCGAGGACGGTGGCGGTGGCCAGGACCACGGACGGGCCCAGCGCCGTCGCGCGCGACTGTATGAGCAGGAGCAGGGTGATTCCAATGACCGACACCAGCGCAGCCCCGCGCGCGTCGAAGGGCCCCTGGGAGCGGCCCGCGGGCGCCGCGGCTTGCACCGGCCACGCGGCGAAGGCCGCCAGAACGGGCAGCGCCACCACCGCGCGCCACCCCAAAAAGGCGTCGATCGTACCGCCGAGCAGAGGGCCGCAGCCCGAGGCCACACTGACGGCCGCCGCCACCGACGCGAGGGCCCTCGGCCTTTGCTCCGAGGGCAGCGCCACATTGATGGTGCCATACGTGGACACGAAGGCCGCCGAGGTGCCCGCGCCCTGCAGCATGCGCCCGGCGATGAGCAGCGCGAGCCCATTCGCCACCCCCGCCAAAACGCCGCCCACGGTAAAGAGCACGAGGCTGATGCGAACGACCGATTGCAGCCCATACCGCACGCTCACCCGCCCAAAGAGCGGCATGCCCACCGCCATCGCCAAAGCAAAGCCCGCGAGCACCCAAGCGCCCACGCCCGGCGCAAGGCGGAGCCCCGCCCCGATACTGGCGAGGGCCACGGCCGGCGCCCCCTGGCTGGCAGCGGGTACAAAAAGGTAGGCCGCAAAAGCGCGACCGAGACGCGCGGCCTCGAGCGCTTCGCGTGGCCCTACGCCGGGAGAACTACCGGTTTGCTCCTTCGAACGTGCGGTCATGGATCATGCCTCTTCAATGCTCGCGAGGGCCACGGCAGGCCGTTAGCGGGTAACTGGCGCCGGAGACGAAAAGATAGGCCGCAACGCCGCGACCGAGACGCACGGTGTCGACCGCTTCGCGTGGCCCTACGCCGGGAGGACTACCGGTTTGCTCGTTCGAACGCGCGGTCATGGATCATGCCTCTTCGTTCGTGTTCGTCGTTGGTTGGGAAGGATGCGGCTGGACGGCCTTCGAGATGAAGGGCTTCGTCTCCGCTCGCCCGCATACCAAGACGCAGCTCCTTGGTATAGCTCGTCCGCGGGCGCTCTCGATGGTAGTCGGCCAGCAGATCGGAGAGCTTTCCCTTGGTGTCGGCTTCGTCGACTGGATTGTAGAGGACGAGGCGCTTGGACGATTCATCGCTCAGCTGCAGGGAGCAATATTCGAATACCAATTTTCCGAACCGGCGATGCCGGAGCTCTTTTCGCCCGCTGCGGCGCACCAGGATGTTGTGATCCGCCCACCAGCGGACAAACTCCCGACTTTCCCTCCGCAGCCGCTCGATGACCGCGTTCACCCCCTCCGTCCCGGCATAGGGCGCGACCGCCATGCGGAAGCGGGCGAGCATGTATTTCGCTTCTTGTTCCCAAGCGGGGATCAGCTCCCGCGCGTACGGGTTCAAGAACATGTAAAATAACGTATTCCGATCGCGCACGGGCACGTCCGAAAGCCGATAAATGGCTCCCGCGGCGTCGTTCCAGCCGAGGATGTCCCACTTGTAATCGTCGATGTAGGCGGGCACCCGATCCAAGCTCTCCAAAAGCCGGCTGTATTCGGGCCGCAAGGACTCCTCTCGTACGCTGGTCCCCCGGCCGGGATCCGTGAGCCCCAGGAGCTCGAACATGTACCAGCGCTCGTCGGGATCGAGTCGGAGCGTCTGCGCAAGCCAACTCAACGTATTTGCGGAGACGCGCACATCGCGCGCCTGCTCGAGGCACGCATACCAAGCCACGCTGATTCCCGCGCGCTCTGCAACTTCTTCACGCCGCAACCCCTTGGCGCGCCGGCGCGGCCGAGGTTCGATTCCGAATTCGGCGGGGGACAGCCGGCTACGTCGATTCTGCAGGAACTTCGCGAGCTCTGCTCGCCTTGCCCTATCGATCATTGGATGTTTCGTTGACGATCCCACTCCGTTGTCAACTTCTCATTTGGAATAAATGATTCCTGTGTACCGTCCCAAAAGGCTAAATCTACCAACCCGATGAAATTCGACGATCCGGACGAACCTCGGACGCATTTGTCAGGCACACGCGATGCGCTCTTGGGACGAGCCCAGCGATCCATCTTTGGGATAATCCACGGCCCTGAGATCTGTCAATTCATCTCGAGGCCCGTAGAAGGTATCGTAGACTGAACTGCCAATCGTACGGGCGATTTCCAAAATGGGAAGAATCGCACGAAACGTGTACATACAACATCTAACTTCAATTGATGAACCAATCCTGCCACCTCAGCTGTCGCATGAACTGTCGCCGAAAAGGCGGCAGGGCATACGAAGGAGCAAAAGGCGTCAGGATACGCGACCACGCAGGCGCGAAAGGCATCAGGATACACGAGCACGTGGCGCCGAGAGCACGCGCGTCAACGGCGCAAAGGCGTCTGGCGCACGCCAGTGAATGGCGCGAAGGCGGCAGGACACGAGAGCACGAGGCCGTAATGGCGTGATTCGCCGTACTTTCATGTTGGTTTCAGGATTAGGGCGCTCGATCGTTCATCCTTTCACGTCGTATCGCTTCATCGTTTCCGTATCGTTTCAGCCCCCGAGGGCCCCCAGCAGCAACCGAGGTAGGGCGGGCAATCCCTGGTGTTCCACGTTCAACATGCTCTGTGAGACGCGCCCTCCGGTCTTATGATCGGCGAACCAGGGAGGCTTGATGGGCGAGGCCACCGGGCCTTCGATCACGGCCTTTTGCACACCTTCGAGCATGAGCGTGTTGTGGGTAAAACCGCGACCACTCTGCTCGCTGCCGCCACCTCGCGCCCCCCAAGGCGCGCTGCAGAGCGCATACACCACCGCGGCCCAGTGGTTGATGCCGACCGCGCCATATCCCAAGTCGTCCACGGCGCGTCGGAGGCCGCGTTCGAAGTCGGAGTTGCGCCGCGACCGCGACGGTACGATGACGGTGGCATTGAGATCGCCCCAAAGCTTGGTATTCGCGAATCGAACGGCTTGGTCGAGAAAATCAAGCTCATCGGTCGAATCCAGCGCCAGATGCCCCATCACAGCACAGAACGTCTCACCTTGGTAAATCGGATCATCCGATCCGGGATCGAGCTCGTCGATCACCGCCCACGGTAGGACGCCGTTCTCGCGTACGCCGAAGACGTCGACATGGGTTCGCCCGTCGAGCACCGCGTCGTACCGTTGGGCAGCGCCCGGGTAGAAGGCATACCGGGCCGGGGTTTCGCGGAGACGGCGGCGGATGGCCTCTTTGAAGGCCGCGCGCTGCGGCCAGCGCGACGACGTCAGCACCACGCGCAGGGCATTGCAGTTGAACGACGCATTGTTCGTCAGCATCGCGGCGATGCTGCGCGCATGGAAATCGAGCTCGCGCTCGGAGTAGTGCCCCGGCACCACCAGGGCGGGGCTCACATTGCCGAGCTCCGCGGAGAGCGTCTTGACGCCACCGCGTCCATGACCATTCGCGCCAAAGGCCGATGCAATGCGATCGTACGTCTGCCGCGACCCTGTTAAATGGATGTGCGACACCTCCGGGCGCTCGCACAAGGCGCGCCCCACATTGGCGTCGCCGCGCACGATGGCCACCGCAGCGCGATCGATCAGCGGCGCGTAGACGTGCTCCAAGAAGGGGGTCAGGTACTCGTTCACCGGGCTCATTTTCAGGATGCTCGCCCGGCGGTGCACCATCACCTCGGTAAGCAAATCCGTGGCCGGCAGCGAGGAAACATTTCCAGCGCCGAGAACCACCGAGAGGCGCGGCTCCTGGTTGGTTCGGTAGGCATACGCCTGTGCGCCGAGGATTCGCTCGATGTCCCAGCCTTGCTCGAACTGAACGCGGCAACGAAAGCCGGGCCACGCGAGGTAATCCATCGGCGCCACCGGATGGATGCTCAGATCGGGCGAGCTCGGAAGGCCGTGAAAGCGCGGGAGCGCGGGCCTCCCAGCCTTTTGAATCTGCTCGAGCGATGCCGCGAGCTGCTTCAAGCTGCGGAGCAGAATGTTCGGCCCTGCGAGCCATTCATCGGCCGTGGCCGGCGAGCCGGCCTCGATGCGCTTGGCCTTGCACGCGGCGCGCACCCAATCCTCGGCGACGGCGGCCGTGCGCTCCGCCATTTCCCGAGCCATGCGCGCTTTGTCGGCGAGGGGCGTGTAGTGCCAGTCGCGCGCGCCCCCATGCAGACGCTCGACCAGCGGTCCAATGCGGCCGGCAGGCTCTTGGGATTGCCATTGCAAACTCATCGATCCACCGTTGCCGCTTCAGACCGTGAAGACACGGAACCCATCGAAGCGTGGGAAGAGTTAGGGGAGCTCGGAGAATTGGAAAGGCTGCTCGAGGTGCTCGACGGCTTTTTTTGCAGGTCGTCGTCGCCCACGAGGTGCATGACCTTCAAGAAGCGGTGATAGGCGTCGGGATCGCGCACGGCGGCCGCGATGGCGTCACGGGGTGAGCTCGAGGGATCGCCGTACTCGGGACCGCTCACGACCGTCGTTGGATAGCTTCGGTCGACGGATGTCGACATCTGCCAAGGTATGCGATTCAGCGCCACGACTGCGCGCTGCACGGCCGGGCACTCCAGCTGCCCGTGGTTGGCGCGAAGGGTCTCGCCGAGCATTTTGGCGGTCATGGCCGCGACGCTCATGCCCTGACCGTACACGGGATTGAACGCGCAGAGCGCGTCGCCCACCACCAAGAGCCCATCTGGCCAATCCGAAAGCCCATCGAACCGTCGAAGACGGTTTGCGGTGTTGCGGTATCCGCGCGCCGGTCCTGGAATGCGATCGGCGATGGCGTCGTGCAGGCGCGGATCGCGCAAGCTTCGAGCGAACGCCAGGAAGCCCTCGCGATCGATGGGCGGATAATCGCCGCCCACGCCCGTCAGGGTGATGATCCATCGCCCGCCCTCGATGGCAAAGATGGTGCCGCTTCGCGTGTTGGTGGGGGGCGTGGGGTGAAGGATCAACGCATGCGCGCCGGAGAGCCTCTCGGGGGCGGCTGGAACGATGTGGCTGGCATAGCCGAGCGAGGCATCGACCACCGTCTCCTCGGCGCGCGGGATCCCGAGGGCCTCGAGCCACACGGGCGCCTTCGACTCCCGCCCGCTGGCGTCGACGACCAGATCGGCGTCGAGGCCCGTGGTGCTTCGCTTGCCGACCCGGCGAACGTCGACCCCCGAAATGCGGCGGCCCTCCATCCGCAGGGAGGCCACCTCGGTCTCTTGGAGGATGCGAATGCGGGGGTGGGCGGAGACCTTGGCGCGAACGACGTGTTCCAAGACCTCACGCGTGCACGAAATATTCGAAAGACTATGGTGCTCGCTCGCTTGGGGCATCCAGCCCGCGGCGCTGAGCCAAGCCACGTCGCGGTGCCAATCGATGGATACCCCGCCCGCCGCGAGCAGCTCCGCCTCCAGGCCGGGGAACATGGTGCCCAGAATGCGCAGCCCGCCCGCGAGCAATTGGTGCACGAAGCGGCCCTGCGGAACCCCGGCGCGGGCCTCGGGCTTCTCCGGGAGAGCGTCGCGCTCCACCAGGATCACCTCGAGGCCGGCCTCGGCCAAGCTCTCGGCGCAGAGCAAACCGGCCATGCCTGCGCCGAGCACGATGGCTTTTTCGATTTGGAGCGTCATACGCGACCCTTTTAGGAGAGAAGACGGTTCATCGCGGTGACCGGCCCGGGGATCTTGATGCGCGGCGCGATGGATTCATGAAACGCGGGCAGCTCGGTCCAATGGAGACCCGGCTTGATGTGATGCGCCAAGTGGTAGCCATTGTTGAAGAACACGAGGTTCAGAAGGCGGTTGGTCTTGGTGTGCGAGCTCTCGTAGGGATCGGTGCCGGTGAGCGAGATATGATCGTCGTAGGTCAGGCAGATGAACGTGAGCCAGACCGCGATCATCGGGATGCCGTACACCGAGAGCACGATGGGGCCCGCGGCCACCAGCAAGGCCGCGAAGACGGCCCAGCAGAGGAGCGTGTGCCAGATGCTGCCCGACAGCTTCTTCTTGAAGCGGCGCCCGATCCGGATGCAATGGTAATTGTAGGTGAAGAAGTAGTGCAGAATGTAGACGAAGCGGTGCATCTCGCTCCCGTCCCGGTAGACCCAGCGTGATGGATCCTTGGTGGGATCGGTGTAGTGCAGGTGGTGCCCGAGCTCGTGGTGCAGACGGAATTTCGAGGCGAACATGCCCGTCTGCAGGAACATGAAGACCTCGAGGATACGATTGGCCACCGCGCTCCGGAAGATCGGCACGTGGGAGTGATTGTGCACGACGGTCGCGACGGCCACCTGCGGCAGGAACAGCACGCCGGCGATGATGAGGGTCTCGCGCAGCGCGGGCTTGAACCAAATCACCGCGAGCTGCGCGATGGCGACCGCGAGGATGAGGAGCAGCGGGGCGATGTCGGCGCCGTAGCGCAGGCCGAAGGCAGCAGAGGGCGAGTTTTTGGCGCTCATGGGATCGTGGGATTGGAGGTCTCGAAGGAAGATGCGGGTACGGTCGGCGAGGGACGGCGCGGGGAGCGCAGACGCGCGATGGTGCGCGCGTCGAAGACGCTCCATTTGGCGTCCATGGTTCCAATTTGCTGGTTCGATTGCCACCAGGAGCTGGCGCACTGCAGCTGGGTGATCTTGCCCTTCCGCTCGACGGTGTCGTGGATGCGCATGCGCATGAAGAGCGGCTCGTTCAGCTCACCGAACGAGGAGAAGACGATGCGCATGTCGTTGAGCACGAACACGCTGCCCTTGGGCGCGCCGTAATAGATGTGCGACACGGCGGTCCCCATCTGGCGCACGGCCTCCACGAGCATCAACCCGGGGACGTGATCGAGCGGGTGCTCGAAGAAGAAGGCGTGCTCCGTGTCGATGACCATTTCGGCCTCGTAGAGGTCACTCCGGCCATCGACGCGATGAATGTCGGACACGAATACGTTTTCGATCTCCGTCTTGTGGACCAGGGTCTTGTCGATGGGAATCACGCGGCGCGCGGCCGCCAAGATCGGCTCAGACATGTGCGTACACTTCCTTGCTAAGATCGATTGCCATGGGTCGTTGAGAACCAAGGACGTCGTCGACGGCCTGCTCGGCCGAACGAACACAAGATTCCAATGAAGTCCCGCGAAGGTAGTCTCCCGCGAGCGCAATCCTGCGGCCGCGGAGGGCGCCCTCGAGCGCGCCGACGAGGGCGCCGTGATCGGGTGAATACGCGCACAATCCTGGGTCGAAGCGCCGGACGGCGTACGCCAAGCGGGAGCCGGAGGGCACCTCGGCGTACCGCGACAGGAGCGCTTCGCCCTTGCGGACGAGATCTTCGTCGGACATCACACCGACCTCGCGCCGGGCCGTGCGGCCGCTGAAGGTGTATCGAACCACGTTCAACGCGTTCATGCCGTATGCGCCCGCGTTGCTGAGCGGCACGGAGGGGTCGAATACGAACGCCCTCTGCGCGGAGGTGAAGATGTCGCGGTCGTATTTGGCGAGAACGACCGTCACCGGGAAATACCGGACCGATTGCAGCGCGCGCGCCGCCCGGGGAGCGGCCGCCTCGAGGAGGGCCGCGCTCGCGGGCGCGGGGACCGCGAGGACGACCCCCGAATAGCGCCGTGTCTCCGTGCGCCCGTCGCGCGCGACGCTCAATGTCACGTGACCCGACGGCTCCTGCCGGAGCGATTCGACCTTGGCGTTCAAGACGACGGGGAACGCGCGCTCGATGCGCTCGAGGACGGGGCCGAAGCCGGCGGTCAATTGGTCGTACGAATCGAGCCACATACCGAGGTTCGCGCCGAAGTTGCCAATGTAAGCTTCGTCCGGCTCGGCCGCGTTCATACGAACCGTGATGGGACGCAGGACCGCCCGCGCGAACGCGTCGCTGAACTGGCTCGACAGCCGCGCATCCCCGCGCTTCGGCAATTTGGAGAAGAACGGCCCGCCGAGGAATCGATTGCGCGCATCGAGGAAGATGCGCGCCGAATAGTGCGCGAGCCTCGCGATATCGCGGCGGGGAACGCCCTTCAGATAGCGAAGCATCGACCGAAGCCGCTTGGAGCTGTCCAAGGTAACGACCGAGCTCCCGGCCGCGCGCGAGGTATTGATTCCAAAGCTCTCGTACCCATGCCCCCCGTAGAGCGCGACGAGCTCTCGGAATTGCCGATACGTTTTGCCGATGTTCTTGCCGCCGAATTCGACGGCGTGGCCATCGAGCGATCCATGTCCGATGCGGCCGCCGAGGATCGAGCCGCTCTCGAGGAGCTCCACCGCGTATCCGCGTTTGGCGAAGACATGGGCGGCGGCGAGACCGGATACACCACCTCCGACAACGGCGTACGTATGCGAGGTCATTGTCTAATCCCTTGATGGGTCTTGCGCGCCATCACCGCGGCCAGCGGGCCGAGGACAGGGGAATCCCGTCGCCGGTCGCCAGGGCGGCGCAGCTCGTCATCGACGGCGAATCACCGGGGGTGGTGAACGCGGTCAGGTCCGTGGACTCTTTTCGTGACCCGGAAACTTGTGCAAATCGCGGGCGTTGGCCAGAGATACGCGATCGTAGGATTGAAACTATCCGCTCTCCGGCCGCCCGCGCGACCTCCCGGCGGAAACATGGCCATCCGAACGTGGCAATTCGGACCCATCGCGCCATGGTGGCGCGGAATGTGCGGACGCTTTTTCGATGGGGGCCGGCACGTGGACCAAGGATCCGCGCGAGCGCGCTCGAGAGCACCTTTCAGGCCATTGTCCGGCCACGAGGCGTTCGCCTTCCGGCGGGGCTGCGGCGCGGCACGTGGCGGGCGCGCGGGAGCCTCCGGGGCGATCCCGTTCCATGCGCGGTGACGGTGACTCGAAGTGCGCGACGGTTACGAGCTCACAGGGCGAATTGCGACGGTCCGAACTGCGTCGCGACGGTTCTCCAAACGAATCGCGACGGTCCGGACTGCGCAGCGACGGTTCTCCGAACAAATCGCGACGGTCCGGATTGCGCAGCGACGGTTCTCCGAACGAATCGCATCGGTCCGGACTGCGCAGCGACGGTTCTCCGAACGAATCGCATCGGTCCGGACTGCGCAGCGACGGTTCTCCAAACGATTCGCACCGTTCCGGAATGTGTCGCGACGGCTCTCCAAACGAATCGCATCGTTCCGGAATGTGCCGCGACGGCTCTCGCAACGAATCGCGACGGTTCTCCAAACGAATCGCATCGTTCCGGAATGTGTCGCGACGGCTCTCGCAACGAATCGCGACGGTTCTGCGAACGATCTTCGAAATGCGAAGAGTCGATTATGAATCGATAAACGTAAAAAGCGCGCGGGCCTCGAGGGCCTCGCGCGCTTCTCACTCATACGATGACGGAGCTCGCGGCGGTCGTGCGCCGCCGAATGTCAGTCGATGGGGAAATTGAAATACGTCTTGGGGAACGGCTCGTTCTTGAGGGTGAAGTGCCACCACTCCTCGGCGAGGCCCTTGAAGCCGTGCTTGTCCATGATGCTGTGGAGCAGCATGCGCAGACCGCGATGCGTCTCGGGGAGCGCAGGGTTGAATGCATGCGATTGCAC
Source organism: Sorangiineae bacterium MSr11954 (assembly GCA_037157815.1). Lineage (NCBI taxonomy): Bacteria > Pseudomonadati > Myxococcota > Myxococcia > Myxococcales > Pendulisporaceae > Pendulispora > Pendulispora albinea. The sequence continues at coordinate 7,624,584 of CP089984.1, forward strand.
ATCGAAGCAGTCGTAGCCCGTGCCGAAGTCCAAGGTGTTGTCCTTGAACCGCTGTGCAGCGGGAAGCGTGCATTCACGGAGGGCATCTCCGTCTTTGTAGACTTCTTGCTCACCGGCGGGCACCGATACGATGGTGACGTCGAAGGTGCTCCCGCGCGTATGGCCCGATTTCTCGGCGATGTACCCGTCGAGGAACAAGCGCGACTTGTCCACCGTGGGGTAGAACTCCTTGCGCATCTTCGTGTCACCGAGATCTTTGGCCCACTCCACGAAGTGATCCACCGCGCGCTGCGGTCGATAGCAATCGTAGACCTTGAGCGTGAGGTTCATCGGTTTGAGCTCGGCCTGCACCCGGGTGAGCGCGATGGCGGCGGGCCACGTCAGGTAGCATTTCGGCGCGTTGTAGCCGCGAATCGGCTTGCCCACGAAATTGTGATCGGTGAAGTAGCGCATCTCGATGATGATCGACGGATCGAGATCGCCCAGCGAGACGAATGCCCAGTTGGGGCGGTGCGTGAGATCTTTCTCCGTCAGCTTTTGCTCCTCCCCTCCTCCTTCCGCGCCTCCCCCTGTCTCACCGCCTCCCTGCCCTTCACATGCCGGCAAAAAGACCATACCCACGCTTGCGAGAACGACCGAAGCAAGTTGCATACGGAGATTACGGCGCGTCCTTGTCATGGACTCCTCCTTCGTTGTCTCATACGTATCAGGAAGAGCCCACTCCGGCGATGGCATTCGTATTCAAAATCACATCGATTTCAAACTTCGGTGTGCACCTGTAGGCGCTACCGCCGTCGCTCGCATCGATCGCACATCGCTCACCGTCGCGAGCCGCGCTCGCATTTGGTCACGCCCACTCGCGGGCATGCGTCGCGTCATCGTGTTACTCCGCGGAGCGGATTACATTGCGGTAATGTGACCGCGGCGTCTCGAACGAAGTTCCGCTAATACTGGCTAGAATCGACCGACGATGCTCACGCCGCCCGGAGTCAATCGCGCGGACGCCGACGCCTCCGTCGACGACGGGGCCGGCTTCGACTTGAAGACGGTGAAATACAGCGCGACGCCGCCGGTGATCAGGGTCGCCGCCGTCAGCACGTCGGCCGTGATGGAGAGCGTCTTGGTCTTGCTATGCGCGTCCTCGATCTCCGGCTTGGTCACGAGGTAGCGGTCCCGCACGTCCTCCTCGTTGGAGTGCGCCTTGAGCGCCAAAAACCCCGTGACCCCCGCGCCGATGGCGAGCGCGCCCGTCGCGCCCCACAGGATGTACGGCGTGAGGTCGGTGGTCTTCTCCGGGGCCGCTTGGCCCTGCGGCGGCTCGGTGAGCTCCAGGTTGACCTGCGCGTTTTCGCTGCCAACGAAAACGATGGACTTGGTGGCGGGGAACAAGCCCTGCTTGGTCGCCGAGACCTTGCGGCGGCCGGGATTGACCAGGATCTTGTCCGACAGGGGCGATTGTCCTACCGCCACGTCGTCGATGGTGATGGACGCACCGGCGACGTTGGTGGTGATGGTCACCGACGCGATATTGGGTTTGAGATCGTTGATCTGCTTATTGACCTCGGCCCGCCGATCGTCGGTGATCTCCTGGCCGCCCTCGGACAGATAACGCTCGAACGCGCGGAGGGCTTCGACGTAATCGTTGGTAGCCTGGTAGCAGAGGCCGATGTTGTAGAGGATGCGGTAGCTCGGGGCGAGCGCGTAGGCGCGCTCGAACTCGGCGCGCGCGGCTTGCGCGTTGCCTTCGTCGTAGAGCTTCATGCCGCGGGTGTAGCGGGTGCGCGCCTCCTCCATCTTCGAGGTCTGCGCGGAGCGCCCGGAGGGCTCCTGCGCGTAGGCGGCGACCGGCGCGGAGGCGATGGCCAGAGCGAGGAGGAGCGAGATGCGACGCGAATGCTTTTTCATCACGATATCGACCTTCCCTTATCACTTAAAGATCGAGCAACTCGTCTGGTCGCCGACCAATCCGCCGTTGCCGCCGTTGGCGTTGCGGTCCCATTTCAGCGCGCTGAATTTCCATTCGAGCGTCGAACCGAACGGCTCGAGGCAGACCACCGACGTCTCCGTGGGGGAGTCGCCCGTCGTCAAATCGAAATCGAGCTTGGAGAAGATTCCCTGGAGATCGACGCTGTTCCCGATCGCCAACTGCTGCGTGACTTGCGTGATATCGGTGGGACCGACGAGGCGTTGGTCGCCGGACATGAGCCGCGGTATGGCCTCGGCGATCGCCTTACCCGTGATCGGCTGGCCCGGGTTCTTCTGAGCCGCCGCGTACATGGCGTAAATCGTGGCGTAGATGCTGTCGTACTCGACGACGTAGTTGTTGAGACCTTTGGCGACGAAGTCTTCTTCCGGCGTCTTGTAATTGCCTCGATAGTTGATCGTGAAGTTGTCGAACGCGTTCTGGTTCCAGAACGACTGGTCTACGCCCACGATCCGCTTGCGAAGGTCCTCTCGCTTCGCCGCGTCCGCGGTATTCCGAACGTAGTCGCCCGATTTTTCGAAGGTCGGCGAGGCGATGACGTAGATGGGCCGAGATTGCGCCGGATCCCACCGACTCTCGACGACCGGGCCGATGCCCTTCGGCTTGCCATTGGTCTCCCAAAAGTCATTTCCCTTGTCCGTCGCGATGATGATGTGCGGACGGAAGGCTACGAGCTCGCTCGCGACCGGGGCCAGATCGACGTTGGGATCATCGTTGTACGCGGTGTGGCTGAGCCGCTTGAAGTTGGAGCCGTTCTGGGACGGCGACTTCCCGTTATTGAATCGAAGCTTGTCTTGAATGACGTCGGCGATCGAGCTGAAGACGACCGCCGTGCTGGTGACGAGCGCCACCCTGATATCCCCGGTGATCGGGTTGGTCGCCTGCGTCCGGAGCTTGTTCTCGACGAGCTGAACGAGGGCAGCCTGCGCGGCCCCTTGAGCGCTGGCGGGGGAGCTGGTCCGCCACACGAGCCCGTTGTCGTCGAGGGTGGATATCACGGGCGAGAGCGAGAGATTCGGCATCAAGAATATGCCGTACGGTTTGACGTATTGGTCCACGACCTTGACCGTGGTCGAGCTATAGGAGTTGGTGATGACGGCCTGAATCCCGAGATCCTTGACGATGTGGTCGTAGGAGCGCTTCACGCGCTCGTCGTCGGGGGTGCCGTTGCGGGTCTCATCGCATTCGAGACCGATGATGGGGCGCGACGTGCCGTTGGGGCCACCGGGCAGGCCCGCGATCGAAGCATTCACCTCGGTCAGCCCCATTTCGACCATGTTGTACGAAATCCGGTGGGCTTCCGCCTCCGAGCCGGTCTTCAAGCCGGTGAACGCGAAGAGGATCGCGTTGTCCTTCATCTTCGCGTTCTTTGGAATGAGCGTGCTGCACTCCTCCGAGAGGACGGGGACGCAGGGACCGCCGAGTTGTTTGCAAATGTGCGGAGTGCCGTCTTTTGCCGCGGTGCATTTCTCGTTGGACGTGCAGCCGGTGCTGGTGACGTCGACGCACACACTGTCTTTGGAACAGAATGTTTGCCGAAACGCCCCACCGCGCGAGGTGCAATCCAAGTCCGTGGTGCACTGGAATTTGTCGCTCTTGAGGGCGATCGTGCAGCCGGATGCCCCGGTGCTCACCGCGACGAGAGCAAAAAAGGCCATCGAGAGAGCGGTACGTGCCCCTAATCTCATTTTACCCATATCCCCATACCTGCTTACTAAAGTGAAGAAACGCGATATGACGGGTTGTCGTCGAGCGGCGCGAGTTCGGGTGATTTCATGGCCGACGCCCCCAACCGATGTACGTTTGGGGGCGAAGGACGGTGACTACTTCTTCCAGGGATCTTCTTTATCGAGCGCTTTGCCCCGATTTCCCCCCTGCGCGGGCGGCGGGGCGGGAGCAGCAGGCGGCGATGCGGCAGGCGCCGGCGGCGATGCAGCGGGCGGCGGGGCGGGTTGCGTCGCGGTCACGGGCGGCGGGGGCGGCGACGCGTGCGCCCTCGGGGCCGGAGGACGCCATTGTGGCGCGGGCGCGCGGCGCTCTTTCTCCAGGCTCACCTCGACATGAACGCTGGCCGCGCGAAACGACACCGCCATCGTCTTGGTCACGAATCCGTCGGATTCGACGCGCGCGGTGTGATCGCGCCCATCCCTCGGAAAGATGCCATGCGGCGGCTTGCCGGAAGCACTGGTAATAAGCTTATCGTCGAGGAAGACTTGCGCGTTGGTCGGAGAGAGATCGAACGTAATCTCGGTCTCGAGCTCTTGTTTCGCCTCGGCGGGTGTCTGCACGGGCGATCCCCCTGCAGCGGCTCCGGCCCCAGGTCCCACGCCCGACGCGGCAGACGCGACAGGAGCGATCGATGTGGCCACGGCCGGCGCGGAGGGCGCGCGCGCGACGAACGCCGCCGCCACCAAACCCAACGCCACCATCACCCCTGCCCCCACGACACCCCAATTAGCGCGAAACCCACGCGGCGGCGGTGGCGTGAGCAATGACGACGACACGGAGCGGTTGCTCTCCGTTTCGATGATCGCGCTCGCGGGCTCCAGCCGCGGAAGTGGCACGATGTGCGTGGTCCCCGTGGTCGAGGGCGGCGGCGCCGACAAGCGCGCGTCGATGGCCGCGCGCACCTCTCTGCGCCGATCGGCGAAGATGCGGCTCACGAGGCCCGAGACATCGGTGTATTTGCATCCGCCCAAGGTGGTGAGCAGATCCTCGAGATCCGAGTGCAGCGCGGCGGCCGTCGCATAGCGCTGCTCGACGTCGACGGCCATGGCCTTCTTACAGATACGAACGAGCTCCTCCGGCGTTCCGGGCAGCGGCACCGGCGCGGGGATCTCGCGCGCGGCCAGGCGCTGGAGCACTTCCATCTCGGTCGCGCCCGACCACAATCGTTTGCCGTTGATGACCCGCCACAGAATGGCACCCACCGAAAAGATATCGGCGCGCCGATCGATCTGGTTCGGCGAGATGAGCTGCTCGGGCGCCATGTACCCGATCTTGCCCTTGATGGTGCCAGCCTCGGTTTGGCTCTTGGAGTCGCTCGCCTTGGCGATGCCGAAGTCGAGCAGTTTGACGGCGCCGTCGTAGGTGACGAAGATGTTCTGCGGCGACACGTCGCGATGGATCACGTTGAGCGGCGTGCCATCGAAATCTTTGAGCTCGTGGGCGAAGTGGAGCCCCGCGCACGCATCGGCGAGGATGCGCAGCATGATCGGCAACGGGCGCTTGTTGGCCGGGAGCCGGTGGAGGAGCTCGTCGAGGCTGTGGCCTTCGAGGTACTCCATCGCGAAGAAGTACCGTTTGCCATCGAACCCGACCTCGTTCGTTTGGGCCACGTTCGGATGGTTGATCCGCGCCGAGAGCCGGGCCTCGTCGAGGAACATGGTGCAGAACTCGGGGTCTCGCGCCATCTCCTCGCGCAGGAACTTCAATACCTGCAGCTTATTGAAGCCGCCGGGCCCTTGAATGACCGCGAGAATGACATCCGCCATACCACCGCGGCCCAGCTCGAAGATGAGCCGATAGCGTCCCGCATTGCCCGCGTTGTTGGACATGACGGCCGAGCCGGGAATCGTCACGTGCGAGGGCGTAGGCCCCGTTGCCGTGGACTCCCTCGTAAAACTCTCCATCTGTCTACTCATCGCACCCCAAAGCAGGACCGATGGTAGCATGAACCCCTTCTGCTAGATGGCCTATCACAGCCATCCGAGTACAAATATTTTTGCCGTGTACATGGTATTGGCCACACACGATCACAAATTCTGGTGGTGTAAGGCGCGGTCATCGCGCGAAAATGGCCGCAGATGTCGATAGCGCATCGCGCCACGCTCCGCGGTTGCGCCGGAGGGGGGCTAGCATTTCGTGCTTGCTTCCTTAAATGGGTCGTCATGGGCCATACGATATCTCGATATGCGCCGCACTCTTCTCACCAGACTGAACGGTAAGTAGCCCAGCCCGCGGCGGCCCGCGATTGCTCGGCTCGAGCGGCGCGCGCAAGCATGCCGAATTCGGCGCTCCGGGACCGTTCTCGGCACAAGACGCAAACGTCCTTCGACGAGGTCATGGCCCGTTGTTATCGTCGCGCCGCGTCTGGAGGGACCATGAACCAAAGACTCGTGGGTAGACTCGCGCGCACGGCTCTCGCAACGGCCGGCGCCATGATTTTCGGATGCTCCACCGAAATGCCGCGCGATGATTCGCCGCCCTCGCCGGAGACGAACGAGAGCGTCGGTATATTGCCTTTGCACGAAGGATCGAGCGCGGGCCCGCTCGTCCTCGAATGGAATGAAGATGCCTCGGCGCCGCTCATCGCGCGCCGCGATGCGTTCGCCGCCCATATCACCAACACGCGCCCCTTCGCGGTCGACGTCGACGTATTGGTCACGGCGCGCGTTCGCGGCCGCACGATCGACCACTATCTCCGCCATGTGGTGCTCCCGGCGAGCGGCACCGAGCTGCTCGCCATTCCAACGAGCGCCATCCCCGTGCCCCATGTCGGAGCGGCCGCCGATGTGCAGCTCGTGGCGCTGCTCTCGGAGCAGGGCCTCGCGAAGGCCGTTCACTCCACGGGATTGCAAATCGCATTTTCGCCGGATCGCGCGATCGCCTATGCGTCCGCGCGCGATTCGTATGGGCCGGCGCAGGCCGCGTCGGGCGCGGCGCCGTTCATCGGGTCCGATGCCCCCCTCTGCCACGGCGGGCGATATCGTCGTGGGCGATCCCATTTTGCTACCGCCCGATTCGCGCGAGGACGGCGGCGGCGCTGGCGGAAGCGCGCCCCTGGAGCTGCAAGGTACGGCTCCCCTCGGCCCGGCCGCGGAGCGAACGTCGATTGTACTTTGCACGAAGTGGAGCGGCTCGTTCTCCGATACGCACCTGGGGGAGGATTACGTGGACGAGGGGCACGTCGAGCGCCTTCGAGCCGAGGGGCGCGCGATCGATCGCTGGGTTCGCGATCCGCACCCTGCGCGCTTTGCCTCGGCGACCGTGAGCGGCTCGGCGGGCGCCGTATGGAAGGGCGCGCTGGATATCCAGGGCTGTACGCCCACCCTCTCCGTGGCGCCCGGCGCCTATTCGTTCACGGTCACCACCAAGCTGGTCTCGGGCACCACCACCTACGATATCTACAAGGTGTTCGAGCCTACGCCGGGTAAGAGCTGCACGCCCACGCGCATCTCCAACCCGCCCAAGCGATGGTGCGAGAGCAACGATTCGGTGATGACCAGCTTCACGGTGCAGAACGTCACCCGCGACGTGCGGCGGGTGGACGTCCCCGCGGGCCCGGAGACGCCGTCGTCGCGCGTCGCGTCGGTGGCCGGGCAGGTGCTGGCCACCCCCGATCGCGGCCTCAAATCGAACGACACGTATACCATTTATGCCAACAGCGGCTGTCCTTATTACAAAGATCCGAGCACCGGCGTGGTCTGGTACAACTGGGACGAGGCGTGCGGCGGGAGCACGGCGTACTTTGGTTTGAGCCAAGCGGCCGATCACCACGATATGACCACCGTGAAGTACGTGATCGCGCACGAGCTCGGGCACCAGATGCAAACGCACCAGGCGAGCTGGATGCTCTCCGGGGGCGGCGATTATCCGCCGGCCGCCTCGGCCCCCGCCGCGTGCAAGTGCGATTTCGTGGAGGCCGCCAACAAGCTGCATTGTTTGCAGTCGCGCCACGCCTGGTGGACGGCGGAGATCGAAGGGTGGGCCCACTTCTTCGCGCAGCGCACGTTCAACGAACGCACGCGCGACGATCCCGTGTTTGCATATTACAAAGAGGTGCGCACGGACGACGGGATCACGCACCGGCCTCCCTTCGTGACCAACGCGCTCACCCCCGTGAAGTGGATCCCCAACCACTGCCCGCTGGCCAACAAGAGCAGCGAGTGGGATCTGCTCGTCTTCCTGACCGCCCTCCACGGCGGCAGCGCACCGAACGCGCTATCCATGAGCGAAATCTTCGGCGTCTACGAGAAGCTCCGCAGCACCTCGGCGCCGCGCACGTGGAGCGGTATGGATGGCGCGGCCCTCGCCTACTTCGGAAACGATCCGAACCATGTAAAATACAAGCGATTCCACGAGGCCGGCCTGGCGTCGGGCGTCGGCTTCTCGGAGTAGCGGATCACCGCTGCGCGCGCGGATCGTAGCCGGTGTCGATCGCGAGCTCGTTCGGGCCGGCGATGTGCTGCCAGGGGACGAGCTTCAAATTGGTGGCCTTTGGCTCGCCGGAGAGCCCGTCGAGATCGTCGTCGTAGCCGTCTTGCACGATCAAGACGCCAAAGGGAAAACCCGGTAGCGCGACATTCGAGACCTCGGCGCCGTCGCACTCCTGCACGGCGTCGATGCCGCGCGCCGGGTTGGCCCCGATGGAGAAGCTGCCCAGGTACGCATTTTTCCCCTCGCGCGCGAACACGGCGAAGGTGTCGTCCAGCCCCGGCTGCGGCGCGCGCGGGGGCTCTCCATGCGCTCTTCCCTGGCTGGAGGCGATCAAATACCCCTCGCCGCCGGAGGCGTAATAGATGCTCAGGCCCTCCACGTCGCGCGCGATCGTGCTCTGCGGATCGAACGCGGTGGTCTCGTAGAACGGGCGCGTCTCGGCGGCGCCGGTCTGGAGATCGATGCGCCAGATGCCCACGTCTTCCTGCCCGGCGTAGAGGATGCCCGTCTGCTGGTCGACGGCCATACCCTCGAACTGAGGGCTGAAATCTTTGGTGGGATCGGCCTCGTTCTCCTGGGTGAGATCTTGGTCCTCGTAAATGTAAGGGAACAACCACCTTCGCACGAAGGTGGCGCCGATGCGGCCGCCGGGGACAGCGGTGAGCTCGAATTGGGCGATCACCGCCTCGTTGTTTTGATTCACCAGCGCATGGAGCTCGTCCCGGCCCTTGTCGCGGTAGAGGGTCAAGCCGTAGGCGGTGTTCTTGCCGTTATTGGGGTTATCGACCGTCTGGTGCTCGCGATCCGCAGGATCCGGGCGGGTCGGGAACAGCCGCGCGAGCGAGGGATCGGTGATGTCGACCAAGGGCCCGCCCGCGGCTTGGGGGTCGATCTTCCAGATGCGCAAGGAGTCCTGGAGGCGATCGGAGGCGACGGCCACGTCGATTCGAACACCGCCGCCCATATCGAAGTCGTATTGCACATCGACATTGTTGTAACGGTTGATGGGCTCGCCCTCGGCGCCGACCGCGCTGGGGTAGCTCTTCACCAATCGCCCCGAGAGGTCGTAGACGCGCAGGCCGCCCTTCTTCGCCGCCGCCACGATGAGCGACTTGGCGCGGTTCGTCGGATGCACCCACACGGCCGGATCATCCATGTCCGCCGGCTCGCCCTCGCGCGGTGTTTCGACGGCGGCGCTCGGTGGCTCCGAGCTGCACGCGCCGAGCAGGAGCGCCATGGCGGTGCAAACGAGGAAGCACGGTCGAAGTTTCATGGCATCGTCTCCGGGGGTTTCCGCGCGAGTCTTGTACCTCGGACGGTATGGCGAAAAGGTTCCGTTCTGGTGAACGGAGCGTGCGATCCCGGCGAGCCCCGGTCTCACGGGAGCGGCTCACGGGAGCGGCTCGTGCGGCACGACATCGCCCGACACCTTGACCTAATGACCAACGGTCATTAGTTAATGACCATCGGTCAGTAAGGAGGACCAGCCATGGACGTTCACTTTGGGATCCGGCACCTCGCGCTCCGTGTCGCGCACGTGGATCGCGCGGCCACCTTTTACGAGCAGGGCCTGGGGATGCGGCGCTTTACCTCGCAGGACAGGGGCCACATGGCCGTGATGACGTCGCCCGGCGCGCGCGACATTCTGACGTTGTCCGAGCCCGAGGTGCCCACGGAAATCGAGGGCATCCCCATCGGACGCCCCGGCGAGATGGGCGGCGTCGATCATCTGGGCTTCGAGGTGCAGGATCACCTGGCGGTGAAACAAGTCGCCGATCGCTGCATCGCCGCCGGCGGCACCTTCGTGGGGGCGGTCGAGATGGTACCGGGCTTTCCATCCGTGTTTCTGCGCGATCGGGACGGATACCTCCTTCAGCTCTATGGCCTCGCCCCGCACCTGCGTGCGATGTTCGGGTGAATGCCCCCGAAGACCGCCTCGAAAGCCTCGCCCAAGACGCCGCCGCGCCGCCGTCTTTTGCCGGACGCGCGGCGGGCCGAGCTGATCGAGGTGGCCATCCGGTTGATGCGGGAGCGGGGTGACGCGAGCCCCACCATCGCCGATGTCACGGCGGCTGCCGGTGCGGCCAAGGGCACGTTCTACCTGTATTTCGACAATTGGGACGAGCTGGTCCTGGCCATTCGCGATCACTTCGCCGCGGGCTGGAAGGAAGATGTCCTGGCCCGCGCCGCGCGCAACAAGAAGAGCACATGGCACGCGTTCCTCGACCTAGAGGCCGCACGCTTCGTCGACGCGCTGGTGGCGATGGGCCCCCTGCATCAGGCCATTTTCCACGGCCCCGCGGCGTTTCGGCAGGCCGGTACGAACAGCCCCGCCGTCGCGCTGCTGGCGCAGCTCTTGGAGCAAGGGGCGCGCGATGGGGCCTTCGACGTCGACGATCCCCAGGCCACCGCCTCGCTCCTCTTCGGCGCCTGGCATGCGGCGGGAGACGCCATCGATGCCGGTGGCGATCGCGAGCGGCATTTGGGCGCGCTGCGACACCTGATGCGAAAGTGGTTATGAGCCCGGCGCGCCCGCGCGGGCCGCACGAAACATTTGCGTGGACGCGGGGCCTTCCCAGCCGCCATTTCATGCTCTAAACAATCCCGTCTCCGTATGTCGTTCGACTTTCGTCCGCTGCGCCGACGCGATTTTCGACTGCTCTTCGTAGGTCAGTTCGTTTCGTTCTTCGGCAGCATGATCACGTATGTCGCGCTGCCGTATCAGATGTACCAATTGACCCACTCGTCGTTGGCGGTGGGGTCGGTCGGGGTGGTCGAGCTGGTGGCGCTGCTCTCCACGGCGTTCATCGGGGGCGCGTTCGCCGATTCGATGGACCGGCGCAAGCTGCTCTTGGGGGCCGAGTCGCTCCTGACCTTGGCGGCGCTGGGCCTGGTGATCAACGCCCTGCTCCCGGAGCCGAGCGTGTGGGCGCTGTATGGAATCGCCGCCATCATGTCGGCGCTCAACGGGTTTCACCGGCCGGCGCTGGAGGCGCTCTCCCCGCGGCTCGTGCCGCCGGAGGAGATCGGCGGGGTCGTGGCCTTGTCCTCGCTCCACCACACCGTGGGGATGATCGGCGGACCTGCGCTCGGCGGGCTGCTCCTCGCGCACGCGGGCTTGCCGTGGACCTTCGGGGTCGACGTGGCCACCTTCGTGATCTCGCTGGGCGCGCTGGCCATGATGCGCGGGATCCCCGTCCCCGCCGAGGCGGCGCCGCCGAGCTTTGCCCGGGTCATCGAGGGCTTTCGTTATGCCGCCAGCCGGCAAGAGCTGCTCGGCACGTACATCGTCGATATCGTCGCGGTGGTCTTCGGCATGCCGACCGCGCTCTTCCCCGCGCTCGCCGAAGCGCATGGCTGGGGGAGCGGCATCGGCTGGCTGTACGCGGCGCCGTCGGCCGGTGCGTTCGTCGCCACCGTCACCAGCGGCTGGACGCGATCCATCCGGCGCCATGGCTTGGCGATCGGCATCGCGGCCTCGGTGTGGGGATTGGCCATCGCCTGCGTGGCGTTGACGGACCGCCTGGGGCTGGTGCTGTTCTTCCTCGCGGCCGCCGGTGCGGCCGATATGGTGAGCGGTTTGTTCCGCGGGCGCATTTGGAACGAGACCATTCCCGATCATCTGCGCGGCCGGCTCGCATCCATCGAGCTGGTGAGCTACTCGAGCGGCCCGCTGTTGGGGAATGCCGAAGCCGGGGCCGCGGCCGCGCTCTTCGGGCTGCGCGGCTCGATCCTCTCGGGCGGCCTTCTGTGCATCGCAGGCGTCGCCGTGTGTCTCTATTTCCTGCCGCGCTTCGCGCGCTACGATGCCGAGGCGTACATGGCGAGCATCGGCTCGGCCGCGCGATGATGTCGAGATAACGGCAATAGGAAACAGCTTGGCGCCACCGCGATAGCGTTGGAACCAACCGCCTGGATTCGGCTATAACTCCTCCACGAGTGAGGGGAGGAGCGAATCGTGACGAGCGTGGCCCATATATCTACCGGTCATGTGGATGGCGGAAAGCCCATGTTGGGCCCGTTGCCACGGCGGGACTTCAGGGTGTGGACCGATAGGGTATTTCCTACGCTTCGGGCGCTCATCAAAATTGGGCATATGTCCATCCAGGTCGAGGGCATCGAGCACGTGCCCCGCCGCGGTCCAATCATTTACGTGCCCAATCACTCCGGGTGGTTCACCCTCGATACGCTCGTCGGCGCGCTCGCCATCGCGGACCACCTCGGCCTGGACCGGCTCCCATGGGCCGCGGTGGTCGATCAGCTGCTGCGGACCCCGAAGCTCGGGCTCTTCTTCGAGCGAATCGGGGGATTTCCCGCATCCTGGCTAAAAACGCCGGAGGCGATGCCACCGGAAATCGATGCGCTATGCATCTATCCGGAGGGGCCCGAGGGCAACTGCAAATCGTTTTTACACGCCTATCAAATGCGGCCTTGGCGGACGAGCTTCATCCACCTCGCGGCCCTGCGCGGCGCGGCCATCGTGCCCTTGGCCATCATCGGCGCCGAGGAGTCCCTCCCTGCCATTTCGGGGCTCCCCTTTCTGAGGCGGTACATCGGCACGATTTTGCCTTTGCCGCTTACGCCGATACCGCTCCCCGCGAAATGGAAGTTCGTCTTTCACGAGCCCGTGTACATCTCCCGCTCGGATCTCGGCCCCGAGGGCGGTGATTTCGAGGCGCGGCGCGAGCGCGCACGGGAGCTCGCCCTCGGCATTCGGGCGCGACTTCAGCTGACATTGGATCGCGAAACGGCGGACCATAAGCTGGTGCGCTTCTCGAAGATGATCCGCCGCTTGGCCAACTATGGCCCGCCTCGTCTTCAGCGGGCCATCGCACCTGCACCTCCGCTCGAATCCGCGTCGGGGCCCGCATCCAGCTCGTCGGGGTCCGGTCCGTCCTCGCGAAGGGTCCGCCCTCCGCTGTTCGCATTTTCTCGTTCGGCTTCTCCGATGGCGGCGCCGGAGGCCTCTTCGTCGCCCTCTATTTCTCCTCCGCCGCCGTCTCCGCTTCGACAATCGCGGTGAGCGCTTCGTGCAAGGCGGTCATGCGCGATGCACCGACCAGGGCGCGCATCTCGCTGCCGATTTCGGAGAGCACGCCGAGGCCGTCGAGCAAGGCGCGCTGACCGCGCTTGCTGAAGCGCACCAGCTTGGCGCGCGCGTCCTCGGGATCCGGTACGCGCTCCAGCATGCCAAGCGCGACCAGCTCATCGACGAGCTGACCGGCCGCTTGCTTCGTCACCCCCAGCCGTTTTGCGATTTCCGTAAGGCGCGTGCCCTCCAGGTCGATATGCGGAAACAGCGCGGTGTGCGCCACCCGCACCGGCTGACCCGAGCGCTCGCGAACCCTGGCGATGGCGCGCTCGTTGAGCAAGCGCGCGGCCTTGAAGAGCAGCTGCACCGTGGACCGTGCTTTCTCCGCCTCGAGCTTGTGACGGTAGGCGTCGTCGGGCATTGCCTTGCTTACGATGGGCGCGCCAGATGGTCAAGCGCCCTTGACATCCTAGTCAGGCCTCCTTGACAATTTAGTCAGGCATGCTTGACTATATGCATCACGGAGGAACGAACATGCTTCACATGATCACGGACGTCTTGTGGACCTTGGAGGACACGATCCGGCTCGGGGGCGGGATGCAGATGCCGGCGCGCGCGACCATCGTGCGCCTCTCCAAGGGCGGGCAAAGCGGCGAGAGCAAGCTCGTGTTGCACTCGCCGCTGGCGATCGACGACGAGACCGCGCGCGGCATCGCGCGCCTCGGGAAGGTCGAATGGATCGTGGCGCCCAACTGCATGCACCATCTCTTCTTGAAGGGCGCTTGCGAACGATGGCCGAACGCGCGCGTGCTCGGCGCGCCGGGGCTCGAGCGCAAGCTCGGCGAGGGCGTGCGCTTCGAGGCGCTCCCCTCGGAGGGGCCGCTGTTCGACGGCGAGATGGCCGTGCGCCGCATCGACGGCGCGCCATCCTTGGCGGAGCACGTCTTTTTTCATCCGGGCTCGCGCACCCTGGTCGTTTCGGATCTGGTGTTCAATGTGCACGCGGCGCCGGGGTTTTCGCTGCCGCTCTTTCTTCGCATCGTCTCGGCGTGGAAGAAGCTGGCGCAGAGCCGCGTATGGCGTCTGCTCGTCAAGGACCGCGCGGCCGCCGCCCAGAGCGCCGAAGACGTGCTGCGCTGGGATTTCGATCGCCTGGTGATGGCGCACGGCGATGTGGTCGAGGCGAACGCCCGCGAAGAGCTCGCGACCGCGCTCACGTGGATGCGGCACCTACCGAGCCCGCCGCTCTCGGCCCGCACCACGGGATAGCGACCCGGTCACGCGTGGCTGCTGCGGCAGAATGCCTGGTAGCGCTCCTTCACCTGGGCGATGAAGGGAGGCAGCTCCGGCCGCACGTGCTCGACGATTTTGTCGGCCTCGAGGTAATCGGCGATACCGAACTTCTCCAGGGACGGGTTGAAGGTGATATGGGCGCCGCGTGACTCGCGGGTGCCCGCCTCGCGCATCATGAAGAGCATCGCGCGAAAACCATCCTGCGCGCGGCGGATGGGCGAGAGCTGCGAGAAGATGCGGGTGGCCTCGCGGGCGTGCGTCTCGCGCGCGAGCTGGCACGGGCTGGGGATCACGTTGGAGGCCACGATGAAGTCGGCCCCTTCGCGCACGAGGGCGTTCACCGGCACGTTGTTGGCGACGCCCCCGTCCACGCAGCGAACGCCGTCGGCGAGGATGTGCGGAGGGAACACGGCCGGGCACGCGGTGCTCGCGAACATGGCGTCGATGGCGGGGCCATGGCGAAAGATGCGCGCGCGGCCGGTCTGGATGTCCGTGGCCACCGTGACCACCCGCAGCGGCATGTCTTGCAAGTAGCGATGCTCGAGCAGGTTCTTGGCGATGAAGCGCGCGAGGGGCCTTCGCGTCACCGGGAAGAACGCAAAACAAAAGGCGCTCTCGCGCCGGAGGGCGACGAGGTTGTCGAGCCCCTCGAGCCCGCGGCTCGCGTACGCGCACGCGACCATGCTGCCCACGCTGATCCCCGCCAGGATATCGATGGGGATCCCCTCCTCGTGGAACGCGCGCAAGAGCGCCACGTGCGCATAGCACCACGCCGAGCCGCCCCCGAGCGCCAGGCCCACGCTCTGGCGCGCGATCGTTCGCGTGAGGCGCTGCAGCGCGCGCCGGCCCTCCGACGGGAGGGCGCCGTAGCGCAGATCCGCGCCGTGCGCTGGGTCGACGAGCAAACGCATGGCGCCGTCCCGGACCATGTTGGTCTCGCCGGCGCGGTGCTGCGGCCGGAGCTCGACGTACTGCGCGGGCGCGAGCTTCGGCGTCTCGAGCGGGAACGAGCGGCGCGGATCGCTCGTGAAGTAGACCGACGACGAGATGCGCTCGGCGATGATCGCGTCCCACGAGGGCCTGGCGAGCCAGTCGATGGCGCGCTCCATCTGCGTGTAGAGGATGCAATAGCGCGCGCCCAGACGCTGCGTGCGCTCGTCGAGCGCGCGCAGGGCGCGGGTGGGATCGTCGGGCAGCGCCAGAACGCCGTCTCGCGCCGCGAGCGGGTGACCCTCGGGGGCGATCTCGAGCAAGGCCGCGCGCTTCTCGCCCCGCGCGGCGAAGGCGTCCGGAAGGAGCGCCGCCACCTGCCGCATGGAGTACGGAACGTGGCCCGCGACCAGGATGCAATCTTGGGGCAAAGGCGGCGCGCCATACGCATGCACGCCGTTCGCCTGCGTACCGTTCGCCTGCGTAGCGTTCGCCTGCGTAGCGTTCGCCCGCGTGCCGAGCGCCCGCCGCACGGAACCGCACGCGCGGCGGAGCGCTTCGAGATCCGTGCGCGCGATGGCCAGCACCTCCGTCTCGTACGTGGCCTCGGCCGACTCGGTGCGCGCGGTCTTGGCGAGGAGGTCCATCTCCCCGAACGACACGCCGCGCTCGAGGAGCACGGTGCGCTCGCGCGCGCCGCCCGCGGCGACATGTTGCGTCAGCTCCACCTCGCCGCGCACGACCAGGTAGCCATACTCCGAGGGCTCCCCCTGCCGATACAGGAAGGTTCCGGCCGCGAAGCGCAGCAAGGTCGCCTCGGCGAGGAGCCGCTGACGAAGGGCCGACGTGGAGTTTCGGAACAAGGGTGCGTGCTGCACCAGCTCGTCGAGCTCGCGCAACCTCTTGTCCTTCGAGAGGCGGATGGCGAGCTCCGGCCGCAAGCCCGGCGCTGCGAGCTCGGCGCGAAGCAGCGCGTCGTCGTCCCACACGGCGACGGCGGTGTCGCGCCGGGTGCCGTACGAATAAACGTGCGGCTCGCCGAGGATCAACCCGGCGCCAAAGACGTCGCCGCGCCCGAGGCTGCGGAAAACCTCGCGCAGCCCTTCGCCCCAAAACGCGTCGACCTCGCCCTTGAGGATGAGAACGAAACGATCGGCGCGCTCGCCGTCGCGCGCGACGAGGCGATCGGACGCCATGCGCTCGAGCCGCGCGGTGCGCGCGAGCGCCTCGAGGTGCGGTTTGGGGAGCGCGCGAAAACTCGGCGATATGCCGATGATTTCCTCGAGCCGCACCCACTCGTCGACCTCGGGCGAGGAAGCCACGGCCTCCCAAAAAGTGGCGGTCGTCTTTGCAACGTCGCACGTCATGAAGACATCCTCCCTCCCGAACCGGCCTTTTTCACCGGATGGGCCTTTCGCGCGAAGCCCCGGCGCGCATTCGAAACGTACACGAAATATTCATATCGAACTCATTCAACTAAAATACGGACATAACAAATCAATCGTCGAAGCTCGACCTTCCGATCACGGTTCGGATTCGTATTTTTGAAGTTGTCAATCGAACGCCCCGAGGTTGATCCGTCACGGCGGTCGAGCGATATCCCATTAATAACACTTGCGTTCCTCCACGTATGATCTAAGTAATGCGACGCGTTGAGCGGAAGTTGAGCGGAAGTACTCCAATGAACTCGCACCGATCGGGTCCTGGATCATGGCTTCGAGCAATCTTCGCAGCAGTTCATCTGCGCCGCCGATGCACGGCGCATTGCTGACTCGATATCGCGACCCCGATGGGCGGAGGAGCGCGGTGCAACTCGTGGTGTCGCTCGCCGTGTTCGCCGCGGGGTGGGCGCTCGCGTGGGCGAGCCTGCGCGTCTCCTACGCGCTGACCGTACTGGTCGCAATCCCCACGGCCGGGTCCCTGGTGAGGCTCTTCGTCCTCCAGCACGATTGCGGCCACGGCTCGTTCTTCGCGTCGCGCAAGGCCAACGAGGTCGTGGGGTTCGCGCTGGGTGTGCTGACGATGACGCCGTTCCAGTGTTGGCGTCGCTACCACTACGTGCACCACGCGTCGTCGAGCAACCTCGATCGCCGAGGCTTCGGCGATGTCCGGATGCTCACCGTGCGGGAGTACATGGAGCTCACGCCCTTTCGGCAGTGGGTCTACCGCCTGTACCGCTCGCCCTTCGTGCTCTTCGGCGTGGGGCCCTTCCTCTTGTTCGTGCTGCGGCAGCGCCTGACCTATTACATCCCCAAGGACTGGAAGGTGGAGCGCCTGAGCGTCCACGTCACCAACGCGGCCATCCTCGCGTGCGTCCTCGGGATGATCCTGCTGGTGAAGCCGGCGCCGTTCTTCGCGGTTCACGTGCCCGTCATGGCGTTCGCGGCCTCCATGGGCGTGTGGCTCTTCTACGTGCAGCACCAGTTCGAGGACACCTACTGGCGCCGGCGAACGGATTGGGACTTCGTGGCGGCGGGGATGCGCGGAAGCTCCCACTACGATCTGCCCCCGGTCCTGCGATGGTTCACGGCGGACATCGGGATTCACCACATTCATCACCTCGACTGCCGGATTCCCAATTACCGGCTCCGGGAGTGCCTCGAGGCCAACCCCGAGCTCGCGAAGGTCCCGCGCCTCACCTTGCGCGCCAGCCTGGCGTGCGCCTCCTTGAAGCTCTGGGACGAAGATTCGCAGAGGATGGTGCGGGCATACGCGCTCGCGCACGAAGTCTACTCACTCCAGCAGGGAGAAAAAGGGCTATGAGCATGCACGCGATGGCCGTCGCGATGGGGCAGACCGTACTGGGGGCTGCGCTGGGCTATCTCGCCGCGACGTTGGTGGAGTCGTACGCGCACCACTACATCTCCGACGCGCGTCCCCGCGCCGTCCGCAAGTGGCAGAACTACCCGCGGTTGTTCAAATACCTCATTCGAACGCACTATTCCCACCACAGCGTGCACCACCTGCGGACGTACCGGCAGGATCACGTCACCCAGTTCCGCTCGGACGAAGAGCGCCGGGTGCTCGACCTCGAGCTCATGGAGCGCGGCGCGCACGGGCAAATCGTCATGAAATCGAATTATGCCGTCAAGCTGCATGGGACGGGGGCGTTCGTCTTCATCGCGCCGCTGGTGCCCGTCTTGCCCGTGATTTATCTGCTCTTCGGGCCTTGGGGGCTCTTCGGCGGCTTTCTTACGATGTCGTGGCCACCCCTGTTCAGCAACTATTTCCATCCCTATTTGCATATGCCGCACGACACCGCCATCGCGAAGGCGCCGCGCCTCATTTCCCTGCTCCTGCGGACGCGCTACGGCCGGGCCATGGCGCGCAATCATTTCATGCACCACCGCTACATGAACTCCAATTTCAACCTCATGCTCGGCGGGGACGTTCTGCGCGGGGTGGCGCGCCGCCCCGATCAGAAAGATACGCTCGAGATGCTACGAATCGGCCTCCGCATCGACTGACGGGGTGATCATGCTGCGCGCGCACTGGCTCGATTATTTGCTTTCGTTGGTGATGGCCCGCCGTCCTCTCTTCGGCTCCGGCTGGGGCGATTCGGCGCGCCTCGATCGCTTCTTGATGGGCTTGGGGCTGGAGGAGCCGCCCGAGCCCCTGGCGATCGCATGGTCCCCCTCGCGGGAGTACCGCGGCTTCGTGGTCCGCGACGGCACCTTCGAGTCGCCCATCGCGGAGCTTCCCCATGCCGCGCACCGCGGGCACTTGCGCGCGCTCTTGCCGCGGCGGCAGCGCTTTGCGCGCCCTCGGGCCATGTATGTGTCGCTCGCGGGATCCGGCGAAGAAGGGTTTGCCGTGCGCCTGCGCCTCTTCGGCCCCTTGGTGGAGCATTTCGGCATTGGCGTGCTCCTGCTCGAAAATCCGTTCTACGGGCTGCGGCGGCCTCCGGGGCAACGGGGCTCGGCGATCCGTACGGTGAGCGAGCACATGTTGATGAACCTCGCGATGGTGAAGGAGAGCCTCGGCCTGCTCGAGTCGCTCGCCGAGCAAGGGCACACCCGGCTAGGGGTGACGGGCTTCAGCATGGGCGGGGCCATGGCCGCGCTGACGGCGGCGATCACCCCGCGCCCGGTTGCCGTGGCCATCTTCTGCGCGGGGCGCGCGCCGAAATATGCGTTTACGCGCGGGCTGCTCACCCGCTCGATCGACTTCGAGCACCTGGGCCTGACGGAAGGCGGCCGCGAGGCAGCGCGGGGCAGGCTGCGCCGGCTGTTCGCCACGGCGGATCTCGATCGGCACCCCGTGCCGCGCTGTCCGAAGGCCGCGGTGATCGTGGGCGCGCGCCACGATGGCTATGTGAGCCCGGAGGAAGTGCAGAGGCTGCACGAGCTGTGGAAGGGAAGCGAGGTTCGATGGCTGGACACGGGTCACGTGGGCGCCATGCTCCGCCACACGGTGGCTCTGCGCCGCGCGGCGGTCGATGCCATCGATAGGCTGGTGGTGGTGCGAAGGGAAGACACCATCACCCCGGGCACCCCGAGCGTGGCGGAGCGCCCGAATTGCGTGTCGTTGTGACCGGCCCCATGGCGCTTTTCTCTTGCGCTTCCCGCAGGCGACGCCAAATTCTGGACGCAAGTACGAATTAGGCCGCGGCCCGCTCGAGCCGATTGCACGCTCGAGACGTCGAACCGACGCGGCATGTGACGTGACGGAAACAATCGTTCAACGGGGGGAGAGGGCGGTGGCTTCGAATTGGTCGCGGTATGCGGAAGGAGGGCGGTATCTCCCCTAGAAAGGCGGTACGGCAACCCCAAGTGCCATAACGAACGGAACTTCGTTCGACGTTCATGCGACATCATGTCGTCGATGGGCAGCGACCAAAGGAGCAGAGCACATGGCCAATATCAATTTACCGAAGACGCCATTCGACCTAAAGAATCCACTGGATGCTGCGCAACAGGCCGCGCAAAAGGCGCAGCAGGCCGCGCAGGACCTCGCGCAACAGGCGCAGCAGACGGCACAACAGGTCGCGCAACAAGCGCAGCAGACGGCACAACAGGCCGCGCAGCAGGCGCAGCAGACGGCGCAGCAGGCCGCGGATGCGGTGGGGCAGCTGACGGGTAAATTCCTCTCGCCCTTGATGAAGTTCAACCAAGCTTTCTTCGAGTCGTGTCTGCAGCCGGAGCGCCTTCCGCCCGGCGCGCAAGACGCCTACGTCGAAACCGCCAGCAGCGTCCAAAAGCCTCCGCCCGGAACGAACCCCGTGGTGCTCATCCACGGCACCTTGGCCAACCGTTACAATACGTTCCGGAACTTGTCTCCGGAGATCAAGGCGGCAGGATTTGCGGTTTTCGCCCTCAACTTTGGCGGGCTACCCACCCTTCCGAAGGTCATCGGCGGCGCTGCGGACATTCGGGAATCCGCCAAAGAGCTCGCGCGATTCGTCGACGACGTATTGAGCAAGACCGGTGCCAAGAAAGTCGACCTGGTGGGCCACTCCCAAGGCGGTGGCATCCTACCCCGCTGGTACATCAAATACCTGGGCGGAAAGGACAAAGTCGACAAGCTGATTGGGGTCGCCCCCGGCAACCACGGCTGCTCGGCAATGGGTCTGTCGACTCTCACCTACATGATCTGCAATCTTCTTCGCATTCAAAATATCTTCAGCGCGCCGGCCAACGCGCTCGTCGGCCCGGCGCTGCTTCAGCAGACCGACGGCTCGCCGAGCAATCTCCATCCGGAGTTGGACGAGGGCGGCGATTGCTGCGACGGCGTCCACTACGTGAACATCGTGACGATCCGTGACGAAGCCGTCACACCGTACGGGAACGGCTATTTGAAAGCGGGGGACGGTCAAAAGGTCACCAACCTGACCCTCCAAGATTACGATGGGTACAAGTTCGACATGACCGAGCACCTCGGCATGACGAGCAACCCCGTGGTCATCGAGCTCGTCAAGCGCGCTCTCGCTGGAAAACCGGTCGACACGAAGAGCGTGATGGTCACGCCGTCGCCCCTTTATTTCACACCGTAAGCTCCACGAAGCTCACGCCTTAAGCCCTTCGACCTTGCGGCGCATGCCCCGGCGGCTCCCGATGTTTCGAGCCCGGGGCAGCGCTTTCAATATCGAAATTCGTTCGCCCCAATCATAAATCCGCGACAATTTCGAGCGCGCGCGTGCAAGCCGCGACAATTTACAATATCCGTGGTGGCGGCCGTGGATCGCGTCCGGTCGCTCGTTCGGCGCGCGTAGCCATGCTCGGCCCGAGAGGTCGATGCATCAGGTCGAGCGCGATGTCGCCGAGACGCCGCTCGCCTGCGCTGCGAGGCACATGACGATTCCGTGACGGAGAACAGCTCCTCGGACGTCGCGAACTTCGCGTAGACTCCGCGGCGCGCCGTCTCGTTTCGAGTGAAGTTCCGCAGCATCGCTCGTCGATCGAAATTCGTTCGTATACGCATCTTCGTCGATTCGCTGGATCACGCAACTACGCGCTCGGGGGATTCGAAATGAACAAGGATGGACTCGAAGTTGTATTTTTAACCCGAGCAGGAGAGCCGAAATCCTGCCTGTCCCGCGCGTCCGCATCGGGGGCGACATGAGCGCGCGCGCGGCCATCGTCCGGATCCTGCGCGAGACGATCGGAAATCACCTCGACTACCCCGCGAACGATTTCGACCTCCACACCGCATTTCATCGCTACGGACTCGACTCCCTCGGCGCAACGAAGCTGGCCGCGGCGCTCGGCCCCCGACTGGGGAGCCCCGATCGCCCTTGCACACCCGTTCTCTTTTGGGAGTACCCCACCCTCGACGCGCTGGCGTCGTACTTCGCGGGCGAGCCTGTCGCGCGCACGACGCGCGACCCGAAGGAGACGCTGGCCCGCGTCGATGCGGTCGATGGATCGGAGCCGATCGCCATCGTGGGGATGGGGTGCCGCATGCCGGGCGCTCCGACCCTCGACGCATTCTGGCGGCTTCTGAGGGACGAGGTGGACGCCATCGGCGAGGTGCCGGACGGCCGCTGGACCGAGAGGTTCGCCGACATGGATTTGGGGACCGACGTGGCCGCGCTGCAGCGCGGTGGGTTCATCGACGACATCGCGGGGTTCGACGCGCGCTTCTTCGGCGTTTCGCCGCGCGAGGCGGCGCTCATGGATCCGCAGCAGCGGCTGATGCTCGAGGTGTCGTGGGAGGCGCTGGAGGACGCCGGCATTTCGCCCTTGGGGCTCAAGGGCACGTCCGCGGGGATCTTCACGGGGGCCATCTGGGCCGACTACGAGACCTTGCTGCGGCGCGCGGGCAAAGACGGGCGCGACGCGCACACGTCGACGGGGCTGCATCGCAGCATTCTGGCCAATCGCGTCTCGTACGTCCTCGGGCTCCACGGGCCGAGCTTGTCGGTGGACTCCGCGTGCTCGTCGGGTCTCTTGGCCGTTCATCTGGCGTGCGAGTCGCTCCGGCGCGGGGAATCCACGCTCGCTCTGGCGGGCGCGGTGAACTTGAATTTGCTGCCCGAGAGCACGGTCGAAGTGATGAAGTTCGGCGCGCTCTCCCCGCGCGCCACCTGCTTCACCTTCGACGCGCGGGCCGACGGCTATGTGCGGGGCGAGGGCGCGGGCGTGGTGGTTCTGAAGCGGCTATCGCGCGCGCAGGCGGACGGGGACCGCATTTATTGTGTCGTCCGCGGGAGCGCCGTAAACAACGACGGGGCGAGCAATGGCCTGACGGCGCCGAACCGGCTGGCGCAAGAAGCGGTGCTGCGCGAGGCGTACGCGCGCGCGGGGGTTTCACCGCGCGAGGCGCAGTACGTGGAGGCACACGGGACCGGCACGCCATTGGGCGATCCCATCGAGGCGCGCGCCTTGGCCTCGGTTCTGTGCGAGGAGCGCGCGGCGGGCGAGACCTTGCGCGTGGGGTCGGTGAAGACCAACATCGGGCACTTGGAGGGCGCGGCGGGCATCGCGGGCCTGATCAAGGTCGCGCTCGCGGTGCACCATCGGTCGCTGCCGGCGAGCCTTCATTTCGCGGAGCCAAATCCGAACATCGCGTTCGAGGATCTGCGGCTCGAGGTGCAGACGGTGACGGGATCGTGGCCGGGAGCCGCGCGTACGTTGACGGCGGGCGTGAGCTCGTTTGGCTTCGGCGGGACCAATGCGCACGTGGTCGTGCAGGAGGCGCGCTCGGAGCGCGCGGAGCTCTTTGCCTTTTCGGCGGGGAGCGCGGAGGCCCTGCGCCGCGAGGTGGAGGGGGCGGCCGCCGCCGTGGATCGCGCGGGCCCGGCCGGTGCGGCGGACTTGGTGCGGCTGGGCGGAGCGCGCGGAACGAACCGGCTCGCGGTGGTGGCGCGCTCGCGCGCGGAGCTTTTGGAGCGGCTCGAGGCGTTTTTGCGGGGGGAGCGCAGGCCGGGGGTTTCGTCGGCGACCGATGCGGGCGCGCGGCGCGATTTGGGGCCCGTGCTCGTGTTTTCGGGGCTGGGGAAGCAGCGGCCGGGGATGGGCAGAGAGCTCCTCGATACGGAGCCGGCGTTTCGCGCGGCCCTGGAGCGCTGCGACGCCGTGGTGCGGGCGCACCTCGGGTGGTCGTTGATCGAGGAGCTGCGTGCGCCGCCCGCCGCGGCGCGTTGCGAGGACGTCGGGGTGATGCTTCCGTGCATCGTGGCGCTCGAGATCGGGCTGGCCGCGGTGTGGCAGGCGTGGGGCATTCGGCCGGGCGCCGTGGTGGGCTACAGCTTTGGCGAGATCGCGGCGGCGCAAGCGGCGGGCGCGCTGGGGCTCGAGGACGCCATGTTGGTCGCGTGCCACGAGGGGCGGCTGACGGCGCTCACGCGCGGAAAAGGCGCCATGGCGCTGGTGGGGTTGCCGTGGGACGCGACGTGCGAGGCGCTCGACTCCTTCGCGGATCGCGTCTTTCCTGCGATCCACAGCGGCAGCCGCTCGACGGTGGTGGCGGGCGCTCCCGAGGCGGTGGATGCGTTCTTGGCGCACCTCGAGCGGCGCAATGTGTTCCATCGGCGGGTCGATATGGACGTGGCGCCGCACTCGCCGTGCGTGCGGGGGCTGCAGGACGAGTTTTCGACGTCCATCGCGGGGATTGCGCCGCGGCGGGGAGCGGTTCCGTTCATGTCGACGCGCACGGCGTCGTGGCTGGATCACGAGGCGTGCGGGCCGGCGCATTGGGTCGAGAACTTCGTGGAGCCGGTGCGGTTTGCGCAAGCCATCGCGCGCCTGGGGGAGCTCGGGTTCGAGACGTTCATCGAGGTGGGGCCGCATCCGCTGGTGCGGCGCGATATCGGCTCGACCTTGGAGGGCGCGGGGCGCGCGGCGACGATTCTCGGCTCGCTGCACGAGGACGAGGACGATCGCAGCGCGATGCTCGAGTCGCTGGGCGCGCTGTTCGTGCTCGGGCAAGGGCCCGATGCGGAGCCTGCCCATCGGCGGCCGGCGGCGTTGCCGGTGGTCCTGTCGGGCAAGTCGGAGGCGGCGCTGCGGGCGCAAGCGGGGCGGCTTCGGGAGCATGTGGCGGCCAAGGACGACGCGGCGTTGTCGGATATCGCGTATTCGCTGGCCACCACGAGGGCGCACTTCGAGCATCGGGCGGCGATCGTGGCGAAGAGCCGCGAGGAGCTGGTGGTGGCGCTCGAGGGCATCGCGGAGGGTCGAGCCGTCGCCGGATCGGTGCTCGATGCGTGCGCCGCGGGATCGCGCGGCGGGCGCAAGCTGGGCGTGCTGTTCACCGGGCAAGGGAGCCAGAGGGCGGCCATGGGGCGGGCGCTCTACGAGGCGTTTCCGGTTTTTCGCGATGCGCTCGATGCGGTGTGCGCGCGGTTCGAGGCGCGCGATCGCGGCGTTCTCGATGGGCCCGATGTTCGCGGGGTGATGTTCGCGGCGGCGGATTCGGAGGCGGCGGGGCGGCTCGATCGAACGTCGTATGCGCAGAAGGCGCTGTTTGCGCTGGAGGTGGCGCTCTTCCGTTTGCTCGAGGCGTGGGGGCTGGAGCCGGATCTTTTGCTGGGGCACTCCATTGGCGAGCTGGCCGCGGCGCACGTGGCCGGCGTGCTCTCGCTCGAGGACGCGTGCACCCTGGTGGGCGCGCGGGCGGCGCTGATGCAGGCGCTCCCGGGGGGCGGGGTCATGGTCACCGTGCAGGCCTCCGAGGGCGAGGTGCTCCCCTTGCTCGAGGCTTACCAGGGGCGCGCGGGCATCGCGGCGCTCAACGCTCCATTTTCCACCGTGATCTCCGGGGATGAAGATGCGGTGCTCGGTGTGGCGCGGCACATCGAGGCGCTCGGACGCAAGACATCCCGGTTGCGTGTCAGTCATGCGTTTCATTCGCATCACATGGACGGCATGCTCGACGACTTTCGTCGGGTCGCGCAGGGGCTCACGTTTCATGCGCCGCGCATTCCCATCGTCTCCAACCTCTCCGGTAAGGTCGCTTCCGAGGGCGAGCTTGGCTCCCCCGAGTACTGGGTCCAGCACGTTCGCCATGCCGTGCGTTTTCTCGATGGGGTGCGCGCGCTTCGGGCGGAGGGTGTTTCCACCTTTCTCGAGCTGGGGCCGCATGGGGTGCTCTCCGGGTTGGGGCAGGAGGTTCTCTCCGAGGAGGCGCAGGGGCTCGCGTTTTTTCCTGCGCTGCGAAAGGGTCAGCCCGAGGTCGAGGCAACGCTGGCGGCGCTCGGGGGATTGCACGCGCGCGGGCATCGGATCGACTGGGGCGCCTTTTTTGGGCCGCTGCAGCCTCGTCGGGTGGAGCTCCCCACCTATGCGTTTCAGCGTGAGCATTTCTGGGTCGATGCATCGCGCTCGCTTCGCGCCGGCGTGACCTCGGCGGGGCTCGACTCCGCCGAGCATCCGCTGCTGGGCGCGGCGGTGGCGCTGGCCGATTCGGAGCGGGTGCTTTTTACGGCGCGCATCGGGGTGGCCGAGCATCCTTGGCTGGCGGGGCATCGGGTCTTCGGTGCGGTGATTTTGCCCGGCACGGCGTTCGTCGAGCTCGCGCTGGCGGCGGCGCAGCGGATCGGGCTCGATCGGGTGGAGGAGCTCACATTGGAGGCGCCGCTCGCCTTGCCGGATGGCGGTGCCGTGTCGGTGCAGTTGGCGCTGGAGCCGCCGGACGAAGCGGGGCGCCGGGCGCTTTCGCTGCATGCGCGCCCGAGCGATGGGGCGCACGATGCCCCGTGGACGCGGCACGCCACGGGGGTGGTGGGGCGTGCCGGTGCCGAAGGCGGAGATGCGCTTGCGGAGCTGCGCGATTGGCCACCGCGGGGTGCGGTGCCGGTTGGGCTCGATGGGCTCTATCCGCGCTTGGCCGAGGTGGGGCTCGCGTATGGGGCGGCGTTCCAGGGCCTGCGCGCCGCTTGGAGGCGCGGGGATGCGTTGTTCGCCGAGGTGGGGCTCGCGGGAGACGCCGGCAAGGACGCCGATCGTTTTGGTTTGCACCCTGCCCTGCTCGATGCCGCGTTGCATGTGCTGGCGATCGATAGCATGCAGGATACAAGCGATATCCGGCTGCCGTTCGCGTGGAGCGATGTGGCGGTGCGGGCGGTGGGGGCTTCGTCGGTGCGCGTTCGCGTTGCACCGGGTGGGGGTGCCGGTGAGGTCTCGATGGCCGTCGCCGATGCGGGGGGCGAGCCGGTGGCGACGGTGCGGGCGTTGACCTTGCGGCCGGTCTCGGCCGAGCAAATTCGGCGGGCGCTTGCCGGGCGGCGGGACGATCTTTTGCGCGTCGATTGGACCGAGGTGGGCGCGCCGGCGCCTTCGGGGGCGCGGCGGTGGGTGTTGGTCGGGCGTGATGGGGTGGGTCCAATGTCGGGGCTTCGGGAGGCGGATCTGCGCTATCCCGATCTTTCTGCGCTTTGCCGTAAGGTCGAGCAGGGTGCGCCGCTGCCGGATGTCGTCGTCGTTTCCTTCGGGGCGACGGCGGGGTCCGAGGCGCGGGCAGGCGGGGCGAACGACACGTATGCGGCGGGCCAAGGTGCCGGGGTGACGGCGGAGGTCCACGAGGCGACGCTTGGTGCGCTTTCGTTGCTGCAGGCGTGGATGGGAGATTCGCGATTTGCTTCGTGCGCGCTGGTGCTCCTGACCCAGGAGGCCGTGGCCGTTCAGCCCAATGAGGGCGTCTCCAATCTCGTTCATGCTGCGCTTTGGGGGCTCTTCCGCTCGGCTCAGTCCGAAAATCCGCATCGTTCGGTGGTCCTCGTCGACGTCGATCGCGCGGATGCGTCGCGGCCGGCCCTCCGTTCCATCCTCGATGGCCTTGGCGCGCCGGACTCGCTGGGATCTCAGCTGGCGCTCCGCGAGGGGCGATTCTTCGTACCGAGGCTCGCGCACCTTCGCTCGGGCGATGCGATTTTCCCTCCGGCAGCCCCCTCGGCCTTCGCGCCGCATGGCACCGTGCTCGTCACCGGCGGCACCGGAGCGCTCGGTGCCCTGGTGGCGCGCCATCTCGTCCACGTTCACGGGGTTCGACACCTCGTGCTCGCCTCCAGGCAAGGTCCCGCGGCGCCCGGCGCCGATGCGCTCCAGCGCGAGCTCGAAGCCTCCGGCGCGCACGTGACCATTGCGGCGTGCGATGCCGCCGATCGCCCCGCCCTCGAAGCGCTGGTGGCGGCCATTCCACCCGAGCACCCGCTCACCGCCGTCGTTCATACGGCCGGGGTCCTCGACGATGGCGTCGTCTCGTCCCTTACGCCGGAACGGCTCCGCGCCGTCTTGCGCGCCAAGGTCGATGCGGCGCTCCACCTCCACGAGCTGACGGAGTCGCTCGACCTTTCGGCGTTCGTGCTCTTCTCGTCCGTCGCCGGCGTCGTGGGGAGCCCCGGCCAGGCCAACTACGCGGCCGCCAATGCCTTCCTCGACGCCCTCGCCCACCATCGCAGGGCGCGCGGCCTCCCCGCGCTCTCCCTCGACTGGGGTCTCTGGGCGCAGAAGTCCGGCATGACCGCCCACCTCGGGGAGCCGGAGCTTCAGCGGCTCGCGCGCAGCGGCTTTCTGCCGCTCTCGGCCGACGAAGGGCTGGCGCTGTTCGACGCGGCGCTCGCGCGACCCGAGCCCGCGCTCGTCCCGGCGCGGTTCGATGTGCGCGCGCTGGCGAATCAAGGCGATGCTTTGCCCGCCGTGCTGCGGGGGCTCGTCCGTGCCCGCGCGCCGCGAGCCACCGCGGGGCATGCGCCGCATGCCGCGGCCGTCTCGTCGCTCCAGACGCGGCTGCAGGCGCTGTCGCCGTCGGAGCGTGAGCGCGCTTTGCTCGACGTCATTCGCGCGGACATCGCCGCGGTCTTCGGGCTCGCATCGCCCGGCACCCTCGAGCCTCAGCGCCCCTTGCAGGAGCTCGGGCTGGACTCCCTCATGGCCGTCGAGCTCCGAAACCGACTCGCCGCCACCTCGGGCTTGCGACTCCATGCGACCCTCCTCTTCGACCACCCGACGCCGGCCGCCCTTGCGCGCTTTCTCTCCGCGCAATGGCCCGGTGCGGGATCGGAGCAGCCCGCGTCCTCGTCGTTTGCGGCATCGGCCGCGGCTGCGACGGGCGCGGAGGCTTCGGCGACCTCGAGCTCCGAGGATCCCATCGCCATCGTCGCCATGGCTTGTCGCTTTCCGGGCGGGGTCCGCAACCCCGACGATCTCTGGCAGCTCGTGCGCGACGGACGCGACGCGATCGCGAGCTTCCCCGACAACCGCGGCTGGAAGCTCGACTCCCTCTTCGACCCCGATCCCGATGCCCCAGGCAAGAGCTACGCACGCCACGGCGGGTTCCTCTACGACGCCGATCGCTTCGAGCCCGCCTTCTTTGGCATCAGCCCGCGCGAGTCCCTCGCCATCGATCCGCAACA
Source organism: Sorangiineae bacterium MSr11954 (assembly GCA_037157815.1). NCBI lineage: Bacteria > Pseudomonadati > Myxococcota > Myxococcia > Myxococcales > Pendulisporaceae > Pendulispora > Pendulispora albinea. The sequence continues at coordinate 7,653,774 of CP089984.1, forward strand.
GCGGCTCCTGCTCGAAACGTCGTGGGAGACGTTCGAGCGCGCCGGGATCGATCCCGCCTCCCTGCACGGCTCGCAGACCGGTGTCTTCGTCGGCGTCATGTACAGCGATTACGGCCTTCGCCAGGCCCCCGTCGATCTCGAGGGCTATGTCGGCATTGGCAGCGCTCCCAGCGTTGCCTCCGGACGCATCGCCTACACCTTTGGCTTCCACGGTCCCACCCTCACCGTCGATACCGCCTGCAGCTCCTCCCTCGTCGCCCTCCACCTCGCCTCTCAGGCGCTCCGGCAAGGTGAGTGCTCTCTTGCGCTCGCCGGTGGCGTCACCGTCATGGCCACACCGGCGACCTTCGTCGCCTTCAGCAGGCAGCGCGGGCTCGCACCCGATGGCCGCTGCAAGTCCTTCTCCGCCGACGCCAATGGCGTCGGCTGGGCCGAGGGCGCCGGCATGCTCCTCTTGGAGCGCCTCTCCGATGCCAAGCGTCTCGGGCACCCCATTTTGGCCGTGCTGCGCGGCTCCGCCGTCAACCAAGACGGCAAAAGCCAAGGCCTCACCGCACCCAATGGCCCCGCGCAAGAGCGCGTCATTCGTCAGGCTCTCGATGCTGCGCGCCTTTCACCTCACGACATCGACGCCGTCGAGGCCCATGGCACCGGCACCTCCCTCGGCGATCCCATCGAGGCGCAGGCCCTCTTGGCCACCTATGGTTCCGCGCACTCCAAGGAGCAGCCTCTTTGGCTCGGCAGCCTCAAGTCCAACCTTGGTCATACCCAGGCTGCGGCGGGCGTCGCCAGCGTCATCAAGATGGTCCTCGCCATGCAGCACGGGGTGCTGCCCAGGACCTTGCACGCTCAGAATCCTTCGCCCCACATCGATTGGTCGCCCGGGTCCGTCCAGCTTTTGAACGAGCCCGTACTTTGGCTCCCCAATGGCCACCCCCGGCGCGCTGGTATTTCTTCGTTCGGCATCTCCGGAACCAATGCTCACGCCATCCTGGAGGAAGCACCGACCGAACCTGCCGCAGCAGCGGCCGAACCTCCCGGAACAGCGGCCGAAGGCGAAAGCGGCCCCGTGACCGAATCGTCCACGCGCCCGCCCCCGGTCTTGCCGGTGCTCCTCTCCGCCAAGTCCGAGCCCGCGCTGCGCGCCCAAGCCGAGAACCTGCGCCAGCACCTCGCCGATCACCCGCAGCTCGAGCTCCTCGACGTCGCCTTTTCGCTCGCGACCACCCGACCGAGCTTCGACCATGGCGCCACCTTCGTCGCCCGTGATCGCGAGGAGCTCCGCGCCTCGCTCGAGGCCTTCGCCCAGGGACATACGCCCTCCAACAGCCGGGCGGATCGGCGCACGGACGGAAAGCTCGCCGTGCTCTTCACGGGCCAGGGAAGCCAGCGGCCCGCCATGGGGCGCGGCCTTTACGATGTCTTCCCGGTGTTTCGGGACGCCCTCGACGCGGTGTGCGCGCGGGTGGACCGCAACCTCGACGGTGAGGGCCGGAGCGCGCTGCGCAACGTCATCCTGGCCGATGAGGGCTCCGAGCTCGCTGTGCACCTCGACCAAACGGTGTTTACGCAGTCGGCGCTGTTCGCCCTGGAGATCGCGCTCTTCCGGCTCCTCGCATCGTGGGGCCTCGAGCCGGATCTTCTGCTCGGGCACTCCATTGGGGAGCTCTCGGCCGCGCACGTGGCCGGCGTGCTCTCGCTCGAGGATGCGTGTGCCCTCGTGGGCGCTCGGGCGCGTCTCATGCAGGATCTCCCCGGCGGCGGGATCATGGTCACCGTGCAGGCCTCCGAGGGCGAGGTGCTTCCTTTGCTCGAGGCTTGCCAGGGGCGCGCGGGCATCGCCGCGCTCAATGCGCCTCTTTCCACCGTCGTCTCCGGCGATGAAGATGCCGTGCTCGGTGTGGCGCGGCACATGGAGGCGCTGGGGCGCAAAACATCCCGGTTGCGTGTCAGTCATGCGTTTCATTCGCATCACATGGACGGCATGCTCGACGACTTTCGTCGGGTCGCGCAGGGGCTCACGTTTCGTGCGCCGCGCATTCCCATCGTCTCCAACCTCTCCGGTAAGGTCGCGTCCGAAAGCGAGCTTCGTTCCCCCGAGTACTGGGTCCAGCACGTTCGACGCGCCGTGCGCTTTCTCGATGGGGTGCGCGCGCTTCGGGCGGAGGGCGCCTCCACGTTTCTCGAGCTGGGGCCCCATGGGGTGCTCGCCGCGCTGGCGCACGATGCCTTGTCGGAAGACGATCCGACGCACGCCGCCTTTCTGCCGGCCCTCCGCAAGGGCCAGCCGGATCTCGAGCCGTTCGCGGCCGCGCTGGGCGGCTTGCGTGCGCGCGGGCACCGACTCGATGCGGGGGCCTTCTTCGAGCCTCTGCGAGCGCGTCGCGTGGAGCTCCCCACGTATGCCTTCCAGCGCGAACGCTTTTGGCTCGATGCCGCCGACGCGCGGAGCGCCGATGTGACCTCCGCGGGGCTGGACTCCGCCGACCACCCGCTCCTCGGCGCCGCCGTGCCCCTGGCCGACTCCGATGGGTTCCTCTTCACCGCGCGCATCGCCCTCTCCGAGCATCCCTGGCTGGGCGACCACCAGGTGTTCGAGACGGTCATCGTACCCGCCGCCGCCTTCGTCGAGCTCGCGCTGGTGGCCGCCCATCGCGTGGGCCTCGACCGGATCGAGGAGCTCACCTTGGAGGCGCCCCTGGCCTTGCCCGCCCACGGCGCCGTCCTGATCCAGCTCACGCTCGCGGCCCCCGATGAATCCGGACGCCGCGCCCTCACGCTCCACGGGCGCCCGAGCGAGGCTCCGCCCGGCGCACCATGGACCCGACACGCCACCGCCACCCTCGGGCGGCTCCCGGAGAGCGACGAGCCTGCGCGCTTCGAGCTGCGCGTTTGGCCGCCCGAAGGCGCCGTCCCGCTCTCGCTCGATGGGCTTTACGCGCGGCTCGCCCGCGCGGGGCTCGCCTATGGGCCCCACTTTCGAGGTCTGCGTGCGGCGTGGCGGCGCGAGGGCGAGCTCTTTGCCGAGGTGCGGCTCCCCGAGCCCGAAGAGGCGTCTCGATTTACGCTGCACCCGGCGCTGCTCGACGCGGCGCTGCACGCGCTGGCGCTCGATGACAACCCCGATGCAAATGCGATTCAGCTGCCATTCGCCTGGAGCGACGTCGCCGTGCGCGCGGTCGGGGCTTCGTCGCTGCGGGTCCGCTTTGGACGCGGTCCGGGGGCGAACACGGTCTCGCTCTTCATCGCCGATGCAGCCGGTGAGCCGCTGGCGACGGTGCAAGGGCTCTCCACCCGTCCCGCCTCGCCCGAGCAGCTTCGCGGTGCGCTGGCCGCGCGCCACGACGATCTCCTGCGCGTCGATTGGACGGAGCTCCCCGCGCCGGCGCCGGCGGCTTCCTCGCGTCGCTGGTCGCTGCTGGGGCTCGATCCGCAGGGTCTGACGTCCGAGCTCCCCGCCACGCCGCAGCGCTACCCCGATCTGGCGGCGCTCTGCCGTGCCCTCGAGCAAGGCGCGCCGTTGCCGGACGTCGTCGTCGCTCCCTTCGGTGCGCCAGCGAACCAAGGTGCCGCGGGGCTCGCGGAGGTCCACGAGGCCACGCTTCGTGCGCTCTCGTTGCTGCAAACGTGGATGGCCGATCCGCGCCTGGCGTCGTGCTCCCTGGTGCTCCTCACGCAGCGCGCCGTTGCCGCGCAACCCAACGAGGGCGTCTCGGATCTCGTCCATGCCCCGCTCTGGGGACTCCTTCGCTCCGCGCAGTCCGAGAACCCGCACCTCCGCATTCTTTTGGTCGACACCGACCATGCCGACGCCTCGCGGCTCGCCCTTCGCCCCATCGTCGACTCCGGCGATTCCTCCGATGGGCTCGGCCCTCAACGGGCGCTGCGCGAGGGGCGATGGCTCGTCCCCAGGCTCGCGCACCTTCGCTCGCGCGACGCGCTCCTCCCGCCCGCGGCGCCCTCGTGGCACCTCGATACCCCCGCCAAAGGGTCGCTCGACCGACTCACCTTGGTCCCATACCCCGATGCGCTCGCGCCCCTTGCCCAAGGCCAGCTGCGCATCGCCGTTCGGGCCGCGGGGCTCAACTTTCGCGATGTCCTCGATGCGCTCGGCATGTACCCCGGCGATCCGGGGCCCCTCGGCGCGGAAGGCGCCGGCATCGTCCTCGAGGTTGGACCCGGCGTTTCCTCCTTTGCGCCCGGCGACCGTGTCTTTGGTCTGTTCCCGGCCGCCTTTGGGCCCATCGCCATCGCCGACCAGCGCCTGGTGGCGCCCATGCCCTCCGCTTGGTCCTTCCTCCAGGCGGCCTCCGTTCCCACCGTTTTCCTCACCGCCTACTTTGCGCTCGTCGACCTCGCCCATCTCCAGCCGCGCCAGCGCCTTCTCATCCATGCCGCCGCGGGGGGCGTCGGCATCGCCGCCGTGCAGCTCGCCCGTCACCTCGGCGCCGAGATCTTTGCCACCGCCAGCCCTCCCAAGTGGCCAACCCTTCGCGCGCTCGGCATCGACGACGACCACATCGCCTCCTCTCGCTCCCTCGACTTCGAGCCCCAGTTCCTCGCCTCCACCCACAACCAGGGCTTCGACGCCGTCCTCGACTCCCTGGCCCGCGAGTTCGTCGACGCCTCCCTTCGCCTCCTCCCCCGCGGCGGGCGCTTCCTCGAAATGGGCAAAACCGATATTCGCGATCCCAACACCGTGGCCCAGCAGCACCCCGGTGTCGCCTACCGCGCCTTCGATCTCATCGACGCCGGACATGACCGCATTCAGCAGATGCTCGCCGAGCTGCTCGTGCTCTTCGAGCAAGGGGTGCTCCACCCTCCGCCCATCACGCCTTGGGATATCCGCGAGGCGCCCCTCGCCTTCCGCGCCCTCGCCCAAGCGCGGCACGTCGGCAAGCTCGTTCTTTCGCTCCCGCGCGCCCTCGCGCCGCATGGCTCCGTCCTCGTCACCGGCGGCACCGGAACGCTCGGTGCCCTGGTGGCGCGCCATCTCGTCCACGTCCACGGGGTTCGACGCCTCGTGCTCGCCTCCAGGCAAGGTCCCGCGGCGCCCGGCGCCGATGCGCTCCAGCGCGAGCTCGAAGCCTCCGGCGCGCACGTGACCATTGCGGCGTGCGATGCCGCCGATCGCTCCGCCCTCGAAGCGCTGCTGGCGGCCGTTCCGACCGAGCACCCGCTGACCGCCGTCGTTCATACGGCCGGGGTCCTCGACGACGGCGTCGTCTCGTCCCTTACGCCGGAACGGCTCCGCGCCGTCTTGCGCGCCAAGGTCGATGCGGCGCTCCACCTCCACGAGCTCACCCAAGCCCGCGCGCCCGATCTCGCCGCGTTCGTGCTTTTCTCGTCTGTCTCCGGCGTCGTGGGGAGCCCCGGCCAGGCCAACTACGCGGCCGCCAATGCCTTCCTCGACGCCCTCGCCCACCATCGCAGGGCGCGCGGCCTCCCCGCGCTCTCCCTCGACTGGGGTCTCTGGGCGCAGAAGTCCGGCATGACCGCCCACCTCGGGGACGCCGACCTCCGCCGAATGGCCCGCGCCGGTTTCCTGCCCCTGCCCTCGCGCGAAGGGCTGGCGCTGTTCGACGCGGCGCTCGCGCGACCCGAGGCGGCGCTCGTCCCGGCGCGCTTCGATGCGATCGGGCTCGCGAACCAAGGGGACGCTTTGCCGGCCGTACTTCGAGGGCTCGTCCGGGTGAACGCGCCGCGCCCCACGGCCGCCAACGATGGGGCGGCGTCTTCTCTTCATCAGCGGTTGCTCGAGATGCCGCCCTCGGATCGGGAGCGCGCCTTGCTCGACATCGTTCGCACGGACATCGCGTCCATCCTCGGGCTCGCGTCGGCCGGCGGGCTCGATGTTCATCGTCCCTTGCAGGAGCTCGGGCTGGACTCCCTCATGGCCGTCGAGCTTCGAAACCGGCTGGGCCGGAGGGTGGACGCGACCCTGCCCACGACATTGGCCTTCGATTATCCGACCCTCACGGATCTCACGCGATATCTTCTCACCGAAAAGCTGAAATTGCAGACGAACGGATCGCGCAACCCCGATCAAAGGGCCAATCGCGACGAAGACACGATTCGACATATCCTCACCTCGATTCCTATCGAGCGACTCCGGAGCAACGGGCTACTCGATGTCCTCTTGCGCCTCGCCCAACCGCAGGAGGACGCCGCCAAAGGCCCGCGAGAGAACGACGTGGAAGCCATATCGTCGATGGATAGCGACGAGCTGGTGAGGCTCGCGCTGGAGACGGCCATCGATGCCTACAAACTCGAAGACACGGCGGAGTAATTCATGAATAGCTCACACAAAGAGATCACCGAAGCGCTCCGCACGTCCCTGACGACCATCGAACGACTTCGTCAAGCCAATCGCGAGCTCGTCAAAGCATCGCGCGAGCCCATCGCCATCGTGGCCATGGCCTGCCGCTTCCCGGGCGGCGTTCGCACCCCCGACGATCTCTGGCAGCTGGTGCGCGACGGGCGCGATGCCATCTCCGAATTTCCCGACAACCGCGGCTGGAAGCTCGACTCCCTCTTCGATCCCGATCCCGACGCCCCAGGCAAGAGCTACGCGCGCGAGGGCGGCTTCCTCTACGACGCCGATCGGTTCGATCCCGCGTTCTTCGGCATCAGCCCGCGCGAGTCGCTCGCCATCGATCCGCAGCAAAGGCTCCTGCTCGAGACGTCGTGGGAGGCCTTCGAGCGCGCCGGCATCGACCCCGCCTCCCTGCGCGGCTCCCAGACCGGCGTTTTCGTCGGCATCGCCTACAACGATTACAACTTTCTGCACGTCCCCGACGATCTCGAAGGGTACGCCGGCATCGGCAGCGCGCCCAGCGTCGCCTCCGGGCGCATTGCGTACACCTTTGGCTTTCACGGCCCCACCCTCACCGTCGATACCGCGTGCAGCTCGTCCCTCGTCGCGCTGCACCTGGCCTCGCACGCCTTGCGGCAAGGCGAGTGCTCCCTTGCGCTCGCCGGCGGGGTCACCATCATGGCCACGCCGGGGACCTTCATCGCCTTCAGCCGGCAGCGCGGGCTCGCCGCCGATGGACGGTGCAGGGCCTTCTCCGCCGAGGCGCATGGCACGGGCTGGGGCGAGGGCGCGGGGATGCTCCTCTTGGAGCGCCTCTCGGATGCCAAGCGCCATGGGCACCCCATCCTGGCCGTCCTGCGTGGCTCGGCCGTCAATCAAGACGGCAAGAGCCAGGGCCTCACCGCCCCCAATGGGCCCGCGCAAGAACGGGTCATCCGCCAGGCGCTCGACTTCGCGCGACTCTCGCCCCAAGACATCGACGCCGTGGAGGCCCATGGCACCGGCACCTCTCTGGGCGATCCCATCGAGGCGCAGGCCCTTTTGGCCACCTACGGCCAGGCGCACGCCCCCGATCGTCCGCTGTGGCTCGGTAGTCTCAAATCCAATCTGGGACATACGCAAGCGGCTGCGGGGGTGGCCGGCGTCATCAAGATGGTCCTCGCCATGCAGCATGGGGTGCTGCCCAAGACCCTGCACGCGCAGAATCCTTCGCCGCACGTCGATTGGTCGCAGGGCGCCGTCCGGCTCTTGAACGATGCGGTTCCTTGGGTGGCCTCCGGGCGCCCGCGACGTGCGGGGGTTTCGTCGTTTGGCATGTCGGGGACCAATGCGCACGCCATCTTGGAAGAGGCGGCTGCGCCATCGGCCGACGCTCCGACCGAGACCGAGACCGAAGCGCCTTTGCCTCGGCCGCCCGTGGTGCCCGTGCTCCTCTCCGCCAAGTCGGAGGGTGCCCTCCGCGCCCAGGCGGAGCAGCTGCACCAGCACCTCCAAGACCACCCCGAGCTCGATCTGCTCGACGTCGCCTTTTCTCTCGCCACCACCCGCGCGCACTTCGAGCATCGCGCCGCCCTCGTGGTCCGCGATCGCCACGAGCTCTTGGGCTCCCTCGAGGCGCTCGCGCAAGGACGCACGATCCCCAACGCCCGGCTCGGCCGGCGAGCGTCCGCCGAGGGCAAGGTGGTCTTCGTCTTTCCAGGTCACGGTTGCCAGTGGGCGGCCATGGCGCAGGCCCTGCTCGCGACGTCACCGGTGTTTCGTGAGCAGATCGAGGCGTGCGACCGGGCGCTTGCACCCCACGTTCCTTGGTCGCTCCTCGCGGTGCTTCGCGGTGAGGCGTCGCCGCGGGATCCGGGTGCGCACCTGGATCGGCTCGATGTGGTGCAGCCGGTGATCTTTGCCGTGACCGTGGCGCTGGCCGCGCTCTGGCAGTCGGTGGGCGTTCGGCCCGACGCCGTGGTGGGGCATAGCCAAGGTGAGATCGCGGCGGCATATCTTGCGGGCGCGCTCTCGCTCGACGATGCGGCCAAGGTGGTGGCGCTGCGCGGGCGTGTGCTCACCAAGCTCGAAGGGCACGGCGCCATGGCCGCCATCGAGCTTGGCGTCGCGGAGCTCGCGGCGCACCTCCGGCCTTTTGGCGACCGGATTTCCATCGCCGGCATCAACAGCCCCCACGCGACCGTCGTCTCCGGTGAGACCGACGCCATCGAGGCGCTCCTCACCCGGCTCGAGGCCGCGCAGATCTTCGCCCGCAAGGTGCGCATCGCGTACGCGTCGCACGGCGCGCACATGGAAATCGTGCAGCAGGAGCTGGCAAAGCAATGGGGCGCCATCGCGTCCACGGCGCCGGCCATTCCGCTGTACTCCACGGTGACCGGCAAGAAGCTCGAGGGCATCGCGCTCGACGCGGCGTACTGGTACCAAAATCTTCGCCAGACGGTCCGCTTCCACGATGCCACCCAGGGCCTGGTGACCGATGGGCACCACTTCTTCGTGGAGGTGAGCCCGCATCCGGTGCTGACCGTGTCGCTCACCGAGAGCCTGGAGTCGGGCGCGTCGAACGGCGAGCGCGGCCCCGCGCGCGCACCGGGCGTCGTGGCGGGCACCCTGCGGCGGGAGGAAGGTGACTACGGGCGGTTTCTGCTCTCCTTGGTCGAGCTCTCCACGCAAGGTTTGGCGCTCGACTGGGCGGCGTTCTTCCAGCCTTGGCGGCCTCGCCGCGTGGACCTCCCCACGTACGCCTTTCAGCGCGATCGTTTCTGGCTCGAGGAGCCCAAATCCGGCCGCGCCGCCGACGTCGCCTCCGCGGGCTTGGCCTCCGCCGATCACCCGCTCCTCGGCGCCGCCGTGCCCCTGGCCGGCTCCGATGGGTTCCTCTTCACCGCGCGCATCGCCCTCTCCGAGCACCCCTGGCTGGCCGATCATCGCGTCTTCGGCGCCGTGGTGTTGCCGGGGACCGCCTTCATCGAGCTCGCGCTGGTGGCCGCCCACCGCGTGGGCCTCGACCGGGTCGAAGAGCTCACCTTGGAGGCGCCCCTGGCGCTGCCTGCGCGCGACGCCGTGCTGGTGCAGCTCTCCCTCGCGCCCCCGGATGAATTCGGACGCCGCGCCCTGGCGCTGCATGCTCGGCCGAGCGAGGCGCCCCACGATGCTCCATGGACGCGCCATGCGACGGCCACCCTTGGCCGGCAATCGGAGGGGCCGTCGGCTGGACGTGCGGAGGCCGAGGAGCACGCGCGCTTCGAGCTTCGCGTTTGGCCGCCGCCCGAGGCCGAGCCGCTCGCGATCGAGGGCCTGTACCCGCGGCTCGCCGGCGCGGGGCTCGCCTACGGGGCGGATTTTCAGGGGCTGAGGGCGGCTTGGAGGCGCGGCGACGAGCTGTTTGCCGAGGTCCGGCTCTCCGAGGCGGCGGCCCAGGATGCGGGGCATTTCTCCTTGCATCCCGCGCTGCTCGACGCAGCCTTGCACGCGCTCGCCCTCGATGGCGCGTACGGCTCGAACGACGTTCGGCTCCCCTTTGCGTGCAGCGAGATCGCGCTTCGCGCGGTGGGGGCTTCGTCGGCGCGCGTCCGCCTCGTCCGCGATGCGAGCGCGAACACCGTATCGATCTTTCTCGCCGACGCGGCGGGCGAGCCGATGGCCGTCCTTCGGGCGCTCTCCATGCGTCCGGTGGCGCAGGAGCAGCTCCGAAGCATCTTCGCGCCCCACCGCGATGCGATGCTGCGCGTCGATTGGACGGGCGCGGAGCTCGCGCGGCCGGATCCTTCGGCGCCGGCGCGCCAGTGGGCGCAGGTGGGCGCCGATCCCCTCGAGGTCGGGTCCGGGCTCCCCGGCACCGCGCGGGCGTACCCCGACATGGCCGCGCTCCAGCGCGCGATCGAGAACGGCGCGCCGCTGCCCGATGCCGTCCTCGTGCCCTGCTACGCCACGGCGACCTTGGAGCGGGCGGCGGATTGGGTCTCGGCGGTTCACCAAGCCACCCTTCGCACGCTCTCGTTGCTCCAAGCGTGGATGGCCGATCCGCGCCTTGCCTCGGCGGCGCTCGTGGTCCTTACGCGGGGTGCCATCGCGACCCGCCCCGATGGCGATGTTCCCGATCTGGTCCATGCGGCCGTTTGGGGGCTTCTTCGCTCGGCGCAGTCGGAGAACCCGCATTTGCGCATCGTGCTGGTCGATGCCGATGGCAGCGAGGCCTCCCGGCGCGCGCTCCCCGAGGTGGTCTCCTTGCGCGAGCCGCAGCTGGCGCTGCGTGAAGGGCTCGCGTTCGTGCCGCGCCTCGCGCGATGGACGTCCGCGGCGCAGGCGGACGCTCGGCCCCTCGATCCCGAGGGCACGGTGCTGATCACCGGTGGTGTGGGGGCGCTGGGCTCCTTGCTCGCGCGCCATTTGGTGGCATCGCACGGCGTAAAGCACCTGGTGCTCTCCTCCAGGCAGGGGCTGCACGCGGCGGGGGCCGAGGAGCTCGCGCGGGAGCTCGAACGCGCCGGGGCTCGGGTTTCGATCGTCGCGTGCGATGCGGCCGACCGCGGGGCGCTGGAGCGGCTTTTGGCGGCCATTCCGGCGGAGCATCCGCTCACGGCGGTGGTTCATGCGGCCGGGGTCCTCGACGATGGCATCGTCTCGTCGCTCACCCCCGAGCGCCTCCGCACCGTCTTGCGCGCCAAGGTCGACGCGGCGCTCCATCTCCATGAGCTCACGCGATCGCGCGCGGAGCTCTCCGCCTTCGTCCTTTTTTCGTCGCTCTCGGGGGTCCTCGGTGGCCCCGGCCAGGCGAACTACGCCGCCGCCAATGCCTTCCTCGACGCGCTCGCGCACCACCGCAAAGCGCGCGGTCTCCCTGCGCTCTCCCTCGACTGGGGCTATTGGTCGCTAAAATCCGGCTTGACCGCGCACCTCGGCGACCTCGATCTGCAGCGCATGGCGCGCACGGGCTATCTGCCCCTCGCCGCAGGCGAAGGGCTCGCGCTCTTCGACGCGGCGCTCGGCCGCTCCGAAGCGAGCCTGATCCCCGCGCGCTTCGATCCGATCGCGCTCGGCAAGCTCGCGGCGCAGACCAATACGCTTCACCCCTTGCTCCGCAACCTCGTTCGCGCGGGCGCCCCGCGCCCGACGGCCGCCAACACGGCCGCGGCCTCGTCCCTCCACGAGCGGCTGCTCGCGTTGTCGCCCTCCGAGCGCGAGCTGGTGCTGCTCGACGTCGTTCGTGCCGATATCGCCGCCGTGCTCGGGCTCGGGTCGCCCGCAGCCCTCGAGCCGCTGCGCCCCTTGCAGGAGCTCGGGCTCGATTCGCTCATGGCCGTCGAGCTTCGCAATCGGCTCGCCGTGACCTCGGGGTTGCGGCTCCATGCCACCCTTCTCTTCGATCACCCCACGCCCGCGGCCCTCGCGCAGTTTCTGTCGAACCAGCTGCTCGGCCCCGACGCGGATCACCCGGTGAGCGCGGGGCGCGCGGCGGCGGTGGCCGTTGCCCACGATGAGCCGATTGCCATCGTCGCCATGGCCTGCCGCTTCCCGGGCGGCGTGCACGATCCCGAGCAGCTCTGGCACCTCCTCGCCGATGGCCGCGACGCCATCTCTTCCTTCCCCGACAACCGCGGTTGGAAGCTCGACTCCCTCTTCGACCCCGATCCCGACGCCCCAGGCAAGAGCTACGCGCGCGAGGGCGGCTTCCTCTACGACGCCGATCGCTTCGACCCCGCCTTCTTTGGCATCAGTCCGCGCGAGTCCCTCGCCGTCGATCCGCAGCAAAGGCTCCTGCTCGAGATTTCCTGGGAAGCGTTCGAGCGCGCGGGCATCCACCCGGCGGCGCTGCATGGCTCGCAGACCGGTGTCTTCGTCGGCGTCATGTACAGCGATTACGGCCTTCGTCAGGCCCCCGTCGATCTCGAGGGCTATGTCGGCATTGGCAGCGCTCCCAGCGTTGCCTCCGGACGCATCGCCTACACCTTTGGCTTCCACGGCCCCACCCTCACCGTCGATACCGCCTGCAGCTCCTCCCTCGTCGCACTCCACCTTGCGGCACACGCGTTGCGGCAGGGGGAGTGCTCTCTAGCGCTCGCCGGTGGCGTCACCGTCATGGCCACACCGGCGACCTTCGTCGCCTTCAGCAGGCAGCGCGGGCTCGCACCCGATGGCCGCTGCAAGTCCTTCTCCGCCGACGCCAATGGCGTCGGCTGGGCCGAAGGCGCCGGCATGCTCCTCTTGGAGCGCCTCTCCGATGCCAAGCGTCTCGGGCACCCCATTTTGGCCGTTCTGCGCGGCTCCGCCGTCAACCAAGACGGCAAAAGCCAAGGCCTCACCGCACCCAATGGGCCCGCGCAAGAGCGCGTCATTCGTCAGGCTCTCGATGCTGCGCGCCTTTCACCTCACGACATCGACGCCGTCGAGGCCCATGGCACCGGCACCTCCCTCGGCGATCCCATCGAGGCGCAGGCCCTCTTGGCCACCTATGGTCCCGCGCACTCCAAGGAGCAGCCCCTTTGGCTCGGCAGCCTCAAGTCCAACCTCGGTCATACCCAGGCGGCGGCGGGGGTCGCCGGCATCATCAAGATGGTGCTCGCCATGCAGCACGGGGTGCTGCCCAAGACCCTGCACGCTCGGAATCCTTCGCCCCACATCGATTGGTCGCCCGGGTCCGTCCAGCTTTTGAACGAGCCCGTACCTTGGCTCCCCAATGGTCACCCCCGGCGCGCTGGGATTTCTTCGTTCGGCATCTCCGGAACCAACGCCCACGTCATCCTGGAGGAAGCTCCCGCCGCGCCGTCGGTCGTGTCGGTCGACGCTGCGACCGCGCGCGAAGCCTCGGCACCTCGGCCCGCTGGCTTGCCCGTGTTGCCCGTGCTGCTCTCGGCCAAGTCCGAGCCCGCGCTGCGCGCCCAAGCCGAGAACCTGCTCCAGCACCTCGTCGACCACCCCGAGCTCGAGGTCCTCGACGTCGCGCATTCGCTCGCCACCGGCCGCTCGCATTTCGATCAACGGGCCGCGCTCGTCGTCCGCGACCGCCGGGAGCTTTTGCGCTCCCTGGGGGAGGTGTCCGAGGGGAGCCTCCCAACATCGCGGGTGGAGCCCGGCGCACAGGGCAAGCTCGCCGTGCTCTTCACGGGCCAGGGGAGCCAGCGGCCCGCCATGGGTCGCGCGCTCTACCAGGTATTTCCGGTCTTTCGGGAGGCCATCGACGCCGTTTGCGCCCACCTCGATCGGGAGCTCGCCGGTCAGGGTCCGGCGTCGTCGCGCGATGGGCTCGCACCGGCGTCGCTGCGCGATGGGCTCGCGCCGGCGTCGCTGCGCGACGGGCTCGCACCGGCGTCGCTGCGCGATGTGCTCTTTGCAAACGAGGACTCGGAGACGTCGACGTTGCTCGATCAGACGGGCTTTACGCAGACGGCGCTTTTTGCGCTCGAGGTCGCGCTCTTCCGGCTCTTCGAGTCCTGGGGGCTCAAGCCGGATCTGCTCCTCGGGCACTCCATCGGCGAGCTATCGGCCGCGCACGTCGCGGGCGCGCTGTCCCTGCGCGATGCTTGCACCTTGGTCGGCGAACGTGCGCGGCTCATGCAAGCGCTGCCCGAGGGCGGGGTCATGCTCACCTTGCAGGCCTCGGAGGACGAGATCCTCCCGCTGCTGTCGGTGTGCGACAAGCGCGCGGCCATCGCGGCGCTCAATGGGCCGTTCTCCACGGTCCTCTCCGGCGATCAAGACGTGGTGATGCACATCGCGTCGCACTTCGAGGCCCTGGGGCGCAAAACATCGCGGCTGCGCGTGAGCCACGCCTTTCATTCGCACCATATGGACGGCATGCTCGACGCCTTCCGCCGGGTGGCGCAGAGCCTGACGTTCCACCCGCCGCGCATCCCCATCGTCTCGAACCTCACGGGCAAGCTCGCCTCCCACGCCGAGCTCTCCTCGCCGGATTACTGGGTCCACCATGTGCGGCACACCGTGCGCTTCCTCGACGGCGTGCGCGTCCTGCACGCCCAAGGTGCCTCCACCTTCCTCGAGCTCGGGCCGCACCCCGTGCTCTCCGCGCTCGCCCAAGAAGCGGTGGGCGGGGGCGCCCAGGAACGCGGTGTCTTCTTGCCCGCCTTGCGCAAAGGGCGCTCGGATCTCGAGACCCTCTTCGGCTCGCTCACCGCCCTGCACGCGCGCGGGCTCGCGCTCGATTGGGGCGCCTTCTTCCAACCCTTCCGCCCGCGGAGGGTCGACCTTCCCACCTATGCGTTCCAACGCGAACGTTTCTGGCTCGATGCCCCAAAGGGCCTGACCATGGTGTCGGATGCCCCCGCGGGCCGCTATGCGCTGTCCGGTGCGCGCCTCGATCTTCCGGATGGCTCCATCCTTCACTCCGTGGAGGTGGGCCCCACCGCGCAGCCTTATCTGGCGCACCACGCGGTCTATGGGCGCATCGTGGTTCCGGGCGCCTTTTACATTTCGGTTCTCCTGGCGGTGGCCGAATCGCATTGGCCGGATCGAGCCCTCGAGCTCGAGGACGTGGAGTTCGTGCGGGCGCTCGCGTTCGAGCAAGCTTCGGACGATGTGATCGCGCACATTCACCTGACGCCATCCGACGATGGCGGCAGCAGCTTCGTGGCAACGTTGGCGACGCAGCGCGAGGGCGGTTGGGTCGTCCATGCGCGGGCGCGGCTTCGTCCGCGCGCCGCGAACGAGCTCGCGTCGCCCGAGCCGCTCCCGCCGTATCCGGGCGACGCGCGGTCGCTCTCGCTCGATGCGTTGCTCGCGTACTTCCGGGCGCACCAGCTGCATTGGGGGCCGCAATGGGGTTGGCTTCGCAAGGCCGCGCGCGCGGGGGAGCGAGGGGCGGCGCTCGGTCGTCTGGAGGCGCCGGACGGTGTCGTGACGCGGGATGCACCCGTTCCGGCGGGGTTGATTGACAATGCGTTCGCCATGGGGGCCGTCTTCGCGTGGCCGTTCGGCGAGGTGGCGGAGGGGTCCGTTCCACGGCTTCCCTTCGCGGTGGATCGCGTGATCTGGCATGGCGGGAGGGCCCTGGCGTCGTGGGGGAAGTTCGTCGTTCGCGAGGACTCCGAGCCGAGCACCACGGGCGATATCGTGCTTTGGGACGAGGGCGGAGCCCCGGTGGTGACCATCGAAGGGCTCTCGCTGCGCCGCGCGCCGGCGGAGCGATTTTTGCCCGATGCGAGCACCAATCTTTATGCGGTCCGCTGGCTCGAGGACGCGGTTTCGGACGCGCGCACGAACGGCGTGTCGCGCGGATCGCGTGGTTCGTGGGCTCTGCTCGGCGAGGGTCTTCCGAATGCGGCGGCTGCGTCCGAGGCCGGCGGGATCTCCGTCGCGCGCTACGCCGATCTGGCCGCCCTCCGAGCCGCCCTCGATCGAGGCGCCGCCATGCCGGCCGCGGTGCTGGTTCCATCGATGGGCGTGCCAAAGGCGCAGGGCGTGGACGCCGTCGCTGCGGCGCACCAGGCCGCGGGCGAGGGGCTCGCGCTGCTCCAGGCTTGGCTGGCCGATCCGCGCCTGGCCTCGTGCAGGTTGGTCGTGCTCACGCAAGGTGCCGTGGCCGCGCAGGCCGACGAGGATGTGGCGGATCTCGTTCACGCGCCGCTTTGGGGGTTGATCCGCTCGGCGCAATCCGAGAACCCCGGTCTTCCCATAGCCCTGGTGGACCTCGACGATCGCGACGCATCGCTTCGCGCGCTGCATCGCGCGCTCGACTCCGGCGAGCCGCAGGTCGCGGTGCGCGACGGTCGCCTTCGGGTGCCGCGGCTCGTGCGCGCGGAGTCGGTGGCGCGGGCGCCGGCTCGGCCCCTCAATCCGCAAGGGACGGTGCTCGTCACGGGCGGTACGGGGACGCTCGGGGCCATGGTGGCGTACCACCTCGTTCAGTCCCATGGCGTTCGGTACCTCCTGCTCGCCTCCCGGCAAGGGATCGCGGCGCCCGGCGCGGTGGCGCTTCAGCACGAGCTCGAGGAGGCCGGTGCGCACGTCACGATCGCCGCGTGCGATGCCGCCGATCGCTCCGCCCTCGAGGCGCTCGTGGCGGCCATCCCCTCCGAGCATCCGCTGACCGCGGTGGTCCACACGGCGGGCACCCTCGACGATGGGATCGTCGCTTCCCTTACGCCGGAGCGACTCCACCCGGTCTTGCGCGCCAAGGTCGATGCGGCGTTTCATCTCCACGAGCTCACCGCGTCGCTCGACCTCTCCGCCTTCGTCCTCTTCTCATCGCTCTCCGGCATCCTCGGGGGCCCCGGTCAAGCCAACTACGCGGCCGCCAATGCCTTCCTCGATGCGCTCGCCCACCATCGAAGGGCGCGAGGCCTTGCCGCCCTCTCCCTCGACTGGGGCTACTGGGCCCAGAAGTCCACGCTGACGGCGCACCTCGGGGACGCCGATCTTCAGCGCATGGCGCGCGCCGGATTCCTCCCGCTCGACTCCGACGAGGCGCTCTCGCTCTTCGACATGACCCTCGCGCGCCCCGAGGCCGCCCTCGTCCCGGCTCGCTTCGACACGATGGCCTTTGCGCGGCAAGGCGATGGCTTGCCCCCTTTGCTCCGCGGCCTCGTCCGCGCCAAGCCCTCGCGCTCGTCCGAGCGAGCTTCGGCGGCGTCGATCCATGCGCGTCTGCTCGCGCTCTCGCCGGCCGACCGCGAGCGGGCGTTGCTCGACATCGTCCGCACCGATGTGGCCTCCGTGCTCGGGCTCGGATCGTCTGCCGCGCTCGAGCCGCAGCGCCCCTTGCAGGAGCTCGGGCTCGACTCGCTCATGGCCGTCGAGCTTCGCAATCGGCTGGCGGCCACCTCGGGGTTGCGGCTTCCTCCGACGCTGCTCTTCGATCACCCCACCCCCGCGGCCCTCGCCCGCTTTCTCGCCGAGCAGCTCTCCATCCAGCTCGGCCATGTGGAGCCACCAATCCGCGCGCCGCGCCCCGCGACGGTGGCCGCTGCCCACGATGAGCCGATTGCCATCGTCGCCATGGCCTGCCGCTTCCCGGGCGGCGTGCACGATCCCGAGCAGCTCTGGCACCTCCTCGCCGATGGCCGCGACGCCATCTCCGCCTTCCCCGACAACCGCGGCTGGAAGCTCGACTCCCTCTTCGATCCCGATCCCGACGCCCCAGGCAAGAGCTACGCGCGCGAGGGCGGCTTCCTCTACGACGCCGATCGCTTCGACCCCGCCTTCTTTGGCATCAGCCCCCGCGAGTCCCTCGCCGTCGATCCGCAACAGCGGCTCCTGCTCGAAACGTCGTGGGAGACGTTCGAGCGCGCGGGCATCCACCCGACGGCGCTGCATGGCTCGCAGACCGGTGTCTTCGTCGGCGTCATGTACAACGATTACGGCCTTCGTCAGGCTCCCGTCGATCTCGAGGGCTATGTCGGCATTGGCAGCGCTCCCAGCGTTGCCTCCGGGCGCATTGCCTACACCTTTGGCTTGCACGGTCCCACCCTCACCGTCGATACCGCCTGCAGCTCCTCCCTCGTCGCCCTTCACCTCGCCTCTCAGGCGCTCCGGCAAGGGGAGTGCTCCCTGGCGCTCGCCGGTGGCGTCACCGTCATGGCCACACCGGGAACCTTCATCGCCTTCAGCAGGCAGCGCGGGCTCGCACCCGATGGCCGCTGCAAGTCCTTCTCCGCCGACGCCAATGGCGTCGGCTGGGCCGAAGGGGCCGGCATGCTCCTCTTGGAGCGCCTCTCCGATGCCAAGCGTCTCGGGCACCCCATTTTGGCCGTGCTGCGCGGCTCCGCCGTCAACCAAGACGGCAAGAGCCAAGGCCTCACCGCACCCAATGGCCCCGCGCAAGAGCGCGTCATTCGACAGGCTCTCGATGCTGCGCGCCTTTCACCTCACGACATCGACGCTGTCGAGGCCCATGGCACCGGCACCTCCCTCGGCGATCCCATCGAGGCGCAGGCCCTCTTGGCCACCTATGGTTCCGCGCACTCCAAGGAGCAGCCCCTTTGGCTCGGCAGCCTCAAGTCCAACCTTGGTCATACCCAGGCCGCGGCGGGGGTCGCCAGCGTCATCAAGATGGTCCTCGCCATGCAGCATGGGGTGCTGCCCAGGACCTTGCACGCTCGGAATCCTTCGCCCCACATCGATTGGTCGCCCGGGTCCGTCCAGCTTTTGAACGAGCCCGTACCTTGGCTCCCCAATGGCCACCCCCGGCGCGCTGGGATTTCTTCGTTCGGCATCTCCGGAACCAATGCTCACGTCATCCTGGAGGAAGCTCCCGCCGCGCCAGTGGACGAATCGGAGGACCACCCGCCCGGCAGCGCGGTGCGCGCGCATCCGCTCCTCGAGCGACCCGGGGAGTCGGTGGAACGTGCCGAGCCTGCCGCAACATCGGCCGAGGCTACGCCCGAGTCCTCGGTGCGGCGGCCCGCGGTCTTGCCCCCGGCGCTGCCCGTGGTGCTGTCCGCCAAGTCGGAACCTGCCCTGCGCGCGCAAGCCGAGCAGCTGCGCCAGCACCTCGAAGGCCACCCGGAGCTCGAGCTCCTCGACATCGCGTGCTCCCTCGCCACCACCCGCTCGCACTTCGAGCACCGCGCCACCCTGGTGGTCCGCGACCGCGAGGAGCTACGGACCTCCCTCGAAGCGCTCGCCCAAGGGCGCGCGACCCCGAGCACCCGGCTCGCCAAGAAGGCGTTTGCCGAGGGCAAGGTCGTCTTCGTCTTTCCGGGTCAAGGTTCGCAGTGGGCGGCCATGGCCCTCTCCCTCCTGGAGACGTCCGGCGTCTTCCGCGAGACGATCGAGGCGTGCGATCGGGCGCTGGCTCCCCATGTACGTTGGTCGCTCCGTGCCGTGTTGCGCGGTGAGACGTCGCCGGACGATCCCGGCGCCTCGCTCGATCGGGTCGATGTCGTGCAGCCGACGCTGTTTGCGGTCATGGTGTCGTTGGCCGCGCTCTGGCGCTCGGCGGGCATCACGCCCGATGCCGTGGTGGGGCATAGCCAAGGTGAGATCGCGGCCGCCTATGTTGCGGGTGCGCTCTCCTTGGAGGACGCGGCCAAGGTCGTCGCGCTGCGCAGCCGCGCCATCATCGCGCTCGCGGGGCAAGGGGCCATGGCCGCCATCGAGCTCGGCGTCGCCGATCTCGCTCCGCACCTCGAGCCGTTTGGCGATCGCATCTCCGTTGCGGCCATCAATAGCCCACACGCCACCGTCGTGTCGGGCGATCCCGACGCCATCCAAACGTTGCTCGCCCAGCTCGATGCCGCCAAGGTCTTTGCCCGGAAGATCCGCGTCGACTACGCGTCCCATTGTGCGCGCATCGAGTCCGTTCGGCACGAGCTCGCGCGGCAGCTCGAGGGCGTCGCGCCCCGGGCGCCGAGCATTCCGCTCTACTCCACGGTCACCGGCAAAAAGCTCGATGGCGCCGCGCTCGACGCGGCCTACTGGTATCGCAATCTACGCCAGACGGTTCGCTTCCACGATGCCACCCAGGACCTCTTGGCCGACGGTCATTGCTTCTTCATCGAGGTGAGCCCTCACCCGGTCCTCACCGTCGCCCTGAACGAGTCCGTCGAGTCCTCCGGCGCCGTCGCGGGCACCCTTCGGCGCGAGGAGGGCGACTTTGCGCGGTTCCTGCTTTCGCTCGCCGAGCTGCACACGCAAGGGCTCGAGCTCGATTGGGCCGCCTTCTTCCGGCCGTGGCGACCGCGCCGTGTGGAGCTTCCCACCTACGCCTTCCAGCGCGAACGTTTCTGGCTCGACGAGCCCGACACGCGACGTGCCGATGTCACCTCGGCGGGGCTGGCCTCCGCCGATCACCCGCTCCTCGGCGCCGCCGTGCCCCTGGCCGACTCCGATGGGTTCCTCTTCACCGCGCGCATCGCCCTCTCCGAGCATCCTTGGCTCGCCGAGCACCGCGTGTTCGAGACGGTCATCGTGCCCGCCGCCGCCTTCGTCGAGCTCGCGCTGGTGGCCGCCCATCGCGTGGGCCTCGATCGGATCGACGAGCTCACCTTGGAGGCGCCCCTGGCCTTGCCCGCCCACGGCGCCGTCCTGATCCAGCTCGCGCTCGCGGCCCCCGATGAATCCGGACGCCGCGCCCTCGCGCTCCATGCGCGCCCGGAGGAATCGCCGCACGATACGCCTTGGACCCGTCACGCCACCGGCACCCTCGGCCACCTCGCGAGCGCCGACGAGGCGGCCTTCGAGCTTCGGGATTGGCCGCCGCCCGAGGCCGCGTCCGTCCCGCTCGATGGGCTCTATCCCCATCTCGCCCGCGCGGGGCTCGCCTACGGCGCCCCCTTCCAGGGGCTGCGCGCCGTGTGGAAGCGCGAGGACGAGCTCTTCGCCGAGGTTCACCTCCCGGAGAACGCGACCGACGCGGCCCGCTTCTCCCTCCACCCCGCCTTGCTCGACGCCGCGCTGCACGCGCTGGCGCTCGATGGGATTCAAAGCGCACACGAGGTGCAGCTCCCCTTCGCATGGAGCGATGTCGCGTTGCGCGCGGTGGGGGCTTCGACGCTGCGCGTTCGCTTCGTTCGCGCGCGCTCGAGCGCCCACGAGAGCACCGTGGCGCTCTTCATCGCCGACACCGCGGGCGAGCCCATCGCCACCGTTCGAGCGCTCGCCACGCGAGCGGTCTCCCCCGAGCAGCTCCGCAGCACGCTCGCCGCGCGCCATGACGACCTTCTACGGGTCGAGTGGGTCCACGCCGAATCCTCCGCGAAGGCGGCCGCATCCGACCCCGAACGGCCGCCTCGCTGGGCGCTGCTCGGTGCGGATCCCCTTGCCCTCGCGTCCGCGCTCGCGACCCTCCCCTCGCCCCCCGTGCCGTACGCCGACCTCGCCGCGCTTCGCGAGGCCCTCGCAGACGGCGCACCGGTGCCCGACGTCGTCCTCGTCCCCTGCTACGCAGAGCCTCCCTCGGGCCCGACGGCCGACTTGGTCCCCGCCGTCCACCAGGCCACGCTTCGTGGGCTTTCCCTCGTCCAAGATTGGATGGCCGATCCGCGCCTCGCCGGGTCCAGGCTGGTGGTGCTCACCCGGCGCGCCGTGGCCACCGATTCCAACGAGGACGTCTTCGATCTGGTCCACGCCCCGCTGTGGGGTCTGCTCCGCTCCGCGCAATCGGAGAACCCGCACCTGTCCATCGTGCTGGTCGACCTCGATGACCTCGACGCCTCGCACGCTGCGCTTCGACATGCCGTGGAGGCGCGCGGGCAGCAGCTCGCGGTGCGCGACGGCCAGCTCCTCGCACCGCGCCTCGTGCAGGCTCGTGCCCGGGATGCGCTGGTCGCGCCCTCCGCACCTGCCTGGCGGCTCGACACGCCCGCCAAAGGCTCCTTGGATCGACTCACCTTGGCGCCCTACCCCGACGCGCTCGCGCCTCTCTCCGAAGGCCAGGTGCGCATCGCGGTCCATGCTGCGGGCCTCAACTTCCGCGACGTCCTCGACGCGCTGGGCATGTACCCCGGCGATCCGGGCCCGCTCGGCGGCGAGGGCGCGGGCGTCGTCCTCGAGGTGGGCCCTGGCGTCTCCTCGTTTGCGCCGGGCGATCGCGTGATGGGGCTCCTCCGCGCCTCCTTTGGCCCCGTCGCCATCACCGATCATCGTGTGATCGCGCGCGTGCCCGCGGGTTGGTCGTTCCTCGAGGCCGCCGTCGTTCCCATCGTCTACCTGACGGCCTACTACGGCCTGGTCGATCTGGCGCACCTCCAGCCCGGCGAGCGCCTCCTCCTTCACGCGGCCGCCGGCGGGGTGGGCATCGCCGCCGTGCAGCTCGCGCGACACATGGGCGCCGAGGTCTTTGCCACGGCCAGCCCGCCCAAGTGGCCCACCTTGCGCGCGCTGGGCTTCGACGACGCGCACCTCGCGTCCTCCCGCTCCCTCGACTTCGAGGCGCACTTCCTTGCCTCGACCCAGGGCCAGGGCTTCGACGTCATCCTCGACTCCTTGGCGCGCGAGTTCGTCGACGCGTCCCTCCGGCTCCTCCCTCGCGGCGGGCGCTTCATCGAAATGGGCAAGACCGACATTCGCGACGCGGGCGCCATCGCGCAGCAGTACCCCGGCGTCTTCTATTGCGCCTACGACGTGGTGAACGCTGGACCCGAGCGCATTCAGCAGATGTTCGCCGAGCTCCTCCCGCTGTTCGAAGGGGGCGTTCTTCGGCCACCGCCCATCAGCGTGCGGGATATCCGTCAGGCCCCCGCCACCTTCCGCTCCTTTGCCCAGGCGCGGCACGTCGGCAAGCTGGCCTTCACATTCCCGCGCCCCATCGCCCCCGAAGGTACGGTTCTCATCACCGGCGGCACGGGAACGCTGGGCGCGTTGGTGGCGCGCCATTTGGTGCAGTCGCACGGCGTTCGGCACCTCGTGCTCTCCTCCCGGCAAGGGGCCGCCGCGCCGGGCGCCGCCGCCCTTCAGCGCGAGCTCGAGGAGGCCGGCGCGCACGTCACGATCGCCGCGTGCGATGCCGCCGATCGCTCCGCCCTCGAGCGGCTCCTGGCGGCCATCGCCCCCGCGCACCCGCTGACGGCCGTCATCCACACCGCAGGGGTCCTCGATGACGGTGTCATCGCCTCCCTGACCCCGGAGCGACTCCGTACGGTCTTGCGCGCCAAGGTCGATGCGGCGCTCCATCTCCACGAGCTCACCGCGTCGCTCGACCTCTCCGCCTTCGTCCTCTTCGCCTCCCTCTCCGGTGTCCTCGGCAGCCCCGGTCAGGCCAACTACGCGGCCGCCAACGCCTTCCTCGACGCGCTCGCCCACCACCGAAGGGCACGAGGTCTCCCCGCCATCTCGCTCGACTGGGGCTACTGGGCGCAGAGGTCCAACATGACCGCTCACCTCACCGATCTCGATCTTCAGCGCATGGCCCGCGCCGGATTCCTCGCGCTCTCCGAGGGCGAGGCGCTCGCCCTGCTCGACGCGGCGCTCGCTCGACCCGACGCCGCCCTGGTCCCCGCGCGCTTCGATCGGCCCGCCCTCGGCAAGCTGGCCGCGCACGCCGAGGCGGTGCCCTTCTTGCTCCGGGATCTCGTCCGCACCAAGCCCGCTCGGCCCATGGCCACCGCCGCCCACGGCGCCGCGACGTCCTCGCTCCATCAGCGTCTGCTCGCGCAGTCATCCTCCGAGCGCGAACGCACCTTGCTCGAGCTGGTGCGCAGCGAGGCCGCGGCGGTTCTGGGCATGGCCTCACCGAGCTCGTTGGAGCTCGAACGGCGGCTTCAAGAGGCCGGACTGGACTCGCTCATGGCGGTGGAGCTCCGAAACCGGCTGTCGGCCGCCACCGGGCTGCGCTTGCCCGCCGCGCTCCTCTTCGAGGCCCCCACCGTTCGCCAGGCGGCCGGCGCGCTCTTGCAAAAGCTCGCCCTCGAGCCCAAATCCAACGGGGGGGCCCACCTCGAAGCGCCGACGTCCGCGCCGGCTTCGTCCAATGGATTTCCGCCGGCGGCTCCATCCGCACCACGCGCCGTGGTCTCGGGCGCCTCCGAGCCCGGCGACGGCGACGAAGCGGGCGAGAGCTCGCTGGTCGCCACCGCCAAACGACTTTGGAAGCGCGACGAGATCGAGCTCGCGCAAGAGCTCTTGCTGCTCTCCGCGCGCATCCGCAGCGCGCGCGAAGCGAAGAGCCGGGCGGTCCGCGAAGCGCATGCTTCGGCCCCCAAGCAGCTCACGCGCGGCGGCGCCTCGACGTCCTTGTTTTGCTTATCCTCGTTCGCGGCCAACTCGAGCGTCGTGGAGTACACGCGGCTGGCTTCGGCCATGAATGGTCCCCGGCGCATCTGGGCGCTTCAGCACCCGGGTTATGCGCGCGGCGAGCCCCTGCCGGCCGACCGTGCCGATCTGATTCGAGCCCACGCGGAGACCATTCTGCATGCGGCCGATGCTCCCTTTGCGCTCGTGGGTTACTCCGCGGGCGGATGGGTCGCGCACGCCCTCGCCGCCCACCTCGAGAGCATGGGCATCTTCCCTGCTGCGCTGGTGCTGGTCGATACCTATCCACGACATGCGATTACCCCAACCATGCAATCGGCCATCTGGCGCACATTGTTGAAGAGCGTTTCCCTTTTATCGTGGACGGACGAAGAGCTCACGGCGGTGGCGTGGGGGCTGGAGCATCTCTTCACCGGCTGGACCCCCGGGGCGATCGTCACCCCCACCTTGTTCGTCCGCGCCGCCGAGCCCATGCCCGGGATCGAGGCCGAGATCATCCCCGGCAGCGACGATTGGCGCGCGCCCCCTTGGAAACAGCCTCATACGCTGGTCGAAGTGCCCGGTCATCACTCCACGTTGTTGGCCGAGCACGCACACTCCACGGCCCATGCGATCGACCATTGGCTCGCCACCATTATCGAACTACGCAATACCCACTCGTCCGTTTCCACCGCTTCCGTCATCCAACGAGTCACGTCCACATCGTGAAAATTTCATTCGAATCAAGGGTTCGTCGCGAGGTTGGCCGAGGATTCGGAGGCATCTCGAGGTCATTTCCCTTGCAACAGGAGGACCACCGGCGTAGAGCTCGAATACCGATCGGCCGGGTACAACCCATCGATTCGACGACCTATTTCGTGCAGCTGGAGGGGATTGATATGGGAAATGTCCTATCGAGCACGGAGGTTCGTCCGCCGAGCCTCGCTCCGAATTTGCAAAAGCCACTTGGACCGTTGCCCGAACGCAACCTCCAAGCGTTCGACAGGCGCATCCTCGCGCCGCTGCGTGCGCTGATCCGCGCCAAGTATTTCTCGTTCAGCGTTCAGGGCGCCGAGCACGTTCCGCGCAATGGGAATGCCATTTACGTGTGCAACCACTCCGGGTGGATCGCGCTCGACACGCTCTTCGCGGGGCTGGCCGTCGCCGATCATGTCGGGCTCGAGCGGTTCCCTTGGTGCGCCGCCCACGACTCGTGGTACGAGACCCGCCTGTTTCATGGCTTCTTCGAGACGGCGGGAGGGTTCCCGGCGTCCTGGCTTCGAACGCCGGAGCGGCTGCCCTCCAAGATGCAGGTGCTGGCCGTCTTCCCGGAGGGGACCGAGGGCAATTGCAAATCGTTCGTCCACGCCTACCAAATGCGGGAGTGGCGCACGGGGTTCATCCGGCTGGCCCTGGCGCGCAACGCCGCCGTCGTTCCCATCGCCATCATCGGCGGCGAAGAGAGCCTCCCGTCGCTGTGCACCATTCGATTCGTCAAGTCCGCTTTTGGAACCGTCGTGCCGCTCCCGCTCACGCCCCTTCCCTTGCCGACACGCTGGAAAGTGGTATTCCACAAGCCATTCCACATCGGCAAATCCGATCTAAACGGCTACGAAGCCAGCACCGAGGCGCGCAACGAAGTCTTCCGCCGCATCGCAGCCCGCACGCGCGCCGACCTGCAGCGGACCATCGACCGGGAGACGGCGGACCGCAGCCTGGCGCGATTCTCGCGATTCCTATCGCGGCAGCTGGTCGATCGCATCCCCCGGCTCGGCAAATCGACCTCGTGAGCCGCGGCGCTCGAAGCGCTCCCCATGCTGGCCCGCCACCCCAAGAACCTCGAACCCGAGGAGACGGCACATGCTCCCCAATTTACCGAAAAATCCGCTGGAAAATATCTCCAATCCCCCGGAAAACATCCCCAACCCGATGCTGTCTCTGGAAAAAGGGCTCTCGCCCCTCATGAAATTCCAGCAGGCGTTCATCGAGTCCTGTTTCACGCCCGATCGCCTCCCGCCCGGCGCGCAAGATCCCTTCGCGGAGACGCGCGAGAGCATGCGCAAGCCCCCGAACGGCACCAACCCCGTGGTGCTCGTCCACGGCACGTGGGCCAACCGCTACAACACATGGAAGACGCTCGCGCCCGAGCTCAAAAACGCCGGGTTCTCCGTGTCGGCGCTGAACTATGGCGAAAAGGGCAATCTGCCGAAGGTGTGCAAAGGGTATACGGACATTCGCGAGTCCGCCAAGGAGCTGGCGAAGTTCGTGGACGAGGTGCTGCAGAAGACGGGCGCCAGCAAGGTCGACATGATCGGCCACTCGCAGGGCGGCGGTATCCTGCCCCGCTGGTATCTCAAGTACGAAGGTGGAAAAGAGAAGGTCGACAAGTTGATCGGTCTGGCGCCGAGCAACCACGGCCTCACGGCGACCGGCCTGGGAACGCTCGCCAACATGATCGCGACCCTTCTCCGCATTCAAGCGCTGGCGAACGAGGCCGTCATCCTCAGCGCGGGCATCGCGTGCCTCCAGCAATCGCTCGAGTCGACCGAGAACCTCAATCCAAAGTTGGACGATGGCGGCGATACGTTCGGCGGGGTCAAATACATCGCCTTGTCGACCTGGCGGGACGAGGTCGTCACGCCATGGCAGAACGGCCATTTGAAGGGCGCGGACGGGCACACCTTCACCAACCTGACGCTCCAAGAGTACCAGGGGTTCAAATACGACTTGACCGAGCACAATGGCATGCCGAACCACCCCGTCTCCATCGAGGTCGTCAAGCGCGCGCTGGTCGGAAAGCCGGTCGATCCTCAGAACCTGATCGTCCAGCGGCCGCCCTTCATGCTCACGCCGTGATGTGTGTCGTGCGATGGCGGTCGGGCGAAATACGGATCACGCGCCATCGTCGTCCAAGCATGCGTCGAGATCGAGCTCGGTGTCGGGCTCGCGCAGCTTGTTGCGGGCATCCTCGAGCAGGCGCTCGTACTTGGGATCGATGAGCTTCGAAAGCAGGAGCGGCTCGAGCGCGCCCTCCATTTCCTGCAGCAAACGCCGGCCCGCGAGATCCTTGATGGGATCGTGCGGGGCGCCGTTGTTGAAGCGCAAGAGCCAGTCGAACAGCACCAGGGCTTCGCTCTGCGGGAGCTCGATGGTGACGGTTCCAGGCAGGAGCGAGGAGAGGAGGGCGAGCGGCTTGCGGGACGATTTCGATGCTTCGGTGTCGGGCTCGGGGAGATCGGCCCATCGTGGAACATAGATATCGGAGTCGGGGCGAACCCCCGCCGACGCGCGCTTGACCTCACTCAACGCCGAGACGATGGGATCGTACAGGCCGAAGACAATCGGTCCGACCTCCAACATTTCGCTCCAGTGCCAGAGCGCATGGCCGCCCGGCTCGAGGATGCGGCTCCCCAGACGGAGCCCACGCCCGTGCGTATTCGTCACACGCACGCCGTCTTGCTCCACGGTGAGCGCGACGTGCTCGCCGGCCACGCCGTCCGCGTCCACGTGGATCTCGCAAATGCGACTTCGTCCCACCCGATACGGTTTGGGCGGTGTGCGCGGTTTGAGCTCGGTCGGGCGCAAAAAGGTTTGCCTCGTACGAATCACGTCAGGCGGTGCTTCCACTGCGATGAGGCGCACGTATCCCCACCTCGCCCGATCGCGACGCTCCCCTTCGATGGCGGCTTGCGCCAGATCGCGCTCGTCGTACGCGAGGTATTTCTGGATGGGCGAGACGCCCGGCAATCCGCCGGATTGCGTGGCGACGATGCGGATCCCCGCCACCTCGATGATGGACTCCGGCAGAAGCGTCCGGGTGATGCCGGGGGTGAGCGGTACGCCGCCCACGGAGAGATTGTCGGTGTTGTCGAGGCCCGTAATGACGTAGTCCGTCTCGTCCCAGGAGATGTCGGCGTGATATCCGTCCACGCTCAGCTCCGGGAGCGCGATATCGCTTACCCCGAGGTGTTCTCCTTTGCCGAGAAAGAAGCTGCGTTGTTCGCGCGTATACACCACCTTACCGGTGGCGCGAAAGATGGATAACTCGATGGATCGGGAAGGACGAAGCATGGCCGCGTGCACTGGGTCTACGAACTGTAGCCCGCTCCACACGCGATGATCACGCTTTCGACAATTCCGGCTCTGCTCGCGCGACACCGGCGCCATCGGGCGCGGGGCCTCCAAAGAGGCGCAAAAGCTTGCGCGAGGCCAGGATCGTGTGGATCTCCCGTACGAGCCCCTGCGCATCGAGCCGCATGGTGATCACGGACCGCGGCGCCGAGCGCCCGGAGTACCCCGCGGGCAGGGCGAAGGTGAGCATCACGGCGGGCAGCCCGTTGAGCATGCGCACGTCCATCTCCGAGGCGATTTTTCCAGCGCTGGCCTTCGCCCAGAACGTCGCGACCTTCTTGCGCCCCACGACGGGCACGCGCGCCGCGAGGTGCTCGCCCGCCGAGTCGCTCAAGGTGCGCACGCCGTCGGCCAGGATGCGCTCGATGCCGGCGACATCCTGCGCCGCCAAATGCGCCATCAAGGTGGCCAGCACGCTGCGCGTTCGCTCCTGCAGCTCGCGCGTGGGAACGCACCGGTCCGCCTCGTAGGTGGCCATGATCCGGCGCGCGCGATGGTGCGTGACCTTCACGTGGGTCTCGCTCATGGCCAGCGTCTCCGCCACCTCGCGCACGGAATAGTCGAACACGTCGCGCAAGAGGAGGACCGCACGCGCGCGCGGGGCGAGCGCCTCCAGGGCCACGAGAAAGGCGAACGATGCGCTCTCGAGCAGATCGTAGCGGCAATCCGCGCCCGGCTCGGGGGGTGTGGAGCTCTCGTCCTCCGTGTCGAAGGGCTCCGGCAGCCAGGGTCCGATGTACGCAGAGCGCCGGCGCTGGCGAAGGAGATCGATGCCCGCGTTGATCGCGATGCGCGTGAGCCACGGCCGGAGATCCGTCGCCTGCGGCGCGCGCGCTTCGACCTCGCGCTGCCCCGACGTGGCGGAGGGATCGCGTACCATGGCGCGCACGAACGCGTCCTGGACCACGTCGTCGGCGTCCTGCGCGCTGCCGGTCATGCGATACACGATGGCCCACACGTGCTTGGCGTGCTCGCGATACGCGGTGTCGTAGGACGGGTGAATCTTCAAGGTGGCAACATCATGCCACGTCGCGAAGCGCGATGCTTCGAAGCGCGAGCTCGGCCGCCCGGCGCGCGCTCGCGAGGGCGGCGTCGAGGAGCATGCCCTCGTCGCCCACCCAATCGCCGGCCACGAACAACCGGGGGACGTCGGGGACGGCCACTGGCATGCGCGCGCCGCCCTCGGAGGCCAGGGGCAAGGCGTGCGCGACGGTCATTTTGGGGAGGAAGCGCGTGTACACGGCGTGCGGCCGCCACCCCGGCTGCGATCGGTCGAGGAGCGCTTCGAGCTCGGCCCGCACTTGGGCGGGATCGTGCGCGTCGCCCACCAGGTAGCGCGCCACGTGCACGACCGCGCCGCCCTCGGGCGCGAGCCGCGCAAACGCGCTGTGCACCGACAGATAATCGGGGCTGTCAACTCCCAACGTGAAGTGATGGCGCGCGTTTGGCAGCTGGTTCAAGGCCACGTCCAAGCACGCCGCGCGCACCGGGACGGCTTGCGCCGCCGCGTTGGCCAGCGAAGCGCTCTCGGGAACGAGCGCGGCGCACGTGCGCGGTCCGGCGGCGAGCACCACCGAATCGGCCAGCAGCGGGCCTACATCCGGCACGTGTACGCACAGCCGCGGACCCTCCGGAGCAATGCAAACCGGTGAGGTCCTCGTGTGGATCGCGACCCCGGCATCCAGCGCGCGGAGGGTGAGCCGATCGACGAGGCTCTGCCAACCACCATCGAGGTACGCCACACCGCGGTCGAGGCCCATGTGAAGCTGCCGCATCGCGGCGGCGGCGGAGAGCTTATCGTGGTCGGCCGAGTACGTGGTCACGCGAAAGAGCGCGGCGAGCAGCGCGCGCGCCCGTGGGTCGGTCACCCGCGCGAGCCACTCGGACAAGGGCATGGACTCGAAGCCTTGGTTGGAGGTCAGCTTCCCGAATGCACTTGCAAACTGCATCTTTCCGCCGAAGCCGAGCACGCTGCTCGTGAGCAGCGCGAGCACGCCCGACGGAAGCGGTTGGAACGCTCCGTCCCGTTCGACGAAAAAGTAGGGCGACTTGGCCCTGGAGCCCTCCCATGCGATGCCGAGCTCGTCGAGCTCGCGCGCGGCGGCCCCGCCCAAGTAGAGCGCGTGCGGTCCTTGATTGAACGTATGCTCGCCCTCCGTTTGCGACGCTGCGCGGCCACCGAGCTGGTGCGAGCGCTCCAGCAAGGTCACCGAGGCCCCGGCGCTTGCCGCACGCACCGCCGCACAGAGACCCGCCAAGCCACCACCCACGACCACCACATTGCTCGAACCCATGATTCACCTCCGCTCGGAAAAAGCGCTCTTCGAAGGGATCACGTTTGAGGCGCCCGAAAGGTTACACCCTACACGCGAGCTCGGGATGCGATCGCCTGCTTGAGCAGCGCGAGGCCGCGCCATGAGGCGTCATGCACACGAAAGGTCTTGCAAACATCGACCGCATACGGAAGTAACCCTCGCGCGACAAAACATCCAAACACGACACGACGCTCGCGGGGGGTTCCATGACGATCAGGAAGCGGTGTGTGCTCGCCACGATGGTGACAGGGCTGTTCTTCCCCTCTCTCGGCCGCGCCGAGACGGATCCGCGCGATTACGCGCTAGGGCTAGCGCCCAATCACACGAACGTCTTCATCATGTACGCGCGCCACCAGACGTCGGCCGACTCTCAAAATTACGTACGAAACACGGCCATTTTCCGCTACCTGCACCTGCTGAAGTTCGGCAACCTGGCCATTGTCCCGCTGGACGTGCTTGTGCCGGTGGTCGACGCTCAGGTGTACCTTCCGGGACAAGGGGGACAAGGCACGACCACCCTCCACGGCTCCGGCATGGGCGATCTGTCGTATCTGCCGACCATCGGCTATGCGATCAAATGGTCCGAAAAGGACTTCACCTACTTCGTATTCAGCTCGTACCTCCGCGCGCCGACTGGCAACTACGACCCTCGCCGGCCCGTCAACGTCGGCACCAATCGTTGGACGTTCGACGAGCAAGCGGGGATCGGCCACCGGTTCTTGGGAATGTTCCTGGTCGAAGCGGTGGGGGCGGCCATCTTCTATACGAAGAACGACGACTACATCCTTCCCGGAACGTCGCGGCGTGTGTCACTGCAGCAGCGGCCTACGTTCAATGGAACGGTGCACGCGTCGATGGACATCAGCAAAGAGATCTGGCTCGGCGCCTCCTACCACTATTTCCGCAATGGGCGTGTGGCGGCATCCGGCCCAGAGGGCGAGCTGACGGCCACCGATCGGCAAAGCATCCAGAGCATCCGCGCCACGGTGGGCCTCCGGCCCGTCGAGCCGCTGCAGGTGCTGCTGCAATACCAGACCGACATCGTGGCTACCCGCGGTGCTACGATTAGCCGCTTCGTGGGGCTTCGGCTGTCGTATCGCTTTTAGCGCCGATACGGTTGCCTCGAATGGAGAGGGCGCATTCCGAGTGCGGGGTAGAAGGCCGTGGCCGAGCGAGGTCAGCGCCTACGCTTTGGGCGCTCGTTCGGGCGGGGATGCGCTCTCTTGCAGCGTTGGCGGTGCGTCGGCATCGGCAGGCGTTTGGGCCGTGATGGTCGCGCGGGCGTGCATGCGGACAGCGCGATCGTAGGCCTCGGCGAGCAAAGGCTGCACGGTTCGAAATGTGGTCTCGGAGGGATTGAGGACGCAAACCCAATGCATGGCACCGTACACGGGATGAGGCATCACCCGGTCCAACGCCGTAAAGTCGTAAGGGCTCTCGCCGCCGCCCGCGCGACGCGGGCCGAAGAACGAACGAAACGTTTCGCGGCCGATGCCGACGTTCAGGCCGAAGACGTCGGGTCGATCGAGGTGGGAGGCATGGTCGAAGTCCGTGTCGTGCGTCACCAGGGTTGCGAACGGGAGCTTGCGATAGGAACTGTAGAAGAAGAACGTATCTGCCGTGGATGTGTCCGTATGAACCTGGGCGAACGCTTCGACGATGTACCGTGTGATTGAGGCTTGGTCCATGTGAGGAAGTCTGGTGTCTCCCGTAACGGGAGGGTCAAGGGCAAGGGGGAGAGCGGGTGTCTAGGACACCAGGATTTTGTCTTGGGACAGGGGGCGGGGCGGATCGACCGCTTCGTTTTCTCGATGAAAGCGTGTGATGCGGAGTTGGCGTCGAACTCGCAGTGGGGCTGACTAGGTCGGATGCGCGGTGCGCCGGACATCGCGTGGAAGACCGCAGACGATGGGTCGCTAATCGGTAAGAGTGGGAGGCGACAGCCTGCGCATGCCTCGTGAGCTTCTTAGCCAGAGTCTCCACAGCGGAGGGCGGAATAAGCGAGGAGTTTCATGCGACGGGTGACGGGAAGCGCAGCGGGCGCGGACCGGTGGCCGAATTCCTCGTTGGGGCAGCTGCGTCACGAACAGCTCGTATCCACCGGACCTATTCTCTCCACCTTTTTCGTCTGGTTCGAAAGAAGCCAGCAGCAGAATGTGTGCGATTGCGCGGAGCGCTTCGTTCGCGCCGTCGTTTTGTCTCGCCACGTGCCGCGCTCCGGAGCGCTTCGCTCGCACCATCGTTTCGTCACGGGCGCCGGAAACCTCGCGACCGTAGCTCAGGTACACCGGCTGTGAAGGTGACAGTCCTAGAGAGGCGGACGTCGCGTCGTCCTTCGATAACCGCTCGCGATCGTCCGACCCCTCTTCCCGCATGCCCAAGTAGGCCGCAAACGACAGGGTCATCCGAATGCCGGGCGGCGCCGGAAGGAGCTCGAGCGACGGTCCTCGTCAGTTCCCCGACAGCAACCCGATGAAGACTGCGACGATGGCGCCCACGATGATCATCACCAACACGATGAGGCAACCGATGGCCCTCGGGGCGCCGCGGGCGCGGGCGCCGATGACGAGGGGGAGCGCGCCTCCCAGGTTCATCATGTCGCGGTCTTGAATGACCGCTTGGGGAATGAGATGCGGCGTCTCCGGGGCCGAGTTGGGGTGCGGCCGGATCGCGGTGCCTACTGCGATGATTTCGATGAGCCCGGGGCCGAGCTCGCGGATGATGAGCTTATTGCCGATGACCCGCTCGGCGCCGATGGCTTGCGCCTCCCGGCGAATGAGGTCGAGGCAGTTCTCGCGCGCCTTGTAGACCAAGTGCGTGACCTCGGGGAGCTCGCCGCGCGACATGCTCTTGAACATGGTGCCGATGCCGGCCGCGATGCCAAGCGAATAGACCGAGGTGGCCATGACCAACCTTTGAGGTACGAACCCGAGCTTGGCGAGGTTCCAGAGCTCTTCGCCCGTGAGCTCGGAGGTGACGACTTGGTCGGGCGCGACAGGCCCCTGGGACAGCCGCGGGTTGTACGATGCGGTGCCCGTCATCAAAAGCTCGATGGTGCCCGCCGGCCCAAAGGGGAGCATATCGAGACGAATGTCGACCACGGAGTTGGCCCCCAGCGCCGCGGCCTCGGCCTGCAGCCGCTGCAGCGCAAGATGCCGTATCCCGTTGTAGAGCTGCGAATATTCGGTGACCTCCCCTTGCGCCATCGTGCGAAGGGACCCCATGATCCCCCCGCCGATGCCGAGCGCATAGGCCACGTTCCCCATGACGAATTTGACGGGCTGATAGCCCGCGTCGATGTGGCAATACAGCTCGGTCCCCGATGCCGACGTGGAAAAGAACGGCTGCCCTGGCTGAACGGATTGCACGTGCACCCCCGTCCCTTGCGAGAGAAATTCCGTGTATCCTGCAAGTGTCGTCAGCTCGCTGATCACCCCCGTGACACCGATGGCGCCGCGCCGCTTGGCCTCGTCCTCCATGCGCGATATGGCAGCATGGCGCCCTTCGGAGATGAGCTGGGTAATGGCGCCGATCTCTCCCGTCGCCATACTTTGAAATGATGCGCCGATGGAGCCACCGACCCCCATGGACCGGACGCTGTTGCCGACGGCGATCTCGCCCGGGAAAAGCCCCTTTTGTGCGAGACAGAAGATTTCGTTCCCCGACATTCCCGAGATGAGCATGAAGGCGACTGTAGTACGACATTCGCCCATTGCGCGAGTGGCGCAAGCGTATCTGGAGTGATTGTGACAACGAATCTATCCCCCATCATGTCAGACACGACATTGCCGCCGCGGTGATACGCTCCAACCATCATGGGGGCACGAAAGTCGGCGAGCGCCGAAGCACGCAGCAAATCCACGAAGAAGATCGTCGCCAAAGGCGGCACGAAGCGCGCGGTCAAAACAGGGACCGGGGGGAAGCCTGGACGGAAACCCGACGTCCAGGACGCAAGCGCCAAATCACCGAGACGCGGGCCCCGACCGCCGCCGAAATCCCCGCGCCCGCCCCGTCCAACGATCGCGAGCGTATCGGAACAAATCAAAGCATTGGCCGGCCAGGTCGAAGCGCTCACGCAAATCATCGCGCGCGCATTCACGGCCACCTCGGAGCCGGATGCGGGCCCGCGCTCCGCCAGCGATGGCGCCGGCTTCGACTCCGACCTGCTCACCATCCTCGCGCAGCTCGATCGCGGCGGCCGCTATGCCGGCATGGTCCCCATCCCCGAGGTTCGCGACGCGTTTCTCCGCCGCGGATGGACCCGGCGAAACTTCGACCACAGACTCCTGCAGGCCGAGCGCGACTTCGTCGTCGACTTGAAGACGGCCGACGATCCATCGCGCCTGGCCGACCCCGAGCTCGCCATCGAGGAGCCAGGCCGTGGCCACCTGCAGTACGTGGTGCTTCGATGAGCGTCCGGCCATCGTCTACCGAGACGGACCGCTTGGAGGACCTGCTCGCCGCCTCGCCCAGCCCCTTCTCCGATGCCGTGCTCCCCAACGCCTTCCGCGAAACGCCGGATGTCCCGAGCATCCACGCGGGAGCGCGCCAGCAATGCTTGGCGCTCGTCCGCGACGCGCGCGAAACGGCGCGCACGTCGCTTCAAGTCATCACGGGCGACGCGGGCGAAGGCAAAACGCATCTCCTCGCGTGGCTGCGGCGCCAATCCGAAGAGGGGTGGCGCAAAGGAACCGCGACCGGGCGCTTTGCGCTCACCGTCATCCCCCCGCTGCGATCGCTCGCGCGTGCTCGGCATCACGTCTTGCAAGAGCTCGTGCGACAGCTCTCGGTCCGGCTCGCCGGCGACCGTCACATCGACGAGGCCACCGACACGCCCATCGAGATCCTGCTCTGGCGAGCGCTCCTCGCGATCGCCAAAGTCCTCGTCGCCAACAAGTCGACCCCCGCGGAGCTCCGCGCCCGGCTCGAAGAGGCCACCAGCGCCAACCCCGATCGATACCTCTCCTCCTGTGTGGAGCAATTGAAGCACGGCTGGCCCCTGGTGGAGCGCGCGTTCGTCGATACCGCGCTCCGTCTCCCGGAGCTCGCGGCCGTCGATCGCGAAGTCTTCCGGATCGTCGCCCGATTCCCCGAGGGCGGCGAGGCAGAGCGCACGGCCATCGTCGATTGGCTAGGCGGATCCAGTCTCTCCTCGGAGCGCCTCGACGCGCTCGGGACCTCCCTCGTGCTCGACGAGGAGGCGGAGGCCGTGCGCGCGCTCAAGACCCTGCTGGCCTTGGCGCGCTTCGCCGGCACCCCGGTGCTCCTCGCCTTCGACCAGATCGAGGGGACCGTACGGCTCGGCCCCGACGCTGTCATGACCTTCCTCGAGACCATTGCCGAGCTTTACAACGATGCCCCCAGCACCGTGATCCTGGTCCTCTGCCAAACGCAGCTCTGGCCAAGTCTCCGTGAGCAAGCGCCGGGGTACGTCAAGGATCGATTCGACGACACGCCTGCCGTCCATCTCAAAGGGCTCACCCCAAACGAAGCGCTCCTCCTCGTCGAGACGCGCATGAAGCACTTCTGGGAAGGCCTCGACGAGCACCCGAGCGATCCGCTCTTTCCACTCTCCCGCGAGCAGGTACTCGACGTTGTCACGCGCGAAAAGCTGCGAACACCGCGCGCCGTCGTTCGCTACTTCCAAGCGCTCCTGCGCGAGCCGCGCGGGCAACGCAACACCGACGTATTCAAGCCCCCGCCACCACCTCAACCCCTCGATATCGTCCGACGCAAGCTGGACACCTTGATCGACGAAGAACCACGCACCGCGCGGCAACCGGACGCCCGCGCCGCGCTCGCGCAAGCCGTCGCGTACGACATCTTCCGGCAAGCGCAGGGCGCCAAGCGACCGATCCAAGGCACCTTGGTGGAGGAGATCGCACCGCACCGCGCCCGCAGGACGAGCATCGAAGGCATGCGCGTCGTTCTGCAGCGCAACGGCGAGCGCAAACGCGTTTACATCGAGAGCTCGAACAGCCAAAACGGCAAATCCGCCGCGTCCACGGTGAGGCGCCTCGCAGACGTCGTCGCCGCCAATCAAGCCGACATGGCCATGCTCCTGCGCGAAGAATCGTTTCCGCTCCCGTCGGCCGCGCACAAAACGCTCTTGGAGATGACGTCGCGCGGAGTGGTCCTCCGCATCGCGGAGGGTGAAATCGTCCCCCTGGCCGCCATCGAAGCGCTCCTCAACGCCGCCGCCGCCGGCGACGTCCCCGTCGACCGCAAGACGGCGCTCGACATCGCCGTCGAGCACCTCGCATCGCTCCTGGCCATCCCGGCGCGGGTCGTCGGCAAGGTCTTCCCCGTCGAGCAGCCGAGACCGCGCGCCCCCGAAGGCGCCAAAGCCAGCGACACCCAGGTGACCGCGATCCTCCGGCACCTGCAGACCGAACGCGCCTTCGAGCCCGCCGCCCGTCTCGCCGCGACCCTCGGCTTGAGCGTCGAAACGGTGGACGCCGCGCTCCACGTGCTCGCAGGGCGCGGCGCCGTCGACGTGGTCGCCGATCGCAACCGCTCCCCCGTGGTCCTCCTTCGTCCGGGAGCCTCGCCGTCATGAGCCCCACGTTCTCGGTCACCGAAGTCGTCACCGCCACGCGCTGCCCGAGGCAGCTCGTCCTCGCCCGCGAAGGACATCGCGTGGTGCCCTATGGCCCCGATGCCTTCGGACAGGCCGCGCACGAAGCCCTCCACGCCATCGCCACCGGCGCCGCCGAAGATCCGAAATTGCACGCGCTCCTCGGACGCCAAAGACCCGATCCGGCCGCGGTGGAGCACGCGCTCTTTCAATTGGCTTTGAGCGGAGCGCACGCGCACGCCAAGAAGGTCGCCAGCCACGTCGACGGCGCCGACCTCGCGCGATTCGCCGATACCGTGCGCCATATCGCCAAGCTCCTGACCCCACCGATGGTGCAAGCATCCGCCGGAGCCGCCAATGCGCGCTCCGCCGTCGACAAGGCGTTCCCCGCGTCCGAAGAGACCATCGAGCTCGAGCTCGACGGCGCCACCATCCGCGGCCGGATCGATCTATTGTGCCGCCACGCCGAGCAAACGTGGCTCTGGGATCTCAAGACGTACGCGGGGACCGATCTGGCCCAGCTCGAACAGGTGCGCCTCTACGCCATGGCGTACGCCGCGAAGGGCACCCACGCGCACCCCGCGCTCGTCCACGTGGTGCGCGACCGCATCCAAATCGACGCCGCCGATCCACCGCGTGAAGGCGACGCGGAAAAGCTGCTCACGCTCGTGCACCATATGCGCTCCTGGCTCGGAGGCGCCCCCCCGCCGCGCGCGCCCGATCTCGAGACGTGCCGCACATGCGCAGCCCAGGCACCCTGCTGGCGCCTCTGGGGACGAACCCTCCCCGATGAAATCGACGTCCCCAAGCCGCTCACCACGCCACCGCCTTCAATGGTCGACGTCCCCGCCCCCAATACGGAGCGCAACGGTGCTCCGCCGGCCATGGACAGCAGCGACCCCGCTTTACCTCACGAAAAAAGCCGCGAAACCACCCCACCGCGCGGAAAAATGGTCGACCCCCCACCGCCCGGGAAGCCGAGCGCCAGCCCGGCACGCGATCCTGCACGCACCCCGGAACCCTTATGGATCGGCGCCGATCCCAAAAAGGAGCTCGTCCGACTCCAACCCCCCGAGCTCATGAGACATATCGCCGTCTTCGGCGCCTCGGGCTCCGGCAAAACCTATTTGGCGAAAGCCATCGCCGAAGAAGCCATCCTCGCCGGTGTCCCCGTCCTTGCCTTCGACGTGCAAGGCGACATCCTGACCCTCGCCGAGCCGCTCGACGACACACACCTCGAACCCGCGCTCCGCGCCCGGCGCGACGCCTACCGCGACCGGGCCGATATCCGACTTTTGACGCCGATGAGCGAAGCCGGATTGCGCATTTCGCTCAACCCACTTCGCTTTCCGTCCCGCGACATGGGCATCGAGCAAAGCACCGCCTACTCCGAGGCCGTCGCCGAGAACCTCCTCGCGCACGTGAAGATCGCCCAATGGCGCGATCACGCGCGCGCATACCTGGCGGAGCGCATCCGCGAGGCCATGAAGAAGGTCTCGTCGCTGTTGATCGAAGACCTCATCGCCGGCATCGCCAACGACGAAGATCTCGACGATCCGCTCCTCGACCGCAACCAGCGCGAAAAGCTGGTCAAACAACTCCGGCTCCTCACGATTGGCTCCAAGAGCCTCCTCTTCCGCCTCGGGCGCCCGCTCGATCTCGACGCCCTCCTCACGTCGCCCGATCCGTCGAAGACACCGCTCAACGTCCTTTGGCTGAACGGCCTCGGCGATCAACAAAACAAAGAGAGCTTCGTCGCCATGGTCCTGGCGGACCTCTACGGATGGATGCTGCGCCAGCGCGGCGGCGCGCCGCGCGTTCTGCTCTATTTCGACGAAATTGGTCCGTATATGCCGCCCCATGGCGAGCCGGCGTCGAAGAAGCTCTTGAAGCGAATCTTCAAAGAAGGGCGCAAGTATGGCGTGTGCGGGCTCTTTTGCACTCAAAACTTCACGGACGTCGATTACAAAGTCGTCGCCCAGGCCAACACCGTCGCCATCGGCCGCATCAACGCGTCCCAAGAGAAGAAGAAGGCCGCCGACGCCCTCGGCGCCCCCCCGAACTTCGATGTCGCCTCCGCGATCGATCGCCTGGTGGGGGCCCCCGCCGGCCGCTTCGTCATGAAGCGCGCCGACCAGCCCCCCCACTGGCTCCAGAGCCGCAAGCTCATGACCCTGCACGGCCCCACCTGGGGCGAAGAGGAAATCCGCGACCGCACGTCACCCGATGCACGCGCGGCGTGGAATCAACCGTGACCGCGCTTGCGCCGCTTCTCCCTCGGCTTGGATAGAAAGTCGATGAACGCCCGCAGCTTGAGCGGCACGTAGCTCCGGCTCGGATAATAAAGAAAGAACCCCGGAAACGGCGAACAGAAATCGTGCAGCACCCGCAAAAGATCGCCGCGCTCGATGTACGGGCGCGCGATCTCCTCCAGAACGTAAACGAGCCCGAGCCCGCCTTTGGCCGCGCGTAATCCCAAGAACGGATCGTCGACGACGATGCGGCCGTCCACGGCGATCTGGAAGTCCTTCCCGCGCTCGTCGAACTCCCATTCGTAGATATCGCCGCCGCTGATGCGCCGGTAGCCGATGCAATCGTGCCGGTGCAGATCGCGCGGGTGCTTCGGCTTGCCGCGCGCGGCGAAATACGCCGGCGCGCCCACGACGGCCGCGCGCTGCGCGCCGGAGATGCGCACGGCGATCATCTCCTTGTCGAGCGTCTCGCCCAGACGAACGCCGGCGTCGAACCCGCGCGCCGCGATGTCCACGAGCCCATCGTCGACCGAGACGTCGAGCCGGATCTCGGGGTGCTCGCGCAGGAACGCCACCAGCATGGGCTCGAGCACGATCGACGAGGCCACGCGCGAAATGGTGAGCCGGAGGGTGCCCGCGGGCCGATCGCGCAGCTCGTCCAGCGACTCCACCGCCGAGAGCATGTCGGTGAACGCCGGCCGAACGCGCTCCCAGAGGCGCTGCCCCGCCTCGGTGAGGCCGACGCTCCGGGTCGTTCGCTGAAAGAGCCGGACGCCGAGCCGAT
The DNA here is from genome assembly GCA_037157815.1 of Sorangiineae bacterium MSr11954. Lineage (NCBI taxonomy): Bacteria > Pseudomonadati > Myxococcota > Myxococcia > Myxococcales > Pendulisporaceae > Pendulispora > Pendulispora albinea. The sequence goes on from CP089984.1 coordinate 7,693,768, forward strand.
CCTCGAGCTTCTGGATCGTCTGGCTCACGGCCGACGCGGTCACCCCCAGCTCGGTCGCGGCGGCCGTGAAGCTTCGCTTCTCTGCGACCACGACGAAGGTGGTCAGGCCGGCGAGCTCGTCCCTCATTATTTAGACAGGCTAATAAATGCTTCAACCTTTCGCTACTTTTTCTTGATTCCGCGCCGGCCTAGCTTCCTGCCCATGACGACTGTCGAAACGATGAAGGCCGCCGTGGTGACCGCTCTCGATGCGCCTTGGGAGGTGAAGGCGGTGCCGCGCCCGCGTCCGGGGCCGGCGCAAGTGCTCATTCGGGTTCGGGCCAGCGGCCTTTGCTACACCGATGTGCACCTGTCGCAGGGAGGGCTCCTCCCGCTGGAGTTACCGGCGGTGCTCGGTCACGAGCCCGTCGGTGAAATCGTCGAAATCGGCTCCGCCGTGCGCACGCGCAAGGTCGGCGATCGGGTGGGCACCAGCGCCTTGCAAGCGGGGTGCGGCCGCTGCGAGTGGTGCAGCCGCGGCGATATCATCGATTGCGCCGACCAGAAGCTCCTCATGATTCATCGATTCGGAGGGCACGCGGAGTACCTGGTGGCGGAAGAAGCGGCGACCATGCTGCTGCCCGATGGCCTCTCCTTCGAGCAGGCGGCCCCCATCTTCTGCGCCGGCAACACCGTGTGGAGCGGCCTGCGCGCCGCCGAGCCCCTCCCCGGCGCGCGCGTCGCCGTGGTCGGCATCGGGGGGCTCGGACACCTCGCGCTGCAATATGCCAAAGCCGCCGGCTTCCGCGCCATCGCCATCACGCGCTCCAAGGACAAGCACGCCCTCAGCCGCGAGCTGGGCGCCGACGAGGTGGTGGAAGACGGCGAAGCGCTCGCCCGCATCGGCGGCGCCGACGTCATCCTCTCCACGGCCAACTCGTACCGAACGGCGAGCGACGCCCTTCGCGGACTGCGCCCCCGGGGCAGCCTGGTGGTCATGGGCGCGGCCGGCCCCGAGGAGGATCTCGTGATCCCGAACCGCACCGTCTTTCCGCAGATGATGGTCAATCGGCAGAAGATCCTCTTCTCCCAACAGAACGGGCGCGAGTTCGTGCACGAGGCCGTGCAGCTGGCGGCGAGCGGCAAAATCCGGGTGCTCACCGAGACCTATTCGTTGGACGACGCGCGCAAAGCGTACGACCGCGTCTCCGCCGGCGCCGTTCGATTTCGCGCCGTCCTCGTCCCGTGAGCGAGCGTCCGCCGAGCCGCGGGGCGGCGATCACCGAAACGGCGAGCCGCCTTCGTCGATCACGCGAAGGATCACGGGCTCCATTCCATCGTCGGTGAGCAACGTCGACGTCACCCCTTCGCTCCCGGGCGGCCGCGGCAGCCGGACCTTGCCCTTCAAGGTGATGTCCCCCATGCTCGGGATCCGCTTTGCGATCGGCGCGGCCACTTCGATGCGCACCCCATCGCGCACCAAGGCGATCCACCCGGATCGATCGCCGATGTCGTCCGATAGAACGCGCGCCGCGTCGCTCTGCGCGCCCTGCGCGGTCTCGGTCCACGCGGCCTTGCGGGCGAGGACGAGCGGCGCCGTCCGGCACCGGACCACGAAGAGCTCACCGCCCACCAGGATGGCGAACGGCGCACATTGCACGATCCGCGCGCGGCCTTGGTGCTCCCACCAATCGAGGATCAACGGCGCATCCGAATCGACCAACGCGCGCACCGTTCCGGCGACGTCGATCGAGCGCTCCCAGGTGAGCCCCCAAGGCTCGGGGAAGCGCGACGCGGGAGCCTCCCTCTCGATCCATAGCTCGTATCGATCGCGCACGTTGACATAGACGAACCAAAGCGCGATGCCCGCGAGGAGCCACCAAGGCGTCTTCACACAAGCCAGCGCACACGTCCCCGCCGTCAGCGCGAGCGTGACATAAAAGCCCGCGCGGATCCGCGCATGATGGCGCTCGCGGCGGTCCTGCGCGCTACCCCGATCGTAACCGGGCCCGCGCAGATCCGCACGCCAGCGCCGCGCGGACGGGTTGCGCCAACCTCCGGGCACGTACATGTCCATCCCCGGGGGCGGACGGCTCAATTTTCCGCGCACGAGCTCGTAAAAGGAACCATCGCACCGCGGCTCCTGTTGAACGAAGCGCACCACGTGCTTCGGAAAATCGGCCGGAGGTGAGCTCGCGGACATCGGCCCATCGTAGCTCGTTCCGAGCGCGAGAGGAGCAGCCGTCGTGCCACCCGTTGGCCCCTGGGGCGCGAGCCGCCCTTGCCTTATTTAAGGTATGACTTATATTAGCTCGCGCTACATCAACGAACCGTTTCTCACCCTCGTTCGCCATCCGGAGGAGCCTCATGAAGATCGACGTCGTCCGCTACATTGGAGCCGTAACCCGCGAAGTCCGCGAAAGCGAGCAAAACGGCCGCCCCGCCCGGGTCGTCGTCGCCAGCCGCACCTACGACACGTCGATCGAGGATCTCTGGGACGCGATCACCAACCCCGAGCGCATTCCGCGCTGGTTTTTGCCCGTCACCGGTGATTTACGCGCGGGCGGGCGGTACCAGCTACAGGGAAATGCGGGTGGCGAGATCACGGAGTGCGCGCCGCCGCGCCGCTTCTCGCTCACGTGGGTATACGCCGAGACCACCAGCTGGGTCGCCGTCACGCTCAAGGAGGTCTCGAAGGGCACGCGCCTCGAGCTCGAGCACACCACCTATGTCGACGATCACTGGAACCAATTCGGCCCCGGCGCCACGGGCGTCGGCTGGGATCTCGCCATCACGGGCCTCGGCCACCATTTGGCGACCGGCGCGGCCGTCGATCCCAAAGATGCCGCCGAGTGGCCGCTCTCCGAAGAAGGCAAAGACTTCGCGCGCAGGAGCAGCGACGATTGGTGCCGCGCCGCCATCGCCTCCGGCACCGATCCCGCCGTGGCCAAAGCATCCGCGGCGCGCACCACCGCCTTCTACACGGGTGAGGGCGAGCCTCCCGCGCACACCTGATGCACGCATTCGACGTCCTGGGCGATCCGGTACGACGCCGCATCCTGGAGCTCCTCGCCGGCGGCGAGCTCTCGTCCGGTGACATCGTATCCGCCGTCCAGCGCGAATTTGCCATTACGCAATCCGCCGTATCCCAACACCTCAAAGTCCTCCGCGAAAACGGATTTGCCACCGTCCGCGTCGACGGCCCGCGCCGCCTGTACACCGTCGACGCCGCGCCGCTTCGACAGGTCGACTCCTGGCTCGATCGATTCCGCCAATTCTGGGAGCCGCGCTTCGACGCCCTGGCCACCGAGATCGCACGAGGGAAGCGGAAACGGCGTCAGGAGTGAGAGGGATGAAGGCGCCGTTCACCCCTCTCCCAAGGCGCTATCGGCAAGAACCGTTCGACCAACGCGTCGACCACCACCCGCGTCTTGAGCGGCAAGGGAGCCCTCCCCAACCAGAGCACGTGAATGGGAAATACCTCGATCGAATGACCGGGGAGCACCTCCTCGAGCGCGCCCGACGCGAGGTGCTCGGCGACGAGCCACGATGGCAGGCGCGCCACCCCCTGGCCGGCGAGGGCCGCGTCCGCGACGGCGTCCACGCGATCGAAGCACAAACGGCTTCGTAAGTTGACCGATTGCACCTTGCCGTCGGGCGTGGTCAGGCACCACGCCCGCGTGCCGCGCCGATCCAGAATGGAGTCGTGGGATTGGACATCCGCGACCCGATGCGGGCGCCCATGGCGGTCGAGGTACGCGGGGGCGGCGCAGAGGACTCGCTTTTGCACACCGAGGTAGCGCGCCACCGTCGTACCGTCGTCGCCCAAGGTGCCGATTCGGATCTTGAGGTCGGCGCCCTCGCGGACGAAATCCGTTCTCCGATTCGAGAACGAAATGTCGAACCGAAGCGCCGCATGGCGCTCTGCGAGCTCGAGCAAGATCGGCACGACCCACCTTTGCCCGAACGACACCGGAAGATCGATCCTGACCCGGCCCGACGGCGCACCTTTGCGCGCGGCGAGCGCCGTTTCGCCCTTCTCCAACTCGGCCAGCGCCCGGACGCAGCTCGCATGGAACGTGCGGCCCTCGTCGGTCAGGCGGAGGCTTCGCGTGGTTCGATGAAAGAGCCGCGTGCCCAATCGTCGTTCGAGCTTGGCGATGCTCTTTCCAACCGCCGAACGCGACAGCGACAACCGCTCCCCCGCGACGGTGAAGCTCCCAGCCTCCGCGACGGCGACGAACGCCTGAAGTCCGTTGAACCGATCGTCCGAAAGCATGCCCGACACCATGATGGTGCAATTGGGGAATTTCGTTCCCCAGTCAAGCAGCTACATGGCACTACACGGGAACGGGAATCGCGCTACACCCCTTTTTCGAAAGGGAAATGGCCGATGGAAAATCGAACGGTCGTCATCGTGGGTGGGAGCTCGGGGATGGGATTGCGCGTGGCCGAGCGGGTCGTGGAGCTCGGGGGCCAGGTGGTCCTCGGCGCGCGCTCGCGCGAGCGGCTCGAGGCCGCGGTGGATCGTCTCGGCCCGCGGGCGCGCGGTGTTTCCATCGACACGAGCGACAAGGAGAGCATCGCGGCCTTCTTCGAGCAGATCCCCTCGCTCGATCATTTGTTTACGCCCGGCTCGTCCCACCTCGGCGCCGGCCCCATCGACACGATTTCGGACGAGGTGGCCGAGAGCCCGTTCCGTTCGAAGTTCTGGGGCCAATATTGGTCGGTGAAGCACGCGCGGCCGCGCATGGCGCCGGGCGGCTCCATCGTGCTCATGGGCGGCGCATACGGCGCGCATCCGCCGAGAGCCGCAGCGGCGTATGCCGCGTGCAACTCCGCCGTCGAGAGCTTGGGCCGCGCGCTGGCCGTGGAGCTCGCCCCCTTGCGCGTCAATGTGGTATCGCCGGGTCTCATCGACAGCGCTCTTTGGCAAAGGCGCCCCGAGCCCCAACGCACCCAAGCGTATTCGGCCTACGCCGAAGCATCGCTGCTCGGGCGCGTAGGAACCGTCGACGAGGTCGCCGGCGCGGTGCTCTTCTTGATGCAGAACACCTACACGACGGGCTCCGTGCTCTATCCCGATGGCGGCTACGTCTTGCGCTAGGCGTCGTCTTTCGTCCGAGCGTAAGCTCCTTTCGCACGCTCGCCCGTCGCGATACGCTCGCGCGCGATGAAGGTCATTCGCTCTTCCGACAATCGCCGCATGCCTTGGCGCAATGGAGGTGGGACCACCACCGAGATCGCCATCGACCCCGAGGGCGCCGCCCTTTCCGGAGAGCGTTTCATCTACCGTATAAGCGTCGCCGACGTCGCGTCGGATGGTCCATTCTCACGTTTCGAGGGCTACGACCGACACATCATGCTCCTCGAGGGCGCAGGCATGACCCTGGACTGCGGAGCCCACGGCCGCGTCGAGCTCGCGCGCCCTCTCGAGCCGCGCACCTTCTCCGGCGATTGGGATGTTCACGGAACGCTTCTCGATGGGCCAGTCCGTGACTTCAATGTCATCGTCGACCGCGCGCGAGCCTCGGCGACCCTCACCCCGAGCCTCGTCTCCGTCCCCTCCAGGGTCGCCATCGAGGCAGGCGAGACCTGCTTGATTCACGTGCTCTCCGGAGAGCTCGCGCAAGCTCCGGCAGGCGACACGCTCGTCGCCCAAACGTCATTCGATCTCGAACCACGAACGCCATCGCGGATCGCGCTCATTCGAATCGTCGTTCACAGCTAAGACGCGATGTCGATTGTCCGCAATCTTCACGACACTTCGGCCGATTAGCAATGAGCGAGCGACTCGCGAAGTTGAGAAACAGCTCTCCAACAGGCGTTTCTTCTGGCACGCGCATCCGGGGCTCGGTAGGGTTTGCTCACCATGCCGTCGTTCACGCATGAGGGATTGGTTCTTCTCTTTCGAAATGCGCCCACGCTCGCTGCAGAGTTATTGCGCGATGTGCTGCGTACCCCCATCCCGGATTTCGACTCCGCGCACATCGGCGAGGCCGATGGGACGGATCCCGTTCCCGTAACCTTCACGGCCGACCTGGTGATCGTGCTCGAGCAGGCAGGAAGAAACGTCTGCGCCCTCATTCTCGAACCACAACTCACACCCAAGGCCAACAAGCGCCGGGTATGGCCCCATTACCTCACGGGCGCGCACGCAAAGCTCGGCTGCGACGTGATCCTCTTGGTGGTGGCGGTCGACGAAGGCGTTGCGCGTTGGGCCCGCGAGCCCATTCCTCTCGGACATCCCGGTTTTTGCCTAACCCCGCTGGTGTTGGGCCCCAACGACATTCCCCAAATCCTGGACCCCGCCGAGGCGCGCAAAACGCCTGAGCTCGCCATTCTCAGCGTCATGGCTCATGGGCAAAAGGAGCAACCCGAGCGCGCCGTCGAGATGGCAAAGGCGGCGCTTGCCGCTTGCCATGAGCTCGACGCCGATCGTGCGCTACCCTATTCGGAGCTCGTCTTTCTGTCGCTCAACCAGGTCGCCAAAGCCGCACTGGAGAACCTCATGGCAACCCGCCCATTCGAATACCAAAGCGATTTCGCCCTCAAACACCGCGGCGAAGGCCGCACCGAAGGCCGCACCGAGGGCATCGCCGAAGGCCGCATTCACGCCATCCTCACCGTGCTCGAGGTTCGCGGCCTCCCCATCCCCAACACGGCACGCGCACGCATCCTCGCTTGCACCGACCTCGACGTGCTCAACCGCTGGATCCGCCAAGCCGTCACCGCAACCTCCGTCGACGAGCTCCTTCGCGACAGCTAAAAAACGCTTCGCAGAAGAACCTCATGGCAACCCGCCCATTCGAATACCAAAGCGACTTCGCCCTCAAACACCGCGGCGAAGGCCACATCGAAGGCCGCACCGAGGGCATCGCCGAAGGCCGCATGCACGACGTCCTCACCGTACTCGAGGTTCGCGGCCTCCCCATCCCCGACACGGCACGCGCACGCATCCTCGCGTGCACCGACCTCGACGTGCTCAACCGCTGGATCCGCCAAGCCGTCACCGCAACCTCCGTCGACGAGCTCCTTCGCGACCGCTAAAAACGCATCGCAAAAGAACCTCATGGCAACCCGCCCATTCGAATACCAAAGCGACTTCGCCCTCAAACACCGCGGCGAAGGCCGCATCGAAGGCCGCACCGAGGGCATCGCCGAAGGCCGCATGCACGACGTCCTCACCGTGCTCGAGGTTCGCGGCCTCCCCATCCCCGACACAGCACGCGCACGCATCCTCGCTTGCACCGACCTCGACGTGCTCAATCGCTGGATCCGCCAAGCCGTCACCGCAACATCCGTCGACGAGCTCCTTCGCGACAGCTAAGCAAAAACGACGCAGGGCGCCGCGCCAACGCGACGCCCCCTATCGTCCCTTCAACGCCAAATATCGTTGAGCGGTGTTGCGTATTGATCGTTCTGCGTCAGATTCGGCAACCCCAACGCACTTTCCATGGCCCGCGCCATGCTGTAGTGCGTATAGCGCACACTCGACTGGTACCCGGTTTTCGCCATTCCAGACGACGCCGCGACGATGGTCGGGATGGCTTGCCCGCTGACGTTGTCGTCTTCGTCGAAGGTGATGATCAGCAAGGAGCGCTTTTGGGTCCACGCGGGAGACGTGAGAATTTTCGGAAGATTCTCTTTGAACCAATCGTCGCTCGTGCGGACATCGCAGTCGTGCATGGTGTTGCAGCTGTTGGGCTCGAACCACACGAAGTTGGGCGTGGTCGACGCCGCGCGAAGATCGGCCCACAATTGCGTGATGGGGTGGAGGTGCTCCTTGCAGCGCGTTCGGTCGGCGCCGCCGATGCTCTCGAAGAAGAGGAACGGTAGGTTGTCGGGATCGTAGTGACCGTTTTTGACGAGGTTGCACGGTGTACCCATGTCCTCGATGTACCCGCGCCACGACTTTCCCGCTCTCTCGACCAGATCGCCGAGGTGCGGGGCCGCAATGGTCCCGATGCCGCCCGGCATGGGATTGTCTTGATGGCCAAATGTCGAGCCGCCGGCGACGGCCATGTAATTCGGATCGCTCGGGTGGATGAGACCGTACGACTGCGCCAATGCAACATTGCCGGCGGCCAACGCATTCAAATAAGGCGCCTTCGAACGAGATCCGATGATTTCGTCGTAGCGCTTGTTCTCGAGGATGACGAAGAAGACGTGATCGAACGACGGCACGGTGGAGGGCGCCGGGTCGGGAACGGCCGGTGCCGGCAGCGGGGCCGAGAGGGTCAGCGAGAGGTTTTCGGCGTAGGCGTCGTTGTATTGGTTGAGGAGATTTCGCATCGCCTCGCCCACGAACTCCACCACCACGGAGATGCTCCGCGCCCCGGCCGGAACTTTGCCGTGCGCCGTCCGCTCGTGCAAGGCGGTGGTGTTTCGACGATCGGCTGCGCTGACGGGGCCGATTTTCCCGGTCCCAATCGCGGACTTGCCCGCGTTCAGAAAGGTGATGGTGACGATGGTCCACGACGTTTCGTTGGCGTATCCGCCCAACCACCCCGACAAATCGTAGGTGACGGCGCCGCCGTCGATCGCGGATGATGCCGTCGATATGTCGATGGTCTGCGAAAGTGTGGAGTTGCCAATGGGCCCTCCGGAGAAAAATTGATCGCCGCGCAGCGCCGGACCCGACGTGCCCCGCGAGGGGAAACCTTTACCGACATCGTAGCCTACCACGCTGGTGAGCCCCGAGACCTGCCACCCCGGGACGATGGCGCCGTCGTACCCGCTCGCGGAGCCATTCCCACACTCGGCGTCGCCGTTCACGATGAGGTTCGGGCTCCCCGTCGCCGGCCCGGAGCTGATATCGAACTTCACGGGGGCCGAGAGCGACGTGTAGGCGTTTTGGTAAAGGTAGTATGCCACATAGTGGCCTGGCGCGAGCGACTGCGTCGATAAGCTCACCGAGCCCGTTGCGTTCGGAGCATAAGCCCATACGAGCGACGGAACGCTGCCCGGCGCGCGCCCGTCGTCGGCATAGATGCCCACCCAGTTCGTGGAGGATACGCGCGTGCTGGCATACGAGATCCGAACGGGCTGCCCTTGTGCGTACTGCGTCTGGCCCGCGCAAAGCATGCTGTTTGGCGCCGTGGTGGGCGCCGCGGCCGGGGCGGCGGCCGCCGGCGCGCCCTGGGCGAATGTCGATATGGCCCCTGCCCCCACGAGAAGCCATGGAAACGCGCGTCGTACTCGAAAACACCCCAATCGAGACATGGAATTTTCCTCCCTGCGTGTGCGGCGCGCGATGGTGGACCGCACCCGTGGAGAGTAGGTGTCATCTTCGCAAAGGTCAGGAGATGAATTCGAGGATGAGATCTCGAAATCGCATGACCGTACGATCGGGAGTCAAACGAAGTAGCTGTCGTGGCGTTCGCAAAACGCCTTCCACTCGTCCTCGGTGAACGACCGGCCCGTGGCCCTTTCGGCCAGCGCCTCGAAGTAGGCTTCGCGCGGCGGGCCGGGGGTGAAGAGCATCAACAGCGACGCCGGATCGTCGGATTCGTTTCCGAACCCGTGGAGGCCACCCTCGGGGACGTAGAGAAATTCGCCGGCCTTTGCGTCGACCCAACGCGCGCCGTCGAAGAGCCTCATCGTTCCGGAGAGGATGAAGAACGATTCGGACATCGTCCGATGAAAATGGGTCGCCGCGCCGCGCGTCTGCGGCGCCATATCGACTCTGTACAAGCCGAAATCGCCCCGGGTGCTCGCCCCGGTGGCCAGATAATGCATCACGGTGTGCGTACCGATGGTGAGATCCGGCTTTTGATGGATCGGACGGTAAATGGCACTGACCTCGCCATCCTTCGCCAGGTAACGGGGATCGGGATAGGACATCCCATCGAAATACGCCGCCACCGCACCCCCAGCAATGCATGGATCCGTTGCGTCACCATGCATTCGTGTATAGGTAACCTACATGGATCTCGACTGGGACGATCTGCGCCTCGTGCTCGCCATCGCGCGGGAAGGCGCCTTGACGGGCGCCGCGCGGCGGCTCGGTGTGAGCCAGCCCACGGCGGGGCGCCGCCTGGCCGCGTTCGAAGCGAGGCTCGGATTTTCACCGTTCGAGCGGACGACGCAGGGCTTTCGGCTCACCCCCCTCGGCCGCGAGCTCGTCGAGAGCCTCGAGCGCATGGATGAGGGCGCCCTCGCCTTCGGCCGGAAGGCGGCAGGGCGGGAGAGCCAGGCCTCCGAAGCGCTGACCGTCTCCTGCGTGGAGTGGGTCGCCACGTGGATCCTCGCGCCGGGCGCGGGCGCCTTCATCGAATCGCACCCCACGATTCGCCTGGAGATCACGGCGGAGTTGCGGAAGGTCAGCCTCAGCCGCCACGAGGCCGACGTGGCCATTCGCCATGTTCGCTTCGAACAATTGGACCTGGTTCAAAAGAAGATGGCCGACTTGCCGAGCGCCCTCTATGCGTCCGACGCGTATCTTCGGGCGTACGGCAAGCCGCGGCTCGACGATGGCTGCGCCGGCCACCACGTGCTCAACGTCACCGACTCGTTCGCGCACATCGCCGATCAGCGCTGGCTGCGCGATCGGGCCTTCGCCGCCCGCATCACCTTTCGCAGCAACAACTTCGACGCCATTTTGCGCGCAGCCCAATCCGGCGCCGGGCTCGCCGTGCTCCCCTGCATCCTGGGCGACGGCGCAAAGCTGGTGCGGCTCGGGCACGAGAGCGCGATCCCCACGCGCGAGCTCTGGGCCGGCTACCACAAAGATCTCCGGCGCACCCAGCGCATCGCCGCCTTCTTGCGTTACGTGAAGGAGCGCCTTTCGGTGCTGCTCACCGCGCGCACGCCGCCTCGCTCGTAGCCTCCTGCACCGTGTAGCGCGCGAGGTGCGGGTGAAACGTGCGCGCATAGAGGAAGGTCCAGGGCTCGCGCGCCACGCAAATGCGCTCGCCGTCGGCGGCGCGCTCCACGATGCTCCGATCCACGCGGCGCGCGAGGAGCGCGGCGAACGAATCGCCCGAGGGATGCACGTAGCGCGCGGACGTGCCCCAGAGCACGATGGCGCAAGCCCCCGCGGCGATCAGCCCCGTCAGCCGTGGAGCGCTCCCCGCCCAGAGGGCGAGGTTGACGCTGACCAAGAGCAACATCCAATAAAGGTAATAACGGAGCTCGTGCGATTGCGGCAAAGCACATGTCACCAGGGTCACGGCGCCCACCCCCAAGAGCGCCATCGTGGCCTCGCGCGATCGCCGTCTCGACGCGGCGCCGATGAGCGCGGCCAGATGCAGGCCGACATAGGCGCCGAAATAGCCCCCCATGCGGTATCCCGGCTCGCTCGGCGGCGTGTATTGGTCGATGGACCATCGCCTCTGGCTCGCGATGGGGGGAAGACCGACCTCGAACAACGACCACGCGAAGCGCCTCGGACGCGACGCGTGCTCGAGGTACGCCGGGCTCGAAGCGTACGCCTCTTCGAGGTGCGGAAAGTCGACGCCGAGGACGTGAACCTCCTCGGGCCACACCGGATTGTGGTAACGCACCACGTTCTTGATCGGCGTCGCAAAGACGATGGGGAGCGCCGCCGCAAAGACGAGGAGCGTGCGCTTGGTTCCCATCGCCCCGGGCCCCCGGCGCAGCACCGCGCACGCGAAGAGGGCCCCCAGCCCGAGGACGACGGCGGGGAGCATTTGAAACTTCATGTTCGCCGCCAGGGCGGCGAAGAGTGCAGCCTGTAGGACGAGGCGTAGGGGTACGGGGTCGCGGCGCACGAGCGCTTGGTATGTCGTAAGGAGAAGGAGCGCCGCGCACACGTTGGCCGGCAGATCGATGTAGCCCGCGGCGGCGTGCGTTTGGACCAATGGAATGGCCACCAGCGCCAAGAGGCCCACGGCGGGCGGCACGGCATGAACGCGAAACAAATAGGTGACGAGCCCGAACAAAGAGAGCAACGCCACGAAGTTCGCCGACTCGGGCCTCCCCGAGACGCGCCAGAGGACGCCTTGAAGGGCCTCCGCCACGAGCGGGAAGCCCGCGAAACGCGCCTCGTTGTCGGCACTGAATGCGTATGTGCTCGGATCGGACATGCCCACGATGCGGGCGGCGAACGGCAGGTGGTACGACCAGACGTCCCAAGCTTGCGACACATCGAGGGCCGCCCCAAGCGTGAGACCGGCTGCGAGGGCCAGGGCCAAAACCGCGAGCACGATCTTGATGGTCATGGCGTGTTATCGTCGCCCTGCCGTGAACCGATTGGCGATCTTGATGCCGGCATACAATGAAGGCGAACGGCTCGCGCGTACGCTCGAGGAGCTCTCCGGGATCGCTGACCGTGCATCCATCACCGTCATTTTGGTCGATGACGGCAGTCATACCCCGATCGACTCCGCCGCCGCAGCGAAAACGTTGCGAGGCGCAAAGCTCGTCCACGCTCGGCACGCGATCAATTTGGGCCAGGGTGCCGCCCTCGAAACCGCGCGGCGCATCGCGCTCTCGCTCACGCGCGGGAAACGAGCGAACCAAGCCAACCTAGACCCGCGCTTCGACGCGTTCATCACCATGGACGCCGACGGGCAGCACGCGGCCGGGAGCGTGCTCGCGCTCGCCGACGCCATCGTCCGAGGCGCCGACGTCGCGCTGGGCGATCGCTTTGGCGGCGCGTCGAACGTACCGAAATCGCGGCGGGTGCTGCTCGGCATGGCGCGAACATTCGAGCGCTGGACCACGGGGCTGCGGCTCTCGGACGCGCACAATGGCCTGCGCGCGTTCAGCCCGCGCGCCATCGAGCAGATGCGCCTGCGGCAAAATCGCATGGCCCACGCCACCGAGATCACGCACTGGATCGCGCGGCACCCGTCGCGAAGGAGCGCCGCACCGAAGCTCGTGGTCGTCGAGGTGCCCGTCTCGGTTCGATACACCGAGGAGTCCCTCGCCAAGGGCCAAGGTATGACCTCGGCGCTCGCGATCATCGCCGATCTCGTTCGAAGCTTCTTCTTTGGAGACGAGGCCCGATGAAACCCGAAATCACCCCCGCCGCCGTGGCGCTCCTCTTTTTTCTCGTGGCGCTGCTGGTGCACGACGCGTCCGAACGCCGGCGAAACCGGCGGCTGCTCGCGGTGGAGGCCACCGTGTTCGCCATCGGCGGAGCGCTCATCGTCTTCCCCGAGATCGCGCGGCGGCTCGCGCACTCGGTCGGCATCGGGCGCGGCGTCGACTTCATCCTCTATCCACTGGTCATTTGGCTGGTACGCGAATCCCTCCTATCGCGCCACCGGCGCTTCGAGGACGATCAGCGGCTGACCGAGTTGGTCCGCGCGCTCGCCATTCATCAGGCGACCAGCCCCCGAACCGAGGAAGAACGCGCACTTGGCGCAGACGCACCCCCTCGGGATATTGCAACTTGAATGACGGTTAAAATTGCAAATATCCAATGGTCGAGAGCGGTACAGCCCAGGCGATCGCGGCCATGTCAATGACGCACGTGCGCAGTACGATCACGAGATCGCATTGCGACCCCGCGGAGATCGCGGCGGTTGGGAGTTTCTCTGCTCCCAAGGGGTGCGCTGTTGGACTATGTACACCCATGCGATGATGAAAGAATTGCGTTTCGGGTTTGCCTCCTTACCCTTGATTCTGGCCTGCGCCTCGGCCTCCTGCGCCTCCAATCCCTCCGCCGAAAACCCGCAGCCCTCGCCCGACGCGGCAGCCCGCGCGGCGGCCGAGGCCCGCGTCCAGCGGCGCCTCGATGCCTTGCAGTCCGACGAGTCCTCCCTGCGCAAGCTCGTGCAGCAGATGCCCAAAGGCGCGGATCTGCACCATCACACCTCCGGCGGCATCGCCGTGGAGAAGTTGATCGAGTGGGCGGCGCAAGACGGATCCTGCGTCGAGGAGCCCAAGTTGATCGCCACGCCCGGTCCGTGCACCGGCCAGCAAGTGCCCATTGCCAATGCGCGCACCGACAAAGCGCTCCACGCCAAGCTGCTCGCGTCCTGGTCGATGGAAGGGCACAAGGGCGACGCGCTCCTGGATCGGCACAATCACTTCTTCGCCACCTTCGAAAAGTTCGACGCCGTGCTCGACAACCACTTCGCGGATGGCATCGCCGACATTCTGGCCACGGCTGGGAAAAACCATCAAACGTACATCGAGTTGATGCGCAGCTTGGGCTCGTGGGGCACGGGGGTCGAGGCGGCCACGCTCGTGGCCGATAACGATCCGTGGACGGAGTCGTATCTGCTCCAGAAGCGCAAACAGTTCCTCGACAACAAAGTCTTCAAAGACACGCTCGACAACAACGCCAATACGTTCAAAAACGACATCGCAAAAGCCAGGACCCTGCTTCGCTGCGACCGCGCCGACGCCGATCCGGGTTGCCAAGTCGATGTGCGGTTCATGATGGAAGCGTATCGCGACCAGAGCCGCGGGTTCGTGTTCGGGCAATGGGTTTACGGGTTCGAGCTCGCGCAGAAGGAGCCCCTGGTGGTGGCGATGAATTTGGTCTCGCCCGAGGAGCACCCGAACTCGTTGAAGAACTACGATGACGAGATGTTCGCCATCAGCGTGCTTCGAAAGATGAACGAGGCCGACGCCTCGCGCAGACCGGTGCACGTGGCATTGCACGCCGGGGAGCTCATTCCCGAGGTGTTGCCGCAGGATGCCGCCGGGCAACGGCATTTGAATTATCATGTGCGCCGCGCGGTCGAAGTGGGGGCCGCGGAGCGCATCGGTCACGGCACCGATATCCTCGGCGAGGTCGCGGCCGATAAGTCGATCGATCTGCTCGGGAAGATGCGCGAGAAGGACGTTTTGTTCGAGATCTGCCTCAGCTCGAGCAGCTTGCTCCTCGGGTACGAGGGCGAGCGCCACCCGCTCAACACATTGATTGAAAAGAACGTGCCCGTGGCGCTGGCGACCGATGATCAGGGGCTGTTCCGAACGAACATCACGGACGATTGGATGCTGGCGGTCCAGCGCAACCACCTGAACTACCGCACCCTGAAGAAGCTCGCGCGCGCCAGCGTGGAGCACAGCTTCTTGCCGGGCAAGACCCTCTGGGCCGAGCCCAATCGCCACGAGCGCGTGGTGGCGCAGTGCGCCCGCGACAAGTGGGGTGATGCCAACGCATCCAAAGACTGCAAAGATTATTTGAACGCGAACGAGCGCGCCGCCCTGCAGTGGAAGCTGGAACGCGAGCTCGAGGCGTTCGAAGCCTCCGTTACGGAGTGATCATCGCGGGTCCGCCTCGCTGCACGAGCCCAGCGCTCGCGCCGGCGGGGCGGCCCTCGATCCCATTTGGGCGAGCACCACGCCGGCGAAGAGCACCGCGGCGCCGGCCAGCTGCATCCCGCTGAGGGTCTCGCCCAAGAGCCACCAGGCGGTGGCCGCCGCCACCACCACCTCGAACGTGCTCAACACGCCCGCCACCGGCGAGGGCAAATCGTTCAGCGCCGATATATCGGAAACGTACGCACCCACCGTGCCGATTAGTACGACATACGACAGCGCCATCCAGGCCGGCACGGCCAGCGGCCCCAAATGCGCGATGTCGCGCAGGCGCGCGAACGGCAATCGCCAGGGCGGCGCAATTCCATCGGCGGCGATGGCCCCGATCGAGGAGCCCAGCGCCGCCAGCGAAATGGGATCGCGCCCGCCAATCCCGTGCTCGCTCAACAAGAAATATGCGGCGAGGCAAATGGCCGATGCGATCCCGGCGGCGGCGCCCACCCCGTCGAGCATGGCTCCGCGCCACACCTGCTCGCTCATGGCGAGGCCCGCGACCGCGCACGCGATGCCGGCCCACGTCATGGGCGCGAGCACCCGCCCTTGGACGAACCTTGCCCAGAGCGCCACGAACACGATGGCCAGGTACTCGAGGAGCAGCGCCACCCCCACCGGCAGACGCGAAAGGGCGACGAAGGAGAACTCCTGGATCCCCAGAAATGCGAACAAGCCATATGCGAGCAAGAGTGGAAGCTCGCGCGGTGCGACGCGCAAGGATTTCGGATCCCGCACGAAAGCCATCGCGAGCAGCACCAACGCCGCACCATTGCCCCGCAGCTGGACCACCTCGCCAGGCGAGAGGCCCACATCCATCACGGCCTTGATCGCGGGCTCCGCCGTGCCAAAGCACACGGTCGCCAGAAAGAGAAAAGCCAACCCGCGTGAAGGACGCACGGTCGTTGTCTCCAAAGCGGGGAACACGAGCGATTACCTCCGGAACGACATCGCTATTCCTGTCTTTGCGCCATCGCGTCTCGTTCGTTCCGTTTTGTTTTATCGCAGCTCGTCGAACTCGCATTTTAAATGCATTTCAACTCGCCGGGCCCGAACGGGCTCGCCGTACACTCGCTCGGTCGTCCGCGTGGCTCATGTTGTTCATGTCGCGCACGTTGCGCCGATAGCGCACTTCGCCCGCGTCGGTGGCGGAGCCCTCGGACCGCTCGATTCCGGCGCTTCGAACGTTGCAACTTTGCAGATGCCCCGTGCAAACATGCGGCTTGAGTTGCACACATGCACGCAGCACACTGCACCTCGTTCATGCGCCGAGAGACCTCGATGAGCCTTCCGTCCCCGACGATCCTGCGAACCGCCGCCTTCCCTTCCCTTGCCATCCTCGGCCCCGTTCTCGGCGCGCTCGCGTTTGCCGGATGCAAGGGCGATGCGCTGCGACCGATCGCTCCACCGGGATCGGCCACACCGGTCGAAAGGCTCTCCCAGCTCGGTATTTTCGAGGGAAACCCCGCGGACCAAATACCGCGTCCGGGCTTTACCGCCTACGACGTCAACGCATCGCTTTACGCCGATGATCTCCGAAAGCAACGCTTCGTTCATGTGCCCAAGGGCGCGCGCATCCGCGTGAGCGCCGACCCATGGGATATTCCGGTGGGCACCTATTTGGTCAAAACCTTTTACGTCCCGCTCGATGCGCGCGATCCCGCGCGCGGCAAACGTCTGGTGGAGACGCGCTTCCTGGTCAAGACGGAAAACGGTTTCACGGCCTCGACGTATGTATGGAACGATCTGCAAACCGACGCCATCGTTTCGCGCGGCGATGTGGATGTTCCCATCTCGTGGATCGACGAGAAGGGAGCACGGCGCAACGATCGGTTTCACGTGCCCGGCACATCCGAGTGCGCGTCTTGCCATGAAGGGCGGGCTCTCGCGTGGCGCTCGCGTCAGCTCGATCGACCGGGCACGTACCCGGACGGAACGCACGATCAAGTGGCGCATTTTCTGGCGCTGGGGATCATCGACCGACCGTTACCTGAGCATGCGCTCCTGAGCGATCCATTCGGCCCTGCATCGCTCGACGTGCGCGCCCGCAGCTACCTCGATGCCAATTGCGGTCATTGCCATGGGCCCGGTGGCACGGCCGAGAACACGGGCGTCTTTTGGGATTTCGAGAGCACCGATCCGCGCCATCGCCCGGCGTGCCGTTCCACGGCGCCGGTCGACGGACGCGAGCACGTCCTCGTGCCCGGTCATCCGGAGCAATCCGAGTTTTTGGCGCGCATGCTCGGGTCGGATTCGGAGGTGCAAATGCCGCGCGGCCCGACCCGCCTGCCAGACCGTGCAGGAATTGCGCTTCTCTCCCAATGGATCTCCGCCATGCCGCCTTTGCGGTGTCGCTGATCGCGTTGGTTAAACGATGAATTGAAGTGGGACCGAGGTGGGATTGAGATGGGATTGAGACTGGATCGCGCACGTCTTTGCGCTGGATCGTCTACTCCACGGTCGACCTGCTGAGATCGAAATGGGAATTCGACCTTTCCCTCGGGCGGCGCAAGGCCGCGCCGGAGGATGGGCGTCGAATCGATGCGGAAAGCGAGGTGCTCTGCGCGCGGGGTGGGTGCCTTGGCGAAGAGCAGCGCCATTGGCACACAGCGCGCAAAGGCGACGGGGCTCCGATGAATCGTCCGAGCTCGTTGATGCTCTCCATTCGGACGATAGCGTTCGCCGCCTCGATCCTGGCGTGGGTGCTCGCCGCGATCCCCGGGCGCGCCGAGAACGCGATCGCCCGACCCTCGGCCCGGCGGGCCGCACCAAAACGCACGCCCTATCGGCAAAAGCCGCCCCGGCGAAAGAAGCCTGCCGAGGAGCCGAGCCCCAAACGCGAGACGGCCGAGGAGGACACCCCGGCGCCGGGCGGCAGCGACGACACCTCGGATTTGGATCCGTCCGAGATCCCGCTGGTGCCGGATCCCGATCCTTCGCCCGAGAAGCCGGCCGCGTCGCCATCGGCCGCATCGCCATCGGCCGCGTCGCCGGCCGCGACCAAGGCCCCCGGGCCGGAACGAAAAGAGCTAGACAAGCACGACGAGGCGCACGAGACGTCCGCCGAGGAAGCATCCGACGACGAGGATGCCTGGACCACCGCCTTTGGCGCGGAGCTGGGCCTCGACTCGCGCCTGGTGTGGCGCGGGCTCTCGGAGACCCGCGGCGCCGTCGTGCGGCCCGAGGCCAATGTGGGTTTCTACGGGGTGACCCTCTCGGCGTGGGGCGGATTTTTGCTCAATACGGAGGGCGAGCACCACGCGCTCCACATGGCCGCGGGCGACGTGGCCGTCGACTACCCCGTCCACCTCACCAAGCAACTACGGTTCGAGCCCGCCGTGACCCTCTTGTACTCCCCCGAGCGCTTCGATTCCGGGATGACCGCCGAAATCGCCATCGATCTGTCTTATCGACTCGGCGATTTCCGGTTGGTGAACGGCAACGGCATCGATATCAAAGACCGCCCGGGCGCCTATTTTGGCACCCTCGGCGCGGCCTTTGCCCACGACACGGGGAAGCGCTGGACGGTCGACGCCTTCGCCAATGTGGGGGTGGCCAATGCCACCTTCAACGATGAATACATCCGAAGAAACGTGACGGCCATCGACGTCGCGCAAGCGGGTGTCTCGGCGCGATACCATATCAGCAGCCTTTTCTATTTCGACCTGCACGCGCAAATCAGCACCCTGGTGGCCCCTTCCCTCCGCGAGAACGTGCGCGAGCCCACCTTGCTCATCGGGGGCGCGGCGTTCGGTCTGGACTACACGGCAGGGCGGCGAGAGCGATGAACCCCCGCCGGGCCCGCGTGGGATGAAGCGCCGAGACGATCAGCGAAGTTGAACGATGGCCATGGTGCTGCCGACCGTGGTCGCGTTCACCCGATCCGTTCCGACGACGCCGTTGTTGGTCACCTCGTAGAGGTGCGGGGCCGAATCGAAGGTCGCGGTGACCTTGAGGCCATCCTTCAAGGTGACCGGCAGCACGCTGGCGGACGTGAGGGGCCCGCCGAGGAGCTCGAGCGAAGGCGCATCGCCGATGGTGAGGCGGGCGGTCTTCCAGAGGGCCGCGTTCGAGAGGACGCGCGGGTTGGAGATGGCGCCCTGGGCGATCTGCGGATCGGCGGTCGCCTTGTCGAGGACATGGACCAGCGCGGTCCCGCCGGGCGATACGACCATGGAGCCGACCGGCGCGCCGCCCGCGAGCCCGTTCAAATCGACCTTGAAGGCGGGGTCGAACGTCTTGGTCTTCACGTTGAACCGACGAAGGCACGGCGCCGGGCTATTGGCCGCGTTCAGATAATGGACCGAGGCGGCGGCTCCCTCGGTGGCGACATACAGCCAATCGCCGACCAGCACCCCGTCGCGCGCGAAGCCGCAGACGCCCTCGTCCACGATCACCTCGGCGGTGTCCGCGGCGGTGTCGACCACCACCACGGCGGACGCCGCCGGCACCTTGATGGTCGTTCCTGCGCGCGTGTCCCATGACACGAACGAGTAGAGCTTGTCGCCGCTGCGGATGGGGGCCCCGGTGAAGGTCGTCGTGTAGCTGGTGGCCGGGTTGGCGGGGTCCTTGCGAACGATCGCCGGGAGCGGAATCGAGCCGGTGATGATGAGCTGCTCGGGATCCCAGATGACGATCTTCGCGGCGTTTGCCGCGAAGAAGTAGGCTTTGTTCGGCTGGATGAACTGGAAGTACGCGCTGTACGCGGTGAAGTTCGGCACCTGCTGCGCCTCGAAGTTCACGGTGCCGTTCGCGCTCAGCTTTCCGCCTTCGCCGAGGGTATAGCGCGTGAGCTTGCCGCTCGTGTTCGTGCCGACGAACAAGGTGCGGCTGCCGTTCGGTCCCGCGGCGATGGCGCGGCCCGGGATCTCCAGGGCCGCGCTCTCCAGCTTCAAGTTGGCCTTCAAGGTGTCGGTCAACATGACATAGCTCGTCTGCGGTGCTCCGCCCGATGTCTCGGGCAGGGTCACGACGGCGTAGAGCGGAGCTTCGGACGGGGCGGTGCCGTCGGGTCCGGGCTGCTTTCCGGGATCGTTCGACTGCGGTTTGCTGTCGTCGCCGCAGGCCACGGCAAACGCGGACAACGAGACAGCGGCGGCGGCGAGGCCGGCCGTGAAGAGCGACACCTTGTTGAACGACACGCGCATGATGGCTTCCTTTCGAGCTAGTAATCCAAGGTCCACTTGGTGAAGAACGCCCGTCCCGGGCGCTGCACGCCGTAGAAGTCGAACAGCTTGGCGTCGGTGAGGTTCTGCACCTCGAAGGTCATCCCCAGTCCGAAGTCCAGGGTTCGAAGCGCGTAGGTGAGCGCGGCGCCCTGGGCGACTTGGGTGTCGATCTCGCGCTTATCGGCCTTCGCCGCGCGGCTCTCCCAGTCCCGGTAGAACGAGTGCACGTAGCGCAGGTTCCACGAGAGCTCGACCACGTCCGAGGCGACGAAGAAGCGCCGGCCGCGCAGACGCACGGACGCGCTGGAGAGCAAATAGGGAATGCTCGGGATGCGATCGCCCTTCTCCGCCGCGAGCGGGCCATCGGACGAGCGGTTGCGCAGATCCTGATAGGTCAAATGGCCATCGATGGTGAGCCAATCGCCCCCAGGCACCGTCCAGCCGAGGGCCGACTCGACGCCGAGCGCCCGCGCCTTCGCGACGTTCTCGTTGTGCAGATATTCCGTTTGCACGATCTGCGCGATCAGATCGTCCGTCCAGCGCGCGAAGCCATTCGCGGACGCGCGGACCGTCCCCGCCGGGGTCTTCCAATCCTCGACGAAGACGCCGAGGTTCGCGTTGTGGCTCGTCTCGGGACGGAGGCCGAGGCTCTCGGCGACGAGTATTCCGTCGCCAAAGAGCTCGTCGGTGCTCGGCTGGCGCATGGCGTGCTCGTAGGAGGCCTTCATCGAGAGCTGGCGCGTCAAGCTCACGCGCACGCTGTCGCCGCCTCCACCGCGGAAGATGTCGCGGGACATGTCGCTCCACTGGCCGGTGGAGAGGAGCTGGTGGCTCTCGCTCGCGAGGCCGTAGCCTTTGACGAACGCGCTGTTCTTCACGCGGCCATCGAAGAAGCTCGATTCGAGCTCCATGCCGACCACGCCCGTGACGAGCCGCCGCGGCTGCGCGAGGGGATCGTAGCCCGAGCCGCGGAGCCAATCGTTGCCCGCTCGATCCGCGAACGTGGGCGCGAGCGCGAAGCGGAGCAGGTGATCGTCCGAGAGGTGATGCGCGAGCTCGGAGCGGAGAAAGAAGGTGCTCGTCCCGATGTCGCGGTCGATGGGGATGTTGGAGCTCTCCCCGCGCGCGACCGGAGGATCGGGCGGTGTGCAGTGGCCGTACCAGTCGTACGTGCAGTTCGAGCGATCGCGGAAGCGCGTCGTCACGCGAGTAAAACCCGCGATCGCCTCGAGGTGCGTCCTCGGTCCGAGGCCCACCGCGTACTTGACGTTCGCGCCCATGCTGCGCCTCTGCGACGTGACCTCCCCGTAAGGGTGATCCATGGTGGCGCCGTTCTGCACGTCGTTGTCGAAGGCCGAGACGAAGCCTTGCAGCACCAGGCGATCGGCCCACGGCTTGTCGACGATGCCGACGCTCGCATGGGTGCCCACGCCGCGGTAGCCATCGTGAAAGCGCGGCACGGTCACCGGGCGTTCGCGGCCCTTGTCGTCATAGGCCGTGACGTCGACGTCGTAATCGTTGTTCGTCACGTCGAAGAAGGTCGCGCTGCGGGCGAAGACGCCGCTGGGGGCGTGGAAGTAGCGCGCGCTCAAGGTCGCGCGATGGGTCCCGAAGGAGCCCACCTGGTACGAGGCCGCCAGCCGATTCTTGCGGACGTCCTGATCGGTCACCAGGTGCACCGCGCCGCCGAGCGCGTCGGCGCCGAAGCGCACGGGCACCACGCCTTGATAGACCTCGATGCGGTCGACCAAGTTGACGGGCACGTTGGCGAGGCCCGCCGAGTAGCCCATGAGCTCGAGGGGCACGCCGTCGAGGAAGAAGCGCAGTCGCTCGCCGCCCAATCCCCCGAGCGCAAAGCTGGTGCGCGAACCGAGCCCGCCGACGCGCTGGACCGTCACCGGGGTCTCGCGCGCGAGGACCTCGCCGAGATCGATCGTTTGGCGCTTCGCCTGCTCCGTGTCGACCACCGTCACGGCGTACGCCGACCGTCGCAGCGCGTTCGCCCGGGAGGATCCGCGCACGCGCACCTCGTCGGTTCCTTTCGCGGGGGGCGGTGCTTCGGGCGCGGCTGTCGGTTCCGGCGCGGGCGGAGGTTCCGGCGCGGGCGTCGGCGCGGGCGGAGGTTCCGGCGCGGGCGTCGGCGCGGGCGGAGGTTCCGGCGCGGGCGTCGGCGCAGCCGTCGGTTCCGGCGCGGGCGTCGGCGCGGGCGGAGGTTCCGGCGCGGGCGTCGGCGCAGCCGTCGGTTCCGGCGCGGGGGTTTGCGCTTGCGCGGACCATGCCACGAGGCACAAGCTGCCCGCCAGCAGCCGCACGCTTCTCGCCAACCGCGGAGGGTTCATGCTCGTCGCCAAGCTCGAACGACGGCGACGAGCGGCACGCCCAGCGCCACCAGCGCGACGGCATCGCCGAGGCCTTCCGACACGAGGGCGCCGACGAGGCCCCCCACCGAGACCACGGTCAGGACCATGGGAATGGCGTACGTGCGAACCATGGGGGAGCTCACGCGCGCGCCCTCCGCCGGAAGCGGCCGAGGAAGAAGGTCCAGACGCCGGTCACCGAGAGCGCGAGCGAGAGGAGCGTGAACGCCGTCCAGAGGAGCTTGAGCGGCAGGCCCCCGTAGTCGCCGAAGTGCAGCGGCTCGCTGACGAAGAAGGCCTTCAGGTAGAGCGGAAGATCCCTCTCCTTCGCGTTCGCGGGATCCTGCGCATCGACCACCGTCAAGGCGAACATGTGCTTCTCGATGCCTTCCCCGCCCTCGAGGAAGACCGTGAAGTGACGCGGGGTCGAGAGCTCCGCGCCCGGGAAAATCACGCGGGTCCACCTTCGCCCGGGGGCCGTAGCCTCGGCGCTGGCGATGGCCCGATCGATGGTCGAGAGATCGGTGACCGCGGGCTGCCCCGCGTACTGGGCGGCGAACGAGCTCACCTCGGTCCGCGAGTAGTGCTGGAGAAGCAAGCTCCCAAAGCAGAGGAGCACCCCCGTCGCGGCGATGACGACGTTCCACCCGAAGGTCGCGACCCCGAGCAGCTTGTGGATGTCCGCCAGGTAGGTCCGCGGGCTTTTGTCCCGCCGAAGGAGCCCGAAGACGAAGCGCTTCATGGTGGGCCCGTACACGACGAACCCCGTCACCAGCGAGGTGAGGATGGCGCCGCCCACGATGCCGAGCCCGATCCGGCCCGGCGTTCGCAAGAGCAGCTCCGCGTGGAGCCGAACGATGAACCGCGTGACCGTGTTGAGGATGTCGAGCTTCGGAAGAATTCGGCCCCCGCCATGGCGGTCGACCGCGACCACCTTCGCGGACCGAAACCGCTCGCTGCCGGCGGCGAAGGCGAGGAGCGCCACCCCGGGGAGCTCCTCGGGCTGCACGGCGAAGATGGGCGTGAGCTTGGGGTTGGCCTCATGGGCCATCGTGAGCGCCCGATCCATCGAGATCATCTCGCCCGACGCGTCGGCGAGATCTTTGGGGATCACCCCGAGCGCCTCGTCGATCTCGGCGTGGTAGATCAGGACCAGCCCCGTCAGCGCGAAGAAGACGTAGTTCACGCTGACGATGACGCTGCACCATCTGTGGATTGAGAGGAGCTTGCGGCTAAGCGAAGGACTCATGCTGCAAATGTCGGCTTTTACCGCATTTGATTATCATTTTCAACAGATGTCGCACATCGGACGCCGCATCCTCGGCATGTGCGGCGCTCTTCGAGGCGAAGACGTCAAGGCAAGGAGGCGAGCCTTAGCATACGAGGGATGGCGACCGAAACGATCGACGCATGATCCTCCTCGGGTAAGAGCAACCATCGCACGCCATCCTCGCCCAGGGCCGCCTGCAGCCGCATGCTCAGCTCGCGCGCGTTGGCGACCATCGCGCGCGCCTTGCGGCGTGCGATCACCTCGGCGCGGTCCGACGACGTGGCCTGCCAAGGCGGCAGCTCGTCTTCCCACTCGCCGAGCGCGATGAGGACGCGCCGATCCCCCAGGGCCACGCGGAACGCGGCGTCCAGCAGCCCGTTTCGGTCCCACCAGATCGACGGGCTGATCGCCGCGTAGCTCCGAAAGGCCCGAGGGCGGTGGGTCAGCACCCACAAGGCGAAATACCCGGCCAACGAGTGACCGAAGAGGGTCTGCCGGCCCTCGTCGAGCGGGAGCCTCTCTGCCACGAGCGGCTTGACGCCCTCCTGGAGGAACGCGAGAAAGGCGTGCGCGCCGCCCGCCTCCTTGGAGGCCATGCCGTGCCGGGCCGTCGTAAAGTCATATTGCCGCCGGGCCAACGCAGCATCGCCATCGGGCCAGGAAATGCCGACCACGACGGCAGGAGAGACCCCCGTCGCGTTGGGCCTCCGGCTCATACGCCGCAAGGCCTCGACGCACGTACCAAAGCAATCCGAGGCATCGAGCAGGTAGACCGAAGGCCAGCCGGCGGGCGGCGCCGGGCCTTCGGGGATGGCCACGTCGATGCAATAGGCGCTGCGCGCGATGCGACCGTCGCCGCCGGAGACGCGGCGCTCGAGGAGCAGACGTTCGGTGCGCGCCAAGGTGAACGGGGTCATCCGCGTAAGGTCGCGCCTCCATCGACATAGAGATCGGCCATGGTGATATGGCCCGCGCGGTCCGAGAGCAGAAAGAGCACCGCGTCCGCCACGTCGTCGGGGGTCGCCAGCTTGCCGAGCGGGATGCCGCTCTTGAACCTCTCCGGCTGGCCCGCGATCACCCGCGCCGCGCCGTGCTCGTCGGCCCACATGCCGGTCTGCATCGGGGTGAGGGTCGAGCCGGGGGCCACGATGTTGCAGCGGATGCCGAGCGGCGCGAGCTCGAGCCCGAGGCAACGGGTGAACATGGTCGCCGCCGCCTTCGACGCGGCGTAGGCGGCCATCGCGTGCCGCGGGATGCCGGCCGCGTTCGAGCCCACGGTGACCAGGCTCCCCCGCCGCCGCCGCACCATGTGGCGGGCGAGCGCGCGGCTGACGTGAAAGACCCCGTCGGTGTTGACGGCAAACACGCGCCGCCACGTGGTGTCGGTGGTCTCCACCACGGTGTCGGTGGACAGAATGCCGGCGACGTTCACGCCGCAATCGATGGCGCCCCACTCCTGCTCCACGCGATCGATCAGCGCGTCGACCGCCGCGCTGTCGGTCACATCGAGGGCGGCCGGCCAGACGTCCTTTCCCTCGAGCCGAGGTGCGCCGAGATCGGTGGCGACGACCGACGCGCCCTCCTCCCGCAGCAGCCGCACGACCGCCTCGCCGATGCCTCCCGCGGCGCCAGTGACGAGGGCGATGCGGCCTCGTAGACCGCTCGCGCGACTCATGCGACCTCCGAGGCCATGCGCGCCGAGAGGGCGGGCGCGATCAGCGCCGTCGCCTCCCGCCCGGTGAGTTGCGGATGGAGAAAGGGCACGGCGATGCGATCCAGCACGCCGACGTACGGGGTCCAGAGCTCGGGGGTCAAATGGGGCCGCGCCTTGTGGTCGTTGTCCGCCCGCACGTGCGTCAGCACGCTCTCGTAGCGGCGGTGATGATGCGCGCGCACCAGCTTGTTGGTGCCCATCACGGCGCGGATCACGCCGTCGAGCGCGCGCGGGGGGAGGTTGCCGAGCGTGCTCTCCCCGGCGCGCAGAAACCCGACGATCTGGTCGGGGGTCTGCAGATGGGGATACGTCTCCGGATCGTAGCCGGCGATGGCCAGCAGCGAGCGCAGGGCCGCGCTCTCCGTGGGCTCGGGTTCGGCGCGCCAGCACTCGGCCGGGTAGGAGTCGAGCATGGCCACCAGACCGACCTCGTAGCCCGCCTTCCTCAGCTCGATGGCCACCGCTTGGGCGATGATGCCGCCGACGGACCAGCCCGCGATATGGTACGCGCCGCCCGGCGCGGTCTCCACCATGCGCTGGGCATAGTCGGCCGCGAGCGCGTCGATGCTATCGGGCACGGCGACGTCGGGGTCGAGCGCCGGCGACTGCAAACCGTACACCGTGCGGCGCGGCGAGAGCGCGGTGGCGAGGGCGCGGTAGCCCCAGCAAATGCCGCCCGCGGGGTGCACGACGAACAGCGGCGGCAAGGCGGGATCACCCCGGGTCAGCATCAAGACGGGCGCGAGCCCTTCATCGCGCGCGCGCGTCTGCGCCGTCTTCCCCGCCCCACCCGTCTCGCCCGCCGCCGTCTCCGCCATCGCGCGCGCACCGGCATCGATCCGCGCCGCGAGGCCGGCGACGTCCGGCTGCTTGAACAGCTCCGAGAGGCCCGGATCGTAGCCCAGCTTCTCGCGAACGAGTCGCAAGAGCCGCACGGCCGACAGCGAGTCGCCGCCCAGCGCGAAGAAGTCGTCGCGCGCCATGACCGCCTCTTGCCTTCCCAGCACCTCCGCATAGAGGGCGGCCAAGGTGCGCTCGGTGGCCGTGGAGGGCGCCGCGCCCCCCGAGCTCTCGAACGCGGGCGGGGGCAGCGCGCGGCGATCGAGTTTGCCGTTTGCCGTCACCGGCAGCGACGGGATCTCGACGATGGCCGCGGGCACCATGTAGTCGGGGAGCCTCGCCACCAGCGCCGCGCGCAAGGTCGCAGGCGCATAGCCATCGCCCGGTACGACATACGCGATCAGACGGCCGTCGCGCTCCACGACGGCGGCGGCGCGGGTCAGGTTCGAGCCCGCCACCGCCGCCTCGATCTCGCCGAGCTCGATGCGCAGTCCCCTTATTTTGACCTGCCGATCCGCGCGGCCCATGTACACGATGGCGCCATTTTCCCGCCGCCGCGCGAGATCGCCGGTCATGTAGAGCCGCTCGCCCGGGTGGAACGGGTCGTCGATGAAGCGCTCGGCGGTGAGGTCCGGCCGCCGGAGATAGCCGCGCGCGAGCTGGACGCCGCCGAGGTAAAGATGGCCGACCATGCCCGCGGGCACCGGCCTTCGCCGCTCGTCGAGCACCACCAGGCGCGTGTTCCAGACCGGGTAGCCGATGGGCACCGGCCGCGAGGCGTCCTCGGGCCCCGCCGGCCAATAGCTGACATCCACGGCGGCCTCGGTCGGACCGTAAAGGTTGTGCAGCTCCGCCTGCATCACACGATGAAAGCGGTCGCGAAGATCGGAGGGCAGCTCCTCCCCGCTGCAGAAGACGCGCGCCACGGACAGCCCCGCCGCCTCGGGTGCGTCCAGAAAGGCGGAGAGCATCGAGGGCACGAAGTGCAAGGTGCTAATGGCCTCCTCGCGGATGAGCGCCGCGATGGCCGCCGGTTCGCGGTGCGCCCCGGGCGGAGCCACCACCAAGGTCCCCCCCGCGAGCAGCGGAAGAAAGAACTCCCACACCGACACATCGAAGGTCGCAGGCGTCTTTTGGAGGACGCGGTCGTGCGCGCCGATGCCGTAATGCTCCTGCATCCACAGCAAACGATTGACGATGGCGCGGTGGGTGACGATCACCCCCTTGGGATCGCCGGTCGACCCCGACGTATAAATCACGTACGCCGCGTCATCCGGCGCCGGCGACACCGCCAAGGCGTCGGCTGGCGCCTCGTGCCACCGCGCCGGAGGCACGAGGCGCGCGCCGTAGAGGCCGTGCGGATCGCTCTCGGCCAACACCGCCGCGGGCTGCGCATTCTCGAGGATGGTGGCGATCCGCCCCGCCGGGTGATCGAGATCCAACGGCAGATAAGCCGCGCCCGCGCGCAGCACCGCGACCAACGCCACCACCAGCTCGATCGAGCGAGGCAGCGCCACGGCCACCACCTCGCCCGGCCCCGCGCCGCGCGCGGCCAGGGCGCGAGCCAGCGCGGCGCTCCGTCGATCGAGCGCCGCATAGTCGAGGGTCTCGCCCTCGAAGCACAGCGCCGGAGCATCGGATCGCGCGCGCATGGTCCGCTCGATCAGCGCGACCAGCGTGGTCTCCGGCACGTCGCGCGCGACCGCGTTGAACGCTTCGAGCTCGCGCTCCGCCTCCTCGGGGGTCGCGGTGGGAACGGCGCCCAACGTCGCGGCATCGACCATGGCCGCCAGGAAGGCCGCGAGCCTCTCGCCGTGCGCGGCCACCTCGGACGCGCGATAGAGATCGGGGTTGGCGTCGACCTCCAACGTCAGCTCCTGGATGGCATCGCCGCGGAGCGTGACATGGAGGTCCTCGATCGGCCCGGTGCCGGTGACGTGCAAGGAGACGTCGAGCCCGTGCAGCCGGGGAGGCTGATCGAACGGCAGCACATTGACGAGCGGACCGTAGAGCCGGCGATCGCCGCCCAAGAGCCCCAGATCGCGGCGAAGCTGCTCGCTGCGAAAGCGGCCGCGCCGGCGCGCGTGCACCAAGGCCTTGGACATCGCCACCAGATAGTCCACCAGCGGCGCGTCCTCGTCGGGCGCGATGCGCAAGGGCAGCACGTTCATCACCATGGCCGCTACGCGCGCCGACGCGCTCCCGAGGCGGCCCATGTGCGGCACGCCCACGACGATCGACTCGGTGCCGGCGAAGCGGCGGCAGTACGCGGCGACCAGCGCGGTGACGGCATCGGGCCAGCTCACCTTCGCCCGCTCCGCGAGCGCCCGCAGGCCATCGCGGACCGGGGCCGAGAGCCGCCGCTCATGGCGATGGGAACGGTGGGCTCCGACCGGATCCATGGACCGCGCACCGTGGAGCGAGGCCACCGAGGACGCCGCGCCACCATCGCTCGCGCCGGACATGGTCGCGCGCCACCAGGCCGCATCGTCCGCGCGGCGCGGCGAAGCGCGGTAGGCGCCGTCCTCGGCCCATACGCCCGCGAGGGGCGCCAGCGCCGGACCTTCCTTCGCGCGCCCGCCGACGGCCACGTCGTAGAGCTCCGCGATGCGGTTCGTCAGGAGCACCATCCCGTAGCCGTCGGTCGCCAGATGGTGGACCCGCTGCAACCAGAGATGGCGCTCCGGTCCCAACCGGTACAGGATCTGCGTGGCCATCGGCCCGCGCTCGAGATCGATGGGCGTCTCCATCTCGCGACGGATCGCGCCGAGCGCCGCCGCTTCCGGATCGGCCTCGCCCGACACGTCGCACGTCGTGAGACGCGGCCGCGAGGCCGGATCGACGTACTGGCTCGGCCCCTCCGCCCCATCCACGAAGCGCAGGGCGAGCGCCTCCGCCTCATCGCCCACGCGATCGACCGCGGCGCGAAAGGCCGCGACATCGAGCGGCCCGCGCATGTCCAGGTACTGCCCCGTGTTGAAGCTGGGATTGGTCGGATCCAGCCGCTGCGCATACCAGAGCCCGGACTGCGCCTCCGTGAGCGGAACCGTGTTGCTTCGCGCGCTCACGATCCCTCCTGCCGCCCGCGCACCACCGCCCACCAACCGGCGAGGGTCACGTGCTCGGCGAGATCCGTGAACTCCAGCGGCACGCCCATCGCATCCCGCCACCGCACGACCAGGTTCATGGCCCGCATCGAGTCGAGGCCGAGATCCATCAAGTTGTCCTCGTCGCCGATGGCCGACGGATCCTCGTGCACCATGGCCGCGATGTCCGCGCGCATGCGCTCCAACGTCAATCGCTCCGCGCTCATCGCAGGGCCTCCAAGGTGCGGCGGGTGGACAGAACGACGCCGCAGCAATCGGCGACCTGGGCGAGGGCCGCATCGTGCCAGCTGCGCGAAAAATCGGCGACGGCGTCCGCGACGAAGAAGGGCTGGATATCGCGTTGAAACGCCTCGCCCGCCGTGAAGAGGCAGCCGATGTGCGCGTAGATACCGCAGATGATCAGCTGGTCGCGCCCGCGCGCGCGCAAGAGCGCTTCCAGGTTGGAGCGTTGAAAGGCGCTGTAGCGATGCTTGACCAGCACGATGTCTTGCGCGGCGGGAGCCAGCGGCGCGGCGATGGGTTGATGCTCGGACACATGGCGCATGCCCGGCCCCCACAGCGCGGCTTGCAGCCCGCGATCGCGCACGTCCTGGTCGCCGTTTTGGGCCGTGTAAAAAACCGGAACCCCGAGCGCCCGGCACCCTTGGACGAGCCGTCCGACGTTGTCGATGACGGGCGCGATGGGCGCGACCCCGGGCGTGAACGCGTCGATGAAATAGCGCTGCATATCGTGCACGAGCAACGCCGCGCGCTCGATCCGAAGGGTCCAAGGGCTGCGGGAGGCCGGCAGCTCGTCCTCCTTCGGGAGGGGGTAGCTCGGGATCGACGGCAGGCGGCCCTGGCTGGTGATCGGGCGAACGCTGTTCATCGGGAGGACTCCTGCGCCAGCAGCTCGGCACGTAGCACGGCACGAAGCTCCTTTCGGCTGATCTTGCCGACGGCCGTGGTGGGGAATTCGGAGACGAAGACGACTTGGTCGGGGGTCTTGAAGGAGGCGATGTCGCGCGCCCGCATCCACCCCTTCAGCGCCGCCGCCTTGGGCGCGTCGCCGCTCGGGATCACGAAGGCGCAGCTTCGCTCGCCCAAAAACGCGTCGGGCACCGATACCACCACCGCGTCGAACACCTGCGGGTGCGCGAGGAGGTGGCCTTCGATCTCCTCCGCCGAGATCTTCTCCCCGGCGCGGTTGATATGATCGGTGGCCCGCCCCTCGACGACGAGGTAGCCGCCCGGCAGCCGCTTGACCATGTCCCCGGTGCGGTAGAAGCCGTCCTCGGTGAAGGCGCGCAGGTTGGCGGCGGCGGCGGCGTGGTAAGCGCGGATCGTATAAGGCCCGCGGGTCAACAGGTTGCCCACCTCGCCGTCGGGGACGGCGCGGCCCTGGTCGTCGACGATGAGCACCTCGTCATCGGGCGCGATCGGACGGCCCTGGGTCTCCGTGATGATGTCCTCGGGATCGTCCAGCCGCGTGTAGTTGACCAACCCCTCGGCCATGCCGAACACCTGTTGCAGGGTGCATCCGAGCACGGGCCGCACGGTGCGCGCGGCCTCGGGGAGGAGCTTGGCGCCGCCGACCTGGAGCACCTTCAAGCTGGTGAGATCGTGCTTCGTCTTCGGCGCCGCCTGCAGCCAGAGGAGCGCCAGCGGCGGCACGAGGCCGGTGATCGTCACCTTCTCGCGCTCGATCAGCGGGAAGGCCGTTTCGGGGCCGGGGGCCACGCTCATGACGATCCG
The DNA here is from genome assembly GCA_037157815.1 of Sorangiineae bacterium MSr11954. NCBI lineage: Bacteria > Pseudomonadati > Myxococcota > Myxococcia > Myxococcales > Pendulisporaceae > Pendulispora > Pendulispora albinea. Next base: position 7,725,174 of record CP089984.1, read on the forward strand.
CCCGCCCGCGTAGAGCGCGCCAAACACGCCGGGCGAGCTCATTGGAAAGTTGTGCGCGACCGGCAGCGCGGCCAGGTAGACCGTGTCCGGTCCGAGCCCGCAAATCTCGGCGCTCGCGCGGATGCTGTAGAGATAATCGTCGTGGGTGCGCGGAATGAGCTTGGCGAGGCCCGTGCTGCCGCCGGAAATCTGGACCAGCGCAACATCATCGGGGGATGCGGTGTACGCCGGCAACGACCCCGCGCCCGCTGCGGCGCCTGCCAAGCGGGTGAAGCCGGCAAAGGACACATGCTCCCCAGCATCGCCCACCACCACCACGTGCTTCACCGTGGAGACATCGTGGCGCACGGCGCTCGCGAGCGGGCGGTAATCGAAGCCATCGTGCCGATCGGCGATCACGTACGCCGACGCCTCCGCGGTGCGCGCAAAATGCGCGATCTCGGTCAGCCGGTGGGCAGGCAAGGCAAAGACCGGGATCAAACCGGCGCGGAACAAACCAAACACCACCGCAAAGAACTCGGGGATGTTGGGCAGCTGCACCACCACGCGATCCCCAGGCTCTAGCCCGAGCGCGAGAAAGCCCGCGGCCGCCTCGTCGGCGCGCGCGCGAAGCTCGGCGTAGGTCCAGCGCTGCTCGCCGCCGACGATCGCGATGGCGTCGCCATGGGCGTCCGCCCGCGCGGCGAGAACGGTAGCGAAGGTCTCGCCGCGCCAGTAGCCGCGCTCCCGATAACGCTGCGCAAACTCCGGCGGCCACACCTGCGTGAGGGGTGCCGTCATAGCGCGCCGTCCTCGTGGATGCCGAGCGCGTGCAGCATCGCGCGGAACTTGGCCGACGTTTCGGCCACCTCGCGATCGGGGGTCGAGCCGGCGACGATGCCCGCGCCCGCGTGCAAGGTGAGCCGCGAGCCTCGAATCTCGGCGCAGCGCAGCGCCACGTACCAATGTCCGTCGCCCTTCGTGTCCGTCCAGCCGACCGCGCCCGCATAGAAGCCGCGATCGTGCGGCTCGAGCGCGCGAATCGCCTCGAGGGCCGCCTCGCGCGGATGGCCGCCCACCGCGGGCGTGGGATGAAGCATGGCGGCGAGGCCCGCGGCCGACGGCCCGTGCTCCTCGCTCTTGAGGACGCCCTCGATGCGGGTCCCCAGGTGCCACATCGTCGAGGTCGACTGCAGCCCGATGCCCTCCGGCGCGGACAGCTCCGCGCACACCGGAGAGAGCGTATCGAACACCGCCTCGACGACCAGGGCGTGCTCGCGCCGATCCTTCTCGGACCGCAGCAGGTCCTCGGCTGCCCGCCGATCGACTTCGGGATCGGCCGAGCGCGCCGCCGAGCCTGCGAGCGGATGCGACGCGATCCGAAGCCCCTTTCGCGATACGAGCAGCTCGGGTGTCGCGCCGACCAACCGATGGCCGTGGGCTCCCGATGCGACCGAGAGATCGACCAAAAAGGTCGTCACCTTGGGATCGCACGCGAGGCGCTCCACGATGGCCATCGGATCGACCGGCGCCGAGGCGTGGATGCGCAAGCGGCGCGAGAGCACGATCTTCCTCAGATCGTCGCCCGCGCCGATGCGCGCCAGCGCCTGCTCCACCATCGCCGCGTAGGCCGCGGCATCGGGCTCGCCCACGATCTGGAGCGACGAAGAACGGAGTGGCACGTTGCTCCGTGCCACCCCCGTCATACGATTTTCGACCCCCTCCCAGATGACCCGTTCCGGCTGAAAGAACAGGGTGTCGCGGTTCGTATCGAACGGCAGTGCACCCACCAGCACGTTGGGTCCACCCGTCTCGTCCGCGAAGAACGCGCGCACGCGATCTTCCAAGGTGCTCGCATATCCCAGCGCGAGGCGGCGACGGACGCCGAAGGTCTGAATGGAAGCATCGGACCCCCTCAATGAAAACACCTGGTGCTCGCGGTGTTCGTGGTGCTCGCGCCGCTCGTCGAGCGCGCGTTGGGAGGTCGTACCTGCGATCGGCTCGCCAATATCCATTCGTTAAGCTCCTCTCGAGGGATCACGCACCGGAAACGGGATGGACGGTCAGTGGCAGAAGGTGGCGGTGTAGAGCGTGTCCTTGCGGTCGGCGCCGGCGGCGGACTTGTCGACGATGAAGGCCGTGCCCCCGCCGAACGTGACGTGGTTCGGGTTGGCGTTGGTGGTGATCGTCTCGCGCACGACGCCCTCGTCCACGTCCACGACGGAGACGGTGGCCGAGCCGCGGTTGACGACGAGGACGTCGCCCGTGCGCGGGTTGGTGGCGAGCGACAGCGCGCCGGTGCCGGTCGGGATGGTCTTGGTCACCTTGCCCTGACGCAGATCGACCACCGAGAGGGTGCCTGCGGTCTGGTCGGCCGTGTAGGCCGTACGACCGTCGCGCGACAGATCGATCGAGATCGGGCCGGCGCCGGTGGGGATGAGACGCGGGGTCTCGCTTCGCGGCGACACCTCGATGATCTGCGCGTTCTTGAGGTCCGTCGCGTAGACGGTGCCCGTCCACTTGTTGACGGCCAAGCCGGCCGGGTTCGCGCCCTGCACCGTCACGCGCCGCTTCTCCGCGAAGGTTCGGGTGTCGAAACCGACGATGGTCCCGTCGGTCACGCCGGTCGCCCAGGCGACGTTGTGGAGCTCGTCGACCACGACCTCGCGGGCGTGCGCCACGCCGGGGAGCGACGCGAGGTGCTCACCCGTCTTTTGGTTGTAAACGGCGACGGAATTGTTGCGGGTGTTGGTCACCCAAACGTTGTTGTGCTCATCGTCGACGGCCACGCCGTACACGGCTTCGAGCGCGCCGGTCGCCGTGTCCGTCACCGGGGGAACGTACGTGGCCACGATCTCGCGCGTGCGCGGATTGACCTTGTAGAGCGCCGAGGTCTTGACCGGCGGACGCCCCACCGCCGACGTCACCCACAGCACGCGGTTGCGCGCCGAGTAGGCCGATTGATAAAGGCCGGCGGCGAGAGGCGAAGAGCCCACCTCCGGCGCCGCATCGGCCGCCGTCACCGCGACGTCGGCAGACGTCGTGACCGCGGCCGACGAGCTGCCGCTCGGATCCGTCGAGTCCCCCGACTCCGCCGCGCATCCGGCGACGAGCGGGATCAAACCAACGGCGAGAACAGGCAGCATACCCTTGATCATGATTATGATTTTCATTTTCATAACGGCGCTAAGTATCATGACGGGACACGCCCAGCAAGAGATTCTCGGCTGCCCGATTTCGCCCTCTCACACGTGCCGCGCGAACATCATTTTCGCACTCGAACGCTCCGCACTTTGCCATCACCGATGTCGATCCGCATACGCGTTTCGTCACCACGTCGCCCGCATCGCGACTCCCGCATCGCGGCGCCGGATTGCATCGCTCGCATCGCGGCGCCCGCATCGCGGCGCCGGATCGCATCGCTCGCATCACGGCGCCACATCGCGGCTCCCGAATCGCGACGCCGAATTGCATCGCCCGGATCGCATCGCGGCGCACGCATCGTGTCGCTCGCATCACGGCGCCCGGATCGCATCGCGCCGCACGCATCGTGTCGCTCGCATCACGGCGCCCGGATCGCATCGCGCCGCACGCATCGCGCCGCACGCATCGTGTCGATCGCATCGCGCAACCCGCACCACGTCGGCCGACGCCCTCGCCCGATGCGCCCCGCACGCACCCGACGTATGCTCCCAGCATCGTGCACCCCACCCGACTCCGCATGGAACCCCTGGCACCGGCCCATGCACCGCGCCTCTTCGCCGGGTTGGGCGACGTTCGGCTCTACACGTACATCCCGGAGGATCCGCCCGCGTCGCTGGCCGCGCTCACCGCGCGCTACGAACACCTGGCCGCAGGCTCCCGCAAACAAGACGAGATCTGGCGCAACTGGGTGATGTTCGCAGCATCCAACGGCGAGCCCCTCGGCACCCTGCAAGCCACGGTGTTCGCGGACGGACGCGCGCTGATCGCATATATGCTGCTAGCGCCCTATTGGGGTCACGGCTACGCGACGGAGGGCGTGCAGTGGATGCTCCACCGGATCGCCCGCGAGGACCATGTTGTACGGGCGGAGGCGTACATCGACACCCGCAACCAACCGTCCCTGCGCTTGGTGAAACGACTCGGCTTCCAGCACCGCACCACCATCGCGGGCGCCGACACGTTCAAGGGCGCATCGAGCGATGAGCACGTCTACGAAATGTCGCTGCGCGCGCTCACTCCGGGAGCCCCGCCTTCATCATCGCCTCCAGGTGCCGCACGGCCTCCAGGCACTCATCGCACTTGACGCGCAAGCGTCGCCAACGCGAGACCCGCTCGGCGGTTTTCCGGCGGATCCCGCGCCGCGCCGGGGGCGCTACCGCCACGAAGACGACCTCGTTCGTACGATGGCGCAGAGCGGCCCCTGTCCCCTCGACGGGAGCGGCCGTGGCTTCTTGCATGAGCAGCTGGATCGTACGAAGTGCCTGCGCGCGGGAAGGCGCCTCGCAGTGGCAATTCAGCGACGGGCAGCGGGCGATGGTGGTGCCGTCTTCGGCGTACCGAAGGTAGACGGGAACTTGTTTGCGAGGGTTCATGACGTAGGGGCTCCTTCCGTCCCGGACAACCTCGAGCTCCTCGGATTGCCCATTTTCGAGTTTGCGCAATTCATGCCGCGAGGATGACGTGCCCGGTGCCGAGCGTGCTCGGCATCCGTCGCCCGCGGGCGGCTTCATCAAAACATCGCCGAACGCAGCTTCGAAAGCCGAAGGATCATGTCGTCCAGGTTTGCCTGCACGTCCTTCGTGGCCTCGTGCAATCGTTGCTCGATCTCGAGCCCGCGCTCCTCGAGCTTTTGCCACTCGACCATCTCCTCCATGCCCGCGAGGTGCAGATTCTCGCGCACGTCGTCGCGAAGCGATTGCATCCGCGACAGGCTCTTTTGGATTCGGGCCTTCACCCCGCCCGCGCGAAGACCTCCCATTTTCACCTCCCCGCGCTCAACCCACTGCGCGAGGACCGACCAGCCGTTCTCGATTTGACTCATCCACATACGGCTGTCTCAATGCATCGAACGGGCCACCCTCCGTCTGGGCCTATTTCGGCCATGATCTTGCACGGCACGCTCGCATGAAAATCGGCGGCACTTCCCTCGACCCCTTGTTCATTTGGAAGAAAAACTACCCCCTTACGGAGGCGATCGACTTTGCGACGTCCGTCGCGGCCACACTCGCCCGGCTGGGGAGCGGGGCCTACGTCGCGCACGTGGGAAAACGCCCCACCAAGCTCCTCGAATTGTACGAGCGCGAAGGGTGTCCCTTCTCCCGCAAAGTGCGCGAAGCCCTATCAATCCTGGATCTCGACGCCCTCGTACACCCGTGCGCAGAGCCCCCGAAGCGATCCCGACACATCGTGGAAGAACGCCTCGGTCGCTTCGAGATCCCGCTGCTCATCGACGCGAACACCGACTTCAGCTCGTCCGACTCGGACGCGATCGTCCGCTATCTCTTCAACGAGTACGGCGACGGCACGGTCCCCCTGCCGCTGCGCCTGGGCGCCCTGACGAATGCCACGTCACGCGTCGCGTCACTGCTTCGCAAGCCTCAAACGTCGAAGACCATGCCCTCCAAGGAGCCGGAAGACCTGCTGGAGCTCTATAGCTACGAGGCTTCGCCCTACTGCCGCTTGGTGCGAGAGGTTCTCACCAAGCTGGAGATCTCCTACATCCTGCACAACGTGGCGCGGGGCAGCGCCAAGCGTCCCGCGTTCATCGAGCGCACCGGCAAGATGCAGGTCCCCTACTTGGTCGACCGCCCGCGCAGCATCGAGATCGTCGAGTCGCGCGCCATCATTCGTTATCTCGAAGGCCACTTCGCCGCGCAAGCTTAGTCGGACCGCGCGGGGGGCGCGGGCTTAGCCGGCCCGCGCCAAAAGCGCGTACGTGTGCCGCGCGATGACGCGCTCCTCGTCCGTTGCCATGACACGAATCGCGCATGGACTGCCCGCTTGGTGAACGAGGTGCTCGCCGCGCTCGTTCTTCGCGCGATCGAGGGCCACGCCAAAGGCCTCGAGGCCGCCGCAGGCGAGCGCGCGCACCTCGGGCACGTGCTCGCCGATGCCGCCCGTGAACACCAAAAGATCGAGGCCGCCCAGTGCAAACGACAGCGCGCCAATGGCTTTTCGTATCGCATAACCAAACATTTCGATGGCCAATCGGGCCCCCGGATCGCGCGCCGAGCGATCGATCAGCGTTTCCATATCCGAGCTGCCGCCCACGGCAAGGAGCCCCGACTCGCGGTCCACGATGCGCTCGATGGCGTCGGGTCCAAGCTGCTTTGCGCGGGCGAGGTACACCAACACGCCCGGGTCGAGATCGCCGGTGCGCGTGCCCATCGGCACGCCGCCCGCGGGCGTAAAGCCCATGGTGGTATCGATGGCTTTGCCGTCCTTCACCGCCACCAGGCTCGCGCCGCTTCCAAGGTGCGCGATCACGATGCGCGCGGGCAACGGCTCGCCGGCACGCGACGAGAGCGACGAGAGGACGAACTCGTACGAAAGGCCGTGAAAGCCATAGCGGCGGACGCCTTCGTCGTGCAGCGCGGACGGTATCGGCAGCCGCCGGGCGATCTCGGGCATCGTGGTGTGAAAGGCGGTATCGAAGCAGGCGACCTGCGGAACCTCGGGAAACCGCGCGCGAGCGGCCTCGATGGCCGCCATGGCGGCCGGGAGATGCAGCGGCGCAAAGGCGACGGCGGCGCGAAGCCTGGTGAGCAGCTCCGCGTCGATGCGCGCGGGCGCGGTGACGTGCGGCCCGCCGTGCACCAACCGGTGGCCCACCGCCGGAGGCCGCACCGCGACGAGCTCGTCGAGCCACTTGAGCACGACATTCAGAGCCCCGGCATGGTGGGCCCAGCTGCCGCCTTGCTCGCGCCGCACGTTGCCCGCGCGAAGCCATGCGCGCGCCTCCGCCGACCCCATGCGCGTAACGGCCCCTTCCGCCACGCGCCGCTCACCCCCATCGCGCTCCGCCAGGCCCGGCTCGCCGCCCGGGCGAACGCCCAGCTCGAAGAGGGCGATCTTCAACGACGACGATCCGCTGTTGATGACGAGAACGGCGTTCGAGCCCGCACCGCTCACCGGCTCCTCCATGTCCAGCTTCGAATTTCGGGCATGTCCTGGAAGTGCTCGCGCACATAGCTCGAATGGCGCTTCAAAATGGCGGTGCACTCGTCGATGAGCAACTCCGCGTGCTCGGGCGGGCGCCGGGCGCGGCGGAGGGCCTCCATGGCGAGATGAAAGCGGCTGGTGCGATTGAGGACGACCATATCGAACGGGGTGGTGGTGGTCCCCTCCTCGCGGTAGCCGCGCACGTGAAACCGCGCGGCCTGCGGACGGCCATGAAGGAGCTGGTGCACGGCGCCCGGGTATCCATGAAAGGCGAACACGACATGCTCCCCCTCCGTGAACAGCTCGATGAAGCGATCGTCGGGCATCCCGTGCGGGTGCTCCTCGGGTGAGGCGAGCGCCATCAGATCGACGAGGTTCACCACCCGAACATTCATCCCCGGCGCCTTCTCGCGCAGCCACGCGGCCGCGGCCATCGTCTCCCATGTGGCGATATCGCCCGCGCACGCGAGGACGATATCGGGCTCACCCTCGTCCCCATTGCCGGCCCATTTCCAAATCGAGGCGCCGCGCTCGCAATGTTCGCGGGCCGCGTCCAAATCGAGCCACTGGAGCTGGGGTTGCTTGTCGATGATGATCAGGTTTACGTGGTTTTTGCTGCGCAAGCAGTGGTCGGCCACGGCCAAAAGACAATTGGCGTCGGGCGGGAGGTAGACGCGCGACACCGTCCCCTTCTTCGAAATGACGGTGTCCATGAAGCCGGGCCCTTGATGACTGAACCCGTTATGATCGTTCCTCCAGCAGGTCGATGTCAAAAGAACGTTCAAGGAGGGAACGGGCGCCCTCCACGGCAGATCCTCGCAGGCCTCCAGCCATTTGGCGTGCTGGGTCGCCATCGATGCAACGATGAGGGCAAATGCCTCGTATGTCGCAAAAAGGCCGTGGCGGCCCGTGAGCAGATAACCTTCGAGCCACCCTTGGCAATTGTGCTCGCTGAGCACTTCCATCACCCGACCATTGGGCGATACGCGCTCGTCGTCGGGCGTGGTGCGCTCCACCAAGCAGCGCGTCTCGATGTCGAACACCGCGCCCAGGCGGTTCGAGTTCGTCTCGTCGGGGCAAAAGAGTCGGAAGTTGGTGGGGTTCTTTCGGTAGATGTCGCGCAAGAATTGCCCCAATCGACGCGTCGACTCGTGGAGCTCGGCGCCGGGATGGGGGACGTCGAGCGCATAGGCTCCGATGTCCGGAAGATCGAGCGGAACGGAGAGACGGCCCCCGTTGGCGTGCGGGTTCGCGCCCATGCGCCGCTCGCCCTTGGGCGCGAGCTTGGCGAGATGAGGTGCGAGCCGGCCCCGCTCGTCGAACAGCAGCTCCGGCTGGTAGCTCTTCATCCACGCCTCGAGCATCCTCAAGTGCGCGCGGTTCGTGCGCACCGACGCGAGCGGCACTTGGTGCGCGCGAAAGGTCCCTTCGATCTTCACGCCGTCGACCTCTTTCGGCCCCGTCCACCCTTTGGGCGTACGAAGCACGATGGCGGGCCAGCGGCGCCGCTCGGTGATGTGCCCCTTCGCGCGCGCCGCGCGTTGAATGCGGCCGATGGTGTCGACACACGCCTCGAGCGCGCGCGCAAACGTGGCGTGGACGTGCATGGGGTCGTCGCCGCGCACGAAGTGCGGATCGTAGCCGTGCCCGGCGAGCAAGCTCGCGATGTCCTCGTCGGAGGTGCGGCCGAGCACCGTGGGGCCCCCGATCTTGAACTCGTTCAGGTGCAGAATGGGGAGCACCGCGCCATCGTGCAGCGGGTTCAAAAAGCTCACGCCCTTCCAGGAGCCCTCGAGCGGGGCCGTCTCCGCCTCGCCGTCGCCCACCACGGCCACCACCAGCAGATCGGGGTGATCGAACGCGGCGCCGAAGGCGTGCGCCAGCACGTACCCGAGCTCCCCACCCTCGTGGATGGATCCGGGGGTCGGCGGGCTCACATGGCTCGGCACCCCGCCGGGGGTGGAGAACTGGCGAAAGAGCGCGCGCATGCCCGCGGCGTCCTGGGTGACCTTGGGGTACACCTCGCTGTAGGTGCCCTCGAGGTACACGTTGGCGAGGAGCGCGGGCCCGCCATGGCCCGGGCCCACCAGAAAAATCACATCGGCGTCGCGCTCCAGGATGATGCGATTGACGTGCGCATAAACGAAGTTCAGCCCCGGCGACGTTCCCCAATGACCGAGGAGCCGCGGCTTGATGTGCTCCGGCTGCAAAGGCTCGCGGAGCAACGGATTGTCCTGAAGATAAATTTGCCCCACCGTGAGGTAATTCGCGGCGCGCCAATAGGCGTCCAAGGCAACGATTTCATCGACCGACAAAGTTCGCTCGTACATGACTTTTCCGGGAAGGCGATCGCTTCCCCCTCCAGCTGTTTCGGGTCTTCGGGATCTCGAGGCGTCCGATCTCTCGGCTTCAGCTCTTCGGCGCCTCCCGGGTGGCGCGTCCTTCACCACCATCCGCAACGTTGGAATGCGGCCCGTAGAAGATGGCACGTGGGATGCTCGTAGGGACGGGGAGACTCGGGGGTAGAAAGGTCGAAAACATGCTCTACTGGGCAGCAGTCTTTTTCATCATCGCGCTGGTGGCAGCGGTCTTTGGATTCGGTGGTATCGCGGCAAGCGCGGCCGGGATCGCGAAGATCCTCTTTTTTGCATTCCTGGTGCTCGCCGTCATCTCGGTGCTCCTCGGTCGCAGGAGCCCACTCTAGTTTCGCAGTTTCGCAGTTTCGCCGCGTCGCCGGAGCGCGCGTGCGTCAGTACCGCGACCGATTCACCCTCGGGCGGTCGCGGTACTGATCGTGGCATCACGCTCTTCGACGCATGCCGCCGGCACCGCGCGCTTTTTTTGCCGGGTGCCGTCGGACGTCACGTTTCGTCAGTCGTCTTCCTTAGCGTGGCTTCGCCCTTCTTTCTCCGCCTCGCGTAGCTCTTCGCCTTCCTCACCGTCGACGGCGCGCTTGGCTTCTTGGGCCGCCTTCTCCACCTTGCCCGAGCGAATGTATTTCTCGGTCGCTGCATCGTACGCGCGGGCGCCCGTGCGACTGCCTTCGCCTTCGTTCGGTTGCTCCGCGCCCTCGGGGGCGGCGCCTGCGTCCTTGGACTCGGGTCGGCGAAGCTGGGCTCCGGATTGAGGGCCACCGCTCCTCGACGGGTCACGCGAAGCGCCGTCTTGTTGTCGTTGTTGTTTGTCGCGTTGGTCCGATTGCGATGTGTTCGGCATGGTGATTTCTCCTCGCTGCGCGCTACGCATTGCACGTGCCAGTCGGCACGAACTTACTTGCGAACCAGAGAAACGGCGCCGGCGAGGATCGCCAAAAGGGCCACGATGACGATGACGCCGACCCAAACACCCGCCTTGAAAATACCGGCGACGGCCCTGCACCCCGGCAAGAGTGACGCAGTGGCAAAGAGGCTCACGGTCGTGACGAGCGGGATCGGTGTCGGGATGGTTGATCGATTCATGAGAGAGTCTCCTAGCTCCGCCCCCCATTCCATCGCATGCGAAGGAATCCAACGCAGAGCCCATGCCACCTTGGCTCAAGCTTTGGCTCGACCGCCTCCATCCGCGCCACGAAGCGTCCATTGCGGGCGCGAGAATTGCGTCCGGCGGAGCTCATCGCGTTCACGCCTTCCTTGAAGAAGGTCCTGAAGTTGGTCTTGAGGCAAAACAGCGCATCGCGGCCATCTGCCACGGTTCGAAAACGCACGGAGACACATGAAACTCTTACCGGGAACTCCGTATCCGTTGGGCGCCACATGGGATGGCGCCGGCGTCAACTTCGCCCTCTACTCCGAGAACGCCACCCAGGTGGAGCTCTGCCTCTTCGATGCCGACGGCCGGGAGACCCGTCTGCCCATTCCCGACCGAACGGCGTTCGTCTGGCACGCCTATGCGCCGGGCCTCATGCCCGGCCAGCGTTATGGATACCGCGTGCACGGCCCCTACGAACCCGAGCGCGGGCTTCGCTTCCACCCCAACGTGGTGCTGCTCGATCCTTACGCGCACGCGGTCGACGGCACGGAGAACTGGGATCGCGGCTGCTTCGCCTACCAACTGGGCCACCGCGACGGCGACGCGGCGCCCATCGAGACGGACGCGCTGGGCGTTCCGCGCGCGGTCGTGGTCGACCACGAGTTCGACTGGGAGGGCGACGCCCCGCTGCGCACGCCCCTGCATCGCTCGGTGATCTACGAGGCCCATGTGCGCGGCCTCACCAAGCTGCACCCCGAGATCCCGGAGTCCATCCGCGGCACCTACAGCGCCGTGGCCCACCCCGCCATCGTGCGGCACCTGCGCGAGCTGGGGGTCACGGCCATCGAGCTGATGCCCATTCACGCCTTCGTCGACGACAAGCGCCTGCTCGATCTCGGGCTCCGCAATTATTGGGGATACAACACCATCGGCTTCTTCGCGCCCGACGTGCGCTACCGGTCCGGCGGAGAGCTCGGCAGCGAGGTGCGCGAGTTCAAGACGATGGTCAAGACCCTGCATCGGGCGGGCATCGAGGTGATCCTCGACGTCGTCTACAACCACACGGCCGAGGGCAATCAACTCGGCCCCACCTTCAACTTCAAAGGGATAGACAACCCCACGTATTACCGATTGGTGGGCGAATCCCCGCGCTACTATTTCGATTATACGGGCACGGGAAATACCCTCAACGTGCGCCACCCGCAGGTCCTGGCGCTCATCATGGACTCGCTCCGGTACTGGGCCTCCGAGATGCACGTCGACGGCTTTCGCTTCGACCTCGCCTCCGCCCTCGCCCGCCAGCTCCACGACGTCGATCAGCTCTCGAGCTTCTTCACCTTGATCCACCAGTCGCCGGCCCTGAGCGAGGTCAAATTGATCGCCGAGCCCTGGGACGTGGGCGAAGGCGGCTACCAAGTCGGCAATTTCCCCATTCGTTGGGCCGAGTGGAACGGCCGCTACCGCGACTCGGTGCGCGCGCTCTGGCGCGGCGATGGCCGGGCGGGCGAAGTCGGCTACCGCCTCACCGGCAGCAGCGATCTTTACGAGGCGAGCGGGCGGCGGCCCTCCGCGAGCATCAACCTGATCACGGCGCACGACGGCTTCACCTTGAACGATCTGGTGACCTACGAGGTCAAACACAACGAGGCCAACGGCGAGAACAACCAAGACGGCTCGAACAACGAGCACTCTTGGAACTGCGGGGTCGAGGGCCCCACCGAGGATCCGGGGATCAACGCCCTGCGCGCGCGCCAGCGGCGAAACCTCCTCGCCACCTTGCTCCTCTCCCAGGGAACGCCCATGTTGGTGGCCGGCGACGAGTTCGCCCGAACGCAACACGGCAACAACAACGCCTATTGCCAAGACAACCCCACCAGCTGGGTGGATTGGAATTGGTCCGACGAGGGACGCAAGCTCTTCGAGTTCGTCAAACGCCTGCTCCGGATCCGGCGGGAGCACCCGGCGCTCAACCGCTCCAAGTTCTTCCAAGGCCGCGACATCCACAACACCGACTTGCCCGATCTCGCGTGGTTCCGCTGCGACGGGCGGCCCATGACGGTGGACGACTGGAACGCGCCGCGCCCCGTGTGCGTGGCCATGTTCCTCGCGGGCCGAGGCATCGACGAGGTGGATGAAAACGGGCGCCGCTTGGTGGACGACAACCTGCTCTTGCTCATCAACGCCACCCCCGAGACGCAGACCTTCACCATCCCCGAGCTGGAGACGGTGCGCGAGCCCTGGCACGTCCTGGTCGACACCAACGACGATCAGGCGGTCGAGACCTGCACCCCCGGCGAGACCACGGTCGCCGTCGCGCGATCGCTCAAGTTCTTCTGGGCCCCGTCGCGCGTCGTTCGAACCGGGGGCGCGCTGCACACCTTGCTCTCGACGTATCGATTGCAATTGCACGCGGGTTTCGGATTCAAGGCCGCGCGCGACGCCCTCGACTACGTGGTCGCCCTCGGCGTCTCCGATCTGTACGTCTCGCCGCTGCTGGCGGCGGCGCGCGGGAGCACCCACGGCTACGACGTGGTCGATCACAATCGATTGAACGAGGAGCTGGGGACGGAGGCCGAGTTCTTGGAGCTCTCCGATCGCTTGAAGGAGCGGGGGCTGGGGCTCGTCCTCGACTGGGTCCCCAACCACATGGGCATCGCCGTCGGTCAGAACACGACATGGGACGACGTGCTGGAGAACGGCCAGAGCTCCCTCTGCGCCGAGTACTTCGATATCGATTGGTGCCCGCCCAAGGCCGATCTGGAGAACCGCGTCCTGCTCCCCATCCTCGGCGACCAATATGGAATCGTCCTGGAGCGCGGCGAGCTGCGCGTGGTGTGGGAGAACGGGTTCTTCCGCCTCGCCTATGGCGACGCGCGGGTGCCGCTCGCCCCCGAGACCTTGGTGCCGCTCGGCGAGCGGGCGCTCACCACCATGGAGCTCGACGAGGGCGCCGACGCGCGCATGGAGTTCGAGAGCATCCTCTCGGCCATGCGCCATCTGCCCGACCGGCGCCAGACGTCGCCCGAGTCGCGCAAGGAGCGCGCGCGCGAGAAAGAGATCATCAAGCGCAGGCTGGAGGAGCTGGTGTCCCGCGCGCCCGAGGTCTTGGCCGGCATCGAGCGCGCGCTGCTCGCGATCAACGGCACCTCGGACGACCCTCGGAGCTTCGATGCGCTCGACGATCTCTTGCAGCGTCAGAGCTACCGGCTGGCGTCGTGGCGGGTGGCGGCCGAGGAGATCAACTTCCGGCGCTTCTTCGACGTGAACGATCTGGCGGCCATCCGGATGGAGCTGCCCTCGGTCTTCGAGCGCAGCCACGGCTTGGTGTTCAAGCTGCTCGACGAGCACCGCGTTCAAGCGCTGCGGCTCGATCACACCGACGGCCTCTACGATCCCTTCGTCTACTTCGAGAGCCTCCAGCACCGCTTTCATGCGACCCCCGGGGTGGAGCTCGCGGAGGCGGGCCCCGACGATCTCACCCGCCCCCTTCCCCTCTTGGTCGAGAAGATCCTGGAGCCCAGCGAGCGCCTCCCGGCCACCTGGCCCATCGATGGAACCACCGGCTACGAGTTCTTGGCCGCGGTGCGCGGCCTATGGGTCGACCCCCGCGCCGAGGACGCGCTCACCTCGTTCCACGGGCAATTCACCGGTGATCGGCGCTCGTTCAAAGACCATGTCTACGAGAGCAAATGGCACATCATGCGCTTCACCTTGGCCAGCGAGATGCAGATCCTCGGCCGCGCGCTGGAGCGCATCGCCGCGCGAAATCGCCGCTCGCGGGACTTCACCTTCGTCAGCCTGGCGCGGGCGCTGAGCGAGACGATCTCCGTCTTCTCCGTGTACCGGACCTATGTGCGCGAGCAGGAGCCGCCCAGCGAGGAAGAGGTGCGGCGCATCAAGACCGCCATCGCCACCGCGCAAAAGAACAACCCGTCGATGAGCGCGACCGTGTTCTCCTTCCTCGAGGACGTGCTCCTCTTGCGCGTCGACCCCGGCGACGAGAACCGCGCAGAGCACGTGCGGTTCGCGCTCCGCTTCCAGCAGCTCACGGGCCCAGTGATGGCCAAGGCCGTGGAGGACACCGCCTTCTACCGCTACCACCGGCTCATCTGCCTCAACGAGGTGGGCGGGGCTCCCTCCAAGTTCGGAACGAGCATCGACGAGTTCCACGCGCAGAACACCGATCGCGAGCGCTCCTGGCCGCTGTCGATGATCAGCACGTCGACCCACGACACCAAGCGCGGCGAGGACGCCTCCGCGCGCATCGCCGTCCTGTCGGAGATGCCCGAGGCCTGGCGGCGGGCGGTGCGGCGCTTCAGCGATCTCACGCAAGGCATGCGCTCCGCCCGCGAGGGCGCGCCGAGCCGCGGCTTGGAGTACCTCTTCTATCAAGCGCTGATCGGCGCCTGGCCGCTCGGGTGGAATGGCCGCGACGGCCGGGAGGAGTTCACCCAGCGCATCGAGAGCTTCTTGCTGAAAGCGGCCAAGGAGGCCAAGCAAGAGACCTCGTGGGCCAACCCCAACGCCGCCTACGACGAGGCGCTCATCCAGTTCGTTCGCCGCGTCATGTCCCACGACGCGTTCCTCGAGGACGTGCGGCGCTTCTGCGAGATCATCGCCCCCTACGGCGCCGTGAACGGGCTCGGTCAATGCCTCCTGCGCTATTGCTCGCCGGGTGTGGCGGATACGTACCAGGGCTCCGAGCTCTGGAACCAAAGCTTCGTCGATCCGGACAACCGGCGACCGGTCGACTTCGTGCGCAGGCGGCAGATGCTGTCGCGCATCCAGGAGCGCTCGTCCGACCGGGCCGCGCTCAGCCGCGATCTCTTGGAGACGTTCACCGACGGCGCGGTCAAGCTTTACGTCACCCACGTCGCGCTCTCCTTGCGCAAAGAGAAGCGCGAGCTCTTCTTGCGCGGCGACTACGAGGCCCTCGCCGACGGTGATCACGTGGTCGCGTTCACCCGCGCCTTCGGCGACGATCGCCTCGTCTGCTGCGTGCCGCGCTTGTCGTACAGCCTCACGCGGGGCGAAACGCCTTGGCCGATTGGCCAAGTGTGGGGCGCCGAACGGCTACGCATTCCCCACCCCGGCACCTACCGCAACCTGATGACGGGCGCCTCCCTTCGTATCGATGGCGCGGTGCCCATGGCCGAGCTCCTGGCCACGTTCCCCGTCGCGCTCTTGCTCCGTGAGGCCAAATGAACCGATCCGACCGCGATCGACCGATCTTGGGGGCGCTCCCCGACCCCCAGGGAACACGCTTCGGCGCCTTCGTGACCACCGCCGATTCGTGCGCCGTGCGCATCTATGGGGAGGACGGGCGCGCCCTCGCGACCCACGCGATGAAGCCCCTCGGCGCCGAGCACACGGGGTATTTCGAGGCACGGGTCGAAGGCGTGCGCGCGGGGGCGCTGTATCGGTTCGTGCTCGGCGAACGCGAGCTCCCGGATCCGTACGCGCGCTGGCTTCCACACGGGGTGCACGGTCCGGCGATGGTGGTGGCGGGCGCCTTCGACTGGAAGCACGGCCACGGCGTGGGCCGGCCGCTGGAGGAGCAGATCCTCTACGAGCTGCACGTGGGCACGTTCACCCCCGAGGGCACGTACGATGCGGCGCGCGCGCACCTGCGCGAGCTCGCGGAGCTGGGGGTGACCACCTTGCAGTTGATGCCGATCGCCGCCTTTCCGGGGGCGCGCGGCTGGGGATACGACGGCGTCGCCCTCTACGCGCCGCTCGCGGCCTATGGTCCCCCCGACGCGCTCCGGCGCTTCATCGACGAGGCGCACGGGCTCGGCCTCGGGGTGCTCTTGGACGTGGTGTACAACCACTTCGGGCCCGCCGGGAACTACCTCAGCGCCTACGCCCCGGAGTATTTTTCGCACGACCATCGCACCGCGTGGGGCGACGCGCCCAACTTCGCGCACCCCGCCATGCGCCGGTACGTCCTGGACAACGCGCGCTACTGGCTCGAGGAGCTTCGCTTCGACGGCCTGCGCCTGGACGCGACGCACGCCATCTTCGATCCGAGCCCGCGCCATGTCTTGCTCGAGCTGCGCGAGCTCGCAGACCGAATCGCCTCCCCTGGAGCGCGCAAGGTGCTCATCGCCGAGGACGAGCGGAACGAGCCGGCGGTGGTCGAATCGCTGGCGATGGATGCCATTTGGGCGGATGATTTCCATCATCACGTCCATGTGACCCTCACGGGCGAACGCGATGGCTATTACGCCGCCTACCATCCCGGCGCCGCCGATCTGGCGCGCACCTTGGAGCGCGGGTGGTTCTACGAAGGGCAGCCCTTTGCACCCACGGGCAGCCCCCGCGGCAAGAGCGCGCGCGGATTGCCTGCCCGAGCGTTCGTCTATTGCATTCAGAATCACGATCAGATCGGCAATCGGGCGCTGGGCGAGCGCCTCACGGCGCTCACGTCCCTCGACGCCTACTGCGCCGCATCGGCGTTGCTCTTGCTATTGCCCATGACGCCACTGCTGTTCATGGGCCAAGAATGGGCCGCGACGAGCCCATTCCTCTACTTTACGGACCACGACGAAGAGCTCGGTCACCTCGTCTCCGCCGGCCGCCGCGACGAGTTCAAGTCCTTCGCAGCCTTCGCCAACCCCGATGCGCGCGCCCATATCCCCGATCCGCAAGCGCTCGAGACCTTTCAGCGCTCCCAGCTTCGATGGGAGGAGCGCAACGAGGAGCCGCACCGGCGGGTCCTCCAACTCTACCGCGAGCTCCTGGCCCTTCGACGCACCGACCCAGTGTTTCGCCGCGGCGCGCGGGAGCGTTTGCGCGCCGAGGTCTCGAATGGCTTGCTGGTCGTACGACTGTGGCACGAGGCGGACGTGCGCCTGGTGATGATCAATTTCGATGGCGCCCCGGCCCCGATTCCACCCCGCGCGATCCACCAATTCGAACTCATGTGGACCAGCGGCGCCCGACCGCATGAAGCCCGTGAACCCCATGAAAAAGAGCTTGCACCGTGGACGGCGGCCGTGTGGAGGGGCACATGCGCCACGCCGGGGTAATACGCAACGGCACCGTTCGAATTGGGATCTCCGGCTGGAACTATGCGCGGTGGCGCGGCGTGTTTTACCCTGCGGGGATGGCGCACGCGCGGGAGCTCGCCTTCGCGAGCCGCGCGGTCGACTCCATCGAGGTCAACGGATCGTTCTATTCGCTCTTGCGCCCGGAGAGCGTCGCGCGGTGGCACGCGGAGACCCCGCCCGACTTCGTCTTTGCCGTCAAGGGGAGCCGCTTCATCACGCACATGAAGCGGCTTACGAATGTCGAGACCGCGCTGGCGAACTTCTTCGGCTCGGGCATCCTGGCGCTCGAGGAGAAGCTCGGCCCGATCCTCTGGCAGCTCCCGCCGAGCATGCCCTTCGACCGCGAGCGCTTGAGCCATTTCTTCGAGCTCTTGCCGCGCACCATGAAGGCGGCGGCCGCCCTGGCGCAACACCACGACGAGCGCCTGGAGGGCCGCGCGCACGTCACCCACACCACCAACCACCCGCTGCGTTACGCGCTGGAAATCCGGCACCCGAGCTTTCATCACCCCGACTTCATCGCGCTGCTCCGCCGCCATCGCATCGCCCTGTGCGTCGCCGACACGGCCGGCCGCTTCCCCGACTTCGAGGACGTCACCGCGGGCTTCGTCTACGTCCGCCTCCACGGCGACGAAAAACTCTACGAGAGCGGCTACACCCCACAATCCTTGTCGCGCTGGGCTCACCGCATCGAAGCATGGCGCCGCGGCACCGAGTTGCAGGGCGCGCGCCGCGCCTCGCCCGCCCCGGCGCCTTCGCGCACCACGGGGCGTGACGTCTATGTCTATTTCGACAACGACGCCAAGGTGCACGCCCCCTTCGACGCCCAATCCTTGCGCGACCTTCTGCATCGCGCGGCGGCCTGACGAAGCCTCGCGGGCAGAATGGCCCCTCGTGGCGACATGCCACGAAAAAATGCGGACTACGAAGTTCAACCGTGTTGTGCATCCCAATTGCAACATGCGAGGCCATGCACGAGATTGAACGAATGGCCGCGTTCGTCGAACGCGCCAGTTGGGAGCTCATTTCCGAGGACGCGCGGCGGGCGCTGAAGATTCGATTGCTCGACAGCGTCGGCTGCGCCATTGGGGCGCTCTTGGGTAAACCGGTACGGGCGGTGCGCGCGCAGGTGGACGCATTCGGCGGATCGGGGCACGTCACCTTGGTGGGGGGCGGGAAGACGGCGCCCGACCGTGCTTGTTTCTACAATGGGACGCTCGTTCGTTATCTCGACTTCATGGACTTTTATGCGGCGCCAAAGCAAACGTGCCACCCCAGCGACACCATCGCCGCGGTGCTGGCGGCGGCGGAGGATCAGGGCCGATCGGGTCGCGATTTGTTGGTGGCCATGGCGGTCGCGTATCATATTCAGTCGCGCCTCATCGACGAAGCGCCCGTGCAGGCCAAAGGGTTCGACCACACCGTTCAGCAGGCTTATGCCGTGGCGGGCGGCGTCTCCAAGGCCCTGGGCCTATCGCGGGAGCAGACCGCGCACGCCATGGCCTTGAGCGGCGTCTCCCAACAAGGGATGATCGTCACCCGCGAAGGGCACCTCTCGCAGTGGAAGGGCGTGGCGTCCGCGCACCACGCGGCCGCGGCGCTGCATTGTACTTACCTCGCGTCGCGGGGCATGACGGGCCCGCTGGGCCTCATCGAGGGGCGCCTCGGGCTGCAAGAGGCGCTCTCGGGCCGGTTCGAGATTTCATGGGAGAAAGAGGACTTCGAGCGCGTGCTTCGCTCGTCCGTCAAACGCTTCAACTCCGAGGCGCACACGCAGACCTTGGTCGAAGCCGCCCTGGAGCTGCGGCAGGAGCACCGGCCTCGCCCGTACACCATCGAGCGGGTCGACGTGGACGTGTTCAAGCAGGCCTACAACATCGTGGCCCCCGGGGGCAAAGAGGCGGGCGACAAAGACGACGTGCACACCAAAGAGCAGGCCGATCACAGCATTCCTTATATCGTGGCCGTGGCCCTGCTCGATGGCCAGGTCTCGCCCGCCCAATATCTACCGGACCGGATCGCTCGCGCGGACGTGCAGGAGCTCCTGCACCGCGTTCACACGCAAGACGTGCGGCGCTTCACCCGCGCCTACCCGGACAAGCTCCCCTCGCGCGTCCGAATCAGCCTGGCGGGCGGCAAGGAGCTGGTGCGCGAAAAGGAAGACTACTTGGGCTTTCACACCCGACCCCTTCCGTGGGATGGCGCCGTCATCAAGTTCCTGGCCCTGACCGAAGGCTTGACCGAGCGGCACCACGCGGAGCGCATCGTCGACTGCATCGATCGCATCGAGTCGTACGACGTGGCGTCCCTCACCGCCCTGCTCGCAAACGTAGGCACCGAGCGGCACGCTCCCTGCAATTCCACCAGCGAAGGAGAGCACCATGAAGGCGACCGAATTGCTGAAGAAGCAACATAACGAGGTAAAGAATCTCTTTTCGCAGCTCGAACGAGGGAATGGAAATGCCAAGACCCTCCTCAACGAGCTGGCCAACAATCTCGCGGCTCACATGGTCATCGAGCAGGAGATTTTCTACCCGGCCGTCCTCGAGGCCGACAAAGACCTCGTGCTCGAGTCCTACGAGGAGCACGCGGTCGCGCGATTCGCCTTGAAGCGCCTCATGCGCGCCCAGAAGAACGATGACACGTTCAAAGCCAAGCTGATCACCCTGAAGGAGATCATCGAGCACCACGTCGAGGAAGAAGAAGAGGAGCTCTTTCCCAAGGCCGAGAAGGCGCTCAAGGAGCGCTCCACCGAGCTGGGGGTGGAGATGAAATCGCTCTTCGACGAGACCAAGCGTCTCGGGTACGAGCGCGTGGTTGGAAAGGGGGGCGTCGCCGTCACCTCGGGCCACGCCCCCGCGAGCGCGCGCGCCTGACGCCCGGGGCGCGCCTGATTACAAATTGGGAGGATTCCATGAGCATTCGTCATTCTGCATTTTCGTCCATCGTGGCCCTGGTGCCCATGTTCGCCCTGGCCTGCGGCAGCAGCAGCCCGCCGCCGGCCGAGTCGCCGCAAGGAGCGTCCGACACGACCTCCTCCAGCGCGGGCAACGCGGCCGCACCGCCCAACAGCGACACGGCCACCAAAGGGTCCGACAACACCGGGACCAGCACCGGCGTGACGAGCATGGGCTCGACCACGACGACCACCGGCTCGAACACGGCGATGGGAGGGTCGAGCACCACCATGGGAGGGTCGGGCACCGCCACTGGCAGTCCGAGCACCCTCTCGGACAGCGAGATCCTTCAAGTCACCCACGTGGCCAACATGGGAGAGGTCGAGCAAGCGCGCCTCGCGCAGCAAAAAGCAAAGGACGCGCGGGTCAAGCGATTTGCCGCCATGATGGTGAAGGAGCATAGCGAGGCCGACGCCAAGGGGAATGAGCTCGCCAAGCAGAACGCGCTCTCCCCCTCGGAGAGCAACACCAGCGCCATGCTGAAGAGCGACTCCGAGAGCACGGTGCAACAGCTCAAGTTGAGCAACGCCGATTTCGATCGCACCTATATGGACGCTCAGGTCAAGGCGCATCGAACGGTGCTCGACACCATCGATACCAAGCTTCTCCCCAGCGCGAAGAGCCCCGATCTCCGCACCATGCTCCAATCGGTGCGCGCCAAGGTCGAGGGTCACCTCCGCGAAGCGCAGGATATCCAGCGGTCCCTCACGACCAAATAGCGGCGACCTCGCCGGCCATCGCGCTCACCGTTTATCGCGTTTATCCCATCTACCGCCGCTCAGCGACGCATCGACTTTACGCCTTATCGCGTTCTCTTGCACGATCGTGGCGATGGCGCCGAACGCGTTCGAGATCGCGCCGACTGCGCGCGGACGAACGCGTTCGGCCATCGCGCCAACACCGGCAACGAAAGAAACGAAGGAAAGGTACGAAATGACGTTCATGAACGAATCTTCTTCTCTGTGGCATACCACCACGCCCGTCATTTCGTACCCGCAGCTCGATCGTGGATTGCACGTGGACGTCGCCGTCGTGGGCGGCGGCATCACGGGGCTCACGGCCGCGTTGATCCTGAAGCGCGCGGGCAAAAAGGTCGCCGTCCTCGAGGCGCGTCGGGTTGGTGGCGAGAACAGCATGCACACCACCGCGCATTTGACGGAGGCCATCGACGCGCGCTACGCCACGCTCGAAAAAGACTTCGGCGCCGAGGCTGCGAAGGCGGCCGCCCTCTCCAGCCGGGCGGCCGTGGCCCGCATCGGCGCGTTCGTGCGGGAGCTCGGGATCGCGTGCGATCACCGCATCGTCCCGGGTTTGTTGTACTCGGAGCGCGAGGAGGATCTGCACGCGCTCCACGAGGAGTACGAGGCCGCGGCGCGGGCCGGTATCCCCGTGCGCATGATCCGCGAGGTGCCGCTCCCCTTCCCGTGCGCCGCGGCCATTTGCTTTCCCGATCAGGCCCAGCTGCACGCGGGGCATTATCTCATGGCCCTGGCGCGCGCCATTCCCGGCGATGGCTGCCACGTCTTCGAGGGCGCCCAAGTCCGCGACATCGAGGAGGGCGAGCCATGCCGGCTGGTGGTGGCCAATGGTAAGGACGAGCTGACCCCCGTGCAGCCGCTCACCGCCGATCGGGTGATCGTCGCCGCCAGCGCGCCGCCTACCCGCTTGGCGATGCAAACCAAATTGGCCCACTACCGAACCTACGCCATCGCCATTCGCGATCCTGGAAATATACCCGGGGTCCTCCTTTGGGACACCGACCAACCGTACCACTACATCCGCCTGGCGGAGGCCTCGGGCAGCCGCTACGCGATCATCGGCGGCGAAGACCACAAGACCGGCCAGAACGACGACGCCGAAGCCTGTTGGACCCGGCTCGAGACGTATGCGCGCCAGCGCTTCGGGGCCGCCGAGGTCACGCACCGCTGGTCCGGGCAGATCCTGGAACCGCTCGACGGGCTCCCGTACATCGGGCGCTTGCCGGGGAAAGAGAAGATATCCATCGGCATCGGGTACAGCGGCAATGGCATGACCTTCGGGACCTTGGCCGGCATGCTGCTGGCCGACGAAGCCGCCCCGCACGCGGGCGCGTATTTGGAGCTCTATTCACCGTCGCGCATCAAGCCGCTGGCCAGCGCCAAGCCCTTCTTCAAAGAGAATATCGATTTTCCTGCCCACTTCGTGGGTGACCGCTTGCGCCATGCGCATACCCTCGACGAGGTCGCGGCCGGCGAAGGAAAAATCGTCCTGATGGGCACGGAGAAGGTCGCCGTCTACCGCGACGAGCTGGGCGCCGTGCACGCGCTCTCGCCGGTCTGCTCGCACCTCGGCTGCCACGTGACCTTCAACAACGCCGAGCGCTCGTGGGATTGCCCTTGCCATGGTTCGCGCTTCGACACCTCGGGGAAGGTCTTGCACGGCCCCGCCACCCGTCCGCTCACCCGCCGGCCCATCTGAGGCCTCGAATAGGGCGCTCGAACCGCCTCGAATCGGAAGGCCTCGAACGACGACCAAAAACGGACGAACGAAGAAAAGGAGATCTCCATGAAAGCCGTTGTATTTCACGGTATCGGTGACATTCGCCTCGATGACGTCAAGGAGCCTCGCATCGAGAGCCCCTTCGATGCCATCGTCCGGCTCACCGCCAGCGCCATTTGCGGCACCGATCTGCACATGGTGCGCGGCACCATGGCAGGAATGAAGCCCGGCACCATTTTGGGCCACGAAGGCGTGGGGGTCGTGGAGGAGATCGGCCGCGGGGTGCGCAACCTGTCCGTCGGCGATCGCGTCGTCATCCCGTCGACCATCGCGTGCGGCGTCTGCGTGTATTGCCGGGCGGCGTATTATTCGCAGTGCGATCGCGCCAACCCGCGCGGCACCGGCACCGCGTTCTTCGGTGGCCCCGAGGAGACGGGCCCCTTTCAAGGCCTTCAGGCGGAGTGGGCGCGCGTCCCCTTTGCCAATGTCGGGTTGGTCAAGCTGCCGGCGGGTGTCACCGACGAGCAGGCCATTTTGCTCTCCGACATTTTCCCCACTGGCTACTTCGGCGCCAAGCTGGCCGAAATCCGAGATGGGGATACCGTGGTCGTCTACGGCTGCGGCCCGGTGGGGCAGTTTGCCATTGCGAGCGCCAAGCACCTGGGCGCAGGCCGCATCTTCGCGGTCGACACCATCCCCACCCGCCTCGCCATGGCGCGCTCGCAAGGCGCGGAGATCATCGACTTCAACCACGAGGATCCGGTGGCGGTCCTCCGCGAGCTCACCGGCGGCAGCGGCGTGGATCGTACGGTCGACGCGGTGGGCATCGACGCCGAGTGCGCGGAGTCGGGGCCCGCGAAGACCTCGTCGGACGAGCACGAGACCTTCGAAAAGGAGGTGGCGACCGTCGCGCCCGAGACCAACCCCCAAGGCCACAATTGGCACCCCGGGCACGCGCCCTCGCAGGTGCTTCGCTGGGCCGTGCAGGCCGCGGCCAAGGGCGGCTCCTTGGGGATCGTCGGGGTCTATCCGCAGGCGGCGACCACCTTCCCCATTGGAATCGCCATGAACAAAAACCTCACCGTCAAAATGGGCAATTGCAATCACCGCAAGTACATTCCCAAGCTCCTGGAGCTGGTGGAGAGCGGGGTCATCGATCCCACCGAGGTGCTCACGCAAACGGGCCCGCTGGTGTCGGCGATCGAGGCCTACAAAGCCTTCGATCGCCGCGAGCCCGGTTGGACCAAGGTCGAGCTCCGCCCGGCGGCTTGAGATGATTTTCGCCCGGCGGGGCGAGGTGGCGCAGATGCCGGAGACGGCGCGGGCTCCGCGGGCGCTGCGGCATAGGCGCGCGCTTTCTTCAAATCATCGACGAAGCGCTCCATCTCCCGGCGGCGCGTCTCCTCGTCGGGCGATCGGAGGAGGGAGGACGGATGAACGGTGGCCATCACGTAGGGGGCGAGCGGCGAGGGTATCGCCTTGCCCCGATCCCGGGTGACGCGGAGCTCTTTGCCGAGCAGCGCCTGGGCCGCGGTCGCCCCCAAGCACACGATGACCCTCGGCCGGACGGCGCGAATTTCGGCGTCCAGCCAAGGGCGGCAGGCCTCGATCTCGCCGCGATTGGGCTTGCTATGCAGGCGCCGCTTGCCGCGCGGCTCCCACTTGAAGTGCTTCACCGCGTTGGTCACGTAGATCGCTTCGCGATCGAAGCCGGCCCTCTTCAGCGCCTGGTCGAGGAGCCGCCCGGCGGGGCCAACGAAGGGTTCACCGAAGCGATCCTCGGAGTCGCCCGGCTGCTCGCCCACCAGCATGACGCGCGAGCCCGTCGGTCCTCGGCCAAATACCGTTTGCGTCGCCCTCTCCCAAAGGGGGCACGCGCGACAGCCTTTGGCCGCGTCCGTCAGATTGTCGAGGGTGCCATCTTCCGGCACCGGCGCGGCGGGTTGCTCCGATTTCGAGGCTTGCACCATGCGGCCCCCTCAATGCGAAATCGGCAATCCAACCACGAAGTAGATGACCATTGCCACCGCGAAAAGACCGGCAACGAAAAGGACGAATGGCTTGGGTACGGGCATTCCTCGTCTCATGGGCAACCTCCTGGTGTGTGTGCAAAGCTCAGACATCCGTCGGAGTCGCGATCGACAGGTGCCTATGCGGAGCATTTTCGAGAGCAATCGCCGCGCCATCTTCCGTGGTATCGTGGCCCCGTCCGAATGGCGCAAAAACCGCTCGAATCCCCCGCCCGGTCGGCACGAGAACTGGAGCATGAGCTCGAGCTCGAACGCCGCTTCGCCCATGCGCTCGATGGCCTGGCGAACGCCATGGCAACGAGCAACGACCTCGAGAGCCTCCTCCCGAGGTTGCTCGCCCTCTTCGTCGACGCGGTGCACCCGCACACCGCCATTCTTTGCCTGCGCGAAGGCGATCGGCTGCGCACGCGCGCGACCCATAGCATCCACGCCGCCGTGGGCTCGAGCCAGGCTGACGAGGACGCTGCATCGGACTTTTCCCTGCCGTTCGATCCCCAAGACGAAACCCTGAGCCGGCCAACCGACGGCACCCCGCGGCTCGTGTCACCCACGTCCCATGGGGCGCCCGCGTCAGCCGGGCCGCCGGCGTCGCCGGGTGCACCGGGTGCGGCGGCGGGCATCGCCACGCTCCCCCTGCGCAACCAGGCCGTCTATCTTTTGCCGCTCCACGACGCGGGAAAGCTCGTGGCGACCATTTGGCTCGGCACCTCCCAGCCTCGGGAGTTCTCGCACGGCGACAAGCGCATCCTCGAGCGCCTCGCGCGCGGGGCGGCCGCGGCCATCGTTCACCTCGCGGCGAGCCCGGTGGGGCGCTCCCGCAACGATGTGCTCTCCGTGGTTGCACACGATTTGCAAAACCCGATTACCGTCATATCCATTGCCGCCAATACCCTCTTGCAGCGCCTGAGCGAGTCGTCGGTTCGCAGGCCCATCGAGCGCATCATCCGCAGCGCGCAGCGGGCCGCCCGGCTCATTCAAGATTTGCAGGAGATCGACGCGGTGGAGACTGGTCGCTTTTCCATCGAGCTGCACCCCATCGAGCCCGCGGAGGTCATCCTCGCCGCCGTGGAGTCGCAGCAGAATCTGGCCGCCGACGTTTCGGTCATCCTGGCCACCGATCTCTCGCCCGAGCTGCCGGCCTTCGACGCGGACGAAGAGCGGCTCTTCGAGGTGCTGGAGAACCTCATCGGCAACGCGCTCAAGTTCACCGCGCCCGGGGGATCGATCACCGTCGGCGCCACGCACCGCGCCCGCGAGGTCCTGCTCTGGGTCAAGGACACCGGCGCCGGCATTTCGCCCGAGCAGATGCCCCATATCTTCGACCGTTTTTGGCAAGCAAAGAAGGCCGATCGGCGCGGCACGGGCCTGGGCCTCACCATTTGCAAAGCCATCGTCGAAGCGCACGGCGGGCGCATTTGGGCCGAGAGCACGCCCCACGTCGGGACGACCATGTACTTCACCATTCCGGCCGTGCAGCGCATGAACGAGACCGCGCGCGCCGGTGCACGCGAGGAGAGCGAGCCGGACGTCGCCAACATTCTCCTGGTCGACGACCGGCCCGAGAACCTCTTGGCGCTGGAGGCCATCCTCGCGCAACCGGGCTACCGTTTGGTGACCGCCGCCTCGGGCGAAGACGCGTTGCGCCTGGCCCTGCGGGAGACCTT
This sequence comes from Sorangiineae bacterium MSr11954, assembly GCA_037157815.1. Classification (NCBI taxonomy): domain Bacteria; kingdom Pseudomonadati; phylum Myxococcota; class Myxococcia; order Myxococcales; family Pendulisporaceae; genus Pendulispora; species Pendulispora albinea. The sequence goes on from CP089984.1 coordinate 7,751,948, forward strand.
CAGCGTCGCGCTGCTCGATATCTCGATGCCGGGGATGAACGGCCTCGAGGTGGCCGTGCATCTAAAGGCTCTCGAGCGCAGTCGCGATATCCCCATCATCTTCGTCACCGCGTTTGGCGACGATCCGCAGGAGATCCATCGGGCCTATTCTGCGGGCGGCGCCGATTATCTCGTCAAACCCCTCGATGCCGAGATCGTTCGCAAGAAAGTCGCCGTCTTCGTCGATTTGAGCCGGAGACGGCGGGACCATCCGGCGACCAAGCACCGAACCACCTGAGGAGCTACAAGGATGTCGAGTACGCGCACACCCGAATCGGGCGAAGGCGAGGATCCGCGCGTTTCCGGGCCCGCGGGCGCGCACGAAGAGCTTCGGGAGCTGCTCGACGTGCTGGTCGCGGTCCGCGAGGGCGACTTCACCGTGCGCCTGCCGAGCCATTGGACGGGGCTGATCGGAAAAATCGGGGATGCGGTCAACGATCTGGTGGTGGCCAATCAAACCATGGCCGAGCAGCTCGCGCGGGTCGGTCAGCTGGTGGGCAAAGAGGGACGAACGAAGCACCGCGTACGGTTTCCGCGCCTCACCGGCGCATGGGTCGACATGGAGGGCTCCGTCAATACGCTCATCGACGATCTGCTCTGGCCCACCACCGAGGTGACCCGCGCCCTCGCCGCCGTCGCCCAGGGCGATCTCTCGCAGACCCTGCGGCTCGACGTCGACGGCCGCCCCCTGCAAGGCGAATTTTTGCGCTCGGCGTCCCTGGTGAACGCCATGATCAAGCAGCTGGGCGTCTTTACGTCGGAGGTCACGCGCGTGGCCCGCGAGGTGGGCACCGATGGAAAGCTCGGCGGGCAGGCGGTGGTGCCGGGGGTCGCGGGCACCTGGAAAGATCTGACCGACAGCGTGAACTCCATGGCCGGCAACCTCACGGCGCAGGTGCGCAACATCGCCGAGGTGGCGACGGCCATCGCCGGCGGCGATCTGTCGCGCAAGATCACGGTCGACGTGCGCGGGGAGATTTTGCAGCTCAAAGAGACCGTCAACACCATGGTCGATCAGCTCAACGCCTTCGCGCGCGAGGTGACCCGGGTGGCCCGCGAGGTCGGCACCGAGGGGCGCTTGGGCGGCCAAGCGCAGGTGCCCGGCGTCGCCGGGACGTGGAAGGCGCTCACCGACAGCGTCAACTTCATGGCCAGCAACCTCACGGCGCAAGTGCGCAACATCGCCGAGGTCACCACCGCGGTCGCGCGCGGCGACCTATCGCGCAAGATCACGGTCGACGTGAAGGGCGAGATCCTCGAGCTCAAAGAGACCATCAACACCATGGTCGATCAGCTGAGCGCCTTTGCGTCCGAGGTGACCCGCGTCGCGGGCGAGGTCGGCACCGAGGGCAAGCTGGGCGGCCAAGCGGAGGTCCCCGGGCTCGCCGGCATCTGGACGGAGCTCACCGGCAACGTCAACTCCATGGCCAAGAACCTCACCGCGCAGGTCCGCAACATCGCCGAGGTCGCGACCTCGATCGCGGCCGGGGATCTCTCCAAGAAGATCACGGTCGACGTGCGTGGGGAGCTCCTGGTCCTCAAGGAGACGCTCAACACCATGGTCGAGCAGCTCCGCTCGTTCGCGGGCGAGGTCACGCGCGTCGCGCGCGAGGTGGGCACCGAGGGCCGCCTCGGCGGGCAGGCCAACGTTCCGGGCGCGGCCGGCACCTGGAAAGATCTGACCGACAACGTGAACCTGCTCGCCGGCAACTTGACCACCCAAGTGCGCAACATCGCCGAGGTGACCACGGCGGTGGCGCGCGGCGATCTGTCGCGCAAGATCACGGTCGACGCCAAGGGCGAGGTGCTCGAGCTCAAAAATACGGTCAACACCATGGTCGATCAGCTGAGCGCCTTGGCGGCCGAGGTCACGCGCGTGGCCCGCGAGGTGGGCACCGATGGAAAGCTCGGCGGCCAGGCCGAGGTGCCCGACGTGGGCGGCACCTGGAAGGATCTCACGGACACCGTCAACGTGATGGCGGCCAACTTGACCGAGCAGGTGCGCGGCATCGCCAAGGTCGTCACCGCGGTCGCCAGCGGCGATCTCAAACAGAACTTCACGGTGCAGTCCAAGGGCGAGGTCGCCGCGCTGGCCGACACCATCAACAGCATGACCCGCACCCTCGCCACCTTCGCCGAGCAGGTCACCTCGGTGGCCCGCGAGGTGGGGGTCGAAGGGCGGCTGGGCGGCCAAGCCAATGTCCCGGGCGCCGCCGGCACCTGGAAGGATCTCACCGGCAACGTCAACCTGCTCGCCGCCAACCTGACCACCCAGGTGCGCGCCATCGCCGAGGTGGCGACCGCCGTCACCCAGGGCGATCTCACCCGCTCGATTCAAGTGGAGGCCCGCGGAGAGGTCGCCGAGCTGAAAGACAACGTCAACACCATGATCGACAACCTCCGGCTGACGACCGATCGCAACACGGAGCAAGACTGGCTCAAGACGAACCTGGGGCGCTTCACCAGCATGCTGCAGGGCCAGCGCGATCTCGTGCGCGTGGGGACGATGCTCCTCTCGGAGCTCGCGCCCTTGGTGTCCGCGCACCAAGCCGTGCTCTATCGGGCCGCGGCCGACGCGCACCCGGCGAACGGCGACGGCGAGGCGAACGAAAAAAACGAAAGAGGGGGCCTGATCTTGAAGCTCCTGGCGTCGTACGCGGACGACGGAACGTACGGCCACCCGATGACCTTGCGGTTCGGGGAGGGCCTGGTGGGGCAGTGCGCCGTCGAGAAGCGGCGCATCCTGATCGCCTCCCTGCCGGCGGACACCGTGCGCATCGCCTCCGGGCTCTTTCGCGCGCTCCCGCGCACCATCGTCGTGCTGCCCGTCCTCTTCGAGGGGCAAATCAAGGCGGTGATCGAGCTGGCGTCGCTCGGTGCTTACACCGCGTCGCACCTGGCGTTCCTCGATCAATTGACGAGCAGCATCGGCATCGTCCTCAATAGCATCGAGGCGACCATGCAGACCGAGGCCCTGCTCGCGCAGTCGCAGAAGCTCGCCGCCGAGCTGCAAGGCCGGCAAAAGGAGCTGCAGCAGACCAACGAGCAGCTCGGACAGAAGGCGCAGCAGCTCGCCGATCAAAACGCGGAGGTCGAGCGCAAGAACCAAGAGATCGAGCAGGCGCGCCGGGCGCTGGAGGACAAGGCCGAGGAGCTGGCGCTCACCTCCAAGTACAAATCCGAGTTCCTCGCGAACATGTCGCACGAGCTTCGCACCCCGCTGAACAGCATCCTCATCCTCGGCCAGCAGCTGAGCGAAAACCCCGAGCAGAACCTGTCTCCGAAGCAGGTGGAGTTCGCCCGCACCATCCATGGCGCAGGGACCGATCTGCTCAACTTGATCAGCGACATCCTGGATCTCTCGAAGATCGAATCGGGCACGGTCACCGTGGAGCCGGCGGAGGTCTTCTTCCCGATGCTCCTCGACACGGTGGCGCGCCCCTTCCGCCACGACGCCGAGACGCGCGGCCTCGCGTTCGACGTGCGGCTCGACCCGAAGCTCGGACGGAGCCTGGTGACCGATCCCAAGCGGCTGCAGCAGGTCCTGAAAAATTTGCTCTCCAACGCCTTCAAATTCACGGAGCGAGGCGGCGTTCGATTGAGCATCTCCGAGGCCCCCGCCGGCTGGTCGCCCGAGCACCCCATCCTCCGCCGGGCGGAGACGGTGGTGGCGTTCGAGGTCGCCGACACCGGGATCGGCATCGCGCCCGAGAAGCAAAAGATCATCTTCGAGGCGTTCCAGCAGGCGGACGCCGGCACCAGCCGCCGATACGGTGGAACGGGCCTGGGGCTCGCGATCAGCCGCGAGCTCTCGAACTTGCTCGGCGGCGAAATGCAAATCCGCAGCACCCCGTCCATCGGGAGCACGTTCACCCTTTACTTGCCCCGCGAGTACATCGGGCCCTCGGTGCCCTCGCGCGAGACCGCGCGGCGCGGGTATCTCCCTTCGGACGCGGCGATCTTTCGAACCGCCCACGCCGATCCGCAGGACGCGCCCGCGCTGCTGGACGCGGGGGGCGAACCGCCCCCTGCGGAGCCAACGAGGCAGGGCGCATGGCAGAGCGCCGATCCCGCGGAGCCGCTCGGGGAAGCGGCGCAGCTCGAGCAGGCGAAGCTGCTCGAAGAGGAGCTGCGCGGCCGCCACGTTCTGGTGGTGGACGACGACGTGCGAAACATCTTCGCGCTGGGGAGCGTGCTCGAACGATACGGAATGAGCGTGGTCACCGCCCAGACGGGGCGCGAGGCCATATCCATCCTGGTGAATACGCCGGGCATCGATATCGCCCTGATGGATATCATGATGCCCGAAATGGACGGCTACCAGACGATCCGCCTCATTCGCGAGGCGCCCGATCTTCGAAGGTTGCCCATCGTAGCCCTGACGGCCAAGGCCATGAAAGGCGACCGCGAAAAGTGCCTGGACGCCGGCGCCTCCGATTACCTCGCCAAACCCGTCGACACCGCCCAGCTCCTGGCCACCCTTCGGCTATGGCTACGCCGTTGATCGGCATCTGCGCCGCGGGGCCGAGGTCTGCGCCATCCGGCGCGGGCTATGCCGTTCACGTTGGATTCTCTCGTTCCCGTACCGCGCTCCCCTCTCGAAATCGGACGAGTGACGGCATCGCGATGAGCGCTACGCCGTTGATCCAGGCTGCGCGCAGCGGCGCGCGATGGTGCCGAGCAGCTGCGGGAGGTGAAAGGGCTTGTAGACCACCGAGTCGGGATCGGTCGGCAAATTCTTGAGATCGCGGTTCGAGGTCATCACCAGCAAGGGGATCTGCGCGAGCGCGACGTCGCGCCGCTGGAGCTCGCGGAACTGCCAGCCATCCATTCCTTGCATCAGCAGATCGAACAGGATCAGATCGGGCTTGTCCGGCTGGTGCAGCCGCTCCAGCGCGTCGAACCCGCTCTTGGCGCCCGTGGCCGCGTAGCCCGCTTCCTCCAGGAACTCGCAGAGGGACTCGCGAAGCTCCTTGTCGTCATCCACCACCAAAATGCGGTATTTGCGCGCCGGCTCCGGGGTGGGGGCGGGCGCGACCATCGAGGGCTGGGCGGAGCGGAGGGTGAAGAAGAACGTGGTGCCTTTGCCGACCCGGCTCTCGACCCAGATGCGGCCGCCGTGCGCTTGCACCAGGCCCTTGGCGATGGCCAAGCCGAGCCCCGTTCCCGTGCGCCGCTCGCGGTGAAGACGCCAGTAGCGATCGAAGACGTGCTCCAGGTGCTCTTCGGCGATGCCGGGCCCGGTGTCCTCGATGGCAAAGCGCGTCTCGAGCCCGATGGTCTCCACGTCGATGCGCACCTTGCCGCCTCTGGGCGTGAACTTGATTCCATTTCCAATCAGGTTCGAGAGGATCTGCCCCACCCGGTGCGCGTCGCAGTGCACCCAGACCCGCGAGCCGTCCGCCGCGCACTCGAGCTCCACGCCTTTGGCGGCGGCGGACGCGCCGAGGAGCTCCAGGCTCTCGCGCAAAATGGGTAACACCTCGTGCGGCGCGCAGGAGACGGCAAAGTTGCCGGACTCCATGCTCGCCAGATCGAGCAAATCGCCGATGAGCCGGTTCATGTTCCCGGCCGCCCGCGCGATCATGTCCACGTAAACGGGCGCGCGCTCCGGGGACTCGCCGGAGTCGTTCATGCCGCGAAGCAGGGCGGTCGCCATGACGATCGAGCTCAAAGGGTTCTTCAGATCGTGGGATACGACGGCGATCACGTCCTCGCGCAGGTGCATCGCCGCCTCTGCGCTGGCGCGCGCCTGCCGCTCGGCCTCGTACAAGTGGGCGTTCTCCATGGCCACCGCCGCGGATTGCGCGAGCTGCTTGGCCAGCGCAAAGTCCTTGTCTGCGAGGGCGCGGCGCGAGGCCGACGTCACCAAGGTGATGAGCCCCAGGGTCCGCTCCACCGTGCGGATGGGCACGGAGAGCGCGTGCTCCGAGAGGCTCCCCGAGGGATGGGCCCCGGGCAAATCAGGCACCACCTCGGCCCCCGGATCGACGTGGGCGAACGCGATGCGGCGGAGCGACTCGTCGGGGCCGCCCACGTAAACGGCGCAGCCGTCGGCGATGCGCGGCACCGCCAATCGGGCGACGGTCTCCAACGTCTTTTCGTAGTCCAGACTGGACGAGAGCTCCGCCGTCGCCTCGGCCAAGAACGAACGGCGCGCCTCCTCGAGGCGGCCTTCGCTCACGTCGCGGAAGACCCGCACCTCGCCGGCGGGCTGGCCATCCGCGCCCAGCACCGGCGAGACGCCGACGTCGATGGCCAGCTCGCGGCCATCGCGGCGCACGAGCAGCGGCTCGCGATCCCCCCGCACGGGGAAGACCTCCGCCAGCGCCTTTCCGCGCGCCTGCGCGGCGGACCAGCCGCAGAGCGACTCCGCCGCGGCGTTCAGGAACACCACCTTGCCCTCGCCGTCGGTGGCCAAAACGCCATCGCCCATGCTGTGCAGGGTCATCGAGAGCCACTGCTCGCTCGCGTGGAGCGCGTGCATCACCCGGTGCAGCTCGGCTTGGGACGCGGCCAAGGACGACGCCAACGCCTCCGCGCGCTCCATGGCCGAGCGCGCGACCAGCACCCGCCCCAGGCCCGCGGCGGCCCGCCGTTCGGCCGCGAACAAAGTGGCGAGCAGCGGCATCGCCGTTCGGGCCTCCTCCACCCGCGCGGGCACGGGCGCGCCGCCGAGGAGCACCAGCACGCAATCGATTTTGCACGACCAGCCCCGCGCGCGCTGCACGGTGTCCTTGTCGGGATAGGGAAGATCGGCCTCCTGCATCTCGCGGATCGCCACGCATCGCTCGATGAACTCGCGCCACGCGCGGCCGTTGGGGAGCGTCTTGGGGAAGCCCATGGCGGGCAGAAAGACGCCGACCTCGAGATCCCGGGTGAAGACCACGAGGTCCTCGGCGCCGAGAAAACGAGCGAGCTCCCGGGCGGCCTCCAACCGGTGGGGGGAGCTCGCAACGGCAGCCATCGAGGAGATGGTGGATCCTGGCACGGAATCGCTACTCCGGAATCAAGCAAGTCACCGCGGTGCAGTTGTGAAAGCCGGAGAACTGCCCCTCCGCGCTCACGATTTGACCAATCGTATTGCACCCTAAAAGCTTTGCTTCGCCAAGCTCGTTTCGAATCGAGTCGAGCTCGATGCCGAAGTCGTGCCCCATCCGAAGCCGGGTGGCCACGCAATCGAAGAAGATGGCCAGGGCCGGCTTGTGGCCTTCCAGCTGGCGCATCGCCTCCTTGGTGCTCTGGACGGCGGCCTCCGCCGCGGTGGCCGTCGTGCAACCCATGATGCGAACGGTCGCGCCCTCGGGGATCTCCGCCGCGCAGCTCACCGCGCCATCGTCTTGCACGCGGAGCGGCACACGCAGCTTCTTGGGGCCGGGGCCGGTGTCGACCCCCAGGATGTTGTGCAGGAAGAACGGAAAGGCATCCTGACGGTCCATCTTCTGCCCGGTGCGCTCGGCGTGATCCTCGAACACGTCGGCGGCGGCGATGGCGTTCAAGCTCGCGAGCCGCAAGCCCTCCGCCTCGGTGACGCGAAAGGCCCCGCTGCGCGGCGACCAGCCGTGCGTGACCCCCACGCCAATGGGCTTGTTCGAGAGGATCTCGAGCGCCACCGCCGCGTCGGCCACCACCTCGGTGCCATGGAAGACGACCCGATCCTCGAAGCGCTCGTCGCCCGCGCCGCCGCCCACGAAGCGGTAGCTGCCGCCCGTCAAGGTGCTGAGGTGCAAGGCGAATCGATCGCTCTGCCCCGCCATGGCGTCGGCGAAGACGAGCGCCGTTCGGTACGCGAACGAAGGATTGCCGATGCCGTGAAAGGTCGCGATCATCTCCGAGGCCGCCTTGCGCGGATCGCGGCTCAGCGCGCGCCCCAGGCTCGCATGAAACCGCATCTCGGGGGCGCGAATGGCCATGGCGCACGCGAGCCCCACGCCTTGCGCCTGCCCCGTGAACTCGCCGGCCGACGAGGTGCCCACCAGGGTGCGCGGACGGCACTCCATGTCGATGGCCAAGAGCAGCTTCGAAAAATCGTAGCGCGGTGACGCAAACAGGATCAGCGCGTCCGGGCGCTCACCGCCGAACGCCTGGTGGATCCGGCTCCCGAGCGAAGCGCCGGCTTCTTCGCTCGATGCAACGCCCGTGTGCACGACCGTGGCGGTAGTCATTTAGCGCACGAGGGTTCGAGCCCAGGGGGTGGCGCCTACATTGGCCAAGTTGTGCACCGTGTCGAGGAGCTCTTCGTGATCCACCGGCTTGGCCAGATGGTTCGTGTACCCGGCCAAGAGCGCGCGCCGGCGATCCTCGGGGTACGCATACGCGGAGAGCGCGATGGCCGGCGTCCCGCCCCCCATTTCGCGCGACATGGCGCGGATGCTCCGGAGGAACTGATAGCCGTCTTCGTCCGGCATCCCCACGTCGCTCACGATCACGTGCGGGCGGAACCACTCGACGGCGTGACGGCCCTCGGGCGCGGAGCCCGCGAGGCGCACCACCGCGCCCCGCTTCTGCAGGAGCGCCCGGAGCAGCTCGCGCGCGTCCGGCTCGTCGTCGACCACCAACACGCGCACGCCATCGAGGCGCAGCGATCCTTGGGGCGAGGCTTCGCCCGGGACGGCGGGGATGGCGCCCATCGGAACGACGGCGCGAACGGGGAACATCGCGGTGAACGTGGTGCCTTGGCCCGCCCCCGCGCTGGTCGCCGCCACCTGTCCGCCGTGAAGCTCGACGATCTGCTTGGCGATGGCCAGCCCCAGGCCCAAGCCGCCCACCCGGCGGGTCGCCGAGCTGTCGGCCTGCCGGAACGGCTCGAAGATGTAAGGAAGAAACTCCGGCTCCACGCCGCGCCCGGTGTCGCTCACCGTGAGCTCGATGATCGCGCCCTCCCGGCGCAGCCGGATGGAGACGGTGCCACCTTGGCCCGTGAACTTCACGGCGTTCGAGATGAAATTCCACGCCACTTGCTGCAGGCGCACGGGATCGCCCACCAGCGCCATGGGGTGCTCCGGGCAATCGAGCACGAGCTCGATGTTCTTCGCGTGCGCGCCAGGGCGCACCCCCTCGAGCGCGTCGCGCACGATGGCGACCATATCGGCCACCTTGGCCTCGATGCGCATCTTGCCCGCGATGATGCGCGACATATCGAGCAGATCGTCGACGAGCTTGATCTGCGCCTCCGCGTTGCGCCGGATCGTCTCCAGGCCCTTGGAGAGCACGCTTCCATTGCGCTCCTCTTGCAGGATGCACGACCAGCCATGAATGGCGTTCAGCGGGGTGCGCAGCTCGTGCGAGATGGTCGCGAGGAACGCGTCCTTGACCCGCATCGACTCTTCGACTTGGGCGAGCCGGATCCGCTCCTGCTCGGCGTTGCGGCGCTCGGTTAGATCGCGGGTCACCATGGCGACCCCCACGAGCTCCCCATTGCTCTGGGAGCGAAGGGCGCTGAGGATGACGCTGGCCCAAAAGCGGGAGCCGTCCTTGCGAATGCGCCACCCCTCCTCTTCGAAGCGGCCTTCGCGGCGCGCGATCTCGAGCGCCTTCTCGATCTTCCCCGTCTCGCGCGTCTCGGGCGGATAGAACGTGGAGACGTGCTGCCCGATGATCTCGTGCGCCGCGTATCCTTTGATGCGCTCGGCGCCGCCATTCCAGCTCGACACGATCCCGGTGGGATCGAGCATGAAGATGGCATAGTCCGTCAAGCTCTCGACGAGCAGTCGGAAGACGTCGGAGTGTTTGCTTCGCTCGACTTCGGCTTCGAGTACACGCGCGCGCTGCCTTAGACCGGCGATCGTGCGCAACCGCATATGGGTCTCGCTTTCTCCCCGGACCGGATGGGCGTGAGTATGAGCCTCGCACACACTCTCGTAAAGGCTCGACTTTGCCCCGGAGAACGTATCCATCACGTATGCGCAGAAGAGGGAGAACGAGTGGCGAACGGCCAGCTCGTTCCAGAGCTTCTCGAGCTGAATGGCCGCTTCCGGCCGGCCGTCGCGGCAAAGCAGGTCGACCATCTCGCCGTAGACGTGCATGCGCGCCCCCGGACGCGCTCGAAGGATGGGCTCGACGACCGCGGCGAAGCGCGCCGCATCGGGCATGCCATTCACCATGAAGAGGCTCAACGTCTCGCGCGCATCGGCCATCGTCAGGAGGCCCGATTGAAGCGCGCTCTGGAGGTCCGGAGTGCTCGACTCGAGCCGCTCGCGAATGATTCTCCGATGCTCGGGGGTCGCCACCACGTGGATCGGATCGCCGGCCGAGAGACCCGCGCCAATGAAGTTGGACACCGACTCGCTCAGGAGCGCCTCGTCCTCGTAGAAGAAGACGGAGTGATTCTGCGCTTCGTGCGCCACACGGGGGTTTCGAAACTCTCGACCTATTTCAGCGATCGTGGAGCTCATAGGACACCCATGGCGTGGAATATGCGCGAGGGCCTCCGAGGCGTCAACCAAGTGGGCGGCGTCCTCGCAAACACGTCACAACCTAGCATTTGAAGCTGAGCGGATGCCATGCAAGCGTTGCGGAGGCGCCAACGAGGTGGGCCATCCTGGTGAGTGCGCGCGCACACACTGAGGCAGTTTTGCTGTGCTTCACGTTCGGGCGAAAGGATGTGCTGACCCCGATACGCCGCTTCTGACCGCGGTTCCGCGCGCGCTCCGCTCTGGCATCGAATGGCCCGGAATGTGCTCTGGCCGTCTCTAGCGAACGCGCCGCAGAGAATCACGGCGTTCATTCGAGGGGGGCGAAGTTCTTCTCATTAAGGAGGCTCGCCAGTGATCGATCGAACCGGAATTTTCTTCTCGTGCGCAGGCCCCATCGCCATCGCGATGGCGAGCACGCGGAGGCATCCATGAACTCGCTCCGCAACCTGCCCATCGTCCTTCGTTATGAAGAGGATGGCACCATCCTCGCGCAGTGCCCTCTCCTCCCCGACTGCCAGTGCAAGTCCACGTCGCGCACCCAAGTGCTTCGTACGATGCAGATGCTCATCAAGCACGCACTGGCCGCATCGGCCGCATCGACGAGTTTGAAAGCGCAAAAATACGAGGTCGTCCATTTGGCCGTTGCCCCAGCGTCGGACTCGGGCAATCGATTCGGAACGCGCTCGCCGCGGCGAAAGAAGCCCGAGAGCCCTCTGCTCGAAGTCATTTGATATCGAGGGCGCTGCCGTGCAAAAGACCTTCTCGAATGATCGTCATGGCATTCGCCCGCGGGACGGAAAGCCCGCCGTCGAGTCCACAACGGACATCGCGGCCTTGAGCCGAGTGCTCTTGTCCGTGCTCACCTCGCACGCGGCGCTCGAGACCGAGAACTCGGAGCTGCGCCACAAATTACGAAGGGCGGAGGAGGCGCGGGACCACCTCGCCCGAGAGCTCGCCGACCGCACGCAGACGAGCGAGCGGCTCGCGGGTGTGCTCGCCCACGATCTGCGAAACCCGCTGGGGGCGATCCTCGCGGGGGTCGATCTCTTGAAACGGCGGGGCGGGCTCGGTGAGCTACAGGCCAATATCCTGGGCCGCATTCATTCGTCGGGGCAGCACGCAGCGCACCTGATCGAGGAGTTGCTCGACTTCACCCAAGCGCGCCTGGGCGGGGGGTTGAAGATCCATCGCGCCCCCACCGACATGACCGCGATCGCGCGTCAGGTCATCGATGAAACGGAGCCCGCCTATCCGGGGCGGTGTATCCGGCTCGAGACGGAAGGTGACGTGGACGGCGATTGGGACGAGGAGCGGCTCGCCCAAATCTTCTCCAACCTGCTCGCCAACGCGCTCGCGCACAGCCCCGAGGACGCCGCGATCACCGTGAGGACGTGGACCCGGGATGGCGAGGCGTTCACCAGCGTGCACAACGGGGGTCCCGCCATCGACGAAGAGGCCATGGGCCAGCTCTTCGAGCCATTCCGGCGCGGCGAAAAGAGGACCGCGCGCTCGGGCAAGCACCTCGGGCTGGGCTTGTACATCGTCCAGCAGATCGTCCGAGCCCATGGCGGACGGGTCGAGGTGCGCTCCACCGAAAACGAGGGGACGACGTTCCTCGTCTCCTTACCACGCGCGGATGAGTTAGTCTCCGCTCCGAAGCCGCACATGGAGTCTTCGATGGGAGGCACCGAAGAGGCGGCAACGGAAAGGTACTGATCCGGCGATGAGCGATGAACTGAAGGCGTTCGAGCGTCTGGCGACGGGTGTTCATGGGCTCGATGAGATTCTGAACGGGGGCTTGATCGTAGGCGGCACCTACCTCGTCATGGGCCGGCCCGGTTCGGGGAAGACGATCTTGGCAAACCAGATCGCCTACTCGCACGTGGCCGGCGGAGGACGCGCCCTCTATGTGACCTTGCTGGCGGAGTCCCATGCTTGGCTCATCTCCACCTTGCAGGAGATGTCCTTCTTCCGCGAGGAGGCCCTGGGCGGCGCCCTTCAGTACATCAGCGGCTACCAAGCCTTGGAGAAAGAGAAGCTCGATGGTCTCACGCGACTCCTGCGCAAAATCGTGCGCGACCATCGGGCGAGCTTGCTGGTCATCGACGGGCTGGTGACCGCGGGGGCCATGGCCGACACGGAGCTGGAGCTCAAGAAGTTCATCCACGAGCTCCAGAGCCTGATCGAGCTCGTGGGCTGCACGACCTTGCTCCTCACGGGGGCCAAGGGAAGTGACGCGAACTACCCGGAGCGGACCATGGTCGACGGTCTCTTCCAGCTCACGACGAAGCGAATTGGAATGCGCACGGTGCGGGAGCTGGAGATCGAGAAGCACCGCGGCTCGAGCCATGTGCTGGGGGCGAGCTTCTTCGAGATCTCCAGCGACGGAATTCGAATCTTCGGCCGGACCGAGGCCATGGTGGGCGCCGCGCTCGTCCAGCAGGCGACGGACACGAGCAAGCTGGCGACCGGCATTTCGAGCTTGGATTCCATGCTGTCCGGCGGGCTCCCCTCGGGCTCCACCGCCATGCTCCTCGGCTCCTCCGGCAGCGGCAAGACCTTGCTCGGCCTCCACTTCTTGAACGCGGGGGCCCACCTGGGCGAGCGCGCGCTCTATTTTGGTTTCTTCGAGGCGCCTTCGCGCCTCGTCGCGAAGGCCAAGAGCGTCGATTTGGATCTCGCGGCGGCCATCGATGACGGCCGCATCGAAATGCAATGGCGGGCGCCCCAGGAGCTCTTGGCCGATCGGGCCGCCGAGGAGCTGCTCACGACGGTCCGCCGGCGGTCGATCAAGCGGGTCTTCATCGACGGGCTCGATGGCTTCCGCAGCTGCGTCATTTACCCCGAGCGCACCGGGCCCTTCTTCACGGCCTTGAGCAACGAGCTGCGTTCGATCGGGGCGACGACCTTGGCGTCGGAAGAGACATTGGGCCTCTACGGCTGCCCCGAAAAAGACATTTCGTTGAACGGCGTATCGTCGATGATGGATACGATCATCCTGCTTCGCTACGTCGAGCTGCGCACGCAGCTGCATCGCTTCATCTCCATCATGAAAATGCGCGAAGGTCGATATGACACTTCGCTCCGCGAATTCCAAATCGACGAGAGCGGCTTCCACATCGCCGAATCCTCCGAGAGCGCGCGCGCCATCTTGGCGGACGATCATCGCACCCGAGACTCCGAGCTCGGCCCGACGATGCAAGGGACGGCCCCCGCACATCGTCGGGGATCGCGATGAAGAGGATTCTCCTCGTCGATGACGAGTACGCGCTGGTCGATACCTTACGGGATTTCCTCGAGGACGAGGGATATCTCGTGGAATCGGCCAACGACGGCCAAAAGGCGCTGGATCTCATGGCCATGCACCCGCCCGATCTGCTGATTTCGGACGTGATGATGCCCATCATGGATGGCAAAGCCCTCTTGCGATTCATGCGAAACGAAGAGGCGTTGCGCGCCGTCCCGGTGGTCCTGGTGAGCGCGGTCCGGCGGCAAATATCGCTCCCCGCGACCGAGGACATCCCGCCCTTCGCGGCCTTTCTGCGTAAGCCGTTTCAGCTGGAGAAGCTCTTGACCATCGTGGCCTCGCTCATCGGTCCGGGCGAGAAGAAGTCGCGCTGATCCCGCGGAGCGCGCGAACCGCGAATCCTGCGAAAAGCGCGGATCAAGGGATGAGCACGACCTTGATGCAGCCCTCCTTCTTGTCGCGGAACGTTCGATAGGCGTCGGGGCCCTCGTCGAGCTTCAAGCGGTGGGTGATGATGGGGGTCGGGTGGATTTGCCCTGCCTCGATCTTTTCGAGGAGCGGCCGCATGTATTTCTGGGCGTGCGTCTGGCCCATCTTCAAGGTGAGGCCTTTGTTCATGGCGGCGCCGAATGGAATCTTGTCCAGGAATCCCACGTAGACGCCGGGGATGGAGACGGTGCCGCCTTTGCGGCAGCAGTAGAGCACCTCGCGGAGCACGTGCGCGCGATCGGTGCCGAGCTTCATCATCTTCTTGGCGTTGTCGAGGATGGCGTCGATGCTCCCGAACGAGTGCGCTTCGCAACCGACGGCGTCGATGCACCGATCGGGTCCGCGGCCATCGGTCATCTCTTGCAGCCGCTCGTAGACGTGCTCCTTCGAAAAGTCGATGACCTCGGCCCGGCCCACGCGCTCCGCCAACGTGAGGCGCTCCGGTACGCGGTCGATGGCGATCACGCGGCCCGCGCCCAGCATCCACGCGCACTGAATCGAAAATTGTCCGACCGGACCTGCGCCCCACACGGCCACCGTGTCGCCGGGCTCGATCTGCGCGTTCTCCGCGGCCATGTAGCCCGTCGGCAGAATGTCGGAGAGGAAGAGCACCTGCTCGTCCGTGAGGGTGGACTCGATGACGAGCGGCCCCACGTCGGCGTACGGCACGCGCAGGTACTCGGCTTGGCCTCCGGCGAAGCCCCCGAGGAGATGCGAATAGCCCAAGGCGCCGCACGGTGAGTGCCCCATGGCCTTCTCCGCCAGCTTGGCGTTGGGGTTCGAGCGATCGCAGGCCGCGAACAACTTCTTTCGGCAGAAGAAGCAATCACCGCAGGCGATGACGAAGGGCACCACCACCCGATCGCCCTTCTTCAACTTGGTGACCTCCCGCCCGACCTCGACGACCACGCCCATCGGCTCGTGCCCCAGGATGTCCCCACTCTGCATCCCGGGCATGAATCCGTCGTAGAGGTGAAGATCGGAGCCGCAGATGGCTGTAGCCGTTATTTTGACGATCACGTCGGTGGGATCGACCAGCTTCGGATCGGCCACAGTGTCGATGCGAACATCTTCCTTTCCGTGCCAAACGAGAGCCTTCATGGATACTCCTGCGCAAGGTGTCGAACGTTTGCCGATGTTGGCGGGCATGTGGGGCAACATCCGGACCTCTCCGTCGTGGCTCTTTTTGCGTAACGTTCATGCGCCGTGGCCGCGCGCATCGAGCTCGGGTGTGCATCGATCGCAGCTGCTACACCGAGGCAGAACGCACCTGGATAGACGCGATGGTACGAACGCGTGTAGCGGGGGCGACGTCATTATAACATCTTCGGCCTATGATTTCATGCTCATGCGGCCATGAGAAAATGTGTCTCCAGATCCCGGGGCCCCGTCCTACCTGGAGCCGGGGTGCTACCTCGATCGCTACGAGCTCCTGCGGCCCATCGCTCACGGCGGAATGGCGTCGGTGTGGCTCGCCTGCCTTCACGGTGCATGCAATTTCGAGAAGCTCGTAGCCGTCAAAACCATTCTTCCGCAATACGCGTCCGACGTGCGTTTTCGAGAGATGTTCCTCGACGAGGCCCGGCTGGCCGCGTGCATCAAGCACCCGAACGTGGTCCAAATCCTCGACCTGGCCGAGTTCGGCGGGGTGCTCTACCAAGCGATGGAGTGGGTCGACGGCGAGTCGCTCTCGAAGATCATGCGCGTGCTGCAGGCGCAACGAACGCGGCAAAACGCCCTGCCGCTGGGGATCGCGCTGCGGATCATGGCGGATATTTCCGCTGGCCTGCACGTCGCGCACGATCTCTCCAACGCCGAGGGGAAGCACCTCGGCGTCGTCCACCGGGATATCTCTCCGCAGAACATTCTCGTGAGCATCAATGGGATTCCCAAACTCATCGATTTCGGAATCGCCAAAGCGCGCGATCGGGTGGCGTGCGAGACCACCGCCGGCGTGGTCAAAGGAAAGCTTCGTTTCATGGCGCCCGAGCAGGCCATGGGCAAAAAGGTCGATCGCCGCTCCGACGTGTGGGCGCTGGGCGCCGTTACGTATTATCTGCTCACCGGCAATTCGCCTTACGAGGGCGACAACCAACTTGCCACCTTGCGCATGCTGACGAGCGGCGAGCCTCCCCCA
This sequence comes from Sorangiineae bacterium MSr11954, assembly GCA_037157815.1. Lineage (NCBI taxonomy): Bacteria > Pseudomonadati > Myxococcota > Myxococcia > Myxococcales > Pendulisporaceae > Pendulispora > Pendulispora albinea. Next base: position 7,768,275 of record CP089984.1, read on the forward strand.
CCCTTGCCCCCCACGTACCCGCGCCGCATCGATGCCATTTGCCAAAAGGCGATGGCGTTCGATCCCGAGGCGCGCATGGCGACCGCCGTGGAGCTCCGGAGGGCGCTCGAGATGGCGATGCTCGAGGTGGGCTGCCAGACCAGCTCGGGCGACGTGGCGGCGTTCATGAAAGCGAACGTCCCGGAGGGTGCGCGCCGTACGACCATCACGCGCGAGGTGTCCGTGCGCCGCCGGTTTGCGTCGCTCCATCCCTCGCCGGGCTTCGGCTCCGATCGCGCGACGGTGCCCGACGTGACGCCCGTGGACTTTTTGGGCGCGCACACGGCGGAGACCGTGCTCGCGGCGAACACCGCGCCCGATGGCCCGCCGGACATGGAGCCCGATCTCGATCCGTTCGCGTCGACGGAGGCGGGCGTCTCGTCGCCGAGCGGAGGGAGCACCGGGCCCGCGCTGCGCCGGAGAAAGGCGGGCGCGGCCGCGCTGGGGGGCGTCAGCGCGCTGCTGGTGCTGGCGGCCTGCGCGCTCGTGTGGCTTCCCACGACGCGGGGAGGATCGGTGGCGCTCGGTGGCCCCGGCGCATCGGAGACCTTCGAATCGCGCGAGCCGTTCGCGTCGCGGGAGCCGCTCGAGACGCGCGAGCCGGTGGCGCGGCCCGACGACTCCGGCGCGCCACGGGAGGACGCGACCGCGCCGGGCGACTCGGTTTCGCCGACGCCGGCCGGCTCCACGGGGCCGAGACGGCCGCACAAGAGGGACTATGGATTTTGATGGGATGCGCAAAGCCTGTACGGTCACCACGCTCGGCCCGGTGCTCGGCCTGACGATCGGCGTGGCGATCGTCCTGGTGTCTTCCGCGGCGCGCGCGGAGCCCTCCTCGACGGACAAGGAGACCGCGCGCACGCTCATGGATCAGGGGATCGATCGGCGCGAGCACGGGGATCTCGAGGGCGCGCTCAAGAGCTTCCGCACCGCGGACGCGCTGATGGGCGTGCCCACCACCGGCTTCGAGGTCGCCAAGACGGAGGCCCTGCTGGGCAGGCTGGTGACGGCGCACGAGATCGCGCTCAAGATCGTTCGCAGCCCCGCCAATCGCGACGAGCCGCGCCCCTTCATCGAGGCGCGCGAGCGGGCGCGGCTCCTCGGCGGTGAGCTGGAGGCGCGCATCCCCACCATCGTCATTCGATTGGAGGATCTGCCGGCCCAAGGCACCAAGGTCACCCTCGACGGCGCCGCGATCCCGAGCGCGTCCTTGGGGACGCCGCACAGGGTGAACCCCGGGCACCACATCGTCATCGCCGAAGCCGGCGCCGTCTCCCACCGCGCCGAGATCGACGTGAGGGAGCGCGAGCCGAAGCCCTTCGTGGTGAAGCTCGGCCCCGCGGCGGGCGGCGCAGGCAGCGGATCCGACGCACCCGCCGGCGAGAACCGCACGCTCAAGCACGTGGCCTACGCGGGCTTCGGCGTGGCGGCCGTGGGGGTCGTGGTCGGGGCCATCACCGGGGTGATCGCGCTCAACCAAGACAGCGGCTCCACCTCGAAGACGTGCACGAAGTCGGGCGGCATCCGCATCGTCACCGGCGATCAGACGTGCACCGTCGACACCACGGACACGTCGGACAAGACCATGCCGCTCGTCTCGGTCACCGCCCTGGCCGTGGCGGGCGCGGGCCTGGGGGTCGGCATCGTGAGCCTCTTATTGAGCCGCCCGCACGACTCGCCGCCGCCCCAGGCCGCGCGGGTGGAGCCGTGGATCGGCCCGGCCAGCGTGGGGCTCAAAGGACGATTCTGAGGGGACCGCAAGATCTTCCAAGTCGGCGCCCGGCCCCGTCCCTACGATGCTCCTCGAGCCTCGAGCCTCGAGCCTCGAGCCTCCGAGGAGGAGAGTCATGTCCGATCGCATTCACCCGTCCATCGAAGAAAAAGCCGCTCAGTTCTCCCGCCTGCACGACGCGGGGTGTTTCGTTCTGCCGAACGCGTGGGACGTGCCCAGCGCGCTGCTCGCCCGGGAAGCGGGCTTCGCCGCCGTGGCCACCACCTCCGCGGGCGTCGCGCTGGCCCGAGGCTTCGCCGACGGCGAGCGTATCAGCCGCGGTGAGATGCTGGCCTTTGCGAGCGAGCTCGCGCAGCGCTTGCCCGTCCCCGTCACCGCCGATCTCGAAGCCGGTTATGGCCCCTCGCCCGAGGATGTCGCGACCTCGGTTCGCGGCGCCATCCGCGGCGGCATCGTGGGGTGCAACATCGAAGATACCGATCCGCTCACGGGCAAGCTCTTCGATCTGGACCTGGCCGCGGCGCGCATCCGCGCCGGGGTGGAAGCCGCGCACAGCGCGAAGCTCCCGGACTTCGTGCTGAACGCGCGCATCGATACCTTCTTGACCCGCTTCGGCACCCGCGAGCAATCCGTGGCCGAATCCATCCGCCGCGCCCATGCCTACTTGAAGGCGGGCGCGCGCTCGGTCTTCGTGCCGGGTCCCACCGACGCGGAGACCATCCGCGCGCTGGTCGCCGGCATCGATGGCCCCCTCAACGTCTGGGGCGGCGTGGGCGACCGCATGGTGCCGCTCGAGGAGCTGCGCGCCCTGGGCGTGCGCCGCGTCAGCCTCGGACCGGGGCCGATGCTCGCCGCGTATACGGTGGCCAAGCGCTTGTTCGCGGAGGCTGCCTCGGGCCAGAGCTTCGCCTTCGAAGGCGCCATGAGCATGTTCATGGAGCTCTCGGGCCTGGTGCGCCAATACCCGTTCAAAACTTGATGATCGGTAAGGTAAAAATCGTCTCCCCCGGCGCCGACGGTACGGGCGGCGCCACCGAGGGCGGTATTTCGTGCAGCGGCGGGGTCAGCGCCTCGAAGGTCTGCCCCTTCGCCAGCTTCAACGCTGCAACCGCGGCCGTGCGAATGACGCTCTTGGCGCCGTCGTCGATGGTCAACACGTCGATGGCCTGATCGAGGAGCGTTTCATCGAGGGTCCGCAGCGCATCCCGCACCGGCTCTTGGAGAAAGGGCGGCAGCGCCCTTAGCACCGGCTCGCTCTCGAGCGCGCGATCGACGGCGTCGGACACGGTTTCCGGGCGGAGATCGAAGGGATCTTTCATGAACGGCGCCCGATTCTACGCGATGCGGGCGCCGGCGGGCCGTCAGACTGGCAGGCTGGCAGGAATCTCAGGATCCAAAGTATTCGCTGCGGAACCGCTGGCAGTATGCCTCGAGGTTTGCATGCGTTTTGGCGGCTTCCTTGAGAGGCGTTTCGACACCCGTCCACAGGATGGTCGCGAGGAAGCCATAGGCGGTGGCGTCCAGCAGAACGGGGCGCGCGCCGCCGAAGTAGGCCTTGTCCCCCAGGAAGTCGGAGATGGCGCGAAGGTCCTTGCGGCCGATGGTGTAGACCTCGTCGCGCGAGTGAAGCGCCATTCCATGGCCCTTGGCCTGGCGGTGAAGGGTCTGGCGCACGAAGCGGACCACGACCTGGCCGAGGGGGGCCGGGAAAAACTTTACGAAGCCATCGCGCCACATCGGCCACCCGGGGTGGTCGATCCACCGCGAATACAGGATCACCCAGCAGAGGCTATCCTCGAAGAGGCGCTGAAAGGCCATGGAGGTGGCGCTCTCCTCGGGCGACTGGGGCGGGATGCGCTCACCGTACTTGGATATCAGATGGTCGATGATGAACGAGGAGTCAGGGATGATCCGGCCGTCGTCCTCGATGAACGGCATTTTGCCTTTGGGCCCGTGCAGCGAGTTTCGCTCGACCACAATCTCGTAGGGCAACCCGGCCATGCGAAGATACGCCTCGACCTTGATGCAAAAGGGGCTCACGCTGGGGACCCCCCACGATCCCGGATATTGATGGAGGCGAATCACGGTTCGACCCCCTGCCCGCCCCCGGGCGATGCGTCTGCAGGCTCGAATCCGCCAAGCTTTTTCCCGGCGATGGCTCGCGCGATCGCCGGGTCGATACAGTTTTTCACGGTGCCTCTCCTCGACGACGAATCGCGTCGCACAGAGGATATGCACGTATCAACATCTAGACCAGTAGCTGGACCATTCATGGATACGGCGCACGGGTACATCGGACACGCGAGTACAGGGCCTCGATTCGAATCGAATGGAGATCGAATGCGCCGTGCACACGCAACTCCTGCGCTATTCGCGGAAAATTATGCGCAAATCGTCATCATCATTCGATAAATGATGACGAATCGACACCCATTTTCCCATCATGGCGCCGTGGAATCAGGAAAACGAAGCTTCCTCCAAGCGATCAATTCGTTGGCGGCACCTGTGAGTTGCTCTGGAGCAACGATCGGGCCAGACGCAGCGTTGAGAACGAGGGCCACATGGATCGCGCCAGATGCACCCCCCGATGGCCGGATCACCAGGCGACGTGCGATCGCGGAGCCTGGCTCCTCGGCCACGAAAACGGCGCCGGAAGACGGAAGCCCGATCGCGCGCGCCACATCGCCCACGACGACCGTGCTCGCGGGCGCAAATGACTGCGGGAGGTGCAGCTCCGTCGTGGCCGTGTTCGCGGCGGGCTCGCGCCAAATCAAGACTCCAAATGGACGACTTGCGATCAACGCGGCGACATTGGGCATCCCTTTGGGCGCAGCCAACCACGCTTGCTGCTGGCCCGCGCCGCCGAAGCCCGAACGCGCAAGGTCTTCGTAGGCAAAGGCGAGGATGTCGCCGGCCACCGCGGTCGGATAGAGACGATCGAGCACCCGCGAATCGAGCCGCAACGAAACGTTGCCCGAGGCGTCGGAGACGGCGACCGAAAAGTCCTCGCCGTTCCAGGCATCGCCGGCCGTCTGCACCTTATCGGGGTTGCCGTTCATGAGCTCATGATGGCGGCCGTTGTAGATATCCCAATGCCATTGCGTCGACGAGAGCACGGTGCCGCCCGAGGCTGCGTCGTCCCACCATTTCGCGCCCGCCACCCCCGAATCCATGGCCTGGTACATCGCACGAACGATCCACGGGGTGCGGTCGCTCCCGCTGCCCGACATCTTGTTGCCGAACTCCGACACGAAGGGCGCCGTGGCCACCGCGCGGGCGCGGGCGCGGATTCGGTTCATGGGGGCATCGTAAACGCCATCCGACGCTGGCGTGGGATCGATGACCATGCGCATGCCATCGTAATAATGACTATTGAAGACATAGCGGGCGCCGAGCGGGCCCACGGAGGACAATCCGCCCTCCTCGCCCACAGCCGTGTTCCAGAACACCAAGGGCTCCACGAAGGCCGGCTTGTCGCCCCACCCTGCCGCGTCCATGGCGCTTCGGAACCGCTGATAGAACGGCCAGAGGTATGTCTTCTCCCATTCCAGGCCGCTCTTTCCATCCAAGCCGCCATCGAAGGGCTCGTTGAATGGATTGAAGCCCAAAATACTCTGGAACTCTTGCGCGCTCAGCTGCTGTTCGAGATAAACCATGGCGGCCGAGGCTTGCTGGAGGAAGGCATCCTGAACGCCCATTTCGCCCGCCGAGGTGGTGATCCTCCGATTGTGCCAGAGGTCGTGGGCCGCCTGCCGCACGGCCCCGTTCGACTGCATGTTCTGCCCCCAGAGGAGGCACGCACCGCACCACTCGGCGGGATAATTGCCGGCTTGAATGATCCACTTGGGCGCGCCGTCTCCCGTGTACCAGCTGCCCGTGTCGAAGAGATGGGCCGAATACAAATCTTGGTGATAATCGACCAAGATATAAAAGCCTCGCTGCACGAACTCGCGCATCTGCGCGATCGCCCGATCGAGGTACGCGTAGCCGATGCTCCCCGCCGCCGGCTGCACGCCCTCCCAGCTGATGAGAAAGCGAACGGCGTTGGCGCCGGTTTGGTCTCGCATGGCCTGGGCCGATTTTGCGGCATCCGCCGTGCTCCGAAATGGCAATAAGCCGTTTTCGTAGAGCTTGGTGCTGCCCGCGACATTGAATCCGCGAAGCACGATTTCGCGCCCCGCCGCGTCTCGGAACACCCACGCTTCGGAGGCTTGGCCTTTTCGCGCGACCGCGATGGGCGATCGGGCGGCAACCAGCGGCTGCGCCGTGGAGGCTAAGGGCGCGTCGCCTTGGTCCTGACAGCTCAGCGCCGCCAGCGCCCCCGCTGCGCCAAGCACAAATGCCGCAGAACGTATGTTGAGGTACGTATTCGACACCCGAGGCCTGGGAACTCGCATGGTTCCTTTCTAATGGCCATCGGGTGACGAAACGAGAACGATGCAGCAAGACGTCCACCGTCTTTTACGTGCGCACGATCAACTCGCATCTTGACACCCGCAGGGCGACGCGCGTCGTTGGCGCCGCGCACGCGAACCGCATCTTGCGCGGCGCGGGCGCGAAGCGCGTCGTTGGCGCCGCGCACGCGAAGTGCGGCTTTGGCCTCGCGCACGCGAACCGCATCTTGCGCGGCGCGGGCGCGAAGCGCGTCGTTGGCGCCGCGCACGCGAAGTGCGGCTTTGGCCTCGCGCACGCGAACCGCATCTTGCGCGGCGCGGAGCGCGTCGTTGGCCTCGTGCACGCGAACCGCATCTTGGGGCGCCGCGTGCGCGGAGCTCGAGCGTTGAACGCTTACGTTTCGACGGGAACGTTGTGCTCGCGCAGCCAGGTCAATACATTTTCGCGCTGGCCTTTGGCCTCGGCCGACAGAATGTTCTGCGGCGTCATATTGAGATAGCGCTGGAAGGTCAGACCTTGCTTGTTCTTGGCGGTGGGGTCGGCGCCCGCCTTGAGCATCTCCAGAAGGAGCTGGTTCTCGTTGATCTTGGCCGCCACGTGGAGCGACGTGTTGCCGAGGCGCTCGGCGAGGTTTGGATTGGCGCCCGCCGCCAGCAACTTACGGAAGTGCTCTTTGCGCTCCGCCATCAGCGCGCCCATGAGCGGCGTGTGCCAGGTGACCGCGTTCGGCGTGTTGGGATCGACCTTGCGGGCGAGCAGCATGTCCAAATAGGTCGGATCTTCGGCCTTGGCCGCGTAGTGCATCACGGCATCGCCCATCTCGTCGGTGTGCGAGGTGTCGGCGCCGGCGTCGAGGAGCGATTGGAATCCGGCCTTGCTCTTGTTCAACATGGCCCACTGGAGCAGGCTCACCCCCTTGCTCCCAACGGCGTTCACGTTGGTGCCGGGTTTGATCTTGACGGGATCGCCTTTGGCGGTTGCCTCGGCCAGCTCCACGACCGCGGGATCGGAAAAGACCTCTTTGGTGTCGACGGTTCGCCCCACGGACGACTTCTCCTTGTCCTTCGAGTCGCAGGCCGCAGACGTTAGCAGGACCACCGACAACAGCAGCGATGTGAGTCTAGAGATTACCATTGTGGATACTTCTGGTGCCAGGCGTCGTGGATGGCGCCGTTGAGGTGGTTCTTGATCCCGTGCGCCGTCTTCGCGCCCGGGATGTACTGCTTCCAGCCCAGCGGGTTGGGATCCGGCAGGTCGATCTTGGTCCCGATGGCATCGGGCGCCTTTCCTCGGGTCAGGGGGTTCTTTTCCTGAATGTTGGTCAATATCTCTCCTTCGACGGCGTAGCGGCGGATCTGACCGCTCTCGGCCCACTGCCTGGCGGCGGCGGGATCGAGGTCCAGCTTCTTGATTGTATCATCGCTGAGGCCCGCGGCGTTGAAGGTGACGGCCGGACTGCCGGTAGCCAGCGCGGCCGCGCTCGCAAGACCGCCTCCCAGGGAGTGGCCCGTGATGACGAGGTTGTCTCCGAAGGCGGCCTTGGCATCCTTGGCGAGCGCGATCGCTTGGTTGTACTGCGTAGCGTCGTAGCCCAGACCCTGTTTGAGGTTGTTGGCCCAGTCCGCGGGGCTGAGAGGATCGGTGCCCGCGTACGAGAGGACGTAGTTGCCTTTGCCGTCGGTGTAGATGGCGGCGCGGAAGCCGGAGCCACCGAAGAATTTGTCGTCCGAGAGCGACGAGGGATCGATGCCCACGCTATCGAGGTAAGCTGGATCGACCCGTGCCCACCCCGGGGGCGCTTCGCCGCCGGGTTTGTTGTAGACGTCCGCCGCGAGGTTCGCCAAGTCGCCATCGATTTGCTTGGCGTCCTGCCCGCGAACCTGGTCGGAGAAGGAGGGGCCGCCCGTGCTGGCCAGCGCCTGCGGGTTGTTTCCTCCATTGCCACCTCCTTCCACACTGGAGCCACCGGGGAGTCCGGGGGTGGAGCTGCCGGTCCCCGGATCTCCGGAGCCGGAAGTACCCGTTCCGCTCCCTCCTCCGCAGGCACCCCCGCCGGTGCCCAATGCGGATCCCGCGCATTGGACCGACTTCTGGGTATTGGCCCCGAGGAGCTTCCAGGCGCCCGCTCCAAGGAGCAGGATCGCTACCAGGATAAGAGCGTATTCGACTGTGCCCGCACCGCGTGTGTCTCGATAGAGGGAGATTGGTCGCTTCATGGAGTGCCCAATGTCGCGTCAGCAAATTTCGTACGCGAATTTATCGCCCTCGTTATTTCGACATTTTCCGCGTTTCTTTAGTTCCTCTTAAAAATGTTCATGGCCTTCCAATCGACCGCATTGGGAGCGAAATGTCCTGGATCGGCGATATCTCACCTGCAACGATTGTGCGGCAAACGCATCGCGTTATTCGCGAAACGGTTACCGAAGCGGAACAATGGAAGCCGTAGTGCCGCCCCCGCGGCATACATTGTATGCATCGGCATCCCTCTTCATCGAAACATCGGAGCACACCACCGCCACGCTCCCGCCCTTCCAGGGGGAAGGTTGGGATGGGGGGAGACGAGACACAAGGACCAGTTTCGGCCGATCGTGCTCCAGAATCGTCCGATCGTGCGCGCGGTGCCAACCCCCGATTCGTATTCACCATGACATGAAAACGAACTCGAATGAGGGTAACAATCGCGCTCCGGTGACGGTGATTGGCCTCGGGGCCATGGGCCAGGCGCTCGCGAGCGCGTTCCTGAAGGCGGGCCACCCGGTGACGGTGTGGAATCGCTCGACGAACAAAGGTAACGGCCTCGTTGCGCAAGGAGCCATTCGGGCTGCGACGGCGGCCGATGCGGCGAAGGCGAGCCCCATCGTGGTCGCGTGCGTGGTCGATTATGCGGCCGGCCAAGCCATCCTCGAGCCGATCGCCGCCGATTTGAAGGGGCGCGTCCTGGTGAACCTCACCTCCGACACGCCCGAGCGATCGCGCGAGACCGCCGCCTGGGCCGCGCGGCATCATATCGATTACATCGATGGCGCGGTCATGGTCCCGACGATCACCATCGGCCAGCCCGACGCGCTCCTCCTCTACAGCGGATCGCAGGAAGCCTTCGAGAAGCACCGCGAGACCCTGCGGGTGTTGGGCGGCAATGCCAAGTTCGTGGGGGCCGATCCGGGCGCGGCCGCGCTCTTCGATCTGGCGCTGCTCGATCTGTTCTACTCGAGCATGGCGAGCCTGGTTCACGCCATCGCGCTCGTCAACGCGGACGGCGTGTCGGCCGAGACCTTCTTCCCCTACGCCAATGACTTTTTGGCGATGCTGCCCGCCATGGCCCCCATGGTCGTCCCGGCCATCGATGCGCGAAAGTACCCTGGCGACTTGGACAACATCCGCATGGAAGCCGTCGGCATCGACCATATCATCGAGGCCAGCAAACATCGCGGCGTCGACACCACCGTCATCGAGAGCGTCAAATCGGTCTTCGACCGGGCCATCGCCAAAGGCCACGGCAGCGACAGCCTCTCGGCCATCTTCGAGGTGCTGAAGAAGCCCGCGAAGTGATCGGATCCGGCCCGCTCGCACCGCCCGGGAGCTTGTCCCGGGCGGCAAAGGCGCCGTCAAGCCGCGGGAAAGGCGCCGCCAAAGGCAGCGCCCGTCACAGTGCGCCTTTGTTCACGTTTTAACGCGAACACCCTTGATTCCTGCCGGCCTTGCTGCACGATAACGCCTGACATGAACGAAGTAGGCACACAAGCAGGCATAGTCCGATCAAGTCGTGCAGATTCGGGTGCACGGATGGCCTTCGTCGGCCACCTTCTGGCGCTGACCTCCCGCGCCACCCGACACATGCTTCGGCTCTGGCCGTGGCGTCGCACGACCTATCCGCCGGACCTTTATCGATTGCTCGGCCCTCTCGGCACGAGGCATCGCAACGCCATATCGCGCGGCGCCATGACGACGTGGCATTGACCCCGCCGCATCCAAGAGCGCGGGCGATCGCCCCCCAACGACCGGCGAGCTACCCCAAGGACGCCACGAGCGCGTCGAGCTGGTCGAACGTATCGCGCATACCGGCTTCCATCCCCGATGCGAGCGCGCCCTCGAGCACCTCCTTCGAGGGATAGAGCTCGCGCGACGTCAAAACCGTTTTGCCATCGCGCTCGATGAATGTCACCGTGACAATCACCGCCCCGGCATCGAACATCGGTTCGAAGTAGTGCGTATAGACCAGCCGCGAGTGCGGCGTGATCTCGGTGTACTTGCCCGAAAATGCGATATCCTCGCCGTTGTTCCGAAGAACGTAACGGTACGCGCCGCCCACGCGAATGTCGGCCTCGCACGAGGCCATGACGACGCCGAGCGATTTGGGAGCCCACCAGCGCTTCACGAGATCCGCCCTGGTCCAGGCGTCGAAGACGATGCGCGGCGGTGCGTTGAAGGTGCGCGTGATCGAGAGCTCGCGATCGGATATTTGCTCCATCGTCGTTTTGTTCATCGGTGCGGACTCACTTTCCTTTTCTCGTCCCATGATTTTCTTCCTTGTCTTTGAGCTCTTCCACGAGCTCGTTCAATTCATCGAAGCGCGCATCCCAGAGCCTTCGGTACCCCTCGAGCCAATCGTGTAGCCCGCGCAGCGGCGCGGCGCGCAGCTCGTAGAGCCGTTGCTGGGCGCGCGCTTGCACGTCGACGAGCCCGACCTCCTTGAGCACCCGCAGATGCTGCGAGACCTGCGGCTGATTGAGCCGGAGGCGCTCGCGAATCTCGTTCACGGAGTGGGGTCCGGAGCGCAAAAGCTCCACGATGCGAAAACGGTTTGGCTCGGCCAGAGCCGACAGCGTCTCGATCACCATCACGCCCTCAATATGCGTTACGACTAATATGCGTGTCAACGCATTCTAAGAACAAAAAGGACCCCGCCCGTGCAGAGTCCGCTTGCGCGCAAGGATGGGCCATCAACGATTGGAAGTCCGCATACGAGACCACCGGCTTCGCCGAGCTTTCGTCTGCTTACGATTTGGCCCGCGCCGCCGTCGAGCCCTCGCTCAGTGCAACCCGTATTTGCCAGGGCTCCAAAACGGTTTGACCTTGATCCCCGCGCGCGCCCATTGGCGTTCGCGCATCAGGTAATCGCGGACCATCTGACAGGTCTTGGCTTCACCGGCCACGTAAGCCGCGCCCGGGCCATCGGGTAAATCGAGCTCGGCCAGGGCGGCGAGGAGGGTTTGCGAGGACACGGCCGATGCTCCGTGGCGGTGCACGCGGCGAAGCGCGTGAAGGCCGGGGATGGGTACGTCGTGCAAAACGGAGTCGCTCTCCAAAAGAGCAACCACCCGCGCGGAGTCGCCCAGCGCGCGGATCATGGGGCCAAACGCGGCGCTCGCGGCCTCCTCGCCGATGAACAAATGGTAGGGCGCCTCGCGAAGGAAGAAATCGCCCTGCGGCCACCAAAGCGTCACCGGATCGCCCCGGCGCACCTCCTTCGCCCATTTCAGACCAATCCCTTCGCCTCCGTGGATGTGCACGCGAAGCTCGAGCGCGCGCTCCTCGGGCGCGAAGTCCCAAATGGTGTACGTGCGGAGCGTCTGCCCGGGGCGCAGAATCCCGTACACGGACAAGGGATCGTTGATTTGAACGCGGACGTGCTGGCCCGGAACGTAGTGGAACGGGATGGCCTCGTCCGCCACCAGGCGGATGCTCCGCATCGACGGGGTGACCTGCTCGGCCTCGGTGACCGTCGCCTCCACCTTGTACTTGGCGAAGGCCATGGCCAGCGGATTGCTCGTTCTCCGGGGCATTCGTCGGGTCTCCTTAGTGAATCTAGATTTATTTAGATCCATTAAGTAGACTCGGCGCGGCAAATGTCAACGACGTGCAAACCACGAGGGAGGAGGAGGGCGCGGCGGTCACGGGCCGATGCCGCGCGAAGGATCGTCGGCTTGTTCCCGGAGCCAGGCCAAGAGCTTGCTCTTTCGCACGTCGAGTCGAACGGGGGCGCGCGAGAGCATGACATAGCGAAACCCGTTTCGCCGGAAGCCGAGCGGGGCCACGAGGCGGCGCTGGCGCAGCGCATCGATGACGAGCGGCTCCGGACCGATGGCCACGCCGAGTCCGGCCTCCGCGCCCGCGAGGCTAAGATAGAAGTGCTCGAAGGTCTGGCTCGGGACGATGGGGAGCGCGAGACCGGCATCGGCCGCCCAGCGGTCCCACGCATCGAGCCGCGTCTCCGAGTGGATGCGCGGGAGGCGCAACAGACGGGAGGCCTTGGTCGTGAGGGCGGGTGCGCAGACGGGCCCCACCCGCTCCTCGATGATCCCTTCGGCGTGAACGTCGGGAGGCCATTCGAAGTCGCTGCGACGGATCGCGCAGTCGACCGCTTCGCGCTCGAGGTGGATCGGCCCGCCGGCGGCCCGGATGTGAACGACGATCTCCGGATGACGCGCGCTGAAGGTGGCGATGCGGGGGATGAGCCAGCGCTGCGTCAAGGTCGGCTCGCACGAGACCACGAGCGGCGCGGGCAACCCCGCGCGCAACTCCTCCGCCGTCTCCGCGACCTGGCGGAAGGCGAGCCGCGCCGTCTCGAACAGGCGCCTCCCGGCATCCGTCAGGAAAACGGCGCGGTTGCGGCGCTCGAAGAGGAGAACACCGAGCTCCTCCTCGAGCGCGCGGACCTGGCGGCTGATGGCGCTATGCGTGACATGCAGTTCGGCCGCCGCCCGGCCGAAATGTTCATGGCGTGCCGCGGCCTCGAAGGCACGCAACGCAACCGGCGAAGGGAGGCGATCGATCATGATCGGTAACTAAAACGCACAGATATCGGTCATAAATGATCGTTTTTCACAAGATCCATGCGCTGTCATCATGGGTTCGTCGATGCCATCGTCGGTGGCGGACATCGACGTCGGAAGGAGAACGGGATGCGCAGCGGTATCATGGCGGACGATCTCATCAGCGCGATGCGTGGCGCGGCGCCGTTTGCGCGACGGGGCCACGCGGCCGCGCTCCGGCTCGGGATCCAGGCCGATCGGCGCCTTCACCGGGTGTAATGCGCATGTCTGCGACGACCTCCACCCCTCCCTCCCTGCTCGCCATGCTGCGCCAAAGTCGATTCGTGGATCTGACGCATAGCTTCGATCCTGCAATTCCCCATTGCGACAGCTTCGCGCCCGAGGAACGGATCACCCTCTACCATTACGATGAGGGGGTCGGAACGCGCGGCAGTGGCTTTCTCGCCCACGAATATCGACATGTCGGCCAGTGGGGCACGCACGTCGATCCGCCGGCGCATTTCGTGCGCGGGCTGAGGTATCTCGACGAAATTGGCGTGGACGAGATGATCCTCCCGCTGGCCGTCCTGGATATCGCGGACCGAGCGGCGAAGGATCCGGATACCGTGGTCACGCTCCCCGATATCCTCGCCTGGGAAGCCGCGCATGGCTGCCTTCCGGTCCGCGCCTTCGTCGCGCTCTACACCGGTTGGGACGCGCGTTGGCCGTGCGCGACCCGCATGGCCAACCGCGACGCGGCCGGCGTTGCACACTTCCCCGGATGGAGCCTCGAAGCTCTGCATTTTTTGGCCGAGCAACGCGATGTGACCGCGATCGGCCATGACACGACCGATACCGATCCCGGCATCGTCGTCTCCCGCCGAGAGGCACCGCTCGAGACGTACTGGCTCCGCAACGATAAGTGGCAGATCGAGCTTCTGGCCAACCTGGGCATGGTCCCGAGGGCGGGCGCGCTGATCGTCGCGACATGGCCGAAGCCGAGGCAAGGGTCCGGGTTCCCAGCCCGTGCCTTCGCGATCGTCCCGAGCGAGGCGGACCTCGATTGAATCCCCGTAAGCCGGACCCTGGAGCTCGGCGCCCAACCAAAAACCATTTTACACGAAAGAGAGACGGACGATGACCGAACCGAAAAACCATCCTTATGCGACGCACCTGGACATCAAATTCGATCCGCTGACCTTGATCGACGTCGCGCAGCTCGCCAAAGCGGTGACCGACCCGTGGTACAATCAAACCCTCTGCAAAGTAAACGACTCCGTCGTTCGGTTGGGCGTGATGCAAGGCGAGTATCACTGGCACAAACACGACAACGACGATGAGTTTTTTTTCGTCCTGAGCGGCAAGTTCATCGTCGACCTCGAAGGGCGATCGGTCGAGCTCTTGCCCAATCAGGGCTTCGTCGTACCACGAGGCGTCGTCCATTGCACGCGGGCCCCCGAGAAGAGCGTCATCCTCATGATCGAGACGGCGGCCATCGTCCCCACGGGCGATGAGTGAGGCGTCGCACGACCGACCGGCGAGGGGCCTTTAGTACATCTAGACTTATTTATATACATTAAGTACACTCGGGGTCGCGAATGCCGGCGCCGTCCAAAATCAAGAAGGAGAAGAAGGCCGCGACCGCGAAGGCCCCGAGCGCGGCCCGCGTCATGAGCCGGCGGGACAGGGTTCGCGAGGGGACCTTGGCGGAGATCCATGCCGTCGCCCGCAAGCTGCTGATCGAGCAGGGCTCCGCGGCCGTGACCATCAACGCCATCGCGCGGGCGATAGGCATGAGCGGGCCGGCCCTTTACTACTATTTCGGCAGCCACGAAGAGCTGGTGGGCGCGGTGACCGCGGACTTCTACCGCGAGCTGGCGGAGACCATGGAGGCCGCGCGCGACGCCCATCGATCGGCCCCCGCGGCGCGCAGGTTGATGAGCATTTGCCGCGCCATGCGGGGTTGGGCGAAGGCCCACCCGGCGGAGTTTGGCTGGATCTTCGCGAGCCCCGTCACGCCCTCGAACCGTGCTCCGGGGTCGCCGCGCTATCGGGCCGGCCAGCGCTGCGAGCAAGTCTTTTTGGACGAGGTCGTGGCCATCTGGGAGGCAAAGCCGTTTCCCGTGCCCAAGCTGGAGGAGCTGCCCCCTTCCCTTCGGAAGCAGCTGCGCAGCTACGCGGCGACCCTCGAGGGGCGCTTGCCGCCCGCGGCGGTGCACGTCTTTTTGAAGGGCTGGATCCGGCTCTATGGGCTTTTGTGCATGGAGGTGTTGCACCAGCTGGACTTCGCCTATTCCGATATGGAGCCCATCTTCGAAGAGTGCTTGCAGGATTTGAGCGTCATGCTCGCCCTGGAGAGTCCATGGAAATAGCGACCCATCCCGCGCGTCGCGAGGGCGTCGCCTCCTAAAGCGCGTAGACGGCCGACGGCGTGTGCAGCTGCGCCGCGATGCCCGGCGCGGCGTCGGCGGCGTGCAACGGTTCTTCCGGCGCGAGCCCCATCGATCGCAGCGCGTCGGCGATGGCGCTCGCCCGGGGATGCGCGACGGTGAGCGAGGAGAGCCGGTAGCCGGAGTCGGGGAGCGCGGTGGCGGGGCGCTCGTCCCCCCATTGGATGAGCGTGGGGAAGGCGCCATCCATGGGCAGGCTTCCATCGCGCGGCACGGTGATGCGCCATCGGTAGTTCCCGCGCGTCGCGTCGAGGATATCGCCCAGATCCACGGGCGCGGCCTTCGCGTCGCGCTCGATGTCCGTGGTCCTCGCCACCCAATGGACCAACGCGGGACCGGCCTCCAGGCGCGCCTGCATCGCGGGCGCATCGAGCGCGAACCAGCGGCGGCGCGGCGGCGGGGGTGCGTCCGGATCGATGGCGATCACCTCGAGGTACGCGTCGCGGCCGAGGCTGAGCACCCGGTTGTGGGTGCCCATCATCGGGTGCTTGCCGCCCCCGGCGGGCGCGATGCCCAGACGCGAGGCGACCCACGCGGCCCCTTCGTCCAACGTGCGTGCGGCGACGACGAGATGATCGATGGCGAGCGGCATGCGCACGAGCTTACTACGGTCGCTTCAAGCCATCGAGGAGCAAGCCGCTGACGAGGGTCGCGAGGAACGCCGCGTCGATGGGTCGATCGTGGCGGGCCAGCTGCCCTTCGATCAGGAGCGTGGCCAGCCCGTGCATGGTCGACCAAAACGCGAGCGCGAGCTGCATCGGATCGCCCTCGCGAACGAGCCCCGCCCTCTGCGCATCCTCGAGGATCGCCATGGCCGCCGCGTGCCCCTCGGCGCGCGCGCGGAGCAGCTCCGGCGCGTTCTCGTTCACGGTGGCGTAGGGCGCGTACATGATGCGAAACGCGGCCGGGTGCTGGACCGCGAAGAGAACGTACGCCTCCCCCACCGCGCGCAGCCGCGCCAAGGGATCGGGACCGGCCGCGACCAAGCGCTCCTCCGTAAACGAGGCGGAGGCGCGAAAGCCGGAGACGGCCACGGCGGCCAGGAGCTCCTCCTTCGTCGCAAAGTGCCGATAGGGCGCGCGCGGGCTGACGCCCAGATCGCGCGCCAGGGCCCGCAAGGAGAGCTCTTCCACGCCATGACGCGTGAGGGTGCGAAGGGCGGCATCGATGAGCGCGCGGCGAAGATCGCCGTGGTGGTAGGCGTCCGGGCGCTTCTTCGTGGATCGCGATCTGGACATGGGATCGTTTAAGTATACACTGCATACATGCAGCCGACGCAGAGAACCGACGAGGTCCCCTTCCATTTGACCGGCGCCTTCGCGCCCGTGTTCGAGGAGCGCACGGACCGCGATCTCACGGTCATCGGGGAGCTCCCGCCCGATTTGTGCGGCACCTACGTCCGAAACGGCCCCAACCCGCGCAGCGGCACATCACCCGCGTGGTTCGCCGGAGATGGCATGCTCCACGCCGTGCGCTTCGAGGGCGGCCGCGCGCGCGGGTACCGCAATCGCTGGATTCGCGGGCCCTACGCCCCGAACACGAACGTCGTGCGGCACGCGGGGCGCATCTTGTCCCTGGTCGAGGCGCGCTTGCCGGTGGAGGTGTCGGCCGATCTCGAGACGGTGGGGCCCTACGACTTCGGCGGGGTGCTCGCGCGATCGATGACGGCGCACCCCAAGATATGCCCCCGCACCGGGGAGCTCCTGTTCTTCGCGTACGGCGCCGAGCCCCCGCACCTCACGTTCTACCGCGCCGATGCGCGCGGAGAGGTCGTGCAGAGCACACCGATCGACGTCCCCAAGGCCACGTACCTGCACGACTTTGCCATCACCGCGCGCTGCGCCGTCTTCTACGATCTGCCGGTCCTGGTCAGCAGCTTCAAGTCGCCCGCGCCGTTCGCGTGGGACGACGGGTACCGCGCGCGCATCGGCATCGTACCGCGCGATGGTCGCGACGAGGACGTGCGCTGGTTCGACGTGGCGCCGTGCACCATCAGCCACACCGTCAACGCGTTCGAGGACGGCGACACCGTGGTGCTCGACGCGATTCGCGCGCCGCGCCTCTTTACGCCGCACGCGCTCTACCGCTACACCTTCGATTTGCGCACGGGCAAGGTGGCGGAGGAGACGCTCGATCCGCGCTTCGTCGATTTCCCCCGCGTGCACCCCGCCTTTCAAGGTGCCGCCTACCGCGATGCGTATGCCGTCGAGCTCTGCGACTTCGCGCGCGGCGGCTTCGGTCGCACGCGGCTGCACAAGTACGATGTCGCGCGCGGCACGTCCGTGGTGCACGACTTCGGCTCGGGGCAAATGCCGGGGGAAGCCGTGGTCGCACCGCGCCCGGACGCAACGGCGGAGGACGACGCTTGGGTCTTGCTCTTCGTCCACGACGACCGCGGGCCGAGCGCGCTGGTCGTTCTGGATGCCCAACGCTTCGACGGCGACCCCGTCGCCACCGTTCGATTGCCGTGCCGTGTCCCCTTTGGGTTTCACGGGGCTTGGCTCCCGGATGGCGCGTGACCCTCTCGCCGGCGGCGGGCCCCGGCGCTCGCCGCGACGATGCCGGATCGTTTGGAGCCAGCGCCGCGCTCAGAGGCGGCGGTGAACGATCGAGCCCTCGGTGCCAAAAGCCCATACGTCGTTTGGCCCCGTGCCCACCACGCCGAGGAGCGATTGGACGGGCAAGGTGCCGAACGTCGCCCACTGCGAGGCTTGGTAGCGCAGCACCGAGCCGGTTTTGGTCACCGCCCACGCCTCGCCGGGCCGGCCGCTCCAAACCGATTGAACGAGCTCTTGGGACGTGAAGGGCGCGCCCCATTGGCTCCCGTCGTAGTGGCGAATGATCCCGGTTCCCTTGAGCAGATCGCCTCCGGCGACGTAAATGTCGGTCGGCCCGGTTCCTCGGATGCTGAGGAAGGACGGCGACGACGGGGTGCTGGTGACCGTGGTCCAGGCGTTTCCGTCGAAGTGCACGATGGTGCTATCGGCGCCCGCTGCCCAAATGTCGCTCGGGCCCGTGCCCCAAATGTCGAAGAGATCGTTGGTGGTGCTGCTGGGCACCGATTGGAGCTGGCCGCCCACCGCGTGCAACAAAGTTCCGCCCGCGCCGGCGATCCATACGTCGTCCGCGCGGCTGCCCCAGACGCCATAGAGCGTCTTCGTCGTTCCGCTGGGGACCGCGGTCCAGGTGCTCCGGCCGTCACCGTGAAGGACGGTGCCCTTGGCGCCGACCAGCCAGGCGTCGGACGGCCCGCTGGCCCATGCGCGGCGAAGGTCGTTGGTGGTGCCGCTCGACGCGGCGAGGGCGCGCGTGCCGTCCCATCGAACGACGGTCCCTTTCGCGCCCACGAAGAGAATGTCGTTGGGGCCGTTCACGTGCGCGCCAAATAGCGTCTCGGAGGTGACGCGCGACTCCATGGTCTGCTGGTGCGCCTCGTCGAAGCGGAGGATCGTCCCGCGTCCCACCGCCCATAGATCCGTGGGGCTCGCGCCCCAGAGCGCCGAATAGCTCGCATACGGGGGAATGGCGGCCTTCCATGCCGTACCGTCCCACCGCGCGATGCGGCCCGACTCGATACCCCACTTGTTGGCGGGCGAAATTTCGTACACATAGCTGGCGAGGCTCTCCGGCCCGTTGGGGACCTCCATCTGCCATCCGGTCCCTTGCCGGCGCGCGATGCCGCCCACGGTCCCGCCGACCCAAATGTCCGCGGCCGACGTGCCCCACACGGAATACGGAGTTCGCACGTCGCGCCAGCCGGTGTCGAACGACCATTTGGTCCCGTCGTAATGGGCGTTCGAGGCGCCCGCGGCCCAAATGTCGTTGGCAGACGCCCCCCAGAACTGCGATACCGGGATATCGTTTTCGGTGCTGACCCATTTGCCGTTGACGAGGCGGGACATCGAATACGTCATGTGGCCCGCGTATCCCGTTTCGCAACAGGCCCACCCCTCGTCGCGGCCCCGGATCCAAACGGTCTGCGGCGCGCTGGCGCTGCTCCAGGACCACGCCGACCCATTGAAGTGGAGGTAGCCGTTGTATCCCGCGGCCGCCCAGATATTGTCCGCGCTGCTCCCCGAGATGGAATAAATGGCGTAGCCCTCGAGGCTCGGAGGCTTGGGGAGCGGTGTGAGCGTCCACGAGGAGCCGTTCCAATGAAGGAGGGTGGTGTTGTCGCCTACCGCCCATACGTTGTTCGCGCTCGTGCCCCAAATGCCATAAAGGTCCTTGGTGGTCGGCACGGCCGCGGCCGACCATGCGCTTCCGTCGAAGTGCACGATGGTCCCCTTCGCGGCCACGGCCCACACGTCGTTGGGAGCGCTCGCCCACCCCGCTTGCAAGGGATACCGCGTGGCGCTCGCCACGTCCTTCCACGTTCCCGAGGTGCGGCGCTGGGTGGATCCGCCGCTGCCGACGGCCCACACATCGGCCGCCGACGCGCCGAAGAAGGCGCGGATGACCGGCCACTTCGGCCACCAGCGCGTGCCGTCCCAATGGAGCACGTGGTTGTCGTATCCGCCGGTGGGGTACGTGCCAATGGCAAGGATGTCGTTCTTGCCGCGGCCTTGAAGATGGTAAAGCTCGGCCGCGTTGCCGCTCGGATCGACCGTCCACTGCTTTCCGTCGTAGTGCAGGAGAATTTTGGGACCGGCGGCCCAGATATCGTCGGGTGCGCTGCCCCAAATCGATTGGAGTCGCGCGGTGGTCGGGCTCGGAGCGGTGCTCCAGGCGCTGCCCGTCCAATGCAAAATCGTGCCGGCAGTGCCGACCGCCCATACGTCGTTGCGGCCAAAGCCCCACACGGCGAGGATCTTTTCCGACGTGCCGCCATCGAAGGAGCGCAAGCGGGACCCGTCCCAGTGAAGGAGGGTTCCACGCTCGCCACTCATCCACACATCGTCGGGCGAGCTCCCCCAGATCCCGCTCAACGAGACATTTGGCACCGAGGGATTGACCCAGCACCAGCCGTCCGCCGTGCATGTTTCGTGGACGAGCGGCTCGGCGCGTCCATCCTTGTCGACGAGACCGTCGGACGGCCCTCCATCGGATCCCGATCCCGCGCCCGCCGTCGATTCACTCGAGCACCCGACGAGGGGACCTACCACCGTCGCCAGTGCGGTTGCGCAGACGCCACCAACCGCCAATGTCGTTCGCCATTCACCCATCCGCATGAGACCTCCAAGCAAGACTCGAGGTCTTCGACGGCGCTCGGCGTCGCGGCATTCAGCGGTGGCGTCCCAATCTGCATTTTGTCCAAATCAATGGCGATATCCGACTTCGAAGCGCGCTTGGCCGCTCGACGCATCTTGCGATGGTGAAGCCGGAGATCGCATCGGGTGGGCAATCGAGGTTCCCAGTCGTCACTTGAATGTCGCTCGCCCGCCGGAGGACGATCCGTTCGCGCGCGCGCCCCGGGCGTCGAGGAGCAACGTGATCTCCCAATCGGACACGGCGACGACCCGCTTCTCCAGGATCGCGGCGCCTAATCCGCCCCGGCCTGCGGGGAGTATCCCGAGGACGGAGGCCGGGATCTTCGCCTTCCCGTCGGATGCGGGATAGGTGCATGTCACGTCCAGCGCCCGATCGCCGGCGGGAGCGGACCAGAGATTCACGCTCATGGTGCCCGACGCGGTGCCCGCGAGCAGCCACGAGAGATCGAGATCCTTGGAGCGATCGAGGGTGGGGCCGTCCTCGCTGGCCGACCAGTTCGGGGTCAGGAGCGTAAAGAGGGAGGGCGCGTTCAGCGTCTTGTTGAAGGCGGGGACGCTGTCGGGGTTTCCGTCTGCGCTGATTTGGATTTCCTCGCCGCCGGACCAGAGCTGCTCGCGGCCGTGCGCTTCCGAATACGACGCGCTGGCGTTGGGCATCAGCTCGATGGACGAAGGGAGCGCCGCGCTCCGGATGCGGATGATTCCAGCGTGCACGCGCTTTGGCTGGCCGCCGTCGGCGGGTATTTCGGACGAGCTGCAAACGCGGACCGTGCAGGCCCCCTCGACCGAGGTTTCGCACCGCTTGCGCGGGCCGGAGGAGCTCTGATCGATGAAGTCCGCGTCTGCCCAATGCCCCGGATCGGCGGCGCCGCCGGACACCTTCGCGGTCGCGATATGAATGCTCCCGTACTTTGGATTGTCGCTGCCGCCTTTGCCGCCTTCGCGGCCATCGCCGTTCGAGCTACCGCACGCCGCGACGCCCATGGCGCCAGAAGTGAAGAAGAATACGAATTGCAACGCTCTGCCCATGACCATGTCGTTCCTCTCGTGACTCGAAGATGCGCGGTGTTCCGCCGCGCAGGTCGAGAAGATGGCGCCGGAGCTCGGCGCCATCAAATGACACGAGATGACACCTCGCCCGAGGAACGCCGCGCCCGAGGAACGCCGCCGGCGGGCGCCTCACGGGGGCGCGCGCCGCTCAGGGCGCGGGTGGAAAGCCGGGCAACGTGGGGATCGAACGGAGCGCGGATTGCGTGATTTGCGCGCGGGTCAAGGTGCCTTGCACCTGGAAGGGCACCGAGACTTGGAGCTTTTCACCGCCGATGGCGGCGTCGCCCTTGACCGTAAAGGGGATGGACTCGGCGCCGGCGACGAGGGAGGCCAGGGTGGTCACGTTCTGCCACTTCATGGTCAAGGGAGCGGAGATCGCGGTGCGCTCGCCGGCCGGGAGGGTCACGGGTTTGGTGACGGTCACCGCGCCGAGCTCGTACTTGCCGTCGAGGGTGGCGCTGCCCGTGACGCTCTGGAGCATCAGCGGGAACTTGTTGGGGTTGACGGCCTCCGCGTGCACGTCCACCGTGAGCCCCGCGAGATCGATGCCCGTGACCTTGGCGTCGATGACCGTGATTTGAGGCGGTTGAGGCTTGCTGCACCCCAGCAACGGCAACGCGGCGACGGCGAGGAATGCCCCAAGAGCGAGTGTGCGCATGGCGTCGAGCGTAGCCGCACCAAGCCATCGAGGCGAGCGCGTGGGGTCATCATCCCCCTGCGTCCCCCGCGTTACCCTTTTCCTTGCGGCCGCGAGCAAGTAGCTTTCGGGGTATGTCCGAAGCCGAAATCGATGCCGTAGTGCTCCTCCGCCCGAAAAATGTCGAAAAACTGAGGCCGTTCCTCGATCTCGACGAGGAGGAGGACGAAGCCGACGAGTCCGACGACGACGAGAACGACGCGCTGTACGCCGAAGCGCTCGACGATGGCTCGTTCCTCGTGTTCACGTTCCAACCTTATGCGGCGTTCGAGCAGGACGAGGATGCGGCCCGCGATTGGCTCGCGCAATTCGGCGATGCGCTGCCGGACATTCATCACGATCCGCGCGGGGTGCTCTTCTTCCCCGACAGCTGTGAGCCGGACGGCAGCACGTACGATGCCGTGGTCGCGGAGATCGGGGAGCGAGGTATCTGGGTCGCGCTGGACGAGGACGAGCACGGCCTCCCGCCCGGGTTCGACGCGTCCCAGCTCGCGGCGCTCGGACTCCCCCCTGGAATGGATATCAACCAGCTCGCGGCCATGATCCCTCCCGGCGTGGATATCAACCAGCTCGCGGCCATGGTTCCCCCCGGAATGGATATCAACCAGCTCGCCGGCATGGTTCCTCCTGGCGTGGACGTCGCGCAGCTCGAGCAGATGGCGGCCGAGCTCCTTGGAAATGCGTCCAACCCCAGCGCCCCCACGACCTTCGAGCTCGGAAAGCTCTTCGAAGGAATGCAGCAGCAGCTGCTCGACGCCTTCAGCGCCCAAGTGCAAGCGGCGCACGAGGGTGAGGACGAGGCCCCCTCGCCGGAGGCGCTGCCGCCGAACGATTCGACCTCGGGCACCCCGAAGCCCTCGAAGTAAAGCCGGGAGCGCGTCCGCCCGCGACGCAAGCGCGTTGGGGCCGGACGCCGCGGCCTTTGGATACGAGAGGCCGCGCGACCGCGATCGAGCGAAAATTCTCGGATGAAAGAGGTGGGTGCGCGATTCGCATTGGGGTGCGTGGCGCGCACCCCGCTCCGTCATTCCGACGTGGGACGTGGAGGCGCGTGAAGACTTTACCCTCACGCACGAGAGCATCCCATGAGCACAAGGCGACCGCACACCTTGGAGCGCGGCCAAGAGCCGCGACGACCGCGCCTCTTTCATCTTCGGCCCTGGCTCGCCGCCATGGGCCTTTTGGCCTGCACGCCCAGCGCGACCTCCACCTCGCCCCAGCCCCACCCCGATCCTCACCCCCACAAGGAAACCGCCCCGGCGTCATCCTCGAAACCGGAGCAGGGCGTGTTCAAGGGAGCGACGCGCGACTCCGTCATTCAGGGGCAACGGATTACCCCCATCGCATGGGTCCACGCCGACATCATGAACGCGACCCAAACTGCGGTCACCGTGCTGTTTCTCTACGAGTGGCAGGCCACGCCCGGTGAGCAGGTGAAGATGGATACCATCACCATGCCCATCGACGTCAATGGCAACTTCTCGGGCAAATATGCCGATATCCAGCAGATATCGGGTTACGTGATTGGCACCCAGGTGCGCGTCACCGCCACCATCAACAATCAAAAAGGCAAACCGTCCGACCAGCTCACCAACGTCGACCTGCCGCCGGCCTCCCCTCCGAGCGTGGCGCCGCAGGCGCGCGCCTACCCCGTCATCGGCGCGCTGCCCGTGCTGGCGACCCAGCCGATCTATTCCAGCTTCTGGAACATCGGCTTGAACGTGGTGAACGTCGGAGGGAAGCCCGCCGTGCAGGCGCGCTACGACGGGCCCCCGGGCTCGTTCACCTCGGAGCCCATCACCGTGGATCCAAGCACGAAATCCTTCCGCGGCAAGGCCACGCGAAAAGGCAGCAACGGGTCGGTGACCTTCGCGGGGACCTTCCTCGACCTCCAAGATGGGGCGTCCCCCAAGGGCGCGGCCAACTTTCCCATCCTCACGCAATCGTATAGCAGCGGCACGTCCGGTTACGTGCTCACGGACTCGGTCGGGAGCGACTCGATCCTCTGGCTCGAATCGTCGACGACGACCCGCTCCGGCGTGGTGCTCGGCTCGTCCCCCTTCTCCACGGCGGCCACCGCGTGGGCGCAGGTCGTCAAGCTGCGCAAGACGCGAAGCATCGTCTCCGCTGGGATGAACGGTCCGACGGTGGGGGTCACCAACCCGCCGAACGATCCCTATTTCGCGCCCCCGGGCCATCCCCCCGGGCAATACCCGTATCCTACGATGAATGGCCAACTGTGCTGCACCGCCGGCATCGCGCCGACCATCCCAGCCGACGCGTGGGCCGTCCCCAACGCCAGTGGCACGAACATTCAAGTGGCCGTGTTGGATACGGGCGTGGTGGCCGACCATGAAGATCTCGCCGGAAAGGTGCTCGGCGGGCACAACTCGCTGCCCTGGCCCTGGTGGGCGGATTGGCTGCGCGAGTATATCCCCAACAATTGGCGCACCGATAGCTCGGACCTTTACGGGCATGGCACGGGGGTCGCCGGGGTCGTCACCGCCAACCGCAACAACGGGATCGGCGTGGCGGGGACCGTGGCCAATGCGCGCGTCATTCCGGTGCGCGTGCTGGGCGCCAACAACTCCGGGACGTATGCGACCTTGGCCGACGGGCTCCTCTGGCTGCTCGACAACAACCTCGCCGATATTTTCAATACGTCGCTCATCAGCCAGCTGGCCCCCGATCCGACCGTCGCGGAGCTCTCCCGCCGCGCGGTGAACCAAGGGCGCTTGTTCTTGGCCGGCAGCGGCAACTCCGCGCAGCCCGTCATCCCCACGCCGGCGGGGCTCCCCGATGTCATCTCCGTGGCGTCCTCCGAGAACAACAACGCTCCGGCGGACTACTCCGGCGCGGCCATCAACTTGGATATGATGGCGCCGGGCGGAAATACCGGCCAAGAGATGCCCGTGTTGTGGAAACCCGGCGCGGCCTCGTGCACGGATCCCGTGTGGAACGCGAACCCCAACTATTGCATGAAGTTCGGCACCTCGTTCGCCACGCCCTACGCGTCCGCCGTGGCCGCGATGCTGCTCTCGCTCCGGCCGAATCTCCGCCGCGGCTCGGCGGCGTGCACCGCCAACCCGAGGGAGTGCGTGGGCGAGGCCACGTCGATCCTGCAGGCCACCGGCCTCCCCATCGCGACCCCCGACTGGGCCGGCCAAGGGGTCACGAACGTGAACCTCGTTCAGGCGCTCACGGCGCTCGTGCCGGGCGCCATCGTCATCGCCCCGCCCACGGCGGCCACCGCGATCAATACCCTCGGCTGCAACAGCTTCGTGAACTGCACGGCGCCGGGCCTGCTCGTCCGCTGGACGGCGGCCGGACCTCCGCCCCCCGGCTCGGGCCTGGTGCTCCAGGGTTATCTCGTTTACCGAAATGGAGCGCTCCAGCTCACGCCCGGAACGCCCAATCCCATCATCGTACCGGGCGCGCAGTATTACGATACCCAGCTCCCCGTGGATCCCGCGGGCGGCGCCCTGGTGCCGGGCCGCTACACGTACACGGTGACGGCGCTGTATCAGAACGGCGCGGGGGTCAAGCGCGAGTCGCTTTCGGCGCCCGCCATGCACGTCAACTGCACCGGCACCATCTGCATCTGACCCGACGCCCGCTCCAAAGCAAACGAGGCGAACGTCGAGCCAGCATCGGCTATTCGTAGCGGTCGTGGTGGCGCACCCACCCCATGGGCTGACCATTTTCATTGCGGCCGCGGGCGGTGAGATCCAGGTAATGGTAGGCGCCGAGGAGCATATCGGCGCCGCCGCCATAAGCCGAATACGTGTGGAAGACGGCGCCGGACGGATCGCGGTAGAAGGCGCTCACCCCCGGGAGCTCCTCGCTCTGGAAGTCGCGCAGCTCGTAGTTGTAATAGACCTTCCCCTTGATGATCTCGTCTTCCCGAAACGATACATGGTAGTCGTAATTGAAGTCGCTGCGGCCCGACGATACCCACGCGAAGCGCCATCCCATACGCTTCTTGAAGGCCTCGATCTCGGGCACGCTCGCGCGGGAGACGACCACGAAGGATACGTCGTGGTGCTCGAGGTGCACGACGGCGCCGCCGATGTTGTCGGACTGAAACGAACACCCCGGGCAACCTTCCTTCCACCCGGGGCCGAACATGAAGTGCTGCACGATCAGCTGGCTGCGCCCCGCGAACAGATCCGAGAGGGTCTGCTCGCCCTCGGGCCCATCGAAGACGTAGTTCTTTTCGACCGCGACCCAGGGCAGCTCCCTCCGCTCCCGAGCGACCGCCTCGAGGGCGCGGGTCAGCTCCTGCTCCCGCTCCAAGTGCTTCTTGCGGGCGACGATCCACTCGGCCTCCGAGACGACCCGATGCGGGGTGGCGCTCACGACTGCCCTCCCGAGCAGCACCCCGGCTCGCGCGCCTCGGCCTTGCGAATGCCCGGGGAGCCTTCGGCGGCGGGCGCGCGGTAGCGGCCCGTCGGATCGACGTGACCGCCCTGACCGTAGCGATCGTGGTGGCGGACCCAATCCGTCAGGTTGAAATTCGGGCCCGTCTCATTGCGGCCCTTGGGCATGCGGTCCAGGACCATGTACGAGCCGAGGACCTCTTCCCCGCCGCGCCCAAAGCACGAATACGTATGATAGACGTTGCCCGCCTCGTCTTTGTAGAACGCGCTGAGGCCGGACAGGTCCTCGATTTCGCCTTCGAGCTTGCCGAAGTTGTATTGCGCGGCGCCCTTCGCCAGATCCTCTTTCGTAAAGGATACGTGGAAGTCGTAGTTGAAATCGCTCCCCAGGGACGAGACGAGCTCGATGCGCCACCCCATGCGCTGGCGAAAGGCCTCGAGCTCCTCGAACGGCGCGCGCGCGACGGCCACCATCGACACATCGTGGTGCTGGAGGTGAACGAAGGCGCGGTCGAGGTGATCCGTCTCGAACGAGCAGCCGACGCACCCCTCCTTCCAGCCGGGCGCGAACATGAAGTGCTTGATCAGCAGCTGGCTGCGGCCGCCGAACAGCTCGGCCAAGGTTCGTTGCCCGGTGGGCCCGGTGAAGGCGTAGGGCTTGTCGACCTTGACCCAAGGGAGCTGACGGCGCTCGGCGGTCAATGCGTCGCGTTGCCGGGTGAGGTTCTTTTCCTTGGCCAGGTGGGCCGCGTGCGCGGCGTTCCACTCGTCGCGGGAAACGATGCGTTGATTCTCCATGCCAAAGTCCTCCGGTGGTGCGCTCCTTGGGAGCGGTTGCCAAAAGGACGAAGGACCCTGGGTCAACCCGACATAGGCCCTACTCTTTTCGTCCGGACCGGACTTGGAGAGCCAAGCGACCGAGCTGCCGGCGGATGTAGACCTCTTCGGCCGTGGTATGCGGCAGCAACAGGGCGGCCTCGAACGAAGCGTGCGCCTCCTCGGTCCGCCCCAGCTCGAGCAGCAGCGCGGCGCGCACGCCGAAGAAGTAAAAATAGCTCGAGAGCCGCTCGGCGAGGGGCTCGATCATGGCCAGCGCGGCCTCCGGTCCCCGCACCTTGACCACCGCCACCGCGCGATTGAGCGTGACCACCGGCGAAGGCTGCAGCACCTCGAGCGCGGCGTACAGCCGATCGATCTCCGCCCAGTCGGTGTCCTCGGGCCTCTGCGCGCGGGTGTGCACGGCGGCGATGGCCGCTTGAAGCTGGTATGGACCGGGGCGGCGAAGGCGGCGCGCCTGCTCCACCAAGCCGAAGCCTTCGGTCATCAGCTTTCGATCCCAAAGGCGGCGATCCTGATCGTCCAAGAGCACGATTTCCTGATTGGCGTCGAGCCGGGCGGGCGCGCGCGCGTGCTGCAGGACGAGCAGCGCGGTCAGCCCCATGATCTCCGCCTCGTCGGGGAAGAGGCGCAAGAGCAGGCGCGCCAAGCGGATCGCCTCCTCGCACAGCGGCACGCGCACGTGCACGGCGCCGCCGCTCGCCGAATAGCCCTCGTTGAAGAGGAGGTAAATCATGGCGGCCACCGTGGAGAGGCGCTCGGCGCGCTCCGCGGGCCCCGGTGTCTCGAACGAGGTATCGGCGCCCGCGATGCGGCCCTTGGCGCGGGTGATGCGCTGCTCCATGGCGCTCTCGCTGATCAAAAAGGCGCGGGCCAGCTCTTTGACCGACAACCCGGAGACCACGCGAAGGGCGAGCGCGATATGTTGTGCAGGCGGCAGCTCGGGGTGGCAACAGATGAACAAAAGGCGAAGGACGTCATCGCGGTAAAGCGCAGAGTCGAGCTGTTCGGTGATCACGGATTCGACGTCCTCCAAGCTGGAAATGGAAGCCTCCTCCGGCAGCGCCCGTTGCTTGCTGCGGCGCCGCAAATCGTCGAGGCCCGCGTTGCGTCCGGCGAAGACGAGCCACGCCACCGCGTCGCGCGGCGTTCCCGTCCTCGGCCACGCCCGCAAGGCTCGCACACACGCCTCTTGAAAGGCTTCCTCGGCCCTATCCAAATCACGAAAATAGCGAAGGAGCGCGGCGATCGCCTGGGGGCGCGCGTTCGTGAGCGCGCTCTCGATCCAGGCGGTGTGGCTCACGTCCGGGCGCCTACGCTCCCTGGCTCGAACCAGGAGACCGGGCGAACCTCGAAGCACGTCGACGCAAGAGTCGGCATGCTTCGCGCAAGGTCGATCGCCTCGTCGAGGGTGCCGCAATCGACGACATACAGACCGAGCAGCTGCTCCTTCGTCTCGGCGAAAGGCCCATCCATGACGAGCGGCTCCCGCCCGGGCCGATACGTCTTGGCGTCAGCCGGATCGGTCAACCGCGCCACCGGCCCGAGCTTCCCCGCCGCCAGCAAAGGCTGTTGCAGCGCCACATGCTGGGCGACGATCGCGTCGTCCTCCTCGGTGCTCATGGCGGCGACATCGTCTTGGGAACCGTAGATGAGGATCGAATAGAGCATACCGTCGCGAGTATATCCGATCCGCGCGGCGCGTCGTTCGTACGCTCGCGCGCGCGCCGCTTGGTGTGAAGCTTCTTTGCGACCAAAGCCGTGACGCCACCTGCGGACGTGGCGCCGGCGATCCAAAGAGCGGTCGCCGTCATGCACACTGGACACATGTTGCTCTCCTCGTCGAAGCGCGCTCCTCTCTTCTGCTCTTCCGCTTCTCGTCTTCTCTTCATTTCAGTCTCGAAAGAGGAGGGGCTCGAGCCAAGGACGCGCGAGGAGCCGCGGCGCCGACAGCGCGCTGTCGATTTTTTTTCGAGGTGGAAGCTCTTGCGATCGTTTGCGGGCTCGACGGTCGGGATCAGCCCGATGACCCCGACGGAGCGGGGGGCATCATGCCGTCGAGGATGGCGAGGATAGCGCTGCGGTACTCCTTGGCGGGGGCGCCGGCGTCGATGGAGAGGGCCGCGCGGTCGAACACGGCCGAGAGCAGGCTCGTGAGGGCCCCGATGGAGCGGCGCTTGGGCATCGCGCCTTCGCGCATGGCGATGACCAAACCTTCGCGCAGGGTGCGCGCCGCGTGTTTGGCGTCGATGGCGTCCATTTCGGCGCGGCCGAGGACGGCGGGGCCGTCGAGGAGCAAAAGACGGGTGCGGCCGGGCACCGCCATGGCGGCGAGATAAGCGTCGGCGCCCGCCAGGAAGGCGCGTTTGGCGGAGAGGGTCCGCGGGGTGGCGCGCTCGATCTCCTCCGCGACGGCCAGGGCCTCCGACTCCACGACGGCGCGAAAGAGGGCCTGTTTGTCCGCGAAATGATGGTAGAGCGCCCCGCGCGTCACATGCGCGGCCGCCGCGATCTCCGGGGTGCCGGTGGCGGCGTAGGAGCGCTCCGTGAAGAGCTTGCGCGCGGCGGCGATGAGATCGGCGCGCGTGGCCTCCGTGCGTTCACGGTTCGTACGACGGGTGGTGGGACGTGATCGGTCGGATTTGTCGGATTTGTCGGGTCGCGTTTGCATACATGCAGCCTGTATGTTATTGATGATACCTACATACAGACTGTATGTGACTTCACGCGAAAGGCGAAGCGAACGATGAAGACCACCTCGTACTACCCCGTTCTCATGACCCACGACGTCGCCGGAACGATGAGCTTCTATGTCGCTCATTTTGGCTTCAAAGCCCTCTACGAGAGCGACTGGTACGTGCACCTGCAATCCACCGAGGACGAGAGCGTGAACCTCGGCATCGTCCACGGCGACCACGAGACCATCCCACCGGAGGGCCGGGGCCAGGCGCGCGGTCTGCTCCTCAACTTCGAGGTGACCGACCCCGACGAGGTGTATGCGCGCGTCCAGGCGGCCGGGCTGCCCATCCTCCGCACCTTGCGCGACGAGCCCTTTGGCCAGCGCCACTTCATCACGTCCGATCCGAACGGGGTGCTCATCGACGTGATCAAGCCCATCCCGCCGTCGGCCGAATTTGCGGCCGCCTATAAGGACGAAGCCCGCCCGACGTGATGCGGCTCAGCCGAATGATACCGTCCTTACCCGCCATGAGCGGAATTGGGCTCGCGTGCCTACCGACGGCTGACACGTGAATGCGAGTCGGGTCATTGCCAGCTCGAGTAGAGTGACCCCGTGCTAACGGATCCTGCAACGTGGGGTGCACTTCTATCGCTGGCGGCGATGGAAATCGTTCTCGGCATCGACAACATCATCTTCGTCGCCATCCTGGTGGCCCGCGTCTCCGACGAGCAACGGGAGAAGATCCGCAAGCTCGGAATCGGCCTGGCGCTGATCTTCCGCCTCGGGCTCTTGCTGACGATCAAATGGATGATGGGGCTCACGTCCACCTTGATGACGATCCCCATCTGGCAGAACGAGATCTCGGGGCGCGATCTGATCTTGATTGGCGGCGGGCTGTTTCTCATCGGCAAAAGCAGCCACGAGATTTACCAGAAGCTCGAGGGGCAGCCGGCGGACGGGCCGGCCGCGCCACCCAAGGCGAGCAGCGCCGCGTCGGTGTTGCTCCAGATCATCGGCATCGACATCGTCTTTTCGCTCGATTCGGTGATCACCGCCGTGGGCATGGCCAACGAGCTCTGGATCATGATCGTGGCCATGATCGCGGCCGTCGGCGTCATGCTGGCCTTTGCGCGCGCCGTCGGGGACTTCGTGGAGCGGCACCCTTCCGTGAAGCTCCTGGCGCTCGCGTTCTTGCTGCTCATCGGGTTCGTGCTCCTCGGCGAAGGCTTCGGTCAGCACATCAGCAAGGGCTTCATCTATTTTGCGATGGCGTTCGCGCTCGGCGTGGAGTTGCTCAATATGCGCTTTCGCAACAAGCAGGCAGCCGCCGCATCCGCCGTGCGGCTGCACTCGAAATACGAAGACAATCCATGATCGGTTCTTCGTGTCGAAGCGCGGGGTCGGTCGAAGTCGACCGCGCCTCTACCCCGCCGCCGGCCTCTGCGCGCCAAACGAATCGGCATTTGATGTCATATAGACATCCAGCGCTCCTTGCCGGTTGCCCCTGATGAGCTAGGACGATAACGTGAACTTCCTTCGAATGGGCTCATCGCGTACGACTCCCAGGAGATTCGAACGCACCTCGGCATGGATCGCATGGTCGGGCGGAAAGGCAGCGAATGCAGTGCCCGACGCGTGACGAACTGCGCGCCTTGCTCGAAAAGACACTGCCGATTTCGTTGCAAGCAGCCATCGCATCCCACCTCGCCGAGTGCGCACCGTGCGACCGGGCATGGGCGTTACTGAATCAGAGCAGCACCGTCAGCGGCTCTCCGGAACCTCGACTCGTACCTCCGCACCCGACCTCGTCGGGTTTGGCATCGGCGACGCGCGATGAGTTGGCCGCTGGAACGCGCGTGGGGCGCTATCTCGTGGCCGATGTCATCGGCGAAGGCGGGATGGGCCGTATTTACCGGGCTTATGATCCGGAGCTCAATCGGCCCGTTGCGCTCAAGCTCTTTCGCGCGTTGCGTTCGGAGGAACGACAGCAGAAGAGGCTCTTGCGTGAAGCGCAGGCCCTCGCGCACGTGGTTCACCCGAATGTCGTCTACGTCTTCGACGTTGGCGAGTTCACGGGCCAGGTGTTCTTTGCGATGGAGCTGGTGGAGGGTACGACGTTGCGCGCCGAGCTCGGGCACGCAAAACCGGATCGGCGGCACCTGCTGCGGCTGATCGATCAGGCCGGCCGCGGGCTCGCGGCCGCGCACCGTGCGGGCCTCGCGCATCGCGACTTCAAACCGGAAAATGTGCTGATTGACCGGAACGGTCAAGTCAAGGTCGCGGATTTCGGGCTGGCGCGCGCCATCGTCGACGCCAAAGATTCCGAAGATCCTGCCCGCGTGCCGTCGGATCCTCCGGCGCGAGCGCTGGAGCTACCCGTCACGGAGGCGGGGGCGCTCGTCGGAACACCGGGATACATGGCGCCCGAGCAGTACGAAGGACACGCTGCGGACGCGCGCAGCGATCAATTCAGCTTTGCGATCGTCGCGTACGAAGCGCTGTTTGGCCGGCACCCCTTCTCCAACAAGGCCGGCAAATTTTCGATGGACGCGCTCCGCGCCGGGAGAATCGAGGTACCGGGCCGGCGGCTGGATATCGATTATCTGCGGGTGCTCGGTCGTGGCTTGTCGCGCGATCCCGCGAACCGCTATCCATCGCTGCAGCACCTGCTCGATGAACTGGCCGACGTTCCGCGGCGACGGCGGCGGCGCACCCTCGTGATCGCCGCGATCGCGTGCGCTGGGATGGGGCTCTTGGGATGGCCGGCCATTCGAAATCATCGCGCGCAACGCTGTGATACGGCGGCCACCCAGGCCCTCGCCGGCATCTGGGATGCGCCCCGGCGCGCGCAGGTCGAGACGGTGTTGACCGGCGATGGCAAAGCCTTTGGACGCGACGTATGGAAGAGGGTCGCAGCCACGCTCGACGTGTACGCGGACCAATGGAAGCACACGAAGGTCGAGCTTTGCCGCAGCGCGGAGTGGTGGCGCGCGGAAGACGCGACCAAGCATACCCGCGCTTCGTCGTGCCTCGATGAGCGGCGGCGGGAGCTGCGCGCGGTCACCGACGTGCTCGCGGGCGGCGATCGGGACGTGCGCCTTCGAGCGCCGGACATCCTCATCCAGCTCGACGCGCTATCGAGCTGCACGAACGCGGCGGCGCTCTCGCTCGCTCCCTGGCCAACTTACGGCGAGGCCGCCGCGGTCGAGGTCGAGCCCATTCGCGATCTGCTCGCGCAAAGCCGGGCGCGCTTCGATGCCGATCAGTTGGCGCCCGCCGAGGAAGCGGCCCGCCGCGCGCTCGATCTGGCACGTAAGCAACAGGATCGGGCGCTCGCCGCCGAAGCGCTCTATCGTCTCGGCATCGCCCAAACCGGCGGTGGCAAATACGACGCGGCCAGGGCGAGCATCGTTCAGGCGCTCGCCGACGCCGAATCGAGCGGCCGCGAGCGGCTATTGCCGCTCATTTGGAGCCGGCTGATCGTCATCGATGGCAAAGTTCGCCCCGACACGGTCGAGCCCCTGGTCCCCTTCATCGAGGCGACGGTGGAGCGCCTCGATCCCCAAGGGCCGGCGCACATCGAGTTGTTGCGCACCCTCGGTCTCCTCGAGAACGCGCGCGGGCGATACGATCGGGCCATCGCGCGCTTCAACGCGGCCCTGGACATGGCGCGGGGCGTATTTGGCGAAAACGACATACGCCGAGTCGTCATTTACCGGCAGCTGGCCAACGCCGAGCGATCCATCAATCGGCGCGACGAGGCCATCACGCACCTGCATTCGGCGCTCCGAGAAGCCGAGGCGCTGTTCGGCAATGACCATCCCCAGCTCATGATGACCTTGTCGACCCTGGCGCGCACGATGAGCGAGCAACGCGACCGCGCCGGCCTGCAAGCCATGGGGCAAAGGGTCCTCCAGATCGTCGAGCAAGCAGCCTCTCCCGAGAGCCAAGACGTGGGGTACTCCCTCTTCGAATTGGGAATGGCCTATTTGGATGACGCACAGCCGGAGGTCGCGCTACCTCTGCTTCGCCGCTCGTACGCCATGGACACGCCCAATAGCCGTGGCTCGGCGACCTCGCTCTCGGGTATCGCCCGCGCGGAGGAGGCGCTCGGGCACCTGGAGGCGGCACGCGCCGTGCTCGACGAGGCCTTGACGCTCAATCGACGGTTGGCGGGGCCCGGCGATCCGAGCACGATCCTTTATGGCGTTCGATTGGGGCGGATCTTGCGCAAGCAGCATCGTGAGCGCGATGCGCAGCAGCTCTGCGCCGAGCTGCTCGACGCCGGCGAGCGCACCCTCGGGCCACGTGGGGTTTATGTCGCGTTGGCCCTCTCGTGTGTCGGTGAAAGCTACGAGCAGCTCGGGCGGTTCTCCGAGGCGCTCGCGGCGCTCGAACGAGCCGAAAAGCTCGTGCAAGACGGGACGACCACACCGCGGCACGAGTTTCGGGCGACCATCGGCTTCGCCCTCGCGCGCGTTCTATGGCGGACCGGCGGTGACCGCGAGCGCGCACGGCGCCTGGCCAACGAAGCGATCGATGGCTACGAGCACTCGGGCCGCGCTTACGTTCAGGACGGTGCCGAGGTGCAGGCTTGGTTGGCGGCGGTCTCGGCGCAGCACCGTTGAACGAGCGACGGCGCGAGGACGAGGGGTGCGACCGCCGCACCCCTCGCCGCTCGCGGTCTACGCTCGCCGTTCCTGGACGTTGTTGGCGGCTCCTCGCCTTCGGTGCTCGCCCTCGGCGAATTCTTCGATCATTTTTTCATTGAACTTCGGAATGTCGTCGGGCTTGCGGCTCGTCACGATCCCATCGTCGACGACCACCGGTTCGTCGACCCAGTTCGCGCCCGCGTTTTTCAGATCGCTGCGCAATGTTGGCCATGAGGTGATGCGACGGCCGCGAACGGCATCGGCTTCGATCAAGGTCCAGGGGCCGTGGCAGATGGCCGCGATGGGTTTCTTTGCGTCGTAGATGCCACGGATGAAGCGGATGACCTCCGGGATGACGCGGAGCTTGTCGGGGTTCATCACGCCGCCTGGAAGAAGAAGCGCATCGAACTCGTCCGGCTTCGCGTTGGCGATGGCGATGTCGACCTTGAATTCGTCGCCCCAGTCGGTGAGCTTCCACCCTTTAACCTTCCCGTCCTTGGGCGACACGATGAGCGCGGTCGCGCCGGCCGCTTC
Source organism: Sorangiineae bacterium MSr11954 (assembly GCA_037157815.1). Lineage (NCBI taxonomy): Bacteria > Pseudomonadati > Myxococcota > Myxococcia > Myxococcales > Pendulisporaceae > Pendulispora > Pendulispora albinea. Next base: position 7,803,682 of record CP089984.1, read on the forward strand.
CAGCGCCTTCTTCGGCTCCGTGAGCTCGACCTGTTCGAAACCATCGGTCACGACGATCGCTACCTTTTTCCCATTCAGCGATTGAGCCATGGTTCTCTCCTTTCTTCGCCCGAGAAAACGCAACTCCCGCGCCATCTTTCGTCTCATTCGTCTCATTCGTCTCATTCGTCTCATTCATCGCTTCATCGCATCGCGGAGATCGCTCCGCCCCCATTCGGTGGACGTGCTCGCGCGCCCGCCGAACGTCAAAAAGCTCGCGGCCGCCAACACCCAGACGCCGATGCCACCGTACAGCATGACCGTCCCAAAACCATGCACCAGCGCCGCGTGCGCGACCGCGCCGGAGGCATCGAGGGTCGACCAGGCGGGCACCGTGGACCGGACCGACACGAGATCGCCCGAGGCGATCTTCTCCGCGGCCGCGCGCAACGAGGCCTCGTCGAGCGCCCCCGGGAGCGCCCCCCGCAAATACGAGCGGATGCCATTGACGAGAATGAATCCCATGAGCGCGATGTTGATGGCGAGCGTGATGAGCCGCGCGCTCATATCGATGCCCGACGCCATGCCCGCGCGCGTGCTCGGGACCGCCCCCGTCGTGGTATTGGTCACCGGCGTATTGGTGAACCCGAGGCCCATCCCTGCGAGCAGCGCCCCGGGCAAGATGGTCGACCAGCTCGGATGCGCGACGCTGATTGCATATCGCATTCCGAGGAAGCCGAGGCCGATCGCAAACATACCGAGGGCGATGACGGCACGTGGCTCGTAGCGCAGCGCGAAACGCTCGGCGAGGGGCGGAAACACCAATGTGGGCAAGGTGTAGGCGAGCAACGAGCAGCCGGCGGTCACCACATCGTAACCGAGGGCGCTCTGAAAATAGATGGGCAGGTAGATCATGAACGGCCAGAAGCTGAAGTTCATGCCCATCGCGCCGAAGATTGCCCCCGAGAACGGGCGAATGCGAAAGACGGTAAAGTCGAACATCGGATGCGGGTGGAGCCTCTCTACCACCAGAAAGGCGACGAAGCTCACGAGCGCCAGCGCCAATGCCCCGAGGGCGGCGGCGCTCCCAAATCCGATATCCGGCCCTTGGGTGATGAAATAGGTCGACGAGAACACGGCCAGCGACAGGGTCAGAATACCGCCGATGTCGAGCTTCCTGGCGTCCGGATCGCGCGACTCCTCGACACCGCTCGAGGTCATGACGATGGCGAGCACCGCCAGCACCCCATGAACCAGGAACACCCATTGCCAGCTCGACACCGCCACGATGGCGGCGCCCAGGATGGGGCCGAACCCCAAACCGAACCCGAATACGATCCCCCACGTCGCAAACGCCGTGGCGCGTTCGCGTCCCGCGCGAAACTGATGCGAGAGAATCGCAATGAGGCAAATCAACATGGCGCCGCCCCCGAGCCCCTGAAGGAACCGGCCGGCCACGAGAACGGGCACGCTTCGCGCAAGTCCGCAGAGGATGGAGGTGAGCCCGAACACGATCAGGCTGATCACGAGCATGCGCTTGCGGCCATATCGGTCCGCGAGCGTGCCGGCCGCCATCAGGACGGTGGTGCACGCAATCGTATAAGCGTTCATGATCCACTGCATGTCCCGGAAGCTGCCGTGCAGGGTCTTTTCGAGGATGGGCAGGACCACGGGGACGCTCGAGATTTCCAAGCCGAACATGAGCGCGGCGAGGCAGACGGCCGCGAGCGCAACGGCATTCTTGCGGGAATGGGGGTCGGGGAGGGACATACGTCTTTCCTGGTCGATTGTCGTCGATCGCGCTCCACCGTGACCCGGTGCGGACCGGTCGCGCGTGGAGCGCCCTTCTACCTAAGGGCGGGGTGGCGCGGCGTCTGGCCATTTTCGGACTTGATCGCAAAAATCCGCAGATGGCCGGGCCAATGAACCGTGTAAAGTTTCCGCGACCGTGAGCTGATGTCGACCATTGAAAGAGGGAGCCCGAAATGCAAACGAGGGATGACGACACCTTGACCGTGGGCATGGCGCAGATGGCGCCGGTATGGTTGGACCGCGCGCGCACCTTGGCGAAGGTGGTCGAGCAGGTGCATGCGGCCGGCGACGCGGGGTGCCAGCTGGTGGCGTTCGGCGAAGGTGTCCTGCCCGGCTACCCCTTCTGGATCGAGCACACCAACGGCGCGCGGTTCAATTCGCCACTGCAGAAGGAGATGCACGCGCACTACCTTCGCAACGCCGTGCAAATCGAAGCCGGTCACCTCGAACCGCTCTGCGGGGCCGCGCGCCGGCACCACCTGGCGGTGATGCTGGGCTGCATCGAGCGTCCGCTCGATCGAGGAGGACATAGCCTTTATGCCAGCTGCGTGTACATCGATCCCCAGGGTGAAATTCGTTCGGTGCATCGCAAGCTGATGCCCACGTACGAAGAGCGATTGACCTGGTCGCCGGGCGATGGACACGGACTGCGCGTGCACCGCCTTGGTGCCTTTACGGTCGGCGGGCTGAATTGTTGGGAGAACTGGATGCCGCTCGCGCGCGCAGCGCTGTACGGCCAGGGCGAGGATCTGCACGTGGCGCTCTGGCCGGGCGGCGTCCACAATACGAAGGACATCACACGCTTCGCGGCGCTCGAAGGGCGCTCGTATGTCATCTCCGTTTCAGGACTGATGCGCAAAAAAGACTTTCCGCGCGAGACCCCCCATTACGAAACGCTCCAAACGAATTGCCCCGACGTCCTCGCCACCGGCGGCTCGGCCATCGCCGCGCCGGACGGCACGTGGGTGGTCGAGCCAGTCGAAGCCGAGGAGCGTCTGATCGTCGCCACATTGGATTATGAACGCGTGCGGCAGGAGCGCCAAAACTTCGACCCGGCCGGGCACTATTCGCGCCCGGATGTGGTTCGGCTCATGGTCAATCGGCAGCGGCAAGGTACGGTGGATTTCACGGAGTGAGGCTGGGATCCGGAACTGGAGATTTCGTGCCGAGAAGAACGTGTAAAACACACTTCGCACGCCGTAACATGCGTCCCGCGGACTCGATGGGTGTGGACTCGAGCCCTACGCACGCCATAAACACAATCGAACTGCGAAGGTGCGCTGGCGGAAGAAAGCATCTAATTTATCCTCTTCTTGCACGGGTAACGGAGATACGGGATGCAATAACATTCACATGCAGACATCACCGCTCGGGCTGAGGGTGAGTCGGAAGCCATGTCGCGCACTACCATCGAGGCATACCTGGCCGAATGTGCAAACCGCAACCAATCGGAACGCGTGGCGCAACAAGGTGGCGACGCGGTAATCCAAACGCCCGAGCGAGGGATCCAAGGGGACACCGGTGCCCTAGCGCGTAGCGGCATCCATGCTCGTAGCGGAGATTCTCTATTCGACTGCGCAGTCGCGACAGTCGCAACGACATCGGCGAGCGAACGGGGCACCGCAGGAAAAGTGCGTCCAGTTCAGTCGACGAGCACTAAAAATCTAAAAATCCATTGCGCATACTACGCTCCTTCTGCATCGTGCACACACGACGGTGAACGGGTAACCTGCGGCTTTCGTGATGACGTCTCGGTGTGAACGACAACATGAGAGGAACCTATTTCGTCATGATCTTATCTGAGTTTCGCCTCGGGCAGCGTCGAGCAAGCTTCGGCTTTTCAATCATGGTGGTCGTCGTCGGCTTCGGGTGCAGCGCCCAAAGCGATGGCAATGCGGACGACCGCAAGCTCGTGCCAGAATGCGCGACCTATATCGTTCGTCTCAACGAATGCATGCGCGGCATCAGCCCCGACGTAATGGCTCAACGAACCGAGGCAGCTCGCCAAGCATTCTCCGTTGGTGCGAAGGACGATGCCTCGCGCGAGCGCCTTGGCGCACAGTGCAAGGCTGGCTTGGAACAACTGGCCCGTGCGTGCCGATAAACAGGCGTGCATCGACATTCTCTCTGCAAAATATCTTTGAACGCGAGCAAACGCATGAGAACGGTCTATCGCGCGACGGTGTCGATGATCAAACCTCCGAGGAGGACCAAGCCCCGGACATCCTCCACCGCATACGGGCTTTGGTCTTATTTTCTACTGTTGGTCATAGGCTCTGCGCCAATGATGGTGTCCGGCACCGCGCTTTCGCAGGATGCACGGGAAACTCCAACCGAAACGTCAAACGCTTCGCATCCACGCGAGAAAAAGCCCGTGTCGGTTTCGGCCGGACCGGCATCCCGTTCAGCGGAGTCTCCATCCGCTGCAGGGGTGGCCGCGAATATAACAACAATTGCTGCCGCGGATCCTCCGGGTACGGGAACCGCCCCCGCTACCACTTTGGATGCCGCCGAGGGAAGCGGCGTTGGAAACGTCGCTGCGGCGGGCACGGAGCCATCAACGGGAACCGCGCACGCCGCCATTCCCTTTCGTCTACCCCGCGCACGAGGCGGCGTTCAGCCTCAGCTAGGGCTCAATTATTCGTCCACGGCGGGGATCGGGGAAGTAGGATTTGGCTGGTCGCTCGGGCTTACCCGTATCGAGCGGCACAACATATCGAATGGTCCTCGTTACAAAGACCCTCGAAACGGCGAGCCCATCGATCCGGCCGTCGCCGATCGTTTCGACTTCAATGGCAGCCCATTGGTACCAATTTGCCTTATTGCTTTCGGCAAATGCACCAACGGTGCCGCACTCCAACCCGGTGAGGAGTTTCCCGTGTGGACGACGGGATGGATGTATTATCGGCCGCAAATCGAAGGTGCGTTCACCCGGTTCTTCTGGTCTCCGGACCATCGTCGATGGATTGCGCAAGCTAAGGGCGCCGAGCTCGAGCTAGGCGTTCCCCGTGGCGACGAGAACAACGAGAACGCCGTGGATTTGGACAGGCACGCCAACAACGCCATCTACAGGTGGAACATCGTTCGCCAAAGGGACGCGAATGGGAGCGCCAACGTCATTGTCTACGACTGGACGAAATTCCCCGAGACCGACGAATGGATCACCGACGATCTCGCATACCTCACGGACATCTACACCTCACCGAAAGCAGGCGGCGACAACCCGCCTCGCGATAGCTTCGCTCACCATACGCACCTGACATACCAGTCGATTCGCCACAACTACGCGTCGAAACCCGCGAAGAGGGACACCGTAGTATGGCGCAGGATACGCCAATGGATGCTCGCAAGGGTCGATACTACGAGCAGCAATTTTCTGGCGACGTCGCCTCGCTCCCTGGTGAGACAGTACCTGCTTTACTATGAGTGGGGTCATAAGTCGCAAGCTCGTTGGTTCCTTCAATCTGTGTATGAAAATGGCGCCTGCAGCGGCGCCCAGGAAGACGCAAGCGGAACCGTGCCGCCAAATCTGCCACCGGGGTGCGGCGCCATGCGCCCGATTGCCACCATGAGCTATTGGGGGGACGGAATGGTGTCGACCTCTCCTCCAGTCACGAGCATCAGCTATTTCGCCCCCGGCGGTCTGGATACCACGAAGCCCATCGCGTTCGTGGATATGGACGGCGACGGGCTCGGCGACGCCATCGGTTACTCGCGAGACAATGGCGGGATGGTCATGGGTTCGCGCCTCGGCGCACCCAACCGCCCCCTTGGCAAGGCCATGGATATCCTTCATACGGACTTCGACGTCGGGAACGCCGACGTGCAGAAAAGGCTACTCTTCCATAATGCCATGCTGGGAGATTGGGACCACTCGGGGGCCGTGAACGCGATGGCCACAAAGTTCGATTCACCAAGTAATTGTGGAGATCCCCAGTATACCGCGCTCAAAGCCGTATTCGGAAATGACGACAAGTGGCACTGGCTCGGCTACGGCCTCACCCCCGGTCGACGCTTGCCTGACTGGATGGACGGATGGCAATGTCAGGACCCGAACAAATACCAGTTCACACCAAAATCTTATTTCGGTGATGTAGATGGTGACGGCTATCTGGACCGGGTCTCGTTCACCGCCATCAGCAGGCCGAGCGGAGATCCACCAAACGGTCCCGAGATCTGGATCGGTCACAATCGGTCCGTCTTCTTTACCGCCGTCGATCCGAACACCCTCGCAATCCAGCCATTCGCGCAGCGCACACCGCGTACCGTGGAGGATCAAGATCTCTTCGACAACGAGTATCAGCCGAGGCATGGTTTTCTGGCGGATGTGTCGGGCGATGGCATCCCAGACCTGGCAAGCCGCTTCGTCTACGTCGGCGGTGGCGCGCTTACTAGCGGCAAGGCAAGCGCTCCACCGCCCGCCGAGCTGTGGAAGCTGTACTATGGGCGCGGAGATGGGACCTTCGAGCGCACCAGCGATACACCACCTGGGCTGGGCGAGAATCAGTACGTACATGATGTGAATGGCGACTCAATCGCCGATTTGCTGACCCTTCGATTTTCCGTCGACCCTCGACCGAAGTTGGCGCTCGACGTGGTCTTTGGAAACGTTTCCGGCACCAAAGATTCCGTGCACATCGACCTAACGAATGACTTGGTGCCTGGAGCCAACTACACTCTTCAGTTTGCTGATCTGAATGGGTCGGGGATCGATTCCATCATCTTCGTCGGGAACGGTCTGCATGCGATGTCACTAACCGGAGACAATGGGCCACCGGAAGGCCAAACGCCGAATCAAGTGGTCCGTCCCGGTGTGCTCAAGACCATCACGAACGACGCCGGCGCCACAACGAAATTCGAGTATAACACGATCCAGAGCATCACCGCGGGCATTCCGGGCCACACGGCTTCCACACCGATTCCCCAGCCGCTCCATATCGTGACCCGCATGACCACCAGCAGCAAGGCGGACGTGAAAGTGACGGGTGGACCATTCGTCACGGAATATCAGTACAAGAATGCCGTCTACGACAAACCGCAGCGTCGGTTCTTGGGCTTTCGCGAGCTGACCACTTGGCAACGTGGTACGAGCAGGGACGATGACGTCCTGACCATTACCGATTTCCTGATATCCAATTGTGAGGGATTGAAGGTCAATTGGTGTCACCCCACGGACGAGCGCCCGGGCGAAATGCCGATTGGGCCGCTCAACGGCGCGCCTGCGATGGTCTATCATTATGCCACGACGCCGAGCGCCCCCTTCGTAAAACACTACCGATACCGCTTGCAGCAACTTTATACCGGTATGGATAACCGCACGATCAGGACGGCCTACGCGGAAAGGGTCGACACGTGGTTCGTCGACTTTTCGGGTGGTGGCTCTCCGATCGAAGCAACCATGGCCGACGTCGTCTCGGATGCGCTCACGGTGACACCACCGACGCGCACGTTCAATACGATGACCGTTTCGAATGGCCGCCGCGTCCATCTGGCGAGCGAGGCTCAGCGAGACGGTTTCGGAAATGTGACGTCGAAGACGGACCATGGCATGGTCGAAGCCGGGCGCGATAACCCCAAAGACGTGCCGATCGTGCACACATTTGAAAACTGGCTCCTTCCATCGGGAGACGGGTCACGCTGGAATTGGCGGGAGAGCGATGCGCGCACTAGCGGCCGGCACATGCGCTTCGAGTACGACGCCGCGGGCCGAGTTACAAAGACGTACACCGACTTGCAGGGCACGTTGGACCTTGTTCGTTTTCACGAGGATGGGAGGGATGTCGCGCCGAGGCCGGCCGACGCATCGGACGATAAAATCAATTTGTTTCTCTCCGAGAACCAATACGATTCGTTCGGGAATCCCATCTTGACGCGCGGTCCAAATGGGCGCTGCCGGCGAATCAAGTACGATGAAGGGTTCACCCAGCTCCCCATCCAAACGACAGTCTATAAGAACGGTTGCGGGGGTAGTGGGCTCACGACCACGGCCACGTTCGATCGCGGGCTCGAGCTTCCTACGACGACGACGGCTCCGAACGGCGCCACGACGACCGTGGAATACGATGATTTCGGACGGCCGGTACGGGTCTTCGAGCCCAATCCCGGCTTGCCGTTGATATCCTCGGGCGAGCCGAGCGTGAAGATGACCTACTTCGAGTCGTGGCGGTACCCGGACAAGCCAAATGGCTTCATTCGGGTGGAGCGGCGGGATGACGATGGGAGTGGGGCCCGCTACCGCTCGACGTGGACGTACCTCGATCCATTTGGGCAAACGATCGCTTCGGTACGAGAAGCCGATCCGGGAGCGGGTGACCAAGCGCCGTACATCGTGACCGGCGAGGTAGAACGCGACGGCCTAGGGCGCGTGGTCAAGCGCTACGAGCCGCGTTTCTCAAATTTCGACCCCAACGCCCATTTGGCGCCCGTTCCGGTGCTGTCGACGCCTTCAACGAGTGCCATCTATGACAGCCTCCGGGGCGGCCACGTGCCCGCCGTTCGCACGTATGGGTTGGATGGTCAGTACACGGGAAAGATCGAACCTTCCGCGCTTGAGCAAACGACATACGACGCGACCGATCTTGCCCCGGGCGCAACAGCGCGACCGACGAAGACGCTGCGCGACGGTCATGGCCGCACGGTGTTGACGCAGCGAATGACGAGCCAAGGCGGTACGGAGGATACGATCTCCACACGCGTGACCTACTTGCCGACGGGAGAGGTAGCGACGGTCACACGGTCGCACACCGCATCGAACGATGTTTACACGCGTGTGATGACGTATGATTCTCTGGGTCGCTTGGTGCAGAACGCAGAACCGAACACGTCCACGGGATTTGGCACGGCAAATCAGAAAGCGTGGCGCTATGGCTACAACGACGCGGGCGATCTGGTGGCAACGAGTGATGCTCGCGGCTGTGGAAAGAACCTTGCCCTGGACGGCATGGGGCGGCTGATCTCGGAGGTCTACTCGCCGTGCTTGCGAAGTCACGCCGATTACGACGTTCGTCCTACATCCACGTTCGTCTACGACGAGCCCGAGGAGGGGCAAGAGGGGAACGCGCTGTTCTTTGCGGGGCGCCTGGCAGCGTCCTACGATCGGGCGCAGCGAACGCGCTACACGTATGACGGACGGGGGCGAACCACCCAGATTGCGCGGCAAGTGGCGCTCGTCCAACGAGGTGGCATCTTCCTCGAAGAAGAGATGGACATGGTGGGCGCCCCCGCGCAGGATGTGTCGGCCTTACAAGCCGGTTACACGCCGCGTTGGTACAAGACGGCGTTCGCATACGATGAAGCGGATCGGGTGATCGCACATTCGATGGGAATGGACGTCTCCGAGATGCAGGGCAATGAGGTCACCGCAGGCGGACTGACAGGCAAGGACCTGGTCACGACGAGTTATACGTCACGCGGGCTCGCCAATCACGTCGCCGGAAGTTACGGGGATCTCGTCACGAGCAAGCTCGCCGATGCCGATGGGCTGGTGCGCGCCATCACCTACGGGGACACGGCCGGTACGGTCGCGAGCTTCGACTACAACGCGCGCCGCTGGCTCCAGCGCTCGCTCATTCGACGGAATCCACCGCCTATTTGGGGCCGATCCCAGTCTGGATATCCGAAGCCATCCACGTCGGAAACGGCGCAAACCGTGCTTCAGGATCTGCACCTCGACTCCGAAGATTCGTACGACGCCGTTGGTAACCCATTGAAGGTGGTCGACGCACGCATCACCGCCGAATGGCCGGCGGGTGCAAAGCCGATGAGCACCAAGCAGTTTGCATATGACGACCGCTATCGGCTCCGGCGCGTGGAGTACGATACGGGTGATGATGTACAAGTCTCGCCTTTCGACGAGGAGATCGACGAGAGAGACACTCGCCCAATGCCCGAACAAAAACTCGGCAAGCGGGTGAAGTGGCAATCCTTCGACTTCGATTGGCAAGGAAATCTTACGAAGTCTGACGACGACGTGCACGCGTTCCACGATCGTTCGATGGGGACAATGACGTACGGAACGCCCAGCAATGGCCCGAATCGGGTGGTGGCGGCCAACGCAGAAAAGGGACACGCGAAGTCGACGTACGATGCGGCGGGCAACCTGACCAAGCTCACGTTGCAGAAGCCGGGGCCCGAGCGAGGGACGGTCGATCTGGAGTTCTCCTACGAGTGGGACGAGGTAGGACGTCTCGCCCGAGCGAAGCGCGCAACGAGCTCGGTCGCGAGGGGCATCGAATTCCGCTACACGTACGACGCGGGCGGGCAGCGGGTGATCAAGTCGGTGCAGGGACCGAAGACCGAAGAGCGTTTATACACGATCGACGTGTTCCCGACCTTGCGCCTCAATGAGGCGCACTTCATTTCCCGTGATCGCGACTACGAGCGGACGGAGGACACCGCGACTGCGTATCTCGTATCGAATGGTACGGCACTCGCGCGGGTCGTACATGGCGATCCTGGTCTGCCGACGATCGGCCCGAAAAAGGCGCGCGTATACTTCACGATGATCGATCCGCTCGGCTCGACGAGCGTGGTGATCGACAAGGCGACGAGTGAGCTCGTGGAGCGCAGTACGTACCAAGCATTCGGCGCGCCCGAAACGGATTACCGGCCGAAACGATGGCAAACTTTCCGTGAGGACTATCGGTTCACGGGGAAAGAGGACGACATCGGCGTCGGTCTCACGTACTTTGGCTATCGATATTATGTGGCGGCGCTGGGGCAGTGGGCGAGCGCGGACCCCTTGACAGTGCATGGGCTGGGGAGCGATTTGAATCCATACGCCTATGTCGCCGGGTCGCCGCAAAAACTAGTCGATCCGAATGGGCTAGAGTTCTGCGAAATTTGCTACCAAGCGGGCAACGGAGGCGGGCCGTTGATGGGATGGGATCCGTTCGGAAGTCCATTCCGCGATGCAATGAAACCGTTTTACGAGCGGCCGGGCGGAATCAAGGGATACCTCGTGGCCAGAGTGCCGACCGGAGCCGGGGAGACGGATCCCCCCGATTTGATCGGTTTTCGAATCAAGGAGTACGATTACATAACTGCGATAACCGTTCCCAATGAGGATTGTCCACCCGGCGACGCGTGCATGGACACGGTGGGCACCATGGTCCAGCGCGTCAAAGAAGTCGAACCGATCTACGACGCGATGCGAAATGGTGCTGGGAACAGGGGGTGGCAAGATGCTGGAGCTGGTAATCGCGAAAAGCGTGAGCTCTCGCGTTCTGATTGGGCTCGTCGGGCGGCTTGGGACAGGACCAAGAGACATTTGGCCAGTTCGATGTCATCTGGAGGAGCTATTCCTATTGGAGGGGTGTTCGCGGCTGCGGAGCAGACGGCAGCAAGGCTTGTGATTCAATCTGCAACAGCCACCGACGCAGAGTTAACAGCCGCGTCGCAAGTGGCAAAAATGGGGCGGGGATCTGTTGTCATTCGCGATCCCATTCCGGGAAGAGCAACGTCCGATCTTCTCATCGAAGGCGCGCCGTACGACATCTACTCGCCCACGACAGGGAACGCAAACCGCATTATCAGCGCGATTGCAAACAAGAATAGCCAAGCGACGGGCATCGTACTCGATCTTCGTGCATCACCGGTTGATGTTGGGCAACTGGGTAATATACTTGGTCGCGTGAACGGTGCTGGCGCGACGAACATTCAAGACATCATCATTCTCGGGAGATAAGCGTGCCGAAACTTCTTTGCAAATGTGGAAATCTTCTACGCTACGGCGAGATCCCTTGCCCGATCGAGTGGCGCATTATATCGGACACTACCTTCGACCGCTTTAGTGGAGCGGTCGACGCCGAGGACGTTTATCGCGCCACACAGACGGTGCTCCGGTGCCCACAGTGCGCTCGACTGTGGGTGTTCTGGGACGAGACCGCCGATCCCACAGAATACGTTCTCTGGCGGGAAAAGGAGAGTTCGCAGCACTAGCACACCGTCATCACGCACCTACCGCAGAGGGGGCCGTGAGTCGATTCTTGGGCCACGAAGTGAAAGGACGAAATTCAGGGCGAAACCAGTTGCTGGCTGACAATAGAATCAAGCTGTCGAAGGATGTCGGTCACGACTTTCAAGGCCAGGTGCCCGTACGACTCTCAGCAGGCTCGAACTCCTTCGCGGCAATCAATATCCAACCGTAAACCTCACGCGCTCGTGCCTCGGTCGCTCCGCCTCGTCGAGCAGCGCAACGGCCAGGTCCTCCAACGAAATCCGTGAATCTCCCTTGGTATCGAGCAGCAGCTCGTCTTTGCCGACCCGGTACGTGCCGGTGCGAGCGCCAGGAGAGAGCTCGGCCGGAGGGCTCAGATAAGCCCAATTCACGCCGGTGGAGTCGGTGCGGCAGGTTTCGAGTTGATCGGCGCAGGCTCGTGCGATGGGGAGGTACTCGGGGGGAAGGAAATGCGGATCGTCGAGGAGCTTGCCGCCGGTGCCGGGGATGGTCAGGGTGGCGGCGCCGCCCACGATCAGGAGGCGGGTGCCGGTGCGGGCGGCGCCGGCTAGAAGGGACTTGGTGCTGGCGACGAGCTCGCGTTCGCGGCCGGGTGCCGGACGCGTTGCGCTGATGGCGACGTGCTGGCCGGCGCTCAGGGATATGACGTCGTCGAAGGTGGCGGCGTCGCCGGCGCGGGGTTTGGCGGCGGGGTGCAGATCGTGGAAGCGGGCGGGGTTGCGCACGACGGCGGTGACGTCGTGGCCGCGGGCGATGGCCTCCGCCACCACCCGGCTCCCAACATTTCCCAAAGCTCCGAAGATGACGATACGCATGGATAAGCTCCTCGAGGGGGACGCGGGGTTCATTACGTCGATGCGGTTCGCGACGAACCGTTCGAGCTCGGCGCCGGCGCGCCTTCGGAAGCGTTCGACGGCGACGATGGGCCGGGCGCCGCGCTGCGGTCGGTGCGGAGCTGGGCGGCGACGAGGGAGGCGAGGACCACCAGCGCGCCTACGGCCTGCGACGCCGTGAGCTCTTGGCCGAGCACCAGCCAGCCCAACGCGGTGGCCACCACGGGGCTGAGCAGACCGAGGAACGTCACGTCGGTGGGCGGAAGGAGACGGATGCCGCGGAACCAAAGGGCGTACGCCACCGCGCAACCGAGGATGCCGAGGTACCCGTAGCCCACGACGTTGGCGAGGCTGAGGGTCGCGGGCGGCGGGCCCTCGACCAGCAGCGCAATCGGCAGCAGCAGCAGGCCACCCGCGACGAGCTGCCAACCCGTGGTCGCCAGCACGGGCGCGGGCGACGTCCATCGTTTGCTCAGGACGATCCCGCTCGCCATCACGACCGCACCGCCCGCCGCGGCCGCGATGCCCACGGCGTCCAGCCGCGCGTTGGCGCGAAGGACCAAGAGGCTGACGCCCGCCACGCCGGAGATGCCGGCGAGCGCCGTGCGCAAGGACACGCGCTGGCCGAGCAACCCCCACGCGAGACCCGCCACGATGAGCGGCTGCAAGGAGCCGACGGTGGCCGCGATTCCACCCGGAAGGCGGTAGGCTGCGACGAAGAGCAGCGCGAAGAACGCGCCGATGTTGAGCGCGCCCAGCACCAGCGCCCGCCACCACCAGATGCCCTGCGGCAGGCGCCGCGTGAGCGCCACCAGCACCAAGCCGGCCGGCAGCGCCCGCACGACCGCGGCCAAAAGCGGGCGGCCCGGCGGCAGCAGCTCGGTCGTCGCGAGGTAGGTGCTCCCCCAGATCATGGGGGCCAGCGCGGTGACGAGGATGGTTCGGAGGCGATTGCTTAGCACTAAGACAAGATAACTCACCGCTAAGCTACCCGCCAGATCTATCTTACCGCTAAAGTATCGGGTACGCTGAGGGCGTGCCGGACCACGTGGACCGAATCGTGAAGCAGTGGAAAAGTGAGCGCCCGGACCTGGACGTCTCGTCGATGGCCGTTATCGGCCGCCTCTCGAGGCTGACGCGGATCGTCAGCGCGGAGCTGGCGCGCACGTTCGAGGCGCATGGGCTCGACTCGCCATCGTTCGATATGCTCGCCACCTTGCGGCGCAGCGGGCCACCGTATCGCCTGACCCCCACCAGCCTGACGCAGTCGTCGATGGTGACCTCGGGGGCCATCACCCAGCGGCTGGATCGCCTGGAGGCGCGCGGTTTGGTGACGCGCACCCCGAACGAAGCCGACGGACGCGGGGTGCTCGTCACCCTCACCGAAGAGGGGCGTGCGCTCATCGACCGGGCCCTGCCCGACCACGTCGCCACCGAGAACCGACTGCTCTCCGCCCTCGCGCCCGACGAGCGCAAGGCCCTCGCCAAGACGCTTCGCCATCTCTTGAAGTCGCTCGGCGACACGACCGAATAGCGCCGCTCATTTTCCCCTGCGCAGAGGGGCGTTCACCCGACGCGGGTGCAGGCGCCGCCATCGACCTCCGTCCTCGTCCGCTCGTCCGCTCGCAGGATCACTCCCCATGGCTCGGAAAGGCCCCCGGCGGGTGCGCATCGTGCGCGTCGCGTACCGCGTGCGGCTCCCGCGCCTCCCGCACCACGGACGGCGTCTCGGGCTCATTTCCCCAAAGCCCCGCGACGGCGGTGAGCGCCGCCGTCGCAAGCACCATGACCCACGACCGCCGGAGCCCATCGAGCCCCGCGGCGGGCGACGCCCCCAGCACCGCCACCAAACCCGCCACGCCGAACGCAGAGCCGAGCTGGCGCGCCATCGTCAGCACCGCCGAGCCGGACGCCAGATCGGCGCTCGGTACCGCGCGCGCCTTGGCGAACAAGGTAGGCTGAATCAGCCCATTGGCCACACCCCACACGATGAAGCTCGGTAACACCACCACGCCGTAGTCGGGCACGGTGCCCGCCAAAAAGAGCAACCACGTGGCGGCGCCCGCGAAGAGCAAGGCGCCGGCGACGACCATGGTTCGAGCTCCCAACCGCGCGGAGAGCCGCCCCGCAAACAGCGACACGAGACTGGCGGTGAAGGGCCCCGGCACGATGCCGATCGCCGCCTGCAGCACCGAAAAGTGCCAATGGTCGGTGAGGAGCAAGGTCGTGCCGACCAGCATCATGGCGAAGCCCACGTAGTACGCGAAGATCCCCGCGGCCCCGGCGCGGAAGGTGCGCGCGGCGAAGAGCCGCGGCGCGACGATGGGATCGGGGTGCCGCCGGACGTGCACCACGAACACCGCCGCGACGAGGAGCCCCGCGCCGAGGGTGGACCACGTCCGCCACGGCGCCCAGTCCCGCACCTCGACCAGCGCCGTGCACACGAGCGCCATGGCGCCGAACACCAAAAGGGCGCCGAGGAGATCGATCCGGCGACGGATCCTCTCTTCGTACGCCGGGAGATAGAGCGCGCCTGCAACCACGGTGGCGAGGACGAGCGGCACGTTGATGAAGAAGATCCAGCGCCAGCTCAGGACCATGAGCAGCCCGCCCAGAACTGGCCCGCTGCTCGCCGCCGCCGCCCCCACCGCGGCCCATATGCCGATGGCGGTCCCCCGTTCGCGCGGCTCGAACGCCGAGAGAACGAACCCCAACGAGGTCGGCATGAGCATGGCCGCCGCCATGGCCTGCGCGGCGCGCGCGACAATCAGCGATGCGAGCCCCGGCGAGAACCCGCACGCGAGCGAGGAAACGCCGAACAGCACCGTCCCGGCGAGAAAACATGCGCGCCGCCCCGCGCTGTCGGCGAGGCGGCCCGCGGGGATGAGAAACGCCGCCAGCAGGATGGCGTACACGTTCAAGATCCACGACACGTCGGACAACGACGCCGGCGCAAAGGTACGCTCGAACGCCGGATAGGCGATGTTCACCACCCAAAGGTCGAGGATGGTGAGGAAGTTGGCCGCCGACGCGATCGCCAGAACGAGCCATGGGCTTCCGCTTTTTCTTGGAACGGGTCGAGTCATGCCCGTTCACGTTGTGGCGGGCTGGCAATCGCAACCAGTGGCAAAAATGACAATGTCCGCTAAAGATATGACATGCCCACTGGTCGCGTTGCGGTCGCCGTCACCGAGGACATGCACCTCTTCGAGATCGCCATCCCGTGCGAAATCTTCGGACGACCTCGCCACAATCTGGCCGATCCCTGGTACGAGCTCCGGATCTGCGCGGAGCATCCCGGCCAAACGAAGGTGGGTGCGGGCTTCGTGGCCGGCACGTCGCACGATTTGAACGGCCTCGACGAGGCCGACACGGTCATCGTGCCGGCGCGCGCCAATGTGCTCGACGGTGCCCCGCCCGCGCTCCTCGCCGCCGTGCGCAAAGCCCACGCGCGCGGCGCGCGCATCGCTTCCATCTGCACGGGGGCGTTCGTGCTCGCGGAGGCGGGGCTGCTCGACGGGCATCGCGCCACCGTGCACTGGATGTATGCGAGCCTCCTCGCGCAGCGGTTTCCCAAGGTGGTGGTCGACCCGGCGGTGCTCTATGTCGACAATGGGCAAGTGCTGACCAGCGCGGGCGCGGCCGCAGGGCTCGATCTGTGTCTGCACTTGGTGCGCTCGGATCTGGGGGCTGAAATCGCCAACCGCCTGGCGCGGCAATTGGTGATCGCGCCGCACCGCCCCGGCGGGCAAGCGCAATACGTGCGAACGCCCCTCCCTGCAAAGGAAGACGATAGCCTCGCTCCCCTCCTCCATTGGACCGTGGAACATCTGCACCGCCCCATCACCATCGCCGACATGGCCAAGCGCCAGAGGCTCACCCCGCGCACCCTCATCCGGCGCTTCTGCGCGGCCACCGGCACCCCACCGCTCAAGTGGCTCTTGACCCAACGTGTCCAAAAAGCCTGCTCGCTGCTCGAATCCACGGACGAAACCCCTGCCCGCATCGCCGAGCTCTGTGGCCTCGGCAGCGAGGCCAACCTCCGCCACCACTTCGCCCGCATCGTCGGCGTACCGCCGAGCGGCTACCGCCGCGCCTTTCGGAGCCAACATGCTGCTCCCGCGACGAACGGCGGGTGAACCCGATTAGAAGAGCCCGGGGATCACCCGATACCGCACCACCGCGCAATAACGCCGATACCTGACGTCGGCGCCGAGGAGCCGCTCCTCCGCCATGAGCCGCAGGAGCTGCAGGCCGGAACAAATCGCATAGAGCGCGACGTTTCGCGCGCTGGCGTTCATGAGCGCAAACCCCAAATGCGCGAGCGCATAACCAGCATACATCGGGTGTCGCACGAAGCGGTATGGCCCCGAATATTTCAAGCCGCGATTGGCCGGAACGCACCCGAAGCTCCGGCCGAGGACGAGCTTGGCGTGCAGCTGCACGAGCGTCCCCCATACGATGATGCTGCCGGCGAGGGCCGGTGAAACGAGCGAGTGCCCGGGGTCCGGCGTGACCAGCATCGGCGCGGCGGTGGCCATCGTCGCGAGCGCCCAGTCGCGCGGGCGGGTCGACACGTCGAGGCTCCCACGGCGGAGCACGACGAAGACGAGGACCATGCCCTCCGACGGCACGAGGAGCAAATTCCCCAGGCTGACGGTCTGCGCGCCGATGGCCCCGACGATTCGCGCGATCAGCGCGCCATACAGCACCACGACGAAGAGCCGTTCGACGAGGTCGAGGACGAGGGCATATTTCTTCATCGGACCAAATACACCTCCGTCGATTTGTAACCGAAGAGCTCTTGCGAAGGCCGCGACGAGGTGGTGGCCGCGCAATCGACCGAGACGGAGATCGACTTGTTGGGCGCCCCCGTCGCGCCCGTGATGCGCGTCTTTACGTATCCGGCGACCGTTTGAACGTTGGAGAGGTTGCCCGACGGGCAAAGGGGAACGTCGAAGATGGGGAGATCCACGCGCAGGCCATTCGGCGACAGCGCGAGCGCCGATTGGATGTACACGATCATCGAGCTCGATAGGTTGGTGCCGTTCGAGATGGCGATTTGCGTCTTGACCGATGTGGACTTGCAGCCGCCGGGAGAGCACGAGCACGACCCGCCCAGGAGGGGTAGCTGCACCCCGAGGAGGGAGTTCAGGGTGCACCACATGGCGCACTCGAGATCGGGTGTATTGGGCACGGTCAACGAGAGCAAGGTGAAGGCGGCGTTGTTGCCGTTCGAGTTGAACGAGAGAGTGGCGTTGCAATTCAGATTTCCAAAGGCGTCCAACACGCTGCAGCTCGGGAGCGCGAGCACGAAGCCGCAGGTCGCGCTCGGGCCGCCCCCCACCGCGATGGCGGTGGCCGTGATGTCCTGCTCCTCGATGCCGAGAAGAGGGCCGAAGTAAGCCTCGACGGCGTTGCCGGTGGCCGCCGTGCGGCGCGTCGTGACCCGGACCGCGTTGACGGTGTGAGCCTTCAGCAAGGTCGGCGTGAACGTTTTGTTCGTGAGATCCCACTTGCCCAAGGTGACGTCGGTCAACGGAACGGTGACGGCCGTGCCGTCGGCGCGGTTCGCGCCCCCATACGTTTGCGCGGAGGTGATGGCAAATGGGAATTGCGTGGCGAGCCCGTTGAGATCGCGCACGCCCGCGAGCGCGGCGGCGTCGGCGGCATTTTGGAGCTCGCTGCGGACGAGCCAGAAATGACCGACGTCGACGACCAGCGCCAGGATCCCGCCCACCACGAAGACGAGGAGGAGCGCGAAGAACACCGAGGTGGCACCGCGCTGGCGCACGCGGGTGCGCGCGCGCCGGCTCATCGCGGATGCTCGGGGGGCGGTGGCGCCGCACCCGCACCCGTGGAAGGCGGCGCCACGATCAAGACCGGCTCGCGGTAGCTCGCGCCAGGCGTGCCCACCGGCGCCAACGACTTAAGATGCGTTCGGGCGATCGTCGCCGCCTCCTCCGGATCGAGCGGCGGATTGGGCTTCACCGTGGTGCCTGCGTCCAAATCGATGACCTGCGCCCGAAAGGCGGCGCGGTTGGCCTCGCCGAAATGAGAGCTCATATGCGTTCGGTCGCACCCCTCGGAGAGGAGCAAAAGGAGCCCGACTGGAGCCAGCGATGTGCACATCGAAATACGACGTAGGCGTCTCATGGCGTCTTCGTCTCCTCGCGGCCGCCGGGAGGACAAGCGCGTTGCGCGTTCTCGGACGCCGCGCGCAGCAGCGGGTTTTCGGAGGCCGCGTGGCGGTAGAGCGCGCACGCGGCGCGTACGTCCCCCGCTTGCTCGTACGCGTATCCCAGGTTGTTCTCGGCCTCGTCGTCGCTGCCGCCGTGGTCGAACTCGCGCTTTGCGCGATCGAACTGGCGGAGCTTGCCGTAGACGAATCCCAAGTTGTTGCGCATGCGCCGGGAGAACGGGTCTTGCCGCAAACCCTCTTGGAGCGCGGCCTCCGCGTCGCGGTAGCGGCCGCGAACATACAACGCGACACCCAAGTTGTTGGCGTATGCGCCCTCGCTGGGACGCAGGCGAATCGCGATCCGGAAGTCTTCGAGGGCGGCGTCGCCCCCGTCGCCGCGCACCTCGCGGAGGATGCCTCTCCCCGCGTAGGCGCCGGCCATCTTCGGGTCGAGACGGATGGCGGTGGCGTACGCGCGCTCGGCTTGCTCGAACAGGGATTGCTCGCGGTAGACCGTCCCAATCAACGTATGCAGCTCGGGATCGTGGGGGCGCTGCGCGATGAGCGCGATCAGCTGGCGGCTGGCGGCCGACCACTCGCGATGGCCGGCCAGAGCAAACGCCAATTCTTTTCGCAGCGCGGGCCCGTCGACCATCGGCTTTTCGGGGGGCGGCGCGGAGGCCGCGCGCGAACAACCGATGCCGGCCGTGGTGGCCAAGAGGAGCACGGTGGCGGAGAGAAAACGCATCATGATGGGTGCCTCAAGGCGGGACTGAGCGAGGTGACGATTCGAACGATGGCCGGGCCGAGGATGACGCAGAAGAGCGAAGGCAGAATGCAGGCGATGAGCGGGAGCATCATTTTGACGCTCGCCGTGGCGGCTTTCTCCTCGGCGCGGTGGGACCTGCGCGTGCGCATGGAGGCCGCGTGGGTGCGGAGCGCCTGACCGACCGCGGTGCCGAACATCTCCGTCTGGATGACGATGGCCGAGAGCACGCGCAGCTCCTCGACCCCCGTGCGCTCCGCCAGCCTGCGGAACGCCGCCGCGCGGGCCACGCCGGCGTGAATTTCCATGGTCGTTTGCCGAAGCTCGCTCGCCAGCTCCGGCGCCGAGAGCTCGATCTCCCGCGCGATGCGCGCGAGCGCCGCGTCGAGCCCGAGGCCGGCCTCGACGCACGTGACGATGAGATCCAAGGTATCGGCCAGCGAGCGGGCGAGCGCCGTTTGGCGCGATTGAACGCGCGCCTGCAACCAGACATTGGGCGCATAGAACCCGACCGAGAGCAGCACGATGACCAGCATGCGTACCCTCGGAATGGGCGCGGGCAAGAGGGCGCTCGACACCAGAAGGCCGCCGCCGAGCGCGAGCGCCAACGCCATCTTCGCGCCGAAGAAGGTCTCGACGGCGTGCTCGTCGCGGATGCCCGCGTGCACGAGCGTCTTGCGCACCCTCCCCATTTCATTGGCTTCTTTTGGCCGCGCCAGCCCGCCCAACGATCCAAGGAGCGACTCCCATGCGGCGCCCTCCTCGGGGGCCACCGGGCCCGCTTCGGAGGCCGGCGCGCGCGTCACCCGCTTGGCGCGCTCCAGCACCGCGTCGCGCGGCGCAAACGCAAAGGCGCGCAGGCCGAGCACCAGCGCGATGGCCGCGACGCTGGCCAGCCCGGCGCCAAATAAGATGATGGGATCCATCAATAAACCACCTTCGTGAGCTGCCGAATCCAGAGAACGCCAATCGTCCAGAGCATCACGCCCGCCACGAGGATCATGCGCCCGAGGCCGTGGCCGAGCTCCGCCAGATACGGAGGGTTGGTGATGGCGATGAGGAACGCCACCAAAATGGGGAGCGTCCCCAGGATGACGCCGGAGATCCTGCCCTCCGCGGTGAGCGCGCGGAGCTTCGAATAGAACTTGAAGCGCTCGCGGATGGTGTCGGAGATGCGCTCGAGCATCTCGACCAGATTTCCCCCCGTCTCGCTTTGGATGCGTACGGCCACCGCCAAAAGCTTCAAATCCAAGCTGCCCGGTACGCGGCTGGTCATGCCGTGCACGGCCGCCTCGAGCGAGAGCCCGAGGTTCTGCTGCTCGTAGGCTTTTCCGAACTCCGCCGCGATGGGCAGCGGACACTCTTGCGCCACGAACTTGAACGAGGCCGGCAACGCGTGACCCGCGCGAACCGCGCGCGCCATCATTTCGAGCGCATCCGGGAGCTGCTCCGAAATCGTGCGCGCCCGCGCCGCGCGCGCACGAAGGGTCAGAAGGAGCGGCACGGCGCCGAGCAGCGGTGCAAAAACCAGCGCGGCGATTGGACGATGCAGCCACGCCGCCCCGACCACTCCGAGCAGGGCGAGCACGCCCATCCGCAGCAGCATGCCAGCCACGCTCGTCTCCGAGTCGCTCTGATCGAGCAAGGCCTCGAGCCTCTCGGCGAAATCGAAGTTGGATAAGAGCTCATTGAGCCATCTGGACGACGCCAGCCGCCGCTGGCGCAAGATGCGAGGCCCCACGGCCTCCGAGCCCACCATCTGGAGCCGCCGCCGCAGCTCCTCGGCGGGCCGCTCATCCACATAGCGCACGAAATAGTACACAGCCTCCGCGCCCGCAAAGGCGGCGAGCAGCAGCACCACCCAAAGAAGCCCCGTCATCCGCGCCTCTCCCCCACCGCCAACAGCGAGCGCGGAATATCGAAGCCCGCGCGCTCCAACGCGGCGAGCAGCATCCCCCACAAAAGCCCGCTCATCCGCGCCTCTCGCGCAACGCGAAGAGCGAGGGCGGAATGTCGAAGCCCACGCGCTCCAATGCGGCGAGCAGCACCTCCCAAAGAAGCCCGCTCATCCGTGCCTCTCCCCCACCGCCAACAGCGAGCGCGGAATATCGAAACCCGCGCGCTCCAACGCGGCGAGCAGCATCCCCCACAGAAGCCCGCTCATCCGCACCTCTCCCCACCGCCAACAGCGAGCGCGGAATATCGAAACCCGCGCGCTCCAACGCGGCGAGCAGCACCCCCCAAAGAAGCCCGCTCATCCGCGCCTCTCGCGCAACGCGAAGAGCGAGGGCGGAAGTTCGAAGCCTGCGCGCTCCAGGCGTTCGGCGCAGCGCGGGCGTAGGCCGGTCGGCGCGAACTCACCGATGGCGCGGCCCTCCGCGTCGGCGCCGTGCTGCCGGAAGACGAAGACGTCTTGCATTTGAATGACCGTGCCTTCCGTGCCGGTGATTTCGGAGATGGCCACGACCCGTCGTTTGCCATCGGCGCCGCGCTGCAATTGCACGATGAGATCGAGCGCGCGCGCGAGCATCTGACAGACGACCTGCTCGGTCACGTTGAGGCCCGACATCCCAATCATGGCCATCATGCGCGTGACGGCGTCGCGCGCCGTGTTGGCGTGGAGGGTGGCCATCGAGCCCTCGTGCCCCGTGTTCATCGCTTGGAGCATGTCGATGATCTCGGCCGAGCGGATCTCGCCCACGATGATGCGGTCGGGGCGCATGCGCAGGCTGTTTCGGACCAAATCGCGGGTCAGGACCTCGCCCTTGCCTTCGACATTGGGCGGGCGCGTCTCGAGGCGGACGACGTGCTGCTGCTGGAGCTGCAGCTCGGCCGCGTCCTCGATGGTGACGATGCGCTCATAATCGGGAATGAAGGACGAGAGCGCGTTCAGCATCGTCGTCTTTCCGGTGCCCGTCCCGCCGGCCACCAGGATATTGAACTTCGCTTTGACGCACGCCTCGAGGAAGACCCGCATGGCCTCGGTCATGGCCCCCGCCTGCACCAGATCGGCCGTTCGAAGCGGCGCGCCGCCGAACCGGCGAATGCTGAGGAGAGGGCCGTCCACCGCGAGCGGCGGGATGATGGCGTTGACGCGCGAGCCATCGGGGAGGCGCGCGTCCACCATGGGCGAGGCCTCGTCCACCCGGCGGCCCACGCGCGATACGATTCGGCTGATGGTCTGCTGCAGGTGGTCGTTGTCGCGAAAGCGCAGCGACGTGAGCTCGAGCCGGCCTTTGCGCTCGACGTAAATGGTGTCGAACGTATTGACCAGAATGTCGGAGATGGAGGGATCGCGAAGCAGCGCCTCCAGCGGCCCGAGGCCGAGGATGTCGTCGATCAGCTCGTGGACCATCTTCTCGCGCTCGCGCCGGTTCAAGGGCAGATTCTTGTCCGCCACCATCTGCGCGAGCAGCGCGGTGAGCTCCTGCGTGAGCCGCTCGGTGGTCAGCCGGCCGAGGGTCTCGAGATCGAGGCGGTCCACCACGCGCGCGTGCAGCGATGCCTTGAGCCCATGGTAAACGTCTGGCTCCAGCGCCGCGGCGGCGTCGGACACCGCGGCGCGATTCATGGATCCGTTAGGTTGCTTCAGGCGAGCGTCGAGCGACATCGTAGCCTTCTCCCTTCTTCTCGGCGGAATCGGTCACGGGGCGGGGTGATTCGAGGCGGCGAAAGAGCGCGCGGAAAAAGCCTCCGCGCTCCACCTCGCCCGCGCCGGAGAGGCGGGCCGCGAAGGCCGTCATATCGGAGACCGCCTTCGAGCGCGGCGCCACCTCGGCGAGAGGGATCCCGCGGTTCATGGCCGCGCTCGCCGCGCCGGGATCGTCGGCGATGGTGGAGCGAACCTCGAACCCCAAGTTCTCGGCCATCGATCCCGGATCGATGCTGCCCCGAGGATGATAGCGGTTGATCACCAGCCCGACTTTGTCTTTTTCGTAACCGAGCCGCTGGAGCAGATCGAGCCGGTATTTGGCATTCCGTAGCGCGATGACGTCTTGCGTGAGGACCAACTCCACGTGGTTCGACGCGTCGAGCACGGCCACCGACGACTCGTCGAACCCGCGCAGGCCATCGCATACGACCCAATCGAAGTGGCGCGCGGCGAGCTGGAGGAGCGCCGTGATTTGCGCGGGGGCCACCGGCTCGCCGTCTTCTTGCGCGAGCGCGTCGGCTTGCGCCACCACGAAGGGGCCGGAGGCGTGGCGGGCGAGCGAGGAGAGCAGGAGCTCGCGATCGAGCCGGTGCAGGTTCTTGACGATATCCGCCATCGATCCGCGCGGCGCCATATCCAGAAAGGCGAGGACGTCGCCGAGCTGCCGATCCAAGTCGACGAGCAGCACCCGCGCGTCCTTTCGGCAGAGCGCGCACGCCAGATTGACCGCCAACGTGGTCGCGCCCACGCCCCCCTTCGCAGGAAACAGCGATACGATCGTCCCCCCCTGGCGCGCCGCTGCCTCGCGCCGCAAGAGCGGCTTCACCACGTCGGCGAGCCCCTGCCCTTCGCGAAAGAGCGCGAACTCGCACGCGCCGGCGCGCATGGCGCGCAGGATCACGTCGGGATCTTTGTCCTCGGCCAGGGCGATGATCTGCACATTGGCGATGACCCTCCGGACCTCCTCGACCATACGCAGACCGCGCTCGAGATCGCCCGCGAGGTCGACGATGACGATGCGCCCCTTGGTCATGGCCAAGGTCCCGAGCTCCCGGCTCACGAACGCCGTGCCCGTCAACGCCGATTTTGCCCGCGCGTACCGCTCGCGCGACGCCCCCAGAACGACCACGGTCGGAAGCTCAGACATGGATGGTCCCTCGTTCGAGCGCGCCATGTTCGAATGCACGCTCGAGGGCGCGAAGCTCGAGTGCACGATAGGTGCTCGTCATCGGATATACCCCACTTGACCGGCGGGCCCGCCGAGGTGATGCCCCGGCACGGAGACCGCCTCCCCGCGGGAGGGCGGATGGCTCGGGCTCTGCGCCGTGCGACCGAGCACGAACAACGCAAAGTCGTCCGGATCGTTGACCTCGTCGCCGCCCGGGAGGGCGGGCGCGGCGCGCCCTCCGAGCGGGTGCACCAGGCGCGCGGTGATGACGACGAGGAGCTCGGTCTCGTCCCGGCGAAACTGCGAGGAGCGAAAGAGCATCCCCAGGATGGGAATGTCCCCGAGCCCCGGCACCTTGGCCATCGAGTTCCGCGATTTGTCGGACAAGAGGCCGGCGATCGCGAAGCTTTGCCCATCGCGCATACGCACGGTGGTGTCGCTCTGGCGGGAGCTGAGCCCCGGGACCGTGAACCCGCCGATCTGCACGCCCACCGAGGGATCGATCTCGGACACCTCGGTGGCGAGCTTCAAATTGATGAGCCCATCGGAGAGCACGGTGGGGGTGAAGACGAGCTGAATACCAAATTTTTTATATGTAACTTGCACGGTGCCGAAGCCCGTCGCGAGGGGAATGGGGAACTCGCCGCCCGCGAGAAACCGCGCTTCCTGACCGGTCATCGAGACGAGGGTGGGCTCGGCGAGCGTCTTGGCGAGCAGGTTCTGCTCGAGGAGCGAGAGGACCACGGAGAACGGGAACTGCGATAGCCCCGAGAAGAAGAGCGAGAACGCATCGGCGCGTCCCCCCGGGTAGACCGCGGGGACGCCCGGAATGTCCGCGCCCGGAACGCGATTGGGCGCGGCGTTGGCAAACGCGCCCACCGCCTGCGCGGGACCCGCCATTCCGCCGACCCGGTCACCGTTGTTGTGAAAGAAGTTGAACCCGACTTCGCGCAGACCCGTGCGCGACACCTCGGAGAATTTCACCTCCAACTGCACTTGCTGATGGCCGCGCACCTTGAGCTGATTGGCGATCTTCTGGGCGTGCAGCCGTCCCACGGCGAGGGCGCGCTCGGGGACGCGGATATCCGACACTTCGCCGGAGAGGACGACGAGATCGCCGGCGGACGACGCGACGATGTCCTCGCCGGGGAAGAGCTCTTTCAGCTGTTTTTGCAGGGCGTCCAGGTTGCGCGAGACATGGAGGGAGAGGACGAGCGGCACGTCCGATTTGTCCCAGACGGTGAGGTACGTATCGCCTACTCCTTTGGCGGTGAGGAGAAGTTGCGTATTCGTGATGACCTTCAAGTCCGCCACCTCGGGGTTGGCGACCGACACCCGCCCCAGCGCCGAGGACATTTCGAGGAGCCGGTTCTGTCCGACCTCCAGGGAGAGCTCCCGCGACGACGTCATCTCGCGGCTGATCCGCAACGTTTGCGGCTCCGCGTGCGCGCGGCCCGCGCCGAGCGCGAGGAAGAAGGCAAACGCTGCGGCCACGGTACCTCGGGCGATAGGCTTGTTCACCGGGTCCCTTTCGTGGCGAGCGGCCGGGGTTCGGATGCGACATTTCTCTTTTCGATGCGGTCGCCGTGGAGGACTTCGACCACATCGACGGTGCTGGCCTGCGCCTGCGCGAGGGCGACCGGGGCGGGGTGCGCGGGCTTGCTGCGGCGGCGGACGGGCGTCTCGGGTGCAGCGGGCGGCGGCGGCGCGGGGGCGGCGTGGGGCGCGTCGAGCAGCTCGCGCGGGGACACGCCGTGCGTATCGGCGCTGTCGCTGTCGCTCTGCGAGCGCATGGTGAGCTGGAGCTTGCCCTGGGTCGACGAGAGGGCGAGGCGCTCGGCTTCGTCGGGCGACACCAGCAAGGTCACCGCCGGCACCGTCTCGGGCTTGTTGCCGTCGGTGGCCAAGCGCTGCCCGGCGGCGAGGACGCGAATGTTTTGCAAAACGATTTTGGACCGATATTCCGGCTGGCCCGCGGGCGCCCAGGAGCCCAAAGGCTCTTGCATGGTGGTGATGACGTCCACGAGATCGCCAGGGTGAATGAAGCCGCCGACGCCGACGACCTCGTTCACGGGGACCGTCATGGCGCGCATGTTGGGAGGGATGAGCGAGGCCATGCCCGGCGCCGCGCCCTTTGGGCTCAAACGCGCTTCGACGATGGGTTCGCCCGCGACGAGGGCCGCGCTGGTCACCCGGCCCTCCACGTCGCCCACCCGCTCGAAGGAGCCCTGCGGCCGCGCGCTGGCGGGCCAGTCCACGATCTTGAGCTGGTCCGGTGTCAGCTTGGAGGCAACGGGCACGTCGACCGCGGCCACCACCACGTTGTTCACCGCCACGGGCGTGCCCGACCCGGCGTGGCGCGCGACATATCGAACGACCATCCACGCCGACGCCGATCCGGCCGCGAGCGCGATGGTCATGAATACGATCGCGCGCACCCGTACCTTGCGCGACGCGCCGCCGGGACGTGGTGGCGCTTTACCGATCGTGCCCTCGGAGGAATAAATGGCCATGGGATCCGTCTCGTGAATGTCAATCGAGTGCCGCGATCAGGGGGTCCCCCGCATGGTGGCGGAGGTCTGAACGCGGACTTGGCCCCCGCCGCCGCTGGGCATGGGGACCAAGGTGAAGCCGGTCAATCGGACGAAGTCGAGGGTGAGCGAGACCGAAAACCGGGGGCTCCCCGAGGAGGTCGTGCAGGTGGCGGTGACGCTCGGTGCATAATCGGCGGGGAGCAAATTGGAGAGCGCCTGGCTCGTAGCCGCGACGCCGGCGTTGGTGGCTGCCGTGTTCGGACACGCGCCCGGGACCGTGGTGGCGGTGCGCGCCCCCTCGCGAACGGCGTTCGTGCACGCCAGATCGACGAAGAAGTACCAGCCGTAATCGATCATCCCCAGAAGAAGGAGCGAGAACGGTAGAAGGATGAGCGCAAATTCGATGGACGCCGTGCCCGAGCTGGGCCGCAGCCAGAGCTTTTGCCACGACGCGCGCTTCATCCTCGCGCTCCTGCGAGGAGCTCCCACAGGGCAGCCAGCGTCAGCGCCACCCCATAAGGGATGCCCCGCGCGCGCTCGCGGCCGGCGAGGTGCTCTGGGGAGGGCACCGCGAGCTCACCGAAGCGCGCAAAGGACACGATGCTGCAAAGGACGCGAAGCCGGTCGCCCGCCTTCAAACGCAGCATGAACACGAACGCCAGGACCCCGCCGGCGGCAGCGCCCAGCACGAGGATGCGCACGGCGGAGAGAGCGCCGACCCAGGCTCCGACCGCACCCAGATATTTCACGTCGCCGCCGCCGACGAGGCCCTTGATGTAGGGCCCCAAAAGCAGCATCACCCCCGCCCCCGCGCCGAACAGCGATGCCAGCGCGCCATATGGCCCGCCGGCAAAAGCCGCATGAACGAACCCGGTGATCGCGATGCTCGCGGTCAGCGGGTTGGGGATCCTACGCCAGCACGAATCGATGATCGCAGCAGCCGTGATTGCACAGCAAAGAAAGACGAGCGAAATACCATCCGGCGCGGGAGCGTACATGAGCGTCTACGAACCGTCGATCAGAGGTGACCGGCGACGCTGGTAAACGTGGCGGACACCCCGCTGCCGACCGCGGTGGCGCCGGTGATGATGGCGACGGCGATGAGCGATGCAATGAGACCGTATTCGATGGCGGTGGCACCTTCGTCGCGGCGGCAGAGCGAATTCGCAAACTTCATGAGGATGATGGTCATGAGGCACTTCTCCGAAGTCGGTTGGAGGGACTGCCGACGTCTCCGCGGCAGCACCGACTGGGTCCATGCATTTGCAACTCGAATACCACTGTTGCGGAGCGCCGCATCGGCTGGACGCGCGCGCTCGTCGCGACGGTTGCGTGCTATTTCAGCGCGATGCACCCACGTCGCCGTGCATCGTCATTTCGGCGCACAATGACTATTTCCAATTGTGCGCGCCATCGCGCGCGGGTGCGCGCCAACGGTGCTCGAACGCCGTCACCATGGTACCGCGTACATCCGCGCTGATAACTCTTTTTTCCGAATCGGCACGGCGCGAGCGGCGCGCGAACGAAATCACGTCAGTGAATTGTCGCGCGCTGCTTCTGCGAATCCTAATTACCCAATCCGTTCGTCACTTATTTTACGGAGGGCGCGGCCGCTCGGCTCCACGCCGGAGCTCTTCGCGGGCGCAGGCCGCGCATGGCTCTGCTGTCAGCTCCGCGGTGCCCCGCTGCGCTCGAAGATGATCATGGGCGCGCCGTAGAACGAAACGCGCTGCAGCTCGCGGTAGCCGCATTTCTCCGCGACGCGAATGGATGCGACATTGGCAGGGCGGACGATGCATGCGGTGCGCGTCGGGCCGAGCTCCGCGTCGTACCAGGTGTGAATGGCCCGGACGATCTCGGTCGCGAAGCCTTTGCCGTGCGCCCAGGGGGCGAGCCCCCAGCCGGCCTCGGGGCAATCGATGGGCGGCTCGATATCGCGTTTGAAGTACGCGAGCCCAGCCTCGCCGACGTATCGTCCCGTGGCCTTCTCCTCGATGGCCCAAAAACCGAATCCAAATACGGACCAGTGGCCGATGTAGCGCAGCATCCTGGCCCAAACGTCTTCGCGCGGAATGGGCCGCTCGCTGACGTGGCGTGTGAACTCGGGCGCCGCGTACATGGCTGCGCAGGCGTCGAGATCGTCGGGGCGGTAGCCGCGGAGGTGAAGGCGTTCGGTGTCGAGGGTCGGAATGAGGACGGGTTGGGGCATGGCGCCGCCGTATCTTAGCCGACCTCACCCGGATGCACGGTGAATCGCGCTGCGGCGCCGGAGCGGCTCGCGGCTCGCCCCCCGGAGGTGTGCGAGCATCTCGGCGACGATGGACATGGCCACCTCGTCCGGGGTCTCGGCGCCGAGGTCGAGACCGACGGGCGCGTGGACGCGAGGATCCTCGAGCTTCGCAGGGAAATCGCCCGCGAGCGACACGGTGCGATGGCGCGGGCCGAGGATACCGATGTAGCTCGCCCGCGACCCGAGGGCCATGGCGAGGGCGGCGCGATCGCGGCCCACGTTGTGCCCCATGACGATGGCCAAAGCGCGGTCGGCCGCGTCGATGCGCGCGCGCACGAGGTCGAGATCGCCGAGGAGCGTGGCGCCGGCGGCTTCGAAGCGCGCGCGGCTCGCGAACGATGGGGACGCGCTCCACACGGTGACGGACCATCCGATCTGCTGCGCCATGCGCACCAAGGGAAACGCGTCGAGGCCCGCGCCCAGCACGAAGAGGTGCGGCGGCGGCACGATGGGCTCGATGAGCACCTCGATGGCACCGCGCCCCGTTTCGATGGATCGCGACGTCGCGCGCGGGGGCTCGGAGGACGCCGGACGCTCGGAGGACGCCGTGTACCCGGGCGACGCCGAACGCGCAGAGGGTCTCCACTGGCCCGAAAAGATCCGCTCCACGAGATCACTTCGCGTGGCGCGCGCGCCTTTGGCCGCCGGCGGCGCGAGCTCCTCGTCGCGAACGCACCAGCGCGCGCCGAGCGGGATATCCGGATCGGTGCTGCGAAAAACGGTGGCCATCCGCGCCCGCTGTCCGGACGCGAGCGCCCCGGCGAGGAGCGCCAGCGGATGATCGCGATCGCGCCCGTTCCCCTGCTCGAGCAGCACATCGACGATGCCGCCGCAGCCGAGGACCGCGTCCCCTTCCTCGGGATCCCGGGAGTCGTAGCGGAGCACCACGGGTCCGTTTCGCGTGCGCCAAAGGCCGGTGCGAATCAAATCGCTCTCGAGGCATCCGCCGCTGACATTGCCGGCCACGCGGCCCTCGGCGGTGGCGAGCAGCCGCGCGCCCGGGCGCCGGTACGACGAGCCTTGCACGCGCACGACCGTCGCGACGAGGAATGGAACGCGCCGCTCGAGCAAAGGCGATGCGGCGCGGACGATGGCGGGTGCGTCCAACATGCTCGTCTCCGCGCTCCTAATCGGGGCAAGGCGCGCCGGCGCGCGCCCACGTCTCCCACGCGCCGAGGAACTGCTCGCGGGGCACGGGCACCGGCGCGCGCCCGAAGCCGGGGCTCCAGCCCCAGGCCACCAGCGGATCGTCGAGGTGCGTGCGCAGTGCACGCATGTCCATACCGCCATTGCGGGTCGCGTCCTTGATTTGATTGCAAAGCGCGCCCGGCGCGACGCCGACGAATACCATCTTGGTCTCGGGCGACGGCATGTGCCAGCCCTTGATGTTACCCGGCGGCACGTGCATTCCATAGGCGCTGGGAGGGTTCGCCGGGCCATGGCACGTGCTGCACTCGGCGCCGACCATTCCATGGCCGGTGGGGCCGCGCTTGACGTTCTGGGCGTGCACGTGGCTGTCGTCGCCCTGCAGCGGCGCATCGCCTCCGGGGTGGCAATTCTGGCACCGCGGGTGCTGGAGCACACCGCGCACCGTCTCGAACGCGGCGAGTCCCGCCGTGCGATCCGCTTCCGGCGTGGCCGTCGGGCGGGTCGCCTCCGGACGACCGTTGCCGCACGCCGCGAGACCCGCAAGAGCGGAAAGGCCCGAAAGACCGGCGAGGGCGAGAACTAGAGAAGCTCGTTTCATGGCTTTGGCATTTCCGATGCAAGACTTTCCGATGCGAGGCGAAGGGGGAGCTTTCGCAGCCGCTGCTTGGTCAACGCAAACACCGCATTGGCCACGGCGGGCGCGATGGGCGCGGTCGCCGGCTCACCGATGCCCCCCATCGCGCGTCCGCGCGCATCGCTCGGGACGACGTGGACGGACACCTTCGGCATTTCGAACATCCGCAGCGGCGGATAATCGTGAAAGTTGCTCTCCTGCACGCGGCCCTCGACGAGGGTGAGCTCACCGTGGAGCGCGGCCGTCAACCCGAACGCGATGCTCCCCTGAACCTGCGCCTCCACCGCGAGCGGGTTGATCACGGTGCCGCAGTCCACCGCGCACGTCACCTGGTGCACCTGAATGCGATGGTCGGCGATCGAGATCTCCACCACCTGGGCGATGATGCTCCCGAACGACTCGTGCACCGCGAGGCCCCGCGCGCGCCCCGCGGGCAACGCGGTCCCCCACCCGGCTTTGTCGGCCGCGAGCTGGAGCACGGCCGCGAACCGCGGCTTGGGGCGCAAGAGCGCCAGGCGGTACGCCAGCGGATCTTGCCCGGCCGCGTGGGCGAGCTCGTCCACCAAGCTCTCGAGGGCAAACGCGGTGTGCGTGGCGCCGACCGAGCGCCACCAAAGCACGGGTACAGACGTCTTGGGCGAGTGGAGCGAGACGCGCTTGGCGCGCAATCCTTCGAGGTACGGCGACGCGTCGACCCCCTCGAAGGAGGTGTGATCGAGCCCATTTTTCGGCTCGAGCATGGTGCCGGCCAGGATGGATTGCCCGACGATCACATGATCCCAAGCGACGGGCATTCCCTTGGCATCCAAGCCGACCTGCACGCGGTGCACATACGCGGGGCGATAGTATCCGCCGCGGATATCGTCCTCGCGGGTCCACACGACCTTGACCGGAACGCCCGCCGCTTTGGCCACGTGAACGGCCTCCGAGACGAAGTCGGACGTGGGCACCCCGCGACGTCCAAAACCGCCGCCGAGAAAGGGCGTATGGATTTGAACCTTGTCGGGCGCGATCCCGAGGATGCGCGCGGCGGCGTTCTGATCCAGGGTCTGGCCCTGGGTCCCCGTCCAGATCTCGCAGCGGTCGCCGTCGATCTTCACCGTGCAGTTGAGGGGCTCCATGGGCGCGTGGGCGAGGTACGGAAACTCGTAATACACCTCGTGCCGCGAGGTCGCGCCGGCGAGCGCCGCGTCGACCTTGCCGGCTTCGACCACGATGGCGCCCGGTTTGCGGGCCTGCGCGCGGTAATCGGCGAGCAAGGCGCGCGAGGTGACACCGCCGCCCTCCGGTTTGCCCCATTCGCACACCAACGCATCGCGCCCGGTCTTGGCGGCCCAGAAATGCTTCGCCACGACGGCCACCCCATTGGGGATGCGCACCACCTTTTCGACCCCCGGCACCCGAAGCGCAGCCGCGCCATCGAAGGAGACCAGCTTGGCGCCGAACGCCGGCGGGCGCGCCACCACGGCCGTACGCAAGCCGGCAAATGCGATATCCATTCCGAATACCGCCTTGCCCGTGATCTTCTCCGGGGTGTCGAGCCGGCGCACGGGGGTCCCGAGGAGCTTCCAGTCCTTCGGATCCTTGAGCTTCACCGAGGCGGGCGGCGAAAGGCGCATGGCCTCCTCGGCGAGCTGGCCAAAGGTGAACGAATGCGCACCATGCGTGATCACGCCGTTTGCGACCTTGCAGCTCGCAGGCGCAACCTTCCAGCGCGCGGCGGCGGCGCGCACCAGCATGTCCTTGGCGATGGCCCCCACCGTGCGGTAGCGCTCGAACTCGCCGGTGGTGGTGGTCGAAGCGCCGGTCGACTGAACGCCCCATTGCGGATGGGCATACACGGGGGCGGCCGGAGCGTGCTCCGGGCGCACCTTGGACCAATCGCACTCCAGCTCCTCGGCGATCATCATGGCGAGACCGGTCCAGATGCCCTGCCCCATTTCGGAGTGGGCAATGACCACCGCCACCGTATCGTCGGCCCCGATCCGCAAAAAAGCATTGGCCGGCGGCATGGGCAGCGGCTTGGCGATGGCGGCGCGCGCGAGCTCGGGCACGTGGAACGTGATCACCAAGCCTGCCGCCGCGGCGCTCGTCGCCTGCAGGAACCCGCGCCGTGAGAGCTCGCGTTCGGACATCACCGGACACCTCGTTTCAGCTTCGACGCCAAGTGAATCGCCTCACGCACGCGAACGTAGGTGCCGCAACGACAGACGTTCCCGGACAGGGCCACATCGATGTCGGCGTCGGTCGGATTGGGATTTTTCTCGAGGAGGGCGGCGGCGGTCATAATTTGACCGGATTGGCAATAGCCGCACTGCACCACGTCGGCCTCCGCCCACGCGCGCTGCACGGGGTGCGAGCCATCGCTCGAGAGCCCCTCGATGGTGGTGACCTTGCGCGCGCCGACCGATGATACGGGCATCACGCACGAGCGCACCGGTTTGCCATCGAGGTGCACCGTACACGCGCCGCACTGGGCCATGCCGCACCCGAACTTGGTGCCGGGGAGGCCCGCGAGCTCCCGCAGCACCCACAGGAGCGGCATGTCGGGCGGAGCATCGATTTCGCGAATGGATCCGTTGATATCAATCTTCATCGTTGTGCTTTTTTCATCGGTGGACGAGGCCAAGCGAGGGCGGCCGCATGCCGGTCAACGAGCCATGTAGCTTCGATTCACGGTCAGGTAAATCTCGAAAAGTCCGAGTTGCTTGCCCAATCCTCCAAACGCCCGCCGCTCCAGGAGGATCTCGGCATTGACAAGAGCTCGACTTTCAAAGCCGAGGGACGAGCACTACGATTGAAGGGTCGACCGAAGCCCACGCCCGTGGCCCGCAGAGAGCACGTCCCCATGCCGCCCGATACACTCGCCGAAGCCATCACCCGCTACATGGACCGCCACCCCAGCACGGACGGCTTCTGCTCCACGGAACTCGAAGCGATGGCGTTCTCGCGCTCGGATCGACCGACATCACCGCTGCCGACCCTTTATCGGGTGGCCCTGCTCTGCATCGTCGTTCAGGGCGCGAAGCGCGTGATGCTCGGCACCGAGGCCTTCGACTATGACTCCATGCAGTACGTGGCGCCGTGCATGGACCTGCCCATGGTGGCCAACGTCACCCGCGCCACGGCCCGCGAGCCCTTTCTCGCGCTCAAGTTGGAGCTCGACATCGACATCCTCCGCGAGCTCATCGACCAACTCGACGGGCCGCCCGACCTGAAGCCCGACGATCCCCCAACCTCCGCCGACCCGCCCTTGGGGCTCTTCGTCGGCAACCTCCAAGCGCCCGCCGTCGATTGCATCCTTCGCCTCGTGCGGCTCTTGGAAACGCCAAAGGCCATCCCCGTGCTTCACCCGCTCATCGTGCGCGAGATGTACTACTGGCTGCTGACCGGCCCCGACGGCCCCGCCATCCGCCGGCTCGCCACGCGAAGCGCCCGCGCAAAGCGCATCGCCAAAGCCATCCGGATCCTGCGCGGCGATCTCAAAAGCCCGATTCGCATCGAGCGGCTCGCGGGCATCGCAGGCATGAGCGAATCGTCGTTCCACGCGCACTTCAAGGCGCTCACCACATTGAGCCCCTTGCAGTACCAGAAACAGCTGCGGCTCTTGGAGGCCCGGCGCCTGATCCTCACCCACGTGGCCAATGCCTCGGAGGCGGCGCACCAAGTCGGTTATGCGAGCCCCTCCCAGTTCAGCCGAGAATATGCGCGCATGTTCGGCTATCCACCGAGCCAGGAGCTCGGCGCGCGGCTGATCGGATGGCTCGCGATCGCGCCACCCGCGAGCTCGGCGCGGAGCATCAAAAGGAACCTCGAACACCAAACCGGAACTGCCTCGGCTCCTGATAGAAGGTCGCATGACCAAAATTCGGATTGACCAGTTCCGGTGTGAGCGGTTCGCCAGTAGACGCTCTCACCTTACCAGGCAAATCGGATCTCGTCCCCTTGGGGACCGGTCTCACGTCACTCGACGTATAGCGCTCGTCTCGACCGAGCGCGCCATGCACGTCGAGCAGGTTGAAGACATCGAGAACGAGCGCGACGGTCACTCCACTCTCGAACCGCCAGCTCCAGCCGACGTGGGTGCCAACATTCGCGCTCCACGGCAGGCGCTCTCCCGCACCACTTGGAAGGATAAACACGGAATCGGGTCCGTAAAGAGGATGAGCTCCACGAAAGCTCGTAGGACCTCCCGAGCGCAATTGGAAAGACACGCCGATCTGCGCAGTCGCCTCCCGTGTCACCTCGAAGTCTTTGGCGCCGTAAACTTTGAAGCTATGACGCCGATCGCCAGGAAGATCGCCGTTGGCGTTGACGAGGAGAGATTTTAGATCGAACGACGTCCCCGCATGTGGCTCGAGCCGACCTGTATACGGTTGATAGTATCCGGAAACATTTCCCCGAAGCCAGGACAACGTATAGCTCGTCTGAGCCAGCCAACCATCGCCAAACGACTTGATGAAGTAGAGCGTGCCGGCGTCGTAATCACGGCGCGCTTCCGGAAAGCTCTTGGCGATACCTCGCCCCGGATTGCCGATGAAGTACGTTGCGCCTTCGTCGCCGCTCATATCCTCGATGACCGTATTCAACCATCGCCGGACATAGCTGACGCCGATACGGCCGCTTCTGAAAAGCTCGTACTCGGCCCCGGCGCCGATCTCGCTCACCGATTGCGGGCGGAGGTCCGGATCGACCATCGGCTTGCCGGCGAAGGCGGGCACGTTGCCGCGATCCGGGATCCCCGAACCCAGCGCGCCACCCTGCGCGGGATACGTGAGAAGCGAGGCCGTACCTCCGGGTTGCGGCCTGCGCCTGGCGCTGGTGCTCGGAGCCATCCTGCTGGCGAGGTCGAGCGGCACGCTCTCGGCGTAACGCCCATAGCTGACGAAAAGCTTCGTCCGCCCCGTCTGCAGCGGGTCCACGACGAGGCCGATTCGAGGAGACACTTGATTCGGAGCGCTCAGCACGAGCTTTCCACCGTCATCGATGATGAACTGATTATCGTATCGGACGCCGATGTTGGCGGTTATCCCATCGCCTATCGCCCAACTATCCTGAATGAAACCGCCCACGCTGATCCCGTGCGTACGCGCGACGTGGCGGTCGAGGTATACGGCACGATCCGGGCTCGTCAAATAGCCCGTGCTCGTGACGGTGTGGGTCTGGTCCGACGATGATTCCGAGCTGCTCTCCCCTCCCGAAATCCCCTCGCTGGCCCAAGACGTCGCCCACTCGAGCTCCGAGCCGAATTTCATCACGTGGCGCCCGGCGGCGCGGGCCAAGATGGTGACGACACTCTTGAGCGCGTAGGTGTCCAATACGTGGACGCGGATTGCTCCCGGCCCGCCCGTACGGTACTGGGGGACGGGACAAATAGCACCTCGCGTCGTGCCCGCGGGTTCGCAAGCCGATACCTGCTCGAAGTCGTTGATTCCGCGGACGCTCGGCCTCCGGTAATTAATCGCAGGCACACCGGCATAGCCGACCCCGCTGCCGACACCAAAACCATCCGCCCCGAGAGTGCTGCCGCGTTGATGATGCCAGCCCAGGGTCATGTC
This sequence comes from Sorangiineae bacterium MSr11954, assembly GCA_037157815.1. Classification (NCBI taxonomy): domain Bacteria; kingdom Pseudomonadati; phylum Myxococcota; class Myxococcia; order Myxococcales; family Pendulisporaceae; genus Pendulispora; species Pendulispora albinea. The sequence goes on from CP089984.1 coordinate 7,840,196, forward strand.
GAGGATCTTCGACTTATCGTCGGACGTAGACGTCCACTTCAAGACCGTATCGTACGCGCTCGATCGGCGCTCGTGCGCCAATGCGCCGTACGTGCCGGTCAGGTTGTACTCTCCAACTGCGCTCTCGGTGAGGCCGGTATCAGGATTGACGGAATAATCACCGCCCCCGCCCGACTCCGTCGGTGTGGCCGCGAGCGTGAACGAGAGCTTGTTGCGCGGGTCGATACGCCAATCCAATTTCAAGAAGAGCTGATAGGAGCGAAACGAAGCATGATACCGACGCCGCGCCTCGATGACCTCCGACGGAGCGTGTTCCGCGCCGGGCGCGCTCTTGTAGATCGAACGATCGAGATTGTAAATCGCACGAGAGAGGCCAAAACCGGCGTAGTACCAAAGCACGTCCTTGGAGATCGGGCCGCTTCGATCGAAGCCGAGATCATATATGTTCGCCAAAGAACGACGCGTCTGAATCGCTGTTCCAGCGAAGTATGGATACTCGCGGTCCCCTTCCAGCGCGCCGGGTGTCCAGTTCGCCCAAATGGATGCATGATTTTCGTTGCTGCCGGACTTGGTCACCACGCTCAGGATTCCGCCGGTCGAGCGACCATACTCCGGCATGTAGCCGCTGGAGAGGACATTTGCTTCTTTTACGAACTCGATCGTGAGAGGCGATCCATTCGTCCCATATCGAGGGTTGTTGACGCGCAGCCCGTCGATGATGTAGGCATTTTCTGGCGACGTCGCGCCGGAAATCGACGTACCGTACGAGTCGGCGAACGCGCCTGGGGCAGCCTCGGCCGCCGCCTCGAACGTGCGCTGCGGGCCTCCTCGCGCGCCGGGGTTCGTAATGGGAATACGTGATACGAAGTCACCATCGATGTTCGCTCCGAGGCTCGTGGATTCGGCGCCGGCCGATGGCGAGCGCGCGGCGACGACGACCTCGCCGCCTTCGAGCCCCTCGGGAAGGAGGTCGACGTCGAGGCGAATCGTCACGTCCGAGCGAAGTCGAATTTGCTCGCGCCGGAGCAGCTTGTATCCGTCTTTGCCGAAGTGAAGTGTATATACGCCCGGCGGTAGCGAAGGGATGCGATAGCTCCCCGTGTCGTCCGCCCGAACCGTCTGCGCGCCTCGGAGCGCGGGCGAGGAGATGGTCACGACGGCATCCGCGACGCCGCGCTTCGACGCCGCATCCGAGATTCTTCCGGTGAGCGCGGCCGCCCCCTGCTGTGCCCGAGCCGGCGCCGTCGCCGTACTTGCCAGGGCCACGAGCAGCGCGCCATACGCCCGCCGTGACACCCCCGAAACGAGCCCGTGAGTCATCGGCGCGAAGCTGCGAGCTCGCACGCCTACTCGGCCTCTCTCGTACAATGCAGCACCGTGCTGCGCTCACGGGCCTTTCGCGCCGAGACGCTCCGCGGTTCATGACCCCAGCGCTGCTGAACCACCGCGTAGGCGGCGCACGCTCCCGGCAGGTCCCCCTGCCGCTCCAGCGCCGTTCCGAGGTCGAGGTTTGCCCATACATGCTCGAGCGGTCCGGCAATTATATCACAATTACTCGCTGCACGCCGCAACACGGGAAGAGCTCTCTCGACCTCGCCCGCGAATAGGTACACGCGACCTACGATCCAATCGAAGTCGACGCCGCTCCACATTTCGGATACGGTGTCTCGATAATCGTCGTACACGTGCACGGCATTCACGAAATCGCTAGCCGTCTTGGCCGCGAGCGCGTGCGTATACTCCCACTCCTCCTTCGTTCGATGGTAGTCCTTGCTGGTGGCCTCCTGCTCTACCCACCGTCGTCTGTGTTCTGCGAACGCTGCTGGGGACAGGTCTCCCAAAAGATACTGTGCTCTGCGCGAAAGCATTTCTCCCTGCATGATGTTCGACACCACCGAGCTGCCGAGCCGCTCGAGATATCGATCCGCCAAATTACGCGCCCGGCTCGTATCTTTCGTCTCCATGGCAATATTGATCTGAATCGATGTCAAGTATTCGTAGGTTTCTCCGTTAGCCGGCTCGGCCTTCATCTCCTCCAGCGCGCGTTGCGCACGGTCGAACTCTCCCGCCAAAATAGCGATATGTGCGAGCTCGTCTTTATCCATATTGGGGCGCTTTGCGCGCGCACTCGCGAGCGTGCCACCGCGACGGATCGCCACCCCTGCGAGTGCGCGCGACCAGTACACGGGAATACGTGGAAACTTTGCCAGCGCATCTCCATACTGCTCCGCCTCCTCACATCGCCCCGCTCGGACTGCATCGAATAGAAGCCAGCCGAGGCAACGGTCTGCTCTAGGGGACTCATGGATGCATCGTTTCATGGAATCGCGGGCTCGGTCGATGTTGCCAAGCATCGAATCTACCAAATACTTTCTATACTGCGCGATTACGAGCGAGGGATCATTTTGCAAGAACGAGTCGCACACATGAACGGCTTTTGTATATTCCCCCATCGTCATGTACACACTGGTTAGGGCATCGGCGATGAGCCAGTCGGAAGGAAAACGGGCTCGCGCGGCGAGTAGGCCGAGCTCGGTCCCGGCTAGGTATCGAGGAACGACCACGGCATCCGCATACGCATCGAGTAGCGCACGATCCCGTAGCCCGAGTCGTGTGCGGTGAACCATGGCTGCCCGATAGTGACCTGTTGCGATCGTGTCGCCTTGTCCCATATACAAAATGGCAATGTACAGGTGGGCCGCGGCCGAGTCCGGATCGAGCTCGAGCGCCCTTCGAAAACGATCCCTGGCTTCCAACATCGAAGCATCGTGCCAAGCCCGAAGTCCATCCTCGAGGAGCTTCGTCACTTCGAGATTTCCGGCAGCGGCCATCTTTTCGTCCACGTCCGTTGCGGCAGGAGCCCCCGCCGACGTCTCCCGCCGATTGGGCTCGGAGCCGAACGCGGGCGCCGCAGCCTTTGGTGGCCGGCGTCCGAATGCCACCCCGATCGTGACCGCGAGCACGACGAGGGCGGGCCAAATGTAACGGCGTCGAGCGGCCCACTTTCGTTTCGTGCGAGCTACGCGATGGGATGAGGTCTCACTCGGCGACGGTTCATCGAGCCGGTCTGTCGTGGTCGAGGGGATTTTTTCCGCGGCATCGCGCGCGAATGCGACTTCGAGGGCGAGCAATGCTTCGAGCAGCTCGTCGGCCGTACCGAAGCGGTCGGAGGTTCGCTTGTTCATCGCGCGCTGTAAAATGTGCTCCACCTCGAGGGGCAAATCGGGTCGGAGGCTGCGGGCGGACGGCGCTCGATCTCGAGAGAGCACCGCATTTCGCACCTCCGAAGGATTCCCTCTCCCAAATGGTGAAACATCGGTGAGCATCTCGAAGAGCATGACGCCGGCCGCCCAGATGTCGGTTCGCGAGTCTTGAGGCTCACCCTTCCATTGCTCCGGAGCCATGTACCGGGGTGTCCCCGAAAACTCCCATCTTGGCGCGTCGGCGTCCGTGCTCATGGTCGCAATGCCGAAGTCGAGGATCTTCGCAGCCCCGTTCTTGCCGATGATCACATTGCTTGGTTTCAAATCGCGGTGCACGATTCCCGCGCGATGTGCTTCGGAGAGCCCCCTTGCGATATCCGTCATGATTTCGACCGCGCGCCCGAGCGCGATGCGCTCCTCGCGCAATATCAGGTTGAGCGGGCTACCCTCGATGTACTCCATCACGAGAAACGGCAGTCCCTTGTCGACGCCCATATCGAAGAGGCGCACGATGTTCTCATGGCTTAGGCGTGCGCAAGCTTGCGCCTCGAATCGAATGCGCTCCAGCGCTTCGCTGGTCGTAAGCGCGGCGTTGGTGAGAAACTTGATAGCCACCAGCCGATCGAGGAGCGTGTCGCGCGCAAGGAATACGACGGCCATGCCACCATCGCCCAAACGGCGGACGAGCTCGAACCTCCGGCCATCCGCGCCACCGACATGCTGTCCCGCGCTCGGATGGTGACTTCGCACCTCGCCCGCGGACGCGAGCGTCGGGTCAAGGACCGCGGGCGGGTGTTTCACACTGTCCGTGCGTGTGTGCGGTAATCGGTCGAACGTCTGGCGGGCCTCTTCCTTTTCGGAGCCCGCGCTCTCGCGACTACGCTCCTCGGAGTTCGAGATCCCCGGGCTCTTCTTGGTTTCCATTGGCGGGTTTCGTTCGGAAGCGCCTACGCACACGGCACTCGCGGCCGTAGTCAGAGGAACATTCTAGCCATGTCGATGAGCCGTACGATGGCGGATGTCATCTTCGGCAACAAGGGATCCGTAGCGCCGGGATCCGTCGAGCTGGAACGGTATGGCAATCGGTGACCAATGGCTCCAATCGATGTCTACGCGACAACAATTGAAAGGCCATCCCGTCGAACAAATTTGGAATCCGTGCGAGCGAACAGCATGACACCGGGCGAGTGCCTGCGATCGGGCGTCCAAGATCGCGCGTTCCGGCTCGAGCCTAGGTACGCCGCGGCGCGGAACCTTCAAGGTCGGCATCTTGCGCCGCTCGGCCGCTCGGATGAAGCGCGCATCGAGCCGCGCGGGCATTCACGCATAGGGCTGTTGCGTTACTCGGGCGCTTCGGGCGGTGCGAAAGCAGAATGGCTTCCACGGTACTTCCATATTCTATGGACGATGCACCACGCGGATTGAAGCGACACGTTCAGATGCACTCCGGCTTGTACGTCTTTTTCGTTCCCTCGAAGTAAAACGGAGGATCGCACGACACGGGCGCGCTCGAGGCGCTCGCCGGTGACGAGGCGGGCGCGCGTTGCGGCTTTGCGGGCGGGCGATGGGGGCGCGCCGGAACGGCGGCGGCGGCCGTATTCTTTACGGATGGCGGTGAAGACGTGGGCGTGGACGCAGATGCGGACGTGGACGCAGATGCAGGCGTTTGCCCCGATGCGGATGCCGACGCGGACACCGCGGGAGCGGCCGATGGGGGCGGCGATTTGACGGCGGGTGGAGCCTTGGCGAGGGGCGCCTTGACGGGGGCGGGTACGGGCTCGAGGGAGACGTTGGCCGTCACGTAGGGGCGAACGAGCACATAGGCCAACGCCAATGCGACGGTGAACGCGAGGATCCGCAACCAGGGGCGCCGGGGTGGGAGAACGGATGGCGCGAGCTCGGTGGCGGCGGTGCCGCTGGGGAGCATGCGGAGGCGCATGCGCGGTTTGCTGTCGACGGCGTTTTCGCGCGGTGTGAAGCGGGCGGCGCGCAGGACGGTGGATACGGGTGGGGCGCTCGTTCGAATCGCGCCGAGGTGGTTGCCGAGCATTTCGCGCCTCTCGGCGCGCTCCTCGGCGAACATTTCGGAGATGCGCGCGCTGACGTCTCGGACCATGACGGGGTCTGGGGAGCGGCGAAGGTAGCCCTCGAGATCGTCCAAGAACTCGACGGCGGACGCGTAACGATCTTCGGGCCGCACGGCGCACGCCTTGTCGCAAATGCGCGCGAGGTCGGACGGCGCGCGCGGCATTTCGAGTCGAAGGGACGGAAGGCGCCCTTGCGCGAGCATGGAGAGAATTTCGGTATCGGTCTTTTGGTACCACATCGAGTGACCGGTGACCGCTTCCCAGATCATCACCCCGACGGCGAAGAAATCGGTGCGCACCGTCATTTCGCCGGTGACCTGCTCGGGGGCCATGTACCGCGGCTTTCCTTTCAGAACGCCGACGCGCGTCTTCAACCGGGAGTTTCGAGCCTTCGCGATGCCGAAGTCGAGGAGCTTGATCTGACCGTCGTAGGTGACGAAAACGTTGTCCGGGTTCACGTCGCGGTGGATCAGGGCCATCGGCGTGCCGTCGAGATCCGTGAGCGAGTGCGCATATTCGAGCGCGCGCAGCACCTCGCAGAGGACGCGCAAATACATATTCAAGCTAAATCCGAGATAGCGAAGCTGCAATATCCGCGAGAGCGCCTGGCCGCTGAGGTATTCCATCGCGATGAAGTGATGGTCACCTTCCCTGCCGACCTCGTAGGTGTGGATGATGTTCGGGTGATGCAGCCGCAGCGCGACCCGCGCCTCCTCGTAGAACATCGCCACGAAATCGTGGTCGCGCGAAAATTCCGGTTTGAGCTCCTTCAGCACCACCACCTTGCTGAAGCTGCTCGGCCCTTCGGCGATCGCGATGTAAACGTTCCCCATCCCGCCGTGCTCGAGATCGGCGATGAGTCGATACTTCCCGATCATCTGCTCCGAAGCCGCACTCTCCGACATCGGACTCCCCCCGCCCTGATGACATCAACCAACTATCGAACGACTCCCGGCATCCACGAAAACACCAAAACTACGCCCCTTTTGACGAAGCTACGTACATCTCCGCCAAGGTCAAGAGTATTGCCGGCGGACCGTCGCGTCGCGGGTTCACTTTTTCACGCGGGCGCGATTCTTTTCGAGTCACTTCACCGCGAGCTACCGTCCTTACGGTTCGTACTCTCCATCGCCGCGCCAATCGCGCCCTCATCGCTCTTGCCGATCGCGCCACGCATCGACGTGGCCGTTCGTGCCCTCATCGATATGGATTCAGCGAACGGACGTTTCATCGATGTGGAAGGAGGATTGTCGATCGATTCGCCGCGGGCAGCTGCGGGTGCAACTAACGTCCCAGCTCGGGCCACACCTCGCGGTACATGCAAAACGTCGTCGACTCGGTGATCTTGCGGGTCGCGTCGGTTCCGACGCGCTTGGCGAGATCGCTCTCGAACTCTTTCAGCTCCTTGGTTCGAGCGAGGTAGTAGCGTTCGACCGGAGGGAGGTTGGTTTCGGAGCGGCGGCCGGCCCGGACCTCGGCCACGCGGCGAAAGACGCCCTCGTCTTTCTGCGCGGCCACATCGAGCATCGATTCGCACATGGCCGCGCCGATTCGCTCGACCACCCGATGGTCGACCCCCAGCCACTCCGCGCAGTGCTTTTGCGTCTCCTCCCAGGAGCGCGCCGTGGCTGCTTTGTAAACATCGGCGATGGCTTGGGCATCGTTCGGGCCAAGCCCCACGGTGCGGAGCTCGTCCTCGCTCGGAACCCAACCCTCGGCCATGGTGCATGGCCTGCTCAGCTTCACCCGCCCTTCCTCGGCCAATTTTTTCCACTCGTCGGTGGTCGGATCGAAGCGATCGCCCTCGTACGGTGGCGGGGATGGAGGAAGGATGGCGGGGGCCTCGTCCGGCGCGCTCGCCGTGGACGTGAGCGCCTCGCGCTGCGCCAAACGATCCTGGCAGCGCATCAGCGAGTCCGCGATTTCTTGGCGCGCAGAGTCATCCGTCTCGCACGCGCCATCGCGCCGCGCTGCCTCCTCGGAACGGGGGCCCGGATGACTCGATCGATTCAGCGCGCTTCGGCCCTCGTAAAATGCAACGGTGAGGAGCACGCCGAATACACCCGCGATGAGGTACGGTTGCATCATCGACTCTCCGCAAAGGGTATCCCGCGCAGGGCGAAGTACCGCCCGCGAGCATACCTCGCGTGCGCCGGAGCGGCGCACCCGAGCGTCGAAAAATCGAAGGCTGAGCTAGTGATTCGTCCGCGATTGCCGCAAAGCGTTGCAATACATTTCTACACACTTGCAGACAGCAAGGAGGGACTCCCATTCACCTCGCCGATTGCGCTTCAAGGGGCCTCGTCGACGGAGGTGATGGTGATGTACGGGGGGAAGCTCTGAACGTTGGAATAGTCGTTCTCGAGAACGAGCTTGGTGCCATCCCGCTCGACCTCGCGGAACCCCGCAAACTTGTAGGTGATGTACATCTGCCGATTGCGATCGGTGGGCACGAACTCCGCGCGCAAACGGGCGCCGGCCTTCTGCGCGCGACGGAGGATGTGGTTCAGCAAGACGGTCCCCACGCCACGCGACATGACCCGGCACGACATCAAGAGAAGCTTGAGGGTCCATACCTCCGGCTCGGGAGACGTGGGTGACGCGGGCGCGCCGGCGATGCGGCCCGAGCGCTCCACCAGGGCGAGGCCGATCTTGCCGTAGGTGCCGTATTTGTCCTCCAGCCCGGCGATGAGCAAATCGTGATGGGGCGACGTTCGAAATGCACTCAGCTCGTCGTACGAATAGGTGTAGCCGGTCGCGTTGAGCTGGTTGGTGCGCACGGTGAGCTCCTCCGCGCGCTTCAAATCGTCTTCTTGGGCAGGCGCGATGACGAAGTGCATGCCGAGGGAGGCGAGGAACTCGTCGAGGCTTCCGCGATGGGACTCTTCCACCGTCTTGCGCTCGATATCGGCCTGGTACATCTTGCGCCGCACCCGGGAATCGTCGGTGATGAAGCGCGGGTTCATCTCGGGCAAGCTCGGGATGGAGGCCGCGTCGGCCGCGTCGATGCACCGCACCTCCGGGTGCGCGAAGCGTACCTCGTCGCGCTCGAAGGGCTGGTCGTCGACGAAGGCGATGGCGTCGATACCGAAGTTCAACGAGCGCGCAATGGCGGCGATGGATTGCGATTTGCTATCCCAGTGGATTTGCGGATAGAGGAAATATTCGTCGATGCCGAATTCACGCAGCTTGGCCATGGCGACCGCGGGATCGTTGCGGCTGGCGATGGAGTGGAGGATGCCGCGCGCGTCGAGGACGCGGATGGCCTGGGCGACGTCCTCGCGCAAGGTGACCCGTGCGTCCTCGAGGAGCACGCCGTCCCACAAGGTATTGTCCAGATCCCAAACGATGCACTTGATGTTCTTCTTTTTGTCCTTTGGCGCTTGGGGCTCTCCGGTGGCGCCGGAGATGGCACTATCGTCGATTTGCGTCGTCATGGCTTCCTCCACGATGCCGTTCCCCCCATGGCGCGGACCGCGCCGGCGTACTCCTGATAGGCGTACTCGGCGAGGGTAATCTGTTGGATTTGCGAGCTGCCCTCGATGATCTCCATGATCTTCGCGTCACCCAAATAGCGCTGAAGCGGATAATCGCCGCTCACCCCATTGGCGCCGTGCAGCTGGACGGCGTCGCCCGCCGCGCGCACGGCCGCGGTCGAGGCAAAATACTTGGCGACGGAGGTGGCCGCGAGCGCCCCCGGATCTTTGCGGTCGCGCAGGCGCCCGGCCTCCATGCAGAGCATTTCGGACGCGTGGAGCGCCGTGTACATGTCGCTCACCATGTGCCGCACGAGTTGGTGCTCTTTGAGCAACACACCGAATTGTTCGCGATGGCCGGTATAGGCCACGCACGCCTCCAGGCAAGCGCGGAGGATGCCCACCGAGCCCCAAGCCACCGTGTAGCGGCCCAAATCGAGCGCCATCGAGGCGACCTGCGAGATCCCGAGCCCGCGCCGGCCGACGATATGGGTCGCCGGAACGCGGCAATCCCGGAGGCGAACGCTGGCGGTCATCGACGCGCGAATGCCCATCAAGTCGAGGATGGGCGAGGTCTCGAACCCCGGGCGCTCGCGCTCGACCAAAATGGCAGTGGGCCCCTCCTCCGTGCGGCCGAAGAGCAGAAAGAGGCTCGCCACCTGGCCGTAGGTGATCCAGCTCTTATGGCCGGTCACGACGATGTCGTCGCCGTCCGGTCGCAGGAGGGTGCGCACGCTCTTGGCGTCGCTTCCAATGTCGGGCTCCGAGAGGGCCAGCGCCCCGATGCGGGCGCCGGAGGCGAGCTGCGGGAGCCACGTCTCTCTCTGCGCGCGGCTCCCCCAGCGAAGAATGGCCTGCGCGACCATGGTGTGAACCGTCAAGAGGCTCCGCACCGACGAACACCCGCGCCCGAGCTCACCGGCCAAGAGCCCGAGGGTCACGGCGTCGGCCCCTCCCCCGCCGTACTCTTTGGGGATCGTTCGTCCCAAATATCCGCGCTCGGCCAGCTGGCCGACGAGCTCCGGGGGCGTGCGCTGCGCGCGATGGAATTCATCCGCGAACGGCGCGATGTGCTCGTCGACGAAGGCGCGGAACGCGAGGCGCGCGGCCTCTTGCTCGGGGGATAGGGAGAGGGTCATGCGGCCTTCGATTTGCGCTGCACCAGGCCGGTCAGGGCGCGGATGGATCGGAAGTTGTCGAGCTCCATGTCGTCGTTGTCGATCTCGATGCCGAACTCGTGCTCCAAGAAATTGACGAGTTGAATGGCAAACATGGAGTTGACGAATCCGAGCTTGAAGATGTCGTCTTCGTCCGCGATCGCGTGGGCCGGGAAGAACTTGGCGAGGTAGTTGGTGATCTTCGTTTTCGGGTCTTCGCTCATCGCTTTTGCCTGCCGTCAATCGTAGTTGTAGAACCCGCGGCCCGATTTGCGGCCGTGGAGCCCGGCGTCCACCATCTTCTTCAGCAGCGGACAAGGGCGGTATTTGTCATCGTCGAAGCTCTCGTGGAGGACCTCGATCGAGTAGAGGATGGTGTCGAGCCCGATGAGATCCGCCGTCTCCAGCGGCCCCATTTTGTGCTCGAAGCAGCCCTTGAAGATCTTGTCCACGTCGGCCGCGCTGGCCACCCGGTCTTGCACGAGGAAGATGGCCTCGTTGATGGTGAGCATCAGCACGCGGTTGGAGACGAAGCCCGGCATGTCCTCCACCACCACGGAGGTTTTGTTCATCTCGCCGAGCAGCCGATTGGCGGTATCGAGGGTCTCGGGGGTGGTGTGAAAGCCGCGGATCACCTCCACCAAAGGCTTCAAGGGGACGGGGTTCATGAAGTGCATGCCCAGCACCTGCGAAGGGCGCTTGGTGGCGGAGCCGATGCGGGTGATGGAAATCGCCGAGGTGTCGGCGGCAAAGACGACGTGGGGCCGGCAAATGCCATCGATGCGCTCGTAAACCTCTTTTTTGATGGGCCACTTTTCGGTGACGTTCTCGATCACGAAATCGGCTTTGGCGAGCAGCGGGTAGTCGGTGGTGAAGGTGATGCGCTCGAGGATCGCCTTGGCGTCGAGCCTCTCCTTCGACTTGCCGAACAAGGCGTACGCGCGCAGCCCATTGCGGATCTCCTTGCGGGCGCGATCGAGCGCCGCGCCGGAGACGTCGACCAGCACCACGTCGTGCCCGGTCTGCGCGAGATCTTGCGCGACCCCCGCGCCCATCACCCCGGCGCCGACGACGCCGACCGTGGGAAACTCCAGCTTCGATGTCGATTCCATCAGTGTCCTCTGCGAATGGCGTAGATATTGTAAATATTGGTCCCCGCGTAGAGCGCGTCCTGCTCGGCGATGACGGTGAAACCATGGCGCTCGAACCGCTCGGTGAGCGCTCCCACGCGGCCATTCTCGTCGTGCGCCTCGAGGACGATTTGCGAGAACTTCGGCCAATCGGCCTCCTCGATGCCTTCGATGACCTCGAGCTCGGATTTTTGAACGTCGACCTTCATCAAATCGACCCGTTCGATCGCGTGCTCGCGCAAGACGTCGCTCAAGCGTCGCAGCTTGGCGTCGAAGGTGACGGTCGCGAAGCGCACGTCGAGGAGCTCGGCCTCGTGCGCGCCGATCTCGCCGGCCTTGGCGTCGCCGCCCTTGCGCTGATTGTCCATGATGGCTTTGAGGTTGCGTCGCTCTTCGGCATCGTCCGGGTGGAAGGAGGACATGCCGGCGCTATGCGGATAAAAGGTGAACGGCGCCGAGCGCTCCCGATTGGACAAACCAAAGTCGAAGACGGTGGCGCGAATGCCATGTTGCTGCACGTTGCGCCGGATGATCTGGACCAGCGGCGGCGCCGGCTCGAAGGTGAAGATGCGCACGTCCTTCGCCTCGCCGTGTGCGAACACGGTGAAGAGGCCGATGTTGCCGCCCACGTCGAGCACGCAGCCGCCGTCGGGAATACGAATGCCGTGCTTGACGTACGAGCGGTGCTCGAAAATATCGTCGTAGAAGTGTAGGGTCTCGGCCTCGTTTTGATGGGCGACACGAAGCCCGTTGGGCAGCTGGAAGAGCGGTTTGTCCGCCTCGGCGCGGGCGCGCGGGGCCAGCGCTCCGCCGCCGCGCAAGGTGTCGATATCGGCGGCCATCGCGTCGAGGGTCGGCGATTCGTAGACGCGCCGGAGCGGGAACCTCACCCGGAACGAGCGCGCGATGCGATCGATGAGCCGGGTGGCGACCAAGGAGTTTCCACCCAATCGGAAAAAATGCGCGTCCGTGGTCGCGACATCGCACTTGAGCAAGGTTCGCCAGATGGGCGCGAGCTCCTTTTCCGTTTTGGTGCTGGGCGGCGCGGCATTGGCCGATGCGGTGCTGGATAATGCAAGGTCGGATGATGCGGCCGCGGAGGGCGATGCGCGCGGCAGATCGACCGGGTCGAGGGCGGCCTGGGGGAATCGCTCCCATTCGACGGCGGCGCCGCTGAGCCAGAGGCGGCTCACGGCCTTGAGGAGGACCGAGGTGTCCGGCTCGGGATCGAAGGTGTGGCGCATCGAGGGGAGGACGGTGCGCCCTTCGCCCTGCGGAACGAGGCTGCTCAAGGTTTGACCGGGACCGACTTCGAGCAGGGTGCGCGCGGTGAGGGTCGCGAGCGCGGAGAGACCTTCGGCGAAGCGCACGGGCTGGCAGAGGTGTTTTGCCCAATAGGCGGGATCCGTCGCCTCGGCGGCGGTGATGGGCGCGCCGGTTACGTTCGAGACATAGGGAATGCGCGGAGGGTGGCGGGTGAAGCCCGCGACCAGCCGGGTCACGGGGTCGGCGATGGGGGTCATCATTTTCGTGTGGAACGCGTGCGACGATTGCACGCGGCGGACGGCGGTGCCGCGTTCGCGGAGTCGCTTTTGGAGCGAATCCACCTCCTCGGGCGGGCCCCCCACCACGCAGAACTCCGGCCCGTTCACGGCGGAGAGCGAGAGGTGCTCGCCGAGCAGCGGCGCGATCTCCTGCTCCGGGAGCATGATCGCGAGCATGGCGCCGGCCGGGAGCGACGCGATCAGCTGCGCCCGCCGCGCGACCAAGGTCAAGGAGTCCTCGAGCGAAAGAACGCCCGCGAGGCAAGCCGCGACGTATTCGCCGAGGCTGTACCCCATCATCGACGCGGGGTTCACGCCCCACGCTTGCCATTGTTTGGCCAGCGCATACTCGATGACGAAGAGCGCCGGCTGCGCGTTTGGTGTTTCATTCAGCCGGGCCTCGTCCGGGGTAGGCGCGCGGCCGTCGCGTCCGAGCATCCGTCGAAGATCGAGCCCTCCTTTGGGCGATGCCTGGGCGGCGTCATCATGGGTTCCACTCGGGTGCATGACCGTGCGAATGTCCACCCCGAGCTCCGGACGAAGGAGCTCGGCACATCGGTCGACCTCATTCCGGAAGATAGGGAGCGCGCGATAAAGGTCGAGGCCCATCCCGATGTAATGATCGCCCAAACCTGGAAACAAGAACGCGACCGACCGCGCCAATTCGTCAATCGCCGAGGACTCGCGCAAGGCGATGGCGCGCTTGGCATAATCGAAAAGAAGCGCACCGCGATGTCCGTTCGTTTGCGACCCTGTCGCATGAATGCGAATGAGCGCATCGACTTTCACAGATTGCGCCATTTGCTCGTAAACCGCGGCAAACCCCGTGGCGAGATCGGTCGTATTGGGGGCCGTGAGCAGCGCCAGTTGCACAGGGCTCGAGGCATCTTCCATGTCGAAATTTGGATTCGCGGTCATGCAGTTTCCTTCTCGGTATCCACGAACAAGCTCTTATCCATACGCCGAACGCTCGTCGGCGGCGCAGACAAAAGACCTGCCGCCATCAAGATGACACCTATCGTGCAAAGAGTCCCGCCTTCGCGAAGGCCTCACGCATTGCACCGCCCGCCATCACTCGAAGCGACTGAAAGCTTCGTGCCATCGTCTTCGCCGCGACCAACGCGCGCGACGAGCTCGGGCGGTGTGGCGAGGGGAGGAATGCGCAATACACGACAGCCGTCCGGCCAACCGCGCCATCGTGGATAGATGCCCTTCGTGGCCAGACTGCCCCAGCTGATCGACATCACGCCACCTTGTGCTCTCCATACGGCACCGAGCCCGCGGCTCGAGCTCCTCAACGCGTCCCTGGTCCGGCCTGAACGCAGCCAGCCTCGATCGGCACACGCATTGCGTAGCCGCTGCACATGAATACGAATCAGGCAAAACCGGAACCCAAGGAAGAATCTGCCAAACGAGAAATCCTCAAGAAGACCGGAAAAGACGACGTGCACGAGCAACGCGAGCCGGAACAACACCGCGAAGGAACCGTGCGCACCCCGTCCCGTCCGCCCGAGGACGATGAACGAAGCGGGACGCGGCGCTCATCGAAGGATCCTAGTTGAACGTGCCGGCCTCGTCGCGCGTTGCCCCGGAGGCTTCGCGCGACGGGGGCCCGAAGCGCACGTTGGGCGCGGTCCGCGTTGCCCTCGGCATCGAGCGGCGGCCGACGCGCGCCGGCTCAATCAATCATCCTTGCCACCCCACGGACGCGGCTCGTCCGCCATATCGAAATAAAGCACGCCCCCGCGCGCGATGTCGCCATGTTTCAAGAACGGCGCCACCATACGCCTCCCATCGCGCCAGGCCGCCCGCACGTATTTGTTCTGCGCCGAATTCCGCGGCGCCAAAATCACCAGCGGCCGGTGCGCGCCCGGCAAGCGGATCGTCATGGTCTCGAAGAACGGGCTCCCCACCGCATATTCCCCCGACGCCGGATTGACCGGATAAATCCCCATGGAGGAAAGAATGTACCAAGCCGACATTTGCCCGCAGTCGTCGTTTCCGCTCAACCCGTCTGGCCGATTGAAATAGTTCGACTCCGCGATCTCCCGAACCCGCTCCTGCGTCTTCCAGGCCTGGTCCGCATAGTCGTACAAATACGCAATATGATGGCTCGGCTCGTTCGTATGGTTGTTGTGCCCCTCGCCGAAATGCCGATCGAGCAGCGCCGTAAATGCGGCGTTCCCACCCTCGAGCGCGATGAGCCCGGGCACGTCGTGCATCACGTCGAAGGTGTAGACCCACTGGTTGCCCTCGGTCCACCCGCCGTCGGCCCATGAGCCGTCGTAGTTGCGCGCCCGCATGAACCCCGTACCTGCATGATAGACATTCCGGTAGCTCTTGCTCCGCTCCAAAAAGAACGCCGCGTCTTCGTCTTTGCCGACGGCTTTGGCGACTTGCGCCACCGCCCAGTCCTCGTACGCATAATCGAGCGTGCGCGACGCCGACTCCGCGGTGCGATCGGCCGCCACCCAGCCTTTTTCTTTGTACCACGTCAGGCCCGCGCGGGCCTCGACCGGCGTTCCTTCCTCGCGGTCGCGGTATTTCAGCTCCGTATCTCGGTCCGGCGGCTGCATCGCGTCCTTGCGGACCGCCTCGTAGGCCAGGTTCAAATCGAAGCCGGTGAAGCCCTTGTTGATCACCTCCGCGATGAGCGAGTCGGCGTTCGTGCCCACCATGATGTTCGTCTCGGCAGGGTTCTTCCACATCGGCAGCCAACCGCCTTCGCGGTAGTCTTGGAGCATCGACGTCATCATCCCGTCGATGCGCTCCGGTGCGAACAAGGTCAAAAAGGCGTTCTCCGCCCGGAACGTGTCCCAGAGCGAATAGCTGGTGTAGCTCTCCCCCTCGTGCACCCTATCGTCGTATGCACTGTAATAGCGCCCGTACTCCGACGCCTCCGACGGGTACTGCAGCGCGTGGAACATGCCCGTGTAGAACGTCGCCAGCTGGTCGTCCGTCGCGCCCGTGATGTCCACGCGATCGAGCTTGTCGCTCCACGCCTTTTTCGTTGCCCACGCAACGGATTCGAACCGCCGCCCATCGCCGATCTCGCGGTCCAGATTGTCCCGCGCCTGCTCCACCGAGATGAGCGACGACGCGATCCGCACCTCGACCTTGCGCGTTCCGGCCGGGAAGCGCACATAGGCGCAGGCCGCGTCGCTGGTGCGGTCGATCTCGCCCTCGTGCAAGGCCTCGCCGGTGGACGTGCCGAAGCTCTCGAACGACGTGTCGAAGCGCGCGACGAAATAGCCCTTGAAGCCGGGCGCCTTGAACGGGCCCAGTTTATCGTCCTGACGGTCCGGATTGTAGCCGGTAATCTCGCGCTTCGCGGCGTCGATGCGCACGTTGCCCGTGATGTTCGCGCGCGTGGCCTCGAGGACGAAGTGCGCCTGGGCGCCCTTTGGATAGGTAAATCGCATGAACCCCACGCGCGACGTGCCCGTGAGCTCCACCTTCACGCTCTGCCCCGCCCCGGCGTCCATGGTGACGGAGTATTGGTACGGTGTCGCGATCTCATCCTCGTGCCGGAATGGCAGACTCCGCGCTTCGGCGCCTGCCCTCACATCGCCGATGCCGGGCATGCCCACCACGTAACCGTAATCGCCCATCCAGATCGCGGGCTGGTGGGTGCCCATGAAGCCTCGGA
This sequence comes from Sorangiineae bacterium MSr11954, assembly GCA_037157815.1. Classification (NCBI taxonomy): domain Bacteria; kingdom Pseudomonadati; phylum Myxococcota; class Myxococcia; order Myxococcales; family Pendulisporaceae; genus Pendulispora; species Pendulispora albinea. The sequence goes on from CP089984.1 coordinate 7,856,442, forward strand.
TTTTGCGATCGTCATGGTGATACGGAAGACGGCTGACGTAGTTTTCCCGCGTCATCGGTGTCCACCGCGTCATGGCGAACGGGAGCGCGACGCTCGGGATCATTCCGCCGTATTCGCTCGGATCCAATCCCGTGGTGCCGATCATGGGATTGACACGATCCACGTTCGTGCGGAAACGAAGCCCCTCGATGATTTCGGACGATGCGAAGTCCGTATTCTCGGAGGAGCCGGAGCTACAGGCGACGAAGAGCAGTACGAACGGTGTTAGATATCCGCGCATGCGCGCACTTTAGATCGATGAACGCACCCGTGCCCGTCCATTCGGCCGTCTTCGACCATGTGGGATCTCGCAGTTCACGGCGAACGGGCGTCGCTCCGCGCGATATGGCCGCGTTCCGACGCACGCGCCGCTGCGCGCGATATGGCGCGATCGGACGCGCGCGTCGCTCCGCGATATGGCGCGATCCGTCGCGGAGAGTCGATTAGATCGACTCTTCCGTACGGAGCGCGTGACGGAGGGTGCGCACGTGGCGAATGGCCGACTCGGTGGTCCGCCGCGCGTGCTCGACGAGGCGCGGCTGCGCGGCGCGGATGGTCACCAGGTGCCGGACCGCGGGCGACAGGTCCAACTTGTAGCGGCTGGCACCGGCCAAGAAGTCGTATTCGCGAAGGCCGCGCTCGATGGCGCGGCGAATCAAGAGCGCGTGCATCACGATGCCGATGGCCACGCCCCGGGGCACGTCGAGCGCGCGACCGCTTTGATAGAAGTACGATTTGCCGTTCCAAACGAAGTTGTAAAAGGCCCCAATGGGCCGCCCGTCTGCGCGCAGTAGCCCCAGATCCAGCGCGCCGCGTTCGAACAAGGCCGGCGCGATGGTGCGGTGGAATGCGCTGAAGCGAGCGGACGCGAAGACGCCGCCATGCCCCTCTTTCCAGCGCTCCGCGTGGAGCTCTACGAGCGTATCGAAGGTAGGCTCCAGATCTTCGCGGCGCGATACGACGTCGAGCACGGGCGGGGCGCCCATCTCTTTTTCGAAGTCGCGGAGCGCGCGGCGCACCGTGTAGCGATGTTTGGAGGAGAGCGCGAGCAGGTATTCGTCCCACGTGGGCGGGAGCGGCACGAAGGGGCACGAGGCCGACGTTTGCACGTACACCTTTGCGCCGATGGCGTTCAGTTTGCGCGCGAGCAGCGGGGTGAACGGCGAGTCGGCGCTCATCGAGGGGAGGAGGATCTCGTCCCACGGACCGGCGGCCCCCTTCGCCAGCGCCACGACGAACTCTTGCGCCACCGCTTCTTCGCGACCGCGTTCGGCGATGGGGCCGAGGTAATCCGAGCAGGTCTCGTCGGCCTCGTCCTCACCGGACGCGAGCGGCTCGAGACGGCGAAAGGGCAGCACCCGACGATAGAGCGTGTCGCGTTGAAGGAGCGGGACCAGCCCGACCAGACGCTTGCCTTCGTAGAATGCAAATACGCGCAGCGCTCGGTTTCCTTCGCCGCCGTAGATTCGCCACCATGCAAGTAGCCATAGCGGGCTGAGGGTCGGTTCATTCGAGTCGCTGCGCGCGAGGAGTGCTTCCCAGTCCTCGCGCATCGCATCGAGCTCGGCCAGGCTCGTAACGAGTCGGCAGTGCACGCGTCACCGAGTCTTTCGCGGGGGACTCACCTCGGTGAGGTTCGGGACGACCATCGATGCGCGCAGCACCGCGTCGGACACCCACGCGTCCACGGCGGCGCGCCGGACGGACAGGGGCGCCATCGCGCTGCGAAAATCGTTGATCCCCGTGGCGTTCGAGAACCCGAGATCGTAGCCCGCGCGCGCGACCGCCATGGCGACCCGATGGTCGCCCCCTCGACCGACGGGATAGGCGATGGCGCGAACGGGATCGCTCAATTGAGCCTCGAGATCCTCGCGCGAGCCAACCAACTCCTCCTCGAGCTCGGCGGGCGTCAACGTATCGAGCACGCGGTGCCATCGGGTGTGGGATTCGATATCCATCCCCGCATCCCGCAGAGCCCGCACCTCGTCCCACGTGAGCAAGAGGTCGTCGGCGAGCCGGGCATCCACCTCGTTGCTCCAGGGCACCCCGGCCGCCTGCGCGAGCTCCGTCAGGAAACGCTCGACGTCGAGGCCATACGTATCCTTGATGATCCGTAGCAGGCGCGTGGTGACCTTCTGCAGATCGTAGGGCCTTCGGACGATGTGAATGGGCTCCGGGTACTCGAGGCGGATCTCCGCGGCCTTCGATTGCCGCACGATGTAGCTCGTTCGGTCCCACCAAAAGAGCCGGCGCTCGGTCACGTGACCCGTCGAGACGAAGAAGACGGCGCGCGCCCCGTAGCGGCGTAGGATGGGGAGCGCGACCTCCAGGCAGCTCTTGTAGCCATCGTCGAAGGTGATCATCGCGGCGTTGGCCGGAAGCGACCGGGTACCCATGAAGTGGGCGCGAATCTCGCGGGTCCCCACCAAGGTGAAGTTGCGCGCCAGCATGCGTACGTGCTCGTCGAAGACCTGCGGGGTCGCGTCAATCACGTCCGGGTCGAACGGATCGCTGCCATCCTTCGGCGCGATGCGATGGTAGGTGAGCACCGGAAACGGCGACACGCCGAACGCCATGCGCGCGCGCTTCACCCCATCGACGACTCCGATCGCGTCGAGCAGGCCACCCAGCCGCTGTCGGCGCGACAACTTTACCGACGTCAGCGAGCGATCTCCCACTCCCTCCCCTAGCCATCCGTACATGATCGTCTTCCGCGTTCGCGAACGAGCGCGCTCCAGGCACAAGGAACTGCCGCGGTCTTCGTATGAAGGACCAAACGCCGTAACAAATGGCCGGCGCGTAGCGAACTTGGACGCAATCCGTGCGCCAGCACTAAAAGAGTGCAGGGCAACTGGGCGACGACCGACACCGTCCACCGGATGACGCTTCACCGCGGATCGCCCGCGCGGCTCAAATGCTGGGCCCGTACGATCTGCCGCCTAGGATCACACCGGCGTACTTTGCTTTTTCGACGCGGCCCGTCGACTTTCGTTACACCCCATACCCTGAACGTGCCTCCGTTCAGACCCCCGGATTCCGCGCGAGAAAATCACTGGACTTCGCCCGGTCCCGTGGTCTCCCGCCGCACCTCCCGGTGACCCGTGACGAGCAGCTCATGACGCGCAACTCACGAGTTGCGACACATGACACGCGACTCACGCGATACATGATTTGCGCCCCCGGGTCGCCTCTGCGTCGATGTCGAAAATACCTGCTCGGCTCTTTGCCTCTTCGACTCCTCCGCGCCTTGCCTCTTCGCCTCCTCGCCTGGGGCGCACTCGAGGCGCCCCAGGCGACGTCGGGCCCATTGACTTTTACTCGGGCGTTTGCGTCCTCAATCGACGCAGCGTGATGCGGAAGAGGGCGAGATTTCCCGTTTCGAATCCGATGAACGCGTACGTCAGGTATCGCTCGTAGCGCTCGACGACGTCCTCGCCCACGATGTCGACCGCCATCGCACGACGCGCCCTCAGCCGCTGGAGCCATACGCGGCACGTCTGCGCGTAGTCGTGCCGATCGTTGCGCAACGAGACGATGTCGAAGGTGCCCTCGGTGGCCTCGGCGATATTGGCCAGTCGTGGCGGGTCCGTCTCGCGGAAGATCGCGTTCGCCAGAAACTGCGTGGCGGGCGTGGAGCGCGCTTCCTCGCGGCTTCGCATGTTCCCATATGCAAACGTTTGAAGCGAGAGGTAACCGTCCGTCCGAAGGTGACGATGGCACCAGCGGAAGAAGCCTCGGTACGCGGCGACCTTCTGGGCCTCCGAAAACTCGAGCCTCGCAAAGTGCTCGAAGGCGCCGATGGAGACGATGCCGTCGTACGGCGCGCTGGGAACGTGATCTCTCCAATTTTCGAGCCGAACGTCGACCCCGGGAGTCCCCAGGGCCGCCGCGTACTCGGCCTGGGCCGCGCTCAATGTCAACCCGACCCCACACGCGACACCGCGCCGTCCAATCGCGCGCCGGAGGAGACCGCCCCACCCGCAGCCCACGTCGAGCACCCGGCGGGATCCGTCGGCGCGGGCCTGATCGAGGTGGTAATCCAACTTGCGTACTTGCGCGTTCTCGAGCGTATCGCCCGGCTCCCACATCGCGCTGGAGTACTGCATGTTCTCATCCAGCCAAAGCGCGTAGAACGCGTCGCCGATATCGTAGTGGTCCTGAATGGCTTCGCGCGAGGCCCCCGTCGCCGGTGGCCTGGGGCCGCCTATGAACGTTTCACCCCGCATCGTTCGCCAAATGCGCGCTCACCGCGCCGATCGTGGGGTAATCGTAGAGCAAGGTGGGGGGGAGCCTGCGACCGAGCCAAGCCTCCAGCTCGCCCGTGAGCTCCACGGCCGCCACGGAGTCGAGGCCGTAGCGATCGAATCGTACGTCCGGCCGTAGATCGTGTGGATCGCTCTTCAATGCCTTCGCCACGGCACAGGCGAGCCACTCTCGAATCGCCTCTTCGCTCGGTCGCTCCTGGGAAGAAGCCATCGGACCAACGTCACCCATCGCTTTCATGGTTCATCTTGCTCCTTGGTAAATAGGTCTTCTTCTTGGCCATGCGGTGGCCCGCCGGGCGCCTGCGATTCGAGACGAGGTTTGCGCATTCCAGCGCGCGCAGAATCCAGTCGCCAATGTCGATTTGCCACCACGCGTGCGACATGGTGGACGCGCTGGGAAAGGCGTGGTGGTTGTTGTGCCAGCTCTGCCCGAGGGTGGGGATCGCGAGGAGCGGCACGTTGCTGCTGCGATCCGACGTGGCATAAGGCCGGCTCCCGAGGCGGCTGTGGGTCACGGAATTGATGCACCAATACGTGAGGTGGTTCATCATGAATACGCGCACGGGCCCTCCGTACAACATGCCCAGAAAGGCCCCCTTCCACGATCCATGCAGCGCGCCGCCGATCGCGCCCGGGATCACGAAGCCGGCGGCCAGCCACGCGAAATAGCTCAATTGAATTTTTAAAAGATCGGAGTCCCGGTAGAGATCCGTGACATAACGCGCCCACCCCGGTGGCCTCATGCTGGCAGGGACCCAAATCCAACCTATGTGCGCGTGAACGAAGCCGCGAAATACGTGCCATGCACCCGCTGGATGAAGGTGCGGCGAGTGCGGATCGCCCTGCTTGTCACTGTAGCGATGGTGCTTGCGATGCGTGGCCGCCCACCAGATGACCGGCCCCTCGAAGGCCATGGAGCCCAACACCGCCAAGACCACTTTCGCCGCCCTGTGCGCCTCGTAGGACCGATGTGAGAAGAGTCGGTGAAATCCTAGCTCCACGCCAATCACACACAGGAGATGCATCCCCAGCATCAGGCCGAGCTCGATCGCGCTCAGCCTATACCAACCCAATCCGAGCAACACCAGCGCAAGGCCGACGGCCAGCGGTGGAAGAAACGTAACGAGGAAGGCAAAGACCCGATCGGCCACCAGCGCCGTCGGCCCGCTCACGGTACAGGGAGCCGCGCCCTCGGGCACCTCCGCCTCGGGGACGTCTCCTGGGACGTCGAGCTCCGTATCCTCCAGCGACTCCGCTTCGATCGCGTGCACCGGCGCCTCCCCGCGGGCGCCGCCCGCGACCTAGACTCATGAGTTGCTCTCTCCAAAGCAACGACAATGGCGATAGTGACGCAAGCCGTACCCATCGCAACGAATATTTTCAAGCTTATCCCGTAGATTAAAATTCTAAATTAAATAAACGATCACTCCAAAAATCCATTTCACGGCGCCGCACGACACATTTCGACATCGCCCGAGACCTTGCAAAACCCAGCCGGGACGTACTCTTGACGACACACGAGATTTAAAAAGGTACTTACGATCCCGTCTTGTATTCTGCAAAGTCGCCAAGTACGTTGCCGATGACGGGAGGGGAGACGGCTATGTTCCACGGACGCTGTTTGATCGCGCCGGATACGGAGCTCGATCGCGTGGCCGCAGAGGCTCGATCGCGATACGGCTCGTTTCTGTCGGCCGCCATCGAGCCATTCGCTCGGGATCGCGACGCAAAAGGCATGAGCATTCCCCGAGACGCCATGCGTTCGGCGGGTGAGCTCGGGCTCTTGAGGATGGCGGTGCCCGAGGGTGCTGGCGGCGGGGGCGCGGACCCCGTGGCATGGGGAGCAACCTTGGAGGAGATTGGTTACCTGACCAGCGATAACTCCTTTCCGCTTTTGGTGAGCCTGCGCGTGGCCGTAACGTCCGCGATTGCGGAGATCGGTCGCGGCGATCTCCAAGAACGATACGTACGTCCGATGATGGCCGGCGAGCGAGCCGGTGCTTTCGCCTACACGGATGGCACGGACGCGTTCTCGTTCGCCACCACCGCCGAGCCCTCGGGCGACGGCTTCGTGCTTCGCGGCGAGAAGCTCCTCGTAACGGGCGGTGCGACCGCGGACACCTTCATGACGTACGTGCGCGATACCAGGACCTCCGATCTCCTGGTTTTTCTCGTGGATCGTGAGGACGCCGGCGTCGAGCTCCGCCACGTGGAGGTCAGCGGCTTCCGCTCCGCGGGCTTGTGCTCGCTGCACCTCGAGGACGTCCGCGTCCCCGCGCACCGGCTGATGGTGGCGGCCGATGGGCTGGGGCACGCACAGAGGTTCCTCAATGGCCGGCGAGCCCTGTTGATCTGCGGGGTCGTGGGTCGCATGCGGGCCATCGTGGAGAGCTGCACGCGCGCGCTCTGCAAAACCATTCGCTATGGTCAACCCTTGACGGATTTCCAAAATGTTCAAGCGACACTAGGACGCATGTATATCGATCTCGAGGTCACTCGCGCCATCATGTATCGCGCGCTGCACCGAGCCCGAAAGGGCGAAGCCGATCCACTGTTCGATCCCGTGACGTCCGCCGCGAAATACGTCACGATCGAGCGGGCGCTCGCCATCGCCGCGACGGCGATGCGATTGCTCGGCGGGCAGGCCTTTCGGAGGGAATTTCCCTACGAGCGGGATCTTCGGGATTTCACCGGGCTCGTTCCGGGCGCGGGAGCCCAGGATCTCTTGGAAATCAACCTGGGCGAGCGGGTCGCCCGTCGATGTTCTCACCGCGAGAACCCATTGGAGGAGGCATGATCTTTCGATTTCCCGGCGCGTTATTGCGGTTCGTCGATTATCGACGAGAGATCCAATTCGAGGATTCGACGGTCGAGGCGGCGGTCGCCAGCTTGATCGGGCGGCATCCGATGCTCGAGCCGGTGCTCCTGGACGGGAGCGGCCGAATCCGTACGGTGCATCGATTGTTCCTCAACGGAGAACAATTCGATCATGGCGCTCACCGAGGGTCGCTCGGTGAAGGGGACTGTATCGAGATCGTGACGGCGCTCGCGGGAGGATAGTGATGAAACGAACCATCGACTTCCAGCTGCCCGCGGACAGCTGCATGTTCACTCCATTCCAGCTCCAGCCTCGAACCCTCTTGTCGTTGACCATGTCGGCGTGGACGCGATGGCTCCGTGAGCACTTCGTACCGCTCCCGCTGCTCATGTCGCGGCATCTGACCAGCGTCGTCGTGGGCGGGATCGAGATCGATTACCTCGAGCCGCTCGGGTTCCTCGAGAGCGATCTCCTCGACGTCCGCGCAGGGGTGCGCACGCGCCGCGAGGGGAGCACCATGGAGGTCACCGTCGATTTCCAATCCGAGGCCAAGACCGTCGCCCGCACCAAGCTGGTGCTGATCTTCGTGCGCCTCGAGGACACGCGATCGCTGGCCGCGCGCCCCGCGCGATTGGATCCCGCGCTGCTCGCTCGGTTCGAAGCCGACGAGCTCACGGACGAACGTGCGCCTCGAAAGGCCACGGCCCTCGTGCGCGAGTTCGAAACGTATCATCCGGCCTGTGAGCGACGGACCCCGTTCACCATCCATCGCCATTTGTGCGAGGTGGCGGACCAATGGTCCTTCATCGAGCTACCGAACCTCGTCGCGCTGGGGCGCGAGGCGATTGGCCTTTCGCCTCCCGGGGGGCTCCCATCGCTCCGCGGCGGCATCAGCCGGCGAATCCTCGGCGTGCACGCGGAGCTCCATCGGGCATTCTTCGTCTTCGATTCGGGGGTCCTCGTCACCAAAGCTTATTCGACCGGCTCCCGGCTCGCGTTCGTCCACGAGCTCCGGAGCGCCACGGACGACGGTCCCAAGCACGCGACGGTGATCGAACAGCTCGATGCGTCGCCCTTTACGTGAGTAACCCCGTTTCGGGGAAACAACCGTAAAGGAGGGCCCATCGCCATGTTTGCGACCGAGCTCAAACTGAGCAAAAAGCTGTTACCCATCGAAACCACCGCGCTGACCGTCGCCTATCATCGCGCGCTCGAATCCGTGCGCCCCGATCGGCTCTTCGAGGACCCCTTCGCGGCCCTCTTCGTCGCCATCGCGGGCGACGCCGCGCTCTCCGCGGCCAAGCTCCTCTTCGCTTCGACGGATTACTTCGCCATCCGAACGCGATTCTTCGATGATTTCCTGTCGAAGTCCTGTCGTTCGGGGTGCCGTCAAGTGGTGCTCTTGGCCTCGGGTCTCGACGCGCGCGCGTTTCGGCTTCCATTCCCGGCGGGGGTTCGCCTGTTCGAGGTGGAGCTGCAGACGATGCTCCTTTTCAAAGAAAGTGTTCTATCCATCGCACGGGCCCGCCCGCGCTGTGACCGCCACCTCGTCTCGGCAGACTTGCGCAACGACTGGCAGTCCTCCCTCGTGCAAGCCGGATTTCGGGATGTCCCCACCGTCTGGCTGATCGAAGGGCTCCTTTACTTTCTCACCAACGAAGACACCGATCGCTTGCTTCGAGACATCACCGAGCTCTCACCTTCGGGGAGCGCGATTGGCTTCGACCATGTCAATGAGGCGACCCTCCAAGCCATTGCGCCCATCGCAGATGGGATGGCCCGGCGCGGTGTGGGTTGGCGCTCGGCCGTCGAGCACCCCGCCCCATGGCTCCGCGACTTGGGATGGACGGCGAGCGTCCACCCCCACGGACAAGTCGCAGAGCGATACGGCCGCCCATTCGAGCAACTCGACTGTCCCGCCGGCATCGAGCCCGTGACATGGCTCGTCGAGGCAAGGCGAAGTGGGCAAACGTAAACGAGCTAACCCTCGGCGGGGACCTCGACGTAAACCAAACGAGGTCCCCGGCCGAATCATTCACCGCCGCCGCGGACGCGCTCACCCATCGTGCGATGCGTGCACGGTGATGCGCGCGTTCTCCAGGTTCCAACGCGTACGGGTGCACGCGCGCGCGAGCTCGTCGTCGTGGGTCACCAGCACCAACGCGCCCGGGTAGGCCGCCAGGGCCTGCTCGAGCCGCTCGACCGAGGGCAAATCGAGGTGGTTCGTGGGCTCGTCGAGCAGCGCGCCCCACACGTGGCGTCCGAGGCCCCAGGCGATGGCGAGCTTGCGCGCTTCACCGGGCGACGGCGATCGCGACGCGAGCAGCCGATCCGGATCGACGCCCAGGGCGGCCACCAGCGAGAGCACGCGGCCCCGCTCGTGCGGCGGGAGACGCGTCACCTCGCCGAGCAGCCGCTCGCCCTCGCGATCGTCGATGTCCTGCGGCAGGTAGAACAGCCTGTCCGAGGGCACCCTGCTCGCATCGAGCAAGGCGCGGAGCAGGGTCGTCTTGCCCGCGCCGTTGTCACCGCGGATGGCGATGCGATCGTCGCGGCGCACCACCACGCGCAGATCGCGAAGGAGCTCACGCTCGCCCGCGCGCAAGGTGACACCGGAGAGCGACGCCAGCTGCGGCGCTCGCGCGCGCTCGTAGCCGACGAAGATGGATCGCCCGAGCGACTTGTCGCGCTCTATGGTGGGGATCTCGCCGTCCGCGCGCTCCGCCTTTTTCCTCGCGACCTCCACCTGGCGCCCCAGCCGGGCTTTGGCCGCGCGCATTTTCCCCTTTCGCAGCCCGCTCTTCGCGTCGTGATCGCGCGGATTCACGTGGCGCAGCGAGCTGCTGCGTTCGGCCGAATCGAGGTTGCGCCGCGCATCGGTCAAGATGCGCCGCGCGGAGTCGGCGCGCTCTTTCGCCTTGTCGTGCTCGTCCTGTGCATGGCGCTCATCGAGCTCCCATTGCGCCTTCGCGGCGCTGTAGCCGCCGGGGTGAACCCGCAGCGATTGCCGATGCAGGCGCAAGGTGACCGACGTCAGCCCATCGAGCAGCGCGCGATCGTGCGACACGACGATCCCGAGCCCGCGAAAGTCGTGCAGCGCCCGGACGAGGAGCTCGCGCGCGGCAAGGTCGATATGATTCGTCGGTTCATCGAGGAGCAAAATATCCGGCTCCCTTTGTCAACGGCCACCGAAAACTGACCCATCTCGGCCATCAAAAACTGACCCACCCCGCCGCGATGGGGGGCACTCACCGCGTGAGCGCCGGCACCTCCTGGGTCGCTTTGGGTTTGCTCTCGTCAGATCTTGAATCTGTCTTTTTGGTGGCCGCGGCCGGGACACGGTCTCCCGGACCGCGAGTGACGAGGACCTCCGCATGCTGGGCCAGACGGTCCAGGAGTGCGGCCGTCAGCTTGTCGTCGACGAAGACCCGGTTCCATTCACTAAAAGCCAGATTCGATGTGATCACCGTTGCGCACCGTTCGTGCCGGGTGGACAAGACGTCGAAGAGCAGCTCTCCGCCGGCTTTTTCAAACGGTACAAAGCCAAGTTCGTCCACCACCAAGAGTGAAACCCTTCGCAGTCGCTCTTGCAGGCGAGAAAGAGCGCGTGCATCCCGGGCCTCGGTCAGTGCCCGGACCAAGTCGGAGGCGCGGTAAAAGAGCACGTGGTGGCCGCGCTTGATGGCCTCGATGGCGAGCGCGATGGCCAAGTGCGTTTTTCCGGTGCCCACGGGGCCCAAGATCACGATGTTGCGCGCCGTCGGAATCCAGGCACCACGAGCCAAGTCTTCGACGCGGGCGCGTTCGAGACCGTGTGGCCTCCGCCAATCGAATTGCGACATCGTTTTGTGCACGGGCAGACGAGCCGCTCGCATGCGGCGCCCAATCGCGTGCTCGGCGCGGACTGCGAGCTCGGCGTCGAGCAACGCCCGCAAGTACTGCAACGGTGACCAGCCTTCGGCCAGCGATTGACGTCCCAGCGTTTCGCACTCTCGTGCGACGGTCGGCAGCTTGAGTACGCGCGTATGGGCGCGTACGGCGGCCAAGAGCACGTTGTCGGTGCTCATGCCGATGCCCTCTCGAGAAGCACGTCGTAGCGCGATAGGTCGGGCGTCTCGACCGCGTATTCCGATAATGCCAGCGGGACAGCGGCGAGGGTTTCGGTGCGCCTTGTGCGTTGCAGAAAGGGCACCAGCGTACCGCACGCAAGGGCGGTGATGATGGCTCGCTTGACCCGACCGACTCCCTCGCGGTCAGCGCGCTCCAACCACGGAGCCAGTCTTCGTGCAGCTTCGATCAGGTCGGGCGAATACCGATTGCAAAGCGTCTCCCAGAGCTCGGGCCATGGTGAGCCGAATTGTGCCACCAACTCGTGAGCGACCTGGCGCAGAGCTTGTGGCTTGCGCGATAGTGGCAGTAACAAATGCCGATAGTCGATACTTCGGCCACCGAAGGCCACGCGAGGATGGCAGATGGTCTCGTCGCCTTTGGCGAAGGTGACGGTGTCGATGCCTAGGAATAGGTCGACCATCTGACCGCACCACCGACTGGGCACCGAGTAGTGAGCGCCCGCGACGAGGTAGCTGGCGTGGTGGCGAAGCTGCACGGTGCGCACCTGGCGGCCGTCAAAAGGCGCTGGGAGAGGCCGCAGCGCGCTGCGCTCGCGGGCCCAGGCCTCGACGTACATCGGATTGCGCGAATGCTGAGCATCGAGGCGTGCTTGCAAAGCCGTGGTCATGGCGGCAAGTGATTCACCGCGCGGAATGGGCACCAAATGCTGGCGACGTACGTGTCCTCCGCGGCGCTCGACTCCTCCCTTGTCGTGGCCTTCGCCGGGGCGGCAAAAACGTGGCTCGAAGGCGTAGTGGGCGCAAAGCGCGGCAAATCGGGGCCGAAGCAGCCGTGGCGCCCCAACGAGGATCTTGGCCACGGCAGCGCTCAAGTTGTCATAGGCCACGGCGGCCACCACCCCCGCGAAGTAGGTAAACGCCGCAACGTGAGCCGCTAAGAACCAAGTGGCGTCTTGTTGCGCGCAGAGCATGGCGAAGTCGCGCCCTGAGTGCATCAAGCGCATCACGAACATCCACGCCTTCTGGCGAATCCCCGAGGGCTCGACCCACACCTCGAAAAAATCCACCTGTGCGAGCTCGCCCGGCGTGTACACCAGGGGAACAGTCACCTCACGCTCACCGCTCCGGAATTCGGCCACCAATCGCCGCACGGTGCGCTCGCTCGCCGTGTGCCCGTTTTCACGCAATAGCTCCCACAGCCGCTTGGCCGTCAGCCGCTGTTTGCCCGCCGTAAAGGATCGGCGCGCTCGCCAGATAGCCGCGGCCGCCGTGGCCACCTCGTCGCGCACCGGGCTTGGTCGGACCTGTTTTTCTGGCCTTGGAACCGGAATCTTGTTGGCCCTCACGTATCGCCGAATCGTGTTTCGCGACAATCCGAGCTCCCGCGCCACTTCTCGAATCGGAACCCCTTCGCTCGCCACCTTGTGTCGAATCACTGCCACCACGTCCATCGGCACCATCCCCGGACGACGACTCCATCGCCCGCTCGCCTGTCCACCCCTTTCAGGGGTGGGTCAATTTTCCCTGGCCGAAACTGCTCCCCCCCGCGCTTCGCTCCGCCGGGTGGGTCAATTTCTGGTGGCCGTCGTGGGTCAATTTAACGTGGCCGCGTACACCCTTCGCAGGGCGGCGCCCACCTGCCAGCGTTTGCGCTCGCCCGGTGATAGCGTGGGCCATCGTTCGAGATCGCCCGGCGCGAGCGCCAAGTCATCGCGCAAACGACGCGCGCCGTCATCGCGCGCCAGCGCGCGGATATCGTCGTGCATCGCATCGACCTGTTGCGCGCAGAGAACGACGCGCGCCCCCTCCGGATCGATGCGAAGGGTGCCGCTGTCGGGGGAGAGCTCCCCGAGGATCAACCGCAACAAGGTCGTTTTGCCGGCACCGTTGGCGCCGACCAGTCCGTACCAGCCCTGGTCGATGGCCAGGGTCACATCCTTTAAAATAGGCGCCGCATACGCAAACGACAGATGCGCGGCGGCGAGAGCCATTCGCTCGCGAGCCATGAAGCCTCCTGATTCCGCCCCGGAGCCGCCGGGGCACGTGTGCGCACCCACCGGCCGCGGACGCCACGAGGAGACGCCACGCGCCGCGAGGAGCGCGAAAAAACACGGTGTGGGATCAGGAAGGGGTACGCATGATCGCGATCGAGCTGCGACCGCGTTGGAGAAGATAGCACGCGTTCCGGGTATCGTCGATGGTTCAGGCGGGCGAGCGCGTCCTTTGCGCGAGGTCGCTCCGGAGGTCGCTCGGCCCGCTCACCGTTTTTTCGCCGGCGCGGAGAGCTCGCGCACGATGCTCGCGATACGGCGGATACGCGTCTCCGCCTTTACTGCCTTTTCAATGGCTTCGACGTGTTCTCGCTGATGGGAATAACTGAGCTCTCCCCACCGCTCCCACGCGGGCGGGGCGGCTCGAAGCGCTTTCACCAATTCCGGAGGAGGCTTTACCTCGCGCGTCTCCGTGTCCAGCTCCAATGTCACGTCGAGCGTCTCTCCGCCCTCGAGCCCGGCCGCTTCGCGATTGCTCTTGCGCAGCGGAATGCAAAGCGGGCCTCCCATCGCGGCGATGGTGCTTCGATAGGTGTAGCCATTGAGGGTGACCTTGACGGGCGCACGCGTCTTTCCAAATACCGGCTTCGGATCGAACGGGATCGGAATGAAGCAGGTGGATCCATCTCGGAAGATGGTGGCCTTGAACGTCTTCGAGCTCATCGCCCATCATGATGTCACGGGCGGGACGCCAGATCCATCGGCGCGCGGCGCCAAACATCATAGCCGGCCCGACACGATCAACCCCGCGCTCCCAACGCCCACGCTCGGCGCCACACGCACGGACGCCGCTCGCGATTCGCGCTTGGGTGCCGTGAAGAACAGGACGGTCCCCGTCGTGATCAGCGCGGCGGCGGCGCCGAATAGAATCGTCGACGCGACCGCTTTGCTGCGCGCGCTCTCGGTCTTCTCCTGCCCCGCCGCGTTGCACGTCTTGTCGCTCGACTGACAATCGGCGTCGAATGCATCGTCGTAAGTCGATTTGGCGCTCAATCCGAAATAGGTCCCCGCAAGCAATGACGCGAGCCCCGCGCCCCCCACGGCGAGACCAACGGTCCGCTGCGTTCCAAACGGCGAACGGTGCGCCGCAGGATCCTGCAGCGCCGAGGACGCGATCTCCTGCTGCAAAGGGTCACTTGCGTTGGGGAATGCAGATGCGCGCGAAGGGGCGGCCCTTTCGAGCAAGGGCACATCCACCCGAACGACGCCGGACTCCGCGACGCGAGCTTTGGTGCTCCATGGTTTGCAACCGGGTGCCGAGGCCTCCACGAGGACGTCGCCCGGATCCGCCGCAACGGCGGCCCCGAGCTCTTCCCGTGGAACGACGATCCCATTGCGTCGAACGACGATCGCCGGAACGACGTTCGAGTCGGTGATCAGGATGCGCGCGAGCCGCGGCTCCAGCGCATTGGCGCGGTTGAGCGCCAGTTGTTCTCGGGCGCTTTGCCCGGCACGGGCCGCAAAGACGGCCACCTCACGGTAGAGAGACCATGCGCTCGCCGTGCGCCCGAGCTTCTCGTAACACTCGGCGAGCTTGCCGCGGGTGCCGATCCCGGGGAGGCGCGCCAAGCTCGCCTCGAATTTCGGACATGCCTGCGCGTAATTCCCTTGTGCAAAGAACGCCATCCCCTCATTGAACAACGTGCGGCCGGCAACCTCCGCCTCGCTCGATTGCGCGTAGGCGGGCATGGGCGCAAACATGAACGCGATCGCGCTCGTAAACGTAAACGCGAACACGAATGAAGCGCAAACGAACCGTGCCGGGACGCGGACGACGCGCGTTGCAAAGCGGCATTCGAGGGTCATGCTTGGGCGTGCCATTGGGAGCCTCATGGGTTAATCCGGTGTTGCGAAGAGATCCGTCGGTTTCGCCGGACGGCGGGGGTTGGCCGGCGGCGATGGCTTCGTGGACGCGGACGGGTAAGGCGGGGTGCTGCCGGCGGACGCCGTGGGTGCGGGCAACACGGGCGACGACGACGCCGGCGATGCGGGCGTCACGCGTGCGCTGACGGCGGTGCTCCCAGGCGCGGAGGCATCGCGATCGGGCGCGGCGGCGAACGATGGCATCGGCATGAGCATCGTCACGGCCGAGGCCCGCGGTGTCGGATTTTCGTGCGGTGAAGGGTTAGCCGCGACCTGCCAGGTATCGGACCATCGCAAAGCGCCGATCACGACCGCGCTCGAAATGCCGAGCAGCGCAAGGGAGCCGACCAACGCCGCGACCAGCCACTCCGATTTGCGCGGGCTCGCATGACTGGACGAGACGGCTGCGTGGTCGAGGGTGGCTTGGGTCGCGACCTGGGTATGAATCGGCACGGAGGTGGGTGCATCGTCGCGGCTCGAATCGCCTTGTCGCCCGTAGGTCGGCGCGGCCGCGATCTGCAGCGTGGCGCTCGCGATGGGGGCGGAGTATCTCGATGCCCCGAGCGATTGGAGCGCCATCAAAAGATCGTGGGTGCTCGCAAAACGCTGGTTGGGGTCTTTTTGCAAGCAGCGGGCGACGATGGCGTTCACGTCGGCCGGTAGCTCGGGGACGAGCTCGCGCACGGTGCGCGGCGGGTCGTGCAGGACGGAGACGAGCATTTCCCCCATCGACGGCGCGCGAAAGACGCGCTCACCGGTGAGGAGCTGAAAGAAAATCGACCCGAGCGCATAAATATCCGTTCGTGCATCGACGTATTTCGAGTTGCGAATCTGCTCGGGGGACATATACGCGGGCGAGCCCATGAGGGTTCCGGTCCGCGTGCTGGCCACGTCCGAGACATCGTTCGCGCCGATGAACTTGGATATACCAAAATCGAGTACTTTGATGATGGTCGTTCCGTCCGGCCGTCGGGTGAGGAACAAATTGTGAGGCTTGAGATCGCGATGGATGATCCCGGCGCCATGCGCCTCGACCATCGCTTTGCACGCGCCGATCATGTACTCGACCGCTTCGGCAACGGGAAGACGCCCGCGAGCTCGGAGCACGGCGTCGAGATCGGCGCCTTCGAGAAACTCCATGACGATGTAGGGCGCGCCCGTATCGAGTGTGCCAAAGTCCATGACGCGGGCGATGTGATCTCCACGCAGCCGGGCAGCCGCCTGTGCTTCGCGAATGAAACGCTCCGCTGCTCCCGCGACATCGAGCGCAGATGGAATCATGAATTTGAGCGCAACGAGGGATCCCAATGTGACATGTCGTGCCGCTACGACAACGCCCATTCCGCCCGCGCCGAGCACCCGCTCCACGCGGTATTTGCCCGCGAGGACCCCCCCCACTTCAGCAGAAGCGCTCATTGAACAATGATAATATCATTAACCGAGTAACGGGGTCCGTCATTTACAGTAGCCTGAGCGCATAGCATGCGATCCACAAAGGCTTTGGTGCTGGTGGGGTCCGCGATTGCCGCAGGGGGCTGCGCTGCCGTCTTCGGGCTCGACGAAACGTCGTTGCGCGATCGCGGTGGTGGGGGCGGAAACAGTGATGCTGCACCGGGACGGGATTCGGGGGGCGATGGGATACGTGGAGGAGAGTGTCCGACCAAGAATGTCATGACGGATCCGGAGAGTTGCGGGAGGTGCGATCATTCGTGCGGCGGTGCCGGGGCGACATGCACTGCCGGTATGTGCGATCCGGTTCGGTTCGCGCCGGTGCCGGTGGCTTCACTTCCGTACTCGACGAATATGGTGCTCGACCAACGGGGCGCGGTCGTGACCAATGGATTGGACGTGGGCGGCGTGTACTATGTGCCGTTCGATGGAGGTGGCAGGGTCGACACGATTGCTTCGCCACAGACGGGGCCGCAAGAGCCTTCATCCGACGGCGCGCGGGTCTGCTGGTTCATTGGGAACAATACCATCCAGTGCACTTTGCACGACGGCGGTTCTCTCGTGGTAGCCAACGATAACTTGGGTAGCCCGCGATCGACCGCCATCGTTGGCGGGCAGGCCTATTGGATCGCCAATGCAGCAAGCGATCTCCGGCGTTTCCCGCTCGATGGGAGCACCAATAGAGCCACGATTGTCGCCACATATGCGTCAAATGGATTCTCGGGCGCACGCTCGCTGGTGATCGATGGAAGTCGGTTCGTCTGGCTCGTTCGCGACAATAAGGCCATCGCCGCTGCAACCTTGGACGGCACCCTTCCTGCCGCCGCCACGACCGTCGCCAAGATCCCACGGGTCGCTCCCAACGCGGTCGCCGTCGGCGCGAACGCCTACTACGTCGTCGCCGAGGACTTGGGCGAAATGGGCGGCCTCTATCGAGCGCCGAAGGACGGTACCGGAGGCGACGCCACGCCGCTCGTACGCCAGTCGCTCATCGAGCCGACCATCGCTGTCGATGCAAATTACGCTTATTACACAGACCGAAACGGCGGCACCATCTACCGTTTCCCACTTAACGCCACGCTGCCCGATGGCGGTACGGCATTTCCGGAGGCCATCGCCAAGGGCCAAGGCAGCCCCACGGGCATCGGCGTGACCGACAAGTTCGTCTACTGGCTCAATGTCAGCGGCGCCAATACCGGACTGATGCGCGTCGCCAAGTAACCCAGCACAAGTTCGCCTCCCGCGACCGAGCGCGCCGCCCCACAACCCGGCACGAACCGGGTGAGTGTTGACGGCCGCCGCGGATGATGCGGATGACGCGGGCGATGCAGATGACGCGGATGACGCCGACGCCGGCGATGCAGGCGCCACGGGTGCGCTGGCCCGGAGCTTTCCAGCACGGAGGCATCGCGATCGGGCGCGGCGGAGGTCGATGGCGTAGGCAACGCCATGGTCGCGGTCGAGGTCAGCGGTGCCAAAGTTTCTTGCGATGGATCGGTCACGGCGGGCGCGCCATGCGTCGGACCATCGCAACGCGCCGATCACGACCGCGCCCGAAATGCCGAGCAGCGCAAGGGAGCCGACTACCGCAGCGACCAGCCACTCCGATTTGCGCGGGCGCGCATGACTGGACGAGACGGCTGCGTGGTCGAGCGTGGCTTGGGTCGCACCTGGGTGTGAAATGGGACGGCTGTGGGCGTACTGTCGGAGCTCGAGTCTCCCTGCCTCCCGTACGTCGGCGTCGCGGCGATCTGCAGAGGGACGCTCGTGACCGGGGCGGAATATCGTGGCGCCTCCAGCGATTGAAGTGCCGTCAAAAGATCGCGGGTGCTAACAAATTGTGAGGCTTGAGATCGCGATGGATGATCCCGGCGCCATGCGCCTCGACCATCGCTTTGCACGTGCCGATCATGTACTCGACCGCTTCGGCAACGGGAAGGCGCCCGCGAACTCTGATCACGGCGTCGAGATCAGCACCGTCGAGAAACTCCATGACGATGTAGGGCGCGCCCGTATCGAGTGTGCCAAGATCCGTGACGTGGGCGATGTGATCTCCACGCAGTCGAGCGACCGCCTGTGCTTCGCGAATGAAACGCTCCGCTGCTCCCGCAACATCGAGCGCGGATGGAATCATGAATTTGAGCGCAACGAGGGATCCCAATGTGACATGTCGTGCCGCTACGACAACGCCCATTCCGCCCGCGCCGAGCACCCGCTCCACGCGGTATTTGCCCGCGAGGACCTCCCCCACTTCAGCAGAAGCGCTCATTGAACAATGATAATATCATTAACCGAGTAACGGGGGTCCGTCATTTACAGTAGCCTGAGCGCATAGCATGCGATCCACAAAGGCTTTGGTGCTGGTGGGGTCCGCGATTGCCGCGGGGGGCTGCGCTGCCGTCTTCGGGCTTGACGAAACGTCGTTGCGCGAGCGCGGTGGCGGGGGCGGAAGTATCGATGCCGCACCGAGGGTGGACTCGGGGTGGGATGGGATACGTGGAGGAGAGTGTCCGACCAAGAACGTCCTGACGGATCCGGAGAGCTGCGGCGCGTGCAATCATTCGTGCGGCGGCGGCGGGGCGACTTGCACGGCGGGGAGGTGCGATCCGGTTCGGTTCGCGCCAGTGCCGGTGCCGGCTTCGCTTAAAGATGCGACGGGGTTGGCGCTCGATCAGAGGGGTGCGGTCGTGACCAATGGATCGGAGGCGGGCGGCGTGTACTACGTGCCGTTCGATGGAGCGGGCAGCTTCAGCGTGATCGCTTCGTCGCAGTTATGGCCGAGCGGGCCTTCGTCCGATAGCACACGCGTCTGCTGGGGCCTTGGGAACATTACCGTTCCGTGCAGCTTGCATGACGGTGGTTCTTTCGTGCTAGCCCACGATAACACGGGCACCGCGCGGTCGACGGCTATCGTAGGCGGGGAGGCTTATTGGATCACTAATGGAACGAGCGACCTCCGGCGTTTCCCACTCGATGGGAGCACGGACAAGGCAACGATCGTCGCCACGTATGAAACAGGCGGCTTCTCGGGCGGCCGCTCGCTGGTGATCGATGGGAATCGATTCGTCTGGGTCGTTCGCGACAACAAGGCCATCGCCGCCGCAACCTTGGAGGGCCCCCTTCCTGCCGCCGCCATGACCGTCGCCAAGCTCCCACTCGTCTCTCCCAACGCCGTCGCCGTCGGCGCGAACGCATACTACGTCGTCGCCGAAGACTTGGCCGAAATGGGCGGTCTCTATCGAGCACCAAAGGACGGCACCGGAGTCAACGCCACGGCGCTCCTGCGCCAGTCACTCATCGAGCCGACGATCGCTGTCGATGCAAATTACGCTTATTACACGGACCGAAACGGCGGCACCATCTACCGCTTCCCGCTGACCGCCTCCTTGCCAGACGGCGGCGCGGCAAACGCGGAGCCCATCGCCAAGGGCCAGGGCAGCCCCACGTCCATCGCCGTAACCGACAAATTCGTCTATTGGCTCAATGTCAGCGGCGCCAATACCGGACTGATGCGCGTCGCCAAGTAACCCAGCACAAATTCGCCTCCCGCGACCGAGCGCGCCGCCCCACGACCCGGTGCGAACCGGGCGCGCCTTGACTTTATCAGGTCCCTGATCAAATATCAGGACCCTGATACAAAGGACCCCCATGAACCACCAAGACTTTTCCGACCAAGTCGTCGTCATCACCGGCGCCAGCGCAGGCGTCGGCGCAGCCACCGCCGAGGAGCTCGCGCGCCGCGGCGCCTCCGTCGTCCTCGCAGCCCGGCGCGCCCCAGAGCTCGACGAAGTCCGCGCCCGCTGCGGCGACAAGGCACTCGCCGTCGTCGCCGACGTCACGAAGCGCCAGGACGTACAGCGCATCTTCGACCAAGCCATTGCCAAATTCGAACGCATCGACATTTGGATCAACAACGCCGGCCGCGGCCAAATCCGGCCCGTCCTGGAGATCACCGACGAAGACCTCGACACCATGATCCGCGACAACACGAGGTCCGTGCTCTACGGCATGCAAGTCGTCACACCGCACCTCCAGGCGCGCGGCAACGGCGCCATCGTCAACGTCTCATCGATCGTCGCCCGAATGCATGTCCCGCGTCCCGTCGGCTCCTACGCCGCCGCAAAAGCGGCCATGTCGCGTCTCTCGGACGCACTCCGTGGCGAGCTCGCGCAATCGCACCCCGAGATCCGCGTGGTCGCCGTCTACCCCGGTGCCATCGCCACGGACTTCGGCCAGAACGCGCTCGGCCAAAAAGCCGATTCCCGCAAGTCCCCCGGCGCACAGTCCGCAGAGGACGTCGCACACATCGTCTGCGAAGCCGCACTCAAGAGCCGCGGCGACATTTACACGCTGCCAAACGGCCCCGCCATGGTGCGCGAGTACACGGAGAAGCAACTCGCCCCCCTCGGGCCCACACCATGACCTGCGCTCCATGACCTGCGCCCCATAACCCGCGCTCCATGACCGCGCTCGATGACCTGCGCCCCACAACCCGCGCTCCACGACCCGCACACAGCACGAACAGGACGAGCAACGCGAACGAGCAGCACAAACCAAAAAGAGCTACTCCGACCGCCGCCGCGCTCCACGACCCGCACACAGCACGAACAGGACGAGCAGCACGAACAAGACAAGCAGCACGAACGAGCAGCACAAACCAAAAAGAGCTACCCCGACCGCCGCCGCACACCGCCCCCCGCACGTGACGCACGCTTCTTCCCTTGCCCAGCCTCGAGCGTCACCGCAACCGCATCGAGATGCTTCAAAAACGTCCGCCGCTGGCCCTCGGACATAGCCTCGAGCGCCGCGGTCTCGACGTCGAACATCTGCTTATGCCCCGCCGCCACGCGTTTCTTTCCCTCGCTGGTCAACTGCAGCGCAATCTCACGCCGACCGTCCTCGGCCTCGACCCGCTCGACCAGCTTTGCGTTCTCCAACCCCCGAATCAACTCGTTCATCGTTTGCGGGGTCACGAAGCAAATCCGCGCCAAGGTCGCGTTCGAGGCCCCCGGGTTGGCCGAGAGCGCGAGCATCGTCGAATATTGGGGAGGGGATATTCCAACGTCCTCCAGCGCGGACTCCGCGGACACACGAATCGCGGTCTGAAGTCGCTTGATGCGATAGAAGAGCCGGCCTTCGAGTTGGGGTAGCGCCTTCGACATGGATGGCTCCTGTATATCGCGCACCCCCTCCCGTTCCGCGGAAATTCGCCACGTCGCGACTGGCGCGCTCACTCGATGCTTCGGGTGCTTCGCTCGCAGCCCTCGTTGTTCCCCAGCTCGCACGCGCGCTTGGCGTCGGCCAATGCCTCGTCTTTTTTTCCGAGCTCGCGGTACGCGGTCGCGCGCTTCATGAAGCCACGGCCATCCTCGGGGTGAATCGCGATGTACGCGCTCCACAACGTGGGGAGCTCGCCCCACTCGCCCTGACGGCTGAGCGCGTAATAGAGCTGCTCGAGGGCGCGGTAGTCGCCGGGGTTCTGCTTTGCGCGCGCGCGCACCGCGGCGATGCGCTCGGGGGTGGTCGCGTCGGCCAGGGAGATGTGCGCCTGGTGGTATTGCACCGTCGGATCCATGGGACCGAGCGCGCGGGCGAGATCCATCACGTCGAGCGCGCGCTCTCGCTGCCCTGCTTTTTCCAGCTGCCGCGCTTCGTAAATGAGCCCTTGAAGGGTATAGGGATAGGTCGATTTCACGCCATAGCCCGTGGGATCGCAGCGCAGGGCGATGAGCATATCGTTTCCCGCGGCCAGATAGTCATGCCGGTCGAGCTGCACGGCCGCCCGCGCGGCCAAGATGGATGACACCAGCGGGCGCAGCGTATTGGCGCGGTCGAGATCGGCCAGCGCCTCGTCGTAACGCGCGAGCGCGCGGAGCGCCCGGGCGCGGGTCGAGTAGAACTCCCAGTGGTGGATCCGCTCGGTCGTGCCCCGAATCAGCGAGAGCGCCTCCTCGTACTTCTTTTGGGACATGAGAAGATCGGCCCGGTCGCTGTCTTCGTAGCCCGCGAGCACACGCAAACGCGGATTGCGCGTCAACGGGCTCTCGGCCACGAAGGCGCGCATCTTCTCGTAGCTTCCGCCCCAGCGCGGCGTGAGCGTGATGATATAGGGGCCACGCCAGAGGAGGCACGCATCGCAGATGGCGATGCCGCGCTCGCGCATCCGCTCCAGCAAGGCACGGTCGGAGGCAATCCTGGCAACGTTGATGCCGATGCGAACAGCCGACAACGATTTGGGCCGCAACGCGAGCGCGCGCTCGAGATCCGCCACGGACGCTTGGCCCGCGCTCCTTGCCTCCGTGAACTCTTGCTGCGAGGTCTCGCGCGCAAATCGGTCCCCCCGCGCGGCCACCATTTTCCCGAGACGATGGCCACCGCGCGCGATGTAAGGAGCGAACGACTCCGGGGTCGCCGCGACCCAGGCATCGAGATCGGCGTCGATGTCCGCCTCGGAGCTGTCGAACGCCTCGCCGAATTCAACTGGCCAATATTCGTTCTTTGGATCGCGCTCGAACGCGTCCTGGAGCTCTTCGGCATAGGCCGTGAGCTCGCGGTAGCGCCGCACCTGGAGCAATGTCCGGAATCCCACGGTGTCGACGTGCTTCGTGGGGTAGCCGTCGGGATCGCGGCCCTCCTGCCCGACCATGGGCAGCGCGGTTGGAATGGGGCCCGGCGCCATACGAACAATCGCCGTCGCGCGCTCCTGGCGCGTCGCGACACCATGCCGGTCCGCGTAGCGACCGTAATAAACATGCCGTGCAAGAACGTAGAGGCCCCAGGCGAGGGCCACGGATGCGACGAACGCGATGGCCACCCATGGGCGGACGATGCGCGGTTTTGGTGGAGGGGGAGCGGGCGGCGGCGACGGCTGTCGATATGGGACCATGAAAAGGCCGATTGTAGATGGCCTTTCGACGCAGTCCAGCGCGTCATCCCCCCATGACATCGCGAATCCACATCGAAACGACTTGTACGCGCGCGTTGGCCCGGTCGTCCTCGTGGTGGAGCGCCCACACCTCGCGCGGGGCAATGGCGGGGTGTTGGGGCAATACCTGCACCAGGCGCGGGTCGGCCTGGCCGATTCGTTCGTACATCAAGACGAGACCCAGGCCCGCGGCGCAAGCCTCCACCAAGGTCGAGGCCGTGGTCGCACGTAGAACTACACGCGCGCGCGGAACGTGCTCGTCCAGCCATGCGAGCGCGGGATCCTTCTTCGCCGGCGAGGGCTCGACATAGCCAAGCCAGGTGTGCGCCTTCAAATCGCGCAGGTGGCGCGGCGCGTTTCGGTCGCGGAGGTACGGTTTGCTCGCAAAAATACCGATTCGCAGCGGCGCGAGGCGGTGGGCGACCAAGTTGGGATTCGACGGGCGCACCGTTCGAACGGCGATGTCGGCTTCGCGCCTGGCCAGATCGAGGACGCGAGATTCGCTGACCCATTGCACGTGAAGGCCCGGGTGGCGCGCGCGGAGCAAGGCCAGGGTGGGCACCAGAACGTAGTTGGTCAAACCGTCGCTCGCCGTCACGCGCACGGTACCGGTGGGGCCCGCGTCGCTGCCGCGCGCCTGCCGCTCGATGCTCACCGCGTCGAGCTCGATGCGCTCGATGGCGGGGACGAGCACCTCCGCCGCCGGCGTGAGCACATGCCCCTCCGCGACGCGGCGCACCAGGCGCGTGCCGACGGCGCGCTCGAGCGAACGAAGCTTGCGCCCCACGGTGGTGGCGTCGACGCCGAGCGCCTTTGCCGCCTTTTCGTGGCTTCGATGGCGGTGGACGGCGAGGAGAAAGCGCAGATCGTTCCAGTTCATGGCTCCTGCAGGATTGCACGTGCGACCTGCAAATGTGAGCCCTGACGGCGAACCGCCGTCGAGCACACAACTGCGGCATGAAGACTTACGTGTACCAAGACCGAATCGCCCTCGATGCGCTCACCGTGGTCGAGCGCCCCGACCCCACCCCCGGCCCGTACGACATGGTGGTGCGCATGCTCGCCGCGTCCTTGAACTTCCGCGATCTGGCGATGGCGCGCGGTCATTACCACGCCGATACCAAGGCGCCGATGGTGCCGCTCTCGGACGGCGTCGGTGAGGTGGTCCAGATCGGCGCCTCGGTGACCCGCTTCCAGATCGGCGATCGCGTGTGCCCGACGTACCTGCCCGATTGGATCGATGGCCCGCTGCAACCGGCCAAGGCGCGGCGACGGCTCGGGGGCCCCAGCGACGGTGTTCTAACCGAAGCCATGTGCGTGCACGAAGAGGCGGCCGTGCGCGCGCCACGCCATTTGGATCACGCCGAGGCCGCGACCCTCCCCATCACCGCGGTCACCGCATGGCACGTGCTTTACCGCACCGGGTGCGTGCGCCCCGGGGAGACGGTCCTCGTGCAAGGCACGGGCGGCATCTCGCTCGCGGCCTTGCAGTTCGCGCGGGCGGGCGGTGCGCGCGTGGTGGCGCTCACGCGCGGCGATCGCCATGCAGCCAAGCTGCGTGAGCTCGGCGCGAGCGACGTCATCCCCCGAGGCGACGCGCCCGATTGGCCCCGCGACGTGATCGCGTGCACCGGCGGTCGCGGGGTCGATGTGGCCGTCGATGTCGTGGGCGGACCCTCGCTGGCGCGCACCATCGCGGCGACCCGATTGGGCGCGACCCTTCACCTCGTGGGCTATACGGCCGACACCTCGGCGACGATCGATATCTTCGATGCGATCCGCCATGGCGCCAACGTTCATGCCGCCACGGCGGGGAGCCGCGAGAGCTTCGAGTCGATGGTGCGCGCCCTCGAAGCGCACTCCATCCGGCCCCCGGTCGACCGCGTCTTTGCGTTCGACCGGGCGCGCGACGCCCTCGAGCACCTCGCCTCGGGCGGTCACTTCGGAAAAGTGGTGATTGAATTTTCTCGAGCACCCTAAAACGCACTTTGGGTCCCGACGTGTGCGACGGATCGTGAGCGGATCACACCTTATTTCTCGGAAAGTCTTCTCCATATCGGCCGCGCGTCGATAATCTTTCGTTCAAGAACGACGAGCCTCGCCGCATCTGAGCACATTCCGCGCGAGGGCCCGCCAGCGCAGGGAGGAGGAGAAGCCATTCGAAAAGCGCATGAGCGCCGCCGCGATCGGGGCGCTCGTCTTGCTGCAAATCGCTCTATTTCTGGTCGAAAATCGGAGGAGGGAGGCCGCCCCCGAGCGCGCGGCGACCATGGTGGCCGCTCACGGATCACTCGGGCGCGGGCTCGTCCGCGCCGCGTCCGTTCACCGCCCAGGAGGCGTTGACGTGTCGGACGATGGGATCCATTTGCTGCTTGAGCGACTCGGCGTATTGGAATCGCAGGCTGAACATGACTCCGTTCTTGATGACGATCCGCTCCCAGAAGATGTAGCCGTCCTTTTTGCCCGTGGCCCAACACCCCGTCTTCGACTCGGTGTGGGACATGACATTGGCCGAATTGGCACACATCGGCCCGGTCCCCATATCGTGAATGCCCGAGGCGCCGATGGCCACGAGCTTCCCGAGCCGCCATTGCGCCCCGTCTCCGTTGTCCGGCGCGGGCATGGCCTTGAAGGAGCTGGGAGCGTCCACATTGAAGTCGAATCGATCGTTGTGGTAGCCGACATACGTCTGTTTTCGGTCCAGGACGCGGGGATCGACCTTTCCTGCTTTGTAATCCGCCGAGCCATAGAGGAACTCATCGCTGAAATCCCTCGGCGCCTCGGCAGAGGTGGCAGAGGTGGCGGAGGTCGCAGAGGTGGCCGACGGCTTCGCAGATGGCGACGCGCTGGCCACCGGGGGCGCCTTTGGGGGTTCGGCGCTGGGGGCCGCGGGCGCGGCGGCTGGGGACGCGGAGGATGCGCCGCTCGTCGCGGATGGATCGGGCGACGATCGGCAGGAGGCGAGGAAGGTGAGGAGCGGCACGAGCGCGAGGAGCGGGCGTAGGTTCATCGACGCGATGCATAATGCGGCGCGCTTCGTGGAGCGCAAATCGTTCAGCGTGGCCGGTCCTGACCGGCGTGAGGTTCGGTCTACCGATCGGTAATTTAACGTACAAAACATCGCTAAATTCGGGATATGGGAGAAAATTGAAGGTGAGATAAAGCTTCTCGGGCGCGCCCGGTTCTTGCTGACGAAGCGACATCGAAGCAATGCCGAAGCGAAGATCCCTCTATCGTGACACCCGCGGCGGGGCGCTCGTTGAATACGCTCTCCTACTTCTGGCCATTTGCGTGCTGGGGGTAGCAGGCTGGCGGCTGCTCGGACGAAACGTCAGCGCACAAGTCGATTGTGCGACCGAAAATTTCAATGGCCAGTGCGGCGGCGGAAAAGGGAGCGGTCAAAGCGTTGCCGCGGCCGCGGGAGGTGGCGGCGCCGCGGGCGGCGGTGCGGGAGGTGGCGGTGCGGGCGGCGGGGCGAACGATCCCGCCGGAGCCCTGCCCGCGAGCCCGGCCATGGCCCTCATGGCCTTCGCATCGCCGGCAGGAGGCGGCTCCCCATCCTTCAGCGAGCAAGTCCGAGGTACGGATCCGAAACCCATCGATGGCACCTTCGCGCAGATCGCGGGCGACGTTCCGCGCGATGGCACCGGCGGCAACATCGGTGGCTTTACCCGCTTGGACGCGGCGCAGCTCGAGGCAGCCGGGATCAACCCGAGCGCGCTGAACGATCCCTCGACGGGGTTCCGCGCGGCCATCTACCGCGACGCGAACGGCAACACGGTGCTCGCCTATGCCGGCAGCCAAGATTTGAAAGATTGGAAAACGAACTTCACGCAGGGGCTCGGCTTCTCCGACGCCCAATACAATCAAGCCGTGAGCCTCGCCAAAGAGGCCAAGGCGGCATTCGGAGACAGCCTCGTCATCACGGGGCACTCGCTGGGCGGTGGTCTCGCGTCGGCGGGGGCGCTGGCGACGGGCTCGCCGGCGGTCACCTTCAATTCGTCCGGGCTCAACGACAAAACGATCCAACGCCTCGACCTCGATCCGAACGCCGCGCGCGCACAGGCCGAGAACGGGCAAGTCCGCCGCTACGCGGTGGACGGCGAAATCTTGACGAACCTGCAGGAAAACAATGTCGCCACCCGCGGCCTGATGCCCGACGCCGTCGGACGCAAGATCACATTGCCCGATCCAAAACCGCTCACCGGCTTTCAAAAGTGGATCCCGGGCGCGCGCACCAAGCACGGCGCCGACTTGCACGGCATGGGGCCGGTCCACGATTCGATGCGCAAGTGGCCCCCGTGGGGCAGCGGGTGATGGAGCGGCCCCGCGGCGGGTGCGACGGCGGCGCTCGATCGACTGTCCGGCGAGCTGCGCCGAATTTATCGCGAGCACGGTCCGGATCGGTCGGCGGCGGCACCCACGGGTGGGGCAGCGCGGGCAGCTTCTGCAGGCGCGGCAACCCAAACGTGCTCGCCGCGGATCGCCCCTCGTCCTCATCCACCCTCAGCCAGGGGTGCGACGGCCAGCTCTCGCTCGTCGCGATCGAGCCCTACCGCGACCCCCCCGAGCTGGCCATCGACCGCCCGCCGGCTATCGTCCGGTGGTGCGTCGCATGGATGCGGAGAAGCTCGCGTAGACCTGGTCGGGATCCCGCTGGGCGAGGTATCGAAAGTGGAGCGACGAAGGCGCGGGGGCCTGCGGATCGTCGAGCCACCGCGGCGCGCTCCATTGCTCCGCGACCACCGCGAGGACGGCTGGCGCGCGGACGATGAGCCAGGTCGCCTTTCCACCGCGAATGCGCGCCAAGTACGGCCGGCGAAGCACCTCCGCCACCGCATCCGCGAGGGTCGCGCCGTCGCTCACCTCGAGCACCTCGCGGTGCGGTGCATCGGCGTCGTCTCCCATGGCGACGCTATCGCGGGTGATCTCGATTTGCATGGCGACATTCTCTCGCACCGCTTTGCGAAGCGAAAGAGGGCGCGCGCACGGCGGCCCCGCCCGAGCACCGCGAAACACGCGATGGGCAGCACCATTGGATAGGATCACGGTCCGGGGGCAGCGTTTTCGAGGGAGGTCTCCCCTTTTATCGCGGTCACCGCAAGGGCTCCGTCCCCGACGGAGACGCCGAGAGCCGCTCGAGGAGCGATTTGCATTGCGTCACGCACGTCTGATCCTTTTGATCGCGGCAGATCGTCGCGAGCAGCTCGACCTCGGCGCGCACGGGGCGAGGGCCGTAGACGCGTGGTTCGAGAATCCGCCTTGCGGCGTCGGGATCGCGCAGCATGATTTTGCGGGCCTGATCCGCCGCGCTCAAACCGACGGGCATCGTCGTTTCGGACTTTGGCGTCGGGCTCGACGGCGCCTTCGGGATGGCGTACGCGGGAATCTGAAGTTCCATGTCGATGTTCTCGCCCTTGGGCTCCAGCGGTTGCCGAATCGCTGGCTCTGCAGACGCCGCCGTCATGGTCGCCGGCACGTTTCGATCGACCGTGTCCGCGGCCGGCTCTTTGGCGTCGCCATCCCCACTCGAAGCGGTCGTCGTCCCGCGCGCGGGGCGATCCGGGTCACGGGTCGAGGCCAGAGGAGCTCTCTTCGCACGGGCCTTGTCCTTCGAGCGATCGCTCGTCCCCAGATCGCCGGAGATCATCTGCATCGTCGACGCCGCCAAAGACGTCGCAGCCATCGGCGGCGACACGGCCGCCTGCGACGGTAACGGCGAGACCCCGCCCGGCGCCTCCAACGCTGCGGCACCTGGCGCAGCCGACATGGCCGATGCCGCGCTCACCCGCACCGCGGGCATCGCGGACGCCTTCGCGCTTCGCGACTTCACGTACACCCCCAACCCGACGCCCGTCAAAACCGCAACCAACGCCACCACCGCCGCGGCGACGGTGGCCCTCGATGGCGCGCGGCGCTCGACCTCCGGCAGCGCCGGGTCCACAATCGTCGCCGCATGGTCTGGATACGTGGCACCTCCAGCCGGCGTCTCCGCCGCGGGCCGCGTGCGCCATACCGGCACGGCGACGCTCGGCGTCTCCAATGGGAGCGTCCGCTGTTGGACCGTGGAGTCCCCTGCCCGCGGTTGCTCGGCCTGGGAATCGCC
The DNA here is from genome assembly GCA_037157815.1 of Sorangiineae bacterium MSr11954. Classification (NCBI taxonomy): domain Bacteria; kingdom Pseudomonadati; phylum Myxococcota; class Myxococcia; order Myxococcales; family Pendulisporaceae; genus Pendulispora; species Pendulispora albinea. The sequence continues at coordinate 7,886,028 of CP089984.1, forward strand.
AGGTGCACATGACTGCGCCGGCCCAACGGCAATGGGCCGCTCATTGCTGGTCGCGCTCGGGGAAGCCTGCGCCTGGCGCACGGCCTGAACGGCGCCAATCAAATATTGCTGGGTCGTCTTCTTCGATTTAATGAAATCGGGATGAAGTGTCGCTTTGATGCCTTCGAGATCGCGGCGCAGCTCCGTAACATTCGGGTACCGCCGATCCGGCCGGGTCTCGAGGCACTTGGCCACCACGTTCTCCAACCGCTGCGGAACGAGCAGATACTCCGACAGCTTCGGGGCAGGCTGATAAAGAATGTCGTGGACGAGGTGGGACGCTCCCAAGTCGTCGCCCCTCTGACCTTCTTCATCCTTTCGCAACGCCTTTTCCTGCGGGTGTTCTCCCGTCAGCCATTCGAAGAACAGCGTACCGAACGCAAAAATGTCCGTGCGCACCGTCGCGCGCTCGCCCACGAGCTGCTCCGGGGCCGCGTAGGCCGGCGTCCCCTCGAAGGTTCGGATGCGCGCGCGCCCGTCGTCTCCCGCTGCGCCTCCCGCGTGCTGCTTCTCCTGAATTCCAAAGTCGTACAGCTTTGCGAACGGCTCACCGTTGGGCGCGACGTGAACGAAGACGTTATCCGGTTTCAGATCGCGGTGGATGATGCCGATGGCGTGCACCGCCTCCAGACCCGAGAGAAGGCTGATCCCCACGTCGAGCGCGTGCTGGATCAGCATGCCACCTTTCTCCTGGAGGATCTGCCGGCCGCTCGCGCCCTCGAGACGCTCCATGAGGATGTAAACACGGAAATGGTCGTCGGCGGTCCAACCGCAGTCGAGGAAGCGGACGACATTCGGATGCTGGATCCGACGGATGGTCATCGCCTCTTCGATCATGCGATTCGCGACGGCCGAGCGCCGCGCCAGGTGCGGATGGATGACCTTTAGGGCGGCAAGGAGCTCGTCCTGCGTCTTGACCAGGTAGACGGTCGAGAAGCCGCCGCGCCCCAAGACACCGAGGATGGTCACATTGGGGCCCGGCACATACTGCCCCACGGCATAATCGCCGGCCGCCTGGCCGTGCGCGGTGGACACGGCGAGCCCCGAGGGCTTGCGCCGATCGTCGGTGCCGGCCATTCAAGATCTCCCGCCATGAATCGCGGTAAGCCCGCCCATCATGAACAGCGCACCCAATGCGACCTCGATAGGGACCTGCGACACGCGCGCTGCCTTCATGTTCCGCGGCACTCGTTAAACTCCCTCCCCACGACCAGGGGCCGAAAATTACCACGAGCGACCTCGTGCGACCAGCCGGCGCGCACGACATGCAATCCCCACGGGTCCACCTTCGAGTAGACGATTGGACATGATGCCAAATCAACTACGGCACCAAAGCACCGAGCAAATCGCCAATGGTCGCGTCATTGGAATGCGTGATTCGAGGCAATTCCGGATGAGCAGATGTTCCCTCGGCAGCATCCGGAATGATCATCGCGCAAGCATCGATAAGAAGCGAATCGCGGCACTCCACGAGCCAGAGCCTCAGCCAAAAGTCGGCGGGGGGCTCGCTCCCGAGCGCCACCATCAGCGAACCGTGGGGCTCGAGCGACCAAGCCGCCACCGTGATGGCCGCCTCGGTCCCCATCGTGCAAGCCAAGGTCCGCAACCAGAATGCCGTGGCGGCAGCGCCTCCGGTGCCGAGCGGCAACCGCACATAGCGCCGCTCGTCCGAGTCGGCCCGACGCAACGCATGCCCCGCGTGAACGAGCGCCTCGAGTACCCGAAGGGCGGAATCCGGGCCGCGCGAAGGAAAGAGGGCCTCCCATAATCTCGGCAATTGGCCGCGAATCGTTTGCCAATTCGCAAAATCGTTCTTGATGTTGTCAATTTGAGGACCATTTGGCGCCTCAAGCGTCGAAGCGACCGATATGGCGGGGGTAAGTGATGCCGCGGTGCGGGCCTCGCGAACGGCCTCTCCGGCATGGACGAAGAAGCGTTCGCCCGCCACGGGAAGGTATGGGAGGCCCGACCCCAATATGTCTTCGCGCAAGGTCGTGACCATCATCAGCGGATATGTCCTTCCGACACTGTCGATGCTGGGGGCGAATACACCCGTTATCAGCTTTTCGCGGCGATCCCTCGGTCGAAACAGAAAGGCATGCGTGGTGCCTGTTTCATAACCGCGCTGCCACTTCTCCTTACCCTCCATGTATGCATAGCCCGTTGCGCGATCGAGCCATTCACTGAAGTCCTGCTCGTCCAGCGACAGCGTCCCCATATATTCGGGGCCCGAGCGGAGCTTACCGTAGACGCGGACGCGCGTTGCCATCATGACGACGCCTATGCCACGAGCGTGAGTGGGCCCTCAAGGATCGTTTCGATCGCGATGGCCATTTCGAGCGCACGTCGTTGCCGGACGACGGACTCGCAGGTATCGTTCCGGTCGTGGGGCATGGTCTTCGAGTCCAGATCATGGACACCGAGAGCAACACGTCGTTCGAGCGGACGTGCAGCTTTCCTGTCCGGTTCGGGCGCAATGATCTTTTCAATGTACAGCTCAACTATGGATTCGTCTCCGATCAACATGCCACCATCGACTACCGAGGCGGTGCGTTATTTTTAATTGATCACCGCAGCCGAAACGGAACCATTCTCTCGAATGGGAAGGCGGCGCCGCCGGACGAAGCCGTGCGCCTCACCGAGTATCACAATGCTTTTTCCATCGGCTGCTTGCGCATCCATGTGGAATTGGCGGACACGGTCGACGATGAGCTACCGAACACGGAGATCTCGACCATCACCGGCCGGACGCTGACTCGCCGAGTCGAAGGCGTCGAGAAGCTCGCCAAGGGCGCGGACACGGGCGCGCTGGCGGAGGAAGTACGACCTTTCGTGGAGGCGCGCCGGAGGACGCTGGCGCCGATGCTGCAAGCCATCACCGAGTGCCTCTCCGCGCTCGGCCCCAGCGCGCGCTCGGAGGCCATCGGGCAATTGGTTCGAACCTTTCCCGAGCTCGCACACGAGCTGGATTTTCGACGACTCGCCGAACACTATGGCGCGCCGTTGGGGGCGCGCGATCGGGAGGCGGCGTGCGCGCTTCAGGAGGCGCGGGACGTCGCGGAATTTTTTGGCGCGCCGCCGCTCAAGACGGTGGCGGACATCCAAGGGTTCTTTGCGAAGTCGCGCGATGTGCTCGCCCAGTTCATGCTGGCGTTCTTGCCGTTGCGCGCGGCGTTCTACCGACCGGAGTTGGAGCACACCAACGTCGAGGATCCGACGCATCATGCGCTCCTTTCGGCGCGCACCCCGGGCGAGATCGCCGAGCTCCTGCTCGATTGGAAACAACCCCACCAGGGCGCTCGCGCGCTGCGCTCCACGTTCGCGACCATGTTGGCGCACCAGGTGTCGCTCTTGAATGGCGTGATCCGAGGGACCACGGAGCTCGTTCGCGGGCTCGCACCGGGCACCATCGAGGCCGCGGTTCGCGATGGAAAGCATCGCGCGTCACGTCGATTCAGCCTCGGCCCCTGGCGCCTTTTCTGGGACGAGTACCGCCTCAAACACAGCGAGATTCCCACGGGCGATCTGCGCTCGTTTCTGCATCGCGTCTACGGTCCGGAGGTGCTGCACGGTTTCGAGACCCTCGTTGGACAGGCCGAGGCCGAGGGGCGCGCCGCCGCCAAAGTCCCCCCGTCGTCGGACGCGGGCCGCGCTCCTGCGCGCACCCGGCCAACCGAATCTGCGCCGGCCGAGACGTCGGAGCATCACGGTTCCCGACCGCGAAGTGGTCCGATGGGAACCGTGGTGATGCCGCAACCGACGGGAGGGACGCCGAGCTCGAACCCCTCGCAGCGCGCCACCGGCCAGCTCTCTCGGAAGGGGTGACCGATGGGCGACTCCTTTAAAGATGGGCAGGGCGCTGGATGGGGAGACGCTTCGGCGCCACGCGTCGGTGGACGCTTCTCCGAGTGGCTCGATTCGATCCCCGAACCTCCGGTGCGCGAACCCTCGACCCGGGGTACGACCGATCCTCTGCCGCGCAACCCCGTGATCGCCGCCGTGCGCCGGGCAGACACCGAGCCCATGGCAACGAGGCTGCCGGTCCACGCCGATGCAGCGCCCCATCTCACGTCATCGATGGAATCGTCGCAAGCCTCGAGCCCGCCCTCGACGAAGGACGGTTCGATCACACCGCCGCGCAAAGGCGTTCAGATTCGCGAGTCCGCGCGCATCGACGCCATTCTCGACCGGTTCTCCAACCCCCGCCCGCTGAACGAGCCGCCCTCGGATGCCGGGCTGCTCCCACCGGTGGTGGTGGGGCCGATGCATGTTCCGCCGGCGACGACGGCACCCGTCGAGCTGGAGTCGGTCGTGGTGCGCGATTCGATCATGAACGCTCGCCCCGTCACACGGCGGCGACCGCATCGCGAGATGACCACGGCGGAGACGGCACGTCCACCGCCGCGCGGTCGCACCGGGCGAACGATCGGGCTCGTGGTCCTCGCCGGGCTGGCCGTTGGCGCGGTGCTCGTCGCGTACCTCGTTTCGCAAGGAGACCATTCCACGTCGCGCACCGTGGAGCCCGCGTCGGCCGCAACCACCCTCGCGCAGCCGCCCGCACCATCGATCCCCACCGCGGACCCAAACGTGCCCGGTGCGGAGGTCGCCCCGCCAGTCCATGTTGGCAAACCCGCGGCGGCGCCCATCGCGCGACCTCGCGAGGTGCGTGGAAAAGCTCCGGCGGTTCCGAAGCCCGTCGACACCAACGGCAAGCAGGAAATGAAGGCCTCCGACGAGGAATGAGACATGCGGACGATCGTCACATGGAAACTCGGCATCCGCCCAGGTCGGGCCACGCCAATCGGCCGAGCTTCCGCATCACATAGGCTTCGCGTGCTTTCGCGCGCGACGTGCCTGGGCGCGCTGGTGATCTCCACGAGCACCTTGGCGGCCGATCCGGCCAAGGTGCAAGAGGCCCAGATCCGCTTCAAAGAAGGCGTGCGGTTGATGAACACTGGGGACTACGAGCACGCACGGCTCCAGTTCGCCAACGCGTACACGCTCGCGAACAACTCCGATGCCTTGTACAACCTCGGCTACACGGAGGTGAAATCGGGGCACTTCGTCGAGGGCGCCCGCCATCTGCGGCAATTCATCCACCGTCCAAAGGTCGAGCAAGCGGATATCGACAAGGCGAACAAATTCCTTTCGTCGGCGCTGGAGCACGTCGGCGACGTTACGGTCGAGACCAAGGCGAACGCCGTCATCGCGGTGGACAAAGAGAACGTCGGGCAAGCGCCCCTCCCGGATCCGGTCGCGGTGACACCCGGGAAGCACAAGATCGTGGTGCAGTTCGGCGACCAACAAGAGGCCAAGGAGTTCCAAGTCGCTGCCGGCGAGAAGCTCAAGGTAGCGCTCCTCCTCTCCGATCCGTCGACGTCGACCACGGCGGCCCTCGCGCCCGTGCAGGGTGATCCCGCGCCGGTCAAAACGACGGGGGCAGAGGGAGCGACCGTCGATATCCGGAGTGGGATCGATCGGGGCACCGCCCCCAACTCGAACCGAGAGACGAACCCGACGCGGTACTGGGTGGCCGGAGGCTTTGCGGTCGGCGCGCTGGCGCTCGCGACTGGCGGGGTGCTCTTTGGGGCGGCGTCGACCCGCGCAAAAGACGACGCCGAGGCAGCGCGCAAGACGCTGCCGGACGACAGCGCATGCCTCGACCCCGCGATCCCTGGCTGCGCCGCGCTGAAGGATTCGCGCGATTCACAGAATCGAAATGGAACGATCTCCTGGGTGATGTACGCGGGCGCGGGAGCATTCGCCGTCGCCGCCGTCGCATCCTGGGTCTTCATTTCGCCCGAGCGCGCGGCTTCGCGTTCGGTGGCAACGCCAATCGTGGGCCCCACCACGCTTGGCGCTCAATGGATGACGAGGTTCTAAACGTGCTTCACCGCAGAGGTCCCATGCACCGCTATTTGCTTCTTGGCTCCGGACTCGCTGGGCTCGCATATTTCTTCGTTCCGGGATGCGCGAGCTTTCACGAAGACGATTGCTCGACCTTTGCGACGTGCAAAAAGGGGGCGAGTATCAATGTGGATCGTGTCGTTTATGTGTCCCCCGCGGGTGAGGACTCGCGCGAGGGGACGATGGCGCTACCCGTCAAGACGATCGGCGCAGCGCTCAGTAAATTGCCGAATCGGATCCAGGTTTGTGAGGGGACGTATCCGGAGAACGTGACGATCTCCTCCCCGGTCGAGATGTCCGGGGGGTTCGATTGCGGCACGTGGCAGCCGTCGGGCAAATCGACGAAGATTGCTCCCTCGACGCGAGGCGTTGCGCTCGCGGTGCGGGACGTCGCCGAAGGTGCGGTCATCGTCTCCAATTTTGCCATCGAGGCGAAGGACGCCACCGCGCCGGGCGAGTCGAGCATCGCGTCGTTCATTGTGAATTCCGGAAATGTCATGCTTCGACGCGTTGCGCTCACCGCCGGCAAGGGAAGCTCGGCGACACCGCCGGGGACTGCAGAATCGAATTTTTCGGGGAGTACCGCGGAGGACGGCAAAGCGCCGAGCGGGATCACCGGGGGCAAGGGTGGCGAATCCCGATGCGTCGATGGTTCGCAGTCGAATGGGGGCAAGGGCGGAGATGGTGTTCCCGATTCGGCAGCGAACACGGGCGGAGATGGCCGAGCAACGCCAGCCACGACACCATTCGAGAAGCGCGATGGGAAGGGGCAAGTTGGAGGCCAGACATGCTCAGATATCTCCTCGCATCATGGCGCAGACGGCGCAGCGAAGCCCGCCGCCATGGGTGCCGCTCGTAGGAGCGGCACCTTGGGCGCAACGGGCTGGAAGGGGCAAAGCGGAGAGGACGGTCTGAACGGCAACCCGGGACAAGGCGGTGGCGGTGGTGGTGGTACGAATGCTCCGAGTGGTGGTGGTTCGATTGGTGGGGGCGGCGGCGGTGCGGGAGGTTGTGGAGGTGCGGGCGGCCCGGGTGGCGGAGCGGGGGGCTCGAGTTTTGCGCTTCTGACGTATCAATCGAAGGTCGAGCTGAAAGCATGCGCGCTCCATGCGAATGACGGGGGCAATGGTGCCGCCGGCGCCAACGGCGCCATTGGGCAAGCCGGTGGTGCTCCCCCCGCAATCACGGGATGCAATGGCGCGCGCGGAGGGAACGGCGCCGGAGGATGGGGTGGTTGGGGCGGCGCTGGGGGCCTCTCCGTGAGCATCGGATACCTCGGCATCAAACCGGAAAACGACGGAGAAACGACCATGACGTTTCGAAGTGCGGGAAAGGCCGGCGCCGGCGGCGCTGGCGGCGCTCACGGAAAGCAGCTGGACCTCGGTGGCTTGACGACCGGCAACGATGGAGAGCGCGGCGTCGACGGCATGCCAGGAGACGCCGCGCCGATGAGAGAACTGTCGCAATAGGTGTATGGCGCATACCAACGTCGGCACGATCTCCAACGATGAGCAGCGGGACGATCTGTGAACGGTCCTGTCCTCCCCATGAGCGAGTCATCCGAGACCGGCGTACCTCGGTGTTCTTGCGCCGGACACGGATCCATTCTCGGCCGGCCGCCCGCCGGCCTCGCCGGAGCACGAAGGCAAGTCCGCTCTCCGAGCTCGAGAAGGACATCGCTTACGCGTGACCGCTGAGCACGCGCACCAAACCGTAGCTGTCCTCCAAGAAGCGATACCGCACGATTTGCCCATTTCGAACCGTGAAGTGCGCCGAGAACGGCGATTCGTATATTTTGTCGACCTTCAACATACGCGACGCAAACTCGCCCGTCGCGACGGCGAGCTCCCCGTCGGCGAAAATGCCATGCAAGTCGAAGCGGACGGACTCGATGTTCGAGAGGAGCAGCCGCCAAAACGGGACCACGTCCGCGCGCCCCCTACGCCGGCCCGTCCAGGGCGCGAGCTCGCGATGGCCAGGTATGTACCAGTCCACCTCCTCCGCAAAGAGCATCGCCATCGGCTCGATATCCCTGGCCATGAGCCCCTCGTAGAATGCGAGGACCACCTTGCGTGTCGTCTCCGTGACCTTGCCTCGGGTGTCGTCGGACGTCATGACCTACCTCCAGCACGACATTTACGACGATGTGCCCCATGTAACGATTACCTCGGAGGTCATGGCCCGGCTTTGTGGCTCCGCCCGGCTAACCGGAGGTGTAGGAGTGCGAACGGTTCGAGCGAGCGTGCGGGCTCCATTTGCGCGTGGGCCCGATGAGCTCGCGCACCAGATCCACCCGATTCGAGATCCCGAGCTTTGTATAGAGCCGGCGCATGTAGGTTCGCACCGTGTTCTCGCTGAGGCCCATGAGGGCCGCAATATTGATCCGGCTATAGCCGGCGACGAGCAGGCGGGCAACCTCCTGCTCGCGCGTGGACAACTTGTCCTCCGGCCCGCTCTCGCCGTCGAGGGCCCCCAGATGAAGGATCACGCAGGCCCCCGATCCGAAGAGCGAGTCATCTTCAATGTTCGAAATACCCAGCACGGTCCGCTCGCACAATCGTGAGGTGGGTGCGATTCGATCGCCTTGGCCGCGCGCATCGTCTTGGGATATGGCCAGCGCGAAGACCTCGTCCACCAAGGGATTGACCTGCGCGGGCCAGTCGACGCCTTCTTCCGAGCTCGCGACCCATGTCACGCAGCGCTTGCCGCGATCGACGGCGAGCAGCGTTCCACCGCAGCTGGCGAGGGAGTGCAGCGCCGTGGCCTCCTTCTGCAGCTCGTTCGACTTCATATGCGCTTGCGTGGCGGCGAGAACGAAGGGCGCCACTTGTTCCGCGCGCTGGAGGTCGACCCTGGTAAAGTCCGGCTCTTCTTGCCGCCGCTCGAGGCCGCAGATGCCGAAGAGCGAGCCACTGGCATGAAGCGGTACGAGGAGGGCTCGTACGAAGGCGTCGGCCGCCGAGTTGTCTCGAAAATAGGGTAGGTTCTTGCGAATGTCGTCGGTGTAGAGCTCGACCGTCCTATAGGCGCGCCGTGCCGTGCGGACGACGTCCCTCGATTCGAGCCCGAATGCCTGCGCGAGGTTGATTCCGTCCCTTCTGCGAACGGGCTTTACGGTGTCCTCGACCATACGCCATGAATGAGCATACGACACGGTGCGATCGTCGCCGAAGCAAATGAACGCACCGGATGCAGGCACGAGACTTCGCATGGAGGCCATGAGAGAACGTTGGAAATCGGCGAGTGAATCGTATCGCTCCCGAGTTGACGAAACATCCATGGGTTGTACTCCTCGACATACGGGGAGCTCACGCCCGAGGTCAGATGCCCGCGCGGGATTCGGCGGCAGCGAGCGGGCGCGGCAATCGAACGGCCGCGGGGCTCCCCGGCCAAAGACCGCGCTCGCGTTCGTACGCCTCGCGCAGTTGTCTCGTATCGAGCCCAAGCGACGCGCGGAGCTTTCCGAGCTGCCCATCCATCAACGAACCGAACGAGACGCGGTCGAGCGGACGTGGCTTCATGCGCTTGGCTAGCTCGACCGCGATATCGAACACCCGGCGATCCATCTGCGAAAATCGATAGTCCCCGCGGTAAACGTAGCGCGAGCACAATGCGAACAAACCGTGCTGCAAGGGCGAGAGCCGCTCGCTCGAGCCCATCGTAAATCCGATGACGAAAGCTTCGTCCTGCGGCAAAGTGCCGCGGCCGAGCACGATGTGGATGCAGTCGTGCTCGAACAGATCGACGGCGCCCGCAAGTGCAACGGGGCTCGCCGGATTCTCGAGCAGCCTGACATACCATGGGATAGGCGGTACACCTTGATGGGGTATCGTTTCGTACACCCAGCGCAACGTACGATCGTCGTTGTCGAGTCCGGGGCTCCACGCGGCCAACGCAGGCGTCGCGGACGGAGTTCTTGTGTAGCGTCCCACTTCTCGCCCTCCAATTCGAGTCCTTCGTTCGTGCCGTACGGCGGCACGCATAATCAGTCTTCATTCATTCATCGTTCATCATTCATTCGTGATGCGCTCCCAGCTCGAGCAGCACCACCCCCGAGACCACCATCACGGCACCTCCGATCTGCATCGCACCCAGCTTTTCGCCGAATGCAAGCCAACTCACGACGGCGACGAACACGACACCAAACCCCGACCAGACGGCATAGGCGACGCCCAAGGGAATCCCGCGGTTGAGCGCCAAGGTCAAAAGAGCGAAGGCGCTGCCATAGCCGCCCACGATGACCGGCACGGCCCAAGGCACGGCACGCTCGCCCTTGACGAGTTTGAGGTGAGAGGTCGCGATGACCTCGAAGAGAATGGCTCCGATCAGAAACACATATCCCATTGGTGGCCCCGGATGTCGATGGCACTGCCGCGTGAGCTCGAGCGCGGCGGCTGTCAATTGGATCGCGTTCTAACGTAGTCGGCCACGGCCAACAACGGGCGAACGTCTTTTCCGAGGGGAGCGATTTCCGACATGGCGTCGTCGATCAATTTGTGTGCTTGGCGTTTGGACTCTGGGATGCCCAGCAGCTTGGGATAGGTCGCCTTCTGAGCCTTTTCATCTTTGCGCGGCGTTTTCCCCAACTCGGTTTGCGTGGCGGTGACATCCAGGACATCGTCGATGATCTGGAAGGCGAGCCCGAGATTGCGAGCATAACGAGAGAGGCGCGCCAGAGAGTCCTCGTCGGCCCCCGCCAAGATGGCCCCCGTGACGACGGCTGCCTCCAGCAGAGAGCCCGTCTTTCGGGTGTGAATGAACTCGAGGGTGTTTAGATCGATGTGCGGCTCCCCCTCGCTCTCGAGATCGGCCACTTGCCCCCCCACCAGGCCACCGACTCCGATGGAGTGCGTCACGATGTGGATCACGCGCAGCAGCCGCTCCGCGGATACCCCCTCGGTGCGGCCTACGATGAACTCAACCGCATAAATCAACAGCGCGTCGCCCGCGAGGAGGGCTATGCCTTCCCCGAAGACCTTGTGATTCGCCAACTTGCCCCGTCGATAGTCGTCGTTGTCCATCGCAGGCAAGTCGTCGTGGATCAGCGACGCCGTATGCAGCATTTCCAGTGCGCATGCGGTAGGCATTGCGACCATTCCCGCGCCGCCGAGGAGCTCGCAACTGGCGAGGCAGAGAATGGGACGCAGACGCTTTCCTCCGGAAAGGAGCGAATACTGCATCGCTTCGCAGATCTTAGCCGGGCGGGTGGTGAGAACGGCTTCTTTGAGCGCAGCTTCGACATGCGCCTGCTGAGCAGACAAATAAGTAGCCAAATCGAAAAATTTCGCTGTGGAGGTCATACCCCGCTCTCCTCGAGTTGCCATCATTCCGAGAGGAAAGCCCGCTGGCACGGGTACGGGATCGAGCCAGCAGGACGGTCGCTTGAAATCGCGATTAAAATCTTCTCCAAGGGTCGAGGTTCGACTCTTTGAGCTTTCGATATAAGAGCAAAATATACAGAGCGTCCATGACGAATGTGAAAAGATAAAGAAAATGGATCATCGGCGTCAGCGGATACGTTCTATGCATGATAACGTCTTGCACGAACGTAGCCTTCGGCCAGGGATGGGCCGGATCCGTTGTCGCTTGGACGGCCAAGTACAGGTACGCGAACAGTGTGCCAAACCATTTGAATACGGCAACATACATCGATTGCCCGCTGACATTGCCGCGGCGAAGCAACATCGCCACGAACAGGACCGACATCATGAAGTTGATGCCGAATCCATTGTAGACACCGCCGGAATCGTGAAATTCGTAGAAGCTCACATAGAGGAGCGGAAACGCCATGAGCAGCGCCGACGAGAAAATGAGCTTGAAATAGCGTTTGATGAATGGATCGTCGAAATCCGTGGCGCCATAGAGGAAGCACTGAACGGCGATGGGGACGTCGGCGAAGAACCAGATGATGCTGATTTTGTGCAGATAATCGCTGAAAGGTTCGTAAAAGAAGGCATAGCTCGCCTCCCACGAGATATTGGCGGAGAGTGCCGTAATGGGCATTCCGAATGATTTGTCTTTGAAGCCACGACGGATGACGGCAGCGTACGTTATCGTCCAGCTCACCGCACATACCGTATCGATGGAAGTCAAGAGGGTCGAGCTCACCGCCTTCCCTTTCCATTCGTCAAAGGAGCCCGCGTCCGATCGATCACGAATCATGGCGAAGCATGATTGATGAAGGCGCGTCACGGGCCGGTTCGGGGAGGGTCAGCAGGAAGCGAGCTTCGGTTCGGGGATCGTCGTGGTGTGAGTTCGATAGAATCGAGAGCACAAGCTCTTCAGCTCCTCTTTTCGACTGCTCGGATACTGCTCCAGTCGCTCCAGGAAAAGACGCTCGTACTTGTTTATTTCCGCTCGGACGCGCTCCGGCGCCTTGTCTCGGTAGAGCTTTACCAACATATGGTACGTGTTGTAATTGCCATTGTCGACGTCGTCGGCATAGTGGTCGAGGTCATTTCCGATGTCCGCGATGACTTCCACCGGCCACAAAAGAGATAGAAGCTCTTCGTCGCACGGTCTCTTCAGTACACCGAACAGCATGCAGTGGAGAAGGCGTACGTCGGAAGCTCGCAGCTCGGCGGCCCTCATGATATCGGCGTGCTCTATCACGTTGGGCGCGTTAAGTGCGGTCGGTGCGGTCGGTACGGTCGGCGCGTTGCATGCGGTCGGTGCGGTCGGCGCGTTACGTGCGGTCGGTGCAGCCGGCACGTTGGCCGAGTTGGCGGCGTTGGCGGCGCTGATCGAGGTCATCTTGTTCTCGAGCCTGACGTACTGCTCGCCCATGTCCACTTCTCGCTCGATAGCTGTATTGTACAATCGAAGCCTGCCGAGCAGGTTGATGAACTCGACCTTTTTGGCCATCAACGTATCGAAATGCTCGTTCTTCGTTTTGAAGATGTCAAGACGACGTCCGTCCTCGGCTACGTCGTCGACCCGATAGACCATGTACTCGAAGAACAGCAAGAGAGGGAGACATTTGGCGCCCTCTCTCCACGAGATCCGATGAATCGGAAAATAGAAATCGACGACGTAGTCTTTCACGATGCGCGAGGCTTTTCGTATCGCGATAAATCTGCGCGAGAGTGGTGCCATTTGATTGTTAAATAGCATTAGGTGGCTCTGTTAAGTGACGCTGTTAGGTGGCTCTGTTAGCTGTCTCTGGCCAGCAGGTGGGGTTGCGGTTAGGAGAGTGTCAAAAGAGCACGGCCGCCCATGGGAGCCCGCCCCCGAGCGTTCGCAAAAGGCCAGACCGGTGGGAGGAGCCATGAATATAGCGCGTATGCGCGATGCGGCAACTCGGAGATGACACGATTTCGTCGTGTCGTCCGAAAAAAGGTCTCTAAAGATGTGCAAAATGGGTTTGCTGTTATTGAGACGATGATGATTCGGATTGCTCAGGCGAATCGTCGTTTTACGCGATTCGTGGCGAGACGGCGCGGATTGCGCGCGTATACCTGGCGCGACATGCCGTATCATGCTGGCGAGACCGCGCTTTCGATATGCCATTTTAATCGAAGAATTTACGAATTTCGGCTGTCTGATGAAGACACCATTCGGCCGCGTGCGTGAACGAAATGCGATGTCGATGGCGCATCACACATCGATGCTTTGCATCACGGAGGTGACCTCCCACGTGGATTTCGGTGGGCTGTCACCTTCCTGTTTCCATTCGGAGTGCGCGCAACGAAGAGGCCGATCGCGCAGCCCCAGGTCGTCTCCTCCCAAACGAGATGTGTCGTGCAGCGCTTCCGCGACGTCACTCCAACGCCTCGGCGCTCGTTCCCAACCGAAGTATACGCCTCGAGAACGATGCGCGTATCGCGCTCTCTCTTTTCGTCCGACGTGCCCCGGTAGAAACCGGTCGCCTACCGACGTCAACGTCACATCGATCACATCGATCACATCGATCACATCGATCACATCGATCACATCGATCACATCGATCACAGCGACACAGCGACACGGCGAATCGATATGTCCGCTTGGCGCGATGGCGTGAATGGATACTTCGATTGGGTCGAGCCTATTCCACATTCGTGCCACTGCAACATCGGTGTCGGGGTCGATCGAGCACCGCTCTCCTCCTCGAGAGAGGCACATCGCGTGGCCCGCGCCAGCTCGCACCGGGCGACCACCTCGGGCACCACCCGAACATACGGCGCGCACAGCGCGATGAAGCACTGCGCCCCTCGCTGCGCGAGAGCGCGATCGACGAACGCCTTTCCAGTTCCCTCGGGCGAGGCCAGCACATGCTCGAGGCTCGTCGACCGCGGCAGCGTGAGCCTTTTTCCGACAGCCCCTTCGCGGGCGCTCATCGCCATTCACCCACGAAAGAACGTTATGGCGTGCATCGTCCCTTCCGTCTTCCGAAAGGGCGCCAGCACGAGCTCGAACGATCGTCGTCCATGTACGCACGATGCTCGCTCGCGCGTGAGCGGCAGGCGACGATCGTCACACGCGGAGCCTCGCGCGCGAGCACGACCATGAGCTTCGGCAACACCGTAGATTGGACGTCGTACCGCCGCGCTCGGCGGCCATCGGGATGCGGAGCGGACTAAAGGCCGAACGACCAGTTCGCCGTCACGGCGTGAATGATGGGATATTTTCCATTTTCGTTTGGCGCCGAGCGCGTGCCCGCGCCGCCGGTCGCGCGATACTCCAGTTTGAGCGCGCTCCACATGCTCGTATCGATGCGAGCGCCCACCGTTCCTTCGACCACATCGAGGGTGATGTTCGCAACGTGCCCGCTCTCGGCGGGGACGTAAAAGGGATCGCGGACGTTCGAGTTCGATTTGTTGGCGATGTACTCGCCTCGGAGGTACGGGGTCACGCGCCCGATTTGGTAGCCCAGCATGGCGAATGCAGCATACGTGCGCCACGTCTCGCCGGGGTGTCGCGAAGCGATGGCTCCGCGGCTCACCCGATGCTCGATGAGGTAGCCCTCGGCGATGAAGGTCAGGGGCACGCTCGGATACGCGATATAGGCGTTGCCAATCCACTCGTCGATGCCCTGATCGGGCAGCGCCGGGCGCGCAAAGCCATCTTCCGCGGGGATGCGCGCATAAATACCGGAGACGCCGAGCCGCAGATCGGCCGCACCGATGCCGGCGAGCTCCAACTTGACGTGACCGCCATTGACCGCGCTGAAGGCGGCGCCGTGCGTGTTGTGGCTGGTGACACTTGGGTTGCCAATGAGGTCGCGCGCGGAACCGATGGATCCAATCAGCGATAGGTTTGCCTTGCCGATGGGCACGTGCGCCCCGCTCTGCGCTCCGATCCAGTGCACGGGGAGCAGCCCGCCGTGGAGCAGCAAGAGGCGCGGCCGCTCGATGGAGAGCTGCAGCCATTTGCCGTGGTGGTAGGCCACGTTCCAATAACCAATGTCGGTGTGGAATCGCCCCGCCTCGAGAAAAAAGGCTTTGGTCGGCTTCCACCGGATGTGAAGACGTTCGAGCTCGGCGAGCGGCGCGCCGGGCTCGTATTGAAAGGTGACCTCGCTGGTCGCCAGCAATGTATCATTGAGGTCGGCGTTGAACAGCATATCGAACACGCCGACGGCAAACGCCGGATCGGGCTTGATCCCCCCCTCGCTGCGGGAGGCCGCGCCCAGCGAGATGTCGCCGAAGAGATTCAGCGCGTAGCGCGCCTTCGCGCCCCCGATGTGAATCTCTTGCAAGCTGCCTTCGGCGAACTGCTGCATGTCCGCCTTGCGCGAGGAGTGAAAGGTCATCGACAAATCATCGCCTTCTTCGGGCGGCTGTGCGGTCGATGACGCTCCCGCTACACCCGAGCGCCGCATATCGGGCGGCGTGGGGGGCGACGGCGATGGAGGAGGTGACGAAGGTGACGAAGGTGACGAAGGCGCAGGCGCCTCGGGCACCGGCGGCTCGGCGGGGCTCGGTGTCGTTTGTGCTCCCGCCATGGATATCGAAGTGACGGAAGCAGATACGCCGCAAAGAACGGCGTAGAACCAGCGATACGTCATGCGCCATCTAGTGCACGCGCATATGGGAGGGCCAAATGAACGGCCACGATCGCAACGCGCTTGGATACTTTAATTTCACCGAATGAGCAGGCGACCCGTTGGCGTTGATGGTAGTGAACGAAAGTCCGATACATAAAAACTCATCCGCCGCACGCCATCACGAGTGGAACGATGAAGAAACGACTCGCAGGAATCCTGGCAGGCACGCTCCTTTCCATTCCGACCGC
This sequence comes from Sorangiineae bacterium MSr11954, assembly GCA_037157815.1. NCBI lineage: Bacteria > Pseudomonadati > Myxococcota > Myxococcia > Myxococcales > Pendulisporaceae > Pendulispora > Pendulispora albinea. The sequence goes on from CP089984.1 coordinate 7,902,189, forward strand.
CGCGCAAGCCAATGGCCGCTATCCGGCAAGCAATCAGTTTATGGTGCACCCGCGCAACCCCGACATCATCCTCGTTCGCGCGACGTTCGGCCTCATGTTGTCGAAGGATCATGGTCAATCGTTCCACTGGATTTGCGAGCAGCTCTTCAAAATCAGCGGCAATGTGGACCCTGGGGTGGCGCTGTTCGGCGATGGTTCGTATGCCATCGGCGGACTGCCTGGGCTGGCGGTCAGCCATGACGACGGCTGTTCCTTTCCATTCATCGGCGGAAGCCTGAAGGATCAATACGTCATCGATTTGGCGGTCGATGGCAGCGATCCCCGTCGCGGGGTCGCCATCACGGCTACGGATCGGCCGAGCTCCAGCCGTCATGTGCAGGTGTTCGAGACGAACGACAACGGCACCACATGGACCGCCACCAGCGCACCGCTCGATCCCGGCTACATCGTGACCACGATCGATGTGGCGCCATCGGATCCCAACGTCCTTTATGTCGGCGGCGGCGTCGTAAGCACCTCGGGGCGCCGCGGGATCGTCATCCGCAGCAACGACCGCGGGAGGACCTGGAGCGCTCCCACCTTTTCGGACCCCAATGCCATCGTCTTCTATGTCTCGGGTGTCGATCCCACCGATCCCGACCGCGTGTTCGTGCGCCAGCTCATGGCCGACCCGCAAAAGGGCGACAAGCTGCTCATCTCCCACGACGGATTCAAAACGTTCGACGTGGTGCCCGTGGAGTTTACGGCTTCGATCACCGGCACGTCGATGACGGGGTTTGCCGTTTCACCCGACGGCACGGCGGTCGCCATTGGAGGGCTCGCCGATGGCGTCTACATTGGCGCGCGTCCCAGCTCGGGCAACGACTACCGCTTCCATCGGACATCGATGACACCCGTCAATTGCTTGAAGTACGCGGACGGCGTCCTCTATGGGTGCGGCTACGCCAATCAAGAAGGCATCACCAGCTTCGTCATTGGAAAGTCCCACGATGATGGAGCCACGTGGACCCCCATGGTCAAAACGCTTCAAAACATTGCAGGACCTCTCCCGGTCAATCATTGTGCCAGCGACTCTCCCTACGCGGCCACATGTCCCGCCGCGTGGGAGCAGCAGCGGTGCATGTTCGTCAAATTCGGTGATCCTTGCATCGACGTCCGGACGGGCGACGCGGGACAAGCGGATCCCGGCTCTCCCCCGTCCGGCTCGTCCGGCGGCGGCGATTCGGGGTGCGGCATTCTTCCAAGAACCGCGCCCAAGGCCGCCATGGGTATAGCGGCATTCGTGCTCACCGTCGCCCTCATCGCCCGCAGGGTTCGTGCAGGTCGCCGGGCTGCTTAGAGCACCGAAAGAAACCCGCACCCCATGGTTCATTTCAAGCCAATCCGGTGGACAATTTGTGCGCACAACATCAGTGGTATCGAACCCCCAGCTCTTCGCTCTCCGCTCTCCGCCAATTCAAGCATCGACCATCGACGCGATTAAATGCGATTAAAATGCGATAAGCGGCGACGGCGCTCCACGGATACTCTGGAGCCTGGCTGCCATTTTCATCGCGTAAGTGGTCGAAAAAGTTTTCCCGCGCCTTGGATAATGGCTAGCTCCTCGATATACTGCTGGACGGTATGAGCGTGATGCCAAATCATCCTAGTCCAACCTCGGACGGGGTCGCTCAACTGCACTCGAAGTACCGCCCCATCCTGGAGATTGGACAGGGCGGCATGAGCCGTGTCGATCTAGCCCTGGTTCGTGGACCGGGAAAGTTCACCAAGCTGCAGGTGATCAAGCGCTTGCTGCCCACCCTGGCGACCGACTCCGACTTTCTCGAGATGTTTCTGGAAGAAGCTCGCCTTTCGGCGCGGCTGAATCATGCGAACATCGTCCAGATCAACGAGATTGATTTCGACGGCGTTCATCATTTCATGGCCATGGAGTACCTCGAGGGGCAGACCCTCGACGCCGTGGTGCGCGCGTCGTCCAAGCGCGGTGGAATACCCATGGCCATGCACTTGCGCATCATTGCCGAGGCTTGCGCAGGACTGCACTATGCGCACGAGCTTACGGACCTCGACGGCAAGCCGCTCCACATCGTTCACCGGGATGTGTCGCCGCACAATGTGATTGTCACGTACAACGGCCAGGTGAAGGTGCTCGATTTTGGCATCGCCAAAGCGGCCGATTCATCGCACCACACGCGCACAGGGGTGGTCAAAGGCAAATGCGCCTACATGGCGCCGGAACAATTCCAGCAAGGGCGCATCGACCGTCGGGCGGACATTTTTGCCCTCGGCATCATGGTTTGGCAGGCCGCGACCGGCACCCGCATGTGGAAGCGGCTCTCGGACGTGGAGATCTTTCACCGGCTGACCCTGGGGGAGATCCCTTCACCGCTCAGCGTCGATCCCTCCTTGCCCGCCGAGCTGGTAGCCATCTGCGATCGGGCCCTGGCGCTGAACTGCGAGGACCGCTTTGCGACCGCGCAAGAGCTGGGGGAGGCCATCGAGGCCTATTTGGCCACCCTACCCGACCCTCCAAGCGCGCGCGCCATTGGCAAGTACGTCGGGGAGCTCTTCGCCGAGAACCGCGCCAAGGTGAAGGCGGCCATCGACGCCGAGCTCAAACGAAGCGAGAACTCGCCGGCTACGATCAGCGACATTCCCGTTTTCGTCGATCCGGAGAGCGCGAGCAGCGACAGCGGCGCATCCGTATCCCCGTCTGCATCGCCCACGCCCCCCACGTTGCAGGTGGCCGGGGAAGACCTGCGGGGCTCAGGCGGCTACGACCCCTCGAGCCATCCGAGCCATCCGAGCGTCGATCCGAGGGAGGTAGGCCGTGGAGGATTTCAGGCTGGGTTCTTCGCGCTGCTCCTCGGAGGTGCCATCGTTCTCACGCTCGGCGCCGCGTTTGGCCTGCCGTGGTGGCACGCGAACCGTGGAACGCAAACAGCGCACCCGTTCGGCGGCGCTCCCGCGGGCGCGGCGCCCAACACAGCGCCCGGAGCGTCCGCGAACGGGGCTCCTCTTCTGGTGGTGGGCGGCGCCGGGGAGCCCGGCGCGCTCGCGAACCAAACCATCGTGCTCAAGGTCAAAGTCATTCCGCACAGCGCCAGCGTGTTCATCGACGATGTTCCGCTCTCCTCGAATCCAGGCACCGCGCGGTTCGTGCGCGACACGGTAGCGCACCGCATCGTGGCCTCCGCGACGGGGTACGCGCGGCAGCTGCTCATGGTGACCTACGATGAACCGGAGAAAGAGGTGACCATCACGCTCGACCGCGAGCAGCCGGCGGGCGCAGGCGGTTCTGCAGGTGGGGGTGGAGGACAGGCCCGTGTGACCGGACGCACGCACCGCGGAGGCGCCGCTGCCGAGACGCCACCGACGGTCATCACGCAGGGTCCCTCGACGCCAACGCCGTCATCGACCGTCTCCCCTCCGGAGCCAAGCACCCCGCCCCCGCCAACGAGCAGCGTGCTACCCACGCCCGCGCCCATGGCAACAGCGGCGCCCCCTCCGCCTGGAAACATCGACCTCGGCGGCATTCGTGCCACCATCCGCAACCACTCGGGCGAGGTGCAGGACTGCTACGACCGAGCCCATTTGGAGCGCAGCGATCTGCGTGGCCAGGTCGTGGTTTCCTCGATCATTGGCGCGCAAGGCCAGGTCCTGAGCGCCAACGTCTCGCAATCGACAGCCGATAGCGCGCGGCTCGAACAATGCTTAATCCGCGTCTTCGAGCGCTGGACCTTTCCGCAACCTGCGGGCGGGGTGAACGGCACGGTCACATACACGTTCAAGTTCAACTGACGCTCCCGGTCGGTCTCGGCTGTCCCGTCTCCCTTGTCTCGCGCGTCGGCCGAGGGCAACCGGGTGGGGTTCGATGGCGCGAACTGCTCGAAGTGGCTTTGGTTGGTGCCGCTCACCAGCGGCGTGGGCCGGCGGGGCGAAACGGCACGGTCACGTACACGTTCAACTGACGCTCCCGGTCGGTCTCGTCTCCCTTGTCTGTCCCGTCTCGCGCATCGGGAGAGGGCAACCGGGCGGGGTTCGACGGCGCGAGCTGCTCGAAGTGGCTTTGGTTGGTGCCGCTCACGAGCGGCGTGGGCCGGCGGGGTAAACTGGCACGGTCACATACATGTTCAAGTTCAACTGACGCTCCCGGTCTGTCCCGTCTCGCGCGTCGGGAGAGGGCAACCGGGCGGGGTTCGACGGCGCGAGCTGCTCGAAGCCGCTTTGGTTGGGTGCCACTCACGAGCGGCGTGGGCGTGATGAGGCACCTGAAGTGGCGGCGTTCCCGGCTTATTGAACATCTGCATCGGGTCGACGACCCGCTTACCTTATCCACTCGAGCCAATTCACAATAAATGTGCTTTGCACATAACTCTTGCGTTTAATCCACGCTTTGCAAGTCCGCATTCTGGAAATGCATATCCGACGTGATATGAACGTAGCATGAGCATTTCCACGAGCGAGAGCGCGAGCGACACCGCTCGAAGCAAATCGTCTTCGGTACCCATTCATCGATGGGCGCTGGCCGGCGTCCTCGCCACCATTGTCATGGTCATCCTCGGCGGAATCAGTCGATCCTTGGGGCTCATCGCGGGCGTCGGCGCGACGCTCATGGCCAAGTGGTTCAATCTGGTGCTGCACGGACAACCCTTCGTTGACGATGTTCGAACCGCTATGGGCGAGCCGCTGCCGACGCCCCTTGCCGTTTTGATCCATTTGGCCATTGGAGCGGGTTTTGCCGTGCTATTCGGGCTCGGCGTCCGCCGCTTTGGGCCCCCCGGCACCTCCTGGTCAAGCTCGTCAAGCTGGTGGGCCTGGTGGCCCGCGGTCGTTTTTGGCGTGGCGACATCCATCGCCAATGGGTTTCTCACATTTCCCGGCATGGGGTTTGGCATCTTCGGAGTCGACGGCCCTCCCGAGATGATGATGATCCGCACAAATTTGGTGATGCACCTTTATTATGGCCTTGGGCTCGCCCTTGCTGCCCGTTTCCTTTGCTCGCCCGCCCGCATATCGGGAGGCACCCCCGCGCCCACCGTACCGACACGTGAGGCGACCAACCGGTAAATGGCACCTGCCAGGTCAATGGATGTCGTTGCATACCGCAAGGCGGTAGCGGGAGGGATGAATGCTCGCATCGGATCCGGGTCGTTTCGTGGCGAGTGCATTCGATAAACTGAAATCCAAACGCTGTACCGCGGTCATCACCGTGCCCGCGCCCCTCGCCCCGCCGGCGGCTTTTCTGCGAAACCAACGCCGGAACATGAGCTTCTTCTGGGACTCGCCGGGCGATCTCCCCCATGCGGGCGCGGGCGCGGTGGAGATCCTGCGCGTGTCGGGCCCCAAGCGCTGCGCGCAACTCGAGGCGAGGCTCGAACGGCTCTGGAACGATCTCGTCGTGCACATTCACCCCGATTGCGCACCACCCCCACCGCGCGCATTCGGGGGCATGTCGTTTCATCCCGATGGCGCGTCCTCCCGCTCCCCCCATTGGCAGGAGTTCGACGACGGATGTTTCACCTTGCCCAGGTGGTGCTACGGGCACGACGGCAAGCGCGCATTCTTGAGCCTCGCGGTGCGAGGCCCCGAAGATTGCGACCCCGTTCGCGGTCGAGAGCTCGTGGACGAGCTCGAAGCGATCTTGCTCGGGCTGGAGCGCGCCGCGGAGGCATCGCCCGTTCGCCATCACGAGCGGCCGGCCGAGGCCCCTGCGAACGCGGCCGGGACGATTCACCAGATCGATGTTCGCACGTGGGAGCGGCGCATCGCCGAGATCCACCGCGCGATTGGAACCGGGGAGTTCCAAAAGATCGTGGCCGCGCGCCGCTGCGATGTCGAGCTTCCGTGGGCGGTGGACGAGCTCGAGGTGCTCTCGCGCCTGGTCGCCGAGCCCATGTGCACGCGGTTTCTGTTCGGCCGCGAGAAATTTCGTTTTCTGGGCGCATCGCCCGAGCTCCTCTTCCACAAGCGCGGCAAGGTGCTGCGCACCGAGGCGCTGGCCGGAACGTCGCCCTGTCCCGCAGGCGCCGACGTCGCCGAACGCGCAAACGCATTGCTCGCCAGCCGAAAGGACCGCGTGGAGCACGCGTTCGTGGTCCGTGAGATTGCGCAAATCCTGGGACCTCTCTGCAAAGAGTTTCGCTCCCCCGCCCAGCCCAGGGTGCGGTCCATCCGCGAGATCCTCCACCTCTACACCCCGTTCGAAGGGTCCCTCGAGCACGAGATGAACCCCATTCGCCTTTTGGCCGCGCTGCACCCCACCCCGGCGGTGGGCGGATTGCCCAAGGCGCACGCGGCCGAGTGGATCGCTCGGCACGAGGTCGAGCCGCGCGGCTGGTACACGGGGCCGGTGGGCTGGGTGGACGCCGCGGGCGACGCGCGCTTCGTGGTCGCCATCCGATGTGGCCTCGTGGGCGAGTGCTCGGCGCTCATCTTCACCGGCGCGGGCATCGTGGAGGAGTCCCTGGCGAGCGCCGAATATGCGGAGACCACCCTCAAGCAGCTTCCGCTGCTGCGCGCCCTCGGTTTTCTCGAGGAGGCGTTCCATCCGAAACCGCGGCAAGCAACCGACGGGTCCTAACGATGCTCAGCAAGGACGACAACGAATTTCTATGTCGAATTGGCCCCCGGACCCCCATGGGCACGGCGCTTCGTCGCTACTGGTGGCCCGCCATCCCATCGTCGGACTTGCCGAAGCCCGATAGCGCCCCCGTGCGCGTGCGTTTGCTCGGCGAGGACTTCGTCGTCTTTCGCGATACCGAGGGCCGCGTGGGCATGCTCGACGAGACATGCTGCCACCGCGGCGCATCCCTGGTGCTCGGAAGGGTGGAGCAAGGAGGTATTCGCTGCCTGTACCATGGGTGGAAGTTCGCGGTGGATGGCACCGTCCTGGAAACGCCGAACTGCAAGGATCCGGCATTCAAAACGCGATTCAAGGCGCGCTCCTACCCCGCGCGGGAAGCGGGAGGGTTCGTCTGGGTGTACATCGGCCCGAAAGAGGAGGAGCCGCCATTCGTGGCATACGATTATTTTGGCGTCGAGGCATCCCATCGATGGATTGCACCGGCGGTCTTCGACGCCAACTTCGTGCAGGTGCTGGAAGGCTTCGTCGACTCGTCCCACCTCGGCATTCTTCACCAGGATGCCTGGAAGCCTGTGGGCTTCTTGGAGACGGATACCTCGAAGCGTCTGCTCGGACACCTCGCGCCCGACATCGAGGCGGAGGACACCGACTTCGGCTTTTGCTACGCGGCGCTCCGCACCACCCCCGCCGAAGACGGCCCCCCCATCACCACGGCGCGCTTGACGGCTTATGTCGCGCCGACCACCGTCTTCTTCGCGATGGGCACGCGCCCGGCCTTTGGCTCCGCGACCTTTACCGTTCCGGTGGACGATGTTCGGACCATCGTGCACTCGCTCTTCTGGGACAAAGAGCGCGCGATCAACGAAGAGCCGCTTCGCTCGCAGATGCAGCCCTTCTTTGGAATGGATCCCGCGATCTTGGACGCGTTCGGCGCATCCCGCGAGCAAGCCGATCGCCCCGACAAACCCTCCCGCAACAACCACTTCCTCCAAGATCGAGACGCCATGGCCCGAGGCCGGAGCTGGACGGGGCTGCCGACCTTCATCCCCGAGGACGTGGCCATCTGCGGATCGATGGGGCCGATCTACGATCGCTCCCGCGAGCACCTGGTGCCATCCGACGTGGGGGTGCTCCGCATGCGGCGCGCGCTCATCGAGTCCGCCCGTCGGGTCCAACGCGGCGAGAGGCCCATCGGACTGGATAAGCCGTTCGACACCTCGCAAATCCGTTGCATCGAGTCGGTGGTCACCCCGGCCAATCCATGGCAACGGCTCATCCCCGGCCGCAAACCTCCCGAGGGCGCCGCGTGAAACCGCGCACCTGAAAGTCCTCCGCATGGAAACCGCATCGCCGCGCCTCTTCATCGACACGATCCACGCGTTCCGGCGCACGGCCATGATCGCCGCCGCCATCCGACTCGACATCTTCAGCCACATTGCCGAGGGCGCGACCACGGCTCGCGCGCTGGCCCAAAGCGTATCGGTCTCCCCGCGCGGGATCCGCATTTTATGCGATTGCCTGGCGGTCAATGGCTTCCTGTCCAAGCGCGGCGATGCCTACGCGCTCACCGCGGACGCAGCGGCATTCCTGGATCGACGTTCGCCCACCTACCTGGGCAGCCTCGCCGATTACATCGCCTCGGATCTTCAGTGGGAAGCGTTCCGCGACATCGTTCCCGCCGTCCGCCGCGGCGGAACGGTCCTTCCGAACGGCGGCATCCTCGATCCCGACCACACGAGTTGGACCCAATATGCGCGCAGCATGTCCCCCATGCTCCGGCGCCCCGCACACGAGGTCGCGCGCATGCTCGCTGGCGAAACGAGTGGGCGCCCCGTGCGCGTGCTCGATCTCGCGGCAGGCCATGGGCTGTTCGGCATTGCGCTCGCCCAGGCAAACCCACGGGCCCAGGTGGTCGCCCTCGATGGAGTCCAGCCGCTGGCGATCGCGCGCGCCCATGCGGAGGCGGCGGGCGTGGCCGAGCGCTACACCACCCTCGCGGGCGACGCGAGACAACTGGATTTTGGCGGACCTTACGATCTCTTGCTCGTCGCCAATTTGCTCCATTGCTTCGATCGCGAAGCATGCGACGGTATCCTGCGCCGGCTGCGCGCATCGGCCGCACCGGGGGCGCGCCTGGCCATCGTCGACTTCGTACCCCTGGACGACCGCACCGGCTCGCGCGATGGTGTCGAGTTCGCGCTCATCATGTTGTGCCTGACCCCCGCGGGCGACGCGCACACCTTCGAGGAGCTCGCCGCGATGGTTCAACGCGCGGGCTTTCACGCGCCGGAGCTCCGCCCCATCGCAGCGAGCCCCATGAGCGTCGTTCTCGCCGAGGCGCGAGAGTGAGGGAGCCATGCCGGACGAGCTCTCCGTATGGGCCGCCGCGAGGGAGGTGCCGCAACGAACCGCGCTCGTCGCCGATGGCGCCGCCGTGTCGTATGTGGAGCTCGCGCATCGGGTGCAGGCGGCGGCCGCGTGGCTCGCGCGCCAGGGCATCGCCGCGGGGCACCCTGGACGTGTTGCCTTGGTCGCGGCCCATGACGAGCCAACGCTCCTCGTTCTGCTCGCGCTGATCGACCTCGGGGTCACGGTGGTGCTCATCCATCCACGGCTCACACCGCGCGAGCGGGCGCTCCTCATCGCCGACACGACGCCGTCGCTGGTCGTGGAGGCGCCCGGCCCGCTCTCCCCGCTCGAGGCTGCACCCGCCACCCCTGGCCCGACCACGAACGTTCCCGTCGATGGGGCGCACGCCATGTGCATCCTCTTCACCTCGGGAACCACGGGGAGGGCCAAGGGGGTGCTCCTCTCGCGCAACGCGTTCCGCGCGGCCGCGCGCGCGAGCGAGGCGAACCTCGGCTGGCGCGAGGACGATCGATGGCTCCTCGGCACATCGCTGGCGCACGTCGCGGGCCTCTCCGTGGTGATGCGTTGCTTGATCGCGCGCCGCACCTTCGTGCTGCCGGCGTTGCATCGCTTCGACCCCTATGCCATCGAGGCGGTGCTTCACCGCGATCGCGTCACCCTCCTGTCGTGGGTCTCGCCCATGCTCGCGCAGTACCTCGACGCAGAGCGAACCATGCCGCGCACCGTACGCGCCATCCTCCTGGGCGGTGGACCGGCCTCGCCGCGCCTCTTGCAGCGGGCAAAGGAACGCGGTCTACCGATCGTGACGACCTACGGCCTCACCGAGTCCTGCGCGCAGGTGACCACCCAGATCCTCGGCACGCCCCCGGGGCCGGAGCAGGGCGCAGGGCCTCCGCTGCCCGGAAACGAAGTGCGCATCGTCGACGGCGAGGTGCACGTGCGCGGGCCCTCGCGCATGAGCGGCTATTTTCCGCCGGGTGCCCACCCGGATGCCGTCGACCCGGAAGGCTGGTTGCACACGGGCGACCACGGACACCTCGACGAAGCCGGCCGCCTGCACGTGAGCGCGCGGCGCGCCGATCGGATCGTGACGGGGGGCGAGAATGTCTCCCCGGTGGAGGTCGAGCACGCGCTGGAGCAGCTCGAGGCCGTTCGCGCGGTGTGCGTGTTCGGCGTCGCCGATGAAACGTGGGGCGCGGTGGTCGCAGCCGCCATCGTATGGAACGATCCCGCGCGCGGATGCTCGGATCCGGATCTCGCGCGCGCCCTTGCAGCGATGCTCGCACCGTCCAAGCGCCCCCGTCTCCTCGCGGTGCTCGACGATTTGGCCTGGAACGCCGGAGGAAAGCTGGACAGGGCAGAGACCGCAAAGCGCGCCATCCCGCACCTTCGCAGTCTGCCTGGAGCGCCGAACGGTTCGACCTCTAGTACCGAGCATGCGCCGTCAGGGTGATCGCGCGAACGCGATGACGCCGCAGATGCTCCTCATCGACCGTGCAGCCGATGCCGGGGCCGCGCGGGACCGAGAGGATCCCCGCCCGATCGCGGATGACTGGCTCCACCAGGTCACGGGTGAAGTACCGGTCCGAGCCCAAGTTGTCGCCCGGCAAGGTAAAGCCGGGGAGGCTCGCCAGCGCAAGGTTCGCCGCACGGCCAATCCCAAACTCGAGCATGCCGCCGCACCAAACGGGTACACCGCGGGCCATGCACAGATCGTGAATGCGCTTGGCCTCGAGCAAGCCCCCCACCCTGCCCGGCTTGATGTTCAGAACGCGGCAGCTCCCGAGCGCCAGCGCCGTTCGTGCGTCGTTGAAGGAGCCGATGCTCTCGTCCAAGCAGATGGGGGTTCGCAGCATCGTCTGGAGCTCCGCATGATCGGCAAAGTCGTCCCACGCGAGCGGCTGTTCAATCATCATCAGATCGAACGCGTCGAGCCTCGCGAGGGTGGGCGCGTCCGCCAAAGTGTAGGCCGAGTTGGCATCGACCATCAGCGCAAGCTCGGGAAACCGACCTCGCACCGCCTCGACCAAGGCCACGTCCTTTCCCGGTGCAATCTTGAGCTTCACCCGAGGACACCCCTCTTGCACGTGCCGCGCGATGCTCTCGAGAAGCTCGCCGCGATCCGTACGGAGCCCCAGGACCACCCCGCTCGCGACCTCGCTTCGCGTCCCCCCCAGCATCGCGGCCAAGGATTGGCCGCGGCTCTTGCCGAGGAGATCCCATGCGGCCAGCTCCATGGCCGCCCGCGCAAAGGTGTTGCCCCTCACCCCGCGGTAATGCGACACGAGCTCCTCGATGCCCGACCACTCCACCCCGAGCACCGCGGGAACGATGACGTCGCGCAGCGCGAGCCACGCGCTCTCGGCGGTCTCGCCCACGTAGTGCGGATCGGGCAGCGCCGCACACTCACCCCACCCCACGAGGCCCGTGGCTTCCGCACGCACCAGCGCATGACGAAGCCCTCGAACCTCGAGCGACGACGTGCGAAACGGGGTCACCAGATCCATTTGCACCTCCATCAAGGTCACCCGGTCGATGCGCATGGTGGTCGCTCGCATTGTCGCTGGCCGGGCCGGCGATCGCAGCCCATGTTTCGCTCGTGCTCGTTCTTCTTCATGGATTCGGCGGCGCTCCCGCTTCCTGGCAGGATGTCCAACGCGAGCTCTCGGAGCCAAGCCTCGCGCCCGCGCTGCTCGGTCACGATGGCCATTCGGACGGATCTGCGCCCATCGACACCTTCGATGCGGAGGTCAACCGCATCGCGGCGATGGTCCCTCCCGGCTCCCATATCGTCGGTTACTCGCTCGGCGGCCGCGTGGCACTTGGTGTCGCCGTTCGACATCCGGGGCGGATCGCACGTTGCACCCTGATCAGCACCCATCCCGGCCTTGTCTCGGGCGACCTCCGCGCGGCGCGCGCCGCGGCCGACGATGGCTGGGCGGAGCGACTCGAACGCGATGGCCTGGCGAGCTTCTTTGCAGCATGGGAGTCGCAGCCAATGTTCGCAACGCAGCAGCGGCTCCCCGAGGAAACGCGGGCACGGCAGCGCACGATTCGCCTGGCCCACCACCCCGCCGGCCTCGCGCGGGCGATGCGCACGCTGTCGCTCGGCCGCATGCCGCCTCGCTGGGCCGACCTCTTCGAGGTGCAAGCCCCCGTGAACGTGGTCACGGGCAGCCTGGATGCCACGTACGGTGCGCTGGGCGAGCAGCTCGCAGCGGCATTGCCTTTGGCGCGATGCACGGTCGTACCCGACGCAGGCCACAATGTGGTCCTCGAAGCGCCGCGCGCGATCGCGCGCATTGTCATGGCGCCGTGAGTGCTATCGTGCAAACGCAACGAATCGAGGTGGGGCATGATTCGAACGGCGCTCACACAGTGGGCTCGCGTCCTCATGACGAGCTTTGCCGACGCCGGGGTCGAGCACGTGGTCATCAGCCCCGGCTCGCGCTCCACGCCCTTCGTGTTGGCGGCCGCGCGCGAACCGCGATTCATCTGCCACGACATCATCGACGAGCGCGCGGCGGCCTTCTTCGCGTTGGGGCAGGCGCGGCGCACGGGCCGGCCCAGCCTTCTTCTGTGCACATCGGGCACCGCCGGCGCGCACTACTTTCCTGCGATCGTCGAGGCAGCCATGTCCCGCGTGCCGCTGCTGGTGCTCACCGCCGATCGCCCCAACGAGCTCCAGTCCTGCGCGGCCGCGCAGACCATCGACCAGCTCAAACTCTTCGGAGGCTATGCGCGGCAGTTCTTCGACCTGGGCCTGCCCGATCCCGCCCCCTCGGCCCTGCGCGCCCTGCGCCGAATAGTTGCCCAGGCAACTTTTACATCGACGTGGCCCTCGGCGGGCGCCGTTCACCTCAACGCCCGCGCCAAACAACCCCTGGAGCCGATGGAGCCGGAGACCCGCGACGAGCACGCCCTCGCGCACGAGGTGGGATCGCTGCTCGCCGAGCCACTCGTCTCCGCCTTCGCCCCTCGCATGGAGCCGGATCCCGCAGCGATCGGCATCCTTGCGCGATGGGCGCTCTCGGCGGCGCGCCCGCTCATCGTCTGCGGTCCCTCGCCGCTCGCACCTCGCGCAGATGAGCTCCACCGCGATGCGCTCTTCGATCTCGCGCGCACCCTCGCCGCCCCCGTCTTTTGCGAAGCGGCCAGCAACGTCCGTTTCGTGGACGCGGCCGCCGCGCGCGGGGTGCTCCTCTGCGACGCCTTCGACACCTTTCTTCGCTCGCCATCCTTTCGCGCGAACGCGCAAGCCGACTTGGTGCTGCACCTGGGCGCTCCGCCCACGTCCGCATCCTGGGCTGCCTACGCCGGCGGTCTGCGCTCGGCGCGGCGGATCATTTTCTCGGAAGAGGGCTGGAACGATCCCCAGAACAGCGCCGCCTTGCACCTGTTCGGCAGCACACGCGCATCCTTGGAGGCGCTCCACCGCGCCATGGCGCCCGCGCCCGCGCCCGCGAGGGAAAAACCTCCCGGCGCTTGGCAAGAGCTCCTCTGCCGGGCCAACGATATCGCTTGGAGCATCATCGATGAGGATCTCGCCCGAACGACGACCATGACCGAGGCCGCCGCGGTGCGCGCCATCGTCGGCGCCCTGCCCATTGGATCGCACCTCTTTTTGGGCAATAGCCTGCCGATCCGCGAGGTCGACACCTTTTGCAAAGGCAGCCACGCGACGGCGCGCGTCCTCTCGCAACGAGGTGCCAGCGGCATCGACGGATTGATCGCCGGCGCCGCCGGCGCGGCGAGCGTGGGCGACTCCCCGATGACCTTGCTGCTCGGCGACATCAGCTTTTTGCACGATGTCTCGTCGCTGCTCATCGCACGCCCCCTGCGCGCTTCCTTCGTGATCGCCGTGTTGAACAACGGCGGCGGTCGCATTTTCGAACAGCTCCCCGTGGCATCCTGGCCCGGCATCGAGCGCGCGGAGCTTGCACACCTGACGACCCCGCACGACCGCAGCACGGAACATGCGGCGCACCTGTATGGTCACCCCTTCGAGCGCGTGGCCAGCCTCCCCGAGCTCTCGGATGCCCTTGCGCGCGCGCATGCCCGCCCGGGGTGCACCCTCCTCGAGGTGGTGGTCCCGCCCCACGGTGCGCACGAGCAACACAGCCGAATTTGGGAGACGGCCAGCGCCGCCGTCGGGCGGCTCGTCGAACGATTCGGGCCTTTCTAACAAAGGAGAGCGGCACCATGGTTTCCCGAATATTCAACCCCGAGCGTTGGCGCCCCGTCGAAGGTTTTGCATTCGATGACATCACCTACCACCGCGCCTTGGACCAAGGGACGGTGCGCATTGCGTTTCATCGCCCCGAGGTGCGCAATGCATTTCGCCCTCGCACGGTGGACGAGCTGTCGACCGCGCTCGAGCACGCGCGCAGTCTCACCGATGTCGGCTGCGTGTTGCTCACGGGAAATGGCCCGTCGCCCAAAGACGGCGGGTGGGCGTTTTGCTCCGGAGGCGACCAACGCATCCGCGGCAAAGATGGTTACGAATACGCGAATGAAGGCGGCCAACGCGATCCAGGCTGTCTAGGACGTCTGCACATCTTGGAAGTCCAACGTCAGATTCGCTTTATGCCCAAGGTGGTCATCGCGGTGGTCCCCGGCTGGGCCGCCGGCGGCGGACATAGTTTGCACGTGGTGTGCGATCTCACCATTGCGAGCAAGGAGCACGCCGCGTTCAAACAGACCGACGCCGACGTGGCGAGCTTCGACAGCGGCTACGGCTCCGCCCTCCTAGCGCGGCAAGTCGGGCAAAAGCGAGCGCGCGAGGTCTTCTTCCTCGGCAAAACCTATTCGGCCGACGAAGCATTTCAGATGGGCATGGTCAATGCTGTGGTGCCGCACCGGGAGCTCGAGGCGTTTGCGCTGGATTGGGCGAAGGAGATCAACGCCAAAAGCCCAACCGCGATTCGAATGTTGAAATTTGGATTCAACCTCCCCGACGATGGCATGGTCGGACAGCAAATTTTCGCCGGGGAAGCCACCCGCCTCGCCTATGGCACGGAAGAGGCAAAAGCCGGGCGCGACGCCTTCGTCGAAAAGTGTCCATCCGACTATTCGAAGTTCCCTTGGCACTATTGACGGCCTATCTTGTCCGGCGACGCCATCGCTCGATGCATTGCATCGCAGAACGCTCTTTTGGAGAATCCGTCATGAGCGAAATGACCGCCAAAGAAATGGACGAGCTGCTCGATCACCATTTGGCCGCCGAAATGCGCGGCGATGTGGAGGCCACCCTTGCCACCTTCTCCCCCGACATCGAGCATGAAATGGTGGGTCCGGGTATCCTCAAGGGCATCGATGCCGTCAGGCCACGCTACGAAGGGCTCTTTCGCGACGTCGAGAGCCTTTCGTACAAAACCCTTCATCGCGTGCACGGTCCTGGATTCGTGGTGGACGATATGCTTCTCCGGGTAAAGGTCCTGGGCACCATGATGGGCATCCCAGGAAATGGGCGAATCATCGAATTTCGCATGCTGCACCGCTTCAAGATGCACGGCGGAAAGATCACCCGCGAAACGGCGTGGCTCGATGCTGCCGCCGTTCTCAGGCAGCTCCGCGGATGATTTCGCGGATAGTTTCGCGGGTAACCGCGCGACTGACATTGTGACATTTCAATTTTCCGATATTTCGACCATGGGAGGTACCCCGATGATGACTCCTGAGCAAATGGATGCGGTCGTCAATGAGCACATGGCTGCCGAAAAGGCATCGGACGTGGAGCGGGCGCTGGCCACCCTCACACCCGATGTGATCCATGATGTCGTGGGCGCCCCCGACGGCGTGCTCCATGGCCGCGAACAGGTGCGGGGACGGTACAGCCATCACTTTCAAGAGGTCCAAATCGTCGCCCACACCGTCAACCGGCGCCTTCATGGTGACCATTTCCTGGTCGACGAGTGTACGATGGATGTCACCGTACCCGGTCGCCTGGTGGGCATTCCAGGCCATGGAAAGCGCGTTCAATTCCGAATGGTGCAGCTCTTTCAATTCCGCGATGGCCTTATCGCGCGCGAAAACGTCTGGGTCGACGCTGCGACCATTCGCCGCCAATTGGCTTAGAACGACGCGGAGCGTCTCGAAACCGCCACGGGCAGGTGACGGAGACCGCGGAAGAGCAAGGTCGATGCGCGCTCCAGCGGACCGTCGAGGTGCGCACCCGAAATCCGCCGGAGCACCAAGGGCGCAAGGGTATTGAGCTGCAGCCGCGCCAGCGGCGCGCCCAAGCAATAGTGAACACCGGCGCCAAAGCTCACCGCGCCGCCGTCGGGGTCGCGGTTGCGGTCGACCCGGAACCGATCGGCGTCCTGGAACCTTTGCGGATCGCGGTTGGCCGACGCAAAATGGATCATCACCTTCGAGCCCTTGGGGACGCGAACACCGGATATTTCCGTATCCGACAAGGTATTGCGGAAAAAGGCCTGAACCGGCGTATCGTAACGCAGCGCCTCCTCGATGGCGCTCGGCAGGAGCGCCGGATTGCGGGCGACCTTTCGGGCCTCGTCGGGGTGCTCGAGGAAGGCCAGCGCGGTGTTGGCGATTCCATTCACCGCCGGCTCGAAACCGGCCACGAGGAGCAGCACGCAGAAGGCCGTGACCTCGAACGGGGTGAGCGCCTCGGCTTGATTGGCCGCCACCAGCATGGTGATGACATCGGTCGCCCCCGGTCGCGGTCGCACCCGCCGCTCCTGCGCCAGCGCCTTCAAGTACGCAATGAACTCCTTGCGCGAGGCCTCCGCGCGCGCGGCCGCCTCCGGCGATAGACCTTGCGAGAGATCGGCCATGACGTTGTCGGCCCATTTGCGAAAGCTGCCTCGGTCGGCGTCGGGGACCCCCATCACATCGGCAATGACGCCGAGCGCCAGCGGCTCGGCAACGTCGGCCACCAGATCGCCCCGCCCCGCCTCGAGCAAGCCATCGAGCGCCTTCTCCGCGAACATCGCGATCCGATCCGCGAGCACGTCCACCGCGCGCGGCGCAAAATACTTGGCCACCAGACGGCGCAGGCGCGTGTGCTCCGGCGGATCGTACATGGGCATCATGGGCCGCTGATTCCACTCGAGCCCCACCCCGCCCGTGGAGGAAAAGACCGCATGGTTCTTGGCTGCGGCAACGACATCATCGTAGCGCGCGACCATGTAATAGCTGTACCGCTCGATGAACAAGCAGGGACTCGCCTCCCGCACCCTCGCGTAAAACGGATAAGGGTCATCCAGGATTTCGCGCGCAAACGGATCGACGTCGTTCAGGATCATATTCCACCCGTATTGCGGGAGACTTCGGCCGATGCCAGCATCATGAAATGAGCAAGCCCTGGAACAAGGAATGCGACGTCCTCATCATCGGGGGCGGTCTTGCCGGTGGAACGCTAGCACGGCAGCTCCGACTGGAGCAGCCGGAGCTCTCCATCATTCAATTGGACCGCAAAGTCGATTTCGATTGGTGGGTCGGCGAAGCCACCGTCGAGGTGTTCGACGACTATGCCATTCGCATCCTGAAGCTCGGGCCTTATCTCTGGAAGAAGCACATCCTCAAGCACGGACTGCGTTTTTGGTTCGACAACGAGGAGCGCTCGCTCCCCCTGGAGGAGATGTCGGAGTGGGGGCGCGCCCGCTACACGAGCGTCAACACCGCCTTTCAGCTCGACCGCGCCAGCTTCGATCGCGACATTCTGCAGATGAACCGCGACATGGGGGTCGAATGCCATCAAGGCGCGCGCGTGCTCAGCGGACAGTCCGACGACCTGCCGCATATCGTCATCGACCGCGACGAGGGCCATATGGTGGATACCACGGTGGGCACCATCCGGTGCAAATGGCTGGTCGACGCCGGCGGGCGCTCATCGCCGCTGGCGCAGCAGCTCCATTTGCTCCACGAGGGGGATGGCCCTTGGCTCCGGCAGCGTCCCGGCCCCACGGGCTCCTACTGGGGGCGTTTCAAAAACAGCAAATCGATCGATGACTTTGGAAATGACGCCTGGCGCCGAAAGGTCGGCTACACCCTCCGCAACCTCTCGACGAACCATTTCATGTATCCGGAGTACTGGATTTGGCACATTCCATTGACCGAGGACATCACCAGCATTGGCGTCTCCTTCGATCACGACAAGATTCCGCTGAAGATGAAAAGCGCCCAAGATCTGGTGGCGTTCTTCCATCAGCACAGAGCTCTCCGCGACATCCTCGCCGGCAGCGAGTGTCTGGACTTCATGGGGCTCAAGTACCTGCGGCGCGCATGCAAACAAGTGTACTCCACGGATCGATGGTTTCTGACCGGTATGTCCGGCTCCTTCGTGGACCCACTTTTTTCCACGACCTCCGCCAGCATTTCGGTATCCAACCGCTTCATCGCCGAAATGATCCGCGCCGATCGCGAGGGCGACACAGTTACGTTCGCGCGACGGGTGCGGCACTGCAATGACTTCATGCTGACGCTTTATCAGGTCCTCACGGCAGGCATCATCTTCGACCGGTTTGGCTCCTTCGACGCGTGCGCGGGCTGGATCTCGCAGCGATTCCACAATTATTGGAACTACGAGATGGTCAACCAGCTCGATGACTTCAAGCGCTACTTTCGAAGGATCGATGCGCACGACGAGCACTGCGGCTGTTCCATCGCCCGCTCGATCGAGAACCACTACGGGAGCTCCCTCATCGGCGTCACCGATCGCCTCACCGACGAGTTCATTGCCTTGCTGCGAAAGCGCGACCTCTACTTTGCCCGCAACAAGGGCTACTTCTTCGAAGGATCGGCGCGCCAGAGTCTCATCGACAACGCCTATCGCTTTACGAACGACGATCGCCAACGACGCCTGGAGCAGCAGGTCGAAACCATGAAGAGCTACGAGGGTTGCTACCGCTACTTTCTCCGACGCGCGTGCGACATCGAAGGCATCTCCTGGGACGAAGGCACCTTCGAGTCCTTTTTTGCGCGCGATACCGGGTCCGGGCAGACCCTCGCCGATGGCCTTCGCGCCATGTGCAACCCCAAATCGCCGTCGAGCGCTTTACCCGCACATCTTCCTACGCGTTATGTGCATTGGACGCCCAAGGGCCCCATCGATGCGTATGCACGCGAGCATCATCGCGCTACGAATCAGTTCATTGGCCCCGACGGAGCCGATGTCTAGCGGTCCACGAATGGACAGCGGCTCCACGAATCTGTGGTCCACGAGTCGACACTTCGGACGATGCGTCGGCGCGGTACATTGCAAATCGAAGACATCGCGATGCTTATGACCATCGACGGTGCGCGTCAAACATCGGCATATGCGTTGCTGCCGTATGGCCCAGGAGGTATGAGCCATGAGGCAATGGAGGAATATCGCATCGACGATGGCGCTTGGGCTGGCAATGGCGTGCGCCTGCAGCAGCGCTTCGGAGAACGCCATGCCCGAGGGGGACACGGAAACCACCGACGATTTCTTGAGCGCCCGATGCCCGGATCGCGAGGTGCTCCGGGATCTGCGCAAGACCAAGCAGGCCAACGAGCGCTACCGGGATCCGGCGAAGGCGGTGGCCGATGGCTTCATCGCATCGCCCGTATGCAGCATGACGCCCTTCGGCGCGCGCGGCTATCAATATGTGCACCCTGCACGTTTTGGGGACACCGCGCCGCTTCCGCACGATTTGACCAAACCGCAGTTGCTACTCTATGTACCTGGCAAGAACGGTAAGCTCGAGCTCGCGGCCGTGAGCTTCATGCAATACATCTATCAGGATGGGGCGCCCTATCGCGGCGATGAGCAGCACCCGCCGAATCCGGCCTCCATTCCCCCCACGCCGGTGCTCTACAAGCAGAGCTTTGCAGGCCCGATGGCCGGACACTTCATCGGGCAGCCATGGCATTTCGATATCACGGCTTGGCTCTGGGTCGACAATCCCTCCGGCTTGTTTGCATTGGGCAATCCCGCGGTTACGTGTCCGTAACGCGCCGGGTGTACGCTTTGGCGATTGACGCGCATCGCACGCGCACCGGATACTCGGAGTCCACGACCAACACGTGAGGTGTCGGATGAACAATGCACGCTTGATGACGCGCGAGGAAATGGACGCTCTCATGGACGAGCATCTCGCGGCCGAAGACGCTGGCGATCTGGAGAGGGCGCTGGCCACATTTGCAGAGAACGTGGAGCACGATATCGTAGGTCCCGGAGGGGTCCCCGTGGTGCACGGGGTCGAGGCAGTACGGCCGCGCTACGACAACCTGTTCAAGAACATCCAGTGCGTGAGCCGCAAGCAGCTCGAACGGCTCCATGGGGACAACGTTCTCATCGATGATTCGCTGTTGACGGTAAAGGTCGTCGGCAAGATGGGCCCCATGGAGGGTCGGGGTCGCACCATCAGCTTCCGAATGTTCCATGTCATGGAGATGGCCAACGGCAAGATCACGCGCGAGAACGTATGGTTCGACACATCGGCCATCGCGCGGCAGCTCATGTAGCCACGGCGCCCTCGGCCTTTCCGCGACGGTGTCGCGCATACTCGAGCCATGCGGGACCGCGGGTAGGCTTGGGCCGCGGCACGCTGCGAATGCCCAGCTCCGGAACCACCCAGCCGGATCGGTTGGGCGCCACATCGGCGAGCAAGCGCAAGATGGACTCGCGATGCTGCGCCCGACCGACGGTCATCGCCTCGCGGTCCTCGGTGTACACGACGAAGACGGCAACATCGGGATCGAGCCGGTCCACGAACTCGAGCGATCGTCGAACCTCATCGGGCGTTTCGTCTTCGGCGCCCAGCACGAACGTATGGGAATCGAGCAGCCCATGTCTTACGAACAGCTCGCGCGTTCGGACGATATCTCGAATGCGAAAGGGCTTTTTGAGGAGCTTGAGCATACGCTCGGTGCCTGAATCGGAGCCTACCTCGACCCCGCAGCACCCCGCGCGAACCATCGCCTCGACCAGCTCGTCATCGAACGCCGCAGGCGTCCCATAACAACACCAGGAGAGCGGGCTCCCGCGCGCGATCAGCTCGTGACAGAGCTGAAGGGCCGCTTTCGGCGGCACATTGAAGACGCTGTCGACGAAGAACGCAAAGGAGACACCGGCGGTGCGGGAGCGCTCCAGCACCTCGTCGGCCACCCGCGCCGGCGAGCGCACCCGCACCTTGCGGCCCTCCAGATCCGGATAATCGCAGTACGTGCAGCCGAAGGCGCATCCCCGCTTGGTTTGAATGTTGTCGGTCCCCGTGTACGCGTAGTACCGCGGGTCGACCAGATCGCGCGCAATGGGGGGCAGCAGATCGAGATCGCTCACGATTTCGGCGCTTCGGCGGAGCTGGATGCCCGATGCTTGCGAGTGGACCACGCCGCCCCCATGAACGATGCGCGGAACCGCACCGCCGCGCGCGAGCGTGTCCACGATCTGGCGAAAGGCGCGCTCCCCCTCGCCCACGACGCCGATGTCGGCGCCGAGCCGCGTGAGCAACCCCTCGGGTCGCAACGAATACCCCGCGCCGCCGAGGACGAGCGGGACCTGGGTGTGCGCGCGAATGGTCCGGGCCAGATCGGTGTACTCGCGCAAAAGCGCCTGGGTGCCCTCGTCGCTGTAGGCATTGGTGTTGAGGTTGCGCAGCGCGAGCCCCACCACCTGCGGATCGAATTGGGCGATGGCGGCCTCGATCTCCGCGTGCGGATCCTCGGCGAAGCAGAGGTCGAGCACGCGGACGTCGTGCGCATCGCGGATGGCGCCCGCGATCGCGAGCACGCCAATGGGGACCACCGGCGAGGGAAACATCTCGCGATTGGCGGAGATCAACAAGGTGCGCAGCTTGGGTTCGTCGCTCATGAAACGACCCCTTCTCCAACGGCGCGTTCGACGTGAACATACGAGCCGCGCGTCATATCGTCGGCCAATGCGGGGCCTTTGGGAATCCAGCCGAGCATCTCCCGCGCCTTTCTCCCCGACAGAACGGTATTGCGGGTCACGATGTCCGGATGAAACGAATCGAGGTAGCGCTGCGACGCGCGCGCCTCCTCGATGCTCCAGCTCTTCACGCGTCCCCCGGCGCCCCCCGCGATGCTGCATAGCTCCGCCATTCGGCGAAAGGAGAGGACCTCCTCGGACGCGGCGTTGAAGACGTGACCCGCGGGCGATTGCTCGATGAGAAGGCGATAGATAGCGGCGAGATCGTCGACGTGAACGGTGGACCAACGATTGGCCCCGTCGCCCACCAGCCGCGCCGCGCCCTCGTTGCGCGCGGAGTCGACCATCACCAACAAGGTCGAGCTTCCTCCCCGGCCGTACACCATGGGAGGACGCACGGCCACCGCACGTACCCCGCGCCCGCAGCCCGCGAGCGCCCGCATTTCAATGGCGCCGCGCCACCCGGTGCTCGTCCCGATGGCGAGCGGATGCGTCTCATCGTGAACGCCATGGCCGGTATCGCCGGTAACGGTACCGCCGCTGGTATAGATGAATGTCTTCCCCGAGCCCGCGAGGGCATCGATCAGAGCATCCGTCGACTCGCCGTCCACACGGGCCACGTCGCGCGTGCGATGAAAGCCCAGATGGATGACGGCGTCGGCTGCGCGCGCACCCCGGGCAAGAGAAGCGACGTCCATGAGATCGCCGCGGAGCACGCGAACCCCCAGGGCATCCAGCTTGGCGGCAGCTCTATCGCTGCGCGCAAGAGCGGTTATCCGGTGACCGGCCGCGCGCAAAACCTCAGCCACCGGACCGCCGACATAACCGCTCGCGCCGGTCATAAAGATTTGCATCGGGAAAACGATATCGCATCTTTTGCACTATTGGCACGAGCAATCCAATGCCGTAGGCTCCGCGCATGGTGGTGCTCAATGACCGTGTGCGCCTCGCCAAATTGATCTGGGGCTTTCGATTGTCGCAAGCGGTCATCACGGCCGCGAAGCTCGGCATTCCCGATCTTCTCGGCCATGAGGCGCAGACCGCGGGCGATCTCGCGTTACGCGCGGGTGTGCACGCGCCATCACTTCATCGCTTGCTGCGCGCGCTGGCGGGGATGGGCATCTTCGAAATGGACGCGGCTGGACGTTTTTCGAACACCCCACTTTCCGACCTTCTTCGCGACGATGTCCCGGGGTCGATGCGCGCGCTCGCGCTTTTGCCCGGCGATACCGCCTTTTGGGCCGCGTGGGGCGCGCTCGATCAATCGGTGAAGACCGGCAAAACGGCGTTCGAGATTCTGAACGGCTGCGACGTTTGGACATGGCGCGCCGAGCGCCCGGAGGCGAGCGCCATCTTCGACCGTGCCATGAGCGGTATCTCCTCCATGCAGACGGCCGCCATCACCGAGGCTTATCCATTCTCGTCCGGCGATCGCATCATCGATGTCGCCGGCGGCAATGGCACCTTGCTTGCGGCCATCGTGGCGGCCAATCGCGGGGTGAGCGGGGTGTTGTTCGAGCAACGACACGTCGCATCGCATGCCAAAGCAAAGCTTGGCGCACAAGCGCATATCGACATCGCGGAGGGCGATATGTTTGCGGCCATTCCGCGCGGCGGCACCGCGTACCTCCTCAAGACCATTCTGCACGACTGGCAAGATGCCGAGTGCCTCGCCATCTTGAAGCGCTGCCGGGAGGCCATGGCGGAGCCGGCAAAGCTGCTCGTGATCGAAGAAATGATCCCGCCGCCGGAAGAGCCGCCGAGCGATACCATCCTCTTTTTGGACTTGCAAATGATGGTCACGGCGGGCGGTCGCGAGCGAACCCTGAACGAGTTTCGGAGCCTCTTGCAGGAGACGGGGTTTCACCTCGC
This sequence comes from Sorangiineae bacterium MSr11954, assembly GCA_037157815.1. Lineage (NCBI taxonomy): Bacteria > Pseudomonadati > Myxococcota > Myxococcia > Myxococcales > Pendulisporaceae > Pendulispora > Pendulispora albinea. Next base: position 7,925,900 of record CP089984.1, read on the forward strand.
GCGGGTGATCGGCACCAAGTGCCCCTTGTCCATCCTCGAAGCCGTCCCGGTCTAGCGTTTAGCCCCCGCGGGGTGCCACGAAGAAAGGACTCGGCCATGGCGAACGAGCATTCGTATTTGATCGACCCCCACGAGGGAAAATTCCTGGCATTGGGCGGGGTTGGAATGGTGTTCAAAATCGACGGCGACGCGGTGGGTCGTGCATTCAGCATCGTCGAGGAGCCCATCGAGCCCGGGCGCCTGGTTCCACCGCACACCCACACGCGGGAAGACGAAATCACCTACGTCTTGGCCGGTGAAATCGGGGTGCGCGTGGGGGGCCGGGACCTGGTCGCGACGGCAGGGTCGTATGTCATCAAGCCGCGGTCCATTCCGCACGCCTATTGGAATGCCACCCGCGAGCCCGCGCGCATCCTGGAGATTTTTTCGCCCGCGGGCTTCGAGCAATACTTTGGGGAGCTGGCGGAGTTGCTCGCGCAGGGTACTCCCCCCATCGACACATTGACCCGGCTCCGCTCCAAATATGGAGCCACATCGCAAGGCATGGAGTGGGTGCCCGAGCTAAAGGCCAAATACGGCCTCAAGCTGCTCGGCGAAGCCTGAAAACGTTCGAAAAGACGCCGTCGAAAGGAATCGCCATGCGAAATTATTGGTACCCCATTGCGTACTCGGGCGAGGTCGCCGAGCGGCCGGTTCCCTTCACCCTATTGGATGAACCAAAGGTCCTCTTTCGCGACGATCGCGGTCAGGTCGGATGTCTCATCGACAGGTGTCCCCATCGCTCCACCCCACTTTCCCTGGGGCGGGTGGTGCAGGGGCGACTCGAGTGCCCCAATCACGGCTGGCGGTATCGCGCCGATGGCGGCTGCACCAAAATTCCTTCTCAATCGCCAGAAAAAGCGATCCCCAAATCGGCCGCGGCGCAGTCTTTTCCGACGCGGGAGCACTTGGGAATCGTCTGGGTATGGCCGGGCGACGGTTTTGCGTCGGCCGAATCGGCCGAGGCCGGCGATCTCTTTCAGATTCCCGAGTTTGGTACGCCCGAGTGGACGTATGTGCAAAGCTCATTCGATCTGAACATCGAGCACGAGCTGCTCATCGAGAGCTTTCTCGATCCAACGCACTTACCCTTCGTGCACGACGGGCGACTCGGCGGAAGCCGCGATGAAGCGGCACCGGTGGCCCTCGAGCTCCTCCCCTATTCGCGCGGCATCCGGGGCAATTTCACCTCGTCGACATCGGCGGGCGAGAGCAAACCGTTTCAACTGTTGACCTTCGAGCCACCTTGCCATGTGCGCCTGGAGGTGGAGATTCGCCCCGGGTGGAGGGCCTTTTCCGTCATTTCCTGCGTCCCCACCCGGGCCAGCAAAATGCGGGCATTGGTGCGCAACTTTCGAAACTTCATGTTGAACGAGGGGAGCCAGGATTGGGCGATGCTGCGCCAAGTCCAAGAGGCCTTTGCGCAGGATCTCGCCATCATCCAGGGGCAGCGCGCGCGACTCGGCCCCGATGGATCGCCGTGGCAGGGATGCGCGGTCGCGACCGATGGGCTGGCGCTCCAATACCGGAATTGGCTCACCAAATCGCTGGCTCATCCAAATGAGCGCATCGCCATGACCCGCGCCGCCGAAGCTTGAAGAAGTGCTCCTTTTCGTCAGGGCGAAATCATTCGACGCAAAGGCCCCTTCGTTGCGAAATTTCGCGTGCAGAGTAGGACATGGCGCACTTTGTTTGCGTCCCATGAACGTCGTGTGAATACTCGATGCACGGGTGCATGTGCTCGTCGCGTGGGACCTTGGCTTTCCAGGCCGAAAGGATCATCAACATGGGTCGGAAGATTCTTCTCTTGATCGGTGCGAGCGCCGTCGTGACCGGAGGCGTCGGTGCGATGGCTGGGTGCGAAAATTTGGATACGCCCGCGCGTCCGGATGCCGGCAGCAATGCAACAGCGTCGTGCATTCTGCCGAGCGATCCGGTGGTACCGTGTGGCTCGCAATACGTATTGGGCGATCCGGGCGCGGATCTCGCGGGCGCCGGCCAGATGCGCTCGTGGGCAAAAATGGATCCCGCGACGAACAAGGCCCTCGAGTTTACCATTTCGATGCCGCTCGATGCCGTTCAAACACTGAATCAAGCCACGGTCGACTCGAGCTACTGGGTCGAGGTACCGCAGCCCATCAAGGCGCAAACCGTTCTCCAGTCGTTCCGCGTGGACTACCTTTCCCAAGGGCACCCGCCCGCAGGTGTTTACAACACCCGACACCTGGACTTTCATATTTTCATCATGAGCAAAGAGCAGGCGCTCGCGATCAGCTGCCAGCCGCAGGCCGATAAAACGTTTCCGCCGGAAGGGATGCTCCCGGCAGGCTGGGCTCTCTTCGATCCCCCGCTCAATTGCGTCCCCGTTCACGGCATGCCGGCCGTCAATCGGCTGGCACCGGAGTTCAATGGGGTCCAATTCGTCACCGCCGTGGGCCTGACCTTCTACAAGTCGACATTTGCATCCTGGGAGCCGAAGCTCGCCACGCAAGCCATGCTCGAACGCCGCCCCGAGTTTACGTTCGACCTGGCCTTGATGAAGGGCGATCCTCAGAGCACCATGCCGCGCGGGCTCTACCCCACGAAGATGGTGGTCACCTACGATCAACCCCATGGTGCCTACCTCTTTGCCATCAAGGACTTTCAACAGTGGCCGCCTCCGTGAATCGTCGGTAGCGGCTCTTCATCCCTACGTCCTACGTCCCAACCTCCCTACGTCCCGAACCTCCAGCGACGCAAGTCGTACTGCCCTGAGCTCGATTCGCGGCTGAATTGGGCTCAGTTGGGACCTTTTTTGGGCCCGAGCGTGCCGCGAGGCGCTCGGACGAGTCGGACTAGAACGTCGAACGGCCGTCATCCGAGCGCTCTCGGACATACTCCGACATAAAAGGAAAGGAGGCTTAGAAGGGAAGGCCCGGCGTCTTCAAAAAGTCGATTTCCTCCGGGGTGGATTCGCGGCCGAGCAATCCATTGCGATGCGGAAACCGGCCGAAGCGGTGAATCACGTCGCGAAAGAGCCGGGCGTGATCGTGGTGTTTCTGCAGCAGGAACTGCAAGGGGGGTGGGCCCTCATCGAGCAGTTTTTGCGAGAGCTGCAGGGACCAGTCTTGCAGCTCCTCGTTCTCCGAGTGCTGAAGCGGGAAGCTGAAGAAGTACCGCTCCAGAATCGAGAGATCGCGATCCATTCCTTCATGGAGACCCTCGACCGCGAGTTTTTGCGCGCGCTCGTCGAACTCGAACATCTCCTTGGTGCCGCGGCGGATGTTGCGCACAATTTGATCGAACAGAAGGATGAGCGCGAGGCGATGACGCGGGGTCTTGGCCCAATCGTTACACTCGCCGTTTCCCGCGCGGATCAACACGTCGCCGAAGCGCTCCTGGATCTGCCGGTCAATCTCCGGGACCTTGCGGAACCAACGCTGAATCGCAACTTGAATGTCCTCGCCGGGCGGCCCAAGCCAAAACGATAGAACGTCTTCGGGTTGGATCATGATGTCGAGCGTAGTGACGATGATCGAAGCCTGTCAACGTAGGCATTCATCGAGATTCGAAGATGCGCGAAGGTGATCCAGTGATGTCGGGGCGATATCTTCGCTGCTCAAAGCGTTTATGCGTTCAGCTCAAGGAAGTTCGGATGCCATGGGCCCGGGTGGACGCGCCGCATTCCTAGCGAAGAAAGCACTCCAGCCGTCGCGTGAGTCGACCGAAACCTCGCCATTCGATAGGTGAGCACGAAGCTGATTTATCGATGTTGAAGCGTCATCGGCCGTCCTGACGGAATGGCAGCCGAGACGCCAATCATCCAGTACGGTGCAAATATATCGTTGGTATTGGTTGCCGATGTGCGCCGTTGCCGCTTGCTCGTCGGAGGGGGTATCGCCTTCGAGTCCCGCAGCGGATGCGGTCCGCGGAGATGCTGCACCCCGTGTGGTCGGCGGGGACGCCGGATCCAAGGTGGAGCCGGGGGTCCCCCGGGACGCAAACGAGGGTCGATTGACGCCATCGAACCTTCCTCCGGATATCTGCGATGCGGCCGGTGAAACCGATCGGGTCGTGCCCGCGAACACCACGAAGGACTTCGACACGAGCGGCGCGGAGGAAAGGGCGGAAAGGGCGGCACCGGCTCGACGCTCGCCGAGGAGGGGTACCCTCCGCCTCCCCCACGTATTTGGTACTGGGGCGGGCCCGGAGGTGTGGGCGGTTCGATCGGCCGCATCGTCATCAATGTTTCCGAATCGGCACCCTGCCCCGTCGTCAGCACGGACCCGCCCGCATCGCTCGGCATCGTCGGCACACACTGATTCGCAGGGGCCTTCACCGCGTGAGATCGGAGCCGGCGCAGCCCGGGGCGGGGCGCCGTATCACTCGTGGCGCTGTCGATGGCATTCCGGCCAAAGGCTACAAAACATTGCAAGCGCGCTGCCTCGCATACCTGACGGTGATCTGTCGGAGAAGACGGGACCCCGTCGCGGTCCGCATCGTGGCACGTCGCTGCCATGCCGTGGCGCAAGCGGCGCAGATGCTCGCGTACGTCGGCACCTCCGAAGCGAACCTCGGCTGGGTGCGATGGCGGGAGGGCGATCGCAACGGCGCCGAAGCGCTCTCTCGATCCACGCTCGCACGCTGGCAGCAATACCAATATCCTCGAGGCACAATCGCAACGAGTCCAGCGTTCTGGCAGCCAACAGGTTACGACGGCCGCACTCGTGGTCGCCCAACGGGCAGTGCTTCGTCGTTAACCTCGGTTCGATCGCACCACCTCGTATTGGGCCGCCACTCCGATCTCTCCGCCCACCATAGATCCGCTCGATGCCGGCGACTACGGTGAAGCCGTCTATCAGCCGGTCACGGCATCTCCGTCGTCCCCGAGCAGCCAAGTGGTATGGTCCCTCCCCAGCGCGAGCTGGCAGCCCGAGACGGATCAATCCACGCTCAGTAGGATTGACACCGTCCTCGATACCATGAGGCCCGCGAACACTGTGAGCCCGAACAATCCGGTGCTCGCCTGGATACCGCCGGCCACGAACGATTCGAGGTCTTGGAGTGGGCCGTCCGACGCGGAGGACGGAACTTTGGCTACCTCGACGAGCGTGACCTGCTACGTCCTCGATAGCTCACGGTCCTACGCTTAGCGTAAATACATGCACACTTCATTCCATGGTTTTCACGAGCGACTTTGGAACGACGTGCACAACGTTCGAATCGTCAGCGAGACCCTCGTCCCAATATTGGAACTGCGCGCACCCCGCATCCAGCAACACGGATTCGCATAGGCTGCTCACGCCGTCCGTCTTATGGATGACGCCGATGGAAAGGGAGGTCTCGATGCGGGTCGACGTAGATCGGTCAGTGCGCTTTCATCGTCTGGTCGTAGCCTGGGTCTATATCGTCTTCGGGCTCGTGGGGTTGGGGATAGGCTTCCTATTGTTCGCCCTTTACGTCGGCCTGGGTGCTGCGGGCGGAATCGAAGCCATGGAACGGGGTAAAGGGTGGGCCGATGTTGCGGGAGGCGGAGTCGTCGCGGGCATTGGCTTTGCGCTCGGCGGCATCTTCGCGGCGATTTCGCTGCCAAACCTTTGCGCCGGCTATGGATTGATTCGCCGGCGTGCCTGGGCGCGCCCGTTCAGTGGGGGCCTCGCCGTGCTGCACCTCTTTTTTGCTCCGATTGGAACGATCTTTGGCGCATATGCCATCTGGGCGCTCTTCCTCACCGAGGAGGCAGAGACGTCGAACCTCCGGGAACCCGCCCCGCCCCCCAGCGAACAACACCACCAACGCTGGCGCAAATTGAACAAATGGTTACCAAGGGCGATTGTCGCTTCGGCGTTCGCGATGACCTTGACCGCGGCGACCGTGCTCCAGGCGCCCATCACCGCGTGGTTGGGCGGACAAACGAACACGGGCGTGTTGGCCGTATTCCTCTGGCTCTTGGCGCTCGCCTTCGGCGGCGTCTACCTCCATGGCCGGCGCCAGATCCTCGCAAGCGAAAGAGCCGAACACGAGCACCTCATGATACGGCTCCTCGGTGCGCCGCAAGGCGTCACGGCGCTCCAGGCGGCCCGCGTTACCGGGCTCTCGGTCTCACGGTGCGAGGCACTCCTCGGAGGGCTGGTGCGTCAACGGCACGCGCAGCTCGATATCGACGACGACGGCAAACAAATTTATCGAGCCAACTAACCCCAGAGATCACCTGAGTGGAGCCCGATAACCGGCGTGAACGAACCAGTTGCTCGCGTGCGTCTCGGTGACTCGAAAGCGCGCTCGTCTGGCGATGAGCCGAAGCGCTTTGGGGTGGCGGGGAGCGTGGCGTCGCACGTATTGCTTTTGGAGGGCCCAGCCGGATTCAATTGGATTGAGGTCGGGCGAGTATGGGGGCAAGTAGACGACACGAACGCCGCGCGCCTTGCAGGCGGCTACGACACGCGGGTCGCGGTGGGCGGGGAGGTTGTCCATCACCAGGACGTCTCCGGGGTACAGTCGAGGGAGCAGCTTGCGTTTCAGCCAAGCCAGGAAGCGGGGACGGTTGGCCGTTTTGAACATCGTGCTGAGGACGACCCATCCCGATAGGCGCATCGCCCCAAGAAGTGTGAGGTTCGTGCCCCAGTTCATAGGAATGCGATCGATGAATTCGCGACCTCGCTTCACCCAGGCGTGGCTCCGACTCATGGCCAGGTTTAGGCCCGATTCGTCGAGAAAAACCAGCTTTTCCACGGGAATCCGGAGGATCCTCCGTCGGAAGGAGCGGCGCTTGGCTATGACGTCGGGTCGCTGACACTCCAACGGCCGTCGGCGTTTTTTTTGATGACGTACCCATACCGATGCAGCGCGCGCTTCATGCTGGACACATGAACTCGCGCGCCCCGCGGGCGAAGCCGATTGAACTCCGCCGTAATCTCGTTAGCGGTCGCATCGCGCAGCTTCGCAACAAGCGCATCAACGTCGCCCTGGCCGATCGGGGACGGCGTTCCGCCTCGCTTCGGGTCGGCGCCGAGCGGCACGCCACGACGCCCTCGACGAACCCACCGCTTGACGCTCGCCTCACCGATACGAAATCGAGCGGCAATTACCGCATAGCTTCCGTCGCCAGCTTCGTACGCCTCGACGACCCTGGCTCTCAATTCAAGAGGGTGCGCTTCCGCCATGCCGCGACCAGATCATGCCTCGAGCCAAAGAGCAAGACGCTTGATCGACCCAGGTGAGCACTGGGGTTAAGCCCCCGCAACGCGACGAACAGCCGTGATGTCCGCGGAGTGACGTTCGAATGGCGCGGCGGCATCATGCTCGACGAGCTCGGGGCGCGCGGTTACACAGTCGTCTTGACGCCCGCTGGGGCTCTTGCTCCTCTTGCGTCTCGTGCGCTCGTCACGAGCAAGCGAGCCCCACTCGCAGGAGTACTGCCCATGGCACGACTTGGTCTCTCCAAAGAAAACCTCATCTCGCGGGGCGCGGCCCGCTTCAAGGACCTGGTTTATCTCGCACTCCAAGACAAGAAGCTTCACAAGAAAGGTGTCGTGCACACCCGGATTGGGGGCATCCACAAAGGAGAGATCGGCAGCGTCAAGGACGTGTCTTGGCATGTCGTGGGCATGTGCATCGCCAGGCGCCCCAGCGAAAAGCTCGTCGTCGTCTCGGGCGACGGCACGGTCATGACCTATGTGGGCGGCGAAGTTAAGGACGAGAAAATCAAGGGCGCCGCCGACCTCCGCGGCTGCACGACCATCGAAGGGAACGCCTACGCATTCGGAATGAACCGGCAGGTCTTCCGGCGCGAACGCGAAGGAAAGTGGACCGCCATGCACGCACCGAGCAGCCATGGCGACGTGGCTGGGATCGAAGCGGTCGACGGCTTCGACGCGGACGACGTCTACGCGGCGGGGTGGGAGGGCGAAGTGTGGCATTGGAAAAGCAGCGCCTGGACCGTATGCCCGACCCGCACGCGCGTCGTTCTCTCCGGCCTTTGCTGCGGGCAAGACGGACATGTCTACGCGTGCGGTCAATCGGGGACCTTGCTGCGCGGCCGAGGACAGAAATGGGATATCTTGAAAACCAAAGGACTCACGAACGACCTCTGGGACGTGCGTCACTTCATGGGCAAGCTCTATGTCGCGAGCATGACCGCGCTGTACGAACTGAAAGGTGACACGTTGGTTCCTGTCGACTTCGGACGCGCCACGCCGGACAGCTGCTACAAGCTCACCGAAGCCGAGGGCGTCCTCTGGTCCATTGGTCAGCAGAACGTTCTGTCATTCGACGGTACCACCTGGCGACGTTGGGAGTAGCCGAATCGGGGGGCCGATGCGTTCGGGAATGCTCTCGAGCCATCGGACGCGGGGCGCGGCTCGGTTCGAGGGCCCCGGCGAGGGGTTGTCGTGACCCGCTTCCTGATCACGGAGGCGTGATCCTCCGGAGCGCTGTCACGATTCCGAAACGCGCTGGCCGCCAGGACATGACCCATTCAAGTTGCGTTTTGGTCTTCGAATCGATCGCGGTGTCTCCGACAGAATCCTTGGCTCTGCCCATCACGATAAGGGTCCATCGGACCAGCCGGAACAATCGATTCTCACGGTACATTGCAGCGCGTCACGGTCGATGGCGGCCGTATCCCGCGGATGGTCCACGGAAATCGGGTATGATGTTCAATATCATCATTGCGCGCTGACGTCGGTGTCGCCAAGATGTCGGGCCTCGACGGCGAGCTCTGGCCCGCTGCCGGCCTGGTAGTGCCCCTTCGAACCGAGGACAAGGTGGTGCCCCATGAGACATCCCATATTCAAGCGCGCTCGCCCCGGATGGAGGTCGCCGAAGGCGCCTCCCGCGGCCGCGCTCTTTGCGCTCTTCGCCCTGCTCTCCATCGTTCAGTGCATGGGGGACGATCCGCCGGCGCCGTCCTCGGCGATCCTCTCCGACGGCCGCACGTCCCGAGGCGCTTCGGCGGCAGCGTGCAACACGACCAATGCCGCGTTGAACCGGCCGACCACGTCGTCGTCCGCGGAGAATGGCTCCTGGCCTGCCAGCGCGGCGACCGATGGCAACCCGGCCACACGCTGGTCCAGCGCGTTCAGCGATCCGCAGTGGCTGCAGGTCGATCTGGGCTCGACGCAAGCCATCTGTGCGATTCAATTGAGCTGGGAAACGGCATTTGCGACCGCGTACCAGATTCAAACCTCGTCCGACGGGATCGACTGGAATACCCTTTCCAGCACGAGCGCCGGCGCTGGCGGCACCGAGGTCTTGACGGTGAACGGAAGCGGCCGTTACGTGCGCATGTACGGCACTGCCCGCTCGACACAATGGGGATATTCCCTTTGGGAGTTTCAGGTCTTCACCGACGCGGGCGGGGGCGGCGCCGATGCCGGTGGAGGCGGCACCGACGCCGGTGGGGGCGGCACCGACGCCATCCTCTCGCAATTCGTGCCGGTGGTGGCATCCTCGTTCGAGGGTGGAAATGCGCCGGCCGCGGCCCTCGATGGCCGGACCAGCACGCGCTGGAGCAGTCAATCCAGTGATCCGCAGTGGATCTACGTCGATCTGGGCGGCACGGCCGCCATCCGCAAGGTGGTGCTGAACTGGGAGACCGCTTATGCGACGGGATATCACATCGACGTCTCCGACGACGCCGTCACATGGAATACCATTTATTCCACGACCACCGGAAAAGGGGGAATCGAGACCCTCGCGGTCCAGGGCAAGGGCAGGTTCGTGCGCATGTTCGGCACTGCCCGCGCGACCGGCTACGGCTATTCGCTGTGGGAGCTCGAGGTGCACGGAACCCTCGACACCTCGACCGGGACGCCGACGATGCTCTCCGGCCCCACGCGCCCGCCGGCGACCACGGGGCAGTTCGCGCTGACCGCGCCGGCCGACGGCGCCATGGTCACGGGCACCCGCCGGCCCACATTGTCGTGGGCCAGCGTCCCAGGTGCCGTCCGCTACCAAATTTGGATCAACATCAGCCGCACCGACTACGACTTTACCGCCTCGGGCAATCTCATCGATCTCTATACCAAGGTCGCCGAGCCCACCGGCACCACGTACACGCCGACCTGGGATCTGCCCGATCGGTGGACCTACAAATGGTTCATCGTGTCGGTCGACGCGTCGAGCGCGACCCGCACGTCCGAGATTCGCACCTTCAGCGTTTACCTCCCGACGATCGGCGCCGCCGCCGACGGTGTGCCCATCGTCAACGGTTGCCGCGATCTCGACAAGAACGGCGTCATCGAGCCCTACGAAGATTGGCACCAGCCCATCGAGGCGCGGGTCGATGATTTGCTCGGGCGGATGACCACCGAGGAGAAGGCATACCAGATGTTCTACAATGCCCAGGTCTTCCCGCGATCCGGGTGGCACTTCGGGCCCGCGCAGCCGCAGGATCTCGACAATTTCCTGCGTGCCTCGGCCGCCACCCGATTGGGCATCCCCTTCATCTCGGCGGGTGACACGATTCACGGGTACGCAACCACGTATCCGACGCAGAGCGCGCTGGCGGCGGGGCGGGATTACGCGCTCGATTTCAAACTGGGCGACATGCAGCGGCGCGAGGAGCTGGAGGTGGGGACGCGCGGTATCCTCGGACCGCTCGCGGAGGTGGGCACCAAAGTCCTCTATCCGCGCATCCAGGAGGGCAACGGCGAGAACGCCGACGTAGCCGCGGCGCAAGTCCGCGCGCTGGTGGCCGGGCTCCAGGGTGGCCCGGAGCTGAACCCCAAGTCCGTCCTCGCGACCGTCAAGCATTGGCCCGGCGAGGGCGCCGGCGGAGAGGCGCTCATTACCTACGACGCCGTCACCATCAAGTACCATATGATCCCATTTCGGGCGGCCATGGAGGCGGGCGCCGTCAACATCATGCCGGGTTACGCCGGCAGCTCTCTGCTCGACCCCGGTGGACCTGGCGCCGGCAACAGCGCGCCGATCCTCGCGTACTTGCGGCAAAATCTGGGCTACACGGGCCTCATCACCACCGACTGGCTGCCCTCGGGCGCGTGGGTGAGCGCGGCCAACGCGGGCTCCGACGTCATGGGCGGGGCCGACCCGGGCGCGACGGGGTTCTCCATGGCCACCTTCACGGCCAACGTGCCCCAAAACCGCATCGACGATGCGGTTCGCCGCGTGCTCCGGCTCAAACTCCAATTGGGCCTCTTCGAAAATCCATACGGTGATCCGGTCAATGGGCCGTATCGATTCCACACCCCAGCGTATACCTCGCTGGCCAATCAGGCGGCCCGCGAGTCCATGACCCTCCTCAAGAACGACGGCGTGCTCCCGCTGAAGCTCGCCGCCGGTGACAACATCGTCGTGGCCGGGCCGCGCGCCGCCGACGGCAACGCCTGCTGCCTCTGGACCAGCTATTTTCATCCGGAGTACGGCTCGCTCAGCATCCTCGACGCGATCAAAGCGCGCGCGACCGCGGCCGGGATCAACGTCTTTCAGGATACGGGCCCAGCGCCCAAGCTGGCGATCGTCGCCGTGGGCGAGGCCGCGTATACCCACGCCACCAATTGGGTGAAGGAGCAACCGTACCTGCCGCCCGACCAGCTATCCATCATTCAGAATTTCCGCAATCAGGGGATCCCCGTGGTGGTGCTCCTGGTCCTGCCGCGCCCTTATGTGATCACCGAATGGAACGGCCTGGCCAATGCTCTCGTGGTCACCTACCGCGGCGGCGAGGAGATGGGGCCGGCCGCGGCCAGCCTGCTCTTCGGCGACTACGCTCCGCGCGGAAAGTTGCCTTGGCAACTACCACGGAGCTTGGACCAGGTGCTCGTACCCGGCGGCACCGACGTGCTGGCCGACGCCGTGGAGAGCTGGGATCTGCCGTACGATCTCGGTACCACGGCCGCCGAGCGCGCCGAGATCCGATCCCGGATCAACGCGGGTCAGCCCGTACCGCCCACCTACGGAAGCCCGCTCTATCCCTACGGCGCAGGTCTCCAGGGCTGGCGGTAGATCGATGTTCGCGGGCCCTCGAGAGGGCCCACACGGCGCAGCACGAACTTCAAGGAGAGTAGCATGTCGAAGCGATCCCTCGTTCACTGTGCAGCATCCCTCCTCGCGCTCTCCACCTTCCAATGTTCGGCGGACGAGCCTTCCGCCTCACGATCGTCGACCGAATCGAATGGCTTGGAACGACGCCCGGCCGCCGCGTGCGGCACCGCCAATGTGGCCTTGAATCGCCCCACCACGGCCTCTTCGCTGGAGAGCGGCGCGTTCCCCGCGAACGCGGCGACCGATGGAAATACGGGCACGCGCTGGTCGAGCCAATTCGCCGACCCCCAATGGCTCCAAGTCGATTTGGGCTCCGTTCAAACGATTTGCGGAGCTCGGCTCCAATGGGAGACGGCGTACGGCAGAGCGTACCAAATCCAAGTATCCAATGACGGCAGCTCGTGGGCGGACATCTACAGCACCACGAACAGCCCCGGTGGCACGGAGAGCTTGACCCTCGGCGGGACCGGCCGCTACGTGCGCCTCCTCGGAACGCAGCGCGCCACCCAATGGGGATATTCGCTCTGGGAATTCCAAGTCTTCACCACCGGCGGCGCCAGCGATGGCGGCGGAGGAGACAGCGGCGCGAACCCTCCCGCCGGGTTCTGGGACGCGAGCGGCATTCCGGCGCCGCAGAACGTCCTCGTGTTCAAATTCCTCAATCGCACCCACGGCGTGCGCAAAGACACCGAGCTATTCTGGAGCTTCAAATCGGGCTCGATCAACGAGACGCACTCCTTCGCCGAGAGGCCCTTGTATGACATGCCGGCCAACTCCGCGGGCCGCTTGTACTTCTACATTTGCATCACCGGCGACACCACCTGCGCGTCCGATCCGACCAAGAGCAAGTACTTCGATTTCATCGAGCATACGATCGGACCGCACCAATACAACGGCAACACCACGCGGGTCGACGCGTTCGGGCTGAAGATTGCCATGTTGCTGCGCTCGCAGGACGGATCGGAGCTCACGGTCGGGGAGGACTACGGCACCTTCGCCGAAGACCGCGCCGTCACCTTCCAGAAATTCGTGGACTCCGTCCCCTCCGAATTCAAAGGCCTCGCGCGAGCTCCGAACGCGCCTTATCGAATCGTCGAGCCAGGCGCAGGCGGATTCAACGCGGGCGGCCCCTATCAGCACTATTACGACAGCTACGCGAACGCGCTCTGGTCGGCGAACGGCATCACCATCCCCAAGCCCGGTCCCAACGGCGACGGCCTCGCCGCATACCCCGATCTTTCGGCGGCGCTCTATCGCCACGTAGGCGCGGCGCCGGGCACCTTCGACTCCGCAGGCCACCTGCGTGACCACCAACTCTGGTCCAACCCGGCGACGTTCTACACGGCGTCGCCCGCGAACTACTACGCGAAGTTCTGGCACGATCACGCGATCGGCGGAAAGGCTTACGGCTTCCCATACGACGACGTGGGCGGATATTCGACCTTCATTTCACACGACAATCCGCGATATTTGCTCGTCGCCGTGGGCTGGTGAGCGTCATGTCGCCTATTGACCGAGCGAGGCAAGCAATACGACCGTCAATATCAGTCCGATGAGGGCAACGCCGATGGCGAGCACCGCCGGGGCAGAGAGCGATACATGCGCCGGCTCCCCCCGCGAAAGAGCCGAATTGAACCGTAGATAGCGGACCGTCGCACCGGCGTTGACCACGATCCCCAACACGACCAACACGATCCCGACCCAAGACGCGCCCAGGTGCGATTCCGTCGTATGCTCCGGCATCCTCGCGAGCTCACGCATGAAAAGCCCGAAGCGCGCCACCACGAAGCCGAACCCCATCAGAGCGAGGCCCGTGCGAATCCACGCGAGGAGCGTTCGTTCGCCTGCAAGAACAACGCGGGGATCAGGCTCGCTCATGGGAGCTCATTATCGTCCGCGCGGCACAAGGAGCAAAGATTCCCGGAGTTGCCGCTGCGCCAAACAAGCGTGCTGATCCTCGCAAGCGAAGGAGCCGAACACGAGCATCTCATGATACGGCTCCTCGGTGCACCGCAAGGCATCACGGCGCTCCAGGCGGCCCGCGTTACCGGGCTCTCGGTCTCGCGGTGCGAGGCCCTCCTCGGAGGACGGTGCGTCATACCGCCGTGACAATCGATGTATCCGGACGACAGCCGCCCTTCCAGCAAGTTCGGCGCGATGCGTGCGGCGATTGGTTACATCACGATCTATTGTCCATCTTGAGGAAGGATGGTGCGATCGGCCAATTCGTCGGCGTCGTATTTCGTGAGGATCTCTCGCGCACGACGAATCCTCTCCTGAACGTCTTCGTGGCGACTCTTCAAATACGCCTGACCGCGCGCTTCATCGGGGACCATCGGCTTGCTCTCCTGGAGCCACGCGCGAAGCTCTTTCCAATTTCGATGGCGCGGGGTCAGCGCGAGAAGGTGCACGCGCGCCGAGAGCCAACCGAGTTTGGTCGACACCTCGACATAGTATGTTTTGCCGCTGGCCAAGGTCGCGCGAAGCGCCCCCGTGTTCTCGCCCCAGACGAGAAATTCGTGCTCTCCAGGCGCCATCTTGACTGCGAAATACGTCTCGGCCAAACTGTCACCAAGAAAGCGCCCCTGGGTATCCAGCACGGTCATGAGCTGACCGCCGGCGTACCCCGAGGGGCGAATGAACACCACCGTAGCCGCGTCGTTCGTCGGCGCCGCGAGGGGTACCCCGGGCCGCATGTAATCCGAGCTCGCGCTGCACCCGGTGAGAGTAAGCAGAAGAAGAATAAAGGGGAAGATGACCTTCGACATGGCGTGCATCCTCCTTGATTGGGCGGAGGACGCAAGCTTTCGCTCGAAAAAAAAACGCGCGAGGGACGATGTTGTGTTCGCACTCCGCGGCGCCAGCCATCGGCAGCGATGGCCATGCCGTCGAAAACGGCGCACGCGAAAGGCAGAGCTCATTTTCTTCGCAACCCGCAGAATACGATGACCGATGCGGCGGGGACGTGTCCGGCCATCACCCCGTGACGAGCATGCAACCCGTCCGGGTTTCCAATCGAATAAGGGAGAATACGAAACGTTAAATTTTGGTGACATCACCCACGCTCACCTGCTTGCACATCGGCCCAATGTCGCGACGTCATGACGGGGCTGTCGCAAAAAGCAATTATCCCGACTCCCTGCCCATCCTCGAGTCGACTTAGCGCGACGGCGGCAGGTCGCCTTCGCCGGAGCCCGTTGAGAAGGTCTGGACGATCTCGGACCAATGGGGCCGAACCCAGCGGGTCTCTTGGTAGTCGCCGCGCGTGTACTCGTCGATCACCCGGCGCCAGAACGCCGCCGCGTTGGGGTTCCCTCCGCCGCGAAGCTCGCTGCTAAAAAAACAGCACCAAGTACTTGCTAAATTTTTAGCACCTATCTACACCTGGACCATGCCGAAGGTACCCGTGGCCAAGAGCCTCACGCGGCGTGAGCGTGAAATCATGGACATCATCTATCGACGAGGGCGCGCGACCGCGCAGGAAGTGCTGGAGGAGCTCCCGAAGCCACCGAGCTATTCGGCGGTGCGCGCGCTCTTGCGCTTGCTCGAGGAGCGGGGGCACGTGACGCACGCGCAGGAGGGACAGCGGTACGTGTACTCGGCCGCGGTGCCTCGTCGCGACGCGCGCAAGAGCGCGCTCGCGCATGTGGTCAAAACGTTTTTTGGCGGCTCGGTCCATCAGACGATGTCCGCGCTCGTGGAGTCGTCTCGGACGAAGCTCTCGCGCGATGAGCTCGACAGGCTGTCGGAAATCATCGATCGCGCCAAGAAAGAGGGACGCTGATGCTACCGCTCGATCCCTTGCTCACAGACGCGCTTCGCGCCGCTCTTTTGCTCGGCCTCGCGCTCGCCGCGATGCCGCTCCTTCGCCGTTCGGCATCGGCCACCCGCCGGCTCGTGCTCGCGTTGGCGCTCGGTGGCGCGCTCGCGGCTCCCGTCGTCTCGGCGGTGGTGCCGGCGTGGCACGTCGAGGCGCCGGTCGCGACCACCGCGCTGCATGGCGTGCCGATCTCCGATCCCCTCGGAGATGACGAAGTCGCGGCCGTGATGCCCTCCGTGGGCGAGGTTCGCGCTGTGCCGCTGTCGCACCGCGAAGCTTCGCGCGTCGCTCGGATCGGGCGGACAACGTGGATCGTGGCCACGTGGGCGTTCGGCGCGTTGCTCGTGGTGGCTAGGCTCCTCGTGGGGCTCGTCAAAGCGCGCGCGATGGTGCGGCGTTCGAGCGCCGCGCGCGCGTGGTCTCTTGCGGTGGAGCGCGCGGAGCGCACCACTGGCCTTCGTGCCGATGTCCATGTGACGAGCGAGCTCGATGCGCCGGCGGTCACGGGCGTATTTGCGCCGGTGATTCTCGTTCCGCGCGGCTCGGAAGGGTGGAGCGATGAACGCCGCTATGCCGTACTTCTGCACGAGCTGGCGCATGTGCGTCGACGGGACTGCTTGGTTCACGTGATCGCGCAGCTCGCGTGCGCAACGCATTGGTTCAATCCTCTCGCGTGGATGGTCGCGCGGCGACTTCGCGTCGAGCGCGAGCTCGCGGCTGACGACGCGGTGATTCTCGCCGGAGCGCGCGCGACGGCCTACGCCGAAGATTTGCTCGCGATCGCCGCCTCGGCGGATACCGCGCGTGAGACGCCGTCGTTCGCGTTGGGAATGGCGGAGCACTCTGAGCTCGCGGCGCGCGTCACGGCCATCGTGTCGGCTGGGCGACCTCGCCGTCCGCTCACGCGCGTTCGCTCCGCGCTCCTCGTCGCCGGCTCGGGAACCGCGGTCCTCGCGGTCGCTTGCGCGACGCCTGCTGCGAAGAAGGCCGATCCTCCGCCGGCCACGCTCTCGTCGGCGCCGACGCCGCCGGTTGCGACTGCGCCCGAAGGATCGACCATCGATCCGAAGCTGCAAGCCATCGCCGACGAGGAGCTCGATCGCGTCGTCACGGAATGGAAAGCGGCGGCCGGTGCTCTCCTCGTTCTCGATCCTTCGACGGGCGAGATTCTCGCGAACGCGGGCCGCGCCCACGGTGCACCGGCGGATGTCGCGGTGAAGAGCGCGTACCACCCTGGGTCGACGTTCAAGATCGTCACCTTGGCGGCAGCGTTGGACGAGGGTGTCGTCGCCCCATCCGAGCGGATCGACTGCGAGCGAGGCGCGTGGAAATACCAGGGCGACGTCCTGCGCGACAACACGCCGCATGGCACGGTGTCCTTGGGCGAGATGCTCGCGGTCTCCTCGAACATCGGCCCGGCGAAGATCTTCACACGCCTAGGCGGCGAGCGCTTTGGACGATGGGCGCGCGCGTTTCATTTCGGCGTGGCACCGGCCATCGAAGGCGCGAATCCAGGGCAATTCCCCGCGCGCGTCGAGGACAAGTCGTACGCCAGCGCCGTTCTTGCCATCGGCGAAGGCGCGTCGCTGGCGAGCCCGCTCCAGATCGCGGCCGCCTATGCTGCCGTGGCGAACGGCGGCGTGTACGTCCCGCCTACCTTGTCGCATCGCACCGCTCCCGCGCCGCGCGAGACGATCATGAAGGCCGAGACGGCGCGGGCGCTCGTCTCGCTGCTCGAAGGCTCCGTGAACGGCGAACACGCAACGGGCCGGCGCGCGCGCGTTGCCGGCGTGCGGGTCGCAGGAAAGAGCGGCACGTCCGCATGGGCCCTGCCGAACGGCGGCGAAGCCCTCTACGCGAGCTTCGTCGGCTTTGCCCCTGCCGACGCGCCGCGCTTCGTGATCCTCGTCGGCGTGGAGCAGCCGCGTGACGAAGGCGGCGGCGGGAGGGTTGCGGCCCCGGTCTTCGCACGCGTGGCTTCTCGCGTGCTCGGAGGGGGTGCTCAATGAGGCTGCTCTGGCTCGCTTTGCTGTGTGCGCTCGTTGCGTGTAGCGGCACGCGGCCCAGCGCGCCCGCGCAAGTACCCATCTGGCCGGGCGCCGCGCCCGACGCGCAACCGGTCCCGGGGCCGGAGAACGCGACGACCACGGAGACGGAGCCGCTCGTCGCAGGGCGCCCGTGGACGCAGGTGACGAACGTCGCGCGGCCGACCATGACGGTCTATCCGCCGCGCGGAGCGAATACACGCGCCGCGATCGTCGTGTTCCCGGGCGGCGGCTACAAGGCGCTCGCGGTCGACCTCGAGGGCACGGAGGTCTGCGACTGGCTGACGTCCAGGGGGATCACGTGTGTGCTGCTAAAGTACCGAGTCCCGTATACGGGGCCGTACGGGCTCGCGAGCTGTCAGTGCCACATAACGCCGAAGGTGCCGCGCGCACTCGAGGACGCGCAGCGGACGATCAGCCTCGTGCGCGCACGAGCCGCGGAGTTGCATATCGATCCGCACAAGATCGGCGTGCTCGGCTTCTCCGCGGGCGGGCACCTCGTCGCAGCGGCGAGTACACACTTCGCGGAGCGTGCGTATCCGGCGATCGACGCGATCGACCGCGAGAGCTGCCGCCCGGACTTCGCGATCGCGCTGTATCCGGGGCACCTATGGACCGAGGAGAACCTCGATCTGAACCCGGATATCGCGACTCGCATCTCGCGCGACACGCCGCCCACCTTCCATCCCGAGGCGCGTGACATCGTCGAGCGCATCGATGGCGAGGTTCTCGATGCGATTGGACGGCTCTGGTACTTAGGCAAAGGATGGCCGGACCCGAGGAGAAGCGCCGCGAAGCACCGCTGGTCAAAATCGAAGACTGGCGCCCGGGCGAGGTGGTTTCGTGGGCTGAAGCGCTCGCCGGTGTCCGGCAGGACATTTACCGTTTCGGTGATCGCCTCCTCGAAGCCGTCGATCTCCACTGCGTCGCCCAGGGGTGCGATTGCGGAGAAGCCATCCTCGATTTCATGCCACTTGTACCGCGTGGCGCGCCGAATCCAGGAACCGTTCGGGTCGACCGAGCCGGAGAAGCCACCTTCGAACTCGAGCACGAGCGCCACCGCGAGCGCCTCGAGCAGCTCTGGGCGGCGTTTTGGAAGCGACACCCGCGCCGCGTCGAGCGCTTTGCACGCCGCTCGGGCGAGCATGCACGAGCTCGCGCAACGAATCGTGAGCGTGCCACGCGGCGAGACGGAGCGAGCTTCCGCAAAGGTCGGACGCAACGATCCATGCCCGTGTGGATTCGGAAAGAAGTACAAGAAGTGCTGCGCGGCGGCTTGACCATGGCGGCAAGTCAAGCGGGCCCTCGCACGACCACCGCGGCGCAAGTGACCGCCTTCGCCGATCGATCCGTGAGCCAGCATCCATGAGCGCTCGCACGAAACGACCGCGCGCGGTGCGCCCCGAGGAACAACCGCTGGACGACGGTGGCCGCTACGGAACCGAGACGTGGCGCGACGTCGACGGGGTGGTGTTCTGTCATTGGGACCGCTGGCTCTTACGCTTGGCGCTCACGGAGCCGAACGGCCTCGATTCGATCGCTGCAGAGTTTCGCGCCCGTGGGCGGAACCCGCGAACACGCGGAGACGATCACGAAGCGATGCTTGCCCAGGTCACCGACCTGAAGGCGCGACTCGCGCGTGTCAATCGCCGGCCAGAGGACCTCCTCGATGACCAGGAGCGCGCAAGCGCCTGGCTACAAAAGAAGGCCTTCAAGCGCGTCTGGCACGACGGACCCAATCGCCGCACGGAGGCCATGTGCAAGACCCCGCGCCGGCTGCTCGCTGCGCGCGCAATGCGGGGCAACTGGTCATGCTTTTCCGTTTCGCCCGCGCGTTATGAGCCCGAGCTGCGGAACGTCGTCGGAACGAGCGAGTATTTTGACCATCGCTGGACCGGTACGATCGCGACGGTGCTCGAATCGAAGATCGAGATACTCGCGATGATGACATCGGATGCGGAACGTCTTGCGCTCTACAGGGCTGCGCTGACGGTCATCATCGAGACCATGGAGCGAATCGACGATTCGCTCGCCGAGATGAGCGACGTGTTCGCGAACGTGGAGCGCTCGTATCTCGAGCTCGCCGGAGATGCGCTCGACAAAGACGGGGTCCTTCGTGACCTTCTCGAGCTTGCCGTGTGGGAGGATTACGGTCTATTTTGCCGTATCGAGGATTTTCTGCGGACACTTCGCGAGCAGTATGCCGGCGCCGCCATGCGTGAGATCGCCGCCATGATCGCGGAGCTTCGACGCGAGGAGCTCGATTATCCGCTCCGGAAGGCGCTCGCCCTTCATCGAGTCCTCCTGGCGTCGTGAGGTCCAGTCGTGGCGAAGCGTGAAGAGCACAAATGGGAATTCAAGCCTCGCTTCCGCCGGCGTGCCTTTGGCTGGAAGTCGCAGCCGGCGACCACGCGCATCAAGCAAGCGATTACCGAGATCAAGAAAATGGCCAAGACGGATCCGGTGCTCGCCGCCGACGGTGCGGTCACTTTCCTCGAGCGCGTATCACCCGCACTCGAGCACGTCGACAGCTCGTCGGGGGCGATCGGGACGGCCGTGAACAACGCCATCGCCGAGCTGGTACCGCTCGTCGCGAGCGCAAAGGCGGACACGAGGACACGCGATGAATGGCTGGAGCGGCTCTGGGAGGCGTATCAAGACGATGAGATCTCCTACATCGAGCGGCTCGGCGATCATTGGGGACAGCTTTGTGCATCGAAACGGGTTGCCTCCGCGTGGGCCGATCGTCTCGCGGGTACGGTGCATATGGCGTGGAATCCCGAGGCAAAGCTACGGGGTTTCTTCAAAGGTATCACCAACTGCCTCAGTGCCCTCGTCATGGCCGAGCGCTACGGCGAGGTGCTCACGCTGCTCGAGCTCGCGCCCTACAGGTGCTGGCACTACCGTCAATACGGCGTGAAGGCGCTCGCAGCCATGGGCAAGAAAGCCGAAGCCATCCGGTACGCGGAAGAGGGGCGCGACATCAACGATAGCCCCATGGCGATCGCACGCGCTTGCGAAGAGATACTGCTTTCGTCCGGTCTCGTCGATGAAGCGTATCGGCGCTACGGGCTCACGGCAAACCAAGGCGGCACCTACCTCGCAACCTTCCGTGCCGTCGCCAAGAAGTACCCACAAAAGACGCCCTCGGAGCTTCTCTCCGACCTCGTGAAAACCACCCCCGGTGACGAGGGCAAGTGGTTTGCGGCGGCCAAAGACGCGGGCCTCTACAGGGAGGCGATTGCACTCGCGAGCCGCATGCCGTGCGATCCCAAGACGCTCACCCGGGCCGCGCGCGACCATGCGCAGGAGCAGCCTGCCTTCGCGGTCAACGCCGGCCTGCTCGCGCTGCACTGGCTCGTCCAGGGTTACGGTTACGAGATCAGCGGTGCCGACGTATGGGGGGCGTATCACGCCACCATGAGCGCCGCCGGCATCCACGGGAATGAAGTCGACGTGAAGGAGCGAATTCGCATGCTGCTCGTATCGGAACCCGTCGGCGACCACTTCGTCTCGAAGGTGCTCGGCCATGAGCTCGGACTGCGGCGGTGATAGCCTGGAGTGACGCCCGCCGTGCTCCCCGTCCTTGCCGCCCCACGACCCACCGCTTCGGTGTCGATGCGGGCGCGTACCGGGTATCGCAGCCGACGGCTCTCGACTCGGCGCGATGCGCGATGCGCAACACCCCTTCGCGCACAGTTGGTGATCGCGGGTGCGCCGCTTCGACAGGTCCAAGAGGGCTTCGGCCACGCGTGCGGAATGCGCACCTCGCACCGGGCGGCGCTCGTCGCTACGTCTCGGTGCTCGACGGCAACCTGCGAAGTTACGGCAACCTGACCGCAACAGGAGCCCGGACACGGTATCTCCGCGTACACACGAATCAATACGGGCGTCCCCAGGGGATTCGAATTTTCTGACGGCGATCTGGGAAACATGAATCGAAACGCGATCTTGGCCCGTAACCACTCGCAACTTCTCGGAAGTAACCGTTCAGAGGTGGGCTTGCGGGCCCGATCGCGAAGGTGCGATTTGGGTCACATGAAGAGCACCATATATCTCCCGCGAGTCGGTGCGGGTGATCAATGGCGGGCGTCGGCCAGCACGCCCGTTAAACTTGCGCCGACCGACGGGAAGGCCCGGCCTCCTTTCAAACGTCGAGTGACGCTCGGCGAGATCGACATGCGATCGTCTTTTTCTTGACCACAGAGCCCGTGCACCATCCCGGTGAACGCGGACTCGACCACAATTACTACACGACCTTATCGGTCATGTCGCCGCCCAAGCCCCTACGGGCAGGGCCCCCTGTGCTTCAGCGGCACCCTTGCGCCGATGCGGAAGCAGTCGTTCGAGTACGTTCGCCCATTGCACCCGCACACGGGGTCGAACTGCGCTGCCGCCGCCGTGCATACGTTGCCGGACTGTTTGCAGGTGCCGGCGCCTCCACACGCGCCCGGCGCGGGGTCGCAATATTCGTTGGAATTGCAATCCGACTGCGAGCTGCACCCCCCATTCACCCACGCCGTGACGGCCCCGAGGCCTTGCGTATCCACTTTTTCGGTGGCAATGGGCGGCATTTGCTCGTGCGTGCCGCGCGTGGACATGCGGTAAATAAGCCCGCTCTGGTCTGCATGGCGCGACACCAGGCGCAGGGGATAGGGCGCATTCTGCGGGCGCTGCAAAGGTACCCCGAACGTCGTTTTGTGGATTTGCGTACCCAACGGATCGCGCTCCGACACCGAGAGCCGCAGCACCATTTGCGTATCGGGCCATGCCAAGCCATTTTCGCTATGGCAATGCCCGCAATTGGCGTGAAGGTAGCCGAGGGCGGCCGCCGTGGCCGGACCGCCGGGCGCCGGAAAATTGGAGCCTGGTGGCGGAGGCGCAGACAGCTTTCCTTGGGCCACGAGCCACGACAGCGTGATCTCCGAAGGGCTCGAGCTCATGCGCGAAAGCTGCAGCGCCGAAAAACCGAGCACCTTGCCGGTGTCGCCGATATGGCACTTGAAGCAATCGTTGCGGCTGGGCACATCGTGGTCCGTGCCGAGCACATCGCTTGCCCCTTCGAAGGCGGCATCGGCGTCCATCTCGTCTTTGCGCCAAATGAAGGGCGTCATCCGATAATCGACTTCGGCATCGCCCGTATCGGCCAGGTGCTCGATGAGCCGCGTTTCAATCGGATGCCCGCCGAGGGCGAACTCTTTGAAAAATTTGGTGCCGATGGGAAACCGCCAATGATCCATGTCGGAAGTGTCGATTTTGGTCCCCGGCGGAAGCAAAATCCATCGCCTCTTGTCCGCGGCATCGGACCAAAGAGCGTGCGTCGGTGCGTAAAGCAGGACCCCGGGCGCGATCTGTTTGGTGATGATGTTCGAATAAAGGCCGGTCTGCGATAGGAGCAGCGGCTCGTTCGTGCGCGGCGACGCACCTGGATGAGCGGTTTCGCTCGTGCGCATGGATGGAGGACGGGCTGAGGACGCGTAGCTCTCGTGGTCCGGGCGGATTTCGGAGGAGCATGCGGAAATCACGGCCGCGCCCGCCAGGATGGACGTCAAGATCCATTGTGCTGCAAAGCATCTGCGCATCACCGTCCTCCTGCGGTAAAGCCAACGAGGGTTCCGGGCACCACGCAGTCCGCGGGACGCGCATTGTCGACGGGTGGAAGCGACTTCAAATACTTGGCCACGTCCATTGCGTCGCTGGCGTTCATGGTGCCATAAGGGCCCGTGGGGCCGGCGGGCATGGGCGGACAGACGCCCTGGCCATTGTGATCGCGCCCCGACTTCAGCACGGTCACGATCTGGTCGAGGGAATAAGCTCCGAGCCCGGTGGCATGTGGTGTCAAATTGGTGGAGTAAATCACATCGGGGAATGGGGGAGGCAGCTTGAGCGCCTCGCGAGGGAAGGCGCGCCCGCCCGCGAACCACCGCGATCGATCGATCTCCGGCGGATTGCCGACTTGGGGCGTGTGGCACTCGATGCACCCGCTGGCGGATGCCGCGATGTACCGGCCGCGCATTTGGCTTTCGTAATCCGGATTGCCGTCGCGCGGCGGCGTGTAAACCGTGGCCATGTCGATGGGGGGCACCGCCGCGGGAAGATTGTACCAAGGGAATTGATTCGGCTTCACCGCATGGTCGATCCCGGGCACCGTGCGCAGGTAAGCGATGATGGCGTCGGCATCGGCACCGGTGATGTTGTGGAGGATCCAATACGGCATGGCGCCGCTCATGAACTCGTTGTTCGGCCGTTTGCCGTTGAGGAGCATGTCGCGAATATGCGTGTTGGTGCGATTTTTCAGCCCCGTCGGATGATTGGTCAAATTTCGGGTGCTGAGGCATCCGGGTGGACCTTCAGGGCCGGCATCCGGATTGTCCACGCCCACGAAGCAGTCCACGCCCGCCAAATAACGATCCGCGCGCGGCCTGCCCATTTCGTCGCGCGGTGTATGGCAATCACCGCACGTAGCCAGCGAATCAACGAGGTATTTGCCTCGCGCCAGCTGATCGCCCCCTCCAGTCGTGCCCGTGAGCAAGTCGGAAGGCGGCTGTTCGCCGTCCTCCCTATTGGCCTCGCTGCAGCCCCCCATGAGCAGCGTAGGTGTCATGATCGCTGCAAAGGCGAAACACCACATCGGTCGATGCATCCCGATCGCCTCCTCGAAACTGAAACCTGAAGATGAATGAATGAGGCAAAATCCAATTCAGAGCAAGTAGCATTTGCGATTTGCCACCATTTGTCGCTATTTGTCGGCATTTTGTCGCGATTGGCGATTTGCGCAATCCGTCAACCGCGCATGTCCTCGGGCCGCAGTCCGCGGGTAAGATCACCGCATCTTCGATGGCATGATGCTCCTCCACGAAATGGCAGAATTTCGCACACGATGCTGCAAAGCTGCCGCCTCCGCCCGTGCGTCGCGCGAGACCTTCCAGCGCAGTGCTTCCAGCACGCGATTTGCTTCGCCCCATCAGTCGTCCGTGGGGATAAGGCGTGAAGCGAAGCTTGTCTAGGTTAGCTTGCGATGTCGAACGGCGATGGTGAATTGGATGTCACGCGCCACTCCATCGCGTGTTCGTTTTGACTGCATATTCCGAAGGACCCGAGGCCCCATTCCAAGTCGACGTGGGGGTTCCAATCCGACACGACGTGAATCGGAGCGTAGCGACGCGCGTGGTCAGTTTGTTGGTGTGCCGCCGAAGTGCGGCGTGCGCTCACTGCCATCTTCTATCATCGTCGCGAGGGGCGTTCATGAGCATGGCGAACAAAAAAGCAAACGATCGGGTCCCCACGCCATCGAGTGGAAGGTTCACGTCGACTCTATCCGCGCGTAACGACCCTTTGCCTATCGACGAGACCTCAGTGCGCGGGGGAGGCCTCGATCGGAGCCGGGCGCGACTCGATGATGCTCTGACCCGTTTCCGTTTCGGTGACGCTGGTCACCTGCAGACCGGCGGCGCTGAGCAATGCGCTGTACTCCTGAATCGTCCGTTCTTGACCTCCCAGGACGACGAGCATCGCGAAATCTCTGATCTTGCACAGATGCGGTTTGTCACCGAGCGGGACCACGTGCTCGATGAGCAGAAGTCGGCCGTCGGCGGACATCGCGCGGCGGATGTTGCGGAGGATGGCGATCGACTGCTCGTCGGACCAGTCGTGGAGAATCCACTTTAGCAAGTACGTATCCGCTCCGGCGGGAACCTCCTTGAAGAAGTCGCCACCGACGAACGAGGCGCGCTCCGAAAGGCCCTTCGCGCCGAGAACCTGTGTGGCGCCCGCACCGAGTTGCGGCTGATCGAGAATCAGACCGGTGGCATTCGGCGCGGCATCCAAAATGGCACAGAGCAAAGTTCCCGTTCCACCGCCGACATCGACGAGCTTTCGCGCGCGGCTGAAGTCGTATGCGCGAATCACGTTTGCGCTTTCGATGCGGCTGATATCCGCCATGGCGGCGTCGAACGTGGCGCCTAGCTCGGGGCGACTTCGCAAGTAGGTAAAGAGCGATTCGCCATGAGCCAGCGGAAACGCGGGTTCGCAGGTGCGCATGCTGTGCATCGCGTCCGCGAATGCCCTGCCGAACGACGAGCCCGTGACGAACCAGCCGTGAACCGATTGTGGATGGTCCTTCGCGAGGTACGCGCTCGCGGGTGTCTGCGCGAAGCGGCCCGGCTCCACTTCGGTGAACACGCCGCACGCGGCGAGCGTGCGGAGCAAGCGATACAGCGCGCGCGGGTGGGACTTCGTGCTGGCCGCGAGCTCGTCGCTGGTGCGCGGGCCCCCCGTCAGCAGATCGGCGACCCCGAGCTCCGCTGCGAGCTGCGCGGCGCGCGCTTTGAGAAGCCCGTCGTTGAGCTCCAAGAGCGACGCGAGCACCGGATCGCCCGCCTGAGCGGGCGCGAGGGCCGACGCTTCGGGCTCCACGGGATCGAACAGGCCTCGCAACGGGGTCGTATCGTGATAGTCGGTAAAATGCGTCGCTTTACCGTTTTCCAATACCCAAGAGTGCACGAACTCCAACGTGCACGCGCGCCCCGTTTTGGCCGCGCGCATATGGTGCGTCCCCAAAACGATCACGCGGTTGCCGTCCTCGAGAAACTCGCGCGGCATCGGGCGGATCTCAGAAAAGACGGTGCGCGCGTGCTTCATGAACGCGAGGACCTGCGCGTGCCCGATCTTCGTGCCGCCGAGGCCGAAATCGGCCATCCCGTCGGGATGGGTCCATGAAATATCCGGCGCGAAGAGGGCAAGCGCCGCGTCGAGATCGCCACGGCGGAACGCCTCGTACGAGGCGCGTATGAGATCGGCATGGGTCGGCATGGTGTTCCTCACTTCGCAGCAGTGCTTTGATAAGAATTGGCAACGAGCGCCGTCTTCACGATGCCCGGAAAGAAATCTTCGAGGGTGCGGCGTAGTCCTTCGCGCCAATCGACTTCGCAGCGGCCGATGAGCCGCTCGCGCACGGCGTTGTCGAAGGCGATCGTCTCGCGACTGAAATCGCTCGGTTCGAGCTTCGCCTCGATCCGGGTGATTT
Organism: Sorangiineae bacterium MSr11954; assembly: GCA_037157815.1. Taxonomy (NCBI): domain Bacteria; kingdom Pseudomonadati; phylum Myxococcota; class Myxococcia; order Myxococcales; family Pendulisporaceae; genus Pendulispora; species Pendulispora albinea. Next base: position 7,952,814 of record CP089984.1, read on the forward strand.
CGGACATGTAACGAAGCATATCGCTGACCCCAACGGCTTCATCGTGGCCCCAATTCACGACGCGCGTGGGGACCGACGCGACATCCCAGAGCAAGGGAATCTGCCTTACGACGTCGTCCGTGTGGAGCAGGTTGCACCTGTTCTGTCCCTGTCGCGGAACGGCGACCGGCTCGCCGGCGAGCATCCGCCGAAAGAGGAGAATCGGCATTCCGCCGTGACCGCGCGGCCCGTACGCGACATTGAGCCGCGCGATGGTCGTCGGCACGCCGAGGGTGATGGCCAGCGCGCGCACGACCGCCTCGCCCGAGATTTTCCCGAGCGGATACGTCGGAAGCCACGGAGCGTGACCTCCCAATGGATCGGTCTCGGCGTAAAAGTGCTCTTGGTCCGGGTTCCGGGCGTACACGGCGCCGGTGGAGATATAGAGGAAAGCCTTCGCCTTTCGACAATGGGTCATCAGGCGCGCGGCCCCGCCGCCGTTGATTTCCACGGTCGCCTGGAAATCCTTACCGTCTCCGCGATGAACCGCCGAATGGATGACATGGGTGAAGTCGTCCGGCACGCCCTCGAGGCTGTCTTTGCCCATATCCCATTTGACGGTCCGCGCGCCGAGCGTCGTCAAGCTTCGCTCGGCCTCGGGATCGCTGAAGCGCCCGAGGCACCACACCTCGTGCTCGCCCACGAGTGCCTCTACAGCCGGCCCTGCGACCTGCCCCGAGCCGCCGGTGATCAGTATCTTTTTGTGCGTCATCTCGCGATGTCCTTTCTATTTGCCTTCGAGAGCGCGATCCAATTCTTGCCGGAGCGTCGCCTGGAAAGATTGGACGTGTTGAGGTGACATGAGCGTGTAGTGCTCGCCCGCGACATCGATGTATCGATTCTCCTGGCGCGCGAAACCATCCCATTCGCGGAGCTGCAGATTGAGCCAATCTTCTTTGGTGCCCTTCAAGGGCTGGCAATAAAAGACGCTGAGCGACTTCACGGAGCCGCTGGGCTCGTAGGTGCGGCCCAGTTTCACCATCGTCTGCGCCAAGTCGACCCAAGCCCCGAATTTCGCCAGATCGAGATCCAGCTCGACCAGGCGGCTCTTGGAAGCTCGGCTGATGATGTATCCGAGTTGCTGCTGGTGATCGAGGCTCTTCTCGATCGCGTTCCGCAAGACGTCCGCGGCCTCCTCCTTCGGGAACAACGAAAGGAAGACGGCCAGGTTGACCGCGCCGTCGGCGAAGCCGATTTCGTTCATTCGGGTACTGATGTGCGGGGGCAAGTTGAATATGCCCACGAAGTCCACGCGCTCGCCGAGCGCTTCCAATTTTTTCGCGATCTCGAAGGCCACCGCGCCGCCATATGAATAACCCGCGACGGCATAAGGTCCGCTCGGCTGCTGCGCGCGGATGGCTTTCACGTACGTGTCGACCATTTCCTCGAAGGTACCGAAATGGCTTTCTCGCGGGCCGAATCCGCGCGCACGCAGCGCGTAGAATGGCCGCTCGTTGACGAAGTATTTCGCCAGATTGACGAAGACGAGCACCTCGCCGACGCCCGGATGCACGCAAAAGAGCGGCGTGCGATGGCCGCTTGCCTGCAGTACGACCAACGGATCGTACGCGTCGTCGCCGCTGCCGGCGAGCTGTTTGGCCAATTTCTGGACGGTCTGCGATTGGAGCAGCCACGCGACGGGCAAATCGGGGAGGTTCAATCGCCGCTGCACGATCAGCTTGAAGCGCAGCACGTCGAGGGAGGTGCCGCCCAGATCGAAGAAATTCGCCGTGGCACTCACCTTCGCGGGGGCCAGGTTGAACATCTCGCCGTAAATTTCGGCGAGCTTCACTTCGACCTCGCCCTTGGGGGCGACGTAGCCACCGGTTTGACGGGTCGTCAGCTCGGCGACCCACTTCTCGCGCCCGGCGAAGGCCCCGCTCTCGAGCCGTTTGCGCAATGCCGAACGCTGGAGTTTGCCGAGGCTCGTCTTGGGCATATCCGACTTCGCGACCGGCAAGACGACGGCGGGACGGAAGCCCCAACGAAGCACGACACCGCTGCGTATCGCCATCATCAACCGATAAAGCTGCTCTTCGTCGGCGACGTGGCCTTCTTCGTTCATGTCCGTCGGGCTGAAGACGACGGCGACTTGCTCCGTGTCGGTCCCCTTCGGCCGGATGGGAAACGCGGCCACGTACGACTTTTCCACGCCTTCGAGCTGCTCGAGCGAGTTTTCCAGATCGTGGCTGAAGTAGTTCACGCCGTTGACGATGATGCTGTCTTTGCTGCGTCCGACGAGCGTCAATCGGCCATCGGTGATTTTGCCCAAGTCGCCCGTGCGAAACCAGCCGTCGACGGTGAACGCGGACCACGTCGCGCCCATGTTGTTGAAATAGCCCTCGGTGACCATCGGGCCGCGCACTTGGAGCTCGCCCGCTTGGCCGTTGGGCAACGTCGCGTCGTTTTCGTCGACGACCCGGATTTCGAGACCCTTCACGGGATGCCCGAGTGATGCGAACTCGAGCCCCTCGTCCACGGCGGGGAAATCCAACGAGAACACGCTGCCGGCGCACGTCTCGGTCATTCCGAATGCCGGTACGATCACGCTGCGCGCGAGCCCGAACGGCGCGAGCGCATCGAGGAACGCTTTCGCGGTCGCCACGACGGCGGCCTCACCACCGGAGATGATATGCCGCACCGACGATAGATCGAGGTCGCTGCGGAGCGCGTCGTATGCGATCGCCTTGTTGATGAGACCGTACAAGAAGTTCGGTGCGAACGTCAGCGTCACCTTGTGGATCGCCAGGACTTCCAGGAAGTTGATCGGATTGGACAGGATGGCCTGCGGCTCCGCCTGCACCTGCCCGGCAAAGGCCCACATCGGCAAAAGGTGACCTTCGATGGCCGCGATATGATCGAACGAGATCCAGTTCATCATGATATCGCGCCCGGTCACGGCGAGGGCCGCGGTCTTCCCGGCGAGCGCTGCGAACAGGTTCTCGTGCCTGAGCATCACCGCCTTCGAGCGCCCGGTGGAACCGGAGGTGAGCATGAGCAGCGTCGGATCCGAGGGGCGCGATTCGTAGGCACGCGTGTCTTCGGGCGCGGCGGCCAAGTCTTCGAGCACCGCGATCGAGAGGCCAGGAACCTCGGGCATCTCGGCGCGCACACCGCGGGTGACCACGAAGAGCGGCTGTTCCAAAAGGTCGTGCACGTGCTGGAGGTCGGCCCGCCATCGGTTCGCGTCGGCCCTGGCTGGCGCCAGAGGGCACGGCAGGAACCCGCCGAGTACGGCGGCCCAAAAGCTCGGCAAGAACTCACTGGGGCGCTCCAGGAGCAGCACCACGCGGGCGCCGGGACGCAGCCCTCTGGCGCGCAGCCCGCCGAGAATCCGGCGAGCCTCGACGAGCAGCGACGCATACGACTGCGCGGACGCGCCGAAGTACGTTACGCCGGCTTGGGATTCGAACGCCGCGCGGAGTAACACGCTCGATAGAACCGAACGATTGATAAGAGACGATTCTGGACGGGATAAGAGTGCATGAGTCGTCATCGTGGCCACCCCGAGTGTGATCGGAAATAAGGGTTTTGGGGTCAAGAAAGAGTTCGATGATTGAAACGGCCCAACGCATCGCGGGCCATCGGGCTTCTACTATTGCTCGATGAACGTTCGCCAAAGAGCGACCTATCTCCCCATTGAAACCATCGATATCATACCCACTCAGCGCACGCTTCGTCGGTGCCCGTAAATCCGATTGCCCCAAGGAGAGGCTGGGGCGTCGTGCAGCGGTCGCTCTGGATATGATCCGAAACATCAATATACACGCGCCTGTAGCTCGTAATTAATCGACTTTGCGCGCGTTGAGTCGTATCAAGATAAGCAATGAGACCGATGACGCGGCACGTCCAGATCACACTGCATTGTCTCGATACTGCGCAGTTGGCTGGACGCGTTGGCGTTCATCGGGAGACTGATTCGAATATCGTTTATCGGAGGATCGCGCTCGTCGGACGTGGCGTCCGCGGCCTGGAGCTGTTTGCATTACATACGGCGTTCCCCGAAGGTCACGCCGTTTCCCGCATCGCGTCGGCGCAGCCGGTGGGAGGCTAGCTAAATTAGCCTACGACCTTCTGCCAAGAGGGCCGCCCGCTGACCCGCTGCCACCAGGCCGCGACGTTCGGGCGATCCGTGATCAGGGCTCCCACGCCCGATTGGACGATGTAATGCACGTACGGCATCCAATCGATGTCCGCGAGCGAGAACGAGCTGCCCGCGAGATACTTCTCCCCAGCAAGGGCCTGGTCCGCCACATCGAGCGCCTTCGCCACTTCGACCTTCGCCGCTTCGACGATCGCCATGTCGGGCTCCCTGCCGGCCATCTTTCCGAGGAGCAGCTGCTTGACTATCCCAACCGCCGGCGCGACGAGATAGGACTGCTCGATGCTCATGAACTGGTTCATCCGTGCCCGCTCCTCGAGAGCTTTCGGCTGCAGCGAGGTGCCTGGCAGCTTTTCATCCAGGTAGCGCATGATCGCTTGCGACTCGTACAGGGAGAACCCGTTGTCCTCGAGCGTGGGGATCCGGCCGAATGGTTGTCGGGCGAGATGCGCGGGCGCCTTCTGCTCCCCCTTACTGACATCGACCAGGACGATCTCGGCTTCTTGCCCCTTCTCGGCGAGCGTCGTCATGACCTTACGCGTGCAGGGGCTCCCAGGGAGTCCGAAAATTTTCATGCTAGCCTCCTTTACAGTTGATGGACACATACACCGAAATCACCCGGCGCGAAGTCATTCTGGCTCCCAGGTGAACCGCTCCCACCGTCGCTCAAAAGTCCGAGTACGGTGGAAGGCCGAAGAAGCACGCGCCCCAGTTTTCCGCCGTTCGCTCCTCGTCGGACATGATGAAGTTCGTACGGATCGTGGTGAGATCGCGGTAGATCCGCTCGAGGGGTTGACCTGACTGGGCCACACTGGTTCCGCTGATATCGAACAAGCACTCCACGCAGTCGCGCACCTGGCGCATCGTCTGCTGGATGCGCATGAAAGCGAGCCTGTGCTCCCCGATGTAGTCGATGTCACCTCCCTGGACGCGTTTCGCCAGATCGAGCTGGTTTGCGATGATGCGCTGGAGCATGGCCTCGGCGACCTCGAGCCGGGCGCGTGCCTGGCCCACGCGACGGTGAGCCCATCGGTCCTCGCTGAGCTTCCTGAACGGGGGAAACGGACTCACCTTGGTCGTCGCGCGCTCGTAAAAACCATCGATCGCCGCCTCGGCAAGCCCGACGCAGATCGACGCGAGCTCGGAGCTAAACACGCCCATCGGCGGTGTGCGGTAGAACGGGTTGGCATGGACCCCATAGCCTGGAGCCTGGCCCTCCAGCATCCACGGTCGGTGCGGGATCGCGCGTCGCTCCGGCACGAAGACGTCTTGGACCAGAGCTTGTTTGGATCCCGTCCCGCGCATTCCCATCACGTGCCAGTTGTCGACGATCTCGAAATCCTCGCGGCGGATGACCACCATGAGCAGATCTTTCGGCGGCGCGCCCTCGCCCGCGCCTGGAACCATCGCGGTGAGCACTACCCACGTCGCGTATTCGCCCCCGGAGTTGTAGTTCCAGCGGCCGCTGAGCCGGTAGCCACCTTGAACCGGGATGGCGGTTCCCGTGGCGGTGTGGATCAACGGAACGCGCACATCTCCGGTATCGCCATAGATCTCGACCTGACCCGCCTCCGGGAAGGCCGCCAGGTGGAACGTATGGGCGGAGGTCAAGCAGAGCACCCAACCCGAGGAGCAGCAGCCCCGCGATATGGTTTTCATGACCTCGCAGAACGTGGGGAGTCCGAGCTCGTAGCCGCCAAATCGCTTGGGTTGCAAGATGCGATAGAAACCCGCATCGAGGAATTCCCGGAACGTCTCGGGAGGTAAGGTGCGCAGTCGCTCGGCCTCGTCCGCTCGCTTTCTCAGCGTCGGAATCATCTCCTTGGCGCGCCGGATCATGACCTCGTCGGTCACCCCTGCTTCCGGCGGATTTATCTGCACTGCATCAGACATCACAACCTCCAGCGCCCTTACGACGCGATTCTCTAAGAGTTCCTAATCCCGACGCGTCTCCACCGGGATGCGGAAAATGATCGACGATTGGATTTGTTGGCAGTTCTTACAGGAAGCTTGAGGATCATCACGCGCCGAGCGAGCGGCGGGCCTGACGCGCCCTCTTTCCATGTCTCGCCACGCTCGGCCCGTCGCGCAACTTTGTCCGCAATCCCGAGCTTCGCGGCGATGTCGATGATGCGTGATGCCGTCGCCCCGTGGACGAGATTCATCCGTGTGAGACTCGGAGGCATCGAGCCCGCTTTGCCAGCGTCGAAGACCGACCCATCGACGTGTGCTCCGTTCGATCCCTCACCTCCGTAGGCGTGGCGCGCTACACCGCCTCACGGGGCTGGACGCTGGGTACAATGGACCAGGACAGGCCATCGGGGGAGGGGACGAGGGCGTTCGATGACGAGGGAGCCTCGACGGGCGGGACCCCTTCCAGGCCTTGGTGGATGAGGTTCGACCATTGGAAGATTTGCTCGTCCACCCGGATCTTGTGCATCGCCTGCTCGACCGCCTCTTTCCCGAGGCTGGTGGCCTCGTTGAGGCCCTCGACGACGGTCGCGAACGACGCACCGAGGTCCTGCCGCATGGCGAAGAAATCCGCGGGCGCGGTGGCGACACCCGCCACCAGTCGGATGAATGCATCGTTCTGCTTCTCTTCGGTATGGAGGACCCGGCGCGCCTGCCAAAAATAGGAGTCCGTGCCCTGCTCCATGTCGTAGAACGCCATCAGGAAATCGTAGTACACGCCAAACTCCAGGCGGTAGCGGCGCTCGAACTCCTCCATCGCGCGCGTTTCGTCCACGCTCCCCTCGAGGCAGCTATTGATCGAGCGCGCGGCCAGGACCCCGCTGTACGTGGCCAGGTGGACCCCGGAGGAGAACACTGGATCGATGAAGCAGGCCGAGTCGCCCACGAGCGCGAGGCCGGGTGCCGAGAATTGCGTATTGCAGTACGAATAGTCCTTGCGTACGCGCACTTGCCCGTACTGTCCCTCGGTAACGCGCGTCGCTTCGGCAAGGAAGTCGCGCACCAGTGGACAGGCCTGGATGAGCCGGAGGAGCCCCGCCTCGGGATCACCCTGGATCTTGTTCGCGTGCTCCCTGGCGATCACCGCGCCCACGCTCGTCAGCTCAGCAGTCAGCGGGATGTACCAGAACCAGCCCAACTCGAACGCCGCGCAGAGGATATTCCCCTGGTTTGGGGCGGGTAACCGTTTGCCGTTTTTGAAGTAGCCGAACATGGCTACGTTCTGGAAGAGCTTCGAGTACACACGCTCGCCGACCAGGTTATAGAACCGGCTCTGATTGCCGGACGCGTCGACGACGAAGCGTGTCCGGATCCCTCGCTCGCCGCCCGTGTCGTCCGTGTACCGCACGCGCGCCACCCGGCCGCCCTCCCGCACCAACTCGCTCGCACTGCACTGCTCGCGGACGTCGACACCCTTGCGTTTCGCATTGTCGAGGAGCAGGGCATCGAACTTGGAGCGCTCGACCTGGTAGGCGTACCCCGCCGTGCTCTTGAGCGGCTCCGGCCCGGCGGCAAACGCGAATGTCCAGGGGTCGGGCTGTTTGCCCCAGCGGAACGTGCCCCCTGCCTTGCGCATGAACCCCGCCTTCTCGACCTCCTCATAGACGCCGAGCATCCGGCAAATCCCGTGGATCGTCGACGGCAGCAGCGACTCGCCGATCTGGTATCGCGGAAAGCGCTGGCGCTCGAGCAGGACCACTCGGTGGCCGCGCATCGCCACCAGCGTGGCGAGCGTCGCCCCACCGGGGCCCCCACCGAGTACGACCACGTCAACTGATTCGTTTGCACTATGGTTCATATCGTCCGCACCGTTCCAAGCCAAGCCATGATTTTGGCACGAAGAGGATATCCCGAAACTACGGGTTCCTAGCCAATTAATAGAATAAGGACACTTCAGCGAGAACCGATCCTGCGATAGACAGGCCGGCTTCCAACAACATTCAGTGATCGTGCAACCGCAATATGACGACAATGAATAATAGTGATGGGCGTTGAAACTTCAACCACGACTTGCCAGATTTTGCGAATCGACTAGCGATGACGACGCGACATCCGCGTTATCCTGGTCACGTCCCTGTGAGCAATTGGCGCCACTGCGTACATCGCCGAGTCGACGGCGCCCTCCGGGAAACGCGTCGTAGTGACCGAATGCTGGTCACCCCACGCATGGCGCACAATTTCGTAGAGCGCCGCGTCGCGCTCAACTTTTTTGCCCACACCGCGAAATCGGCCATTAGCTCCCAAAGTTTCGTGGCGCGAAATTTCGGATCGGTGGTGACTTTCTGCCAAGTGATAAAGGACCGCGTAACCGAGCCCCTCGGAAAAGAGGCAAAACAACGACGCCACCTGCGGTTTGAACGGACGCGCAAAAAAATTTGCCCGAGCGCCAGGCCGTCCAAAACTCCTTTTCGGTTTCCGTCGGCAGCACCGAACCGTCTTTGGCTCCCAGCACGCCAAGAGATCCGCGATGTCTTTGCGATGGCGCGCCTCATCGGTAACGAGTTTGACGGGCCTTGGCAAAAAGATGGTTGGCCTGCACGAAGTCCAGATGATTGCGGGGGCGAAGCCCTCCAGCGCGGCAGCTTTCGCGTGATAGAGCGCTCAGCATCCGCCATAATAGGCGTCTCAATGTCGGTATGGGTCCACTATTGTAAGCGGCCACGCCACTCGCGGCATGGAAATTACATAACGAGCATGTCACCTCCAGTTCGGGCCAACAATGCACGCCGCGGGCTGCCGACTCTTCCCGGTACCCGCGATGCATCGCAGCACGGAATCGGAGAAATTAAGTTATCGACGGGCACGATGTCTGATTGACGGCTTCGGTGCACCACCGGAAGCGTACGGCGAGGTGTCTTATAATACGGTGATGCGCGGTACGCCGTACCAATTTTTTGGTAAAGGGCTATATGATCGGATAGGCAGCTTCTGGCGCGATAGATTCATATGAAATAAGTGCCCCCCCAGAATGACACACTCGTTCGAATTCACTTGCCCGGCCTACCGAAATGGCAATACCGTAACGCATTTGCTTTTGGTGAGCGGCGGCACGGGATCTATTGAACGATCGCTCGTTCGTCACGCGGTATCGAACGGCACGAAAGTGGTAGTCAGGTTTCTCGTGTGCTCAATCTCATCTGCCGCAATCGGTGCCACTCAGATTCCTTGGCCAAAAGCCCTTGTCGATCCATGCTCGCGGTACTAGTTCATGCTCTGCATGATGCGTTACAGTACCGAGCGCCGCTTATGCCAGTCGGATCTCGATCGTTTCCGACATATTTTCTATTCGGATACATTGCCGCAACGCGCTGCCCGAACAGGCGCGACCCGACAGCTGTCGCATGTGCGAACTCGTCCAGACGATGTGAGGGGCGTTGCCAGGCTGGAGTTTTCTTATGATGGGTATGGATGCGATGTCGTGTGTGTCGACGGGACCGAGCGCGCGGTGGACCACTCCAAGCAAGTCGCCGCGTACCTGCATCGGCCGGCGCGTACGCGCAGCACGTCGACGACTTCTGTGGCCCGCTGTCTTCGAAAGTGGGGTGGTCGACGGACATCACTCGGTGGAAGGTTACCTCGACGCGCTCGCCGGGGCGTACGGCGCATGACGGCGGCTCTCGACCGCCAGCGGGGCCGGCGAGCACACCAAAAAATTGCGGCTGTTGACTTGCTGCTCTTTGCTAACTCAGGTGGAGGAAACATGGCTATCGTCGAATCCCACGGGTATCGAATCCGAGCTTTGAGGCGGTACCGTCCCTTCTTCTCGCCGTCTCCGTCGAGCCTTCATTGGAGGATGTCTTATGAACACATCTGATATTTCCGCTTTGTCTCCCGCCGACACCGTGCTGCAGATGTTCGGCCAGATATGCTCGTTCCGAGCCGTGTACGTGGCCGCAGAGCTGGGGCTCGCGGATCTGCTCGCGGCCAAGCCGCAGAACGTCGCGGAGCTCGCTGCAACCACTGGCTGCGACGCGCCTTCACTCTACCGGGTGATGCGTGCGCTCACGCAAATCGGATTCTTCACGGAAGACGAGGAGGGAGGGCGATTCACCTCGACGCCGCTCGGTGCGATCCTGCAGAGCGACGTTCCGGGGTCCATGCGCGGCCTGGTACGGATGATGGGGGCCGACTGGCACTGGCGGAGCTGGGAAGGAATCGTCGCGAGCGTGCGGAGCGGCAAACCCGCCATCGACATCGTGCTTGGGTCTTCCTTCTATGAATTCCTCAGTGCGCACCCTTCGGAGGCGCAGATCTTCGACCAGGCGATGACCAGCCTCTCATCCGTAGAGAACGCCGCCATCAGCCGGGCCATCGAGCTCGATGGCGCGGAGATCGTCGTGGACGTCGGCGGCGGGCACGGAAACCTGTTGATCGCGTTGCTGGAGTCGCACCCGGGGGCGCGCGGCATTCTCTTCGACCGTCCGCCCGCCATCGATGGCGCGCGCGCCGCGATCCGTGAGAGCAGGATTGGCGATCGCTGCGAGCTCATCGGCGGCGATTTCTTCGTGTCAATTCCCTCTGGCGGCGACGTGTATCTGCTCAAATTCATCCTCCACAACTGGAACGACGAGCGCGCTGCGGCGATTCTGAGACGATGCCGGGAGGCGATGACCCCCGGCGGGCGGCTGCTATTGCTCGAGCAAGTGGTGCCGCGGGGCAATGAGCCGAGTCCGACCAAGGTGCTGGATCTCCAGATGATGGTATTCCTCGAAGGGCGCGAGCGTACAGTGGAGGAGTTTCGCGCGCTGCTGTCGCAGACGGGCTTTGCGCTCGAGCGGGTCGTTTCTACGGGGACGATCGTTCACATCATCGAGGCCGTAGCGCGTTGAGAATGCGGGGGGCGCGTGCCACGCCTGCTGCCGCGGTCACGCAAGACGGTGCGATGGTACCGGACCCCGCCCTCTGTGCCAATGTCGCGTCTCCAGAGTGGACGATCACGCGATATCGGGGCATCCATGGCGCGGTGCCACGCCTGGTGGGGCACGCTGGCGGTGGACATCGACATTTGGGTGCTGGATAGCGGCGGTGCGGGGAGGCCCTTACTGGGCATTGGCGCGGATATCATGACCGGTGTGCCGCGGAGCGTCGAAGCAGTGCTTTGATTTCGACCAAGCAGGTTCGATGGGCGAATAGTCGGGTGAATACGGCGGAAGGAACAACAGCTTGGCGCCTGCACGCTCGATCAGACGCCGGACGCAGAGCATCTTGTGTACGGACAGGCTATCCATCACGGTGATGTCTCCGGGGCGAAGTTCGGGCACGAGGAACTGCTCGACATACGCCTCGAAGATCTCCCCGTCATGCTGCCATGCAGATAAAGGGGTGCGACCGTCCACGCAGTGCGATGCCGGCGCAAAGTGTCACGCTATCTCCCCAGTTTTTCGGCACGCGCCCCGGTGCTCTCTGACCTCTAAACGCTCGCGCGCACGAGCGCGTCATCGACAAGTTGATCCGCTTTCATCGAGAAAGATCAAAGCGTTCGCCCCATCGCTCGATGGCGCAGGTCGCGCGCCAGCTCGCAGGATCATGGGGCCAGTGCGACCAGGAAAGGCTGGTCAGAAGGAATGACGATGCGGAGCTCATGAAATTCTAAGATGTTGTCCAGCGGGTCCGAATCCGTCCGGCCAAGGGGAAGCTTGCCCAGCCGGTAGCGAGCCTTGCGACGGAGAAGGAAACGACGCCGGCGATGCGTAGGCACGCGAGCATGTGGGCCGCGGCAATTCAGCATCGAAAATGACGCATCCCAGGTGCCTAGGGCATTGGCCCGCCTGAAGGCAACAGCGAAGACCCCGGAAATCAGGGCGGTGGGTCGAACACCTGGCGAGGTAGGTGGCGGACACTCCGGTGACGGAGCTCGCGGCGCGCATGAAGAGGACAACCCAGGCACCTGAGAGACCCTCGTCGCTCCTTGCGAGAAAACCGGACCACGGGGAGCCGGTGATCCGTCCCCGAGACGGCGCGTGGTGAGCACGAGGCTCTTCTTTTCGTACCTTCGATTGACGACTTGAAAGAGGAGGTCGGCGTTGCGATTGTCTAAGGCGAGAAACCCCTCCTCGTCGATCACGAGAGGGCCGATTTTGGAGAAGTAGTATGGAGTCGGAGCTCGGCCGCGATGGCGCCGATCTTCCAGTGCTCGGCGAAGAAGAGGCGGCGAATGCGCGAGCGAAGCTCGGGCGGGATCATCGAGCCACCTCGAAGAGGAGCAACTGTCGCAAATTGTCGAAATCGCCGACGCCGGAGAGATCACGATGACGCCGTGGTCTCGGGGGGAGCGCGGGCAACCCTCGCGTCGGCGGCTCAGGACACCATTGGTACGGCGGTTGGTACGAAGCGGAAGAGCTCGACGCTTCCGAGGACGAAAATCCCAACGAAAGTAAGCAGGGTGACCGACGGGGCTCGAACCCGCGACAGCTGGAGCCACAATCCAGCGCTCTACCAAACTGAGCTACGGCCACCAAGAATGCAACGTTGAAGCTATCTCCGTTTCGCGAGCCCTTCTAGCGCAATCGCGCTCCGCCGCCTAGAGGGGCACGTCAAAATCCGCGCCCTCCCTGCTCACCTCGTCGCATCCAGGGCAATTTAGCCACCCCACGCGACCGAGACGCCCCCCGCGACCGCACCATCCGCAGCCCCGACCACCCCGACCACGCCACCACCACCGCCGCCAGCCCCCGCGGCAACTCCGCACGACACCTCGACCGCCCGCAGCCCGACCCTGCAGCCCGCAAGGGCCAATCCCCCCCGCATCACGCGGCCATCCGCCCCGCACCCGAGGTGCCCGTGTTAGAGACGACATACGATGAGCGACGTAGACAGTTCCAGCCTGAAGGTCGATACCCTTTGCATCCACGCGGGCCAGGAGCCCGACGCTTCGTCGGGGGCAGTGATGGCCCCCATCGTGCTCTCGAGCACGTTCGCGCAGGACGGGCCGGGGGTCTACAAGCAGTACGACTATTCGCGGGCGGGCAACCCGACGCGGACGGCGCTCGAAGGGTGCCTCGCGGCCCTCGAGGGAGCGAGCCATGCGATCGCGTTCGGAAGTGGGTGCGCGGCCACCATGGCCATGCTCCTCACCTTGAAGAGCGGCGACCATGTTTTGGTCGGCGACGATGTGTACGGAGGGACGTTCCGCATCTTCGACAAGGTGATGAAGCAGTTCGGCATCGACGCGACCTTCATCGACATGAGCGATCCCGCGCGCGTCACGGCGGCCCTTCGCCCATCCAGCCGGCTGATTTGGATGGAGACGCCCTCCAACCCGATGATGAAAATCTTCGACATCGCGGCCATCGCCGAGATCGCGCGCAAGGCCAAGCTGCCGCTGGTGGTCGACAATACGTTCGCGACCCCCATCTTGCAGCAGCCGCTCGCGCTGGGCGCCACGGCGGTGGTGCACTCCACCACCAAGTACATCAACGGGCACTCCGATGTGGTGGGCGGCGCCATCATGACCCGGGATGGGGAGCTGGCCGAACGGCTTCACTTCATTCAAAAGGCTGCCGGTGCGGTTCCGAGCCCGTTCGACTGCTACCTCGTCCTTCGAGGGGTCAAGACGTTGGCGGTGCGTATGGAGCGACACGTCGCGACTGCACGCAAGGTCGCTGAGCGCCTTACCTTGCATCCACAGGTCGCACGCGTTTACTACCCCGGGCTTCCGGATCACCCGGGCCACGCGCTCGCGTCGAAGCAGATGTCGGGGCCGGGTGGGATGCTCAGCTTCGAGCTCCGCGGCGGGCTCCCGGCAGCCACCGCCTTCCTCAAGTCGCTTCGAATTTTCGCGTGCGCGGAAAGCTTGGGTGGCGTCGAATCTTTGGCCGAGCACCCGGCCATCATGACCCATGCGAGCCTCCCGGCCGAAACGCGGGCGCAGCTTGGGATCGGCGATGGATTGCTCCGCCTTTCGCTGGGGATCGAGAGCGCGGACGACCTGTGGGTGGATCTCGAGCGGGGCTTCGCCGCCGCGCTGGCGACCAAGTAAGCGCACCGCCCAAGGAGGTGTGCGCTACCCACCCGAACCTCGCTTTCTAGTCCGGGGCACGCGGATCGACTATCCTTACGGGTGCTTGGCCGAAGCTCGGCCTTCGTACGGCTTGACCCCGCACCCGCAGGGAACATGTGCCTCCCAGGAGAATGAGAATGCGCTTGTCGAAGGGTTCGACGATGGTTTTCGCGACGGTGATCGTCGCGTGCTCCGCGCTTGTCGGTATCGGCTGCTCCGATTCCAAACCGTCCTTGCCGAAGGCCGCCGTGAGCGGAAAGGTCGGTCCCGGCGGAGAGAATTGCGCGCTGAAAGGCGAGCTTTGGCCCGTCATCGGAGACGTGAAAACTAACCCCGTCCCCGACGGCGAGCAGGTCGATGGCGCTTCGCTCAGCGTGAGCTGCACCGTCAAACCCGAGGGCGATGGGTACTTCGTCGAGGCCAGCGCGCAGATTCAGGCCCGGCAAAGCTTCTCCATCCGCGGCCACTTCACCTCGAGCGGCGATCAAACGAACTTGCTGGGGACCTGGTACGACCGGAGCACCGGTACCTTCCAGCAAAGCGGCTGCACGGGCACCATCGCGACCACCAGCAGCGGCCCCGGAATCAAGGCCGGCGCCGTTTGGGCCAGCGTCTCGTGCCCGCGCGCCGAGCTCACGGGCGGCGCGAACCGCTTCTGTGAGGCCAAGGCCGAGTACCGCTTCGAGAACTGCACGCAGGAATGATGGCCCACGGCGTTTGCCCCGCGCGGCGAACGCCTAGGACGGCGGTGATGACTTCATCTGCTCGAGGATGCCCTTCACGTCCTCGGACACCTCGTACTCGGGGTTCGTGTCGAGGAACGCCTTGAGATAGCGCTCGGCGGCGACCGTTTCACCGCGGGCCAAGTAGGCAAGGCCGACCGCGTGGAGAGCGTCGCCGTCGCCGGGGCTCTGCGAGAGCGCTTCCATGCCTTCGCGGATCGCGCTCTTGGTATCGCCCAGGGTGCGGAGCACGTGCGAGAGGGCGACGCGGGCGCCGAGGTGCTTCGGGGCGACGTTCAAGCACGCGCGGTAGGCGTCGCGCGAGGGCTCGAGCTCGCCCACTTCGTAGAGCGCGATGCCGGTGAGAAAGAACGCGTAGGGGTTCTTCGCGTCCTTGCGCAGGATGTCGCGCAGCACCTCCAACGCTTCGCGAAAGCGCTCCTCGTGGAGCAGCTCGGAGGCTTCTTCCACCGCCTCCCAGTGGGCTGCGTCTTGGGCGTCGGCGGGGTTCGGTCGGGAAGGCAGATGATTCATGGCTCGCTCACGGGTGAAAGAGTAGCTCCTTCGGGCGCCGAATCCGAAGCCTCGGCCCGGGCCGCGCGACCGCGCGGCGGCTGAAGGAACGCGACGCGAATGGGATCGGGGATGCGCGTGGGCCTCCCCTTCACCACGTCGACGAAGCCCCAGGTCGTCGACGCCTTTGCGAGCACAGCGCCCGTGCTTGCGTTTCGTATTTCGGTCATGCGAATACATTTCGCGGCCTGTGCGCTGGCGACCCACGTTCGCACCTCAAGCCTGTCACCGCGTAATGCAGGACGCAGATAATCGACTTCGTGACGCCGAATCACGAACACGGCTCCGAGCTCGTTGTACTCCGCATAGCCGAACCCAACCGCTTCGGAATGGGCCACGGCCACGTCCTGAACCCAGCGAACATACGCGATATTGCTCGCGTGACCGAGTGCGTCGATGTCCTCTGGGGTGACCTCGATGGTATGCGCAAAAATGGGTTCAGCGTGCACGGGATCTTCCTATAAGTCGAAAACTGGCTGGAGGGGCACGGAATGTGCGTAGCTACGCTTCATGGGTCTCCGCGACTGGCCGGGTCTGGCCGGAGGGAATGAAGCTTTGGCGACGCTGCGCGAGGTGTACCTCATGCCGCGCGACATTGCGCCGATCGTGCCGGAAGCGCGTGCGGGCGAAGACGTCGTCGTCTTGGTCCATGGTTTCTTCGCGAGCGCCGGCGTCTTTCGGCCCATGCGCAAGCGCATCGAGGCGGAGACGGGCGCGCGGGTCGCGAGCTTTACGCACTTGCCGGGCGTGGGCGTGCGGCGCATCGCCCTCAGCTTGGCCAAATTGGTGGACCGCATTCCGCGCGGCGTTCGCATTCACCTGGTGGGCCATAGCTTGGGCGGCCTGGTGTCGCGCTGGTACGTCGAGGAGCTCGGCGGCTATATGCGCGTTGCACAAACGATTTCGCTTGCGAGCCCCTTCGGGGGTGCGCGGGCCGCGATGCTCTTTCCTTATTTCGTCGGCGCCGACTTGCATCCCGGGAGCGAAGTGCTTCGCGATATGCGGACGCGCACCCCGTCGGACGTGCCGCACACGAGCATCTCCGGCACGGCGGACCGGGTGGTGCACCACACCGCCGGCGCCTTTGCCCGCGGGGAGCACATCGTTCTTCCGGGCCGCGGCCACAACACGCTGCTCTACGATGCCGAGGTGATGGATCTCATCGTGGCCCGGATCAAGCGCGCGCAAGCCCGCCCCTTCGATCCCGTGAGCCGCGTGGCCTCGATGGCCACCGTGCCAACCCCGATTCCCCCCGCGGTATCGCCGCCGGCATCGCCGCCCGTCTCGACCTCCCTACCCCCGACGATTCCAGCGACAGAAGCCGCATGACGTGGTAGCCACTCGGGCGACGTGCGCCGCCTTACCTTCTCCAGCCCGTTCGCCCCGTCCGCTTCCCGCGTCCTATCTCGTTCGCTCCTCGGGCTCCTCGCCGCTGCTTTTGCGCTGACCGTCTCCGAGCGGGCCGCGCGCGCCGATCTCACCTCGTGGCTCACGGCCGGCGGCGGCTTCGCGCTCGAACGCAACGACGCCACCGGCACGGCAGACCGCGCCGGCGCGCTCAACTTTAGCCTGGGCGTGGGCACCACCCCGCGCTCGAACATCGTCGTGGGCGGCATCGCGCGCTCGGTCACGTATTTCAGCCTCGGAACCGATGTGGGGGTCGCCGCCCGCGTGGCCACCGGTGGGTTTGCGCGGGGCGAGTGGGGGCTCGCGTTCGATGCGGGCGTCGCCTTTCGGCTCTGGAAAGATGGCGACCACGGCCGCATGCCGCTCCAGGGGGTCCTCACCCTTGGCGCGCCCTGGGGTCCGCAAATCGCCGTGGGCGCGCAGTTCTTGAACCTGACCGGGAATGCGAGCACCCTCGGCGCGTTTGCCGTCTTCGAAGTCGATCTTCTGCGTTTCACGGTCATGCGAAAAGGCTCGACCGACGCTTATTGGTTCAACCCATCGCCTGCGGGCGGGAGAGATCCCTAATCCGCGCTTTCTTGTTCATGCAGCATCGCGTTTCGTCGATCATATTGGCCCTGCTCGGCCTGATGCCGGGCTGCAGCCACGATCCCCCGACCATCACCCCGCCGCCCAGCACGGGCCTCGACATCCGCGGCGTCGTCCGGCGCGATGGCGAGATGCTCGAGGGCGCCGCGGTGCTCGTGGGCCAAAGCCTCACGTACGACTCCGACGACGGCATCCCCGGGCCGCACCGCACGCACGCCCTGCCGCCGCCGGGCGAAGCGCACGATTTTTTCACCGATCCGCACGGTGGCGAGAGCGACGAGGGCGTGCCCCCGCGCGCGGCGATCCGTCGTTCGGGGCCCGGCGGCTTCTTCTTGTTTCCCGGTGTGACCCTCGTCCGAACGGCGAGCCAGTACGATATCGCCGTCCGCGACGACTCGGATCCCGTGCCCTCGTTCACGCATTTTTTGGGGATCGCGGCCAACGATCGCCAGTACACGGTGGCCGGCGAATCGCTGCGCAAGGCTTGGTCGTGCCACGTTCGCGTGCACCTCGCGGATCTGCCCCCGAACGCCAAAGCCTTTTACGTGGCCTCGGGGAGCGTGATCCGGCTGCGCGATGACGACGATGGCGGGGGCTTTACGTTCTTCTGGAACACGTCGTACCAGACGAGCATCGAGCTCCAGGCGCTCGTCTACCTCGAAGATCCGGCGACCAAGCTGCCGCGCGCGTACCTGGGCGGCGCGCGCCGCACGCTCTTGGCCATGGGCGGGCGCGACGAGGAGTGGGTTCCGACCCTGGAGCCGATCGGCGTCTCCACCATGGAGCTCGCGCTGCTCCCGAAGGACGGCGCGCGGGGAAGCGTCTTCGTCGACACGGGCAATGGCAGCAACGCGCGCGAGATCGGGCGGCTGAACGACGTCTCCAGCCGCGTGGTGCTGCCGCACTTCGAGAACGTGCGCTACACGTTGCGGGCCGAGCGCGCGGCGGGCGGGGCGACGAGCACGATCGTGCGCCACTTTTCGCGGGTCCCGCCGAAGGTCGAGGCCACCTTTCCGCCGGCCGCGAGCTTGATGGGCGATCTGCGGCCGGGGTCGAGCATCCCGCGCGATACCTGGTTTCGCTGGACGGCCAAGGGGATCGCCCGGCTGCGCGTCGACGCCGGCCGCCTCGGGCGCATCGACATTCTCACCTCGCGCGGCGCGGCGCGCCTCCCCGTCGAATCGCTGGCGCTCCTCGGACTGACCCTTCCTCCGAAGACGCCCGTCAACGTCTCGATCCTCCGCGTACCGGACTTCGGCAGCATCGACGCGGCCACCGACTCCGCCGGCTTTGCGTACCAGGATCGCGATCGCAGCGAGTCGTTCGCGCTGCCGCTGGTTCTGCAGTAGGCGCTAGGCCGAGCTACGGCGAACAGGCCAACGCGCGGCTGCGGCGCGCGGCTTCCTGGGCGGTCACCGAGGAAGGCTTGGCGCCGCCCCAACGCTCGCGCACCTGCCGGTAGGCGTCGCACGCGGCGGGGATGTCGCCGAGCTTCTCCTTGGCTTGACCGAGCCAGAGGTTGGACCGCACGCGCAGCGCGCCTTGGTGCAGCCCTTGGCACGTGTGCGACACCTTGTCGAGCAGCGGCGCCGCCTTGGCCGCGTCGCCTCGAAGGAGCTGCAAGTGCCCCTCGAACGCCTCGAGCGTGCCGATGTTGAAGGTCCGCCTTCGCGATCGCGGGAGGGGCTCGCGCTCGCGAAGGCGCGGGTCTTCGCGCATCGCCTCGTCGGCGTGGATGCGGGTGCCGGCCGCGGGCCCCCAGCGAAAGAGCCATCGCTCGAAGGCATCCATGCGCGCCTGGTTGGAGCGCTCCCACCCGGCGCTGGCTTCGCGCCAGGCGTCGGGGGTCATCTGGCCATGCTCGACGGCCACGCCCAACAAGGTGGTCTTGGGGTACTCGGAGCCCAGGTTCGACTCGCCTTTGAGCCACGCTTCGTTGCGGCGGAGGAAGCGCTCCGCCACCCCGGCCGCCTGCGCGGGGCGCCCCATTTCGAGCAGGCTATCCACGGACGCCAGCGCCGCGCACAGATGCGGGGCCACATTGGCGGAGCCCGTGACCAGGCGCTCCAGATCGTCGGACGCGCGAAGGGCGCCGTCGAAGTCGCCCATCCAGACCGCGAGCTTCGCCTGATCGCAGAGCTGCGTCCAGCCGCGCTCCGCCTCGGGGAGGTTCTTCCACCGCAGGAGCAGCGCCTCCTCCACCGCCTCGCGCGGGGCGCCGGACGAGGCCAACGAGGGCGCCAGCTCTTGGTACGCGGCGGGTTGGTTCGGCTCCCACGAGATCCACGTGCGCGCGGCGTCGGCCGCATCGTCGCAGCGCCCCGCGCGGCGCAAGGTGCCGCTTCGGACCTCCATGCAATCGACGGCGCCCGGCGCCACGTCCAGGCACGTGTCGAGGGCCGCGAGGGCCTCCACGGGGCGGTCGAGCGCCGAGAGGAGAATCGACTTGTACGACCACGCGTCGGCGTACTTGGGATCGAGCTCGATCGCGCGATCGATCAAGGTGAGCACCCCCGCGAGCTCGGCGGGGCGCATGATGATGTTGCGCTTGCGATCGGCGGCCAAGGTGTAGAGCTCGGCGTCGTTGGGGAAGCGCTGCAGGGCTTCGAGGAGGATCCGCTCCGCCTCCTCCTCGTGCGCATCGGGCGGCTCGATCAACGCCGACCACGCGTCGAGCACGAAGCGATCGCGCTCGGTCAGCCGATCGCGCAGGGCCTGCGCGCGCCGCAGCTGCTCGCGCGTCTGCTCGCGCGGGCGAAAGGGCTCGTCCAGCATCGTCAGGCGCAGCTGCGCCTCGGGGCACGATGAATCGCTCTCCGCGGCGCGCTCGAACAGCCGAAGCGCGCGCCGGTAGCCCGCCTCGCGAAGCGCGGCCAAGCCCTCGCGCAGCGCGGTGACGGCGGCCGAGGAGCACTGCGGCGATATGGGCAGGGACGTCACCACCACCGCGGCCGGCGCCGGCGCGGGTGTTTCTTTGGGGGACGGCGGCGGCGCGACCTTCAGAGCACCCGAGCGGACCAAGAGCACGCCGGCCAGCGCGAGCCCGATCGGAAGAACGCCCAGCACCAACGCGCGGCCCATGCGCTTGCGCGTACCGGGCGCCTCGGGTGCGCCGGGAGCCTCGGGTGCGCTGGGTGCGGCGGAGGCGCTCGGGGCAGGCGGCGGAGGCGTCTGCCCGCCGCGCGTCTGCGTGCTCGCTCCCAGCGCCGTGACCAGCGGATCCATGGTGGGGAAGCGCTCGTCGCGGCGCTTGCGGAGCGCCTTCGAAATGGCCGAGCCGAGATCGGCCGGCAGCGGGATGGGCTCCGGTTCGTCCGAGAGCACGGACGCCAAGGTCGCGAGCGCATCGTCGCCGGGCCAGGGCAAGCGGCCCGTGATCAGCTCGTATGCGGTGACCCCCCAGGCGAATTGGTCGGCGCGCCCATCGAGCTCCTCGCCGCGAATTTGCTCGGGCGCCATGTACGCGGCGGTGCCCATGATGCGATTGGGGACGGCGGTCGCGAGGCCGAAGTCGAGGATCTTGGCGGCGCCGTCCTCGCCCACCATCACGTTCTCCGGCTTCACGTCGCCGTGCACGAGGCCCGCTTGGTGCGCCGCGGCCAGACCGCGCGCCACGTCCATCATCCACCCGATGCGACGATCGAGATCCGCCCCCGGCTCGCCCACGTACGCGCGCAGGGTCTGACCGACGATGTACTCCATCGCCAGAAACGGGACCCCGTCGTGCTCCCCCACGTCATAGACGGTGACCACGTTGGGGTGGCTCAGCGCGGCCGCCGCGCGCGCCTCCCGGAGCAGGTGCGCGGTCGCCTCGCCCTCGACCGCATGGCGGAGCACCTTGAGCGCCACCCTCCGCTCCAGCACCGTGTCGTGCGCGGAGAACAGCTCGCCCATGCCGCCCGAGCCGAGACGCCGCCCGAGCACGTAGCGTCCGAAGATCGCGCCGGGGGCGAGCTGCGGGCGGGCCGGCGCGGCGGCGACGATCTTGGGCTCGCTGGGCGAGAGCTCGGCGATGCGCGCCAGCTCCTCGCGCACGATCTCGGCCGAGTCGGGCCTTTGGGCGCGCTCCTTTTCGAGGAGGCGGGCCACCAGCTCGTCGAGCGCGCGCGGAACGTCGGGGCGCAGATCGGCCACGCGCGAAGGTTGGAGCAGCACCAGCTTGGCGAGGGCCGTGAGGGCGCGCGAGCCCTCGAAGGCCTCCGTGTCGGTGAGGCACCGGAACAAGACGCAGCCCAGCGAAAACAGGTCGGCGCGCCCGTCGAGGTTATCGACGCCGTGCGCTTGCTCCGGGGCCATGTACCCGGGGGTGCCGACGATCATGCCGGTCATGGTGAGGGTCGATTGGGCGCCATCGATGGAGCGGCTCAATCCGAAGTCGGCGATCTTGGCCTGCTCGAGATCGCCGTTGGGGATGAGCACATTGCTTGGCTTGATGTCGCGGTGCAGGACGCCCACCGCGTGCGCCGAGGCCAGCGCATCGGCCACCCGCCGGCCGAGCGTGATCACATCGGACACCGACAGCGGTCCGCGCCGGAGCCGCGCCGCCAACGTTTCGCCGTCGACCCACTCCATCGCCAGAAAGGGCTGCCCCTCGTCGCCGGTGCCGTGGGCGATGAAGCGGATGATGGCGGGATGACGAAGCTTGTCGAGGGCCTGGGCCTCGGCGCCGAAGCGGCGGGCGGCGAGGGGGCCGGTCTTGCGCAGCACCTTGAGGGCGACGACCTCGCCGCTGCTCTCATCGATGGCGCGGTAGACGATGCCCATGCCGCCCACGCCGGCCTCGCGCTCGATGCGAAAACGTCCGGCGAAGATGTCGTTGCCGTTCGTGCCGCCCACCTTGAGCGCCTCGACGAGATGCCGCGGCACCCGCCTCAAAAGCCGACCCCCAGCACGACGCGAGCCTCCTCGAGCATCTCTTGTTCGCTGGTGGTGCTGTCACGAAGCGCCTCGAGCACCGCGGCTCGAAATTCACGCCGTGCGTAGGTGAGACGATTGTTCACATCGCGGACGGAGATCCCCAGCTTGGCCGCGACATCCGCGTAGGAGAGCCTGTCCGGCTCGTCGCTCAGGTGAAACAGCTCGAAGGCGCGAAAATGAACGTCTTTGCCGGCGCGCCCGCACGACTCGCGGAGCCCCAAGACCGCGAGCTCCAAGAGGTTTTTCACCCACTCGAGCTCGAACAGCTTCTCGGGATCGGGCAGGGGCGATTCGTGCTCCTCCAGCTCCTCCTCCGCCGCCTTGAAGTCCAGCTGGAGAAACCGGGCACCGCCCCCGCGCTTTTTGGCGAGGCTTTGCCTTCCGAGGTCGACCACCAAGCGGTCCACGCACACACGAACGAAGGTCCGAAAACGGGCCCGCCCCGACTCGTAGCCGAGGAACGTGTTTTTATCGATCGATCGAAGAAAAAACTCCTGGGTGATCTCTTCCGCGTCCCCCGGCATTTTGCGCCAACGAAGCCGCACATACTTGTAGATGGGCTTCCAGTACATCCTCGAGAGAACCCGGAGCGAGCGCGCCCGCTCCACGGGGTCCACGCTGCGCGCACCAAAGACGGCCGACCCGGGGGTGGTCGGAAAATCGCCCTTTCCGCCGCCGCGCAGCACCGCACTGCGCGCGTCGTGCACGTCAGGCAAGAGGTTCGTAGCTCGAGGGTTTGCCCCCATTGGTGCAATCTTGCATCGCTTTTGCAGGGCGGTCCACGAAAGCCCAGCAACAGTCAGTTATCAAATCGGATGACCCGCTCCAACCCGAATAGGTTGTCATAAACACAACGTCGCCCGCCGTCACAGGTTACTGAGCCAAACGTCAAGCGTTCATCGCCCTGTCACAATGACGCAGAACATCTAAGAACGAAGCGAAAGAATCGGACCTCGTCGGCCTTTCGGCGCGAGTCTTACGGAAACGGGTGCCTCGATGAGACCTTTCGGCGCGAGCCTTACGGAAACGGGTGCCTCGATGAGACCCTCGCCGGCCTTTCGGCCCGCGAGTTACAGGAACGGGAGCCCTCGTTAGCCTTTTCGGCCCGAATCTTACGGAAAACGCGAGCCTCGATGAGACCCTCGTCAGCCTTTCGGCCCGCGAGTTACAGGAACGGGAGCCCTCGTCGGCCTTTCGGCCCGAATCTTACGGAAAACGCGAGCCTCGATGAGACCCTCGTCGGCCTTTTCGGCCCGAATCTTACGGAAAACGCGAGCCTCGATGAGACCCTCGTCAGCCTTTCGGCCCGCGAGTTACAGGAACGGGCGCCCTCGTCAGCCTTTCGGCCCGAATCTTACGGAAAATGCGAGCCTCGATGAGACCCTCGTCAGCCTTTCGGCCCGCGAGTTACAGGAACGGGCGCCCTCGTCAGCCTTTCGGCCCGAATCTTACGGAAAATGCGAGCCTCGATGAGACCCTCGTCAGCCTTTCGGCCCGCGAGTTACAGGAACGGGACAGCTACGGGACGTGTACGGCTTAAGACCCGCTACTTGCCCTCGACCTTTGGCGCAGGCCGCGACTCGTCAGCCTTGATCGAGTAACGCACCAGCGCGCGCAGCACTTGGTTGCGATCGACGTTGCCCACGATGCTCTTGATGTCCTCGTACACGCTGGGATCGACCAAGAGCGCGCCAAGGGTCCCCTTCCCTTGCTTGAGCCCATGGACGATGTCGCGAAGATCGTCGCTCATGGCGTTTACGTTGCTCATGAGGTGCTGGGAGTTCGTGTCGCCGTAGATGAGTGCATGCGCCAGACCATTGCCGGTGCGAACCGCTTCCAAGTCCTTGTGCACCTCGGCCATCGCGCCTGAGGCTTGGCGCGAAAGATCCCCGTCGTAGACGAGCGCATGGGCGATGCCGGGGCCCTCCTTCATGTGCGTGGTCACGTCGTGGAAGTCGGCCGAGGCTTGCTCGAGGTTCGAGAGCATGCGGTCGAACTTTTGGCCCTCATGAGGGTCCATCAGCGCGCGGTGCACCACGCTGTCGTTCTTGGCGATGCCGTCGAGGATCTCGCGCAGGCTTCGGATGCTCCCGCGCATGTCCTCGGAGAACTGCGGATCGCTGAGCATGCGCGTGCCCTGCTCGATGTTGTCGACCGCCTTGCCCGCCTTGTTGGCGATCTCCTCGAATTTGCTGATGTATTTCTGGATGTCAAGCGGCTCCTCGGTCTTCAAGGTCTGCCCCTCGGGCAGCGGCCCCAGCTTTCCATCCGACGAGAGCTCGATCATCTTGTCGCCGAGCAGGCCCTTGTTGACCACGCGCGCCACCGTGTCCTCGCGCACCCGCTCCTTCTCGTGCTTGACGACATTCAAGGTGACATAGATGCGCACGTCGCGCGGATCGCCGTTGTGGCCCACGGACTCCACCGTCCCGATGTCGACGCCGCCCATGCGCACCGGCGCGCCCGGCTTCAGGCCCGACACGTCGGCGAACGCGGCTTTGTAGATCACCTTGGGATCCCAAAGCCTTCGATTTTCTCCGATGAGAAAGACGGCAATGCCACCGAGCACCAGCCCTGCAAGAACGAAAATCCCGACCTTGATCGACTTTTCCATGCTTTTCCTGAGTGCCTAACCGTGCGGACCCTGCGTGACCCGAAGGCTGCCGCCCCCGTCCTTCATGACGCCAAGAGCGAGGAGACGTCCTCCGTCTCGGGGGCTTTGCCGTCGATGAAGTCCCGAACGTAGGGCTCCTTCGTGTTCCGGAAGTCGTCCATCGACCCGGCCATGAGGACCTTTCCTCGACCGATCATGACCATGCGATCGGACACCGAGAACGCCGTGCCCATGTCGTGGGTGACCACGATGCTGGTGATGCCGAACGCCTTCTTGATGCCGTTGATGAGGTGGTTGATGCGCGCGGTGTTGATGGGATCGAGCCCGGTGGTCGGCTCGTCGTAGAGGAGCACCTCGGGCTGCAGCGCCAAGGTCCGGGCCAGCGCCACGCGCTTCTTCATGCCGCCGGAGAGATCGCTCGGGCGCATCTCCTCGATGCCCGGCAACCCCACCGACGTGAGCGACTGCGCCACCCGCTCGCGGATCTCCGAGTCGCTCATGGTGTCCCAGAACTGCTCGCGCAAGCCGTATGCGACGTTCTCGCCCACGCTGAGCGAGTCGAACAGCGCGGCGCCTTGGAACAGGTACGCGATGCGGCGGCGGATGTCGTGCATCGCCTGCTCGCTCATCGACTGGATCTCGTTGCCGTCGTAGGTGATGGTCCCTTGGTCGGCGCGGAGGAGACCGATCAGCATCTTGAGCATGACGCTCTTGCCGCTGCCCGACGCCCCCAGCACCGTGGTGGTCTCGCCCCGGCGGATCTCCAGGTCGAGATCCGTGTAGATGATCTTGGGCCCAAAGCGCTTTTTCACGTGGGAGAAGCGGATGAAGACATCGCCCACGGCGGTCGCCGGCTCTTCACGAGCGAGCTTGCTCCGCGCGGCGCTAGCACCAGAAGCGGCTTTCACGCGGAGCACTCTAGCGGATTTGGGTACGAGCCGCTTCCTTCTGCTAAGCGGGCTCTTGCGTGGATCTTACTTCGCTTCCGCAGGCTTGCCCGTCACGGCCTTCGCGCGGCGCTTGCCCGACGGGCGCTTCTTCTTGGCGCCCAACCGCTGCGTCATGCGCTTGTCGATCCACTCGGTGAGCGGGGCGGCCACGTAGATGCTGGAGTAGGTACCGGCCACGATGCCGATGACCACCGCCAGCGCGAAGTCCCGGATGACGCCCGTCCCCCACACGAAGAAGGCGAGCATGCTGAGCATGGTCACGCCGGCCGTGAGGATGGTGCGCGAGAGGGTCTCCGACACGCTCATGTTGATGATGTCCCAGAAGGACTTGCCGCGGTGCTTCGAGAGGTTCTCGCGGATGCGGTCGTAGATGACGACCGTGTCGTTCATCGAGTAGCCGACGATGGTCAGCACGGCGGCGATGGTGGAGACCGTGATCTCCTTTCGCAGAACGACGAACACGCCGATGATCACCATGGCGTCGTGCACCGACGCGACGACCACGCCCGGCGCGAACCGAAGGTCGAACCGGAAGGCGAGGTAGAGCATGATGAAGACGATGGCGATGGCGACCGAGTTGCGGGCGCTGTCGCGCAGCTGCTTTCCGGCCTTGGGACCGACCCACTCCACCTTCAGCGGCTGCGCGGGCACCGTGTCGGCGCCCAGCTTGTCGCGCAGGCCGTCCATGAGCTGATCGCCCTTGGACTGCAGCTGAATCTCCACGTGGTTGTCGCGCTGGTTGACGATCTGCGGGTTGTCGGCCGCCGCGCGCAGGTTGATGCCGCCCACGCTGCGGACCTGCTCCTTGATCTTCTCCAGATCGGGCGTCGAATCGTAGCGGGTGGAGATCTTGTCGCCGCCGGGGCTGAATGTCACCTCGGTGGCGCGCGCGTTGGACGGGCACGCGTGCTCGTCGGCCACGGCCGCGGCCGCGTCGGTGGTCAGGCAGAGCGCCTTTTTGAGCTGCTCTTTCGTGGCGTCGGTCACGCTGCTGACCTCCTGCACGCGGATGATGAAGTGGCTCGGACTCTTCACGTCCTGCACCTGCACCACGTCCGGCGTTTGGTAGCCGAGCGACTCGACCGTCTGACGCACGGTGTGCGCTTCGACCGCCTTCGTGAACACCACCTCCACCTCGGTTCCACCGCGGAAGTCCGTGCCGTAGTTCGGACCGGGCCACCAGAGCGAGACGAAGGAGGCGAAGACCAAGATGAGGCTCAGAGGGATCCAGAAACCCCGCTGGGCCATGAAATCGAACGTACGACCTGGTTTGAAGAGCTCCATCTTAGAACTCCGCGCCCACGCTCAGGCGCTTGACCTTCGCCCCGCGCGCCCACCAGTCGAAGACCAAACGCGTGCAGAATACACCGGTGAACAAGCTGCACACGATGCCGACGATGAGGGTGACGGCAAAACCTTTGACGGGACCTGTCCCGTACTGCGCCAAGATGAGACCTGAAATGAAGACGGTGACGTGGCCGTCCAGGATCGAAGAAAACGCTTTGTCGTAGCCGGCTTCCACGGCCGCGCGCACGGTCCTTCCCGCGCGGAGCTCTTCGCGGATGCGCTCGTTGATGAGCACGTTCGCGTCGACCGCGATACCGATGGTGAGCGCTAGCCCGGCGATGCCCGGCAAGGTCATGGTGGCCTCCAGCGACGAGAGGATCGCCAGCTGGAGCAGCATGTTGAAGACCACCGCCAGGTCGGCCACGATGCCCGACTTGCGGTAGTAGATGGCGAGGGCCAGGAGAACCAGGCCCGAGCCGGCGAGCATGCCCTTGAGCCCCTCGCCGATGGCGTCGCGGCCCAAGGAGGGACCGATGCGCGTCTCGTTCGACGGGGTCATGGGCGCCGGGAGCGCGCCCGAACGAAGCACCAGCTCCAGCTTGCGCGCCTTCTGCAGCTGCTCCTCGGGATCGCCCGCGCCCATGGTGATGCTCGCGCGGCCGCCGGCGATCTTGGAGCGAATGACCGGCGCCGAGTCGATGACCTCGTCGAGGATGATGGCGAAGCGCCGGTTGACGTTGGCGCCCGTGATCTCTTCGAACCGCTCCGCGCCCGCGGGGCTGAAGCTCAAACCGACGTAGTACTGACCGAGGCCCTGGTTCTGCTCTTGGGCGACCGTCGCGTCGGTGATGTTGTCACCGGTGATCTCCGCGCGGCCGAACAAGTAGAACGTGCGCCACCCGAGCTCCGTGGTCTTGCCCGTGTCGGGATCCGTCTCCTCGATGGCCCAGAAGCCGACTTGGTGATCGTCCGGCACGTTCAAGGTGGAGGCCCAGGCCTTGAAGCGCTCGCGGCACTCGGTGTTGCTCTCGTTCTCGCGCTTGGTGATGCGCGCGAAGTGCGTGGGGATGGTCTTGCCGGGGCCGTTGGGGGCGTTCTCTTGGTAGATGGCGATGCCCTCGCCCTCGGGCAGCTCTTCGTCTTTGATCTTGCCGAAGAAGTCGTGCTCGTCGTCCACCATCTTGAACTCGAGGCGAGCGGTCCGGCGGATGATGTCCTTGATGTTGTCGAAGTCCTTCTCGTTCTCGCCCGGGACCTCGATGATGATGTCCTCGTCGCGGGTGGTGATGCCCGCCTCGCGCAGACCGAGACCGTCGACCCGGCGCGTGACCGTGTCCTTGGCCGTCGCCACCGCGCGCTCGCGGATCTGAGTCTCGACCTCCGTGCGGATCTTGAAGGTCACCTCGTCGGCGCCGGGGCCGCGCGTCTGCGACATCTCGGTCAGGAACTTCTTCGAGAAGCGATCGTCGATCTTGGCGATGTCGGCCGCGTCGGTGAACTTGATGCGGAGCACGGCGCTCTCGGGCTTGGAGATGCGCACCTTGGCGTCGAGCTTCTGCATCTCCTCGCGGGTGATGAGGCCCTCGCCGGAGTGGAAGCCAAAGGCGGTGCCGAGCTCCTGCCGCATCTCGTCGGCGAAGTGATCGCGCTTGTCGCGGATGGCCTGCTCCACCTCCACCGTGTACACGAGGCGGAGGCCTCCGCGCAGGTCGAGGCCCGGGGCGATGTGGAAGTCCACGCGGTCCTGGATGTAGCGCGGGCAAGGGACCTTACCCTCGCTCATACGGTGCGCCGTGGGCCACACCATGATGCTGCCGCACAGGAACGAGCAGACCACCAGGCCCGTCTTGAAGCGCCATGCGCCGTCCATGATCGGGAGCAGACCGACCAAGCACCAGACGATGATCAAGCCGCAGGTGACGATGCCCCAGAACGTGTCGGCGCGGAAAAAGAGATACCCGCCCACCGCCGCGTTCATGATGATGAGCAAGAGGCGCATTCTCGCGGGCACCACCAGGAGCGCGAGAAGACCGGTCAGGATGCCGATGGACGCCGGCCAGGCCGGGTCGATCGCCAAAAACCGCTCGGAGATGACGGCGAAAACCGCACAAAGGCCGATGATGGCCAGCGCGACGCGCGAGACTGTGCTCATTTTTTGTCCGTTACCGGTTTCGCGTCCTTCACGTCGTCCTTCTTGGCCGGGGCGGCCTCGGTGCTCGCGCCGAAGGGGCTGATGGAGCTCGCGAGCATCTGCACTGTGGTCCCCGGGGCGATCTTGACCTTGGCCAGGCGCTCGTCGATTTCGATGATCTCGCCGATGAGGCCCGAAGTGGACACGACTCGGTCGCCCTTTTTGAGCTTGGCCCGCTCCGCCGCTTCCTTCTTCTGACGCCTGAACATCATGAAGAGGAACGGCACCATGATCAGGAACGGCAGGAACATCATGATCCCACCGCCCGGAGGGGCCTGTTGCTGCGAGCCGCCTCCAGCCGGAGCATCCTGAGCGACGCCGGGGGTGCCCGCTTTGGGCTGGACGTTCTGGAAGGATAGGTATTCGGTCGTCACTTAGGCAGCTGCTTTCTGGCTTCTGGTTCTGGCGTTTGCCCCGGCCAACGGCCTCGGTTGCCCTTCGGCTCGAAGCTGATGGAGCGCACGCCCGGCGCCGCTGAAGTAGTCATATCGGGGCCGTTCGTCAATTACGGTTTGGAGCGGCCTCATCAATCTTTTGCGCAGCGGAAGCCAACATTGGGCCCGGCTTCCATGGAAGAACCCCAGTTTCGGCTGGTGGCGCGGCTCGCCAAAGGTGAGGAGAGCCAACCTCCACCGCGCAAAACATGGCTCGCTCCCGACCGAGGTGATGCTCCTTCCGCGACATGCTCGGCATACCAATCGGCCGTCCACTCCTCGACGTTGCCGGTGAGGTCGAGCACGCCGAAGGTGCTCGATCCCGAGGGATGGGTGCCCACCCGCGCGGGTCGTTGGCCGGTGCAGGTGCGGGAGGACGATTCACGCACCAGGGTGGCCGCCAGGGCGCAGTACGTCCACCCACCGCCCCACGGGTAGCGCACGGAGAAATTTCCGCGGGCGGCGAATTCCCACTCCGCCTCGCGCGGAAGGCGCTTTCCGACCGCGCGGCAGTACGTATCGGCGTCCTTCCAGGTCACGCAGGAGATGGGCAGGTTCGGATCGTCCAGATCGAACGTGCACTGGGCGCTGCGCGAGGAAGGGCGCGCGCACATGTGCCGGTTGACGCAGGCGCGGTAGGCCTCGACGGTGACCTCCGTTTTGTCGATCCAGAAGGGCGCGACCGTCTCGTGGTGCGGCGGGCGCTCGTTGGGCGGCGCGAGGGGATCGGCGGTGCCCATGGAGAAGCGGCCGCCGGGTAGACGCAGCATGCCGTCGGCGTAGGGAACGGCAATCTTCGGCGGTGCGTGCGAGCGGCGCGCTTCGCCCGGGGGCGGGGTTGGCGGCGCGGTGGGTGCGGGCTCGTCGGTCTCGCCGTCTTCGGGTGGGGGAACGTCGCCGGGCGGGGGCGGTGGAGCATCGCCGGGTGCGGGCGGTGGTGTCGATGCCGAGGCCGATGCGGGCGCAGGTGCCGACGATGGCGCGGGGGCGGGGGCGGACGGATCGGGGGGAGGCGCTGCATTTTCGGCGCGCGAGACGCCTGTGCGCAGGGCTGCAGCCGCGAGCAGCGCAAGGAGGGAAGCCGCCGCGAGCCCGGTGGCGCGCGGGCGACGAGGGATCGTGGTTCGGGCCATCTTCAGCCGGAAATGGGGAGAGGGGCCGGCGGCTTGGCGGTGGGCGCTCTCCACTTTACGCAAACGCCGTAGCCGTGGGCCATCGAGTAGCCCAGCTCGACGCGCACGCGGATGATGCCATCGCAGCCGAGGACCCGACCGCGCTCGCGAAGGGCGCCCATCACGTCCTCCAGATCGGAGTCGCCGTCGAAGCCGATGGCTTGGAGCATCGCCACCTCGTAGAAGGCGTTCGGCGGGGCTTGGTCGCCGACATAGACTTGCACGTCACGGCCGGTGGGCGGGGTCGGAGGCCGGAACATGACCTCGTGCACCTCGGTGTAACCCCCGCACGCCGCGGTGCTCGCAAAGGCGACCGCGGTCGCGACGGCGCGCAACGCCTTCGTCGCGCGGCTCGCGTGGCTCGAGGACACGCGGGAAAGCAGCTGCCGCATGGGCGATCGGGCGCTCACGGTACCCCCTCTTGGTTCGGCGCGCTCAGGGCGCGGCCCGACATGGTGACCACCATCACCTCGTGCGAGGCAGGGTACGCCGCGGTGCCGTAGCAGCGGTAACGGGAGGGCCAACAGTTGTACGAGTAGAAGCCCGCTTGCCAGTAGTTCACGATTTGAAAGCGCGCATCGACCCGCTCGACCAACGCGGCATTTCCACCGAGGTCGGCGACCCTTTTGGCGAACACCGGGAGGAGGTTCTCGATGATGCCCTCCTCCCCCACCGCGTGCACCTCGACGAAGCCGAGATCGCGCCCGCCGGGCGGCGCCGTGGTCGTATAGATACCGACGGCGCCCGAGCGCGCGGGCAGATTGAGCGGCCCCGTGCGAATGGCGCTCGATCGAACCGAGGAGCAGCCAAAGCCGCCCACGGCGAGCGCCATCACGATGCCACAGCCGATGGAAAGAAAGCGGTGCACGTTAGGAGCTTAGAAAATGCTGGGGGCTCCGCAAGGAGCTTCCCAGGCTAAAGCAGATTGGCGGCCAGCTCGGCAAGATCGCTGCGCTCGCCCTTCGCCAGGACGATGTGACCGGCCAGGCGCTCTCCGCGGAACTTGGCGGCTGCGATGGTCAAGCCATTGGAAGCGCTGTCGACATACGGATTGTCGATCTGGCCGGGATCGCCCGTGAGCACGATTTTGGTGCCATCCCCCGAGCGCGTCACGATGGTCTTGACTTCATGCGGCGTCAGGTTTTGCGCCTCGTCCACGATCATGAACTGCTGGGGCAGCGAGCGGCCTCGGATGTAGGTCAGCGGTTCCACTTGGATCTGACCGCTCTCGAGGAGCTCGGCGTAGACGCGCGGTCCCTTGCGAGCGCCGCTCGAGAAGAGGAACTCCAGGTTGTCGAAGATGGGCTGCATCCAGGGGTTGAGCTTCTCGTCGACGTCGCCGGGCAGAAAGCCGATGTCGCGGCCCAGCGGCATCACCGGGCGCGAGACGAGCATGCGCGTGTAGATGCCGTCTTCCACGGTGCGCTTCAAGCCGGCGGCCAGGGCGAGCAAGGTCTTGCCGGTGCCGGCCTTGCCAACCAAGGTGACCAGCCGAATCGACTCGTCGAGGAGCAGGTCGATGGCGAAGCTCTGCTCCTTGTTGCGCGGGCGGACGCCCATCACGCCCTCGCGCGGGGTACGAAGGGCGCAGACCTCGCGCTTGGCGGCATCGTAGCGACCGAGCGCGGTGTGCGAGGGGTTGGCCCGGTCGCGCAAGAGGATGCACGTGTTGGCCGAGAGATCGTCGGGGTTGGGCGGGGTGTAGCGACCGTCGTGGAAGAAGTTGTCGATCTCGCCGCTGTCGACCTCGAGCTCCTTGATGCCCGAGTCCAGCTGGTCGGCGTCGACCCGAACATTCTCGTAGGTCTCGGACACCATGCCGAGCGCATCGGCGCGGATGCGCAGGTTCGTGTCCATGGTGACGAAGATCGTGGGGCGGCCGCCGTCTTGCTCGCGCACGTCGAACGCGGTCTGCAAAATGGCTTGGTCCATGGCTGCCTTGTCGATGGCGCTGGGCAGCTCGGGGCGCTTGGACGGCACCTGCACCCGAAGGCTTCCACCCGAGTCGAGCGGGACCCCCGTGGAGAGCGAGCCTCCTTTTTCGCGCAGCTCATCGAGAACCCGCGCGATCTGCCGCGCATTTCGCCCGCGCTCGGAGCCCTCTCGCTTGAATTGGTCGACCTCCTCGATGACGTAGATCGGGATGATGACGTTGTTGTCTTCGAAGCGGAAGACGGCGCGCGGATCGTGGAGGAGGATGTTCGTATCGAGGACGTAATTTTTCTTCATCGGATGAGCGGACGCGGGCGTGGACGAAATCGGTTCGGTGACGTCTTGGTGAACACGGCGATCGGGCCGCGGTGACGATCCTCAGACTATCTGACAACCGCCAGACTATCTTGCGTCCCGTGTCATTCGCCATAAGTCCCGAAATTTCAGCGGAGCCCGCGGGCTTTAGCTGGCTCCGCAGGGTCGACCAGGCGCTGCGCGAGCTTTCGCAGCGCGTTACGCTGCTCGGGGCGGCCACACCGCGCAATGCGCGCGAGGAGCGGTCACGGCTGCAGGCGCTGGCCGAGCGGAGGCGCGCGGCCGTGCCGATGTGGCGGTATGCGGCGCTCGATCTTGGCGAGGTGCGGCGGCGGTTGGAGGCGATCGCGGATGCGCTCGTGCGGGTGCGGGCCGCCGGGGATGCTCCGTTGGTCGGGCTCTACGAGGCGAAGGTTCGTGAGCTCGAGCTCGAGGCGCGCATTTGTGAGTGCGTCGGTCGGGAGAAGGCGGGGGTGCTCGCGGCGCAACGTTTTGCGTCGTTTGGCGTCGATCTCGCGGCGGGGGCGGAGCGGCTTGCGGCGTGGTGGATAGGCTCGGCCGCCGTGCCAACGTGGGAACGAACGGTTCCAACCGATGACGAGACAAATCCGGACTCGCTCCTATCGCTCATGCGGCATGAAGTGGGAAGGAGGCGAATCCCCTTCGCCGTGGTGGTGCACCCGCAGCTCTCGGCGCTGGCAGCCACGGGGAATCAGACGATTCTCATCGCCGCAAGCCGCCGCATCGCGGTCGACGCCGCGCGCCGAACGGTGATGCACGAGGTCGAGGGGCATGTGCTCCCGCGCGTGCGCGCCGCAAAATCCGCGATCGGGCTCTTTGCGCTGGGCACGGCGCGCGGCGCCGATGAGCAAGAGGGGTATGCCCTCGTCCTCGAGGACCGCCACGGGTTTCTCACGGCCATCCGGCAGCGCGAGCTCGCGGGCCGCTACCTCGCCGTGCGCGCCATGCGCGAAGGAGCACCCTTCGCCGAGGTCGTCCAAAACCTCGTCGCGGACGGCATCCCGCCGCGGGACGCGGTCGTCATGGCCGAACGCGCCTTCCGCGCCAGCGACGGTACCTTTCCCGGCCTCGGCCGCGAACGTGTCTACCTCGAATCGTACCTACGCGTGCGCGCGCACATCGCGCAAACGCCCGAGGACGAGGCGGTCCTCGCCTCCGGACAGCTCGCCCTCGAAACGCTCGATACGCTCAGACCTTACGCCGCGACCGGGTGACGCGCGCCGCCGCACGCGGCACCTCGCGCTTGGCACGCGTACCATCACGAACATCGCCCCGCTCGCGCGCGCCGCTCCCATCGCGAACGTCACCCCGACCGCGCGCGCCGCTCCCATCGCGAACATCGCCCCGCTCGCGCGCGCCGCTCCCATCACGAACATCGCCCCGCTCGCGCGCGCCGCTCCCATCGCGAACGGCGCCCCGACCGCGTGCGTCGCTCCCATCGCGAACGGCACGCCCAGCGCCCCCCTCGCCCGCACCGCGCTGCGCGCTCGCCGCCACCGACTGGAACAGGTGCATCACATCGTGCACCAACGTATGGGTCCCCGGTTGAAGCTGGCTTTGCGTGATCTCCGTCACGGCTTCGGGCATCTTGAACGAGAGACACCCATCGAGCAGCAAGCACGCCAGCCCGTGCACCACGGACCACGCGAACACCACCAGGACGCGCTCGGATACGGGGACCGCGAGCCCTTCGTCGATGTAAGCCTGCACCACCTCGATCAGCCGATCGAATGCCTTGTGCCCGCACGCCTGTGCGGAGGGGAACCGCGTCATGTCGACGAAGTCGGGGCCGAACATCACGCGGAAGTGCGCGGGGTGCTGAAACGCAAAGCGAACATAGGCCTCCCCCGCACGACCCATCCTGCCCGCCGCCGGCGACTCCGGCTCGCGCACCCGATCGAGCTCCTGCTCGAGCAGGATGAACCCCTGCTGCGCGATGGCCGCCAGGATCGCCTCGCGATCGGGGAAATAGTGGTAAGGCGCTTGGTGGCTCACCCC
This sequence comes from Sorangiineae bacterium MSr11954, assembly GCA_037157815.1. Lineage (NCBI taxonomy): Bacteria > Pseudomonadati > Myxococcota > Myxococcia > Myxococcales > Pendulisporaceae > Pendulispora > Pendulispora albinea. The sequence goes on from CP089984.1 coordinate 7,988,046, forward strand.
CGCGCGCCGCGCCACCTCGCGCATGCTCAAGTTCGCGAGCCCGCCCTCGGCCATCAGCGCCACCGCCGCCTCGAGCACGCGCGCCCTCACGTCCTCTTCGGGTTCGACGCGGGCGACAGCTTGGCTCTTGGACGATTTGGGCATCGGGTTCGAAGAGTCTGACATAGCAAAAATCGAAGCCAAGCGGGGACGGGCATGAGGCCGCGCACCGCCGGCGGAGCACCGCGCGCCAACGGCGGAGCACCGCGCGCCAACGGCGGAGCACCGCGCACCGCCGGCGGAGCGCCGCGCGCCGATGGCGGAGCACCGCGCCGATGGCGGAGCAACCCGCACTCCGACGGCGGAGCACCGCGCGCCGAGGTCAATGTGAAACATTGTGAAGCCTGTGGTGCAATCTTGACAATGTCAAGGCAGGCATCTAGACACTGTCAATAGACACTGTCTGGGAGGCCTTATGCGCGCGGGAGCACGTGTTTTTTTCGGGTTGGCAGCGTCCGCGATGGCGGCCGTGGCCGCGGCGGGTTGCAAGGGAGCGCCGAAGGATGCCGCGGCGGCGGAGCCCGCGTACGAGTCGCCTTCCATCGCGGTTCGCCTGACCTCCGTGCAGCGCGGCCCCGTGGCCCGTCCCGTGCGCGGCGCGGGCGTGGTGCGGTTGAAGAGCGAGGCGGATCTCTCTTTCAAAGTGGGCGGCGTGGTCACCGCGGTGCTGGTGGAGGAAGGCGCGCGCGTGCGCAAAGGGCAGGTGCTCGCGCGGCTCGATCCCACGGAGGTCGACGCGGCCCTGCGCCAAGCCAACGAAACGTCCGCGCGCGCCGAACGCGACGTCGAGCGCGCCCGCAAGCTCCACGCGACCAACGCCATCCCCGTCTCGGATCTTCAGAACGCCGAGACGGCGGCCGCCCAGGCCAAGGCCGGCGTCGACACGGCCGCGTGGAACGCCCAGCGCGCGGTGGTGGTGGCCCCCGACGACGGCCGGATCGAGCGACGCTCGGTCGATCCGGGCGAGATCGTGATGCCCGGCACCCCCGTGTTCCACGTCAGCGGACGCTCGCGCGGCACCGTCGTGCGCGCGGGGCTCACCGATCGCGACGTCTTGCGCATCGCCACCGGGGAGGCGGCCAAGGTCGTGCTCGACCTCTTCCCCGACACGCCGCTCTCGGGCAAGGTCTCGCAGATCGCGGCCGCCGCCACCCCGGGCATCGGCACCTTCGACGTCGAGGTCTCCATCGATCAACCGCTCCCCGCGCGGCCCGAGGGCGCCCTCCCCATCGCCATCCTCTCGGGCATGACCGCCAAGATCGAGATCGCCCACGTCGAAGCCGATCTCGCGACCGTCCCCATCGCCTCCCTCACCGAGGGGCGCGGCGACGCGGCGTCGGTCTTCGTGGTGGACGGTAAGGTCGCGCGGCGCGTGCCGGTGAAGGTCGCCTTTTTGAGCCAGGACCGCGCGGCGCTCCTCACGCGGCTCGACGGGCACGATCGGGTGGTGGAGGCCGGCGCCTCGGATCTCGACGATGGTTCGGCCGTGCGCGTGCTGCCATGAGCGAGTTCGCCGTCAAACGGTGGCAGTTTACCTTGGTGGTCTTCCTGGCGCTGGCGGCGCTGGGTATTCAATCGCTCATCACCATCCCCAAGTCCGAGGATCCCACCTTCCCGGTGGCGAGCTTCGTGGTGGTCGCCGTGCTCCCCGGCGCCACGCCCACCGACGTGGAGCGGCTGGTGGTCGATCCCGTCGAGACCAAGCTCAAAGCGCTCGACGACGTCAAATCGATCAAGACCAACATCGAAGATAGCCTCGGCTACATCAACATCGAGTTCATCGCCGGCGCCGATCCCGACAAGAAGCACGACGAGGTGCTGCGCGAGGTCAACGGCCTGCGCCCCACGCTCCCCCCCGAGCTGGTGCGCCTCGACGTGAAGCAGTTCAACACCAAGAACGTGAACATCGCCGAGTACGCGCTGGTCTCCGCGCAGGCGAGCTACCACGAGCTGGACACCATCGCCCGCGCGCTCAAACGGCGGCTGGAGAACACCCCCGGGGTGGACGTGGTGGAGACCGCGGGTCTGCCCAAGCAGGAGGTGACCGTCTCGCTCGATCTGGAGCGCATGGTCGCCCTGGGCATTTCGCCGTCGGAGGTGATCGCGGCCATCGGCGCGGAGAGCACCAACGTGCCCGCGGGGAGCGTCGAGACGGGGCCCCGGCGCTTCAACGTGAAGACCAGCGGCGACTATGCGTCCGTCGACGAGGTCCGCACCACCGTGGTGCGCAGCTCCGGGGGGAGCAGCGTCCGGGTGGCCGACATCGGCGATGTGTGGCTTCGCGATGTGGAGTCGTCCCCCATCGCCCGCTTCGACGGGCAGCGCGCGGTGTTCGTGGTGGCCACGCAAAAAGAGGGGCAGAACATCTTCACCGTGAAGGCGGGCTTGGACCGCGAGGTGGCCGCCTTCGAGAAGACGTTGGGCCACGGCGTCAAGCTGGTGCACGGCTTCGACCAATCGCAGAACGTCGAGCACCGCATGAGCGGCTTCTCGCGCGACTTCGTGCTGGCCATCTTGCTGGTGCTGCTCACCCTCTTGCCGCTCGGATTGCGCGCGTCGGCGGTGGTCATGATGTCCATCCCCCTGAGCCTCGCCATCGGCGTCTTCTTCCTCAAGGCCACGGGGTTCAGCATCAACCAGCTGAGCATCGTCGGCTTCGTTCTGGCGCTGGGGCTCCTGGTCGATGACTCGGTGGTCGTCGTCGAGAACATCACGCGCCATTTGCGCGAGGGCAAGGGCCCGCGCGAGGCGGCGATTTCGGCCACCAAGCAGATCACGTTGAGCGTGCTGGGGTGCACGGCCACCTTGGTGTTCGCGTTCCTTCCGCTGCTGGCGCTGCCGGGTACGGCGGGGCAGTTCATTCGCGCGCTGCCGGTGGCGGTGGTGTTCACCATCGGCGCCTCGCTGCTCGTCTCGTTGACCATCGTGCCGTTCTTGTCGAGCCGCCTCTTGGTCCCGGAGGGCGAGCACGGGAACGTCTTCTTCCGCGGTATGACGTGGGCCATCGAGGGCACCTACCGGCGGGCGCTGGTGAAGGCCGTGCAGTACCCCAAGACGTCGCTCCTCTTGGCGGCGGCGCTCTTCGCGGGGAGCCTCCTCTTGGTGCCGCGCATCGGATTCAGCTTGTTCCCCAAGGCGGGGGTGCCCCAGTTCATGGTGCAGATCGAGACGGCCGAGGGGGCGAGCCTGGCGGAGACGGACCGCGCGGCGCGGTTCGTGGAGGAGGTGCTCGGACGCCACCCGGAGGTGAGGAGCGTGGCGACCACCATCGGGAAAGGGCACCCGCAGATTTATTACAACGTGGCCCCGCGCAACGAGAAAGCCAATGTGGCGGACGTGTTCGCCGAGGTGGGCTCGCACGGGCTGCAGGCGGAGAAGCTCTTCGGCCAGATGCGGCAGGAGCTGCAGGAGTACGCGGGCGCGCGCATCGAGTTGAAGGAGTTCGAGAACGGTCCCCCGCTCGATGCGCCCATCGCCATGCGGCTCCTCGGCAACGATCCGGAGGCGCTGGAGCGCGCGGCCACCGCGGTCGAAGAGATCTTGCGCAAGATCGACGGCACGCGCGATGTGCGGAATCCCTCGCGGGAGCGCAGGACGGATCTTCGCGTTCGCGTGGACCGGGACAAGGCGGCCGTGCTCGGGATCGCCGTGGCGGACGTGGATCGCGCGGTGCGGTTGGCGATCGGCGGGGCCACCGCCGGGAAGTACCGTGAGCAGGGCAATGAGGAGGCGTTCGACATTCGGGTGACGTTGGCTCGAACGGCGGGCGCCAGGGCGGAGCGGGCCGTTGCGCCGGATCTGGGCGTGCTCGAAAAGCTGTATGTGGCGACCACGAAGGGTGCGGCGGTGCCGCTGTCGCAGGTGGCGACCATCGCGCTGGAGCCGTCGCCGACCAAGATTCGGCATTATCAGCGTGAGCGCAGCGTGGCGGTGACCGCGTACGTGCGCGATGGGTACAACACGGACCGGCTCACCAAGCAGGCGCTCGCGCGCATCGAGGCGCTGGAGCTCCCCGCGGGGGTGCGCTGCATGGCGGCCGGTGAGCTCGAGGGGCGGCAGGAGAGCTTCGGCGGGCTCGGTACGGCGATCCTCGTGGCGGTGTTCGGGGTCCTGGCGGTGCTGGTGCTGGAGTTCCGCACGTTCAAGAGCACGTTGATCGTGGCCTCGGTGATCCCGCTGGGGATCATCGGCGGCCTGGTGGCGCTCTACCTCAGCGGCAATACCCTGTCGTTCACCGCGAACATCGGCTTCGTCGCGCTCATGGGCATCGAGGTCAAGAACTCGATCCTGCTCGTCGACTTCACCAACCAGCTGCGGGAGGAGGGCGTCCCCATCGACGATGCCATCCGCCGCGCCGGCGAAGCGCGCTTCGTGCCCATCCTACTCACCACCCTCACGGCCATCGGCGGCCTGATCCCGCTCGTCCTCGAACACTCGAGCCTCTACTCGCCGCTGGCCCTGGTGCTGCTCGGCGGCCTTTTGAGCTCGACCTTCCTCGCGCGGGTGGTAACACCTGTACTTTACAAGCTTCTCGCGCCCGAGATCGAGGTTCAGGCCGCGCGCGCCTTGGGGAACAGCGAGTCGATGATCGCGAGCGACGCAGCCAGCGCCTCCTTGCGCTGACCCATGCCGATGCCCTCCGCGCGGATCACCTCGATGTCGTGGACGCCGAGGAAGTTGAGCACCTGCTTCAAGTACCCTTCGTGCATGTGCTCGACCGGGGTCCCGGCGTAGACGCCGCCGCGGCTCACCACCACGTACGTCTTCTTGTCCGGCACCAAGCCCTCCGCGCCATGGGCGCCATAGCGGAACGTCTTGCCCGCCACCACGACGCGATCGATCCACGACTTGAGGGCGCTCGGGATGGTGAAGTTGTAGAGCGGGGCGCCGATGACCAACACATCGGCCGCCTCGAGCTCGGCGATCAGCTCGTCGCTCAGCGCGGAGGGCTCGCTCTCCTTCGTGGCGGGGGAGATGTGCGGGAGCGGGTTCGCGCCCAGATCGCGGTAGGTCACCTGAATGTCGGGAAACGCCCTGCGGTACGCGTCGACCAGGGCGTGGGTCAGCTCGCGGGAGACGGACGCCGAACCGAGGATGCTGGAGTCGAGGTGCAGAAGCTTCATGGAGTTCATGGTGTGTGCCTCTCTCAAAAAGGAAAACGGAGCTCGAGGTGGAGCTGGAGCTCGAGGGGCCGCGCTCTTCCTCGGAGCGCCCGCCGTCGATGAATCGAACCTACCCACGGGCCGACCCCCGCACTAGGCATCGAAATCAGGACAGATTGTTCTATGGGTAGAACAATCCCCGGCCCGCCCCGCGGCCCTTCGAACCATGCACGATCTCAATGACCTCTACTTGTTCGCTCAGGTGATCGAAAAAGGGGGCTTCAGCAAGGCCGCCAAGTTCCTCGGCGTCCCCAAGTCGCGCGTGTCGCGGCGGGTGGCGGAGCTCGAGACGCGCTTGGGGGTCTTGCTGCTCCAGCGCACCACGCGCCGCATCGCCCTGACCGACGTGGGGCGCAACTACTACGAGCAATGCCAAGCCATGGTCTCCGCCGCCAAGGCCGCGGAGGAGTCGGTGAACCTCTCGGGCGAGCCGCGCGGCCATCTGCGCGTCAGCGCCCCCTTGAGCGTGGCGCAGCACGATCTCGGGCCGCACTTGGGCAAGTTCGTGCGCGCCTATCCGCACATCCGGCTGGAGCTGCGCGTCACCAACCGCCGCATCAACCTCATCGAGGAGGAGATCGACGTGGCGCTGCGCGTGCGCGCGGCGGGCGACGAAGATCCGCACCTGATCACGCGAAAGGTACGGCCCTCGCGCGCCCTGGTGGTGGGCTCGCCCCAGCTGCTCGAGGAGCACCCGCCCATCGAGGCGCCGGGGGATTTGAGCCGCTTGCCCGCCCTTCACTTCGGCGGGCCGTCGCCCGCCCTGCACTGGGTGCTTCAGCGCGCGAGCGGGGAGACGGCCACCATCACGTACGACCCGTGTTTCTTCGCGGACGACTTCGTGGTCTTGAAGAACGCCGCGCTCGAGAGCGCCGGGATCACCCTGCTGCCCGAGATCACGTGCCGCAACGAGCTCGCCCAAGGTCGCTTGGTGGAGGTGCTGCCGGGTTGGTACCAGGACACCGGGATCCTGCAAGCCGTGTATCCGACCCGGCGCGGGCTCTCGCCGGCCGTACGCGCATTCATCGACTTCGTGATGACCGAGGTCGGGGGCGCCGCGAGAGCAAAGGGCCGCGCGCCGACGACAGCACGATGAGGGGAGCCTCGGTGGGGCATCCGACCCGGAACGGGAACCAATTTCCGAAGCCCGCGGTCGTGTAGAGGCGCGAGCCCCCGCGGCCGTACCCGCCCCAGAGGTAGCCATCGGGCCACAGCGGCTCGAAGGCGCTCTTGCCGTTGGCGCCGATTTGGCCGCCGTGGGTGTGGCCCGACAATGTCAGCTCGATCCCGCGGCGCGCGGCGATATCGAACGCGTCCGGCCGATGCGACAAAAGGAGCCGGAACGCGTCGCTTGGTGAACCGCGCATCGCGCGCTCCACGGAGCCCTCGAGAAAGGGGTGGATGTCCGCGCGGATGATCACGGGATCGTTCGCGCCGCCCACATAGAGGCGCGCGTCGCCCACGCGAAGCTCGGCGCCTTCGTCGACCAAGAGGGGCACCGGGCTGCGATCGTAGATGGGCCGCGTGACGCGGATATCGTGGATGTATTCATGGTTGCCCAGGCTCGCGAGCACGCCGTGGGCGGCGCGAAACTGGTGCGCGAGCGCGAGCGCCGGGCCGAGCTGGCGGACATCGTCGGCGACGTCGCCCGTGAACACGATGAGGTCGGGCCGGTGTTCGGAGGTGTCGAGCTGCTCGAAGAGGAGCTCGAGATCGGCGAGCTGCTTGGCCGGGCCGAGGTGCAAGTCGCTGAGCTGCAAGATGCGAAAGCCCTCCAGATCCGGGTGGAGCTTTGGAAAGACGACGGGCACGGTGCGGATCGCGGTGGGCCGCTGTCCCTCGGAGAAGCCGCGAAACACGGTGGCGGCGGCGGCCGCGGGGGCGAGCGCCGTCACCGCTGTCACCACCGCGCGGCGCGGGAGGAGCTTCACGCCGTCCTCCGGGGTCCCGCGCGCCTTCTTTCGGAGGAGGGCCCACGCCATCACGGCGCGCAGGAGAGCGGCCGCGGGGAGGCTCGCCACCACGGCCGTGACGAAGAGGAGCCCCACCGAGGCCGTGGCCATGCCCCAAAATGAAACGGCGTAGTTTACGCCGGAGACCGCCCACGCGCCGTGCGCTACCAGCAACGCGGCGCACACGAGCGCATAGGCGATCCGAATGCTGCGCTGCCGCCACGAAGAGCGAAGCAAGAAGCGAAGAAAGACGCCGCCGAACAGCGCGACGAGGAGGGCGAGCTGGAACGATTGCTCGAGCGGCAAGTACGGGTGCATGGGCGTTCCTTTCGCATCTTAGAGGGAGTCGATCTCGGCGCGGAGGACCGCCTCGGCGTGCTCGTCGTCGCTGCGCCGCTTGAAGCGGATCGCCACCAGCCCGAGGCCCACGGCGGTCGCGAGGCTCAGTAGCCCCACGCCGATGTAGACGCCGCGCGTCTTGTCCGCGCGCGGGGCGAGCTCGCCCTCGATGCCTTGCTCGTCGCGGATGGCGCGCGTGGCGCGAAGCACCACGGCGGGTCCGTCCCAACGCGCCCCCAGGGCTCTTCCTTCTTTCAGCGCATCACGGTACGCCGCGTGGGAGAAGTCGCCGAGGGTGATGGCCATGGCGCTGGCGCGCGATCGGGGATCGAGCGAGGCGCGGGGCTCGAACGTGAGCTCGGCGTTGCCGAAGGCGACGATCTGCGGCAGGTCGCCGTCGAGGAGCGGGGGCGTGAGCTTGGCGGAGGTGCCGCGGCCCTCGTTGCGCGTGCGGATGGAGAACCGCAGCGAGGTCCATGGATCGAGGGCCCGCGGGGCGACGGCCACCCCTGCGATGCGGCCGTCCCGTTCGATCGGGCGCACATCGGCGCGGGGGTCGAGGAAGGTCGAGCCGGCGGGCAGCGGGTAGGCGAACTTCACGGCCACCCAGGCGCCGTTCGGCAGGACCTTTGGGTCGCAGCGCGCGGTGGTGTCCCAGACCAAGTCGCCCTCGGCACCGAGGTTGGCCAGGTGGACCGCCGCGCGGCACTCCGCGGCGATAACGGGCTCCGTGCTGTTGGCGGCCATCCCGTCCGCCGCGATCGCGCCTGCGGCCATCATTGCGCGCTCTCCTGCTCGTGAAGCTCGTGCATCTCGTGAAGGCCGTCGACGCCGCGCTCGATGGGGGTCCGCTGCGGTAGGATCGGCGTCGAGATCGACGCGAGCTGGAAGAGCGCCGCGCCCTGCAAGAGCAAGAGCAGCGCCACGGGCGCGACGAAGCTGGTCCACGCGCCGTTGGTGTGCAGCTTGACGAGCACCCGCAGGAAAATGGCGAAGGAGACCGCGATGGCCACCCCGGCCGAGACCAGCGCCACCACCGGCCCCGCCCACACGCTGGAGTACTGATAGAGCGCCACGATGGGCGCGGACAGCGCCAGAACGAGCGCCCCCGTGAACGTGGCGGCGGCGTGACCGAGCACCAAGTTCGAGGGCCGCCCGCGGCTCGACGTCAAGCGATACACCAGAAACCCCAGCGGCAAGGCGGCCACGATGGAGGCCAGCAAAAGGAGGGGCACCTTGAGGGCGCTCTCGAGCCCGATGTGCCCCGCCCGGCTCCCCGCGGCGATGCCCCAGATGGCCGCGAGCCCCATCGACGCCAGAAATGCCACCGACGAAAGAAAGACGCGCTGCGCACGCCCGAGCTCCAGGGGGGCATCACCCCGCGAGGGACCTACCACTTCGACCAATTTTGAAATCGCATGCATGGTGCAACCTCCTGGTCCATCACCGTGCATCCGCCCCATGAACCGCCTGCGCACACCGTTCGAACCGGCGATGAAACGGGTGTGAAAATGGTGTGAACGCGTCCGCGAGCGCGGCGATGTCCGCGAAACGCCTCCGCGCGCGCGCCGACCTCCGCGAAACGCCTCCGCGACCGCGGCGATCTCCGCGAAACGCCTCTGCGAGCGCGGCGACCTCCGCGAACGCCTCCGCGAGCGCGGCGATCTCCGCGAAACGCCTCCGCGACCGCGGCGATGTCCGCGAAACGCCTCCGCGAGCGCGGCGCGTTCGGCGTGAACGCTACCGGACCAACCGCGGCAACCGCACCTCGAACGTCGTCCCCTCCCCCGCCGCCGCACGCACGGTGACCTGGCCCCCGTGCGCCTCCGCCACCGCCTTGACCAGCGACAGCCCGAGCCCCGTTCCACGACGGCTCCCCCGCGTCGTAAAGAAGCGGTCGAACACGCGCGGCAAATCCCCCGCAGCAACCCCGGGCCCATCGTCGTGAACGGCCACGATGACCTCCCCGCTGGTCTGCCCGATCACGACCCCCACGTGCCCGCCGTCTCCCGCAAACGACGCGGCGTTCTCGAGCAGCTCACGAAACAGCGCGTCCAGCCGATGCACCACCCCCCGCACCCGCGCGGGCGGCGAGCCCGCCTCGATCTCCTTCGAGACGAAGGTCACCCGCGTGTACCGCGGATCGTCGCGCAAGCTCTCCACCAGCCCCGTCACCAGCGCCCCCAGCTCGACCTCGGAGCGCTCCTCGTTGGGCATCCCCGCCTCCGCCCGCGCCAGCTCGAGGAACTGCGTCACCAAGCGATCGAGCTTGGTCGTGCTATCCCGGAGCACCCGCGACAGACGCTCGGCCCGCGCCGGATCGATCGCGCTCTCGGCCAACGTGTCGGCGGCCGCACGCACGGCGGCCAGCGGATTTTTCAGCTCGTGCACCAAGTCGGCCACGAACGCCTCGTTGTCGGCGCGTTTCTTTCCCAGCGCCACGAGCAGCGCGTTGAACGCGTCGGCCAGCACCCCCACCTCGTCGTGCCGCTCCGGGAGGAGCGTGCCCTTGGGGCTCTCCGCCGCCGCCTTGGCCAGCGCTTGCTGCCGCAGCTGCTCGATCGGGCGCACCACGCGTCGCCCCATGTAAAACGCCAGCACGATGGCCAGCGGCAGGATCACCATGGTGAGCTTCAGCAGGTGCGCGCGAAGCACGTACACCTCCTGGACCGCCCGCCACGAGCTCATTTGCACGTGCACGATCCGCGTCTTTCCCTCCCCCGCCGAGGCACCCGTGCGCGAAATGGCGATCGCCTGGCACAAAACGAGCGGAAGATAGTCGCACGCCACATACCAGCCCGCGCGCTTGGCCTCGAGCACATCGGGGCGCACCAGCATCGGCCCCAGCTGCTCGTCGAACTCGCGCGCCGTCGTACCGTCCTTGGCGCCGAAGACGAACGACTCCACGCGGCTCTCGGCGTCGCCCGGAGAGTCGGCGTCGACGTCGAACACCGCCGCGCCGTTCTCGTCCAAGATGCGGAGCCGCACCTTGCGCGCGCGCGCCACCCGCGAAAGCTCGGAGGCGGGCGCGTCCTCCTCGATGGCCCGCTTCGCCTCCTCGGCCGCGTCGCGAACGGTGCCCCACATGCGCCCTGGCACCTGGCGATCCACCAGGCTCCACGCGAACACGAGCATCGACGGCGCCAGCGCCACGAGCACGATGGCGGCCATCACCCGCAGACGCAGCGAAAAGCGGCGCCGCTGGCGGGGCAGGACCAAGAGCTCGTTCACGAGCGCACGGCGCGAAAGCGGTAGCCCGCGCCCACCACCGTCTCGATGGCATCGAACGCCGGATCGATCGCCTCCAGCTTGCGCCGCAGACGCCGGACGTACGTGTCGATGATGCGCTCCACCACCACCGAATCATCCCCGCGCACGATCTCGAGCAGCCGATCGCGCGACAGCACGATGCCCGGCTTTCGGGCGAACGCCTCGAGCATCCGAAACTCGGTGAGGGTCAACGCCAGCGAGGTGCCTCGAAACCGGGCCTCGATCCGCTCCGGATCGATCACCAGCTCGCCCGCGCGGAGCTCCACCGCCCCCGGAGCGTCGCGCGCAACGGGGCCGGGCGCGTCTCTTCGGCGCAGGGCATCGCGGCGCAAGAGCGCGGTCACGCGGGCCAGAAGGATGCGCGTGCTGAACGGCTTGGCGATGTAGTCGTCGGCGCCCAGCTCGAGGCCGAGCGCCTCGTCGATCTCATTGTCGCGCGAGGTCAAGAGGAGGATCGGCACCGGATCGCCCTGCGCGCGAAGCTTGCGGCACAGGGCAAAGCCATCGAGCCGCGGCATGTTCACGTCGCTCACGATGGCGTCGGGCCGATCGCGCGCCGCGGCGCCGAGACCATCCACGCCGTCGATCGCCGTGGTCACCGCGTGGCCGGCGTCGGCGAAGGCCATGGTGAGCACCTCGAGCAGCGCTTCATCGTCGTCGACCAAAAGGATGCGCGACATATCGCGCGTAGTTTATCCGGATTGCGCCTTCGTGCAGAGATCCGAGGACTGACCGGGTTTTCCGGCCTTCTGAACCGTCCGGCACTCGTACTGCGGACGGCACGATCCCGGCTCGTTGGCGTTGCACATGGGGAGGCAGTAGCCTCCGGACTTGCCGAAGTCCGCACAGAACGACTCCGCGCGGCCCGGCTCCGACGGGCAGCTGTCGGTGCATGGAGACATGCACATCCCGCCCGGGAAGTTCGTATTGCAAATGGCGTTGGGCGCGCTGCACTCCGCGTCGCGGGTGCACGCGTCGCCGATCCACCCGCCCTGGGTGCTGACCGAGGGCCTGGGCCCGATGTACTGCAAAAACTCCGAGTAGTTCTGCCAGATGTTCCAGAAGAGCCACGCGTCGCTCTTGCCCACGCCCACCGCGGGATCCTCCTGGTAGAGCGCGGCCGTGGATGCATCTTTCGGCGTGACCTTCTGATGGTCGAGGGTGACCGAGAGCTTACCGGGCCCCCACCCGCCTGCCGTTGCCCCCTTGGACGCGATCTGATCGAGATCCTGACGAAGCCTGTTCGCCAGACACGTCGCCTGCCGATCGAACCCGGCCAACGACGCATCGCACGTATCGCCGCCGGCGCACCCGCAACGAAAGACGTATTCGACCCGCGACGGCGGAAACGGATAAAACTGCGTGCCCACCAGCCCTTGCAGCGCTTGCGCGCGCACCAAGAGCACGAAGGGGTTGATGCGGCTGGCGATGGCGGCGCGGTAGAGGGCGTCGGAGGCGCGGACGCCGTTCGACTGGTACGTCGCCAAAAAGCTCGGCCGGCGATACGGCGTGCGCTCCAAGAACGTTTGAAGGGCCGCGGCGTCGAAGGCCTCCGCGTCTTGGAGCACCTCGGGCGACATGATGGAGTTCGCGTCGAACGTGACGTCCTTCGGGGTCACGAAGTCGCTGGCCTGCAGCAGCGACTCCTCCGACGATTTGGCGCAGCCGGCCGAGAGCACGCTCGAGGCGCACATGAGCGCAAGTCCAGAAAGGAGAAGACGATGGCGACCTATCACGACCAAGAACGATGCCGCGACCCGCCCCCGGGTGCCGGCGGCGGCAGACGTCCTAGCCGAAGCGCCCCCCCTCATTCGACGCTCTACCGCGTATGGATGGGGAGCTGCCGCCACGCGGCGCCCCCACGGTTGTCGTGCGCGACGATGACCATCGTTCCGGACACCGGCTCGTTCGAGGCTTTGTACTTGTTCTCCGAGCCGCTCACCTTGCCCGTCGTCGCATCGTAGAGCAGGCGCGTCTCGCCATCGAGCTGGCCGATGTCGGCGAAGTACGCGGCCCAAATCTGCTCGCGCCGCACGCGCCCGTTTTGATCGCCGGCGCCCTCCTGCACCTCGTGGTTGCTCTCGGGCACGAGCACGTCGATCTTGATGTCCGGGCAATCGCGGCGAAGCTTGGTGGTGCAGCGATCGACCACGAGGCCGGCCGCCAGGTCCACCTCCTGGCCATTTTGATAGATCTTCTCGATGGTGGGGTTCGCGTTGCGCCGCGTATCGTAGCCGTACACCCGGGTGAAGCCGATCACGTACTGGTCGGGATCGAGCCGGTTGTGGGCGTCGTCGAAGCAGCCGAACGGCACCGCCTGCGGGTTGCGCCCCTCGCGCGCCACCAGCTCCACGTGCCCCGCGCACGCGATGTTGAACGCGATGGCCAGGCCGTAAGGCTCCGTCCCTTCCACCTTTTGATGCGAGGTCACGATGTCGTTGGGCAACGTGATCGAATACGTGGGGCCACTGGGCAAATACGGCGTGAGATCGACGCCGGGGGCGAGCACCACGCTCCCTCCGCCGCCTCCACCTGCATCACCTCCACCTCCGCCGCCTCCACCAGGAACCGTGGCGCCCGCGAATTGCCGGAAGCAATCGTAATACAAATCATCGCGCGGGTTGATGCACACGATGGGGATCCAATAGAGCTTCACCGGCCGGGCTCGATCGACGCGCCCGTCGTACGTGAGGACCTCGATCTTCACCGTTTCGCCCGGGCGGGCGTACGGCTGATCGGCGCGCGAGGCCAGGATGCGCACCGATTGGAGCTCGCTCGCCGGCGGGAAATCCACGTTGCTGCACGAGAGGAGGACCGTCGCGGAGGCGGCGACGAGCGCACCGAGGCTCGAGGTCGCCTTGGCGGGCGCGAAGGCTTTTCGGTCATGATGGGAGCGCATCAGAATTCTCCCCGCATGCCCAGGCTCGGCAGGAACGGGAGGCCCGTGGCAAACGTACGGTTGGTATAATTGTAGTTGTAGCTCAGACCCTCCACGTTGCCGTGGTTGTAGACGTTCTGGATATCGGCGTAGACGCTGAACTGCCAGTCCTTGAACTTCCAGGACTTGTCCACCCGGATATCGAGCTGGTGAAACATCGGCATGCGCTCGGTGTACGGCGGATAATTCAGCAAGGCGAGCGGAACGCCGGCGTTCTCGTCGTAGAAGCCATACGTGTTGGGCGTGTACATGCTGCCCGACACCAACCGGAAACGCGCGCCGAACTCCCAGCCGCGCCCCAGACGGTAGCTGCCGAGCACCGTGAGGATATGGGTCTGCGAGAAGGGCGAGAGGCGCTCGAGATCCGACGGTGTGTCCTGGCGCGTGCTGCGCGAGAGGGTGTACGCGAGCCAGCCGAAGAAGCGCGAGTCCGGCTTGTAGCGGATGAGGGTCTCGAGGCCGTACGCCTTGCCCACCCCGCTGTTTCCGTTGTTCGGGACCACCAGGCGATCGAGCGTCTTGAAGTACCCCTCGAGCGAGACCTCGAGCTGCTGCGTGATCTCTTGCTCGACGCCGAACGAATAGTGGTACGCGCGATTGGAGCGCAGCCCCTTTTGGCCGAAGACCACGTTGGTCTCCTGCGGCTGCGGGGGCTGATAGAAGATGCCGACCCCGCCCTTCAAGGTCGTGCGCGGAAAGCCGCGCGTCAGATCTTGGCGGGCCATCACGCGCGGGCCGATGTCCCACTCGCGCGTGTCCTTGGCATAATCGAGGCGCACGCCCGGCACGATGCGGCCGCCGCGCCAGGGGGTGAGCTCGAACTCGCCGTAGAAGCCGGGGCGGAAGAGGGCGTCGCTGTCGACCGTCTCCCGGGGCGGACGGCTCAAACCGGGGCCGCCCGGCGGCTCGCCCGGCCGAGGGAAGGGCGGCGCGCGCACGTGCACGTCGTACGGCGTGTAGAGCATGTCCATGCCGATGTTGGCCGTCACGCCCTTGGCGAGCCGCTGCGAGAGCTCGATGCGCGAGGTCATCGGCAGGGTCTTGAGCTTGAAGAAGACGTCGCCCACCGTGAAGTCGGCGAAGTCCTGGCCGATGGCCCCCATCACCTTCAAATCGGTGTCTTCGCTGATGCGGTTCCTGTAGCGCGCCTGCGTGCGCCAAAAACCGTTGTGCGCGGCGATGCCGCCGCCGATGGCCGGATCGGTGGCCGCGGGGCTCTTCACCAAGAGCTCCAGCCGGTCGTCGGAGCCGAGGAACATCAGGCGGAAGTTTTGGTTCTTCCCGAAGTCCTTGGAGACCATCAATTGATAGTCGTAATAGACGGGCGCGGTGGTGACCCCGGCGTTGGCCGATTCGAGGACCGGTTTCAGCCAGATATCGACGTACGAACGGCGGCCGGCGATGGCGAAGTTCCACCCCGTTTTTCCGATGGGGCCCTCGGCCATCACGCGCGCGTCGATCAAGTCGACCTGCGCCATGCCGTGCAGGCGGTCCTTCTTGGGATCGCGGATCCCCACGTCCACGATGCCGCCCATGACCCGGCCGTACTGGGTGCTGAAGTTGCCGGGGTAGAAATCGATCTTCTGGAGCATCTCGCTCGGCACGACCGAGCTCAATCCGCCGAAGTGGTAGACGATCGGCACCAGGGTGCCGTCGATGAAGATGTTCGTGTCGTTGGGCGACGAGCCGCGCACGATGAGCAACCCGGCCAGCCCCGGCGGGCGGGCCACGCCCGGCAAGTTCTGGAGCGACCGCAGCGCGTCGCCCGAGGTGCCGGGGATGCGGGTCATCTCGCGCTGCTCGAGGGTGCGGCGGGTGACCTCGCGCGGCGGGCGGACACCTTTGACGGTGACCTCCTCCACGTCCTCGTCTTCGGGCGCCGGCACCGGCTTGTCCGCCGCGGGGCGCGAGAGGCGCGTGATGGTGCTCACCTCCTCGCCCGCCTTCACCTCTTGAACGGCGCTCTGCGGCTCGAAGCGCTCCGCGGAGACGCGCACCTCGTACGATCCGGGCGGAAGTTTGTCGATGCTCCAGGTGCCGTCGGCCGCCGTCTGGGTCGACTGCTCGGTTCCATCGGCCGCGTGCACGACCACCGTGGCCCCCGCGATGGGCGCCTCGGAGGCCGAAGCCGCGACCCGCCCCACCAGCCGCGAGGGAGGCGGCGTAAAGACGTATTGGTGTTTGATGCGCGCCGCGACGGCGCGCCCGTTCCGCTTGGCCGGCTCGAACCGCAGCTTGTTGGCGGCGGCCACCGCGGCCTCGTCGAAGCCATGGCCCACCGGGGTCTCCACCGTGGCCTTGCGCACCACGCCCTCGGTGTCGATCTCCAGGACCAACACGACGGTCGCCGGGGCCGTCCATCCTTCCTTGAGCGCGGCGTCCGGATACTGCGCGCCCTCGTCGGTCACGAGCTTTGGAGGCGTGACCTGTGGGGCGGCTTGCGGCGCGGGGGCTTGCCCGGGGTCAGCGGGCGGAACAATCGTGGCCCCCGACGCACCACGAGGAACGGCGCTCCCTCGGCTCGTGTCGTCCGACGAGCCGGCGGGGGGAGGTTGTTGAGGAGGAGGTGGAGGGTTGGGGTGCTGCTGCGTTCCCTGGGCGAAAGAGACGCGCGCTGCCGAAAACGCGCCAAGGAAAAGCACCCCCGCGATGGGCAGACGTCGCGAAGGCATGATGATGACCACCCATTAGTGGGACTCGGACGATACATCAAGGCCAAGTACGCCTCGGCCACTGATTCGTGAAGATTCAGGAAGGCAATGCTATGAAGGCCGCGTTTCCACCGTGGCTTTCACCCTTCCCAGACGCATTTCGGCTCTTTCCCCTGTGACGCGAGTGACACGCTGGTCCGCGCGCGCGCCCGGTGCGCGATTTTTTCGCCGCTGGCCCCAATACGACGGCGCGCTGTACGTGCTGTGGGCAGCCCTGTGCACCTTGCTCTCCGCCCGGGCCTTCTACGGCTACATGCTCAAGCAGACGAGCGGAGAGTGGTCGGCGCCCCTCGACGATGTGTTCATCCACTTCGACTACGCGCGCTCCACCGCCGAGGGCCACCCCTTCGAGTGGGCGGCCGGCAACGGCTATTCATCGGGAAACACCAGCCTCTCGTACCCGTTCGTGCTGGCCATCGGGTACTTGCTCGGCTTTACGCGCGAACGGCTGATGATCTGGGCCGCCATCGTGGCCGCCGTCTCGGTCTTCGGGGTGCTCCTCGCCGCGCGCGGGCTCTTTCTCCGCCATGCCAGAGGCTCCGGCGCGCGCCTCCCGGATGGAACGTTGCGCTGGATGCGCATGGGATCGTTCTTGCTTCCGCCGATGTTCCTCGCACTCGGCTCCCTGGATTGGTCGCTCTGGAGCGGCATGGAGGTCGCGCTCTACCTCGCCACCTGGGCTTGCGGACTTCTCGCCTTCTTTGCCGTGGACGACTCACCCGCTCGAACCGCCGAGGCCCCGCACCGCACGTGGCTGCTCGGGCTCGCGGGGGCGGCCATCGTCTTCACCCGGCCCGAGGGCGCGGGCACGGTGGCGGCCTTTGGATTGGTGGCCGCGTGGCCGGTGCTGCGCCGGCGTGGATGGCGCCCGGCGGTGGGGCTCTTGCTTCGCGCGGGTCTGCCGGCGGTGCTCATCCTGGCGCTGCAGACGATGGCCAATCACGCGTTCACCGGCGAGTACAGCGCCAATGGCGCGATCGTAAAGCTCGCCGTGAACAATCCGTTCCTCACGCGGGCGGACAAGATCAGCGATTACGTCTTCAATCTGAATTACTCGATTTTCCGCAATCTAGAATACCACTTTACCGACGTTCCGGCCCTCGGCTTCATCGTACCGACCCTCGCGCTCTTCACCCTGGCCCTCCCCGAGACGCGCCGCTACGGCGTTCTCTTATGGCTGCAGATCGCCCTCTGGCTCGCGCTCACCGCCTTCAACGGGCAAGTGCGCTGGCAGAACGAGCGCTACACCATGCCCGCCGTGGCGTGGCTGCTCATCGCCGGCGCGCTGGGCGCCACCGCCCTCGTGCGTCGCCGCGCCAAGCCGAGCGTGCTGTTCGTGGTGGTGGCGGGCGCGCTGGCGGTGCAGACCATCGGCATCGCCACCCGCGCGGCCAATACGCTCCCCGAGTTTCGCTTTGCCTGGGTGCTGGCGCTGGTGGCCGGCGTGGCGCTGGCGCTGCTCTTTCTTCTCTGGCCGCTGCGCGCGGCGTGCGTGGTGGCGGGGCTCTTCTTCGCGTACGTGCACCAAGAGCCGAACTACCGCGGGCAGAAGTGGTTCTTCGGGAGGGCCTCCCGCAACATCCGCGATCAGCACCTCGTCGCGGGGCGGTGGCTCGCGCGATTGAAGCCAAAGCGCGTTCTGGTGGGCGACGCGGGGGCGCTCATCTATGCGTCGGAGCGCCCGGGGCTCGACATCATCGGCCTCGGCGGGTTCCACGCGCTCCCCTTCGCCCGCGCCGGGGTTCACGGTCTGCCGGCGACCTTGGAGCTGATCGAGCGCATGCCGGCCATGGAGCGTCCCGACGTGCTCGCGATCTACCCCACGTGGTGGGGCGTCTTGCCGACGTGGTTCTCCAGCGAGGTGCTCGCGCGCTTCCCGGTGGAGGGCAACGTCATTTGCGGCGGCTACGAGGACGTCATCTACCGCGCCGATTGGCACCTGCTCGGCACAGGCAACCAGCCGCGCCTCGTACCGTCGAGCCCCTACCCGCTCACCATCCGGGACGAGGTCGACGTGGCCGATCTGGTGAGCGAAAAAGAGCACCACTACACGTTCCCCACCCCGGCCGGGGGCTGGACCGACATGAAAATCCTGACCGATCCCGCCGACGGCCGGCTCGATCTCTTCGACGGCGGACGGCGCATCTCCGAGCATCGCTCCGAGAGCTTCGTGCTGCGCCACCTCACGCCGGGCAAGCCGGCCACCCTCATCGTGCGCAGCGCGCCCGACGCCACATCGCACGTGGTGGTGCGCGCGGGCGGGGCGCCGGTGGGGGTGCTCGATCTGGCCCCCGCGGAAGGGTGGGTCGAGCAGGCGATCGAGATCGCGGCCGACAAGGTGACCGAGACCCTCGCCGTGACGATCGATAACGATGGGCCGGGGGATTTCATCGACTACCACGTGTGGGTCCTGCAGTGATCGGCGACGTCGGCAGCGCGTTGGGCGCATGGGGGAAACCGCCCGATGCGGTGGCGTGGGCCGCGCTCTTTTTCGCCGCCGTGTTTGCCGTCTCGGCGGTCCGCCGGCACGAGGGGAGCTTCGCCGGCTTGTTCCACGTCGGGAAGCATGGTCTTTCGCGCCGTCGCTTTCTGACGATCACCGGCTTTGCCGCCGCGTTTCTCTCGCTCGGATACATCGCCTTCTACTTGCGCGGCGGCCCCCGCATCATCGACGCCACCAGCTACTGGCTCCAAGGCCGCGCGCTCGCCCACGGCCATGTGAGCTGGCCGGTGGTGGATCCCACGGCCTCGTTCCGCGGGCGCTTCCTTCTCTTCCACGAGCCGAACCTCCTCAGCGGCATTTTTCCGCCCGGCTATCCACTCTTGCTCGCCGCCGGCTTCTGGATCGGCGCGCCCATGGTGATCGGGCCGGTCTTGGCCGCCACGCTGGCCGTCTCCACGTACGTTCTCGCGCGCGAGGTCGCGCTGCACCATGCGCGCTCCCCGGAAGCGGAGACCGTCGCCCGCTTCGCCGTGCTGCTCTCGCTCGTGTGCGCGGCGCTGCGGTATCACACGGCCGATACGATGTCGCACGGCGCGAGCGCCCTTGGCATCACCTTGGCGATGGCGACGGCCCTTCGCGCCGTGCGCCTGGCGCGGCCCGCGTGGCTCGTCGCGACCGGCTTGGCCATTGGCGCCGTCGCCGCCACGCGCATGGTCTCGGCGTTGCCCATCGCCGCCGGCGTGCTCATTCTCGTGCTGGGCCGCAGCCCGCGCGCCCAAAGCACCGCGACGTGGCGGGAGCGCGCCCGCGCGATCCTGGCCGTGCTGCTCGGCATCGCACCGGGTCTCCTCTTTCTGCTCTGCGCCCAGCACGCCGCCACCGGCCATTGGTTCGGCAGCACGCAGCTCGCCTATTACGCCGTGAGCGACGGACCGCCCGGCTGCTTTCGCTACGGCTTCGGCCAGGGGATCGGCTGCCTCGTCGAGCACGGCGACTTCGTGCGCGCGCGCCTCCCCCACGGCTACGGCCTGCTCGAAGCCGCCGGGACGACCTTGCGCCGCCTCTGGCTGCACACGGGCGACGTGGTCAACTTCGAGCCCCTCGTCCTCGTCCTTCTGCTCCCGGCGGCCCACGCCCTGCGCACCAGCCGCGCCTGCCGGATGCTCGCCCTCGTCGTGGGGCTCCAAATCGTTGCCTACGCACCATTTTACTTCGACGGCAACTACCCCGGCGGAGGCGCACGCTTCTTCGCCGACGTCCTCCCCTTGGAGCACGCCCTCCTCGCCTTCGCCCTGGTCCGCATGGCACACGCAGGCACGGCACACGACAGCACGGACGGACGCGTCTTCGCCCCCATCTTCACGGTGCTCGCCGTGGCGGCCTTTGGCTTCGCCATCCACACCGCCCACGGACATCACGCCCTGGCGGAGCGCGACGGCGGTCGCCCCATGTACGAGCCGGATCGCGCGCGCGAGGCGGGGCTGACACAGGGTCTCCTCTTCTTCGACACCGACCACGGCTTCAACCTCGCCTACGATCCGGCATTGAGCGCCAGCCATGGCGTCCTTGCGGTGCGCCGCCGCCACGACGATGGCGATCGGCTCCTCTACGACATGCTGGGGCACCCCATTTCGCACCACTACACGTTCGTCCCCGAGCCGGGCGGCGCCTCGTCGATCGAGACATGGATCCCTCCCGCCATCCTCGACGACACCTACCGCTTCGAGGCCGAGACCGAGTGGCCTCCTCTTGCGCAGACCGGCGGCCATGCCCAGGCCATCTTCGCCGCGGGCACCGGTGCATCCGAAGATCGCGTGCTCGAGCTCGTTCCCGATGGCCCCGAGGGCGAGGCCTCCGCCGAGATCGCGTTGCCCCTCCCCTCGTCGCCACCGATCGACGGCGCATCGACCACGCGGTTCTCGGGGGTGCAAGGCGACGCGCGAAGCACGTTCGTCGTCGAACCGCGCGTTCTTCGACGGGGCACCGGGGCGCGGGGGAGCCTCATCCTTTACACCGCGACCGATGGATTCTCGCCCCGAATCGAGAAGGCCCGCTGGGACTGGTCGGACGAGCCTTCTCTACCGGAAAAACCTGGGAATATCCTCGACTTGGCTGGGCGTACCATTATCCTCGACGGGGCCTCACAAGGAGTTGTCAGCTGTCGAATGGTGCTGCGGGCACAACATGGTGCTGTAGCGCTCGACAAAACTACTGTAAAAGCTCACCGTTGAAGGACTTTCAGCGTAATGGTAGGGCTTTGTGGCTGAGCTTGCGGGGCATTGACCCTTCTCGTCAAGGCGGTGCGACATGACGAAAAGTGAACTGATCGACGCGATGGCTACGCGCAGCGACCTCACCAAGGCCCGCGCCGAGGATGTCGTCAAATGCGTCTTTGACACGATGACGGCAGCCCTTGGCCGGGGTGATGGCATCGAGATCCGCGGATTTGGGAGCTTCAGCGTCCGGGCTTACAAAGCCTACGAGGGGCGCAATCCACGGACCGGTGAGTCGGTGCCCGTACCCGCCAAGCGCCTGCCCTTCTTCAAGGTGGGCAAGGAGCTGAAGGAGCTGGTCAACAACAGCCGGCACTTGCCCATCACCGGTGGATCCGATACCGACGGGGACGATCCGGACGATCTCGACGACGTCGACGAGGAAGAAGCCGATCGCGAAGAAGAATGAGCGGCGTCCCGCCTTCCCTCGCCGGACGAATCACCTGCCAGGGCGCGAGGGCCGCCAACGAGCGAAAGAGTAAAACTCACACCAAAAAACCCTGGCGATTCTGACGCCCTGGCGGTCAACTCTCCTCGTTTCGCCGAGAATCGTGCTCCGCGATTTCGTTCACGTTCCATCCTGGCCCGCACTTTCCTACCGTCATGTCCTTTCCGCCCGTCTCCGAACAGATGGCCCTGCTCACGCGCGGCGCCGTCGAAATTCACGTCCGCAAAGAGCTCGAGGAGCGCCTCGAACGATCGCGCACCACCGGCGTGCCGCTCAGGGTCAAGTTGGGCCTCGATCCCACGCGCCCCGATCTTCACGTTGGCCATGCCGTGCCACTGGCCAAGCTGCGCCAGTTTCAGGATCTGGGTCACACCGCGATTCTGCTCATCGGCAGCTTCACGGCCATGGTGGGCGATCCCAGCGGCCAGAACGATCTGCGCCCGCGTCTGACCCGCGAGCAAGTGCTGGAAGCCGCCAAGACGTACACGGACCAAGCGTTCAAGATCCTCGATGAGAAGAGGCTCGAGCTGCGCTGGAACTCCGAGTGGTTGGACAAGCTCTCGGCCACCGACATGGTGGAGCTGATGGCCAAGATGACGGTCGCGCGGATGCTCGAGCGAAACGACTTCGGTCAGCGCTTCGCGGAAGGGCGTCCGATTCACCAGCATGAATTTTTGTACCCGCTCTTGCAGGGCTACGACTCGGTGGCCCTCGATTGCGACATGGAGCTCGGCGGAACGGACCAACTCTTCAACTTGATGGTGGGCCGCGACATCATGCCGCGCTACGGCCTCACCCCGCAGATGGTGCTCACCGTTCCTTTGTTGGAAGGCACCGACGCGCGCATCGACGAGAACGGCCACGTGGTCGGAAAGAAGATGTCCAAGAGCGCCGGCAACTACATCGGCCTGAAGGAAGATCCGCTGACCCAATACCGCAAGGTCATGCAGATCGACGACGACGTCATTTTCCGCTACTTCGAGCTCCTCTCCTCGCTCTCCACCGAGGCCATCGCCGACTTGAAGCGCGCCAAGCAATCGGGCGAGCGCAAGCCGCAGGACATCAAGGCCCTCTTCGCGCGCGAGCTGGTCACCCGCTTTCACGATGCCCAGGCCGCCGAGACCGCCGAGGCGGACTTCCAGCGCATCTACGCATCCGATGCGCTGCCGTCCGACATTCCCGAGCAGACGGTGACCACCGAGGGCGCGACCCTGTGGATCGCCAAGGCGCTCTCCAGCACCGGCCTGGTCAAGTCGACCGGCGAAGGAAAGCGCCTGGTCGAACAAGGCGGGGTGGAGCTCGATCAGCAGCGGGTCACCGATCCGCAGCTGCAGCTGGAACGCGGCAAGCGGTACCTGCTTCGCGTGGGCTCGAAGAACCGCCGCTTCGTGTACGTCACGGTGGCGTGACGTTCGTGCGATCGCGTCTCGCCAGCGTCGCCGTCGCCGCGGCCACCGCGATGATGCTCGGCTGCGGCGGCGCACCGAACGTGCCCAGCGCGCCGCCCGCGCCGCCGCTCCATCTGCTCCCCACCTCCGACTTGGCGCAAGCGGCCGGCCTGTCGTGGCTGGTGCAGGTCCGCCCGCGCGATCTGTTCGCCGATCCGCAGATGGTCCAGGCGATCCGATGGCTCTTCTCCGACGCGCGCTTCGAGACCTTCGCGCGACGGCACGGCGGAATCGACGTTCGCGAGCTCGACGAGCTCACCATCGCGGGCTATCCGCAGGTGACCCTCTTTCTGGCACACGGCTTGGTCGATCCCGCCAAGGTCGAGGGCGCCTTTGCCGCCAGGGCGACCAAGGTCGATGGGCGCGGCATCGATCGCAAGGCCGACCCGTTGGGGACGATCGTACGCACGTGGGGCACCGTCAACGGCGAGCGCCAGCAGCTCGCCATCTTCGGGCGCGAAGCGGTGGGGTTGGAGGTTGGGCGCTTCGGGCCTCTGCGGGCAGCGGAATTTTTCGCGCAGGAACGTCTGAAGAAGGCGTCGCCGGCGCTGCGGGTCACGCCCCTCGATCGCGCGATCCCGATCGTCGGGAACGCACCGCTCACCGCCTTTGCGCCGGGTCCCTTCACCGGCGAGTACGAGCGGGCGCTGGGGGGCATGCTTCGTGCGGCCACGGCGGTGGCCCTCTCCGTGCGCATCGCGGGCCCCGCGTCTCCGGCGCCGGACGCGGGCCGGCTGGCCGTGCGCCTGGCGCTCCTCGGCTCGTTCCAGAACGATGATCCTTCGGCCGCCCAACGGTTCGCGGCCGCGATCCATGTCATCTCTGAGAGCGCGCTCGGTCGACTTTGCGGGTTGAACGATCCGGTCGCAGGCCCCGACGTGCACGCGGAGCCCGACGCGCTGGTCGCGGAGCTCACGATTTCGGCCACATCGCTGTTTCGCGGGATCCAAGCTGCGACGGGTGCAAGCGTGGATGAGTTGATGCGCTACTGACGACCACTCGCGCCAAGTTCGACAAAACGCGCAAGGTTTGCGTCCATCGAGGGAGGGGGGGTAGATTGACGAACACCCCTTTTTGATGGTAGGGGCACGCCACGCTCAGACGCGCAGCATCTCGTGGAATATCCCGCGTCGCCGCGCTGTTTGGCGTGAAATTCCAATGGCCCGACCCGCACCCGCACGAACCGCTGCATCCGCTGCATCCACGGCACGCGTTGCACGTACCCCGTCCTCCCGCTCCAGCACGTCCACGAAACGCAGCACGTCGACGACGTCTCGCGCCGCCGCGGATGCGCCGTCCAGCACCCCGAGGGTGACGTCCAAGGCGAAGACCCCCCGTGCCGCCTCTGCGCCTGCCGTTGCGAGCCCTGATTCCAGCGCAGCATCCTCCTCTCCCGCTTCCCACCCCGCTTCTTCGGCTTCCAGCGCCGCTGGCCGAGCTGCCGAGCCCGTAGCGGCCGCTGCCCCCGCGCCCGCCCCCCAGGTTTCCCCGCCCTCGCCGGCTCCGCCCCCGGCACGGCCCAATTTCGGCCGGCTCACGTCGAGCCCCTTTGCGCGCCCCAACGTGGCCGCCATGAGCGATGGAACGCCGCTGAAGCAGCCCGAATTCAAGGTCGGTGACAAATGCGTTCACCCGGCACACGGCGTGGGTGAGGTCACCACCATCGAGGAGCGCGCCATCGGCGGAACGACGGGGATGTTCTACATCCTGAAGCTCCACAACGGCATGAAGGTCATGGTTCCCGTCGGCGCCGCCGCCCAGGTAGGACTTCGTCCCATCATGAGCGACAAAGAGGCCGACGCCGTGTTGGACACCATGCGCGCGCGCGAGGTGGCGGTCGATCTGCACCCGTGGAGCCGCCGCTTCCGAGCTTACACCGAGATGATCAAGAGCGGCTCGGCGTATGAAATTGCCAAAGTTCTCCGGGATATGTACCGGCTGAAGTTCGACAAGGAGCTCAGCTTTGGCGAGCGCCGCCTTTTGGACCAGGCCAAGGGTCTGCTCATGAAAGAGCTCGCCTATGCCAAGAAAGTCCCCGAGGCGAGCATGAGCGAAGAAGTCGCCAAAATGTTCACCGCGTGAAAATCTACACGAAAACGGGGGACGACGGGACCACGGGCCTCTTCGGCGGTGGTCGCGTCGCCAAGGCCAGCGCGCGCGTGGACGCCTACGGAACGGTGGACGAGTTGAACGCCACCGTGGGGCTCGCACGCGCCCATGGGCTCGAGGCCGCGACGGAGGCGGTGCTGGAGCAAGTGCAGGTCGACCTTTTTTGCCTGGGTGCGGAGCTCGCGTGCGTGCCCGGCAAAGAGGGCAAGCTATCCATGAAGCCCATCGACGGCGACGATATCGAGCGCCTGGAAAAGGCCATCGACGCCTCGGAGGGCCAGCTTCCGCCCCTCATGAACTTCGTCCTGCCGGGCGGCAGCCTACAAGCAGCTTCACTTCATCTGGCCCGCACCGTATGTCGGCGGGCTGAGCGCGCGGTTCTGTCCATTCGGGATGGAGGCGATGGTCGCGGTGGCCAGGATGGTCGCGACGCTCGCGACGCGGAGGTCCGTCGCGAGCTGATCGTGTACCTGAATCGCTTGAGCGACCTGCTTTTCAGCCTCGCTCGCACAGAAAATCGCGCGAAAAATATTCCGGATATCCCCTGGGTTCCAAGGCAACCCAAGGGTTGATTTCGGCCAACTCGGGTTGATTTCGGGCGATCCGCCGCGCGCGGCGCGAGGTGCTGCGCGCGAGGTGGCGCGAGGTGCTGCGCGCTACGCGGCGAGCTGCGCGGCGAGGAGCTTTCGTCCGCGATGCAGCCGGCTCATGACGGTGCCAAGCGGCAGCCCGAGCTCCACGGCGGCTTCGCGGTAGGAGCGATCCTCCAAGTCGACGAGCACGATGACGGAGCGAAAGCCGTCGGGCAGCGCATCGAGCTCCTTCTTCGTCGACAAGGTGAGCGGCGCCTCGCGATCGGGCACGCCGTTCGCGGGAGGGATCGTCCATGCGCACGGATCGGTGGAGAGCACGCGCAGCGCGTTGCGCTCTCGGCGCTGCCTTCGGTAGCGCGTGACGAACACGCTGAACAGGATCTGAAAGACCCACGCCCGCAAGTTGGTGCCCGGCTCGTACTGCCCCGCGAAGCGAAGGGCGCGCTCCATCGTGTCTTGAACCATGTCGTCGGCCAGGGCCGGGTTGGCCGTAAAGCGAAGGGCGCGTCCGCGAAGCTCGGGAACGAGGGCGACCAAGCCCGCGCGCAACGAGGGGAGATCATGCGCGGCAAATGCGGGACGCGACATACGGCAAGTTTGGGAAGCAGGCGACATTGACATCCTCCGTCCCACAGCTTCAGCAATGCCGATGCCGCTCAGCTTTCCTCGTCATTTCCGATAGTTAGCGCATTGGGCTGCCGCGACATGTGTCAAAGCAGACAATCCATGTGGGCCGGGAACGACGAGCGTGCCCTCGCCGCGCAACGCCCGGAGGCCACGCAGCATCGCGCCCCCCGGCGCTAACGACGGAGCAACCCGCGGACGACCGCAGCCACCCCATCCGCAATTTCGGAGGCGACGATCCCGCGGTCCGAGCCATCCGCCGCCACCCTCCCCGCCTCCGCGTGCAGATACGCGCCCGCGCACGCCGCCTCCAGAGGCTCGAGGTGGCTCGCGAGCGCGCCGATGATGCCGGCAAGGACGTCGCCCGAGCCCGCGGTGCCCAGGGCGGGCGTTCCACGAACATTGAGGACCATGCGCCCGGTGGGCGATGCGATCACGCTATGCGCCCCCTTCAAGAGCACCACCGAGCCCGTTCGACGCGCCGCCTCGGTCGCCGCATGAAAGCGGTCCGCCTCGATCGCATCGGAGCTGGTGCCGAGGAGCCGCCCGAGCTCGCCCGCGTGCGGCGTAAGGATCCGCGACGAGGGGCTATCGAGCAGCTTCGCAAACTCGCGCGATCCGCCCCGCGACGGATCCCCCGAGCCATCCCGCGACGACGACAACAAGGTCATGGCATCCGCATCGAGCACCAGCGGACCTCGCCACGTGGCGAGCACATGGCCGAGCGCGCTGCCCGCCGCCTCGTCGAACCCGAACCCCGGCCCGAGCACGACGGCGCGCTTCGAGCGCAGCGCCGCGTCGAGGCTCGCCGCGATGGACTCGGGGCGAATGGCCGCCGTCATGATCTCGAGCACCCGCGCCTGGAGCGCGTCCACCGCATCGGGCCACGTGACGATCGTCGCCGCGCCGGCCCCCGCGCGCAGCGCCCCGTGCGCGACCAGCAACGACGCGCCGATTTTCCCCGCCGAGCCCGCGAGCACGGCCACGTGACCCGCCGAGTATTTGTGCGCATCCGCGGCGCGCGGCGAAAGCCACTGCGCGACGTCGCGCTGCTCGATGAGCTCCGCCGCATACCCCACTTGGTCCGGAACGTCGGATGGAATGCCGAGCCCCACCACCTCGACGTGCCCCGCGTGGCGAAGACCGCTCGGCGTGAGCAGCCCGAGCTTCGGGTGGGCAAACGTCAAGGTCCAATCCGCAAGGAACGTCGGACCGAGCGGCACGCCCGTGTCGCTGTCGAGCCCCGATGGAATGTCGAGCGCGACGCGCGGCGCCGAGGCGGCGTTCAGGAGCGCGATCACCTCGGCGCTCGTGCCGACGATGGGACGATCGAGCCCCGTGCCGAACAGCGCATCGACCACGAGCGCCGCGTGCCCGAGCTCGGCCTTCAACACCTCCAAATCGGAGCTTTGCGCGAGCACCTTCACGGCGCCGCCCAGGCCAACCCACGCATCGCGCTGAACGCGCGCATCCTGCGAGAGCTTGTCCGGCTTGCCGCAGAAAAAGACCGAAGGCCGGTGACCGCGCGCCCAGAGGTGCCGCGCCACCACGAAACCATCGCCACCGTTGTTGCCGGCGCCGCACACGATGACCACGCGGCGTCGATCGTCGGGCGCGGCGAGCGGCGCACCTCCGGCGCCCGGCGCCCGGCGCGCGTTCGCGCCCGCAGCGCCCGCAGCGCCCGCAGGCTCTCGGCGCGGCGCTTCCCCGAGCAACTCCAAGATGCGCTCGGCCGCACCGCGGCCCGCGTTCTCCATGAGAACGATGCTGGGAACCTTGGCGACCTCGATGGCGTGGGCGTCGAATGCGCGCATTTGGGCGCGCGATAGAACGGGGATCACGGGGCCTCGAGCACCACCACGGCGGCTGCGATGCCGGCGTCGTGCGTGATGGTCACGTGCCACCGCTCGACATTGGCTTTGCGCACCGCCACCAGCGCGTTGCCATGAAGCTCGAGGCGCGGGCGCCCGCTGGGTGCGCGGCGCACCTCGACCTCGTGCCAGCCGACCCCCGGCGCGCCATCGAGCGCTTTGGCGAACGCCTCCTTGGCCGCAAAGCGACCAGCCAGGGCGGTGGGCGGATCGCGGCCCGCGAGATCCTCACGTTCGCGCGGGCTGCAAATGCGCGAGAAGAATCGATCCCCGTGGCGCTCGAGGGCACGCCGCATGCGATCGATGGAGCAGACGTCGATTCCGATGCCGACAATCATCGCACTCGGATCGTAACTCAGGATTTGCCTTTGTGGAGGCCGTGTGGAGCCCACGCGACCGCGGACGCTACAGGATCGTGGCTCCTGGCTCGCGGACTAGACCCGCGGACGACCTCGATCGATGGCGTCCGACATGGCGCGGACGGCGCCCGCCAGCGAAAGAAACACGGCGTCGCCAATGACGGCGTGACCGATGTTGAGCTCAATGATCTCCGGGATACGCACCAGCTCCACCACGTTTTCGCGGGTGAGCCCATGCCCGGCCGCCACCTCGAGCCCCAACCGATGCCCAAAGGCTGCGCCGCGAGCCAACCGGTCGAGCTCGCGCGAGCGCGCCGCCCCATCGTGAAAGGCGTGCGCGTACTCGCCGGTGTGAAGCTCGATCTGCTGCACCCCGATCCGCTTCGACGCCTCGATCTGCGGCTCATCGGCTGCGATGAAGAGGCTCACCTTGATCCCCACCTCGAGCAGCGCCCGCACATGCGCCGCGAGCGCCGCGCCGCCTGCGCGAACGTCGAGGCCACCTTCCGTGGTCCTCTCCTGCCGCCGCTCCGGCACCAACGTGACCACGTCGGGCAAGGTGCGGCGGGCGATGGCCACCATCTCGTCGGTGGCCGCCATCTCCAAGTTGAAGAGCGGGGTCGCGCCGCCGGAGCCGCTCGCGCCTGCTACGCGCGCGCCGCCCGTCTTCGAGAGCAGCTCGCGCAGACGGCGAACGTCCTCGTCGAGGATATGGCGCCGATCCTCGCGCAGGTGCGCGGTGATGCCGTGCGCGCCCGCGTCGATGCAGACGCGCGCCGCCTCCACGGGATCGGGGTACGGGGTCTGGCGCGCGTTTCGAAGGGTGGCGACGTGATCGATGTTGATGTGCAGCCGCATGTGCGTCCGTATCTCTTAGCTAATCGTTGTCGCCGCCGATCACGTTTTCCGCCAGATCGTCGTCGGTTTTCGGCGTGGCCAAAAGCTCCCCGTTCGGTCCATCGCGCCGCACGATGAACGTCTTGCGGGTGGAGGTGTCCGGGCTCTCGCGCGCCACGATGCTCACCACGTTCACCCCGGGGCGAAGCGGAAGATCCGCCTCGAAGGTCATGCGCTTCGGATCGGCCGCCCCGCGGTTGGAGCGGTAGAACGTCTTGCGCGAGCCCACGAAGATGTAGGCGTCGAGCAGGCGCTCGCTGTCGCCGGCCGTGGCCTTGATGGCCGTGTGGCTGTCGCGCGTGGCCAGCGACGTGGCCGCCAGCTCGATCGACGGCGGCGCGTGCGCCATCGTCTCCTCGAAGTTCACCGTGCCGCTCGCGGCGCCGCCCGCCTCGAGATCGCGCGTCCGGGCGAACGCAAAGCGCCCTGCGCCGAGCGCGAGCTTGGTGAACTCGGTGGCCGTCCCCATCACCCCCGCCGCGCTCCCCGCGGGCAGCCGCCCGATCACGCGCGCACCGGCCTCGGGCGCCTGCAGCAGCTCCGCCCCGCCGCCCTTGGCGCGCATGGCCCCGGAGCCGGCTTGAAGCGCGATGGGCGCCGCGATCGGCATGCGGATCTTCTCGGACACGGACTCGCGCAGATCGCGGTCGGCGATGGACAGCTCCACCTTCGCCTCGGCGTCGGGGAGCTGCGACTGCACGTCGAAGGTGAAGGCCACCTTGCGCGTCTCGCCCGGGTTCATGTTCGACAGGTCGAAGCGACCATCGTGCAGGAGCAGCCCGTCGCCCGACAGGTTCCGCAGGTTGGCCTGCGTCTCGTACGAGCGACCCTTGCCCACGTTGCGGACCGTCAGGTACACGGTCACACCCTCGTCCTTTTGAATGCGGCCATCCCCGTTGCCGCGCCGGTTGTCGGCGACTTGGTAGGCGTACGCGAACACCGGACGCTCCAGCGCGCGGATGGTCGCGCGCATCTCGGCGTCGGCCGGGGCGCGCCCGCGCGCCTCCTCGAAGTGCACCTTGATCCCATCGGCGCGCGTCAACGTGTCGCGCGGGACGCGGCAGATGCGCGGAGCGTCCTTGGGGAGCGGCGCCGTCGAGCCGATCTTGTGGCCCTCGACGTCGCACCACCCGAGCGGCGCGGTGGCCGTCTTGCTCTTGCCCGGATCCAGCCGCCCGATCACCAGCTCCTTGTTGTCGAACAAGGGGTTGTCGCTCTTGCTCACCGCATAGAGGCGGTAGAGCGGCGAGGTGCCCTTGTTGGTCACCGTGACCTTCAACGTCATGGGGTCGCCGGCGGTCACCTCGTTCTGCGGCCGCTCCGTCTCCATCTTCACGTCGAACAAGGACGCGGCGATGGGGGCCTGCGCTTGCGGGACGTCGGCCGGCGCGTCGGTCCAGTCGACGCCGATGGTCTTGAGCTCCGCCGCCACCTTGTTCAACTCCGTCGCCCGCACCTCGGCGATCACGTTCTTCGCGGCCCGGAGCTGATCGAGCCGCTTGCCCGCCGGCACCTTGGAGACGAACTCGCGCGCGAAGCGGATCTGGAAGTCCATCGCGAAGTTGTCGTCGGGATCGCCGCCGCGCTCGCGCAGCTCCTGCCGATCCTTCTGCGGAAGATCGTAGCGCACGGTCTCGGTCGGGCGCTGCCCCTCGCGGGCGCGCGCGTTCGAGAGGCTGCGCGAGAGATCGCGCTCCTTGAGCCCGCCGGTGTCCACCGTGAGATCCATCTCTTGGGCGTCCACCGTCATGGGATCGAGCTGGATGTCCGGCGTCACGCCCGTGCCCTGAATCGAGACGTCGCCCGGCTCGGTCAAGTACTGCGCGATGGTCAGCTTGAGGGCCGCCTTGTCCGGCAGCTCCGTGAAGACCAGCTGCACGCTGCCCTTGCCGAAGGTCGTATCGCCGATGAGCACCGCGCGATCGTGGTTCTTCATGGCGCCGGCCACGATCTCGCTCGCGCTGGCCGACGAGCCATTCACGAGCAGCGCGATCGGGTAGTTCGGCTCCGTGCCGTCGACGTGCGCGTTCTTCTCCTCGCGCCCCTCGCTGGGGTTGCCCACGGTGGCGACGATGGGGCCCTCGCTGAGGAACTTGTCGGCCACGCGCGCGGCTTGGTCGAGCAGGCCGCCGGGGTTGCCGCGGAGGTCGAGGACCAGCCCTTTCAGCTCGCCGCTCTTCTTCAAGGTGCGGAGCGCATCGTCGAGCTCCGCCGCGCTGTTGGCCTGGAACTGCTTCAAGCGGATGTAGCCGATGTTGCCCTCGAGCAGCTTGGACTCGATGCTGGCGACGCGGATGGTCTCGCGCGTGAGCTCGAACGGGCGCGAGCCTTGCCAGCCATCGGGGCCATCGCGGTGCACGTGCACCGTGACCTTGCTGCCCGGCGCGCCGCGCAGGTGGTTCACCGCCTCGTTCAGCCCCATGTTGAGGGTCGACTCGGTGTTGATCTTCACGATGCGGTCGTACTTCTTGATGCCCGCGCGCCCGGCCGGCGTCCCCGGCATGGGGTTGATGACCGTGAGCTGCTGATCGCGGATCGAAATGACGATGCCCAGGCCGCCGAACTGCCCGCTGGTCGACAAGGTCATCTCCTTGTAGGCCTCGGGCGAGAGCAGCACGCTGTGCGGATCGAGCGTGTGCAGCATGCCGTTGCACGCGGCATATTCGACCTCGCGCAGATCGACCTCCGTCCCTTTCAGCCCGTCCTGCACGAAGGCGAACACCTCGCGCAGCCGCGCGCTCACGTCCCAAGGCCCCTGCACGTTGTCGACGCGGAACTCGCGCTCTTGCGTGTCCACCCGGATCTTGACGGTGGGCGCGCCCTCGTCGTGCAGCACGATGACCTGCGCCACGTCGCGCTGCACGTAGTTGAGGGCCGACAGCAGCATCTCACGCGGCTTGACCCGCTTCGGATCGACGTACCGATCGCGCACGTTGCGCAGCACCTCGTTCACGACCTTCAGCGACGTCAGGTCGTACGAAGCCTTGTTCTGCAAGCCAAACGCCGCATTGTTGGCGGCGATGGCCGGCGTGAGCCCTTCCCAGAGCCCCCCACCTTGCAATCGCAGCGCGAGAAACGTGGCAAAGCCGAACCCCACCAGGAGGGCAGCTACGCGGAAGAGACGTTGGGAGAAGGGCATGTGAGCTCAGTATAGACGCCGGAACTAGGTAATGGGATTGCGCCGCAGAACGGCGACATAGAAACCGCCGAAATAGGCCAGGGAGCTGTCGGCCAGACGCTCCTCCGCCCGCTTGAGCAACCGTCCAACCCCCGGAATTTTCAGGGCGGCGGCCGCCGGGGTCACGATGCGGATGCCGTAGGCGCGCTCGAAGCGCGCGTTGGGGGGAATAATTTTCGAGATGACCCAGGGCGGATCGAAACGCGTGTAGACCGCATCTTCCTTGGTGTGCCGCGAGATTTTCCCGGCGGGGCCGAGGCGCTTGACCAAGCCGCGGAAGCTAATCGGGTTGTAGAACTCGGCCAGCACCACGCCGCCGGGCCGGGTGACCCGGACCATCTCCGAGAGCGCGCGCCCGATGTCGGGGACGTGGGCGAGCACCTTGAAGGCACACGTCACGTCGAAGCTGGCGTCTTCGAAGGGCAGGTTGGTGACCGAGGCTTCCTCCACGCTCAACCCGCGGCCCCGCGCGCGCGACAGCATGCCGGGCGAAAGATCGATGCCGCTCACCGTGCTGGCGAAGCCGGCGAAGCGCGACAGCAAGAGCCCCGTACCGCACCCGCACTCCAGGATGCTCTGCCCTTTGCCGTAACGCTCGACCAGGCGCACCTCGAGATCGTCGATCAGGGCGTGGTAGCCGACAGGGTCGTTGGGCAAACGGTAGCGCTCGTACGCGTGCGAAAATTCGTCGTAGTAGCTCTTCGTATCGTGCGCCTCGTGCGACGCATGATCCTGGGATTCGGGATCGTGCGGCGCGTGCGCGTCGGACGAAAGGTGCGGCCTACCGGCTCCGTTTGCGGGAACCACTTCGTTGCTGAGGATGCTGGTCACTGGGGGCCTCTATCTCGTTGCTTCGTTTGCCTCGTTTGCTCGGTCTCGCTTTACCTACGTACGTCATGGGCATGCTCGACGCTCGAGCCAACTGCCACCCCCGTCTGTGTATTCGACCCAGATGGCGCCAAAGCGATCGCGAACGATCGCGACATTCTGGACGGATGAACTCGAAGGTACAAAGCCGAACGATGAAAAGGAGCCCTCTTTCGGGTCGATTTTACCGAGCTCGACCATGCGAATCGACGAAGGATCTGCGCCCAGCGGCCGCACGCGCGCAACGACGATGGCGCTTTCGCCACGGGTGGCGGCCACCGCCGCAAAGTCGAACCCATTCGGATAGAGCGAGACCTGGGCCGGTTCGTCCAGGCGCGGCGGCGCGTCGATGCGGATGATCGCCAGGCCGAACCCTGCCTCAGCCGACGTCGGCATCAGCCCAAAGGTGTCGCCCTTCGCATCCATGCCGAGCGCACCGTGCACTTGGTGTTCCGACCCACCGCCCACATAGACGACCACATCCGGCCCCTGCACCAGCTTTCCTTGCTGCAAGGTGAGCACGCGCGCATGCACGGGGCTCATCGCGCGCCGCGCGTCGATGCTCAAGGCGAGCACGCTCCCATCGCCGCGCGACGCGAACACCACGTCCGTGGCGCCGCTCCCGCTCTCGGAGATGCGCACCGGCGGTTGATCGCCGAGCTGCGCGAACGCCTCGCTGGTGCGCCCCTCGCTGGTGGTGCGCACGGCCAAGTAGCCCAGCACCGGCTGCTCGCCCAACATCGCCGCCGTCACCACCGCACCCATATCCGCGTGCGCCACCACGCTCTCGCGCCCCGCCGGATCGCCGGGGCGAGACCGCACCGTGCGATGCACCTCGCCGCGCGCATCGGAGCAAAACACGTGCGACCCCGCCACCGCGCACGCGGGCCGCGAGGCGCGCTCGGGATCGCCGTCCAGGCGCTTGCGCGCGGGCGGCGCTGCCGTCTTCGAGGGCGGCGTGATGGGCGTCGCAGGCACCGCGTTCACCTGCGGTACGCCGTTCTTGTGGAACACCACCTCCACGCCGGACTCGGTGGCCACCAGCGCCGCCGGCCCCGTAAAAGGCTGCTGCACAGGACCGTAGAGCACGCGACACGCGCTCACCCCCGCGTCCGGGGTGCTCGACGAACCGGCGGCGTCGCGCTCCCCGCCATCGCGCGCGCCCGCATCGAGCACGTGCGACGAAGGCTTTGCCACGAGCGACATCGGATCCCACGCATCGCCCGCATCGTCGATGTTGCCCGCGTCGCCTGCAGCGCCCGCCGGTGAAGCGGTCGCGCTCGGCTCTTCGGCCCCGCGCGATTTGCAGGATTTGCAAGATGCAAGGAGCCCCGCGGCCGCAAAAAGGGCCATGCGGAGCAGAGACGGGGGCCAGCGCGAGGGCACGGAGAAGCTCTACACTCGCCGCACCATGAACGACCACAAAAACCAGAGCGGGAGCAGCAGCGGCGGCGGTGGGAGCGAAGGAGCCAAGCCGATCGGCGTCGGCGTGGTGGGCTTCGGGCTGGCGGGGCGCGTATTTCATCTGCCCACCGTTTCGGCCGTGCCGGGGTTGCGCGTGGCGGCCATCGTTCAGCGCCAGGGCGACGAGGCGCGTGCGGCTTATCCGCAGGCGAAGATCGTTCGTTCATTCGATGAGTTGCTGGGCGATCCGGACATCGAATTAGTCGTCGTCGCCACCCCCAACGAGAGCCATTACGCATTGGCGGAGCGCGCGCTCCTGGCGAACAAACACGTGGTGGTCGACAAACCGTTTACGACGCGCACGAGCGAGGCCGAGCGGCTGGCGTCCCTTTCACACGAGCGCGGACGCGTTCTGTCCGTGTTTCAAAATCGACGCTGGGACGGTGATTATCTCACCGTCCGCGATTTGCTCGCGAAAGGGACGCTCGGACGTCTCGCCACCTACGAAGCCTATTACGATCGCTTCCGCCCCGAAGTTCGAAACCGCTGGAAAGATCAGCCGGGGGAAGGAACGGGCATCCTCTACGATCTGGGCCCGCACCTCATCGACCAGGCGCTCGACCTCTTTGGCGAGCCGCAATCCATCGACGCGCGCGTGCTGCGCGAGCGCGACGGCGCC
The DNA here is from genome assembly GCA_037157815.1 of Sorangiineae bacterium MSr11954. Taxonomy (NCBI): domain Bacteria; kingdom Pseudomonadati; phylum Myxococcota; class Myxococcia; order Myxococcales; family Pendulisporaceae; genus Pendulispora; species Pendulispora albinea. The sequence continues at coordinate 8,023,650 of CP089984.1, forward strand.
GAAACGAACGACGCGTTCGAGCTGACCTTGCGCTATCCCAACCTGCGCGTCCAATTGGGCGCCACCCTGCTCGCCGCCTCGCCCCGCCCGCGATTCCACCTTCGCGGTACGCGCGCCAGCTTCGTAAAATACGGAGTGGACCCCCAGGAGGCCATGCTCGCGGCGGGCGATCACTATGCGTCGCCCCATTGGGGCGAGGAGCCCGAGGATGCGTGGGGAACTGTATTCTCCGTGTCGACTGGGGATCAATCGATCCACCCGCCGCTCGCGACCCATCGCGGTGACTATCGCGATTACTATCGCGACATCGAATCGGCGATACGCACCGGCAAACGGCCGGCGGTGACGGCCGAGCACGGAGTGCGCGTCATGCGCGTTATCGAATTTGCGCTCGCGAGCAGCCGCGAACGGCGCGAATTGGATTGGCAATGAATCTATCCCCCTACCCCGCAGAGAGAGCGCGGGGGTGCGCAGCGGGATCCGGAAATTCGATTTATCTCTAGCGAAAATCGACTTTCCTCCAATCCATTTCGTGACATCTTTGCCCCGGTTCGTTTCGAACATACGCCGTGCCTCCCATTGCGAAGGAGCAGCGATGAACGTGAATTTCAATTTGAACCGGACGATTGGCCGCTCGGGATGGATTGCTGGACTTGCCGGACTTACCCTCGTTTCGGCCGTCGGCTGCGCAGGATCGCAGGACGAAGACGATCCCTCCGTCGAGTCGGTCGCGTCTTCGGCCCTGGGCTCCGCGGATCACACCGCGGGCTCGCAAATACGGCTCCACGAGGGCACCGATGGTCCCTCCATGGAGTCCGAGCTCGCGGCGCAGACCCCGGGCTGCGACGTGAGCGGCCACCAGGGGAACGTGAATTGGTCCTCCGCCGCCGGCGCGGGAGCGCGCTTCGCCTACATCAAGGCGACGGAGGGCACCTCCTATAAAAATCCGTATTTCGCGCAACAGTACAATGGCTCGTACAACCAAGGATTGATCCGCGGCGCGTACCATTTCGCGCTACCCAACGTCTCCAGCGGCGCTGCCCAAGCCGACTTCTTCGTCAACAACGGCGGCGGATGGTCGGCCGACGGCAAAACGCTGCCCCCTGCCCTGGACATGGAATACAACCCCTACGGCGCGACCTGCTACGGCTTGAGCGCGAGCTCCATGGTCGCCTGGGTGCGCGACTTCTCCAACCGGGTCAAGGCCCGCACCAACCGTTACCCGACCATCTACACCAGCACCAGCTGGTGGTCGCAGTGCACCGGCAACAACGGCAGCTTCGGCAACACCAACCCGCTCTGGATCCCGCGCTACGGCTCCAGCGTCGGAGCGCTCCCGGCGGGCTGGGGCTTCCACACCATCTGGCAATACGCAGACAGCGGCAGCATGCCCGGCGACCAAAACCGATTCAACGGCGCCTACGATCGCGTGCAAGTGTTCGCCAGAAATCACGATTAGCCGGCGGGCCGCCGCGGCACCCGCAAAGAGACGATCGCCGGCCAAGGCGCGGCTCATGCTCGGCCCCCGAAGCGCGTCCTCCACGCGAGCGCGGCGAGGAGCGTGAGCAGGAGGATCGGCGCGTCGCCCGCGTGCGCAGGGGCCCGCGGAGGCAGCGCACAACCCCCCGTCTCCTCCGTGCCGCCCTTCGCGCAGGGCTCCGGCGCGGGGGGAGGCGGGGTGTTCGTGTGCCGGAGCCGTTCCACCCCCGGCTCGATGAAGGCCGCGAGCTCGATGTCGACCCGCGCGTACGTCGCCACCCCGACGCACATTGGGTCGCCGTACGAGGCGACGCCGGCGATGCGCGGCACCCCATCGACGGCGACGAGCGCGGGCCCCCCCGAATCGCCCGAGCAGCTCAGCACCGGCTCCGGGCGGACGCGAAAGTGCTCCGGGGTCGTCTCGAACGCGCGCGCGGTGCCGGAGCGCCGCGTCCCCGTTCGTTCGAATTGGTCGCGGCCGTATCCCACGAGGGTCACGAGGCTGTCCGCGATTCGTGCCCCGAAGGTCGCGTCGACGAGCGCGATCGGAGCCACACCCGCGTCCTCGGCCAAGAGGGCCAAGGCCACGTCATGCGAGGGGGATACCCAACCCGGATGCCGCAGGGTCTCCACGATCGGGATGTGCCGCGCGTCGGCCGCGTCGATGCTGCGACCGACGACGGCCTCGGCGCGGCCGGAGGGAAGAGACTTGAGGCAGTGGGCGGCGGTGAGCACGATACGCGGTGCGATCAGCGTACCGGTGCACACCGCCTGGGCGGGTGCGGCGCACGAAACGGGGAGCGCGACCAGCGCGACCACGGCGTGGTGGTCGATGTCCTCGGAGCCCGGCACGACGAGCGGGCCTAGCTCCGGGACACGCCGATCATCGCTCGCGGTCATGACTCGAACGCCGTACTCGCATTTGGTCGCTCAGGGAATACCGATGGGGCAATTGGGAGGAGCAAAGGTGTAATCATCGGCGGCAGCGCCCCAGCTCCCGACGCCGTAATCGTGCTTGGCGCAGTCGGCCGTGTATTTGCCGCCGCCCCACCGATTGAACGGACCGAGATTATCGGGGCCGCACCCCACCCCGCAGCGGCCCGGACAATGCGGGGATGCGGACGTGCCGCAGCTCTCGCCCACGCCCATCCAATTTTTATAGCCTTCGGCGTCCTGGTATCCGCACTGGCATTGAAGGTGTACCCAACCACTCTCCGCGACGAACTTGAATGTGGGCAGCGCCTCGTTTGGCCTGGCGACGCTGAAGAAATTGAGCGTGCGACCGAGGGCCATGGTGGCCGTGGTGTCCTCGCTCGGCACGGCGCCGGCGAGGGCGGTCATCAACCGGAGCATCGCGCCGACCTGCGCTTGATCGAGCTGGCCCGACTTCGCGTCGAACTCGCCCTCGCCCCGATTGTAATCGAGGTGCATCGTGAGCTCCGTTTGGCCGGCGACGACCGTCACGTCGACCTGGCGTGGATGGTGTTCGACGGATTTGAATCCGAGAGACGCGGCACCGTCATCGAAGGTCCCTTCGACGACGGTAGGGGTCATGGTCTTGAGGGTCAACCCCGCCGCCTTGGTCGCCGGCTCGGAATCGGCTGACCCCGAGCTACACGCACCGAGAAATACGACGGCGCTCGCGCCGAAGGATAGAACGAAATTGCGTAACATGAACGGCCTCCATGGATCGGGTCTTACAGGTCATTTACGCGCGCACCGCACGCGTTTTTCCCGTGTTGCAAAATTCGAATACCGCAGGGGCAATACTCTTTTTGCCAAAGAAGGCGCGATCATCCGATGCGGCAGCCCAGCTCCCGACGCCATCATGCGTTTGGCGCAGTCTGCCGCGTGCTTGCCCTCGCCTCTGCGAGAGCGTCCGAGGTGAATCCTCATGACGTGATTTCGAATGGATCGCGAAAAGATCGACCGATATCCATTCGGTACCACATCGCTTATGCCGAGCAAATCAAATATCGAATCAGCGTCGATGGCGGTTGCACTCCGCCACGATCCGGCGCGCTTGATGCCGCTCGACGGCTCGTAATATTGGGAAATAACGTAAGCGCGCCGCGCCGTGGCGTCATCCAGCCGATGGGGCGGGATTTGGATCGAGGATTATTCACGAGTACGCGACGGAGCGCGCAGGGGTGCGGATCGACGCGCTCCGAGTGGAGCGCGCACGAAAGTCCGATATCCCTGACGCGGCGAGCCGTGCGCCCCGCGTCCGTGCCCGGCCGGGCGAACGCGGGGCGACGCGCCGATCGTTCAGATACCCCCGGGGCAATTGGCACTGGCGAAGATGTAATCGTCGGAGGCAGCCGCCCAGCTCCCGACGCCGTAATCGTGCTTGGCGCAGTCGGCCGTGTATTTGCCGCTGCCCCAACGCCCGAGCGGACCGAGGTTGTCGGGACCGCATCCAACCCCGCAGCGACCCGGACAATGCGGTGACGCGGACGTGCCGCAGCTCTCACCTACGCCCATCCAATTGTGATAACCCTCGGCGTCCTGAAAATGGCAGCGGCATTGAATGTATGCCCAACCATTTTCCGCGACGAACTTGAACGTGGGGAGCGCCTCGTCGGGCCTGGCGACGCTGTAGAAATTGAGCGTGCTCCCGAGGGCCTTGGTGGCGGTGGTGTCCTCGCTCGGCACCGCGCCGGCGAGGGCGGTCATCAACCGGAGCATCGCGCCCACCTGGGCTTGATTGAGCTGACCCGATTTCGCGTCGAATTCGCCCTCGCCCCGATCGTAATCGAGGCGCATCGTGAGCTCCGTTTGGCCGGCGACGACCGTCACGTCGGCCTGACGGGGAGCGCGCTCCACCGATTTGAAGCGCAGGGGCGCGGCCCCGTCCTCGAAGGTTCCTTCGACGGCGGTGGCGGTGAGGGTCTCGAGGGTCAACCCCGTCGCCTTGGTCGCCGGATCGGGCTCCGCCGAGGAGCCGGAGCTGCAGGCACCGAGGAATACGAGGGCGCTCGCGCCCAGTGAGGCGAGCACTGGAATGAGATTATGCATCGTGGATGACCTCCATTGAGATGAACTTCATATGTTTTCATCCGACGCGTGCACCGCACGCGCCGTCCGCCAGCGCTCGAATGACGCAACGGGCATTACCATCCATGAAAAAGCCCAATCATCCGAGTTCGCCCAGGCTCCGGCGCCGTCATCGTGTCTCGACGCAGTCGGCCTGGTGCTCACCGTCGCTTCAATGCAGGGGTCATCCGTAAAACGGCATGCACTGAGACGATTCGGAGAGATTGCGAAATATCGCCGACGTGTATTCGGTACCACAATAGCCATGTCGATCAAATAAATTATTGAATCGTCATCGATCGCGCCATTGCGCCCCACGGCTCGGCGCGATTCGCGTCATTCGAGCGCCCGTAAAGCCGGATTAACGTCCGCGCACGCCGCTTTGGCGTCATCGGGCCCATCGGGCGTCATTGAATCGCGAATAAATTACGAATGCCCGATCGCGGGCATTCGTATTCGGATGAGATGCAACTCCGAACGAGGTGGCCGAGAAAGTCCGATATCCCCGATGCGGCGGGCCGTACGGTGCGCGTCGCGCGTCCGTACCAGACCGGACCGCGCGCGCGAGCGCGAACTCGGAGCGGCCCGCCGGGAGAGGCTCGAGGCAGTGGGCGGCGGTGAGCACGATACGCGGTGCGATCAGCGTACCGGTGCACACCGCCTGGGCGGGCGCGGCGCACGAAACGGGAGCGCGACCAGCGCGACCACGGCGTGGTGGTCGATGTCCTCGGAGCCCGGCACGACGAGCGGGCCTAGCTCCGGACGTGCCGGTCATCGCTCGGCGTCATGTCTCGAACGCCGCGCGTTCGCTTGGTTCGTCAGATGCCCAAACAATTGGGAGGGGCAAAGAGGTAATCATCGGAGGCGTCCCCCCAGCTCCCGACGCCGTAATCGTGCTTGGCGCAGTCGGCCGTGTACTTGCCGCCACCCCAATTCCCGGTCGGGCCAAGATTGTCGGGACCGCACCCAACCCCGCAGCGGCCCGGACAATGCGGGGATGCGGACGTGCCGCAGCTCTCACCCACGCCCATCCAATTTTTATAACCTTGGGCGTCCTGGTATCCGCAGCGGCATTGAAGGTGTACCCAACCACTCTCCGCGACGAACTTGAACGTGGGCAGCGCCTCGTTTGGCCTGGCGACGCTGAAGAAATTGAGCGTGCGACCGAGGGCCATGGTGGCCGTGGTGTCCTCGCTCGGCACCGCGCCGGCGAGGGCGGTCATCAATCGGAGCATCGCGCCGACCTGCGCTTGATCGAGCTGGCCCGACTTCGCGTCGAACTCGCCCTCGCCCCGGTTGTAATCGAGGTGCATCGTGAGCTCCGTTTTGCCCGCGACGACCGTCACGTCGACCTGGCGTGGATGGTGTTCGACGGATTTGAAGCCGAGGGCCGCGGCCCCATCATCGAAGGTTCCTTCGACGAAGGTAGGGGTCATGGTCTCGAGGGTCAACCCCGCCGCCTTGGTCGCCGGCTCGGGCTCCGCCGAGGAACCCGAGCTGCACGCACCGAGAAATACCAGGGCGCTCGCGCCGAGTGAGGCGAGAGATACAACAAAATTACGGGTCATGGACGTTCTCCATCGAGATGGGCTTTTACGCGTTCATTTACCGCGTACGCGGCACGCGTTTGCCCATCCTGCAAAGTTGGAATACCGCAGGCACGACATTAATCTACAAAAGGCGCAATCGCCCGAGACAACCCGCCCAGCTCCCGGCATCATAACGTGCTTGGCGCGGTCTGCCGCGTACTTGCCATCGTCTCGATGAAGGAGCCGCTCAAGAACGAAGTTCAATGAAGCGAATTTCGGACAGATCGCGATAAGCTCGGATATCTATTCGGTACCACAGCGGTTATGCCGAGCAAATTAAATATCGAATCATCGCCGATCGCGGTTGCACTCCCCACCATTCGGCGCGATTGGTGCGATTCGATGCTCCTACGACGACGAATAAAATATGAGCGTGCCTCGCGCTTGGCGCCGTTGGGCCGATTGGAGGACGATTGCTTCCAAATACACATTTGCGCACGCAAATAATGCGTATTGGCACATTCTAAATTACGCACATACGAAATACGATATTCGTGACGCGGTAAGCCGTCCGCTCCGCGTGGGCGCGGCGTACCAGCCCGGGCCACGCGAGCGCGATGCGCGAAAGCACGCCGAGCCGATCTCTGCTACATCCAAGTCGCCATGCAATGGCTCTTTCACATCCTCCCGCGAGCCGACTGGAACGCATTCCGCGCGGCCAACGCCAGCGCCTACGCTCCCCCGTCGCTGGCGACCGAAGGCTTCCTCCACACGTCCTACCGCGACAAGGTCGCCGAGAGCGCCCGCCTCTACTTCGCGCCCGACGCGGATCTCCTGATCCTACGCATCGACCCGCGCAAGCTCGACGTGCCCGTCGACATTGCCAAAACCCGACGAGGTCCGATGCCGCACATCCGCGGCCCCATTCCAGGAGCCGCGGTGTGCGCCGTCGTGACCTTGGCCGATCTGCCGGGCGAACCCGACGTTCTCGACCCCTCCGAGCCCCCCAGCTCGGACAGCGCGCCTACTTGACGCGCCCCTCTTTCCACGCCTGGAGCAGCTGATCGTAGGGCACTGTCTCGCCCTTCGGCTTCTCGTTGGCCACTTTGCCCTTGGGCGCGCCCGGCTGATCGAACCAGTATTTCGGATCCTTCTTCTCGTTCAACTTGGGCGAGCAGTTCTTCATCCCCGTTCGCTCGAGGCGGCCCAAGACGTCGTCCATTTGATCGGCCAGACCGTCCATCGCGGCCTGCGGCGTCTTCTCGCCGGTGACCGCCAGGCTCACGTTCTGCCACCAGAGCTGCGCCAGCTTTGGATAGTCGGGGACGTTGGTGCCCGTGGGCGTCCACGCGACCCTGGCCGGGCTGCGGTAGAACTCGACCAGTCCGCCCAGCTTCGGCGCGATCTTGGTGACCGCGTCGGACTTGAGGTCCGAATCGCGGATCGGCGTCAGGCCCGTCAGGAACTTCTTCAGCGACGTGGACTTGGCGACCGTGAACTGCGCGTACAGCCACGCGGCCTTGCGGCGCTCGAGCGGCGCGTTCTTCAGCATGGTCCAGGAGCCGGCGTCCTGGTAGCCGAGCTTCGTTCCTTCGTCCCAGTACGGGCCGTGGGGCGAAGGGGCCATGCGCCACTTGGGGGTGCCGTCGGGGTTCACCACCGGGAGCCCCGCCTTGGTGAGCGGCGCGGTGAAGGCCGTGTACCAGAAGATCTGCTGCGCCACTTGGCCCTGGCCAGGGACGGGGCCGGCCTCGGAGAACGTCATCCCGGCGGCCTCCGGCGGCGCGTACTTCTTGAGCCATTCGATGTACTTGGTGAGCGCGTAGACGGCCGCCGGGCCGTTGGCCTCTCCACCGCGCGCCACCGACGATCCCGCCGGGTTGCACCCCTCGACGCGGATGCCCCACTCGTCGACCGGCTTGCCGTTGGGCAGCCCCTTGTCGCCCACGCCGGCCATCGAGAGCCACGCGTCCGTGAAGCGCCAGCCGAGCGACGGGTCCTTCTTCCCGTAGTCCATGTGGCCGTAGACCTTCACGCCGTCGATGGTCTTCACGTCGTTGGTGAAGAAGTCGGCGATGTCCTCGTAGGCCGACCAATTGACGGGCACCCCCAGCTCGTATCCGTACTTGGCCTTGAAGCGCTGTTTCAGGTCGGGGCGGCTGAACCAGTCGTAACGGAACCAGTACAAGTTCGCGAACTGCTGATCCGGGAGCTGATAGAGCTTGCCGTCGGGCGCGGTGCCGAAGCTCTTGCCGATGAAGTCGTCGATGTCGAGCGTGGGCAAGGTCACGTCTTTGCCTTCGCCCGTCATGAAGTCGGAGAGCGGAATGGCGAAGCCGTAGCGCGAGTGCGTTCCAATGAGATCGCTGTCGTTGACATACATATCGTAGATGCTGCGGCCCGATTGCATCTCGGTCTGCAGCTTCTCGATGACGTCACCCTCCTGGATGATGTCGTGCTTGATCTTGATGCCGGTGATCTCCTCGAAGGCCTTGGCCATCGTCTTCGACTCGTAGACGTGCGTGTCGATGGTCTCGGAGACGACGTTGATGGCCATGCCGCGGAAGGGCTTGGCCGCCTCGCGGAACCATTTCATTTCCTCGAGCTGCTGGGCGCGGGTCAAGGTGCTGGGGGTGAACTCTTGATCGACCCATTTCTCGGCCGCCTTCTCCAGGGCCGAGGTGTCGGTGGCGGTGGCGGCGAGCGAGGGCGCCGCCTCCTTCTTGCTACACCCGACCAAACTGACCGCGGTGGCCGTCGTGGCTACCGTTCCAATACCGAAATAAAGGGCATATCGCGCTAGGAAATTCATGGCTAACCCCATCGCCCGACGGCGAGCATGTACAGAAGAGAGATACCGGTCGCCATCCACGGTGAGGCGGCCGTAAGAGCAATCCAAATCAAATGGATGAAAGCACTCCCGAGCAGACCGACGAAGAGACGATCCCCGCGGGTGGTCGACATGGGCAGAAACCCCTTTCGAACCACGGGCGGAGAGACGATCCCCCATACGGTGAACGACGCGATGAGCGAGGCGATGACGATGAAGAAGATCGCCGTCGGCACCGTCCAAACCATCCAATCCATGGTCGCCGGCGCCATGATTACACCCGCCCCAGGGCGAAGCCCTTGGCGATGTAATTGCGAACGAACCCGATGACGATGGCGCCGGGCACCAAGGTCAAGACCCCCGCGGCCGCGAGCACGCCCCAATCCATCCCGGCCGCGCTGACGGTGCGGGTCATGGTGGCGGCGATGGGCTTCGCGTCCACCGAGGTGAGGGTGCGCGCGAGCAACAGCTCGACCCAGCTGAACATGAAGCAGAAGAACGCCGTCACGCCCACCCCCGCGCGAACCAGCGGGAGGAAGATGCGCGCGAAGAAGCGCGGGAAGCTATAGCCGTCGAGGTAGGCCGTCTCGTCGATCTCGCGCGGGATGCCCGACATGAAGCCCTCGAGGATCCACACCGCCAGAGGAACGGTGAAGAGCGTGTGCGCCAGCGCGACCGCCCACGGGGTGTCGAAGAGACCGATGCTCGAGTAGAGCTGGAAGAACGGCAGAAGAAAGACCGCCGGGGGCGACATGCGGTTGGTGAGCAGCCAGAAGAACAGGTGCTTGTCGCCCAAGAACCGATACCGCGAGAACGCGTACGCCGCGGGGAGCGCGACCAGCACGGAGAGGACCGTGTTGATCGCCACGTACGTGATGGAGTTGATGTAGCTCTGGTACCAGCTCGGATCGGTGAAGATGGTGGTGTAGTTGTCGAGGGTGGGCGCGCTCGGAAAGAGGGTGAACTTGCCCAGGATCTCTTCGTTCGTCTTGAACGACATGCACACGAGCCAGTAGACAGGTACGAAGCTGGCGAAGAGGTAAAGCGGAGCCAGAAGAGGAGCCAGAAAGCGCGACGCCTTCATTTTCCGCCCTCCCCGCTCGTGGAATTCATGGCCGTGTAGAAGATGTAACTAAAGAGCAGAATCACCAGAAAGTACACCAGCGAGAAGGCGGCGGCTCGGCCGAGATCGAACTGTCCGACGGCCAAGGTGGTCAGATATTGGCTGAGGAAGGTGGTCGCGTTCCCGGGGCCGCCGCCGGTGAGAACGAACGGTTCCGTGTAGATGGTGAAGCTGTCCATGAAGCGCAAAAGCACGGCGATGGTCAGAACGCCGCTCAACTTGGGCAGCTCGATGAAGCGAAAGATGGCCCAGCGCGAGGCGCCATCGATTTTGGCGGCCTGGTAGAAGGCGTTGGGCACCGCGCGCAGGCCGGCGTACGCCAGGAGCGCCACCAAAGGCGTCCAGTGCCACACATCCATGGTGAGCACCGTGAGCCACGCGTGCACGGGGTTGGCCGTGTAGTTGTACTCGATGCCCAAGCCGTTGAGCAGCACGCCGCCGAGGCCGATGTCGCCCCGGCCGAAGATCTGCCAGATGGTGCCGACCACGTTCCAGGGGATCAAGAGCGGGAGCGACACCAACACCAGGCTGAGGGAAGAGCGCCACCCCTCCCGCGGGAGCACCAGGGCGAGCCCCACGCCCAGAGGCAGCTCGATGGCCAAAATGGAGAGCGAAAAGACGATCTGCCGCAGCAGCGCGCCGTGCAGCTCCGGATCGTGGAGCACCTTGCGGAACCATTCGGTGCCGACGAAGAGCCTCTGCTCGGGGCCGAGGATGTCCTGCACCGAGTAATTGACCACGGTCATCAGCGGAACGACCGCGCTGAAGGCCACGATGGCGACCACGGGGAGCACCAGAAACCAGGCGCGTTGATTGACGGGTTTATCCATTCTCTCCTCAGACCGAATCAGACCGAAGACGCAAAGGCGGCGCGGCCGTCCGCGTAGAGCGTCGTGCGCGACGGCGAAAGCTCGAGCCAGAGCGTATCGCCCGCGGCGATGATCGTGCCCTCGGGCAATTTGACCTTCAGCTCCTGCTGCGCGTCGTTCTGCCCGCCCTCCTGCGCTCCCACCTGCCGGAGCGTCGCCGATGCAATCACGTGCGTTCCGAGCTCCTCCACCTGGCGCACCGTGGTGGGAACGGCGCCCGCGGTCTCGGGCTCCACGCGCCGGAGAAACTCGGGCCGCACGCCCAAGACGAGGCTCCCGCCCAAGGCCCGCGCCCGCGCACACTGCGCCGGGTCCACCGGGATGCGGTGGTTGCCCACCCGCGCCGCACCGTCATCGCCTTCCAAGGTGCACGGGAGGAAATTCATACCGGGGCTGCCGATGAAGTGCCCCACGAAGGTGTGCGCGGGGCGCTCGAACAGATCCTCCGGGGAGCCCTGCTGCACCACGCTCCCCTCGTTCATCACCACGACCTTGTCGGCCAGGGTGAGCGCCTCCACTTGGTCGTGGGTCACGTACACGAGGGTGACCGGTGTCGTCTGGTGAATCTGCTTCAATTTGCGGCGGAGGAGCCACTTGGCGTGCGGATCGATGACCGTCAGCGGCTCGTCGAAGAGGATCGCCGCCACGTCCTTTCGAACCAGGCCGCGGCCGAGCGAGATCTTCTGCAAGGCGTCGGCCGAGAGACCGCGCGCGCGCCGTCCGAGCTCGTTCGTCATCTCGAGCAGGTCGGCGATCTGCTCCACGCGCGGGCGGATTTCGCTCTCCTTGACCCTGCGGTTGCGCAAGGGGAACGCGAGGTTGTCGAACACGGTCATCGTGTCGTAGACGACGGGAAACTGAAAGACCTGGGCGATGTTCCGCGCCTCGGGCGGCGCGTGGGTCACGCCTTTGCCGTCGATGAGGACCTCGCCCTTGGTGGGCCGCAGCAGCCCCGAAATGATGTTGAGCAACGTGGTCTTGCCGCAGCCCGAGGGGCCGAGGAGCGCATACGCGCCGCCGTCCTCCCAGACCAGATCGAGCGGCTTGAGCGCGGGCGCGCCGCCCGCATAGGTGTGCGAAATTCCGCGGAGCTCGATGCGTGCCATGCTTCCTATTCCTCGAATCCCGTGTCGCCCGGCAGCTCGGTGGGTGCCGCCGCCAAGCGTCCATCGTTTTGGAACGCAAAGAGCCGCCCCGCGTCGAGAAAGAGATCGATCTCCGTCCCCGGGGCCAGGCGAATGACCCCTTCGACCTGCGCCGTGATGTTCGTGCCCTTGCCGTGGGTGGCATGGACCAGGGTCTCGGAGCCGCTGGTCTCCGCGATCTCGACGTGCGCCGAAACGCGGATATCGCCCTCCGACCTTTCGGCCAGCCGAACGTGGTTGGCCCTTATCCCGAGCCGGTACGAGCTCGCGCGAAGCTTGCTCAAATGGGCGGGCAATGGAAACTCCACGTCGCCCGAGACGCGAATGCGCCGGGATGCACCGGAGTCGGCCCCCGTCACGTCGGCCGGGAGCACGTTCATTTGCGGATCGCTGAACACCTCCCCTACCCTCTCGTTCGCCGGCGCGCGGTAGACGTCGAGGGTCGGCCCGTGCTGCAAAATGCGGCCTTCGTCGATGACGACAACGTTGCCACCGAGCAGCAGCGCCTCCACCGGATCGGCGGTGGCGTACACCACCACGGCCTCGCCCCGGCCTTGGAAGAGCCGGCGGATCTCGGCCCGCATCTCCTCGCGAAGCTTGTAGTCGAGGTTGGCCAGCGGCTCGTCGAGCAGGAGCAAATCGGCGTCTTTGGCCAGCGCGCGCGCCATGGCCGTGCGCTGTTGCTGGCCGCCACTCAGCTCGGCGGGCAGACGCTCCAGCAAGGCGTCGAGGCGCAGCTTTTTGGCCGTCTCCCGCACCTTGCGGTCGATCTCGGCGGGCGCCAACGCACCTGCCGGATGGCCCGCGGAGCGCAATCGCAGTGGCGATGCAATATTCTCGTAAACCGTAAGCGAGGGATAATTGACGAACTGCTGGTAGACCATCGCCACATTGCGCTGTCCGACGCTGCGACGTGTCACATCCACCCCGTCCTGACGCACCGCACCCGAGCTGGGACGATCGAGCCCTGCGAGCAACCGCAAGAGCGACGTTTTCCCTGCGCGGGTACGGCCGAGCAGCACGTAAAAGGAGCCCGGTTCGAGCTTTAGCTGGATATTCGAGAGGTAGGTTTCTCCGTCGACGATTCGGGTGACTTGATCGAGCTCGATGCCTTGCTTCACGGCGTCCTCAAAGGGCGCACGCTATCGGAGAACCTCTTTTGAATCCAGCATTACTCCTGAGGTCCGCGCCGGAGCACCGGGAGCGAGCGCAGCTCGTGCTCCGCAAAGACGCGGGAGCGCACCATGAACCGGACGCCGCGAGGGGCCTCGAGTGAAAAGCCACTTCCCCGTCCCGGGACGACGTCCAAGGTGAGCTGGGTGTGCTGCCAATAGTCGAACTGCTTGCCGCCCATGTAAAAGGAGCAGCCGCCGATCTCTCCGAGATAGACGTCGTTGACGCCAATGCGAAATTCTCCAACCGGGTAACACATCGGCGAGCTACCGTCGCAGCAGCCGCCCGATTGGTGGAAAAGGAGTGGCCCGTGCGCATCGCGCAGAGAAGCGATCAGCGCCAGGGCGGCTTCCGTTGCAAGCACCCGCGGAATGAGCATCTGTTCGTTCCGCACGTCAGAAGAGGCCCGTGGCCTTCGGTGAGTAGCTGACGAGGAGGTTCTTCGTCTGCTGATAGTGCGCCAGCATCATCTTGTGGGTCTCGCGGCCGATGCCCGACTGCTTGTACCCACCGAACGCCGCGTGCGCGGGGTAGAGATGATAACAATTCGTCCACACGCGGCCTACCTGAAGGGCCCTGCCCGCGCGGTATGCCTTGTTCGCGTCGCGCGTCCAGACGCCGGCGCCGAGGCCGTAGAGCGTATCGTTGGCGATGGCGATGGCATCGTCGAAGTCTCGGAACGAGGTGGTCGACACCACGGGACCGAAGATCTCCTCTTGAAAGATGCGCATCTTGTTCTGGCCCGCCAGAATGGTCGGCATCATGTAGTACCCCTCCGACAGCTCCCCGGAGAGCCTCACGCGCTCCCCGCCGAGCAGCACCTTGGCCCCTTCCTTCTTACCGATATCGATGTAGCTCAAAATTTTCTCGAGCTGATCGTTCGATGCTTGCGCCCCGACCGTGGTGGTCGTGTTGAGAGGATTGCCAGGTACGTAGTTCTTGGTGCGCGCGATGGCGTGCTCCATGAAGCCTGCATGGATGTTCGATTGAATGAGGGCGCGCGAAGGACAGGTGCAGACCTCACCTTGGTTGAGCGCGAACATCGCGAAGCCTTCGAGGCACTTGTCGAAGAAGTCGTCGCTGTGGGCCGTCACGTCGTCGAAGAAGATGTTGGGCGACTTTCCCCCGAGCTCCAGGGTCGCCGGGATCAGGTTCTCCGAGGCGTACTGCAGAATGAGCCGGCCGGTGGTCGTCTCACCGGTGAACGAAATCTTGGCGATGCGGGGGCTCGATGCGAGCGGCCTGCCCGCCTCCACGCCGAAGCCGTTCACCACGTTGACCACACCGCGCGGGATGAGATCTCCGATGAGCTCCAGCAAGAGAAGGATCGACGCGGGCGTCTGCTCCGCGGGCTTGAGCACCACGCAATTGCCGGCCGCGAGCGCGGGCGCCAGCTTCCACACCGCCATGAGCAGCGGGTAGTTCCACGGGATGATCTGCCCCACCACCCCCAGCGGCTCGTGGAAGTGGTACGCGACGGTGTCGTGATCGAGCTCGGCCACCGAGCCTTCCTGCGCGCGGATGGCGCTGGCGAAGTAGCGAAAGTGATCGACGGCCAGCGGCAGGTCGGCCGCGAGGGTCTCGCGAATGGGCTTGCCGTTGTCCCAGGTCTCGGCGACCGCCAGCATCTCGAGGTGCTGCTCCATGCGGTCGGCGATTTTGTTGAGCACCAGCGCGCGATCGGCGGGCGATGTCCTGCCCCAGCGGAGCTTGGCCGCGTGCGCCGCATCGAGGGCGCGATCGACGTCCTCGGCGGTGGAGCGCGGGACGTCGCAGAAGCCGCGGCCGGTCACCGGTGTGATGTTCTCGAAATATTGCCCTCGGACGGGCGGGCACCACTCTCCTCCGATGAAGTTTTCGTAGCGTGACTTGAAATGAACCTTCGAATCGGAGTGATTCGGTGAGTGATAAAGCATGGGTCCTCCCGAAAAAATTCTTGACGCACGGCTCGCGCTGCAACGCATGGGCCGCCATGCCGCGTCACAAGAGATGTCGTCGACTCCACACGGACATTCGCTTCAGTTTGTCGACGACACGGCGCGTCATGTCGTACGGTTCGACAGCTCAAGCCTGCTATGACGCACGGCTGGGCTCGCGACGAGCTCGGTCTAGATCGGACCTGCGCGGGGGCGTACATTTGCCCGGTGCTGGTTTTAAGAAACCCTGGGGACGCGCGTGAGGGGACGGCTGCGGATCAGCGGCGCGCTCTTGCGACGCGGTGGGCTCGAGTCGAAGCTTATGGCTTGCGGCGGGACGGAGAGGCTTATCCGACCGGCCCGAGCGATGCGCACCTCGCGGAGCGAAGAGCGCGCATGGAGAGCGTCTTTCGCGAGGAGCGAAAGCGTCTGTTGCAGATGCCGAGCGAGCTCGCGAACCGATCCGTTTGCGCCGTCATCTCCGACGGCGACGGCGTGATCCTCTCGATGCACGACGGCGGTCCGTTCCGCGACACCGCGACGCGGGTGCGCCTGGTCGAGGGCGCCGATTGGAGCGAGCGCGCGCGCGGGATCAACGCCATCGGGACGGCGATCGCCGAGAAGTCGCCCGTGGCCGTCATCGGGCCCGCGCACTACGAGTATCGAAACGCGGGCCTCTTTTGCTACGCGTCGCCCATCTTCGACGTGCACGGCGAGCTGGTCGCGGTGTTCGACATCACGGGCCCCATGGAGCGCCACGATCCGAGCTTCGGGCTGATCGTGCGCACGGCGGCGACGTCGATGGAGCGCTCGCTCCGCGCCCTCTCGCACGCGCGCGCCGGCTTTCGCAACTTGGGCGCGCTGGAGCGTCTGGTGACCCGGTCGAGCACGCCCGCCCTTTTGGTGGAGGCGCGCGGGCCGGTGTCCGTCCACAACGATGCGGCGCGAAAGGCGTTCCTGCGCGATCGGGCGTACGTCGATTGCGAGACGCTCTTCGGGATGGACTTCCCCGCCCTCGCGGCCATGGCGCGCGAAGGGTGCGAGCCCCGCTTCGAGACGCGCGACGCCGTATTTCGGGTGAAGCTCGATCCGCTGCTGGACTTGGACGAGCGCCCCTTCGGGATCGTGGTGCACTTCGATCGGCTGGACGCGCGTGCGAATGGTGCGGGCGGCGCGGGCGTGGCCCACGGTGCGAGCGGTGCGGGTGACGTGAACGCCTCGGTGGGGCCGCTGCCGAGCGGCGAGGCGGTCGCGCGGGCGGAGCTGCCCGTGGGGGCGCGGCGCTCGGGTGAGCCGATCCCGGCGTCGTTCGATGCGATCTACGCGACGGACGCGGCGGTGCTGGAGTCGAAGCGTCTGGCGGCGACCTTTGCAAAGACGCTCCTGCCGATGCTGCTCTTGGCGGAGACGGGGACGGGCAAGGAGCTCTTTGCGCGCGCGATCCATCGGGCGAGCGGGTGCGCGAACGGGCCGTTCGTGGCCATCAACTGCGGCGCGGTGGCGCCGGCGTTGCTCGAGAGCGAGCTGTTCGGCTATGCACCGGGGGCCTTCACGGGCGCCGGAAAACGTGGGTCGGACGGGCTCTTGGGCGCGGCGGACGGAGGAACGTTGCTCCTCGACGAGATCGCCGAGATGCCCCCGCCGCTGCAGGCGAGCCTCCTGCGCGCGCTCGACGATGGCTCGTACCGCCGGCTGGGCGATCCGCGGCCGCGGCGCGCTTCCTTCCGCCTGATCGGGGCCACGTGCCGCGATCTGGGCGCGATGGTCGAGCGCGGCGATTTCCGCAGCGATCTGTTCTTCCGCCTCCACGGCGCATCGATCCGCATTCCGCCGCTGCGCGATCGCTCCGATCGGATCGGGCTCGCGCGGGCGCTGCTCGATCTGCACCACGCGCCGGCGCCCATCCTGGGGCTGTCGGCCATCGCGTACATCGAGGAGCACCACTGGCCGGGGAATGTGCGCGAGCTGAAGAACGCGCTCACCCATGCCGTGGCCCTCGCGGGCAGCGGTCCCATCGAGCGCCAGCACCTCCCCGAGCGCATCTTGGGCGCGAGCCCGCCCACGCGAACGCGAAGCGAGGTTCTGCGGGAGGCGGCCGCCTCGGCGGTGCGGGCGTCGGATGGCAACATCAGCGAGGCGGCGCGCAAGCTGGGCGTGGCGCGCGATACGCTCTACCGCATGCTGCGGCAGAAGTAGCGATCGCGCGCGCACGCGCCGGCTCGGGGTTGCGCTTGGACGACGCGCGTTCGGACGCGCTCGGGCTGCGGCTCACCCCTTCTTCATCTGGCGCTGCAGCTTGCAAAGCATCCGTTCCCGCTGCTTCTTCTGGCGCGCGGCGTCCCCATCGCGGCGAGCCTCCAGCCACCGTTGTTCCGCTTGCAGCTTGCGCCACGACTGAAAGCGGTCCTCGGCGAGCCTCCCGCTCGAGAGGGCGCGCTGCACCGCACAACCGGGCTCGTTCTCGTGGGTGCAGTCGTGGAACTTGCAGCGCTGGGCGAGCGCATCGACGTCGTCGAAGCCGCGCGGGCTCGCGCTCGGATCTTCGGTCCACAGGGAGAGCTCGCGCAGCCCTGGGGTGTCGATGAGCAGCGCACCGCCGGGCAGCACGAACAGCTCGCGGTGCGTGGTGGTGTGCCGCCCGCGCTCGTCGGACGCGCGCACGGCCGATTCGCGCTGCCTCTCGCTCTCGAGGAGGCAGTTGGTGATCGCCGATTTCCCGACACCCGACGCGCCCACCAGGGCCAAGGTCTCGCCGCGCCGGGCGAGGGCGCGAACGCTGTCGATGCCCTCGCCGGTCGCCGCGCTCGAGATGATCATCTGCGCGGAGCCCGCGACCTTGCGTACGGCGTGGAAGAGCGGCTCCGGATCGGTGCACAAGTCGGCCTTGTTGAGGACGATCACCGGGGTGGCGCCGCCTTCGAGCACGGTGGACACGAAGCGCTCGATGCGGCGCACATTGAGCTCGGCGGTGAGCGCGCTCACGATGAGCACCGTGTTGACATTGGCCACCAGGACCTGGGGCTGCGTGCGCCGCCCCGCCTCTTTGCGAATCAGCGCCGAGGTGCGGGAGAAGACGTGAACCACCGGCAAAGGCTCGGAGCCCGCGTCGGAGCGCACGCCGACCCAGTCGCCCACGACCGGCAGCTCGCTTTCGTCGACCGCCTCGTGACGAAGCCTCCCTGCGAGCACCGCCCGTTTGACGCCTTGCGATCCGACCACATGGAGAAACCCGCGCGTCGACAGCACCACGCGCGCCGGGGTCACGTTCTCGCGGCGCTCTCCAAGTTGGCTATGTTGAGACTCGAAAAAGGGGGTCCACCCCAAATGGGATATGCTGGACACATCGTATTCCAGATGCATGGATGAAAATCCTCGTGACAGAGCCGCTCTTCCGCGAACCGCCGATTGCGGTCTCGCGGTTGCCGAACGACGCGGGCCAGCGGGCTCTCACAGCCAGCGGCTACCGAGCGTCACCCGGCGAACTACGGTTTGAATGTGCTCGTCCTTGCGCTTCGCGTGCATCGACGGGCCAAACGAGATGGCCCCGCTTGACGTGACGAACGCGATGAACGCGGGCGTTACGCGGCGATCGGCCGCACCGTGAACGTCCACCCGGCGAATGCGCCGTTCATCATGGACATCGGGTACGTGCCTGGCGCGATCTCGGTTGCACACGTCGCACGCCAACGCGGCCCACGCCCTACAATAGGCGTGTCCAGCGCGGTGGTGTGGGCGGTGGGAAGGACGGCAAGCATGTTGTTCTGTGAATCCATGGCCATCCCTTTCCACCCGCGCGCGTGCACGAGTCTTTGCCACCATGACGCAAACGGCAGGCTCTGTCAACTCAACATGCACCACGGGTGCACATTCGCCCCAACCGCTTCGTAAATTTCAAAAGGCGCCATTTTCTTGAAAGTGCACGGATGTGCACGCACGGCGCATCTTCGGTCGAGGAGCTACGGAGGTTACCGCGGCTACGACCGAACGAGCTGGTCGAGCAGGGTGGCGGCAAAGAAGCCCACGCTGATCCACGCGTTCATATCGAAGAACGCCTTGTCGATCTTGCGCAGGTCGGCGCGCGCCCACCGGGAGGCCACCCCGCGCTCGCGCACCGGATCGACCGGCGGATGGATGATCAGATGCTCCCACACCAGGAGCGCCCCCACGACGGCCACGCCGGCGAAGAAGATCACGCCCCGATGGAGCAGCACCCCCGTGAGCGCGAGGAACGACACGGTGAGCACATGGGCCCCGGCGCTGGCGGCCAGCGAACGCGCGGCGCCGAAGCGGGATGGGATCGAGTTCAAGCCCACCTCGCGATCGAAGCCCTCGTCCTGCAACGAATAGAGCACGTCGAAGCCGAGCAGCCACGTCACCACGGCCAGCATGAGCGCGACGATGCCCCACACCACGGGCGCGCCCACCGCGATCCACGCTCCACCCGGGGCCAGCGCCAAGGCCACCCCGAGCCACGCGTGCGCCGCCCACGTAAAACGCTTGGCGTACGAATAGCCGAGCAGCACGGCGAGCACCGGCAGCGCGAGGATCGCGGGCGCGGTGCCCAAGGTCGACGCGGAGAAGACGAAGACGGCGGCCGACGCCACGGTGAGGGCCAGCGCCTCCGCCGCGCGCACATCGCCGCGCTGGATCGGGCGGGTCGCGGTGCGCGGGTTCTTGGCGTCGATGTCACGGTCGGCCCAGCGATTGAACGCCATGGCGCTGGTGCGCGCCGCCACCATGCAAATGAGCATCGCCACCACGCGCGCCGCGGTGAGCGGCGGGTGCGGCATGGACAGCGCCAGAACCACCGCCGAGGCGGCGAACGGCATCGCAAAGATCGTGTGCGAGAAGCTGACCAATGTGGCGTAGTTGCGCAGGCGAGCGGCGAGCGGCATCGTCAGAGCCCCTCCGAGGGCACCGAGGCAGTCGAAGTAACCGAGGCAATCGAGGCAATCGGAGCCGCGGCGGCGGCCAACCATCGCCGCGGCGCTTTGACATGACGAAGCAAAAGAGCGGCACCGTCGGTGCTCTGCGCCGCCCCTGGCACATCGACGGCCACGATCCCGGGCCGCGCACCGCGCGCGATGCGCCCGAGGTGAGGACGCCCGAGCGCCTGCGCGCCGTGGTAGGTGGCCATGCGCACCAGCTCCGCGGCCGGAACGGTGGGGAAGCGGTCGGCGAGCGCGCGCGCCTCGGCCAGCACGTCGAGCGAGGCGTTGGAGGCGAGCGAGTCGGTGCCCAGCGCGGGCTCGATGCCGGCGGCGCGCACGGCCAAGAGCGGCGGGAGCAGGCCCTCGATGTGGAGGTTCGAGCGCGGGCACAGGACGACCTTGGCCCCGCTTCCGGCCACGTGCTGGAGCTCCTCGGGGCGCGCGTCGGTCAGGTGCACCAAGAGCATGTGCGGCCCGAGCGCCCCCAGCGCGTCGGCATAGGCGATGGGCGACTGTTTCGGCCACACGATGTCCGTGGCGCCGCGCACCCGGCCGCGGAGCCAGTCCGTCACCGGGCCATCGCCGTGCTCGAGGGCGCGGCGCTCGGCGGCGTGCTCGGCCAAGTGAAGGCTCGTGCGGAGGCCCTCGTGTTTGGCGTGCTGCGCGATTTTGCGTACGGCGTCGGCGCGCGTGGTGTGCAGGGTGTGCGCGGTCGGAACGTAGGTGAGCGCGGGGCCCCACGCCTTGGTTCGCTCGCCCTGCGCGGCGAGCATGGCTTCGGTGCGGGTCACGACGTCCGCGCCGATGCCGAAGATTTCGTAAAAGATGGAGCCTTGGATGCCGCGCCGCAAAAGGTGATCGACGGCCGCGAGCGAGTTGGTCACCTCCCCCACCGCCGCGGTGCCAAAGGCATGGAGCTCGCTCGCCGCCTGCTCCAGCGCTTCGTCCGACTCCTCCGGCGCCGCATCGAGCCTCAGCGCCAGGAGCGCGTCGACCCACGGGAGAAAACCGCGCCCGCCCGGCACCCGGCCGCGCAGCGCGCTCAGCTCGAGGTGCGCGTGCGCGTTGATCAACCCGGGGAAGGCGATCCCCTCGATGCGCTCCACCGGCGGGCCCGCGTGGCGCGGACGGATTTCGTCCGCCCTGCCCACGTCGAGCACGGTCCCGTCGGGCGACAGCACCACCGCGCCATCGCGCAGCGGCGCCGAATCGCCCAGGAGCACATGGTCGGCGTGAACGATGCGTGCGGCCACACCCGGAGCGTGCATCATGCCGGTTCCGTGAGCCACTCGTACTTCACGTTGCGCCGGGTCGCGCGGAAGCCGGCGGCGCGAATGCGCTGCTCGATGGCCTCGGCGTTGATGCAAAACGTGGTGCCTGCGCTGGAGACGACGTTCTCCTCGAACATGACGCTGCCGAAGTCATCCGCGCCAAAACGAAGCGCCACTTGGCCCACGTCGGGCCCCTGGGTGACCCACGAGGCGCCCACGTGATCGATGTTGTCGAGCATGAGCCGGGCGACCGCTTGCTGGCGCAGATACAGGTGCGTGCCGGTGTCGCCCGCGGTGATGCGAACACCTTGTTCGTGCTGGAAGTCCCAGCAGAAGAACGCGGTGAAGCCGCGCGTTTCGTCCTGAAGCTCGCGGAGCTTCACCAGGTGCAGGATGCGATCGCGCGCGGTGTCCACGGTGCCGTACATCATGGTGGCGCTCGAGCGCAGGCCCATGTGGTGGGCGACGCGCATCACGTCCAGCCACTCGGCGCTGGTGCACTTGGCCTTGGCGATCTTGCGCCGCACGCGATCGACCAGGATCTCGGCGCCGCCGCCGGGGACCGAGTCGAGGCCGGCGCTGTGCAGCCGCTCCAGTACCTCGCGCACGCTGAGCGACTCCAGCTGCGAGATGTGGATGATCTCCTCCGGAGAGAGCGCGTGGAGCCCCAGCTTGAACTCCGATTTGATCCAGCGGAAAAGGTCCTCGTAGTACCCGATGCGCAGCTCGGGGTTGAGCCCTCCTTGAAGGAGGATCTGCACGCCGCCGGCTTGCACCACCTCGTCGAGCTTCTGCCGCAGCACCTCGCGCGAGAGCACGTAGCCCTCCGGGTGCCCCACCGGGCGGTAAAACGCGCAGAAGCGGCAGCTGGTGGTGCACACGTTGGTGTAGTTCACGTTGCGATCGACGATGTACGTCACCACGCCGTGCGGGTGCTTGCGGCGCCTCACGGCGTCGGCCGCTAGACCGAGCTCGAAGAGCGGGGCCTCGTGCAGAAGCCGCTCACCCTCCGCCGCGTTGAGCCGATCGCCCTCCGCCGCGCGCGAGAGGATCGTGTCGAGGGAGGGCGGCGAGTATACGGGCGAGGAGCCGCGCGGCGCATCGTCGTAGAAGCGCACCGGGGTGGCGGGCAAGAGCCCCGCGCGATGGCCCTCGAGGTAGAAGCGCTCGAGGCCGCGCCGCTCGTCGTCGCCGAAGTCGTAGTGGATGTTCGCCTGCAAGTAGCTGCGCAAGCTCGCAGCATCGAGCCCCGATTGCGCCGCGTACGCGTCGGCGATGGCGTCGCGCCGCGCGAGGCCCTCTCTCTTCGCGGCGAGCAAGAGCTGCTCGCCACCCGGCGCGAGCGCGCCCGCGCGCCCTCCCCAGGCGGCAAAGACGAAGGGGAGCCCCGTCCACTCCAGCCATGCGGCGCCCAGATCGAGCTTGTGCGCAAAGCGGTCTTCGATATCCAGCGCCTTGTCGCCGATGATCAACGCGCCGCAGGTGCCCTTGACCTCGGCGACGGCCACGTCGGGCGGGAGCACGCGAACCCGCGGCTCCCCGCGCAGCCCGGCCGCCGCGCGCCGCGCGCGGAGCACCAGCCGCGCGAGGACGCTGCTCGTGCGCGACGTGGCGTCGAGGACCACGTCGGTCAAGTCGTCGATGGGCACCTCGGAGACGAGCAGCACGCTTCGAACCGGGCCGCGGGCCGCGATGGCAGCGCCGCGCACCAAGCACGTGTCGCCGAGCTGCGCGAGCGCGGCCACCGGGACCAGGCCCACGTCGGTCTCTTCTTCGGCGATCCGGCGGGCCACCTCCGCGGGGGGTGCCAGATCGAGCTCGACCTCGGCCATCGCGCGCTCGCCATTTTTGGCGAGGAGCGGTTCGTAGAGCGGGCGGGCGTTGAGGTATTGGACGGCGGAGACTCTCATGGCAGCACCGGGAGCAAGTGGCGTTCGGCTTTGCGGTCGCGCACCTTCAAGGCCGACTCGGGGATGGCGCTCTTCGGGTGCTCGCGCACCACGTTGTAGAGGGTGTCGCGCTCGACCGGGATGCGTCCGGCCTCGCGGATCAAGCGCACCAGCTCGTTGTAGCTGAGACCCTGCGGCGAGCGGGAGCCGGCCGCGTGGTAAATCGTTTCATGGACGATGGTCCCGTCGATGTCGTCGGCGCCGAAGCGCAGGCCGAGCTGCGCGACCTTGGGCGTGAGGCTGACCCAGTACGCCTTGATGTGCGGCACGTTGTCGAGCACCAGCCGCGAGACGGCCAGGGTGCGCAGATCGTCGACCGCCGTCGGCGCGGGGAGGTTCTTCATACCGTTGCCGTCGGGGTGGAAGGCCAGCGGGATGAAGGCCTGCATGCCGTTCGTCTCGTCCTGGAGCTTGCGCAGGCGCATCAGGTGATCGACCCGGTGCTCGAAGGTCTCGATGTGCCCGTAGAGCATGGTCGCGTTGGTGCGCATGCCCATGGAGTGCGCCACCCGATGCACCTCCAGGTACTCGTCGGCGTTGGCCTTGTCGTGGGAGATGCGCTTGCGCACGTCCTCGTGGAAGATCTCGGCGCCGCCGCCCGGGAGGCTGTCGAGCCCCGCGTCGCGCAGGCGCCCGAGCACCTCGCCGTACGTCATCTTGTAGTGCTGGGCAAAGAAGTGGATCTCCACCGCCGTGAAGCACTTCATGTGCACGTCGGGCTTGATGCGCTTGAAGCCGCGCAAAAGCTCCTCGTAGTACGAGAACGGCAGCCCCGGGTGCAGCCCGTTCACGATGTGGATCTCGCTCGGCGGATCATCCATCCGCTGCTCGAGCTCGCGCCACGCGTCCTCCACCTTCATGGTGTGCGCGCCAG
Organism: Sorangiineae bacterium MSr11954; assembly: GCA_037157815.1. NCBI lineage: Bacteria > Pseudomonadati > Myxococcota > Myxococcia > Myxococcales > Pendulisporaceae > Pendulispora > Pendulispora albinea. The sequence goes on from CP089984.1 coordinate 8,047,775, forward strand.
GCGATCCTTCTTCCAGCTTGGCGAAGGAGCAAAAGAGGCACGACGCCACGCAGACGTTCGTCACCTCGATGCGCATATTTCGGTTGAAGTACGTACGATCGCCGTGCATGCGTTCGCGCACGGTGTTGGCGAGCGCGCCGACCTGGAGCAGATCCGGCTCGAGAAAGAGCTCCAGCGCGTCGCGCTCGTCGAGTCGTTCGCCGTCTCGAACTTTTCGGGCAATGGTCTCAATGGTCATGGTGTTGCCACAGGCTCCCGAGGTTCTCTCGTTTCTGACGTTTCCGGCGTATGCCGCGTTTCCTGAACGAACTCGGCGCGGCGCCCTGCCCGCTGCAGAAGCCCCTCGAGCTCCTGCCTCTTGAGCAAGCTCACCGCCACCGCCCCCACACCCTTGACCTTCTTGGTGCGGTCGTCCGCGATGGGCAGGCCGCGGCGATCGGAGATGATCCCCAAAAGCTCGCTCGCCCCGAAGCCCAGCGCCACCTGCGCGAGCTCCATGCCGCACTGGGACCAATCGATGCGCACCCGCGCGCCGCGAGGGCCCGTCAAGCGCGCGATGGCCACGTCGCGGAGGAAGCGCAGACCGCGCGCCCCCGGCTCGACGTCCCGCACGCGCACCTCCACCAGGTCCGCCTCGCTCGCCGCAGGCGCCGCGCCCACGTAGATGAACACGCGATCGCCCACCTCGTGCGCGCGCACTTGGTCGGCCAGCGCGCCGAGGGCCAGGAGATCGCACTGCTCGAAGATCGGATCGTCCGCCGAGACAGGAGCTCCCGAGGCGCGCGCATCGCGGACGCGATCGAGCCCCGCGGCCCGGACGGCCATGTCGACGAGGGCGCTCATGGCTTGCTCCCCTCGCCCCAGCGGCGCATGAGATCGTTGCCGATGCCGGCTTGATCGAGGATGCGCGCGACCACACCGTCGACGGCGTCCTCCAGGGTGCGTGGATTGCTGTAGAATGCAGGCATTGCAGGAAGGATGGTGGCGCCCGCGCGGGCGAGGGCGGTGAGGTTTTCCAAGTGGATGACGCTGAGAGGGGTCTCGCGCGGTACGAGGATCAGCCGGCGCCGCTCCTTGAGCATGACGTCGGCCGCGCGCGTGAGGAGCGAGTCGGAGATGCCGTGCGCGATGCGCGCGGCGGTGCCCATGGAGCAAGGCACGATGATCATCGTCTGCCAGCCGGCGCTGCCGCTGGCGAAGGGCGCGCGGTAGTCGCGCAGGCCCCAGACGGGCACCCCCATCTCGCGCAGGTGCTCGCGCACGTCGCCGCCGCACTCGAGCGACCACACCTCCGGCGCGGTGGGCGAGAGGCAGACGGCGAGCTCCACGTCGCCCGACGCCCTGCGCCGCTGATCGAGCACCGCCAGGAGCCGCTTGGCGTACGGCGCACCGCTCGCCCCCGTCACCCCGACGACGATCTTCGCCTTGGTCTCGGACGCGGGGGTGCTCATGCGGGCGCGACCTCCGCCACCACGATGGCGGCGATGCCCAAGGTCAGACCCACGGTGTGCACCTTGGAAAAGCCGCCCTGGATCAGGGCCGCTTCGTACTCGGAGGTGGACGCGAATTGCTTCATGGAGCGCACCAGGTAGCTGTACGCCTGCTTGTCGCCCGAGAGAAGGGCGCCTACGCGCGGCATCACGTGCTCGGCGTAGGCCGCGTGGAACGCGCGGGTCACCGTCCGCTCGGGGCGGAAGAACTCGAGGGTCACGAACACGCCGCCGGGGACGAGCACGCGGCGCACCTCTTGGATGCCGCGCGGCAAGTCGGCCAGGTTGCGCATCCCAAAGCCGCAGATGGCGCCCGCGAACTCGCCGGCCGAGAACGGAAGATCGAGCGCATCGCCGACGACCCTCTCGGCGCGCGGGGCCTTGTGCTTGCCGCGCTCCAACATGTCGGCCGCGAAATCACAGGCCACCACGCGCGCCTCGGGCCGCGCGCGATCGAGGAGCGCCGTGAGATCCAAGGTGCCGGCGCACAGGTCGAGCAGCGCGCCGCGGGGGGCACGCTCGAGCAGCGCACGGACGGCTTTGCGCCGCCAGATTTGGTCCGTGCCCGCGGACATCACGCGATTGAGCACGTCATACGTCGGCGCGATGCGATCGAACATGGCGCGAACGGTGGCGCCATGCGGTCGGGTCGTTTCGTTCATCGGTTTCTCCCTACGAGGGCACGCGCGGCGTCGAAGACGCGCTGCAGGTGCAGGTTGCCTTTGGCCCCCTCTTGAAAATTCGAGGCCTCGGGCAGCTTGCGCGCCCCGCCGGGAATGCCCAGCTGCGGCCAGAGCGCATCGACGCGTCGCACGACGTCCTCGCTCATGCGAAGCACCTCGGGCCACTCGCGCGCGTACCCCTCCTCGGGCCACTTGCGCGTGCCGTCGATCACGACTTTGCCGCCGTAGAGCGCTTGGTTCGCGCCGTGATCGAGCTGATCGATCGGCCCCTCGACGAACGAGAGATCCCGCTTCGGATCGAGGTTGGCGAGCAGGCGCCAGCCCACCTCTTCGAGGTTCTGCACATCGACGTCCTCGTCGACCACGCAGATCACCTTGGAGAACATCATTTGCCCAGCGCCCCACAGCCCGTGCGCCACCCGGTTCGCGTGAAAGGGGTACTGCTTCTTGATCGAGACGATGACCAGGTTGTGAAAGGCCCCGAAGACCGGCAGGTGCATATCGCGCACCTCGGGGAAGATGGTGCGGAGCAGCGGCAGGAAGAGGCGCTCGGTGGCCTTGCCGATCCAGGCGTCCTCCATGGGCGGCGGGCCCACCACGGTGGCGGGGTACACGGCGTCGCGCCGGTGGGTGATGGCCGTGATGTGAAAGCGCGGGAAGCGCTCGACCAAGGTGTAGTAGCCCGTGTGATCGCCGAAGGGCCCCTCGTCGAAGAGGGCCTCGGTGGGGTCGACATAGCCTTCGAGGACGATGTCCGAGTCCGAAGGCACCTCGAGGTCCACGGTCTTGCACTTGACGGTGCGCACCGCGCTGCCGCGCAAGAAGCCCGCGAACATCCACTCGTCGATGCCGTCGGGCAGGGGCGCGGTGGCCGCGTAGGTGAGCGCGGGATCGCCGCCGAGCGCCACCGCCACCTCGAGCCGTTTCAGCCCGAGCTCCTTGGCCGCGCGAAAATGACGGGCGCCCGTTTTGTGCACCTGCCAGTGCATCGCCGTCGTCTTTCGATCGATGCGCTGCATGCGGTACATGCCGATGTTGCGGTTGCCGTTGTTCGGATCGCGCGTGATGACGTTGGGCAATGTGATGAATGGCCCGCCATCGTTGGGCCATGTGGTCATCATCGGCAGGCGGTCGAGATCGACCTCGTCGCCCGTGAGCACCACCTCGTGGCAGGGCGCTTCGCGGGCCGAGCGCGGGAACACATGCGACAGCTCCGGAATTTTGCGCGCGAGCTCCACCAGCTCGCGGGCCCCCGACGGCGGCCGCGATGTGATGAGCTCTTCGATGGCGCGCGCATGCTGCGACAGATCGTCGACCCCCAGGGCCAGGGACATGCGCTTGCGCGAACCGTAAGCGTTGACGATGAGCGGAAACTGCGGCGCAGCCTCGGGTCGCTTGGAGTCGTGCACGTTCTCGAAGAGAAGCGCCGGCCCCTCGGTCTTCATCGCCCGCTGGGCGATCTCGGACGCCTCCAGGTGGAGGTCCACCCGCTCCCGAACGCGCACGAGCTCGCCGCGCTCCTCGAGCGCCCGCGCGAAGTCCCCGAACCCGTCATACGCCATGACCGCTTGCCTCGTTCCTTTGCTCGTGTGCTCCCGCTCGAACCAAGTTTCAAATAATTTTGAAACATTTGTCTTCTAGGTTGTGCGGCCGCGGCGGTCAAGGTAGCGCCGCCTTTCGAGCTCCTTTCCGGCTCGGTTCGGGAGGCGCCTCGTGTGCGCGAACCATCCTGGCTCATCGCTTGCCAGGGGCGGAGGAGCGGTTATCTCCTGGGCATGGCGAAACCCGGCGATCATCCCGAGTTCTTCCGTTTCCCAGCACCGGAGGGCCGTTCGCGCGAAAGTACCATCGTGCTCGACGCCGAGGGGCGCTTTTGGCACCATGGCGAGCAGGTCGAGCACGGAAAGCTCGCCGCCGCCATGCACACATGGATCTCGAGGCACCCCGACGACGGGCGCTACATCCTCGAGAACGGCTACGACTGGACCTACTTTACGGTCGAGGACGCCCCCTATTTCGTGTCCTCCCTCAAATTCTCCGGCAACGACGTGGTCTTGGCCTTGAGCGACGGCACGGAGGAAGACTGGGATCCCTCCACCACGCGCATCGGCGAGCGGGGCGCGCTCTATGCCCGGGTCAAGAAGGACGCACGCGGCGGACCGTTCGAAGCCCGCTTCTCACGGCACGCGCAACACGCCCTTGCGGACGTGCTCGTCGACCAAGGGGGCTCGCCCGCCGTGAAGCTCCGCGACCGCACCGTCCCCATTGGATCATGACGTGATGGAATCCCGGCCCGCCGCGCTACCGTGCGCTGCGCCGCGCGCCGCAGGTGCTTGACGGCGCCGGACGGGAAACGTGTACGAGGAGACAAACTCCAAGTATTCTCGCGCACACCGATGCGTCTTTTGATTGCCGACAAATTGCATCCACGTGCGGTTGAAGAGCTCAGCGCGCTTCCGATCGAAGTCATCTACGAGCCCGACCTCACCAAAGAATCGCTCGAGGAGCGCATCGCGGGCGTGGGCGTGCTGGTCGTTCGGTCGACGCCCGTCACGGCGGCGGCCCTCGAAAAAGCGAAGACCCTGCACCTGATCGTGCGCGCCGGCGCCGAGTACCAAACCATCGACGTGCGGGCCGCCAGCCGCCGCGGCATCTATGTGGCCAACTGTCCGGGAAAGAACGCCGCCGCGGTGGCCGAGCTGGTGATGGGTCTCCTCATCGCCGTCGATCGCCGGGTCGTCGACGCGGTCACCTCCCTGCGCAACGGCCAATGGCGGCGCGGGGAGTACAGCAAGGCCGAGGGGCTCTTGGGCAAGACCATCGGCATCGCGGGCATGGGCGCCGTGGGCCGCGAGGTCGCCCATCGCGCCAAGGCGTTCGGGCTGACGGTGGCTGGATTCAGCCGCTCGCTCACGCCGATGAAGGCCGCGGAGCTGGGCGTGGTGCACGCGCACTCGCTCGAGGATCTGGCGTCGAAGTCGCACATCCTGACATTGCATTTGCCCATCACCGAGCGCACCCGCCACATCGTGGGAAAGCGCGTCTTCGCGGCGCTGCCCCCGCGCGCGATCTTCATCAACGCGGCGCGCGCAGACCTGGTCGACCAAGCGGCGATGCGCGAGGCGGTGGTCACGCGCGGGCTGCGGGTGGGCCTCGACGTGTACCCCGACGAGCCGCGCGACAAGCTGGAGTACGCGAGCGACTTGTTCGGGCCGCAGACCCCCGGCGCCGAGGCCTCCGGCACATGGAGCCCCAGCGATAGCGAAGGCTTCATTTACGGTACGCCGCACATCGCGGCGGCGACCGATCAATCGCAGCTCGCGGTGGCCACTGAGACGGTGCGGGTCATTCGGAGCTTTTTGCTCGAGGGGCACGTGCCCAACGTCGTGAACGTCACCACGACGTCGATCGCCAATTTTCAAGTCGTCATTCGCATGCAGGACAAGATCGGCACGTTCGCCAACGTGCTCTCGGTCCTCAAACGGCACGGCATCAACGTCGAAGAGGTCACCAACAGCGTCTTCGAGGGCGGCGGCGCGTCGTGCGCCAAGCTCCGCGTGGTGTCGCGGCCGTCGGAGATGTGCCTGCAGGAGATTCGTGCTTTCGACGAGGTTCTTCATGTCGACGTGGTCACGCTCCCGAACCTCGCGTGAGGCCATCGTCGATTCACGATCCGTCGTTCACTCCCCGTACGCCGTCCATCGTTCGCATGGGGTGATTTGACCATGCGACGCGGAACTCTGACCGTGCTTCGCGTTTTGGCCGTCGCCGTGGTGGCCGCCGCCGTCATCCCCAGCGTGGTCATGTCGGGATGCAACGACAAGAGCCAGCCCAAAGGCGACGCCGGCGCCGAGGCCTCCGCCGCGACCGCGCTGGCGCAGGCGAACGCCAACCTCGCCGATGCCCGCGCGGGGGACGCGGCGGGCAGTGCGATGGGCGACGCCGGCGCGGCGCTCTCGGGCGACGCGGGGGTCCCGATGGACGAGCCGGCCCCCGTGGCCGATCCGGCGGATCTCGCGCTGCGCGGCAAGCACTTGCTCGAGGCGATCACGCACGGCGATCCGCGGCTGGCGGCCGACATCGTCTATCCGCGCGACGCGTACATCAACACGCGGGATCAGGCCGACGCCGGCAAGCAATGGGACAAAAAGATGTACCCATCCTTCGATCGCGACGTGCGCACCTTGCGGAGGCGGTTGCGCCTCAAGGGGCCGATTCAATTCGTCTCCCTCGAGGTGGGACCGGCGCCCGTGCAAGTTCCCGTGAAGAAGCACGATCTGAAGCGGCCGGTGTGGCGCGTTCGTCATTCGAAGCTCACCTTGAACGTAGGCGGCAAGCCGCAGCGCATCGAAATCGCCGAAATGACGGGGTGGCACGGCGCCTGGTACATCACCAAGCTTCGCTGATTCGTCGATTTGGCGATTGGCGAAGGATGCTTCGACAACCTCGGACAGCGGGAGGAAGGCACATGATCACGATGCAACCGGCAGGAGCGGCGTTCGCCTCCACGGCAGACGTCGAGCCCAAGCGCATCACGTTCGAGCAGCTCTCGGCGCACGCGTGGGCCTACACGGCCGAGGGCGATCCCAACTCGGGCGTGATCATCGGCAAGGACAGCTGCGTCGTGATCGACGCGACGGCCACTCCCCTGCTGGCGCGCGATCTGATCGCGCGCATCCGGGCCATCACGGACAAGCCGATCAAGCACGTGGTGCTCACGCACTACCACGCGGTTCGCGTGCTCGGCGCCTCCGCGTACTCGGGCGAGGGCGCCACGGAGATCATCGCGTCGCGCGCCACGCGCGAGTTGATCGTGGAGCGCGGGCAGGCGGACATGGATAGCGAGATCGGGCGCTTTCCACGTCTGTTCGCGGGGGCCGAGACCATCCCGGGGCTGACGTGGCCGACCTTGACCTTCGAGCGCAGCATGACCTTGCACCTGGGCGATCTGGAGGTCCAGGTGCAGCAGCCCGGCATGGGGCACACGCGGGGCGACACCATCGTTTGGCTGCCCGAGGAGAAGGTGTTGTTCTCGGGCGATCTCGTGGAGTTCGAGTCGGCCGCCTACACGGGCGACGCGCACCTCGGGGCGTGGCCGGAGACCTTGCGCAAGCTTCGCGCACTAGGGCCGGAGAAGCTCGTCCCGGGCCGCGGCCGCGCGCTCGGAACCGCCGCCGAGGCGCAGAAGGCCATCGACTACACGGCGCGCTTCATCTCCGCGCTCTACGACACGGCGGTGAGCGCGGTCCGAGACGGGGCGGATCTGAAGGAGACGATGCGGCGCGTGCGGGCTCGTATGGATCCTGAATTTTCGCACGTCTTCATTTACGAGCACTGCTTGCCCTTCGACGTGAGCCGCGCCTTCGACGAGGCGCATGGGGTCGAGCACCCCGTGATCTGGACGGCGGAGCGCGATCGCGCGATGTGGGAGGCGCTTCGCTGATATTTCGCCGCTTGGCGCGGGCGCTGATTCGCTGCGCCGCGCGGGCCTGCGTTGCCGCTCGGCGCGGGCCCTACTTCGCCGCTCGGCGCGGGCCCTCCTGCGCGCGCGGTGCGGGCCCTGATTCGCCGCTCGGCGCGGGCCCTACTTCGCCGCTCGGCGCGGTGCGGGCCCTACTTCGCCGCGCGGCGCGGCGCGGGCCCTACTTCGCCGCGCGGCGCGGGGCGGGCCTTACTTCGAACGTGTTTCGCGTTCGATTTCGGCTAGGAGCTCGTCGATGCGCGCGTTCTTTTCGACGGCTTCGTCGTAGTAGAAGCGGAGCTCGGGGGCGAAGCGCAGGCCGAGATCTTTCGTGAGCGACGAGCGGAGCATGCCGGTGGCGCTCTTCAGGCCGGCGAGCAGCTCTTTTTGGCGCGACTCGTCGCCGTCGAGCAGGCGTACGTACACTTTGGCGTTGCGTAGATCGTCGGTGATGGCCACGCGCGACACGATGACGCCGGCCACGCGTGGATCGCGGACACGTCGCCCGAGGAGGTTCGCCAGCTCCTCACGAATTCCTTCTGCCACGCGGGTGGCGCGTTTGACTTCAGCGGCCATCGAGGTTCCTCGAGCTCCTTGTTTCAATCGTCCGCCGCGAGCGGCGGATCGCCGGGGCCGTAGAGATCGGCCCCGATGGTGATGACTTCCGTTGCGCGATCGGTGAGCACGGCATCTTCCTGCGTTTCGGCGGTGTGGGCCACCTGGGCCATCACCGAATCGCACACCGCCGCGTCCCCCGAGACGACGCTCACGCCGAAGACGGCGCGCTGGTGCAGATCCTGGGCGTCGACCTCGGCGATGGACACGTCGTAGCGGGCGCGCACGCGGTCGCGAAACTTCCGGACGACGCTGCGCTTTTCCTTGAGCGAGCGCGCATGCGGAATGTGAAACGTGAGCCGTAAGACGCCGACGAACATCGATGGACCATCCCGGGAGGGAGCACCCCATTTACCTCGAATCGGGGGTACGCGCAGGGAACACACGCCTTTCCGCGTCGATTTCCCCGCGGATTGCGCGAGCTTACGCTCGAGCTCGCCCTGGAGTGGATTTTCCCTCCCCACCAGCTAGACTGTCTAGCCATGTCCAAGATCCCACGCCTTTGGCAGATCCAAGACGCAAAAAATCGACTCAGCGAGGTGGTCGACAACGCCCGCCAATACGGGCCGCAAGTCATCACACGCCGGGGAAAGGAGACGGCCGTGGTTCTTTCATACGAGCAATACACCCGCCTCACCGAGCCGAAGGAGCGGTTCATCGATCTGCTCCGCAAAGCTCCGCGCTCGCCCGATGGCCTCGTGACGGAGCGCTCCAAGGACACGGGCCGCAAGATCGACCTGTAGACCGCCATGGGCTACCTGCTCGACACCTGCATTCTGTCCGAGTTCACCAAAACCTATCCGGCAGCCGCGGTCGATGACTGGCTCGAACGCGTGCCGGATGCTTCCCAGTTCGTGAGCGTGCTCACGTTGGGTGAAATCGAGAAGGGCATCCAGAAGCTCCCCGCGAGCACCCGCCGCCGCAAGCTCGAGCTCTGGCTTACCGAAATCCGCACGCGCTTCCAGCAGCAGACGCTCCCCATCGACGAGCGCGTGGCCATCGAATGGGGCCGCATCTCGGCGCGCGCCGAGAGCAAAGGTCACCCGCTCCCCGTGGTCGACACGCTCATCGCCGCCACGGCCATCGTGTATGGGTTGAGCGTGGTCACCCGCAACACCGCGGACATGATGCACACCGGCGCCACCATCATCGATCCATGGGAGTCGCTGTCCTAGCGCCACGAGCTTCGTAGCAGCACCACCGGGAGTCGCCATCGCAACCCGACTGGGAGTCGCTGTCCTAGCGCCACGACCTTCGTAGCAGCACCACCGGGAATCGCCATCGCAACCCGACTGGGAGTCGCTGTCCTAGCGCCACGAGCTTCGTAGCAGCACCACCGGGAGTCGCCATCGCAACCCGACTGGGAGTCGCTGTCCTAGCGCCACGACCTTCGTAGCAGCACGAGATTGCCGCGAGGGCGTGGCGCGCGCGCCAACCATCTCGGCGGGGCCCTCCCGTCCAGCGATCTCGGCGCGGAGGTGCAAACAACGCGAACCTTCCACGCAACGCGCGCCCGCAAACCGCCCGCCCCAGCGCCGATCGCACAAACGGCACCCATCGAAGCTGAGACCGCACTCGAAGCCGCGCTCGACTTCCTTCACGCCTTCCCCAGCGCCGATCGCACAAACGGCACGGGCCCGCGCACACGGCGCGGGCGGGCCCAAGCCGATTCCTGCAGATTGCAGCTTACGGACTACAACTTCGGCTTGATCTCTTCGATCTCGTACGACGCTGGCGTGGGCCAAGCAGCCGGAGCGATGCGGGGGAGATCACGCTGCGCGAGGGAACGGCGCTCGACGATGTCCTTCGCTTTGACGTCGCTGAACCCATCGAAGCTGAGACCGCACTCGAAGCCGCGCTCGACTTCCTTCACGCCTTCCCCAGCGCCGATCGCACAAACGGCACGGGCCCGCACACACCGTGCGGGCCCAGCCGATTCCTGCAGATTGCAGCTCTTACGGACTACAACTTCTGCTTGATCTCTTCGATCTCGTACGACTCGACGATGTCCTTCTCTTTGACGTCGCTGAACCCGTCGAAGCTGAGACCGCACTCGAAGCCGCGCTCGACTTCCTTCACGTCTTCCTTGAAGCGCTTCAGCGCATCGAGCTTCCCATCCCACACGACCACGTTGTCGCGGATGATGCGGGCCTTGTTGGTGCGCTTGATCGTTCCTTCGATGACGTACGAGCCGGCGACGACGGTGCCCTTGACCTTGAAGATCTGGCGGACCTCGGCCTTGCCGTGGGTCTTCTCGACCAGGGTCGGAGGGAGCAGGCCCTCCATCGCGTTTCGAACGTCTTCGATGGCGTTGTAGATGATCGAGTAGAGCCGGATCTCGATCTTGTTCTCTTCGGCGAGCGCGCTCGCCTTTCCGGCCGGACGCACGCTGAAGCCGATGACGATGGCCTTGGCCGCGATGGCGAGGTTGATGTCGCCCTCGGTGATGGCGCCGACCCCCGCGTGGATGAGCGAGAGCTTCACGCGGTCGGTCGAGAGCTTCGAGAAGGCGTCGGCCACCGCTTCGACCGAGCCTTGCACGTCGCCTTTGACGATGACGCGCAGCTCTTGCTGCGACGAGTCGGCCATGCGCTTGGAGATCTCTTCGAGCGACTGCTTGGCCGTGGCCGGGATGAGGCTGCGCGCCATCTTCCCTTTGCGGCTCTCGGCGATCTCCTGCGCCTTCTTCGGATCCTTCACCGCGTGCATCGGATCGCCCGCGCCGGGGACCTCGGACAAGCCCAGGATTTCCACCGGGGTCGACGGCCCCGCCTCGTGCACTTGCTTGCCGTGCTCGTTGGTCATGGCGCGGACCTTTCCGAAGCCGGCGCCGGCCAGGAGGAAGTCGCCCACGCGGAGCGTTCCGTCCTGAACGAGCACGCGCGCCACCGGACCGCGGCCGCGATCGAGGAGCGCCTCGAGCACGGTGCCGCTGGCGGCCTTCTTCGGGTTCGCCTTCAGGTCCATGACCTCGGACTGAATCGCCACCATTTCGAGCAGCGACTCGATGCCCACACCCGTGTGCGCCGACACGTTCACGAAGATGGTGTCGCCGCCCCACTCTTCCGGCTGAAGGCCGATTTCGACCAGCTCGCGCTTCACCCGCTCGGGCTCCGCCGCCGGCTTGTCGATCTTGTTCACGGCCACGATGATCGGCACCTTGGCCGCGCGCGCATGGTTCACGGCTTCGCGCGTCTGCGGCATGACGCCGTCGTCGGCCGCCACGACCAGGATGATCAAGTCGGTCACGCTGGCGCCGCGGGCGCGCATGGCGGTGAACGCCTCGTGGCCCGGGGTGTCGAGGAAGACGATGGGGCCGTGCTTGGTGTTCGCGCGGTAAGCGCCGATGTGCTGCGTGATGCCGCCCGCCTCGCCGCTCGCCACGTTGGCCTGGCGGATCTTGTCGAGCAGGCTGGTCTTGCCGTGGTCGACGTGACCCATCACGGTCACCACCGGAGGGCGCGTGATCAGGTTCTGCTCGGCCGCGTTCTTCTCGCTCGCGTCGGCCGCCGCGGCCTCTTCGCCTCGGGCTGCCGCGATGCTCTCCTCTTCGCTCTTGGCGACGTCCTCGACCTCCCATCCGAACTCGGAGGCGAGGATCTTGGCGGTGTCGGCGTCGAGCGTGGTGTTGATGTGCACACCGGTCATGCCCATCGAGAGGAGCTTCATGAGGAGCTCCGTCGACTTGAGGGACATGCGGCCCGCCATCGATTGGAGCGTGATGTTCTCCTCGATGCGGATGACCTTCTTGTGCTCGCTCATCTCCTTGGTGGAGACGGCCGACGGCGGCCTCTTTTGCTGCGAGTGCGCGCCCGGACCGAAGCCTCGGCGCTGACCGCCGGGGCCTCCGCGTCCCATCATGCCAGGGCGGCCACCTTGGGGCCCGCCAGGACGCATCCCCGGCCGGCCCGGCGCCGCGCTGCTGCTCGCGCGCGGATCGTACTGCACCCGGCGCGGCATGGAGCCGGTCTGGCCTCCGCCAATCGCGGTGCGCGGTGCGCTCGCGGGCGTGGGCATCGGCACACCGGGGCGCCCCGTCCAGTACTCCACGCCCGTCTTGGGCGCAGCCGGACGCGGCGGCGGTGCAGGCGGCGGTGGCGGCGCAGGCGGAGGCGGCGGTGCGACCTCCACCGGGGGCGGCGGCGGTGCCGGGGGCGGCGGCGCAGGTGCTTCCTCCACGACCTCGGCGCGCGCTTCCACCTTCGGCTCGGGAGCCTGCGTGGACGGGCGCGACGCAGACGTCGCAGGGGATACCTCGGGCTGCACGCTCTGCAGCTTCGGGCTCGGAGCGGAAACGCGCTCGGAGGCAGTGGGCGCCGGCGCAGGTGCCGACACCGCTGCAACCGCATGGGACGATTCTCGCGGGGCCGGTACGACCGGCGGCGGGGATTGCACGACCGGTTCCTCCGTCGTCGTGGGGATTTCCTTGACCGAAGCAGGCGCCGGAACGGCGACCGCAACAGGGACTGTATTGTCGACGTCGTCCGTCGGCTCGAGAAGGCCGGCCTTCGACGCCGTTCCGGGCAGGCTCGCCCGCGATGGCGGCGGGGTCGGGGCGCCGGACTTGGGGACGCTCGCGTCGGCGGCGCCGGACCGGGGGAGGCTGGTTCGCGACGATGCCGGGGCGGGGATGTTCGTCCTCGAGGCCGGCGGGGTCGGTACCTGCACGTTGGGCGAGCTGACGCGCGCGGGCGGCGGCGGGGTCACCGGTGCTTCGATGACGCTCTCGAGGGAACGCGCGCTGGCGCGGTCGACCGGCACGGCCGAGACGTCGCGGGTGCTCCGTCGGTCGTCCGTCACGCTGGCGGCGTTGGCCGCGACGGCTGTCGCGTTGGCCGCGTTCGCGGCGGCGGCGACGTTGCGGCTGGAGAGCCGGTCGGTGCTGGGACGGTCCACGCGCATCGCCTCCACGGCGGCGAGACCGCCGTCCAAGTGCCCATTGTGGTCCGTATCGAGCATCGACAGATCGGCGTGGCTGCTTGCGGGCGGCGGGGGAACCTGGGTCGACGGGAGCCGGGTCGTCGAGGGACGCGACTCGGCCGGGGCGGGTATCCCGCCGGGCTTGGCCACCGCGCGGCGCTTGACCACCGTGGGACGAATGCGCTCCTCAACCACATCGTGGGTCTTCTGCTTCTCGAGGTGTCGCTTCACCCGCTCGACCGCTTCCGGCTCCACGGAGCTCATATGATTCCGCACCTCGTTGATGCCGACGGCCTGAAACAGTGCCACGACCGCCTTCGGATCGAGGTTGAGCTGCTTGGCCACTTCGTACACGCGCACCTTGCTCATCGACCCTCGCTTGTCGCAGCGGACACGCGTCCGAGGCCTGCGACCGCCCGGCGTTCGGAGCTGTTCTCCGAAAACCTGCATGCATCACCCTGTGCAAACACCGCTCGCAGCTCCGAAGCGATGCTGGCGCTCGTCACCGCAACGAGAGCCACTTCCTCGCGACCGAGGAGACGTCCTACCCCGTCCTTCGTCCCCCAAGCGATCGCGCGTCCTGACGCAATCGCCTCCGCAATCGGACGCCGCGAAACCACTTTACTCCCGTCTGCATCGCGCGCGACGACGACCACTACATCCTTTCCTTTTTGCGGAACGTTTTCGTCCCGCCCTCTCTGCCCGCTCTCGAACTGCTCCAAAAGCTCACAAACCGCGTCGGCGCCATACGTGAGGTTCCCCGAACGACGGGCCGCGAGAAGCAGCCCCTCCAGCCGGCGATCCATTCCTGCCGCAATTTCGGTCCCCAACTCCACGGCATCCGCCACCACCCGCGTCTTGAAGGCGCGGGACAGTCCCCCTTTGCACGCCTTCACGAGACAGGCCGGCCGCGCATGAACATGCGCACCATGACCGAACGACGAACGCCCCACGTCCACCACCACCCGGGCAGGCGGCCCGCCCTCGGATGATGTGGGAGTCGCATCGACGACTTCGCCCGCTCCCAACGACACCAGCACCAGACGCACGAAGGCCGACGCGGAGTCTTTTTCTCCGCAGCCTACGCACGTACGGCCGTGCGCCTTTCCGAGTGCTCGTTGGGGGTTTGCTCTAGTCATCCTGCTCTTGTGGATCCTGCCTCTGTGTCGGGCGCGGTTCGTATCGCCCCTCGTATCGGGAATTCGTCCGTTCATCCAATCCTAAAGACTTGCCTTGGAGGCGGGGGCCGCAGCCGACTTCGACTCTTGTGCGACCTTGACCGCTTCTTTACGGGCGGAATCGATTACTTTCCACTCGTTCTGAAGAAACTGTTCGGCGCCCTGCTTGATGACCCGCGCCTTCTTGATGCCCAGGCCCGTTTTGATGGCCAGCTTGTCCTCTTCTTCCTTGTTCACGTCCTCGACGCTGCGGTAGCCCGCCTCCTCGAGGAGCTGCGCGGTCCGCTCCCCCACCCCGCGTACGAAGAGGAAACGCTCGCGCTCGCTGAGCGGCTCGGTGCGATTGAGGGCCGCCGAGATGCGGGCTTGGCGCAGGCGCTCCATGGTCTGCTCGGCGGCCTCGCGCACACGCGCCGCCCCTTCTTCGCCGCCCAGGCCCGGGATGGCCGCGAGCTCCTGCTCGGTGGCCTCCGCCAGCTCCTCGAGGGCGCGGAATCCGAGGCGGTACATGCTGCGGGCGACCGGTTCGGTCACCATGTCCAGCTGCTGCAGCGCGCTGATGGCCTCTTCCTCCATCTGCTTGAATTTCGACTCGCTGATGATGTCCAAACGCCAGCCAGTAAGGTGGTGAGCGAGGCGCACGTTCTGTCCCTTGCGCCCAATGGCCAGCGAGAGCTTCTCGTCGGGGACCACGAGCTCCATTCGCCCGTCCGCCTCGTCGACGATGACCTTGTTGACCTCCGCCGGCTGGATGGCGGCGCACACGAAGCGCGCCGGATCCCGGTCGTAGGGGACGATGTCGATCTTCTCACCGCGCAGCTCCTGCACCACGGCTTGCACGCGCGAGCCCTTCATGCCGACGCACGCCCCCACCGGGTCGACGTCCGCGTCGCGGCTGGTGACGGCGATCTTCGAGCGCGCACCCGGCTCTCGGGCGCAGGCCACGATGCGCACGATGCCCTCGTAAATCTCGGGGACCTCGGCCTCGAACAACTTTTCGACCAACTTCGGGTCGCTGCGCGAGAGGATCACCTGCGGGCCGCGGGCTTCGCGGTCGATATCCTTCACGTAGGCAACGATGCGATCGCCGGGTCGGTACGTTTCACGCGGAGTCTGCTCGCGGAACGGGAGGATGCCCTCCGTGCGCCCCAGGTCGACGATGATGTTGTTGCCCTTCTCGAACCGGCGGACGACGCCTTTGATCAGCTCGCCCTTGCGGTCTTTGTACTCGTTGAAGATGAGATCGCGCTCTTCGTCGCGCACGCGCTGAATGAGCACCTGCTTGGCGGTCTGGGCGGCGATGCGGCCGAACGCCGTGCGGGCTTGCTTCACATTGAGCAGATCGCCGAACTCTTTGTCCTGCTCGGCAGCCTTCTTCGCGTCCGACGGGTGCCAGAAGATTTGAAAGCCGAGCTCCTCGCCGAGCTCCGCCTCGAGGCCGAGGCGCTGCGCGTCCTCCACCGCGATCTCGCGATCGTCGTCGCCGACGTCTTCGACCACCGTCATGTATTGAAAGAGGTCGACTTGGCCGCTCTCTTCGTTGAAGCGGGCCTCGAGCTCGCGGGTCGGGCCGAAAGCGCTCTGCGCGGCCTTGAGGATCGCCTCCTCCACCGTCTTGATGAGGCGGGTCTTGTCGATGCCTTTGTCCTTCGCGACCATGTCGATGGCCTGAAGAAGGTTCAAGTCGGGCTGCGCAGGGTTTTGCTGGTTGAGTGCCATTGCGTTCACCGTGGATTCACCGAGAGTGCTTGCCAGGTTTCGGAGCTGGACCGAACTCGAACACCAGTCGCGCGGCGGCGACGTTGTCGAGCGATACGTCGTATGTACGTGGGCCGTCGACGACGGATACCACTCCTTCCTTTGGCTCCCCCAGAGTGCCCGTGATCACCTTCTGGCCTTCGGGGGTTGCAGTTTTCAACTTCAAACGGGCTTTTTCGCCCGCGAAACGTACGAAGTCGCGCTCGTTGCGCAGCGGTCGCTCGACACCGGGGGAGCTGACCTCCAAATGGTAATGGTGCGGGATGGGGTCAGCCACATCGAGCGCAGGGCTCAAGTCCCGCGCGATCTGAGCGCAGAGCTCCAGGTTCACGGCCGCGTCCCGGGTGGTCGCGCGCTTTTCGGCGCTGCCCAGCTTCTCCACGTAGACGCGGAGCACCCAACCCTGCTGTTCCGTCTTGAGCTCGATATCCACCAGCTCCGCCCCGTGAGCGGACACGATCGGTAAAATCACGGCTTCTAGCCGTGCTCGGTCGTTGGATGTTGTCGTGTTCTGGTTCGAGTCCATGCGAAAAAAAACGCGGTCCCCCGGTTTGGGGTCCGCGCGTGGAAAACCACCAACTGAGGCGCGCGGAAGATAGCGCCCTGTGGCCCCTCATGCAAGAGCGAGTGCAACGGACCGCCACCCGCTCGCGTACGCTCTGGCTTCGAGGCCCGCATCGTTCGGCTCGCCGCACGATTTCAGGCAGGCTGCGGGCTCGGGGGTGAAGCGGGTCCGTGCTATTTGCACGAATACCCCCTGGACGCAACCGTATACCCTTCCCGATATACTACGGTTAGCGCATACGACCGATCGCGCTAAGCTCCCCATGGAAAATTCTGACGATCGCACATCGAATCCCGTAGCAGGCGTGGCAGGTGCCTCTGGCGCCGCAGGCGCAGCGACAGGTGTTGTCGGCACCCCACCCGGTGGCACACCTGCGGCCAATCGCACCACCCGGCATCGGCCCCCCAACGCGCGCGGCCGCATCCTCATCGTGGACGACGAAGCCAACGCGCGCGCCGCCCTGAGCGAGATCCTCCACGAGGAGGGCTACGCCACGGAGACCGCGGCCGACGGGTTCAAGGCGCTGGGCAAGCTCGAGGAGTTTTCGCCCGACGTCATCCTGACCGACTTGAAGATGCCCGGCCTCGACGGCATCGCGTTCATGGACAAGGCCCGCGCGGCCGCCCCCGGCGCGGTGTTCGTGGTGATGACCGCGTTCGGCACCATCTCGAGCGCGGTGGCCGCCGTCAAAAAGGGCGCGGACAACTACCTGACGAAGCCGCTGGAGTTCGAGGAGCTCAGCGCCATCGTCGAGCGCGCCATGGAAAAGGCGCGCCTTCTTCAAGAGGCGCGTCAGCTTCGCGATCGACTCCGCGAGCGCAACGCCTTTGGGCTCATCGTCAGCGACGACCCCAAGATGCACGAGATCCTCGAGCTGGTCGCCCAAGTGGGGCCGAGCCGGGCGAGTGTGCTCATCATGGGCGAGAGCGGGACCGGCAAAGAGCTCATCGCCGAGTCGATCCACGCGGCCTCGCCGCGCGTGCAGAAACCATTCGTTCGCCTCAACTGCGCGGCGCTGGCCGAGTCGCTGCTCGAGAGCGAACTTTTTGGCCACGAGCGTGGCGCATTTACGGGCGCCGTAGGCCGGCGCGACGGGCGGTTCAAGCAGGCCGATGGCGGCACTTTGTTCCTGGACGAGATCGGCGAGATTCCGCTCGGGACGCAGGTCAAGCTGCTGCGCTTTCTGCAGGAGCGAACGTTCGAGCGGGTCGGCGGGAACGAGACCTTGAAGGTCGACGTGCGGGTCATCTGCGCCACCAACCGCGATCTGCAAGAGGAGATCAAAAAGGGGCGCTTCCGCGAGGACCTCTTCTACCGCCTCAATGTGGTGACCATCAACCTGCCCCCGCTGCGCGATCGCAGGAGCGACATCCCGGCGCTGGCGAGCTTCTTCCTGCGCCGCTACGCGGCCGAGAACGGGCGCAACATCGAGGGCATCAGCGACGAAGCCTTGGAGCGCCTCGCCTCGTACGCATGGCCCGGCAATGTGCGCGAGCTGGAGAACGCCATCGAGCGCGCCGTCGTGCTCTGCGACGGCACGCAAATCGAGGCGCGCCAGCTCCCGCCCACCTTGGTCCCGCAGACGCAGCGCGAGGGTCCGCCGCCCATCCCCGGCTCGACCATCGCCGATCTCGAGCGCTACGCCATTCTGAAGACGCTCGAGGCGTGCGGCGGCTCCACCTCCAAGGCGGCGATGCTCCTCGGCGTCTCCACGCGGAAGATCCAGTACAAGCTGCACGAGTACGGGGCCACCGGCACCTTGGGCCTCGCGAACGCGGCCACCCCCGCGAGCGCGCGCCCGAGCACCAAGTAGGTTCAAGGCGAGGCCGGGGGAAAAGGCGTTGCCCGTCCTCGCCGTACGCGATCTCGCCAAGACGTTTCGCAAGTCGTTCGCGTTCGCGCCGTCGTTTCCGTTCGTCTCTGCGCGGACGATCGAGGCGGTGCGCGGCATCTCGTTCGAGGTGGAGCGCGGCGAGATCTTCGGCTTGCTCGGTCCCAACGGCGCAGGCAAGACCACGACGTTCAAGATGCTCACCGGCCTGGTCGCCCCCACCGCGGGAAAGGCGACCTTGTTCGATCTGCCGCTTTCGCACGACAGCCTTCGAAAGGTCGGCTTTCTACCCGAGACACCTTACGTCTATCCGCACCTCACGCCGCGTGAGTTCGTGGCGCTTTGCGCGCGGCTGAGCGACGTCGAGGGCCGCGGGCTCCCGGCGCGGGTCGCGGGCGTTCTCGGGCGGGTGGAGATGAGCCAGGCCATCGACCGTCCGGTGCGCACCTTGTCCAAGGGGATGCTCCAGCGGGTCGCGCTGGCCTCGGCGCTGGTGCACGAGCCGGAGCTCTTGGTGTTGGACGAGCCGATGGACGGTCTCGATCCGTCGGGTCGGATGATGGTGCGCGAGCTCCTTCGCGAGGAGAAGGCCAAGGGGCGCACCATTTTGCTGTCGAGCCACATCCTTCGCGACATCGAGCTCCTCTGCGACCGCATCTGCATTCTACGCGCGGGCAAGGTGGCGCTCGAAGGCGCCGTGCCCGCGCTCCTCGCGCGCCACGATGGCTCGCGCACCGAAATCACGTTGCTCGCCGATGCGAAGACCGAGGTCATCGTCGCCACCAGCGAGGCCGAAGTGGCCGACGTGCTGGGCCGCGCCCTCGCACGCGGCGCGCGGGTGATGAGCGTGAAACGGGAGACCTTGGAAGAGCTGTTCGTGCGCGGCTCGAACGACGCGCCATCCTGAATCGCATGGGTCGCCTTCGGCGGCGGCGCGCTCGATGCGAATCAGCCGGCCGAGAGAGGGTCGGCGGCGGCGACGCGCTCGTTGCGATTCGACCGACCGAGAAGTCACGACGGATTCGTGTTTTGCGGCCATGCATCGCGCTTTGCAGCGACGCGGGCTTCGATCTTGAATCGAAATTAAATCGACCGACCGACGAAGCTGCGACGGATTCGATGTTATCGGCCATTCATCGCACTTCACGGCGGGGCGATGTCGTTTAGACAGATTGAATTTTTATATCCATGACGTATTGACGCAAAGCGGCTCCCCATTCTAAGTAGCGATTGAGCAATCCCCACCACCGAAATGTGATTTCGGTGGATTGGCGTGTTTCATCGACCCGCGGTGCGCGCGCACGGAATTGGCGCGCGGCTGCGAGGGATTTGCCGTCGTGCGTCCTCGTATACGTCTTTGGTTCCGCTTCAGCGGATCAATCTGCGGTCGCGATGATCTCTTCGCGACGAGGGTATATCCATGTTGAAAAATCGATTCGTCGTCATGTTGCCATTTTCGCTCCTCGCCGCCGCGTGCAGCGTGCAGAGCTCCGGACAATCCAACGAGCCGTTGGGCGCCGTTCAGCAACCCGAGGTTTGGTCGGCGAAAGACGATCCTTCTTTGTTCTCCTCCGACTTGGTGCGCGTCGCGTCCGCGCTGCCCACGAGCGGTGAGGTGGCTCGAATTCCCTGGGCCGGGAGCTATTGGCCGACCTACAAGGACAGCATCAACTACCGCTGGGCGGGCCCGAGCTCCGCGTCCCCCGCGAAGAAGTACGAGCTGGCGTTCGGCGGTGCAGACGTCGAAGACGCCGTGTCGCGGTATCACGGTATCGACGCGCACTCGAACGCCAGGAGCTGCACGCGGACCTCGCAGTGCGACGCGAGCTTGGGCGAGTCGTGCGCGCGCCGCGCCGGAGAGGGCCGCGGATATTGCATTCCCACGTGGTTCGGTATCTGCCATGCGTGGGCGCCGGCGGCGATTTTGGTGCCGGAGCCCGAGCACGCGGTGGTCTCGAACGGCGTGACGTTCGAGGTGCAGGACATCAAGGCGCTCATTTCGCTGGTACACGAGGGCACGACGGTGAAATTCGTGTCGCTGCGCTGCAACGACAGCGACGAGAACATGTCACGCGACGAAGACGGGCGCCCGCGCTCGGCGTGCCGCGATACCAATCCGGGTACTTTGCATATTTTGCTGGCGAACTACCTGGGCATCAAGAAGCAATCGTTCGTCGAGGACCGAACGTTCGATTACCAAGTATGGAATCAGCCTCTGCGCGGTTATCGCATCCTCGAGCAAGAGGAGATCACCAGCCGCGAGGCCAACGCGCTGGTCGTGGAGGGCTCGGGCGCCGCGTCGGATCGTTACAAGTTCAACCCCGACGCGGTCTCGTTCCTCCACGTGAAGACCGAGGTGCAATACATCACCGAGACGTCCCCTCGCGAGGGCAACGTGGCGTCGCGCATCGACGACTACACGCAATCGTCGCACTACGAGTACGTGCTCGAGCTCGACGCACGGGGTGCCATCATCGGCGGTGAGTGGGTCGGCCGCAGCAAGAGCAACCACCCCGACTTCCTCTGGCTGCCCGTCCGCCAGCCGCCCTCCACCGTCGCCGCGGGCGGCGCCATCACGTACACCAACGTGAAAGCGCTGGCCAACGCCTCGATCACCCCGTAGCCCGGCGCCACGGCGTCCGAAACGAGAACGGCGTCCGAAACGAGAACGGCGTCCGAAACGAGAACGGCGTCCGAAACGAGAACGGCGTCCGAAACGAGAACGGCGTCCGAAACGAGAACGGCGTCCGAAACGAGAACGGCGTCCGAAACGAGAACGGCGTCCGAAACGAGAACGGCGTCCGAAACGAGAACGGCGTCCGAAACGAGAACGGCGTCCGAAACGAGAACGGCGTCCGAAACGAGAACGGCGTTCCAAAACGAGAACGGCGTTCCAACTTGGAACGGCGTTCCAACTAAAACGTCAACCGCAACCCCATCCCGGCTCCACCCTGCGTCAAGGTCGGTGCAAAGGACACGGCAGGCGGGATGGGGCGCTTTTTGACGATGGTCAGGTGGGAGCGGAAGGCGACATTGGCCTCTACGATGCCCGCCGCGGCGGTGACGAGGAATGCGCTGTAGGCGGCCATGTTGATGAAGCCCCAGGTGCGCGCGCGGTCGTAGTGGCGTTGGGCGTCGGAGGTTTGGTTGGTGCCTTCGGGATCGTTGTAGGCGTCGACGAAGGCGGATTTTTCGGAGTAGTAGAAGGGGATGGCCAGGGTGCCGACGGCCAAACAGAGCGACTCGGCGCCCAGAAAGAACCAACCGAGGCCGGTGGAGCCATTTTGGAATTGGCCGGCCCCGAAGGGAACGAAGGCCAGGATCCGCGAGTGGTAGACCTCGATCTTCTCTTCGCTGGCCATCCGCTCGAGGACGCGAATGCGCTCGAGCTGCTTCTTTCGCTCTTCTTCCTCGCGGACCCGGCGCTCGGCTTCGCGCCGGGCGGCCTCGCGCGCTTGGGCGTTGAGGCGCTCGCGGATGCGGCTGCGCGTGTCGCTGAAGGCGTCGAGCACGGAGGTGGGAAAACTTAGTGGATCGGGCTCGTACTGCGGGTTCTTCAGGAGGAGCTGCTCGAAGAGGGAGCTGGCCTCCGCCGGGCGGCTGCGCGCGATTTTGACCGCGCCCCAGTACATGTACGCCTGGGTGACGAGGGTGGGATCGCGCAAGGTGCCGGTGCTCGGGGAGAGCATCGCGCGAAAGCGGGCGTCGGCCTCGTCGTACTGCCGGGCGAGGTAGGCGTTGCGGCCTTTGTCGAGCTCCGATTGCTCGTCGGCGCGCGCGATCGCACCCGTCGTGAGACAGACGGCGACGGCGACGGCGGCGAGAAACGAACGCATGCGGAGGGAGGCCGCGATGTTAGCGTCAATCGTCGCTGGAGCGTCCGAAAACCACTTCGACTTGTTGCCCGGCGAGCAGGGTCACCGGCTCGCTCCGGCCCGCCGGGAGCTCCAGCACGTGAACGGACGTCTTGGCCCCCTTCATCGGAACGCGGTTTGGAACGCCGGCGCGCAAAACCACGGTGGGCTGCTCCTGAATGGCGTATGAATGCCGCGGATCGCCCTGAACGAAGAGGATCGCGGGCTTGACTTCGAGGGTCACCGCGAGCTCGACGGCGTCCTCCCCCGGCTCCACCACCCGCGTGACATGCTCGCACGCGTCCTGCGCGCACGAAAAGACGAGCACGTGCTTCTGGCCATCGATGCTCAAATGGCCGCCGATCTCGGCGTTCTTCGGCTCGTCGCCATCGAGCGCCACCCGAACGCCGAAGAGCGGGATCAGGCTCCGAAACGTGACGTCGCGCGCGATCGCCTTGCCGCCCGACGCCGACGCCGATCCCCCCGGTCCCGTTTGCCCCGTTTGCCCCGCGGGAACGGGCCGCGGCGCGGGGGCCTTCGCCGAGATGGCCGCCGGCACCATCCGAGCCGGATCCGCCCCGCTCGCGATCGGCGGGGGCTCGGGGTTCGGCAGCTCCACCCCCAGAGGTTCGCTGGAGGGCGCCGATTTGCCGTTGTCGACCATGGGATCCGGCGCCGGTACCGGCTTGAAGGCGCGGGCCACCCAGAACGCCGCGGTCCCGCACACGATGGCCGAGAGCACGATGGGCACGATGCGCTTGACCAGCCGGCGCCGCGCCGCGGAGCGGTGCATGGTCGAGACGATCTTCAGGAGCGTCTTGTCGTGCGGCGCATACGCGAGCGCGCGGTTGTAGTCGGCGGCGGCGGCCACCGCATCGCCGCGGGCCCGCGCCTCGTGACCGAGCTCGCACAGGCGCGCGATGAGCGCGACGTCGTGCTTCTTGGTGTACGCCTCGGGATCGTCGAGCCACGCTTCGACATGGCCGCGTTCGCCCGACGCGGAGAGCGTGTTCTCGGCCTGCAAGCGGCGAAGCTCCGCGAGCAGCGCCTCGCGCATCTGGTTGGCATCCTGGAAGCGGCCCTCGGGGGTGCGGTGAAGCGCGCGATCGAGGAGCTTGCTCCAATTTTTCCCCACGATGGGGCGTTCGTGCTCCGCGCTCGGGTAGATCCCTTCCAGCACCCGCCGGAGCACCTGCGCAGGGTTGCTCCCTTCGAACGGCAGGTGGCCCGCGAGGCACTCGTAGAGCAAAACGCCGGTGCCGAACACGTCGGCGCGCGCGTCGACCTCGCCGCCCTCGATTTGCTCCGGCGCCATGTGCGCCGGGCTCCCCAGGACTTGCCCGGTCGACGTCACCCCTTGGCTGTCGAGCAGCTTGGCGATGCCAAAGTCGGTGAGCTTGATTTTGACCCTCTCCTGGGGGAGAAGCGGCGGCTCACGGCGCTCGCCTTGGCCCGCGCCCGCGTACTCGAGGATCACGTTCTCCGGCTTGACGTCGCGGTGGATGACGCCGGCGGCGTGCGCATGCGCGAGCGCCGCCAGCAGCTCCAGGGCGATGGTGACCCCCACCTCGGGAGGAAGCGCGCGATGCTCCTCGAGAATCTTCCGAAGGGAGCGGCCACGGACGAGCTCGACCACCAGGTACTGCTCGTCTTCCTCGGGCGAGGAGACGTCGTACACCTCGACGATATTCTCGTGGCGCAGCTTGGCAACGGCGCGGGCCTCGGCAAAGAAGCGATGCGCAATTTCGCTGGAGTCGCGCAGGTGGCGATGAATGACCTTAATCGCGACGTCGCGACCAAGCCTCGGATCGTGCGCTCGGTAGACGGTGGCCATGCCGCCGTGGCCGATTTCCTCGATCACCTCGTACTTGGTGATGGCGGGCAATCGCGCTTGCGTCGTCTGCGTGGCCGGGCCCGTTGCAGCCATTGAGCAGAGTGTAGCCTGATTGCGCCCGCGTTACTCTCGTTACTCTCGCTGCCCGCGCGATTACTGACCTTTGAGGCCGAGGCGTTTCAGCCGGCTCCGGAGTGTGCTCTCGCTCAGCCCGAGCGAGCGGGCCGCACGCGACTGGTTTCCTTCGGCACGCGCCAAGATTTGCACCAAGATTTCGCGCTCGATATCGTCGAATGTGGTGCCCGTCTCCGGCACCCGAAGAACGAGGGTAGCTCCATCGTCCCCGTCGACCGCTTCGACCTTCTCGTTCCGCCGCGCGCTCGATGGCACGGGCTCGCGCAGCTCCCTGGGATCACGTGACGAGAGATCACGTGAAGAGAAATCACGTGACGAGGGCTCGCGCGACGAGGGCTCGCGCGAAAGGGGCTCGCGGGATAGAGGCTCCCGGGACGAAGGCGGCACCGTGATCCGCGAGGCGCTGCTCACGGCCGGCCCGCCCCAGGGCGAGGTGGCCGGCATTTGATGCGGCGCAAATGAGAAACCAGGACCGAGCCCGAGCTCGTCCGCCTCGACCTCATGGCCCGCGTGGTAGATGGCGAGCCGCTCCATGAGGTTCGAGAGCTCGCGCACGTTGCCCGGCCAGGTATGCCGCTCGAGCGCGGCCCACGCGAGGTCGGTCAGGCGCGGCAGCATGCGTCCCATGCGGCGCGCGGCCGCCTCCAGCATCGGCGCGCCCAGGCCGCGCACATCGCCCGGTCGCTCGCGCAGCGGGGGAATGTAAATGGGCGCCACGGCCAGCCGGTAATAAAGGTCCAGCCGGAAGAGGCCCTCTTTGGCATCGGCCAAGAGATCGCGGTTGGTCGCGGCGATGATGCGCACGTCGATGCGGCGCGGCTCGGTCGCCCCCACGGGCCAGATCTCGCGCGCCTCGAGGGCGCGAAGGAGCATGGATTGAAGCGAGAGCGGCGCCTCGCCAATCTCGTCGAGGAACAAGGTGCCGCCGTCGGCGAGCTCGAACAGGCCCCGACGCAGCGGCTGAGCGCCCGTCGACGCACCGCGTGAGTGGCCGAAAAGCTCGCTGGTCATGAGCTCGGGCGGAAGGGCTGCCAAGTTCTGCGCCACGAAGCGGGCGCGCTTTCGCGGGCTGCGCTCGTGGATGGCGGCGGCGACCAGCTCTTTGCCGACCCCCGTTTCGCCGTAGAGCAGCACGCTCGCCTCGGTGCCGGCCACGGCGATGACCTGCTCGAACACCTTCGCCATGGGGGGCGACGTCACCTGCAGACGCGGCCGCGGGGGTACGGCACGCGCGACCGACTCCAAATCGTCCTTCAGCCGCGCGTTGGCGATGAGCAGCTCTTGCACCAGGCGGCGATTCTCGGACTCCAACCGCCCCTGCTCCACCGCGCGCTGGATGGTCAGCCGCAACTGCTCGGCATCCCAAGGCTTTTGCACGTAGGCAAAGACGTGCCCTTGGTTCACCGCCTCCGCGAGATCGTCGTGATCGCTGTAGCCGGTGAGCAGAATGCGCTGCGTATCGCGGAACTGATCGTAGGCGCGGGCGAGGAGCTCGGAGCCGCGCATCGGATCCATGCGCATGTCCGTGACGAGCACATCGAACGTCTCGTGCGACATGGCGGTGAGCGCCTCTTCGCCGCCGGCCACGCACGTAACGTCGAAGTCCGCCGAGAACACGACGTTGAAGACGTCACGAACGTCGTCTTCGTCGTCCGCGTAAAGGACCTTGGCCCGCCCGGTCGTCATCGCGAGAAGGAGACACTACCACGGCTCAACCCCCGCGTAGTCTCCTTGGAGACCCGGGGTCAACCTCCGGTGATGGGCGAGCCGAGTTGGGCTCCATTTTTCCAGCCCGAGGCGGCCACGAGCTCATTATGGAAGTGGCGAAATGCGCTCGACTCCGGCCACGTGGGCGCCCCGGCGAGGAGCGCGGCCACGTCGCTCTTTTTGCCGTGATCGATGGCGATGACCGCGGCCGCATAGCGCATCGCCCAGTGAATGAGCGGCGAGGTCGACGCGGCCGCACGCAGCGCGCGCGCATCGGAGTCGCGGCTGGTATGGGCGAACGCGCGGGCCATGGCGAGCAGCCCCCGCCGCAGGCGCGCGATCCGCAGCCGGGCAAAGAACGACGCCGCCGGCATCGGCATCTTTTCGAGCACCTCGGCCTTCTCGACCGCCGTGGTGCGGGCGCCCTCGAAGGTGTCGAGCAAGGTCTCGATGAAGAGGCGCTGCTCGAGCGCGGCTTCCCAAGCGGGCCCGCGCACCGAGCGCTCCAGCGCCGTGCGCGCCGCATCGATCCATCCGTAGGCGGCGTATGCCGTGGCCACCATCAGCGGCGCCATGGTCTCCGGGTACATGACCCGCTGAAGCGATCCCTGCCACGTTCCAAGCACCCGCTCGGGATCGCCGCTCATCAGGAGCCTGCGCATACGCCTTCGCGCGAAGTACGCGGGCAGCAACATCAACACGACGATCATGGCGAAGGGCAAGAGCAGCCGAGGCTGGTCCCACGCCAGACGTCCCGCGATGGCGACGCAAAGCGCGCTCACGGTGAGAGAAACGAATGAGATCGATCGGGGCCGGGGCGTCATGATGCTCTTAGGAAGGACTCCTGCATACAAGTGTTGGGCCGTATCGGCGGCGCCGCAACCTCATCACTCCGGAGCCCTCACTTCAAGTCACATCGGGATAGGCGCCGCGCGGCGTCGCCCGGCTCGTGGGATGATTTGACCCCCCGTGCCGGCTACGGCTTGTCGACGCGATCCGGCGTCCCTATACCGTGTCGGCGCAAATATCCACGAACATGTGCGCGTTCCATGGCGGCACGGCGCCCGATTTCGCTCACGTTGCCGTTGCACTCCGCGTACAGCGCCGTGAAATAGTCGCGCTCGAAGCGCGCCAAAACGTCCCGTTTGGCATCCTGGAAGGTGCGGCCGCGCGTGGGGGTCGAATCGGTCGCCGTGGTGGTGAGCGGCGCGAGGTGCTGCGCTACATCGAGGGGGCCCTCTTTGCCGAAGGCCAAGGCCACCGCCACCACATTGCGCAGCTCGCGAACGTTGCCCGGCCAGTCGTGGCGCATCAACCGCTCGAGCGAGTCATGCGGAATACGGTTGTAGGCCTGCTTGTCGCCCATATCGACGAGCATGCGGCGCACCAGCGCGGGGATGTCTTCGAGCCGATGACGCAAAGCAGGAAGCTCGATTTTGATCTGCGCCACGCGGAAATAAAGGTCGCTGCGGAAATTTCCCTCGTTGACCTCGCGCACCAAATCGCGACGTGTAGCGGCGACCACGCGTACATTCACCGGGCGGTAGCTGTTCGAGCCGACGCTCTTGATGCGTTGCTCCGCGAGCGCGCGCAGCAGCTTGGGCTGCACATCGACGGGGAGCTCTCCCAGCTCGTCGAGGAAGATGGTTCCGCCGTCGGCTTCGACGAAGGGCGAGATGCGCTTGTCGATGGCGCCCGTAAACGAGCCGCGCTCGTGGCCGAACAGGGCGCTCTCGGCGAGCGATGCGGGGATCGAGCCGCAATCGACCACGACGAACGGCTTGTTTTTCCGCTCGCTGGCGCCGTGGATGGCCTGCGCGACCAGCTCTTTGCCGGTGCCGGTCTCGCCGGTGATGAGCACCGTAAGCTCCGTCGGCGAGGCTTTGCGCAGTCGTTCGAACACCGCGCGCATTCCGGCGCTGCTTCCGACGAGGGGCCCGAACTCCGCAGCCTCGGGAACGTTGACCTGCTCGGGATTGTTCGGGCTGAACTCCAGCAGGCTATCGCCACAGAGGATGGATGTCGGTTTGGTGAGGAAAACTTCACCAATGCGCGTATCGCCGACGAAGGTGCCATTGCGCGAGCCGAGATCGCGCACGCGCACCCCGCGTTCGGTCGCGACGAGCTCCACGTGAACCGCGCTGACCTTCCGGTCGTCCAGCACGAGATCACAAGCTTCGTTTCGCCCTACGACGAGTGTGTCGGCGCCAATCTCCAGGGAAGGTTTGTTCCCTGTTCCCTTCGTGACGTTGAGTGCGCCGCCGCGAACTTCGTATTTTCCCTTGGCGGCAATAGTTGCGTCCACGGGGTCAGTTTTAGCACGACTGGACGCGCCTTTCGCAACAGGTTGCACGACTAAAAAAATGCTTGCGTGCATGTCAACGGCGCTGACAGCTTGGGCCAATGAAGTGGACACACGGGGTGGCCTTCGCAATTTTCGGGTGCGGCGCATGGATCTTTGCCGCCTGCAGTGAAAGTAACAACCCTAACAACCCGACGGACGGAGGCACCGCGGCCGATACGGGACAGCCCGATACGAGCGCAGGCGATGCGGGCGATCTCTGCACCACCTACTGCAATACGGTCGGCGCCCATTGCACCGGAAACGTGAGCGAGAGCGGCAAGCCAAATGTCGCAACTGCTCAATACCTATCGCAGAATGGCTGCCTTCACGCGTGCTCGAAAATGAATCCGGGCCCCGCCACGGGCGATGCGGTGGTCTCGGGGGACTCCGTTCGGTGCCGCACGTATCACGCCGGGAGCCCCGCCCAAGGCGATCCGGCGACCCATTGCCCGCACGCGGGCATCGTGGGCGCTGGGATGTGCTCCAGCGAGCCGGGTAAACGATGCACCACCTTCTGCCGGCTCGCGCTCGCGGTGTGCGCGCCGGCCGCGCTCACGGCGCGCGGTGTGCGTAGCTCAGACATTCCGTTCGCGGACGAGGCGGATTGCCTCAGCGTGTGCGAGACGAAAGTCGCCGGCGCATTCGCCTTCGACGACGCGCAGAACGAGCTCGTACGAACCGGAAATACGCTCAATTGCCGCCAATACCATCTGGTCGCCGCCTTCAACGATCCACCGTCCAACGACGGCAAAGCCTCGGATAGCGCCGTGGCCGAGTGCCCAAACCTCACCGCCTCCCGAGGCGCCATCCCGGTCCCGGGCCCGTGCACCACAGGCGAAGAGCGCAACCGATAACCGTCTCCTCCCGGTACTCGTGCCCGCGCGCGAACGTCTCGCGCCGTGAATTCGGGAAAGGGGAGTTCCCGCCGTTCGTCTCCCCGTGAATTCGGGAACGGAAACGGGAGTTCCCCCTGCCCGTTCCTCTTCCCCGTAAATTCGGGAACGGAAACGGGAGTTCCCCCCTGACGTTCGTCTTTCCCGTGAATTCGGGAACGGGAGTTCCCCCGCCGTTCGTCTTCCCCATGATTCGGGAACGGAACGGGAGTCCCCGCCGTTCGTCTCCCCGTGAATTCGGGAACGGGAGTTCCCGCCGTTCGTCTTCCCCATGATTCGGGAACGGGAACGGGAGTTCCCCCTGCCCGTTCCTCTTCCCCGTAAATTCGGGAACGGAAACGGGAGTTTCCCCCTGACGTTCGTCTTCCCCGGAACGGGAGTTCCCCGCCGTTCGTCTTCCCCGGAACGGGAGTTCCCCGCCGTTCGTCTTCCCCGGAACGGGAGTTCCCCGCCGTTCGTCTTCCCCGGAACGGGAGTTCCCCGCCGTTTCGTCTTCCCCGGAACGGGAGTTCCCCGCCGTTCGTCTTCCCCACCCGGCTCGCCGGGGCGAGGACGACTAACGACGCGGATTGGCCGAGGCGCTGTCGGCGAAGGTGATTTGCGTGGAGTCGTCGTCGCGTTCGAGGCGGGTGGGCGGTGAGCGCGCGGGCAATGGCATGTTGGCCATCGCGTTCCATACCGTGCGCCAGGCTTCGAGGGCCTCGGAGGCGCTCTTGAAGCGGCGCTCGCGGTCGCGGGCCATCATTTTTTCGAGGAAGCGCTCGATGCCGGCGGGCCACTCGTCGCCGGTGGTGGCGGCCAAGGAGGGGGCCTCGCGATCCAGCTTGAGCGCGATGAGGGTCAGCGCGTTGTTTCCCTCGAACGGCAAACGGCCCGTGAGCGCACGGTAGGCCACCGCCCCCAGAGCGTAGAGATCGGCCCGCTCGTCCACCCGCGCCGAGCCGCGCACTTGCTCGGGCGCCATGTAGGCGAAGCTGCCGAGCGTGGCATCGAAGGCAGTGAGCGATGGCTCGCTTTTTCGATTCTTACGAACCTTGCTGATCCCGAAGTCGAGGATCCGCGTCCGCTCCTCGGAGTCACCGTTGGCGATCTCCTTGGCGGTCAGCCGGCGCTTCTCGACGAACAAGTTCGCAGGTTTGATGTCGCGGTGAATGACCCCCGCACGGTGCGCGGCGTCGAGCCCTTGAAGGGCGTCATCGACCACCGGGGCCACATCGCCAAAGGAGAGGTATTGCTCGCGGCGCAGACGCTCGTCGAGCCCCTCCCCCGTCAGGCGCTCGAACGCGATCCAGAGCCGCCCGTTTCGGTCCTTGCCGGCCCCGAGAATGCGGGCCACGTACGGCGATTGAACCTGCGCGGCAATCGAGGCCTCCCGCTGGAATCGGGCGACCAAGTCCGGGTCTTGGGCGGCGCGCTCATGCAGCACCTTGAGGGCTACGACCTCGCCCGCCTTTCCGTCGGCGGCGTACACTTCGCCCATACCACCCTGCCCGATCAGACGGCGAACCTTGTAGTGCCCGCCGACTACGGTACCGACGAGTGATCCGGGTTCCGCCGCGCCCATGCTCCTCCTTCTTACAGAATCTAGCAGGTTTTTGCGGCTCTTCCGCGACGAATCGTCCAACGCCCGAGGGAGGCCGCCGCAAGCGGCAGACCTGCGGAAAGCCTGCGGTGAAGGGAGCCTGTCGACGCGAGGTGACAGTAGCAGTACCGCCAGTCTAACCTTGCCAGGCGATGCGAACCGTCCAGGACGTCGAGGCCTACTTGGAGAAGCTGAATCGCCGGTACTCCGTTGTGGAAGGCGAACGCAATACTTACCTCATTCATACGAGTGAAGCCTTCCCCCCCATCGCGATGCGAATCGACCCGCCTCTGGTCGTGCTGCGGGTGCACATCGCCGACGCGAGCGCCGACCAGCCCGCGCTCTTCCGCAAGCTCCTCCAACTCAACGCCGGCTCGCTCTTGCACTCGAGTTACGGGCTCGAGTCGGCACGGCAAACCGCCTCCGGCGAGGGCACCAGCTCCGTGAGCACCGACCGCATCGTCTTGGGCAGCGCGCTCGAGCTCGAGAACCTCGACTTCAACGAGCTGGAGGCCACGCTCGACGAGATCGACGTCGCGCTCGCGCAGCAGGTCCCCGAGCTGTCGCAACTCTTGAAGCGCTCCTGACGAGGCTTCGAGCCCTTCGTGAAGAACCGCCACCGTTCCACGCTTCGACGATAAATTCGAGAGAATCGCCCATGGGTATTTTCAGCCGTCTCGCGCAGCTCATCAAATCGAACCTGAATGACCTGATCAGCAAATCGGAGGACCCCGAGAAGATGCTGAACCAGGTCGTCCTCGACATGAACAATCAGCTGGTCGAGGCCAAGAAGCAGGTGGCCGCCTCGATCGCCGACGAGAAGCGCCTCGCCAAGCAGCACGAGCAAGAAGCGGCCAACGCCACCGAGTGGGAGCGCCGCGCGATGATGGCCCTGCGCGCGGGCAACGAGGAGCTCGCGAAGGAGGCCCTCGCGCGCAAGAAGGAGCACGACCAGCTGGCGGCGACCTTCAAGGAGCAGTGGCAGAAACAAAAGGCGGCCGTCGACTCGCTCAAGCGCGCGCTGCGCATGCTGAACGACAAGATCGAGGAGGCCAAGCGCAAGAAGAACGTGCTCATCGCGCGGAAGAAGCGCGCGGAGGCGCAGAGGGCCATCCAGGAGACGATGAGCGGCCTGCGCGATCAGAGCGCCTTCGAGACGTTCGAGCGCATGTCGAACAAGATCGATCAGCTGGAGGCCGAGGCCGAGGCGGGCGCCGAGATCCAAGAGGAGTACACGGGCGACGTGCTCGCCGCGCAGTTCGCGAACCTGGAGAAGACCGCGGGCGCCGACGAGGAGCTGCTCGCGCTCAAGCGCAAGATGGGCCTCGCCCCGCCGGAGGAGGCGCCGCCGGCCAAGGTCGCGGAGCCCATTCAGGCGCGGGTCGATGCCACCGCGGACTTCGACGCGCGCTTGGCCGAGGCCTCGCCCCCCACGCACGCGGCCTCCGCGCGCGAACAAGAAGAGTTGGCTGCGGCGCTCGAGGAGCTCGAGGCCGAGCAGCAAGGAACGCAACAACGGAAGGCGGGACATTGAGGCTTCTTCAGGTGAGTGCGTGAGCGTCATTGCGGGAACCGACGAACCGGTCGAGAAGGTCCTCCAGCGTCTCAAGTCGGACCCCGCGCGGGGCCTCACCGACGCCGAGGCCCAGTCACGCCTCGCGCGCGACGGGCGAAACGAGCTTCCGCCGCCGCCCAAGCCGAGCGCGCTGAAGCGCTTCTTCAATCAGTTCGCCAACCCCATCGTACTCACCTTGTTGGTCGCGGCGGTCATCGCCCTGATCAACGGCGCCACGCAGGATACGAGCGGCCCCTTTTTGGTGCGCTTCGGCGACGCCATCGCCATCTTCCTCATCGTCGCGCTCAACGCCGTCCTCGGCTACTACCAGGAGCAACGCGCCGAGGCCGCGCTCGATGCGCTGCAAAAGATGCAGACCCCCTCGGCCCGCGTGCGCCGCGACGACAAGGTGGTCGTCCTCAACGCCGTGGAGCTGGTCGCCGGCGACATTCTGGAGATCGAAGCCGGCGACGCGGTGCCGGCCGACGCGCGGCTCTTGCAGACCATCAATTTGGCCACCGAGGAGTCGGCGCTCACCGGGGAGTCGGTCCCCGTGGGCAAGGACGCGCGCGGGCAAGTGCCGGCCGACGCCCCGCTGGGCGATCGCGCGAACATGCTCTTCGTGGGCTCCAACGTGGTGCGCGGCAAAGGGCGCGCGCTGGTGGTGGCGACCGGGACGCGCACCGAGCTCGGAAAGCTGTCGGAGCTGATTCGCGGCGCGGGCGGCGATCGGGTCACCCCGCTCGAGCAAAAGCTCGACGAGTTCGGCAAGCGCATCCTCCTGACGTGCCTCGGGCTCTCGGTGCTCCTCTTCGCGCGCGGCATGTGGAAGGGCGATCGCAGCTGGCACGAGCTGCTCCTCGAGGCCGTGAGCCTGGCGGTCGCCGCCATCCCCGAGGGCTTGCCGGCCATCACCACCATCACCCTCGCCCTCGGCATGCAGCGCATGGCCAAGCGCGGCGCCATCGTGCGCAAGCTTGCCGCGGTCGAGACCTTGGGCGCGGCCACCGTCATCTGCTCGGACAAGACCGGCACCTTGACGCAGAACGAGATGACGGTCACCCGCATCCACTGCGGCCGCCGCTCCTACGAAGTCACCGGCGTCGGCTACGATCCGCGCGGCAGCATCGTGGGCGACTCGGGCGACATCGTCGACACGCCGGGCAAGCCGCTGCGGCACTTGTTGCAAATCGTTGCACTCTGCAACAATGCGGAGCTCGACATCGACGACAACGGGAAATGGTGCGCCATCGGCGATCCCACCGAGGCCGCGCTGCTCACGCTCTCGGCCAAGGGCGGGCTCCCCAAAGAGTCGGTCCTGCCGACGCACCAGCTCTTGAAGGAGCTGCCGTTCGACAGCGATCGTAAGCGCATGACCATCCTCACCCTCGACGCCAAGGGGCGCGAGGTGGTGCACACCAAGGGCAGCGCCGACGTGCTGCTCCCGCTGTGCACGTACTTCGAGGACGAAGACGGCATCCGCGAGATGACCGCCGCCGATCGCGAGAACATCGAGCGGGAGCTCGGGCGTATGAGCGAGCAGCAGCTGCGCGTGCTGGCGGTGGCGCGGCGCATTTTGGGCAAGCGCCCGGACTCCAGCCCCGTGTCCGGCCCCTCGTTCGTGGATTCGATGCCGGCCATCCTGCCCCACCCCATCGAGCTGGAGGAGAGCCTCACCTTCGTGGGGTTGGTGGGCATGATCGACCCGCCGCGCCCGGGGGTGAAAGAGGCGGTGGCGGCGTGCGCGCGGGCGCAGGTGCGCGCGGTGATGATCACGGGCGATCACAAGCTGACGGCCATCGCCATCGCGCGCGAGCTGGGCCTGTGGGACGAGGGCGCGCTCGCGCTGACGGGCGCGGAGCTGGAGAAGCTCTCGCCGGAGGAGCTCGAGAAGCGCGTGGAGCACGTGCGCGTGTTCGCGCGGGTCACGGCGGAGCAGAAGCTCCGGATCGTGCGCGCGTTCAAGAACTTGGGGCACGTGGTGGCGATGACGGGCGACGGCGTGAACGACGCGCCGGCGCTGCGCGAGGCGCACATCGGGGTGGCGATGGGGAAGAACGGGACCGACGTCGCGCGCCAGGCGGCCGACATGGTCATCGCCGACGACAACTTCGCCACCATCGTGGAGGCCGTGCGCGAGGGCCGGGCGATCTACCGGAACATCCAGAAGTTCATCTTCTTCTTGTTGTCGGCCAACGCGGGTCTCCTGGTGACCGTGTTCGTGGCCTCGTTCCTCGACGTGCCGCCGCTCACGCCGCTCATGATCCTCTGGATCAACTTGGTGACCAACGGGCTGCCCGCGCTGGCGCTGGGCGTCGATCCGCCCGATCCCACGCAGATGAACGAGCCGCCGCGCAAGACCAACACCGGCCTTTTGCGCACGCGCGAGTACGTGGGCATCGTGTTCGTGGGTCTATGGATGGGAGGGGCGGCACTCCTCACGTACTTCTGGCCTTGGAACCATGGCATCGGCGGCGCGGCGCGCGTGGAGGAGCGCGCGGCGGCCTTTACCTTGCTCGCTTTGAGCCCGCTCCTGCACGCGCTGAGCTGCCGCTCGGCCACCGCATCCATCGCCGCGCTGAAGCCGAAGGTCTCGGTGCCGCTCGCCCTGGCCATCGTGCTGAGCGCGGCGATTCACTCGGTCGCCGTGTTCGTGCCGGCGCTCCGTCCGGTGTTCCGCACGTACCTGATGACGGGCGCCGAGTGGCTGATCTTGTTCCTTCTTTCGGCGTCGATCGTGCCGGGGGTGGAGTTGATGAAGCTCGTTCAACGTGGGGGCGTGGGGGGGCGGACGTTGGGGCCGATTTCACGAAGGAGCACGGAGTCGTGAGGGCGCTGAAAAAGTCGGCCGTCGCCCCCGGTTCCGCCCTCGCGCTCGCGTTCGTCGTGGGGTGTGGCGGGGCCGCGAAGGAGGCGAAGACGCCCGCGGGCGAGGGCGGCGCGAATGGGGATATGTCGATCGGCGATGCGGCCGTGCGGCAGGGCGGCATGTTTTCGTCGAACGACATCGAGAGCGCGCCGGCGCTGGCGAGCGCCCTCGAGGCGATGCGGGTGGAGAAGAAGGTCAAGCTCGACGGCACCCTCGGCGAGTGGCCCGCGCGCACGCCGGCGACCACCGTGGTGCACGGCTCCATGGGCGAGCTCTCGTTCCAGGGCGCGGTGCAGTACGACGAGCAATATTTGTATATTGCAGGCGAAACGAACGACCCGAAGCTCGCCGCCGGCAAGGATCACGCGGCGCTCACCCTGGCCATCCCGGGGCCGGGCGGAACTTTGTTGCCGCACGTGATCGATTTTCACGCGGGCAAACCGGGAGAGACGCAAGGGCGCGTTCTCTTTGGCTCGGGGCCGAAGAAGGGCGAGACGGTGGCGGGCGCCAAGATCGTCGAGGCGCCGCTCAAGCCTGCGGGCTACAGCTTCGAGGCGGCGGTACCGTGGGCCGCGTTCCCCGAGGCGCGCACGATCCGCGTGGGGCTCCGCGGGGTGCTCTCGTACCATGACCAAGGGGGCGCATCGACCACCGTGGTGGCGACCGGCCCGGGCGACGCCGAGCATGTGACGGCCCTCCCCTCGCTGCCCACGGAGCCCGAGCAGGCGCTCATCGCGGGGTTGCTCAAGCCGCGCGGCCTCGCGTCGCGCGGGCCCTCCATCGACATTTATGCCGACATCGACGGCGATCCGCAGAAGGAGCGCATCTCCGTGTTCGGGCACTTCCTCACCATCGTGGGCCAGGGCTACCGCGGCGGAAAGGAGTTCTTCTTCCGCGATCTCGGCGCGCGCTCCGTCGTGCAGCTTCAAACGCGCGACGTCACGGGCGAGGGCAAAGACGATCTCCTGGTGCGCTCGCGCTTCGAGCAGGGCGGCGTGGTGCACGATTGGTTCGAGATCTGGCAGATCGCGCCCAGCGGGGAGCCGATCTCCATCTTCGGCCACGAGATCGAGGTGTCGCGCGGCGCGAGCAAGGTCGTGAGCAGCGTGCACCTGCACGACAAAGAGGTCGAGATTGCCGTGGAGGGCGCCTCCGGCTGGGACGCGGCGAGCTACCGCGAGACCCGGCAGAACGAGGTCGAGCCGCTGCTGCTCCCCTGGGGCGCGGTGCGCGCGCGAACCTACCGCTTCGAGGGCGGAAAGTTCGTGCGCAAGGCGGAGATCGCGCAGAAGCCGCAAGCGCCTTCGGCCACGACCACCACCACGACGGCCGCGCGCGAGACGCCGGCGCCCGCGCAGCCGCCGCGCGCCATGGAGCCCGCAGCGCAAAGGCCTGCGCCCGACACGGGGGCGTCCTTGCTCGAGCAGTTCCGGCGCGATCACCAGGTGCCGCCGGACGTGCAGCCCAAGGCGGATCTCACGGCCAACGTGGCCGAGGACGC
Source organism: Sorangiineae bacterium MSr11954 (assembly GCA_037157815.1). Lineage (NCBI taxonomy): Bacteria > Pseudomonadati > Myxococcota > Myxococcia > Myxococcales > Pendulisporaceae > Pendulispora > Pendulispora albinea. The sequence continues at coordinate 8,084,550 of CP089984.1, forward strand.
GCGCCCGGAGCGGATCGTGCTCTTGGGCAACGACATCGTCGTCTTCGGCCCCGGCTTCAAAGGCGGCGCGCAGTACGCGTACCTCTCGCTCCCGCAGTTTGCGAGCCCCGGCACCGTCAAGGAGCTGCTCGCGCGCGACTTGAACGGCGACGGCGCGGCCGACTTGATCGTCCGCGGCACCCGCGTGATCGCGCCGCGCCAAGGTGCTCTGCCCGAAGCCGTCAGCGAGGCCATCTTCATCTACGAGCTGCGCGACGGGAGGATCGGCCGCATCTTCGCCATCGAGACGGCGCGCGAGCAGGGCCCGGGCCGCGTTCAAACCACCTTCCAATTTTTGCCGGCCAAGTCGGGCCGGGGCCTCGACTTCGAGGTGCGCCCGGGCAAAGCCGTGGGCTGGACGGCCAAGACGTACCCGTGGCCCAACGAGCAGCCCGGCGCCATCGAGCCGCTCCTTCTTCCGTGGGGCACGGCGACCAGCGCACGCTACACGTGGAACGCCGCGTCCCTTCGCTTCGAGGCCGCCAAGTAGCGCCGCCGCTTCTTACTTCTTACGCGCCCTCTACTTCTTACGCCAGGGATCGCCGAGAACGTCGGAGGGCCGCCCGCTCACCGTGGCGCTGGCCGCGGGCACGACGGGTCGCTTGATGGGGGCGATCGCGGGCTGCGACGACACCGGTTTCGGCGGCGGCGTTTGCTCCTCGGGGGGCAGCGGTTTCAGCTCCACGATCACCTTCTCGGTCGTACCGTCCAACGTCACTTGTTGCGTGATGTAGTTCACGTGGCTCACCTCCACGGTCACGCTCGTTCCCTCGGGCATCTTCACGATGGGCTGCGGCCCCAAATCCACGCCGTCGCGGGAGACGTGCGCGCCGAGGGGCTGCGTGATCACCACCACCGAGCGATCCGTGGGCGCGGCCACCACGTTATCGACCGGGCGCCGCATCTCCGCGCCGCCCTCCATGCGCCGAACGATGAGGACGATGATCACGGTGAGCAGCACCGTGGTCACCAGCGCCACGCCAATGAAGAGCGGCAGGCGCGAGGGCGGCACCACCGCGGGGATGGGGGTCGCGCCGGCCGCGAGCGGCGGTGGGACCGACGAGCCAAAGTAGTCGGGCGTGCTCTGGAAGGTCTCGGCCCCGGTGTTCAAGTCGGCCACCGCGCGCGGGTAGCCCTTCTTTTCGAGCACGTCGAGATCGATGACCAGCTCGTCCATCGTTTGGTAACGAGCCTCGCTCCGCTTGGCGAGGAGCTTGAGGATCACCGCGTCGAGCCCCGGCAAGAAGTCGGGCACCAAGGTCGTGAGGGGGACGGGCGCGCGGTACATGTGCTGCGTCAGGATCCCCATGAAGTTGTCGGCGTCGAACGGCACCTTGCCGTAAGCGAGCTCGTAGAGGATGATCCCGAGCGCGTACACGTCGGTGCGCGCGTCGACCGGCTCCCCCGCCGCCTGCTCGGGCGACATGTAATGCGGTGTTCCGAATACCGTCCCCGCGCGCGTCAGCCGCGACGCTTCGCCGCCGACCTTGGCGATGCCGAAGTCGAGAATCTTCACGAAGTCGGCATTCCCGCCGCGCGTGATCAAGAACACGTTGTCGGGCTTCAAGTCGCGATGAACGATGCCTGCTTTGTGCGCGGCCGAGAGCCCTTGCGCCATTTGCCGCGCGATGTGGACCAGGCGCGACGCCGTCATCGTGCCCTGTTGTTTCAAGGCTTCGGCGAGGCTGATCCCGTCCAGATACTCCATGACGATATAGGCCGCGCCATCGGGCAAGGTCCCGAAGTCGGCAATATCGATGATGTGCGGATTGCCAATCGTCGATGCGGCGCGCGCCTCTTGCAAAAAGCGCTCGACGATCTCGCCGTCGCGCGCCACGTCGCCGCGCAGGATCTTCAGCGCCACCTTCTTGTCGATGACCTTGTGGCGTCCACGGTAGACGACGCCCATGCCCCCTTCGCCGATCACCCGCTCCACGAAATAGCGGCCATCGACGGTCTTTCCGACGTAGGGATCCACGCGCTTGGAGGGTGCGCCCGAACCGACGGCTACATCGCCCCCCTCCGCGACCGCCAAGGTTGGTCCACCACTAAGTCTGCCCGGATGATCCATGAGAGAGCGGCCCTTCAGGCCCTCCAAATCATAGTGAACTCCCCCTACAAGAGCCCCCCAATTTTTTATGTCCCACCATGACTCCTCAACTCTTCCTCCACCCCACCAAACTCTTCCTCCCAAGTCACGAAAATTCCCTTTGTACCGTCCAAGTACCCGCTGACCCTCGGTTCAAGGCCCACTTTTCCAAGGAACCGTCTTCTTTCCAAAGTTTCGGCTTTTTTTTCCGAGGGGCCCTCCCCCCGAGCATGGCAAAGGGCGGCGCACCGCGTATTTGTGCCTGCGGCCGGTAACGTCAATCGTAGCCGCGCGCCCGCAGCCTGAAGCCACGAAGGGCTTCGCGCCAAGGGGGAAACGCGAGTAAAGAGCAAACACCTCGATGGGCTACCCCTTTTCCCTCGCCCTCCGCTACATGGGCGCCAAGAAACGAGCCTCCGTTTCGGCAGGCACCGCCTTTGCCATCGTCGGCGTCATGCTGGGCGTGGCGGCGCTCTCCATCGTCATGAGCGTCACCGGCGGGTTTCAGGAGCAGTTCCGCGAGAAGGTCCTCGGGGTCAACGCCCATGTCCTCGTGCTCAAATATGGGGATTTTCGCGAGTACCGCGAGGTGATGAAGAAGCTCGAGCACGTCAAAGGTGTGACTGGGATTGGTCCCTTCACCATCCATTCCATGATGGTCACCCATGGCACCCGCACGGCCACCGGCACCCAGCTCAAAGGGGTCGACCCCGAGGCGATGCCCAAGATCCTCGATCTTCCGAAGCACATCACCGCCGGAGGGCTCGCCGGCCTCCGCCGCGAGGGCGCAAAACCCCCGGAGCGAAGGGTCGACAGCATCTTCCGCAGCGGCTCCCCGTCGGCCCGCCCGGTCCCATCGGTCCCCGGCGCCCCCGCCTCTCCTCCTAAAGTCGCGATCCCATCGTTCGAGCCGCCCGCCCCCGTGGCCGACGACGTCCCCCCCGCGCAGGACGTGACCCCCAAGGGCGGCTACACGAGCCAGCTCCCGACCGACGACGTCCTACCCGACGAGTACGATCCCGACCCCTGCAGGAGCCCCGAGCAAGTGAAACGGCTTCCGGGCGTGGTCATTGGCAAGACGCTGGCCAAGCAGCTCGACGTCGGGCTCGGCGACTGCGTCAGCGTCACCTCGCCTGCTGTGGGCATGTCCGTTGCGGGGATGCGGCCGGCGCTGGCCAAACAGTTCCGGGTGGTGGCGCTGTTCGAGGCGGGCTTCGATCAGTACGACTCCAAGTTCGTTTACACCGATCTCTACGAGGCCCAGGCCTTCTTCGACCAGGGCGACAGCGTGAGCGGCATCGAGATGAAGGTCGATGACATCGAGCACTCGGCCGCCATCGCCAAGGAGATCGAAGCGCTGCTCGCGAGCAACGTCTACCGGACCATGGACTGGATGGATCTGAACCACGGCCTCTTCACCGCGCTGTTCATTCAGCAGATCGCCATGAGCGTGGTGCTGGGGCTGATCATCGTGGTGGCCGCCTTTACGGTCATCGCCACCATCGTCATGGTGGTCTTGGACAAGCAGAAGGAAATCGCGCTCCTCAAGGCCATCGGCGCCCGCAACGACGCGATCTTGCGCGTCTTCCTCTATCAAGGCGGCATCATTGGCGTGGTGGGCACCGCGTTCGGGCTCCTGCTCGGCTACGGCGGCTGCAAAGCGCTGGCCGCGTATGGGTTTCCGCTCGATCCCAAGGTTTACTTCATCTCCAAGGTCCCCGTTTTGATCCGGCCGAACGAGTTCATCGTCACGGGCGCGTTCGCCATCGTCATTTGCCTGGTGGCCACCCTCTTTCCTGCGCTGTACGCGGCGCGACTTCGCCCTGCGGACGGGCTTCGCGCCGAGTAAAGGACGAAGTAGAAGACGACCATGGGTTATCCCCTCTCCCTCGCCATCCGCTACATGGGCGCCAAAAAGCGCGCCTCCATCTCGGCCGGCACCGCGTTCGCCATCCTGGGCGTCATGCTGGGCGTGGCGGCGCTCTCCATCGTGATGAGCGTGACGGGCGGGTTCAAGGACCAGTTTCGCGAGAAGGTCCTCGGGGTAAACGCCCACGTGCTGGTGCTCAAGTACTCGTCGGACTTTCGCGAGTACCGCGAGGTGATGGCCAAGGTCGAGCACGTGAAAGGGGTGACCGGGGTCGGGCCCTTCATCATCAATCCGATGATGGTCACGCACGGCGAGCGCACGGCCACGGGGGTTTTGCTCAAAGGAGTCGACCCCGAGCTGATGCCCAAGGTGCTGGATCTGCCCAAGTACATCACGGCGGGGAGCCTCGAGGGTCTGCGGAGGGAGGGCGCGGCGCCCCCCGAGCGCCGGGTGGATTCGTTCTTTCGCGATCCTGCGCCGCCAAAGGGCGGCTCGGCGGATCCCAGCGCGGGGGTGGGCGGTCCGAAGAAGCCGTTCCTCGACGCGATCCGCGACGAGATCGCGAAGGACGAGGAGCGCGCGGCCGCCGGGATCACCGAGCCAAGCGGCGAGCCGCGCGAACGGGGGGCAGACGCCCGCCCCCGAATCACCGACGAGCCGCCCATGGTGGGCCGCGACCTGACCCCGGAAGGTGGGTACAAGAGCGAGCTCCCCGATGGCGACGTTCTACCCGACGAGTACGATCCCGATCCGTGCAAGAGCCCCGAGCAGATCAAGCGGCTCCCGGGGGTGGTCATGGGCCAGACCTTGGCCAAGCAGCTGGGCGTGAGCCTGGGGGATTGCATCAACATTACGTCGCCGACCATCGGCGTGGCGCTCGGGAGCTCCACCATCCGGCCGGCGGTCGCCAAGCAGTTCCGCGTCATCGCGCTGTTCGAGGCGGGCTTCGATCAGTACGACTCCAAGCTGGTGTACACGGATCTCTTCGAGGCGCAGTCCTTCTACGATCAAGGCGACAGCGTCACCGGGATCGAGATGAAGGTCGATGACATCGATCAATCGGGCGCCATTTCGAAGGAGATCGAGAAGCTGCTCGCCAACAGCGTCTACCGCACCATGGATTGGATGGACCTCAATCATGGCCTCTTCACGGCGCTGCTCATTCAGCAGATCGTGATGAGCCTCGTTTTGGCGATGATCATCGTGGTCGCGGCCTTCACCGTGATCGCCACCATCATCATGGTGGTCCTCGACAAGAAGAAGGAAATCGCGCTCCTCAAGGCCATCGGCGCGCGCAACGGAGCCATTTTGCGCGTGTTCTTGTACCAGGGCAGCATCATCGGTCTCGTTGGGACCTCCTTGGGGCTCGTCCTCGGGTACGGAGGCTGCAGAGCCCTCGCGGCCTACGGATTTCCGCTGGACCCTAAGGTCTACTTCATCTCCCGCGTCCCTGTTTTGATCCGTCCGACCGAATTCATCATCACCGGATTGACGGCCATCGCCATCTGCCTGCTCGCCACCCTCTTCCCGGCACTGTATGCGGCGCGACTTCGTCCAGCGGACGGGCTCCGCGCCGAATGAAAGAGCCTCGATGCACCCCAGCCGGGAGCTTGCGTTGACCGTCCTCGCCACAAAAAGCTACTCTCACCCCTCCGGTTGTGCCCCGGATGGTTACCTACCTTGAGCCGATCATGCGCTTTTTTGTCCACGTGACGCCGATCGGGAAAGTCGACACGCAGTCCTATTGCGTGGAGGCGGATTCCTGGCAAAAGGCGCTGCAAAGTGCGCGCACCCTTCGAAAAGAAGAAGCCCCCATCAGTGGATTCTCCATCGAGCTCACCGACGATGGAGGCTGCCGCGCCGTCGATCCGGCGGCACGCCTTCGCTATGTGGTGAAAAAAGCGCCCGACACGGCGATGCTCTCGGTTCCATCGGAGACCATCGCTACCTTGAGCGCGTCGCCCTCGAACGCGAAATCGAGCGTCGCCTCGGGTGATGTCGCTCGCAACAACGCTGGGGCGCGAACCATCCCATACGGTACGACAGGTGCTGTTGCCGTGCGAACTGAACCCGGATTGTCCCATCACCAAATGCCGCTGCCGACGCAAACCAACGCCGTGAACCACGCCGATGGCGAGCCTCAGGTTCTCTATCGCCGCGAGCAGGAGCCCACGGAAGAATCGCCGCTGCTCTATCGGGAAGACGTGTACGTCATGCCCGAGGGGACGACCGAGGCGCAGGCCGAAAAATACCTGCGGGCGCAATTTTTGACCATCAAAGCCGTCCTCGCGAGCTCCAAGCCGGGCAAGTACGTGAACCTGGCGGTCTTCGATCGCGCCTTCGAGGGCCGGCCCACCGCCGCGCCGCTCGCGACCCTGAGCTGGAAAGATTGGAAGGGGCAAGAGCCGACCGTGCTCTATCCGCGCCGCACGAGCACCCGGCCTGCTGCGCTCACTGCCCCCACTGCGCCCGCTGCACCCATGGCGTCCGCGTCAGGTCCGTCGGCTTCTTCTGCCGCGACGTCGCGAGGAAGCGATAGCGGCGTGCTGGTGGCACCCGTCGTCAGCGTCGCCGCGGGCGGGCGCACATCGGCTCCGCCCTCGGCGCCACCGCCCGGGATCGCGGCGCTCGGCGAAGCGCTGCGCCGCGCATCGCAGCCGCCTCCACCACCGTCACCGGCGCCATCGGCGGCCACCGTCGTCGCCGCCGCATCGGTTTCGGCCGCCGCCGCGGCATCCGCGCCCCTATCCGCGGCCGCACCCGCGGCGCCCCCGGCACCCGCGCCGTTTGCCGTATCGCCATCCGCGGCGCCCAACGCGGGAACCCCCGCGGCCGCCGCGCCGATTTCCGTGCCGCCCGCAGCCGCTGTGCCAGCCGTCGCCGTCACGCCTGTTCCGGGCCCAGGCCCAGCGCCGGCGCCGATCGCGATGGCTCCCGAGCCGGTGTTTCCGCCCCCCGTGGCGAGGGTGCTCACCCCCGAACCAAGGGCGGTCCCCACCGAGGTCGCGGTTCTGACACCTCCGCCTGCGCCATCGGCGCCGAACCTCACGCCCAGCGACTCCCGCATTTCGCGTCCGCCCACATCGAGGCCCTCGCGCCCCTCGCTCACGGGGCAGCGCGGACGCGTGCGCGGCGACGAGCTGATCGCCGTCCTCTTCGAGGCGATGCACGATCTGCACTTCTCGCGCGACACCTTGGAGGCCTCGGAGTTTTGCCTCCAGCTGGTGCTCGAGAACATCCCATCGCGGGCCGCGTTCGCGCACTTTTACGACATCGACAAGCGCGAGTACGTGATTGTGGCCGCGGTGGGCGCGGGCACCTCGCAGATGATCCTCCGCCACCATCCGCCCACCGATCCGCTGCTTTCGGCGGCCATGCGAAAGCGCACGGCCATGGTCATCCCCGAGGCCGCAGGAAATATGGATACGTTGGTGGAGCGCTTCGAGCAGCTCGGTGGCGCCAAGAGCGTCATCGTGACCCCCGTCATGCTGGGAGGGCGCGCGCTCGCCGCCATCGAAATCGTGAACCCCACCGACGGGGTGCCCTACAACGAGGCGGAGGGCAACGCCATGACCTACGTGGGCGAACAGTTCGCCGAGTACGTCTCCTCGCACGGATTGGTGCTCGACACGGAACGCATTCGGCAACGGCGCGATCGGCAGTAGTATTACGCCACTGTGGCAGGAACCGTTTCCCACGACGCGCAGGGCCGGCGCAAGCGACTCGTGAGCTTCGTGCTGCTCCCGGCGGTGCTCATCGCCGTCGGGGTGCTGGCGTATTTCACCTTTCGCAGCACATTGCAGATCGAAAACCTCCGTCAGCAATCGGTCCTCGAGGCCACCCTGGGCCTCGCGACCGAGAAGGCCGACCGCCTCGACAAACGCATCATCGAGCAGGACAACGTCATCAGCGCCATCGCCGATCCGGCGCAGCTCCTCGAGCTCACCGATCGCTGGATACCGACCGCCCAGCGCGAGACGCCCACCGTCCGCGCGGTGCTCGTCCTCGACGAAGAGCGCGACGTCCTCGCCTTTGCGTCGCGCGCCACCAGCGCGTGGTCGGACGAGGAGACGTTTCGCCGTTTGGTCGTGCAGCGCATGATGAACGATATGGATATGGGCGCGCAGCCGCCCGAGCAGCTCCGGCATTTGCACCGCGTGTACGGCGGACAGAGCTACCTCGTGAGCTATTGGCAGCGCCTTTACCGCGGCCACCGCTACACCGTCGTGGCCTGGCACGACATCGGGCGCATCGTGAAATACGTGCTGCCCAATTTGTACACGGAGGCGCCGGCCGCCGCCGCCAGCCGCGTCAACGTGGTCGACGAAGAAGGGCGCATCATTTTCGGCCCGCCGCTGCGCAGCAGCCCCTTCACGGTCGGCGTGCGCTTTCCCACGACGCTCTACAATTGGCGCCTGCAGGTCTCGCCCTCCGCCAGCGAGAAATATGCGACCACCATCGCCGATCGGCGCTTGCTCGAGCTGGGCATGGTGCTCCTCTCGTGCGTGGTCATCGTCGCGGGTGTGGCCACCATCCTGGTCGCCGCCGAGAAAGAGCGGCGCATCTCCTCGCTCAAGAGCGAGTTCGTCGCCAATGTGAGCCACGAGCTGAAAACGCCGCTGTCGCTCATCCGCATGTTTGGCGAGATGCTCCAATCGGGCCGGGTGGCGAGCGACGAAAAGCGCGACGAATACTTGAAGATCATCGTCGACGAGAGCGAGCGCCTCTCGAATTTGATCGAGAACGTGCTCGACTTCGCGCGGGTCGAGCGAGGCCGCGACGCGTACGATTTCGCCGAGGGCGACGTGGCGGAAGCCGTCACCCGCGCGGCGGCCATCTACCGGCATCGCGCGGAAAAAGAGGGGGTCGAGCTCGTCGTCGACGTGGAGAGGCCGCTGCCGGCGCCGCGCATCGATGAGCGCGCCATTCAACTGGCCGTCATCAACTTGATCGACAACGCCCTGAAGTATGCCTACCACGGCAAATCGGTGCACGTTCGAGCCGGACGCGAAGGCCGCCACAACGTGATTCGCGTCGTCGATCGAGGGCCCGGCGTGCCCCCCGAGGATCGCGAGCGCATCTTCGAACGATTCGTTCGCGGCGCAATTTCCGCGTCGGCGTCCCCTTCCGAGGGGGGGTTGTCCCGTTCACCTCCCCGTGGAAGCGGAATCGGCCTGGCCCTGGTCAAACACATCGCCGAAAGCCACGGGGGCAACGCTTGGGTGGAGCCCAGCGAAGCGCGTCCGCACGCCGCAGTGTCCCAAGAGGCCCCAGGTTCCACCTTTCTCTTGACCATTCCGGCGTGATTTCCTGTATGGATTCCACCATCCGAACCCCTGGCCGCGGCGGTTGGAAAAATAGAGCTGCGGTGAGGAGCCCCCGGGCGCGTCCGACCGAACACACCCTTTTTTTACCCATGAACGTGTTGACCTAATGTGGGCGCGAGATATCGTCATTTGTGAAGCCACTATTTTGGGAGTGGGAGGTCCGTCTTTTTTGAGTCATGCCGAATGAAGAAGCGAAGCTGTTCGTGGCGGGGTTGCCCGACAGCATTTCAGAAGACGTTTTGAAGCAAATCTTCGAAGCGACCGGCGGCACCGTCGTCAACGTCAGCCTGCCAAAGGACCGGCAGTCAGGTAGACCTCGCGGTTTCGGCTTCGTCACACTCTCAACACCTGGGGAGGCCCAGAACGCGCGCGATGCGCTCGACGGATCGATTCAGGCGGGAAAGTCAATCTCGGTACGTCCGTTCCAAGCCGAACCTCCTCGTCGCGGTGAAGGTGGCGGCATGGGCGCAGGACCCAACAGCAGCGGACCGCGCAGCGGACCGCGTGCGGGTGGACCAGGGGGCGGGGCGGCACCGGACCGAACTCTGTACGTCGGAAATCTTCCCTACGATTGCACGCAAGCCGAAATCGAGACGCTCATCAACGGCGTGATCAACGGCCAGGGCGAAGTCCTGCGCGTGCATCTCCCCACCGATCCGGATGGCCGCAAGCGCGGCTTCGGCTTCGTCACCATGGCGAGCGCAGAGACCGCAAAGACCGCGGCCGACGCACTCAAGACGGCCGACCTTCGCGGTCGCCGCTTGGTTGTCAACCTCGCACATCCCAAGGGCGAACGCCCCGCACGTCCGGAAGGCGGCGGTGGCGGAGGCTACATGGGCGGCGGTGGCGGCTTCGGCGGTGGTGGTGGCGGTGGCTATGGCGGCTTCAACCCGGCAGCCAGCTTCGGCGGCGGCGCGGGCGGCCCTCCGCCCCCCGCACGCAAAACCTTCGACGAGCGTCGCAAGAAGCACGGCGGTCCGTCGCACAACGAAGACGGTCCCCGCAAGCGCCGCTTCGAGCGCGACGATCGCGGCCGCGACGACGACTGGACCAAGGGCGACGACGACTAGTCGCTCACCGACGTTCGAACGAATCGACCGCCAGGATGCGCACGCAACGCCCCTGGCGGTTGGTTCATTTGTCGGAAAATCCACCGCCAGGACGCGTATGCAACGGCCTTTGGCGGCTGGTCCACTTGCCGGAGGATCAACCGCCAGGACGCGAGGATCGCCAAGTTTTTTGCGGGGTTTTGACCCGAATTTCGTTTGCGACCCTGGCGCCCTTGCGGTTGATTTCGTTCATCGAAGGAAGCGTCGTCCGCGTGCACACCCGAGGTGTGCACCTGTACGCACCTCTCTCTCGCTTGACTTGCACCAAAGGGGGCGTATTGTGCGCCGCCTCTCCCCACGGGTCCGACCGAGTCTCGGTCAAGATATAGAAAAGCCATGCGCGATATCATCAAGATGACCTGCGGCAACTGCAGCCGCGCCAACTACACCACCACGAAGAACAAGCGGACCATGTCCGAGAAGTTCGAGATCAAGAAGTTCTGCCCCGTGTGCCGGAAGCACTATCCGCACAAAGAGGGGAAGATCTCGAAGGGCTGATCGCCACTTCGAGATAGCGACGCGAGATGATCTTCGACTGGCTCCACGGCCTGTTTTCGAACGACCTCGCGATCGATCTTGGTACCGCGAACACCCTTATCTACGTCAAAGGCAAGGGCATCGTATCGTGTGAACCGTCGGTCGTGGCGGTTCAGCGCGATGCGCGGGGAGGCAACAAAGTTCTCGCGGTCGGACGCGAGGCGAAGGAGATGCTCGGCCGCACGCCGGGCAATATCCGCGCTGTGCGTCCGCTTCGCGATGGCGTCATCGCGGACTTCGAGATCACCGAGGCGATGCTTCGGTACTTCATCGCGCGGGCCCACAACCGGCGCACCTTGGTCAAGCCCCGCATCATCATCTGCGTCCCCTTCGGCATCACCGAGGTCGAGAAGCGCGCGGTGAAGGAGAGCGCGGAGAGCGCCGGTGCCCGCGAGGTGTATCTGATCGAAGAGCCCATGGCCGCGGCCATCGGCGCCGGGCTTCCCATCACCGAGCCCAGTGGAAACATGGTAGTCGACATCGGTGGAGGCACCACCGAGGTCGCGGTCATCTCCCTGGCCGGCATCGTCTACTCGCAGAGCGTGCGCGTGGGCGGCGACAAGATGGACGAGGCCATCAGCGCGTATTTGAAGCGCAAGTACAACTTGGCCATCGGCGAGCAGACGGCCGAGCGCATCAAGATGCAGGTGGGCAACGCCTACCCTCTCGATACGCAGCTCACCACCGAGGTCAAAGGGCGCGACTTGGTCGCCGGCGTTCCCAAGACGGTCATCGTCAACTCCGACGAGATCCGGGAGGCGCTCACGGAGCCGACCAACGCCATCGTCGAAGCCGTGCTCCTCGCGCTGGAGAAGACCCCGCCGGAGCTCGCGGCCGACATCGTCGACAAAGGCATCGTGCTCACGGGCGGCGGCGCCCTGCTCCAGAACCTCGACGTGCTGTTGCGCGAGGAAACCGGCCTCCCCGTCATGGTTTGCGACGACCCGATCAGCGCGGTCGTGCTCGGCAGTGGCAAGACGCTCGATCACATGGAGCTCTTGAAAGAAGTCACCATCGGGTGACGATGGCTCTCCGCGCAGATCGCGCGGATCCAGGTCAATCCAGGGAAGAGATGAGGCTGGTGCGGCGTTCTTTGGAGCCTCCTGGGCCCTTTGGCCGGGGTGGCACCTTGATTTAAGATGGTGCACCTCGTGCACCTGATTTAGGAAGGGACGGAGTCGATGTCCCCGGCCATCAAACGCTACCGCGATATTGCCATCGTCGTCGTTCTGTTGACGGTGCCGTTCTTTTTCCTCCGCTCCAACATGAAGCGGCCGGAAAACCTGAACGCGATGGATCGCATCATCCTGCACATCAGCGCCCCCATCGAGTATGGCGCGGCCACGCTCTCGCGCGGCATCTCCCACGTGGTGGGCGACTACGTGTACCTGGTCGACGTCAAAGCGGACCAAGACCGGCTCCAGTACGAGAACGCGCGATTGCGCGAGCAGGTGCAGAAGCTCGCGGCGCAGCAGGTCGAGAACCAGGAGCTCCGGCGCCTCTTGCAGCTGCGCGAGACCACGCCGGCCGACACGGTGAGCGCGCTGGTCGTCGCCAAGGACTTCACGGAGTTTTTTCGGGTGACGCGCGTGGTGCTCGACCGCGGATCGCGCGACATCCGCCCGCACCAACCCGTCATCTCGCCCGACGGCGTGGTGGGCGCCGTGCTGCACGTGGCCGGCGACGCCATCGACGTGCAGCTCGCGGTCGACGCCGCCTTCGGCATCGACGTGGAGGACGAGCGCACCCACGCCCGCGGCTTCGTGCGCGGCACCGGAGACCAATCGCGCTACGCGTGCAAGGTCGAGATGGTCGACGCGCGCGACGAGGTCCAAGTGGGCGATTTGATGGTCACCAGCGGCAAGGGCAAATGGTTCCCGCGCGGCATCCCCGTCGCCAAGGTGACCAAGGTGACCAAGCGCGAGCTCGGCCGCGACCAAGAGGTGGAGGCGCTCCCCACCGTCAATTTTTCGCGCCTCGACACGGTCCTCATCCTGGTCACGCCGCCCGCGGAGGAGACCTCGATCGACCTCCCCTCACGCAGCGCTTCGTCGCCCCAGAGGAAATAGCCATGCGCAATACGGCGTTCTTCGTGGCGGGTATGGCGCTCCTGCTCGTGCAGAGTAACCTCTTTCGCGTGCTGTCGTGGGTGCACGTGCCGGGCCTCATCCCTTCGCTGGTGCTGCCGCTCATCCTCTTCATGGGCGTGCACGAGTACTCGCTCGCGCGCGGCGCCGCCGTCGCCTTCGTGCTGGGCTATGCCACGGATCTGGTCGGCATCGCGCCGGTGGGGCTCTACACCTTCACCTACGTGGCCATCTTCGTGCTGGTGCGCGCGGCCGGCGTCCGCTTGGCGGCGCAGACGGTGCTCATGCAGCTGGCGCTCGCCCTGGCCTCCACCTTGGTGCATAGCGTGATGGTGCTCGGGCTCATCTCCATCTTCGGCCGCGACGCGTACGTACCGCGCGCCATTTACCCCATGGCGCTCCCGCACGCGCTCTCCACGGCGGCCATCTCGCCCATCATCTTCCGCCTGGCGCGGCGGATCCATGCGGCCACCGCCACCTCGCCCCACGTCGAAGCCGCGAGGGGAACATGAGCGATCTCCTCGTCACCCGCTCCGACGTCGGCGAGTTCCGCAAGCGTTACAAGTACTTTGCGCTGGTGGTGTTCATCGCCTTCGCGGCCGTGATCGTGCGGCTCTTCCAGCTGCAGATCATGCAGGGGGACTCGTACGCAGGCATCGCGCACGAGAACATCATCCGCCGGGTCACCATCTCCACCACCCGCGGCGTCATCCGCGACTCGCAGGGAAAAATCCTGGCCTCGAGCCGCCCCGCCTACAACGTGTACATCGTGCCCGGCCGCGTGATGCCCAGCGCGCGCCCCGTGCGGCGCAACAGCGTGGAGGCCGACGAGCCGGACAGCTGGCCCCGCATCGCCGAGACCTTGCGCTTGAACCCCGACGAGCGCGCGCGCATCGACGAGAAGATCCGCAGCGCGTGCGCCAACGACGCCACCAAGTCGCCGTGCTGGCGGCAGATCCTGGTGCGCGAGGACATCGCGCGCGACACGGTGGCGGAGCTCAAACAGCACCAGGCGGAGCTCCCGGGCGCCGAGGTGGTGAGCTCCCCCGTCCGCTACTACCCGTTCAAGAACCTCGCCTCGCACGCCCTCGGCTATGTCACCGAGATCGACGCGGAGACCTTGGCGCGCTTCCGCCCCGAGGGCTACGAGTCGATGTCCACAGCGGAGCGACAAAAGGTGAACCCGCTCGGCTACGAGGCGGGCGATGCCTTCGGCGCCACCGGCATCGAGCGCGCCTTCGAGAGCACCTTGCGCGGGCAGCGCGGCTGGGAGAAGCGCGTGGTCGACGCGCACGGCCGCTACCGCACCGGGCCCGAGGCCGATCGGCTCATCGACGCACCCGCGCGCCAGGAGCCCATCCCGGGCCGCGATTTGCGCATCACCATCGACATCGAGCTCGAGCAGGCCATCGAGCGCGCCATGCGTGCGCAGCTGGCCGGGGCCGCGGTGGTCATCGACGTGCGCACCGGGCGCCTGCTCGGCCTCTATTCCAAGCCCGACTTCGATCCCAACGATCTCTCGGGCGGCGGAGGAAAAGCGCGCTTGCGCGAGACCTTCAAGAAGCTCTACGCCGATCCGCTGCGCCCCATGCTCGACAAGGCCATCAGCGGCGCGTTCCAGCCGGGGTCCACGTTCAAGGCGTTCACCGCGCTCGCGGGCTTGGAGAACCGCGCCGTCAACCCGGAGGAGCGCGAGCGCTGCGACTCGTACTACTACTGGGGCCGGCGCTTCTTCCACTGCATGCACGTTCACGGCAAGGTGAACATGCGCGAGGCCATCGCCGAGTCGTGCAACATCTACTTCTTCAAGCTCGCGCAAGCCGTCACCATGGACCAAATTGCGGTGGTGGCGCGCGAGTTCGGCCTGGGTGTGCGCACGGGCATCGGCGTGAACCCGGAGGCGTCGGGGCGCATCCCCACCCACGCCTGGTACGCGCTGCGCTACCGCGGGCAGTTCCGCGGCGGCTTCACGTTGAACACGGCCATCGGCCAGGGTGACACCACCGTCACCCCGCTGCAGCTCGGGCTCGCATACGCGGCGCTGGCCAACGGCGGGACGCTCTATTTGCCGCAGATCGTGCGCACCGTCGAGGCGAGCGATGGCTCGGTGGAGCAAGACTTCCCGCCGCGCGTCCGTCAAAAGGTGAAGATCGCGCCCGAGAACCTGTCGCGCGTGAACGACGCGCTCTGGTCGGTCGTCAACGACCCCAAGGGCACCGCCTACGGCTTGCGCGACGACTTCCTTGAGGTGTCGGGCAAGACGGGCACCGCGCAGAACGAGGTCCGAAAGCCGCCGGACGACGATCCGAAGAAGGCTTGGTACTACGCCAAGGACCACGCGTGGTTCGTCTCGTACTACCCCTCGCGCGCCCCCGAGATCGCCGTGGTCGTGTTGGTGGAGCACGGCGGCGCGGGCCCGACCATCGCGGCCCCCATCGCCATCAACATCATCCGCGACTACGCCCGCATCGCCGCCACCCGCGCGGGCCGCCCGCCGCCGCGAACGTCGAAGAGCGCGAGCACCCCGGGCGCTGCCCCCGCCGCGCGCGCCGCTTCCCCTGCGAACGTCGCGGCCGCGCCCGCGCCCGCACCGCCACCGCCCGCACCGGCGCCGGCATCGACGGAGCCCGTCCCCTCCACGCCCGATTCGGAGCCGCCGCCGAGCGCACCTCCAGGAGCCACGGGCGGCGCACCTCCGGATCCCAAGCCGGTCACGCCATGATCAGCCGGATGCTCACGCGTCCGCGCGACCACTTCGACTGGACGCTCTTCCTCATCATCAGCGTCCTGGGGGTGATCGGCGTCGTCAATCTGTACTCGGCGACCAGCGTGACGCGCGCAGCGCTCTCGGATCTGTACATCCAGCAGGTGTACTGGTTCGTGGGCGGCGGCATCCTCGCGACGGTGGTGGCGGTCATCGACTACCGGCACTACGAGCGCCTCGGCTACGCGCTGTACGTGGTCGGCATCGTGCTGCTCCTGCTCGTCTTCGTGCTCGGAAGAGACATCCGAGGCTCGTCGCGGTGGATTTACTTCGGCTCGTTCGGGTTTCAGCCGAGCGAGTTCATGAAGCTCTTCTTGATCATCGCGCTCGCCAAGTTCCTGCACGACGATCCCAAGAGCGAGGGACGCAGGCTCCCCGATCTGGTCATCCCGGCGCTCATCGCCGGGGTGCCCACCCTGCTCGTGCTCAAGCAGCCGGATCTGGGCACCGCGCTCATCCTGGGCCTCATCTTCGCCTCCATCTGCGCGCTCACCCGTATCCAATGGAGGAGCCTGGTCACCTTGGCCATCGGCTTCGCGTTGCTCCTGCCGGTGGTCTGGACGTACGTGCTCAAGCCGTATCAAAAGGAGCGCATCACGGCGTTCCTCAACCCGGAGCAGCATCTGCTCGCCTCCAACTGGCAGGTGCACCAGGCGCACGTGGCCATCGGCAACGGCGGCTGGAGCGGCCAGGGGTTCTTGCGCGGGACGCAGAACCAGTTCGAGTTTCTACCCGACAAGCACTCCGACTTCCCCTTCGCGGTCTTCGCCGAAGACTGGGGATTCCTCGGGGGCCTGGTGCTGGTGTTCCTCTACAGCTTCCTCGTCATGTGGGCGATCCGCATCGCCGCCACCGCCAAGGATCGCTTCGGCGCCGTGCTCGCCATCGGCGTGGGCGCGCTCATCTTTTGGCACGCGTTCTTCAACTTGGGCATGGTCGTGGGGCTCTTGCCCGTCGTCGGCGTCACCTTGCCGTTGTTTTCGTACGGCGGCTCGAGCGTGCTCACGATCCTGCTCGGCATCGGGCTCCTGATGAATGTGGCCATGCGGCGCTACGCGGTCACCGCGACGCGCGGGCGGTTCGATTGACGCGGAGGCGCGCACGTAGCAGCGCGCGTCATTTGACCGAGGTGACGAAGTTCGTACATTTTGAAATATGGGGGCGGCGCTGGGGCCAGACTCGCTCGCGTGGACGATCGTCGGCGAGCGCCGGGTGCTGCTCGCCGCGGGCCGGGCGCTGCTTCTGCAAGTGAGCCACCCGGCGGTCGGCGCGGGCGTGGTGCAGTACTCCGACTTCAAGCGCGATCCATGGGGGCGCTTCGAGCGCACGCTCTCCATGTTGCGCCAGATCGTCTATGGCGGCGACGCAGCGATCGCCACCGCGCGCAAGCTTCGGGCGATGCACGCGCGCATCCACGGGATCGACGCCCACGGCTGCGCATACCATGCGCTCGACCGCGAGCCCTTCGCGTGGGTGCACGCGGCGACCTTCGAGACGGTCCTCGCCGCGTGCGCGCACTTCGGCGAGCCTTTGACCGGCGACGAAACGGCGCGCCTGTACGCCGAGTTTCGCCTGATCGGGAACCTCTACGGCGTGGCGGACCGCGATCTGCCGGAGAACGTGGACGGCTTTCGCGCCTACTACGCGCGCATGCTGGCGGAGCAGCTCGAGCCGACGCAGGCCGGGCGCGATGCCCTCGCGTCGATGAAGTCGACCCCCGTGCACCCGAGGTGGAGCCGCGCCTGGTGGCCGGTGTTTCGCGGTATCGGCGCGCTCTCCCACTTCGTCACGGTCGGCCTTTTGCCGAGCGTGGTGCGCGAGCGCTACGAGCTCCCGTGGACGGCCGCCGACGCGCGAGCATTCCGCGCCTTTTGCGCCGCGGTGCGGGCCGGATGGCGGCTCGTCCCCTTCGAGCTGCGCTACCACCGCGACGCAAAGGCCGCGTTTCGCCGTGAAGCGCG
The DNA here is from genome assembly GCA_037157815.1 of Sorangiineae bacterium MSr11954. NCBI lineage: Bacteria > Pseudomonadati > Myxococcota > Myxococcia > Myxococcales > Pendulisporaceae > Pendulispora > Pendulispora albinea. The sequence goes on from CP089984.1 coordinate 8,102,333, forward strand.
CGCCCGTGCGAGCGTGGCGCGCACCGGCGGGGCGGGCGGGCGCTAAACCTTGCGCGCGATGGCGAGGATGTCCGCGAGCACGCCCGCGGCGGTGAGCGCGCCGCCGGCTCCTGCGCCTTGCACGACCAGTGGATCGCGGTACCGCTCGGTCGTAAACGCCACGAACGACTCCGCGCCGCGCAAGCGCGCCGCCGGGTGGTGCACATCGACGGCCACGGGGCCCACGTCGATGCGGCGCTGCCCGGGGTCGATGCGCGCCAGGTAGCGCAGCACCTTGCCCTCGGCTTGGGCGCGCGCGACGGTGGCCGCCACTTCGGCGTCGTATGTGGGGAGCACCTCGAAGAAGCTCTCCGGCGAGGAGACGGCGAGCAGCTCCGCCGGAACGAACGGCGTGAGGCGAACGTCCTCGAGGCCGAGGTTGAGCCCAATTTCGCGCGCCAGGATCACGGCCTTGCGGGCCACGTCGACCCCCGACAGGTCGTCTTGCGGACGCGGCTCGAGGTAGCCGCGATCGCGCGCCACGCCCACCGCGGTCGAAAGCGGCACGCCGCGGAGCAGCTCGTTGGAGAGGTACCCCAGGGTTCCGGAGAACGAGCCCTCGATCAGCTCCACCCGATCGCCCGTGCGCACCAGATCCTTCAAGGTCTCGATCACGGGCAAGCTCGCGCCCACCGTGGTCTCGTACCGGAGGGCGCGCCGGCAGCGACGCGCGGTGGTCTGCAGCCGGCGAAAGCTCGGCAGCGATCCGGCGAACGGCTTTTTGTTCGCGGTCACCACGTGGATGCCGCGCAGGAGCGCCTGCTCGTAGAGCGTCTCCATCCGGTCGGCGGCCGTGCAATCCACGAGCACCGACACGCGCGATCCGAGGCGGGTGAGGCCATCGAGGAACGGCCGGCGCTCGCGCGGATCGGCGTCGGGTGCCGCACCGAGCGCGCCGCGCCAATCGGCGAGGTCGAGCCCCCCGGGGCGCGGGACGAAGAGCGCGCTCTTGCGATCACAGACGCCCGCGATCTCGAGCGACAGCCCGTCGCGCTCCACGATCCGCGCCTTGTGCTCGCCAATTTGCGCGAGCAGCGAGCTCGCCACCGTTCCCTTGCCGAGGACGAACAAGGCGACCCGGTCGACGCGAGGAGGCGCAGAGATGGGACGCGACCAGGACAACTGCACGGATTCAACGGACATGGGAAACAGCCTCCTCGACGCGACGGGTAACCTTCGAGCTCTCCACGACACCCTTCGACTTCGCGAGGGCGACCGCTTCTTGTTCGCCTTGTTCCTGCTTCTCCGGCTTCTCGTTCTTGGCGGCGTTCACCACGGCCGGCGAGCTCGCGATGGTGGCGAGCGCCCGCGAGAAATCGACGATGAGGTCGTCGGCGTCCTCGAGCCCCACCGAGAGCCGCACCAGGTTCTCGCGGATGCCGATCGCGAGGCGCTGCTCGGTGGTGAGCTCGTAGTGCGACATGAGCGCGGGCTGCTCGATCAGGGTCTCGACCCCGCCCAGGGACGGCGCGATGGTGGCGAGCGAGCACGCGTCGATGAACTTCGACGTGCTCTCCAGATCGCCGCGCACGAGGAAGCTCACCACGCCGCCGTGCCCGCGCATCTGTCCCGCGATGGCCGCGTCGGGATGGCTCGCGAGCCCCGGGTAGTACACCCGCTCGATCCCGGGGTGCGCCTCGAGCCACTGCGCCACCCGAAGCGCCGTTTGATTCTGCCGCTCCACGCGCAGGGCCAAGGTCTTGATCCCGCGCAGGAGCAGGTACGCCGCGTGCGGATCGAGCACCCCGCCGAGCACGCCGCGCGTGTCGCGAAGCGCGCTCACCAGGGCCTCGGAGCCCGCCACCGAGCCGGCGAGCAGATCGTTGTGCCCGCCCAGGTACTTGGTGCACGAGTGCACGACCAAGTCGGCCCCGAGCTCGATGGGGCGCTGGTTGATGGGGGTGGCGAACGTCGAGTCGACGAGCAGCTTGAGCCCGCGCGCGCCCGAGCTCTTCTTCAGCGCGGCCAGGCGCGGAATGTCGGCCAGGCGAAGGTAGGGGTTCGTCGGCGACTCCGTGATCAACAGCTTCGTCTTGCCGGGCACGATGGCCGCCGCACAGGCATCCACGTCGCCGGCCGGCACCAACGTCGACTCGACGCCAAACTTCGAGAGGAAGGTCCCCACGAACTGCCGGGTGCGCCGGTACACGTCCGACGTGAGCACGATGTGGTCGCCACTCTTGACCATGGCGAGCAACGTGGTGGTGAGCGCGGCCATACCGCTCGAGAAGAGCACGCAGTCCTCCGCGCCATCGAGCGTCGCCAGCTTGCGCTCGGCCGTGCGCACCGTGGGATTCCCGTAGCGCCCGTACTCCTCGCGCTCCACGCGCCCCTCGAAGTGGTCGCGGAGCGCGTCCGTCGAGGAGAACGTATACGTCGCCGTGCAAACGATGGGCGTCGTCACCGCATCGTGTGCCCGCTCGCGCGCCTCTCCGCCGTGAATGGCGACGGTGGCGATGTCATGGTGCGATTCGAGCTTGGAGGTCATGTCGGTCGGGCCTTTCGCCCACCGACTCGAGCCTTTTTCGTCCTCCTAGAAACGCGAAGGCCTCCGAGCTGGTATCAGCTGGAGGCCATCGGGTGCGTGTGAACCGAGCTTTTCGCTCGAGGACCCACGGAGGACCCAACGGCTTAGGGTGATATTTGTTAGGCGCGTCACCCAAGGTGGGCAAAAGTTTCGCGCCGCCAGGCCGGATCTCGCACCACCAGGGGTGGTTCGAAAGCAGGTGCTGACAGGTAAATCCGAGTGCCGGTTATGTGCATCATCGGAAGCACTCAGGCAAGACATTTCTTTCGAGGAGCGCTGGCGCAGGCATTTCCATGGCGGATGGCGGGCATGAAACGCGGGAAACGTGTGCGACGCGAGACAGCTGCGATGGTGCTACGCGGGATGGCTGCACGAGACGCGGTGCGTGGTTCGAAGAAGGATCGCGCCACGCCGAACGCCCTTCCCCGCCGCATCCTCCGCTCTGCCGCATGTCGCCAACGCGTGTCACAAGTCGGGATGTTCGGCTCTCCACCGCAGGAGGAAAGTGCTCGACATCCATAGGCTGAAGCGTGGTGAGGTATGCGAATTCGGGCTTGAGAATTGGCGGGCTTTAGTGGACTCTTGCGCCCATTGTCAGATCGTGCAACTTCACGGCGACAATTGGGCAACTTCACGCCGACAGAGAGGTTATGACGATGCGCTTACGACGGTACATGATTGCTTTCCCCCTATCGGCGCTTGCGGCCCTGCTCATCGCCGGCTGCCCCGACGATAGCTCGTTGGTCCGTCCCACGCCGGGACCGGACGCGACCACTGTGACGGACAGCAGCGTTGCACCGGACTCGAGCACGGCGCCGAAGGCGTCACTCCGGATCGCCCATTTGCTCCCGATCCTGAACGATCCTGCCGTCGACGTCTGCATCCGCTCGGCAAGCACGCCCGACGCGGGACCGGTCGACGCGGGTGAAGACGCAGGCGATGCCGGCGAGACGGCCGATGCCGGCGGCGGTGGCTATGTGCTGCCCCCGATCCTCGAGGTCCTCGGGGTGCCCGATGGCATCAAGTACAGGGACGTCACGAAGTACCTCGACGTCAGCCCGACGGTTCTGGGTCTGATTCCGCCGGGACCGCTCAAGGCGATCTTCGTACCGGCAGCTGGAAACTCATGCGAGAACCGAATCGGCGGGGAGATCGATCTCGCGCCCCTCGCCTTCAAGGTGGGTGATCGAGGCACGATCGCCGTGTTCCCTCTCGGCATCGAAGGGAAACCGACCGTCAAAGTACTCGGCGACCTTCCCAAGGGTGATGCGTCGCGGGCCACCGTACGCTTCCTCAACGCGAGCCCAGTGGCGACCCTCGACTTCGGCACCGGCACCGGCACGTCGTTCGCTCCGCTCGCCGAAAGCGTCGGCCCGGGCAAGACCCTCGCCGCTGGATTGGGCTACGTCCCGAGCGCTGCGCTTTCGAACGCGACAGTGAGCTTCCGTGCCACGGGTTCGGATAGCTACGTCTCCGCGGTCGGCGTGAACGCGCCGGCGGGCTCACTCACCAGCGTGTTTGCATTTGGCGCCAGCCCGCTGGAGATCCTCGTTTGCAAAGACAGCGCGGACCCGGTGGGTAACCGGACGGATTGCAGCCTCGCCAAGCCCGACGCGGGCGGCGATGCCGGCGACGGCGGCTGATTCGCCACTTGCATCTATGATGAAGTAACGAAAGAGGGCCTCGCGAGGGCCCTCTTCGTCATTTCACGGTTATCCCATTTCGCCGCTCACGAGCATGAAGCCGTGAGTCACCAATTGAGACGCTGCAAGCTGACGGTACCGTTCTGATTCCATGCTGGCGTGGAAGCCATCACGGGAGTGCCATCCGCATCCACATCACACATACTATTCTGTCCCGTGGACGCGGTGGGCGGTACGTCCGACGAGGTCCATCCGCTTCTCGTTATGTCGAGGATTCGCAGCTTCGCCGGCGAGCCCTCGGGCGCTCGAACGAACGCAAGCAGGTGTTCCCTTCGAACAAAGCACAGCAGCGTCGAGCCGAGCGGAAGTTCGGCACCGATCGGCGCCCAATCCTTTCCGTCGAAGCCGAATAGCTGATTGTGCGACTTCCCGTCAGTGTCCTCGAATGTCACCATACTGAACAGGTTCCCAGCGTCATCGAAGGTGAGATTACCTCGACCTGCAGAGCCAGTAATGACCTGGAACGGTGAACCTAGGGTTTTCCAGGTACCGCCGGATAAAAATCGCGCACGGTTGACTCGAGTCGGCGATCCGTTGTTGCTGGCGAAAAAGATGTAAGGGACTCCACTCTTGTCCAACGCTATGGACGGGGACGTCGCGAACTCGGAAGGGTCGTTGAGCGTGCCATTGCCGAGCATGGACCAAGCCCCATTTTCAAATACCTGCACGAAGATATCGGTGCGACTGGCCGAGTATGGCGTGTACGCCAAGAGAGGGCGCCCCAACGCGTCGACCGTGAACGCAAAGAGCTGCTCGCCCGCACGGGCCCCTCCAAACGCGTCTCCAAGATCGTTCCATGTAGCGCCGGACCACCGACGAACGCGTATCCCAAGATTCGGCTCGACACGCGCGATGAGCGGAGCACCATCCTTACCGACTGCGAGCGCGACCTGAGAATGTAATCCAAACCTTCCCGGTCCAATGGGCATTGTGTCGCCGAGCTTCGTCCACCTTCTGCTAGCTGAGTGGACCGTGAACACGGTCACTCCGGCCGCACCGATCACCGCCGCATACGTATTTCCTCCAGCCCCTGGGGCCAGCGCACCTCCCAGGTAAGGCATGGCATTGAGGGTTTCGGAGGCACTCAACCAGAGTGGAACGGTCCAACTCCACGACGGTTTCGGCTCCAAGCCCCGCCCTTGAAAATCCGAGATGTCTCCAAGGTTTACGGTTACCGTCGCTGGCGCAACGATGGACTCAACCGGAGTAATCCTCAAGGTGAACTTGTTCGATGAGAGCGTGCTCGCGACGGCGATCGGCGTATCTCCCACGAGAACCGTCGCCGGCACCGCACCGAGTTGAACCTGCTTCGAGAACTTGACCTCGATGGGCGCTCGCACGGAAACCTGACCGTCACCGTCCACCGGCGTCCGCGAAACGACCACCGGCGGCAGATAATTCGGATCGTTCGGGTCGTGCGCCACGATCCTGCCGCCATCCGGCGTAGACGCCGTTGGATTCCCCGATTCCCCCCCACACGCGAATCCCAGCCCTGCAACGAGCCCCGAGATCGCCGCCGCAGCCAATGCTCGATGACGGACCTTCATCCCACGCCTCCCTTCCTGCCCACCCGTGACATCGACCGGCGCGTGCCGAGCCCCACGAAGCACCGCGCCTTCCCACCAGGATTCGGTCCGTTTCTTACCCTCGTTGCGTCGGAAATCGACCCCGCCCTTCTACGAGTCACCCGCACACCAACCGCGTAGCTCGAACAAAGCCTGCACCCGAGCCCATCGACCCGAAGCTCCAAACAAAAAAGTCGGTCCGCCTCTTACCCTCGTTGCGCCGGAAATCGACCCCGCCCTTCACCCGCACATCAACCGCGTAGCCCGAACAAAGCCTGCACCCGAGCCCCATCGAACCGACGCTCCAAACAAAAAGTCGGTCCGCCTCTTACCCTCGTTGCGCCGGAGATCGACCCCGCCCTTTCTACGGGTCACCCGCACACAACCGCGCAGCTCGAACAAAGCATGCACCCGAGCCCATCGACCCAAAGCGCACAAAACGAAAAAGGAGGCCACATGGGCCTCCTTTTCGTCGTTTCACGCCGCCTCTTACGGCGACGCCACTGTGCTCAGTTCAGCGGCTCGGTCGCGATGCCGATGGTCTCAGCGCCGGCGAGCTTTGCGCCGTCGATGGCCCATACGAGGCGGCCGTAGTTGGCCTTGTCCTCGGCGACGAAGAACACGACTTTGTCGGCCGCGTTGGTCTTCGGGTCGAGGCGGGCTTTGAGGCCGGAGACGTAGTCGCCGTCTTCGACGTCGCGCATGTTGATGTCGACTTTGTTGTCGCCCTTCACGTGCACGATGATCTGATCGGGAGGAACTTCGCTGACGGTCTCCGCCTTCTCGGAGTTCGGGACGCGCACCGCGATGTCCTTCTCGAGCAGCGGGGTGACGACCATGAAGATGATCAGAAGCACGAGCACGATGTCGACGAGCGGCGTGACGTTGATCTCGCTGTTCGCCTGTACGGGCTCGCGAATGTGAATGGGTTTGGTTCGCATCGCGCTACTTCTTCTCTTGCTCGACGCCCAAGGCGACGCCGCCAGCGTTCGCCAGCTTCAAGTTGTTCATGATGGGCCGCACGTCGGCCACCGTGAGGGACGTATCGGCCTTGAGGAGAACCTTGCGCGTGGGCTCCTTCTCGAGCACCGATTTCACCTTTTCGATGAGCTCCGCGTCGGTCGCCCGATCGCTCTCGACGTAGAGCTCCTTCTTGTCGGTCATCGATACGACGAGAGGGTCCGTGGACTTCTCTTCGTCGATCTTGTGTGCCATGGGGAGCTTGACGGGCTTACCGCGCTGCAACATCGGCGTGATGACCATGAAGATGATCAGAAGAACGAGGCAGACGTCGACCAACGGGGTCACGTTGATCTCGTTCTTGACCCCTTTACCGCCGCCACCGAACGCCATGACCTACTACTCCGCCGCTTGCGCGGACGCGCGCAGGTGACGGCGGTGGTAACGGGCAACCAGGTCCATCAGCTCGTTCGAGGACTCGGCCAAGTCGACCGCGCGGGCGTCGACCCAGGTCGAGAGGTAGTTGAAGAGCATAACCGCCGGGATGGCGACGAGCAGACCGAACGCCGTGGTGACGAGCGCTTCGGAGATACCCGCCGAGACGGTGCCGAGACCGCCGGAGCCCGACGCGGCCATCTGCTGGAACGAGTTGACGATACCCATGACGGTCCCGAGCAGTCCGACGAACGGCGCCGTCGACGAAACGGTCGCGAGCACGCTGATCCCTCGCTTCAGGTTCTGCACTTCGCGCGCGGTCTGGCGCTCGAGCGCGCGGGCCACCGATTCCTCGGTGAGCTGGATGTTCTCGTCGTCCGTCGAGCTGCCGCCCGAGTTGAAGGCCTTGAGGCCCGCCGCGATGGTGCGCCCGAGATAGCCGATGTCGCCCTTGAAGCTCTTCGCCGCCGCCTCACGCAGACTGTCGGAGGTCAGCACGCCACCGAGCTGCTCGGCGAAACGCAACGACTCTTTGCGCGAACGCGCGAAGATGATCAGACGCTCTCCCGCGACCAGGAGCGATGCCAAACTCATGATGGCCAGCGCGATGACGATGCCCTTGGCAAACGCCCCCATGCTGGTCCACAACCCCATCAGTGAAAAATCCATATTCCTTACTCCGACGGACGCGCCCCTGCGTGTGGCGCTGGCAATGAGAGAGACTTATTTCTGAACGATACGGAAGGTGAAGGTGTACTCGACCGAGACCGGGTGGCCTTGAAACATGACCGGCGTGTACTTGCGCGCCATCAAGTTGTTCTTGATGGCTTCGTCCATGAACGGCAGCGTCTTGATGAGTTTGCAGTTCGTAACGGTCCCCTCCGTAGTGATGGTGCACTTGGCGATGACGAGGCCTTCGACTTTGGCCTCCAGCGCCTCACGCGACAACTGGGGCTGCTCTTCACCCGCCGTGAGGGTGGGTCGAACCATGCCCGCGCCGAACGGAATCGCCGTGGTGGTGGGAGGGCACGGAGGCATCCCAGGATCACCGCAGACGGCTGCTTTTGCAGGTGCGCACGCCGGCTCGCCGGGCCCGCCGCAGCACGCCGGCTCGCCAGGTCCACCGCAATGACGGCACGGAGGATCGCCAGGTCCGCCGCAGCACACCGGCTGTCCAGGACCACCGCACGTGGAGGGCTTCGTCTCCTCGGCGTCGCCGCCCTTCGCCGTGGTGTCTTCCTTCGGCGGTTCCTTGGACTCCACGATGGTGTCCGGCTTCTTGATGAATTCCTTCTTCGGCTGTTGCCGCTTTTCCGTACGCGGAACGGCCGTCGCCACCGGGGGCGGTGGTGGCGGAGGAGGCGGGGCAACGAATTTTACCTCCGTCGCCTGCTTCTTGATCTCCTGGTGCGCACGCACCGAGATGTATATCGCGAGCCCTAGCACCGCGACGTGCACCAGGACGGATACGAGTGCACCCCGAAACAACACTCGGGGAGGCTGGGCTCCGCGGCCAAGGACTGAATCAAACATCGCGCTCGTACACCTCACTCACCCCGTATTCAAAGTACTTGTCTCAACTCAACTCCGAGAGGCAAGCTCTGCCGATGGGTGGGACATCGATGAGATGCGCCACCCTAGCAGCCTCACGGGACATGTCTACCCCGAGTCCGCAAACATCTTCAGGTTTCTACGAAGCACTCCGCCGGCCTAAACACCTGCAATTTGCCGCACTGCAACAAAGTGGTATTAGGCCGGCGAAACGCTGTGAACGATTTTAGCTTGACGACCTACTTGAGGGCGGGAACCGGTCCCTTGATGACGCAGACCAGCGAGTCATCGCACTCGACAGGGAAGTCGGGGTCGACGCCGGAGCCGGTGCCGAGGCCTTGCCCCTCGACGTACTCGGTCGTGACCTCGCCCGTGGCCTTGTCGCAGGTATCCTTCGCGGCGAGCTGCTTGATATCCGGATGACCTTCCGGATCGCACGCCTCGGGCAACTTGGTCTTGCCGTCACCCTTGTCGCACGATTGGCGGAGACCGAACAGCGCGGCGCGGCCGTCGTATTCGCACGTCTCGGCGGCCTTGCCTTCCTTCTCGATGGTGTATTTCAGGTGCACGCTAAACTGATTGCCCGCGTGCGCCGGCGTGAAGAAGACGCGCCAGTTCGTGAACTCGGCGCGGTGCTTGGTCGGGGGCTCGGCCGCTCGGGCTTTGACCGGCGGCTTCGCGTACGTGCACTTGTCGGCGGGATCTTTGAGCTCGCCGGGGGAGCCGGGGACGGCGGGAACGGCCGGGTACTCCTGAACCGCCGCGTTCGCGATCAACTCGGCGTTGTCGATGACGCAGAAGTTGCCCGACGGCTCGCTGCTCGTGAAGTGACCCCACGCCCAGTGGTGGTGGTCGGCATTGGGGTCCGGATCGACGGGGGGCTTCAGCCCGAGGCGGCCCTGGACGCGATCGAGCTCGCCAGCGAGGAAGCCGGGGGCCAGCGCGGCCGAGATCCGCTCCAAGTTGGGACGGCCGTCCTCGCCGACGTCGTTGTAGGAGTTGACGTAGATAACGTCGGTATCGAGCTTGGAGCAGTCTCCGGTACCCGAAACGAGGGTGTACTTAACCGTGTACGTCCCCGTACCGGTACGGCATAGAGGAGTCGATTGATCGCATCCAACGCCGCCCACAACGAAGGCGATGGAGGCGGCGAGACCCGCGCCGACGAGGCGCGAGACACGTGCGGACCGGACATAATGCAAGATGGACGCGTACATCAGAAGCTCCCTCGAATGCCGAAGCGGAACTGCCGCGGCTCTTGATAATTGTTGGCGTTCCCGAAGTTCGGATTTTTCTGGCTAGGCTCGAATGCGCTGCCGTCTTGGCGCCGGATGGCACCCGGTTGATCGAGGTCGGCTCGACTCCCGTTGGCGATGGGCAAGACATCGACGGCAGTGTAACGATTGTCCCTACTCAGTTCGGTTTGGAAGTTCAAGAGATTGAAGATGTCCATGGTAAGTCCCAGGGTCATCCCGTTCTCGAACTTGACGTTGTAACCGACGTGGGTTCCCACGTTCCCGTTCCACGGTAACCGGTCGCCGGTGCCGCGGGGGAGCAGGTAGATGGTATCGCTTCCGTAGATTAGGTGACTCCCCAAGAAGTTGGTAGGGGAACCGGAACGAACGTTCACCGATGCACCAACTTGAACCACGGACTCCTTGGTCACGTTGATGTCTTTGGCAGCGTAAACCTTGATCTGATGCCGACGGTCGCCCGGAAGATCGCCCGTCTGGTTGACCAACAGGGATTTCAGGTCGAACGTGGAGTTGATGTTCGGGTCGAGCTGACCGGTGGTGGGATCGTAGAGCCCCGCGCTGTTGCCGCGCAGCCAGGACAACGTGTAGCTGACCTGGGCGAGCCACTGGTCCGCGAAGGTCTTCATGAAGTACGCGGTGCCCGCGTCGTAGTTCCGCGAGGCCTCCGGAAATCCCTTGGCGATCCCCTTGCCCGGGTTGCCGATGAAGTACGTGGTCCCCTCGTCGTTGCTCATGTCCTCGACGATGTTGTTCATCCATCGTCGCGTGTAGGACAAGCCAAAACGACCGTTCTTCACGATCTCGTACTCGCCGCCGGCCACGATCTCGCTCTGCGACTGCGGGCTCAGATCCGGATCGATGATCGACTTTCCGCCGCCGGTACCCTGGTACTTCCGCTCCGGTACGCCTTCGATTGGCGCGGCGCCGCCCCGGGCCTTCCCCGTGAGCTGCGCTGCGTCGGCGTTGCAAACGGTGGTCGCTTGCGCGACGTCCAGCGGGTTGCATCGGGCCGGGGCCACGGCGCCCATCAGCCGGCCCTCGCCCGTCTGCCGATCCAAATGGTCCAGCGGGACGCTCTCGTAGAAGCGCGCGTAGTTGAAGAACAGCTTGGAACGACCGCTCTGGGTGGGATCGAAAATGACACCGACGCGCGGCGAAAGTTGGTTCACCAGCGACATGCGCAGTTTCCCGTCGCTGCCGAACATGAACTGATTGTCGTAACGCACGCCGACGTTCAGGGTCACCTTATCCATGACCTGCCAGCTGTCCTGGATGAACCCACCGACGTTGAAGGAGTGCGTCCTGGTGACGAGGCGCGTAATGCCGATTCCCTCGTCCGGCGACTGCGCATAGCCGTAACCGCGATAACGGTCGAACCGGCTGCCGCTGCCGTTCTCGCGCCATGTCACGCCACCGCCGTAGCCGCGGCTCCACCAGGACGAGAGCAGCTCGAGCTCGACGCCTGCTTTGATGACATGGTGCCCCGCCGCCTGCGCGAGGACGGTGAGGATGCTCTTGCCCGAGTAGACGTCGAACACCTGCTGATCGAGAAAATCGGGGCCGCCGCCGCTGTAGGTCTGGAGCGGGCAGGTGGTCAGCGTCTTTCTGCCGGTTGGATCGGAGGGATCCTTGACCGGGGTGCACGATCCCGACGGAACGCTCTCGAACTCTTCGACCCCGTGCAGATTGGGGCTCCGGCGGTAGCGAACTTGCGGGAGCCCCGAGAGCCCCAAGCCGCTGCCGACATTGAAGCCGTCGGCCGAGAGGCGGCCGCCGAGCTCGTGGTGCCAGCCAAAGGTCGTATCGAGGATCTTCGACTTGTTGTCGAACTCCGAGGTCCATTTGATCACGGTGTCGAACGCGCCCGAGCGATACGTGCGGGCGAGCGCACCATACGCGCCCGTGAGGTTGAACTCGGACGTGGTGGCGTTCTCGACGAGGCCGGTGGTGGGGCTCACCGCATAATCGCCGCCACCGCCCGCCGTGGTCGGGGTGGCCGTGAAGGTCAAGGCGAGCTTGTTGTCCTGATTGATGCGCAAATCGAGCTTGCCGACGAACTGATACGAGGTCTGGACCGCCTTGAATTTTTGAAGGCTCCCCGGGACCTCCGTCCCTTGCACGTTGTAGTCCGGCAAGCCGTTGGTGCCGGGGGCGCTCTGCCAGATCGTGCGATCCAAATCGTAGATGGCGCGCGAGACGCCGAAGCCGACGTAGTACCAAAGTCGGTCTTTGACGATCGGGCCGCTCTGATCGAAGCCCACGTCGTAAATGTTGCCCAGGTTGCGGCGCGTCTGGACGGCCGTGCCCAGGAAGTACGGGTATTTTCGGCTGCCTTCGAGGGCGCCCGGGGTCCAGTTGGCCCACACCGACCCGTGGTACTCGTTGGAGCCCGACTTGGTCACGACATTGAGGATGCCGCCCGTCGAGCGTCCGTACTCGGGCATGTAACCGCCGGAGAGGACGTTCACCTCTTTGATGAACTCGATCGAGAGCGGCGAGCCGTTGATGCCGTACTTGGCGCTGTTCGTTCGAAGGCCGTCGATGATGTACGAGTTCTCGGGGGACGTGGCGCCGTTGACCGACGTGCCGTACTGGTCTGCGTTGGCGCCCGGGGTGGACTCCGCCACCGACTCGAACGTGCGCTGCGCACCACCGTGCGCACCGGGGTTCGTGACGGGGATGCGCGACGTAAAGTCGCTGTTCACGTTGGAGCCCGTGGTGCTCGATCCGATGTCGACCGTGGGCGCGTGGGCGACGACGACGACCTCCGCGGCCTTCAAACCTTCGGGGAGGATGTCGGCGTCGAGGCGGATGGTCGCATCCGCGCGCATCTGGATCTGATCGCGCTGGTATGCGCGGTATCCTTCTTTGTCGAGGTGCAGCGTATAGACGCCTGGCGGCAATGACGGGATGCGGTATGTTCCAGAAGCGTCCGTGGTGACGATCTGCTCACCCTGAAGGGCGGGCGAAGTCACCGTGACAACGACGTCGCGCGCTCCTTTTTTCGTCTCGGCATCGACAACCTTGCCGGTAAGGACCGCCGTTCCCTGCGCATTTGCCGGTGCTACGATTGCGACCGTGGCGGATATCGCCGCCGCGGAAAGTGCCCAGTTGGAAAAAGTTCTTCGTCTCATTGCTCCCCGTTGCCCGGGCCGCGAACACACCCTTACCTGCTGGCGACGGGTGCGCTCTTCGGTTGGGACTGTCTTTGACAAGGCAAATTTACGGTTGAGCCTAGCCCCCCTATGTATGGGCATTCGGCAGAGTATGGGCGATCGGTAAACGGACTCCTTACCTGAGAACCGCGGTGTGCTCGGGAATACCTGGACTAGATGGAGGGTTCTCGAGGTAGACAGGCGCGATCTCAAGCTGCGGATAAGACACGACAAGATTAATGCGGCACTATTCGCCAATTTCTGATGCCTCCGCAAGAGGCAAGATGCAGTTCTCGCACTCCGCCCACCTTGGGGTCTCATTTTTGGATTCCGCTTGGATTCTTCGGGCGGCGCGCTGAAAAGCGTTGACAGAGCAACATAGATCCAGGGTGATCACCCGCTCGGGAATCTGGCTCGATCCGAGAAAGTGTGTGCCGCAGAGCCGTGCCGGCTCGATGACCATCGTGCAACGGCGTGCCCGCGGAGCGCACGCAACGCGCGCGGCGCATGGGGCGTGCGCGATGTAGGTAAACGACGCGCTTCGTTCTAGCGAGAGTGCGTCAAATCACCAATAACGGTATTTGGCATTCGCAGTTTGGATTTGCGTTGGCACCGCCGTCCTTTGCCATCAAGGTGGTGGGGCGCTGACCGCTTATTTCACGTGCGGGGGCAGCGCGCTCACAACATCCATCGATCCCTTCTTCGAGGAGGTAAGGACATGTTTCGTCCTTCAGCACTCGCAATCTGTCTCTTTACCGCCGGCGTGGCCTCGGTGTTCGGCGGCTGTTCCAGCGACAAAGATCCGTCCGCGACCAACGACCCACCGAACGATCCGCCGAAGGGCGATCCGGCGGGTGGAGGCTCGAACGATGGGCAGCTCGGGGCCCCGCCGAACGCGCCGCCCGACGGCACACCGGACGACGTGGAGCTGGAGGATGGAGGTCGAAGCTCGGACGCGCGCGCCTCCGCGCCGCCGCCGCCCCGCGATGCGGGAGGCCCGGTGGTGACCGACGCGGGATCGGGCGCAAAGGACGCGGGCCCCAGCCCCGGCCCCGATCCGGCCGCGCAGGTTTGCGCGCGATGGCGGAGCGATCGGCAGGAGCGCGCAGAGGGCGCGTGGAGCGGCAATGTGGCCGCGTGCAACGCGGGCGACACGGCCTCTCCGGGGCGCGCGAACGCGCTCAAGCTGGTGAACCTCTATCGCTGGATGGCGGCGCTTTCCCCGGTCACCGACGATGCGGCGAAGAACGCGAAGAGCCAGCAGTGCGCGCTCATGATGGACGCGAACAAGTCGCTCAACCACTCGCCGCCCACCACCTGGAAGTGCTATTCGCAAGACGGCGCCGATGGCGCGGGGCGGAGCAACATCGCCACCACCCCGGGGGTGAAGGCCGTGGATCTCTACATGTCGGATCCGGGCAACGAGACGACGCTCGGCCACCGCCGCTGGATCCTCTCGAAGTCGCTCGGGCCCATCGGCCTCGGCTCCACCAGCAACTATTCGTGCATGAACGTCATCGGCGGCAGCGGCAACGAGGCGCGCCCGTACGTGGCGTGGCCGCCGGGGGGGCCCTTCCCTTCCGGCGCCCTCAAGGCGTCGTTCAGCTACCAGCTCGACAAGACGGGGTGGTCGATCCAGAGCGACACCATCGATCTCTCGAAGGGCACCGTCACCATCACCGACGGCGGCACCAACATGCCGGTGACCGTCAACGTCCTGGGCGCGAACTACGGCAGCCGATATGCGATTCGCATGGTGCCCAACGGCTGGACTTCGCAAAAGGGGCACACTTATTCGGTTAGCGTTAGTGGTATATCGCAGCCGATCAATTACCAAGTACAAATTACGGACTGCGATTAGGCGCATATCGCCGGCGGCGTCGCGCGGCGAAGGCGGCGCCGCGCGACGCAGGCAAGGTCGCGCGACGAAGAGGCTTCCTACCCCCTTCTCGTGCGAGCTCGTACATCCGCGCCCCCTGAATCGACCGCCAGGACGCTAGGTCGCCAACAGGTCCGAATGCATCGAAACCCCTCGCGACCCTCGTGCCCTGGCGGTTCCATCCTCTTCTTCTTTCCCTACGGCTCCCGATAGAACCGCGGAACCCGCCGCGAAATCGAGGTGAGCACCTCCCACGCGATCGTCCCCACGTGCCCGGCAATTTCCTGCGTCGAGATCACGTCGCGCCCGAGCGGCCCCTCTTGCGACCCTAGAACGACGGCCTCGTCGCGCACGCTCACGCCCTCGTGATCCGTCACGTCGATCATGACCATATCCATGGATACGGCGCCGACGATGGCGGCGCGCTTCCCGCGGACGAGGACGTGCCCCTTGTTCGAGAGCTGCCGCGAGAGCCCATCGGCATAGCCCATGGCGATGGTCGCGATGCGCGAGCGCCGGGGCGCCCGCCAGAGGGCGCCGTAGCCCACCTTGCCGCCGGCGGGGATCTCGCGCAGGTCGATGATTTCCGAGCGAACGCGCATCACCGGGCGAAGCTCGCCGACGGGGCTGGAGCGCGGAGCCTCGTCGCCCGTGATGAGCGGCGGAGCCACCCCGAAGAGCGCAATTCCGGGTCGCACGGCATCGAAGCGCGCATCGGCTTCGGCGATGTCCGAGCGGAGGACGGCCGCGCTGTTGGCGGCGTGGCGCACCTCGGGGACGACGCCGCGCTCGCGCAAAAAGGCGGTGGCTTCGTCGAAGAGCGCGATTTGCGACTGCGTCTCCTCGGGCGAGAGCGCGTCGGCTTGCGCCAGGTGGGTCATCAAGCCGCGGACGGTGAGCTCGTTTCGCGCTTCGTACGCCCGAAGCTGGACGGCGAAGTCGGGCAGCTCGTCCAGGGTGATGCCGAGGCGTGACATGCCGGTGTCGATCTTCACGTGCACGTCGACCGGCCCTCGCACCTCCCCGCTGCGCACCAGGCGCGCGAACGCCTCGAGCTGCGCTTCGTCGTAGACGACGGGGGTCAGGCCGCGCGCGAGCACCTCGGCCTGCGCCGAGCCGTAGTAGCCGCCCATGACCAGAATGGGCGCGGTGATGCCGGCCTCGCGCAGCTCGATGCCCTCTTCGAGGAGCGCCACGCAGAAGCCGTTTACCCCTGCCCGCTCCAAGGTGCGCGCCACCGCGGGTGCGCCGTGTCCGTAGCCGTCGGCCTTCAGCACGGCCCAGATCTTCGCTTGGCCCGCGTGGCGCTGGACCACCCGCAAATTGTGACGGAGGGACGCGAGGTTGATCTCGGCCCTCGTGAGCCGTACGGCGTCGGCCGGAGCCGCTCGGCGGGGACGCAGAACGCGTGGTTCGGAGGTTTTCGTCACGAGCATCTCTATACCGAACGCCGAGCAAAAGGAGCAGATTCCTGCGCCTTCATGTCGCCGGCAGTACGCGACTGGACGCGGTTAGATGCCACTGAACGGCGACCGCTTACTCGGCCGGCGAGGCGCTCCGGCCTACCGGCCGTCGTGGGCCTCCCTTCCGAGACTTCGCCGCCCACGGCGGCCGACTCACTCCACGAGAGAGCCGCCGCTCACCGCCGCCGCCGTGCTCGGCCGGAGACTCGCCGCCCGCGGCGGACGGCTCACTCCGCGAGAGAGCCGCCGCTCGCCGCTGCCGTGCTCGGAAGGCTGCTCTTGGAGCCGCCATCGCCCGCGATCACCCGTTCATGTGCATACTGCATACGATACAGACGCGCATAGATCCCCTGGCGGGCGAGCAGCTGCTCGTGCGTCCCGGACTCGGCAATGCGCCCTTTGTGAAAGACCACGATGCGATCGACCGCCTTGATGGTCGACAGGCGGTGGGCGATGACCAGCGCCGTGCGGTCAGCCATCACCGCCTCGAGCGCGATCTGGAGCTGCGCTTCGGTGTCCGAGTCGACGCTGGCGGTCGCTTCGTCGAGGATCAGGATGGGCGCGTCGCGGTAGACGGCGCGCGCGAAGGCGATGAGCTGCCGCTCGCCCGCGCTGAAGTTCGCGCCGCGCTCGTCGACCCGCGCATCGAGACCGGAGCCGTCTTCCTCGCCGGCTTTGCCGCCCGCGCCCACGCGCACCCCCGAGGCCTTGCGCCGCGCGAAGAGCTCGTAGGCTCCGATGCGACGGAGCGCGCGCTCGGCCTTGGCCCGATCGGGGACGGGATCGCTCATGGCGATGTTCGAGAGCACCGTCCCCGTGAACAAATAGACGTCTTGCGGGACCACCGAGAACTGTTCGCGCAGCGCGTGCCGATCGTAGCTGCGCACGTCCTTGCCGAAGACGCGGGCATGACCGTGGGTCACCTCGTAGAGGCGCAAAAAGAGGCTGGCCACGGTGCTCTTGCCCGCGCCGGTGGCGCCGACCAGCGCGATCTTCTCGCCGCGGTTGGCGAACAGGCTCACGTCCTTGAGGACGGGGACCCCGGGCTTGTACTCGAAGTTCACATCGGTGAATGACAGCGCCTCCTCGGGGGGCCCCTCGGGCGCGACGGCGCCCGATTCGGTGCGCACGTCCTCCACGTCCTTCTCGTCGAGGAGCTGGAAGATGCGCTCGGCGCCGGCCATCGCCGACTGCAGCACCGTGTAGCGCTGCGAGAGCATGCTGATCGGCTCGAAGAATTGCTTGATGTACTGGGTGAACGTCACCACCAGCGGAAACGAGACCGGCGCCCCCGCTTGCCCCACGCCCAGGGGATCGAGGACCCCGCCCGCGTGCTCCAGGCGCTTGACCCCCGCCCACCAGAGGACGCTGGCGATGCACAGGGTGCTCACCATCTCGATCGCCGCGTCCAAGGTGGCTTCGTAGTAGATGGATCGCTTGTTGGCATCGAGGTACGCGGAGTTGATGGCGTCGAACTCGCCCGCCGTGGCCTCTTCACGCCCGTACGCTTGCACCACCGAGATGCCGTTGACCTGCTCGTTGAGGAAGGCGTTGAGGCGCGCCGTCTTGGCGCGGATGTCGCGGAAGGCCTCGCGCGAGCGCTTTCGCACCCACTGCACGATGGCCCCCACGATGGGGATGGCCGCGAACGCGATGCACGACAGGCGCCAGTCGAGCAGGAGCATCATCACCACGATGCCCGCCAGCGACAGGAGATCGCCCATCGAGTTGAGCACGCCCGACGCAAAGAGCTCGCCCACCGCGTCGACGTCGTTGCTGGCGCGCGTGACCAGCCGGCCCACCGGTGTGCGGTCGAAATAGCGGAGCGAGAGGCGCTGGAAGAAGAGGAAGATGTGCGCGCGAAGATCGGCCATCGCGCGGGCGCCCACCAGCTGCATGGTGTAGAGCTGCGCGAGCATGGTCAATTGCGTGCCGACCACCAACAGCGACAGGAAGATGCCGTCGCGAAGGAGGCCGCTCGCGTCGTTTACGGCCGCGCGCCGCACGACGTCGCCCATCAGGATGGGGCGCAAGAGGCCGAGCGCCGTCACCACGCCGAGCGACATGAAGGAGAGCACCAAGAACTTCACGTGAGGCTTCACGAACGGCACCAGCCGGCGCATCAAGCGTCCGTCGTAGGCCTTTCCGATGGAGTCCTCTTCGTGGAACGCGCGCAGCTTCTCTTCGGCGCGCCCGCTCTTCTTCGCGGGCTTGCCGTTCTTCCCGTTCTTTCCGGCCGCTCCGTGGGCCGAGGCCGCGGCGGTCATGCGACCTCCGCGCGCCCGATGGGCGAAGGCGTGAGCGAAGGGGGCTCGAGCTCGATCTCCTCCAGCTCGTGCGCCATCTTTTGCTCCTCGGCGAAGGCCGCGTAAATTCCTTGGGTGCGCAACAACTCCTCGTGCGTGCCGCGCTCGACCACCCGGCCTTGATCGAGGACGACGATGGAATCACAGCGGGCCGCCGCCGCCACCCGGTGGGTGATGAGCACCACCGTGCGCGCCTTGGCCTGCCGCTCGATGGCCTGCAAAATAGCGGCCTCGGTCTTCGCGTCCACCGCGCTCAGGGGATCGTCGAGCACCAAAATTCGAGGCCCCCACGAGAGCGCGCGCGCCAGGGCCACGCGCTGCTTCTGCCCGCCCGAGAGCTGCACCCCGCGCTCGCCCACCACGGTGTCGAACTGCTCGGGCAGCGAGAGCGCCTCCTCGAGCACCTGCGCCTCACGCGCGGCGTCGCGGACCGTCTCCATCGCCTCGGGGGCGTCGGGATCGTCGAGGGAGAAGCCGATGTTGCGCGCGACGGTGGTGGAGAACAAAAAGGCGTCTTGTTGCGCGTACCCCACGGTTTGGCGCACGAAGGAGACGGGGAGATCGCAGACGTCGTGGCCGTCGATGAAGACGGCGCCGCGGGGGGTGGGGAGCAGGCGCGCCAGGAGCATGGCCAAGGTGGACTTTCCGGAGCCGGTGCGCCCGACGATGGCCACGCTCTTTCCGGCCGGCACCTCGAAGCTCACGCCGTCCAGGACCTTGCGCGTGTCGTACTCGAAGCCGAGGCCCGTGATGGTGATCGCGCCCTTGCTCTCCGCCGGCGCGGGGAGCGGGCCGTCGGTCACCTCGGGCTTCGCGTCGAAGATCTCCTTGAGGCGATCGAACGAAACGCGCCCGCGCTGCACGATCGAGAGCGAGAAGCCGAGGGCGATCACCGGCCATGTCATGCGGCCGAGGGCGAGCTGGAACGCGAAGAAGTCGCCCTTGGTGATGCCGCCGTCGGCGGGTCCGCGAAGGAGCAAGGTGCCGCCGTACCAGAAGAAGACCAGGATGCCCGCGGCGCTGGCGGCGCCCAAGAGGGGCATGATGAGGCCGCGCGTGCGGGCCAGCGCCAGGCTCGCCTCCAGGTACTCGCGGTTCACCTTCTGGAAGCGATGGAGCTCGCGCGTCTCCAAGGCGAAGCTGCGCACCACGCGCACGCCGGCCAGGTTCGTTTGGAGCGAGTCGGAGAGCCTGCCCAGCGCCTCCTGGGTGCTGCGCGTGCGCTCGAACATGCGGCGCGAGAAGGTGCGCGTCATGAGAACGGTGAGCGGCAAGGTGACGAAGGCGGCCAGGGTGAGCTTGCCGGAGATGGCCACCATGACCTGGAACGCGCTGCCGAAGGCGAAGACGACGTTCACCACATTGAGCACGCCGAAGCCGAAGAGGAGGCGCACTTGGGCCAGATCCCCCGTCGAGCGGCTCATGATCTCGCCCGACGACATCTTTCGATAGAAGGCGGTGCCCAGGCGGTGAAGGCGCGCGAGCAAGAGCGCGCGCAGCTCGTATTCCACGTTGCGCCCGGCGTTGAAGACGAAGAGCCGGCTCGCCACGCGGGTGGCGAACGCGAAGACCGCGAGCCCCAGCATCAACACCGACGGCTTCCACGCGTCCTCGGGGTGATCGCTGAAGATGCGGTCGATGGACGCCTTGGCGAGCCAATCGATGCGGTTCATGGCCAGCTGAAACGCGGCGAGCACCAGGGTGCCCGCGACGTACGCGGGCATGTGGCGCCGGAACTGTCCGGCGAGGGTCACATCCGTCACATTGGCCGCGTGGGCCACATTGGCCGCGTTCGACGCGTTTGCATTCGATGAATCGATGGGATTGGCCGCCATGAATGGTCCGAGATCAGCGCGCGCCGAGGGGTCTTCGGTGCGAAGACGAAAGAATGGGACGATTGGGGCCGTCCTTGGAAAGGGCAAGGTCTCCCACATCGACCCGGGTCGCCAAAAGACCCAACATGACCTTGGCGGCGCCGCGTCCATCGAGCTCTTGAACCACGCCGGTCTTTCCGACGAACGGTCCCGAAAGAACGCGCACGACCGAGCCTTTCTCCAGCGGCGCGAGCGGCCGGCCGCGCGTGCGCGCCGAGGAAGCCGGCAGCGAAGGCCGCGAACGGCCACGTGCTGCGGCCGCGCCCGACGCGCGCGCGAGCGCCCCCAGCGACGCACCCGACGCGAACGAATCGGGGCGCACGGCGGTTTCGGTCACCAGCGCGAACACGGGGGCGAGGGCCATCACCGCGTCGCCGAGCTGCTCGCCGACCAGCGCGGCGTGTTTGAGGACGAGATCGCGCGGGACCGACCACCCCAGCCACAGACCTCGGCGGCGAAAGTCCGCCGCGGCGCGCGCCAGACCCCCAGGTCGAGGATCGGCTGCCGCCCGGGGCGAGCCTTCGCCCTCCAACAGTGCTCGGACGTCGTTTGCGCTCGCCTCGCGCGTGGGGATGCGGGTTTCATCCTGGATTTTTTCAATTCCACCGAGGGAAAACTGATCGGGGAGCGCGTCGAAAAGACGGGCGATCTCCTCGGACACGGCGCGTGCATGGACCGATGGATAGATCTCGATGCTCACTTCGACAACATGGGCCTGGAGCCTCAAGGCCAAGATGGCGTTCTTGCGAACGGGGGCGTGAAAGAGGATGGACGCGGTCGCCGTTTTTGGCGGCTGCTCGGCGCCGGCCTCGCCCTGCCGCACGATTGGCTCCTCGTCCGACCACGTTGCTTCCACCTCGATACCAAGCTCGGACAGGCGCGCCGCGATCCTTCGGGCCCAGGCCACCATGCGCGACCGAAGCGGAACGAGGTTCGTTTTGGGCGCGGCTTGCGATGCCAGCGATGAGCCACGTTGGGTGGGGGCGAGCGACTCGAAGTCCGCCGACCGCAGATCGAGGGTCGCGCCCTCGGACGATTTTTTGGCTCCCTCGAGCGCCGATGCCGGCTGGCTATCGCTCCGCCGGTTCGGCTCCGCCCCAGTGTCTTTCATCTTCCCACGAGGGCGCCTCTCGTGGGTTCGACGATCCTTCGGTATCATGTGGATATTCCTAGGAAATCTGATTCAGCTACGCAAATTTAATGCATTGCGTTATGAGGTCGGTTCGGGGCATGTCTCCATCGTTGAGGGGGTCCGAGCGAGCGAGTCCTCGCCATCCTTTCGCTCCTGCGTGCCGTCGTGCTCGCGGGAATCGTGCCTCGCCTGCGAGCTCGGGTGGCATCCGTATCGCGTACGGATGCGGAATCGTTTCCCAGAGGGGATTGTTGTCGCGGTAGCTGTGACCATAAACTACGATCCTCCACTGTGCCGCGAATGAGAAAGACGAACATAGCTACGGCCGACGAGCCGGCAACGAAACCGCGCGCGAAGCGTGCCCCGAAAGCGAACACGGCGGGGCGTGCGCGCGGGCCTCGAGATTCCCAGAGCCCCGCGGCCTCCTCGCGCTCCGAGCACTCGGATTTGGATTCGCATTCGGACTCCGCCAAGAAGGACGACGAGTCCTACGAAGGGCCTCGCAGCGAGGCCGAACCCGAGGGCGAAGAGTCCAGCGCCTTGGAGGGACCGGAGAGTGAGCTCGATGCGGAGTCGAGCCCCGCGGCCGAACTCTCTGCCGACGAGGAGGTCGATCTGGACGATCCGGGCCTCGACGCGCCCGAGTCGACCCGCACGACCTTCCCCAACTCCGAGCGGGAGCCTGTTTCGGAGGCCGCGAGCTCGCTGGCTCGCTTCGACCCGATGGCCGCGTACCTGCGCGAGGTGCAGCGCCATCCACTGCTCACGCCCGAGGAGACGCACGAGCTCGCGGTTCGCTTCGTGGAGTCGGCCGATCCCGAGTCCGCCGCGCGCTTGGTCACGGCCAACCTGCGCCTGGTGGTGAAGATCGCATACGAGTACCGCCGCGCGTACAAGAACATCATGGACCTGGTGCAGGAGGGCAACATCGGCCTCATGCAGGCGGTCAAGCGCTACGATCCCTACCGCGGCGTAAAGCTATCGTCGTACGCGGCGTGGTGGATCCGGGCCTATATCCTGCGGTTCATTCTCAACAATTGGCGCTTGGTCAAGCTCGGGACCACGCAGGCGCAGCGCAAGCTCTTCTTCAACCTTCGGAAGAAGCGCGCGGAGCTGCAGGCGATGGGCATCGACCCGACGCACGAGGAGATCGCCAAGCGCCTCAACGTGCCCGAGAGCGAAGTGGCCGACATGGACGTGCGGCTCACGTCCAGCGAAAAGTCGCTCGACGCCCCGGTGGGCGACGCCGAAGGGCGGGCCATCGCCAAGGTCGACATGATGCCGAGCGGGCTCGAAGGCCCCGAGACGCTCATGGCCGACGAGGAGCTGCACGCGCTGCTCAAGGAGAAGCTGGGCGCGTTCCGCGAGACGCTGGCCGGCAAGGAGAAGGATCTGGCCATCTTCGATGAGCGCCTGGTGTCCGACGAGCCGCTCACCTTGCAGGAGCTCGGGGATCGATTCGGCATTTCGCGCGAGCGCGTTCGGCAGCTCGAGCAGCGGCTCACCATGCGTCTGCGCGAGTTCTTGCGCGACGAAATGGGCGACGCAGCCGAGGCCACATGATGGCACCCGGGGCCATCCCCATCTCCATCCCCAGGCGATGAGCGGCCGACTCTACATCGTCGCTACCCCCATCGGAAATCTCGAGGACATCACTGCGCGGGCGCTGCGCATTCTCGGCGCGTGCCCGCGCATCGCCGCGGAGGACACGCGCCGCACGCGCGCCTTGCTCACGCACTTCGGCATCGCGCCGCGATCGCTGGAGTCGCTGCACGCGCACTCGAACGATCGGGAGATCGCGCGCTTGGTCGATGCGCTCACGGCGGGTGAAGACGTCGCCTTCGTGACCGACGCCGGCACCCCGCTCATCAGCGATCCGGGCGACGCGCTGGTGCGCGCGGCCACCTTCGCGGGCATCACGGTGATCCCGGTGCCGGGGCCCAGCGCGGTGCTGGCGGCGTTGATGGCCAGCGGCTTGGTCGGGGGTGCGTTTCGCTTCTTGGGCTTTCTTCCGCGCGATGGCTCCGCGCGCCGCGAGGCCCTGGCCAAGGTCTGCGACACGCCGGAGACGGTGGTGCTCTTCGAGGCGCCGAACCGCACCGCCGTCACCTTGCGCGAGCTCGCCGACGCCACCCCCGATCGCGCAGCGTGCATCGCGCGCGAGCTCACCAAGCTCCACGAGGAGATGGTGCGCGGCACGCTCCGCGAGCTCGCCTCGCTCGAACGCGAGTGGATGGGCGAGGTGGTCCTGGTGCTCGGTCCGCACGAAGTCGCCGCGCGCGCCGAGTCGATCGACGACGCGGCCATCGACGAGCGCATCGACGTGGCGCTCGCCCAAGGGGAGCACTCGCGCGCCATCGCCGAACGGCTCGCCGCGTGGAGTGGCAGGCCCAAGCGCGAAATGTATGGTCGTGTGATCGCACGTAAGCAGAAATTAGAGTCCTAATTGGCACAAGACCGATCGGGCCAATTGTCACAATTGATACTCCGCGAAATCACCTGGTGACCGTGGATAAGCCAGCCAACCAGCCGTACAACTAGGCCAATTGGAGGTTCCAATTGAGCCAAGATGTCGGCCTGAGTGTGGACCCTCGGCGTGAGGAGCCCATCTATCGTCAGATCTTCGATCAGGTGGTGGCGCGCATCCAGACGCACGCCTTTCCCCCTGGGTTCAAGCTGCCGCCCACCCGCGTACTGGCGCGCACCTTGTCCACGCATCGAAACACGGTGGCGCGCGCCTACGCCGATCTCGAGGCGGCGGGCTTCGTCTGCTCCACCGTCGGACGCGGCACCTTCGTGGAGGAGCAGACGGCGGATCCCGCCAGGGCGCCCGGCAACCGTCCGCGCCCGAGCCAGCCGGCGCCGACCACCATGGCGTGGTCGTCCCTCCTTTCGCGCGCATCACGGGTCGACATCGTAGGCCGCGCGGAGCGCATGGCGCGGTTCAGCGAGGGGCGCGACATCATCAACTTGGCGCGCATGCAGCCGTCGGTGGATCTGCTGCCCGACGATTTGATGCGGCGGTGCATCGAGCGCGTGATGAACGATTTGGGACCGCGCTCCATGAGCTACGCGCCGCCGGAGGGCGTGCGCCGCCTTCGCGAGCAGATCGCGCTCGATCTGAACGCGCGCGGCGTGCCGGCGACCATGGAGGACATCCTGGTCACCTCCGGCAGCCAGCAGGGGCTCGATCTGGTGGCGCGGGCGCTCATCAACCCGGGCGAGACGATGCTGGTCAACAGCTACACGTACTCGGGCGCCATCGAGATCTTCTCCGTGGCCGGCGCGCGCCTCATCGGGGTGCCGAACGACGCCGAGGGGCCCGATCTGCACGCGCTGGAACGCTTCGCGCGCGCCGACGTGAAGGGGCTCTACTTGATGCCCAACGGCCACAACCCCACGGGCCTCACCATTTCGACCGAGCGGCGCCACAAGCTGGTGCGGTGGTCGCACGCGACGGGCATCCCGCTGATCGAGGACGACTTCGGCGCCGGGTTGAGCCTGGACGCGCAGCCCTTGCCCCCACCGCTGCGCGCGCTCGACGGCGACGTGATCCACCTCTCCACCTTCAGCAAGCGGCTCATCCCCGCGCTCCGCGTGGGGTTCGTGGTCTGTCCGCGGCCGATCCGCACGGTCATGCGCTCGCTCAAACGCGTGAGCGATCTGGGCACCTCGACCCTCATGCAAAACGCGCTGGCGGAGTTCATGGAGCGCGGCTACCTGCGCGCGCACATGAACCGTCTGCTCCCCGAGTACCAGCTGCGACGCAATGTGCTCGAGGCCTCCTTGCGCGCCGCGCTCCCCCCCGAGATCCGTTGGAACACGCCCTTTCATGGTGTGGTCCTCTGGCTGCGGCTCCCGCGCACGATGGACGCCGATCGGGTCGCGGAGGAAGCGTACCGCCATGGTGTGATGGTCTCTCCGAGCTCCCTCTACTCGGTGGAGGCGGAGCCCGAGCCCGCGCTGCGCGCGACCTTCTGCTCGGAGCCGCCGGACCGGCTGGCGGAGGGCGCGAAGAGGCTGGGGAAAGCGTTCAAGTCGGTGATGGCACAACAAACCCGTTCATCCGACGGCCGTCCGCACGACGCCGTCGTCGAAGTCGTATGACGGCCGCGCGCGCGGCCTCGATTGGAGATTCGAAATGAAAAAGGCTA
This sequence comes from Sorangiineae bacterium MSr11954, assembly GCA_037157815.1. Taxonomy (NCBI): domain Bacteria; kingdom Pseudomonadati; phylum Myxococcota; class Myxococcia; order Myxococcales; family Pendulisporaceae; genus Pendulispora; species Pendulispora albinea. The sequence goes on from CP089984.1 coordinate 8,128,332, forward strand.
CCAACACGACGAAGCTGGGTCTCTCCGAAATGCTCAAGGGCGGCGTGATCATGGACGTGGTCAACGCCGAGCAGGCGAAGATCGCGGAGGACGCCGGCGCGTGCGCCGTGATGGCGCTCGAGCGTGTCCCTGCCCAGATTCGAGCCGAGGGAGGCGTGTCGCGCGCCTCCGATCCGGCGATGATTCAGTCGATTCAAAAGGCGGTGAGCATCCCGGTCATGGCCAAGTGCCGCATCGGGCACTTCGCAGAGGCTCGCATCTTGGAAGCGCTGGGCGTCGACTTCATCGACGAGAGCGAAGTGCTGACCATGGCGGACGAGGAGTTCCACATCGAGAAGGCGTCCTTCCGGGTGCCCTTCGTCTGCGGATGTCGCGATCTGGGCGAGGCGCTCCGCCGCATCACCGAGGGCGCATCGCTCTTGCGCACCAAGGGCGAGGCGGGGACGGGCGACGTGGTGGAGGCCGTGCGCCACCTCCGCAAGCTGCGCTCCCAGATCCGCCGCATCACGGTGCTGGAGCACGACGAGCTGGTGGCCGAGGGCAAGACCTTGGGCGCGCCCTACGAGCTGTTGGTGAAGATCAAGGAGACCGGCAAATTGCCCGTCCCCAACTTCGCGGCCGGCGGGATCGCCACCCCGGCGGACGCCGCCCTGTGCATGGCGCTCGGCGCCGAGGCGCTGTTCGTGGGCAGCGGCATCTTCCTGAGCGAGGACGCGCCCAAGCGCGCGCGCGCCATCGTCACCGCCGCCACCTACTGGCAAGATCCGGCCAAGCTCGCGGAGATCAGCACCGGGCTCGGTCAACCGATGCGCTCCGTGCAGGTGGCGACCTTGCCATCGAACGAGCGCTTCGCCGCGCGCGGGATGTGAGGGCCACGATGCGAATCGGGATCTTGGCCTTACAAGGCGCGTTCGAGAAGCACGCCGAGGTCGCGCGCAGCCTCGGGCACGAAGCCGTCTTGGTGCGAAGCAAGGCCGACTTCGAAGATCTGGACGGGCTGATTCTTCCGGGCGGAGAGAGCACCGTTCAACTCAAATTGATCGACCGATTCGATCTGGAGTGGTCCCTCACCCGCTTCGCGGCGGCCGGAAAGCCGATCCTCGCCACCTGCGCGGGTCTCATTCTGGTCGCCCGCACCGTGACGCAGCCGGAGCAGCGCAGCTTCGGGTTCATCGACGTGCACGTGGCCCGCAACGCGTGGGGCCGCCAAATCGACAGCTTCGAGGCCAAGGCCGACGAGGGGAACCTTCCGCTCGTCTTCATCCGCGCGCCGCGCATCCTCGAGGTGGGCGAAGACGTGGAAGTGCTGGCGCGCTTCCGCGGCGAGCCGGTGCTCGTCCGCCAGGGCAACGTCACCTGCGCCACCTTCCACCCCGAGCTGACGAACGATCCCCATGTCTACCGCCTCGCCTTCCGCAGAAGCTCCGCCAAGGGGCTCCCCGGATTTGCGCCGCTCGGCGCAGGTGCTTCCGCGCCCCACGCTTGAAGGTCGATTCATCCGGCTGGAGCCGCTCGGTCCGGAGCATCACCCGGCATACCGGGCGCTCCAATCCGAACTCGACGAGCCGGTCTGGTCGTACCGGGAAGAATGGCCGGAGGTGGCGCGAGGGCTCGAGGAGCGGCTTTCGTCCTTCGCGCCGAAACCCGTCAGAACGAGAACACCGGTGAGGACAGGCTCAGAATGCCGGTCTTCGCCGAGAGCGCCCACACGGCGTGGAGCTCGTCGGCGGCGGTAGCGACGAGCCTTCGAACGTCGGTGTCGGCGGTCGCGTGGAGTGCTTCGGCGACGATCAGCACGGCGTGGGTATCGTTGGAGATGGCGGAGTGGGCGCTCTGGCGGTTCGTCCAGCGGCGGGCGTGGGCGCGGTTGGCTTGGTCGGCGAAGATCACCTCGCGGGGCTCGGGGTTCTCGAGTGTGCCGGAGAAGGTCGAATAGAGCTCGGTGCCGGCGGCGTAGCGGACCTCGAGGCTCCCCTCGATCTTGGAGGCGTCGAAGACGGCAATGGGGATGGCGAACGCGAGCGAGATGGCGTTGCAGAGATCGATGATGGGGTGAATGTGCGGCAGCGATTTTTCCTTCTTGAAGCGGCGGAGCAGCGACTCGGATGCGCAGCGGTATTGGGTTGGCTTGAGGCCCATTTTGGAGAACGTGCGTCGCCAGGCTTGGACCTCGGGGAGCTCCCCTTCCGAGCTCGAGGCGAGGCGCGATTCGGCGATGGCGTTGAATCGAAACGTGCGGGGCTCGACCAAAGCATCGTGGGTGATTCCCTCGGCGAAGAGCACACCGGGGACGAGCTCCGCGTAGTCGCTCCAGATTTCACGAGAATGACAGAATTGCATGGCATTCACCTCGCCAGCGCAGGGCTGGACTTCTTCGGCGAACCGAAGCCAAGAACCGCCACCAGCACGCACCCGATGCCAATCATCTGGTTCACACCGATGGGCTCCCCCAACACGACGAACGCAAAGAGCACGGCCGAAACCGGCGCCAAGGCGGTAAACAAGGAAGCTTGCGCGCCGCTCACCCGCGAGGATCCTGCATACCAGAGCAGAAAGCCGCCCACCGTGGGGACGAGCGCATAGTAGAAGACCGCCGCGAGCGAGCCGGTCGTCATCGACGTAGCCCAGGGCCTCTCGAAGAGGGCGAAGAGGGCGGCCACCACCAGGCCGACGCCGGTCATGATGGTGGAGAGTGAGAGCGGCGGGATATCCGCGCGAAGGCGCTTGTTCAGCAAGATGAACAGGCCCTCGCAGACGACGGCGCCGAAGATCAGCGCATTGCCAATCCACGCATGGCCAGCGCGGCCCGCGCCGCCGGCGCCATCGCCCGAATCGGTGCGAAACGTGATGACGAGAACGCCGATGGCGGCCAGCGCGATGGCCATCAGCAGCGAACGTCGGGGGCGTTCGCCCAGAACGACGATGGAAATGGCGCCGGAGACGATGGGCAAGGTCCCGATGATGACACCTGCATCGGCGGCCGACGTCCAGCGCAGGCCCGAGATGAGCAGGGTCGTGTAGCCTACGCTGCCCGCCGCCGCTTGCAGGACGAGAAGCACCGTGTCCCGCCATCCCGGCCTTGGCCACGGGGTTCCGGTGAGGCGCATCAGCCCCAGAAAGAGCGGGAACGCCACCGCGAACCGAAGCGCCGTCGCCGTAAACGGCGAGAGCCCCGATGCGATGACCTTGCTCGCGATGACCGTGCTCCCCACGCCCACCATCGCCAACGACAAATACGCATACCCTCGTGTCTGGCTCGACATGGCCCGCGCGCCTCCTTCTGCGCAGCTCCGGAGCTCCCACATGCGTGAGCTCGCGGAAACGCATGCAGTAAAGCGAAGGTGGGCAGGGCCGGTCTTGAACGAAATTGTCGCGCCTTTCCACCGCGCCCGTTCAACGCCGCGCAGCGCGGAGACGCCCCGCCATGGCGTCCGCATAGATGCGCGGCGAAACGCCATATTTCCGAACGAAGACGCGGGTCATATGGCTTTGATCGGCGAAGCCGCTCGCATCGGCAGCCTCCGCCAGCGGCATCCCATCGGCCATGAGCCGGCGCGCTTCATGAATCCGCTGCTGAACGATGTACGCGTGCGGCGTAAGCCCCGTGGCCCGTACGAACCCTTTGATGATCTGAAAGCGGGTGAGCCCCGTCTCCCGCGCCAGATCGGAGAGCGAAATCGCCCCCGTGGGATCGTCGTCGATGAAGCTTCGAGCTCGCGCGATCGCCTCGGGAACCGCCTGCGCCTCCCGACGGAGCCCCAGCGCCCCGGTCGACACATCTTGCTCGCAGAGCACGTCCGCCAAGAGCATCTGCGACAGCTCTTCCATCCGAAGACTGGGTTCGACCGCCCCCTCCCGGGTCACCGCGGAGAACAGCCTCCGAAAACGCTTGGCGATCCGCGCATCGCGAATGACCGGACGAGAAAACTCGCAATCGCCCGCCCTGCCCTCGCGGATATCCCCCGCAACTTCCGCGACCCACGATGGATTGAAATACAGGATCCGCCAGGCGCGCCCGCCATCACCGAGCGGTACGCCATCGTGGACCTCACCCGGGTTGACGGTGATCGTATCGCCAGGACCGGCTTCGACCATCCCCCGCCCACTATGCGACTTCTGCGCGCCGCGCTCGATGACCCCCACCCCGAACTGCTCGTGCGTATGCCTCTGGAACGTATGCCGCGTCTCGGCCTCCACGGCCTGCACGCCAACCATCGCGCACGGAAGCATCTTGAACTGGGACGCGGACATGCTCGTTCGCCGTTGGTAAGTCGCGGTTCGTACGTCGCGGTTCGTAAGTCGCCGTTTGCCCAACCCCCTCACATGGCCGCGCCCAGCGCTTCGTCGACGACCCGCGGATTGAATCCGACCATCACCTTGCCACGCACGTCGAGGACGGGAATGGATCCATGACCGAGCCCCGCCTTGGCCAGCTTGCCCTGCATCTCGCGCGCAGCACCGCGGTCAGCCTCGATGTCCTTCTCGACATAAGGAATCCCCTTGCTACGAAGGTAAGCCGCCGCTTGATGGCACGCCCCGCACCATTCGGCCCCGTAAATGATGACGGCCGGCCGCGCGTTCGGATCCCCCGGCTCCGCGCTGGAGCCGCCCCCTTTGGCCAGCCGCGGATCGGCAGCGGCAGCCGCGGCGTCGGTGGGCTCGAGGAGCGCCGTTTTGCCTTTGCGCCGGGCCACGGCCAGCTCGTCGAACTGCGGCTTGGTCATGGTCTTGACCAAGTAGGAACCGTCGGGTTGCGTGGTGCGGAGGTCGGCCACGAAGATGCGCTCGGGGTGCGTGCCCTCTTCGCGCGTGGGGTCGACCACGCGCACGCTGTCGCGGCCCACCAGGGGCACGTCGGCGGCTTTTTGCTCCACGTGGAAGTCGCCGTGCTCGTCGATCCAGGTGAACAGAAGGCCGTCGCTCGCGTCGGTCACCGTGAAGGGCGCGGCGCCGTTGTCGCCGGCGGAGGCCGCCGCCGTTTCGTTTCCGGTGCGTTTGCGGCTGCACCCGGCGGAGGGCAAAAGGATGCAACATGCAGCCAATAGCGCGGTGATCCGTTCGGCACGACCCTTCATGACGCTTCCTCGGACAGGCTGGCCCACTCGCTCATCATCTGATCCACCTTCTTGCTCAGAGCTTGCTCCGCCTTGGCCCGTTCGGCCAGCTTTGCCCAATCCCCGGCCGGATCTTCGCGGAGCTGGGCCCGCATTTCCGTGAGGTTCTTCTCGGCGGCGGCGATGCTCTTTTCCAGCTCCTCGAGCCGGCGCTTGCGGCGCTCGCGCTCGCGCGTCGCCTGGCGCTGGGCCTCGAACGACTGGCGCCCGCCTTGGGGCTCCGGCGCGGGCGCGGCCTTTTGCTTGGTCGCCTGCGCCTGCTCCTTGGCGGATTTCTCCTTCGCCGCCTTCTCTCTGGCGGCTTGCTCCTCGGCCAGCTGCGCGACGTGCGCCGCGTAGTCGTAGAAGCCGCCCTGGTAAATCTCCACCTGCCCGTCGCGCACGGAGACGATGCGGGTGGTGACCGTCTCGAGGAAGCGGCGGTCGTGGGAGACCAGGATCACGGTGCCCTCGAAGGCGACCAGGGCCTCCTCCAGGATCTCGGCCGCCGGGATGTCGAGGTGGTTCGTCGGCTCGTCCAAGAAGAGCAGGTTTCGCGGCTCGAGCAGGAGCTTGGCCAGGGCCAGGCGCGAGCGCTCACCGCCGGAGAAGCCCGAGACGGTGCGGAGCGGTTGATCGCCCCAGAAACGGAAGCGCGCGAGGTATTGGCGCGCGGCCTCCACCGTGAAGTCGCCCCGCACGCGGCGGACCTCTTCGACGGCGGTGCGCGAGGGGTCGACCTCGCCCAGGTGCTGATCGAAGAAGCCCTCTTGCAGGTTCGTGCCGCGTTTGACGTCGCCGCGATCGGCCTCGGCGCCGCGCGCGGCCAGGATCTTGAGGAGCGTGGTCTTTCCCGAGCCGTTGGGGCCGACGATGCCGATGCGCTCCCCGCGCCGCACGAGCAGATCGACCCCGGAGAAGAGCGGGCGGCCGCCGCGCTCGGCCGCGAGGCCCTTGGCGTCGAGCACGATGTCGCCGGTGCGGTTGGCGGGCACGAAGCGAAAGGCGATGCGCTCGGCCACCTGCCATACGTCCTCGGGCCGCTCGATGCGTTCGAGCTTGTCGAGCATCTTGCGCCGGCTCTGCGCCTGCTTGGTCTTTTGCCCGGCGATGTTGCGGCGGATGAAATCTTCCGTCTTGTCGATCATCGCCTGCTGCCGCTCGGTGAGCGCCCGCTCGCGCGCCAGATCTTCCTCGCGGGCGACCGCGTAATCGCTGTACTTGAGCGGGTAGTCGCGCAGGCCCCGCGTGCCCAGCTCCAATGTGCGAGGACAGGTGCGATCGAGGAAGGCGCGGTCGTGCGAGACCACGAGGACGGCGCCGCGGTAGCCGATCAAGTAGTTCTCGAGCCAGGCGATGGTGTCGAGATCGAGGTGGTTCGTGGGCTCGTCGATCAGCAGCAAATCCGGCTTTTGCGCGAGGACCACGCCGAGCTGGAGCCGTCCGCGCTCACCGCCCGAGAGCGACGCCACCGGGCGCGCCAGATCGGCATCGGTGAAGCCGAGCTTGTGGGCGAGCATGGCGACTTCACGCTCGAGCTCGTCTCCTCGGGCGACGTGGTAGCGGTCGGTGACCTCGGCCAGGTGGGCGAGCGCGCGCGCATCGCCGGAGGCGGCGCCGTGTTGGGCCTCGGTGAGCTGGTGGCGAAGCTGGACGATGTCTTGGAAGGCCGAGAGGAACGCCTCCATCACGTCCCCCTCGGGGGGGAGCTCGTGCGACTGCCGGTAGTAGCCGAAGGTGGCATCTTTGCGGATGACCGTGGTGCCCTGGTCGGGCTCGATCTCGCGGGCAATGAGGCGCAAAAGCGTCGATTTTCCGGCGCCGTTCGGGGCCACCAGGGAGGCGCGTTCGCCAAGGGCAAGGCTGAAGGTCACGTTTTCGAACAAGACGTCGTCGGCGTATCCAAAACGGAGGTCCGCGACTTGGAGCACGGTCATGGCGGCGTTGGATTTAGCACGAGGATGGCACGAAGATGCGGGGACGCCGCGCCGCACGTGGGGTCTCGCCAAGGGCAAGACACCTCCGGTAATCTTTGGGCCATGTGGCGCACCGGAGGCGCGCGGCTTGCCGCGCCCGACTTCAAACGCAGCGTCTTTTTGGTCGTCGTTACGGCAGCGACCGCTCTCGGCCTCGCCCAGGTTGGATGCAAGAAGTCGGTCGGGGAGCTGCAAACCTTCGACGTGGTCGCGGACGCGCCCGGCGATCCGCAGCACCCCGCCGAGGTGCGCATCGAGATGCAAAAGGGCGAGCTGCATATGACGCCAGGCGGCATCCACCTGGTCGGGGGCGCCGCCAAGACGAATGTGAGCGATCTGGCGCCGGCGCCGGCCACCTCGGGCTACCGCGCCACCGTGACCCAAGGCAAGCCGGGGGTCGACGCCACCAAGTGGGGCAACGAGCTCATCGCCGACTACCGCCTGACCCTGGGCACCACGCCGATGGCGCTCACCGTCACCTCGCGCGAGGCCTCCGTCGATCTGGAGCTGGGCGGCCTGGCCATCGCCTCGCTCACGGCCCGCACGGAAGCAGGCCCGATCCGTGTAGGTTGCAACTCCGCCAACCCCATGGCCGCCGAGCTGCTCGACGTGGAGACGAGCGCCGGCTCCATCTCCTTGACCGACGTGGGGCGCTTCGGCGCGAGCCGGGTGCGGGCGCACGCGGGGGCTGGCGTGATCAACGTGTCGCTCGGCAGCAAGGTGGATCGCGAGGTGGCGCTCGATCTGGAGACGCAAGCCGGCCCCGTCACGTTGTCGCTGCCGGCGGGCATCAGCGCGCGCGCCGACGTCACGAGCGACGCGGGGACCTTGAAGCTCAATGGCTGGAACAAGGACGGCGAGGAGTACGTGCTCGGCAGCCCGGGGCCCAAGCCGCGGGTGCGCATTCACGTGAAGACCGGGGCGGGGCCCATCACCTTCGAGACCTTGCCTTAGTCACGTTCGTCACGGTTCGCGGTAGAGCAGCCGGAACTCGCAGGCGTTGCCGTCGCGCAAGCGGCACATGACCTCGCGCGCGTCGATCAACTCGGCGCCGGCGATGGTGACGGTTTGTTCCAGCCAGCCGAGCACGGAGAGGCACATGCATCGGTGCGGCGTGGCGAAGCTCTCGACCCGAATGATGACGCCGTCCGGTACGGGCCGGCTCGATGCGATGCCGGAGTCGTAGTGCGCGGACCAGACGGCGCTCACCTTGGACAAGATGTAGGTCGGCGTGCCGATCTTGTAGAAGATGCGGTAAAGGGTCGGCAGATTGACCTCCGCGGTGTAGCGGCCGAGCACCCGGCAGAGGGAGAGATCGCCGATGCCGAAGCGGCGATCGATCTCGGTGTTCAGCGCCACATAGGCGTCGAAGGGGATCCAGAGGTTCGGGGAGGCCGCGCCTCGGATCGCCAGCTCGTGACGGTCGAGCGCGCCGATGACCTCTTCGACTCGGGCCTGTCCGTGATGGACCCGGACCCAGTCGAGCCGAGCTCGAATCGCGCTGCTGCGAACGTGCGCCACGCACCTACTATACCCCTCACCGGGCGATGGTCAGCCAAGGACAGCGCGGCGCAGGCGGGTGAGCGTGTCCTCGAAGGGCGTTTTTTCCCTCGGATCCTGCTTCAAAAATTGCTCGATGCGCGGCATGTGCAGGAGCGCCTCGTCGAGCTCGCGATCGGTTCCCTTGGCGTAGGCGCCGAGCGTAACCAGATCGCGCTTGGCCTCGTGCACCGCCACCATGGCGCGCAGGCGTCGTGCTGCGTCGCGGTGCTCGGGGGTGACGATGCTATCCATCACGCGCGAGAGGGAGCCCGTGACGTCGACCGCAGGATAATGCCCGCGGGCTGCGATGGTGCGATCGAGCACGACGTGACCGTCGAGGATGCCGCGCGCCTCGTCGGCGATGGGCTCGTCCATGTCGCCCCCCTCGACCAGGATGGTGTAGATGGCCGTGATCGAGCCGCGCGCGGCTTGGCCGGCCCGCTCGAGGAGGCGCGGGAGCATGGCAAAGACGCTGGGCGGATAGCCGCGCCGGGCGGGGGGCTCACCGGCCGCGAGCCCCACCTCGCGCTGCGCGCGCGCAAAGCGGGTGATGGAGTCGACGAGGAGCATGACGCGCGCGCCCTGATCGCGAAAGTACTCGGCGTACGCCGTGGCCACTTGCGCGGAGCGAAGGCGCTCGAGGGCCGAGACGTCGCTGGTGGCGACCACCACGACGCTGCGCGCGCGCCCCTCGTCGCCGAGAGCGTGGTCGAGGAACTCACCGACCTCGCGGCCGCGCTCGCCCACCAATCCGACGACCACCACATCGGCCGCCGCGCCGCGCGCGACCGCCCCGAGCAGCGCGCTCTTGCCGACCCCCGAGCCGGCAAAGAGCCCCATGCGCTGCCCCTCGCCAAGGGTGAGCAAGCCATCGAGGACGCGCACGCCCGTGGGGATGGGCACATGCACCCGCCGTCGCTCGAGCGCCGGAGGTGGATCGCGATCCACCGGGATCCATTCGTCGCCCGGGATCGCATCGCCGCCATCGAGCGGGCGCCCCAAGCCATCGACCACGCGACCGAGCAGCGACGGGTGCGCGCGCACCCCGGACACGAGCCCGGTCGCCTCCACTTCGTCGTCGGGTCCGACACCGGTGAGCGCTCCAAGGGGCATCGCGATCACTTCGCCCTCGGCAAAGCCGACCACCTCGCAAGGCAATGGCGCACCGCGTCTCCGCACCTCCACCACGTCGCCCACGCGGACCCCGGGCAACGTAAACCGCAGCGCCAGCCCCGTGACCCCCAGCACCCGCCCCGTGGCCCTCACCGTGGGCGTCGCGGCCAGCTTCGCCCTTAGGCGCTCGAAATCGTAATCCTTTTTCCCGTCCTTCTCGGGGGTCTCGGGAGCGCGAGACGGCCCGGGCGGGGGCAGGCTACTCACTTCGACGCGGCAACGCGCCGGCGCGATACGCCTTCGGCATCTGCATCCGCACCCACCCGGAGCTCCTCGTCGAGCAACTCGAGCAGCTCACGCGCCCGCGCGGTGAGCGCCGTCGGCACCTGCACCTGAACGACCACGATGAGGCACCCACGCCCTCGCCCATCGAGCCTCGGAATGCCCTGTCCTTTGAGCGTAAACACAGCACCCGACTGGGTGCCCGCGGGGATGGTGACCGTAAGGGTCGACTTGGCCGACGCCGGACCGGTGTCGTCGGCGCTGTCCGTTTCGGGGCCGATGGATGGAACCATCACGTCGGCGCCGAGGGCGGCTTCGACGAAGCCCACGTTGACGCGCGTGACCAGATCGGTGCCGTCGCGCTCGAAGCGCGGATCGTCTTCGACATCGATCTCGACATAGAGATCGCCCGCCGGGACATTGCCCGGCCCGGGCATCCCCTGCCCTTGCACGCGAAGCCGCTGGCCCGAGTCGATGCCGGCCGGAAAATTGACGGTGACCTTGCGCGGCTTGGCGACCATGCCCTCGCCTTTGCAAGTCTTGCAGACATTGCGAATGACCTGCCCGCGGCCTTGGCAACGCGCGCACGGCGCGGTGAACATGACGAAGCCCCGCGCGGTCGACACTTGGCCGGTGCCGCGGCACCCGCTGCACGTTTCGGGCTTGGAGCCGGCTGCACCACCGCTCCCGCCGCAATCGTCACACCGGGAAGGTGCGTGAACGACGACCTCGCGCTTGCAACCAAAGGCCGCCTCGCGCAGGGTGAGTCGCTGCTGAACGCGAAGATCGCCCCCGCGACGGGGCTGACGGTTGCCGCCAAAGCCAAAGGGCCCGCCGCCCGAGAACATCTCGGTGAACAAGTCCTGCATGTGCGAGAAGACATCGCCCATGTCACCTGGGCTCGCGGGACCACCGCCCTCGAGCCCAGCGAAACCGAACTGGTCGTAGATGCGGCGCTTCTGCTCGTCCGAAAGGACTTGGTAAGCCTCGTTGACCTCTTTAAAGAGGGCCTCGGCGCGGGGATTACCTTGGTTGCGATCCGGATGATGCTTCAACGCCTCCTTCTTGTAGGCGCGACGCAGTTCGTCGGCAGATGCATCCTTCGAAACCCCTAGAACTTCGTAATAGCACCGCTTCGACATGTCACCCAATGGGGCCTAAAGCAATGATTTGCTGGGTAATAGCTCGCTGCGGCAAGTTAAGTCGCACGAGTTTCTTGTCAACGAATATGGATGAAAGGGGGTCCTCCAAACGGGAACTTTGGGGACCATAGTCACTCAAGGCGCTTCGCGCGAGTCCTGAACTGCATGTGCGCGATCACGCGCATCGAGCTCGCGAGACAGTTGTTCGAGGAGGACCGCCTGCCGTTGGAGCTCGGCTCGCGCTTTCATGAGCTCCTCCCCCGATTCGGCCCGCTGCCGCGCCTCGTGCTCCTGCGCGATGGCCCGACGCAAAATATCGAGCTCGTCTTCGAGCCGAGCCAGGCGCTCCAAGTCAATCGATCGGTATGTGGTGCGCGTCAGCTCCCCTTGGAGCTCGGCAATGCGCCAGGTGCGGGCGTGGAGCTCGCCTTCCCGTCGCGCCGCATCGATGGCCATCTCATCGAGTTTGGCGCTCCACGCTGCATTTTCCTTCGCAAGGACATCCTTTTCCTGGACGAGGACCTCCATCTTGGCGAGCAGCTCGGCATCCTCGCGCTGCAGGGTTTCACCCGCACCCGCCGACGTACGTTCGCCGACGTCACCCGAGGTCTCCGGCCCGCCGGAGCCGAGGTCACGTCCCGCGATCTCCGGCTCGCCGGGGCCGAGGTCGCGTCCCGAGGTCTCCGACGCAACGCGCTCCTCCAGCTCGGTGACGAGCGATAGGGTGATGCGCTCGCGGCGCCCGAGCTCGCGCTCCAGCTCGGCGATGCGATGTCCCCTCTCCACCAAGCGGCCCTCGAGCGCCTCCAGCTCGGTCGTGTGGGCTTCCGCCATCTGGGAAAATTCGCGCTCGAGCAGAGTGTTCTTCTCCTCGTGCTCGCCAATCTGCAGAAGCAGGCGGTCGACCTCCTCGGAGTCCAGCAGCGCCCGTTGCTCGTGGGCCGCGCGCTCGGCCGCGAAGGCCGCCCGATCGCTCTCGCGACCCGCGCGCTCCGTCGCGAGCGCGGCCCGGTCGCTCTCGCGCGCCGCGCGCTCCGCGGCGAGGGCCGCCTTGAGCGACTCCACCTCGGCCAGCACCGAGACGCTTTGCTGCGCGCGCACCAGCGAGGACTCCTCGGCCTCGCGCGTGCGGTTCTCGAGGATCGACACGGCGTCTTCGGCGAGGCGCACGGCCTCCTCGAGCGCCACGGCGTGCTCGCGCCTTCGGTCGATGTCCACCTCGAGCAGCTGGATGCGGTTCTGCGCATCGAACAGCGCCTGCTCCAGATCCGGCAGCCGCTGCGCGTTCGCCGCCTCGGCGCCCAGGCGCGCGAGCTCGGTGCGATGCTCGTCGAGCTCCGCCTCCAGGGCATTGACGCGCGCGGTCGCCTCCACCAACACGGCGCGATCGGCGGCGCCCACGCCCTCTTGCGTGGAGCCGAGCGACAGCGACACCGCGTCGCGCGGCAGCTGCACGATGGCATAGGGCGCGAGGCGGATGCTGTCCGAGTGGCTGGCGAGCGCGATGAAGTACTCGGGCGGCTCGCCCTCGGTGACCAGCTCGGTGTGCACGCTCACGTCGGGCTCGTCTTCCGACTCCCCCAGCTCGGCGATGGCGGCGCCGAAGAAGGGCACCTGCCCGATCATCCGCACGCACGCGAACTGCAGCGACACGATGTCGTACAGCTCGTAGTAGTCGATGACGCGCGGCGCGGCGGCGCCACCCGCGCCAGATGGCGTGGATGGCGCAGATGGCGCGTCCCACGACTCGGGGTTGCGCGCGGCGACGAGCACCGCGCCATCGGCGTCGACCACGCGGCGAAGGCGGGCTACGAGGGCCGTGGGATCGGGCAAGATGGCCACGTCCGGCACGAGCACCAGATCGAAGGCGCCGTCGCGCACATCGAGCTCGTCGTCGCGCAGGTGGCGAAAGACCACGTTGCGCTCGGGCGGCGCGCGGCGAACGCGCTCACCGTCGGGGTCGTAGACATGAACGAGGCGTGCGCCGAGCTCCAGGAGGCGCGCACCCAAGTCTTGGGTGCAGTCGCCCACCACGAGCACGCGTCGCCCGGCCGCGAGGGGCTCGGCGTAGACGCAAAGGAGATGGGAGGGCTGTAGGGGATCCATGAGGGCGCCGTCGGGAGCACGAGGCTAATACGGCAAACGGGAAACTTGTACACAGTAACGAGCGCTTCGGGATCGGCTACCCTTGCTCCCATGACGAAAAAGATCGCTCTTTTCTGGCCAGGCGATGCACGGCAGAAGCCGAACGAGCTCGCCCTGCCAAATATCACCGAAGCGACCGTCCAGCTCGAGACGGCGCTAAAAAAGCTTGGGCGGCAACCTTACCGCGTGGAGGGCTTCCTCTCGAAGCCCCATGAGTCCATCGAAAAATTATCCCCCCTCGCGGACCCCATGATCGGCGTCTGCGTGCACTGGTTTTACGGTCCGCACACGTGCGACGGGGTCACCGGAAACGACAATCCGCTGCTCCTTGCAAGCAATTTCTCGGGTCAATGGCCCGGTTTGGTGGGTCTGCTCAACACAGGCGCCTGTCTCGAGAGCCTGAACCGGCCCTTTTCCCGGGTCTGGACCTCCTCGCCCGACTTCAGCAAGGACCCGCTCTTCATGGACCGCCTCGCCGAGTGGTGTGAAACGGGAAAGATCCGATACGGCGAAGAACAGGTGGCCTACAGCGCACCGGTGTCCGCGGATGCCTTTGCGCGCGCGCGCCGCGTCGCGTCGGGGATCAAGAAGCGCCGCCCGCTCTTTCTGATGCTGGGCGACACATCGATGGGCATGATCAACGGCTACTTCGGCCCGCGCTTTCTCCACGGCGTGGGGTTCGCCGAGCACAAGATCGACCAAGCGTGGATCATCGACCGCGGCCGCCGCATCGAAGAGGCGCGCATCGATCGGGCGCTCGCCTTCGTGAAGGAGAAGGGCATCACGTTCCACTGGGGCGAGAAGGGCGCCGAGGACTTCGACGAGCGGGCCACGCGCGAGCAGCTGCGCGACTACCTGGTGGTGCTCGATTTGGTGAACGAGTTCAAGGCCGATGGCTTGGGGTGGCAGTACCAGCTGGGGCTCATCCCGCTGCGGCCTCCGTCGGATCTGGCCGAGGGGCTCTTCAACTCGAGCTGCCGTCCGGAGTCGAACGGCGACACCATCGCCTGCGCCACCGAGGCCGATCAAGGCAACTTGGTGCCCATGGAAATGATGAAGCGCCTCCTTCGCGACAAGGGGCTTCATCAAGCGGTCATGTTCCACGACGTGCGCTGGGGCGCCGAGCACGATGGGCGCTTCCTCTGGGTGCTCCTCAACTCGGGCTCGTGCGGAGCGTACGCGTTCAACCACGATCCCGACACGCTCTCCGGCGTGCACTCGTACCGTCAGCCTTCGCTCTACTTCCCCACCCCGGGCGGCAGCTTCGCGGGGGAGAGCCTCCCCGGAGAGATGACCTGGGCGCGGGCCTACATCAAAGACGACGTGCTCTGGATGGACGTGGGTCGCGGCGAGGTGGTGAAGCTGCCCCCGGCCGTGCGCGACGCCTGGTGGGAGGGGACCACGCGGCAGTGGCCCTTCATGGCGGCCGACATGGGCATCTCGCAAGAGACCTTGATGGCGCACTACCTCTCGAACCACGTGGCGGTGGCCTACGGCGACATCTTCGACGAGATGGTGGCGCTCTCGCAGGAGCTCGGCTTTCGCGTGCGCATCCTGACGGGAGCCTGAGCCATGAGCAGCACCGATTCGGATCGGAAGTGCTACCTCGGCATCGACGTCGGCACCGGTAGCGCGCGCGCCGCGCTCTTCGATGCCCGCGGCACCATGCTCGGGATGGGGACCAGCCCCATCGAGATGTTTCGCCCGGCGGAGGACTTCGTCGAGCAGTCCTCGGAGGACATCTGGCGCGCGTGCGGCGAGGCCGTTCGCAAGGCGCTGGCCGAAGGAAAGATCGCGCCCTCGCAGGTCCGCGGCATCGGCTTCGACGCCACGTGCTCGATGGCGGTCCTCGGCGAGAACGACGAGCCGGTGAGCGTGAGCCCTACGGGGCGCGATGCGCAGAACGTCATCGTGTGGATGGATCATCGCGCGGTGGAGCAAGCGGGGAGGATCAACGCGCAGGGCCACGAGGTGCTGCGCTATGTGGGCGGGGTCATCTCGCCGGAAATGCAGACGCCCAAGCTCCTCTGGCTGGCGGAGCACGCGCCGCAGACCTGGAAGCGGGCGGCGCGCTTTCTGGACTTACCCGACTATCTGACCTACCGCGCCACCGGAAACGATACGCGCTCGCTCTGCACCACCACGTGCAAGTGGACGTACGTCGCGCGCAACGGGGGCTGGGACGCGGAGTATTTCCGGAGCATCGGGCTCGGTGCGTTGGTGGACGAGGGGTATGCGCGCATCGGCACGCGGGTGCGGCCGATGGGCGAGTTCGTGGGGGTGCTCACCGAGGGGGCGGCGAACGATCTGGGGCTCTTGCCCGGCACCCCGGTGGGCGTGGGCATCATCGATGCGCACGCGGGGGGGCTCGGAACCCTGGGGATGGCCATCGACGGCGCCGTCCCCGATGAGGCCGAATTGCAAACGCGGCTGGCGCTCATCGGTGGGACCTCGAGCTGCCATATGGCCGTATCGCGCGAGGCGCGCTTCGTCCAAGGCGTGTGGGGGCCGTACGAATCGGCGATGGTGCCGGGCCTTTGGCTCAGCGAAGGTGGACAATCGGCCACCGGCGCGCTCATCGACTTCACCATCGGCTCGCACGCGCGCGCCGCGGAGCTCCGCGAGGAAGGAAACCGGCGCGGCGTTCGGATCGAGACCCTCCTCGGCGAGCGGCTCGCCAGCCTTGCAGATGCACACAAATTGGAATTCACTGGGGAGCTCGTACGGGATCTTCACGTATTGCCCGATCATCATGGCAATCGCTCACCGCGCGCCGATCCCACGGCCCGCGGGATGGTTTCCGGGCTCAAGTTGGACGATGGGGCCGACTCCCTCGCTCGCTTGTACCTTGCAACGATTCAAGGCATCGCTTACGGCACGCGTCATATCATCGACGCAATGAGTCAATCCGGATATGCAATCCGGACATTGGTTGCATGCGGGGGTGGGACAAAGAACCCGATCTTCCTTCGGGAACACGCTGACGCAACGCAATGCAACGTCGTCCTGCCCAAAGAGCCCGAGGCCGTGCTCCTCGGCGCCGCCATTCTGGGGGCGGTCTCATCCGGAGATCATCGGAGCATTGTATCCGCCATGGGTGCGATGAGCGGCGCAGGGACCGTGATCACGCCCAGCAAAAAAGGCGGGGTGCGCGACTTTCATGATCGCAAGTACCAGGTTTTTCTGGCTATGTATAAGCATCAGATGCACTACCGATCGCTCATGTCGGGCGCGCCCGCGTGATCATCGAACATCCTTTGAAACATCGGATCATTTCAAGTAGGAGGTCGTGACGTGCGACAGCGACAGAAGCTCGGGACAAAGTTCGTCCGTCTCACGGCGGCGATGGCGCTGCTTCCTCTCGGTGTATTCGCCGCCCTGGGAGCGTCGGCCTGTGACAAGGGGGGAAGCAACGGTGGTGCGAGCGGCGGCTCGAACGCGAGCGAAAAAGAAGGAACCGCGGCGGCGGCGGCCACCAAGAAGACCACCATCGCGGTCATTCCAAAGGGCACGACGCACGAGTTCTGGAAGTCGGTCCATGCGGGCGCGGTGAAGGCCTCCAAAGAGGAGAAGGTCGACATCGTCTGGAAAGGGCCGCTGAAGGAAGACGATCTCAAAGGCCAGATCGACGTGGTGGAGAGCTTCACGTCGCAAAAGGTGAGCGGCATCACCGTGGCGCCGCTCAGCGACAAGGCGCTGGTCAACTCGGTGACCCAGGCCACGGCGGCCAAGGTGCCGGTGTTGGTCTTCGACTCCGACTTGGCCAGCGATCAGCAAATCAGCTTCGTGGCGACCGACAACCTCGCCGCGGGGAAAATTGCGGGCGAGAACATGGTGAAGCTCCTCAATGGCAAGGGGAAGATCATCGTGCTCCGCTACCAAGAGGGCTCCGCCAGCACGGCCAAGCGCGAGCAAGGCTTCCTGGAGGCGGTCAAGGAGGCCAAGGGCATCGAGGTGGTGAGCGAAAACCGCTACGCGGGCGCCACCACGGAGTCGGCGTTCTCGGCCAGCGAAAACCTGCTCGCCGCGCAAAAGGCGGCCGCCGGGAACATTCAAGGGATCTTCACGCCCAACGAGTCGAGCACGTTCGGCATGCTGCTGGCGCTGCGCAAGGCGAACCTGGCGGGGAAGATCAAATTCGTGGGCTTCGATGGATCGGACAAGCTCCTCGCCGGTCTCAAAGATGGGCACATCGACGGGCTCCTTCTGCAGAACCCGTTCCGAATGGGGTACCTGTCGATCAAGACCATGGCCAAGCACCTGCGCGGGGAGCCCATCGAAAAGCGGGTGGACACCGGGGCGGCGTTCATCACCAAGGCGAACATGGATTCGCCGGACATGCAGGAGGTCGTTCACCCCGACCTCAAGACGTGGCTGCAAGAGTGACGGGAGTGACGACGCTCGTCGCGCGAGGCCTGCAGAAAACCTTCGGGGCCACGCTGGCATTGCGCGGCGTGGACCTGGAGGTTCGCTCGGGTGAGATTCATGCGCTGATGGGGGAAAACGGGGCCGGCAAGTCGACCTTGATGAGCATCCTGTCGGGCTCCGCCCAAGCCGACGCCGGCTCGATGGCCTTCGATGGCTCGCCCTATCGGCCCAACGGCCCACGCGAGGCGCGCCACGAGGGCGTGCTCTTGGTGCACCAGGAGCTCTCGCTCTGCGGGCATATGACGGTGGGCGAAAATGTGATGCTGGGCATCGAGCCCGCGCGCTTCGGGTTCTTGCGGCGCGAGGAGATGCGGGCAAAGGCGGCAAAGGCCATTCGAGCCGTCACCGGCGCCGAGGGCTCCATTTCGCTCGACGCGCGCGCGGCCGATCTTTCGCCGGCGGATCGGCAGCTGGTGGAGATCGCGCGGGCGCTGGCCGTCCCGCAGTGCCGCGTTCTGTTGCTCGACGAGCCGACCAGCTCCCTGGCGGCGGGCGACGTGGATCGGCTGTTCGTGCTCCTGCGGGAGCTCAAACGGCGTTCGCTGGCCATCGTCTACATTTCGCACTTTCTCGAAGAGATCATGCGCGTGTGCGACGTGTACACGGTGCTGCGCGATGGGCAAGTGGCGGCCAAGGGGGCCATCGCGGAGACGGACGCGAAGAAGCTCGTCTTGGCGATGAGCGGCGGAGATCGCGCCGGGACGGAGGAGGGCGCGGCACAGGCGCCGCAGGTGACGGGCGGCGGCGGCGGCGCGGCTCCGTTTCGCGACGCGGGCGCGGGGACGGTCTCGGGGACGCGGGAGCCGGTGTTGGTGGTGGAGGACGTGACGGGGACGGTCAAGCCTGCGTCGGCCTCGCTCACCGTGCATCGCGGCGAGATCGTGGGCATCGCGGGGCTCTTGGGCGCGGGGCGCACGGAGCTTCTTCGCATGATCTTCGGGCTCGATCCGGTGGTGCGCGGCACGATCAAGGTGGCGGGGTCGGTGGCGATGAGCGGGGCCTCGCCGGCCAAGCGCATCGCGCAGGGGGTCGGATTTTTGAGCGAGGACCGCAAGGGCGAGGGGCTCTTGCTGGGCATGAGCATCGCCGACAACCTCACCATGTCGCGGCTCTCCGGCTTGGGGCCCAAGGGGTTCGTGAGCGAAGGGGCGCAGCACGCGAGCGCGAAGAAGTGGACCGATTTGCTCAAGGTGCGGCATCGCGACGCGGGGCAGCCGGTGCGCGATCTCTCGGGCGGCAACCAGCAGAAGATCGCGCTGGCGCGGCTCCTCCACCAAGGCGCCGATCTCTTCTTGCTCGACGAGCCGACCCGCGGGGTCGACATCAACAGCAAGACGCAAATCGAAGGGCACATCCGGGCCCTGGCCGCTTCGGGGAAGGCGGTCCTCCTCGTATCGAGCCACCTGCCCGATCTGATCGCGGTGTGCGATCGCATCGGCGTGATGTACCGCGGCCGCCTCGGCGAAATCCGGCCCGTCTCCGCGTGGACGGAGCACACGCTTCTCGCCGCAGCCACCGGAGCGAATTAGGAGCAGATGACATCGATGTCCAAGAGCCTTGCACTTCCGAAGCTTCGCGCACCGTGGATTGGACCGCTTTTGGCGGTCGCGCTGCTGTTCGCGCTCTTTGCGATCCTCGCGCACGAGACGTTCGCGAGCACCTCCACCGTGGTCACCATGCTCCGCCAAACGACGGTGGTCGGCATCGCCGCGGTGGGCATGACCATGATCATCGTGCTGGGCGGCATCGATCTGTCGGTGGGCTCGGCGGTGGCGCTGACGACGGTGTCGGTGGCGCTCTGTTTGCGCGCCGGGCAAGGCCCGTGGGTGGCGGCCTTGGTGGGCATCGCCACCGCGGCGGCGTGCGGTGCGATCAACGGTTTGCTGGTCGGCTACCTCAAGTTCGTGCCGTTCATCGCCACCTTGGGGACGATGAGCCTTCTGCGCGGTCTCTGCAAAGGTCTGGCCGACGAGCAAAAGATCGACGCCGAGCCGCACGGCCTCGAGTCGCTCCTCGCGCCGCTGCCCGATGGGCGCGAGTGGATGCTCTTGCCCACCGGCGTCTGGATCACGGTGCTCCTGGCGGTGGTGGTGGCCGTCCTGTTGCGAACGACGCAGGCCGGCCGCTACGTCTTTGCGGTGGGCTCGAGCGAGCCGGCGGCGCGGCTCTGCGGCATCGATGTGGCCAAGGTGAAGTTCGGCGTGTTTGCGCTGGCCGGGGTGCTCGTGGGGTGGGCCGGGGTGCTCGAGTTTTCACGGCTGACGGTGGGCGATCCCACCGACTCCGTGGGGCTGGAGCTCGACGTGATCGCGGCCGTGGTCATCGGCGGGGGCTCGCTCTCGGGCGGCGAGGGCTCGGTCCTCGGATCGGTGCTCGGCGCGCTCTTGATGACGATCATCAAGACGGGCTGTACGCACGTGGGGCTGCCCAACTGGGTGCAGGAGATCCTGACGGGCGTCATCATCGTCGTGGCGGTGGGGCTCGACCGGATCCGGCATCGGAAGGGCGCGTAAGGCGCAGCGCCCGCTCCGTCTACATGCGCCAGAGGGTGCCGAGGGGGAGTGGCATGGCCTCGAACGGCTCGGCGTGTACTTCGTCGTCGCCTTCGTAGGTGTCGACGAAGTACCAGCGCTCGCGCTCGAGGCGGTACACTTCCAAGGTCTGCGCCTCGGGGTTTACGAGCCAGGCGTGGCCGACGCCTTCGCGGCGGTAGATGCGCATCTTCTTTCCGCGATCACGGCGTTCGGTCGAAGGTGAAATGACTTCGCAAAGCCAGTCGGGGCGGACGGTGATGCCAACGGGGGCGTGCTTCGCGAGGGCGGAGCTTGGAAAGCGGTCGCGGTGCCAGCCCGCCAAATCCGGAACCACCTTGTCGGGTTTGGGTCCGAGGTGAAGCTCGGGCTCGATGAGGAAGATCCAACTGTCGGGGCCACGAGGGCCACCAAGGTTGAACTTACTGTTTAGCTCTGTAAGGAGATTGGATGCCGCCAGCGAATGCTTCGGCCGTGGACGCGGCTGCAGGAAGAGCTCGCCGTCCAAAATTTCCGCGACCATCTCCGGCGGCGCGGACTGGAAAGCCGCTTCCACCTCCGAATCGTTCGGTGCGGAAGGATCGTATCCATACACCTTTGCGCGGTTCATCCTCGAAGCTTACCACCGCGGGCCCGAACGCACCCGCCACCCGCGCGCTGCCGCTCGACGCCCCGGCGCCTTAAGCCGGGTGCCCGGACGAGCCTTGCACGGCTTGCGCGCGCTGCGCCGGAGGCAGACGGCGCTCGGTGCCTTCCCACGCCGTTTTCGAAGAGGCGGTGCGCCGATCCACGAAGGCGGTGACGAGGGAGAGCACCAGGGTGCGCGTGGCCGCGAGGGTCGGAATTTCGGGGACCAGGCGGACGACGCGTTCGTGGAGGCGGCGGCCGGGGAGCGGGCGCTCATGAGGGGCGAGGGCGAGCAGCTTGGCGGCAGCGGCGCTGGCATCGTGGACGCGGACGAGCACCTCGGGCGCCAAGTAGGGACCGTCGGGGACGCCGGGCCAGGTGGCGCCGATTTCGATGCCGATGACGCCGGGCATGGAGGCGCGCGGCAGGACGAGCAGACGCAGCTCGTCGTGGTCCTCGCTGCCCACCGGGTGCCTGGCCCACGCGACCACCCGAAGCGCGGAGACGTGCTTCTTCATGGCGTTGAAGAGCGACTTGAGCCACGGCGCGGAGGCTTGCGGCAGCGGCGGTGGAAGCTGGGCGCGCGTGCCCGTGAAGAACAGCGGGATCAGCATCAGCGCGTCGAGCAGCACCAAGTAGCTCGCGGCGCGGCCCACATAGCGCTGCACCAGGACGGCGGCGCCCACGGCCACGGCGAGCACCAGCGCCGCGGCGATCTTTCCGGAGCGGGTCGAGGCATCGAACGCGTCGCCCTCGCGCGGAGGCGACGCAAACGCCTCGCGCTCGCGCACCGTCGACCAGCTCCCCGGGCCGCGCGGGCGCAGGATCACGCGCGGCGCGCGGTAGGCGGCGGCGAACATGGCGCCCGCGAGAAAGACGCCGCTCCATGTGGCGTATCCCGCGAGCTGGAGCGCAATGCTGGTGGCGGCGGCCCCGCCGGATGCCGCGATGCGAAAGGCCGGCGCGAGCGGCATGAGCGGACGCGCCGCGACTTTTTCGCGCGCGTAGAGCGCGGACGCGTGCTTGTTCTTCTTCGCGACGGCCGCCGCGAACAAAACGCCGATCAGGGCGGCGAACGCCGTGCGCAGGCCCTCGTGGAGCTTGCCTTCCGCAGGGGCCGACGCTGCGGCCGGCGGGCGCAGCTCCGGCGCGTGCACGGCGGGAAAGGCCTTGGGATCGACGCGCGCCCCCCAGGTGACGCGCTCGCCGCGGGCCACGTGCGGGCGCACGATTTCGAGCTCGTCGCGATCGGACGAGCGCCGCAAGGTGGAGACGACGCCATCGCCCCCTGCCCCATCGGCGCGCCACGGGCGAGGCTCCGTCGGGGCCGACGGAAGATCGAAGACCATGCGCTCGCCGTCGATGCCCTCCGGAAGCGAAGGCGAGGTCCATGCGATGCGCCAGAGCGCCAGATCCTTGCTGATCGCCTTCTCGGCCACGAGATCCAGCCGGTAGCGCACCTTGACCACGTAGGTGCCGCGGCGAAGGGCCTTTTTATCGAGCATCTCCACGTGCAGCGAGGCATCGCGATCGTCGCCCGCGGGCGGCTGCAACGTCACCTGCCCTGCGAACGAACGCCCATCCTCCGCGGTGACCACCGCCTCGGACTCGACCGCGACATGGGGCTCGATGCCGGCCAAGTCGAAGCTCGTGAGCGTGCCCGATACCACGCGGTACGTGATGGCGTGCTCCATCTGCGCCATGCCCGCGTCATCGATGCGCGCGCGCATGTCGTGCGCCGTGGCGTGTGCCTCGCGGTAAGCCGCCCGCGCGGGCCCCGGCGCCCAAAAAAGGAGCCCCAGCATCGCGACCCCAGCCAAATCTCGACGAAGCACGCCCGACATGTCCTACATGTACGCACACATGCCGGCGAGGGCAAATTACGTGCGTTTCACGATGGTGGCGCCGCCGAAAATCACGTTGTTCGTGATTTCGCGCGCCAGCATATCGTGGGGCACGCCGAGCTCGATGGCGGTGGCCGCCTCGAGCCGCGCGCGCTGCTCGGGGGTAAATGTCACGTCGAGCGCGCCGAGGTTGTCCTCGAGCTGCCGCACGGTGCGGGCGCCCACGATGGGCGATGTCACGGCCGGGTGGAGCAAGGTCCACGCGAGGGCGACTTGGGCGGGCGTCTTATCCATCTCGCGCGCCACGGACTGGACGACCTCGGCGATCTCCAGGTTGCGCGCCGTGAGCACACCGTTGACGGCGGCGACGTTCTTGCGCGTTCCAACGGGGTTCGCCGGGCCGGGGGTGTCCTCCAAGTCGGCCTTGGAGTACTTGCCGGTCAAGACGCCGCTGGCGAGGGCGAAGAAGGGCACCACGCCGAGGCCCAGCTCTTTGGCCATCGGCAAAAGCTCGCGCTCCACCGTGCGCTGCGCGAGGCTGTACTCGATCTGCAGCGCGACGAACGGCGACCAGCCGCGCAGATCGGCCAGGGTCTGCATGCGCGCGATCTGCCACGCGGGCGTGTCGGAGATGCCGGCGTAGAGCACCTTTCCGGCGCGCACCAGATCGTCGAGCGCGCGGAGAATTTCCTCGGGCGGGGTGGTGCCGTCCCACGCGTGGAGGTAGAGGAGATCGATGTAGCTCGTGCCGAGCCGCGAGAGGCTCGCCTCGACGGAGCGCACCATGCTCTTGCGGTGGTTGCCGCCCGAGTTGGGATCGCCGGGCTGCATGGTGAGCGTATACTTGGTGGCGATCACCAGCCCATCGCGCTTGCCCTGAGCAAACTCGCCAATGAGCTTCTCCGATGTGCCGCCCGTGTAGAAGTTCGCCGTGTCGATGAAGTTTCCACCGCGGTCGACGTACGTGTCGAAGATGCGGCGCGTCTCATCGCGGTCCGCGCCCCACCCCCAGTCGGTGCCGAAGGTCATGCCGCCCAGCGCGAGCGGGGAAACGCGGAGCCCCGAGCGGCCGAGCAGGCGGTACGTGTCGAGGGAAACGGCGGAAGAAGCAGATGTGGTCATGGTGCATGTCCTCGCATGCGGCAGGCACCTCGTCCTGCCCGCACCGTGGAAGATGCGACCTTTCCGCTCTTTTCAGAATCGCACACAATCGAATGAGCCTATTAAGCTGAGGGTACATAATGCGCGGAAGCGAATTTGCCGAGCTGAACGCCTTTGCCACCATCGCGGCGCACGGAAGCTTCGCGCGCGCCGCCGCACATTTGCGCGTGTCGCCCTCGGCGCTCAGCCAGACCATCCGCGGGCTGGAGGAGCGGCTGGGGGTGCGCCTCTTGAATCGCACCACGCGCAGCGTCGCCGCCAGCGAGGCGGGGGCCCAGCTGCTCGCGAGGCTTCGGCCGGTGCTCGACGAGCTCGACGCGGCGGTGGCCGATGTCACGGCGTTTCGCGACCGGCCTGCGGGCACCGTGCGCATCAACGCCGCGCGGATGGCGGCCATTCGCTTCCTGGGGCCCTTGCTGGGTCGCTTTTACCGAGCGCACCCGGAGATCGTGCTCGACGTCACGGTGGACGATACGCTCGCGGATATCGTGGAGGGCGGCTTCGACGCGGGCATTCGCCTGGGCGAGCGGCTCGAAAAGGACATGGTCGCCGTGAAATTGAGCGGCGACATGACCAGCCTGGTGGTCGCGACGCCCTCGTATCTGGCCCGGTATGGAACGCCGAAGACGCCTCGCGATCTGCACCAGCACCGCTGCATCAACGCGCGCTTCCCGACGAATCGAACGCTGTACCGTTGGGAGTTCGAGCAAGGAAAGAAGAGCGTCGAGGTCGCGGTCAAAGGGCCGCTCGTCCTCGACGATTGGGATCTCGTGCTCCGTGCCGCGCTGCAAGGCGTGGGCATCGCATATGTCATCGACCCCAGGGCCCAGAGGTGGATCGATCGCGGAAAGCTAACGCGCATCCTGGAAGCGTGGTCGCCCACATTCCCGGGCTTTTACCTGTATTATCCGAGCCGGAGGCAAACGCCACCCGCGCTGCGCGCCTTCCTCGACTTCGTGCGAAGCCACGCGCTCGCGTGAATCGGTGCTTCGTTATTCCTAGGGGCGACCGCCCCCACGATGTCGGCCTCACAATTTTAATAAAAATGAGACTTATAGCAACATAGGCACTGCGCGAACCGATACGTACTTATTGTGCGGTCGTTCGATAGCTATCCTTATCGCTTCTACGTCGCGCTCGACGGAAACGGCGTCAACGGGCTCGAAGGCATGGCGGGGGTGTGCCTCTTCCTGTACGACCCGGCCGATCATGCCTACGCCTACAAAATCCGGTACTACGACGGTATCGCGGCGGGCCACGCGGTGTCGGTCAATCCGGGTGCCACCGTTGGCTTTCTTGGGAACGCGGGCCAACACCTCCTGCTGTACGACGCCCGCACCCTCGAGGAGATTGGCCGGGTGTCGACACTGCGCTACGAGAACCCGGGCTCGTCGCTGCAAGGCTCGACGCAC
The DNA here is from genome assembly GCA_037157815.1 of Sorangiineae bacterium MSr11954. Classification (NCBI taxonomy): domain Bacteria; kingdom Pseudomonadati; phylum Myxococcota; class Myxococcia; order Myxococcales; family Pendulisporaceae; genus Pendulispora; species Pendulispora albinea. Next base: position 8,153,628 of record CP089984.1, read on the forward strand.
CTGGTTTGGACGTCGGACCGCGAGTTCATCACGGCCATCGGCACCGGCTTCTATCGCTGTTCCGTCGATGCGCTGGAGCAGGGCACGCGCCTGGCGGATCATCGCCTGAAGCTCCCGCATGCCATGAAACGGACCGCCTCGGGGCGCTATGTCGCCGTCGGCTCGATGGATAACCCGGCGGACGGCGCCGCAGGCGAAGCCCGTCATGTGGGCATCCTCGATGTGGAGACGATGCAAATGCGCGTCGTGCCGCTGCCGGCCACGTGCTGGCACGTGGTGGCGCATCCCACGCGCGACGTTTTTTACGCCGTCTCCTTTCGCGTCATGCCGCAGGAGCACGTGGACTGGCACGAGTGGGCCATGGCGTACTTGAAGGAGTACGCCTTCGAGATCGATGCGCCGAGCGCCCGGGTGCTGCGCCACTGGAGCGCCGGGCGTGAAGTGCCGGCTCATATCAACTCCGACATCTGCCTGTCCGATCGCGAGCTGATCTTCTGCAACGGGGGCAGCCAGACCATCATGTGCATCGATCTCGAGAGCTTCGCCAAATACCGCTTCATCGACGAGAAGCCGGATCTGCAAGCCCAGATGGACCGGCCGCGCGAGGTGGCCACCCAGGTGTTCGACGTGCTCGCGCGCGGGAGCATGTTCACCAGCACCCACCGCATGCTCGGTGCGCTGCGGGTTTCGCGCTTCGCGTTGCTCGACTCGGTGTACGCGTGTCAGCTGTCGAAGGATCAGTCGCTGCTCTTCACCGCCAACCGCGGGCTCAATCACATCACGGTCTACGACTACCCGTCCGCCACCGTGCGGTTGCGCGTGCGCATGCCGGAGATCCGTGAATACTTCGCCTGGATGCCGGAGTTGGCCGATCCGCGGCTTGGATTCCACCACGGGTATCTGGTCGGCTAGCGCTTGCGATCCGCGGCGATCAGCTCGCCCGCGGCCACGATGGCGCGGGTGAGGTTTCTCGGGATGAGGGTGCTGACCATCGACTCCACGAAGCTCGCCAGCACCGGTTCGAGCGCGGGCGACAGCACGCCGCCGAAGCCTGGCCGGAGCTCGAAATAACCTTCGAAGCTGACGCGCGTCCCGCGTCCGGCCATGGCGCTCTCGTAGCGCGTACGGCCGCCGCAAGCGACGTGGTCGTGCAGCAACGAGGGCTCGATCGTCCATTCGCAAAGGCGCTGGGCATCGTGCCATCGCGCCCGGTCGAGCCAGCTGATGGTTTCGCTGCCGAGCGCGTCGCGCAGAAGCGCCGGGACCTTCTGGCTCGCGATCCAGCGGTTGAGAAGTCGCGCGCCATCGGGGTCGAGGGTGCGCTCGAGCTCCTCGATGCCGTGGAGATCGTCCATGGTCGCGGCCACCGCGGACAGACGGTCGCGCATCGTGGTCCACACGGTGTCGACGGGCTCGCGGATCATCGTAAAGCTTCGGAACTCCTTCATCGTGCCTCGCTCCGATCCCACGCGCCAAGCGCTCGCCGTGCCGCGTGCACCTCCGCGTGGAGGCGCAAGGTGCTCCGCAACTCCCGCGACACGTGCTCGCTTCCGGCGAGCCATGCGCAGGCCTCCGCGAGCGCGGCACGTGCAGTCCGCGGCGCGTAGCCCATGGCCGCAGCTTTGGCGTGCGAATACCAATAATAACGGCCGACGAGCCGCGCCTGCTGGCGGGTCGTCAGCGCCGCGCGCCGCTCGAACCGAGCGCGGAGCTCTTCAAAACCCGCGGCGGCAAAGGCCAAGGTGTGGTTGATGCGGGTGCGCGGCGGGTCCGCGCCGCACAATCCGGCCACGAGCGCGTGGATTTGCTCCCACTGCAGGTTCTCGCCGCCGAGCAGGTAGTGTTCGCCCGCCGTACCGCGGGTGGCCGCGAGCCAGTGGCCGGCGGCGACGTCACGCACCGAGACGATGTTGCAGCCGCCGGGGTAGGTCATGCGCAGCGGATCGGATAGGTAGGCCACGATCACGCCATTCGAGGGGCCGAGCACGGTGCCGTACGGGCCAACGCACATGGTCGGACAGGTGAACACGATCTCCAAGCCTAGCTCGCGCGCCAGCTCCGCCGCCGCGACATCCTGCTGCACTTTGGACGCTACATAGACCGGCTCCACGAAGCCGTCGGCGGACACGGCACCGCGCGGCGCGGTCTCGTCGAGCCACCGGGGCGTCGGTGACGAGCCGAAGATCACCGACGACGAGGTGACCACGACCCGCCGCACACCGGCCATGGCGGCCGCGCGCAGCACGTTCTGCGTTCCGGTCACGGACGTGCGAACGAGCGCGTCGTCGCTCACACGGTCGTACGTGAAGTGGGCGGCGGCGTGGAAGACGATCTCGCAGCCTCGCATTGGACGAGCCAGTAGGTCGGGGGATTGCAGGACATCACCCAGCACGCGCGGAGCCGCCGTGCCCTGCAAAGCTTCGAGCCGGCTGGTGGCGCGCACCATGGCGTGGACGTCGACATTCCGGTGCAGAAGCTCGCGCACGAGGTTTGCGCCAACCAGCCCGTTTGCGCCCGTGACCAGCACCTTCATGCCCGCTCGCCCCTCGCCCATGGATCGTGCTGCTGCCGCGAGACGGCGAGATCGCGCAGAAGCGCCTCGAGCGCGCCGTCGAACCATCGGCCCCACACCGTGGTCGCGGGGCTCATCGCGTTGACGTGGGGCGGCGCGGCGGGTGGTGCCTGGAAATGGAGGAAGCCGTCCGTGTCCAAGGTTCCTGCAGACGCCGCGGGGTCGCCCGGCGCGAGGCGCGACCGCGACACATCGAACAGGAGCTCCTTGACCAGCGGGACGATTGCTTCGGCCAGCCGCGTGGCGGTGGCGGCGAGCGCCTCGATGGGCCGCGTGGTGGTCGCCAAGGGGAGAGCCGGATCGGGAGGCGCGCGGCCGATGGCGATGTCGCGCCCTTCGAGCAGAGCCTCGAAGGCCGCGAAGGTCCGCGAGAAGAAGGTCCCGTAGGCGTGGTCGATCAGGTGGGACTCGAGATCCGGCCGGAGGCCCGGGCGCAGCGCTTCGAGCATCGGCGGGAGCGGGAAGTGCTGGCAGCCAAAAATGGTCACGCGGGTGATCCCTTCGCCCGCAGCGGCGAACGTTACGATGCCGTCGTCACGGATCGCCGAGCCGTTCTCCGAAAGGATGGTCTTCCAGAACATGCGCTGGTGGTCGGCCGCATGCTCGATGGACTCGATCTTGGCTACGTCGATCGGCTTGCTGCCCCACCACGCCAGATAGTTGGGCTGCGGTAAGTAGAGGTTGCGCTCCGCCTGGCGGATCGGCCGGCCCTGCTCGTCGCGCTGCAGCACGACGATGCTGCCGCCGAGGTAGTCACTCATCGATTGAATCACGCGCGAGATATCGACCTTGGCCCGAAACTCCTCCAGCGGTACGGCGATCTCCCGGGTGCAGCAGAACACCACCGCACCATCGAGCTTCCGCCACCGCAGCGCGGCGTTGTCGTCCGTCGGTGGCAGGCTGGTGTCGAGCCAAGCCTCGAGGGCCTGCATTTCAGAGACCATCGCCTGGTAGTCGGCCTCCGTGCAGGCGAGGGTCTCGGGCGATATGCCGGCGAGCCTTCGCCCGACTTGGTCCTTGTCGTAGTTGATACGCCAGGCATCGAGCGCAAAGTCGATCGCCACGCACACGTGGTTCAGCGCGACGATCGCCGCCCGCATGGTCTCGTCGGTGTCGAGCGCGCCGAGGCGCGGTGCGATCCGAGCTTGCAGCCGCGCGTCGATCGGGTGCTGGAGCGGGAACGATGCCGTGTCGACCCGCTGCAGCCACGGCGACAGCAAGCGGCGGAAGGTCGGCGAGCGGTCGCGTGCGCGCGTCGCGTTCACGAGCAGCGGATCGGGCAGCTCGATACCTGGTAACGGCACGAGGTTGCCCCGGATCGGCCGGGGCACGCCGCCGCCGCGCAGCGCACGCAGCGCGGACCATAGCGGGGAGCAACCCGGATCGGCGCCCATTTTGGAGGCGGCCGCCGCGTCCACCGTCACGAGATCGCGCCCGACCACCACCGCCGCGGACGGGGCGCGCCGCGGGGCGTTCCGGCCGCCCGAACCATGCGCCACGCCGCACAAGTCGACGATGCAAAGGCCAAGCGGTGCGCGGTCGAGCAGGAGCGACAACGCCCGTGCGGCGTCCGCGGCCTGCGGGAACATGCGCTCGGGTTCGGCCGCTGGCCAAGCGCGACGGAGCGTGTGCGCCGCGAGGGTCAAGGTGTCGTGCTGATCGGTGCTCGCCTTGGCGACGACGAGGCGCAGGCCCGCGTCGCGCCAGGCGCGCGAGAGCATGCCGCCCGCAAAGGGCGTGGTGTGGTCGAAGCCTCCATCGACCAGATCCTCCGACAAGTCGAGGATGTCGTAGGGCGTGCCGCGTGCGGTTTCGTAGGTGTAGCCGAACAAGTCGGCCAGCACCGGTACGGCGCGATTCTCGGCCCAGGTGCTGGAGTCATCCGGGGACGATGCGAGCGCGATGTGCTGCCACCCCATGTCACCCAGGCGATCGATCACCTGCTCGACCAGCGCGCGGCTCGGCAGCACCGGCGAATGGCTCTCGAAGGCGCCGAGGTCCACCAGCACCAGCGCGCGCCGGCTCGGATCGCTCGATGCCGATTGTGTTTCGAAGCCCAGCGTCTCGAAGCCCAGTGTCTCGAAGCCCAGCGTCTCGAAGCCGATGGCGTCGAGCGCGCAGCTCAGCAGAGCGGAAGGGTCGGCCGCGGTAGCGTCGGTGGCTTGGGCGATGGCCACCGCAGCGGCATCGATCATGCTTTTGGCTCGTTGCCCTCGCCCCTCTCGCCGGGCGGGCTCACGGTGCGCGTCTCGACCTTCAGATCATTGATCCCCACGAGCGACACTGCCCACTTGGCATAGGCCGACGCGAGGCCGATGCCGAGCTCGATGGCCTGGCGTGACTCGCTTGCGACCAATTTGAGCGTTGTTTCCGCCACCTGCGCCGCGTCGATCTCGCCCTTGCCATACGAGGAGAGGGCGTTGGCGTATTGCATGACGGCGCTGCCGTACTGGCTGGCCGCGCTACGCAACACTTGGCTGACGTTGCGCTCAATCTCGCTTTGCAGATTGCCCATCGAGACCTCCATGAATTTCGAAATGGACAGTGGATGCTTGCACGCACACCTCCAGCGCGCAATGGAGCCACATGCCCGACGTTCCGAACTCATGGTATGCAGAGCGATGGGTAAGCGCATTCGTTCTCGAATCGATGAAAACTCGGTCGAGCCTCGATGCGCGCACGACAACGAGGGGACGATCGTGACGCAAGTGATTTTGGTGATCATCGCGCTTTGCGCGATCGCCGGATGCGCGCCGAAGTCGGGCTCTCGTGTACCGGACGGTGAAAGCCGCACGCCGGAGTCCGGACCGATGTCGTCGCCCGAAGAGTACGGCGATCGGCCGATTTCAGCAGAGGCGGGCGCGGACTATTTTCTTCGCCTGGGCGGCGGCGATCCTTATGCCACGGGCATGGCCTATCCGCTGTTTCTGGCCCTGATGGAGGCTTATCCCGGAGAGCTCGGCCGCGACTGGAATGCGTTTGCGGAGAAGTTCGGGATGATTTCCGATCCCGAAGCAAAGGGCGATCCGCGCGTGCTGCCCATTGGGTTTCACCTCACCGTCGACCCGAAAACGAACGTTCCATGGTTGGTTGCCAATTGCCAATTTTGCCATGCGGAGCGCATCCGCCTTCCGGGCGGGGACCGCATCGTGCCAGGCATGGGCAACAAGAGCGTACGGCCCCACGCGTACGGGGCGGCGCTCGTTCGCATCGGGACGGATCCGGGGCTCGATCCGGCCCGTCTGACGGCGCTCGCCACGCAGCGCGCGGCGGCATGGAATGTCGCATGGCCCGAGGTGATGCGGCGGCCGATCGTCGATGCGACCCTCGCGGCCTTCAAGAGCGGCTCGGCGAGACGGGCAGCATGGGCCAAGCAGGTCGACGATGCGCTCCCGGGGCGCACGGCCACCATCGAGAGCTTCGCGTTCGCCCTCGGCGAACGGCAAAACCAGACCATCGTGCTCCCCAGCACCATCGGCTGGGTCAAGACGCCCGATGTGCGAGGCTTCCCATTCCGCGAAACATTTTCCTACGACGCATCCGGATACGGCTCGCCGCAGGCGCTGGTCTTGGAGGCGGACTTCCTCTTCGGCACGCGCGCCGAGTGGTACCTCTCGCACCCGCACATCGCGACGAGCATGTACCTTTACCTGAAGAGCTTCACCCGCAAGCTCCCGTTCCCAAAACCCGTCGACGAGGCGCTCGCCCGCCGGGGCAAAGGTGTGTTCGAAGCACGCTGCGCCGAGTGCCACGGCTTCTATGTCGATCATGGCGACGACGTCCGAGTGAGCTACCGCGAGCGCGTGATCCCGCTGGACGTGATCGGCACCGATCCTGCGCGCGTCAAAGCCGTCACGGCCGACTTCGTGGAGGCGGCCAACCGTTTCGAGATGACGCGCGGTTACACGCGGGTGCGAAATACGAACGGTTACGTGCCGCCGGTGCTCATCGACGTGTGGGCTCGCGGCGTCTTCGGTCACGCCGGACAGTGGCCCAGCCTCGAGGCGATGGCCACGCGGCCGGATGAACGCCCGCGCCAATTCATCGTCGATACGCGCGGCCTCTACGATCTCGAGCGCGTGGGCGTTCGTCACGAGATCGTGCCGCGCGGCCGCCCCGCCCGCCCCCTCAAGCCCGGCGAGTACCTGTACAACGGCGATCTTCCGGGGTTCCGTACCGACGGCCACCCCTTTCTCTCCAATCTTCCGCCCGCGGATCGTCTCGCCACCATCGAATACTTGAAGACGCTCTCGGCGGATTGACGTCCGCCCCAACGGCTCACCGGGTGACCGCTCGCCGCGTTCCGTTCAACGCGAGAGCGCACCGCGGCGCGCACGCGCCAGATGGACCCAGCCCGGCCCGCGCAGGCGCGCCTTCTGGAGAAAGGCCGACACCTTGGCGCCAAAGCGGATCCCGAGCTCGGGCACGATCCACCCGGCGCGCTTCGGCGCCTCGCGCGCGAGGAGGTCGAGCAGCGCTTGTCGGTGCTCGGCGCGGCCCACGCCATGGCTCTCCCGGTCCTCCATATAGGCGATGAACACGGCCACGTCGGGATCGAGCTCCTCCACGAACGCCAAGGTGCGCTCCGCCTCGGCGGCGGTCTCGCCTTCGGCCCCCAAAACGAAGGTGTGGCAGTCCGCGATCCCGTGCGCTCGAAACGCCGCGCGCACCCTGCGCACCTGGTCCAACGTAAACGGCTTGCGGAGGCGCTCCAGCACGCGCGCCGAGCCCGAGTCGGTCCCGATCTCGGCGCCGACGCAGCCGGCGCGCGCCATCGACTCCACCAGCTCGTCGTCGAGCGACGCGGGTGAGACGTAGCAGACCCACGGGAGCGCGACGTTTCGCGCGATCTTGGCGCGGCACACGGCGAGCGCGTGCGAGCGCGGCACGTTGAAGACGCTGTCGACCACGAAGGCGTGCGACACCTGACCCGAGGCGGCCAGCGCCTCCATCTCGTCCACCACCGACTCGGGCGCGCGCACGCGCACCTTGCGGCCCTCCAGATCCGGGTAGTCGCAGTACGTGCACTGGAACGCGCAGCCGCGCTTCGTCTGCAAGGAGGCGGTGCCGTCGAGCGCGATGTAGCGCGGATCGACCAGATCGCGCGCGGGCCGCGGGAGATCGTCGAGCTCGTAGGCGCCCGCGCCTTTACGTGCAATTTGCACATATTTTCCGGGCGACGACTGCGCGCGGATCACGTCCGACGTGACGATGGGATCGGGGCGCTCGCCGCGCGCGAACGCGTCGAGCAAGGCGCGAAAGGTGCGCTCCCCTTCCCCGACCACGGCGTGGGTGGCGCCGAGCCGCTCCATGAGCTGCGTGGGGCGCAAGGTCACGGCCGAGCCCCCGAGGACGAAGGGCGCCCGCGTGGCGCGACGGATGCACGCGGCCACGTCTTCGTAGTAAGCGAGGAGCGGCTCGCTGCCCGCGTAGGTGTTGTCGTGCAGGTTGCGCAGGCCCAAGCCGACGACGTCGGGACGAACGGCGGCGATGGTCTTCTCGAGGACCGCCAGCGGATCGTCTTCGAAGCACAGATCCAGCACCTCGACGTCGTGCGCCTCGCGCACGGCCGCCGCCACCGAGAGGACGCCGAGCGGCACGACGGCCGAGGGGAGCTTCTCGCGGTTGGCGGAGACGAGGAGCACGCGCATCGTGCTCCCATGCTACGCGAAGCCGCGTGGAAAGTCGGCCGCGCCGCGCCGCGGGCCTCGGAAAGAGCCCCGCGACGCGTCGGACCGGAGTGTCCTTCGGGTTGCTCGGCTGCCTCGGGTCCTTCGGGTTCAGCGCCCCAAGTTGATGGACGCGGCGATGAGTTCGCGAACCGCGGCCTTGGGCACCTTGGCGGTCACGACGAAGGTGCCGGCCGCGTCTTTCCCTGGCTGTACGAGGAAGGTGAACGGAACCGGTGTGGCGCCATGGGCCGGCGAATTGGCGAGCGTGCGGAACGGATCCTCCGGCTGGGGATGGCGCTCGGACGCAAAGGTCAGCGGGTTGGCAGAGAGGAAGCCGCGCGCGTCGAAGAAGCCACCCGCGTTCAGCTTGGCTTGCTTCAACTCCGCGAGCCCCTCGCGCTGCTCGAGGGACGTTCCTCCGGCCACGACCCCCGCGAGCGTCTTGGCGACCAGCGCATCGTCCATGCCGTACGCCACGAGGGTGCGCGCGCCGTCGGGCGCGAAGAAGACGTGGAGCTTGACGGGCTTGTCCAGCTTGACCGTTACCTTCTTCGGCGCCGGCGCGGCCGCGCCCTTGGCGCCGGCCTTCGGCTCGGCCGCCTTGTCCTCTTTGACGTCCGCGTGCACGAAGGTGAGCTCGTAGTGCGTGGTGCCCTTCGGCAAGCTCGCGGTGAGCTTCGACGGCGTCTCTTTCAAGGTCGGGGCTGGGCTATGCGGGTGCCGCTCCTTGAGCCACTTCGCCACCGCGGGGCGCGCGACCAGGGCCGCGATCTCCTTGGCCACCGATTGAACCTTCGCGGCCGGCTCCTCGAACGAGGTGATCGCCCAACCCCCGAGCTGCGCCACCGCCGTCCGCACGGCCTCGGCCCTCGCGAGGTCGGCCTTCGCATCCGGCTTTCCGCTGCCGCCGCCGGCCGCACCCAGCGCCGCAAACGCCTTTTGCTGCGCCTCGAAGTCGAGCCCCTTGGCGTGCACGGCGGGCGAGGCCAAGAGCGACACCAGGTGCGAAATCGTGCCCTTGATGGCGTTCTTGTCCGCCTCGGCGAGGCCGCCCTTGGCGAGGCTCTTCGTGAGGGCGTCGAGCGCGAGATCGCGCGCGTGCAAGAGCTCCTTCTCCTCGGTGCCCCGGTGGAAGTACGCCACATCGGAGGAGGCGGGCATGCGCCAGAAGGCGTCGGGCGGCGCGGCGGCGCGCTCGGGGTGGCTCAACGCCAAGCGCGTGGTGAGCGCCTGGTTCGACTTGAAGCTCGCGGCCAAGGTGCCCTCCGCGCCGGGGTCGGCCGCCTTGGCGTCGAACTGGAGCTTGTCCAGATCGAGCGCAAAGTCCGCGAGATCGCCGATGGCGGCCGCCGTCAGCTCGTACACCGCGGGGTTGTCGTCCTTCCGGATCCCGAGCACGCCCGCGAGCAAGGTCGGGAACATGGAGCGCCCTTGGTTCAGGGTCTCCCGGAACGGTCCGAGGGTCAGATCCATATGAATGTCGGACGCGAACTTCTCACGCGGCGTGGTGCGCGACAGGTACGGTCCGAGCGCCTCCAAGCTCCACGCGGCGGTCGCGCAGACCAGGCGCACCATCGCCCCCGCCGGCGCGGACGCCGAGGCGTCGGCCGACGGATAAATGGCGCAAAAGCGGCGATCGTCCTCTTCGTCCTCGCCCTGCGCCTTTTGCTCGAGACTGTAGACTCCACCCTTCGCGGCCTTCAAGGTAAAATACTTCTCCAAGACGGGCCGCGACTCCTCGAGCGGGCGCACCGCCATCGAGAGCGCCAAGCCCGGCGAGGCCGAGCGCCCGCGCGGATCGGTGGCCACGGCAAAGTCCACTGGGCGCCCGAGCTCGGAGGCCGCGGCGATGGGCGCGCTGGCCACGAGCCTTCCGACCATGTCCTCGGGCAAGGTGGTGCCCGCCCAGCCGCCGGCGACCTTCAAGAGATCCCCCGGCTTGGCCACGCGCCCGAACACGATGAGGGTGGACGGCGCAGGGACCGCGCTCACATCGGGCGGCGTGGTGGCCGACGTGGGCTTGGTCTCCGCCGGCTTGGGCGGGGCGGCCGGCTCGGGTGTCGCGCCCCCACAGGCAAGGCCAGCAAAGGTCGGGAGCAACAAAAGCAACGACGGGGCGAGGCGAGCGACGCGCTTCGAGCGGTTCATGTTGAGGCCAGCATACCGCGCATATCGCGGCGATTCTTTCAATCTAGTTCCCGCGGCGACTCCATGCTTATGGGGGAGCCATGGTTGGTCTCAATCCGGCTCAGAAGAGAGCGGTCGAGCATCAAAACGGCCCGCTTCTCGTCCTCGCGGGCGCTGGATCAGGAAAAACGCGCGTCATCACGCAGCGGATGGTCCGAATGATGGAACGTGGGGTCCCGGCGTCCACCATCGTGGCGCTGACCTTCACCAACAAAGCCGCCGCCGAAATGGGCGAGCGCGTGGCCAAGCTCCTAGGGAAGAACAAGGCGGGGGCCAAAGGGCTCACGATCTCCACGTTCCACTCCTTCGGTCTGCACGTGCTCACGCGCGAGAAGCGCGCCCAGAACCAGGCCTTCACCATCTTCGACCAGGGCGACGCGCTCGGGACCGTCAAGGAGATCCTCCGCAACATCGACGCCGGAAAACGCTTCGACGTGCCCGCCATCATGTCGCGCATCTCCAACGCCAAGAACGCCTTCTTGCTGCCCGAGGAGCTGCCCGACGACGGGGTCGATCCGTACAACGAGATCACCAAGATCGTCTACCCGCGCTACCAAGCGGCGCTGCGCACGTACTCGGCCTACGACTTCGACGATCTGGTCTGCGAGGTGGTGCGCGTCTGGCAATCGCGCCCCGACGTGCTCGCGCGCTGGCAGGAGAAGGTCCGCTACCTGCTCGTCGACGAGTACCAAGATACGAACCGCGCGCAGCTCATGATGCTGCGCCTCTTGGCCGAGCCGCACCGCAACATCTGCGTCGTGGGCGACGACGATCAAGCCATCTACGGATGGCGCGGCGCCGACGTGCGCAACATCCTCGAGTTCGAGGAGCACTTCACGGGCGCGGAGGTCGTGAAGCTCGAGCAAAATTACCGCTCGAAGCAGGCGATCCTGGACGTGGCCAACGCCGTCATCGGCAAGCGTGTGGGCGTGCGCCACAAGAAGCACCTCTTCAGCGAGCGCGTGGGGGACGAGAAGATCACGGTGGCATCGGCGCCGACGCCGGAGGCGGAGGCCTCCTACGTCGTCCGTGAGATTTCGCGCTGGATCCGCGACGAGAAGAAGCAGCCGCGCGATCTCTCGGTGCTCTACCGCTCCAACAGCCAAGCGAAGCTGATCGAGGAGTCGCTGCGCTCCGAGGGCATCGCGTACCGCATCGTGGGCGGGCAGCAGTTCTTCGAGCGCAAGGAGGTCAAGGACGTCCTCTCGTACTTGAAGCTGGCGCTCAACCGCTCCGACGAGATCAGCTTGCGCCGCATCATGAACTACCCGGCGCGCGGCATCGGCGATACGAGCGTGGAGCGCCTGGCGCTGCACGCCCAAGCCAAGGGCTGGACTTTGTGGCAAGGCATCGAGCGGGTCGATGCCTTCGACGACATCTCCGAGCCTGCGCGCCAAGGTTGCAAACAGCTCGAGCGCATCGTGGGCGATCTGCGCCGCAAGATCCTGGTCGAGCAGGTGCGCGCCAGCGAAGTGGCGTCCTTTTTGTGCCAGCAAATCGGCCTGCGGCAGGAGATCGATTCGAGCTCCCCCACCCCGCAAGCCGCGGCCAAGCGCTGGGGGAACGTGGAGGGCCTGATGGGCACCCTCACGCGGCGCGAGGCCAAGGTCGGCACGGAGCAGGCGAACGATCTCGCCAACTTCCTGCACGCGCTCACCCTCGATTTCGGCAAGGAAGAAGACGCCGAGCCCAACGCCGTCACCCTCTCCACGTTGCACGGCGCCAAGGGGCTCGAGTTCGAAATCGTCTATTTGATCGGGTGCGAAGAGGGTTTTCTCCCGCACGCACGCACCCTGGAAGATCGCGCGACCGACGCGCCCGCGCTCCCCGACGACGGCAGCAACTCGGCCAAGGCGGCCGACATCGAAGAAGAGCGCCGCCTCTTTTACGTCGGCGTCACCCGCGCGCGCGATTTCCTCACGCTCTCACGCTGCAAAAACCGCGCGATGCGCGGCAAGCCCGTGCCGCGCACCCCGAGCCGGTTCTTGATGGACCTTCCGCCCGAGCGCATCGTCGAAATCGAGGTCCGCGACGAGCCGACCATGGGGACCAAGGCCGGGCTCGAAAAGGCGAATGCGCTTCTTGCGATGCTCGAGGGGCTCGGGCAGTAGTCGGGCGCGCAAGTGTGAACCGGCGCGCGGGCGCGCAGGTGTGAACCGGCGCGCGGGCGCGCAGGTGTGAACCGGCGCGCGGGCGCGCAGGTGTGAACCGGCGCGCGGGCGCGCAGGTGTGAACCGGCGCGCGGGCGCGCAGGTGTGAACCGGCGCGCGGGCGCGCAGGTGTGAACCGGCGCGCGGGCGCGCAGGTGTGAACCGGCGCGCCCGTGTCGGTCATTCTCCGAAGATTTCGCGCTCGAGGAGCCCCGGGGCGACGGTGCCTCGGGTGAGCACCTCGGTGTGGAAGGTCTTGAGCGAGAAGCGGGCGCCGTCGCGGGCGCGCATCCGCTCGCGCATGGCAAAGATGCGTTCGCGGCCGATCAAGTACGAGAGCGGCTGGGTAGGATTCTCGGTGTAGCGTTTGACCTCGTTCAAGGCGAGCTGGCGCCCGAGGTGGACCTCGTCGACCAGGATTTTCACCGCTTCGTCGTAGGTCATGCCGCGGGTGTGCAGGCCCACGTCGATGATCACGCGCGCGGCGCGCACCAAGGTCCATACGAGCTGCATGAGGCGCTCTTCGTCGGTGTAGTAGCCGAGCTCCGCGAAGAGCTCCTCGCTGTAGAGCGCCCAGCCCTCGGAGAAGATGCTCGGCCCCGTCACCTTGCGCACCACCGAAGGATGGAGCCGCGAAAACGACTGCTGCAAGTGGTGCCCCGGATAAGCCTCGTGCACGGCGGTGTCGACCTGATCGCCGTGATCGTTCTCGCGGAGCCACTCTTCCTGACGTTTGCGCGGCCATTGCGGCTCGGCGGGGGTCACGTAAAAGAACCCCTTGGCGCCAGGCGGATCGAAGGGCGGCGATTGATCGTACGCCGCTTGGATGGTGGTGCGCCGGAACTGCGGCGTCTCGATCACCTCGAGGATGTCGCCCGGCGGAAAGGGCATCACGTCCTTGTCGACCAAAAACTGACGCGCCCGCGCGACCTCGCGCCGATACGACGGCAACAAATCGGCCATGGTCGGATGATGCGCCTTCACGCGCTCCACCACGTCGCTCCACCGCTTGGCGGAGGGATCGATGCGGCGCGCCGTCTCCGTCAGCTTTTGCTGTGTATCGTCGAAGACGCGCTTGCCCATGGCATGAATGGCGTCTGCGTCCTCGGTGAGGAAATAGTCCTCGCGGGTAAGAAACTCGAACAGCGGCTTGCCGGCGGCGAACTGCCCCGTCGAACGCGGCAACAGATCCTTCGTGAGCCAAGCCTTGTAGCCGGCATACGCCTCCTTGGCCGCGCGAACCGCCGCGGTGATGCGCGCCTTCTCCGACGGCAGCTCTTTGACGAGGAGCGCCGACTGCTCGTCGAGGAACCCTTTGGCGCCATCCGCCGACTCGATGCCAATCTGCGTCGCAATGCGCGACGGGTTCTTGAGGTTCGTCTTGGCCGCGGCCACCGCCTGCGGCAGCTTCTCGATGCGCGCCAGCGCGGTGCGCGCCCGATCCGCGGCCGGCGCAAAGTCCCGCGCCATGATGACGAAGATCGCCGACAGCGGCTCCGTATAAAAGTCGGGCCGCGTTTCATGCGGCCGAAGCGCCTCCGTCCGGCGAATGTCGACCGCCAGGGCATGCTCCAAAATCGACAGATCCGTAAAGCTCGCCCGCGAGGCCCGCGGCTTCTCCGGAAAGCGCGCCATGAGCTCGTCGAGCAGCTCGCGCTCCCGCGCCGTGACGCGATGGATCCCTTCGAGCGAGCGATCGTTCAACTCCGAATCGCGCGTGTGCAGACCAAGGGTCGTCGCCGTCTCGGGCCAGCACTCGACCACGAGATCGACGTACCGCTGCCCATAGGCAGCAATCACGGCGTCATCCGGGTTCGCGTTGGCTTGCGCGGCGCCGGCATCGGCGGGCGCGTCGGGTTTGGAGGCGGACGGTCTCTCCGTCGGGGCGGCGGGCTTGGGCGCGATGGTGTCGGGCGCTGCCCCGCCGCAGGCCGCGGCGAGGGCAAAAGCTCCGATGCACGCGAGCGCAGAAAGGCGATTCATAGCGCAGCCATATCGCGGCGGCCGCAGTGTTGTCCATGGCAGCGGTGTACGCGCTGGAGCCGAGACACCCACCGCGACGAAACGGGCTATACTTCTCCCCATGGTGGCGGCTCAAACGGCGGAAAACTTTGCGGAGGGTAGCGCCGTCGACCACGGCCGACTCGAAGCCGAAGAGGTCGACCAGCGGGTGATTCTTCACGGAATGACCTGGAAAGACTACGAGATCATCTTGGCCGTGCGCGGTGAGCGATCTCTGCCGCGCATCTATTACTTGGACGGCGAAATCGAGCTCATGAACCCCTCCTGGATGCATGAGGATGTGAAGACGACCATCGCGCGTCTCCTGGAAGCCTATGCGGACGAACGAGGCCTCGAATTCAATGGCTATGGCCAATGGACCTTGCGCAAAGCCCGAAAGAAGCGAGCAGCGGAAGCAGATGAATGTTACATCCTCGGAGCAAAGAGAAAATCGGTCCCTGATCTCGCCATCGAAATCATGTGGAGCCGGGGCGGTCTAAACAAGCTCAAGATTTACAGCGGCCTCGGAGTGCGCGAGCTTTGGATTTGGGATCGCAAAGGCTCGATTCAGGTCCACATTCTGCGCGGGCAGCACTACGAGCCTTCCGACAAGAGTGAGCTCTTGCCCGAGCTCGATCTAGGCTGGCTCGTCAGCTTTTTGCACTATCCTACACAAAGCCAGGCCGTGCGAGCGTTCCGCGCTGCCATGCGAAGCGCTCCGCGCTGAATCACCTTGGACGCGGCCGCACCGCCTTGTACTGATTCGGCCACGCCAAATCCGAATACCCCAGCTCCTCCGCGGCCGCCAAGGTCCAATGCGGATTGCGAAGGTGCGGACGCGCAAGCACGCACAGATCCGCGCGCCCGGCGATGAGGATCGTATTCACTTGATCGGCGGAGGTGATGTTGCCGACCGTCATCGTCGGGATCTTGGCCTCGTTGCGGACGCGATCCGAATAGGGCGTCTGGTACATACGCCCGTAAACGGGCTGCGCGTAAATCGATGTTTGGCCGGTCGATACGTCGATGATGTCGGCGCCGCGCTCCTTCAACGCGCGGGCCAGGATCACGGCCTCATCGCCCGTGAAGCCTTGATCGTGCCAGTCGGTGGCCGAGATGCGGACGCTGAGCGGCTTGTCCTTCGACCACACCGCGCGCACGGCCTCCACCACCTCCAGCGGGTAGCGCATGCGGTTCTCGAGCGACCCGCCATACGCGTCTTTGCGAATGTTCGACAGCGGCGAGAGGAAGCTCGAAAGCAGATATCCGTGCGCCAGGTGGACCTCGAGCAAATCGAAGCCCGCGTCTTGTCCCATGAGCGCCGC
The DNA here is from genome assembly GCA_037157815.1 of Sorangiineae bacterium MSr11954. Classification (NCBI taxonomy): domain Bacteria; kingdom Pseudomonadati; phylum Myxococcota; class Myxococcia; order Myxococcales; family Pendulisporaceae; genus Pendulispora; species Pendulispora albinea. Next base: position 8,169,535 of record CP089984.1, read on the forward strand.
CCGAATGAAGTCGGATTTCACGCGGTCCATGTCCGCGCGGTCCATCTCCTTCGGAACTTGGCTGTAGGGCAAATACGGAATGGGCGACGCGCTGATGATGGGCCAATTGCCCTCGTCGAGCGGCTCGTCCATCCCGTCCCACAGGAGCTTGGTCGAGCCTTTTCGCCCGGCGTGCGCGATCTGCAAACCGATGGCCGCCGCCGACGATTGATGCACGAACTCCACGATGCGCCGCCACGCGGTCACGTGCTCGGGCAGGTACATGCCGGCGCAACCCGGGCTGATGCGCCCGTCGCGCGAGACGTCGGTCATCTCCGTCATGACCAACCCTGCCCCGCCCATGGCCCGGCTGCCGAGGTGCACCAGGTGAAAATCGTTCACCGTGCCGTCATTTGCAGAATACATACACATGGGGGACACGACCACGCGGTTCTGCAAGGTGAGGCCGCGCAGCGAGAAGGGCGTGAACATCGGGGGCGGCGGCGGCTCGGGGCCCATGCCGCGATCGATCGGGACCACCTGCGCGCGCGCCATCTCGCGGGTCGCATAGCCCTCGGTGGCGCGCCCGATCAGCTCGGGATCGCGCAGCTTCAAGTTGTCGTAGCCGATGCGCTTGCTGCGGGAGAGCAGGCTCATGGCGAAGGTCATCGGATCGTGACCCAGGTAACGCTTGCTCCCCTCGAACCAGAAATAGCTGTCCTGCGCCGCCTTTTGCGTGCGCAGCACGATGTCGTGGCGCTCTTTCTCGTAGGCGTCCAGGGCATCGTCCAAGCGCGGGTGCTGCGCCAGCGCCTTGGCCAGCGCGATGGAGTCCTCCATCGCCATTTTGGTCCCGGAGCCGATGGAGAAGTGCGCAGTGTGCGCGGCGTCGCCCATGAGCACGATTTTGCCGTGCCGCCAGGTGGCGTTCTTCACGGTGACGAAGTTGACCCAGGTGGAGCGGTTCGTCAGGAGCTCGTGGCCATCGAGGTGCTTGGCGAAGAGCCGCTCCAGGTAGGCGATGCTCTCCTCGGTGCTGGCGCGGTCCAAGCCCGCCTTCTTCCACGAGGCTTGATCGCACTCGACGATGAAGGTGCTCGTGTCCTTGTCGAAGCGGTAGCCGTGGACTTGAAAGAGCCCATCTTCGTTCTCTTCGAAGATGAATTGAAATGAGTCGAAGAGCTTGGTGGTGCCGAGCCAGATGTATTTCGACGGACGCGCGTCCAAGTGCGGACGAAAGACGCTGGCGTAGCGTGTGCGCACTTTGCTGTTCACGCCGTCGGCGGCCACCACCAAGTCGGCCTCGCGGAAGACGTCGATCGACTCGAAGTCGTCCACCTCGGTGCGAAATTGGATTTCCACGCCGAGGCCTTGGGCCCGACGGGTGAGGATGTCGAGCAGCTTGCGGCGCGCGATGCCGGAGAAACCATGGCCCCCGGAGCGGATGCGCTCACCGCGGTAGTAGATGTCAATCGCCTCCCAGTGGGCGAAGGTTCGCGTGATCTCTTCGTGGGTCTCGCGGTCGTTCTGCTCGAGGTACTCCAAGGTCTCGTCCGAGAAGACGACGCCCCAGCCGAACGTCTCCCCCGGTGCATTCCGCTCGAGAATGACCACCTGGGAAGACGGATCGGCTTTCTTCTGAAGGATACCGAAGTAGAGACCGGCGGGCCCGCCGCCAATGCACGCGATCTTCATGGGTCGCGTGCAACTCTAGCCGATGTTTTACGATGCGGTTCGGTTTACGAGCCCGCCCCCGCGCCTCCTCCGGCTCCGGCCTTGCCGGATGTCGTGAGGGGGATATCCATCGGAAGCGCGGACAGGTCGATCCCCTGCGCTGTGTCGGCCGGCTCCAGCGCGAAGGCGAGGACCTCGCTCATGTCGCTGGCAAAGCCGATTTCCAGGTGGCGGCGCACCTCCTCCGGCACCTCGTCGAGATCGCGCGCGTTCTTTTCCGGGAGAATGACGCGGGTGAGGCCGGCACGATGCGCTGCGAGGACCTTGGCCTTGATGCCGCCCACCGGGAGCACCCTTCCGCGCAAGGTGACCTCACCGGTCATCGCCGTGTCCGAGCGCACTTTTCGACCGCTCAGGAGCGATGTGAGCGCGGTGAAGATGGTGACGCCCGCGGAAGGTCCATCCTTCGGCACGCCGCCCGCGGGGACGTGGACGTGAACGTCTTGGCCCTCGAGGAAGCGCGGATCGACCCCGAGCGCGGTCGCGTTGCTGCGCACATAGGTGAGCGCGGCGCGCGCCGACTCCTTCATGACGTCACCGAGCTGGCCGGTGATCTCGAGCATCCCCTTGCCCGGCATGCGCGACGTCTCGATGAAGAGAATGTCGCCGCCCACCGGGGTCCACGCGAGACCGGTCGCCACACCCGGGACCTGCGTGCGCTCCGCGACCTCGCTGAAGAAGCGGCGCTTGCCGAGGTGGGTGGCAAGATCGGGGGTGTCGACCGTGAGCTTGTGCGGCTTGCCGTCGGTGGCGCGTGCCACCTCCAGCGCCAGCGCGCGGACGAGCTTGGTGATCTGCCGCGTGAGCTGCCGCACCCCCGCCTCCCGCGTGTAGTCCGTGATGACGGCGGAGAGCGCGGGCTCGGTCAGGTTCAGCGAGCCCTCGTCGAGGCCGTGATCGCGCAGCGCCTTGGGAATGAGGTGGCTCTGGGCGATGTGCGTCTTCTCGTCGGGCGTGTACCCCGCGAGCTCCAGGATCTCCAAACGATCGCGGAGCGGCGCCGAGAGGGTCTCCAGGGTGTTGGCGGTGGCGATGAAGATCACCTCCGAGAGATCGAACGGGACCTCCAGGTAGTGATCGGTGAACGTCTTGTTTTGCTCGGGGTCGAGCACCTCGAGGAGCGCGGCCTCGGGCGATCCTTGCCAACCCGTGCCGAGCTTGTCGATCTCGTCGAGCAGGAACACGGGGTTCTTCACCTTGGCCTTGCGCAGCGCATGCACGATGCGGCCGGGGAGCGCGCCCACGTAGGTGCGCCGGTGACCGCGGACCTCCGCCTCGTCGCGGACGCCGCCCAGCGAGATGCGCACGAAGGGGCGCCCCGTCGCGTCGGCGATGGATTGGCCGAGCGACGTCTTGCCCACCCCTGGAGGACCGGCGAGGCAAAGGATGGTGCCGCGCGGGTTCTTCGAGACCTTGAGCACCGCCATGTGCTCGAGGATGCGCTTCTTCACCTCCTCCAGGCCATGGTGGTCGGCGTCGAGCTTCGCCTTGATGGCGTCGATATCGTCCTTGGCCTCGGCGCGCGTGTTCCACGGGAGCTCGGCCAAGGTCTCGAGGTACGTGCGCGCCACGTTGGACTCGGGGCTCTGCGGCGACATGCCCTCCAGCCGTTTGAGCTCGCGGTCGGCCACGGAGCGGGCTTCGTCCGGGAGGCCGGCCTTGTCGAGCTTCTCGCGCAGGCGGCTCAAATCGTCCTCTTTGTCGTCGCCCAGCTCGCGCTGGATGGCGCGCATCTGCTCGCGCAAAAGGACGTCGCGCTGCGTTTTGCCGATTTCCTTTCGAACGTCGCCCTCGATCTTGCGGCGCATCTCGGAGAGGGTGGACACCTCGTTCACGAGGGCCGCCACCTGGCGAAGGCGATCGATCACGTCGATCGTCTGGAGCACCTCCATCTCTTTGTCGGTCGCCAGCCCAAGGCCGGCCGCGATTTGATCGGCGACCAGACCCGGTTGATCCTCGCTGGCGCGCACCGAGCTGGCGGCGCCGCCGGATCGACCGGCCAGCTCCTCGACCCGCTCGCGCAAAACCTTGGCGAGCAGGCGCGCCTCCTCCACATTGGAGACCGGCTCCTCGACGATGCTTCCCTCCGCCGTCCAATACGGATCGGTGCTGACGAGGTGCGCCATTTCGAAGCGGCCGAGGCCCTCGACCGTCATGCGGTATTCGCGATCGCCGGCGCGGGCGATTTGCTGCACCCGTGCAAAGGTGCCGTAGTGATAAAGGCCATCCTCGGTGGGCTCGGTGACCGAGCCATCTTTTTGCGTGACCACGACGAGGATGTCGCCGGGGCGAACGGCGCGGGCGAGCGCGACCGAGCGTTCGCGACCGAGCGGGAGCGTGACCGTCGTTCCCGGGAAAATGACCCCGTTACGCAGCGGCAATAGCGGAAATGTCGTTCTCGAACTCATCGAGTGTCTCCCAAACCGCTCGCGTGTCCCCGGATAATCGCCTCCGCGCCCTGATGGCGCTTGGCTCGTGAGGACTCTGTAGGCTGAGCGATGAACCGAAGTTAAATCCGTTCAACGTTCCGTCAACCAGGTAGACTCGTCGAAACACCGATGGGTACCTCGGAAGCGGAGCGACGCAAGCTAATCCTCGATGCCGCACGGCGCCTGCTTTCCCACTATGGGCCGCATAAAACGACCATCGCCGAGATCGCTCGCGAGGCCGCCATAGGTGTGGGCAGCGTGTACCTCGAGTTTCCGTCGAAGGAGGCGATCATCGGCGCGCTGTCGGAGCTGGAGCACGCGCGCATCCTCGAGGCGATGGAGCGCGCGATCGCCAAGAAAAAGGCGAAAAACGCAAGCTTTGCCGACCAGATCGCCGCGATCCTCGACGCGCGCGTGGAGATGCTGCTCGAGCGCGGCGGCGAGGGGCTGCACACGAAAGATCTGCTGCACTGCGGGAACCCCAGCGTCAAAGATGCGCAAACCCGCTTCGAGCAAAGCGAGCGCACCCTCATCGCGCGCCTTTTGCGCGAGGGCATCGAGGCCGGGGAGCTCGAGGTGGACGACGCGGATCGCACCGCGGCCGCGATGCTGCGCGCCTATGCGGCGTTCTCCGCTCCGAAGATTTTTTGGGAGGCGGAGCACGAGGTGCGCGAGATGCTGCGCGCGGTGCACGAGCTGGTGAAATTCGGGATCACGCGGCGCGTTCGCCGGCGGTAGCGACCGTGCGCTCCGCGATCGCGCGCCAATCGGGTCGCTTATTTGGCGACCGGAATTTTCTCGTCCGATCCGGCGCCCTCCGTCTTCGGAAGGATGCCGGAGTCATAACGCATGCGGTCCGGGTGGAGATCGCAGAAGCCGCGTTCGCGGGCTGCGTCATCGAAGGAGACGGCGCCGCAGCGGCCGCAGATGGAGAGGCGGCGCTCGTAATCGCGCGCGCGAATGAGCGCGTCGACGGCGAAGAGCGACATGACGCGGTCCTCGAGCCGCATGCGGGGCCAATCGACGGGGATGTAGCCCATCTCGCCATTTCCATGGCGGCTGCGCATGATCGATCCGGCCGTTTTGGCCCAGCAGGAGAGCGAGACGAGACCATCGGGCGTGGTGTCGAGGCTCTTGAGCACATGGTCGCGTACCCCGAACAGCAGGCGCTCGATGCGCTTGGGGTCGACCTCCGCGATGTTGGTCTCGAAACCAATGCGCTCCGCACCCGGGAGCGGGTATGCGGCATCGCGGTAGGCGCCCACCAGCCACCGCACCAGATCGCGCTTCGTCCAACCGCGACCGACGCCGTTCACGAAGGCCAGACCGGCAGCGCGGCAATTGGTGGCGACGCGCCAGGGATTGCCGTCTTCCAGATAACAATACGGCTCTGCTGGGGTGGCCGTGGTGCCGCTCTCGACCCCCGATGTTTCGAGGGTTTCGCGGGATGGCGGCGGCTCGTCGTGGGACCGCGCGATGGGATCGTCACTGCTCATGATGCCGACATGAGAGCAAATGCACGGCCAAACCGAAGACGCAGTAGGAGCTGCAACCACTGCGAAAAGGTGGGTAAAACCGATGTGACTTCGGCTCCCCTCGCGAACCGCTGCCACGGCAAATCGCCACAGTGGGCTAAAAGTGTGTGTGATCCGTTATGCGATTAGAGCCCATTCCATACTACAAAATTCCACTGACCAAATGGATCTCCCCGGCCACGTAGCGCTGCACGTTTCCATGTTCATCGCGCACCAAGAGACGGCCTTCGATGTCGATGCCGTCCGCGATGCCAAAGGTTCCCGATGGATCGCTGCAAACGCGCCGGCCCCGTAGCGCATCGACGGCGACGAGGCGCTCGTGCACGGGGCCCAGGCCGTGCGCCGCCACCAACGGAAGATCGCGGGCGAGGCCCTCGAGCAGATCGACCACCAGCGCGGCGCGGTCGGGCAGCGCCGCGGTATGCAGCGCCACCGAGGTGGCGAGGTTGGCGATGGCCTCCGGAAAGACGCGGGTGTGCACATTCATCCCCACGCCAATCACCAACGACTCCACGTGGCTCGCCGCGAACTGCGCCTCCACGAGGACGCCCGAGACCTTGCGCCCGTCGATGACCACATCGTTGGGCCACTTGACGCGCACGTCGGCCTCCGGCGCGGCGCGGGCGATGGCGTCGCGCGATGCGAGGCCCGCCACCAGCGACAAAAGCGGCAGCCGCGGCGGCGGGCATGGGATGCGCGCGAGCACCGAGAGCAAGACGTTCTCGCCGCGCGGGGAGATCCACTGGCGGCCTTGGCGGCCGCGGCCCGCGGTCTGCGACTCGCTGATCCACGTGGCGCCGTGGGGTGCGCCGACCTTGGCCGCGCGCTTGGCCTCGTCGTTGGTCGACGTGGTCTCTTCGAGCACCGTGAGCGGCCCCCCCAGGGCGATGCCGCGCTGGCGCAAGAGCGCCGGGATGGGGAGCAGATCGCTCGCGACGGTCATTCGAAGTCGAGCCCGATGTCGGCGGCCGGCGCCGAGTGCGTCAGCGCGCCCACGGAGATGGCGTCGACCCCGGCCTGCCCGAGCTCGGTGATGCGCGGCAGGGTGATGCTGCCGGAGGCTTCGACCAGCGCCTTGCCGCGCGCGCGGCGCACGCCTTCGATCACGTCGGCGGTGGACATGTTGTCGAGCAAGACGATGTCGGCGCCTGCCTCCAGCGCTTCGTCGAGCTGGTCGAGCGAGTCGACCTCGCACTCGACCTTGCCGGTGTGCGGCGAGCGCTCGCGCGCACGGCGGATGGCCTCTTTGATGCCGCCGGCCGCCACCACGTGGTTGTCCTTGATGAGCACCGCCGAGCCCAGGTTGTCGCGGTGGTTCTTTCCGCCGCCGGCGCGCACGGCGTAGCGCTCGAGGACGCGAAGGCCGGGCGTGGTCTTGCGCGTGTCGATGATGCGGGTGCGGCTGCCAGGCGGGAGGGCGCTCACATAGGTGCGGGTCAAGGTGGCGATGCCGCACATGCGCTGCACCAGGTTCAAGGCGGTGCGCTCGCCCATCAAGATGGCGCGCGCGCGGCCCTGCACCGTCCAAAGCCGCGTTCCGGGCTTGACCAAGGTGCCCTCCTCCACCGCGTCGGTCACCTCGAGCAGGGGGTGAATCCGCTGAAACACCCTGCGGTACACGGGGCCGCCGCAGGCGACGAGCTCCTTGCGCGCCACGGCGTGGGCGACGGCCTCCGCCTCCGGGTCGATGCATGCTTCGGTGGTGAGATCGCCGGCCGCGAGATCCTCGTAAAGTGCCAGGTCCACAATCTTGTCGACGACGACCGAGGGAAGTTCGAAAGACATGCGCTCATACTAGGGCGCGCGGGCGCCCTGGACCATCTCGGCGCGGAGGCTCCCTGCGGTCACCACGCTTCGATGCGCCAACCGCGGCGGCGCGCCAGCCGGAGGAGGCGCGGATCGGGGTTGACCACGACCTGCTCGCCAACCGCCTCCAGGAGCGGCAGATCGGTGAACGAATCGGTGTAGAAGACCGAATCTTTCAAGCTAAAACCAAGCGATTCGGCCAGGCGCGCGGCGCGCACGACCTTGCCCGCGCCATACGCCAGAGGCTCCAGGGCCCGGCCCGTGAAGCGGCCATCGCGGCCGACCTCGAGCTCGCTCGAGACGATGTGCTGGATGCCGAGCCGCCGCGCCAGAGGGCGCGCCGCGTAGGGCGATGCGCCGGTGGCGATGGCTACGATATCCCCTTGCGCGAGGTGCTGCGCCACCGCCGCGCGCCCGCGGTCGGCCACGTGCTCTTCGACATAGCGGCGAAACCAGTCGTCGCAGCGCGAGGCGAGCACGGTTTCGGGCATGCCCGCGAAGCCGCGCATCACCTTGGCGGCCACGCCCGGGGCGTCGATCACGCCGAACGTGTAGAGGAGCACCCAATACGAAACGCGGGCGGCGTCACGCCAGGTGGCCTCGCCGATGGTGCGCTGGTAGCGAATGTACAAGCTGGCGGTCTCTCGTCGCACCAAGGTGCGATCCATGTCGAAGAGGGCGGCGCGCGGCATCAATAGACTCCATACCCTCGACCGAGGAGCATGGAGAACATATTGCACGTCGCGTGAAAAAGAATGCCCGCGCCCACGCCGCCCGTCCGCGCGCGCAACCACCCGAAGACGAGCGCCGGAAAGAAGACCGCCAGGCGCGGCGCCGTGCGAATGGTCGCAAAGTGACCGAGCGCGAAGACGATGCTCGCGATGACGAGGCCCGGGGTCACCGACGCGCCCAGAATGCGAACGCGCGCCGGGATGGCGTCGTCGAGCCGGGTCTGCAGGTAGCCGCGGTAGAAGGCCTCCTCCGGCAGCGCGATGATCAGCAGTTGCCCGAGGAGCTCGTTGAAGAGGCTTGGATCGATGGTCTCCCAGCGCAGATGAAAGTCGCCGGCGGCCCTCCACCACCAGCGCCATCCGAGCCAAAAGGGCACGAAGGTGATGGCGGCGAACAGCACCGCCCAGCCCAGCGCGCGCGCAAAGCTCCCAACGAGCCGGCCGATGTCGAGCTTTCCGGGCAGCACGAGCCCGCCGAACGCCAGACCGAAATGCGCCACCCTGGCGTCGTCGCGCGACCACACGAGCCACCAGGTCGCGCCGAGAAAGGTAAAGCCAACGGCCGACGCCACGTACCGGTCGGGCAGGAGCGACGCGGCCACGGTGACGAGCAAGGTCACCACCGCCGACACGCCCAGCGCTTCCAGGATCGCGCGCCCATCGACGGGCGGACGCTCGGGGGTCGTTGGGGAAGGACTTACGCGATAGGCCACGGAACGACGAGCGATGAAAAACGAGGCAGACGAGGGACTACGGACGGCATACCACGCGGGCGGCGTACGCTTCGGTGTGACCGGCCTCGAAGTCTTGCCACGCGAGGGACCATTCCCCCTTGGCGCGCCCCGGGGCAATGGCCGGGCGAGGCTGATCGCCGAGCACCTTGCCGATCACGCTGGCCACGCCGACCCCATCGCGGGTGAGCGGCGCCATCTTGATCCGGCCGGCGTCGTAGTAGGCGAGCTGCACCACGCCATCGGTCCCCACGCCCAGCGAGGGGTGCGAGCTCTTGTCGCCCAGCTTCTTGCGCCAGAGGACGCGTCCTCCCGCCGGCTCGACCATGGCCGCGTAGGCGCCGCCTTTTTCACCGTGCCACGCGATGAAGCAGCCCTCGGCGCCGCACGCGATCACGGGCTGATCGCCCGGGAGCTTGTCCTCGTTGACGATGGCCACGTCCCCGAGCTCGCGATCGAGCCCGCCGCCTTTCGGCCCCGGTGTGGTGCGCTCGTCGAGGCCCTTTTTCAGCTCGGCGGTGCCGAGCTTGAGGCGCATGCGCGCGATGGTGTGCTGCGGCTCGCGCTCCAGTTTGTACACCACGAAGACGGCGTTGCTGGCGATGGCGAGCCCGGGGTATCGGGCGCTGGCGTTGCGGCCGCCCACCGAGAGGTAATCGGTGAGGCGCACCTCGTTGCCCTGCGGCTCGAGATCGTTGGAGAGCTTTCGCAGGAAGAGATCGTCGCCCTCTTTGTCGCGGTCGTCCTGCCAGGCCACATAGAAGCCGTCGGGAGCGCGATCCAGCGCGGGGTAGAAGTTGCCCGCGCGCTCGGCGCCGACCAAGGTGCTCGCGCCGCCGATGCGCCCGTTCGGATCGATCCAGCGCACGCGCACCCCCGCGTCGCCGCCGGTTTTGTCCCAGTAGTAGAGGACGGCGCGGTCGTTGACGGTGAGCAGGCCGGGGCGCATCACCTCGCTGGCCTCGGGGGTCAGATCACGCGAAGCGGACTGCGGGCGGCCCACGTCGTCGAGGACCACGGAGTAGACGTGGTAGTGCCCCGCCTCCTCGTGATCGTCGGTCCACGCGACCAAGGTTCCCTTTTCGACGCTCGCGATGGCCGGGCGACCGATGTTGCTCAAGGGCCCGAAGCGCGGGTGCGAAAAGGCGACCGGCTTGCAGAGGTTGCGCGATACGGGGACCGCGCGGATCTGATCGGCCAAGCCGCGGGCGGCCAATGCGGCGCCGCCGCCGGGCGTGTTTCCGCCCAGCTCCTGCGCGTCTTTGAGCCGGCGAAGCGCGCCGGGGATGTCGCCGGCGGCAAAGAGCTTTTGCCCGTCGGCAAAGGCGGTCATCCACTTGGGCTCGTCGACGGGCGGCACGTTCGACGGGCTGCCCGATGGGCCGGCGATCGGTGCCATCGTCGCCGTCGATGCCACCGTGGGATTGAACACCTGCGGCTTGAGCATGTTGGTCCAAACGACGAACGCCGCCACCGAGCCGCCCACCAGCGCCGCCGACGAGAAGACCCAACGAAATGCCGAGGGCGGCGGCGCCGGGAGCACCTGCGACGCCGAGCCCGCGGACGGCGTTCGCCCAGGGGAAATCTCGGGAACGCTCGCGCCCAAGCTCTCCGCGCCGCTGGCGAACATGCCAGGCCGCGGGGACACCGCGAGCCCCGGACGGCGCCCATTCGCGTCGTTGAAAAACTCGGCCGCCACCCCGGGATCGGCCGCGCCCGCGACGGGCGGGGTGAGCGAGAGCGCGACCCCTGCCCCCGCACCGGCATAGGCCGCGCGCACCACGGCGCCGCCGCCCATCATGTTCTCCTCGGCCGAGTGCGCGGCATGGCGCACCACCGTGGTCTCGAGCCCCTCGGGATCGTGCCGCTCGCTGAGCGAGGCGCGGGAGGCGCGCGCCGCCGCCGCCGCGACAGCCACGGCAGGAACGGCCTGCCGCTCGAAGGCTTGCACCAGCGCCTCGGAGAGCTCTTTGGCGTCTTGGAAGCGATGATCGGGATCGCGCTCCAGCGCCTTGAAGAACCACGCGTCGAAGGTGGCCGGCAGATCGGGGCGGAGCTTGGAGGGAACGGGGATGGGCGCGGTGGCGATGGCGGCGAAGGTCATCGCCACGCCTTGCTCGGTGTTCCAGACCGGCCGGCCAATGAGGCACTCGAAGGCCATGCAGCCGAGCGCCCATAAATCGGCGCGATGGTCGACCGACCCCTGACCTTTCACCTGTTCCGGCGACATATAAGCCGGTGTACCGAACACTGCGCCCTCACGGGTCAGGCGCGCGGTTTTCACGTCGGGGGCGACGGGCGCGTAGAACTTGGCGAGGCCGAAGTCGAGGAGCTTGCTGATCTCGCCGCCCTCCTCGGTCTTGATGAGGAAGATGTTCTCCGGCTTCAGATCGCGGTGGACGATCCCGGCCGCATGGGCCTTGGAGAGCCCTTTGGCGCATTGGGTGATGATGCGCACCGTGGTCTCGGGATCGATGAGGCGCAGGCGCGCCATGCGATCGTAGAGCGACTCGCCCTCGAGCAGCTCCATGCAGATGAAGGGGCGGCCATCCTCGAGGCGCCCGGAGTCGTAGACATCGACGATGTAGGGGCTGCGAACGCTGGCGGCGGCGCGCGCCTCACGGAAGAAGCGCTCGATCACGATGCTGGAGGCCGAGAGCTCGGCCGCGAGCACCTTGACCGCGACCTTCTTGTTCAAGGTCGTCTGCTCCGCCTCGTAAACGGCCGCCATGCCACCGCGGCCGATCTCGCGCGTGACGCGATACTTCCCGACCAGCAGGGTCCCCGCGGGGATCTTCGACTCGTTGGGAACAGGGCGCATTATGAAAACGGGTGAAGAATACGCGAACGGCACCGGAAGGGCGAGGTGAAGCCGAGTCTGTCGGCACGCTTGCTGCGCCAACGCATGCTAATCGGACACGGGCCATGCGAAACCCGTCTTCCCTCGTTCGATTGCGAGTGGCCGTTCTCGTTTTTGGGTTGCTCTTTCCGATGATAACGTTCCCCCCATCTTCTGCGCGTGCGGAGGCCGCTTCGGACCCCGATCCTTGGTTCGGCCGCGATAAAGTATTGCATTTTTCGGTTGCAGCGCTCATCGCCAGCGGCACCTACACCCTGGCGGCCACGCAATTCGAAGCACGGTATCCCCCTTTGCTCCTCGGGGCCGGTACGACCTTGGTGCTGGGCGCGGCGAAGGAAGCTTACGACGGACTCGGACATGGCACCCCATCCTGGAAAGATTTCACCTGGGACGTGATTGGCGCGGTGGTTGGCCTCGGTGTGGCGTGGGGGCTCGATCTGGTGATCCGTGGCATCTCCGATGAGCACCCTTTGTTTAGTGCACCTCATCATGTCGCGAAGCAGGCACCGTCCGAGCCCGGGCATGCCCGATTGCAGCTCGGCCCGGGTCGAGGGCTCATATTGACCTGGTAGCGTCACGGTAGCCTTCGGGTTGCCTGCTGGTAAGCGCACGAGCATGAGGTTTGCCTAAAAAAAGCCGCTCGCAATCATGCTGGGCCTGGGCACGGAGGTCGATATGCTCAAAAAGGTTTTCGAGCTCTTCCAAGAGGCTGCGGTTCGATGGAGCGATGACAAGTGCCATCGCATGGGCGCCTCGCTCGCCTATTACGCATTATTCTCGATTTTCCCACTGCTCATGCTGGCAGTGACGGGCCTCGGATTTTTCCTGGGCGACGATGACGCGACGCGCGCGAAGATCGTCTCCTCGTTCGGTTCCACGGGGGCACCTGGCGCGCAAGGCCTGGTCGACCAAACCCTGAGCAACCTGCAAAACCATCACACCGCGCGCGGGGTCGGCATGGTGGTGGGCTTGGTGGCCCTCGTGCTCTCGGCCAGCGGCGTTTTCAGCGAGCTCGATACGGCCCTCAGCCGGATCTGGCGGTGCCCCGAGCCGTCGTCGTCGGGCATCGTGGAGTCGGTGCTGCAAACGGTGCGGGAAAAAGCCATGGCGATGCTGCTCGTCCTGGGCGCCGCGCTCTTGCTCCTGGTGTCGCTCATCTTGAGCACCGCGCTCTCCGCGGTCACCAGCGTGGCGCGCGATGCCCTGCCCTTCGCGTGGGCCTGGTCGATGCTCGAGCACGCCGTCTCCCTTGGTTTTCTCACCTTTGCGTTCGCGGCGCTCTTCAAAGTGGTGCCCGCATGTGGCGCAAAATGGCGCGACGTGCTCGGGGGCGGGCTGCTCACTGCCCTGCTCTTCACGCTCGCCAAGCGATTGCTCACCCTCTACATGACCACCTTGGCCAGCTACGACGCCTATGGCGCGGTTGGCGCGGTGCTGGCGCTGCTCACGTGGATCTACCTGGTGAGCCTCATCGTCTTCTTCGGCGCCGAATTTGCGCGGGTGTACGCGGAGCGCCACGGCAGCTTCGCGAACCGTACGGCGCTCGAACCCGGCGAGGCGGACGAAACGCGCGCAAAGAGCGAGGTGGAAGCCGGAAAAACGGCGACCCGAGCGCCCGGATCACCACGAAAAGGCGAGCGCGATCGCGTAGCCGACGAGGGCGATCAGCCACACAAAGGCCCGCCCGCGCATTCGCTCCCGTAGGGCAAAATAAGGCGCAAACGGGAACGCGACCAGCGCGAGGAGCGCGCGCCAGCGGGGGGGTTTGCGCACGAGGCCGGCCACGATGGTGACGTGCGCCGTGGCGAACAGGGCGAAAAAGACGATCGTGGCGGCGACGACCAAGGTGTCCTTCATCGGCGACCACCGTCCTCGATGGCCACGATGGTCGGCCCCGTCTGGAAGGGCTCGCCCTCGGGGCTCACCACCGGGCTGCTCCCGGCGCGCGCACCCGCGAGCGGCTTGGGATCGGCGACCGGGAGGCCCTTTGCGTCCTTCCAGACGCCGGGCGCGAAGTACAAGGTGCCATCGGCCCCGCGCACGCTCGTCCACGGCGAGAACTTGGTGCCGGGCGAGGCCACCACCCAGCGCCCTTGCTTCCAGGCCCAACGCCTTCCGTCCCAGACCCATTCCCCGTCGATCCAAACGGCGTCGGGCCGCGGCTGTTTGGGGATGCCCTCGGCGTGCGCGGGCGGCGGGGGATAAGGCACCTCCGCCAGCGCGGACGTCTCCTGGCGCACGTACGATGGTGTCGGAAGCGACGAGCTACCGCAGGCAAAGAGCCACAGGCCGAGCAACGGGATTGGACCGAGGGTCGCCGACAGTAGTAGAGCCGTTTTCACACGTTCACGCATCGCGACCATCACATTATGTTTTCCGCACCCTCCGCGGTAGCCGCGATAGCGTGGTCGTCCTCTCCCTCGAACATGGTCCTCCGACGCCCCAGCCCCTTCGTCGTCGCCGTTTTTGGTGCGCTCCTTTGGATGCTGGCGGGCTGCACGTCGATTCCCAAAGGGCGCTCGGCCATCGACGACGTGAGCATCCGCGGCGCGTCCAAGGTCGATGACTCCGACATCGAGGAGCGGCTGGCCACCGCGGCAACCCCCAAGTTCCTGGGGATGTTCCGGGGGGTCGTCTTCGAGTACGAGCTGTTCGACCGCTTCGTGCTGCAGCGCGATCTGGCCCGCGTGGAGCGCTTCTACCGCGCCCGCGGCTACTACGACGCGCACGCCCGCGCCGGGCGGGTCACCCGCATCTCCGAGAACCATGTTCAGGTCGAAATCGTGGTTGAAGAGGGGACCCCGATTCGAGTCCGAAACGTCACCCTCGTTGGCGCGGAGGGCCTCTCGCCCGACGAGGCCAAAGCGGTGCGCAAGGCCATCGAGCGCAACCTCGGCAAGGGAAACGCCCCCTTCGACGAGGACAAATACAAGGAGGCGGAGACGGCGGCCACCCGGGCCCTGACCGACCGCGGGTACGCGTACGCCAAAGCCGATCGCGACGCCAGCATCGATCTGGTCGCGCACTCGGCCGATGTCAGCTTCAGCATCACGCCAGGCCACAAAGTCCGTTTTGGCGCGGTCACCTACGAGGGGCTGGAGACCATCCCGCTGGACCCCGTGAAGCGCGCCCTCGATATCCAGCCGGGCGAGCCGTATTCGACGGCCGATCTCGACGCTGCCCAACAAGCGGTGCTCGATCTGCAGGTCTTCAGCTCGGTCGAGGTGGTCCCCGATCTCGCGCACCCCGAGTCGGGGGAGGTTCCGGTCCACGTCAAGGTGGAGCCCTCGAAGCTCCGCACCCTCAAGCTGGGCGGCGGCGTGGAGTTCGATATCATCCGCTCCGACTTCCACTTGCTCGCGGGCTGGGAGCACCACAATTACCTGGGCGGCCTGCGCACCCTCTCCGTGCAGTTTCGGCCCGGCGTGGTGACCTACCCGCTGCGGGTCGACAACATCGTGGTGCCCCACCACCTGCTCCCCATGGAGAAGCTGCGGCTGGAGCTGCGGCAGCCGGGCCTCTTCGAAGCGCGGACCAACGGGTTCATTCGCCCGGAGTTCAACGTCATTCCGTTCATTCCGCCGCTGGACAAGAAGCTCCTCGACAAGGCTTCCATCATTGGGTACGCGGAGGCCAAAATCGCCGTCGGTCTCGACCGCACCTTCGGGAAATTCTATGGCGCGCTGGTTCACAGCGTGAACGTGGCCCACCCGTTCTCCTACATCGGTGAGCTCGATCCGGCGCTTCGGACCTTGGTGATCTCGAGCCCCGAGCTGATCGTGAACCTCGATCTTCGCGACGATCGCGTTCACCCGCACAAAGGCATCTTCCTCGGGAACAACTTGCAAATCGCGGGGGGCGTCTTTGGCGGGGACGCCTCGGACATCAAAATTCAGCCGGAGATCCGCGGCTACATCCCGCTCCCGCACAAGATGACCATCGCCATGCGGGTGGGCGTCGGGCTCCTCTTCCCATTCAATTATGGAAAGGTGGTGCGCGAGAACTTGGATCAAGCGCTCACCGACGCCAATCGGGGCGAGCGGACGCGCGATTTCCAGATCATGTACTTTCGCGGGCTCTTCTCCGGTGGTTCGAGCTCGAACCGCGGCTATCCCCTTCGAAGCATCGGCCCGCACGCGTTCGTCCCCTTTCTCAATCCCGATCTGGCGTCGCTGCAGCTCGATAGCGACTGCTTCCCCACCAACTCCGACGGCACCACACGCAAGCTCGGAAATGAGTGCGGTATTGCGGTAGGCGGATTTACCCTGTGGGAGACGTCCGTGGAGGCGCGCATCCCCCTGTCCGGTCCGCTGAGCAGTGCGATATTTTGCGACGCGAGCGACGTTTCTCCCCAGCGCGTCCATTTCCGTTTCAACCGGCCCCACCTCTCGTGCGGTGTTGGCGTGCGCTACGACACGCCGGTTGGTCCCATACGGCTCGATCTTGGCTACCGTATTCCGGGCATGCAGGTTCTGCGGCAGCTCTCTCCGAACGCTCCCCAAGGCAAGGTCAGCGAGCAGTTTCAAGAGGGCGAGCCGGACGAGTTCCTCGGCATCCCCATCGCGCTGGCCTTCGGCATCGGGGAGAGCTTCTAGATGCCGGGAAGGTTGCGGCGCGTCCTCCGGACGTTCGGGACCGTGGGTGTCATCGTGGGGACCACCGCGACCTTTGCCGTCGCGACCGTGGGCGGGGCGTTGCTCCACTTGAATCTGCCTGCAGCCCGCAGGGTCGCGGCCGTGCAAGTCAATCGCGCGCTCGCTGGCACCTTTCGAGGCACCCTCACCATCGAGCATATCGGGCGCATCGGGCCCTCGGGGATCACCAACGCAGGCGCGACCTTGGACGATCCCGAGGGCAAGCGGGTCGCGTGGCTCGATGGCGTGACGGTGAAGGTCGACCTGCGCGATCTGGTGCGCTCGCTCCTCCTCGAGAAAGGAAACATCCGCATCGGGCTCCCCGACATCGGGGTCGATGCCGCGCATGTGTCGCTCGACACCGATCCTTCTGGCGCGCTGAACATCGCGCGCGCCTTCGAGTCGGCCAACCCAAGCCCGCCGAGCGAGCCACCCGGGCGCGGGGTGCACGTGGGGATCCCCAATGTGGTGCTCCACCATGTGTGGGTGCACGGGCAAATGGGCGGCGCGCCCCCCATCGATGCCGATCTGGACGAGGTGGTGGGGCGGGTCAACGTGGAGCCGGGGCTCACCATCGACGTGTCGCATGCGCGCCTGACGGCCCGCGCGCTTCCAAAAGGCGCGAATCCGCGCGGGGAGCTCACCCTTCACGTCGATCTTCCGCCGGGCGCCGAGGCCGAGCTGGGGCTGGAGGCCACCTTCGGCGGCGACATTGCGGGGGTGCCTGCCACGGCGCACGCCTCCATGAAGGGCTCGCGGGTCGACGCCGTTGCCGACATTCCCCACGCTTCGAAAGAGCAGCTTCGCACCCTCGTCCCCGAGGTGGAGTGGAACGACGACGCCAAGGTCCATGCGGAGGCGCATGGCACCCTGCCGCAGCTGGCGATCACCGCCGACGTCGGGGTGGGCAAGGCGAAGCTCCACGCCACCGGCGATCTCCGGCTGGGCCCGACCATCTCCGCGGAGCTCGCGGCCGAGGCGCGCGACATCGATGTGCGCGCTTTTTCGCCTGCGGGACCGGCTTCGGATCTCTCGGCCGACGTCAAAGCCTCGATCCGGCTCGATGAAAAAGGCGCGCCGCACGGGACGTACACGGTGCGCGTTTTGCCGGGGGAGGTGGCGGGCCAGCGCGTTCCGGCGGTACGCCTGGGCGGAAAGGTCGAGGGCGAAAACGTCACGGTGCGCGGCCATGTGGGCGAGGTGGGCGCGCCCACGGAGATCCGCGCGTCGCTCGGGCGGCATGGGACGGAGCCCATCGTCCACTTCGAAACGCACACGCACATCGACAATTTGCAGGGCATCGCGCGGGTGGGCCCCATCGCCCGGGGCTCGGCCGACATTCATACGCGCGGGAACATCGTGCTCGGCAGCCCGACCATCGACGCGCGGGTCGACGTGGATGCCCGGGGGATCGAGCGCGAGGGCGTCGCGCTTGGAAGCGTGCACCTGGGCGGGAGGGTCACGGGCGAGCTCGCGAAGCCCTTCGTCGACGTCAATGTGGAGGGGCACGATCTCGAAGCGGGCGGGCGGCACTTCTCCGAGGTGGACGTGCAGGTGCGCGGGCCGGTCACGGCGCCGGTGATCGGCGCGGTCGCGCACGGCGACGACGAGACCCGGCTCGAGATCGCGGCCGCCGTGGAGATCGCCGGCGAAGACGTGACCTTGCGCCATGTTCGCTTGGACGTGGTGGAGCCCGAGATCGCGATGGTCACGCGGGCCAAGCGCATCCACATCGCCAAGTCGGGCATCCTGGTGGAGGACACGGTCATCGAGGGGCTGGGCGAGCCGACCGTGGTGCGCGCCGAGCGAAACCGCGAAGGCATCCGGCTGCGCTTGCAGAACAAGGGCCTCGACATCGCCAGCGTGGCCCGCCTCGCGCGCCTCGATCCCAGCTTGATCCGCGCGGGGAGCCTCGACTGCGACGTGGACTTGGTGGTGCACCCCAAGGGGGTCGATGGCACGGTGGTCCTCGACTTGAAGCACGCGGCGGTGGGCCATGTCGAAGATGCCCACGCGGATCTGCGCGCGACCTTCGACGACAAGCACGTGATCGCCTCTGCGCACGCCGAGTCGGCCAAGCACGGGACCGTCGATCTCGATACCTCGACCTTGGTCCTCCCCGGCTCCCCGCTCGATCCGAGCTCGTGGGAGAAGGTGATCGGCAAGGCGCACATCGAGAGCAACCTGGACATCGACGAGCTGACCGACGTTCTTCCGGCGACCCTCCCCTTCCGCCCCGTGGGCGGCACGCTCTTGGTGGAGCTCGACGTGGGCCGCGATCAAGCCCACGAAGAGCCGGATCTCGAGCTCTCGGTGCGCACCGAGAAGCTGGCGCTGGTGGCGCGCACGCCGCCCCCGGTCGACACCAAGGTCGAGGTCAACGGGAAGCCGATGGAGCAGGTGGTGAAGCCGCCGGCGTGGAGCCTCACCGGGGTGGATCTGGCGCTCGAGGCCAAAATCGACGGCGAGGACGGCAAGAGCCAGCTCTCCGCCAAGGTCGTGGACGCGCACGCGTCGCTGCTGGAGCTCGAGGCGAGCGGCCAGCTCCCGTACCACAAGCTCGTTCGAAGCGAGATGGCCGGCAACGCGAACCAAGCGATGGCCATGCTCGAGAAGGCGCCCTGGTCGGCCAAGCTCACCGTGCCACGTCGAAGGCTCGATTCGCTGCCGCTGGTGCTCGGCACCGCGGGCCTCGCGGGCGAGGTGGAGCTCACCTTGCGCGCCGAGGGGACGGCCCTCGAGCCGCGCATCGCGCTCGACGCCCACACCTACGACGTCAAGCGGCAACGGGGCGCCGACTACCCGGCCACGACCGTCGACCTGCTCGCGCAGTACAACGCAGGCAAAGCGCAGCTGGGGCTCTCGGTGCGCTTGCCCCCGCACGGCGGCCCGAAGAGCGCGACCCCGGTCGAGGTGTTCGCGCTCCACGGCGACGGCCATGTGCGCGCGTCCGAGCTCTTGCACCCGCCGGCCAAGGGCCCGGCGTGGGACGCGACGGCCTACGCGAAGATCCGGAGCTTTCCGCTGGAGAGCGTCGCGTTCTTCGCCGACCGCCATATGCGCGGGCGCCTCAGCGGCGACTTCGAGCTGAAGGATCTGCATCGCGCGGCGACGGCGCACTCCGAGATTCGCCTGGACGGTCTGCGGGTCGGGCGCGCGGAGTACACGGGGGTCAAGGTCTCCACCAACATCGACGACAAGGGCGCGCGCACCAGCCTGCGCTTCGATCAAAAAGACGGCTTTGCGCAGGTGGACGTTCGGGGCCGCGTCCTCTGGGGCGCGCGGGTGGTGCCGGTGCTCGATCGCACCACGCCCATCGAGGCCGAGGTCAAGGCCAACGCGTTCCGGGTGGCCGCCTTTTTGCCATTCGTGCAGCCCCAGGTCAGCGATCTCGATGGCCGCATCCACGCCGACGCCCGCGTGTACCTACCACCGCCCACGGCCGCGCAGGCGAAGGGCGGCCCGGACGATTCCGAAGAGGGCGAGGAGCGCCCCACGATGGAGGGGAACATCGTCCTCAGCGAAGGCTCCGTCGAGCTCCCGATCTTGGGCGAAAAGCTGCAGGGGCTGCACGCCAACGTGATCATCGATCGCGGCGGGCGCGTGCGCATCGAGGACATCGAGGCAAGGACCGACGAAGGCCATCTGCGCGGCGATGCGTCCGTGCGGCTGGCGGGGGTGCGGCTCACCGAGGCGAGCGCCAACCTGGAGATCCCGAGCAACGAGGCCTTTCCCATCAGCCTGCACGGCGAAGAGCTGGGGGAGGTCTACGGCAAGGTCGAGGTGCGCGCGACGGCGGATCGCAAGACGACGAATGTCGACGTCAATGTGCCGGAGCTGCGCTTCAAGCTGCCCGACACCTCGAGCCACGACGTTCTGGAGCTCGATCGCGCGGAGAAGATCCGGGTCGGCGTCCAGCGCACGCCGCACCAGCTCACGCTCCTACCGCTCACACCCCAGGAGTACGATCCTCCTCCCCCCACACCGCCGGGGGCCGAAACGAAGCTGGTCATCCGCACGAAGCTGGGACACGACGTGGAGATCAAGCGCGGCACGGGTCTGCGGGTGCAGATGGATGGCGAGACCAATGTCTCCGTCAACGCGGAGACCAAGATGAGCGGGCAAATTCGGCTGCTCGGGGGCACCCTGGAGGTGCAGGGCAAGCGCTTCGAGATCGAAAAGGGCACGGTGACCTTCACGGGCGATCCCACCAACCCCGTGGCCTCGGTGACCGCGGGCTGGACGGCGCCGCAAGGGACGCGTGTGTATGCCGACTTCGTCGGACCGATCAAGACGGGCAAAGTGAACCTGCGCTCGGAGCCTTCGCGCTCGCAAAACGAGATTCTGGCGCTGATCCTTTATGGGACCGATCAAAGCGGAACCGCGCCGAAACGACGGGCGGCGAGCGCCACCACGCAAGCGGTAGGAATGGGAGGTGGGTTCGCGACGCAAGGTCTCAACAAGGCGCTCGAGGGCCTCACGGGGAGCGACGTCGTCACGGTTCGCTTGGATACTTCCAGCTCGGCCAATCCGCGTCCCGAGGTCGAATTCCAAATTTCGCGCTCGATTTCCCTGCAGCTCGCCACCGTATTCGGCCGGCTGCCATTCGATCAACCGGACCGAAATCTCGCCACCATCGATTGGCGATTCCGGCGCAATTGGTCGGTGGAGACGACAGTTGGTGACAAGGGAAGCTCGATGATCGATCTGATATGGCAAAAACGATATTAGCGCGCACGTAGTCATGCGAAGCTCGCGGCATGAGCGCCGAAATCCCCCGCCGCACCTTCCTCGGTTCGATGGCCGCCACGCTCCTCGCGGGCGCCTGCGCGGAAAATGCGCAGGACGCACCGGATCCGCAAACGGGAAACGGAAGCGATTCGAGCGAGCCTAATACGGAAAACGGGACACGGGCGCTTCACGCAAACAACGAGGCGGATGGCATTTCGTCATCGTCGATTGACGCAAAGCATGAGCGCATTCCGCGGCGGAAGCTCGGCCGAACGGGTGTCTCGGTGTCGATGGTGGGATTGGGAGGATGGCATATGGCGGTGCCGAAGGACGAGAGCGAGTCCATTCGCATCGTTCACGCGGCGCTGGAGCGCGGGATCGATTTTCTCGATAACTGTTGGGACTATCACGATGGCGAGGCCGAGCGCCGCATGGGCAAGGCGCTGCGGGGCGGGCGCCGCGAGAAGGCGTTCTTGATGACCAAGCTCGATGGGCGCACGAAGACGTCCGCCCTCGGGCAGCTCGAGCAATCGCTCCGCCGGCTGGGCACCGATCGCATCGATCTGGTGCAGATCCACGAGGTGATCCGCGACAGCGATCCGGAGCGCGCGTTCAAAGAGGGCGGGGTCGAGGCGCTGGTCGAGGCCCGCAAGGCCGGCAAGCTTCGCTTCATCGGCTTTACGGGGCACAAGGATCCGAGCATCCACCTGAAGATGCTCCAGATCGCCGACGCGTACGACTTTCGCTTCGACACCGTGCAGATGCCGCTGAACGTGATGGACGCGCACTTCCGAAGCTTCGAGCATCGGGTGCTGCCGGTGCTGCTGCGCAAGGGCATCGGCGTTTTGGGGATGAAGTCGACCGGCAACGGGGTCATCTTGCAGAGCGGCGTGGTGAACGCGCGCGAGTGCCTGCGCTATGCGATGACCTTGCCCACCTCGGTGGTGATCGCGGGCTGCGACAGCATGCCGATCCTCGATCAAGCCATTCACGCCGCGCGCTCCTTCCAGCCGATGACGCGCTCCGAGATCCGCGAGCTCCTCACCCGAACCCGCGCCGCGGCCATGACGGGCAAATACGAGGTCTTCAAGACGACCGAGGAGCTCGACGCCACCACCACGCACCCCTGGTGGCTCGATACGGACTGCATCAAGGAAGACTGCAGCGAGTAGCCGCGCTTCGCCGACCAAGATTCGGCGCCGCGCGACGACGAGGATTCGGCGCGACCGACTACGAGGACTCGGCGTGGGCGACGATCCGCGCAGCGCGCGGCGCGAGCTTGCCCAGGGTGAGCGCCGCCAGGCCGGCGAAGGCCATGGCACCACCGGCGGCGATGAGCCCGGAGCGGAAGTCGCCGGTTTGGTCTTTGAGCGAGCCGGTCACATAGGGACCGAGAAAGCCGCCGAGGTTGCCGAAGGAGTTGATCAAGCCGATGGCCGCGGCCAGCGCGCCCCCGGCAAACATCGTGGGCGCCACGGACCAAAAGGCCGGCAGGGCTGCAAACGTTCCGATGGATAGGAGCGCGACCCCAGCGAGCACGAGGAAGGTCGACGGTGGCAAATAGAGCTGGGGCAACGTGGCGATGGCCCCGAGAAAGGCCGGACCTGCGATGTGCCAGAGTCTCTCGCCGGTGCGATCCGAGTGACGGGACCACCACCACATCCCAAAGGCGGAGACCGCATACAGGGCGGCGATGGATAACCCGATGTCCAGGGGAGAAAGCGTCGTTCCGTGCTCTTTGCCCAAGTCGCGGATGAGTTGAGGCAGAAAGAACGAAACTGTGTAGAGCGCATAGACGATACCTAGGTATGCAAGGCTCAAAATAACCACGCGCGGATCCAAGAGCGTGCCCAGCAAAGAGCGTTGGTTGCTCGCGACCGTGCGTTGTTCGGACTCCAAGCGCGCCACCAGCACATCCCGCTCCGCTTGGGGCAACCAACCGGCTTGTGCGGGGCGATCGGTCAGAAATGCAAATACGACGACTCCAACGAGCACGGCGGGAATGCCCTCGATAAGAAACATCCATCGCCAGCCGGACCACCCCAACCAACCGTGCGTACGAAGAATGAAGGTGGAAAGCGGTGCGCCGATGACTTGGGCAAAGGGAATGGCGAACAGAAAGAGCGCTGTGATCCGGGCGCGCTCTTTGGCCGGAAACCAGTAGCTCAGGTACAATATGAGGCCAGGAAACAGTCCCGCTTCCGCCACCCCGAGGAGGACGCGCACGACATAAAAGCCCGTCGTGTTCTGGATGAACGCGGTGGAGGCCGAGACCACACCCCACGTGACCATGATGCGCCCGACCCAAAATCGGGCACCCACGCGATGCAAGATCAGATTGCTGGGAACCTCGAATAGGGCATAACCCACGAAGAAGAGGCCCGCCCCGAGGCCAAACGCGGTCGATGACAATCCAAGCTCGGCGTTCATGGTCAGTGCCGCGTAGCCGACATTGACCCTATCGAGAAAGTTCAACACGTAACTCAAAATCAGGAATGGCACGAGGCGAGAGGCTGCTCTCCGCACGGCACGCGCCCCATCATTCTCATGTCGCTCATGTCGCTCATGTCGCTCGTTTCGTTCTTGTCGCTCGTTTCGTTGGTGTCGCTCGTCTCCGTTTCCTTTCGTTTCTTGGTCTTGCCTGGTCTTCGCGTTGTCCGCGTTTTTTGCGCTCATCGCATCTTCGGATTCGACATCCATGGCGAAACCCCCGCGTCGCTTGCAAAGCTTGCGAGTCCATAACATTATGCCACCGGTTGGGGGAATCGCGCTGGGGAGTTCAGAATGCCATACTCGAACGTACCCCCGTCCGTGTCGGCGCGCGCACTGGCCCGCATTGGGAATACGGTTCAGCAGAAGTACCGAATCAACCAGTTGCTCGGCATTGGAGGAATGGCCGCTGTTTATGCAGCGACGCACCGCAATGGCCATCGGGTCGCCATCAAATTTTTGCACGAGCACCTGCTGAACGAGCCGGACATCTACCACCTCTTCAGCCGCGAAGCGTATGTCGCGAATCAAGTCGGACATCCTGGCGCCGTCCCCGTTTTGGACGACGATGTCGACGAGGACGGATGTGCGTTCTTGATCATGCCCATCTTGGAGGGTGAATCCTTGCGGGCGCGCTGGGAGCGGGCGAACAAGCAGCTCCCCTTCGCGGAGGTGGCGGTGTTGATGTTGGACGCGCTCGATGTCCTAGCGAGTGCCCACGCCAAGGGCATCGTGCATCGGGACATCAAGCCCGATAATATCTTCGTGACGGCCGCGGGCAGCGTTCACATCCTCGACTTCGGGATTGCGCGGCGCATTGATCGCCAGGGTGTCACCGACACGACGGAGCGTGTGGTCGGTACACCGGTGTTCATGCCGCCCGAACAAGCGCTCGGAAACCGAGACGCCATCGGGCCGCACAGCGACTGTTGGGCGGTGGGCGCCACGATTTTTACACTGCTCTCGGGTGAGTTCGTGCACCACATCGAGAGCGCCAACGGGCAGCTGGCGGCGGCGGCCACCCGACGCGCCCGCTCCCTGCGCGCGGCGGCGCCCAATCTGCCCGAGGTCATCGTGCAGTTCGTCGACCGGTCGTTGTCCTTCGACCCTGGGGACCGATGGTACTCGGCGCGCGAGATGCGCGCGGCGCTGGTGCAAACGTCGGAGCAGGCGTTTCGTCAGCCGGTTTCACGGGTGGCGGCGTGCGTTCGCACCCTTTTGAGCGCAGAGCTGGCGCTGAACGAGCCGCCGTCGTGCCCCCTCGAGCTGCACACGGATCCGCCCGCGCCCGGCGCCCCGGCCCCCACGCCGACACGATCGTCGACACCCGTCGCAGGGGCGGCGCCGTTGGTCGTGAAGGATGCCGTGCCGCTTCCCGTGCCATCGGCGCCCATCGCACAAGAGACGCGGGTCTCGCCATCGTTTCCCAAGGAGCGCGCGTGGGAGTCCTCGCCGGAGCGGCGGCGCGATCTGCTGGAGACGCTCGATGCGTTCCGCGAGAGCCTTCCACCGTCGCCGGGGCTTTTGTTCCGGCTGGACCAGGTGGAGGACGCGATCACGAGCTTGTGCAAGCAGCGCCTCCTCTCCTCGCTGGGGCGCGAGCCAGGTCGAACGATCCGGACATTGGAGAACGTGGTCCGGGTGGGCGACCGCACCTTGATCCTGAAGCTGCGGCCCGATCTGGAGCGCGATCGGCTGCTGCACGTGCTGCTCCAAGATGCCACCGTGCCCCGTCTTCACGCGGGCGATGCCTATACACATACGGAGCTGACCATTCCGAGCTCCATCGGGCGTTACGAGGCGCTGCAAGTCTCGACGCCAACCGCCTTGGGGGCCGCCGTCACGGATCGAATTCACGCGCACATCTTCGATGCCTTCACCACCGGGTATTTCTGGCTCGGCGAGCAAGTGCAGCGCGCCCTCACCTCCGTCGGCAGCCCCTACGAGTCGGAGGCGCTGCAATTGTTGCGCAGGCAATTATTCATTTACGATCGCGCCTCGGCGACCGAGAAGGTATGGCTGGTCATGGTCAGCCAGGAGCGCGTCTACTACGCCGTCGACCACCAAGTCGTTCTGCAGGCGCTGCGCTCGGGGCAGGCGTCGAAGGCGCTGCAGCAGGCGCCCGCGTCCATTGCGACCGTTCTCCTAGCCAACTCCATTTCGCTGGAGCGAAGCTTCTCGCGGCGAGCGATCGACCAGCGGCAAACGGTGGAGATGACCCTGCAGAGCACCCCCTACGAGGACATCGCCCAGGACTTTTTGGTCGGCCAAACGACCATCTACGAGGACAAGATGCTGCTCACCCCCTTGGTGGGCGATGATCGGGGGTGGCTTCTCGCGGCCCACCCGCCGGACACGGACATTCGCCGGGTCCTGCAGGCGGCCAAGCCCGTCCTCGAAGAACATCTCAGCAGCACCGCCGACGTGGCGCTTCGCGCGCCGATCATGCGCCGGATGTAGCGTATGGGCTGCGTCCGGCTTCGATCGCGGGCTACTCTCGTTGGAGCATTGGCGCATTTCAATTGAGATACGGATTCGTCCCCCTACCCTTCTTGGAGCGCACCGTGATCGACTTAGAGCTCATCCGAAAACTCGCACGCGATGTCGACGTTACCGCCATCTGCGATGCCGATAAGACGACCCGCGTACTGCTCGGAATCCAGCCGCGGTCCAAGAACCGCTGGATGTGCGGCCCCGCGTTCACCGTGCGCTGCCGCGACGATTTTTTTGGCGTCGTTCAGGCCATCGAGGGCGCCAAGCCCGGCGATGTCGTGGTCGTCGACGGTGGCGGCAAAGAAATCGCCTACGCGGGGGAGCTGTTCGCGCGCGCGGCGCAGAGCCGCGGGCTCGGGGGCATCGTGGTCGACGGCGGTTACCGCGATGTGGGCTATGTCGCGGGCTGCGATCTTCCCGTCTACAGCCGGTACGTGGTGCCCATGGCGGGTGGGACCAACAAGCTTGGTGAGCTGCAGATCCCGGTCACCTGCGGGGGCGTGACCGTTTCACCGGGTGATGTCGTTCTTGCCGATGCCGAGGGGATGATCGTGCTTGCCCCGGAGCGGGCCGTCGAGCTCCTTCGGAGCGCCCGTGCGATCAAGGACGCCGAGGCGGCGGCCATCGCCACGATCGATCGGGGCGGCAGCCTGACGCACTGTCTGAATGTCACGGCCCACTACGAGAATCTTGCCGGTGGCAAACCGAGTCGGCTTGCGTTTACAGGGTGAGGTTACGGAGCACGAAAAAGTTCATCGACGGACGTGAGGGTGGCGGCTTGGCGAATCCATTGCTCGAGGACGGATTGATCCCTGCAGGCGAGAATTCGTTCGCGGGCTGCTGCGTCGATCGGCACGTTGCGGGCTTCGAGAACGGCGATCACGGCTCGGGCTTCGCTTTGGGCGACTTGTTTCGAGACTTCTTCCGCGACGCGTTTCGGAACTTGTTCCGCAACTTGTTCCGCGACGCGTTTCGGAAGCTCGATAGCGACGGCTTCGGAGACGCGTTTCGGAAGCTCGATAGCGACGGCTTCGGAGACGCGTTTCGGAAGCTCGATAGCGACGGCGTCGGCGAGCCTCTTTGGGAGTTCCCTCTCAAAGTCTTCCTCGACCATCCGGCGGAAGGTTTCGCTCTTGAACCGGTAGCCCGTGAAGTCCATTTCAATCTCCAGCTTAGCACGGTCCTCCGCGGGCAGCGCCGAGAGGATCAGGTCGAGGTAGAGCACGCGGCGTTCGATCGGAAGATTGCTCGTGACCGTAGCATGC
This sequence comes from Sorangiineae bacterium MSr11954, assembly GCA_037157815.1. NCBI lineage: Bacteria > Pseudomonadati > Myxococcota > Myxococcia > Myxococcales > Pendulisporaceae > Pendulispora > Pendulispora albinea. The sequence goes on from CP089984.1 coordinate 8,196,953, forward strand.
GCGGCGGGACGGCCCACGGCGAGGCGATGCTTTTTTCCGTGCACCAACGCCGAGAGCACGGCGAGCTCCAAGGTGCGAGACGCTTCTTCCTCGGAGGTCACGACTGGGACGCGCGACGGGGAGATCACCAGAGGCGTGAACGATGAGCCGATCTGCAATGTCGTGATGGGTTGCTCCGCCCATCGCGCAATGCGCTCGCTTTCGGCAATGACGATGAGGACGATTTGGCAACGATGCTTTGCGTGAAAAATCGCGTTGTAGAAGGGCCAGGAGATACGCTTGTCCGCATCCTCGCCTCGCTGCACTTCGGCAATGATCCCCATCACGGGCACGCCCCCGCGCCTCAAGGTCATCACCAGATCGGCGTGAAACTGAACCGGGAAGACCTGCGTAAAGTCCGCCGGCTCGATGCGCGCCTCGGTGTGCTCCGGGATCGCGACACCAAATAAATCCCGCAACAACTCGGCAACGAGCTCGGGACGCTCGCGAAGAAGAAGCAGCGGCGCCTCGTGTTCACGGCTCACCATCGCCCGCCCCTCGTCGTTGACGTCCTTCTCGAGCCCGTAGCCGTTCTCGAACAACGAGAACACACGCCCGGTCGACTCGCACGACTCGCGTTGCGCGCCGCACACCCAAAATAAACCGCGAGCGGTATCGGCAACATCACGCGGACTCCTCCTGCGCCTGATCATCGGGTGCAGGAGGAGAGTCGTTGTGCGGTTTCGTGACGCAATCTTAAGTCGCGGCTCGCGCTACGCGTTGTTCAACGCACGCAGGTCGCGCCCTCGCCACGCCGCGATGGCGAAGCTACGCGTTGCTCCCATTTACGGCTGCGCCAAACGCCGTTTCCGTGTACTTGATGCCGCTGAACTCCCGCTTGGCGCTATTGAGCTGCCACTCCCCGGCAAAGAGAACGACGGCGCGGCCGCGGACGTCGCGGGCGGGGATGCCGACCCGTTCGCGGTCGAAGGCGAGGAGATCGAGCTCGCCGCCGTCTTCGCGCGAGACCCAGCGGACGAAGTCGCAGGCCAATGGCTCGAGGCGGGCGTCGACGTCGTATTCGGATTTGAGGCGGTGCTTGACGACCTCGAGCTGCAGACGGCCGACGGCGCCGAGGATGGGATCGCCGCCGCGCTCGGGGGTGTACTGCTGAATGGTCCCCTCTTGCGCGAGCTGATCGAGACCGCGTTTGAGCTGCTTGCGCCGCAGCGGATCGACCATCATCACGCGCACGAAGAACTCGGGCGAGAAGCTCGGAATTTCTTCGAAGGTGAAGTTCTCCCCCGCCGTGAGCGTGTCGCCGATCTCGAAGACGCCGGGATCGTAGACGCCGAGCACGTCGCCTGCGAAGCCCTCTTCCACGATGGTGCGCTCTTGCGCGAGGAAGGTCGTGGGGTTGGCCAGGCGCATCGCCTTGCCCGTGCGCACGTGGTGCACGCGCATGCCGCGCTCGAATCGCCCCGAGCAGACGCGCAAAAAGGCCACCTTGTCGCGGTGCGAGCGATCCATGTTCGCTTGGATCTTGAAGATGAACGCGCTGAAGGCGCCCAGCGGATCGACTTTGCCCTTCGAGCCCTCGCGCGCCACCGGGGGCGGCATGCGCTGGCAGAAGGCCTCGAGGAACGCCTCGATGCCGAAGTTGTTCATGGCGCTGCCGAAGAACATGGGCGAGACCTCGCCCGCCAGGAAACGATCGCCATCGAAGGCGTCGCCGGCTTCGTCGAGCAGGGCCGACTCTTCGAGAAGCCGTGAATAGCCCTCGTCGTCGAGCTCGCGCACCAAGGCCGGATCGTCGAGGCCCGTGACGGTGACCGGGGCGACCTCGGAGCCGAGCAGCGCGCTGGACACGCCGGCGCGGGCAGCGTCGAAGAGGTAGACGCGCTTGGGTTCGTCCTTGTGAAAGCCGCGGTAGACGATGCCGCGGAAGGTGGCGCCGCGGTAGATGGGCCACGTCACCGGGTACACCCCGATTTCGAGCACGTTCTCGACCTCGCCCACCAAGTCGAAGGGCTCGCGGCCCGGGCGGTCCATCTTGTTGACGAAGGTGAAGATGGGCATCTTGCGCTGGCGGCAGACGCGAAAGAGCTTCTTCGTCTGAGCCTCGACGCCCTTGGCGCAGTCGAGGAGCATCACCGCGCCATCGGCCGCGTGCAAGGTTCGGTAGGTGTCCTCGCTGAAGTCGGCGTGGCCGGGGGTGTCGAGCAGGTTCATCGAGAGCCCGCGGTAGGGGAACTGCAGCACGCTCGACGTGATGGAAATTCCGCGCTCCCGTTCCATCTCCATCCAGTCGCTCACGGCGGAGGCGCGACCCCGCTTCGCCTTGACGGCGCCCGCCAGCTTGATGGCTCCCCCGTACAGCAAGAGCTTCTCGGTGAGCGTTGTTTTGCCCGCGTCGGGGTGGGAAATGATCGCGAACGTTCGTCGTTCCGCGATGTGGTGGGCGAGAAGCTTGTCGTCCATGTTGGTGTGGGTAAACGAGGTCAGGCGCAGGGAAAGGTAAGGCCCCGGCACGCGCAATGCACCTCTTCCTACCATGGACCGGCCGCTAAGCATGGAGCCGCGTGCGGATCTGCGGCATATGGACGAAGCCCCCACGGGCGAACTGATCAAGCAAGCCCTCGAGGATGCACGGGAACTCGTTCGCATCGAGGTCGGGCTAGCCAAGGAAGAAGCGCGCGATCAGCTGAAATCAGTGAAGCGCGCAGCCATTGCCGCCGGCATCGCGCTGGCGGCGACGTTGCTTTTCCTCTCCACCGCCACGATGGCCCTCGTTTTGGGCTTGCAGGGCGGCGGAGGGGGAGCGATCGCGCTGGCGGTCGCCGGGGTTTATTTGGTCGTGGCCGTCGTGGCAGGGGGTTTGGCTTACCGGTTCATACCCAAAGAACCGGCCGGCGAAACGAGGCGCCGCATCGAGGGCGAGATCAAGAAATTGAAGGAGCATATCGCATGACGCTTCAAACCAACTCGCACGTGGAGCTCGAGCAACAGCGCGAGCTCGCGCGCGCCCGGCTTTTCCATACGCTCGACACCTTGGACCGACGGCGGCACTCGGTCGTTCGCATCGGTCACCAAGCGAAAACAGCCATGGCGCCCGTCGGGCTTGGCGTGGCGGGGCTGCTCGTCGTGGTGATCACTGCCACGGTGGTCGCGCAACATCGCGCGCTTCAGCGGGCGCGGCGCGACTGGCGGAGGATCCTGGTCCAGAGGATGATGCCGGAGCCCCCGAAGAAGACCTTCGTCGTCGAGGCGGGCCGGCGCGCCGGGATGGCGCTGGTGCTGCTCGCCGCCAACGAGCTGGGAAAACGGCTGCTGCGCGCAATCTAGGCGTAATTTTAGACCCCAGCGGTATGGCGCGATTCTTCGATTTTCGCTCCTCGGAAGGGAGCAGAGCCTCAAAGAGTTGATGTTAGCCTAGAGCTGTGGGTCGTACGTGGGACGACGAGCTGGCGCGCGAGCGCTTCATTGCCATTGGGGAGATCGCCACCGAAGTCGCGCATGAACTTCGGAATGCGCTGCAGGTGATCACCGCCAGCGCGTATGTCGCACGGCAAGATCCCACCGCGAGCGCGCCGCACATCCACAAGATCGAGCGGCACGCGCGCCTCGCGCACTCCATCGTCGACGATCTCATGTCGCTCGCGCGGGGAGAGCCGGCGCAGGCGGAGCCGGTCCTGCTCTACGACGTGCTGGTCGCGGCGCGCGCGGAGATTGGAAAAGGCGCGGCGCAGTGGGACGACGCCATCACCCCCGCGGACATTCGGATCCACGCGCACACGGGGCTGGCCGCGCGTCTCTTTCATGCGCTCTACGAGAACGCGATCCATGCGAGCTCGCCCGAGGCGCCGACCATCACCACGCGCGCGTGGATGGATGCACAGACCTTGGTCGTCGAGGTGCGAGACGATGGCCCGGGGGTACCTGCGGAGATCGCCGCGCACATCTTCGATCCGCTGGTGAGCGGGCGCGTGGGTGGTACCGGTCTCGGCCTTGCTCTCGCGCGGCGCATTGCCGCCGCACACTCGGGCGATCTTGCCCTCATCGCGACCGATGGCGGGGCGACCTTCCGCCTCACCTTGCCGTCGCCGAAATAGCAACGGCGAAGCGCCGCATTTTTCGATGCAGTGGCCTCGCGGGGAATTCCGCCCCATATTGCGTGGCCTTCATGCTCCCGGTCGTTCTTCGCGGTGCGCGCACACACAACCTTCGTCATGTGGATCTCACGCTCTCCCCCGGGCAGCTCGTCGCGGTCACGGGGCGCAGCGGCGCGGGCAAATCGTCTTTGGCCCTCGATACGCTGTACGCGGAAGGGCAACGGCGCTTCGTCGAGAGCTTCAGCCCGTATGCGCGGCAATTTTTGGAGCGGCTCGAGCGCCCGCCGATCGACCGCCTCGATCCCATCGCGGCCACCGTGGCCGTCGACCGGCGCGCGCCCATCAAGTCGAGCCGCTCGACCTTGGCCACCATGGCCGATCTCGAGCCGTACTTCGCCGGCTTGTTTGCGCGCGAGGCGGTCCCCACGTGCCCGGATTGCGGCGTCTCGGCCGTGGCCACCACCCCCGAGCAAGCCGCGCGCGCCCTCACCGGCAAGCTCGCGGGCTCGAAGGCCACCGTCAGCTACCCCATCCGCGCGCAGGATCCGGCGCACTTCTTCGAGCTGCGCGAGAACCTGGTGCACGACGGATACCGCAGGCTCATGGTCGCAGGGACCGTGCGCGACATCGACGACGTGCGCCCCAGCGAGGCCACCGCGCCCGATATTCGGGTGGAGGTGCTGCTCGATCGGCTGGTGGTCCGCCAGGAGGACGAGCGCCGGCTGCAGCAAGCCATCGAGCTCGCGTGGGAGCGTGGCGAGGGGCGCGCCGAGCTGCGGGTCGATGCCGCGGGCGAGCTCTTTCCCGAGTCGCTGTTTGGAAAGTCGGGGACCACGAGCGGCGCCTCGACGGGGCACGTGCCGGTCGTGCGCGGGCTGGCGTGCCCGAGCTGCGCGCGCGCCTTCGAGCCCTCGCGGCCGGCGCTCTTCTCGTACAACTCGCCGCTCGGCGCGTGCGAGGCGTGCCGCGGCTTCGGGCGCACGATTGAAATCGACTGGGACAAGGTGATCCCGGATCCCAGCCGCTCCATCGAGGACGGCGCCATCCGCGCGTGGACGGGCAATAGCTCGGAGTGGGAGCGCGGGGTGCTCTCCAAGTTTTGCAAGAAGCAGCGCATCCCGGTGGACGTGCCCTGGGAGGATCTGGCGCCCGCGCAGCGCGCCATGGTCATCGAGGGCGAGGGCACCTGGGAGGGCGGCAAGTATCCCGGGGTGCGCGCGTGGTTCAAATGGCTGGAGTCGCGCACCTACAAGATGCACGTGCGCGTCTTCCTCTCGCGCTACCGCGACTATGTCGCCTGCACGTCGTGCCAAGCTTCACGGCTCAACAAAACGGCGCTCGCGTACCGGGTGGGCGGCCTGAATCTGGCGGATTGGCACGGGCTCGCGGTCAGCGATGCGCTCGCGCGGATCTTGGAGGTGAAGGTCCGCGATCCGCAAGGCAAGCGCCTGCGCGAGGAGCTGGCCGCGCGCCTCGGGTACCTCGACGCGGTGGGCCTCGGGTATTTGACGTTGGATCGGCAAGCGCGCACCTTGAGCGGCGGCGAAGCGCAACGGGCGGGCCTCACCACGGCCCTCGGTGCGTCGCTCACCGGGGCGCTCTTCGTGCTGGACGAGCCCACCGTGGGTCTGCACCCGAGCGACGTGCCCGCCCTCGCCAAGGTGATGCGGCGGCTCTCGGACGCCGGAAATACGGTGATGGTCATCGAGCACGACACCGAGGTGGTGCGCGCGTGCGATCGGGTCATCGAGCTGGGGCCGGGCGCGGGGAAAGAAGGCGGGCAGATCCTGTTCGACGGGTCGCCCGCAGGGCTCGCGGCGCGCGCGGACTTGCCGACGGGGCGCGCGCTGGCTGCCGGCGCCGCGCGGGCGGCGGACGGCGGGAAGAAACGGCGCGCGGTGACGGACGACGTGATCGCCGTGCGGGGGGCGCGGGCGAACAACCTGGCCGGGGTCGACGTGGATTTTCCGCTCGGCACCGTGTGCGTGGTGACGGGGCCGAGCGGCTCGGGCAAGAGCACCTTGGTCGAAGAGATCCTCTACCGCGGGGTGGCGCGGAAGCTCGGCGACACCAAGGTCCCCCGTCCGGGGGAGCACGATGCGCTCACCGGCACCGAGCCGATCGCCCGCGTGTGCCTGGTGGATCAAGCGCCGCTCGGCCGCACCGCCCGCGGCAACGCGGCCACGTACACCAAGGCGTGGGACCGCTTTCGCGCCCTCTTCGCCGACACGCCCGAGGCCAAGGCGCGCAAGTTCACGGCGTCGCATTTTTCGTTCAACGTGGGCGGCGACGGCACGCGCTCGGGCCGGTGCGAGGCCTGCGCGGGCGAGGGCTACGAGACGGTGGAGATGCAGTTCCTCGCCGACGTGACGTTGCTGTGCGCGGTCTGCCAGGGGAAGCGCTTTCGGCCCGAGGTGCTGGCCGTCAAGTACCGGGGGTACGACATCAGCCAAGTGCTGGAGATGACGGCCGCCGAAGCGCTCCGCATCTTCGATCCTCCTTCGCAGCGCGACTACGTGCTCCGGCGCGCGCTCGATCCGGTGCTGCGCGTCGGCCTGGGGTATTTGCCCTTGGGGCAGCCGCTCTCGATGCTCTCCGGCGGCGAGGCGCAGCGCTTGAAGCTGGCGCGCGCGCTCACCGAGACGGCGCAGGGCACCTTGTTCGTCATCGACGAGCCGAGCGCGGGGCTCCACGCCGAGGATACGGTGGCCATCATCGACGCCTTGTCGTCCTTGGTCGACGAAGGCGCCAGCGTGGTGGTGGTCGAGCACGATCTCGACATCGTCCGCAGCGCCGACTGGGTGATCGATCTGGGCCCGGGCGCCGGGCCGCGGGGCGGGAAAATCGTGGCGTTCGGGACGCCCGAGCACTTGGCGGCGAAGAGCGGATCGAAGACGGGCGCGGCGCTGCGAGCTTCCTCTTCGGAGGCGCCCGATCTTCCAACTCGCACGGCGACCTCCGAGGAGAGGAGAGATTGGAAAGGGGAACGTGAGTCTCCGAAGGAGACCCACGACGGCCGTCAGGCCGGAGCATCCCGGGAAGAGAGAGCGCAGATCCACGCCGTGACCGTCGAGCACGCGCGCGAGCACAATTTGAAGTCGGTCTCGTGCAAGATCCCCCACGGCGCGCTGTGCGTCATCACGGGGCCCAGCGGATCGGGCAAATCGTCCTTGGCGTTCGACGTGGTGTTCGCCGAGGGCCAGCGCCGCTTCATGGAGACGTTGACCCCGTATGCGCGGCAGTTTCTGCCGATGCTTCCGCGCCCCGATGTGGAGCGGGTGACGGGGGTCCCGCCGTCGATCGCGCTGGAGCAGCGGCTCTCGCGCGCGGGGTCCAACTCCACGGTGGCCACGGTGACCGAGGTGGCGCACTACCTCAGGCTCCTTTACGCCAAGGTCGGCGAGCTGCACTGCCCGAAGTGCGATGCGGTGGTCGCCACCGTTTCACCCGACGAGCTCTTTGCGCGGCTCGCCCCCGAGCACGGCCGCGGAAAGCACACGATCTTCGCCCCCGCGGTGCGCGCACGAAAAGGGACGTACAAAGACCTCTTCACCCTGGCCTCGCGCGCGGGCATCTCCGAAGCGTGGGTCGATGGAGAGCTGGTCGCCATCGATCCGCCGCCCAAGCTGGCGAAGACCAAGGAGCACACCATCGATCTGCTGGTGTACACCGGGAGCCTCGACGCGCTCGACCGCAAGACGTTCGACACGGCGCTCGGCTTTGGCAATGGAGCGCTGCGCGTCGTGCGCGGGCGGCCCGACCTCGTGGACGGCGACGCGCGCATTTGGTCCACCAGCCAGAGCTGCAGCCAATGCGGAACGGGCGTCCCCGAGCTCGATCCGCGCTGGTTCTCGTTCAACACGAAGCAAGGGCAGTGCGAGTCCTGCGAAGGGACCGGTCTTTTGCCGGGCGACGACGACGAGGATCTCGCCCATCGCGCGAGGTGCCCCGTCTGCGAAGGCACGCGGCTCTCGGCCGTTCCCCGGAGGGTGCGGCTCCAGGGCGAGACGTATCCGGACTTCGTGGGGCACGACGTGGCGACCGCGCTGGCCACGGCGCGAAAGTGGAAGTTCCAGGGCCGCGATCTCGAGGTGGCGCGCGCGCCGCACGCCGAGCTCCTGCGACGGCTCTCGTTCGTGGTCGACGTGGGGCTCGGGTACCTCTCGATGGACCGCGCAGCCGCCACCCTCTCGGGCGGCGAGATGCAGCGCCTTCGCCTGAGCGCGCAGCTCGGCAGCGGGCTCACGGGCGCGCTCTACGTGCTCGACGAGCCGACCATCGGCCTTCACCCGCGCGACACGAAGAACCTCCTCGGCAACTTGCGGAGCTTGGTCGATACCGGCTCCACCGTGGTGGTCGTCGAGCACGACGCGGAGACGATCAAGAGCGCCGACCACCTCATCGATCTGGGTCCGAGCGGCGGGAGGCTCGGCGGCCATATCGTGGCCGAGGGTCCCGCCGCGCGCGTGCTCGGCGATCCGCGCTCCCCGACCGGGCGCGCGCTGGTGGAGACGGCGCGCGTGGTGCGCCCCGCGCGGCCCCCGGCGGACAAGCTCATCGAGCTCACGGGGGCGCGCGCGCACAACCTCAAAGGGGTCGACTTGCGCGTCCCCACCGGGCGCATGACGGTGGTGGCGGGGGTCAGCGGATCGGGCAAGAGCACCTTGGTCCGAAAGGTCTTCTACCCTGCCCTGCGCCGGGAGCTCGGGCTGGTGGGCGACGAGCCGGGGAGGTTCTCCTCGTTGAAGGGGGCGAAGAACGTCCGGCGCGCGCTGGCGGTCGATCAATCGCCCATCGGGCGGACGCCGCGCTCGGTGCCGGCCACATTCCTCGGCATTTGGGACGACATCCGCCGCCTCTTCGCGTCCTTGCCCGAGGCCAAGGTGCGCGGGTACACGCCCGCGCGCTTCTCCTTCAACGCGGGCAAAGGCGGGCGCTGCCCCGCGTGCGAGGGCCAAGGCGCGACGGTGGCGGAGATGGCGTTTCTGCCCGACGTGGTGTCGCCATGCGAGGCGTGCGGCGGCGCGCGCTTCGAGCCGTCCACCCTCGACATCCGCTACGCGGGGCTGACCATCGGCGACGTGCTGCACCTCTCCGCCGAGGACGCGGCCAACGTCTTTGCGGCGCACCCCAAGATCGCGCGTCCGCTCGCGACCTTGGTCGAGCTGGGGGTCGGCTACGTGCAGCTCGGGCAAGGCTCGAACACGCTCTCGGGCGGCGAGGCGCAGCGCCTGAAGCTGGCCTCGGAGCTCACCGCGGGGGTCGCGCACGAGCCCACCGTCTACGTGCTCGACGAGCCGACCACCGGGCTCCACCTCACCGACGTGCGCCGCCTGATCGTCACGCTCGAGCGCCTCGTGGCGCGCGGCGACACCTTGCTCATCATCGAGCACCACCCCGATATGATCGCCTCCGCCGATTGGGTCATCGAGCTCGGCCCCGAGGGCGGCGCGGGCGGCGGCGAAATCGTCTTCGAGGGCACCCCGGCGCAGCTCGCGCGCGCGAAAACGGCGACGGGGCGCTACTTCGCGGAGGAGCGGAGGGCGGCGCGAAATGGCAATGGGTCGTCGTCACGCGCAGCGTCGACGACTCCGGCGACGTGACCCGCGGTGGCAGCGCGGGGGCCATCGGCGACCCGTTCACGGTGTTCCCGGAGCTTGTTGTACAAGGGTCTGCCGATTGATCCGGAGAAGCGCGGCGGCTTGCGTTCGCTTGCCGCCCGTCAGCCGGAGCGCACCCTCGATGATGCGCATCACCAGCCACTCGAGGCTCGCGGGGAAGGGAGCACGAGCGCGCCTTCGTCGGCGGAAGGCTGCGCTGCGGTCGCCATCGCGGTAAGCGCCGCGTTCACGATGAGCGGAAAATCCGATGGCTCGATCAGCGGACGGTCACCCATAGCAGCGCGTGATCGATCGCGTTTCGCAGCTCGCGGACGTTACCGGGACCGCGACAAATCCGCGAGGATCTGCCGCGCCAGCAGCTCCAGATCCTCACCGCGCTCGCCCAGAGACGGAACGCACACGGTCACGACCGAAATGCGAAGAGCAAATCGCCGCGAAACATGCCTTCACGCAACATCTCCCCGCGATCGCGGTTCGTCGCCGCGATGACGCGCGCACGCCACGTCAACGACCGATTCGAGTCTCCGCGGTCAAAAGGACCGTCACATCCGAATTGACAAGCCGCGGAAGCATCCATACGAGCCGCATGGTGAGTGTGTCGACCACCACGCCGACGTCCGCGGGCATCGAAATCGGGGAGGTGCCAAATACGTTTGCGAGGCGAACCATCGCTGCCGTTCTGGGGTTCCAAGAGCTCCGCCCGTACTCGCCCCCCGAGCGCCAGAGCTCCACGGCGAAAGCGACCGGCACCCTGAAGCCGTCACTATAGCATTTCATTGTAGTCGAATCGGCACGGGGTCGATACGCCCCCTGCTCCAGCTAACGCAGCAATCGTTCCACTAAATGCAATTACGCGTGGAGCGTCGTCATCCGGACATCTACACGCCTATCGGCTTTGCTCATTTCAATCCAATGTAAGCTCGCATCCGCACCGATTCCGCAACCGCATGGCGCGAGCCCGCTCGATGAGCGTGCCCATGTCTCGCGCATGTGCACCGCCCTGAAGTACATTGACGTACGCGACGCTCGTACTGGCGGCCGTCGGGGGAGCGATGGGGATCGGAACGGGGGAGAGTACCGAGAGCGACTCGTCGTCCTATACCTCGAGCGCACTGCCGCGTACGGTGGATGCGGCTCCGGCGCCAAGAGAGAAGCTGGTCGTGCCCGGGACCGTGATCGGGCGCCGCTATCAAGTGCGCCGCCTCCTCGGCGAGGGTGGAATGGGACGGGTGTTTTTGGCCCGCGACATGAATCTCGGTCGTTCCGTGGCGCTCAAGCTCCTCCACTCCGATCGATTGGAAGCGCCCGGCACCACGCGGTTGGTCGACGAGGCACGGGCCATCGCTCCGCTCAATCACCCGCATATCGTCCAGGTCTACGACGTGGGCGAGCACGTCGACGCGCTCTTTCTGGCGCTCGAGTACGTCGATGGCGAAACGCTCAAAGAGCGCGCCGACCGTGAACGCATCGGAGTCGACGAGGTCCTACGGGTGGCGCGTGCCATCGCCGATGCGCTCGCCCACGCGCACGCCGCCGGCGTCATTCATTGCGATCTCAAGCCAAGCAACGTCATGTTGGGAAAAGATGGGAGACTACGCGTCGTCGATTTCGGTCTTGCTCACACCGAAACCGGCCGGCAGAGGCGCGGAGGCGGCACGCCCAACTGGATGGCGCCCGAGCAATGGAGGGGAGGCGTCCCCTCGGATCGGATCGATATTTGGGCGTTGGGCGCCATCGCCGCGCACCTTCTCACGGGTGCGCACCCGCACGGCGACGTCGAGGTCCGAGGACACGTCGCCGCGGGTGGGGTTCCCAGCATCGAGCGCAGCCGCCTCGAGCCGCTCGTGCCGCCGCCGCTCATCGACTTGATCGTTCGCTCGCTCGATCCGCAGCCACAGAACCGGCCCTCGGCACGCGCATGGTTCAATGCGTTGGACGAGATTCTCGATAACCGGGAACCGGCGCAGCCGAACGACGGCCCTTATCGCGGCCTCGCCGCGTTCAACGAGGAGCACGCTCGCTTCTTCTTTGGCCGCGAGCAAGAGATCGAGGCATTTTTGGAGCGCCTTCGCGAGGTCCCCTGTCTTCCGATCGTCGGCCCCTCGGGTGCCGGAAAAACCTCATTTCTCCATGCCGGCATCGTGCCGCGGCTGCACGCGCGCGAGCGCTGGACGGTCATCGGCATGCGCCCTGGTGCGCGCCCGATCGAGACGCTTGCGCACCATGTTCTGGCCGCAACCTCGCCGGCCGAGAGCAGCCAGCACGTCGATGAGCCGGTAGCCATCTTTGCCGCAGCGCTTCGACAAACGCCGACGCTGCTGGCTGCCCGGCTGATGACCATCGCGTTCGCTCGCGGAACGAAAGTGCTCCTCGCGATTGATCAGCTCGAGGAACTCCGAACCAATGGCGCCCCCGAGGAAGACATTCACTGCTTCCTCGGCATTCTCCTCAATGCGGCAGACGATCCGCGCGAGCCGGTCCGGATCATCTTTGCAATCCGGGACGACTTCCTCAGCGTCGTACCGGGCGTTCGTTCGCTGTTCGTTCCGCGACGCCTGGGAGCGATCGAGTTGCGGCGCATCATCGTCGGGCCCTTGCGCTCAATCGACTACCGCTTCGACGATGAATCCGTCGTCGACGACATGCTCGCGGAATTCAGCGATGATGAAGCGGCGGCTTTGCCGCTCTTGCAGTTCGCCTGCCGCGCACTCTGGGACGCGCGCGACGAAAAGCGCCGCCTGCTGCTGCGCTCTGCCTACGAGCGCATGGGCGGGGTGGCCGGCGCGCTGGCGAAGCACGCCGCCGGCGCCGTCTCGGAGCTGACCGCGTCCGAGCAACGTATCGCCCGGCAGCTTCTCGTGCGCCTCGTAGTCGGCACGGCACGGCGGGCCGTAGAGCGCGATCGGCTGCTTGCCGGCTTGCCCGAGCCGGCCGGGCTCGTCGTGGATCGTCTCCTCGCAGCACGGTTGCTCGTACAGCAGAGCCCACAAGCCGGCGCGCCTTCCGTCGTGGAGATTGCGCACGAGTCGTTGCTTCGCACATGGGAACAGCTGTCACGCTGGCTCGACGAGTCGCACGAGGAGCGGCGCTCGTTGGCAGAGCTGGACGAGGCTGCCCGATTCTGGGAACGACGCGGACGGCGCGACGAGGAGACCTGGTCCGACGCAGACCTCGCGGCGGCTCGCGAGCGCATCGCCCGATTCGATCTCGCCATTCCGTCGCACGTCGCCGGATTTCTCTCCGCCGGTGAGAACTACCGCGCCCGTCTCCGCCACCAACGCCGGAATCGCAACATCTCGGTAGCCACACTGGCCCTGACCATAACCGTGGGCTCCCTCACGCTTGCCGCCGCCTACCGCCAGCAGAAGATGGCCGCCGAGCGCCAGGCCGAAGATCTTCGGCTCGCGGGCCGGGATTTCGGCCAGTTCGAGCTGGTACTCACCCCTTTCGACAAGGCCGACCATCTGCAGCGTGCAATCGACGCCGTGGCGCTACCGGCGCTCTCGTGGCGCCTCTATGGCCAGCAGCAAGGCGATCCGCACAAACCCGGTGCACCGATTCCCGGCGACCTCGTCCGCGTCGTTTCGGTAGCACGCGGTCGAACCCGGATCGATCGCGTCGATGCCCCCGGCGGGCTCGCGTTTCTTCGTGTCGATGGACGCGGCCGCGCCGGTGAAACATGCGCGCCGTCGTGGATTCGGCTTCAATCGCTCCCGGGTTATGCCTCGCGTCGGGGGCCGATTTCGAAAATCGAGATCGCAATCCCGACTTGCCAGGCCAGCGCGGAAGGCATGATTACGATCGGCGCCGGAGCATTCGTCTATGGCGGTCCTGGTGAGCCAGCAACCCACTTTCCCGACTACGTGGAACCCGAGCAGGTCGTCGAGCTGGGTGAGTACGGGATCGACCGCGCGGAGGTATCCAACGCGGACTTCGAGCCATTCGCCAAGCTTCAAGCCATCACTGGATACGCGGTTCCAACCTACCCGGCCGAGCCCGCGGTCGCCCATGCGGGGGCGGGCCCGGACATGCCCGTGACGGCAATTGATGCTTTCGAGGCGGAAGCCTTCTGCCGATACATGGGCAAACGATTGCCGAGTGATTTCGAATGGACCAAAGCCGCGCGCGGAGGCATGACCATCGATGGCAAGCTCAATCCCTGGCCGCGTCGCCTTTACCCATGGGGCCCTCAGGTCCGTCCCCGTTGTGCCAACGTGGACGGTACGGCTGACGGCTTTCGCTGGGTCGCGCCCGCGGGGGCGTCGACATGCGACGAGAGCCCGTATGGTGTCCTGAATCTTGCAGGTAATGTCGCGGAGTGGATATCGAGGGAGGGACAAACGGACAAAGACGCAAATCCCAATCGAACCATTCGAGCAGGGCAAGTCGACTCGCCTCCAGAGCTCGAACATGCAACGACGGTGTTTCGCAATACACGAGAGGCACGCCAGTTCTCATTTGCGCTTGGTGTGCGATGCGCCTCCGGCGGACGTGTAGAGTAGGAGAAAGACATGACGACCTTGACGATTGTGGCCAAGCCCGAAGAAGGGCACAAACCAGATGATAAAGATGATGGAAATATTGCAATCGATGCCATCGTTCAAAACATAGGCGACTGCAAGCGCGCATCCTCAGTAAATGAGATAAGCAAAATATTGACCGATTATATTGATTCAGATGTGGATGTAATCAGGATAATAGGCCACGGGCAACCCGGAGTTTTAGGATTGGGAACGTACTGGAACAAAACCGTCTTCAAGCCTCCGCACGGCCAATATTATCAGCTCGACAGCAATCCAACCGGATATGGGTTGCTCGAAAAACGTCTGCCACGAGCAACACCGAAGAAAGCGAAGATACTAAAAGTTTGGCTCATCGGTTGCGATGTCGGCAACGAAGTGGAGTATAGCGTATCTGATGGCCCGACATTGTTATTCGACCTCGAACAAATGTGGAATTCTTATCGAGGCAAGCAGGGCCAATGCCTCGTCAAGGTGAGCGCCGCGCCGAGCGTCGTACAGTCACGCAGCTTCCATAACGGAGTGTACACTGGCTCCCTAATCACGTTGAACCAGCCCCTCAAAGACTACGACGAGCTATTGGCAGAAGGGATCGCGGCCCCGGTTGAGCATCGGGAGGTGGTAGTCGATTTCGAGAAATTCAAAGCGGATCGCTGGCGCGGGCTACAGGGCATCGCGCCAACTGTCGATGAGCCATGGCCAGAGGAAGAATGGCTCGAGGATGCGTCTGAGCCAGCTCCCCCAGCTGCCGGTTACAAGCAGGAAAACGTAGAGCAGAAGGTAGCCGTCGACTTCAGAAAACTCATAGGGGGTCGCCCGTTGGGTCAGTACTACTCGAAGCAAAACATCGAGCTCACACCTGACCAAGCCGATATTCTGAAGAACGCCTTCGACACGCGGGTAGAGCTGCCACCTCTTCTGTCTCTTCCCGAAATGGAATTCGAACTAACATGGGGTGATGAGAACACTCTCGTCGAGGCCGAGCTCATTTTGGGCGGGCGCTATCTACGTTTCCGCTCTCCCTCGGGAATGATCTACTTGAAAGCAAAAAAGCCTCGGGAGCCTCAATTTAGAAATGCTCTGATAGCGTTGATGGATGCCGCACGAGATCGCGTCCTCGAGAACAAATAGTTAGGTGGCTCGAGCCTTGATCTTGCGGGGCACGATCGGAGTCCTCGCTATACTTGCTGATTGATGTTTACAAAATACAAACGAGGACTCCGATTTTATACTGCAAGCTTCAGAACGGCAAATTCATTTCATGAAAACTCTTTTGGGTCAGATGCAGGATGATGTATTTGATGCCGTTCGTTGAAATATTCTGATTGCGGTCTGCGAAGGATGGGTCGAGAACGTCTATTTCGAATTCTCCATTGTTTTTTAGAATTGCATTATCGACAACTGCATAGCCTTTGACGATGATGTGAGTTGGGAAAAACTCGATGGGCTTGGATGGCAGTAGCAGCGGGCAAGCGTCGGGCCATTTGAATTGATAGTTACTATCGAGGGTTCGCTCCTCCTCCGAGGACGTTCCTGCGTTCAGGCTAGGCCATTTGACCTTCTTCAGTAGCTCCTTTGATACCAGAAGCTCGCCCTTGACACCCTCCTGCGGCAACGTAGTGGCATCTTCGGGAAACGATGAAGGCGGCCCTAAAACCATGTAGCTTGCGTCCCCCCATGTGCAGGTGAGTTCTTGAGGAAAGGAGTGCGGGACCGGAACTTCGAACGAGACCGCGGTACCGTCTACCTTCGTGATTCGCACGTGGACGGATGCGTAGAGTCGCCCGGGGTACGCCGCACGAACGCGCATGGCATTCGCGCTGTTGTCTGGCTTATCGGACCAATTGAGACATTGTTGATCCATCGGTGGACCTCCTGCTTGTATGGCGATAGGTATCAAGATCAATGCCGAAGCGCTCGTGCGCCCGGTACAGCTTTCCGGGCTCGATATGAATCGCCTGCGTCGCCGTGCGCACCTTTCCATACGTTTCCCGGAGCGTTGTCTCGAGTTGGAGGTTGGCTTCTTCGTTGGCAGAGCGTCACTGGTAGTCACACCAGCATCATCGCTCGCCCAACTGATCTACAATCTACGATCAGCCATCGAACTAACCTATGGCGTCGGGCCACCTCGGCCTAAAGAACACCGTCAAAGTTAGTTCGGGGTTGCCAGGTTCTCGAGGCAACTTGACGCTCTCGAGCAGCTTTTCTGATAGCAATAGATCGCCCACGGCAAACTCTTCTGGCAAAGAGTCATTCGAAAATGAGCCGGGGTACCCCAAAACCATCCACTCCTCGTCTCCCCACTCGTGGGTGACTTCCTGTGGAGCGTGACCCGGGACCGGGACTTGGAACGATACCGTCGCTCCTACCGCATTTTTGATGACCTTCGAGATGCGCACGGGGACGAGTGCATAGAGTCGGCCTGGACTCTTGCTTCTGAAGTATTGCGCATTGTTCTGCTCCTGACCGCATGGTTTAGGCATCAGTCGACCTCCCGTTTCTTTCTCCACGACGATGGCCATCAAGGTCGATGCCATAGCGCTCGCACAGTCGATACAGCTTTCTGCGGTCGATGTGGAGCAGCTGCGCAGCGGTGCGCATCTTTCCATCCGTCTCCTGGAGCGCTGTCTCGATCTCCTCACGAGTTGGCTCCTTGGTCGCGGGAGCACTGCCCGTCTTCGTTTGGTTACCGTCGTCGCGCAGTGCTTTCCGGTGGGTGCGAAGGTGCGCCGGCAGCCTTTCCGATGAAATCGGCTCGCTCGGCTGCTCTGCAATCAGCGACCGAACCAAACCGCGGAGCTCACGAAGATTCTCGAGCCATGGATAGAGCAGAAGGCACTCCGCGGCTCCAGCCGTGAACGACATGTCGGGATGGCTTGCGTCTGCCTCACGCGCGAAGCGTCGTGCCCAGCCGAGAATATCCTCGCGACGGCGACGTAGGGGCGGAAGTTCCACCGGAGCGTTACTCGCCCGCAAGCGCGCGAGGAGGTCCCTTCGGAAGCGGCCGGTCCGGACCGCGTCGTCGAGGTCGACGTTGGTCGCGGCGATTACGCGCGCCGAACTGCGACGAAGCTCGGTCGAGCCGATCGGGCGAGAGTGCCCGTCTTCGAGGAAGCGCAGAAGGTCGCCTTGGACGTCGAGGGGAAGCTCGCCAACCTCGTCAAGGAATAGCACTCCGGAACCGGCTGCTTCGACGAGCCCACCCTTGGCCACGTGCGCTCCACTGAAAGCTCCACGCACGTGTCCGAACAACTCTGAGCGCGCTAAATCACGGGTGAGCTCCGCGCAATTCACGGCGATGAAGGGATGCGGTGCGCCCGTCGTACCGACGAACAGAGCCGCACGCTCTTTACCAGTTCCAGTTTCGCCGTGAATGAGCACGTGTCCGGTTGTAGCGGCGAGCCGCCGTAATTGCCCGCGAACCACCACGGCGAGAGACGAATCGCCGGGAAACATGCGATCGTCTTCGTCGGGAGGAGCGAGCGCCGATGCTCGAAAGACGAGCAGCGAATCGCCGATTCGGATGACGGCGCCATCGACGAGGATGACACGCGCGCCGGGTGCGAACGCACGCCCATCGACGAATCCGCCATTACGGCTGTCGATGTCGACTAGATGCCAGCCGAGTGCTCCAGCTTCGATTCGAATGTGTCTACGGGACATCCTCCGGTCGTCGAGCACGAGATCGACTCCGGGCGTTCCGTTCGCACGGCCTACGATGACCCCGGACGTAGGAATTTCTGCGACCGACCAGAGTGTGCGCCCATGCACAGCGCGCATGTGCGCGGTCGAAGAAAGCATCGCCTCGTCAGAGCGTGCGGAGTCATCCTGCTGGTCCGTCTCCTCCGATTCACCCATTGCCATCTCTGCAACTGTTTCCAGGACCCGATAAACCTACCGAGACGGTGAAGGAGGCACGCCGATTGCTCCATATCAGTATCGGTTTATCTAACTTTAATTGCGATGATGACTGGACCATCGAAAGAAGTCCATCTGTATCTCGTGCTTGAGGTCCCCCATGCTGCGCGATACCGTTGTGCCAAGGTTTCGCGACGTTCGCGGTATTGGCGTATCGTTCATCTGAATGTTAGGTGTTCCGGTACTTGCGGCAACAATCCAGTTTGCATCGTCCTCGTACCATCGGCTCGTTGATTGCAATGATCAGAGACCTGGGGACTACTCAGGAAAACCGAAAAATGCTGAAGTAGCCACACGTGTAAGGGATCGCGGTGACCGCGGCGGGGACCTGACCAGCAACAGTCCCGCCAGTAAGCGCAGATAGCCCAACAGGCCGCGAGGGCTTTCGATGAAACGAGATCTATAGGCTGCCCACGATTAATCGTCTGGTCAGCGGCGAATGCCCGCAATCGGGGCCGAGGAAGAGCCGCGTGTCGCGAAGAGGTACTCGGCGCCGGCGGTGAGCGTGTTTTGACATCGCGAGAGGAACGATTCGCCGTTGCGATCGGCGCGGCTTTACGTAACCGTGCTCGTGCGCATCGAAGGAGGTGCTTCTTGGAAATGGACCCATCGACTGCCCTGCGCTTCTTCGATGGGCTCCGTGCGACGTTCGCGGAGCTCATGGAGAGGCACGACTTCCGCGCGGCGATTCCGGTAGGTGCGGAGCTCGTCGCCATCGCCGAGGAGGTGGAAGGGCCTTGGAGCGGTATGGCCGCTGTTGCTTGGAACAATTTGGGCTCCGCCTGTCAGGGTGCCGGTAACCTCCAATGGGCAAGACGTGCTTTTCACCGGGCTGTCGACATCCACGAAGCGATCTTAGGCCCGCAGCACCCGGAGTTGGCCATAAACCTGGGGAATCTCGGAGGGTTGTACCGTGCGCTGGGCGACTTTCCACACGCCATCGAATTCAACGCGAGGGCCCTGACCATTCTGGAGTCAGCTTACGGTGCCAATGATGAGCGGGTCGGCACCACGCTCAATAACCTGGCACTGGCGTATATGTTCAGCGGCGACTTCGTGACGCCCGAGCCGCTTCTCCGTAATGCTATAAGGATCGCGAAAGAGGCGTCCGCGATGCCCGAGCTGGCCGCTAGCATCAAGAACCTGGCCGAAGTGCTCTTCGGCCGCGGGCAGTATCCGGATGCCGCCGAGCTTTATGCGGAGGCACAGTCTCTCTTCAGAGAGCACCTTGGTGACGACCATCCTCTGGTCGCGACCGCGCTCGTAGGGTACGCCGATGCTCGCATGCGTGAAGTAGAACGCCTTCCGTCACCCGACGCACGCGAAGAGATCTACAAGAGGGTGGAGGCTCTGCTGTGCAGCGCGCGGACCATCTGCGAGCAGCGATTGGGAGCAGATCATTCCCAAGTCGCGTTCGTCGACAGTCGATTGGTCGCCCTCGCGCGGGCACGCGGCCGTGTCGACGAAGCGCTCGCTCTTGCACGGGCGATTGCGCAGAGGCTCTCGGATAGCATGGGCCCCGCCAATCCCGAGACCCTCAAGCAGTGGAACACGGTCGCGGTGCTTTGCCTCGAGGCCGGCCATCTCGACGAAGCGGAGCGTCTCCATCTTGAAACGCTCGAAAGGGAGGAGCGTGTCTTTGGCCAGGCCTCGCGAGCCACGTTGATAACTCTCGATAACTTGATGCACGTATACCTCGCCCAGGGGAAGATCGAAAAAGCGATCATCACCGCCGAGAACGCGAGCAGGATCGAGGACCCGCTCATCGAGCGCGTCTTGCGCTCATCACCCGATAGCGCCCGGCGAGCATTCCTAGGAGCTCAAGCTGGTGCACGCTTCATGGCGATCCTTTCGCTCCACGTCGATTTCGCGCCGGACGACCCGGCCGCCCTCTCGCTCGCGCTAACCACCGTACTGCGGCGCAAAGGTCTCGCCTTGGAGGCTTCCGTCGACGTGATGCGGGCGCTGCGTCAGACATTTTCTCCCGCGGCGCAGAGGTCGTTCGATGCATATCGCACGGCCGCGTCGGAGCTCGCGACCCTGGTACTCGCCGATCGCCCGAGCGAGACCGAGCGGCGGCGCGCGATCGAACAGCAACTCGCCCGCATCGAGGAGGAGCTTTCGGGTGAGAGCGCAGCGTTTCGGCAAGCAATCGCACCACCCGTAACCATCGACACCGTTCAAAAAGCGCTTGCGGATGACGCGGCGCTGATCGAATTCGTGATTGCCACGCCGATTGGCCATCGCGGAACCGCCATCGAACGAATGTGGGACTGGAGTCGCGCGAGGTACGTGGCTTACGTGCTCCGCTCGAATGCCCCACCCGAGTTCGTAGAGCTCGCGCCGGCGAGCCTCGTGGACGATCTATGCAGGCGCTTTCGGAAGGCGATCGGCGCGCGTACACCCGACGCTGGAGTCTTGGCGCGTCGGCTCGACGAGCTCCTCATGCTGCCTGTGCGCGCACTCCTCGGCCAGGCGAGGTTGCTGCATCTCTCACTCGAGGGGCCGATTCATTTGATTCCGTTTGCGGCTCTTCGAGATGAAAACAACGAGCCGCTATTGGCGCGGTACCTAATCAATCATGTCGACCGCGGGCGGGACATTTTGCGCTTTGGCGCGAGGCAGCCGCCGCGAGAGGAAGCAGTCATCTTCGCCGCCCCCGATTTCGGCGTCCCCAACGCAAGCAGCGCGTTCATGCCTCTGGCCGGGACTGAAGCAGAAGCGCGCACGGTCTCCGCCGCGATGCCACGGGCGCGCTTGCTGACCGGAAAGCACGCGACCAAAGCCGCCTTGGCGAAGGTCCACGGACCGCGCGTGGTGCATCTGGCGACGCACGGGGTCTTTCGCTCGGGCAGCGAGAGGCAGACGGTGTTTCCGGATTACGACGGAATGGCGGTGGACGCGATGGCACGGTCGGGCGTGGTGCTGGCCGGTGTGAACACGAGCTTCGCCGAAGGGTATTTGTCCGCAGACGAAATCCTTGGAATCGATTTGATAGGCACCCGCGTGGTCGTGATGTCGGCCTGCGGTACGGGTCTGATCGATCGGCGTACGATGGACGAAATCTACGGGCTCCGGCGCGCGCTGTCCATCGCCGGCGCGCAGAGTCAGGTACTCAGCCTCTGGAAAGTGCACGACTTTGCAACCGCAGAGTTTATGGCGGCCTACTACGGCGCGCTCTCGCGCGGCGTGACGCGCGCCGAGGCGTTGCGAAGCGCGCAGGTGTTGCTTATGCGGCACCCGGAGTATGCAGATCCGGTTTTTTGGGCAGCGTTCATCTCTTTGGGAGACGTCGGTGCCGTCGATTTGAACGAGCCCCTGCAAAGTTCCGATTCTCTGCCTTAGTCGTTCTTTCTTGAGGCGACGGCTATCGGTGTCGACCATCCTTCGATTCGCGGATCGCCGCCGCTGCAACTGTTTCGAGGCCTTGATAACCCACCCAAAGAGGAAGGAGGCATACCGATTGCCTAATATCTGTATAGGCACTTCTTTCTCATTGGGATGATGGCCGGACCACCCAAATAAGTCTATCCATATCTCGCGCTTGAGGTCAGCCATGCCTGTGGCCCTCGAGCTAAAGATTCGCAACGTTCGCCGGTATTACGCATCGTTCATCTCGATGTTCAGGCGCGCGCCGGTGCTCAGGATTGCAATCGTTATTGGCACACCGATTCCGAGCAGGCGATCCATAATTTTATATTCACCAACAACCGAACGACAGCGAATTTTGCATCAATATCGTGCCATCGTGACGACGGCCGGCCCGTTAGTTGCAATGACCAGAAACACAGGAGACCAG
This sequence comes from Sorangiineae bacterium MSr11954, assembly GCA_037157815.1. NCBI lineage: Bacteria > Pseudomonadati > Myxococcota > Myxococcia > Myxococcales > Pendulisporaceae > Pendulispora > Pendulispora albinea. Next base: position 8,218,902 of record CP089984.1, read on the forward strand.
CACATGAACGTCAAAGAGTCGACCATCAAAGTCGCCATACCAATAATTTTGGGCGCGTACACCATCGTCTTCGCGGGCTGCATGGCGAATGCCGACTCGGGCGAGCCGGCCACCGACGACACCGGCGCCGCGAGCTCCGCAGCATCTACTTCGCTTCTCCGTCCATCTGGCACGTCCATGTGGCCACCTCCTGTTTGCGACTTCGAATCGTTCGAATGCACGGTCACCGGAGTGTTGTATTTTTGGTCCGACATGCCGAGGTGCAGCAGCACGCGCTGCGCCGCGGCCAAGGAGAGGTGCAACAACGCTTGTTCCGCACCCTGCCTTGGATCTGGCTGCTGAACGAACGGTAATCGCTCGAAGAAGCTGCCGGCCTTCATCGAGCTAGGGTCCAGGCGGAATAGCAGTCTCGAAGTTTGCCAGCCAGCAACAGTAACCGGAGGAGAGTGCCATGAATAATGGACATTTCGAAAATATCGATAAAACCGAAACAACGAGCACCGACGAACGTGTGGTTGATGAGTTGGGTGGACAAGAAAGCTCGGAGGAAGCCTCGGGCGAGGGGGCTGAAGCCAACGCGCACGCGCCGGTCGCATATACGATTCGCACGGCGCTCGGTACAAGCCCGAAGCAGGGCGACGAGGGCAACGGCGAGACGGACGAAGGCTTTGCGTTCCGTTTCGGTCCGGCAAGTGTCGACTTCGAACCTGGTGTCGAGAGTGGGTCTAGCGAGGAGAGCCAATTCGAAGCCGTCGAGGGTTGGGACGAATCATCCCTGACGGAAGCGGCGGCTGAGGAAGCAGCCGAAGAGGCGGCCGTAGACGCGTGGTACGCCGAGGCGACGAAAGCAGAACAGGAGGAGTTCTTCGCATTCATGGCACCACTAGTTTTACCTCTGGTGAAGTCCGCGATTCCAGCGCTTGCAGGAGCTGCGGTGCGGAACCTGCCGAAGCTCGTCGGCCCGGTGATGCAGCGGCTCGGTGGTCGCCGACGGTCGATACGGCGCGGCACCGAGACGACACGGGAGGAGGCGAACGTCGTTGACGAGGCGGCGCTGGACGCGATTGTCCAGCAATTGGAGGTCATCATCGGCAAGGACGACCGTGTGCAAATCGTGAATAGCAACGCCGTCCCGTGGAAGCGTATTTGCCACCTGCAAATCGAGTCGGCAGACGGCGGTCGATTTCTCGGTTCGGGGGCGCTGGTAGGCCCGCGGACTGTCGTCACCGCTGGTCACTGCGTCTACATGCACACGCAGGGAGGTTGGGCCCGATCGATTACGGTCACCCCCGGGCGCAACGGGAGCAATAATTCATTTGGACAGTGCAAGGCGGTCGGACTGCGGTCGGTGCGCGGCTGGGTCAATATGCGCAAACGAGAATACGACTACGCAGCCATTATCCTGCCGTATGACTATGCGAAGAAGCAACGGCCGAGCGCCTTCGGCTTCGCGACTTATTCGGACACCGTGCTCAAGAGCGCGAGGCTAAACCTGGCAGGGTATCCTGGTGACAGGCCGGCCGGGACCATATGGTATCATGGACGCAAGGCCAAGGCAGTAAAGTCACAAACACTAATATACGACATTGATTCGATGGGTGGACAGTCTGGCAGCCCAGTCTGGGTCCGGCTCAACGAGAAACGGATCATGGTCGGCATTCATACCAACGGCTCGCCCAATGGAAATTCGGCAACGCGCATCACTCAGCCAGTTTTCGAGAACCTGCAGCGTTGGAGAAAAGAAGGACTGTAACGACGTTGGACGGTCCAATCAGTCCAATCAAAGCTTGGTAAATTCTCTGCCATCGTGATCGGACGTAACCAAGATAGGAGAAGCCTCATGGGCATGATTTTGGGTAAAGTCACGACCACGGGAAATCAGCCGATCGCTGATGCGGTGATCGTCGTGATATCCGGACCGACCCACCCCGAGCTGGCCGCCTCGAGTGATGAGCGCGGCACCTTCCGGCTCAGCAACCTGAGCCAAGGGGATTACGTCATCCAAGCAGGTGCCGATGGCTATGTTTCCGCCCGCGGGCGCGTGTGCGTATACGTCGCGGGGGTCACACGCGGTCGTATCGTGCTCCAAGAGGACGCTCCGGAGATCGATTGATGGTTCTTTGGCTTTTACTGCGCCGGACGTGCCCACCCGAATAACGGTTCGGCGCAACCCTACGATTCCCCCGGCAACGCGCCGCGGAGGCGAGGGGCCCCCTCGCGCGGCTCAACGGATTGCCGCCATCCATGAAACAAGGAGTCACCGCCCATGAAGTGGTTACGAACTGGCGCCGGCGCGGCCTTGATTGCCGCAGCGACGGGCGCTTGTGCAGTAGAAGACCGACAACAGGAACAAAAGGAGGACGTCGACAGCGCCAAGATCGCCTGGAGCTCGCTCTCGAATGTGCAGGTCGGAGTTCGATGCCAACAGGAATATCAGAATAATTGGCAGAAGGACGTCGGCAACAACGACGTGTGGCGCCGGTGCGATAATTTCTACAATGGGATGGGCTGGGCCCGGCGTGGCTTCCAGTACAATCTCCACGGAGCGGCCGCCGGATTTCACACTCCGGACACATGTGGATGGGCGTGCGGCTTCGTCGACTCGGTCGACTTTTTTTACATGAATACTCACGGCGGCAGCAATGCTTCGTCCTCGTTCTTCGCAATGTGGGACCAAAATAGTTACGCCATCACTGCGAACATGCGATTGGGCGCGTCGAGCCGTCAAAACATGGTCTTTACGACGTTCGCTTGCGATACTCACGCATTCGACGCAAACACGTGGACTCGATGGCGCCGTGCGTTCGAAGGAGGGCTCGTGATGACCTTGGGCGGACATCACAAACTATTTTCAGGGAACGCGCAGTCAGCTACGGAGTTTGCTTCCCGCATGTGGGACGGGGAGCCCATCGACCGCGCATGGCTCGAATCGACGTGGTACGCCGATAACAGCAATACGCCCGCCAGCATCAATACGGGTGTCAACCAGGCGGATTGTTCGTGGCGAAAAGACAACGTTCGGGCCAGTAACCTGCTCGAGACCATACCGTTGCGCGATGGGCGAATTGATTGGTGGTGTCAACGACAATGGAATTGTCGTGCCAAATGGGAATCGTTCGATACATTGGACTCGCATCAGGGCTTGTATTGCTCCCCGCCGCGGCTCACTCGAAACAAAATTTTGCGCGCACCGATGAGAACGCGATCCGTTCGATGCAGCGAGGAATGAGCGTACCGTCATTATCCGTTATCCATCGCGTTCCGCGTGGAACGCGCGACGCGGCGCTGACATCTCTTCAGATTTCGCTCTGCGGCAGCGGGTGTGGCAGAGTCACGCAAGAGCGCAGCGCCGCTCGTCTTCGAGCGAAGGGTGCGTCTTGGCGCCTCGACATTCTGGCGAATGACGGCAGCGCCGCGGAATATTCGAACGACGATGCGCGCGGCAGAGCGCGCGCTCTGGCAACGGATGCAACGAAAGCTATGACCCCCTCTGCCCTCGAGTCTGCAGGGCGCGCCTTCATCGCGAGCAAACTCACGAGCGTCATCGTGCTCGAACCGGGCGAAACCCTCGTCCCCGAGACGGTAGCGTACCGTTCCGACAGCGGCGGAAAGACCGATGGCTCCGGTGAAACAACGACCGTCGTTTCCGCCAATCGGGTGGTCTTTAGCCGCGAAATCAATGGTATTCCCGTCGTGGGCACCGGCTCGAAGATCATCCTGACATTTCTGAGCGATGGGTCCGTCGAATCATTTCGATACGACTGGCCCAAGTACGCGCTAACGGGGCGCGTCCAGACTTCAGCCCCCATCGGTAACATATTGCAGCGTATCCAGAAGGTGGTGGGAGCGCGTGAAGACGTACATGGGCTCCAGCCGATCTTCATGCCTTCACAGGTGACTGCCGATACCAGGATCGACCTCGGAGCGGACGTTCAGCTCGAGCGCCTCGCGTGCGGATATTACGATCCTGGCTTTACCGTTCGCGAATCTGTCGGGGTGGTGCAAGCGGGTTGTTACTATCATGCGGTGCACTATCAGGGCGGCAGCCAAGGTGTCGTCTCGGCAGGCTTGTCTGGCGCCGTCCCAGCGTCGGTTCAGGCAGAACGCGACGATGCATGGCCGGAGGAAACGCTAATCCGTGGCGTCTCTGCGAGCTGGGGGGAGCCTCCGCCGAACGCTCCATCGTCTCGGTAGCGTTGCCCCATTTCCGATGAGCTGAAACGCACCGCCACCCGCCCCGAAACTACCTGCGCCCGTTGACCTGCTGGCACCGCTCCATGCACTCGATGTTGTCGGCGCAGGCGGTGGCGCAGTCCTTCGACTTTTCCTGCTTGCTCGTACAGCCCGGATCGCGCTCGCACTTCTGCGGATCTTTGGCGGCGCCGTGTTCGAGGGTTTTGCACCCTACGGCGCCGCAGACCGCTCCCGTTGCGCCCGCCGCGAGCGCGACGCCTACGAACATGCGGAGGATGGAACGCCGGATCATACGAAGAGGTTAGCCCCGTGGGACGGCGCGCGCTATGGCGCGTCGAACTCCCTGCCGCCGGTGCGCGTTTGCAGCTCGCCCTTCATCGGGCCGGGAGGAGGAGGGTTCGTCTGCGCCGGACGCTCGCGCAAGCACTTGGCGAGGCCCGCATCGAGCGACGGCGTGTGCACCGGCAGACGCGGCCGCCCCATCACGGTGGCGCCCAAACGCGACCAGGCCATGCCCGAGTCCGACACGCTGAACCACACGAAGAGCGCGCGCCCGCGGATGTTCTCGTACGGAACGCCCCCGCCTTGGCCACCGAACCACAGGCGCGAGTCGTGGCTGTTGTTGCGGTTGTCGCCCATCACCCAGACCTCGCCCGACTTGGCGAAGTAAGGCCCCTGCGGATCGGGGCTTCCGCCCATGTGATCGTAGAGGGTCAGGTACGTCTCGTCGCCCAAGTACTCCACGAACAGATCGCCCTCGCGGCGGCCCGTCGGCGTGTCGAACTCGCTGTACGAGTAGACGCCCACCAGGCAGTGCGGAACCTCCCACCCGTTGATCCAAGGGTGGCCGCCCTTGGCCTCGAGCCGATCACCGGGGAGCGCGATCACGCGCTTGATGAAGTCCTGCTCGGGGTGCTCGGGGAACGCGAAGACCATCACGTCACCGCGGTTGGGCGGAAGGCTCTTCCACACCCGCGCGTGCGTCCACGGGATCGACGGACCGTAGGTGAACTTGTTCACGAAGATGTGGTCGCCCACCATCAACGTCGGGATCATCGAGCCGCTGGGGATCTTGAACGCTTCGACCACGAACGCGCGCAGCGCCATCGCCACCGCGACGGCCACCAGGATCGACTCGACGTACTCGCGCACCTCGCTCTTGCGCCAGCGACCGAGGCGCACGTCGACCTCGCCGTCGGCGAGCACCAGCGCCTCGAGGAAGCTCTCCTCGTGGAACGGGGTGGCCTTCATGGTGTCGCGCAGGCGCTCGAGCTCCGCCCGCAGCTTGTCGCGCTCCTTCAACGAGAGATCGCGCGCGATGGCCTTCTCGTTTCGGGCGAGGATCACCTCGGCCTCGTCCAGCAGACCGCGGGCGCGCTCGAAGGTGGTGCGCAGCCCCTCGGGGATGTCCTCGCGCAAGGGCGGATGGGCGTGCCGCGAGAGCGGCAGCCGGAAGCGAATCGCGTAGATGGCCATCTCGAAGACGGCAAAGAGCGCGATGCCGATGGGAACGGGCTGCTCACGGACGCCGGTCTCGATCCAGCCGAGAATGCCCTCGTGGTCCAGCCCGCTCTGCGGGGTCAGCGCCCAGATCGTCAAACACGCTAGAAGCAGCGGGACGAGGACGAACCAGCCGCCGAAGTAAAGGGAGCGAAGGAGCCGCGAGGAGGACGGTCCGTCGTCGGGGCTCACCGAACGGCCGCCCATGCCCATGGATGGGGGGGGCGGCGGTTCGCTCGATGGGCCTTCACTGCCCCGCGCCTGGGCGACGCCGAGCTCCTCGTCGCCGCGCTGTCGCTCGTTGGAAGCGTCGTCTTGTTCGTGCGCGGAGGAACTCATTCGAATGGTTGCGGGATCTGCGCCGGGATCGCGGGCTCAGAGGCCTTCGGCTCCTAATAGACCCACCTTCGCGCTAGAGCAACAGTAGCTACCATTCTGGCACCTCCCCCGCGGCGTTCTCGCTCCTTTATCCTACGCCCAAGGCTCCCCCGAAGGCGAGGCCGGACGCTCCCCGCGGTCACTGACGCTTGGCGTCCGCGACCGGTTCGCGCTTCCGTCCCCCTGCGTGCTCGGCGGTCTTCTCGTCGGAGTCGGGGTCATCGTCGAAGGCGAAGTCTTCGTCGGCCGCGGCCCGTCCCGGGGTCGGGGTCGTCGCGTTTGCGTTTCCCCCGCCTGCCGCGCCCGCCGCACCCTCGCCCTTCGGCGCCTCGGATTTTCCGGTTGCGCTCGCGGCCCGCAAGCCCGGCTGCGACGGGACATTCCCGACGCCGCTGTTTGCACCCATGGGCAAGGTGGCGGGCTTGCCGGGGACGCTCCCGTTGTAGCCCATGGACTTCTCGGCCACGTCCACCACGCGGGTCAGCTCGCGCAGCGCGATGTTGGACGCGATGATGGAAGGCGTGGCCACGCTCAGGTCGTGGATGGCGTGGAAGGCCTCGCTCGGTTTGACCTTCTCGCGCTGAAAGCGCAAATCATCGATGGCCACGCGCACCTCGAGCGGGATGCGTGTATGCCAAATCTTTCCCGGGATGGCCGTGCGCAGCGCGAGCGAGGTCAGAATCGGCTTGCGCGAGTGACCGCCGATGGAGCTCTGCGACGCGAGGAACGCCTCGAAGAGCCACGCCACCAGCTCCTGGTGCGAGGGCGTGTCCTGATCCCACGGCGTGCGCTCGCGGAACTTGGACCAGAGCTCGGGCGTGGGGCCGTAGACGGCCAGCTCTTCGACCGTGAACGCATCGTCGAACTGTTTGACGCTCACGTCCCCGTCCTCGATGACGGAGTCGATGAGCGCGCCTTGGAACTCGGGCGTTTTGTTGCGCGCTGCGCGAGGAGCCAGGCCAGTCAAGCCGGTGGTGATGCGCTGGCGAATGTCGGGGCGCTGCGCCAGCCATCCCATACGCACCGAGGCAGGCCACAGCGAGCGCACTTGCTCGGGTGTCCACCAGGTGAAACCGCCGACCCGCAGCTTTTGAAGGAGCTCCGCCACCAGCTGGAGCGCCGGACTCTTTCCGAGGTGCGCCTGCGCTTCCTGGGCGAGGGTCGCGTCGTCACGCTTTTCCGGTTCGGCATGACGAAGCGGGGTCGGTGAATCAGCCATGGGCGCTCTCCTTCTTTATTTACCTTGTGCGCGGGGTGATGCCGCGGGTGCGAGCCAAAGTATCACGTGAGATCGGTCGAGTAATGCCAGAGGGCGATGAACACGGCGCCGAGCAGGAAGACGATGATGAAACTCAGCAGCGCCACCACCCACAACCCGCGACGCTTTCGCACCGGTCGCGGGCGAGGAGCGAGCGCCTCCGACTCCCCCGCCGATGAAGGCGCGGGGGCGCTCTGGCTGTTGGGGTTCGTGGCCTCCCAAGGCACGGCCGGTGTGGGCGGAGGCATCGCGATGCGCACCGTCTCGCGCTGCCGCGCCGCGAGCTCCTTGCGCTGCTCGGGATCGTCGACGATGACCGTGGGCAGGTTCCCGACGGCGACATTCGTCTTCGGCGGCGGCACCATCTCGCGAACCGGACGCACCCCGTCGGGCGATGTAGTGGCATTCGCATCCAACTCGTCCGCGGGCTCCGCCTGCGCGGCTTGCGCGGCCGGCGTGGCGGGTGCGATAGGTGCGGCATGCGCGGCACGCGTGGTCTCCAGCGCCGGCGGTGGAGAAGGCGGCGTGGGCGGGGACGCGGGCGGCGGCGAAACGCGGGGCGTATCGGGCACCGCTTCGAGCGGCATCGTCGGGGTATCGCGTCGCACCTCCACCGGCTCCGGCTTCGGACGCACGGAGGCGGAGCCGGAGCCGGAAGGCGAGAGCGGCGACGGCGCGATCAGCGGCTGCGACGCCACGGGCTTCAGCGCCGAAAGATCGGGCCGCGACGGCTTGGGAGCGGCCGCCGGAAAGCTGCGGATGGTGGTCGGCGATGCCGGCGCCGAAGCCGCGCCGCCCGCGCCCGCCGGCTTCGCCATCGGACGCGGAATGGCATGCGGCTGGGACGCGCGCCCGCTGGCACCTCCACCCGCCATGTGATCCGGCGACGAGGCGCGCGCACCGGACAAGTCCGGCGACGAGCCGCGGACACCCGCCATATCGGGCGATGAGGCACGCGCAGGCGATGGGCTCTCCCCGATGGTGGGAACGGGCTGCGGCAACGGAGGCGCCGACGACACGCGCACCGGCGGTGGCGGCGGAGGCGTTTGCACCTTCTTCGGCGTGGCGGGGGGAGGCGTCGGCGGGGGAATCTTGAACAGCCCCCCGGAGCCGGACGACGGCGGGTTCGCGACATGCGAAAGCCCGGCCGAAGCCTGGACGCCCGCCGCGCCTGTCACGTTGGCCACGTTGCCCACGTTGGTCACATTCGACGCGCCGGCCGCGCCCGCGACGGGAGCCTTGGGCACTTGCACGCCCATGCCCACCACCGGCGGCGCCACCATCGGCCGAAACGGCGGCGCAGGCGGCGGAGCCACCGGCGGCTTGAGCCCCGTGACGTCGGTCGGACCGGCCTTTGGCGCGGTGCTCGACGTGCTGCTCGATGCAGCAGCCAACGGCCCCACCTGCGGCGGCACCGAACGAGGCAACCCCGCCGGCTCGATGAGCAACCCATTCGGCGAGGTATCGTCGCTCGTCGTGTACGGCGGGCGGGCCAACCCCGGGCGCGGCTCCGTCGACGCCTCCGGCTCGTCCTCCTCCATCTTCGTGGGGAGCACGCGCCGCGTGGGCTCCTCCGCGCGCACGGCGTCCTCGAGCTCCGACCAGAACTCGAACGCGTTCGGCCATCGCTCGGCTGGCAAGAGCGCCACCGCCTTGGCGAACACGCGCTCGACGGGGTCGAACACGGAGATGCCCAAGTTGCGCGGCGTGGGGCGCTTCTTCGGATCGAGCACGATGCTCGCCGCGTCTTTGCCCTGCACCGACTCGGCCACCGGCCGGCCCAGCATCGCCTCCAGCAGCACCACGGCCAGACCATAGACATCGGTCCACGGTCCCCACTCGCCCAGCTTGGGATCGAGCTGCTCGGGCGCCGCGTGGCCCGGCGAAAAGAGCGCTTGCGGCGCCGCCTTGGGCGCGACTTCACGGGCCAGATCGCGCACCACCTTGGCGGTGCCCAGATCGAGCAGCTTGATGCTCACGCCCGGCGCGGGCTCCTTGTCGAGCAAGAAGAAGCTCCCCGGCGTGATGTCCCCGTGAAGGATCTTCTGCTTGTGCGCGTGCGCGAGCGCGACCTTCACCGCCGGCTCGAGGCGCATGAGCAGCTCGGTGAGCGGACGCGTGGACTCGGCGCGCGCCCGGCGCTCGGCGAGCTCGCGCCCCAGGGAGCGACCATCGAGCCACTCGAGGACGGAGTACGGAATGTACACCCCCTCGTCGCTGGTGGTCATGCCGCTGCCGATGCTCCGCACGAAGAACGGCTGCTCTTTGGAGATCTGCGAGCTCGCCTTGCTCTCCTCGCGAAAGCGGCGCAGAAACGTCTCGGCCGTGCCGCCGTCGAGCCAGGCGCCGAGCTTGTAGCACTTCAGCGCGACCGCCTTTTTTGGCCCGATGTGCAGCCCTTTGTAGACGACGCTCGAGCGTCCCTCGCCGACCAAACTCTGGACGAGGAAGTGACCCGCCAGAGTCTTTCCAATCATGCGGAAGGGGTCGAGCGAGCTCACGTGACCTCAGTATACCGGTGATTTTTCCGCTTCTGAAGTACCGATCTCATGGGCCTCCGATTCCCCTCCGAGCCCATGCCCGCGCCCCTCGACAGCGTGATGGCCCGCGCGCCGCGGGCCCGCCGCCGCACACGTCGCATGGCCGCGCCTTCGTCCACCTCCCCACTTTTTTCCCGTTTTTTTCGCCGCTTTCTTTCATCACGGCACTTCTCCGATCTGAGCGACATAGCTCACGGCCGCCGCGCGATCGTCGAGCGGATTCATCGGCGGAGCGACCTGACCCGCGGTTGGGGTGTTGTCCAGCACGATGAAGTAGATGCCCTTGGGGACGGGCACGACCTTTTTGAACGGCGCCCCCGGCCGCATCACGTCCCCCGCGATGACATTGCCGGAGAGCGGCCCGCTCATCGGGTAATCCAAATAGAGCTTGAGCGACGCTTCGCCGTCCTTCTGCCCCAGGAACAGCACATCGACGGGCTGGCCGCCATCGACCGTGCCCTCGAAGTAGAGCGCGCGGCCCGAGTCCTCGACCTCGATGGGCCCGATGAAGTCGCGCTGATTCTGATGCACCTCCGTGCGCAGGTTCTCGTACGTGATGCGGCCCTCGCCCCTCACGTCGTACGGGTGAACGGGCCGCTTTCCCCGCTCCACGTGGCCCACCGAAAAATCGGCGGTGCCGTTGGCCTCGCGGATGACCGTGAAGCCCTGCGACAGCATCGTGCTCGAGAGCTGCCGTCCGAAGGTGTCGGCGACGGGGTTCATCTGGTTGAGCAAATTGGCCACCGGCTGCTCGATGATGCGCACATCGAAGTCGCTCGCCCCCAGCTTCTTGGTCTGGAAGTACGCATACATGGTGCTCCCATCCATCCGGAAATCCTGATCGTACTCGACGGCGCCGTTGCTGGTGAACGAGAGCTTCTTGGTGACGTTGGTCCACGCGTAACCCGTGCCGGAGAAGGTCACGTACAGGTTCCCGTCGGGCGTCTCGCGCTGGGCGCAGCTGGTGGGAAAGAATCGCCCCATGACCGGCGAGTCCTCGTTCAACTTGAGCGGCGCGTTGTGCACGGTCATCTGGTGGCAAAATTCCTTGAGCCCGTAGCCCATGATCGAGCGCCGCAACGATTTGTTGGAGGGATCGTTGAGGGGCCCCTCGATGATCGCGAGCATCTTCTGCCCCGCCCCCGCACACCCGGCGGCCGTCAGCGAAAACCCCGAGACCAGGACGGCCACGAGCCCCCGGAAAAGAGCCTCTCTCCTCGCAGAAACCGCTGAAAGCCGGCCATCTCGTTTCATTGGTTTATGCCTATCACCTTTCCGCCACACCCAAGTCCGCCCTTGCCATGCCCGAGCGTGATATTGTCGACGTCATGGGCAAAGTAGCGGTCCTGGGGGCGGGTGCGTGGGGCACCGCGCTCGGTAAAGTATTGGCTGAAAAAGGAGATCGCGTCGTCATCTGGAGCCGTCGCGCCGATCTCGCCGAGCAGATCAACCAGACGCGCGAGAATGGCCGGTACCTCCCCGGCGCACCGCTCCCCGCTACCTTGGAGGCCACCAGTGACATGGCCGGCGCCATCGATGGCTGTGACATGATCGTCTTCGTGGCTCCCAGCCATGCCACGAGGGACGTGGCGCGCCTCGCGGCCCGTCACATACGCGAGGACGTGCTGGTGGTGAGCGCCACCAAAGGCATCGAGAACGACACCTTGGAGTTCATGGACGAGGTGTTGGTCCACGAGCTGCCGGCCCATGTGGCCCCCAACCTCGCCTTTTTGAGCGGCCCGAGCTTCGCCAAGGAGCTGGCGGCCCATCTGCCGACCGCGGTGGTCATCGCCGCGCGCGACGAGAGCGTCCGGCATCGGGTCATGCAGCGCTTCCACATGCCCTACCTTCGCCTCTACGCCAGCGACGACGTGGTGGGCGTCGAGTGCGGCGGCGCGCTCAAGAACGTCATCGCGCTGGCGGCCGGCGCCGTCGATGGGCTCGGGCTCGGCCACAACACGCGCGCGGCGCTCATCACCCGCGGCCTCGCCGAGATCGCGCGCCTGTCGATGGCGCGCGGCGGCTCGGCGCTCACCTTGGCGGGGCTCGCGGGCATGGGCGACTTGGTGCTCACCTGCACCGGCGAGCTCTCGCGCAACCGCACGGTGGGCATGGAGCTCGGCCGAGGGCGCAAGCTCACCGACATCCTCCGCTCGCTCGGACACGTCGCCGAGGGTGTGCGCACCACCAAAAGCGCGCGCGATCTGAGCGTGAAGCTCGGAGTCGATATGCCGATCACGCGCGAGGTCTACAACGTGCTTTACCAAGGGAAATCGGTCGAGAAGGGCGTGGTCGATCTGATGTCGCTCCCGCTCGGACCCGAATTTTCACCGACGGGCAATTGAACGGTGCAATTGAATGGGATAGAGCCAATCCCATGCATTTCTTGGCTCTTCGGGTGGGGCTAGCCGCGAGCGTCTCGGCGTTTCTCACGTTCACCGCCGACGCGAACGCGCAGCCCTATCCGCAACCGGGCTACGCGCAACCCGGATACGGCGCGCCGCCGGGCTACGCGCAACCCGGATATGGACAGCCGCCGCCGGGCTACGCACAACCCGGATATGGACAGCCACCGCCAGGAGGATATGCGCAACCTGGATATCCGCCGTACGGGCAGCAGCCGCCGTACGGGCAGCAGCCGTATCCGGCGCCGGCGCTCACACGCGGCAAGAGCGACAAGCGCGGCAGCGAGGAGATGGGCTTCCTCTACGGCATGAGCATCGCCTACGGCGTGGGGACCGGCATCTGGATCGACGCCTTGGGCAAGATCAGCGATCCGGGGCTCGCCGTCCTCGCGCCCATCGGCTTCGGCGCCGCGTTCCCCATCGGCGTCTATTTTTGGGACGACTACGATCGCTTTCACCGCGGCGTGCCCTCGTCGATGGCCACCGGCCTCGCGCTGGGCGCGGTGGAAGGGATGGCCATCTCCGGCCTCCATTGGCAGCACACGGGCGGCAACGCCCTCACCTCGAAGAGCTTTCAAGGCTACTCCACCCTCACGTTCCTCGCGGCCACGGGCGGGGGGGTCGGTGGCTACTTCTTCGGCGAGTGGCTTCACCCCGATCCGCGCAGCCTCGCCTTCATCGCCAGCGGCTCCGCGTGGGGCGCGATCTCGGGCACCATGTTGGGCGCGGGCTTCAGCACGGGCGACTGGAAGGACGCCGCCAGCGTCGTGGGCTTCGTCGGCTACAACGCGGGCATCGCGGCCACCGGCGCGCTCTCGACCTTCTACGTCCCCTCGTACAACTCGCTCAAGTACATGTGGCTCGGCTATGTCGCCGGCACCGCGCTCTCGTCGGTCGTGTACTTCTTCTACATCGGCTCCGACTCCAACCCGCGCCATGGCCTCGTCGCCAACGCGGCGGGCGGCCTCGCGGGCCTCGGGCTCGCAGCCGTCCTCGCCGCCGACGTCAAAGACGACGGCGATCGCCGGGCCGGTTCGTTCTTCAAGGCGCCCTTCCAGCTTGGGATGACCCCCGTGCCGCCGTTGCCGGGCACGTCGATGTCATCTTCACCTGGCGGCACATTGATCTCCGCCTTTGGCGAGTTTTAGGCGTGCGTTTTTACGCCGGAGCTTTCGGCGGCGCGTGGAGGCGGCGCATTCGGGAAGCGCTTCGATAAGGCGCCGCTCCGCTTACTTATTGTGCGGATCAGGCGCTGGCATCGTCGACGGACCGGGGCCGGCGTCCGCCACTTCAGCTTCGGGGCCATCGGGGGTCAGCGGGGGCTTCTCTTTGCCGCCGCAGCCCTGCCAGGCAAACATCGCGATGATCAACAGGCCGAAGGCCGGGAAGACTCGATTCATGCAGCCCTTCTCTTTCGCACGATGTATGTGCTTACAAGGCTTTGAATTACCCGGACCGACCCTGCCGGATCCATCACAAAAACACGAAGGGCCTCTTTTCAGAGGCCCTACGCGCATTCATTTGAATGCTTACTGTACTCCCATCCCGCTGCTGGAAAACAGTCGGGCGCAAACGGCAAGGGAGACCTTACTTCGCGGGAGCGGGGGTCGACGTGGCAGGCGCTGCGGAGCCGGCCGGAGCCGCGGAACCCGCAGCCGGAGCGGCCGCCGGATCGCTGGGGCTGGTCGTCGTGGTCGTCGTCGACGACGGATCCGCCGCCGGCTTCTCACCACCACAAGCCACGAGTCCCATCGCAATCGCGGCGAAAATAGCTGCCTTCTTCATGGAAATCTCCTCCTCGATGTACTTCTCAAATGAGCGAGGCCCTTATTTCGCTCACCAAGTGACCGCAGTCAATTGAGAAATCGCGGGCGACATGTGTCATGACCCCGTCAAGTACTCGAAGCGCGCGCGCGCGAACGACCACCGCCAGTGGCGAGCCTAGCGCTTGTTCAGTCGCGTTTGTCGCGGTCGAAGCTTCGGAGACCCATCGGACGTACGACCTACGATATAAGTATCGGTTCCCCCGCCACGCCGTTTTTTTCCGGACACGATTTGGTGGTTCGCCAGCTCGAAGACGCCATGCCCACATTGAAATGGTTTCCCACTCAAGGCTCTCCTCGCGTGTTCTCGCTCTTCAAGCCGGTCTCCACGATCGGCCGAGCGCTCGGCAACGACGTCGCCGTGCCCACACAAGGCATCGCCGAGACGCACGCGCAGATCCTCTTCGACGGTCGCGACTTCAATCTGGAGGAGGTCGACCGCAGCGGCGAAATTTTGATCAACGGGAAGAAGAAGCGGCGCGCGCGTCTGGTGCACGGCGATCGGCTCACGCTCGGCGACGCGGAGCTGCAGTTCAGCGTCTTCGACGAGCCGCGGACCGAACCCGAAGGCGGGGCCGGCGCCCGTGAGCGCGGCGCGCCCGAGGCCACCGACACCACCTTGGCGGGCGTGCGGAAGCTCTTCGAGTTCAGCGAAAAGTTGATGACCCAAAAGGGCCTCGACGAGCTGCTCGACACGATGCTCGACCTCGTGCTCGAGGTCACCGGCGGAGAAAAAGGCCTCATCCTGCTGCTCGACGACGCCCTCGGCCCCGCGGGTGCAGCCAGCGCGCCGCCGCTCGAGAAGCCGGGCGCCGCGAGCGGAGCGCCAACCGGCGACAAGGCCGATTCGCGCCGGCCGGTCGTGCGTGCATCGCGCCACATCCGGCGCGAAGCGATTGGCACCGCGCCGAACCTGGTGTCGGACAGCATCGTGCGCAAAGTGCTCGAGAGCGGCCGCCCCATCATCGTCAGCGACGCCTTGAGCGACGCCCAATTCGGCTCGAGCGAGAGCGTGCTCGCGCTGCGCGTCTCCAGCGTCATGTGCGCGCCGCTCATGGCGCAAGGGCACGTGATCGGCGCCATGTACGTCGGCAACGATCGGGTCAAGGGCCTCTTCGAGCGCTCGCAGCTCGACGTGCTCTCCATCTTCGCCGGGCAAGCCTCGCTCATCCTGCAGAACGCCATGCTCCTCTCCGCGCTGCGCGCCGACAAAGATCGCCTCTCCGCCGAGCTGAAGGACAAGCGATTCGGCGAGATCATCGGCGTGTGCCCCTCGATGCTCGAGGTGTTCCGCAAGCTCCAAAAGGTGGCCACGACCGATATTTCCGTCCTCATCACCGGGGAGACCGGGACCGGCAAAGAGCTGATCGCGCGCGAGGTGCACCGCCGCTCGAATCGCGCCAATCAACCTTTCGTCGTCATCAATTGTGGGGCAATACCGGAAAATCTCATCGAGAGTGAACTATTTGGGCATATCAAAGGAGCGTTCACGGGCGCCGTCGCCTCGCGCCCCGGCAAATTCCAAGTAGCCGACAAAGGTACACTCTTTCTCGACGAAATCGGCGAGCTGCCGCTGAACCTGCAGGTCAAGCTGCTGCGCGCACTTCAAGAGCGCGTGGTCTTCCGCGTGGGCGATTCGCGTCCGGAGAAGGTCGACATTCGGGTGGTGGCGGCCACCAATCGCGTGCTCGAAGAGGAGATTCGCGCAGGGAGGTTCCGCGAGGATCTCTATTACCGTCTCAACGTCGTGAATATTTATCTCCCCGCGCTGCGCGAGCGCGGAGACGATGTGCTCATCATCGCCAAGGCGCTCCTGTCCAAGTACGCCGACGAGCTGGCGTCGAAGATCGTAGGCTTCACGCCGCAGGCGCTGGCCGCCATCAAGAAGCACACCTGGCCGGGCAACATCCGCCAGCTGGAGAACCGCATCAAGAAGGCGCTGGTGCTCTGCGAGAAGACCCTGCTCGGCCCCGAAGATCTCGATCTGGTGGAGAACGCGGAGAACCCCATTCTGCCGCTGGAGAAGGCCAAGGAGGAGTTCCAGCGCAAGTATGTGCTCGAGGTGCTCGAGCGCAACAACGGCAACCGCACCCAGACCGCGCGCGATCTGGGCGTCGACCCACGCACCATCTTCCGTTACCTCGAACGCGAAGCGAACCCCATACCGAGCGGCGCCGGAGGCGGAAATGACAAGTGAGAAGACGATGCGGGCGGTGCGCGTTCACACCTTGACCGGCCCCGCGGGGCTGCGCGTCGACGCCATCCCCGAGCCCGTGGCCGGCGCGGGCGAGGTCCTCATCGACGTTCGAGCGGCCGGCGTCAACTTCCCGGATTTGCTGCTCGCCAATGGCAAATACCAATTCAAACCCGACCCGCCCTTCGTGCCCGGCGGCGAAGCGGCCGGCGTCGTGCGCGCGGTGGGCGCCGGCGTCACGCACCTCGCGCCCGGCGATCGCGTGGCGACGACCATGATCCATGGCGGCTTCGCCGAGACCGTGGCGGTGCCCGCGCAGACGGTGGTCGACATCGGCGAGACCCCCTTCGAGGTGGCCGCCGCGACCTTGCTCACGTACGCCACCACCATGCACGCGCTGGTGGATCGCGCGGCGCTGAAGGCCGGTGAGACATTGCTGGTGCTGGGCGCGGCCGGGGGCGTGGGCACGGCGGCCGTCGAGATTGGCAAGCTGCTCGGGGCGCGCGTGATCGCGGCCGCGTCCACCGACGAGAAGGTGGCGTTCTGCCGGGAGCGCGGCGCCGATGCGGTCATCAACTACACGCGCGAGGACCTGAAGGAGCGCATCAAGGCGCTCACCGAGGGCAACGGCGCCGACGTGATCTACGATCCGGTGGGCGGCGCGCTCGCCGAGCCCGCGCTTCGGGGCATCGCGTGGCAAGGGCGCTACTTGGTCATCGGCTTTGCGGCGGGGGACATCCCGAAGATCCCGCTCAACCTGGTGCTGCTCAAGGGCTGCCAGATCGTGGGCGTCTTTTGGGGCTCCTTCGTCATGCGCGATCCCCAGCGAAACCACGAGCATGGCCGGCAGCTCTTCGCGTGGATCGCCGACGGGAAGCTTCGTCCGCACGTCGACGGCGTGATCCCCTTCGATCGAGCACCTGAAGCGCTGGAGCGTTTGGCGCGCCGCGATGTAAAGGGCAAGATCGTGCTCGTTCCGTAAGGATCACGCGCGTTTCAGAAGAATGGCCGGGCCTCGGGGAAAAATCATCCGAGGGGCGCAACGCGGGAAGGTTGGCAGCATCCCAATCTTGAAGACGCTCCTGACGGGTGAGTTCGGCACTTACCTGCTCTGGGTCGTTTTGCTCGCCGTTGGGGGGGTGGCGTGAGGAGTCACCCGGAATGAGCCACAATCCAGGCCCTGTGTCGCCTTCGGCGAGCCCCCCGCAGGACCCCGAGAAGCCGAAGCGAAAGATTTTGGAGCGCCTCCACATCCTGGTGGTGGAGGACGATAGGGACTCGCGCTCGCTCATCGCGCGCTTCCTTCGCCAAGCGGGGGCCCGCGTGACCGCGGTCGCCGACGCGTACGAGGCGCTGGAGGTCATCCGTCAGGTTCGTCCGGATCTGCTGCTCTCCGACATTGCCATGCCCGGCATGGACGGCCACGCGTTGATCCGCCAGGTGCGGAGCTCCCCTTCCCTTTTCGGCTTTGGCTCCCTGGTGCCCGCGATTGCTCTGAGCGCCTATGCCGCGCACGACGATCGCGTCTCCGCCCTCGGCGCGGGCTTCGACGAGCACCTGGCCAAACCGGTGGACTTTGCGGCCATGCTGGCCACCATCACCCGGGTCGTGAACGAAAAACGCGCCCAGGGCGAGCGCAAGACGGACCGTCCGAAGCGTTGATCGCCGGCGCGGCAAGCCGCGCGGAACGTCGGGCGCGGCTTGCGTCGGAGGAAAACGCGCCCTACTACTCCTCGACCTTGAGCGCTGGATATCCCACATTGGAAGCTGCGTGCCCGGCGAAAACGCGGGCGGACCTCGAGTGGGACCGCGTGCTCTCCGCCATTGCTTCACGCTGCCAGGGCGAGATGGGCCAGGCCGAAGCGCTCGTGCTTCCCTTTGCCCAGACGCGCGACGAGCTGCGCACCCGCCTCGCGGAGGCCAAAGAAGCGTTTACGGGCCTGGCCTCCGGCGAGCCTCTGCCGATCGAAGCCACCTTCGACGCAGGCGACGCCATCCGTCGTTTGAAGGTGGGCGGCGCGCTCGGCCCCGTCGAGCTTCGCGGCATCGGCAACATGCTCACCGCCGCGCGCACCTTGCGGCGCTACCTGCACCAACGCCGCGCCACCTACCCCGCGCTCTACGCGGCGTGCGCCACCGATCCCACCCTCGACGCGCTGGCCGAGGAAGTGGCCGGTTCGTTCGATCCGGACGGCACCTTGTCGGACCGCGCCAGCCCGGCGCTGAGCCGCCTTCGCGCCGAACGCCAGGTGGCGCGCCAGCGCATGATCACGCGCTTGGAGGACTTGATGGGGCGCTACGAGCGCGTCCTCCAAGAGCGCTTCATCACCGAGCGCGAGGGCCGCTACGTGCTGCCCGTCCGCGCCGATGCCCACGAGCGCTTCCCGGGGCTGGTGCACGCCACCAGCGCCAGCGGGTCCACCATCTTCGTCGAGCCGCGCGCGGTCATCCCCATGGGCAACCGCCTCAAGATGCTCGACGCCGAGGTCGAGCGCGAAGAGATCGCGGTCTACACGCGTCTCTCGTCCCTCTTGGCCGACGCGCTGCCCAGCCTCGAGGCGTGCCGCGCGGCCATCGCCCGGGCCGACGTGCTCGCGGCCATCGCGCGCCTCGGCGAGGAGCTCGCGCTGGTGTTCCCCGAGGTCGTGGACGAGCCGCGGCTCGATCTGCGCCAGGCGAGGCACCCGCTCTTGGCGCTCGATGGCACCCAGGTCGTGCCGAGCGATCTCTCCATCGTCGCCGGCCGCGCGGTGGTGGTGAGCGGCCCGAACGCCGGCGGCAAGACGGTGGCGCTCAAGACCATGGGGCTCGCGGCGCTCATGGTTCGCGCGGGGCTCCCGGTCGCGTGCGACGAGGGGAGCACCGTCGGCATCTTCGACGTGGTCGTGAGCGACGTGGGGGACGATCAGAACCTCTCGAAGAACCTCTCCACCTTCAGCGCGCACGTCTCCAACCTGCGCGACATCCTCGATGCTGCGCACCGCGGCGCGCTGGTCCTGCTCGACGAGCTCGCGGGCGGCACCGATCCCCGCGAGGGCGAGGCGCTGGCCGCCGGCGTGCTCGACTCGCTCTGCGCGCGCGGCGGCGCCGTGGTGGTGACCACCCACTACGAAGGGCTCAAGGCCCTCGCCCTGGCCGACGATCGCTTCCAGAACGCCTCGGTGGGCTTCGACCTGTCCACCATGGAGCCCACCTTCCGCGTCACCATCGGCATCCCCGGGAGCTCCAGCGCCCTGGCCGTGGCCCGCCGCTTCGGCATGCCGAGCACGGTCATCGAGCGCGCCGAGCGCTTCCTCTCGCGCGAAGATCAAAGCTTCGAGACCTTGGTGAAGCGCCTGCACGAAGAGCGGGCCGCCCTGGAGCTCGCGCGCAGCGCCGCCGTCACCCGCGAGCGCGAGGCCGACGAAGCCCGCGCGCGCCTCGACGACGAGATCGCCCGAACGCGCGCGCAAGAGGCGCGCATCGTCTCGCGCGAGGCGGAGGCGCTGCTCACGAGCTTGCGCCGCGCCAAGGACGATCTGCGCGAGGCGCAAGCCCGCTTGCGCGCCAAGAAGCTCGACGAGGCCCAGCTGCGCGACGCGGAGCGGGCCATCCAGCGCGTCTCGGGCGCCGTCGCCTTGGGCGGCGAGCTCGAAGGGATCGTCGCGCGCCCGGAGAGAGCGCGCGGTGACGCGGGGGAGTCGCGCCGCGCGCTCTCGCCGGGCGAGGTCCGCCGAGGCACCCGCGTCTACGTTCCGCGCCTTCGCGCCGAGGCCGAGGTGGTCGAGGTCTCGGGCGAGTCGGTGCGCGTGTCGGCGGGGGCGCTCAAGTTGAACGTGCCCCTGGGCGAGCTTCGCTCCGCCGCGCCGGAGCCGGCACCCGCGGCCGCACCGCCCGGCGCGGGCAAAGCCGGAAAAGAACCCGCGCCGCGAAACGAGCCGGCCATCGCCACCAAGGACAACACGTGCGATCTGCGCGGGCTGCGGGTCGACGACGCGCTGGCGCTGGCCACCTCGTTCCTCGACCGATGCCTCAACGATCGCCGCCCGGTCGCCTTCCTGGTGCACGGCCACGGCACCGGCGCGCTGCGCGATGCCCTGCGCAAGGAGCTGAAATCGAGCTCTTACGTCGCCCACTTGCGCGCGGGGACGCACGACGAAGGCGGCGACGGCGTCACCGTCGTGTGGCTCAGTTAGCCGCCGTCCGGCCCGCGCGCCTCGCGTCCGCGCTGCCGCTCCGTGATGAGCAGCGCGACCCCGTCCAAGATCCGCTCGAGCCCGAAGTGGACCGCGTCGGGGTTCGACGAAGCTTGGTAGGCGATGCCCGCGGACATCCCGACCCGAGTGGCCAGCGGAAACCGCCCCGGATCCACGATTTTCTCGAGGATGGGCGCCGTGGCCACCCACCACTCCAAGTCGGTCATCCCGCTCTCGCGCTGCACGCGCGCGGCGTTGGCGCGGACGCGCGCGGCGCCTTCGACGTGGGTCAGGATCAACGACAGCACCGAGTCCATCTCGACGTCGGTGAGCCCGAGGCCCTCGAGCGGGCGCAGCTCCGCCTCGTATTTGAGCGAGCCATTGGGGCCGAGCACCGGGCGCCCCACGATGTCGAGCAGCCAGGGGTGCTTCTGGAACGTTTCCCAGTTGCGCAAGGCGATGAAGCGAAGAGCCTCGCGCCATCCCGGCTGCCGCGAGGGCGCCTCCACGTCCTCGTAGAGCTCCCCGCACACGGTGTCGATCATCAGATCCGTCAGCTCGCCCTTGCCGGGGACGTGCGTGTAGAGCGACATGGTGCCCACCTCCAGCACATCGGCCACCTGCCGCATCGACACGGCGTCGAGCCCTTTGGCGTCGGCCAGCTCGATGGCCGCCGCGACGATGGAGCACACCTGAAGCCCCGACCTCCCCGGCTTGGCTTGCGATCCCCATAGCAGCGCGAGGCTGCGGGCAGGGTCCGTCGGTTGGTCCTTCCTCCCGTTCACAAAAACGTGCTCCCGAGGCTCTTCCGCCGGACCCTACTTGACACATTTTGCCTCGAACCGTACATCGTACGGTACACCATACGGGATGGTGCTTTTCGAGGCAATGCGTGACCGCCGTATCAGACGCTGATCGCCCCTTTGCGAAAGTCGCTCTTGGCGATCTTCACATTGACGCACGCGGGTTTACCGCAGGCGAACGCGGCATCGAGCGCCGGGCCGAGCTCCTCCACCTTCTCCACGTACGCCCCGAAGCCGCCGCACGCCTCCACCACCTTCTCGTAGCGCGTGTAATCGAGCGCCGTCGCCACCGCGCGCTCCTCCCCATAAATGTCCACCTGCCCGCGGCGGATCTGCGTCCAGCCGGCGTCATTTCCAATCACGGCGATGACCGGAATGTTCTGGCGCGCCATCGCCTCGAACTCCATCGCGTGCAGCCCGAAGCTGCCGTCGCCGTACACGAGAACGACGTTGGCATCCGGGCGCGCCAACTTGGCGGCCATGGCATAACCGGGGCCCACGCCCAGGGTCCCGAGCGGCCCCGGGTCCATCCACAACTGCGGCCACTCCAGCTTGAGCACGTACGCGGCCGTCGCCACGAAGTCGCCGCCGTCGCCCACCACGATATCGTTCGGGTGCAAACGCTTTCCCAGCTCGGCGCACACCCGCAGCGGATTGGGCGGCGAGTCGTTCGACCCAATCTCCGCCTCCATCTTTTCGCGCCGCTTCTTCTCGTCGGCGCGCACGGCCGCCAGCCACTCGGGGGCCTTCTTCGAGGGAAGGGCGCGCACGAGTTGGTCGAGCACCAACCCGCTGTCGCCATGAATCCCAATTTCGACCCGCCGATTGCGTCCGAGCTCGGCCCCCTCCAGATCGACCTGCACGATCTTCACCCCGTCCGCCCATGTCGGGGTTCGTCCATAATCGACGCGAAAATCGAATGGCGTGCCAAACACGAACACCACGTCGGCTTGGCCCAGCGCAAATCGGCGCGAGCGCGAAAAGAGCCCCGCGTGCTGCGACGGCAGCGCACCGCGCGCCATTCCATTGAGGTAGAACGGGACCTCGAACGCGTCGGCCGCGCGCGCCACCGCCTCGCGCAGCGGCGACCATTTGATCTGCGATCCCACGAGAAAACAGGGGCGCTGCGCCTCGCGAAGCAAGGCCGCGGCCCGCTCGATCGCGCGCGCATCGCCCGCCGGGCGCGGCGGCTCGACGAAGGGCGCCGTTGCGGGCACATCGGCATCGTCGTGCACGTTCATCAACAGATCGAGGGGCATCTCCAAGAAGACGGGGCCTGGCACGCCTGCCTGCGCGACGCGAAATGCGGCATCGATGTACTCGGCAATGCGACGCGTCTCGGGTACTTGAACGCTCCACTTGGTAATGGGGCGCATCAAGGTCACATGATCCATGTCCTGAAGGGACCCCATATCGGTCAGAAGCCGGGGGCCCGCGCCACCAATGACAATCATGGGCACCCCGGCGCGATGGGCGTTGGCCACGGCCGTGACCACATCGGTCACCCCGGGCCCTGCGGTCACCGCGCAAACACCGGGCCGTCCGGTGACCCGCGCATACCCATCGGCCGCGTGGCCGGCGGTCTGCTCGTGGCGCGTATCGACGACACGGATCCGCTCATCGAGGCAGCCGTCGTAAATCGCCTGGATATGGCCTCCGCAAAGGGTGAAAAGATGAGTCGTGCCATGACGCTTGAGGGCTTGGGCGACAATGCGACCGCCGTGAACGTAAGCCATGTATTTTTTCCTCCAGATGATTTCCGTATGATTCCGTACGACTGCGTAGGACGAGATTAGCCGTTAGCGCGTCCGAGCGGCGCGTGTATTCTAGGGGGGTTACCTTGAGCCTCGACGCTCCGCGTTCATTCCTTCGACATCAAAACTGGCATCAAAACCTGACCGAGCCCTGACACAACGCGGAACTGCGCGTATCCACGCACCCAGGCATCCACTCATCCATGCATCGGCGCGCGCGCTCCGGGAGCACTTCGCATGTCGGAACAGCTATCGAACGATCTTTTGTCGCTGAAAATCGAACGCGGCTCCAAGCCAGAGCGGAAGAGCGGGCGTTCCTTGGTCCTCATCGTAGGTGTGGCGGCCGCGATGGGGGTCGGCGTCGTCGCCTATACGGTCGCGGCCCCTTACATCGAGGCAAAATTCTTCAAAACCAAGGTGGATGTCACCGAGGTCGCCATGGTGTCGCCCGCGCAAGCCACCATCGAGCTGAGTGCAACCGGCTATGTCGTTCCCCAGGTCAGCGCCCGCATCGGCGCCAAGGTGATCGGTAAGATATCGAAAAATTACATAAGGGAGGGATCGCGGGTCAAGGCGGGGGATCCCCTGTTCGACCTCGACGTGACCGACCAAAAGAGCGCCATCGCCGCGGCCCAAGCCCGTTACGCCGCCGCGGTGGCCAAGGCGCGCGCATCGCGGGCGCAGACCCGAGAGGTGCAGCAGCAGCTCGCCCGCGAGAAGAAGCTCGTGGCCTCCGGCGCGGTCGCGCCCGCGAACTCGCAAGATCTCGAGGCGCGCACCAGCGCGTTGAACGCGACGGCCGCCGCCATGGAGGCGGAGGCGCAGGCGCAAAAGGCGGAGGTGCACGCGCTCACGGTGGGGCTCGGGAACTACCGCATCGTCGCCCCCATCGATGGCACGGTCGTGAACAAGCCCGTTCAAGTGGGGACGACCTTGAACTTCGAGCTCCCGCTGCTGGAGCTGGTCGACTTCGACTCGCTCCTCATCGAGGCCGACGTGCCCGAAGGGAAGATGAGCACCATCAAGAAGGATGGCCCGTGTGAGGTCGTGCTGGACGCCTTCCCCGGCAAGCGCATTCGCGCGGTGGTGGTGGAGGTCAGCCCCAAGCTCAATCGCGCAAAGGCCACGGGCACGGTCAAAATCAAGATGATCGACCCGGCGGAGGGCGTGCTGCCCGAGATGAGCGCGAGGGTCAGCTTCCTCAACAAAGCGCTCGACGAGGGGCAGCTCAAGGAGCCTTCGCGCAAAATCGTCCCCTCGTCGGCCATCGTCGATCGGGGGGGCGCGAAAGTGGTATTTGCCATCGAGGGCGAGAAGGTGCGCCAGCAGCCGGTGGAGCTCGGGGCACCGTTCGCCAACGGCTTCGAGTTGAAGAACGGCCCTCCGCCCGGAACCATGTTGGTCAAAGACCCATCACCGACCCTATCGGACGGCCAAGAGATCAAGAGGAACTAATGCAGACTGCAGCGGCTTATCGTTCGGCGGATACGGACGCCATCATCAAGCTGAGTGGGATCGACAAGACTTATTATCGCGGCGACGAAGCGGTCAAGGTGCTCGACAAGCTCTCCCTCAATATCCCCAATGGCTCCTTCGAAGCGCTCATGGGCCCCTCCGGCTCGGGCAAGTCGACCCTGCTCAACCTCATCGCCGGCCTCGATCGCCCCAGCGCGGGGTCCATCGAGATCGGGGGTCAGCGCATCGACAGCCTGACCGAGGGTCAGCTGGCCAAATGGCGCGCCGACAACATTGGATTCATCTTTCAGTCGTACAACCTGCTGCCGGTCCTGACGGCGGTGGAGAACGTGGAGCTGCCGCTCCTCCTCACCTCCGTTCCATCCGGTGAGCGGCGCAAGCGCGCGGAGACCGCCCTTCGCATCGTGGGCCTGGCGGAGCGCATGAACCACTACCCGCGCCAGCTCTCGGGCGGTCAAGAGCAGCGCGTGGCCATCGCCCGCGCCATCGTGAACGATCCGAAAATCCTGGTCTGTGACGAGCCGACGGGCGATCTCGATCGCCACAGCGCCGACGAGATCCTGAAGCTGCTGGAGACGCTCAACAAAGAATTGAACAAGACCATCGTCATGGTCACCCACGATCCGGTCGCCGCCGAACGCGCCGGCATCGTCCGCCGCCTCGAAAAAGGCGCGCTGACGTGAATGCGGGTTCGTGATCCTCGATCCCGACCCCCGAAGCACCGGCGACCGCGGGTGCTGGGTACGAAGGAACCCACGACCGCCGTAGGCCGGAGCGCCACCTCCCCCGCCGTGTCGTCCTTCGCTCTGGCCATGCCCACCTTCGTCGGGCGCTACTCGGGACGGCCCCCGCACGCTCGTGCACCCTTTCATGAATGAGGCTCCGCCGTGAATTTCCTTTATCTCGCGTTCCGAAATTTGGCGCGAAATCGATTTCGTGTCGTGTTGACCATCTTCGGCGTCGCCGTGCCGGTGGTGGCCTTCGTTCTTCTGCGCACGGTGGTCTGGGCGTGGGAGGTGGGGGCTGAATCGGCGGCCAAAGATCGGGTGGTGACCCGGCACAAGGTCACGTTCGTCATGACGTTGCCTCACCGGTACGTCAATGATCTCGAGCAGCACGCCCAGGAGCTCGGCATCAAGCAGAGCACCTTCGCGGTGTGGTTCGGCGGCAAGGATCCCGCGCACGACAGCGAATTTTTCGCGACCTTCGCGGTCGACCCCAAGACGTACCTGGAGGTCTACAACGAGATGGGCCTCGCGCCGGCGCAGAAGGAGGCCTGGCAGAAGAACCGCAAGGGGGCCATCGTCGGCGACGTCCTGGCGCGAAAGCTCAATTGGAAGGTCGGCGACAAGATCACGCTCCAATCACCGTTCTTCCCCGACGTGGAGAACTGGGAGTTCGTGATCGAAGGGATTTACGACGCGCTGGCCAAGTCCGTCGATCGTTCGAGCTTCTTCTTCCACTACGACTACATGAACGACGCCGTGCGCGAGCGCAGCCGTGACCAGGTGGGCTGGATCGTGAGCCGCGTGAACGATCCCTCGAGGGCGACGGAGATCGGCACCCGCATCGACAAGCACTTCGAGGAGCAGGAGACGCAGACCTTGAGCCAGGACGAGGGCGCCTTCACCGCCTCGTTCCTCGCGTCCTTCTCGGCGCTCCTCAAGGCGCTGAGGCTCATCTCGTTCGTCATCCTCGTCATCATGGCGCTCATCTTGGGCAACACGATCGCCATGGCGGCGCGCGAGCGAACCAACGAGTACGGCGTGCTGCGGGCGATTGGCTTTTTGCCGAAGCACCTGGTGGCCTTCGTCTTGGGTGAGTCGATGCTCCTGGCCTCCATCGGCGGGGTGCTCGGGCTGCTCGTCGCCTATCCGTTCGTGGAGAAGGGGCTCGGGCGGTTCATCGAGGAGAACATGGGGAACTACTTCCCCTACTTCCGCGTCACCCCCACCACCGCCATCCTCGCCTTTCTCGCGTCCGTCTTGGTCGGTCTTCTCGCGGGGGCCATCCCCGCTTACCGCGTCTCCAAACTGCGCGTGGTCGACGCCCTGCGCCGGGTAGCCTGAGGTCATCGCATGATCCCGATTCGGTACAACCTGCGCAGCCTGGCCGTGCGCAAAACCACCACCATCGCGACGGGCCTGGGCGTGGCCCTGGTCGTCTATGTCTTCGCCTCTGCGCTCATGCTCGCCGAGGGCATCCGGCGAACGCTCACCACCTCCGGCAGCCCGAACGCAGCCATGGTCATGCGCAAAGGCAGCGACAACGAGCTGAGTAGCGTGGTCGAAACGCCGACCATGAGCCTCTTGCTCGCCGCGCCCGGGGTGAAGCGCGAGGTCAGCCTGCCGCTCGGCGCGGGCGAGATCGTGGCGGTGAACGCCATGGAGAAGATCGGCGCCAACGGCATCAGCAACGTGCAGCTCCGCGGCGTGACCGACGTGTCGTTGAAGCTGCGGCCGGAGTTCAAGATCGTCGAGGGGAAGGCGCCGTCCCCAGGCAGCGACGAGGTCCTGGTCGGCGAGCGCATTCGCGGGCGCTTTCGTGGCCTCGAGATCGGCCAGACCTTCGAGCTGAAAAAGAACCGCCACGCCAAGGTGGTCGGCGTCTTCTCGGCCGGGGGCTCCTCCTACGAGTCCGAGGTGTGGGTCGATCTCGAGGTCCTGCGCACCGTCTTCCGGCGCGAGGGTGTCGTCTCCTCGGTGCACGTGCTCCTCGACTCGCCGGCCTCGTTCGATGCCTTTCGAGCGGTGGTCGAGCAGGACAAACGGCTCGGGCTCTTGGCCATGCGCGAGGTCGAATACTTCGAGAAGCAGTCGGAGGGGACGAGCAAGCTGCTCTCGGGGCTCGGGAGCATCATCGCCTTCTTCTTCGCCATCGGCGCGATGATCGGCGCCATGATTACCATGTACGCGGCGGTCGCCAACCGTCAGCGGGAGATTGGGACCTTGCGCGCCCTCGGCTTTCCGCGCTGGAGCATCCTGTTCTCCTTCTTGCTCGAGTCGGTCTCCTTGGCGATCATGGGCGGCTTGGTGGGGGTCATTCCCTCGCTCTTGATGGGGTTCGTGAAGATCTCCATGATGAACTTCGCCAGCTGGTCGGAGATCGTCTTCGAGTTCCGGCCGACGCCCGAAATCCTGATTGGGTCGGTCGTCCTCTCGGGCTTCGTCGGCTTGATCGGCGGCTTCTTCCCCGCCGTCCGCGCGGCCCGCGTCTCGGCCGTCACCGCCATGCGCGCCTAACCAAAGGTATCGGGGCGTGCGACAGTATGCCGCACGCCGGGCGTGCGACAGCATGCCGCATCGCCCACGGCGAGCTGAATCGTTATCGATCTCTTTGTCGAGTCAAACCTCACAAGGAGATCGATATGACCATGGTGAAGAAGGAAGTCGCCCAGAAGACATCCACCCTCGAGTCGAAGCGGGTCGAGGTCGTTGCGGTTCGTGAAATCGAAGTGGGTGACCTCGGCGCGGCGCGATGCGCCGGGATCTGTGCGGCTCTCAAGCTGTAAATGGTGAAGGTCGGCGTCAATTGGACCCGCGGTGTTCATCTGCCGCTCATCCAGCAAATGGTGGGCGGCAGGGTCGCCGACTTCGTCGAGGTCCTCATCGACAACTTCTTGCACGTGGAGCCACGCGCCATGGCCGAGGCCTTGGACGGCGTCCCGGTGGCCTTCCACATCATGCACTCGCGGTTCATGGAGCGCGGCCCCGAGGACCTCGCGTTCATGGCCGGCCGAATCCGCGCCCTCGCCCGCGAGCTAAAACCCATCTATATCTCCGATCACCTCCTTCGCTTTTCCATCGAGGGCCGCGAGCTCATTTATCTGCCGGAGCTCGACTACGGCCCCGCCTACGACGGCGCGCGGCGCGCGGTCCTCGCGTGGCAAGATCGGCTCGAGTCGCGGGTGCTCTTCGAGAACTACCCGTCGGTGTTCGACGCGGGGCACGAGCAGCCCGCCTTCCTCGAGAGCCTCCTACGCGACACCGGCGCCGGCCTGCTGTTCGACATTTCCAACGCGGTGTGCGCCCAACGCAATTGCGGATTGAGCCTCTCGGCGTGGGACCGCCTCGTTCGCGACACCGAGCACTTTCACGTGGCGGGCTACGAGCCATCGACCGAGCCCCCCTTCGTCACCCTCGACATGCACGGCACCAACCTCGCAGACGATACGCTCGCCTACACCGAGCACGCGCTCCGCGTCGCATGGCATCCGTCGACCATCAGCGTGGAACGTGACAACAACGTGGAGCTCGAACCGTGGAGCGCCGATCTTTCGGCCGTGCGCCGGCTCGCGGAGCTCTCGGTTTCGCAGCGGCCGGGGAGACTCGAGGAGCGCGCACATGCTCCGTGAAGGCATCGAGCGGTCGTATTTGTCCTTGGCGCGCGCCCGAACCTTGCCCGAGGGGACGCGCGAGCGTGCGGTGGCGGAGTTTGCCATGCGCCTGCGGTGGCATACGCTCTTCGACCCCTGCCCGCGCGTCCTCGCGCTGGCGCCCCCGGACGGAGCCGACATTTTCCGCCGCTTCTCCGATTGGCTCGACCAGGCGAAGCCGTCCATGGATTGGACGCTGCACCTGCACCTGCTCGCATGGCTGCTGCGCGATCCGCCGTACGCCGGCGCCGTCGACGAGCCCATGGTGATCGAGCTGCTGGCGGCCGCCGCCTCCAAGTGGGCGATCTTCGATCGAGGACCGCGCGAGGGCATCGTCCTCGGCTCCGAGCGCGTGAAGAAGGCGCTGATCGTCGGATGGAAATGCCGCGCGCCGGACACGGGGCGCACCATCGAGGTGGCCACCCTCGCTGGCGATCTCGAGCTCGAGAGCTTGGTTGGATATGCCTATGCAGCCGGCGGTGTATTGGAATCGGTCGGTCCCCTTTTGCCCGTGACGGTCGATATTTAGAATTGCAATGAACGTTTTCCGATCGATGCCCGCCAAACACCCGACTTAATCCGCCATCGACGTTGCGTGTATTGCCGAATGTGGCGTGCGGCGCAACACATCGGGCATGCGATCCTATGTTGCGTATACTGCAGTATCGTTGTTCTTATTGGGCGCGGCCGGGTGCAGCGGAGATCCGACCAACTCCGCCGCCTCCAACGACCCCGGAGCCTCGGAGAGCCAGCTCGAGGCTTCGAAAGCAGTGGACATTCTGGACCGGCTCAAGGCCATTCCCGATTTCACCAGCGTGCAGGAAGTAGCCCCCGGACAGGTGGCGAACGCCCGGAAATTCATCATCAAGATCTCGCAGCCGCTCGACCACTCGAGGCCACTCGGCGGGCGCTTCGAGCAACGGTTCGCGCTCTGGCACGTATCGGAGCAAGCTCCGGTGGTGCTCTACTCCGGCGGATACGAGCTCCGCGAGATCCTGAGCGACGTGCAGCCCGTGATCAAGAGCAATCAAATTTCGATGGAGTACCGGTATTACGGAGAATCGGTGCCGTCACCGCTCACGCCGGACCAGTGGAAATACCTCACCGTCGAACAATCGGCCCACGACTTCCACCACGTCGTCAGCTTGCTCAAGTCGATTTATGCCGGTAAATGGATCTCGCACGGCCGCAGCAAAGGCGGCATGACGCAGATTGCCTACCGCACCTTCTACCCGGAGGACGTCGACGGTACGGTCGCGATCGTCACCCCGCTGCAGACCGAGTTCATGGGGCCGCGCTACCCGGAGTGGTTCCGCTCCCTCGAGTCGCGCTTTCCGCAGTGCACGGCCAACAAAGTCGGCTTCGAGCGCGAGGTGCTGAAGCGGCGCGACGTCATCGCCAAGAAGACGTTGGCCGAGGCCAAGGAGGCGGGCGAGACGTTCACCAAGCTGCCCATCCAGAAGGCGATCGAGCTCGGAATCAAGGACTTCCACTTCGGCTTCTACCTCGGGGCCAACCCGCTCACCGACTGCAACGACTTCGTCGGCGCGTCGGCCACCGACGACGAGCTCTACGCGGCGTACGACAACTGGGTCGGCAAGTTCTCGTACAGCGACCAAGGCATCCAGCGCTACGATCCGCGCGCGTACATCTATCAAGGGTGCGCCGAGATGGGCATCTACCAGATCGACGAGACCCCGCTCGCCGATCTCCTGCGGTATCCGAAGGAGCAGCCGTTCTGCTACTTCCTGCCGGACGGCACGAACCCCACCTACAATCCGCTCTCGTCCCGCCTGACCGTGCACTATTTGAAGTCGGAGGCGCAGCGGATGGTCTTCGTCTACGGCAGCACCGACGCTTGGAGCGGCCAATCCGTGCAGTATCCCGGGGTCGAGGATGCGCACAAATTCTGGATCACGGAGGGCCCGTCGACCGGGCACGTCGTCCACTTCACGTCGCTGAAGGGCGCCGATTGGACGAAGGCGTCCACCCGCGTGCAAACGTGGGCCGGGCTCTTGCCGGGTGCCACCGCCGCGACCGCCGCGCCGGAAGCCGTTGCGCCCAAGGCCGAAATTGGAGCCGCGTCGGCCGACGAGGAGGTGCTCTGGCCGCCGAAGCTCTACTTCCGGAATCGGGCGCGGAAGAACGCGCACTGATCCGTAAGCAGGGTCCTCGAATGAGATGAGTCGACCGCAAGGACGCTAGGATCGCCAGGGGGTGGAGGGTGTTTGGGCTTGCGCGGTCCATGCTTGCGCAGCCTTCCACCCTGGCGGCCTTGGTGTCCTGGCGGTTTTTCGTGGGTCACTTCGCGGGGACGGCGATCGTCCCCGCGATGATCCCGGCGCGGAGCTCTTCGACCCGCGCCGTGACCGCGGGGGGGAGACGCGCGGCGTGCGGGCCTTCGTGCACGTAGTCGATGCCGTGATCGCGCACGCCGAGCTGGAGGATGCCGCCGCGGAAGCGATGCTCGATCGCGGAGCGCACGGCCTCGAAGACGGCCACGTCGACCCGTTTGACCATGCTGGTGAGCACCACCTCCGGCATCTCGTCGTATTGGTCCGAGTCGACGCCGATGGCGAGGACATGCGCGTCGCGTGCGCCTTCGAACACGCCGTGGCCGGTGGCGCCGGAGGCGTGGTAGACCACGTCTGCGCCCGCCGCGACCTCGGTCATGGCCAACGTCTTTCCCTTTGCCGGATCTTTGAAGGCCTCGGGGGTCGCCCCCGCGTAGGCGGAGTGCACCTCGCACGTCGGGCACGTGGCCTTCACCCCCGCGATGTAGCCCGCTTCGAATTTGCGGATGAGAGGAATGGTCATGCCGCCGACGAAGCCCACGTGGCCCGTCTTGGACACCAAGCCCGCGGCCGCGCCCACCAGGAACGAGCCTTCTTCCTCGCGGAAGGACAGGCCGGCCACATTGGGCGGTGGGCCCTCGGGCCCCGGTGCGTAGTCGACGCACGCGAAGCTCACGTGCGGATAGGCGCGGGCCACGGCGTCGACGTCGCTCGAGAAGATGAACCCGACGCCGATGACCAAATCGAGGTTGCGCGACGCGTACAGACGAAGCCCCGCCTCGCGATCTTCGCTCTGACCCGGCTCCAGGTAGCTCACCTCGGCGCCGAGCTCGTCGCGCGCGCGCATCAGCCCCAGGTAGGCCGCGTCGTTGAAGCTCTTGTCGCCCCGCCCGTCGATGTCGAACACCAACCCCACGCGCGCCGTCGGTGCGCCTGGCCGGGGGCTCTGCGTCTTGGCGTCGTTGGCGCGCGCGCGCCCGCGACCGCCGCCTGGGAGGAACGTGAGCACCAACGCGATCACGAGCATCAGGCCTACGACGAGGCCTGCGCGGATCACGTCTGCTCCCCCAGATCGGATCGTGCGCTGGTGGCGCGTGCCGTGGCGGCGGTGCCGGGGATCACCAGCCCGCGGCCGTCACCGCGGGAGTCCGGCTCCACGAAGATCTTCTTCATGTCGGGCAGCTCCGCGCGCAGCCGCGCCTCGAGCTCGTTGGTCGCGTCCTCGATCTCGGCCACACGCATGTCGGGGCGGAAGGCGATCTTCAACGCGAGGATGATCACGTCGGGCCCCAAGTGCATGGTGAGCATCTGCGTGACCCGCTCGACCCCCGGGCTCGCCTGCACGATGCCGAGCACCCTCGCCCGATCCTCCGGGGAGGCCGCCTCGCCGATGAGCAGACCGTGCGTGATGCGCGCCAGCATCACCGCCACGAAGGTGAGCAAGCCGCCGATGATCAAGCTCCCCACCGGATCCCACCAGGACTGCCCCGTCACATGGCTCAGGGTGACGGCGACCAACGCGATGGCGAGCCCCACCAAGGCCGCGGTGTCCTCCGCCAACACCAGCGGGATGGTCGGATCCTTGGCCTCCAGGAGCGATCGCCTCCAGGGCTTTCCGCGCGACATGACCTTGAACTCGCCGAACGCCACCCGAAAGCTCAAGGCCTCGAAGACGATCGAGGTGCCGAGCACCGCGTAGTTCAAATAGCTGGCGTCGAAGCCGATGTGCGTCCCGAAGAGATCGAGCGCGATCTGTTTGCCTACGTGGTGATCCTCGGGGTGCAGCAGATGCTTGATGCCCTCGTAGATGGCGAACGCGCCGCCGATCGAGAAGAGCATCAGCGCGACCACGAAGGCCCAGAAGTACTTTTCGGCCGAGCGGCCGAAGGGGTAGCGCTCGTCGGCGGGGCGGGCCGCGAGGGCCAAGCCCACCAGCAAGAGGCCCTGATTTCCGGTGTCCGCCAGCGAGTGAACCGCCTCGGCCAACGTGGCGGTGGACGCCGAGAGGAGCGCCGCTCCGAATTTGCAAAAGGCAATCGCGAGATTGCCCGCGAGGGCGGCGATCACCACCTTCTTACTGTCCGCTGAGCTCATCTTGTGGCGGCGATCTTCACCCGCGAGCGAGCGGCCTGCAAGAAGGCCGTTTCTGCCGCACGCAATCTTTCATCGACGTACCAGCGCGCGAACGGGAGCCGCGCTTCCTCGAACTTCTGCGACTTATACGGGTGCGGTGCGGTCCGATACACGTCGCGCAGCTGCTCCTCCGATGGGTAGAGGATCGGCAGCACCGCGCGCTCGACGTAAAGCGCGGCCCGCGCCCTCCGTCGAAAGAGCGCCCCCAGCTCGGCCTCGGAGATGCGCTCCATCTCGGCGAGCTCCCGGAGCACCACGTCGCCGCCGATCCGCTGCACGAGCCCCTCGCGCAAATCGACGGAGACCCGCGCGATCTCGGCCTCGTCGGGCGCCCGCTCCAGGGGCAGCGCGACCAAGAGCTCCTCCGCGATGTGCTGATCCATCGCGGCCCGCACATGCCGATCTTGGTATGCGCGCGCGCCCCCGTCCTCCACCTTGGCTTGGATGCGTGCTTCGAACGCCAGCACGCGCTGCATGATGAACCGCGGTCGCGAAACACCCCCCGTCTCCGCGGAATAAAACCGTACCGCCACCCCGTCGACGATGTCTTCCTCTTGGGCCGCCGCATCGCGAAGGCTCGCCGTCAGCGCGAGCACCGCCGCCACCGCGACCCGGGTCCATCGCAGGCGCAGGCGCGGGCGCGCGCGCGGCGCAGAACGCATCACCGCGCTTCTTTTTCCTCGGGCGAACGTTGCGACGCGGGGCCCGGATCGATCTTCGGGGCTTGCCGCTCGCGCTCCTGCAGGTGCTCGTGGTGGTGCGCGAAGCCCCGCGCCGCGCGGCGCGCCTTCAAGAACTCGGCGAAGGCTACGATCGTCTCCAGATCGCGGGGGCCGAGTCCTTCGGCCACCTCGCGCAGGTGCTGCCGGCTCGCCTCCGCGTTTCGAGCGCGGCGGCCGCTGGTCGACTTCGGTGCTTCTTCACTCGACGGACCGACCTCGGACAACGGGCCCTCGCTTTCCGGTCCTGCCGATGAATTCTCGGCCCATTGCGGCCGCGCCGTCGGGCGGATGGCGTGGGCCGTGAGCCAAGCTTCCATGAAGGTGCGCAGGCGCTCGCTGCGGAACGTGAACCATTTCTCGCGGTCCGCACCAAAGGACATGAGCACGTCCTTGAAACGGCGAAACGCCCCCTTCCCATCGATGGCATGTCCGAGCTTGGCGCGAAGATCGTTGTCCTCCACCATCGGAATGAACCGCTCCATCCACCGGTATTGCTCGCGGGAGCTCACCGGATCGATCCGGAGGTAGTTCGGGTCCGACGAGATGCGGACGTGCATCTGCGGGTCGGCGACCCCATCCACCACGCGAAGGACCTCACCGGTCGATAGATGTAAGTAGCTATGGACTTCCGGTGCGTTGTTTTCGAATGCGTCCTCGAGTGCTTCCCAATCGACGGGCACATCGCGCGTCGTCGCGGCGGGACGGTCCGCAGGCTCATTCATGACTTGCTCCTTCGAAGGCATAAGAGGCGTCGGAGACGTCCCAACGCGAATACGGCGGACAAAGGCACCTCGTGCAATCTTGGGCTGAAGATCGCGGAAGGAGCGCAAAGCTAGGAACGCGGGAGCGGTATTCTCTAAGCACCGGGCCCCTATTCCAAGCGCCGGCGGTCACAACAGAGTGCCATTTTTCACGGGTCCATGAAAGGGAGTTACGCTATCACTGATCTTGCACGGGAAATTGCGTCGTTCCACCTGCTGAGCATTGCGGCACGGTCGGCCTCCCCGACCTGGGGCTCGAAGCGCTTTTCGACCTGCACCCGATTCGTCAGCTCGGCCATTCGTGCCAGCCCGGCCCCGACCGCCGCCAACATGGCCGCGCCCCGCCCGGTGGACTCGATTTCCATCGGGCGTTCTACTGTAACGTGGGCAATGTCGGCCTGAAGCTGCATGAGCAAATCGTTCTGCACGGCGCCGCCGTCGACGCGAAGCTTGACCACTTCACGTTTGGCGTCTTTCGTCATCGCCCGCAAGAGGTCCCAGACCTGAAAGGCGATCCCCTCGAGGGTCGCCCGTGCAATGTGGGCCGCGGTCGTCCCGCGGGTCAGCCCAACAATGGTTCCGCGCGCGCCTTGATCCCAATACGGCGCGCCGAGCCCGGCCAACGCAGGGACGAAGGCGACCCCATCGCTCGACCCGACTTTTCTCGCGAGCTCTTCGACCTCACCGGCCGACCGAATGATCCCGAGACCATCGCGCAACCATTGAACTGCTGCCCCGGCAATGAACGCGCTCCCCTCGAGCGCATACGTCACCTCGCCATCGACCTTCCAGGCAACCGTAGTGACCAGGCCATGGGTGCTCCACACCGGGCGCGCGCCAATGTTCATCAGCGCAAAGGCCCCGGTGCCGTAGGTACACTTCGCGTCCCCCTCGCCAAAACAGGCCTGGCCGAAGAGCGCAGCTTGCTGGTCACCCGCGATACCGGCGATGGGGATGCCGTCGGGTAGAAAACCGACACCGCGCGTCGTGCCCACCACCTCGGCGCTCCCCACGATCGTCGGGAGCACCGCGTCGGGGACGTTCAGCAGCTCGCAAAGCTCCGGATCCCACTCGGTGCGGGCCAGGTTCATCAACATGGTGCGCGACGCGTTGGTGACATCCGTAGCGTGCACGGCGCCCTTGGTGAGCTTGTGGACCAAAAATGTATCAATGGTCCCAAAAGCAAGTTCACCCCTCTCGGCCCGCGCCCGGGCGCCCTCCACGTGGTCGAGGAGCCACGCAATTTTGGTCCCCGAAAAATACGCATCGATGACCAAACCGGTGCGCTCGCGCACCCGCGGCTCGTGCCCCTCGGCCTTGAGCCGATCGCATGTATCGGCCGTGCGGCGACACTGCCACACGATGGCGCGGGCGATGGGCTCGCCGGTGGCCCGGTCCCACACCAAGGTGGTCTCGCGCTGATTGGTAATGCCGATGGCGGCGATGTCCTTCGAATCGACCTTGGCGGCCGCCAGCGCTTGATTCACGGCGGTCACGACCGAGGCCCAAATCTCCCGCGCGTCGTGCTCGACCCACCCCGGCTTTGGAAAATGCTGGGGAAACTCCGTGTTGTAACGGCCCAAGGTCTTGCCCTCGAGGGAGACCACCAACGCTGTCGACCCCGTCGTTCCTTGGTCGATCGCAAGAATGTACTTGGCCATGACGAAACGAGACTACCTCCAGCGACCGGAACGCGGGCGGGAGAAAATCGAGGAAAGCACAAGCAAGGCCCCCGCCGCTCCCGAGATCCAGACCAGCACACGAGCGATAGCATCCTCCCCGCGGAAATGAAGCTGCAAAGCGGCGACACCACACGCAATTGCAATGGCCGTGTAGATCACCTGACGCCCCACGGCGTAAAGGATGCGGGCGCCTTCCTGCACGCCGCGCACGCGGACCTCGAGCTCGCCGCGGGTGGCGCGATTGAGGTACTTGCGGAGGTCGTCGGGCAGGGTGACCGCCTTGAGGACCATGTCCTTGACGGTTTCCACCGCGATCTGCTGCCAATCGCGCTTGCCGAGCACGAATTCGTGCAGGTACGGCTGAATGATGGCCATCGGATTCAGCTCCGGATCGAGCAGGGAGCAGCACCCGTAGACGAGCAGGATGGTGCGCTCGAGGAGCACCCAGTCCTTCGGCACGTGGAACGCGCTGGAGAGCTCCTTGATGCCGATGTTCATCTTGCGCAGGTCGAGCAGGTTCTCGAAGCCGCGCTGGGGGTCGATCTTGATGTCCTTGAGGTTGAAGCTCTCGAGCCGGATCTCTTCCTGGAAGCGATGGTGGAAATATTCGATGACCTTCTCGCTCACCTCTTCGTCGCTCGTCCGTGACAGGAAGCCCATCTTGCGCAGCG
Source organism: Sorangiineae bacterium MSr11954 (assembly GCA_037157815.1). Classification (NCBI taxonomy): domain Bacteria; kingdom Pseudomonadati; phylum Myxococcota; class Myxococcia; order Myxococcales; family Pendulisporaceae; genus Pendulispora; species Pendulispora albinea. The sequence goes on from CP089984.1 coordinate 8,256,040, forward strand.
CATGAATCAACCGCTGCGTGTCGCGCCGCAGCACGCCTTCGAGGAACTCGGGGATGCCCTCGCGCATCTTGGGCGAGAGCTCCGCCACCGCGCCGAAGTCGAGCAAGATGAGCGAGCCGTCTTTGCGCACCAAGATGTTCCCGGGGTGCGGATCGGCGTGGTAGACGCCGTCGACGAAGATCATCTGGCAGTACGCGCGCACCAGGCGGCTCGCGAGCTCCTTGGTGTCGACGCCCATCTCCTGCAGGCCGGCCACGTCACCGACCTTGCGCCCCTCGACGAAGGTGGTCGTGAGGATCTCCTTGGTCGAGAGCGCCCGGACGGGCGTGGGAAAGACGACCATGGAGTCGTTGGCGAAGTTCTTGGCGATGCGCTCGATGTTGTCGGCCTCGAGCGAGAAGTCGAGCTCCTGCCGGAGCAGCTCGCGGATCTGGTGGTAGTAAGCGTCGAGCCCCTGCACGGGGAAGAACCAGCTGATGATGCGCAAGATGCGGCGGATGGTCCGAAGATCGAGCCGCACGATCTCGTCGATGTCTTGGTGCTGCACCTTGACCGCCACCCGGGTGCCGTCGCGAAGCCGCGCCTCGTGCACTTGGCCGAGCGACGCGCTGGCGATGGGCGTGCGCTGAAACTCGCCGAACAGCTCGTCGACCTTGCCCCCCAGCTCCGACTCGATGCGGTGAAGGATCTCGGCGAGCGGGCGCGGGGGCACCTGGTCCTGCAGGGTCTCGAGCTCGGCGCGAAACTCCTCGGGTAGAAAATTCGCCATGATCGAGAGCAGCTGCCCGACCTTGATGAAGAGGCCCTGCAGCGCCAGGATGGTCGCCTTGACCCTGCGCGCGTTGCGCAGGTGCACCTCGCGGATGTCGTCGGAGGAGCGCGAGCCGCGGGCCAAGCGCCTTCGAAAGGCGAGCCAGAGGTAGCTGAAAATGACCTGAAACGTGGTGTAGTACGCGCGAATGAAGCGGTAGCTGTTCGCGCCGCGCGGCCGGTACGCCTCGAGGGCCTCGGGGTCTCCAGGTCGTCCGCGTTCGCCGCGCTCTTTGCGCTCGCGCTCTCCGCTGGAGCGGCTGGAAGGGCCGGGCGCGCCGTCCGAACCTTTTGGGGGCGAGGTTTGCTCCTGGCGCAGGCTGAGGCTTCGGTCGACCATGTTTCCTTAGGGGTTCAGGCCACGAACAACGTAGACCATAGAAACGCACATGTGGGTGGCGGCGTCCTACAATTGTGGGGGATCGGCGCCGGGCACGCCGCGCGCGAAGCGCATTCTGGGGAGGCTGCGTAGCCTTCTTAATGATGTCCCCTTTTGCGTGCGAGCGTCCCTCGGAGGGAGACAATTCGTCCGAGGAGTCGCCCGCCCAGGAGGCCCGCGACGCGGAGGCCGACGCGCCGCCCGTCGATCTGGATGAGGCGCGCCGGTACAACCTGGCCAAGGTGAACGCGTACCGCGCCGAGGGCGGGCTCGCTCCGCTCGCGCTCGACGGAGCGCTCAACACCTTTGCGCAAGCCGCCAGCGAGCAGCTGGCCATCGATCACGTTCCGCATCTGTACTTCAAGATCAACGTCTACGGTTGCGGGTGCGGGCTCGCGGCGGAGAACCAGGGGAGCCCGCACGGCTGGCGGGTGCGCGACGTCCACGTTCAGATCGATCAGATCCTGGAGGCGATGATGCAGAGCCCGGGGCATCGCGCGAACATGATGAACCCCGCCTACCGCCGGATGGGAGCCGGGCTGGTGCGGCCGGGCGCCGATCTCTACTTTACCAACGACTTCGGGCGCTGAGCGCGCCGGCTCCGAGCCCGCCGGCTCACAAGGCGAGCGCCAGCTCGAACAGCGCGTCGTGCGTGACGGGGCGCGCGGCGCGGATGGCGACGTGATCGCGCGTGGGGTGCACGCGGTTCGTGAGGAGCACGATCACGACTTGCGCGTCGGGATCGATCCAGAGGCTCGTGCCGGTGAACCCGAGGTGCCCGATGGCGCGCGGGCCCATGCGCGCTCCGGCGCTGGAGCCTTCGCGGCTCTTACCATCGAAGCCCGCGCGCAAGGTTCCACCGGGTCGCTCGCGGACCAAGGGCGCGAGATCGTCGATGCGGTCGAGCACATGGCAGCCGAAGCGAAGCACGGCGTCCGCGGTGCCGAACAACCCCGCGTGGCCCGAGCCGCCGTCGCGGGTGAGCGACCACGCGGACTCATCGTGCACCCGGCCGCGCACGACTCCACCGCGCCAGCCCACGTGCTCCGTGGGGGCCGCGCGCAGGGCGAGATCGATCGACCGCGCTTCGAGCGCGCGCGCCGTTCCCAGTTGGTCCGAGAGCCCCAGGGGCGCGATCAGCAGGCGCTCGATGGCTTCACCGGCGTCGCGCGCGGAGACGAACCGCGCGAGCGCTTCGCCGGCGAGGATGTAGCCCACGTCGCTGTAGAGCGGCGCGAAGCCCTCGGGCGGGGCCGGGCCGATGGCATCCGGGCGGCGCGCGTTCGCCAAGCTCACGAGCGCCTTCGCGCGATCCACTTCGCCTCCGACCAGGAGCGGAATGAAGACGGGGCACGTCGCGCGAAGGCCCGCGCGATGGGCGAGCAGAAGATCGATCGCCACGTCGCCGCTCGCCGTGTGCCCGAGTTCGGGCACGAAGTCGGCGAGCGGACGTGAGGCGTCGAGCCCGCTCGCGCGCACGGCCACCGCGGTCATCGGCTTCGTCAAGCTCGCGAGATCGAAGAGCGTGTCCTCGGCGCCGCTGGAGATGGCGAACCATCGTCCACCTTGCCGTCGGGCCGCCGCGACTGCACATCGTGGCGCAATACCGGACTGGACGATCCTTTCCGCGATGGCGGAAGCGCGGCTTTTCATTGCGGAGAATGTTGCCAAGTTCCGTACGTCGAACATAAAGAAACCGATTCGAGCCCCCACGGTCCGGATCGAACAGAGCCGGAAACGTAGGAGTGGAGTAAACTAATGAAATTGCGGAACTTTTTTCGATCGATCGCGTTCGCCACCGTCGTGGCCGGTTTGGCTGTAACGAGCGTTTCTACGATTTCCAGCCCAGCATTTGCGGATGAGGCGGCGGACGCGCAAGCCTTCGTGCAGGCCCAGCATGCCAAGATTTCCGCGCTCTTGCGCCAGCCTGCGTCCGGTTCGCGCGACACCCAGATCAACTCCGCGCTCGAGACCTTCGTCGACTACGACGAGCTCACGCGCCGCGCGTTCGGAAAACCGTGTCCGCCCGCGCTCTCGGGTTGCACCGATCACTGGGGCGAGTTGAACGATTCGCAAAAGGCGGAGGTTCGCGGCTTGCTGAAGCAGCTGGTCGAGAAGAACTACCGCAAGAACATCATCAAGACGCTCGACTACGAGATCGCCTACAAGAGCGCGAAGGCGGCCGCCCTCGGCGACTCGAAGATCCGCACCGAGGCGCAGAACAAACTGAAGCCGCGCGATCCGGCGGTGCAGGTCGACTATTTCGTGCACCTGCAGGGCGGCAGCTTGAAGGTGGTCGACATCGTCACGGAAGGCTCCAGCCTTACGAAGAACTACTACGACCAGTTCCATAAGATGTTCGTCACCGCGGGTCAGGGCTATCCGTACATCGTGAAGAAACTCAACGAGAAGATCGCCAAGAAAGACTGACCGGGGCGGAAGGCTCGGGTCGGTCGCGCGCGCCACGAACCGCCGGCCGCGGCCCATCCCCGGAAAAGACCGGAACGAGGGCGGAAGAACCCGAGGAAAAACCGAAAGAACCGGCAAGAGCGCGCGAAGCCATCCGAAACGGCGACCCCCGACGAGCCGAGCGAATCGGGCCGTGCGCTCCAACAGGCACAGCACGAAGGCGCCAGATTTTTCGGCGCGCGGGAGCGTTTTTCTCGGCTCTTCTTCCCGGCTTACCGGCGGTGGCTGTGCATCGCACCGCTTACCGGCGAGTCGGATTGCACAAGAGGTTCCCACGACGTCGGCATGCATCCTATACTCGGAGAATGCCGTCCGTAGCCGGCGTTGGTTCGAGTGTGGAGGATGAGCCCACGCCTGCGCCTGCCAACCGTTACTCGTCTCTTTTTCGGATTGGCCGAGGGGGTATGGGGATCGTCGAGGCGGCGATTCAACACGGTCCGGGCGAGCGGGTGCGGATCGTGGCGTTCAAGCGGCTCCTGCCGGAGGCGTCGCGCGAGAAGCGTCATCGTGACATGTTTCTGCGCGAGGCGCGCCTCGCCACCATGCTCGAGCACCCCAATGTGGTCCGCGCGCTCGACTGTGGCCAGCTCAAAGGCGAGGTGTTCATCGCCATGGAGTTCGTCGAGGGCGAGACGCTCTCGAGCCTGTTCGATGTGCTTCGCGCCAAAGGGCACCGCGTGCACCCCGCCGTGGCCGCTCACATCCTCGCGCTGGTGTGCGACGGGCTTCATGCCGCCCACGAGCTTTGCGACGCCAACGGCGTGAAACTGAACCTCGTCCACCGCGACGTCTCACCGCACAACGTGATGATCGCGCGCGACGGCGAGGTGAAGCTCTTGGACTTCGGCGTGGCCAAGATCGATGCGAGCGACGTGCTCACGCGCACGGGCGAGGTCAAAGGCAAGGCGGCGTACATGTCGCCCGAGCAAGTGATGAGCGATCCGCTCGACCGGCGGAGCGATCTTTACAGCGTGGGGGCGCTGCTGTTCGAGTGCATCGCCGGCCGAAAGATGTGGGAGGGCAGCGAGATGGAGGTCATCCGCGCGCTCACCCAGGGCCAAGCGCCCAGCCTCGCCGAGTGGGCCCCCGATGCGCCGCAGGAGCTCTGCCAGCTGCACGCGCGCTTGGTCGCGCGCTCGCCGGAGAACCGCCCGCCCAGCGCGCGTCATGTGGCCGACGAGCTGCGCGCCTATGTCGGCACCAGCGGGGTGATGCCGGATCAGTGGATGCTCGAGCAGTCGCTCTTCGGCCTCTTCGCCGGCGAGGCCCATCGCCGGCGCGAGGCGCTTCGCTCGGCCGTCGCCAACGCGGACCTTCCCGATCTGTTGAAGCAGCGGCTCATCGAGCAGGTCATCTTCACACAGTCGGGCGTTCACACGCGCTCGTATCATCCACCTGCGCCTCCGCAGGTCGTGATGCCGGACGACACGGCGCAGACCGTCGCGGCGGGCCCGATCACCGACCCGATCCCGCCGCCGATGGTCCCGCCGGAGCCGCCGTCGCGCAGCCTCGCGGCGAACCCGGAGGCCGCGCCGCAAGCTTCGCAGGCGTCGCAAGCTGGGCAAGCGTCGCAAGCTTCGCAGCAGCAAGCCCCTGCGCGGCCACCGCAGGTGAGCACGATCCAAGAGACACGACGTTACGCGATGCTGGGCATCGCGCTGGTCGTGCTCGCGGTGGCCATCGTTCTGCTCTACTGCTTGTCGATGCTGTACTTGCGCAGGTAGGCGCGCACGTGGTGGCGCTCCATCCCGCTCTGGCGCGCCATTTCGCTCACGTTGCCCGCGGCGCGCTTGGTGAGGTCCGTGAAGTATTCGCGCTCGAACGCGGCGATGGCCGCGCGTTTCGCCTCGCTGAACGCGGTGGCGGGACCGCTCGGGCGCGCGGCGTCGAGGGGCTGCTCGCGGGTGAGCGTGAGCACGTCGTCGATGGCGCCCGGCTCACCGGCGAGGGTGGCGGCGACGGAGGCCACGTTGACCAGCTCGCGCACGTTGCCCGGCCAGTCGTGCGAGCCCATGTGCCCTTCGAGCCACGCGATGACCGTCTGCGCGTGCTCCGGCTTTCCGACCCTGCGGCAGATCTCCTCCACCAAGAGCGGCAAATCGGCGATGCGATCGCGCAGCGGCGGCAGCTCCACCCGCACTTGGGCGATGCGGAAGAAGAGGTCCGAACGAAAGCGCCCGGCGTTCATCTCGCGACCGAGATCGCGCCGCGTGGCGGCGAGCACGCGCACGTCGATCGGCTCGACCGCGTTTCCGCCGACCCGCTTGATCTGCCGCTCGGCGAGGGCGCGAAGGAGCTTCGGCTGCAGATCGAGGGGTAGCTCGCCCAGCTCGTCGAGGAAGAGGGTGCCGCCGTCGGCCTCGCCCAGCGCGCCTTTGCGGCGCTCGTGCGCGCCGGTGAAGGCGCCGCGCTCGTGCCCGAAGAGGAGGCTCTCGGCCAGCATCGGAGGGATGGAGCCGCAGTCGACGACCACGAAGGGGCCGTTGCGCTGAGGGCTCGCGTCGTGCACCGACTTGGCGACCACCTCTTTGCCGGTGCCCGTCTCGCCCAAAATCAGGACGCTGAGCGCGGTCGGCGCGACCTTCTCGAGGATGCTGAAGACGCGTCGCATGCGCGGCGAGTTGCCCACCAGCGATCCGAAGTGATCGGAGAACCCCACGTCGACGCGCCGCTTGGCGGCCGGCTCGATCACGAGGCGCGTGCTCCCCACGGTCAGCTCGGAGACCGTGGTGACGATCGCTTCCTTGACCCGCGTGAGCCCGATGAAGGTGCCGTTGGTGCTGCCCAGATCGCGCACCAGGATCCCTTCGTTGACCGCGCGAAGCTCGCAGTGGATGCTGCTGACCTCCGGATCGGCGATGGGGATCTGCGTTCCTTCGTCGCGGCCAATGACTATCGGATCGACATCGACCGCGATGATCTTTCCGTCGGGTGTGCGTACCGAACCGCCGCGAACGAACCAATGGAGTACGCGCGCTTTGGTGGCATGGTTTTCGTCCATTGAGCCCTCAGTGTGACTGTGTACCGCTCGAGTGGCCGCCCTCTTCAATCGGTTCCTCGTAGACCTTGAGCGGCTCGAGGTTGGCGAGAACTTCCGGACGGATGCCTACGCCGCGATCGGAGAAGAACAGATCATTTTCATCCATATTGGCGCGCTGCTGCGCGATGAACAGAATCGGGTCGCCCGTGCGTGTGTAGCCCAGCTGCACGAGGGTCCCCTTGGGCCAGGAGCCGCCATCGAAAGTAAGATCCTTCCGAAGCATGTAAAAGCCTTCGTTGGGCACGCGGGCCAAACTATCGGCCCAAGAAAGTCCGCGAAAGGGAATGCCGGCCCCGTGGAAGTGCCAGCGGTTCATAATGTTGTGGTCGGGGGCAATCACGACCGGAAGGCCGGAGTCCGAGTGGTTGTGAAAGTAAACGAGGATGCCCGAGGGGATCTCGCTCTCGTGCTCCGGTAGCGGCTTGGTGGTCCGGTAGAGGCCGCAGTTCGGAAGGATATTCTTGACGCTCGCCATAAGCGTCGACTGTAGCACTGGGTTCTTCCGTCATTCCACTACCGGAATAGCCTGGAGGCCCGCCGGTCGCGGCGGAGACCCGCGCGCTCCTCGATGCCCTATTTACCCGTACGCCTTTCCGTGCCCGTACACGTTCCCGACTCTCCGGCCGGATATGCGCGCGTTCTTTGCCCGTCCCGACTTCCCGTTCTTGCTCCGGATGACTCTCCCAGACCGACGATCGGGAGTCTCCGAAGGAGACCCACGGCCCGGCAGGCCGGAGTGTCGTGTACGGGGAAAAGACCTCAGATTTCCGGGGTTTCCGGCGCCTCGGGGGTATCCGGTGAGGGCGGAGCCACGGGCTCCGCGGCGCGATGGGTGCCGGACGGGGTCAGGAACTCGACCCCCACGATTTGGCCGTCGGCCTCCTCTTGCACCCAGACGATGCGACCGCGGCGCGTCAAAGGCGCGTTGCCCTCTTCGCCGATGGTGATCTCGAACTCGTCCCCGAGCTCCACGTTTTCTTCGAGGATGCAACGAATTCCGCCCCGACTTACGTTGAGCGCCCAGCCATCGAGGACTTCCCCGCCCCCGCCCGTACCCCCAGGTCCCGAGGTGGAGCGCCGAAGTTGGATGCGCTCGCTCACCTCGCGGCGAACGTCGTTGCGACGCATCGGGGTGGTGCCGTCGGCAACGGGGAGGCCCTGCATGGGGGTGAGACTCCTACGGTTTTTCACAGCTAGTTCCATCATAGCAGGGGCTCTCGCTTCCCCGTGCGCTATACAGCTACGGCTGCGATCGGCCTTATCTTCCCTTCCACAATTCCCTACATAGGCTAATATTACCCCCTCTTGACTACCTCGGGCTCTTCCGAAACGATGTGGCGATTCGGGGGAAACGAAGCACGGAGCCGACGTCGTTGACGCCCCAAGAACTGAAAAAAGCGCTGATTACCGCGGGTTTCGAGGTCTATCGCACCAACGGCGACGAAGTCGTCCTGGCCGATCGGGTACGGGATAACCTCATCCTCGACTCAGGGGTTCGCGTCCGCGCGAGCACGCCATTCGAGATTCGCTTGATCATGGGCCTGCGCCGAGCTCAGTACCCGGTCGACGACGAGCCGACCCTTTTTGGTCGCGTCCGCCAGATAGCCAGCCCGCTCCTCGCCGATGGCTTCGTGGAGGTGACCACCCGCACGTCACCGGTGACCGACCCAGCCGACGCCACGCGAACGCTCGATACGTTCTACGAGGTCGTCTTCGTGAAAAAGATCCCGACTTTGGACGAGGCGTCGCTCCGGCTGGCCCTTCGGGTGGCCAAAATGGCCGAGTCGAGGCACTAGCCGCAGCCCGTTCGCGCAAACCGGCCGGCGGCCCTACCGACCCGGGAAGGAATGAGCAGAATTCGGGCCGGGGGACTTGGGGTCAAGCGGCCACGCATGCTATTCCCCGCGAGCTCCCATGCTCGATCTGTTCCGAAAGCGAGGTGTTACCTCGTTCATCTATGGCGCCATCATCATTGGCATGGTCCTCGTCTTCGTTCTGGAGTTCGGGCCATCGGCCGGGCAGAAGAAGGCATCGCTCAGCACCGCGTGTGTGGCGACCGTCAAAGGACACTGCGTCGATCCGAAGGACTTTTCGGGTGCGTACCGCATCCTCATTCCGCGCGACGAAGATGGGATGCGCCGCGCGAAGCAAATGGGGCTGCGCAAGGTGGCGCTCGACGGGTTGATCGAGCGTGAGCTGCTCGTGAGCGAGGCGGAGCGCCTGGGGCTCACGGTGACGAAGGACGAGCTGGACGACTCGATTTACCAAGGCTTCATCCACGTCAGCGTGCCCTCGGACAACCCGCAGCTCGCCTACCAGCTTCGCATCGGCGAAGGGCGGCTGTACGCCGGATTCAAGGATCCGAAGAGCAAGCACTTCGACATGGCCGTGTACAAGCGCACCATCCGCAACTTGATGGGTCGCTCCGAGATCGAGTTCCGCGAGGAGCAAGGGCGCGAGATCCTCGCCGCCAAGATGCGCGATTTGATCCGCGCGCCGGTGCGCGTGAGCGAGGTCGAGGCGCTGGAGGCTTACATCGACGAGAAGAGCTCGGCCACGGTGGAGAGCGTCGCCGTGAAGACGTCGTACGCGGGCAAGTACGCCGTGGCGGCCACCGATGCGGACGTGGCCAAGTGGGCCGCCGACAAGGAGAACCAGAAGCAGATCGACGATCTGGTCCACCTGCGCAAGGCCGACTCGGATCCCAAGGCCAACCACGTCCGCCACATCCTGGTGCGCGCCGAGAAGAGCGCGAGCATCGAGGAGAAAGGGCTCGCGCTGGGCAAGCTCGCGGAGGCCGCCGCCCGCATCAAGCGCGGCGAGGCCTTCGCCGACGTGGCGCGCGAGGTGTCGCAAGATCCCGGCAGCGCCATGCGCGGCGGGGATCTGGGCGAGGACACCAAGGGCTTCGTCGAGCCGTTCCGCGTGGCCGCCAATGCGCTCAAGCCGGGCGAGGTCACGGCGAAGGCCATCGAGACGCAGTTCGGCTATCACCTCATCGCCAAAGACGATCCGGCCAAGGCGGCCGAGATCGAGGCGGCGGTGAAGAAGGGCGCGGCGCGCGAGCTCTATGTCAAAGGCAAGGCGCTCGAGGCGGCCAAGGATTTGGCCAACAAGATCCAAGCAGGGCTGAAGGCCGGCAAATCGCCCGACGACGCCATCCGCGAGGCGACCTTGCCGCTGAAGCGACCCACCGCCGCCATCCCCACCCTGCTCATTCAGGAGGAGTCGGCTGCGGCTGCGGACGCGGGCGCCGCCGACAAGAAGGAAGGCAAAGAAGAGAAAAAGAACGACAAGAAGGCGGACAAGAGCGATGGCGGGGCGGCGAAAGACGTCGTGATCGCCAGGGAGCTCACGCCGGAGAACGATCCGGATCGGCCCAAGCTGGAGACGTCGAGCTCGTTCAACCGCGGCGGCGATCCCATCCCGGGCCTCTCGCCGGAGACGGCCCAAAAGGTGCTCGCGTTTGCGTTCGAGGGCGCCTCAGGTAAAAGCGGTGACCTTTATGCGGAGCCGCTGCGCACCGACGATGGGTTCACGGTCATCCGTCTGAAAGAGCACAAGTCGGCCACCAAGGAAGAGTTCGAGAAGGATCGCGACACGTACATGCAGACGCTCCTCGCGGCCAAGCAAGCCGAAGCCCTCGCCATCTATGTCAAGCGCCTGCGCGAGACGTCGAAGGGCGAGATCAAGACGGACGAGACCTACCTGCGGGATCCTTCGGCCCGCGATGGCGGCGCGCCGGCCGACATGGATGACGAAGGTCCCTGATTGAGCACGTCGGCATTCCGCACGGTCGTCCTCGACAATGGGCTGCGCGTGGTGGCGGTCGCGCAGCCCCAACTCCATCGCGCGCACGTGGGGCTCTACGTTCGCGTCGGCTCCCGCTACGAGACGGTGGAGACGAACGGGCTCAGTCACTTTCTGGAGCACATGCTCTACCGGGGCACCGACCGGCTGAAGAACGCCCACGACGTGAACCTCGCGTTCGAGCGGCTCGGCGGCTACCTGTACGCGGCCACGCAGGCCGACTTCGGCGTGTTCTCGGTGACCTTGCCGCCCGAGTCGCTGGAGCAGGCGTGCGCGCTCTTCAGCGAGGTGATTCACAAGCCGGCGTTCTGCGACATCGAGATCGAAAAGGGCATCGTCTGCGAGGAGATCCTGGAGGACCTCGACGACGAAGGCCGGCAGGTCGACGCGGACAACCTCTCGCGCGCGCTCATCTACGGATCGCACCCGCTGGGCTTCACCATCACGGGCGACGAGAAGAACGTGCGGAGCTTTACGACGGAGGCGCTGCGCACGCACTACGTGCAGCACTACAACGCCTCGTCGAGTGTGCTCGTTTTCTCGGGCGCCATCGACGTCGACGCGGCCATCGAGCTGGGCGCGAAGAGCTTCGGCGATCTGCCGCGGGGTGAGCGCTTCCAGACGGTGGCGCCGCCGTTCACGCAGAAGAAGCCGCGCATCCGCATCGTGGAGAACATGTCGAGCCAGACGGAGCTCCGCGTGTGCTTCCGCACCATCGCCGAGAACGCGGCGGAGCGGCCCGCGCTCGATATGTTCATGCGCGTGCTCGACGACGGCATGTCGACGCGGCTCTATCATCGCATCTGCGACTCGCAGGGCCTCTGCTACGACGTGGGCGCGTCCTACGACGGGTACGAGGACGACGGGGTCGTCGACTTCGTGGCCGGCGCGCAACATGCGCGTACCACGCGCGTGACGGAGGAGATCCTCGACCTGGTGCGCGAGCTCGGGTCCGAGGGGCCGACCGAAGAGGAGCTCGTCAAAGCCCGCCAGCGGCATTTGTGGGAGCTTTCCGCCATGCGCGACTCGCCGGACGACCTCGGTGCGTTCTACGCCGTCGGCTACTTGTTCGACCGCTTCGAAACACCCGAAGAAAAACACGCCAAGCTCGCTTCCGTCACCGCGGACGAGGTGCGCGCCATCGTGCGACGCGTTGCGCAGCCGGAGCGCCTCAACGTCGTTGCAGTCGGGCTGCTCGAGAACGGTGAAGACAAGCGCCTGACCGATCTGGTCAAAGGCTACAGCTTCAAGTAGATCACGCTTCGAGTTTGCCCCTTGGCAACCTCGGAGCCAATCGGGCTTCGCTCGGTTGGGTCGCTCTCGCGGGGCTTCGGCCCTTGGTTTCGAGCCTCTGCCGGCCGCCTTTTGGCGGGTGGTGGGGCTGGTGGGGCTTACCCCTCCACGGTCTCGTTTTGCTGGTTCGAGCCTCCCCCAGTCGCCTTTGGCGATGTCGTCTTTGGCGGGTGGGCGGGCTTTGCCCCTGCACGATCTAGTTCACTTTGGTTTGCCTCCCCCGTCGCCTTCGGCGATGCGTGCTTCCCATGCGGAGCACGCGCAGCACGCGAAGAGAGTTGGAAGAGTTGGCGTCGCGGTCGAGACGAGGTGCGTGACATTCACGCGGAGAGAAATCGGACGATGGCGCATACGATTACGTTGATTCCGGGGGATGGAATTGGGCCGGAAGTTAGTGACGCGACGCGGCGCGTGTTGGAGGCGGCCGGGGTCGCGATCGAGTGGGACGTGCAGGAGGCGGGGGCGGCGGTCGCGGAGAAGGTTGGAACGACCTTGCCGACGAGCGTGCTCGACTCGATTCGGAGCAACAAGGTCGCGCTGAAGGGCCCGATTGGGACGCCGATCGGGAAGGGGTTTCGCTCGGTCAACGTGACCTTGAGGCAGGCGCTGGATCTCTATGCCAACGTGCGGCCGGTTCGGAGCCTCCACGGGGTGGAGCCGCGGTTCGAAGGGACGGACATCGTCATCGTCCGCGAGAACACCGAGGATCTGTACGCGGGGCTCGAGCTCGTGATCATGCCGGGCGTGGCCCAGTCGATTAAGCTCATCACCGAGCGAGGGTGCACGCGCATCTGCGAGTATGCGTTCGACTACGCGGAGCGCTTGGGGCGCAAGCGGGTCACGGTGGTGCACAAGGCGAACATCATGAAGCTGTCCGACGGGCTTCTGCTGGAGTGCTTCCGCAAGGTGGCGCTCAAGCACCCGAAGATCGAGCCGGCGGAGATGATCGTGGATGCGTGCGCCATGCAGATGGTGCGCAACGCCAACAAGCTCGATGTGATCGTCACCGAGAACTTGTACGGCGACATCTTGAGCGACTTGGGCGCCGGGCTGGTGGGCGGCTTGGGGATCGTCCCCGGCGCGAACATCGGCCACGACGCCGCCGTGTTCGAGGCGGTGCACGGGAGCGCGCCGGACATCGCGGGCAAGGGGCTGGCGAATCCGACGGCGCTCATCCAGAGCGCGGTGATGATGCTGCACCACATCGGTGAGAGTCCGGCGGCGCTGCGGATCGAGCGGGGGTTGTTCTCGCTCTACGAGCGCGGCGAGGTCCGTACGGCCGATCTCGGCGGCCCGGCGACGACCACCCAATTTACGGAAGCGCTCTGTAAAGCGATCGCCACCGCCTAGAGCGATTCGCGCTCGTCGATGACGAGCTCCGAAGGGGACCCTGGGCGGCCGTGGGCTGGGTGCCACCGAAGCCCGACGTCATCGAATTTTCTCGACGGAAGCGCTCTGTAAGCGATCGCCACCGCCTAGGGCGGTTCGCGCTCGTCGATGACGACGCTCCGAAGGGGACCCTGGCGGCCGTGGGCTGGGTGCCACCGAAGCCCGACGTCATCGAGTTTTCTCGACGGAAGCGCTCTGTAAGCGATGGCCACCTAGGGCGGTTCGCGCTCGTCGATGACGAGCTCCGAAGGGCCCACCGAGGGTCGCGGGGGCGAGGTGCCCGAGGAGCCACGCTTTCGTCGAGTTCGCGATGGACGGCCCGGAGGGCTTCGCCTCGCGAAACTGCGGTTTCGAGCCTCCTAGGAGCGCGAAGGCAGCGCTGAGGCCGCAATCGAAGGCCCCGGGGGCGGAGCGGGACGGGAGGTTGTGATATCCGTACTTTGTGACGGAGCACGACGCGGTGGTGTTTCTCGCAGCGCTGGCCGCGCTGCTCGGCGTAGCACGGCTCTTGGGGGAGTTGGCGCGACTTTTTGGGATGCCGCTGGTGGTGGGGGAGATCCTCGCGGGCGTCTTGCTCGGGCCCACGGTGCTGGGGCGCGCGCTCCCGGGCGTGCATGGGTGGCTGTTTCTGCAGCCGACCCCGCAGAAGATGATCGGCGCGTACACGACGGTGGGCGTGGTGCTGCTCCTGGTGGTGGCGGGCCTGGAGGTCGATCTCGGCATCGTGCGACGGCGCGGCCGAAGCGCGTTCTTCACGAGCGTGCTCGGGATCGTGCTGCCGCTCGCGGGCGGGCTGCTCCTCGGGTTCATGCTCCCCGCGTCCGACATGGTGCACGCGGATCAGCGGGTGCTGTTCGCCATGTTCATCGGCGTGGCGCTCTCCATCTCGGCGCTGCCGGTCATCGCCAAGACCTTGCTCGACCTGGGGCTCTTCAAGACGGACTTGGGGCTCCTGGTGATGGCGGCGGCCATGATCAACGATCTGGTGGGCTGGATCGCCTTCTCCATGCTCGTGGGGCCGATGCAGGGCAACGCGGTCGACGTCGCGCGGCTGGTGGTGATGGCCGCGCTCTCGCTCGTCTTCATCGTGGGGACCATGACCGTGGGGCGCCGGGCGATCGATCGCTTGCTCGGTCAGCTCGCGGACGAGTCGCACGGCGGGCGGGTGCTCTCGCTGGTGATCCTCTTTGCGCTCGTGGGGGCGAGCATCACGCAGGCGCTCGGGATCCACGCGGTGCTCGGGGGGTTCGTGGTGGGGGTCGCCATCGGCGACAGCCCCAGCCTGCGCGAACGCACGCGCGCCACCATTCACGAGTTCGTGACCAACGTGTTCGCGCCGGTGTTCTTTGCGTCGCTGGGGCTGCGCGTCGACTTCCTGCGGGCGTTCGATCTGCGGCTGTGCGTGCTGGTGTTCGTCATCGCGACGGTGGCCAAGGTGGTGGGCTGCTCGGTGGGCGCGCGGGCGGGCGGTCTGCGCTGGCGCGAGTCGATGGCGGTCGGCTTCGGGCTCAACGCGCGCGGCGCCATGGAGATCATCCTGGCGCTGCTCGCGCTGGAGGCGGGGCTCCTGAAGGAGCAGCTCTTCGTCGCGCTGGTGGTGATGGCGCTGGGCACCTCGCTCATCGGGGGGCCGGCGATGAAGCGCCTCTTGTACCGGGCCACGGAAGAAGACGTGGTCGCGCTCCTGCGGCGCGGCGGCTTCGTACCGCGGCTCGCGTCGGCCACCGCCACCGGCGCCATCGAGGAGCTGGTGCGCATCTTGGAGCCGCGCCTCGGGCACCTCGCGACCAGCGCGCGCACCCTGGTGCTGGAGCGCGAGCAGATGGCGCCCACGGGGCTCGGCGACGAGGTGGCGGTGCCGCACGCCGCCATCGAGGGGCTGGAGGAGCCGATGCTCGCGCTGGGGCTCGCGCCCGAGGGCGTCGATTTCGACGCGCCCGACGGCAAGCCGGCGACCATCGTCTTTCTGCTCCTGCTCGCGCCGGGGCGCTACGAGGAGGAGGTGCGCGTGCTCGCGTCGATCGCGCGCTCCGTGATCGATTCGCACGCGCGCGAGCAGCTCATGGACGCGCGCGAGACGGAGCAAGTGCTGGTCGTGCTGGCGGAGAGCGCGCGCCGCATCGCCGAAGAGCGCCGCGCACGCGGACCGGCGCTCGCCGACATCTAGTCTAGTACGCGCACGTGACGAGGGGCGTCGGGCAGTCGGCCGCGCGCGCGGCCTTCGTCGGTGTCCCCTGCCCTTGGCCCGACGGCGAGGCGCTGCTCGGCCGCGCGGACGATTGACGGAGCACCAGCCACACGACGGCGGTGGCGACGGCGGCGATGCCCACGGCGCCGAGGACGTCGCCCACCACGAGCTGCGTCTTGGCGCGCGACACGTCGGAGTCGCTGCACGAGTGGCTCGGCGCGCAGGTGGAGCCGAGGTTGCTATGGGCGTCGGTGCCCGCGTACCAAAAGCCGACGCCGACGCCGAGGGCGGCGAGGCCGCTGCCGCCGAGGATCCACGGCCATGGCGAAGGAGCCGGCGCGGGTGGAGGCGGAGGCGCGGGGCTCACGATGGGCGCCGGCGCCGAGGGCTTGGGGACGGGAGCCTTGCCGGCGTTCTTGTCCGGCAGGTGAAACACGTGCAGCCGGTTTCGCTCGCCTTCCCGCACCACGATGTCCTCTTCGATGCGCTCGGCCGCCTTGGTGCCGCTCGCGCTCACGTAAGCGATGCGATGGGCGCCGGGATCGACGGGCACCGCGCGGCCGTCGAGCTTGTCGACCAGTGATTCGCCGTCGAACAGAACGTGGCCCTCGTGCACGTCCTGCCCGCTGGCGTCGACCACGCGAAAGACCATGCTGGGCATCGCGTCTTGCAGCTCGGCGATCCACCGGCCGCAGTCGCGGCGCACGATCCCCGGGCACTCGGGGGCGATGCAGATGGCGAAGCGCTCCACCGCCGCGCGCAACGTTCCCTTGGCCCGAAGGCGCTGCCCGCTCACCGCGGCGTCGGTGCACTGCGCGACCGCGCGCGGGTTGCTCGCGTGCGCGAGCCTCGGTCCGAGAGGAGCGAACGGGCCGAGCAGCATGGAGGCGATGGGAACGAGGAGCGAAAGCGATCGGGCTCGCGTGACTCGGTCCGTCATCGAAAGCACTCTTCCTTGTACACACGGATCCCCATCGCATCGACGACAAATGGAGGATCGCACCCATCGGCGCGGTGTACGGCCGGCGCGCGCTTGGTCTTCGTCGCGCGCGACGGATGATTGTCGGGCTGCGGCTCGGGCGCCTTGAGCGGCGCCGCCGCCGCCACATCGCGCGAGGGCGCGCTGGCAGCCACGTTGTTGCGCGGCGCCGCAGCTTCGGGCGCCGGTGCCGATGCCGGCGCCAAGGGAACGGACGGCGCGGGCGGCGCGAGGACCGGGGCGGCCGGCAGCTCCGGTTGCACCTCGGCGCGCGCCTTCACGGGGGCGACGAGCTCGCGCCCGATGAGCGCGAGGCACGCGACGGTGAGCACGGTCAGGAGCACGAACGGCGTGAAGCGGGGCGGCTTCTGCGCCGCGGGCACCGACTGCGAGGCGTCCGGGAGCGGCGAGACATGCGCGAGCTGCAGCGACTGCGGCGAGAGCGATGGCACGCCGCTCGCGGGCCCCGAGCCCGCGACGGCCGCACCGCCTGTCCCACCTGTCCCGCCTGTCCCGTCACGCAAACGCGCGCGCTCCATCTCCACGATCTCGGTGAGGCGCGCGGCGCGCTCGTCCAGCTTGTCCCCGGCGAGCTCGTGGGTCCATGCGCCCACCTCGGCGGCGCTGGCCACGCCCTCGGTGCCCACCGCTTCCGCCAGCGCCGAGGCGAACGCCTCCGCGTTTTCATGGCGATCTTCGGGCGCGACGGAGAGCGCGCGGAGCATCACCCCGTCGAGCGCCGGGGGGATCCCTTGCGCGATCGCGCTCGGGGGCGGAATTTTGGGGTTCAGCGCCTGGCTGATCAGCTCCACTTCGTCTTGGCCCCGAAAGGCGCGCACCCCGGCCAGCGCCTCCCAGAAGACCAGCGCCGCCGCGTAGAGATCCGCGCGCGCGGTAACATGACCGCCCAGCTGCTCCGGCGCCAGGTAGGCGAGCTTTCCCTTCAAGCCGCCGGACTGCGTGGCATGGAGCCGGCCGCTCGCCTTGGCCACGCCGAAGTCGCCCAGCCGCGTGATGCCGTTGGCGCCCACCAGGATGTTCTCCGGGGTGACGTCCCGATGCACCAGGTCGAGCGCGTTGCCCGCTTCGTCGCGCGCATGGTGCGCAGCGTGCAGCGCGCGAAGGACGTCGAGCAAGACAGCGGCGGCGATGCGCAGCGGGACGACCAAGCCGCGCCGCCGCGCCGTTGCCAGCAGATGACGAAGTGACTCCCCGTGCACGTACTCCATGACGAGGACCATCTGTTCGCCGTCGTATGCAAAATCGAGCACGGGGACGACGTTGGGATGCTGCGCCATCCGCGTCAACCGCATCTCGTCGAGCAGCATGGTGACGCTCGCCGGATCGCGCGCGTACTCGGCGTGCAGCTGCTTCGCGGCGACGGGGCGAGGCTCCTCCCCGTCGCGCACGACCCCAAAGTGCACCGAGCCCATTCCACCGACGCCGAGGGCGTCGTAGAGCGCGTAGCGACCGACAACACGAGGTCGCGTAACCCGCATGGGCTGAGGTATAGCTCGCACAGAGCTTTCGCTCAAGCGCCCGAACCCATTCTGTGTGCCTGCGCTATTCCTGTTTGTTTTGTTTGTTCTTGGCAAGCAGCATATGGAAATAGCGCCGGGTGAGACCGGATGCCGCAGCCGCGCGGGTTACATTTCCACCTTGTTCGCGCACGGCGCGCTCCACGAACCGGCGCTCGAACTCGCGAATGACCAGCTGCCGTGCGCTGGGCATTGCCAGACTCATACCCAGCACATGCTCGATGTAGTCGCTGGGCCTATCGCGCTCGCCGATCGTGGGGCTGACGATGTCGTGCTCCTCACCCAGCACGGTCGCGCGCGAAACCGCATGTTCGAGCTCCTGCACGTTGCCCGGCCACGGCTGGCGGGCCAGCTGGAGAAGAAAACGCTTCGGGATTTCGGCCGCGCCGCCGAACAGCTTCCAGAAATGCCGCGCGAGGAGCTCGACGTCGCCGTGCCGCTGCCGCAACGCCGGCACTTGGATGCGCGCGCCCGCGAAGTGCACCAACAGCTCCTCGCGAAAGCGCCCTTGCTCCACCGACCGGTCGAGATCGTCACGGGTGGTGGCGATGAAGCGCACGTTGGCCCGCACCGGCTCGATCTCCCCTACCCTTCTCAGCTCGCCGCGATCGAGGAGCGCGGCCACGCGCGATTGCGCTTGCATCCCCAGCTCACCGATCTCGTCGATCACCAGGGTGCCGCCGCGCGCTTGGTCGAGCGCGCCCGGCCCGCGCGGGCCACCGAACAAGGCTTCGAGCTGCGCCTCTTCGTCGTGCGCCGCGCAGTCGAACACGATGAAGGGGGCGGCGCTGCGGGGGCCGGTCTCGTGGATGGCCTCGGCGAGCAGCTCCTTGCCCGTGCCGGTTTCGCCTTCGATGATGACCGGCAAGGTCGACGTGCTCAGCGCTTCACAGGCCGCGAAGAGGCGCTGCATCGCCTGGCTCTTGCCGAGCACGCGGCCGAAGCGCTCGCGTCCTTCGGCGCCCATGCGAAGCTCGCCGGCGCGCGCGACGCGCAGCGAGGAGTCCCCGAGCTCGATCAGCTCGCCCCCTTCGAGCAGCGCCTCCGTGATGCGGATGCCGCCCACCCGCGTTCCGTTGGTGGAGCGCAGGTCGACCACGCGGAGCGCGGTCCCTTCGGATGTGAGTGATAGATGCCGGCGCGAGGTGCGAGGATCGGAGAGCACCAGCTCGCAGACTTGACTCTGTCCGACGAGAGCCTGCGGCACTTTGTTCCAATCCAAGATAAGCGTCTTGCCCACACTGGGTCCGCTCATGACGCGTAAAACGTAGAGAGGTGCAGTCGTGGCTGAATGGGTGGGTCGATCCGCGATGGTCGACAATTCTTCGTTCGGTCCGTCTTGGCCCATGTTGGGCACTGTAGCCGACGAAGGGTTGATACGCGTAGGCTGCGTCACACGAATGATTCGCAAACGTGCGACCACGCTGCTCCTTGCGCTTACAATGGCAGCGGGATGTTCGGCAATGACCAGCTTCGATGGCTATGTGCCCGATAAGCCCGGGTGCGAGCTGAAAACGTGGCCCAAGCCTCCTAAAAGTGCCGAGCCCGGTAGTCCCAATACCCTAACGGGCGCGACCAGAGCCCTCCGCTTCGGGGCCGATACCGCAGGCAACTCACCGGGTTTCGATCTCGACGGGCTCTGCACCTGCCCCGATCGCGGCTCGTGCACCACCAAAGCCGGATCGGGCGGGCGCTGCGACTCGCCCAACGGCGTGGACAACACCGGCGCGAGCATCCTGGCGCTCCTCTTTGGAAGCGAGAAGTTGCTCGAAGGGATCGAGCACGGGCTTCATGGGTTGTTCGTGCAGATTGACGAATACAACCTTCAAGCGAGCGATCGCAAAGTGAGCGTGTCGCTCTTCAACGTCGTAGGCGTCAATGGCAAAACCGACGGTACGGGCTCGGCGACCTTTACGGGAAACGACGAGTTCATCATGGATACCGAATCGATGGCCTTCGAGGCGCAGCCCGGCTCGAAGTATGTCGACATCAATGCCTATGTCACCGACGGCACCTTGGTCGCGCAATTCAACAGCTTTCCCTTGCGCATGGTCTTCGATCCGGCGGACGGCGATCCCAAGGTCGCCGTCGTCCAGCCCTTCGAGTCCTTGCACCTCGTAGGTCGCGTCGCGCACGATGGCCATGGCGGACTGCAGCTGCAGGGCGCAACGCTCAGCGGGCGGATCGCGATCGCCAACATGTTCTTGCAAGCGGGCCCCGCGAGCATCTGCGCGAAGGACTCGCGGTTCGGGAACATCAAGGAGACCGTCTGCAACGCAGTCGATCTACACACCGGCGGCAACGAGAGCGCGCCCTGCGACGCCATCTCGTTCGCGCTGGAGCTCGATGTGCTGCCGGCCAAGCGGAGGGTCGCGCCCGCCCTCGGCTTTCGCGACCCTCCGTGCCCGCCGCCGGAGGGCGGCGTCCACTGCGATTGACCTACGCCGCGTGCGCGCTCACGAACCGCACGTGACGTCTTGCCACGAGCCGGTGGCCGCGAGCTCGCGCGCCTGCTCCGGCGCCGACCAGCGGAGCGGGACGGCTCGGGGCATCCAGAGCCCCTCCGACACGCGAAAGCGTACGAAGCGCTCCGCGCGGGCGAAGGATGCGAGCTCCGGGGCGTCCCATAGGACCTCCGACTCGCCGGTGAGCGAGAGCAGATCGCCGGTCTCGAAGTCGACGAAGAGCATGCCGCTCCTCGGGTTCTGCAGGAGGTTGCCCAAGGTGTTGAAGTGAAAATTGCCGCGGTAGTCGGGCCAGATGAGTTGCGTCCGGTCCGAGGTCTCGTGCGGCTCCACGCGGACGAACCCCGGCTTGCCGCCGCGATGGGAGACGTCGAGACCATCGGCCGCGCGATCCACCTCGGCGGCGGCGCGGGCCGCCGAGGCGATGAAGAACGTGTCGGCGCGCGCGATGAGGGCCACGGCTTCGGGCGGGAGCATCGGGCCGAGCGCCTCGCTCGAGGTCGAGGGCGCCGAAGGTGCAGACGGGTCGGCCACGAAGGTGTGCTTTCGCGCCTGGATGTACTGCGGGCAATTGCCGAAGCTATGGTCGACGCGAACGACGAAGCCGGCCTCGTCGACCGCCGTCACCGTTCCGTTCATGCGATTGCGCCGGCGCGTCTCCAGCTGGATGCCCAAGAGCCCCACCCGCGTGCCGACCCGCAGCTGCGCGCGAACCGGCTCGGCCGGCAGCGCATCGATGCGGAGCGTCTCGGGATCGGGCGAGCGCATGAAGCCGGGACGGCCGACGAGGATCGATGCCCACGGCCGCATCGACGCGTCGTGCGCGCCGAGGAGCATGAAGGGCAGCTGCGCGAAGAACTCGCGATGCTGATCGGGCATGTAGCTGCGGATGAAGCGCTCGAGGGACTCGAGCTTGGGCCGCACACCGGCGCGCTCTTGAAGAGCCTGCTCGGTTGCGTTGAATGGGGAGTCTGGTGAATCCGTCATGACGACCTCAGCTGGCGTCGGCGGGGATGGGCGAAGCTTTCATCCGTACGAAGCCGGGGAGCGCCTCGATGCGTCCGAGCCACGCGCGAACGTTCTCGTAGCGCTCGAGGAGCACGCCGCCCTCGGGCGCGTGCGCCGTGTACGTGTAGAGCGCGATGTCGGCGATGGTCGGCGCGTCGCCCGCCACCAGCCAGGGCTGGGTGGCCAGCTGCTGGTTCATGACGCCGAAGAGCTGCGCGGCCGCGGCCCGACATTGCTCGATATCGAACTTGGAGCCGAACAACTGCACGAGCCGCAGGGAGCCGGGCCCGAACACCAGGGGACCGGCCGCGGCCGAGAGCCAGCGCTGCACGTGCGCGGCGCCGACGGGATCGCGCGGGAGCCAGCGCCCGGACTCATCGTAGCGGCTCGCCAGGTAGACGATGATGGCGTTGCTGTCGGCCAGGGTGATGTCACCGTCTTCGATCACGGGCACCTGACCGAAGGCGTTCTTGCTCAGAAAGTCGGGCTTCTTCTGCTCGCCCTTGACCAGGTCCACGGTGACGCGCTCGAACGGCAGACGAAGCAGCGAAAGGAGGAGCTCGACCCGGTGCGCATGGCCGGAGAGGGGGAACGAATAGAGGCGGATGGGACGTACAGGGGTGGTCATGTCAAGGTTCCTTTGTCGAACGCGAACTGCAGTGAGAATGCGCACTTACGGCCGCGCCCGGAATCACCGTTCTTGACAAGGAACCCTTTCACCTCGCGCAATGGTGCTGTGGATCGGCTCGAAACCATGCGGGTTTTCATCGCGGTGGCGGACGAAGAAGGCTTTGCACCCGCGGCCAGGCGCTTGTCCATGTCGGCCCCCGCGGTCACCCGTGCCATCTCGGCGCTCGAGGGGCGGCTGGGCACGCGGCTCTTGCGGCGCACCACGCGTGTGGTGCGGCTCACCGAGGCTGGACGGCGCTACCTCACGGACTGCCGGCGCATCTTGGGCGAGATCGAAGAGGCGGAGGCCGCCGCCGCGGGCGAGGACGCCGAGCCGCGCGGGACCTTGCAGGTGACGGCGTCGGTCAACTTCGGGCGCATGTTCATCGCGCCCATCGTGCTCGAGTTTCTGGCGCGCCACCCGCACGTGTCCGTGCGCACGTTGATGGTCGATCATGTCGTCAACTTGGTCGACGAAGGGATGGACGTGGGCGTCCGCATCGCCCACCTGCCCGACTCCGAGCTGCGCGGCATCCCCGTCGGCACCGTGCGGCGCGTGGTCTGCGCGTCGCCCGCGTACTTGGCCGCGCACGGCAAGCCGGAGAAGCCGTCGGATCTCACGCACCACGAGACCATCTCGTTCTCCAGCGTGAACCCGAACCGCCATTGGTCGTTCACCTCGGCCAACGGTGGAAAGCCGCAGACGGCGACCCCTGAGCCCCGCCTCTTCGTCAACTCGGCCGACGTGGCCATCGCCGCGGCCACCGCCGGGCACGGGCTCACCCGGGTGCTCTCCTACATGATTCAACCCGAGCTTCGCGCCGGGCAGCTCGCGATCGTGCTCGAGGACTTCGAGCCGCCGGAGATCCCCATCCACGTGGTGTACCCCGACGCGCGAAGGGCTGCGTCCCGGGTGCGCGCCTTCGTCGAGTTCGCGGCCGAGCGCTTGCGGGCGCTCGCGTACAAAGGATCCTTCGGCACCAAGGCCGGAAAGAAGCTCGAGTCCTCATGAAGACCAACGCTGCGCGCATCTTGGATCGCCTCGGCATCCGCTACGAGCTCAAGGAGTACACGGTCGACGAATCGGATCTCTCGGCCGGCACGGTGGCCCGCAAGATCGGGCTCCCCGCCGAGCAGGTGTTCAAGACCTTGTGCGCCCGCGGCGATCGCCACGGTGTGTGCTTTGCCGTCGTTCCCGGCGACGCGGAGCTGGATCTCAAGGCGCTGGCCGCGCTGTCGCAAGACCGGAAGGTGGAGATGGTCTCCTTGAAGGAGGTGTTGCCCTTGACCGGGTACATCCGCGGCGGGGTCACCGCCCTCGCGGCCAAAAAGGATTACCCGGTGTACGTCGACGAGACCGCGTCCATGTTCGACGTCATCTCCATCTCGGCTGGGGTCCGCGGCACGCAGATCTTCTTGGCCCCGGACGACTACGTGCGGGCGACCAAGGCCAAGATGGGCGCGATCACTCGTCCGTCGGGCACGTAACGTGGCTGGCGATGAACCGGAGGCGTTTGCGCTCGTCGAGCACGCGCGCTTGCATCCGGTCGAACACCCACGGAATGAACGCCACGCCCGTGATGGCGATGAGGATGGTCGGCACGAAGAGCAGCACCGCGCCCGGGATGGAGCCGATGCCCACCGTCCAACCGAGGACGCTCCACCCGTCGGGCAAGGTCTCCTCGGAGTCGGAGCTCCACGCGCGCAGGTTCTTGGCGAAGCACCAGCTCAAGGCCACGAGCACGATGTGGGCGAGCCCCACGATGACCATGCTCAAGCCGATCCATACATCGAAGGCCTCGAAGAAATTGCTGCCCGCGAAGGGCGCCGCGATGGCGAGGTGAATCGAGAGCGGCGCCACCAACGACCAGCCGATGAGCGGGAGCGCGACGCTGCGGTATTCGAGGCCATCGACGAGCGCAACGGCGAGATCCCGCGGCTTGCCCGACTCGAGGTCCTCCAGATCGCGCCGCACGTCGTCGGTCGCCACGTAGAGCTCCCCCAGCACGTGCGCGAAGTGCGCTTTGGCCAGCACCCGGGTCATGAAGTACGCGGGGGCGATGGCGGCGAGGGTCGCGATGAGGATCTGCGTGAGGCGCACGGAGGCGAACGACGAGTCCGCGAACGCCTCGACCGAGCGCAACACGGCCCGCAAAATCATGATGGCCGCGCCAAAAATGGCGACGCAACCGGCCACGGCACGGGCGTGCCTTCGCGCGTAGATGCTCGCGAGATCGTCGGCAGCGCCAAGAGAGCGTTGCCACCCGTCGATGAGCTCATCGCGCCGCCGCCGGAGCAGCGAGCACACGTCGCGGTAAGGCGACGCGTGTGACGTGTCCGCGGCTCGAGATCCAAGGTTTCCCATCAGCTTGGCTCCACGCTCGTACGTTGGGGTCGAGCGAAAAACCTAGCACTCGAAATTCATCTTCCCAGCTGGATCGCTAACCCGGTGCGACGTGGAGGGCGGCGAAGGCGTCAATCGCCTCGCGTTTCGGCATGGACGTACTCGCTCCCGCGCGCTGAACCGAGAGCGCGGCCGCCGCGCTCGCCCACCGCAACGCTTCCTGCATGTTTCGGCCCTCCGCCAGGGCCACCGCCAGAACGCCCACGAAGGTGTCACCTGCCGCTGTCGTATCGACCGCTTCGACTTTGGGCGCGGGCACGTGCAATGTGCCACCTTGGGTACGTGCGCCGTAGACACAGCCCTCGGCGCCCAAGGTCACCACCACCTCGGGCACTTGCTCGAGCATGGCACGAAGCGCCTCGCGCGGCTCGTCGATGCCGGTGATCTGCGCAATTTCATGCTCGTTGGGCGCGAGCAGATCGACATTTGCAAGGAGCTCCGGGGGAAGGTCCTGCACGGGGGCCGGCGTAAGAATGACGCGCGTGCCTGCTCGACGCGCCACGGCAGCCCCGGCGATGGCGGCCTCCATGGGCAACTCCAGCTGCAAGAGCAAGACCGCACTGTTCGCCACGATGGCTTCGTCGGCCGCCGTCAGCGATGTCACCGTGCCATTGGCACCTGGAATGACCACGATGGAATTGCCGCCCCGAGCATCCACCACGATGTGCGCGATGCCCGTGGGCTCCGCGCTCGCGCGCACCGCGCCCGCATCCACCTGCGCCTCGCCGAGGACGGTACGAAGCGCGCGACCAAAGTCGTCGTCGCCCACGGCGCCGATCATGCGAACGGCGCCACCCGCGCGCGCGGCGGCGATGGCTTGATTGGCGCCTTTGCCGCCCGGGATGGTGGCGAAGCGCCTTCCGGCCACGGTCTCGCCGAGGGTGGGCGCGCGATCGGCGAAGGCCACGACGTCCATGTTGCAGCTGCCGAGAACGGCGATGGCGGCGGGGGTCATTTGTTGCAGCATCGGAAGCCTACGTCGGGGAAGGTCAACGTGCGCGAGCCAATCAAGAGATCGTTGCAGCGCACCTCGTCTTCGTCGTGGTGGAAGCTGCCGCCGCGGAGCGCGCAGCGGTCGGAGGTGGGGGTGCTGCCGTCGCCCGAGATCTCGCAGGTGTTCTCCCACTCCCCAACATTGGCGCTCATGTCGAAGATGCCGGGGAACCCGCCGACGCATCCGGGGTCCGATCCCACGGGCACGGTGGCGTCGAGCTTGCGCTCGTAGGCGTTGCACACCGACGCGTCGTACGTATTTCCATAGGGGTAAATGTGAAAGCCGTCTTCGCCGCGGGTGCAGGCGATGCGCCATCGATCCGAGACGACGCTCGCCGGCTCGGTAAATGCCGTGTGCGGGCCGCCATCGAGATCGCCGCACAGCGTCTTGCCGGCCCAGGCGCAGTAGGCGTACGCGTCGCACCAATCGACGGCGACCACGGGGTGGTTGCCCGGTTGTGGAGCGACCTTCTTCGAGTCCGGCTCGAAGGTGGTGTTCCATTCGCAAACGCCGATCTGCTTGCCCGGATCCACCTTCGCCGCGAGGAACTCGGCGTACTGCGCCCGCGTCACCTCGGTGGAGTCGATGCAAAAGACCCCGGCGTCGCGCGGCGCGCGCACCCCGACCATGGCCGGCCCGCGCGTCCCCGCGCCGGTGGGGCACGCCAGCGGTTTTTCGCGGCCATCGTCCGCGTCCGGCGCGGGCGACGACGTGTCGATGCTGCCATCGCGCGACGGCCCCGCCGGGGTGAACGTAAAGTCGTAACAGCTCGCCACATACGTCAGCGATACGCCCGCGACCCCCGCCACCGCGGCCGCCCCGAACCGAGCCCACCCCCGACGTCGGTGGTGGCTCATCCCCGGCGCGCCCCGCCCGCGCCCCCGGTCACCGTGTGCTGAAACACGTGGACGAACGCGTCGCGCGCCGCGATCAGATCCGACTCCAGCACCCACTCATCGGGCGCGTGCGCCTGCGCGATATCGCCTGGCCCGAACACCACCGCGTCGATGCCGGCCTGCGTGAGCTGCGCGGCCTCCGTCCAGAACGCCAAATCGACGGGCGCCTCGGAGCGGGCGCCGATGGTGGGCGGAAAAGCCGCGAGGGCCTGGGTCGCAAAGGCCGGGCGGCCGAGGACCGCGTCGGAGGTGGCGTCGGGGCATATTTCTTTTGCGATCGCAACGAGCTCGCTGCCGACGGCATTCACATCCGTTCCCGGCGGCGGACGGAACGACGCGGTCAAGGTCGCGCGCTCGGGCACCACATTGAAGGCCACCCCGCCCTCAAGGCCCGCGATGTTCGTGCACATCCCCGTGAACCCTTTCGGCCCGCGACCGCGCTGCGCCTTGCCCCAATCGTCCCAGGCCACCGCCACGCGGCAAAGCTCCGCGAGCGGCGCGCGCATGGTGTCGGCCCGCGAGGAGTGGCCGCCCTCGCCCCGCAAGGTGAGCTTGAGCCCCAAAATGCCGCGATGACGCACGCCCACCCGCACGCTGGTGGGCTCGCAGACGATGGCCCGCGCGAGCCCCTTGGCGTACGGGCTCGCGAGGAAGGCCGCGATGCAGGTGCTGCTCAGCTCTTCGTCGCCGGAGAAGAGCACCCCCACGTTCTTGGGCTTCACCGCATCGAGGGCCGTCAGGATCGAGGCAATCGCGCCCTTGGTATCACACGCCCCGAGGCCATAAAGGCGACCATCCGCCCGGCGGGGCTCGAAGGGATTGCCCGTCCAACCGGCGTTGACGGGCACCGTATCGATGTGGGCGTTGACCAAAAGGTCCGGCTGTCCCCACCGTGCGTAAACGTACGCGCCGCGCGTACCGCTCGCACGGGGCACCTCGACCACCGCCACGTCGTCCGGCGCGCGCGCGTGCAGCTCTTCGGCCAAGAGCGCGGAGAGCGCCAGCTCGTCGCCGCCGGGGTTGTGCGTATCGACGCGGATCAAACGCTCGAGCAGCGGAATCGGGTCGGTCGTGCGGGTCATGTTCGCCGCAGTATTGACCGCCTCATCTGACTTCGCAACGCGCGCCGCGAGGTTCACCGCCCCCGTTTACGCGCGGGGAACATCGGCCCGCGGGCCGCGCGGGCGCAGCGGAAGGCGCAGGGTGAAGCGCGCGCCTCGGTCGCGACCCTCGCTGTGGGCGACCAAGGAGCCGCTCAACTCGCTCGCTGCAAATGCACAGCTGTGCAGGCCGAAGCCGTGACCGTCCCTGCGGGTCGAGAAGCCATAGCGAAAGAGCTCGCCGATGTTCTCGGGCGGAATGCCGTCGCCGTCGTCGATCACCTCGATGACGATGCCCGATGGCGCGGACGATGGATCGAGGTCCGCGGCGGCGCTGGCTCGCTCGCCGGGAAGCGCGGCGGCGCTGGCCCGCTCGCCGGGAAACGCGGCGGCGCCGGCCCGCTCGCCGGGAAAGGTTCCCCCGTCGCCGCGACCGCGGCTTCGAATCCGGATCGTCAGGGTGCCCTCCGCCCTCCCCGTGGCTTGAATGGCGTCGCGGGCGTTGGTGAAGAGGTTCACCAGGATCTGCACCACCTTGTGGCGCTCGACGGTGAGCGACGGCACCGGCTCGAAATCCTTCTCCACCGTGATGGCCGGGAGCACCCGCTCGTCCTCCACGCGGGCGATGGTGAGCGCGTCGTCGACCAGGGCCTCGGGGGTCACCTCTTCGACGATGCTGGCCACCCCCGCGTAGTTCTGCTGCCAATTGACGATGGTCTTTGCGTGATTGACCATGCCTTGCAAGCTACCGAGCTCGCCCATGACCCGCTTTTGCTCGTCGGCCAGCGCCGTGGCCAAGCTGCGAACGAACGCCGGAACGAGCTTGCCCCGCTCGTCCGACACCAGAAACGTGCCCAGATCCTCGCGGTGCGCTTCGAGGAGCCCGGCCAGCCGCTCCACGTCCTTCACCTTGGACTCCGCGACCAGCGAGCTCGCCACCTGGCTCGAGATGTTCACGCTGTTCAGCGCATTGCCGATGTTGTGGAGCACCCCGGTCGCGATCTCCGCCATGCCCGCCTTGCGCGCGGTCACCAGGAGATCGGAGTGCATGGCGTCGCGCTCCCTTTGAAAGCGTTTGCGCTCCTCGATCTCGGAGTGAAGGAGCTCGTTCTTGGCCGACAGCTCGTCGATCACGTTGTTGATGCCCAACACCAGCCGCCGAAAGCTCCCCGAGTACGCCTTTTCTTGCCCCCGGAGCCCCATTTTCCCGGCGCGGAAGGCGGCGAACAAGCTCTCCGTCTCGCGCAACAGGCGCCCGATCACCTCCTGCATCTCGCGAAACGCGGAGGCCAGATCGCCCATCTCGTCCTTGCCCGTGGCGGCGATTTCTTGCTGCAGGCTGCCCGCCGCCAGCTTCTTGGAGACGGCGATCATCTCGCCCAGAGGCCGCACGATGGCCCGGTTCGCGAACCAGATGCCCAAGAGGAGCGAGCTCGCGGCCACGATGAGGATCGCGCCTTGGATCCCGCGCTGCAGCGCCAAGTTGTTGCGCACGGTGGCCTCGCGCACGGGCAGCAGGTTTTGCAGCTCCTGCGCCACATAGAGGTCCACGTCGCGCCGGGCGTAGCTCATGATTTTGTCGATGAGCTCGATGCTCTCCACCAGCTCCGGGGTTCGCTCCTGGCGATCGACATAGCCGATGGATCGGGTCACGTGCTCGTCGAGGCTGCGCACGAGCCCCTCGATGCCGCGCAAGGTGGCGACGCTATCGGTGTGCTCGGAGGGCGTGTTGGCGAGCGCTTCGCCGGAGATCCGGCGCAGCTCCTTCATGTGCCCATCGATGCGCGAGCGCGCCGCCACCGTGGGCACGCGCTCGTAGACGTCGACCTCGCGATCCACCTCGGTCACGATGCCCGGCAATCGGCTGATGAGCAGGAGGTTGTCGAACAGGCGATCGTACGGCGCGATGCTCGCCGTCATGAAGTAATAGACGAACAGCGAGCCCGCGCTCATCACCCCCACGAGCGCGAGGAGCATGACGTTGAGCTTCGATTTGATCGAGATTTTCATGGCGGGCCAGCGACGCGCTCTCACGTCAAGGTCGGCTTCGGTCCTTCGGGTGCGTCGCGCTCATTTTCTTGAGCGCCATGACCCATGGCTCGGTGAAGTCTTCGCTGTCGGCGAAGGCGGGGACGAACTGGGCGAGCGTCTCCAAGGAGACCGGCTTGTCGGGGCCCGGCAGCATCTCGCGCGCGACCAACACCGGCTCGAGCGAGTAGCTCGATGGCACACGGCGCCCGGCGATGCGGTAGCCGAGCATGCGCACTTGAACGCGCCCCACCGCCGCGCCCGAGCAGCCCACGGTGGCGACCCAGGGGCTCGCGGGATCTTGGATCATCTCCAGATCTTCGTTGGAGACGTCGATGCCGTACACCTTGATCTCGGCGCGACCCGCCTTGCGGATGGCCGAGCTGGCGCCGCGGGCGAACTCGTCCCAGGTGGCCCACACGGCGTCGATGGTGCCCTTGGGGTGCCGCTTGAGCACCTCGGTCATCGCCACCTCGGTCTGCAGCGCGCTGTTGGCCGTCACCTTGCCGAAGCGCTCGATCTCGTGCACCTCGGGGGCCGCGGCCATCATGCGCGTATAGGTCTCCATGCGCTTTTCCATCGGCGCGTAGCCGGGCACCCAGACGAGGACGAGGTTGGCGTGGCCGTGGGTGTCGGCGAGCATGCGGGTCAGAGCAATCTCGGCGATCTTGCGATCGTTCTGATCGATCTTGGGGATCTCGGCGCCCAGGCGGTCGTTGTCGAAGGCCACCACGGGGATACCACCGGCCACCGCCCGCTCGACACCTCTGTGGAGCAGCTCGGGATCGCCGTGCGAGACGAGAATGCCGTCGACCTTTTGCAGCACCGCGTTGTTCAGAAGATCCGCCATGCCCTTGCGGTCGTGGTGCGCGTCCATCACCTCGAGGCTCAAACCGAGGGAGGCGGCCTCGCTCTTGACCCCCTCGAGGTACTGCGCCGAGTGCGGATCGGAGGAGAACTCCACCAGCGCCACCACCCGCGGGCGCTTGCGAAACGCTTCGGGGATCTCGACCTCCGGCGCCGCGGGAGGCTCCAGCGAACGAGCCACCTTGACCCCGGCGATGCCCGCGGCGACGAGCAACAAGACGGCGGCCGTTCCCAAAAGGGCTTTCCTCGTCACCGTTGCACCCCGATCTTCCTACGGCTCCCGCTCTTGTCTTGCTCGTTGCGCGTTGGCTCGTTTGCGCGTTCGCTCGTTGCGCGGTGCGTCGTGTGCGGCGGCTTCTCGCCCACGCGACGGGGTCACGCGATCCGGGCGCGCGCGCGGCGCAGCCACCGCGAGGTGAGCGACCAGGCGAGATCGAGCACGTCTTTGCTGTCGAAGGGCTTCTTGAGCAGGCGCAAGCCGGTGCGATTGAGGCGCCGGATCACATCGTGCCATGAGTAGTCCGAGTAGGCGCTGCAGATGACCACCTCGAGATCGGGGTCCTTGCCGATCATGTGCTTGATCGTCTCCACACCGTCCCACCCCGGCGGCATCTTCATGTCCACGAAGGCGAGCGCATACGGGCGCCCTCGCTCGCGCGCGCGCACCACCATGTCGTAGCCGGCTTGCCCTTGCGAGGCATAGTCGACCACGTATTCCAATGTCGGATCCCTCTGGGGGACCGGGCCACCACCGCCGAAGAGTGCGCTCTCCAGGCTGCCCAAGCTGGGGTCGGCCGGCAATGGACAGAGCACTTTTCGAAAATCTTCATGGATGGCAGCGTTGTCATCGACGACCAGGATGCGCCGTGGTCCCTCCACCGCGCTCTTTGGAAGCGGCAGCGACTCCGATCGTGGTCCCGAGGTTCCAGCGCCAAGGTCGGGTCCGGAAGGCCTGCCGGAGCCGGCGTCGTAGCCGGAGCCCCCTGGCTTGCCGGAGCCGACGTCGTAACCGGAAACTGGACCACGCCTATCGGAATTGGGCGGAATAGTCCCGAATTCCCCGCGTGATTTCCCCGAGTCTCCCATTGCCCCTCGACCCCCTCCCTCAACCCCGTCCGCTCCATGCTACAGCCGACCGGCTCCGCCGTGCGTCGGAAAGTGCATGACGCAGAGCGACTTCATCGGATCGAGGTCCTTTTGACACCATAATACCACTGGAGCGGACCCGTGGGGCGGCCCGGAGAGCGGCCCCTGGCGCGACGATTCGCCGCATTCCTGCATGTGCAAGGGTGCCTTAGAAACGCGCGGAATCTTCTAGGAGACCTTCATGCGCCGTGCGCCTCTTTTCTCCGTAGCATCCATTGCCTTCTCCGCCGCCATGGCGGCCATTCTGTGCAGCAGCGCGTGCAGCGACGACAAAACATCGGTCGCGCCCCCCGGCAACGACTCCGGCACCCCGGACACGTCGACGGGGAGCTCGGTCACCCTTGCCTTCGAGGCGCGGGTGGGCAGCGAGCCCTTCAAGTGCACGAGCACCTATTCGAAGCTGGGAACCACGAAGGCCACCCTCAACATCACCGACTTCAAGCTCTTCGTGTACGACGTGCGCCTGGTGGGCAAGGACGGCACGGAGACACCGGTCTCCCTTACGCAGGATCAAAAGTGGCAGTACCAGAACGTCGCGCTGCTCGACTTCGAGGACCGCACGGGCAGCTGCCGCAATGGAACCACGGACACGAACACGAAGATCACGGGCACCGTACCGCCCGGCGAGTACCGCGGCGTGCGATTCCGGCTCGGTCTCCCCCCGGCGCTCAATCACGGCAACGCCACCTTGGCCCCTGCGCCGCTGAACGACGAAGAGCTCTTTTGGACCTGGGCCAGCGGCTACAAGTTTCTCCGCATCGACTCGCGCGCCGTGCGTGACGACGCCGGCGCCGGCGACGCGGGCACCGACGACGCGGGCCATGGAGACATGGACGCGGGCGACGGCGGCATGAACCACGGCGGCAACCCGCTGACCTTCTTCGTGCACCTCGGGAGCGCCGGCTGCAAGGGCGAGCCGCAAGTGGGCGAGAAGGTCACCTGCACGTACCGCAATGTGCCCGACATCGATCTGCCGGCCTTCGATCCGGCGAAGAACAAGATCGTGCTCGACTACGCGGCGCTCGTCTCGGAGAACGACGTGAGCGGCGGCGGCATGTGCATGTCGTCGCCCACCGAGCCCCGGTGCGTGCCCATCTTCAAGCACCTCGGGCTCGACATCGCCACCGGCAACCCCGCCCCGGGCCAAACCACGTTCCGCGTGGAGTGATCATGAAACGCCTCCTTGCTCCAAGCGTGGTGACCATCGCGGCGAGCGCATCGCTCGCGATCGCCGCGACCGCTGCGATGGTCGCGGGGTGCGGCGATTCGTCGAAGGCGAGCCCCGATCCGCCGCCCGGGCCCGGCCCCGACGGCGGCACCAGCGCGTTCGAATGGCGCTTGCCGGTGGGGTTCCCCACGCCCAAGGTGCCGAACGACAACCCGATGACGGCCGAGAAAGTCGACCTCGGGCGGCATCTCTTCTACGACACCCGGCTCTCGGGCAACGGCACCTTCTCGTGCGCCTCGTGCCATGAGCAAGGCAAGGCGTTCACCGATGGCCTGGCGCGCTCCAAGGGCTCGACGGGGGAGCTGCACCCGCGCGGCTCGATGAGCCTGACCAACGTGGGGTACGCGAAGACGTTGACGTGGGCGAACGATCTCATGGGCACCCTCGAGAAGCAGGCCCTGGTCCCCATGTTCGGCGAGGCGCCCATCGAGCTGGGGCTCGCGGGGCATCAAGCCGAGATGCTCGAGAAGCTCCGCAAGGAGCCGTATTACCAGACGGCGTTCCCGCGCGCGTTTCCGGGGACCGACGAGCCGTTCGCCACCTTGCGCATCGTGGAAGCGCTCAGCGCCTTTCAGCGGACGCTCATCTCGGGCCGCTCGCCTTACGACAAATGGGCCTTCGGCGGCGAGAAGAACGCGCTGTCGGACTCGGCCAAGCGCGGACGCGATCTGTTCTTCTCGGAGACCTTGGAGTGCTTCCACTGCCATGGAGGCTTCAACTTCTCCGACTCGTCGACCCACACCGGCGGCCCCTCGAGCGAGGGGCAGTTCCACAACACCGCCCTCTACAACCTCGACGGCAAGGGCGCGTATCCCGCAGACAACCGAGGGCTGATGGACGTCTCCACCAACCCTGCCGACATGGGGCGATTCAAAGCGCCCACCTTGCGCAATATCGCGGTCACCGCTCCGTACATGCACGATGGGAGCATCGCGACCTTGGAAGAAGTGCTCGACCATTACGCCGCCGGCGGGCGCACCATCAAGACGGGGCCCAACGCCGGGGACGGTTCGAAGAGCCCACTCAAGAGCGAATTCGTCATTGGGTTCGTGATTTCCGACGAACAAAAGCGGGACGTCATCCACTTTCTCGAGAGCCTGACGGACAACGACTTTTTGACCGATCCACGGTTCGCAAACCCGTGGACCGCAGGGAGAACGCCATGAAAAAGCGCAACCCGGCTCGTATCGCCAGCATGTCGCTCCTCGCCCTCGCGGCCTTCGCGCTGGCCTCCTTCGCGACCGCCTGCGGGAGCTCCGACTCCGAAGGCGTCAGCGTGGCCATCGCCCTCGAGGCGCCCACCACGAACAGCAAGGCCACCGGCGACACCTGGACCACCGATCTCGGCTACACGGTGCACCTGCAGCGCGCCTATCTGGCCTCGGGGAGCGCGGAGATCCTTCCGTGCGCCACCGCCGCCAAGGGCTCGCTCCTCGGCTCGCCGCTGCGCGAGCTTCGTTCCTTCTTCGCGATCAAGGAGGCCCACGCGCACACCGAGGGCAGCCCCACCAAGCTGGGCATCCCGGTGATCGAGTCGCTGCTCGCCACCGGGGGCACCCGCGTTCGCATGGGCACCCTGGCGCCGCCGCCCAACTCGTACTGCCAGGTTCGATACAGCGTCCACGAGGCCGACGCCGACGCGGTGGCGATGCCGAGCGACGTGGACATGGTCGGCAAGTCGCTCTACTTGAGCGGCACGTGGGCCAAGGGTGGTGACCCCAAGCCGTTCGTGGCCTCGTCCCAGCTGCCCTTGACCGTCGATCTGCCGGTGGGCACCACGGTGCTCTCGACGGACGGCACCCAAAAGGCGGAGCTCGTGATCCGCAAGAACGCCGACACGTGGTTCAACGGGATCGACTTCGCTTCGCCGACCCCGGACATCGCGTCCAAGGCGCTCAAGCAAATGCAAACGTCGTTCACGGCCGCCCGACTGTGAGCGCGCGATCGAGGAAGCTGCGCGTCTTGGCGCGGGCCCTCGGGGCCCTCGGCGCCGCGCTGTTCACCGTCGCCGTGCCCATGGCACGCGAGGCTCGGGCGTGCGCGGTCTGCGGCTGCGGCGATCCCACGCTCACGGCCATGGGCACGGAGAAGCCGCAGACGTTTCGGCTGCGCGCATCGGCCGAGTGGCGGCACCGCACCGACTCCATCGGGCGGTCCGGCATGGACGAGGTCCGCCTGACGGAGGATCGCTTCGACGCGCAGGTGGCGGTCGCGCCCATCGATCGATTGTACCTGCTGCTCACGGTGCCCACCCTGCGGCGCAAGGTCTCGTACGTGAACGCCGCCGAGCGCACGCGCTGGGGGTTGGGCGATATCGAGCTCCGCGCCAAGTTCTTTCTCTATCAGGACCGCGACTTCGTGCCGCGCCACCTGCTCGCGGTGGTCGGCGGGGTGAAGCTCCCGACCGCCCCCCTGCAGCGCGGCGCCGGTGGAAAGCTCCTGCCCATCGAGCTGCAGCCCGGCACCGGCTCCGTCGATCCCATCGTCGGCCTCTCGTACGCGTACTTCGCCGCGCCCATTTCGTTCTACGCGAGCGTCCAAGGCACCTATCCGACCAAGGGCACCGAGGGCTTTCGCGCCGCCGCATCGGTTCGAACGACCACCGCCGTGCAGTATCAAATCGTGCAGCCGTTCGCGCTCCGGCTCGGGATCGACACGCGCACCGAGGGCAAATCGCTCGAGGACGGTTCGAACTCGCGCGACTCGGGCGGGTTCATCGGTTTTGGCACCGCGGAGGCGCTGGTGAGCCCCGTCACGGATTTCATGCTATTCGCCTCGTTCCGCATGCCCGTCCTCAACGCGCTCGCCGGGTACCACGACGAAGGGCCCATTTATGGGGCCGGGATCGCGTACGATTTCTGACCGCCGGCGCGCGGCCGCCGAGAGCTCCTCATGCAAGCCCCCGCTCCGTCCTCGATCCCCGCCATCGACTCCGCCCCGACCATCGGGCTGGCGTGGCTGGTGCGGCTCCGTTGGGGCGCGGTGGCCGGGCAAGCCGTGCTGGTGCTGGTCGCGCGCGTCGCGCTCGGGATCGACTTTGCGCTGTCGATCCTGGCCGGGCTCTTGGGGCTGACGGCGGCCTCGAACGCGGCGCTCGCGATCTGGCTCGGGCGCGGCGGGCGCTCCTCGCAGCAGATCTTGGCGGCGGTGCTGGTGTTCGACACCGTGATCCTGACGGCGATGCTGCACGCCAGCGGGGGCGCCGCCAATCCGTTCTCGGTCTTCTACTTGGTGCAGGTCGCGCTGGCCGCGCTGCTGCTCGAGACGAGCGGTACGTGGCTGGTGGCGTTGGTCACGTCGATTGGGTTCGCCACCCTCTTCGTCGGCTTCGTGGTGCCGAGCCTGGCGCCCGCGGAGCCGCCGACCATGCACCACGGGCATCATCACGGGGGCGATCCGTCGAATCAGTCGTTCTCGGTGCACTTGCAGGGGATGTGGGCGGCCTACACCTTGGCCGCCATCTTCGTGGGCTACTTCGTGACGCGGCTGGCGCGCGCGCTCGAGCGGCAAAAACGCGACCTGTTGGCGCTGCAGCACGTAGCGGCCAAGGCGGAGAAGCTGGCCTCTCTGAGCACCCTCGCGGCGGGTGCGGCCCACGAGCTGGGCACACCGCTGGCGACCATCGCGGTGGTCGCCAAGGAGCTGGAACGCGCCAGCGAGCGGGCCGGCGACGCGCCGCTCGATCGCAAGAGCGTGGCCGACGATGCGCGCTTGCTTCGCGCCGAGGCCGAGCGGTGCCGCACCATTTTGGCGCAGATGGGTGCCCACGCCGGGCAGAGCCAAGGCGAGGCACCGCGCGCCGTGTCCGCGCGGCAAATCGCCGCCGATGTGATGGCGGAGCTCGACGAGGCACGCTCGGCGCGGGTCGCCGTGGAGGCAGGCGATGATCCTTCGCTCACGGTGGTGGCGCCCCCGCGCGCCCTGGTGCAAGTGCTGCTCAACGTCGTGCGCAACGGGCTCGACGCGAGCGAGGACGCCCCCGCGGCGCGACGCAAGGTGACCCTGTCGCTCGGCGCCTCCACCCGCGCCAGCGGGCGGCCCGCGCGCGACGCGAGCTTCGTCGACTTCGCGGTGACCGACGAAGGCGCCGGCATCGCGCCCGATATGGTGGGCCGCCTGGGCGAGCCCTTTCTCACCACCAAGGCGCCGGGGCGGGGCTTGGGCCTCGGCCTTTTTCTGGTGCGCGCCTTCGTCGAGCGCACGGGCGGGCGCCTCGACATCGCGTCGCGGCTGGGCGAGGGGACCAAGGTCACGTTGTCGGTGCCCGCCCGCGCCGATACCTCCGCAGCACCCATGGACAGCAGGATGGCAACCGGATGAGCGAAGAGACACCGCGCTCGATTCTCGTCGTCGACGACGACGACACCTTTCGCACCCGCCTGGTGCGCGCCTTCGCCGACCGCGGCTTCGACGCGCACGGCGCCGCCAACGGCGAAGAAGCGCTCCGCCGCGCGCGCACGGACAGCCCCGAGTACGCGGTGGTCGATCTGCGCATGCCGGGCGACTTCGGCCTGGACGTCGTCCGCGCCCTCCGCGAAATCGACGAGGCCACCCGCATCGTGGTGCTCACCGGCTACGGAAGCATCGCCACCGCCATCGAAGCCATCCGCATGGGCGCCGTCGACTACCTCACGAAGCCCGCCGACGCCGACCAAATCCTGAGCGCCTTCGAAGCCGGCCAAAGCGGCAAACGCGTCGACGAGAGCGCCGACAGCAGCGCCGTCCCCAGCTTGGCCCGCGTGGAGTGGGAGCACATCCAGCGCGTCCTCATGGACTGCGGCGGCAACGTCTCCCAAGCCGCGCGCGCCCTCGGCCTCCACCGCCGCTCGCTCCAGCGCAAATTGTCGAAGCGCCCGATGCGGCGCTGAGCGCTACACCGTCACAGCGACCGGATCGGGCTCACGCAAGCGGAGGGTGGCGAAGAGCGCCGTCAGCCCGAAGAGCATGGCCGCCGTCCACATGCGCGCTGCGCCGATGTATTCGAGCCCCTGGATCCCGAGCCACGGCCCCACGCTGGAGGCGAGGCTCCAGATCATCATGTAGTAGCCAAGGGCCTCCCCGCGCCGCGCCTCGGGCGCCACCTCGGTCACGTACGCATTGAGCTGGGGCAATGTCAGCATTTCGCCGAAGGTCCAGATCACCAGGCCCGCCGCCGCGCCGAACACGCCATCGACGAACGCCAAAGCACCGAATCCAACGGCCACCAGAAATGCCCCCAGGGTCAAGGTGCGCCGGTAGGACCAGTGCGCGAGCGCGGTGGCCAGCGGCACCTCCAGCAGCACGATCAGCACGGGATTGATGCTGGAGACGATGCCATAGTCCACGGCGGTGAGCTTCAGCTTGTCCACCATGAAGAGCGCAAAGGACGAATTGTGCTGCAAGAACACGACCGCGATGGGAAAGGTCGCCAGAAAACACAGACGCAAGCGCGCATCGGCAAACAGCCATGGGCCATCTCCCCCTCGCGCGGCGCGCGGCGCGCTGGGTTTCTTAGCTGGCCAGCCCTTTCGCGTCCCCGCGATCAATACGAGCGCCGCCAACAAACTGGTCCCGCCGTCGACCCAAAACAGGAGAACGATATCGTGATCGGCGAGCAAACCGCCAACCACCGGCGCGATGGCCATGCCCAGGTTCGTGGCCAGTCGCGAAACGGCAAACGCCGATTTGAGCCGGTCCGCCGGCACGACCTGCGCCACCACGGTGGGAATGAGCGGGCGAAATCCCTCGTTGGCAAAGGACGCCGCCGTTGTCACAACCACCACGCCCGCAAAGGTGCTCACGGCGAGATAAGCAAGAAGAAATAGGCCCGTCAGCACCATCAGGATCTTCATCAGGCGCATGGCCCCGACCCGATCGGACAGCCTGCCCATGAGGGGCGAGGCCACGAGCGCGACCACCCCCCACGTGGCCATGACGAACGC
Source organism: Sorangiineae bacterium MSr11954 (assembly GCA_037157815.1). Lineage (NCBI taxonomy): Bacteria > Pseudomonadati > Myxococcota > Myxococcia > Myxococcales > Pendulisporaceae > Pendulispora > Pendulispora albinea. Next base: position 8,294,661 of record CP089984.1, read on the forward strand.
TGCCCGCGAGCCGCTCATGCCGAGCGCCCGCGTCAGGTAGAGGACGAGAAAGGGCAGCACCATGGTTCCGGTGCGGTTGATCAGGGTTGCCACGAAAACGAGCCAGAAGGCAGGGGACAACCCCCGGGTCTCCTGCCAGGCGCGACGGAAAGGCATCGCGGCTTCCATAGGGTCGGTCCCCGATCTGGGTAGCTCCCATGGACGCGGGCCACACGTTGACGGTATTCCTCTTTGCCCACAACTCGAAGGGTGAGCCCCGAAGGGAGGAATGGATGTCGAGAGACAAGAGCCAAGCACTGATCGACGAACTGGGGCGCTACCTCATCACGGAGCCGCTCCCCTTCGGGGTGGATCTCGCCAAATCCGAGGGGATGTATCTCGCGACGGTGGACGGCGACCGCCTCTTCGACTGGGCCGGCTACTACGGTGCCAAGTTGATTGCGCACAACCATCCACGCCTTTACGAGCCGGACTACGTCCGCCGGCTGGTGGTCGCAGCCAACAACAAAACGGCCAATCCTGATTTTCTCACCCCCGAGTGCGTCGCCTACTACCGCGAGCTGCACGCCCTCGCACCGCGCTCGATGAGGAGCGATTCGCTCGAGGTGTACGCGGTGAACTCGGGCGCCGAGGCGGTCGAGAACATGATGAAATACCTCATCAACCGCCACCACGAGCGCCTCATCGAGCAGGGCAAGCTCCAGACCGTGCGCCGGTTCGTCTACTTCGAGCAAGCCTTCCACGGCCGCACCATCTTCACGCTCAGCGTCACCCGCCTCTCGCACGCTCCGGTGATGACCAAGGATTTCCACGGCTTCATGCCTGGAAACATCCAAGTCCCCTTCCCCGCCCTGGACAGCGCCGCCGACTCCGCGGGCGAAAACACCTCGCGCATGGAGCGCACCCTCTCCATGATCGAAAACGCCTTTCTACAATACCGCGACGAAATCGTGGCCGTGGTGGTGGAGCCTCTGCAAGGCGCAGGCGGCCATCGGGTAGCTCCTCCCGAGTTCTTCCCCAAACTCTCGACCCTCTGCCACGAATACGACGTTCAACTCGGCTTCGACGAAGTGCAGACCGCCGGCGGAACCACGGGAACCATGTTCGCCATCGACCAGTTCGATCTTCCACACGCGCCGCAGGCCGTCGCCGGAGGAAAAAAGCTCGGCAACGGCGTGGTCTACATGCAAAGGCCGATGAAGGACCTCGGCGTGCTCGACTCGACCTGGGGCGGCTCCCTCACCGACATGGTGCGGTTCGTCCAAGAGATGGATATCGTCCGAAGCGAAAAGCTCGTCGAACAGGTACCCGCCAAGACCGCGCTCCTCGTCGAGACCCTCGAGTACCTGGCAAACCGCTTCCCCGAGGTCCTCCACAACGTCCGCGGCTACGGCCTTTACCAAGGCTTCTCCCTACGGGAACCGGCCATGAAGAGCCGCTTGATCGAGCTAGCCCTCACCGAAGAGCGCCTCCTCCTCCTCGGCGCGGGCGACCGTACGATCCGACTGCGTCCTCATCTCCACGTGACGGAGAAGGACATCGTCAAGCTCGGGGAGCACCTCGAACGCCTGGTGAAAAAGCTGGTGCGCTAGCGGGTGCGAGATCATCAACGGGCCCGCGGCCACCGGGCGCAGACGAAATCGAGCCGTCCGCGCTCGCGGTGCTCATCGGCGCGCGTCACCAACCGATGCCGAGGGTCAGGCTGCTCGGCGGATTTTTGTTCGGCAGGATCTCCACCGTGCTCGGATCGTTGATGTCATCGTATGGAAATCCGTGCGCCCGCCGCGCAATGCCAACTGTGTGAAAAAAGCCGGCATCATCGTTCTCGATCGCGCCGCTCGGATAATAAGCGGCCGGATTGTACCAATCGGCCGTATTCAACGCCACGCAGTTTCTGATCCGATTCACAAAATCAGTGAGAGACCGGTCGCCCGAGCCTCACTGGCCAAGGAGGAGCAGCGTGAACCGGTGGCGCGCTGTCATCATCTGCCGCGAACGTTCGACGCCGGCTAAAGATTCTGAAGTCGGCGTCCATGCTCAGTAAGGTATCGATCCACGCAAAGGATGTCTTCCTGCGCTATCGCCAGCAGCTGCCAGGCCACGCTGCGTCCATGGCGAAGAAACTCGTCGGGCAGACCAATTCCGTAGTGCTCGACGTAGTCCGCGGCGTCAAGTCGCCAGTGATACGCACCGTCCGTGAGCACTGCACTACCACCCGATACCCCAAACGAACCGTTCACCACGTCCCGCGTGTACTCCATGATCGCGAACACAACCGCCCCACCGCGGAGATATCGTGCGATTACCGAGCGCTCTTCATCCGGGAGCACCCCGCCAGGGCTAGAAGCTCGCCACGTACCCGTTCAAACTCGGGCTGGGACGCGACTACCCCGAATACCCCTAACGGAGTGACGGCAACAAATGAGCTATTCTGGTCAAAATTCACGAAGAAGCCCCGTTGTCGGATCGAGATCAACGAGCGGCGCAAGCCGCTGCGTTCTCACAGCGACGCGTCGTGGTTCACCTCGGGGTGCACCGTAAAACGCTAGGTACGAACCAGTTCGGCCATCACATCCACCGAGTCATGGAGGCATGGGGGTCGACTGTGCTCGATGAAATGCTAGAACGGCCGCCAACAGCAACTTGGCTCGACCTACGTCGGGCCCCATTAGCGCTCTGAAATCCTCGTCCCAGGTAACGACGTCGATCCCGTGAAGCTGCTCGACCCGGAACGTGAAACGCTGTTGTCCACGCTCGAGTTGCAGCACCACACGATACGCGGCATCCGCGATCTTGGTCAGACTCTCGATTGCGCTCATCGGAACACCGCCACACCGTCCCACGAGTCGAAAAAGGCGTCGCGGGTCATCTGATACGAGCTCCCGCCCGCCCAAGGACCGCGGATGAGAATATTGCCACCTCCTTCTATGCCGTCAACGACAACGTAATGCATAGCTTCCTGACCTCGCATCATGGCGATCCACGGCCGTCCAGTGCCAACGAGCATATCGAATGCACCGTGTCCAACATATCCCCCTTTTCCTCCGATCGCAGCGGCGAGGAGATCGGGTGCCGCGGGAGCTCCGACCCGCGAGATAAGCGCGGCTTGCGGAATGCCGCTCACCATTTCACCGCATGCTGCACCGCAGGAAAGGGAGGTCGTTTGACCAATTGCCCCACCCGGGACCTCACCGATCGTTGCCCATCCGGGGAAGCCTGCGCCCTCAACCCCGACCCCCTCGAGAAGAAGCCCTGCCGCGTCCGAAATCATAGCGAGCGCTGCCGCCTTCAGGACCTCCTTCGGCAGGTTGTCCAGCCTGTCCGCAGCGTAGATCCGCCTCGCTGTTGCCCCACCGTACTTCTGGGCCAGTAATTGCCGCAACGACATCGACACATTCCGGGCGTCCTTCCCATAATTCGGGTTGGAGCCCATTGCGTAAGGCTGAGGCCGGGGCGTGGCGATGATCGATCCCCCCGAGTATGTCCCTGTCGCAGGCCCTCCCGGTAGGACCACCGAGGGCCGTGATGGTATCACCCCAGGGGTGCTCGGCAGGCTATCCGGCCCTGTACCGGGCACCCCGGGGTACGCCGGCCGCGCTTCCCGTCCCGGATCGCGGCCTAGCACTACTCAGTCAATTTATGGTGGAGCGAACAGGCGCACCGGAGCGCTGCATCGCGGGCAAGGCGTAGTGAGGCACTGCAGGAGACGCTTCCGAATCGAAGGGAGCGTCGCCGGCCGGTGCGGGTCCTCGCTACGCCGAAGCTTTATTTTCGCGGAGGCGTTCCTGTTGAAGAAACGCGAAGCTCACGAGAGTGAGAAGTGCGTGGTGATGAAGGCCACGCCAGGAGCGACCCTCGAAGAGGTCGAGCCCGAGCTCCTCTTTTAGCTGCTGGTGGCCTTGCTCGATCACCTTGACGCAAACCACCAAATCGTCCTGACAGAGGGATAGCGTGCTCGATCGTGAGCTTGTCGCCGGTAACGACGACGCGCTCAAGAAGAAGACGGACGATCCTTTGGCGCTCGGTGAAGTCGAGCTTGTCGAATCCCTTGCGGAGTGTCGAGGCGAAGGCCGCGAGGTCATCGGCGATGCGTGTAACGCGGGTGGAGTCCATCTGCTGACCAATCAAGTCCTCGCCTCGGAGGCTGACGGAGTCCATGGCACTGTCGAGTCTCTCGCGTCGGGACTTCAGTTGCTCGACGCTGATCGCTCCTCGTTGGTATGCGTCGATCAATCGCTCGACTTGGAGTTCGAGTTGTCGTCTCGCTCCTTCCAGGCGCGCGAGCTCCTTGGCAACGCTCGACGCGGCTTGACGACTTGTTCGCCATAGTTCGAGTTCGCGTTGGAGCATTGCGGGGCTCTGCACCCAAGATCGAATCGCGTCCCACACAACACCGTCGAGTTCCTCTGCGCGCACGCGCTTGGCGGTGCACTTGCTCATTCGCCCGGTGTCGACAGGATCGCGGCGAGCACATTCATAGTAAAAATACTCGTAGCGCTTGCACACGCTCGACTGGTGCCCACACGCCATCTTCCAACCGCACTCACCGCACGTGACGAGAGCCCGCAGCAAGTAGTCATGCTGCACGTTGCGTGGCGCCCAGATTTTGTTCTTCGCCAGCCGTGTCCGCACGCACTCTTGATCCTTTTCGGTAACGAGCGAAGGAATCGAAACGTGTAGCCATTGCGCCCGCGGGCGGATGACGTGCGAGCTCTTCGCGTTCTTACGATATCCACCAGGACGACGCGGACGCTTTGGCTCTGCGGGTTCGCGTTTGCCGTACGTCGCCATGCCCGTGTACGCAGCGTTGGTCAGGATGACGTGCACGCTGCCTGCGACCCAGATCTTGGCGCGGCGCGGCTTGATGCCGAGCGCGTTCAATCGTTTGGCGACTTGCCGTGCACTCAGCCCTTCGTCGAGCACCCATCGATACATCGCACGGACATTCTGCGCCTCGACCTCGTCGATCACAATGCTTCCACCGGGCACGGCCTTCGTCCTGACGATCGCGTATCCGTACGGCGGTATTCCAAAAGGAAGCATTCGACCTTCGCGCACTTTGTGCATTCGTCCTCGCCGCGTACGTTCCAGGATCTTGGCACGCTCGTACTCGGCGATCACGCCTTGCATCTGGACAAGCAGTCGATCCTCCGCACGCTCGCCGACAGGATGTTCAACGAAGTGTACGCGCACCCCACGCTTGGTGAGCTCTTCGAGGATGACCTGCTGATGGACGTAACTTCGCGCGAGCCGATCAGGACAATATATGTAAATTACATCTATCAATCCATCTGCCGCGGCGTCGCGAAGTGCATCGAACGCGGGGCGGTCCAAACGCGACCCGCTGAATCCTTCATCGACATAGCGCCGATCCGGCGCGATGCTCACGCCACCAGCGGCGCACGCGCGTTCGATCGCTTCGACTTGCGAGCCGATCGTTTTCTCTTGCTCCTGGCGCGCCGTTGAAACGCGCGCGTACAGCGCCGCTCGGTTCTTCATGCATCACGCTCCTCGAGAACGCCGACGCTCGTGGGGATGAGGAGCCTCGACCTCTCGTTGTTGTCCGTTTGCATTGCGCGGGCGGCGGCCTCTCGGACGATCACGAGCTTCACCACCTGCCCGAGTCGTTCCAAACCGTCGGATTGCGGTCTCGCGCGTAACTCGACCTTCCATTTTCGCTTCGCCATCGCCGATGGCCTCCCCGCGCGAGGGAGCCCCATCACGACTCGCGCCGCAGGGCAAGTTTTCGGCTACGCCGCGATGTCGCGATCGACGAACCAGCTTGAAAACTCGTCGCTCCAGCGCGAAGCGGACCAAGATTTTACGGTTTGCGTCTGGGCTTCCTCGCACGACCAGCGCGCTTTGATCGCGCCCACGACTTTCCGAAGCGATGCGTCGGTTGGATGGTTCGTTAGGTAGTACTTCTTTTCGCCGTTCGCTCGTTCTTCACAGACGAGCCAGGCCTCCGTGCCGGGCAAACGGCATCCGACGCCGGTTCGCTTGCCGTCTGCGATGGCGACGCGACAACGAGCGAAGCGGGCACTCATCGGTCTGCCTGTCGTCGTTGTTCGCCAGGTGACTTTCTTGAATCCTTTATCACCGAGGGCCTGAATCATCTCCGAGGCGGCATCGACGGGGTGACTCGGAATCGGATGTTTCTGATTTCCGATGCGAGCTGGCATCTTGGTTTTCACGTTGGCCGGATAGACCTGTTGAGTCGACTGTACTCCGAGTGCCCAGAGCAGCCCTTCGCTCGAAAGCGCCTCGCGAAACTCTGTGCAGTGGCCGTAACCGGCGTCGGCCAGCACCGTCCCGAACCGAACGCCCGCTTTCCGAAGGCGTCTCACTTCGTCGATCGCGATCCTCCACTTCTCGCGAAAGACGACGTTGTCCGGGATGCCCACTTTCGCGCGTCGCTCCGGGTCGGCAGCCCAATCCATCGGAACGTAGAGCTGCAAGGACAGCGGAAGGGGAACGATGTCGTTGGCCAACGTCACGGACACCAAGCACTGACAGTTCGCCTGTTTTCCGAGCGCTCCGCAGTACTGATGTGCGACGCCAACCGATTCGCTTCCCTTCTTTGGGAGTGCGGTGTCGTCGATGATCAAGAACGCATCGTCCGCACCAAGTAATGCATCCGCCTTCTCCCACAGCACTTCTTCGACCGCCGCGGCGTCCCAAGCAGACTCGCTTACGAAGTGACGCAACTCTGTCGAAGACACGGCCCACAATGGAGCAGAGCGGCCGCCGAATGGAAAGTAAAAAGTGACCGAGTAGTGTTAGGCCGATCGTCCACGATTCCATATCGATTCGACACGTAGACGCCGGTGTGGCGATTCGAGCCCACGGTGTACGATTCGTAGACGTCCTGCGTGCCGTTGCCATCGATGTCCCCCACCGCCACCGGGGCTCGTGCAAAATCCAGCTTCGACGACTCCGACCATGTAAAGGCGTCGGCAGCCTGTGTGATCCGCATTCGTTGCAGCTGATTCGCCCCTACACGTCTCCAAAATGCGGAGGGCGCGTTCTTGAGGTCGAGCGGATCCACGAGCGTGAACCCTTGGTAGATGGACAAGAGGTCGCTGTCGGCCTTCGACAGCGGTTTGTAGCGGAGGCGGATGTCCGCCTGAGTGCTCTCCGTCAGATAAACGCGACCGGCGTCGCCCCGCAGCGGATGCAGCACGAGATCCATCGCCCCGTCCCGATCCACGTCCAGCAGATTCACGCCACCTGGGTATGGAAACAGCAGCCCTGCCGGTGGTGGGCTCTCCGGCGAGGCGCGAAAATACGCCGACGGATTGGCGCCCTGGAGGCCAGGCTCCGAGCTGGGACCCCAATGCGGGGTCGCATATTCGAATGTCGTCGGCGGCAGCCGCGGGCAGCTCGTTTCGGGCGCCTCGTAGTCCGTCGTCCCACCGAAGGGGCCCGGCGGGAGCGGTACCTCCTGCGCGGACGCGCACGCGGCCCCCTCCTCCGTGATGGACGTGAGAAGCGAGCGGCGCAAATAGAGCTGATAGCCCAGATGATACCGGCGGACGACCGTTCGCGCTGCTTGAGGGTCTTCGCCATTTCCGGCGACGTCAATCCGTTTGATTCGGAGTTGGTACTTCTGCTTCCACGTCCTGGTATAGGTGATCGTGTTCACGCCGGGATCGCCCGAAGCGGGGTGCGGCTCGTATGCGATATGCACGTGATGGGCGAATTTTGCGGGATCGAACGATCCGCCCAGCGGAGTATCGTAGATATCGGTCAAGAGGAGCATCTCGTCGGACGTCCGACCGAGGTTGTGCCAGTGGTAGACAATGAGGTTGCACGCGTCGCCCGCGCAGTGCGCGTCGTACTGCCGCACCAGCCGCCAGCGATGAATCGCGCCCGAGCGCTCTTGGTCGAGGGCGGAATCGCCGTCCTGCGGTTGCGTGGAGGGTTGCCCAAATTCGAGCGTAATCCCGCTTGGATCTTGTACGACCCATTTTCGACCATTCTTCTGCTCGGGCCCCTCCAGCGGCGACCAAAAGAACCGAAGGTGCGACGCATCGTCTTGAAGGCGATAGTAGTACCAGCCCACCGACCACGCAGGCAGCTGCTCCTGGGTACCATCCCGCATGGTCGAGGAGAGGGAGCTCACCTGGCGGATGAAAACGAGCGGTCGACCGTTGTAGGACACGCGCTCGCTCTGACGGTAACTCGGTGCGCCGCCTTGCGGCGGCTTTCGCTCGATGATGGGGAGACCGAAACCCCACCCCGTTCCCGCCTCTTGGACATCGGAGCTCGACGCGTACGCGAGCCGCAGTTGCGATTGGACCGCTCCTCGGGCGGGCAACAGATTGAACGAATAGGATGCGTGCGCCGTTCCGCTCGTCGGATTTGCCCACCCTTGCGCGCCCTCGAATGTACCTACGCCACTGGTATGCGAATACTCGACGTCCGTCGCGGCGGCCAGCGACGTGACGAGAAGAAAGACGAGCGGCAACAGCGCCATGAGCCTTACTTGCATGATTGCTCCAATTGCTTCGTCGCCTGAGCGCACTTCGACCTCACCTCGGCCAGCTCCGCGTCGCTCGCGGCCGCAGAGTGCTTCATCGAACGCCCCGCAGCGGCGAGGCGGCTCGCGATTTGCTCCGCTGCCATTCCGGTTTTTCTCAAGCAGCGCTCATAGACGACCATGTAGCCATCGCACGTATCCATCTCGGTGCTCTCCAGCTCACGGCCCGAGCGGCACGCACCGACGAGCATCGCGCCGAGGAGCAAAGCAGCATGCCGTTTGCGGCGAACGCTTGCGGCCCATCCGGGAGAGCAACGAAAAGCACGCGTCATCTGTCTTCCTTCATGAGAAAGTCCAATAAAGCCATCACGCGAACACGGGATAGGCTCGGCCTCATCGAAATGAGGCACCTCAACGTGCATCAACGGTATCTCCTCCGCAATCAAATTATCTGCAATCCGCTTGAGCACGAAAGCGCGCAACATCCCACTCGAAGCGTACGATTGTCGCATTATCGCGAATGTCGAACCGACATCGCCCGATCGGGTATTCGTTAGTCCAATCGACCGCGACGCATACGAAGTTGCGACCTTTTTTCGTACCCCGCGCTCGTACCAACGGTACCCAACGACCCTCTGCAATCCGCGCACACCACGCGACCATTCAATCGCTCGAACCGTCGCAACCGCCACACCACAACACGGTGCGCGCGCCGAAACCCGTACGCCGCGATCCGCCTAATACGTCTCTTTCGGCTCGTTCTCGGAGAGCACTTCGACCTTGGGCAACACATCGCGCGCGAAGCGATCGCGCACATCGCGGGCGCGGGCCGGATCGTCGCGGGCGGGGACGGCGACGCCTAAAATCAGGCACGCCCCCGCCCACGCGGGGTACGCGGAGTATGCGACCGCGTACGCCTCGCGCTCCGCCAAGGTGGCGGTCTTGGCGAACATGGCGTCGATTTCGACGATTTGGCGGGCCGCGCCCTTGGCGACCGAGGGGCCCTTGGTGTGCGTCCAGACGAAGGCGGAGGGTGCCTCGTGCGTCAGCTCCACCTCGAAGCTCTGCACCCAGGGCATGGCCCACGCCTCGAAGCTCTTGGTGCACGCGCCCTGCGCCGTGTTGTCGGCCACGTGGGTGACGACGCCGCCTACGATGGCGTGGTGCTCTTTTCCATAGCGGAAGCCCACCAAGCTGGGCACGCCCCAGAAACGAACGCGCGTCCAATGCTCGGCGTCGGGCAGGAGCACGCGCACGGCCTGTTGCTTGTCGATGCGGCCGCGAAGAGGGGCGACCTTCAGCTGCTCCAGCGCGGCCGCGTGCGAGGTTCCCCCCGTTCCGCCTTGCGCCGCTTGGCCGTCGTCTTTGGGGGGCGAGGCAGCGGATACGGGGGAGGCTGGCGCGGTGGACGATGGCGAAGGACCGGTGCCGGAGCATGCGACGTTCGCCAGCAACGCCAGGGAGACGAAAGGATACGCTGCTCGAGGGCTACGCATGGGACGGTTCCATTCGCTTGGACGGATTCATTGTACCGTTTACTCACTTGGCGCAAACGGCATGCTCTGTGCTCGGTACCGAGCCGATGGCCCGACTGCGGTTGCTCTTTGCCTTCCCGCTCCTGTTTGCCCTCTCCGCGGGCCTTGGCGCGCTGTCCCCGAGCTTTCCCGTCGCGCTTCCCCCTGCCTTCGGCGGCGAAATCGCGCCCAATGAGCCCCCGGCCGCGGCCCCCCGCGACAAGCACGATGCGCCTGCCGACGTGACCGGCTCCAGTGCCCCCGTGTGATCCCTGCGTCGGACTGACGCACGGCGGATACACCTCTTTCCCACACGCCCTGGTGGAAGCGGACACGATGCGGTAAACCGGGACAATGAGCACGACCCCGGTCTCCCCGACAGGCAAGTCCCCGTACCCGAGCTCGGTACTTGCGGGCCCTTCCAAGGTTCCCTCCACAAATCCCCACCTCGTCACGTGGGTGAACGAGATGGCTGCACTCTGCAAGCCGGATCGCGTGGTGTGGGTCGATGGAAGCGAGGAAGAAAAGAAACGCCTCACCGACGAAGCCGTCGCCCAAGGCACCCTCCTGCCGCTCAATCAGGAAAAGCTCCCGGGCTGTTACCTGCACCGCTCCAACCCGAACGACGTGGCGCGCGTGGAGCAGCTCACGTTCATCTGTACGCCCACCGCCGACGAGGCGGGGCCGACCAACAATTGGATGGCGCCGAAGGATGCCTACGAGAAGCTCGGAAAGCTCTTCGACGGCTCGATGCGCGGGCGAACCATGTACGTCGTGCCGTACATCATGGGACCCGCCGGCTCGCCCATGGCCAAGGTGGGCGTGGAGCTGACCGACAGCATCTACGTGGTGCTCAACATGCGCATCATGGCGCGCATGGGGAACATCGCGCTCAAGCAGCTCGGTGAATCCAACGACTTCAACCGCGGCCTGCACTCGACCCTCGACTGCAACCCCGAGCGCCGCTTCATCTGCCACTTCCCGCAGGACAACACCATTTGGTCCGTGGGCAGCGGCTACGGCGGCAACGTGCTGCTCGGCAAGAAGTGCCTGGCCCTGCGCGTCGGCAGCTACCTCGGTCGCAAAGAAGGCTGGCTCGCCGAGCATATGCTCATCCTGGGGGTCGAGAGCCCCGAGGGCGAGATGACCTATGTCGCCGCGGCCTTCCCCAGCGCTTGTGGCAAGACCAACTTCGCCATGATGATCCCGCCCGCGCGCTTCAAGGGCTGGAAGATCTACACGGTGGGCGACGATATCGCGTGGATGAAGGTGGGCGAGGACGGCCGGTTGCGCGCGGTGAACCCGGAGTTCGGCTACTTCGGCGTGGCGCCGGGCACGAACCTCAAGAGCAACCCCAACGCGATGCGCACCATCGCGCGCGACACCATCTACACGAACGTCGCGCTCACGTCCGATGGCGACGTGTGGTGGGAAGGCAAAGACGGCGACATCCCCAACGAGCTCACCGACTGGCAAGGCCGCCCCTGGACCCGCAAAGGCTCCACCGAGAAAGCCGCGCACCCCAACTCGCGCTTCACCGCGCCCATGACGAACAACCCGGCGCTCTCGCGCTTCGCGGAGGATCCCGAGGGCGTTCCCATCAGCGCCATCATCTTCGGCGGCCGCCGCGCCAACACGGTCCCCTTGGTCATCCAGGCCTTCAGCTGGACCCACGGCGTGTTCTTCGGCTCGGCCCTGGGCTCGGAGACCACGGCGGCGGCGGCGGGCAAGACGGGCATCGTGCGGCGCGACCCGTTCGCGATGCTTCCCTTCTGCGGCTACAACATGGCCGACTACTTCGCGCACTGGCTGGAGATGCAGGCGTTCATCACCAACCCGCCGAAGATCTTCATGGTGAACTGGTTCCGTCAGGACAAGAACGGCAACTTCCTCTGGCCGGGCTTCGGCGAGAACATGCGCGTCCTCAAGTGGATCGTGGACCGCGCTCGTCTGCGCGTCGGCGGCCAGGAGACCCCCTTCGGCTGGGTGCCCCGCGCCGGAGACCTCGATCTGTCGGGCCTCGCCATTTCGCACGAGCAGGTCGATGCGGCGACCGAGATCGATCTGGACGAGTGGAAGGCCGAGCTGGAGTCCCACGGTGACTTCTTCAAGAAGTTCGGCGAGCGCCTGCCCCATGTGCTCGAGCTCCAGCGCGAAATGTTCCTCGCGCGCATCGAGACCTTGAAGAAGCGCAAGTGGGGCGCGCACCAGCTCGACTAACGTCGAATGCATTGAAACGAATGGACGCCCAATCGTAGTGGAGCGATGCGATGACCACGCCTCTTCTGAGTCCCGAAGCCTTCGTCCGTGAGCTCGACGAGCAGAATCGCCGCGCGCTCGAGCGCATCGCGCAGGCCACCAAAGGCCCCGCGGCGAACGAAGCGACCCCCGGGAGCTGCACCCCGGGCTCCGCCTCGGCCAGTAAGCCGGCGTGCGAAGGCAAAAAGCTCGACACGGCCACGTTGCTTCGGCTGGCTCTGAAGAACGAGCTCGAGGCCACCGAGTGCGCGGCCGCATGGATTCCGACCACGACGGACGTCGACGTCAAGCTGGCCCTCGCGCGGCAAGCCGGCGACGAGGCGAAGCACTATCGCCTGATCCAGAAGCGCCTCGGTGAGCTCGGGATCGATACCTCGCAGCACGATCCGCTGGCCCAGGGCCGAAGCCCTCTCCTCGAGTTCCTCCTGGGGCTCGAGGGGACGGTGGCCCGGGTGGCGGCCGGCCAGTTCACCCGCGAAGCCCTGGCCGTGGTGAAGAACACGGAGTTCGTTCTCTTTTGCGAGGAGCAGGAGGACTTCAAAACGGCTGCCCTTTACAAAGGCACCATTCAACCCGACGAGGAGCACCACCACGAGCTGGGGCGCACCCTCTTGCTCAAGCTGGCCACCACCGTCGAAGCGCAAGAGGCCGCGCGTGCGGCAAGTCGTCGCACGTTGGAGCTCGCCGAAGAACTGCAGGAAATTGCACGCATGCGCGCCGGGATCGTGCGTGCACCAGGTTGTTAGACCACCGCTGGGACTGGGGAACGCGGCGGTGACCACCGAACCACACGGAGCGGGCGGTAGCGGCGTCGCCGCGTTGTGCTAAAAGGCTAGGCCGTGCACGTTGCCAGACAACGGGCGATCGAGCGTCGTCACGCGAACGCCCTCAACGCGACCTACGAAAAGACATTGCGCCGGCTCCTGGAGCGGGCGGAGACCAAGCCGTACGCGCTGGCGACGCTCATCGCCGATGCGGTCGTCCGCGCGGGTGTGCTCGCGACGGTGAACGAGACCTCGCCCGAGATCCCCAAGTTGATTCGGGTCGCGGCCCAGTCGGGCACCGCGCTGTTTGCGCTGGCGCGAAGCGGGGGTGAGGCCATCGAGCTGCCGCTCGGCGACATCGCCAAGACCGTGAGCGGCAAGCCCGACGATACGCAAATCCACGTCGCGCGCTGGCTCGACACCTTTTGGACGGCCGCCCTGGGGCGCGACACGGTCTCGATCGTGCGCCTCCTCGAGACATCGACGGACGAGCTCCGGCGCTCCCCCACCAAGGGCGACGAGTTTCACTACCACCTCGTCGACGCCTTGCGCGCGGCCGCCATCGACGACACCACCTCGGCCCTCGAGCACCTGCGCCATGCCACGCGCAAGACCGACGCCGAGTCCCTCCGCATCCTGGCGCTGGACCGGGTCGAGGAAATCGAGGTCCCCGTGCTGGCGGCCCTCACCCGCCTCCTCGAGCGCGACGAAGCCGGCTTTGCCGCCGCCATCCGCATGGTGCTCGAGCTCCACGGCCGCTTCTGGAACGAGGGCGAGCGCCGCGACGATCTGGCCGGCCTGGTGTGCGTGCGCGCCGGCGCCCTGCTCGTAATGGCCAAAGAGCGCGGCATCGTCCCCGACATCACATCCGATTTCGTCCCCGCGCTGCTCCTGGATTTCTGACGATACCGCAGCCCGGAGACGCCACCGTTGTGGTTCGGCGTGGTTCGGCGTGCTTCCGCGCGGTTCGGCGTGCTTCCGCGGGCTTCCGTGTGCTTCTGCACTTTGGGGCGCTTTTCGCGCGCGAAAGATTCGCGAACGAAACATGAAAGTTTCTTATTTTTGCGGGGAGGCCCGCGATCTGTTGGCGCACGCCGCGGCCTCGGGGTTTACTCTCGAGGCATGACACACGCATCAGGCGGATCAGACGGAATCGAGTCACGGCTCAAGGAGGAGCGCAAGTTCGTACCGAGCGCCGAGTTTTGCGACCACGCCCGGGTGCGATCGCATGCCGAGTACCTGTCGCTCTACCAGCAGTCGCTCGAGTCGCCGGAAGAATTCTGGCGCGAGCAAACGTGCGATCTCGTGTTTCGCACGCCCCCCACGAGCTTCTTGGAGTGGAAGCTCCCCAAGGCAAAGTTCTTCGGCGGCGCGACCCTGAACATCACCGAGAGCTGTCTGGATCGGCACCTCACGACCGCCAACCGCACGCGCGCCGCCATCGTCTGGGAGGGTGAGCCCGGCGATACGCGCACGATCACGTACTTCGAGCTTCACCGCGAGGTGGTGCGCTTGGCCGCGGGCCTGGCCAGCCTCGGCGTCGGCGCGGGCGATCGTGTCGCCATCTACATGGGCATGGTCCCCGAGACCGCGGTGGCCATGCTGGCGTGCGCGCGCCTCGGCGCCACGCACTCGGTCATCTTCGGCGGCTTCAGCTCGGACGCCTTGCGCGATCGCATCAACGACTGCGGCGCCAAGCTGCTGCTCACGCAAGATGGCGCCTGGCGCCGCGGCTCCGTGGTGCCCCTGAAGAGCATGGCCGACACCGCGATCGCGCAGACGCCGTCGATCGAAAAGGTCGTCGTGCTTCGCCGCATCGGCGAGGGCCAAGCGCCGGTGACCCTCGAGGAAGGTCGCGACATTTGGTGGCACGATCTCATGGCCGAAGGCGCCGCCGGCATCACCGCCGAGCACCGCAAGCTCGCCGCGTCTCCCCCCGCGTTCGACGCCGAGCACCCGCTGTTCGTCCTCTACACCTCCGGCTCCACCGGAAAGCCCAAGGGCGTGCTCCACACCACCGCCGGCTACCTCGCGGGCGTGCACGTCACCTCCAAGTACGTCTTCGATCTGCGCGACGGCGATCTCTATTGGTGCACCGCCGACGTGGGTTGGGTCACGGGGCACAGCTACGCCGTCTACGGCCCGCTCTCGTGCGGCGCCTCGTGCTTCATGTACGAGGGCGCGCCGAACTTCCCCGATCCGGGTCGCTTCTGGCAGCTCATCGAGCGCCACGGCGTCACCATTCTCTACACGGCCCCCACCGCCATCCGCGCCTTCATCCGCTGGGGCGACGAGTGGCCGAACAAGCACAATCTCTCGTCCTTGCGCCTTTTGGGGAGCGTGGGTGAGCCCATCAACCCCGAGGCGTGGACCTGGTACCACCGCGTGGTCGGCGGCAACCGCTGCCCCATCGTGGACACCTGGTGGCAGACGGAGACCGGCAGCATCATGCTCACCACCTTGCCGGGCGCCTGCTACTCCAAGCCCGGGAGCACCGGCCTACCGTTCTTCGGCGTGGACATCGCGGTCGTCAAAGACCGCGGCGAGCCATGCGGCGCAAACGAGGGCGGAAAGCTCGTCATCCGCCGCCCGTGGCCCTCGATGGCGCGCACCCTCTACAACGACGACGAGCGTTACTTCTCGGCCTATTGGAAGCAGCTCGAGGGCGTCTACTTCACGGGCGATGGCGCCCGAAAGGACCAAGACGGCTATTTCTGGGTGGTCGGCCGCATCGACGATGTCCTCAATGTGGCGGGACACCGCATCGGCACCGCCGAGATCGAGAGCGCGCTGGTGAGCCATCCGCAGGTGGCCGAAGCCGCCGCCGTGGGCAGACCGGACGACCTCAAAGGGCAGGCTCTGGTGGTGTTCGTCACCCTCAAGCAAGGTCAGAAGTCGGACGCCGAAACCAAAGCCAACCTTGCGAAACACATCGAAAAGGAAATCGGCAAGTTCGCCCGCCCCGATGAAATCCGCTTCGCAGACGCCCTCCCGAAGACGCGCAGCGGCAAAATCATGCGGCGTCTTCTGAAAGAGGTCGCTGCAGGCGCCACGGAAGCCAAAGGCGACACCTCCACCCTCGAAGATCTGAGCGTGCTCGCCAAGCTCCGGACCTCCGACGAAGAATAATCGGCTCGTCCAACGCGGAAAACGCGAGGCGCCTCGCGCATCCGACCATGGCCGAGGGAAGACTTCGCAGAGACGAACGTACGTAAGGGGGCGATGCTGACGTTCGACGACGACGAAGAGACGGGGCCCGCTTCCGTCTACAATCCCAAGGGAACGAAGGCCGATTCCACGGGGCTCGTGCAGACCACCGCACGAGCCCACGCCTCGGGTTCAGCGTCGCCGCTGCGGCGCGCGGCGACTCTTTTGCGCATCGTGCTGGCCGGCCTGGCACACGCGATCCTACTTCCCCTCATTCAGGTTCGGGACGTTCGGCGCGGGGCTCGGGGCTGACTCCGCGAGCGCAGGCTGGGTGCTGATCGCGATGCGCCGCGGCTTCGACGCCTCGAGCCTGGGGATCCGAATCGTCAGAACCCCCTCCACCAGCTCGGCCGTCAACCGGGACACGTCGAGATCCTCGGGAAGCGTAAACGCGCGATTGAACGAGCCATAGCTTCGGCCGAGCAAAACCTGGCCAGCCTTGCCGTCGCCCTTGTTTTGTCCCGGCTCCGCGAACTTGCGCGCGCCGCGGATGGTGAGCGTCCTTCCCTCGACGGTGAGCTCCAGATCTTCGCGCTTCACGCCCGGCAGATCGCACACGAAGAGCACGCGCTCGGCGTCCGAGAACACGTCGATGCTCGGAGAGAAGGCGCGGCGGTGGGTGGCGGTGCCGAAGCTCGCACCCATCACATCATCGAGAACGCGATCGAAACGGCGGAACGATTCATAGTCGAACATGGTCCAATTTCCTTCCGTCGTCGGCAGCGAACACACTCCTCCGTCTACGCAACACCGCTTGCACGCGCCGGTGCACGAAGCCCGGACGCGCCCCCGAGACACGGGGACGGTTGCGCGAAGACGAGGGATCGAACGCACGCGATTCCGGCACCATTGCCGCCTCTCGCGTGCCGGTTCGAACCGGCGACGTCGTTGACCACATCGATAAAGCATCGATCGGGCCTGTCAATGCCAGGTCACCCACCAGACCGCCCGGTGCGCTCCACGGCATCGACGTACCGCCGACCGCGGCATCCAAAACGTCGGGCGCGCGCGTAGCGGCTCCGACAATCTCACCCTTCGAGCGCCGGGGCTCGTTCCCGTTGGCGCTTGTACGTACACCGGTCTTCCCAGGTGACGCGGGCGCGCCCGGCGCTCGAAGGGCTCTCTACAAAAACGACACGATTCAAACTGAAACGAAATGCGAAAGGGGTGTTTGATCGAACGGATCGAGGTGGTTACCTTCCTTTCCGACGGTTCGCGTTCCCGCGTCCCCGTCATGGAAACGACACGCGCGAGCGCGCGTCCATTCCCGGCATTCACGATTCGCAAAGGCTGGGGCGATCGAAAACAACGACGCTCGAGGCGCAGGCTCCCTGTCGCGCCGCGCCACCGCCGTTCGTGTTGGGCGCACCGTCGCGTTGGGCGCGCCGTCGCGTTGGGCGCGCCGCGCAGCTCGTTCGCGTTGGGCGCACCGTCGCGTTGGGCGCGCGGCGCTCGAAGCGAACGGCGCGCGGCGGAGACGGCGGGCTCGCCCGAGCCGTAGCTTCGCCAACTCGACAGCGCCGCTTCGCAGCACTAGTTTGGACCGCGCAATGAAACGACCCGGTCACCCCTCGCCGTTTTCTTTTCCTTTCTCGTTCTCCGCGTTCTCCGCGTTCGCGGCCCTCGCGTTCGTCTTTCTGGGCTCCCAGATGCTCATGGGCTGCCAGAAGTACGACGAATTGATCGAGAAGGACCAAGTGGCCGAGCAGCGCTGGGCGGATATCGACGCGCAGCTCCAGCGCCGAGCCGATCTGGTCCCCAACCTCGTGAGCACGGTGAAAGCATCCGCCGCGCACGAGACCGAAACGTTGCAGAAGGTCGCCGAAGCACGCGCATCGGCCACGAGCATCAAGCTCACCACCGAAGATCTCTCGGACCCGGCCAAGGTGGCCGCCTTCGAGAAAGCGCAGTCCGAGTTGAAGGGATCGCTCTCGCGCCTCTTGATGGTCGCCGAAAAGTACCCCGACCTCAAGGCAAACGCGGCCTTCCACGATTTGCAGGTTCAGCTCGAAGGCACGGAAAACCGCATTCTGCGCGCGCGTGAGCAGTACAATCAGGCCGTGCGCGAGTACAACAGCGAGCTCGGAAAGATCCACGGGCAAGCGGTCAACCGCGTCACCGGAAAGGCCTTCAAGCCGCGCGTCTACTTCCAGGCGACCCCGGAGTCGCAAGCCGTGCCCAAGGTCTCTTTCTGACGTGGTGAATTCGCCGACTCGTGGAGGTCTGCTGGTGCGCGCGCTGTTCGTCTTCTGCACCGTGTTGTTTGCGCTGATCACGGGGACGGCGCCCGCATTCGCATACAAGCCCCCTCCCCTCGACGGCCACGTGATCGACACGGCGGGCAAGCTCACACCCGAGGACATCGCCCGCCTCGACAAGAAGCTGGACACGTTCCACCGCAGCACCGGCTACGCCATCGTGGTCTTTCTGACGGGATCGCTCGAGGGCGAGAACATCGACGACTACACCTACCAAACCTTTGCCAGCTGGAAGATCGGCGACAAGGGCCAGGACAACGGCGTTCTTCTGCTCATCGCCCCGAACGAGCGCAAGATCCGCATCGAGACCGGCAAAGGCGTGGGCGGCGAGCTCCCCGATCTCCGCGCCAACGACATCATCCGCAACAAGATCGCGCCACGCCTGCGCGAGGAACAGTTCCGCCAAGCCGTCGACGACGGAACCAACGGCATCATGACCGCGCTCGCAGGCGACGACTGGCAAACCAACCCGCGCCCGCGCAAGCCCAAGGTCATTCGGACAACATCGGGCAATCCGCTCTGGTTGATCGTCCCTCTGGCGGTCCCTCTTCTCATCCTGGTCATCATTTTCGGCGCCATTGCACGCGCCAAGCGCCGCGGCTTCGGCCCCGGGCGCCATGACGACGATGACCGCTGGGGCGGCGGAGGCGGCTGGGGTGGCGGCGGATTCTACGGTGGAGGAGGCGGGTTCTTCGGTGGCGGCGGCGGTGGCGGGGGAGGCGGCGATTGGGGCGGAGGCAGCGGATATTCGGGGGGCGGCGGCGAATCCGGTGGCGGCGGCTCCAGCGATAGCTATTGAAGTAGTACACTCGTCGTTATACCGAGGGCGGCCCCGCCCGGGCGGGGCCCACTGAAAGGCCTGCTGCCGTGCCACGAAAACCGCGCCCGTCGAAACACATCGTAGCCTTCAAGGTCGAACCCGAGCTCGCCGCGGTGCTCGATGCGATGCCCAACAAGAGCGAGTTCATTCGCGCAGCCGTCCAGAACCGCCTTGCCAGCGCGTGTCCCCTCTGCCGCGGCACCGGCGTCGCCCCCTTCGGCGGGGTCGGCGACGAGCTCACGAAGCTCGTTCAACAACACCCCCTCTGCGTCTGCACCGGCTGCGGCGTCAAAGAGCCCCGCCCCTGCCACTCCCCAGGCCACTGCGACGACGAGCCCCGCATCGAATCCTTCGAGCGCTGGGGCATCTTCATCTGCGAAGCCTGCGCCAAAACGACCCCCTTCTGCACAGTCTGCAAAAAACCGCTCCGCACCGCCGCCAAAAAGAAATCCGATCGGTGCGACGAGTGCCGTGCAGCCTAATTCGTATCCATGATTCCCTATTTGGGTATTCCTCCAAAATAGAAATAGGCAGACGTTTCACGTCGATCGCATCCGCCGTTCATGAAACGTCATGACCCCCAATGCGCGCCGCAACGCAGGGCGCTCCGACCCTGGCGCCCTCGCGTTTCTCTTTTTCGCCCTTCGCGTTTGATGGCGAAATGATTGTCGAAGAGGGTCAACGAAGACGACGGCGGACGGCCAGCAATGCAAGGATGGCGGCCATCCCGGTGAGCGCAAATAGGGGTGGCGAGGTATCCCGGATTTCGGACTGAGCGCATTTGGTGCAGCCGAGGAGGGAGGTGCGGCGGGGTTTGCGAGGGGTGTAGTGGTGGTCGAGGATGTCGAGGAGTTGTTTGCGGGCGGTGAGCCAGGGTATCCCGCGCTCGGGCCAGGAGGGATGGCGGCCGGCGGAGGAGAGGACGTCGGGGACGAGGTCGTCGGCGATGGCTTCGGCGGTGGCAGGGTCGATGGCGCGGGCCAGCTGGAAGTACGCCGCGTCTTGCGCGCCGCGCCGGAGGTTTTTGAGGCGAATGGAGGGGAGGAGGATGGGGACGCCCTCGTCGTGCATGCCGGGGACGATTTGGGTGCCGGGGTATAGGAGGATGCCGTCGCCGTTGGCGTGGTCGCCGCGCGTGTTGTGGAACGTCTCGGCGATGACGAAGGGATCGAAGCCATGGGGGCCGCCGCGGCCGCCGCGGTTGTTGTCGAGCCAGAAGGTCGATTCCCAATAGAACCAGCGGGTGATGCCGTAGCGGGCGGCGATCCAGCCGTTGGCGCGGAGATCGGTGGCCGGGACGTCGAGCATCATGGCGCCGGCGTAGGGGCGCTGGCCGTTGTAGACCCAAATGCGCTTGCCGCCGGCGCGCGCTTGCTCGACTTTTTTGAGCGGGTAGTGCTCGGCCAAGAGCATGACGAGATCGGCGGCTTGTTTGCGGGGATCGTCACTGCAGGTGAGGCCGACGCGAACGCCGCGCGCGGATGGGAGGGCGCCAAGGAGCTCCTTCCAACGGGCGGTGCGCGGCGTGGTGCAGTCTTCGTCGGCGGCGTAGACGAAGGTGTCGGTGGTCTCGAAGACGTGGAGGGCGCGGAGACGCTCGGCGATGCGGGCGACCTCCGCGGCTTTGGCGGGATCGGGATCGCCCAGGGCACCGTAGGCGCCGATGGCGAGGATGCCCTCCCCTATGCCCGCGCCCGGGCCGGTGTAGCCCGCGGACGAGGTGTAGAGGGTGCCGGTGAGGGCGTCGAGGTCGGCGGATACCTCGTCGGCGGTGAGAATGTCGTGGATGGCGCTGATGCGATGCGCGTGCAGCATCTGGCGAAGGGAGCGCTCGGCGCGTCGCTCGCCGCCATCCCCCATGCGCTTCTGCAGGGTCGCGCGATCGTAGAAGGTGGTGATGGCCGCGCCGGGGTAAGGCATCGCAGCGTCGACCACGCGAAGGGTGAGGGGCCGCTCGAGGAGAGGGCGTGTGCCGGCTTCGACGCGGAGAAGACCCGTGTAAAGGGCAGGCGGGGCGTTGGGCGGGACGTGGATGTCGATCCACAAGGCGCCGCGGGCGCGGGGGCCGGCTTGTACGTGCGCAGGGGTGCGATCGCTCGCGGCCGGAACCAGGGGGTCGGCGAAAAAGCCGATGTAGGCGCCGGCGGAAGGCGCGGCCTCGGGGGTGAAGGCGAGCGAGCCGGGGAAGCGCTCGTTGTAGCTCGCGCGGCGGATTTCGATGAAGCGCTCCGCGAAGGTGGAGATGGGTGCATCGAGGGGCGGGGTGAAGGGCGCGAAGGTGACGTGGATGGATTCGAGCGTTTCGCCGTCGGGTTCGATGGCGACTTGAAGGGCGATGATCTCGTCGCGGAGGCCGAAAAGGTCGATGGGCTGGGCCGGATCGGGCCAGGCGCTCGGCGGCAGCGGGTGCGCTTCGTCGCGAGGAATTTTTTCGCCGTCGTCGAGGACGATCGCGCGCGGGGCAGCTTCGGCGCGCGAGCCCGGCGTGATGGCGGCGAAGGTTGCCCACGCTGCGAACGCGGCATGCCGCGCCCCGCGCTTGCTCGAACGAGACGGGGCGCGGCGGGCGCCCATCATCGAAAGAGACGCACGAGCTCGGGCGCGAGCTCCTGCTCCTCGGGTGCGCCGGCCAAGAGCGGTGCCATGGGTGCGCTCGACAAGGTGTGCACGTAGAGGACGTGGCGGTAGCGGCCGGAGTCGACCAGGTCCAAGACGGCGGCGAAGGTCTTCGCGGTGTAGGTTGGATCGAGGGTCAACCCCGAGCCTTGCGCGAGCGCGGTGGCGCGATCGCCCCACGCGGTTCGATGTCCGTAGCCGGCGCCGAGGTAGCGGCTGGTGACGCGAAAGCGGATCGCCAGGTGGCCGCAGCGCCATGCGAGCCAGCGCGCCATGAGCGCGATGCCCCACCCCGGGGGCGTGACGGCCACGCCCAGGACCTCGGTCTTCAATCCTGCGGCGGCGAAGCCGGCGGCGAGGCCGGCCGCGGTTCCTCCGGAGCCGAGGGTCACGACGGCCACGTCGGGCTCGGGCATCGCGCCGCTGCGAATCTGCTCGGCGATTTCGCGTGCGGCGTCGACATAGCCCAGGGTGCCGAGGTAGTTCGAGCCACCGACCGGGATGAAGAGCGCATCGCGACCAAGGCGGCGCACGATGGCGAGGGGCGCCGCCGCGTACGAGCTCACGGGAAAAACATGGGCGCCTTGGGCGAGCGACGCCCGGAGATTGAGCAGCGCATGATCGGAGCGCGGCTGAGGCAAAAGCACGGCCTCCACCTCGAAGCCCGCCTGGCGGCCGAAAAGGGCCGTGGCCAGCACTTGGTGGCTTCCCCCTGCCCCCACCGTTACGATACGGTCGGCTGCGCGAGCCTTGGCGACGGCCAGGAGTCGCTCGAGCTTTCGGACTTTGTTGCCGCCATAAAGAGGATGCGTGACGTCTTCGCGCTTGACCCATAGTTGGCAAGCGTGGCTGGCACGGCGCGCGTCGCACGCGCGGGCCGAGGAGGACGCGTCCGGTACCCGGCTCAGGCGCGGTAGGTGCTCGACGGGGGTGGGGTAATTCGGGTTAAGTTCCATCGGGGAAAACGCCCGCGAAACGTTGGCGAAACCTTAGCCTGGCACAGTGCGGTCTGTCATCGAAGGCGAAACGACTCGCACGTTGCACGCGGCCACGGTTGCTTTCGATGTTTTGCGGCAGCTCGCGTCCGTCCCCGCCTAGAGAAAGGCCCCCTCGTGAAGAAGATCGAAGCCATCATCAAACCGTTCAAGCTCGACGAGGTCAAAGACGCCTTGAGCGAGGTCGGCGTGCAGGGAATGACCGTGACCGAAGTCAAAGGGTTCGGGCGCACAGGTGGAAAGAAAGAGGTCTACCGCGGTTCGGCGTACGTGGTCGACTTCGTCCCGAAGGTCAAAATCGAGGTCGTGGTGCCGGACGAGCTCGTGCACGACGTGATCGACGCCGTCGAGAAGTCAGCCAAAACGGGGCGGATCGGGGACGGAAAGATCTTCATCACCCCCGTGGAAGAAGCGGTGCGAATCCGCACCGGTGAACGTGGAAAAGAAGCCATCTAAGGAGAATCTTCGAATGAATCCCAAGGAAGTCATTGAGCTTGCCAAAAACCACGACGTCAAATTCGTCGACTTGAAGTTCGTCGACTTTCCAGGGGTATGGCAGCACACCACGATCCCGGTCAATCGGCTGGACGAATCGCTCTTCGAGGATGGTCTCGGCTTCGACGGCTCGTCGATCCGCGGCTGGCAGCCCATCAACGCGTCGGACATGCTCATCATCCCCGACGCGGAGACGGCGCGCATCGACCCGTTCTACGCGCAGTCGACGCTGCACCTGGTGTGCTCGGTCTACGATCCGATCACCAAGCAGCCGTACTCGCGCGATCCGCGTCACATCGCGAAGAAGGCCGAGGCCTACCTTCGTCAGACCGGCATCGCCGACACGTGTTTCATGGGTCCCGAGGCGGAGTTCTTCGTGTTCGACGACGTCCGCTTCGACCACTCGCAGCCGAACGCGGGCTACTACTACCTCGACAGCATCGAGGGCGCCTGGAACTCGGGCCGCGAGGAGTTCCCCAACCTGGGCTACAAGGTTCGCCACAAGGAAGGCTACTTCCCCGTTCCACCGACGGACACCTTGGCCAACCTCCGCAACGAGATGATGACCACGTTGATGGATACCGGCGTGGAAATCGAGGTCGGTCACCACGAGGTGGCGAGCGGCGGTCAATGTGAGCTGGGCGTGAAGTTCGCCCGGATGCTCCCCAGCGCCGATCAGCTGCTGTGGTTCAAGTACGTGGTGAAGAACGTGGCGCGCAAGAACGGCAAGACGGCGACGTTCATGCCGAAGCCGCTCTTCGGCGACAACGGATCGGGCATGCACGTGCACCAGTCGCTCTGGAAGGAGGGCAAGCCCCTCTTCGGCGGCGACGGCTACGCGGGCCTGAGCGAGACGGCGCTCTACTACATCGGCGGCATCATCAAGCACGCGCGCGCGCTCGCCGCCCTCACGAACCCGACGACCAACTCGTACCGACGCTTGGTGCCGGGCTTCGAGGCGCCGGTCAACCTGGCCTACTCGAGCCGCAACCGCTCGGCCTCGGTGCGCATTCCGATCACGGGGCCTTCGCCGAAGACCCGCCGCATCGAGGTGCGCTTCCCCGATCCCAGCTGCAACCCGTACCTGGCCTTCAGCGCCATGATGATGGCCGGCCTCGACGGCATCCAGAACAAGATCAACCCCGGCGATCCGCTCGACAAGGACATCTACGCCCTGTCGCCCGAGGAGCTGAAGGACATCCCGCACATGCCGGGCAGCCTCGAGGACGCGCTCGATGCGCTCGAGCGCGACGGCGAGTTCCTCCTCCGCGGCGACGTCTTTACGCGCGACGCCATCCACGAGTGGCTCGAGTACAAACGCAACCGCGAGCTCAACCCGATCCGCATGCGCCCGACGCCGCACGAGTTCTTCCTCTACTTCGATATCTGATTCGCGGAGCGGAAGCCGATTTCGCTTCCCGTACACGTACACGTTCCCCTTCCCGTTCCCGCCTCTCGGCGAGGAGAAGATCGGGAACGTGTACGGGAGAGCCCGTTCAACGCCGGGCTGCGAGGAACGCGCGCAGCTCGGTGTTGAACCGATCGAAGTCCTCGATGTGCGGGATGTGACCGATCCCCGGGAGCTCCACCAGCTTGCTCCCGGGGATTTTTCGTGCCGTCTCCTTGCCCAGGCGATCGTAGCGGCCATGTTCGGCGATCACGTCGGGCTTGAGCAGCGCTTTGCCCACGATGGTGCGATCGGCGGTGCCGACGAAGAGCAGGGTCGGTACGCGGATGCGATCGAGCTCGTACTGGACGGGCTGCATGTAGATCATCTCGGTGGTGAGCGCGGCGACCTTGGCCGACTGCGAAAAATCCGGGCGCTTGGTGTACGCGGAGACCGCGTCGACCAGGGCGTCGTAGTCCGGCTTCCACTGCGGAAAGTACGAGGTCTGGAAGTACTTGCGGATGGAGTCGGCGGTGGTCGCGAGCTCCGCTTTGAGCTTTTGATCCACCGTCGTGTACGGGACGAAGGTGCGGTAGTCCTCGAGGCCGATGGGGTCCTCCAAAATGAGCTCGCTCACCCGCTCGGGGTACGAGAGCGCATAGCGGATGGCCAGCATGCCGCCCATCGAGTGACCGAACATGGCCGCGCGCGAAATGCCGAGGGACTCGAGGAGCAGCTTGGTGTTGTTCGCCAGCCCGTGAAAGCTGTAGGCGATCACGGGTCGGGACGACTTTCCGAATCCGATTTGGTCCGGAACGATCACACGGTAGCCGCCCTCGCGGAGCGACTCGATGACCCGGCGAAAGTAATAGCCGCCGAAGTTCTTCCCGTGGAGCAGCACCACGCTCTTTCCGTTCGGCGCCGCCGTGGGGGGCACGTCGAGGTAGGCCATCGTCACCTGCTGCCCCTCGAGCTCCAGGGGAAAGCGCTTGACCGGAAAGCCGTAGTCGATCCCATCGTCCGCCGGCTCGGCCGCGTTGACGGACGCCACGCCCGCGCGCGGCGAGGCGTCGCTCCTGGTTGCGCCCGGCGACGACGGCGAAGATGAAGATGAAGATGAAGACGCGGACGCAGACGAGAGCGCCGGAGTCGGTGCAGGGGATGCGGCGCAGGCGGTGAGCCATGCAGCGCTGGCGAGGGTGAGCGCCATCGTGAGAACGCCTTTGGGAGAGAGGGCCATCGTCGTCATGGGTCGACCTTTCCGGCGAGCGCGCGCAGCGCCTCGCCCTCGATGCGCACGTTCTTCCATTCGTGGAGGATACGCGCACCGAGCCGCTCGTAAAAGCCGATGGCGTCGACATTCCAGTCGAGCACCTCCCACTGAAAGCGGGTGCACGCGTGGCTCAACGCTTCCCGCGCGAGGTGCTCGAGCAGAACGCGCCCCAAGCCGAGCCCGCGAAATTCGGGACGCACGAAGAGATCCTCCAGGTACAGCGCGGGGCGGCCCTCCCACGTGCTGTATTGCAGGAAGTACAACGCAAACCCCGCTGGCTCGATCGCGCCGCCCGACGGAACCTCCACGATGAGCACATGAAAGAGCGGGTGCTCGCCGAAACCATCGCGCAGAAAATCGGACGCCTTGGCCACCACGGCGTGCGGCTCGCGCTCGTAGGTCGCGAGCTCCTTCACGAACGACAGGATCAGTGGCGCGTCGGACGCGACAGCACGGCGCACGGTGATCGATGGATCGGGCATCCTTTCGCGATTAGCGCACGCGCACCCACGGGAACAGGGCCATAGTGCTGCCAAGAGCGGGGCCATGTTGTACGTTTTCGTCCATGATGACTTCGGCATTTTCCGCGAGCCGCCGCGCGCGGTGGGTCCCCGGCATCGTTCTCTCGTTGCTCCTCGCACCAACCGCATGTTCGTCGAGCAGCGACGGGCCCAACTACGACGGCATGTTCGCGCCGCCGCCTGCCGGTCCCATCACGGCCAACAACGTTCGCGGCTTCTGGGTCGCGCACATCAAACGCGATGCGGGCGACGGTGTCGACGCGGACATGGATATCCGCATGCGCATCACCGATGCCAACCTCACCATCGCCAACCGATGCCGTTATACCGATGGAACGTCGCTGACCGCGGGCATCACCGTCGCGCTCCGCATCGATGATGCCCAGACGGATTTGATCACGAGCGAGTCGGCGGAGAGCGCGCCCGCGGCGGCAAATCACACCTGTCGGCTGGCGGTGCAAGCGGGTACGCTCGAGTATCACCTCAACGGGCGCGAGTTGCACTTTCAAGGGCGCGATCTGCCCTACCCGAAATTCGCCAACGCCAACGAATCCCCGCCCTTCACCAAGGCCGCCGACTGACACGATGACGGCCGACTGAGCCGCAACGGACGAACCGCGCCGAGGGCGTGTCCGCGCGATGACATCGCCGCTAGTCCGCTAAAAAAGCGTCGATTGCGGTAACGTGGCTTTATGGATGAAGCGCACGATTACGATCAGGAGTCCGTCGTTCTTCACGAGAAGTTGCATGGCAAGCTGAGCGTGGCGAGCCGTGTGCCGCTCGAATCCCGACGCGATTTGAGCCTCGCGTACACGCCCGGTGTTGCGCAAGTGTGCCTGGAGATCGCCAAGGATCCGCAGCGCGTACACACGCTGACCCTCAAGCACAACACGGTGGCCGTGGTGAGCGATGGGTCGGCCATTTTGGGCATCGGCAACCTCGGGGCGGCGGCGGCCATCCCGGTGATGGAGGGCAAGGCGGTGCTCTTCAAAGAGTTCGCCAACGTGGACGCCTTTCCCATTTGCCTCGCCACCCAAAAGACGGACGAGATCATCGCGGCCGTGCGCGCGATCGCGCCGGTCTTCGGCGGCATCAACTTGGAGGACATCTCCTCACCGCGCTGCTTCGAGGTCGAGGACGCGCTCAAGGACATCGGCATCCCGGTCTTTCACGACGACCAACATGGAACCGCGGTGGTCGTCCTGGCCGCGCTGCTCAACGCCGTGCGCTACACGCGCAAGGATCTCTCCACGTGCCGCGTGGTGTTCAACGGCAGCGGAGCCTCGGCCCTGGCGTGTGCGCGGCTGCTCATCGTCTGCGGCGAGCGCGGGCTGCTCCCCAAGCTGGGGGATCTCATCCTGGTCGACTCCAAGGGCATCGTTCACAAGAACCGCACCGATCTGCACGCCCACAAGCGCGAGCTCGCCGAGGCTGGAAATGTCGAGGGCCGAACGGGCACCTTGAGCGACGCCATGGTGGGCGCCGATGTCTTCATCGGTCTCTCCACCGGCAATTTGGTCACCGCGCAGATGATCCACGCCATGAACAAGGACCCCATCGTGTTCCCCATGGCCAACCCCACCCCGGAGATCATGCCCGATCTGGCGCTCGCCGCCGGCGCCGCCATCGTGGGCACCGGGCGAAGCGACTTCCCCAACCAGATCAACAACGTGCTCGCCTTCCCCGGCATCTTCCGCGGCGCGCTCGATGCCGGCGCCATCACCATCAACGACGAGATGAAGATCGAGGCCGCGCGCGCCCTCGCCGCCTATGTGAAAGAGGTCGGCGTCGAGAAGATCCTGCCCGATCCGCTCGATCGCAAGGTGGCGTACCACGTGGCGGAGGCCGTCGCAGCGGCGGCGCGGCGCACGGGGGTTTGCCGCACGTAAGGAGTCGCGCCATCATCGATGCATCGCTCACCGCGGGCTCGCGAGCCACCCGGATCACGCGCGCGCGAGCCGGTGGTGGCGCACGCCGGGCGGCCCCGCGTCGCTCAATCCTCTTCTTCTTCCTCCGCGCCCGCGGGCACGATGCGCCCCCCGGGCCGGAGCGCTTGATCGACGTCGGAGGCGATGAAGAACGGGGACGGTGGGACATCGCCGCGCTGGCGGGCGCGCGCATCGGCATGTTGGGCGACATCGAGCAGGACGCCGCGCTCGCGGCTCGAGCGCCCAGGACCGCTGCGGTCGACCCAGAAGTAGCTTCGCTGGCGCACGTCCACGTGGACGAAGGAGCTGATCGGGTAGACGCCCACGCCGACGAAGCCCGTTTCGCGTGCGAAGCGGGCCACGTCCTGATCGGTGGCGCCGGGCACCACGAAGTCGATGGCGAGGCCGCGCCCGTGGTTGCCCTGGCCGGTGCCATCGGGCTTGGGCGTGCGGTAGCCCGAGATGATGCGGATCTCGTGGGCGTTGAAGTGCCGCTGGATGCGGTAGATCACGTTGAGGGTGCGCGGCTCGACGGGGTGCTCGTTGCCCTCGGGCGCGCGGAGCACGTGCGCGGCTTGGTCGAGCTCCTCGGCGGCGAAGCCACCTTCGTCGGTGGCGGCGGTGAGGGCCACCGTCTCTTTGAGGTACACGGCGTTCAAGACGAGCTTGGGCTTTCCCGCAGCATCGAGCGGCGCCTTGGCACCCCGGGTGGGCGTGTGCAGCGCGCGCACGTTGTGATGGTAGCCCGATGGCGCCATGGGCCGCGCGGCGCGGCCGGGAAATGCGCGCACGGGACGCGCCGCCGGCCTTTGTGCCCAGGCTGTGCCCGAGATCCACACGATTGCCAGCGCCGCCAGTGTGTACGTCCTTCGCATGATGCTTCCACCCCCCGACGTTTTAGGTCGGTTGAAACGTATCGACCACGCGGAGCAGCTCGCGCACCACGGGGGTCACGGACTCGCCTTGGTGGACGATCTCGACGAGCTCGTAGTGGTTCTTGCCGCGCATGATGAGCTCACGGCTGTAGTTCGTATACGGGGCCTTGGACGCCTTCACATTGCGCCGGACCACGTACTCGCGACCTTGCGCCGTGAGGCTGGCGACCGGCACGCGGCCCGCGACCACCTCGGCGCCGGATGTCTTTGCGTCCTCCTCGTAGCGCGAAAGCACATCGCCCCACGAATCGCTCGGGAAGTCGAGCCGCTCGTAGACGGCGAACACGTACTGGCGCGGCGAGACGTACTCGATGAAGCGCTTTTGATAGGTCAGGCTCGCGCGACGGATAATCCAGTTCTTCGGCCGCGAGAAGTGAACCGTTCCGCCCAAAATGGAGACCCCGATGTATTCGACGTCGCCATCCTTGTGATCGAGCGCCGGATACGGCGTTTCGAACGCGCTGGTGGTGCCGCCCGGGTGGTCGTCGTACTGGTAAAAGGTGTGGTTCTGGGTCGCCGACGCAGGCGGGCCGCCTTTGCATCCGGCAGTGGATGCGACGAGCGCGACGAGCGCGACGAAGGCCACGGGCACCAAAGAGCGAAGCACGGAGCGGTTCACGCGAAGGAGAATATCGACTTTGCAGCCGCGTGAATACCTCGGCACGAGACGCGAACGAGCAACCCGATGCGATGCAAGCCGGCGTCTCGCCGCGCGTTGCGTATTGGCGCCCCCTCATTTATGAAGCAAACATGGTGAAGCGCACGGTGGGGGCTGCGAGCGGGTCGATGTGGTGCACGGTGCTCGCCCTGGTGGCTACCGCGGGTTGCGGAGGAAGCGGGTACCATCCCAAACCGCTTCAGCCAGCCGTCTGCTCGGGTGTCGATCTTCAGCCGGCGTCCACGATGTTGGATGAGATGTCCATCATCAACTTTTTGAAGGCGCAAGGTGCGGTCACCCGGATCGAGCGGGCGCGCCCCGATCTGGTGTACGTCGAGGTACAGCTCAACCCTGAGCAAAAAACGGACACGTGGGTCCGCCTTCGGGTTGCCGTCCTGGGCTCCCCCATGCTGGCGGGCCGCGAGCTTCATGATGCGATGCTGCAGCACAAAGAGGGCTCCTGGGGGGTGCACCGCGGGAACCTGGCCGTGCTCGGACCGGTCGACAAGATTGACAACACCCTGGCGTTCGCGCAGCGAACCAAGCTGGCGTGCTGGGGGGTGCTCACGATCGCGGCGTCCTCGGACGAAGCGGTGGTCGTCCCGGGCGGCTACCGGGAGCTCTGACTTTCGCTCCGGGGGAGCGAAAGTCGAGCCCGAACGCTCGTTTTTCGCGACGTGACGAAAAATCGGAAACGTGCTTCGGCGCGGGGCCGAACTACGAGGAAAAGGGGAACGAATCATGACTCCTTCTCATCTCGCGGTTCGAGCAGCCGTGGACCGAATGAATCGAGAACTTCGCCAACGTTACGAAGAACTTCAAGCCTTGCTTGCCGAAGCCACGGGCAAAGACGTGCGCGCCCGCTACCGCATCGGCCGGCTCATCAAAGACGTCAAGGGCTCCGAGCAGCGTTACGGAGCAAGGGCCGTCAAGAACCTCGCCGCCGCCTTGGGGCGCGACGAGGCCACCCTCTATCGCTTTGCGCTCGTCGCCGAGGCGTGGACGGAGGAAGATCTCGACGTCTTGCTCGCCCGCAAAACGCCGCACGGCGAGCCGCTCTCGTTCTCGCATCTGGTGGAGCTCGCCCAGATTCAGGACAAGAACCGGCGGAGCGAGATGCTCGAGTTTGCCCTCAGCTACGGCGCCTCCGTGCGCGAGCTGATCGACGCCATCGCCGACCCGGGCGCCGAGCGCACCGACAACAACGGCGCCGATCCCGCTCCCTCGATCGACTCGCTCCTGCGCAGGGTCGCCAGCACCTGCGACGCCGTGCAGCGCAAGATCGAGATCAGCGAGCGGCTGCTCTCCCAACTCGAGCGCTCCACCGATCCCAAGTCGACCAACTCGATCGACGAGCTGCTCTCCCGCGCGGTCTCGTCCCAGAGGGCAATCTTGGAAGCCTCCACGCGATCGATCGAGCGACTCGAACGCGCACGCCAAAGGCTCTCCGTTCCGAGCCTGCCCGCATCGAAGCCGGCGCCGGCCACCACGCCGAGCAGCGCGCCGGCCTCCGACTGGAGCGAGACGCGATCGGCGCGCTCCGTGGCGCGCAAGGCATCGCAACACACCGGCGCCACCCCGCTTCCCGCCGTGCACGCAAAGAACGCGACGGCCGAGCTTTCGGACAATCGCACGCCGCGATTGTTGGCGGGCTTCACGTCGGCCTGACTCGGCGTGGGTCTCTCGCTCGGAGGCTCACGTCGCGGTTCACGTGGGCTCGCGGCACGTGGATCGGCGCACGCGGGGCTCGCGGCACGTGGATCGGCGTGGCAAGCACAAAATTGTGCCGGCCGCGACCTTCACATGATGCGCGTCATATGAGCTACGACGAAACGCGTTATGAACGATTGTGCACCGCCAATTCAAAGTTCCAGTCGAGGTTGGACGTTCGTAACGCACCGCGCAGCAGCCATACCAGCGATCGTAGATCGCGCTGCTCCTCTCGTTTTGTTAGATACCACTTCGAGGCCATCTACCGATATTTATGCCACCCGGTCGGATTGGTAACCACCCAAGAGGGGGTCGCGATTGGGTAAAAATTGGAAACGCAGCGCGTCAATCCTCATAAATTGACAATAATATTCAGCAATTGGCATTGAGAATGCGTGTGGGTGCAAGTGTCGCGCGCCGGCGCCTCGATCGGTATTTACATGGTATTAAAGTGGTAGTAAGCGGTAGAAGATATGATGACCTCGGGCGGGAGATCGAAGTCGTCGGCCCTGCAGATGCCTCTTTCGCCGGCGGTGCATTTTGGGCGGATGCTCGGGGCGAGCGTAGCCATGCGCAGGCTCTACCCGTTGTGCGAGCGACTCGCGATGTCGAACGTTCCCTTGATTGTCGAGGGGGAGACGGGAACCGGAAAAGAGGTTCTCGCCGAATCCCTTCACGATCAGGGGCCGCGGGCGCGCGAGCCCTTCACCGTCTTCGACTGTACTGCTGTGCCGCCCAACCTCGTGGAGGCTGCCCTCTTCGGGCATGAGCGGGGCGCATTCACAGGGGCGACGGAGCTTCGACAGGGTGTTTTCGAGCAGGCGCACGGCGGCACGCTCCTCATCGACGAGATCGGCGATTTGGAGCTGGAGCTGCAGGCCAAGCTTCTGCGCGCCATCGAGCGCTCGGAGGTGCGGCGCATCGGAGGCAAACAATGGATCCGGGTGGATGTGCGGATCATCGCCGCCACCCGGCGAAACCTCGATGAAGAGGTCGCGGCCGGCCGGTTCCGGGACGATCTCTTCTATCGTCTGGCGGTGGCCCGGTTGGAGCTACCGCCGCTTCGAAATCGCACGGGCGACATCCAGCTGCTCGCGGGGCATTTCTGGAACCGGCTCGCGGGCACGAAGATGCCCATCGGCGACGATTTTCTCGCGCAGCTCGAAGGTTACTCCTGGCCGGGCAACGTGCGGGAGCTGCAAAACACCGTCGCACGGCGCGTCGTCCTCGGTGATCTGATCGGGGGCGAAGCGCTCGCGCCACCGTCGTCGCGCAACCTTCGCCCCGTGCCGCCGATCGACGGCGGTGCATCGACGCAGCGCTCCACCCGGCCTTCGGATCCGGGTGATGTCATCGCCGATGTCATCGCATGCGGGCTCCCCCTCCCTCGCGCGCGGGAGCGCGTGCTGGAGGCCTTCGAGCGCCGCTATGTCAAGCACCTCGTCGATAAGCACCGCGGCAATGTGGCACGTGCGGCCGCCGCCTCCGGCGTGGCGCTTCGCTACTTTCAGGTCCTGCGCGCCCGTACCAAGCGGCGCGAAGAAGGCACGTAACACCGCGCCCATCACGTGGCGACGGTGACATCGCCACGTCGAACGAGTTGCGACGTGGCGCGAGGACGACGGCGATGGGCTCCCATCGCCGTCGTTTGCGCTTCCGCTTATTGCAGCCCGTTGGAGATGGCGGTGATCAGCTCACCGTTGGTCGTATCGCCACTGAGCTCCCAGAACATCGCGCCGCCGAGCCCGCGGCTCTTGATGTACGAGGTCTTCGTTCCGATCGACGTGGGCGTGTCGTAGCTCCAGAGGGTCGACCCGTTGAAGACCCAGTAGGCCTTCGTATCGGGGTGATAGAACCCCGGGTAGTTCTTGCTCTTGAGCACCTTGTAGTCGTCGATCCCTTGCTCGTACGTGCCTTGGGCGGCGCCGGTGGCCGTCTGCCACAAGCCATTGTTGACATTGGGCACGCCGGTCCATCCGCGTCCGTAGAACGGGATGCCCACCACCAGCTTGTTCGAGGGTGTTCCGCCATCGAGCCACAAGGACACCGCCTCGTCGGTGGTGTACTTGAGCGCCTTCGCGGGGTTCCCCGCCGAGTTGTACAGCGGCGATTGGAAGTTCGTCTGCTTCTCCCACGCGCCGTGGAAGTCGTAGGTCATCAGGTTGATGAAATCGAGGTGCGGGTGGATGGCCCCCACCTGGATCTTGCTGATCTTGTCGCCACCCGCGGGCGCCGCGATGGTGAGCTGGAGGCCCGGGCGGACGGCGTTGAGTTGTTTTCGGAACTCCCCCAGCAGCGCGGTGAAGTTCACCGTGTCCTCGGGGCGGTGATTGCAGGTGTTTCCGCAGGCCGCCGGATATTCCCAATCGACATCGATGCCATCGAACAGCCCGGCCCAGCGCGTGTCCTTGATGTACAAATCGATGCACGACTTGACGAAGGACGCACGGTTCGCAGGCAACGCCGCGTCGGAGAAGCCGGAGGACCACGTCCAGCCGCCGAGCGAGATGAGCACCTTGATGTTCGGGAACTT
Source organism: Sorangiineae bacterium MSr11954 (assembly GCA_037157815.1). NCBI lineage: Bacteria > Pseudomonadati > Myxococcota > Myxococcia > Myxococcales > Pendulisporaceae > Pendulispora > Pendulispora albinea. The sequence goes on from CP089984.1 coordinate 8,329,016, forward strand.
CGCCTTGAGCTTCTTCAGCTGATTGAAGCTCCCGCGAAGCGCTCCGTTGTCCCAGGTGTCAGCTTTGCCATCGACGCTGACATCCGCACCATAGAATTTATCGTAGTCGGCATAAGCGTCGCCGATCGCGCAGCGGTTGTTCGTCACATTGCCGAAGGCGTAGTTGATGTGCGTCAGCTTGCTCGCCGAGCCGCTCGTTGCGATGTTCTTCACGTGGTAGTTGCGACCGTAGACGCCCCACTCGACGAAGTATCCGATCACCCGATTGCCGGCTGCGACATCGGCGACTCCAGCTTGGGTGGAGGTTTCGCCCGCGGCGGGCTCGTTCGAAGCGTTGGTCGATCGGTCTTCGTTCTCTGAAGCTCCGGTGCATCCGAAAGCACTGACGGCGAGGGCGGTGAGAATGGAAAGCCGCCGTGCGGCCACATTCGAGCGATGTGACATGATGGGAAGGCTCCTTGTTCGTGGTGCGCGCGCGCGTGCGCGGGAAGTGTGGGCGCGCCCACGTCGTGTGCACCCCGCATGCCGCTGCCCAGACGCGCAAACTTCGCGTTGGCTTGCCACCGAGATGATCCGACTGATCAGGCCAGCATGATCGGCACGATCATACCGAGCGCGTTGATGAGGTACGCACGATGCGACCCCGCCTTCCGGGAGAAGCTCCAAAGCTCGGCGGCACTTCGTGAGACAGTGTCCCACCGGATGATCGCATCGTGCGTCGGAGGAATATCGTCCTGCCGGCCGGAAAGGTTGCTAGCGCGCGACGTCCGAGACGCCGTACGGCGGCGCGTCTAATCGACGCTGCGCTCCAAATCCGAGACGTGCCCCGCGCGCGTTGCGCCGGAGGGCGACGATGCCGATCCGGTCGCGGGGATGGCGCGCGCCTTGGCCGAAGGATGCGGCGCTGCGCTGGCGCTGCCGGGCGCGCCGGCAGGAGATGCGGCAGCAGGAGATGCGGCAGCAGGAGACGCAGCGGGAACGCGCGGCGCGGAAGGCTCATCCGCGATAGGCGACTTCTGGGACGAGGGCGAGGACGCAGCGGCCGCCGGCGAGATATGAATCGTAGGTGCGGCGCGGGGCTCGGCTGCGGCGGGTGCGGCGCTGGCCGCCGGCGCATCGGGGATGTACTTTGCGGCCAGGGTGCCGAGGATGCCCACGGCGAGGATCAAGCACACGCCGAACAAGAACACGGCGACGACCAAGGTCGCCTTGCCGCGCGCCAAAGCGCCGTTGCGCGCGACATCGTTCGAGACGATGGCATCGAGGCTGCGGCTCGTGGGATCGGTCGATACGTCGACCACGACGAGCGGCTCGGCGGGGCGCGCGACTTGACCCGGCGCGGGCTGCACGACCGCGACGTGCACGGCCCCATCGCGCCCGCGTGACTCGGCGGTGTGCGCCACCGGCGTTTGCGCGCTGCTGCCGCGCTCGAGGCCGCGAACCAAATCGTCCGGATCCGGCGGCAGCGCGGCCCGCGGTGGATCGCCGGGCATCGGCGCGCCCGACTTGGGCGTAATGGGCGCCGTGACCGCGTTCTCCACGAAGGGATCCGACGGAGGCGGCATGCCGACCAACGTGCTCGCGCCGTCGACCAGAGCTCCGCTGCCGGCGACACGAAGCTGCGAGGGCACGATGCCGAGCCCAGGCACCGTGGCGTTCGCGATCTTCCGCGCCGGCGCCGCGCGCACCTTCGACGGCAGCTCGCGTGGAACGCGCGGATTCGAATCGGGCGAGCGCAAGACGCCCTGCACGACCCGAGGCGCGCCACGGCCGTCGGTGGCGGGCGGCGCAACACCGGGAACGGTGTCATTGCGAACCACGCGGGGCGACGGCGACGGAGGTGACTCGTCGGAGACCTTGCGTTTCGTAGGATCTGAGTTGCTATCGTTCATCGGACCCCACCGCTGGTCGCGTCTGGTACAACGAGACGCGTCGCATGGTAGCGCATTTCGGTGGTGGTGCGCGAAAGCAAGGAGCCTCGCGCGAAAGGATTCCCTCGCCGTGCGCGTTTTCTATCGACCGCACGATCGCGCCAGTTGCCGTTGTGGGGCGCACAAAGCAAAGAAACGCCACGCGTGAAGGTGCGCCGCTTGCTGCGAGCGACGGCATCCGCGCGTAGCGTTTCGTGTACGAATCGGTCGTGAGCTACTCTTTGTCCAGCTTACCGACGAGCGACAGCGTAAAGAACGCGCCCATGTAGCGGAAATGGGGACGAATCTTCATGCTGACTTTGTACCAACCGGCATTGCCCTCGACATCGGCCACCTTGATTTCGGCCTGACGGAGCGGCCGCTTGCCGCGCACGGCCGGGGTGATCGAGTCCATATCGGCCACGTATTGCTTGATCCATGCGTTCAGCTCGGACTCGAGATCGCCGCGCTCCTTGGCGGTGCCGATTTGCTCGCGCTGAATGACCTTCAAATAATGCGCAATGCGATTGGCCACGAACAGATACGGGAGCTGCGTGCCCAAGCGGTAGTTGAGCTCCGCCTCTTTTCCTTCCGGCGATTGCCCGAAGGTCTTCGGCTTCTGCACGCTGTTGGCGGAGAAGAACGCCGCGTTGTCGCTGTCCTTGCGCGCGACCAGGGAGATGAAGCCCTCTTCGCTCAGCTCGAACTCGCGGCGCTCGCTGATGAGCACCTCGGTCGGGATCTTGGTCTGCACCTCGCCCATCGCTTCGTATTGATGGAGCGGGAGGTTCTCGACGGTGCCGCCGGCCTGCGGGCCCACGATGTTCGGGCACCAGCGGTACTTCGCAAAGCTATCGCCGATGCGCGTCGCCAGCGCGTAGGTGGCGTTGCCCCAGAGGTACGCGTTGTGTTTGCCCACCACGTCTTCTTGGTAGTCGAACGCCTTGGTGGGCGTGGTGGTGGGGCCATACGGAAGACGGAGGAGGAAGTTCGGGAGCAGCAGACCGACGTAGCGCGCGTCCTCCGACTCGCGGAACGACTGCCACTTGGTGTACTGCGGCCCCTCGAAGAGCGACTTCAGATCCTTCAAGTTCGGCAAATTGAGGTAGCTCTTTTCGCCGAAGAAGCCCGGTCCGGCCGCGCCGAAGAAGGGCGCGTGGGACATGGCGGCCACCGCCGCGACCTTCTGCAGGAGCCCCACGTCTTGCGGGCCGGGGCCAAAGCTGTAATTCGAGAAGATGGCGCCGTACGGCTTGCCGCCGAACTGCCCGTACTCCGCGGTGTACGCGATCTTGTAAAGGCCGCTCTTGGTGATCTCGGGCGCGTCCTCGAAATCGGTGATCAAGTCTTCTTTGGAGACGTTGAGCACTTCGATTTTGATGTTCTCGCGGAAGTCGGTCCGGTCGACCACGAACTTCAATCCGCGCCAGGCCGATTCCAGCTTTTGAAAATCGGGGTGGTGCAGGATTTGATCGATTTGCTTGGAGAGCTTCGAGTCGAGCTCGGAGATCATCGCGTCGACGAAGGCCTTGTCGACCCGATCCACCGCGTGGCCCGGGGTGAGAAGCTCGCCGATGAGCGCGCGGATGCCGCGCTTGGCCACGTCGTAGCCGTCGTCGGTGGGCGTGAGCTTCGTTTCGAGGAGGATCTCGTCGAGCAGCGAGCCTTCGGTCGTGGTGGTCGTGGTCGCTGCGGCGCCTTGGTTTTCGAGTTCGTTTGCCATGATCAGCCCTCCCCCTTCCCGCCGAGGCCAACTTCACCGAGCAGCTTTTCGCGCGCGCTCACGTCCGCGATGAGCGATTGAATCTTTTTGCGAAACGCCGGTACGTTGCCCAGCGGCCCTTTAAGGGCGGTGAGGGCGCGGCGCAGCTCGAGGAGCTGGCGCAGCTCCGGAACGCGCTCGGCGACGGCCTCCGGTCCGAAGTCGCTCAGGCGTTTGAACTGCAGGTTGACCGCCAGCTCCTTGGGCTCGCCCCCTTCGACCAAGGTGTTGGGCACGTTCATCGAGAGCTGCAGATTGTGCTCGGCGAGCACGCTCTGGAAATTGTCCTTGTCGATGTTGATGGGCTTTCGGTCCTCGAGCGGTCGTTCGTCGGCGCGGCCCGTGTAATCGCCAATGAATAGACTCTTCAGCGGGAGCTCGACCTCCGCCTGTGCGTCCCCCGTCGAGGGCTTGTACGTAATGTTGACGCGCTCCTGCGGAGCGACGCTTCCCTCTTTGGCCATCGGTAAACTCCCTTTCTTCGATTTCCCTTTTACGTACCGCGCAACCGCAGCGCGGCCTCCGGATCCAGCTTCAAGAGTCGACGAAACAGTAGGTTAATCCTTCCATCGACCGGGCCTTGTTCGTCGTTGCTCGTTTTTTGGATGGCGCTCAAACAACTGGCCAGCGCCTCGGCCGCCAACGCTGGCTCCCACGCTTCGAGGGTATCGGTCACCTCGGGCAAAAGAAGCTCCGCGACATCCAGCGCGAGCGCATGACGTTCTTTGTCGAGCGCGATTTTTGCCACCTCCAGCCGGCCGACAAACCGGCTTCGCACATCGGCGCGCTCCGCCGCCCGTAGCAATTTGGCCATCGAGGCGTCCGTTCCATCGCGCGCCGCCCCCAGCGCTTCCGTGACGGCGGCGGCCATCGCGGCGCCGCCACCTGCGCTCGAAGCGCCTGCGCCTGCACCTGCGCCGGCGGTTCCACCCGCATGAAGGGGCGAGAAACGCGCGCGCTCGCGTTCGAGCCACGCGCGGGTCTCGGCGGACGCGAAGGGCATCCCGCCGCGGAACTCGAGCTCTTCGACCCCCGGCAACCGCGCGAGGAGCGCCACGAGCTCGCGCACCACGGTGTCGCGCGCGGCGGTGCGCTGCAGGCGCTCCAACCCCAGCGCGGTGAAGCGGTGCAGATCGAGCCAAAACGTGTATTGTGCAAACAGTTCTTCCGACGCGGTAACGAGGCCCTGCCAGTCGGAGGCGTCCACCAGATCGGCCAGAGTCGACGCTTCGTCCGGCGCGCGGATGTACGTGCGGCGGCCCGTGTCCAAGTCGGGCGGGGCGTCGATCGTGAGCCAGATGGACGCGCGCAGCAGCCGGTAACCCCACGGATCCGCCGGCGCCGTGGCACGCGCGGCGCGCGCGAGCGCGAGCAACCCCTCTTGCCAAGGTCCTGCCTTTTCGTGAAGCTCCTCCAAGGAGCCACCGACGTCGGCGACGAGCGGCGGAGCCTCGGGCACCGGGGGCGGCGGGGCGATGATGGCCACCTGTGGGGCCACGACGGCCGCCTGCGGCGCGACGACGGCGACGGGGGATGCAACCGCGGTCACGGCCGACGCAGCGGCGCTCCCATTGGTACCGTTCGTGGCGGGCGGCGGCGCCTCCGCCTTCGGCGCCGTCGCGGGAGGCGGAGGAGCAGGCGGCGCGGGCGCAGGGAGCGCGCGCACCTTTTCGCGGACCACGCTGCGAAAGCGCCCGACGCCGGGGTTCAAGTCGCCGAGGCGCTCGCCGAGGCGCGCATCGAGATCCGACACGAGCGTCTCCAGCGCCTTGATGGCGTCTGCGTCGGCCGCCGAGACGGCGCGCACGGCGAGCATCTTCTCGAGCGACTCCCACAGCCATGTGAGCACGCCGGCGCGCGCGCGGGCGCGCTTGGTGGGCGGGAACATGGTGTCCCAGAAGCCATCCACCATGGCCTGCATGACGAACAGCCCCTCGGCCACGCCGCGCCAGCCTTCGCGCTGCGCCTTGGCGACCGTGAGCCACCCCACCAGGCGAAAATCTTTGCTTCGCTCGGAGAGAATGCGGGTCGAGTCCTCGACGACGAGCATCCAATCGACATTGCCGCCCGTGAGGTTCGACAGCTTCTCGATCTCGGCGGAGACCCGCTCGAACTCGGCGTCGTAGGACAAATCGCTCCCGGCCGGCGCGGCGCCGGCCAGCGGATTCGCGAGCGGCGCGATGCGCGCGCGGATCTCTTCGTCGAAGGTGGTCATGGACATGCGCTCCTCATTGCAGCGTCTGCGCCTCGGTGCCGTAGAGGGAGAGCTGCACGGTGCTGGGATCGATGGGGAGGTAGATGGCCACGCCGCCGGTGGTCAGGATTTCGCGCCAGTAGTCGCTCGCCTTTTCGATGCGAAAGAAGAGGACCCCCGGCTTGACGGGGAGCGCCGCCGGCACCCGGTACTCGTGGGCGATGCGGGCCCCCGAGACCGCCGAGTGCATGAGCGACTCGATGCGCCCGGTGGACGCGATCTTGGCGAGCCTCGGGACGTGCTCGCGGATCTGGGGCTCCGAGATGTTCCCGGTGCCGCTCACCGCCAGGAAGTAGTCGTACGGCAAGGCGGCCGGATCGCGGAACTCGCCCGTGTAGAGCCCGCGATCGTGAACCTTGAGCGGCACGGTGACATAGCGCTCGGCGATGACCGTATCGAGCAGCTTCAAGGCTTGGTTGAACATCGGCTCGAACGTTTCGCCCAGGCCGAGGTGGTTGTACTTGGGGATGGTCATCGGATCGGCGGTCGCGTCGAAGGTGCCGAGCATGCCCAGGAGCTGCGCCAGCGCCTGATGCGCCTCGCGCGGCGGCGTGGCCGGCTTGTCGACGATCTCGGCGATGGATGGGATGGCCTGGTTGAGCGTGTGCAGCAGCCAGAACTTCGCGGCGTCGGCCGCTTGGAAATCGACCACCGACGCCGAGCGCAGGCGGCGGCTCTGCGAGAGGCTCTGTTGCTTGGCGATCATCGCCCCCAGCACGCGGCGAAAGCCATCGGCCACATAGCGCGAGGCGCCGACCCTCAGGATCGGTGGAACGAACGTATCGCGCAGGACCACCGCGCCGGCGGCGGAGCGCACCAACTCGGCGATCGGGATGACGTCGAACCGATCGAGGGGCTCGGCACCATAGAGGATGCGTGCATTGTGCCGCACCCAGGCGACCGGTCGCTCCTCCTTGGCGGTGGAGGTGTCGAGCTCGCGCGCCTCGGCCGCGATGTAGCGGTTGGTGGCCGCCGGATCGCCGCTGAAGTCGACGGCGGCGCTCGAGCCATCTTCGCGCGCCAGCGCGACATAGACGGTGAGGTTCTTTCCGGTGAAGCCTTCGATGGGGCGCGCGGGGAGCACGTCGTCCACCTGCTGATCGGCCACCACCAGCGGTGTTCCATCCTGCAGAATCGCCTCGAGGCGGGCGACGCGAAGCTGGCCTGCACGAAGCGCAGCTTCGTCGATCTCGAGATCGACCACGCCCCACGCGTAAGGCAACATCGATTCGAGCCGCGCGGCGAGGAGCCGCTCATGGTAGCGGTCCTGCGCTTGCAGGTGATGTTGCGCGAGAAAAAGTCCTTTGGTCCAGAGCGGCTTACGCGGCTTCATCCCGCCTTCCCAGGTTGGATCGACTGCCTCAAGAACGACGAACGGATAGTTGAATACGCTACAGAAAGTCTTGATCGTACGGCAACGGCCGACGACTCACGACGAGGCCAATGCATGCAGCACATCCGCAAAGCTAGTATGCCCCGCGCTCAGGACCTGCGAAACATGCGAAATATGTGAAGGGTGCGAAACATGCGAGATATGTGAAGGGTGCGAGAGTTGCGAAGGGTGCGAGAGTTGCGAAACATGCGTTGGTGCTGCTGAGCTATTGGCTCCATCGACCGGTACCAACGATTCGTTGTCCGGATCCGGCATCCATAGCTCCGCCAAAGTTGTTTGCGGCACATCTCCGAAGTGCACAATCAGCGAACCGGTTTGCATCGACCAAAAGGAAGTGGGCACGGTGTTCCTCCAGCGCCCGAGCCGCCGGATCACATCGAGCCACAGCACCGCCGCCCCTGCCCCACCCGAGCCAAGCGACAAGCGCGCACCCAACTTGGTCATCGGGCGCTCGAACCCGCGAAAGGGCTCGATGGTGAGCGCCAGCATGGAAAGCGCGCGCTCCGCGGCGCGGGCTCCCTCGGAGAACAGCGGCAGCCACGCTTGCTCCGGCGCGCTGCCCGCACACCAGGCATTGTACTCCGACGCGGCGGCGGCCACCGTTTCGTAGCCGGGGACCTGCAGCCAGGCGAGCGACTGATCGAATGGCGCCGAGGGTGGCATCGTGGGGTGCACGATCTGGTAGGCCTGATCGAAGAAGTCGCCGAACGCGAGCGGGATCGTGTGGGCCGAATCGCCGAAGAGCGCCACGGGCACCCCGGCAAAGACGGTGATGGGGTAGCTCCTTCCAACGGCGTCGCGGCTGGGGGTGATGATCCCGCAAAGGGCCATATCGGGCTGCGCCCTGTTCGTCCATACGAAGGCGTACGGCGCGCCCACTTCGAACTTCGCGCGCCATTCGTCGCCATGGCGCATATGACCCCATTCGAGCCCGTTCGCGAGCCATGCTTCGAAGCTCGATGCGAGCTCCCCGTGAGGACGAAGCCGGACGAACTCCGCATACTGCGGAACCTTGCCGATCGCCCCGATGAAACAGCCGCCTTGCACGCGTCCTCCTCGCCCGACCTTCGCTGATTCCGCTACCTGCCCGCGCTGACGCGGGGGCAAGAATAGCCGCGGAAGAACCCCGACGTGAGCGGGTTTTGCTCGCGTGAGGGTTTGATATCCAGCTTGACTTGCGCCGGTGGTCTCGTCCCTCGAATCTCGAAGGTCGCGATCAAAACGGGGCGTTCGTTGGCCGTGCCTGCCCGGACATCGGCCGCGTCGAGCAGACGGAAAAGACCGAAGTCGCCCTGGCGCCCGATCTCCTCGTTGAGCCCCTCGCCCCTCACCTTGAGCTTCGCCCCGTGGGCGCCCTTTCCAGGCCATGTCACGGTGAGCCAGCGCTCGGGCTCATTGCGGTAGGTGCGCGTTTGGCCTTCTACCTCCAGCACCACCTCGGCGATGCGCTCGCTCACCGAGTGCAGGTTCACATCGAACGCCACGACCGCTCCATCGGCCTTCGGCGGAAAGACCGTCTCGGTGATATCGGCGCCGCGGCTCAGGCAATTGCTCAAGAACTCCGGCATGTACGGCACCGCCGAGCGCGCCCTTCGCGAGGGCGAGAACCTGTTGCCGCTGCGATCCAGCGTGGGCCTCAACGTGGCGTCGTAGAAGCTCCAGAGAACACCGTCGCCCTGGCGGAAGAAGTCGATGAAATCCGGGAGCGGCGCGTCGGCACCCGAGTTCGTAAAGGGGTATTTCCCTTCGAGCTTGTCGTGCCACTTGGACCAGACCTGCGTCTCCCACTGGGCCTGAATCACACCGGAGGCACCCACGGTCACCGAGTTGGCGGTTATGTTGATGGGGTTCAGCAAAAGCGGCGACAGCAGCGGTCGCGTAAATCCATCTTGCTCCGTGAGGAGCGCCGCCGTCGCGCGGGCCGCGTCCGTGAAGACGGCCGTCGTTTGGCGGGGATCGGCGTTCGCCTCCGCGTCGCGAAGCTCGGTGAGGGTGGCCACCAGCCGCGCGAGCTGCGCCTGGTATTGCGACAGCCCGGTGGGCGCGGCCGGCTCGCCCTCCTTTGGCTCGCCGGCCGGGAGACCAAAGCGGACCATCGGCTTGAATGCCAGTTCCACCGGCGAGGGGCCGGCCTTCTTCGGGGCCGCTTGCCCTTGCCCGAGGCCACCATCGACGATCTTGTTCGCCCGCTCCGCCGCCTTGCCCTGCGCGGCCTCCTTGAGCTTGTCGATGAGGCCCGCGTCGGCGCTGGTGTCGGGCTCGGACATGTCCAAGTTGACGTTATCGCGGAGCACGCGCATCAAGCGCAAATAGGGCCACTCGGGCTCGCTCAGCGCGCTGAGCTCGTCGAGCGCGAGCTCGGTGTTGCCCGGATCTTGGATCTGGAGATCCGCCAGAAAATCGCGCCAGGCGTTCTTGTAGCGCTCGAAGTACAGCTCCCGCAGCTTCACGATGGCGTTGTTCTCGCTGCCCGGATCGCCCTCGTCCTGGAGCACCCACTTCTCGGCCGCGAGCTTGGCCCGCTCCGTCCCCAGGAGATCGCGCACCCGAAGCCACCCGGCCTTGGTGTACGCGCCATCGACCCGCACCCCGCGCCGCGACTGCACGAAGGGCGCGATCGACCCGTAGAAGATCGTCTCCCGGCGGATGGGCGCGAGCTCCATGTTCGCGTCGCGCACCAGCGACTCGTAGAGCCGCTCCACCTGCGGCACCTGCGCCAGAACGGATCGCGCGGTCGCGACCAGCCGCGCGTCCTGGCCCCACGGCTTGATGCCGCCGCGCTTGAGGAGCTCGAAGTAGTAGGCGACGTGGGGGAGCAGGAGCTCCTCCTCGTTGGTCACCCGCGTGTGCGCCGTGAGCGACCACTCGCGGACCAAGCGCGGCGACGCCCACTCGGGATCCATGTGCTTGGGATCGCTCATCATCAAGTACAGCTTGAGCGTGTCGAAGTCCTTGTTGAAGTTCTCCGACGTGCGCACGGGCCCCGCGTCCATCGTCTTCAAGCGCGACTCGATCTCGGCGTGCGCGCGCGCCACCGCCGCGCGCGCGAGCACCGCGCCGTAGAGGCTTCGCATGCCGTCGTCGAGCTCGTCGCCCGTGTACATGCCCCACCGCAGTTGGAGCGGCGGTGCGCCGTTCTCCCAGGCGTCGAGCTGCTTGAGGCGCGCCTGCGCCGCGTCGAGGTGCGGCGCGCCCTCTTGAAGGCTCGTCCCCTCGCCCCACCGCACGCCCTGCACCCGCGCGGCGATGTCGTGCGTGGTTTGCACCAGCTCCCGGTTGCGCACGAAGGTGAAGAACGCCGGGAGCAAAAGGGACCCGCCCAGGAGCGTGGCCGCCAGCGCAAAGGCGCCGCGCGTGAGCAGGCGCCGCTGGCGATCGACCTCGGTGCGGCCGGCCACGTGCTGGTCCTTGAACATGACGCTCTTGAACACCTCCGTGAGGAAGTAGCTCTTGGACTCCGTCGCCGCGCGGCCACCGAACGCCGCGCCGAGGCCGCGCAGCCCGAAGGCCTGCGCCATCGCGTTGACCACGCGCGACGTGGGCGTGCCCATTTGCGTGCCGCTCGTGAAGTAAACACCGCGCAAAATGGGCGTCTCTTGGAAGCGGTTCTTCTGAAAGAGCGCCTGCAGAAAAACGCCGATGTGATGGCGCAGCGGCGTGAACTCCAGCGGAAACTCGGCGATCTTCTGCCGCATTTCCAGGTGCCGCTCGCCCCGGAACCGGCGGAGCGCGCGGCCGTGGAGCGCTTTGGCGAGCAGCGCGAACTCGCGCTCGAAGGCCGCGCGCGGCTCCTCGTTCGCGTTGTTCGCGTTCAAGGGAAAGCTCATTCCCCAGATTTGCCCGCGCTCGGATTTGCGAAGGTCGCCCCAGAACTCCACGAACCCTTGCACCAGATCGCACTTGGTGAGCAGCACGTAGATGGGCACCAACATGTTGATGCGCGTGGCGATCTCGTCGACCCGCGCGCGGATGCGGCGCGCCACCTCGTCGATCCCTTGGTCCTGCGAGACCGCCAGATCGGCCAAGCTGATGGCCACGATGAGCCCATTGATGGGGCGGCTCGGTCGATGCTTCTTCAGAAGATCGAGGAACATGAGCCACTCGTCTTGATCGTTCACGTCGGTGGCGTAGCGCCCCGCGGTGTCGAGCAAGATGGCGTCGTTCGTAAACCACCAGTCGCAGTTGCGCGTGCCGCCCACCCCACGGTACGCCGAGGCCGACTGCTGATCGGCGAGCGGAAAGCCCAAGTCCGAGTGCTTGATGGCGGTGGTCTTGCCGGCGCCCGGCGGCCCCACGATGATGTACCAGGGCAGCTCGTAGAGCGCCTTGGCGCCACCGCGCGCTCCGAGCTTGCTTCGCTTGAGGGTGAGGATGGCCTGCTGCATCTTGCCTTGCAGCTCCATCACCGCCTCGCGCCGATCGGGGCGCGTGCTGGCGATTTGCGCTTGGCCCTGCTGGAGCATCGCCTGCTCGAGATCGCGCGCGGCCGTGTAGCGCAAATAGAGGATCAGGCCCAGAAAGAGCCCTCCGATCGCGAGCACGGCCACCGTGAGCACGATTTTGACGACGAGGGTGACCGTGAAGAACCATCCGATGACCCAGATGGCGATGATCGCGGCGACGCTCAGCGCGATGGTAATTCCGAGAATCATAGCCAGAAACTCATGGTGTGTGTGCCGTGCCCGATGCGTAAGACTTCATCTGCTGGTTCGCGTTCGATGCGGTGAAGCCCACCACCACCTTGAGGGCGATGAACGCGAGGATGGACAGCGCCACGATGCCGATGCCGATTCGAATGAGCGGCATATCGGAGGTGAGCACGTTGCGGCCCAAGTCGGGGGGCAAGCCGCTGGGGCTGATGGCATCACTCGGCGGCAAGAAGCGATCGAGCGCCGCCGCCGTTTGATCGAGCACGTTCGCCAGCCCCTCGCCGCCCATCATCTGGTAACGGCCTTGAAAGCCCATGGCGAGGCAGAGAAAATAAATCTGCAGAACGTGGGCGCGGTGCGGCTCGCCGCGCAGCACGTCGAGCCGGCGGAAGAAGCCCTCACCCGCCGTGTTCTCCTGAAAATAAATGAACTGCAGCAAATTGGCATTCCACTCCGCGCGGCCGGGCCACTGCCCGCGCAGGATCTGCTCGTCGAGCAGCGCCGCGATGGCATATTGCGCGTCGCGGATGTCCTCCGGCGGGATGTTCGACTCATAGCAGCGGCGCCCCATTTCCGTGAACATGCCGCGACAGGTCGCGCGCAACGCGTCGGGCGCCGGGAGGTTCTCTCCGTGCGCGAGCTGCGGGGCAAACGCCAAAAGGTCGGCGCACGCCCAATACATCGGCGAAAGAAGCGGATGCTCCGTGCGCATACCGGCCGGCACCGGCCCGCCGCCAACACCGCCAACACCGCCAACGCCGCCAACGCCGCCAACACCAGGAGGTAAATGCGCGGGGCGCTGCTGCGGGGGCAAAGCTTGAGGAGCGGGGGCGGGGCCCGGCGCCCAGGCGTGCTGCGGGTGCTGCGGCTGCGACGGATACTGCGGCTGTTGCGACGGCTGCGATGGATGCGACGGCTGCGACGGTTGCTGCGGCCCGCTCGGGCGGACGCCGGCGGCTTGCTGCGGGTTGAATTGAACGGTGCGGCTCACTGCTTGGCCTTTTTCTTCATGGGACCGCCGGCGGCAGGGAACTGGTCGAGGTGATCGACGCCGTCGTCCACTTTGCTGCCGTCGATCCAGTACGCCAACTCGGCGTTTTGTACCGGACGTTCGGTACAATCTTCGTCTTCACACGTGTTGCATTTCCCCGGCTCGGGGAGCGGCGGCAAATCGAAGGTCGTGTACCACGTTTTGCCTTTGGGGTTGTGGAACAGGGCCACCGCCGCCACGTACTCCACGCCCTCGGCCCTGTCGAACTTCAGATCTTTGCGGGTGGCGGGATAGGCCTGCACTTCGTCGACCTTCACCAGATCATCGGCCAAGGTCGTCTTGTCCTCGTGCCAAATCTGCTCGAAGGTGGCGTTGTACAGACGCGTGTCGCCTTTGAGCTGGTAGACGCGCACCACCACCGGGCGCGCGGAGCCTTCGTCGGTGGGGTTGATCATGGGCGACGCCAGCACGGAGACGGTGATGTGCTGCGGCTCGCACTTGGCGGGTGCGGCGGGCGGCGGCGCGGCAGCTTGACCACCGCCGCAGCCGACGAAGCCGATGCCCATCGCCAGCGCGGCCGCGGCTGCCGTTTGCCGCGTTCGAGCTCCTGTTCGCGCGCGCCGCATGGTGCGGATCCCTCGTTGCCCCATCATCGTTCCTCCACCTGGCAAGCGAAGCCTCGTTCCTCGTCGGTGACCAGGCGAAGCCTTCGTGTGACTTTGCCGCTGGCCATCCCCTCGAGCAAGGCGTTCGAGATGAGCGGGAGAATCGTCCCGCGCAAAATGTGATCGACGTTTCGTGCGCCGCTCTCGACCTCGCGGCATCGGGCGGCCACGGCATCGATGACCAGGTCGTCGATTTCCAGATCGATTTTGTGCGCCTCGCGTGTGCGGGTCGCCACGGCCGAAAGCTTCATACGTACGATGCCCAAGAGCGCGTCCGCGCGAATGGGAATGTACGGGACCACGGTCATGCGCGCGAGCAGCGCCGGCTTGAAATGGGCGCTCAAGGTGGGTTTCACCAGCGCGATCAAGTCATCATGGCCCACCGCGCTGGCGTCGGCCGGATCGGCCGCGCGGGTCAGAAGATCGGTGGCGAGGTTGGAAGTCATGATGACGACGGTATTTGCAAAGTCGATCACGCGCCCCTCCCCGTCGGCCAGCATGCCTTTGTCGAAGACTTGATAGAAGAGGTTCATCACCTCGCGATCCGCTTTCTCCACTTCGTCGAGCAAGACCACCGAGTAAGGGCGCTGGCGTACGGCCTCCGTCAACATGCCCCCTTCGCCGAAGCCGACATACCCCGGCGGCGAGCCAATGAGACGCGACACCGTGTGCTTCTCCTGAAATTCACTCATGTTGATGGTGACCACGAAACGCTCACCACCGAACAGGAGGTCGGCCAGCGCAAGCGCCGTTTCGGTCTTTCCAACGCCGCTGGGTCCCACCAGAAGAAAGACGCCAAGCGGTGCGCCCGGCGCTTTCAACCCGGAACGCGCCGAGCGAAGCTCGCGGGCAATCACGGAAAGGGCCGCGTCTTGGCCGCGCACCCGTTGCCGAAGGCGGTCCTCCAGGGCCAGAATGGTCGCCACGTCGTCTTGCACCATGCGGCCGGCAGGAATGCCGGTCCAATCGGCTACGATGGTCGCGACGAGTGTCTCATCGACATCTGCAAAGACGACCAGCTCGTCGCGGGGAATCTTGCGCAGGCGATCGAGGGCGGCGCGCAGCTCATCCAGCTTGCTGTCCGAGACGGCGGCCTCGTTGGGGGATGCAGACGTGATTTTCGCGACGTCGCGACGAAGTTCATCCACCCGGTCGACGAGGGCGCGTTGCTCCTGCAAGCGCGCCTCGAGGGTGGCCACCCGATCGCGAAGCTCGCCGCGCTTGGCCTCGGCCGCCTTGCGCGGCTCGTCGTCGACCACCACGCCGGCCGCGTGATCGCGCCCGAACGCCGCGATTTCACGCTCCACCGCGGCCAGCTCGGCGCGCGCATCCTCCAGCGCGGCCGGCGGCGCCCCGCGCAGGACGCGAACGCGGGCGGCGCTGGTGTCGAGCAGATCGACGGCCTTGTCCGGGAGCTGGCGGCCCGCGATGTAGCGGCTCGAGAGGGTCACCGCGGCGCGCACGGCCTCGTCGCGAATCACCACGCCGTGCGCATCTTCGAATTTGCGCGCGAGGCCGCGCAGCATGAGCACGGCCGCGTCGATGCCCGGCTCGTCGACCTTGACGGGCTGAAAGCGCCGCTCGAGGGCCGCGTCCTTTTCGAAGTAGCGCTTGTACTCGGCCCAGGTGGTCGCGGCGATGGTCCGAAGCTCGCCGCGCGCGAGGGCGGGCTTCAAAAGATTCGCGGCGTCGCCGGCGCCTTGCGGTCCGCCGGCGCCGATCAAGGTGTGCGCCTCGTCGATGAAGAGCACCATCGGCTTGGGCGACGCCTTCACCTCGGCGATCACCGACTTCAATCGATTTTCGAACTCGCCTTTGACCCCGGCGCCGGCTTGGAGCGAGCCCAAATCGAGCACCACCACCTGCGTATCCTTCAAAAACTCCGGCACGTCGCCCTCGGCGATGCGCAGCGCCAGCCCTTCCACCAGCGCCGTTTTGCCGACCCCGGGCTCGCCGACGATGATCGGGTTGTTCTTCCTTCGCCGGCAGAGAATATCGACGATCTGCCGGACCTCGCCCTCGCGGCCAAAGACCGGATCGATCTCTCCTTTTCGCGCCCGCTCCGTCAAATTGGTCGTAAATCGCGCGAGGGCACCGTCGCGCGCCGCGGGCCCTGCACCTGCGCTCCCACCTGCCGCGGGCGCGTTGGGTGCGGCGCCCGCGGAGGACGCGGACCATGCGCTCTCGGCCTCCTCGATGGCCTCCGCGCTTTCGCCGGCGAGGATGGCCATGTTGCGCCGGAGATCGTCGCTGGGGATCGCCTCGAACAGGGCCAGATCGAGCGGGAGGTAACGGCCGGGGGCCTGCACCAGGCGCACGAGCATGGCGCCCGAGCGCAGGTACGCGGCGGGTTGCTCGGTGCTGGCGTAGATCCAGGCGTCTTGCAGGAGCTGCAGGAGCAGCGGGCTGAAACCCGGGCGGCCGGCGTTGCCCGTGCGAAGCTCGGTGAGGCTTCGGTGCAGGCGCGCGCGCACATGCGAGGGGTCGATGTGGAAGCGGTCGAGCAGCACCACCAGGTCGCTCTCCCGCACATCGAGGAGCGCGTGCAAAAGGTGCTCGACGGTGACCTCGTAGTGCCTGCCGGTCACGCTGGCGGCGCCTGCAGCCTCGAGGGCGCGGCGGCTTGTGGAGTTGAGCTTTTTAATCAGAGCGCGCGGCTCGGCAATCAACATGAATCACCTTGGGAATGCAGTGGGCTATCGGCGCTTGGGGCGTCGATGGCTGGGAGAGCTGGGGGAATTCGAAGAACCTGAAGATCCGAGGGCTGGATTCGCCGGAGCTCCCGCATCTTGAGGGGCCCGTATGGTCAGGAGGGTTCCCGGCTTCAACGGAGCGGCAGGATCGAGCGCATTGTCGGAGACGAGGGTCACCGGCGATACGCCATAGGTGCGGGAGAGGTTCTCGAGCGTATCGCCTTCCCGCGCGCGGTAAAGGATGCGCCGCTGATCGCCATAGCCCACCGTCACGGCGTCGTTGGCCGGGCGGCTTGGCGAAGAATCGGTTGAGCCAGCGTCCATCGTGGGCAGGTTGCGATGGCCCCAGTCGAAGCCATCGCCCACCTTTCGTTCGAGACCGGGACCGGTCGCATAGAGGAGGGGCATGAGGCTCTCTTTTGCCCGCGCCAGCCCTTCCGTAGGCAAGTGCACGATCATGGCGAACTTGGTGGAGGGCACGGTGTCCGTCAGGTACTCCGGGTTGAGCTCTTGAATGCGGGTCAGGCTCGTTCCCGCCGCGCGCGCCACCACGGCGAGCGGGGCGCCGCCGGGGACCTCGAGATCGCTCGTCAGCAGCGGCTCGTCCAGCTTGACCCGGTCCATTCCAAAGCGATTCAGGTTTCCGAGCACGGTGGATGCCGCGAGCACCCGAATGACGTATTCGGCCCCTTCGCGGGGAAGGACATCGAAGGACGTCCAAAAATCGTTTACCGCATGAGCTGTCACATCGGCCAAGGCGGTCCGATACCCCACCCCGTAGGCATAGAGCGCGAGCTCCCAACTTCCGAATCGCTCGCGCAAATCGGCGAGGTAGTGCGCCGTCGCTTCGGTGGCCAAGGTCACCGCGCGGCGCTCGTCGTACTTTTTATCGATGACGGCCAGGCCATAGGCCCAGGCGACGTCGGGGGTCATATGCCAAACGCCCGCGGCGTCGCCGGCCAACTCGGTGGGCGATAGGGTTCCTTCGACCACGGCCAGCACCATCAGCGATTCGGGGACCTTCCATGCGCGGAGGATCCGCTCGACGTCGGTGCGATAACGCCCGCTGCGCTGCATCCGCTCGGTCAAAAGACGGCGGCCGCCGTCGTTCTGCGTGAGGGAGGTGATGGCAAGGTCGATGGCGGCGTCGTCGCGCGAGCTCAAATCGCTGCGTTTGAGGGCTTTGGGGAGCTTCTTCGGGTCGCCTGTTGCAAGCCCATCGAACAAGGCGGCCTTTCGAGCTGGCCGCTCCGAAAAGGCTTGCGGCGGGGGCGCGCCGGCATCGCTCGCGCCGCTTCCTTGAAGGAGTGAACGAAGCTCAATCGATTCCGCCCCGGCGGCACCGCGGATGGGCGGAAGAGTTGCAAGGCCCGCATCCGCCCGGGAAACGATCGGAGCGTCGGCGGCGACGGGGCTCATGAAACCGCTCACGAGCGCGCGGACGCTCGGACGGGTCAATGCAACGCCGGCACCGACCAAGGGGAGCGCCGCCGCCGCCGCGAGCAGCGCATAGAAGGCAGGCTTACGCATTCGGCGGTTCGAAGGTCGCACAGAGTGATGACGGACTTCAAACGATCTTGCCTTCGACGTGCGACTGGGTCAGCGTCGTCGTGTGACCCAAGCCGTCCAACTGCGCGTCTACAACGTGGCCGACCATCGCAGCTTCGAGTACGTGACGGATCGTTTTCCCGTGCTCATCGGGCGCGACCCCAAGGTCTCGGCGTGCATTCTCGAAGATGATTTGAAGGTGTCGCGCGTGCACGCCGGCGTCGATCTTCGCGGCGACGAGATTTTCGTGCGCGACGGCGGCAGCGCCAATGGCACGTTCGTGAACGGGCAAAGGCTCTCGGATCGTTGGGTGTCGTTGGGACCCGCCAATCACGAGCACGAAATCCGCATTGGCAATTGGCTCATTCGCGCCCAACGCGCCGCGCAGCGCGCAGCCCTGCCCGGCCAAACGTCATTTGGCGCCGACACCGGTGCATCGGTTGCGAACTTCAATGAAACGTTCGGGGGTCTCGATGGGGTCGAGCCCAGCCTCCAGCACGCAAGCCCGTCGCCCGGCCACCCCGCGACCACCGGCGCACACCATGCGGTGCAGCAAACGACCGATGGCCTGCGCATCTTGTTCGACTGCTACGAGGCGGCGGCACGCGAGCTGTACACGCGCATGGCGGCGCAGCTCGAGGCGATGCCGCCCGCCGCGCGCGTGGCGGCGTGCCGTCAGATTCAAGCGGCCTATCCGTCGCTTTCGGGGAACGACGCCTTCGTCCAACTCTTCCGCCATTACGGCGCAAGCCCCGAGGGCGCGCAGACGCCGGAGACGGTCGCGCTCAAGGCGGTGCAGTACCTGTCGCAGTGGTACATCGGACAGCCGGTCACCCGCCCGCGCGAGATCATTGCGTTTTGTGACAAGGTTCGCCAGGCGGTCGATGAGCTTTTGCTCGGGCATGTGCCGCTCTTGGCGGGGCTCGAAAAGTTCGAGCAGCAGATGGCCCTCGCCGAGGGCGACGAAGCCTTCAGCCTTCCGCACACCCCGGCCGAGTTCTCGCGCGCCCTCTTCGATTGGACCGATCCCACGGACCGGGCCTCGCGCGCGCTGCGACGCAGCTTCGCCGATTTGATGGTGCATCAAGTCGGGATGCTCAACGGGGTCATGCGCGGCGTCAAAGCGCTGCTCGTGCAGCTCGCGCCGGATTCGATTCAAAAGAGCTGGCACGAGCACCAAGCGCGCCGCACCGGCATCGGCCGGCTGCTCGGCAGCTTCCGCAAGGCGCCCGAGCTTCTCTCGATTTACGCCAAACGCCATAGCGATTTGGCCGACGAGGAGAACGAAACGTTCCGGCTCATCTTCGGGCGCGAGTTCGTGGAGGAGTACAAGCAGTTCGCGCGCGAGCAAGGCTCCGAAACGTCCCGCGCCACCGCTATGATCCCCGCGACGACCACCGGATCGCGCCAGCTCCTGGCGGCGGCGCCGGTGCAGGGCCAGGCGCAACCTCCTGCGGGGGCGGCCGCGCAAGCGGGGCCCGCGGCGCAGACTGGACCGGGTGGAACATCGGGGCGCTATCCGCCCAACGCGACCCGATAGCCGTTCGCGTCAGCGCGGCGGGCAGTGCAACGCGGCGTGGCGGGCGCGCGCGGTCTTCGCCGAGACGCTGCGCGGCTCCTTTCCCCATCGCGTCAGCACCACGTCGTAGGCCGCGCACGCGCCGGGGATGTCGCCCGCGCGTTCGAGCGCGGCGCCCAAGTGCAAATGGAGCCACGTGTGCTCGAAGGGGCGCCGGAGCGCTTGGCACCGGCGAGCCCCGTGTCCGAGGTATTGGACGGCCTTGGCCGTGTCCCCCGTCAAAAAGTACACGCGGCCAATCGCCAGCTCGTCCTCGGGCTCCTGTCGGAGCAAGTCCCAGGTGGGCGGGTTCTTGGGGAGCGCACGAAGCGCGGCCACGGCGTCGAGGTGCGTGACGGCCGCGTGCCCATAGGCTTCGGTCCATCGGGAGTTGATCTCCTCTTGAAGCGGCGGACGGCTGGCCATGCGCTCCAGCCATTTTTGCCGGCGCGCCTCGAAGGCTTCGCGCGACATACCGCCCGCGAGGTACTGCGTGCGCAGCGGCACGATCTCCCAATCGAAGTGCGAAGCGAGGAGCGAATCGCGCTGCGATAAAAATCGAGCGGCGAGCCGCGCGGCGCGGTGCCGATCGCCCAGCTCCATCGCCAAAGACAGCCGCAGGCTCTCCACCGGCACATGGTCGATCTCGTATTTTTTGCTCGCGATCAGCTCGCCCCATGCGTCGAGCGAGCGCTCCACCTCGGCGAAGTTGCCCGCCAGCACGTGGAAGCGCGCCTCGCTCTTCAAGCGGGTCACCTCGCGCTCGGCCGGCGACGCGAGCCTCCACTGCTGCTCGAGCACGTTGTGAACGCTCTCCAAGCTGCCGCCGCGCCCGTAAATCGAGTCCGCGAGGCGCAGCCCCCACCACTTGGGCGCCAAGGGTGTGGCCATGAGCTTGCGGCCACTTTGCTCGGCCTCGGCGCAGCGGCCCTCGGACATATCGAACAACATGAGCTGGTCGAGGCATGCGTCCGCGGTGGCCGCGAGCCGAACGCACTCTTGCAGCGAGGCCCGGGCGCCCGAGGCATCGCCCATCACCGCAAAGGCTTCCGCCTTGTCCGACCACCCGAGGCCGAGCAGCGGATCCAGATACAGGAGCTCGTCGAGGACGGCAAACGCCTCGGCCGACCTTCCGCTCATGACGAGCAGGCCGCTGAGCGTGGCGAGCACCATCCAGTCCGATGGAAACTCCTTTTTCACGGCGAAGAGGCGCTCCGCGGCCGCGTTCAAGTTCCAGGGGACCGTCATGGCGTCGGCGAACGCATCGAGCAGCGCGCGGTCGCGCGGGCCAAGGCGATCGCGATGCGCGAGCGCGCCTCGATACTCCTCGCGCATCGTCTCCTCGTCGTTGAGCAAGAGCATGGCGTAGAGGTGGGCCTCGCCCAGGCTCGGGTCGAGCTCCGACGCGCGATCGAAGTCTTGCTGCGCCGCAAACACGGAGCCATCGCGCCAGTTCTGGATGCCGCCTCGAAGATGTGCGAGGGCGCGAGGGTTTGCGGGCTCCCCCGCGTCGCGCTCGACGACCTGCGCCGGCGCCGCCGAAGCCGCCGACAGCGCCGCGGATCCGACGGAGTCGACCGCGCTGCGCTCGTGTCGATCGTGCCGAAACGCCGCCACCGAGGCCGCGATCCCCAACGCGACCGCGCCGGCGAGCACGGGGGTTCGGTGACCTCCCAGGCCCTTTCGGCGCAGGCTCTTGGCCAAGCCGGCTTTGGTCGAGCTGTTGTTGATGGGCGGCGGATGGGACGCCCGCAACGGCAACTCCGTGTCGAGATCCGCCGATTCGGCGCCCAAGGTGAGCTCGGCGATGAGGTTGGCGCGAACGCGCAAGGCGACGTCCTCGAGCGGGGTGCCCAGCGCTTCTTCAAATGCGCGCAGCAGCGCTTCGCGCATTTCGCGGGCCGAGCGCCATCGATCCTTCGGCTCGAACGCGAGCGATTTGTCGACGAACTGCACGATGGCGGGCGCCATGTCGGGCGCCACCTCGGCCAAGGAGCGGGCGCGCCGCGTGATGGCCGCGGCAAGTTGGGCTGGTCCGCTGTCGGCGGGGTGCACGAACTCGCCCGAGAGCAATGTAAACAAGGTGGCGCCCATCGCCCAGCAATCGCTGGGGGGACCGATGGCGTCGCGGTCGGCGACGGCCTGCTCGGGCGGCATGAACGCGGGGGTGCCGATGATGCCGCCGGTGACGGTCGCCGTGCCCGTGCTGTCGGTTCGGCGGGCGATTCCAAAGTCGAGCACGCGGACATCGCCGGAGCTGGTGACGAAGAGGTTTTCGGGCTTGATATCGCGGTGAATGATGCCCTTGTCGTGCGCGCACGCCAGCACGTCGAGCACATCCGATAGAAATACGCCGACATCGATCAGCGGCAAGCGCTTGTTGGCGCGCTCCCACCGCTGGCGAAGTGTCTCTCCGTAAAGGAGGGGCATCACCAGAAACGCGCAGCCGTTCGCGTCGATGCCCGATTCGAGGACCGGGACGGCGCCGGGGTGCTCGATCTGGTTGGACGTATGCGCCTCGCGGTCGAAGAGCCGGACCATGACGGGATCGTCCGCCAAGCGCTCATGCAAAAACTTGATGGCGACCCGACGCCCGTCGAGGTCCACGGCGGCATAGACCGCCGCCATTCCCCCGACCCCCAGCAAACGAACGATCCGATACTTTTCTCGAACGAGCGCTCCCAAGCGGGCCAACGCCCGCTCGGAAGCCGACGGCATTACGGGGGACATCGACCGTTACACGATTTCGATTCGACGGGAGGCATCGGTGCGCGTTTCAAAGCGAACGGGCGAGGTGTGATCGGCAAGGACCATGGCGGCGGTGATTTCGAATCGAACGACCAGCTCGGTGGTTTCGCTGGGAATGTGGCGGACCCGCACCCGGGTGAGCCGGGGCTCGTACTTCTCGATGGTCTCCTTGATGGATCGCGCCAAGGTGTCGAGGGCGGCGGGAAACGAATGAACCATTTCGGAGACGTCGGGCACTCCGTAGTCGGGGCGGGTGAGCATGGTGCCGATGCGGGTGCTGCACATGGCCCGCAGGTGCGCCAAAATCGCGTCGCGAAGGGCGCGATCATTGTCGCCAAAGGTGCCCTCCTGCGCGAGGGTCGGCTCGCGCAGGCGACTACGGAGTGGGTGAATTGCCACGGTGCACCGAGTGTGTTGACGGACCGAGGATTCCAAGGAGCTCCGAGCCGCGCAAGGCGCGACGACGAAAGCCATGGGAGGAGCTCGAGGAGGAGCAACGCAGCGCTGCGACGGAAATCCGCAGGAAGCCGGCGGGGATCAACACGTTCGGTGCTCAAGAACCAGGTGTCAGCCAGTCGTCGCTGGTGGCGGTACCCGCTTCTTTGTTTTCGACTTCGATTTTGCGGAAGCGAAAGCCGATGTCTTCGAGGTGCTGCACGTCGGTGTCGACGGTGGCCTTGGCCGAGGCGGACGAATAACGCTCGACGGAGGTGATGACGGCGTCGGTCAGCTTGATCTGCTCGACGACGATTTCCCGCTTGCCGTCCTTATCGCGGCCCACCACGTCGATGACCACTTCGTCGAGGACCTCGTTCGTCCAGTGAGCTTGCAAGATCTGGGGCGAGGCCGCGCCCCATTCCTTGGTGACGATGAGCGGCTTGTGTTGGCGATGTCCTTTGGCCTCACCGCTGTTGGCGTCGACTGGAACCTGCGACGACATGAAGAACTTGATGCACGGAATGTGCTTCTCGCTTCGCCCCGCCTTCTTGGTCTCGGGTTTGAACTGCTTTTGGCTCTTTCCCTTGATGGAAATGTAAAACTCGAACGACATAACGAACTGCCTCCATGGCCTTGGCGAAGGCCAGCTAGAACCACCTGGAGCTGTGAAGAACCGAGAACGCCGAGCCCGGGTAAACAATGCCAGTTGCGTGGCGACGGCGCCATCGCCGTGCGCATGGCGCCGCAGCGTATCGTTGCCCGCGCGCCACCTTCAAGCCGCTCCATACCTTTCGTTCTTAGTTCGTCCCTTTGGACCGGATGGTTGCGCGTTTCATGCTTGGCCATGCTTGGTTGAGCTAACTTGATTGCCCGGCCATGGGCGCGAATCTTCCAACCATAAGATCGCGCGCGACCGGCGGAAGGGGGAATTGCCGATTTCGAGCTTTGCATCCCCGCGTGAGTGGTGTCGCAATGGCCGCTTGGTGTAGCTTTCGCTCAATGCGCCGGTCACTCCGCGTTCCTCGGTCCGTTTCTTCTGCGGCAGCCGCGCTTGCGGCGGTTTCGACCCCGGCGTTCAGGGCGTTGGGCGCAATGAGCCTCGTTGCCATAACGGGCATGGCAGGCATGGCAGGCATGATAGGTGCGACGGGGTGCTCGCGAACTCCCCCGGCGCGCACACGCATCGAGGATCAATCGAGGAAGGTGGCTCCTCTTCCCGCGTGCATTCACTACCTTCCATCGCGACGTTCGGAGAGCGCAGGGACGGCACGGAGGTTGCGCGATGAGCAAATCTTCAAGCTGATCTTTCCCGCCTTCGATGACTCGAAGAACGTCCTGGCACGTTCCCCCGCGTGCACGGAGCAAAACGTCTTCGATGACAAAGTGCTCGCCGGCGGGACACCCAAGGGCGGCTGGCCCATTCGCATTCAAGATGGGCAAATCATGCAGGGCAGCGGGGGCGATCGCATCAAGGTCGTCTGGCTTCGTCTTTTGGAGTGGCCCGATGGCACGGTGGGCGGTCCGCTGGCCATCGTCCGCGGCTCGGAGCACTTTGCCGAGTTGTACGCGGTCACCGCCCTGCGCGGCCGGCCCGACAAAATGCGCTTGGGAACGGAGCGCATGGGCGGCGAGCTGCTGGTCACGGCGGAGGAAGACGGCTGCACCGGGCACGCGGCGGGTTCGCCGTGCGAGACGGCGCTGCATGTCTTTCTTCCGCGCGGCGGCGCGCTGCAGCGCGTGGTCGATGTGCCGGTGGAGCGCATCGATTATGCGATGGGCCGCGAGAAGACCAGCGGGAAGGTCGAGTACCACATGACGTCGTCGTCGCGGGTGCAGCCGGACGGCATCCACCTCTCGGAGCAGGTCGAGGTGAAGGACGACGGCGGCCAAGTGCTTCGCAAGGCGGAGCTCGAGCGGCTCTTTCGCATGAGCGAGGCGGGGCTGACCGCGAGCGAGGGCTCGCTCTGGGATCGGATCGCTAAGCCCGAGCTGGCCGCGAACCCGGAGCCAAAGGAGAAGCCCGAAAAGACCAAGTCACCGCCCCCTCGTCGCCAGCGCTGAGCTCCACCCGCACGATCATCGGCGGATCGTCGGCCGAGCGTTGCCCGAGGGCCGCCGTGCCGCCGAGGGTGGCTTCGTCTTCCCCGAGCACCAGGCGCGGCTCCTCACCGGGGCGCACTTCGATTTCGATGGCCACGTCCACGAACCCGCCCGTGACCTCTTCGATGACATAACGCAGGCGCGCATGATCGGCGCCGCTCGGCACCAGGCGGGCGAGCATCTCGCGCCCCACGGGGGCAATCCAGAGGACCACCAGGCCCGCCTGCTTGGTGAGCACGCCGCCGAGCACCACCTCGCCGAGCCGGTTGCGTCGCTCGCCGAGGAGGGTCGTCTCCGAGGGCGCCAGCGCAATGTCGCGCCAAGGCGCCTCCACGATGCGGACCGACAGCTCCGGAAAGGCCAGGGCCAACGCTTCGACCAGCGCCGTGCGCCCGCGCGGCCTCTGCGCAAAGAGGCGCGCGCGCCCGAGGCGCATCAGCGGCGCGATGGCGGGAACGTCGGACGCGAGCGCGGCGCCGCCCACGAGCGCGAGCGCCCGCCGGGTCGAGGTATCGCGCCCGCCGCCCGTGAGGCTCGCCGAGAGCCCCACCCGCCGCGAGGCGCGCAAGAACAACGAGATGAGGCGGTGATGGAACACGTCGTAGAGCGCGAGGACGGGGTCGTCCTCGTTCGCGGCGGCGCGGAGCGCGTCCTCCGTGAAGAAGCTGGCCAGCGGCGACACGGTGCCCACGACCCCTAGGAAGGTCGTCGACACCTCGAAGGTCGGCTCGCCTTTGCGCCCGGTGAAGTCGTCGTACACGTCGATGATCCGCAGCTCGGTGACATCGCCCGCGTGAAAGATGGGGCGAATGTCATGACGGAAGCGAATCCGCTCGGCGCGCGCGGGCCCGAGCTCGCCCACGGGCACGGCGTCGGGGCCGAGCAGGCGCTCGAGCTGCTCGATCAGGATCGCGAACGGGAGCTCTGGGGCCCGTCGAACGAGCTCGTCGAGGTTCGTGAGGTGGCCGAGGTTGCGTTTCATGGTGCGCGCGTTCCATGGCGAAGGTCGTAGGAGAAGAGCACCGCGCCGTCGCGGCGGAGAAGGACCAGGCGGATGGAGTCGTCCTCGCTGGCGGCGCCCGCAAAGAGCTGCTCCACCACCTCGCCAAAGAGGTGCAGATCGCCTCTGCCGGCGAAGCGCGATTCATCGACGACCACCTCCAGCTCGATGCCGATGCGCGCGACCGCCCGAAGGTCCGCGCTCGTGTCCGCGCCAAGATCCGTGAGGTGGGTGCGGCGCCATCGCACGTCGAGCAGGGCTTCGAAGTCGGTGGCGCTCTCTTTGGCGCCGGGCCACCGTCCCCACGCCGGCAAGTTGGCGCGCGCGAGCAGCGCCGCGAGCTCGTTTCGCTCCGCCAGCGAGGGGAGCCCCAGCTTGAAGTAGCGGTAGAAATGCCAGAGGCGATCGCCCTCCAGCACCGCGGGCGCCGCGCGGGTCACGGGGATCACGTTCCGATAGGCGATGACGGCGTTGGCGGATTTGGTGGACTCGCACACGTCGCCGATCCCCAGCTGCGCGGCGCGCCGAAGTTGGGTGGTCACCAAGGTCACCTCGATATCGCCGCCCGGGGGGCACGAGCGCAGGGCCGTGCCGAAGGTGAGCTCGATGTCGAGGGTGGGGCCCACGGCCGAGCGGCGCCGCGCGAGCTCGTAGAAGAGCACCGCGTCCTCGGTGGCCTCGAGCGGCGGCGGGATCAGCTCGCCCCACGAGGGGATCGGCTTGGACTTCAAGGTGCCTCGCTCCACCACGGCCACCTTCTCGACCGAAACAATCTCCGTATCGTCCCCCGGGACGAGCGCGCGCAGCGCCCAGCGATCGTCCTCCGGCTCCGTGCGCACGGTCACCGGCGTGGGGGCCGAGATTTGAATGGCCGGCACGGCGTGCATGCGGATCGACGTGGGATCCACGGTCACGTGCGCCGGAATCGGCTCGGCCAGGCGTATCTCGATCTCGAACCGCTCCGCGTCGCCCAGGCCGGAGAGCTGGAGCGGCCCCAGCTCGAGGCGCGCAAACTTGTTCGGAAAGGCGAAGTACTCGCGCGCGAGGAGCAGCGGCCCGCCCAGCCGACTCGCGCCCGAACCAAGCGAACCAGGCGGACCAAGCGAACCAAGCGGATCGGCAAAGCCGGGGCGCCGGTAGACATCGCGCCCGGACGGACCACCGAGCCGCACCTCGCGCTCACCCGCGCGCGCGAGCACCTTGTCCGTCTCCTCGAGGAGGTGCGCGCGCAAATCCAGGGCGCCCGGGAGATCGCCGGCAAAGTAGAGGCCGATGGAGTCGACATCGGCGAGCCTGGCGCCTTCGAAGAGCTCGAACACGAGCAGGATCTGCCGCCGCTCGGCGCCATGGAGCACCACGTCGCGCAGGGCAATCGGCTGCATGATGCACGCTTCGGTGCTGGCAAACGCGCAGCGCACGCCCTCGACCGGGCGGCTGTCGAAGGCCCGTCCCTTCTCGACGATCTGGCGGGTGCGGATCTTGAGGGTCGGCTCGAGCTCGAGCATGGTGGCGCTGGGGAAGGCGCGGAGGAGCGCGGGGCAGAGCGTCTCCATCACGGGGTGGATCACCTCCGGCAGCTCGTCGTCGAGGCGCTCGCGCAGCCGCGCAAAACCAAAGGCGAGGCTCTGCACCAGCCGCGACACGCCCGGATCGGCGTCGCGGCCCAGCACCGGCGCCACGCGAGGGTAGGTGCGCCCGAGCTCTTCGCAGAGTTGATAGAGGTAATCGAGCTCGGTCTGAAACGTCCTTTCGAACATGGTCTCGGATGCGTCCTCGCGTGAAGGCTAAATGGTCTCGTCGCCGGATCGCGCGGGGAAGGAGACGATCCGCCCCGTTCCCTCGAAGCGCGCGCGGGTGCGCGCGAACGAGTTGATGGCCGCGTCGTGCGCGAAGAGGCGCGCGAGCACGGCGGCGAACACGTACGCGTCCCCTTCCCCGTCGAGGCCCGCTTCGTCGAGGCGCACTTCGAGCTCGCTCCCCTGCCGCATGCCCCGCTCGCCCTCGACCAGGGCCGTGGTGCGGGTGACGTCGATGACCGCGCGGATGCGCCGGAGCGCCGTGAGCCCCGCCGGGCCGTTGAAGGTGGTGTGCAAGTTGAGGAGGTGAAGGAGCGTCTTGAGCACCTCGACCTGGAGCCGGGAGCATGCGCTGACCGCCACCATGGCCAGCGATCGCCGCTGCAAGGTGCGCCCGCCGGGGGCGGCGCGGTAGGGGGTCACGGCGGTGATGTTGCGAAAGAGGAGCCCTTTGGGCGTGCGCGGCCCCGGCACCTTGATATCGCCCACGCCGAGCGCCATCGGCAGATCGCGGTTGCACGCCAAGAGATCGAAGGAGACGGACTCGATGGGCGGGAGCTCGCGGCCCTCGCGGGGCAGCACGAATCGAACGGTGGTGTCCTCTTTCTGCCCGCTCGCGCGCGGACTGCGCCCGAGGGCATAGAAGATCCGATCCTTGGTCGACCGCTCCAAATCGGCGACCGCGTCGAAGTCGGTGAGCGGGGGGATGGGCAAGGTGCCGCTCTGGGGTCCGCAGTAGCCTTGCGCCCCGAGGACCTCGTAAACCTCACCATGATCGGGCGCGAGCCCCGCGACCCGAAGCATATGCGCCTGCCGCGCGAGGGTCGGCCGCACCGGCTCGGCGGTGGTCTCGAAGACATTGACGACGGGGACGCAGTTCGTTCGAATCGTGTCGCGCGTCACCGCGAGGTTCGCAGGGAGGGCGCGGCCGAGGCGGAGCGCAATCTCGATGCTCTGCGCGTCGCCGAGCGGCTCGGTCCACCCGCGCTGGCCAGCGATCTCCACGAAGGCAAACTTGGCGGGCAAAAGGAAGTACTCGCGCAGCAGCCGAAAACCCACGTGCTCCCATGGCTCCGGGGGCAAGAGGGCCTCGGAAGCGTCGAGCCCCCACATGCGAAGGGCGTGGCCGGGAAGGCGGACGGTGGGCGCGGCCGTCGCGCCGAGCCCGCCCTGGTTTGCGGCGCGCGAAGGGTCGGTGACGAAGAGATCCATCGACTCGACGGACGACAGCGCGAGAAGGAGCGCGAGGGACGCGCGGGTCTCGCCGGCCAGGTGCAAGCGCAGGGGAAAGAGCGATCCGAGGGTGGCCGGGGCGGAGGCACCTTGCGCCTGCGCCTGCGCCTGCACCGAAGCGCGCCGGCGAAGGACGATGCGAAGGAGCTGACCGCGATCCTGCGCCCACGCGAGCTTGGCGTCGGCGACCTCCCAGGGGATGACGCGCGCCGGCGCGAAGGTACGAAATCGGCAGCGCGTTCCCTCGACAGGGACGCTCTCGAACTCCGTTCCCGCGAGCACGTCGAGGGTGCGATCGGCCACGAGCTCCAGGATGGTCGCGCAAGGAAAGGGCCGCAGAAGCTCGGGGCCGAGGATCTCCGCAAAGGGATCGGCCGCGCGCTTGGCCGCAGCGTCGATGAGCGACTCCACTTGGTGGACCAGGTAGGAAAAGCCATCGATCAGCCGCTCCACGTCGGGATCGTCCGACGGCGCAGCCAGCCCAGGGGCGAGCGCAGGATGGGCCGCGGCGAACGAGCGCGAGAGCGCCGCCAGGGCCTCGAGTTCACGAGCGAAATCGTGTGCCACCGTCCGGCGACAGTAACCGCTTTAAGCTGAGACCGCATTCTCGCGGCGTTGCGAGAATTGGCTCAGCGCAGCCGTTGCGACATGCCATGGCGCTTTTCTGCGGGGAAGAAGCTCCGCCGCGAATTTTATCTACGATGACTCCGGCACATCATTGGTGTTCAAAAGACGACATCGCTAT
This sequence comes from Sorangiineae bacterium MSr11954, assembly GCA_037157815.1. Classification (NCBI taxonomy): domain Bacteria; kingdom Pseudomonadati; phylum Myxococcota; class Myxococcia; order Myxococcales; family Pendulisporaceae; genus Pendulispora; species Pendulispora albinea. The sequence goes on from CP089984.1 coordinate 8,358,499, forward strand.
CCTTCTGCGATCGAATGGCGCGCCCCCGCACGATCCGCGAGGGCAAAGCGACATCATTTGAAGGGGGAGGCGAGATGCGAAGCAAGCTCGGAGTGGTGCGGATCATCGGGTTGGGAGCGCTGGCGACGACCGCGGCAGCCATGGCCATGGCGGGTTGCAGCGCAGCGGACGAGGGGTCGCTCGATGAGCCGCTCGTCGACGACAGCGCCCTCTCGATGCACCAAGGTCCCAAACGCAATTGCGGTACGCGCGAGGTCGACGATCGCGAGCAAGATCGGGTCAACAAGGCGATTGCAGCGGCGCCCCAGAGGCTCGTTTCGCCGGGGGTCTCGACCATCGACGTCTATGTGCATGTGATCAACGGAGGATCGGGCACCGCCAACGGCGATGTGCCGCTCTCGCAGATCAACGACCAGATTGCGGTGCTCAACGCGGCCTACGCCGGCGATACGGGCGGGGCGGAGACCAACTTCCGCTTTGCGCTAGCCTCCGTCGATCGAACGACCCACCTCGGGTGGTACCACGTCGGCTACGGCTCGCCCGAGGAGGCGGCCATGAAATCGGCGCTGCGCAAAGGGGGCAAGCGCGATCTCAACCTCTACACGGCCAACGTGGGCGGGGGCTTGCTCGGCTGGGCGACCTTCCCGCAAGACTACACGTCGAATCCAAATGACGACGGGGTCGTGCTCCTCTTTTCGTCGCTCCCCGGAGGAAGCGCGGCGCCCTACGATCAAGGCGATACGGCGACCCACGAGGTCGGCCACTGGCTGGGCCTCTACCACACGTTCCAAGGAGGCTGCAGCGCGCGAAACGACGGCGTGAGCGACACGCCGGCCGAGAAGTCCGCCGCCTACGGCTGCCCAACGGGCCGCAACACATGCACGGGCAACAAATACGTAGGCTTCGATCCCATTCGGAACTTCATGGATTACACGGACGATGCGTGCATGAATCAATTCACGGCCGGGCAATCGGACCGAATGGATTCCCTGGTCGCCACGTACCGGTGACGGGCCATGTCACCCGAGTTCGAAGCGCTCGCCCACCGCGATGGCCGCGGTGAGCGACGCCAGGGCGGTCAAAAAGAAATACGAACCAACGAAGGTCGAGCGCCCCAATACGCAGAATGCAAAGAAGGCGACCATCGCCGAAAGTGAAAATGCATAGCGCGTGCGCGGTGCGCGCCAGGCGGCGAGGGCGGAGACGATGGCGGCGCTCAGCAATCCAGGGGCGCTGCGCGGTGCGAGCCCGTAGCGCTGGTAGAACCAGGTGGTGGGCGTGATGCCGTCGATGCTCGTTTGGGACGGGGTCCCGTAGAGATCCGAGAGGAATCGGACGGTGGTGTGGAGATCCCAAATGGCGAAAGGCGCGATGGTGAGGCCAGCCGTGCCCAGGAAAATCGCCCACTCGCCCAGGTCGAAGCCAAGGAGGATCACGAGCGGCACCAGCCAGATCATGCTTTGTTTGGCGCTCAGGGCGAGGCCGAGAAAGGCCGCCGTGAGCAAGCGCTTCTCGTGCAGGTGCGCCACCAGGGCGAAGGCGAGGAACGCGACGGGGAGAATGTCCGTGTACGCTTGCTCGACGAAGAAGTAGGCCTTGGGGGTCAGCCAGAGCATGAGCGCGGGGGCATCTTCCGCCAGGCCCGGGAATGGAAGCGACGAGGCCGGGCGCATTTCGGAGACCGAGCTGCGCGCGCCGGGCGCCTGCAGGGATGCCGCGGCGTTGGCGGCCGGGGATGCCTTGGCGGTGGTCACGTCGCCCGCGTGCTTGGCGGAGGGCCGGGGGCGCACGCCGCGGCGGGCGATGAAGCGCATGGCGAAGCCGGTGGCCACCAAGGTGACGAGCGGCGCCCAGCGAATGTCGTGGAAGACCAGAAACGCCAGGGTGCTCGTGTAGAGCACGGTCGGCGGATCGCTGCCGAGGGGGAGCGCGAGGGCGCGGTAAGGGTTCTCGCCGTGAAGGAGCGCCTGCACCGCCTCGGTGTTCATGCTGAACGCGCCGCCGTGCGGGCGCGGCGAGAGGATCATGACGCTGATCCCGCTGAGGACGAGGAACAGCGCAAAGAGACCGAATCGGACCTCGCCCCAGAGGCGCCGCTCGGGGACGCCGCGCAACACGGAGGGAAGGTACGAGGCGAGGAGCACGACCTGCCCGGCGTGGGTGATGCGGATGAAGCGTGGGGTCTTCTCGGCGTCGAGCAAGAGGCGCGCGTCGGCGAAGGTGGCCACGACGAAGACGGTCAGCGCGATGGCCGTGAGGGTGAGCGTGGGACGGGCGGAGTCGTGTTGAAAGGAGCGCTTGGCGACCAAGCGCGCAAACTGGATGGCCAGGAGCGCACCGCAGCCGAGGATGAGGAAAAAAGGGGTCCCCGCAAAGGATCCATCGCGGAATCCTACCGTCATGAGCATGACGAGGCCGAACACGTAGACGATGATGAGCAGCCAGCCGATCTCGCGCGGCAGTGTGGGCATGCGTATCACTGACTCTGGTCTCCCCCCGTCCGTTTCGTGACCCGCTCCCGTTGCGACCGTGGCTCCTGTTGCTTTCGTTGCAAGTCGGGCGCCGTGCGTTGCAAGCCGGACGCCGCGCGCGCCGCATCACCTCTGCGATGCCGATCTTCTCACGAATCGGGGAGCGCGCTCCGACGAAGCTCGGCGAGGCAACGACGAAGAGCACCGCGGGCGATGGTCGCTTCCCCTTGCAATCCACTCCGCGGCAACCCACGCGCGACGAGCGGCAACGAGAGCCGACTCGAACCGACTCGAACCGACTAGAGGAGATGTCGTACCAAAACGACAAGCAGCCACACGATGAGCGCGAGGAGCAAGAGCCCGACGATGATGCCGCCGATGGCCCAGCCGAGCGCCGAGGTGGGAGGGTCCATCAAGATGACGGGCGGCGGAGGCTCGGCCCAAACGGCGCCCGACTTGGATGCGCCGTAGCCGACCGCTGGACGCGGGGGTGAGAACGCAAACGGCGTGGTCGGAGGGTGAGCCGCACCCGAGGCTCCCGTCACGCCGCTCGCGGGCGGTGCATGCGCGCCGGCGGCACCTGCGCCCGCGGCACCTGCGCCGACGGCACCGGCGGCCGGAGATTGCGCGAGCGCCGCTCGTTCGAGGGGCGCGAGCGGATGCGGATCGACCACCGTCTCCACGCCGACGCCGGTGAAGCCAAAGCCTTCGGGCTCCGGATCGGTCGCGGAGCTGGGGGCCGCGGCAAGCGCGCTCTCGGTCGGGGCAAAGGCGAGGACGTTCTCGGCCGCCGCAGGCGCCGAACGGGCGGACAACCCCGGCGCAAGCGCGTTCGGCGGGGCCCCCAACTCCGCGGCCGCTCGGGGGAGCGGAGCGTTCTCCAGCGCGCGCGGCGACTCGTACGGCTCGAGGTGCGAGTCTTCGAGGACGAGCTCGGACTCGATTTCGGCCTCCGCGTCGTCATCTTCCGCGTCGTCGGCTTCCGCGTCGGTGCGGGCCTCCGCCCCAAAGCGCGGAGAACCCATCGCAGGGGTCACCGCCTCCGTGAACGGGGTGGCCGCCACCGGCCCGCGCGCATCCGGCACTTGAAGGAGCGACGGCAACGCCCGCGGCCGGCGGCTCGAGGGCACGGGCGGAACGTCCACCACGACGGGCACTTCGACGGTCGCGAGCGGCGAGACCGGCGTCGGCATACGCGATCCCGCACCGGCCGACGGCGACGCGCCGCCACCCGGTGCCGCTTGCGGCGCGCCCGGCAGCGAACCGCCACCCGGCGCCGCTTGCGGCGCGCTCCCACCTGACGGCGAAACGATGCTCGATGGCGAGACCGCGACCGGCGAGCTCCCCGCGTGCGCCCCCGCAACGGGCGCTCCCCTGCCCGGCGCCGCTTGCGGCACGACCGGCGGCGCGCTCCCACCTGACGGCGAAACGATGCTCGATGGCGAGACCGCGACCGGCGAGCTCCCCGCGTGCGCCCCCGCAACGGGCGCTCCCCTGCCCGGCGCCGCTTGCGGCACGACCGGAGCCACCGGCCCACCGGGCCGCACCGCAGGGGCCCCGGGATCCGAGCTTTCTCCCCCGACGGGAACGGAGGTCGGGGTCAGCGCGGGCGGCGGATGCGAGGCGATGCCCGCCTTCTGTGCGAGGGCCTCGATCAGGTGCTGCGGGAACTCGGTGACGATGGTGGATGCTTCATCGCCCGGCGGAGGAACGGAATCGGATGATGCGGGGATGGCTCTGAGGTTCTTCTCGTCCTCATCCGGCATCGGCGTCCTCCGGACAAAGATAGCCTATGCGAGGCTCAAGAGCGAAGAACTTCCCGAAATGCATAGCTCGGTTTTGCGGGCGCGTGTCCGAAATGGGAAGCGTGCTCCAAGGCCGCTCAGCCGCCTCCGAAGCGGACGTTGAGCCGTCTCATCATTTTCTGCAAGCCAAAACGGGAGAGCCCGAGCATCTCGGCCGCTTTGGTCTGATTTCCACGCGTGCGCTCCAGCGCATCCCGCACGAGCTCCGCCTCCAGCGCATCGACGCGCGCCCGCAAACCGACCCCTGCCCCGCGCGCCGCACCGGGTCCGCCGCGCGCGATCTCCTGTGAAAGTTCACCCACGTCGATCTTGTCGTCGGCGAGGACGATGGCGCGCCGGATCTCGTTCTCGAGCTGGCGCACGTTGCCCGGCCAAGGGTAGGCCACGAGGCGATCCATCGCGGCCTTGGTGATGCGCGCTTTCTTGTGGTTCGGGCCAGCGTGCTTCTCGAGGAAGTGCGTCACCAGGAGCGGGATGTCGTCGGTGCGCTCACGAAGCGGCGGAACGCGGATGGTGATGACATTGAGCCGGTAGAAAAGGTCCTCGCGAAAGAGCTTCGCCTCGACCATCGCCGCGAGATCGCGGTGCGTCGCGCAGACGACGCGCACGTCGACCTTGCGCGTGCGGTCGCTGCCGACGGGTCGCACTTCGCCCTCCTGCAGGACGCGGAGCAGCTTCTTTTGCATGGCGAGCGGCATCTCGCCCACCTCGTCGAGGAAGAAGGTGCCGCCGTCGGCCACGTCGAACAAGCCGGCCCGCGTGCTGACGGCCCCCGTGAAGGCCCCGCGCACATGGCCGAAGAGCGTGGACTCGAGCAGCGGCTCGGGCACGGCCGCGCAGTTCTCCGAGACGAACGCGCGCTCCTTTCGCGCGCCGTTCGCGTGCATGGCCCGCGCGATGAGCTCCTTGCCGGTGCCCGATTCGCCCACCAGGAGCACGGGGATGTCGCTCGCGGTCACCCGGTCGACGACCCGGAGCATGCTGCAAATGGGCTCGCTGCGCCCGGCGATGGCGTCGTACGCGTAGCGCGCGTCGCCGCGCACCGTGCGAAGCTCGGCGCGGGTCGCGAACAGCTCCGCTTCTTTCTCGCCGAGCAGCCGCGAGAGCTCGGCCTTGGCGCGCTCGGCGCGGCGGACCGCGCGGCGCAGGAGCACCTGATCGCGCGCGTCGGCGATGGCCATCGCCGCCTGGCCGGCGACCAGCCGCACCCACGCGATCTCGCGCGCGCCAAATGCGCCGCGTCGGACGCGATCGTCCAGGTAGACGACGCCGAGGGTCTCGCCGCGGGCCATGAGCGGCACGGCGAGCACGCTCCTGAGCCGCAGGGCGTGCACGGAGGCGTGGGTGTCCGGGCCCAGGTTGGAGAAGGCGTCGATGGCGATGACCGCGTCGCCCGTCTCCATCGCCTGACGCGCCAGCCCTTGCGAGAGCGAGAGCTGCTCGCCCACCAAGTCGCGCCGCAAAAGGTTGCGAGCGGCGCGCGGCACCAGGCGCCCGTCGGGGGCGCGCAAGAGCAAAAGGCCGCGCTCCACCCCCGACCAGAGCACCATGGCGTCGAGCACCTGCTCCAGGAGCGGGCGAAGGCGATCGCGCGATCCGAGCACGCGCACGATGGAGGCGAGCTGCTCGAGCTGCGCGGGGGCGAGCGTCAAGTCTGAGGCATCCGCCGGCGCCGCGGCCTTGATCCAGTGCACCGCATCGAGCGCGCCGCGAAGCTCGAGCGGCGTGTGCTCGCGCAGGGTGCGCGCGGCAGCCGATCGCGCCAGCTCGAACCTTCGCGCCGCGTCGCCGTCGCCGCGCGAGGCGGCCAAGCGCGCGGCCGCGTGGAGCGCGGGACCGCGCGATCCCAGCGGCGCGGGGACGTCGAGCAGGCCAAGCAGCGCCGCCAGCGCCTCGGGGGGCGGAGGAAAGGCCGGTGCGGCGGCCGCGCGGGCGCCCCACCACTCCCAGCGCGAGGGCGGCTTGAGGCCCTCGGCGATGGCGTCGATGGCCGCGAGCGACGCGCCGTCGACCGCGTCGGGTGCCCAGACGAGCAGGCGCGCGGTGGCACGGGCCACGTCGTCCATGTTGGCGTCGCCCTCGATCTCGCGCAGCGCAAAGGTGGCTTCGTCCTTGGCGCGTCGATCACCGGGCGCGCGCGTCTCCACGATGGCCCAGCGCGCATAGGCATGCGCGGCGCGATCGCCCGACTCGGCCGCGCGATGCCCCGCTTCCTCCGCGGCTTCGTCGGCCGCGTGCGACGCGCCCACCGTGGCGAGGGCGCTCGCGCGGGCCAGCCATGCGCGCGCCGCGTCGGAGCGGCGGCCGAGGCGCTCCCACAAAAGCGCGGCCCGGGTCGCGCTGGTGAGCGCGCACCCAATGTCGCCGCCGTCGGTGGCGGCGGCGGCGAGGCCCGTCAGGTACGTGGCCTCCTCGACCACGGCGCCCGCCTGCACCGAGAGCTCCACCGCCCGCGCATAGGCGCGCGCGCTCTCGGCCGAGCGACCGTCGGCGTGCTCGATGAACCCGAGCGCCGCCATGAGCCGGGCCGACGTCATCGCGTCGGGGGACACCACGATGGCCTCCTCGAGCGCCGCCCGCCCCGCCGCGAGCGATCCGCGGCGGTACGCGATGAGCGCGCGCACCTCGGCCGCACGCGGGCCGCGCGCGCCATCGAGCCGCTCTTCGGCGAGGGTCACGTCGCCCGCGTCCCACGCGACCCGGGCCGCGATCGCCCGCGCGCGATGCGCCACCGCCGGAGGCTGCGAAGGCTCCGCCATCAACGCGAGCGCAATTTGCTCCGACCCGCCCCGATCGCCGCGCCGGCGCGCGATCTCCGCGCGCCGCAAGAGCGCCTCCTCGCCCCGGCCCGAGCCGAGCGCCGCCCACGCGCGACCGATTTCGCCTGCGCGCACCAAGGCATCGACGGCGGAGAAGATCAGCGTCTGCGGCGCGCTGCCCCGCGCGATCGCGTCCTCCGCCGAGGCCAGCGCGCGCGCATCGGGGCGCGGTCGCTCGAGTTCGGCCACCAACGCCGCCATCGACTCCACCTCGCCCGCCCCGCCCATCTCGCGCGCCTCGCCGGCTGCGTCGCTCTCGGGCCCTTCGCGCGACTCACGCGCCTCGTGCGCTCCGAGCGCAGCGCCGCGGGCCCCGAGCGCCACCGTCACCTGCGACTCGCTGGCGTGGGTCAGATCCTCGAGGGTCCACGACTCCGGCGGCGCGTGCTGCGCCAGATCCATCATGCGCCGCACCAGCTCCCCGTCGCCCGGCGCATCCTCGCGAAGCGGCCACGCCGCGGCCGCGGGCCCCACCAGCGCGACCAACCATCGCGCGCGGCCCAGGGGCGAAAGGGGCCCGAGCCACCCCGGGTCCGCGCGAAGAGGCCCGCCACCCCGAAGCTGCGACACGCTGCGAATGGCCTCCTCGAGCCACTCGCCCGGCACCCCGAGCGAATCGGCCACCCGCGCGCCCGGCGCGATCTCACGCGCGCGCACGGCCAGGTACGCGCGCCGGATCCGTCCGTGGACGGCGGCGGCGTCGGTCACCTCCGCGCTGCGGCCGGCCTTTTCGTTCCACAGACGCCGCGCGCGCTCCGCGACCCAGCCCGCCGAAGGACGGGCGCCCGGCGACACCGAACGAAGCGCCTCGGCCCAGCGCGCGGGTTCGCATCCCGCGTCGCCGACCAGCTCCGAGAGCACCACGCCCAGCGCAAACAAATCCGCCTCGGGCCCCACCGACTCGGGCCGCTCGCGGAGCTCGGGCGACGCATAGCGCGGGGTGGCGCCGCGCAACGGCTCGCCCCATGCCGTGGCCAGCCCCAGGTCCAGCAAGGTCGCGCGCTCCGGATCGAGCACGATATTTTGCGGCTTGACGTCGCCGTGACGCACCCCGGCTTCGTGCAGCTCCGAGAGCCCTCGCGCGACGCCCAGCGCCACCCGCAAGGCGACCAGCTCCCGCTCGTGGGCCGCGCGCCCGCGCACCTCGACCGGATCGAGGGGCTCGCCGTCCACCCACGTGGTCGCAAGAAACCACCCTCCGTCGGGGAGCGCGCCCGCGTCGAGCCATCGAGGTCCCCATGTTCGGCCCAATCGAGCCACGACCTCGGCCTCCGCGCGGCCCACGGCACCATCACGGACCAGCTTGAGCGCGGCCAGGGTGCCGTCGGCCCGTCTGGCCCGCCAGACCTCGGAGGTTGCTCCCGCCCCTGCCCGCTCCAGCAGATCCCAGCTCGCCAACTCGGTGGGCAAGGCGAACGGCCGTACTGGCGCGAACGACATGCCTTATTTATGGCCGTAACAACCTGGAACCGTCAACAGAAGTGACACCGCCCGGCCCGGTCCACGGCTAGAACTTGATCCCGTTCTCGGCCCGGTGTTTCCACCAGCGGTGGGCGAGGATGGCGGCAGGAACCGCTGCGATGGCCGCTGTAATGGGGGCCCCCGCTACGGCCGCGGTGACGGCAACGGCCGTGACCGCTCCCGCTGCGATCCCTTTTCGTTTCGATTCATTGAGCACGTCCGTCCGCGATTCGCTCATGGTGTGGCCAACCTGCCCATGGTGCGCTCCGGACGCAAGACCGCCGCGCCGCACCGCTTTACAACGCGTTGATCCATGCATTCACCGCCTCGAGCGCGTTGCTATCGACCACGTGGGTGCCGAGCGGCGGCATTTGGATGCGTTCGCCGCCGGTATCGCGGTAGCTGTCGCGATACGGGATCGAGCTGTGGGCCACGTCCCTGGACTTGATGCGGTAGAAGCCCCCGCCGGGCCCTTGGAACCGCGAGGGCACATTGACCGCCGTCTTGTACGTCTCGGTGGCCGTGACGCTGCTCAAGGCGTTGGCGCGCAGGCGCATGAACAGACCCGAGTCGCGCGCGAGCGCGTAGTTCGAGTTGCTATGGCACGCGTTTCCACAATTGGCGTGCAGGGAGCCGAGCGCCGCGCGCGCGGTCGCGTCGCCCGGGAGCGTGAACGAGGACGACGGCGGGTTGGTGACACGCTGCTCGTTCACCAGCGCCGTCATCTCGAAGCCGCTCGCGCCCGGGTTGGAGAGCCCGATGGCCTCGAAGCCCAACACGCCGTCCAGGTGACCGCCGTGGCAAAGCGTGCAGTCGCTTTGCGGGACCACGTCGTAGCCCGTTCCCCAAATGTTGGAGACCCCGGCGGTGTTCTCGATGGCGCTCGTTTGATCCTGCGACCACACGTAGGTCGTCCGGTACCAGTCGCTGCCCGAGTTCTTCCAGAGCAGCCGCGTCTCCACCCGGCGCCCATTCAAGCGAAACTCTTTCCAGATTTTCGTGCCGACCGGAAAACGCCACTCGTCCATGTTGCTGGTGTCGATTTTTTGCCCGGGCGGCAAATAGATGTAGCGCGATTTCTCGGCACCATCGCTCCACGCCGTAAAGGCCGGCGCAAAGAAGCGCGCGCTGTCCGCGATGGCTCGATCGGGCCACGAGGCGTAGAGGCCGGTGCAACCGAGGTGGATCGGTTCACCCGCCGAGCCCACGGCCGTGCAATCCAGCGGCGGGCCGGTGTCGACGGGCGGCGGGTTCCCCACGCCATCGGGCCCCGCGTCCCGCACTTCGGAACCATCGGGGTTGCCCGCGGCATCGGCATCGGAGAGGGAGCCATCGCCGGTGGTATCTGGACCGGCCGCGTCGCGACCGGGGCGGGTACCGAGGTCAGGTGCCTGGCTGCCGTCACGATCGGTCAATCCATCCGACCGCGGGTCACCGCTTTGGGAGCTGCACGCACCGAGTGACCCCGCCGCCGCGACGATCATCGCAGGAAAGAGGACGATCGACACCCGCAACCCTCGTCGCGTCATCTGAGCCATGCTCGGCCGCATTCGCATTGGCTTGGCGACGTAGCGAATCGAATGCCAATTTGTTCCTGGCCACCGATCGTCCGGTCTCAGCGGGTACGGAGAGTGCCAGGCAACGTGGATCACACGGATGTCCAAACCAACAGACGAAGAGATCGTTTACCGCCGCGCCAACCACGACGATCCGGCCGATCGCGAACGGATCCTCGGGATTTTGCGCGAGTACCTCACCTCCGTTGGCGAGCCCGGCGTTGCAGACGCGCGCTACCAGTGGCTGTATCGGAAAAACCCCGCGCTCACCGCGTACACCTTCTTGGCGTCCGATCGCGCCACGCGGGAGGTGGTGGGCCTCACGTCGTTGTTTCCGCGTCCCGTTTGGGTCCACGGGCAGACCTTTCTGGGCGCCATCGGCGGCGATGGGTATGTCACCCCGCGCTACCGAAGGCGCGGGATCATCACCCGTTTGCATAGCGAGGCGCTGCGCGTGATGAGCGATCGCGACGAGGCGGTGAGCTTCATGTACGGCCCCCCGGAGCCGAACAACTTGAAGGCGCTGCTCCACGCGGGGGCCTCGCGCGTGGGCCAGGTGCAAAGGTTCGTGCGGCCGCTCGACGCCGATGGCTTCGGCGCCCGCGTGACCGCGCACATGGCGCAATGGGCGGCGCCGCTGCGAAAGCCGCTGGCGTGGGCGCTTTCACCGCGTCGAAGCAAGTTGAGGCTGCTGGAGCTCGGCGACCAACCCGATGCGCGCGTCGACCGCGTTTGGCACGCGACCGTCGACGCGTTCGAGGGCACGAAGCACGTGATCCCCGTGCGCGACGCGCCCTTTTACGCGTGGCGATTCGGGCCCTCGAGCGAGGGGGGGATCGGCCGGCAGCGCGGCTACTTGGTCCTCGATGGCGAGACACCGGTGGCCGCCGTCGCGCTGGAGCGCCACGAGGGCAAGGCCGCCATCGTGGACGTCACGGCCCCACCTCGGTGGCTCGCGCGAACCTACCGCGCCATTTTCGATGCATGCCGCGATGTTGCGTCGATTCACTTCGAGGTGCACACCCCCTGTCCGCGGCTGCAAATGACGCTCTACCGGCTCGGGTTTCTCCCGCGCACGAGCAAGCCGTTTCAGGTCCATGTCGGCCCGCATCACCCGGCGTACGATGCGCTCGTTCGGCCCAACGCATGGCGGTACATGTGGGGCGATGGGGATGTCACTCGGGTTCTTTGAGCATGCTCGGCTCGCTTGGTGCGTGCGGTTTTGCGCCACACCCGTGGAAAGTCGCCACATGGCGCCGAACCTGGATGGTTGATGCGGGTTGATTTAGGGTGATGGATCGTGAGCCCCCCGTGGCGCGTCGAGGACGAAGCGCTGCTCGCCCGTCTCGAGGATGAACGCCTCCTCGGGCGGCTATGGGCTGTCTCCACTCCATGGGCGGGGCGCGGTGCCGAGCCTCCTCATCCGCGCGCGGCCGGGATGATCGCCCTCATCGCGCGCACGGACAGCGGCCGCGCCGCACGGGCCCGCGCCGAGCAAGGCGATCTCGGGCCGCTGGTCGACGTGGTGGAGCGCGCGCCGCTGACCGATCTTGCGCCCGAGCTCTTGCACCATATCGCGCTCTACCTGACCCGCGTCGCCGACGCGATGTGCGAGCAATCGCCCGAGGATGCTTGCGATGTGCGGGTGCGGGCGCTCGGCGCATGGCTGGCGCTCAGCCGGCCGCCGCGCACGTACCTCATGGAGCTCGCGCAGGCGGTGGTGGGGACCGAGCTGCCCTCGGCCGAGATCGACCGCGCGGCGGCGGACGTGGCGCTGGAGGCCATCGACGCGCTGGGCCGCGAGGCCGAGGAGGGCACGCGCGCCCGAACGAACCGAGCGCGCTCGGCGTGGTGCACCTTGGTGCGCGTCCCCGAGGCGTGCCGCGCGGCTGGGATGGGCGGCTCGGACGACTTGGCCAAGCGGGCGGCGGCGCGGGCGGAGTCCAAGCGCAGCCACGCGCTGGAGTCGGCGCTGGCCCCCATCGCCGAGGCGATGGCCGACGCCGGGGCGCGCGGTACCCTTTCGGCCGATGCGCTGCGGATCCTCCACCCGGCGACCACCCTGTGGGCGTGGGCGGAATACGATGAAGCGGTGGAGCGCTTCGTGGTGGACCAGGTGAGCGACGCCGCGTGGGAGCTCTATCGCGACAGCCGTTGGGACGATCTGCGGGCGCTCATGGCCCCGCTCGATCCGCTGGTGGACAGCCTTTGCAAGCGCATCCTGGAGCATCGGGAGCCGATGGGCTACCTGGCCGCGTGCGCGCACATGCTCGTCTTCCGCGCCGAAACGGCGACGACCCTCGGGGAGCAGATCGCGCACGCCGAGCGGGCGCTCGTCATCTGCCCATCGCACCGCAACGCACAAATTGTATTATGCAGCTATCTCTGCCGCTCCGCGATGGACAAGATGGGCCGCACCACCTTCTTCGTGGGCGAAAAGACGCTGGCCGAGGTGGAGTCCACCTTGGCGCGCGCCGAAACGATGAACCCCGCATCGAAGTCGCTCGAGGAAGCCAAGCGCCGCCTCGCCGAGTTCCGCCAGCGCTCGTACCGGAGGTACCCGTGACCAACCCCTTCGAAACCTACGACATCGATCCGCGCGAGGGCCCGCGCGCCATCACCGAACGCTTTCGCGAGCTCTTGGAGGAAGCCCCCAGCGCCGACCGCGACCACCTCCGCACCGCCTGGGAAGAACTGACCCTGCACCCCGCCCGCCGCCTGCGCGCAGCCTTCGGCGCGCACCCCAGCTCGGGACACACGTCCCCTTCACGCCCGCCGCCGCCCCGCGCGATCCCAGGCCTCTCCGCCATCCTCCGCGGCGACGCGGACGCCTCACGCGCTCCCGATGACACCGCGAGCACACGCTCCACGAATGAAATGACGGGATCCGCGCGAGGCGCAGACGAAAATCAAGCCCGCGAGGGGCTCCGCCAGGACCCCATTCTCTTTCCTCCGAGGAAATGACGCATGTTCGTCGACCGTCCCGTTGGCATCGACCTTGGTACGACCAACTCCGAGATTGCGCTCTGTCATCCTTCGGAGCGACGCATTCACCTTTACACGGATCGCTTTGGTCGCAAGACCATGCCTTCGGCCGTCGCCTGGGATCCCAAGACGCAGTCGCTTTTGGTCGGTCACGCGGCCCGCGCCCGCCGCACCCGCGCGCGCACGCAAGGCGACGCCATCGTGGAGTCGATCAAGCGCAAGATGGGGCAGACCGTCAAGACCATGGTCGGCCCCAAGGCGCTCTTGCCGGAGGAGATTTCGGCCGCCATTTTGACCGAGCTTTGCGCGCGCTTTCGCGAATACCTCGCCGCGGACGCCGAGCCGGAGGTGGAGATGCGGGTCACCCGCGCCACCGTCACCGTCCCCGCCTACTTCGATGCCCCGCAGGTGGAGGCCACCCGCCGCGCCGCCGAGGCGAGCGGCCTGGAGGTGCTCAGCATTTTGCAAGAGCCGACGGCCGCCGCCATCCACGCCACGTGGAAGCACCGCCTCGGCGACGGCACGTTCCTCGTTTACGACTTGGGCGGCGGCACCTTCGACGTCTCCGTCGTGCGCTGCATCGGCGGTGAGTACCAGGTGCTCGCCATCGACGGTGACAACTACCTCGGCGGCGACGATTTGGACCGGCGCTTCGCCGAGCACCTGCGGGCCGACTTGGTGAAGCGCGGCTACACCCTCGATCTCGACGTGCGCCAGAGCCCCGACGACGCGGTCCGATGGTCCAAGCTGGTCCACCTCGCGCAGGAGATCAAAGAGTCCCTCTCCACGCGCGACGTCGTGCACGTCTCCAAGCAGGACATGTTCGACGATCAAGGCGGCGAGAGCGTGGCCTACGAGGCCGAGATCGGCCGCGCCCACTACGATGCCGTGGTGGCGAGCTTGATCGACACCACCTTGGTCTGCTGCGAGCGCGCGCTGGAGAAGAGCCAGAAGATGGCCGGCGTCGGGATCGCGGAGATCGATCACGTGCTCCTGGTGGGCGGCTCGACCCGCGTACCCCGCGTGGTGCAGCGGGTGACGGAGGCGCTCGCCGCCAAGAGCAAGAACGGCAAGCCGCTGCAAGACGAGGTGGACACCTGCGTGGCGCTCGGCGCGGCCATCCACGCGGCGCAGCTCGGCGGGCTGCGCATCGGCGACGTCGATAAAAAGACGATGGTCTCCTTCGTATCGCCGCTGGTCGGTCAGGGAAAGCACCTGCGCCTCGGGGTGCGGGTGGAGCAAGCGCCCGAGGGCACCCAGGGCCTCGCGGTGCGCGAGGGCGAAGGTACGCTGGCCGAGGCGGCGGTCGCCATCGGGCAGCAGGTTCGCCTCGATGTTCCGCTCGGGGAGCAGGAGGAGAACCCCGCCGTTCTCGCGCTGGTGGGCAAGGATGGCGGCACCTTGGTGGAGCTGAATTTCAAGCTGTATCGAGGCGATGCGCGGCCCCGTGCGAGCGCGCTCAGCCGCCCCAGCGTGATCGCCAAGGACATCGCGCTCGAGGTCGTCCGCGCAGGGCGCCGGGAGCGGCGGGTGCTCTTGGCGCATGGCACCGGGCTCCCCGCCAAGGTCAAACGCGAGTTCTTCACCATGGACCAGAGCGGGAGGGTGGTCTTGCGCCTGCTGCAGGACAGGCTCCCCATCAAGACGTTGGTGATCGAGGTGCCGGGCGACACCAAGGTGGGCACGCGCGTCGATCTCGAGCTCGCGTGCGACGAGTCGATGCGCATGCACGCGCGCGCCGAGGTCGCGGGCCAGGAGCTCTGGGCGCTGGTGGAGGCGCCATCGGCCGCCCGCTACGAAAAGGTGGAGGCCATCCTGGCGCTGCTCGACGAGGCCGAGCAAGCGGGGCGCGCGCTCTGGGGCGCGTATGGGCAGATTTACCAGCGCGAGAGCGAGCGGCTCATCACCTCCATCCGGGAGCTCATCGCCATCGATCCCGACAAGTGCGATGCGCTCTGCCAAAAGCTGCGCCTCTTGGTCGACGAGTTCCGCGGCGGCGAGCAGGAGGAGATGACGCCCCCGATGCACCGCTTCGAGCAAGTGCTCAACTCCTTGCGGCGCATCGTGTACCGCGCCACCGGCTCGCTGGTGGGCATGGACCGCGCGGCGTGGGAGGAGCGGATTGGGCGCATCGTGGCCGAGGCCGAGCGCGCCTACGAGGCGTCGGACGGACCGAGCTGGCGGCGCATCTTCAACGAGACGCAGGCCCTGGTCGAGACCGCGTACCAAGAGGAGCTCTCCTCGGTGCGCCACGACGATCCCTCGTACCTCGCGCGCCGCTTCGCCACGGTGTTCGCGTGGACCTCGCGGCTCGAGCTGGAGCTCGAAGACTTCCAACCCTCGGCGGCCGAAGAAGTGCGCCCCGTGCAGGTGGCCGAAAAGGAGCGCCTCACGGCCTGGCTCCGCGAGAAGTGCGCCAAGCCGCTCGCGGCGCTCGACGGCAACGGCGACGCCGCCCAGACGCGGCGCACCTTGGAGCAAGTGGCGTCCGAGCTCGAACGCATCCAAGCGGCGCTCGAGCGCATTCCCTCGATCGGCTTGGTGACCGATCGCGGAACCCGCTGAGGGCGCGCCATGGCCATGCTCCACTCCTTGGCGCTCGCCGCCTTGCGGGCCGCGATCGAGATCGGCAGCGTGCGCGAGATCGAGCGCGTCATCCGCTGGTGGCGCTCGCTGCGGGGCGGCGTTCACGACGACGAGCTGGCGTCGATCGCCGCCGATCTCATCGACCAAGGCATGCCCGATCTCGCCGCCAAGCTGGCGCGCGCCGAGGTCCACCGCCGCGAGCGCGCGCGGTCGCTCTACCTGCTCGGCCGCTGCCTGGAGCTGGCGCGTGGCGCGGTGCACGACGAGGCGCTCGAGTCGTTTCGGCGCGCACGCGCGCGCGCCGCTCAGGAGGGCGACCCGAACCTGGCGTGCGCCGCGGGGGTGCGGGTGGTGCAGCTGCTGGCGGCGGACGAGCTCACGGCCGCGCAAGCCGTTGCCGAGGCCATGAAGATCGATCGTGCGGCCCTGCGCGGCGCCGAGGAGTCGCTCTTCGTCGACGCGGTCCTCCTCGGCTCCACCAGCCGCTTCGTGCGCGCCGGCGCCCTCGCCTCGCTCACCGATCTGGCGCGGCGCGAGCCCGCCTTCTGCGAGCGCGCCGTGATCCTCGGAGCCCAGCACGCCGATGCGCGGGGACAGGCCTTGAGCGCGGTGGAGGCCGAGCGGCTGATCGCGCTCCTTCGATGCTGGCCCGACGAGCGGCAACGCGAGGAGCTGGAGGCGCGGTTCGATGCGCAGCGCCGGCGCGCGCGCGAGCTCGCGACCTCGGACCAGCTCGGGCGCGCCCTGGTCGAGGCCGCGCACCGCATGGCCGCGCAAGGCCGCCGCAGCACCGCCATCGCCTACTTGCGCGAGGCGCGCGCGCTCGGCGGCCCGTAGTCTCTCTGGTTTACTAGGCTTTCTAGCCCTCTTCGACGGCCCCTGGCTCGTGAGAAGAGACGGGATCGCGCTCCGTGAGAATGCGCTGACGGTGCGAGTCCTCGATGGAGTACGCGGGCTCGCGCGAGGCGCTGCTCATGGGCGGCGGGATGGTCGACGCCGGGCTGCTCGGGCTGCTCTCTTCGTCGAAGAACACCGGGATCTCCGTCGACGATGCCTCTCCGGGCGGGCTAGAAGGCGATACCGAGGGCGACGCGCGGCCACCCCCTCCCCCGCTCCCACTCTTACTCGACGAGCTCCCGGACGAGCTTCCTTTTCGGTAGAGCACGGCCAGCTCGTGGAAGCGTTGGCGCAGGTAAGCAAGACGCTCACTCGTGGGCTCTTCTCGCACCTGCGGACTGGACTCCGACGTGGCGTGCTTCAAAGACTCCAGCGCACGGGCGAAAGCTCCAGCGGTGGGGTAGCGCGCGTCGCGCGACGGAGCCATGGCGCGGGCCAGCACCGGGGTGATCGACTCCGGCAAGCTTGGCTCCAAGCTGCGGATCGGCTTGGGATCGGCGGCCGCGATCGACTTGAAGATCTCGCTGAAGTGGTTTCCCTCGAAGGGCCGCACCCCGGTGAGCGCCTCGTAAATGATGGTGCCGCATGCGAAAATATCGAGCCGTCCATCGGGATCGCGCTCGCCGCGCGCTTGCTCCGGGGCCATGTAATAGGGCGTGCCGACGGCGTAGCCGGTTGCGGTGAGCGCATCCAAGTTGTCATCGTCGCTCAACAAAAACCCGTCGAGCTTGGAGGCGCCGAAGTCGAGCACCTTGACCAGCGCTTCGCCGCCCACCGGCCGGCAGACGAAGATATTTTCCGGCTTCATATCGCGGTGAACGATCCCCTGCGCGTGCGCGGCGTGCAGGCCGCTCAGCACTTGGGTCATCATGGTGATGAGCGCCGACAGCTCCAGCTTGGGCGTTCGCTCCAGCCGGTCGGCGAGCGTGTCGCCGAAGAGCCGCTCCATGACCAAAAAGGGAGTTCCGTCGTCGAGCGGGCCGACGTCGTACAGCGCGCACACGTTTGGATGCGCGATGGCCGCACCTGCCCTGCCCTCGCGAAGGAAGCGCTGGAGGATCACATCGCTCGCGGTCTTATGGGGAACCTTGATGGCGACCGTGCGCCGCAAGGTCCGATCGATGGCTTCGTAGACCGTGCCAACGCCGCCGGAACCAATGATGCTTCGCACGAGATACTTTCCCGCGAGCACCTTGTTGATCAGGCTCCGTTCGTCGCGCGGCACATGATCCGACTCCAAGGACGGCAGTCGGGGCGGTCTGCTCACCACGGGCGCTACGTTACCAGGGACCGACAGCGCCTCCGTAAAATCCGCCTTCCTCGGCTCCACATTTTTCCGATGGCGGCGGTTCTACCGCGGAAGCAGGCCGGGAACGGGCAATGCATTGAAGCGATGCATGGGCTATCGCGCGCTCTCGATTGTTGCGTCCACACTCGTTACGCTTGGCTTCACGGTGGTGGCCTGCGGCGGCAGCGATGAATCGGGTTTCGGCAATCCAAACGATCCCAATCGGCAGGACCGTAACCCCGGGGGTGAGTTCGGCAATCCCCTGGCACCTGGAGGTGTCTTTGCGGCTTGTGCGACGTCCACCGCGGACGCGGCGCTCACGCCCGCCAACCTGGTGATTATGTACGACCGCTCGGGAAGCATGGGGGACCCGAACAACAAGCCGCCGTTCGATCCGAATTTGAAGTGGAACCCGGTGGGCCAAGGGATGACGACGTTCTTGTCCGATCCCGGCTCGGTGACCTTGAACGCGTCGCTCCAATTCTTTCCGGTGGGCGAGACCATCGAGGAGGTCTGCTCCTACGACTACGGCAAGCCGGGGGTGACCCTCACGCCGCTCACGCAGAGCAACTCCTTCGTCGACGCCATCCAGAAGACCAAGCCGCAGGGCGGTACGCCGACGCTCCCCGCGCTGCAGGGGGCCATCAAGTACGCGAAGGGCATCGCGACGCAAAAGCCCAGCGACACCACGGTGGTGGTCCTGGTCACCGACGGCGAGCCGGGGATCTCGGTCGACGATCGCTTCTCGGAGGGCTGCACCAACAACGATATCCCGCACGTCGCCGCCGCCGCGCGCGACGCGCTCCGCAACACGCCATCCGTTCGCACGTACGTGATTGGCGTGGGCCCGTCGCTCGAGAAGCTCGACGCCATCGCGGTGGCGGGAGGAACGGGGCAGGCCATGATCGTCGACGTGCAAGATCCCGCCAAGACCACCGCGCGCTTTCAAAAGGCGCTCGAGCAGGTGCGGTCGCAAACCTTGTCGTGCGACTTCGCCATTCCGCCGGCGCCGCCGGGGCAGTCGCTGGACGCGAACTTGGTGAACGTGGTTTACGCGTCGGGCGGGAAATACCAGGTGCTCGACTACAGCCGCGACTGCGCGAACGGCACCGGGTGGCGCTACGATCAACCCACGGCGCCGACGAAGATTTCGCTTTGTCCCACGAGCTGCAGCGCGGCGCAGTCCGATCGCAACGGGCGGCTCACCCTCGCCTTCGGCTGTTCGACCCAAGGAGGCGTCATCAAGTAACGACCAAGTGGCGGCTAATTCGAGCGACGGTCGGCGTAGCGCGAGACGTTGTCGAGCAAAATGTCGAGGCTCAAAGGCTTCCGCACGACGCCCGACACGCGCATGGTATCGGCGCGCATGGCGACGTCGCCGGAGGCGGAAACGAGGACGACCGGGATGGCGGACAGCGAAGGATCCGCTTCCTGCGCGGCGCGGAACTCGGAGCCGGACATGATGGGCATCATCAAGTCGAGCAAAATGAGATGAGGGCGCTTGGCCCCGGGGCTCTGCAAGTACGCAAGCGCTTCCTCCCCATTTCCAGCGCTCGCCACCTCGTAGCCTTCTTCCTGCAACGCCCCGGTCACCGCCTCACGTATGTCGACGTCATCGTCGACCACGAGCACGAACTTGGTAGTCACATCCGGGATGTTATGCCGTGGAGTCGGCACCGCCAAGCACAGCCACGGTCGACTTTCACGCAGTTCATCTCCCGTTGTCTCCACGTTGCTTCGATGACGGCGCAGTTTCGCACCTCAGCCATGGCAAGGGGTGGCCGCTTGGGATGGGGTGGCCGCTTGACGCAGCGAGGGAACCGCGGCCCAAGCCCAGGCGTGGGTTTAGGTGAGGGTTGCAGTGGCATGAAAAGCGCTTGACGATCCGGCGCCCTGAACCCAACGTCGGAGCTTACGAGACCGATGAAGGCGATTTGGAATGGGACGGTCGTCGCGGAGAGCGATGACATCGTGGTGGTTGAGGGGAATGCCTATTTTCCCAAGGCCTCGTTGGACCTGAAATACTTCCGGCCAAGCGCCCGCCACACAGTCTGCGGATGGAGAGGCGTGTGCAGCTATTACGACCTCGTCGTCAACGGTGAAGAGAATTGCGGCGCGGCCTGGTATTTTTCGACGCCGAAACCCGCTGCACAACGGCTGGCCGGAAGGGTCGCGTTTTGGCACGGGGTGAGCGTCGAGCCGTAGGCGTTTCTGGGCTTTTGCGGCGGGCGTTTCGGCTTCCGGCGGGCGTTCCTGGGTTTTTGCGGCGGGCGTTTCGGCTTCCGGCGGGCGGTTCCCGTGCTTCCAGCGGGCTGCGTTCCCTATGCTTCCGGGGACGGCGCTTTCATGCTCCCCCGCCCCAATCCTCCCCCTGACGGGGAGAGAGCGTGATGAGAACGTGGAGCGCCGGGTTTAGACGGGCCGCCGCGATGCGATGCGTCATTTCGTGTCTTTGAAGAAATTTGCCAGAAATTTTCTTGTGAATTGATCGAAGGCGTCGTGGGCGATTTGTTCGTAGACGATTTCTTCGGGGCGCTCGGCGCCGCGGATGGAGTCGGTGCGGGGGACGCGCCAGGTGGTGTACTTGAACTTGTAGGGGCGGGAGTCGCCGGGGATGCGGAAGGTCACGTCGAAGGTGACGCCGATGCCGACGAAGACACCGCGGGGAACATCGGATGTTGCGGTCCCGCCAGACCACTCGCTGGTGTGCTCGATGAAGAGGGTCGGGACGGTGGGCTCGGGGAGAGGAGCGTCGGGCTCGGAGAGTGGCTCGCCCATGGTCACGTCGAGGATGTCCTTCGGGAACACCTGGCCGAACTGCTCCACGATGATGCGCCCCGCATAGGTCTCGCGCGACCGCGCGTGGGCCACATCGAAGTAGCGCGTGGGGAATGACTGGCCGCCCATGAACATGCGGCTCTTGCCGACGGCCGTGTCGGCCTTCTCGAGCGCCTTGCCGATCTCGCGCTGGAAGCGGACCTCGACGCGCGGACCTTTGCGCTCGGCGAAGCCGAGGAGGCGCTCGATGAAGGCGAGCGCCGTGGGATCCTTGGGGTTGGCCATCGGCCGGTACGACTCGAAGGCGGCGGCGTAGACCGCGTGCTTGGCGGTTTGGATCTCGGCGGCCAGCTTGTGATCGGGCCGGCGCTTCTCGAAGTCGTTCAGCGCGCTCACCGTGCCCGCTTGCTTGGTGGTCGCGAGCTCCGCCAGCATGGCCTGGCGCAGCACCGCGCTCACCTCGTTCTGAATCTTGATCTGCGGGTGCGCCTGCATGTACGCCTCGATGGCGTCCACCGTCCCCACGCGCTCCGCCTCGCGCAGCTCGGCGCGCGGGAGCAGCACGGTCTCGACCTCCGCGCGGTGCGACGAGCCAGCGGCGCCGCGCGCCAGGTAGGCGCGGTACGACGCCACGTCGTTCTTCGTCTTGGCGGTGGCGAACATGCGCTCGTCGCTCCACGCGTTGCGCCCCGTCCAGAGCGCGTGGCCCACCGCGAGCCCCACGATGGGCGCGACCAGCCACGCGCGCGACCACACGGGCGTGGCGCGCGCGATGGGCGTCTTGGGCACCAGCGGGCTCGCGAAGCCGCCGTCCTGCAAGGGGTCGATGGCGGCGATGGCCTTGGGCCGTATGCTCTCGCGCGCGGACGTGGCCTCGATGTGCTGCGTGCGCGCCGTGTTCAAGCTGCGCAACGCTCGCTCGGCCTTCTCCTTGTCCGGCGCCGGGAAGACGAAGCGGGGGCCGCCTTCGAACGAGAGGACGAACTGCCCCGCGGTCGGCCCCTCCACGTTCTTCAACTCCGCCAGGTGGTAGACGCGCATGGTGTGGCGGCGCGCATCGATGACGCCGATGGGGAAGACGTAGACGCCGGGCTTGTAGGGGAGCACCCGAACGGCGCGCCACACCGCGAGCGCGCGCACGATGCCGAAGGCGATGAGCGCAACCAATACGTATGCCGCCACCGTCCACGTTCGCTGAATGGCGAATGGGCTATCGAGCGAGCCGTATCCGAGCCGATACAGGATCAGGAGCAAAAGGGATGCGACGGCGCTCAGCCCCAGCCACGCATAAGGCTCCTTTGGACCGACGTGCACCTCCAGAATGGGAACGGGCATACCGCTCCCCCGCACCGACCCTAGAAAGCGCTCTTGAACAGGGCGCGTCAGCTTATAGAAGTCGACGATTTGCATCCCGCGCGAGCCATACTCTCGCGGGTTCGACCAGAAAGCCAATCCCTCTAAATGTTTGCCCCCATTGTCCCGTACCGTCCGATTTATATATCGAGCCCTGATGGCCCCGTTTTGGCCGATCGCCCGCCCGGAGCCCGAGCCCCGTGACATACCCGACCATCCTTTTTGCAATTGGAGTTGCATGTGCGGCCGTCGCCGCGGCCTTCGGCGGAGCTTTCTGGCTGCTTTTGTGGCCGGCGGTGAGCTTCTGGACGGTGGTGCTCCTGGGCTACGCGGGGCGGCGCCCGGGGCTCGTGGGCAAACGGGTGGACGGCACCATCGCGTTGCATTCCTTTCTCTTTTTCCTCCCCTTCCTCCTGTTCTCGCAAACCTCGTGGAGCGTCTTTCGGTTGCTGGTGCGCGAGGACGCCGCCAACGAAGTGGTCCCCGGCCTATGGATCGGCCGTTGGCCAGGTGAAGCCGATCTGCCCGCCGCGGTCGGGCTGGTGGTGGACGTCACCGCCGAGCTCCCCGTGCGCCGCCGGGTGGTGCACGCCGGGCGCGCCTATGTCTGCCTGCCGGCGCTCGACGCCTCGGTGCCGGACGAAGCGCTCTTTCGAACCATGATCGATCGGCTCGCCGGCGATCCGCGCGGGCTCTTCGTGCACTGCGCGTTCGGGCACGGACGCTCGGCCATGGTGGTGGCGGCGCTGCTCATTCGGCGCGGTTTGGCGCGGGACGCGATGGAGGCGGAGAAGATGCTCAAGGCGAAGCGACCTCTCGTCTCGATGAGCGCGCGGCAGCGCGACTACGTGCGCCTCGTGGCGACCCGAGCGGCCGTTGCGACGGGGGACACCGGGCCGGGTTGATGTTACGGTGGTCGGGATGTCCGATTCATCCACCATAGAGCGCCGGTTCACAGGCATGCTCGCCCGTATTTTCTCCGACGGTGTCGTCACCGACGAAGAGCGCACCGAGTTGTGGACCGCGGTCACCACCGGCGGCCTCGATGCAGCCCGCGTCGACGCGCTGCTCGTCGACTTTCTGCAAAAGAGCTTCTCGCACTTCTCCGCCGACGGCCGCCTCACCGACGGCGAACGCAAAAAGCTGCGCCTCATCGTCAACGAGCTGGCGCTCTCGCAGGAGCACCTGCCCCCCGCCATCCAGCGCGCGCTCGATAGCTGACTTACTCGAGCAGCGCCAGGAGCTCGTCGCGCGTAATCCCGCCCGCGTGATCGGCATTGCCGAGCGCGACGTCCGCCAGCGCGCGCTTTCGCTCCTTGAGCGCCAGGATGCGCTCCTCGACCGTGTCCTTGGTGACCATGCGGTAAACCATGACGGGCCGGTCTTGTCCGATGCGGTGCGCGCGGTCGGCGGCTTGATCCTCCACGGCCGGGTTCCACCACGGATCGAGGAGGAAGACGTGGTCGGCGGCGGTGAGATTGAGCCCGGTGCCGCCGGCTTTCAGGGAGACGAGCATCACCGGGGGCCCGTCCTCGGCTTGGAACTCGGAGACGACCGCGCCGCGATCGCGGGTGGCGCCATCGAGGCGCGTGTACTTGATGCCGGCCCGGCCCAGGTGCGGCTCGAGCAGATCGAGGAAGCTGGTCCACTGCGAGAAGACGAGCGCCTTGTGGCCCTCGGACGTGGTCTCCTCGAGCGCCTCCAAGAGCCGGTCGACCTTGGACGAGCTCTCCGCTTTTTGCCCGGGGACGAGCTGCGCATGGCACGCCGCCTGGCGCAAACGAAGGAGCGCTTCGAGCGCGGCCAGCACATTGCCGCCTTGGGAGAGCGCCAGCGCCACGTCTTTCTTGGTGGCCACGCGCACGGCGTCGTAGACGCTGCGCTCCACGTCGTCGAGCTCCACGTGGAGGATGGCGTCCGTGCGCGGGGGGAGCTCGGGGAGCACCTCGCGCTTCATGCGGCGGAGCACGAAGGGCCGGATCTTGGCGCGAAGTCGGCTCGCCGCCGACGGATCGCCCACCGAAATGGGGCTGGCGTAGCGCTCTTGGAAGTCGCTCCTGCCGCCGAGGAGCCCCGGGTTGGCGAAGTGCATCAAGCTCCAGAGCTCCTCGAGCCGGTTCTCCACCGGCGTGCCGCTCAGGGCCACGCGAAACGCTCCTTTGAGCTCGAACGCGGCGCGGGCGGTCTGGCTCGTGGGGTTCTTGATGGCCTGCGCCTCGTCCAGGATGACGGTGTCCCACGACTCGCTGGAGAGCACCGTGGCGTCCAGACGGAGCACGGCGTACGTGACCAAGGTGACGTCGGCCGAGCGATCGAGCTCGCGCTTGACCCCTTGGTAAATGTGGGTGCGAAGCCCCGGGCGAAAGCGCTGGATCTCGTCGGCCCAGTTGTAGACGACGCTCTTGGGGCAGACGACCAAGGTGCGGCCGGACACCGCGCAGATGGTCTGCAAGGTCTTTCCGAGGCCCATGTCGTCGGCGAGGACGGCCCCGAGCTCGGCGTCGCGCAAGAACGAGAGCCAGTCGACCCCCACCCTCTGGTACGCGCGCAGATCGGCGAAGATCCCCTTGGGCAGATCCGCGTGCGGGATGCCCGCGAAGCCTTCGACCAACGGCAAGAGCTTCCCCACGCCCAGCGGCTTCGGGGTGTCGAGCGCGTCGCACAGGGCGCCCAGCTCGGGGAGCGCGGCGGTGGGCAGCTTCTTCTCCGGATCGCGCGCGGCGAGGAGATCGGCCACCAGGTGCCCGTGCTCGTTGAGCCACTGCGCGGGCAGCGGCGCCCATCCTCCTCCTTGCAAGGGCACCAGGTCGAGGCCATCGCGCCATGCGCGGATCACGGCCTCGGCATCGGCGCGCCGGCCGGTCGCGGCCGACGGCGGACGCGAGCCGCGCGCGTTCCCGTCTTTGTCCAGCGCGGGGCCATCGGTCGCGGGGTCGACCTCGAAGATGACGTCGAACAAACCGTTTTGCAGATCGAGGCGCGCGCTCAGCGCATGGTTCTCGAACACCTTGGCGTGCGCCTCGTCCCCCGTGCGCTGCTGCCAATCGCGCAGCTTGGCGGCGAAGCGAATGGCCTCCGTTCCATCGAGGTCGACCCGGCGGCCGGGCACGAGGTTCAAATCGTCGCGAAGACGGAGGATCAGCTCGCGCTCTTCATCGCGGCGGCGGACGGGGACGTCCTTGCCAAAGAGGGTGACCGTATCGCCGTCGACGCGCGCGATCGGCGGATCGCCATAGACGAGGGTGGGCAGGATGGAGAGCGTATGGCCTTGGTGCGACAGGTCCATCGCGATGCGCGGGCTCAAATGCGCGGCCTTGCGCGGGAGCTTGTTCGTCTTGATGACGACGGAGAAGCCCTTCTCGAGCTCGGGGATGACCCGGGTCACGAGCTCCGTCTCGTGCGCGCGCGGGAAGGTGCGCGCGAGCGGTAGGCGCTCCAAGAAGTCGCCCGTGGTGGTGGTCTCCGTGAGCGGGCGGAAGGTGTCGGGTGCGGCGGGGGCGCCCTCGGCCCTGGGGGTGCGGCAGCGCGCGACCCCCATGGCCACGAGCTCCGCCATGGCGGGGTTCTTCTCGATGCGCACCACGAAGCCGCCGCCCGGTGCATCTTCGACGACGGCGCGCGGCGCGAGCCCCTCGCCCGAGACGCGAACGGGTGTGCCGTCGAAGGTCACCACCGCGTCGTGCGAA
The DNA here is from genome assembly GCA_037157815.1 of Sorangiineae bacterium MSr11954. Classification (NCBI taxonomy): domain Bacteria; kingdom Pseudomonadati; phylum Myxococcota; class Myxococcia; order Myxococcales; family Pendulisporaceae; genus Pendulispora; species Pendulispora albinea. The sequence goes on from CP089984.1 coordinate 8,384,184, forward strand.
AGAGCCTCGAAGATGTCGCCCACACGCGCGAGCGGCACCACATCGCGCGCGGGCGAACCGAGGATGCGGTCGATGAGCAAATCTTCGTGCGTGGGTGAAAATTCGGTCGGACCGCGACCGCGGCCCAGCTCGGAGGCCAGGGTGCCCCCAAAGGGCTCCTCGCGCCCATCGTCGTGGATGACGACGCGCGTCAACGTGAGCAAGCGCCGCTTGGTGCCGAGCCGGTAGACCAGGCGCGCGGTCTTGGCGGGAGCTTGCGGGATGTCGCTCCCATTTTCCCCTTTTGCGCAAGTGATGGCCGCGGCCGCGACATGGGCACAAGGGTCGACCTTGCTGCCGCAATCGCACGACCACTCGTTGTCCTCCACATACAGAATCACGGTGGGGGCGATGGGATGCCCCGGCGCGCGAACGCGCACGGTCACCTCACCGGAATCATTGGCAGAAGCCCGCGTGACCGACGTGACGGAGTTCTCGCGAACGAGCTTGACGCCCTGCGACCAAATGGCGGGCAGGGCTTCCTTCTTGATCGTCTCGAGCAGTCGACGCATGGTGCCTACTCTTTAGCCTCATCAGCCATGTTGGCGCACACGTCTTTCGCGTCCCTCGTGCGCCACGTGGCCCGGCGCGTCAACTTCCACGGAATTTTCTTCGACTTTCGCCAGAAGTGCGAAGTCTCGTCTTGTGGCCTCTCGCGCTGCGTGAAAGAAGGTTGCTTTGATGCCTCAGCCATACAACCGGTCGCGTTCCTCTTGGACTCCTCTTTGTTCGGCCGCGCTATGCGCTCTTGCAACCGCATGCGCTGGAACATCGGCGGGCACCTCCACTCCGGCACCTTCCGCGCCGCGATCTGCGGTATCATCGTCGCCCTCTTCTGCATCCCCGCAAACCGCACTGTCACGTACGCCCCTCAGCTCGTCACCCGTGTCCAATTTCCCCTACGAGTTTGCCCTTACCCGCGGCTACACGCTTGGTGCGCCGAAGAACCTCGTGCCCACCGAAGATGGGCGCATTGTTCTCTTTTTGCGGGCGCGCGCGCGCGACGCGAGTCAGTCGCTCTGGGAAACCGATCTGACGACCGGCCAGACGCGCGAGCTCCTTCGCCCCGAGGCCTTGAGGTCCGGCCCGGAGACGCTCTCGGCCGAGGAGCGCGCGCGGCGTGAGCGCCAGCGCATCAGCGCGGCAGGCTTTACATCGTTTCAGCCCACGCACGACGGCAGCAAGATCATCGTGACCTTGTCGGGCCGGCTCTATGTGCTCACGCGCGCCTCGGGCGAGGTTCGCGAGCTGCCGACGGGAAAGGGCGCGGCCATCGATCCGCAGCTCTCGCCCGACGGAACGCGGGTGGCCTACGTGCGCGACCACGACGTTCACGTGATCGGGCTGGACGGCGGCAAAGAGCTGCGGGTCACCCAAGGCGGAACGGAAGGAAAGCCGAATGGCCTCTCCGAGTTCATCGCGCAAGAGGAGCTTCATCGCTCGCGCGGCTTCTGGTGGTCACCCGACGGACAGGAGATCCTGTACGAAGAGGCCGATCTCTCCCCCGTTCAGCGGCTGACCATCACCGATCCGGCGCACCCCGAGAAGCCGCCGGAGATCCTCCCCTACCCGCGCGCCGGCACGCCGAACGCCATCGTGCACTTGGCCATCGCGCCCGTTCCCTCGGCCAATGGGAAGGCGCCCGCGAGCGGACGCGTGCGCAAGGTGTCGTGGGACGCGACGCGCTACCCCTACTTGGCCACCGCCACCTGGACCAAGAACGCGCCGCCAACCATCTACGTGCTCGATCGGGTGCAACAAAATGGTCTGGTCTTGGCGATCGATCCCAAGACGGGGGCCACGCACACGCTGGTCACCGAGCAGGACAGCGCGTGGCTCAACGTCGATCCGTCGGTGCCCCGCTGGCTTCCGGACGGCAGCGGCTTCCTCTGGTCCACCGAGCGCCGCGGATCGTGGGAGCTCGAGCTGCGCGACGCGCGCGGCGAACCGCGATCGGTGCCCGTGCCCGCCGCCATCGGCTACCGCGCGCTCTTGACCGTCGATCCGGACAAGCACGTCGCCTATGTCTCGGCGTCGTCCGATCCCATTCGCGCGGAGGTGTGGGCCGCGCCGCTCGACGGCAGCGCCGCACCGCATGCCCTGGCCCGCTCCGAGAACGGCGTGGTGCACGCGTTTTTTGGTGAAGGGTCGCACACGTTTGCCTTCGTCGAGGCCACGAAACAAGGCGACCGCCGCTTTGGCGCCCGCTCGGTCGACGGGAAATCGCAAGCCACCATCGGCTCGATGGCGGAGGCGCCGCCCTTCAATCCGCAGGTCGAGTTCACCACGGTCGGGGTGGGCGACGAAAAGTTCCACGTGGCCATCGTCCGCCCGCGCAACTACGACCCCAAGCGACGCTATCCGCTGATCGACGCGGTCTATGGCGGTCCGCACTCCAACGTGGTGGTCGCCGACGGGCTGGCCTACCTGCGCGCGCAATGGATCGCCGACGTAGCCGACGCCATCGTGGTGGCCGTCGACGCGCATGGAACGATGTGGCGCGGCCGCACCTGGGAGCGCAAGCTGCGCGAGCGGCTGGGCGAAGTTCCGCTCGAGGGTCATGTCGCGGCCATTGGCGCGCTGGCCAAGGCGCACCCCGAGATCGACGCCACGCGCGTGGGCATCTACGGGTGGTCCTTCGGCGGCTACCTCACGTCGATGGCCATCCTCCGCCGGCCCGACGTCTTCAAGGTCGGCGTCGCGGGCGCGCCCACCGTCGACCAAGCCGACTACGACACCTGCTACACGGAGCGCTACCTCGGCATCCCCCCGAGCCCCGCCTACGACAACGCGTCGCTCCTCACGTGGGCCGCGCGCCCCCCGACCGCCGCCCTGCCCGCGCGCCCCTTCCTCCTCGTCCATGGCACGGCCGACGACAACGTCTACTTCTCCAACTCCCTCAAGCTCGCCGACACCATGGGCAAGTCCGGCCGCCCGCTCGAGTTCATCCCCCTCGTCGGCGTCACGCACATGCTCTACGCCCCCGACATCGCCGGCCCCGCCTGGACCCGCATGGCGAACTTCCTACGCGATCATCTGTAGGCGCCCGTTCAACGGAAGCGAAAAGCGTTCAACCGCAAGGACGCTAAGAGCGCTAGGGATCGTCGCTTATCTCCCTCTTTTGCGGCCCTTGAGCCCCTGGCGGTTGACTCATCGAAGACTTCAACCGCAAGGACGCCAGGAGCGCGAGAGATCGTCGCTTATCTCCCCCTTTTGCGGCCCTTGCGCCCTCGCGGTGAATTCATCGAAAGATTTCAACCGCAAGGACGCTACGAGCGCCAGGGATTGAAGGGGGACTCTAACTATCTCTTCCTTTTGCGGCCCTTGCGCCCTGGCGGTGGACTCATCGAAGACTTCAACCGCAAGGACGCTACGAGCGCCAGGGATTGAAGGGGGATTCTAACTATCTCCTCCCTTTGCGGCCCTTGCGCCCTGGCGGTGGATCCATCAATTCATTTGCCCGGCGCGCAGCTGCCCTGCAGCCCCTTGATCCATTCGTGGATGAGCGACACCGCCTCTTTGTGGATCAAGCTCCGACCCAGCTCGGGCATGGCGACGCTTGGTTCGGTGGAGTTCATACGGAAGGTTAGGATCGACTTGTCGGGGCTCCCCGGCACGATGTCATATTCGAGGCCGGAGCCCGCGCGCCCGGCGGCGACGGGGGCTTTGCAGACGCCGAGGCGGACCGGTGCGGTTTGGCGGAGATCGAGGAAGAGGCCGCTGGTGCGCGCTTCGCCGGTGGCGCTGTGGCAGTACGCGCAGTTGCCATCGAGGTACGAGCGGGCGCGTTCGGCTACCGTGCCCGACGAGGGATCGTCCCAGGGGACGAGACGGGGTGCCCCGCCCAAGGAGGCGGGCGCGCCTTGAAGTAGGCCGAGCTCGCGCCACTTGGTGAGCTGGTTGGCGAGGGTGCCGCCCTCGTAGGGGTGAGGGCGGTTCATCTGTGCCGCGTAGATGCCAATGGGGACCGTTTCTTCCCCTTTGGCGTGGCACTTGGGGCATTGGTTTACGTTGGGGACGAGGTAGTTCGCGCGCTGCGGTGCTCCGGATGCGTCGATGAACTCGATGGGCAGCGTTTTTCCACCCGGCGCCTGGACCGCGCGTTTTTGCTCTGTGTCCCACGAATAGACCATCGGCCTCCACTCGGTGCTCGTTCGGATGAAGAGGCGCGTCTCGATCCAGGTGACCTTCGACTTGGGATCGCGAAAGTCCTTGGGGAAGCCAAAGGACTTGGTGAGGATGGCCCCCGGCGGAAAGTCGAAGATCCCATCGTCGCGGTAGGTCATCGACGTACCGCGCGGGAGGTAGATGCTCCGCTCTTTGACCGCATAATCCGAAAAGAGCGGCGTGTTCAAATCGTAATGGACCGACTCCTTGGCCATCACGATCGCGCCGTCTTGGATGCGAACGAGACCGTACTCCTCCAAGGTCTCGTACGGCTGGATGACGTAGCTGCCGTCGCCGCCCGCGGGAGGCCCCGACGGAGGGTCGCTCGACGAGCTGCACGAGACCAACGAAGAAACGAACATCGCCGCAGCGAAGCCGACAATCCGATTTGCCATCACCATCATGGATGTACCGATGTACCGATGTATCAGGAACACATGTCTCGGCGATCACAGCCCCGGGAGGGATACGGGGGCGAGGCGCGGGAGCTCGCACTCGAGCTCGGGCGGGCTCATGACGCGGACCGCGCCGAGATCGATACCTTCCATTTTGTCGAAATGCAAATTGGCCCACACGGCCCCCGGGTTGTTCTTGAAACAAACCTTGAGCGGGTTGCCGGCCGGCGCGGGGGTCGGAGGCGTGGTCACGATGCCGTCGTAGAGCAGATCAGGCACCTTATCGCCTGGAAATTTCCCGAGCTTGAGGACGATGCCGAGCTTGTTGTCCTGGTCCGGGCTCGCCCCGCCGCCGGCGTACGTGTTGTCGTGGATGTAAATGTTGGACGGGAACGGCTGCTTGTAATTCGGATCGTCGATGGGCTGCTGCAAAATGAAATAGCTCAAGACCGACGTCTGCGCGGTCACGTTGTTCTTGAAGGTATTCTCGAAGACCTCCACGTTGGAATTCGCCAATACGAAGAAGCCCGTGCCCTTGGGGACGGCCGCGACGGTGCTGGCCGAAGGGGCGAAGTTGGCGGTGTTGTTGTCGTGGATGTCGTTCTTGAAGACGCGAATGTCGTGTCCGCCGGTCTGCGGCAGATGAGGCAGGTCGAACACGAGAATACCGCCCGTGTTGTCGTGCGCATTGTTGTTGTACACATCGGCGGTGAAGCTGTTCTCGATTTCGATGCCCGCCACGTTCTCGTAGACCTCGTTGTCGCGGACCACGATGTTCTTGGACTGCCCCACGTAGATGCCGGTGTCGACGGCGCCGATGGCGATGCTCTTCTCCACCAGCACGTTGGTCGACTCCACCGGATAGATACCGTAGGCGCCGTGTTTGGTTTTGTCCTCGGTGGTCCAATGGGTCTTCAGGCTGCGGAAGGTCACCCCGGTGCCTTTGAGCACCTTGATGGCGTTGCCCACCGAGTTCTTCACCGTGAACCCTTCGAGGCGAAGGTTGGTCACGTTCTGCGCGAAGATGCCGTCGTTGCCGCTCGTTTGCGCGCTGAAATCGATCACCGTCTTGTCGATGCCCGCGCCCAGGACCGTCAGATTGGAGACGTTGGAGGGCAGCGCGATCTGGTTGACGAACTTGAAGGTACCTTCGCCGAACTTGATTGTCTGCCCCGCTTTGGCGGTTGCGATTCGATTCTGCACCTGCTCCTCGGTGGAGCCCACCGCGAAGAAGGTACAGTTGTTCGCCGCCGTGCACGAAGGATCGGGCGGCGGAGACCCCGGCGAGTCGTCGCTGCTGCAAGCAGCGAGCAGGCCGAATCCGAGGGACGAGAAGACCAAGGCCGCGCAGCGGCAAACGAGCAGCATTCTCATATCGAGGAAGCTATCCGCAAATTGCTTGTATCTGCAAATACGAAAAACGCGCGCCCGGTGTTCCTCTCTACTTAACCCGCACGCGCGCGCGACGAAGAGGATAGCAGCGCGACGCGTCACGAGCTATGGCGGTGTCCCGCCGGCATGCAATCGATGGCGACGGGATGATAGCGGAGCCTATGCTCTAGGCGTGGTGGGGTACGGCTTGGCCCGACTCTTCCGCGGCGGTAGGCACCGCGCGGGCGCGGAGCATCGGCGCAAAGCTATCGCGGTAAGCCCAAGCCAAATAGATCTCGAGCGCGAGCACCACGACCGCGGGCCCCAAGCCCTCTGGCTCGACGGAGAGATGGTAGCCAACGACGTTGACAATGACGGGTGCGAGCAGGGCCAATGCGAGGGGAACGAATCGCCCGCTCAACAGAAGAACACCGGCGACGAGCTGCGTGGCCGCGAGCAGAGGATAGAAATACCCCGCCGCCGCCAGCCCGCCCGTGAATTGTGCGGCGGCCCCCGTAGGCGACGGCAAAGGCAGGAAATTCAGAAAGCCGTTCAGTCCGAAGAGGGCGAAGATGCCCCCGAAAAGAACGCGCGCAACAGCCGGGATTTTACCGACCAACGTGTCCATGGCAGTCTCCTGAATCGAATGAATTTCGGAGTGGACGAGGTCCAAAGCGCTGGACGAAGCCCACGGAGAAACCGCAACCAAAAGCACCCCGCCCCGCAGCTTTCCTGCGTTTTCGGAAGTCACTTCCCTTTTTGCGGTCACCCGGAAGCTTGTGTCCTGACCTTTCGGAGGTCAATAGCTTCCCTTTCAGAAGTGGGTTGCTACCTTCTTGGAAGGACTGGACTGAACATGACCCGCTACAGCCGAGCGCTTTGCCCGAACTACCAGGCCGCCGTGAATCTCATCGGCAAACGATGGACCGGGCTCGTCTTATTGATTCTGATGGATGGCCCTGCCCGCTTTGGCGAGCTGCTCGAAAAGCTCGAGGTGGTGGGCGACCGCATTTTGTCCGAGCGGCTCAAGGAGCTCGAGGCCGAGGGCGTGGTCGAGCGAAGGGTGCTCCCAACGCACCCCGTACGCGTCGAATACGAGCTCACCGAGAAGGGCCGCGCGCTCGCACCCGTGATCGATGCGCTCGCCAAATGGGGCGACACGTGGGTGTCGATCGACCCGAAGCAAGCTGCGGAGTTCGAGGCAGCGGCGGACGCCGAAGAGGCGGAAGAGAAAACGCCCTCGCGCCGCACCAAGCGCAAGGCCGCGGGCGCAGCGTAGACGAGCGCGAAGGATCGCTGGTGGCGCGGGCTCGGAGCGTTCGACGCCCCGCCGCCCGGAGCGCCGACGTCAGGATCGCTCGATCAGCTCGATCTTGTAGCCGTCCGGATCTTCCACGAAGGCGATGACGGTGGTGCCGTGCTTCATCGGGCCGGGCTCGCGGGTCACTTTGCCGCCGGCGGCGCGGATCTTCTCCACCGTCCCGTGGATGTCGGAGGTGGCGAGCGCGATGTGGCCGAAGGCGTTGCCGAGATCGTAGGTCGAGGTTCCCCAGTTGTAGGTCAGCTCGAGGACGGTGTTGGACTCTTCGTCGCCGTAGCCCACGAAGGCGAGGGTGAATTGGCCGCCCGGGTACTCCTTTTCGCGAAGGAGCTTCATGCCGAGGACTTCACAGTAGAACCGCTTCGACGCCTCGAGGTTGCCCACGCGGAGCATGGTGTGCAGCATGCGCATGCGCGCATCTTACCCCGACTCGGGCACGTTGGCGCGGCCCGTGAGCTCAGGAGGCGCCGGCGGCGCGATGGGCGCCGTGGCGGAGGGGTGGTTTCGGGGCTGGAAGCGATCCTTGAGGCGGAGAATGGGCTTCTCGAAGGCGTACCAGCTGGCGGTCGCAAAGGCGATGGCGACGCCAAACTTGGCCACGAGCAGCGCCACCGACGTGGCACCACCGGGGATGCTCTGCGGGTCGAGGATGTCGAGGCGCTCGGCGAGCTTGTCGACGAAGACGTCGGCCGGGCGATGGAGCAGGTACGTGCCGTAGCAGATCTTGCCGACGTATTGGAGCGGGGGCCAGCGCAGGAACGCCGTCGCCGCTTCATCCCGGCGCTGCAGCACGAAGGCGAGCAGCACCGTGAACGCGATGGCCACCAGCGAATATCCGAGCACGCGCCCCCAAGGCGTGGTCCGCGTCAGCACCCCGAGGGGAAACGCGACCAAACAGAGCGCCGCCACGACACCGAGCGCGCGCGCCACCGACGCGCGCGAGCCCACGGCGGACGGCTCGATGCGCAGGAGCAGCGCCAGGAGAGCGCCGTAGGAGATGCAATCCATGCGGCAGGGCGTCGCGAGGTATTGGATGCGTTCGTTCGAGGGCACCAAGAGCAGCGCCAGCAGCCGAAAGAGCGGCGCCAGGACGATGAGGCCCAAGAGCACCTTCTTGAGGCGCGCCGGATCGAGGGTGGCCACCACGAAGGGGAACACGATGTAGAACTGTTCCTCGATGGCCAACGACCAAATGGGACCGAGCACGTACGGCGGATCGTGGCCGATGGTCTCGGGGACATTGCCGAGGTAGAAGAGGTACCAAAGCGGCGAGCCGGCGCTCTGAATGAACGGCGTCTCGAAGTACGCGCCGGGCTGCGTGAGCGGAAAGAGCAAAAGACAGCCGGCGACGAAGAGGTAATAGAGCGGAAAGATGCGCAGCATGCGCCGCGCGTAGAAGTTGCGATAGAAGTGCGGGTCGCCGCGGGTGTCGAGCAGGATGCCGGCGATGAGAAAGCCGCTGATGACGAAGAAGAGATCGACGCCGACCCACCCGAGCTCCGCCAGGCTCGCCCATCGATGCAGCGGCCCTCGATCGGGCCAGAAGCGATGAACGAGCACCAGCGAAATGGCGATTCCGCGCAATCCGTCGAGCTCTCGGATGAAGCCCCGGGTCAGACTGTCTTTCACGTTCACCAATTGCATGAAGCTGCACCTCGGCCCCACCCTGGCCTGCGCCCCAACGTCACCTAAAGGGCTGCCAGAAATGTGCCGCGAACATGGATAAGGTGCTCGCAGGGCCTTCTTGGTTGCACGAAAGGCCATCTTCGTGCACCCGAGGCGGGATGACGCGAAGCGCGGTCCGGCGCGCGCTTCGGGGCAAAGTGCTACGGCTGAGAAATTGGCGCGAGCGCACGCGGTGCGCGCAAGCAAGGGAACGCGGGCAATTTCACGTTCGGTATGTGGATTGCTCCGCCCGGTTGCCTGCTCATGAGACGAATCCGAACGTGCAGCAAGCTGGCCTGCGGAATCCCAGCGACCACCGCGTTTCTGGTCGTGGCCGCCGCCGGCTTCTTCGGGGCGTGCAGCTCATCATCCGACGTGCACCCGCCCGCCGATGGTCCGGGCTCGGGGGATGGCGCGGCGGATCGCAACCAACCCGCGCGGGATGGCGCGAGCGGGTCCATTGGCGATCGCCCGGACGGAGACGTGGGCCTGGAGGACGCATCGAACCCCGCCGACGCGGGCCCCGACACTTCGGTGCCGCCGCCGCCGGGCGATGCGGGGCTTCCGCCTGCGGCATCGCTCTGGGCGAGCCCGGCCCTGCCCGCCTTCGACGCGGAGACGGTCGCGCACGTCCGGCAGGTGCGGGCGTTGGGGCAGACGAAGAGCAATCGGCCCGAGGTGGTGGGCAAGCTCGGGGACTCCATCACCGCCTCGTCCAGCTTCTTTTACGACGTGGGCAACAACGCGTATGCGCTGGGGAACTATGCCGCCTTGGGGCCGACCATCGAGGCCATTCGCGCGGTGCCGGTGGGCGGCGGGAAGAACGCGTTCAATCGGGACAGCTTGGCCGCAAAGGGCGGCTGGACGTCGGGCGACGTGCTGGCCGGCACCCCCAGCTATGTGCAGCGCGAGGTGGCGGCCATTCGACCCGGGTATGCCATCGTCATGTTCGGGACGAACGACGGCAACGCGGCGACCTTGGCGACGAACATGAATCGAATCGTCGACCAGCTCGAGAGCGAGGGGGTGGTGGCGGTGGTGAGCACCATCCCCGATCGAACGGACTATGCTGACGCCGGTACGCTCATTCGCGCGATCAACACGCAGGTGCGCAGCATCACCGCGCAGCGGCATGTGCCGCTCATCGATCTCTTCGCCGCCCTCGGGGCCTTGCCCAACGTCGGCCTCGGCCCCGATGGGGTGCACCCTTCGGTCGCCGCGCCGGGGACGTCGGGTTACTTCAACGATTCGGACCTTCAGTACGGCTACAACGTGCGGAACCTCACCGCGATTCAAATGCTCGACCGGCTTCGAGCTCTGCCCCAATAGGCACCGAAATGGGCACCGAGAAGCTCGAGCGCGGGCCCGCCGCCTTTTGGCTCGGAGGCGAGGAGGATAGCGGCGCGAGCCAATCGTGGTTACGAAGAGCGCCTCACCATGATGATCCTCCGTCCCTCCGATGAGCGCGGCCATGCGAACCATGGCTGGCTCGACACCTACCACACGTTCTCCTTCGCCGATTATTACGACCCGGGGCATATGGGCTTTCGCTCGCTTCGGGTGATCAACGAGGACCGGGTGAGCCCGGGCCGCGGCTTTGGAACGCACCCCCATCGCGACATGGAGATCGTCACCTACGTGCTCGAGGGCGCCCTCGTGCATAAGGACTCGATGGGCACGGGATCGGTCATCTCCCCCGGCGAGGTGCAGCGCATGAGCGCGGGCACCGGGGTCACGCACAGCGAGATGAACGCCTCGAAGACCGAGCCCGTTCACCTTTTGCAGATCTGGCTCCTGCCGCGCGCGCAGAACATCACGCCGAGCTACGAGCAAAAGGCCTTTTCGCGCGAGGAGAAAGACGGGCGCCTTCGCCTGGTGGCCTCGCCGAATGGCCAGGATGGGAGCGTCACCATCCACACCGACGCGCGCCTCTACGCGGGCATCTTCGAGGACGGCCAGCGCATCGAGCACCCGATCCCCGAGGGCCGCTATGCATGGGTGCACGTGGCGCGCGGCCGCGTTCGCGTGCAAGGCCGGGAGCTCCGAGCCGGCGACGGCGCCGCCTTCCGCGAGGAGCCGGCGCTCACCCTCGAGGGCGCCGGCGGCGGCGAGATCCTCGTCTTCGATCTCGCGTAAATCGCCGTTCGCGAGCTGCCTCGGATCTTTCACGATCGCTCGAGGGAGACCGCGGTAAGTTACGCACGCTCTCGATGCTGTACGCGCCCGACACGATTTCGCGTTTTCTTTGGAGCATCGGCAAGCGTGCCGAGGCGGAGTTTTACCTGGCGCTCTTTCGCGCGGAGGCGAAGGAGCGCTTCGCGACCATCGCCGTCGATGGCCCCGTGCTCACCCACGCGCTCGACGCGCTGGTGGTCGATCTTCGCTTTCTCTCCGAGCTGGGCCTGGTGCCCATCATCGTCCTGGGGCTGCTCGACACGGGCCACGTGGCCCAGCACGCCTCGAAGCTCGCCCTCGAGCTCGCTCGCGCCGACGTCCTGGCCACCGTGCTCGATCCCGCGTCGTCGGAGATCACCAGCGTGGCGGAGGCCGCGCGCACGGCGGCCCGCGACGGCGTGATCCCCATCATTCCGCTGGGCATCTTCGCCGGCCGCACCCCGCCCGATCGCTTCGAGGCGATGCGCGTGTTCGTGGAGACCATCGCCGCGCGCAAGGTCATTTTTCTCCAGCGGCGCGGCGGCATCGTGGTCGAGGGGCGGCCGGTCAGCTTGGTGCGCCTCAACGCCGATCAGGCCCCGCTCTTGGCGTCGAAGGAGGTGTCGCGCAAGCAGAAGATCATCCTGAACGGCGTGGGCTACCTGCTCGATCGCCTGGCGCACCGGTGCACCTTCGCCATGACGTCGCCCCTCGAGCTTTTGCGCGAGCTCTTCACCACCGGCGGCTCCGGCACCATGGTCCGCCGCGCCGCGCGCGTCGAGCGGCACGATGGCTACGCCACCCTCGACACGACGCGGCTGATCACCATGCTGGAGTCGGCGTTCGAGCGCCCGCTAAGCCCCGGCTTTCTCGAGCGCCCCGTCTCGCGCATCTACCTGGAGGAGCACTACCGGGGCGCGGCCATGGTCATGGAGACCCCCCTCGGCGCCTACATGAGCAAGTTCGCCGTGGGCCGGGAGGCGCAAGGCGAAGGGCTGGGCAAGGACGTGTGGACCGCGCTCACCTTGGACTATGGGACGGTGTTCTGGCGCTCGCGCGTGAAGAACGCCGTCAACGCGTGGTACACGAAGCAGTGCGACGGGATGATCCGCACCGGCGTATGGCAGGTGTTCTGGCGCGGGGTGCCGACCGAGCGAATTCCGGAGGCCATCGCGTTCTCGCTCGATCAGCCCAAAGACTTTCCGCGCGTGGACGGCGAGAGTTAGCGCCCCAGGTTCACATCGACGTCGACATCGATGTCGACCCCGATGTCCAAGAGCCCGCTCGAGCCGGCGTAGCTCGTGCCAATCCACGCCTCGTCGACGCGAAGGCGCTTGTAGCGCGTGCTGTCGGTGGACGCCGCCCAGGTGCTGACCACCTCGAGCCGCACATGGCGCGTGGTGACGGCGGTGAGATCGATGAACTGCACGCCGCGGTGGCTCGGGAGGGTCCCCGTCTTCACGGGCTGGCCCCAGCTGCTTCCGTCGTTGGAGACATAGATGCGGTAGTCGCGAATGCGCGCCGATTGCTCCGTGTCCGAGCGGGCGTAGCTCACCGAGTCTTCGCGTTGGTTGATGCCGATGTATTGGACGCGCTCGCGCTCGCCCAAATCGAAGCGCAATGACACCGGTGTCACCTTGTTGCTGTCCCAATAGGTCGTGGAGTCTCCATCGGCGGCGGCGGACGCGGCGTGTCCGCTGGACGAGGAGCTGGCGCTCATCGTGTACGTGGAGGGCGGGAGGATGCCCTCGCGGCCCGCGCTCTGCACGCGAAACACGGTGTCGTAGTCGTCCCACTTGGTGATGCCGGACAGGGTGAGGCTCCCGCCCTTCTGCGCGAACGCCACGGGCGCGCCGGTGCGCAGGTTGGTGACCGAGGTGATGCGGTAGCCGTTGTCGCGCACGACCAGGGTGCTGCCCGATGGCTTGGTGATCACGTGGATGTAGTGCCGGTTCGGATCGTCCTTCTTCACGGTGGTGACCCCGTGCGCGCCGTCGTTCCAGAAGCCGGGCTTCAAGCCGCCGTAGAGGTAACCGCCGCCGTGGGTTCCCTCGAGCGACTCCCAGATGGCCTGGAAGTAGCCCTGGGCGAAGTCGTTGAAGGCGGCTTGGTTCGAGGGGAATTTGCCGTTCACCATCGCCGTCTCCGCCATGAGGGACTTGATCGACGAGCCGGCGTTGGTCACATAGCGGCCGATGGTGAGCTTGTAGTCCACGGTGGAGTTCGAGCCGCTGTACCACCAGGCGCCGCCCGTGGGCAGCTTGTAGTCGGCCTCGATCAGCCGCGGCCCCGCCGTGTAGACGGCCTGCGGGTAGTCGTAGCTCGGGGTCATGCCCGTCTTCTGCTCGTTGCTGATCATGTCCATGATCGGCGTGTCTTCGTTGTTGTTGCTCAGGGTGAAGCTCGGTCGGTCCTTGCGAATGCGCTCGTAGAGGCCGTGGCTCTCCCAGTACGCGTTGTCGTTGTCGATCCAGAAGCCCGAGAGGTTCGGATAGTTTTGCATCACCTCCACGAACTGGTCGTAGCTGAACTCACCGAACCCATCGCGCTTCGTCAGGTCGACGTCGTGGCCTTTGTATTTCGAGTACGCGGCCGAATCGAGCCAGCTCTGGCCCGAGGGCAAGCCCTCGGCGTGCCACTGGGGATCGTCGGTCATGTAGAGAATGACCTTCAGCCCTTTGGCGTTGGCCGCCGCGATCAGCTCCCCCAAAAAGTCGCGCTTGACCCGACAGCTGCCCGGGATGGCCGACGGCCATGGCCGCGCGTAGCCCAGTCGGCTGTGAAAGGTCGCGAGCACCAGGTACTGCACATGGAGCTTCTGCGCCTCGGCGACCCAGTAGCCCGGGTTCCAGCCGCCGCTGGTGACCGCCGCCTCCCAGGCGCTGCAGCTCGTGTAGCCGGGCGAGGTCCGCATGCCCCAGTGAAGGAACAATCCGCCCTGAGCGTCGCGGAGGTACTGTTGGCGCGGGTGCGTGACTTGCGCGTGCGCCGGAAGGGCCGCGGTGCCGAGAATGAGCGGAAGGGCCAAGGTCCAGAGCCGCCGGGCGGTGCTCCGGCCTGCCAACCGACGGGGCTCTTCGGCAGAGACTCGCGGCGAGTGGCAATCTGTACGTATGTGTGTCGTGTCCCAGGCGCGAAACATGGCGTAACCTCCTTGGTCGCGGGAGAGCACCATGTCGGTCTCCCCCCGCATTGGGTCGACGTTCGAGCTCTAGCGGACTCGCCCTCCAGGCAGTCTCGCTCGCCATGCGGTATACATCGGATGTATGTCGGCTGTAAAGAGGTTCGTAGCTGTCGTTGGTGTCACATCTGGGGAGAGTTTTATGCATACTGATGGCAAGACATCCGATCTATATGGATTTCGAAGGAGTGGCGTGGCGGTCACGGACGAGGCCATCGATAAGATCAAAGAGATGATCGTCACCGGGCAGTGGCGTCCGGGGGACCGGCTGCCGAAGGAAGCGGATTTGGCCGCGCAGCTGGGCCTATCGCGCAACTCGCTGCGCGAGGCCGTGCGGGCGCTCTCGCAGCTTCGCATCCTCGATGTGCGGCAGGGGGATGGCACCTATGTCACGAGCTTGAAGCCGCAGCTTTTGCTGGATGCCGTGAGCTTTGCGGTCGAGGTCCACCGCGATGGCTCGGTGCTCGAGTTCTTCGAGGTCCGCCGCTTGCTCGAGCCGGCGGCTGCCGCCATGGCTTCATCGCGGATGAGCGACGAAGAAGTGGAGCTGCTGCGGCTGCACCTCGCCAAGGTGCAACCCGACTCCTCCGTGGACGAGCTCGTGGCCAACGACTTGGAGTTTCACCGGCGCATCGCGGAGGCCTCCGGCAACTCGGTGCTCTGCTCGCTGATCAACGGGCTCGCCTCCCCCACCCTCCGCGGCCGCATCTGGCGCGGGGTCAATGACGAGGGCGCCTGGCTGCGCACCCAGTCGGAGCATCGCTCCATCCTCGACGCCATCGCCAGCCGCCAACCCGAGGTGGCTCGCGCTTGGGCCGCGGTGCATATTGCGGGCGTCGAGCAATGGTTGCGCAAAGTGCTGTAGGACGGTGAACGGCGAGCGGGTGCGCGCGAAAGCATGCCGCCGATGAGGAAAGAGCCGAACGCCGGCCATGGGGAGGCCGACGTAAAGGAAACGATGCGACAAATGCAATTTACGGAGGGGCCGGTCGGGAAGACGCTGTTCCTGTTCACCCTGCCCACCCTGGCCAGCAGCATCCTGCAATCGCTGAACGCATCCATCAACGCGGCCTGGGTCGGCCGCCTGCTCGGCGAGCGCGCCCTGTCGGCCAGCGCCAACGCCAACGCGCTGCTGTTCTTCTTGTTCAGCACCACCTTCGGGCTGGGCATGGCGGCCACCGTGCTCGTCGGTCAGAGCCTGGGCGCGCGCGACATGGAGACCGCCAAGCGCACGATCGGGACGGGCTTCGCGTTCTTCGCGCTGGTGTCGCTGGTGGTGGCCACCTTGGGCATCGCGTTCGCGCCGCAGGTGCTCACCTTGATGCACACGCCCCCGGATGCGCTCCCCCTCGCCTCCTCGTACCTGCGGGTCATCTTCATCGCGCTGCCGGGCATGGTGCTCTACATGTTCGTGATCATGGCGCTGCGCGGCGCCGGCGACGCCAAGACACCGGCGGTGTCGTTCCTCGTGGCGGCGGTGCTGGACTGCGTGCTCAACCCGCTGCTCATTCGCGGGGTGGGGCCGATTCCGGCGTTCGGGATCGCGGGCTCCGCGCTCTCCACCGCCATCGCGCAGTGGACGGGCGTGCTCGGCGTGATCGTGTGGATGTACAAAAGCAAGCACTTTCTGCGCTTTGCGCGCGGCGAGGGTCACTACCTCCGGGTCGATCGCCGCATCCTGCGGACCCTGATCGTCAAGGGGGTGCCGATGGGGCTCTCCATCGCCGTGATGTCCTCCTCGATGATCGTGATCATCAGCCTCGTCAACCGCTTTGGCTCGCACGTCACGGCGGCCTACGGCGCGTGCTTCCAGCTCTGGAACTACATTCAAATGCCGGCCATCGCCGTGGGCACCGCGGTCTCGTCGATGGCCGCGCAAAATGTGGGCGCCAAGCGGTGGGATCGGGTGAGCCTCATCGCGCGCGCGGGCATCGTGTTCAACGTGATCCTGACCAGCGTGCTGGTGGTGCTGGTCTCCGTGATGAGCCACACGGCGTTCGCGCTCTTTCTGGGCAGCGACTCCGACGCGCTGCCGATCGCGCAGCACATCAACGCCATGGTGTCGTGGTCGTTCGTGATGCTCGGCATCAGCTTCGTGCTCTCGAGCGTGGTGCGCGCCACCGGTGCGGTGGGAGTGCCCCTCGCGATCCTCTTCGTGGCGCTCTGGGTGGTGCGCATCCCGTTCGCGTACGCCCTCGCGCCGACGTTTCAGGCCGAGGCGATCTGGTGGAGCTTTCCGCTCGGCTCGGTGGTGTCGCTGCTGCTGTCGATCCTGTACTACCGCTTCGGCAACTGGCGCGAGGCGCGCATGCTCGATCGGGGGCGCGGACCTGTCGACGGCGAAGCGGCGGCCGTGGAGCCGGCGGGGTAGCTACGAAGACGAGGTGGCGACCGTCGCGGAAGCCGGGACGGTGGGGCCGATGAGAGATCGAACCGGTTGCCGTAGAGATCTTCGAAGACGGCGACGGTGCCGTAGGGTTCGTCTTTCGGGGGACGCGCGAAGGTGACGCCGCGGGCGACGAGCTCGCGGTAGTCGCGCCAGAAGTCGTCCGTGTCGAGGAAGACGAAGACGCGGCCGCCCGTTTGGTTGCCGACGCTCGCGTGCTGCTGCTCGTTCACGGCGCGCGCGAGCAGGATGGCGGCGTCCGAGCCTTTGGGGCGCACGCGAACCCAGCGCTTTCCTCCGCCGAGATCGGTGTCTTCCAGCTTCTCGAAGCCAAGCTTGCCCACATAGAACGCCAGGGCCTCGTCGTAGTCGCGAACGGTGATGGCGAAATGGGCGAGACGTTGGACCATGGGCGGTTAGCCGCAGTTATCGCACAGTCCCTTGAGCTGGACGGCGACCTTGTTCTTGCTGACCGACTTGGGGACGCCCTTCACGCTCTTGACCTCGAACGCGAGCCCCGGAAGACACGCGACCTCACCGCAGTGGATGCAGACGAAGTGCGGGTGCTCGTCGGTGTGGGCGGTGCCGGCCACCCCTTTCTTCAGCTCGAAGCGCCACACGTGATCGCCCAGATCCGTGCGGCTCACGATGCCGACTTCGGCCAGGTCCATCAGGTTTCGGTAAATGGTGGCGCGGTCGAAGCCCTTGCTGGCGAGGGCCTCGAACAGCTCGGCGTGGCTGCTCGGCTCCGACGAGTCGTGCAGGTACTGGAGCACCGCCACCCGGGGCGCGGTGCTCCGGAGCCCGGACGAGCGCAGAAGGTCCTGGAACTCCTGAACGGCCCTTTCATCTGCTTTTCGCGGCTTTTTTTGCTTGGTCAACGGCGGCTCCCATGTCGCTTCCATAATTGAACGACTCATGGAGTCTAACGCTCCTGCATCTGCATTGCACAAGAAACGGAAAACCCGCGAGGCCCCTCCGAGCGCGGAAGGGCGAGGGTGGCGAGGGGTGGTCCGCGCGACGTGCACGGACCCCGGCGCGATGCCCGGCCCTATCGGTTGACAAGAGGAGGCCCCGACACCATACAGCAATTGAGTTGCAATTGCATGCACGACGCAATACTTGCCGCAAAAAGTACGCTGCTGTTGGGCCTCGTTCTGGGGATGCGCCACGCAACCGATCCGGACCATGTGCTGGCCATCAGCACGATCGTCAGCCGCGACCCTCGCGTTCGCCGCGCCGTTCGCACGGGGATGTTCTGGGGGTTGGGGCATACGCTCACCGTGATCGGGGTGGGCGCGGCGATGCTGATGGGGCGGCTCACGGTGCCACCCGGGGCGGTCCTCGCCATGGACTTGCTCGTGGCGTTGATGCTCGTCGTCCTCGGCGCCGTGGGGCTCCGGGCGCGGCCCGTGACGCATGCCGCGGAGCACGCGAAACTTCCCGCGGGCGCGCGCCTTCTGGCGTCGCCGCTGCGCGCGTTTGCGGTGGGCATCGTGCACGGGCTGGCGGGATCGGCGGCCGTCACCTTGCTGGCGTTGACGACGATTGGGGATCGAGGGCGGGCGCTCGCCTATTTGGCTTTGTTCGGCGTGGGGACGGTGGCGGGGATGATGCTCATCACGCTCGCCATCGCCGTGCCTCTGACATTTGCGGCGGAGCGCATGTCGCAGAGGATGCCGCTGTGGATCGCGCGCGCATCGGGCGCGCTCAGCATCGCGGCGGGGCTCACGTTTGCCGTGCGGAGCTTGCTCGCCCCGTGACGAGGAGCGCGGCGAGGGCGGCGGCCACCGTGAGGATGCCCGCGGCCCACCCCGCGGCCGTGGCGTAGCCGTGCACCAAGGCCGCGAGACGCGGTTCGGCCGCGCGCGTGGCCGCGTAACCGGCGCTGGCGCTCGCGGCGATGGTGTTGAGGAGCGCCGTGCCCATGGAGCCGCCGAATTGCTGGGCGGCGTTGATGCTCGCCGAGGCGACGCCGGCCTCGCGCGGCGCGACCCTCTGCGTGCCCACGCTGAAGACGGTGATCATGGTGCAGCCGATGCCGAAGCCCACGGCAATTTCGGCCGGCAGGATGTCGGTGAGGTAGCGGCTGTCCGCATCGATGCGGGTGAGGAGCGCCATGCCGCACGCCGCCACGAGCAGACCGGGGGCCATGATGGCGCGCGGCTGCACATGGGGCAAAAGGCGCGTGGCGAGCGCGGTGGAGCCGAAGAGCGACGCGGCCGTCATCGGAAGAAAGGCGAGGCCCGCGCGCAGGGGCGAGTAGTGCAGGACCACCTGGAAGTAATACGTGAGCAGTAGAAAGAGCCCGAACATGCCCACGATGGCGAGCGCCGCGCACAAGGCGGCGCCGCCCCGGGTTCGATCGGCCACGATGTGCAGGGGCAAGAGCGGCGTCGCGCTGCGCGCCTCCTGAACGACGAAGAGCGCGAGCAAGACGACGGCCGCGCCCAGGAGCGCGAGCACCGTCGCCGATCCCCACCCCAGCGCCACCGCGCGCGTGCAGCCGTAGATGGCGGAGACCATGCCGAGGGTGACGAGCAGCACGCCGGGCACGTCGGCGCGCAAGGGGCCCGAGCCGGGCATGTCGGCCAAGGTTCGACGGGCGCCGGCGATCGCCACCAGGGCGATGGCCACATTCACATAGAGGCACCAGCGCCAGTTGCCGGCGAAGGTGAGCGCGCCGCCCAACACGAGGCCCACGGCGCCGCCGCTGCCCGCGATGCCGCCATAGATGGCGAACGCTTTGGCGCGCTCGCGCGGCTCGGTGAAGGTGACGGCCAGGAGCGACAAGGCGGTGGGCGAGAGGAGGGCAGCGAAGGCACCTTGCGCGGCGCGCGCCAGGGCGAGGGTGGCGAGATCGGGGGCGGCCCCGCCGGCGGCCGACGCGAGCGCAAAGCCGGTGAGGCCGATGAGAAAGGCGCGCTTTCGGCCGATGGAGTCGGCGATGCGGCCCCCGAGCAGGAGCAGCCCCGCGAACGGCAAGGTGTACGCGGTGATCACCCACTGGCGCTGGGCGTCGGAAAAATGCAGGGCGCGCTGCACCGAGGGGAGCGCGATGCTCACCACGGTGGCGTCGAGGGCGACCATGAGCTGCGCCAGGGCGATGAAGCCGAGCGCGGTCCAGCGGCGATCGCGCTCAGCGGAAGGCGCCGGCATGTGCCCTCGCCCATTGCTCGAAGGTGCGGGGCGGGCGGCCCGTGATCCGCTCCACGGTGGAGAGCACCTCGGTGCCATGGGTGGTGGACACGCTGCGCGCCACGATGGCGTCGATCACATGGCTCGGAAAGCCCGAGCGCTGCATGCCGGCCCGCGCCATCTCGAGGGGCACCGGCACGGGCTCGAGCGTTCGCCCCAGCACGGCGCCGAGGATGGAAAGCTCCTGCTCGGGGGTGAGCGCTTCGGGGCCCGAGAGCTCGTACGCCTGGTTGCGGTGCCCGGGCTCGGTCAGCGCGCGAAGCGCCACCGCGGCGATATCCGCCGGATCGATGGACGCGGCCGGGCGGGTGGCGAACGACAGATGAACCTTGTCGCCTTTTTGGATCATCGCCCCCCACTGCAGCGCGTTGGACATGAACCGCCCGGGGCGCAGCAAGGTCCACGCGATGCCGCTGTCCGTCACCGCGGCCTCCGCCGCGCTGTGCCAACGGGCGATCGGATCCTCGGAGTCGACCCCCGGACCGCGACCTCCACCCAGCACCGACAGCTTGACGATGTGCTCCACACCCGCGCGAAGCGCGGCGCGCACGGCGAGCCGTTCGTGGGTGGGGCCGCCCTCCGTCCCCGTGGCCTGCGTGGTCACGAGAAAGAGGCGCTCCACGCCCGCCATGGCGCGGTCGAGGCTCGCGTCGTCCTCGAAATCGCCGCGCACGGGTTCGATGCCCGCCGGAAACCGCGCCGCCTCCGGACGGCGCGACATGGCACGCACCCGCGCTCCACCGTGTGCCGCAAGCAGCGCGGCGAGCTCGCCGCCGACGTGTCCCGTTGCTCCCGTAACCAGAATCATGGCTGTGCTCTCCGCGGTGAATCGTTCATAATGTGAATGATTCATAGATCACGCGATTCGGTTCGACCATGGTTTGCGGGCAAAAAAAATTTCGGATTGTCACCGAGAGGCCTTAAGTTGGTGACAGCACGGCCGTATACAGAATGAGAGCGCGGGCCGATGCGAAGGGCCCACCTCCGGGGGGATGGAGCCACGCACGCATGTCGCTCGTTCGTCCTCGATCGTCGCTTTCGGAGCTGGTGCTCCCGGTTACCCTTTGGTCTGCAGGCGAAGACAACGATGTCTTGGCCTCTTCGGAGGCATGGCGTGGGAAGTCCACGATCGCGGGGGCCCCTCCTCCGGACACGACGGAGTGGATCCGACCGCACCGCATCGATGTCGTTGGGACGCGGGAGCTTCGGCAGCTCGATCCCTCGCGGCTGGGCGTGAAATATTTCGTGACCTGCCGCTCGTCGGACGAGGAGGACTATCGCCGGGTGAGCTGCGGTCTGGAGCGAAGGCACCATTTCGCGATGGGCTCGATGCTGCTCGGGGACGAGGTGGTGGCGGTGGCGCTCCGGCCCGTGGGCTGCTTGTTCGAGCTCTTTCCGGTGCTCACCCGTCCAAAGACGCCGCGGCACCTGCCGCTGGGCGCGCTGCGCATCGCGACGATGCACCTCCTTTCCGCATCGGCGAAGCTCGACGCGGAGGGCGCGTCCAAATCATCGGAGCCGCGCGGCGACGAGCCGGCGGAGACGGGCGGATATTTGGACTGGCTCTGGAAGTAGCGCTCACGCAAGGTGCGCGCTCACGGCGGTGCGCACCTTCGCGACGGTGCGCGCTCGCGGCGGTGCGCGCCTTCGCGACGGTGCGTTGGCAACCGCCACGCTCACGATGGGCTACGGGAACGGGATCACGCGGCGCGGGAACGGGTTGCAGAGGCTGCGGAGCTGGTCGTTGCAGTTGGTGAGATCGTCCTGGGTCCTCGGCGTGTGACCGAGGCGCGCGGGATCGTTGCTGCCCCAGCCCCAGATGCTTCGACGATCGTCGCTCCACGCGAACGTGCTGGCAACGCCGGTGGTGATGCCGGCCATGGCGCCATTCGAGAGCACGGCCTGCGGAACGCGCTGGCATGTCTGCCGGGTGCCGGAGTTCTCGGGCATGCACCGCTCGCCGGCGATGTTTCCGATCCCGAGCGAGCCCAAGGTGTTATCGCCCCAGCACCGAACGGATCCGTCCTCGAGCAGGGCGCAGGCGTGCTGAAACCGTGCATCGATCGTTTGCGCGTTGGAGAGGCCGGCGATGGCCACGGGGGCGCGCTGGATGCCGCCATCCGTGGGGCCGCCCACGGTGCCGATGGACTCGTCGCCCCAGCAGAACACCTGGCCGCTTCGGTGGCGCGCGCACGAGAAGAGAAAGCCCGCGCGCACCTCGGTCGCGCCCTCGAAGGGCTGGTACATCGCGCCCCCGTCTTCGCCGATGGCCGCCGTGGACACGGGCATCGGCAAGCAGCCCTCCTTGCAGTCTTTGTCGAGCTCCTGCGGGTGGCCGAGCTCCCCGTGGCTGGCGTTGCCCCAGCACCACACGGCGCCGCCGTCGGCCGCGATGGCGCACGAGTGCCACGACTGGCCCGTGGCCACGTGCACGCTCGGCGGGATGGACGGGATCACCCGCGGGGTGGCGCGCTCGGAGACGGCGGCGCTCGGCTCGCCCAGCTCCCACTCCTTGTTGGTCCCCCAGCACGCCACCGCGCCGTCGAGTTGGAGCGCGCAGACGTGGAGGGCGCCGGAGCTGACCTCGAGCGCGCGAAGATCGGCCACCCGTTGCGGCGTGGGGTTGCACGGCTCGGAGCCGGCGTCGGGCTCGAGGCTCACGGGGCAAGGACGGTCGCCCGAGGTGCCGGCCTCGTGCCCGAGCACCCCCTTGGCGTTCTTGCCCCAGCACCACACGGAGCTATCGCGCTTGATCGCGCAGACGAAGTACTCGCCCGCGGAGACATGCGCCACGTCGGACAACCCCGGGACGCGAACGGGCTTGGGACGGCAGGCCACCGAGACACCGCCATTGACGCACGAGCTGTCGCCTTCGGGCTCCACCCCGAGGGTGCCGAACTGATTGCCGCCCCAGCACCACAAGCTGCCGTCCGCGAGGACGGCGCAGGAGCTCTCGGTGCCCGCCGACACCTCCACGATGTCGTCGCTGCACGTGCCGGCGCCCTCGGTGCCGAGACAGGTCGAGCCCTGGGCGCAGCAGCGCGAGCCGCACGCGTTGCATGCATCGGGCG
The DNA here is from genome assembly GCA_037157815.1 of Sorangiineae bacterium MSr11954. Taxonomy (NCBI): domain Bacteria; kingdom Pseudomonadati; phylum Myxococcota; class Myxococcia; order Myxococcales; family Pendulisporaceae; genus Pendulispora; species Pendulispora albinea. The sequence continues at coordinate 8,407,132 of CP089984.1, forward strand.
GATCGGGGCGATCGGGGAGCGGGGACGAGCCATAGCGCCCGAGATCCGCCACCACCTCGCATCCGCCGAGGATCGCGAGAGCGACCGCCGGCACGGCGGTCACGAGGGTCAACCAGGATGCAAAGCGCATTCGGCCGCCACTCTATAGCACTTTTCCAAGTGCGCTGATTTTCAACGGGTCCGGGGGAACGTGCGCTTCAACAGGATGTGAACGCGCCAGAGCACCAAACCCAGCACGGCGAAGGCAGCCGTCACGGTGCCCATGGTGGCCAGCACGTCGATCCAAAGAGGAGCGCCCGAGCGCAGGATCACGAGGGAGACCGCCATGGCGCCGCCGCCCAAAATGCCGCCCATCGCCCCGCCGATGAAGGCGAGGCCCAGGCGGATCCAACGGGCGCGGGGGGAGCTCGGCGCGGGTGGATGGGCGGGTGCAGGCCCCGGCGCGGGTGCAGGCTCCGGCGCGGGCTGCAGCGCGCGCCCTGTGATCCGCGGTCCGCTGGGCGCACACGGCTCGATGCCGGACTTCAAGCGTTCGGTGGAGGAGGGCAACCCACGAAGGGCGCCCCGATGGGCTCTTCTCGACTCGGCCATACCGTTGTGTAGCTCCCAATCACAATTGGGTTCGGCGCCGTGCTTCCGTCACACGGCGCGCGATGCTTCAATCGCCTTGCATCGCGTCTTCGACGATGGGAACGAAGAGGCTGCGCGGAAAACGCTGGAGGAAGCGCTCGCCGCGCGACTTGGCCGCGGCGGCGTCGCCCGTCTTGGCGAGCGCTTGAACGGCGAGCGCCTCGCGCTCCTCCGCCAAGACGCCGTTTGGAAACTGACGCGCGTGCCGCTGCAACGTGGTGAGCGCGGCGTTCGCATCGGCCCGCGCCAGAGCCGCGCGCGCCGTCTCCACCAGCGCGCGCTCGGCGGCGAGCGCGCCATCGCGGGCGGCCGAGGGAAACGCCGGCGGGGCGCCGTGAGGCTCGGGATCCGCGCTCTCCGCCGGCCCGACGTGCGCCGGGGCCGGCGCGGTGACCGGATCGTGCGCCGGATCGAGAGATGGATCGTGCGCCGGATCGTGAGACTGTGTCGGGCGGCGCGGAGCGGTCTCCGTCGCGGGAGTCGGCGCCTCCTCCGGCGCGGTCACGGTGTGGGCGACCGGCGACGCGCTGCGCTCGGAGCGCAGCACGCCATAGACCAACGCGGCCCCCGCGGCCGCGCCGAGAACGAAGACCCCGGCGAGCATCGGCAGAAGCCGGCCAGGGGTGCGCGGCGTGTAGCCGACGGCCGAGGCCACATAGTCCGAGTCGGGCGCTCCCCATGTTGCGTCGTCCCCTTCCCGCGCGGGGCGCCCTCCCCGCCCGGCCGCAGGCGCGATGGGGATCACCGACGCAGGCGCGCGCTCGGGCGCGACGCCCACCGTGGTCTCGACCCGGTGCAGCAAGCGCTCCCGGACTCGCTCCGGCGCCGGGGGCCCTTCCGCCCCCGCATCGAGAAGCGCCCGCAACGAGGGCGCGAGCGGCTCGAGATCGTCGCTCATGACCGAGCCTGCGCCCCTTGCGCGCCTTGCAAATGCGCGACGGCGGACGCGAATGCCTTACGCGCCAGCCGCAAGCGCGAATAGACGGTGTTCAGCGGAACGCCGAGCGCCGTGGCCACCTCGGGGGCGGTCTGCCCGTCCAGCTCGTGCAAGATGAAGACCGCACGCTGGTCCAGGTTGATCGTGTCGAGCGCTGCCATGACGAGCCTGTGGGCCTCCATCGTCTCCAGTTGGGCGTCGACCGAGGGAGAAGGGTCTTCTCGCTCGGGTTCCCCGTCGAAGACCTCGCGCTGGAAGCGCGATGTTCGGCGGTAATCGGATGCTATGCGAAAAGCTATACCGAAGAGCCACGGACGAAGCGGGCGAAAAGGATCGTAGTCACTCAGCTTGCGGTGAACCGTAACGAAGACATCGTGCGCGACGTCCTCGAGATCCGAAGGGCGCACCCCCAGCCGGCGGAGGCTTTGCCATACATAGTTGAGCTCTGCATCGTAAATGGATCGAAAGGAGGGGCCCCACCCCATGGCGCTCGCGGGCGAAGCCTGCATGTCATCTGGGTATCGGGATGACGAGGGTGAATCCGTCACGGAATGTGCACCCCCAGTCCGAATCCGACGGCACCGGAGACCGACGGGCTGCGCCACACCTCGGACTGGTTCACCTGGGCCACCGTTTGCGAAAGCGGGACCAGGACATCGCCATGAAAATTCAAGGAAAGCACCCCGTGCAATGGGATCTCCAGCGCCACGCGGCCCCCGGTCACGAAGACCGGCGTGCTGGACGTCCGGCTCTCCTCGAAGGAGCGCCCCTCGGATCGCAACGCGCCCACCCCCAAAATGGCGCACCCGGCGAACACCCGGTGGTGCACGCACGGCACGACGGATCCGAGCACGAGCGATGCGCGGATGCTACCCGGCCCCACAGCTTGGCTCGCCGCCGCGTCCATGCGCGCATCCACACCGATGGAGACGGCGTCGTGCCGCACCCCCACCAGCACCCTGCCACCTTGGGACAGATCGGGCTCGGCGCCAAACGCCACGATCGCGCCACCGTTGGCATAGATCGACAGGTGCAGCCGCGGAGGAGGAGGCGGCGGCGGCGCGGGGGCGGCTACGAGCACCTCGACCCGCGGCGGGGGCGGCGGCGGCGCGGGCGGCGGCTCCTCTTTGATGACGATGGGCCGGGGCGGCTTGGGCTCCATGGCGCCCAGCGGATCGATGGCGATCGCGATGGCCAGCTCGGTGGCGGCCGCGAGCTCCGCGCAATCTTTTCCCTGCGAGGACAATTCGCGCTCGCCCGCGAGCTCGCCCGAGGCATCCCGCACCTCGATGCGGGTCCGCAGGGTGCGACGGGCGCGCGAAACGCGTGCGATGACCGTCCTCTCCGCGTGGTCGTCGAACGGATCGCGCCCGAGCCGGCCGGAGACACCGTTGCGAAGCGTCTCCTCGTCCGGGCACTTCTCGGCCCCGGCACCGCGCGCATACACGAGCTTGACCCGTGACGGCTCCCCGGCGGACGCACGTCCTTCCACTCCGAGGAGCCCGAGCACGAGTGCTCCGAGCATCGCCGTCGGGAACGATCGCTTCGCCAAGATGGTCCCTCAATAGCCCAGGCCCACACAAGGTGCTCTGCAAAATGCGCGTTCCCCCGCGCCGCGTGCTCCAACGCTTCCGATCAGGCGCCGTCGCCGATCACGTAATGGACTTGCTTCCGGAAATAAGCGGGATCTTTCTCGAAAACGTCACGCAACACAATCGCATCGCGGCCGACCCCACCAGCGCCAGCGCTGGCATCGCTGTCGATGCGATCGAAAGAAAGAATGCCATCGAGGTGGTCAATCTCGTGCTGAAGCAGCTCCGAGGTGGCGCGATCGAGCTTGGACCACATGCAAGGCTGGCCGGATTCGTCCAAGAACGAGACCGAAATGGCATCGTGGCGGCGGACGCGAACGAACAGCGAGGGGAAGCTCATACAGTCGTCCCACATCGTAAAGGTCTCCGCGCTTCGCCAGGTGATCGCGGGGTTGATGAGCAACCCGACATAGCTCGGGAGGTGCACGGCGATGAAGCGCTGCGCAATGCCAATCTGCGGCGCGGCGATGGCGCGGCCGAACCCGTGCTCGTTGCGGAAGGCATCGAGCGCGCGGCGAAGGCGCTGACCCTTGGCGAGGAAGTCCGGATCGTGGACGTCGAGGACGGGCTCGGAGACGCGGCGCAGCTGGGGATCGCCCAAGAGGAGCACGGTGGCGGGCATTTCGGCGTGAGGCGGGGTCATAGCGAGGATCTTCCACCGCGCGGGCCACCGGGCAAGCACGATCCCAGGCTCGGGGCTACACTCGGAGCATGTGCCTCATTTGCATCGAGTTCGACAAGCTCACCATGAACGTCAAAGAGGCGCGCCGTGCGCTCGGCGAGATGCGCGTGACCTTGGACGCCAAACACGTGAAGGAGCTGGAGGCCAAGCTCGACAAGGCCGAGCGCAGTCGCTCGCCGACCAAGCCTTAAAGCTCGGAGCTCTTCGCCGCCACCGCTTTGCATCGCAGCTCGCCGCACCGCCCAAAGCGGAGCACCGCGGACTGCCCCGCTTCGATATCGTGAATGCCGGTGGCCGCGCCGGTGGTGACCAGATCGCCCGCCTTGAGCGGACGGTTTCGATGTGCCAGGTGCTCGAGCAAGAATCGCAGGGCCTCGATCGGCCCGCCGGGCACGGAGGCGGCGGTGCCCGTGCCCACCCGCGAGCCCTCGATCCAGGTCTCGCACGGGAGCTCCTGCCAAGGCGTGCTCCGCCAATCGCGGATCTCGGGGCCGAGGATCAAGCCGTTGTTGTTGCCGAAGTCCGAGACCACCACCGTCGGACCGAGCGCGTTGATGGTGGCGAGCGGACTGCCCGCGGGCTCCACCCCGATGTGAAGCGCGGCGGTCATGGCCCGGGCCTCATCGAGCGTCCAATCGGTCTTCCCCGGTGGGGCATCGTGTGCCACGCGCACCACGTATTCCGCCTCGACCGCGGCGAAACCTCCGACGAAAACCGGAAACGCGATGGCCTCGTTGCGCTCGCCTTCGGGCACGGTCCAGAGCTTCCGACGAAAGATGGGCCCGGCGATGCGCGGTGCCCCGAGCACGGCCTCGTACTGCGGGGGCACACGACCGATCTTCCACCCCACGACATCATCGGACCAAAGCGAAATGGCGATTTCCTGGGTGGCGTAGCCGGTGGCCAAATCGCTTGGAACCGGCCCCGGAAACTCCGGCAACGCGCGCATGGCCCTGCGCGCCTCGACGAAGTGACGGGCGACTTGGGTCACGGCGGCGGAGGAAAGGGGCGACGAGGTCACGCATTGGGCTTAGGGGAAACCGGTGTCATTTTCAATGGAGTCATTTGCGGGGGTGTGAAATCGGGTACAACGAGTGCGCGAACGACGCACGCCATGGCGAAGAACCGATCGAAAATGACGCAGGACGTTGTCCGGGGCGCGAGCCGGGCCGGGCGAAGTCCAGCCGGATGGACGGAGCCCACGGAGGACCACGGAGCGCAGCGGGTGAGCGAACGCGCGCGCCGACCGACGATCAACGACATCGCCCGGCTGGCCCGCGTGTCGAAGAAGACCGTTTCGCGCGTCATCAATCGCTCCCCGCTGGTGCGCGAGGACACGCGCGAGCGCATCAACGCCGTCATCGAGGAGACGGGCTTCGTCCCCGATCCCACGGCGCGCGGCCTGGCGTTCCGGCGCGCGTTCCTGATCGGCATGATCTACGACAACCCGACGCCGCAGTACGTCGTGAACATGCAACAGGGCCTGCTCGATGGCATGCGCGACTCGGACTACGAGCTGGTGGTGCACCCGTGCAACCGGGCGAGCCCCGACTTCGTGACCGACGTGCGCAACTTCGTGGAGCGGCAAAAGCTGTTCGGCGTGGTGCTGCCGCCCTCCGTCTCGGAGGACGATCGGCTGCCGCCCATCCTGCGCGAGAACGACTGCGCATACATCCGCATCGCATCGGTGGCCCTCGACGAGCCCGACGTCATGGTCGTGACCAACGATCACGTGGGCGCCGCCGCGGCCGCACGTCACCTCCTCGCCCTCGGTCACCGCCGCATCGCCCACATCTCGGGCCTGATGACCTTCCGCTCCGCACACGAGCGCCGCCGCGGCTTCTCCGAAGCGCTGGCCGCCCAAGGCGTGAAGCTCACCAGCAAGAACGTGCTCGAGGGCGCCTACACCTTCGAGAGCGGGATCGAGTGCGCAAAGGTCCTGCTCGCCCGCTCCCCTCGCCCCACCGCCATCTTCGCCGGCAACGACGAAATGGCCGCCGGCGTGCTCGTGGCCGCGCGCCAAGCGGGCGTCTCCATCCCGCACGATCTGTCCGTGGTCGGCTACGACGATTTTCAAATCGCCGAGCGCGTATGGCCGCCCCTCACCACGATCCACACGCCCACCCGCGAGATCGGCCGCATCGCCGCCGATCAGCTCATACGCAGCACGGGCGACGCCCACGGCATCCGCTACGATTCGCAGGCGATCCTGCCGACCTTGGTCGTGCGCGAATCGTCGGGCCCTGCGCCCGCCGAGTAGCCGCCGGCGATTCGGGCGGTGCGGACCCGGGCGCGCGGCACGGCGGGCGCGCGGCGAGCTCCTTGCGCTTGCCTTCGGCCATGACACCGGTTACCTAACGAAGAAGGAAGGAGCAGGGCCGCGGGTGGCCTGCAACGCACCGTGTTCGAAAAAACCTACCAAGCGACCCATCCCGACATGATGGCGGGCGCCACCGCCGATCAACTGCGCAACCGGTATCTGGTCGGCGATCTCTTCGCGCCCGACGCCGTTCGTTTGAACTACTCGCACAACGAGCGCATCGTCATCGGCGGCGCGGCCCCGGTGACCAAGGCCATCGAGCTACCGGACCAAACCGAGCCGGCATCGGCCGCGGGCCACCCCTTCTTGAAGCGGCGCGAGCTGGGGCTCATCAATGTGGCCGAAGGCCCCGGACGGGTCACCGTCGACGGGCTCGCCCACGATCTGGCACCCAAAGACGGCCTTTATGTTCCGATGGGCACGACCAAGGTGCTCTTCGAGAGCCTCGACCCCACGAACCCCGCGCGCTTCTATTTGGTGTCCACGCCGGCCCACGCGCGCTTCGAGACGCAAAAGCTCGGGCTGCGCGAGTCGGCGCCGCTGGAGCGGGGGGCGCTGGCGACATCCAACGAGCGGACCATTCATCAATACATCGTCCCCGGCGTATGCCGCTCCGCGCAGCTCTTGTTGGGGCTCACCATCCTCAAGCCGGGCAGCGTATGGAACACCATGCCGCCGCACCTGCACGACCGCCGCTCGGAGGTCTATTTCTATTTCGGGCTGAAGAGCGACGCGCGCGTTTACCACTTCATGGGCGAGCCCGATGCCCAGCGCCACATCGTGGTGGCCAATGAACAAGCCGTGATCTCCCCGCCCTGGTCGATCCACATGGGCTCGGGGACGTCCAATTACGCGTTCATCTGGGCCATGGGCGGAGAGAATCTCGACTACACCGATATGAACGTGCTCGATATCTGCCAATTGAAGTAAGGCCCGTCGCGCCGCTCTATTTGTTCAGCCCCAAGGTGAGCAGGATCGCCGCGCCGAACGAGGCGATCGTGCGCAGGTGGTTCCACGCCGTCCAGTTCGTGAGGTAATATTGCCAATACGTCGCCGCCTCGGCGCTCGCAGGATCGAGCGCCGCCAGCGCGCCGTTGCGCGGCACGTGGTACACGATCGTCAGCACGATGGCGACCAAGTACATGGCGCAGCCCGCGACCCGGTAGACGGCGCCGGCCTCGCCCAGGTGCAGCCCGGAACGAACACCCAAGATCGTGCAGAGGAGGGCCGTTCCAAACAGCGCCGTCATGAACCACGCGGTGGGCGCCTGCTGGTTGATGCCCTGCATGGCCGCGATCCCACGCGCCGGCTGCACGCTGCCGAGCCCCGCCATGACGAAGGTGGAGAACGCGAAAAACACGCCTGCCATCAGGGCGCAACCAAGAAGCGATACCATCGTCAACGAACGGACCATCTGGACACTCATCGAAGCCTCCACCTCGCTGCACCTTCGAAACGGAAGGTCGCAGCACCCGGAGAATGGCGCCTGCGCAGATGCATTGCAATCCGCATGGTTGCACGCATTCATTGCGTTTATGCATCGCTGCGCGGCGAGTGGATCGGCTACGGTCTCCCCATGGCGCGTATCATCGACAAAATTGCATGGATCCGGCTCGAGTCGGGGCGCATCTTGGGCACCCGCTCGCGCGGCAAGGATCGGTACTATTTGCCTGGCGGCAAGCGGGAGGCGGGCGAGAGCGATCACGATACCTTGGTGCGCGAGATCGACGAGGAGCTCTCGGTCGCCATCGTGCGCGAGACGGCCGTGCTCTTCGGCTCCTTCGAGGCCGCGGCGCATGGACACACCGATGGGACCTTGGTGCGTATGACCTGCTACACGGCCGACTACCGGGGAACCCTGGCGCCCAGCCACGAGATCGAGGAAATCGCTTGGCTCACCTACGCCGATCGCCCGCGCGTATCGCCGGTGGACCAGCTCATCTTCGATCACCTCCAGGAGCGAGGCCTCTGGGGCTGATTCACCGAAGCGAAGCGTGAACGCGCAGCAAGCTCTCCTCGCTGGGCACGCCCACGCGCAGCGGAAAGCCGTAGTGCCCCGTGCCACGGTGGACGTAGAGGCGGTTTCGGCCGAGCGCCCAAAAGCCGTGGTCGGGGATCTTCGTAAAGGCGCTGACGAAGGTGTGGGGGAGGCCCAGGGTCAAGAGGCCGAGTTGGCCGCCGTGGGTGTGCCCCGATAGCACGAGATCGGCGTCGCCGTCGGGGACATGACGGAAGGCGCCGGGATCGTGGAGCAGCACCAGGCGCAGGTGGCCGGGGATGCGCGGGTGGGCTTCGCATACGCCTCGGGTTTGCCGGGCGCGATCCCGAAAGTGGAAGTCGAGCCCCAGGATTTGCACGGGGCCGGCCGGGGTATCGACCACCGCCGCCTCGTCGACGAGGAGCGTCGCGCCAATATCGGACAGGGCGCCGGCGACGGTGTGCGGCGCCTCGAGATCGTGATTGCCGCGGCACGCGAAGACCCGCCCGGGCAGCGCGGCCAGCGGAGAGAGGGCGCTCGCCAGCGCCTCGCGCGCGTGGTGCGATTCCATGGTGAGGAAGTCGCCCGTGAGGAGCACGAGATCGGGCTTGGCCGCCACCGCGCGGAGGGCGATGCGATGGAGCCGCGACTCGGACATAAACGGGCCGAGGTGCGGATCCGTGATCTGCACGATCCGCAGCGGGCGATCGACGCGGGCGCCGCCTAGCGAGCGGCGCGCGAGCGATGGCGCGGAGGCTTCATCCAGGCTGACGTCGATCTCTTCGAAGCGCTGCGCGAGGCTCTGCACCAAGCCAAAGGCCGCGATGGCGTAAGGAACGAAGAACCCATACGGGGTGCCGCCGAAGGCCGCGACGATGGCCCAAGGCATCGCCAGCAGGGTTCCGGCGGCGAAGAACGACGCCGGGAGGCTCACCAGCGCGCGAAACCAAACGGCGCGCATGCGCGGCCGCACCAGGAACGCGAAATGAAGATACACGGCCGCCTGCAGATAGACGTAGATGGGCAGCGCGGGCTCGAACGAACGCGCGATCGAGGGCGCGAGGGCGCACGCGATGAGCGTTTGAACGGTGAGGAGCACGCCCGCAAAGGTCGCGTAGAGGCGACCGCGCAAGATGGCCGCGAGGATGACGACGGTGATGGCGGCCGCCGCCGAGAGCCAGGGAAACAACGCCAGCATGAGTGCCCAAGGTCTACCATGCCGGCCCCCGGTGCAGTATTGCGCAACATTTCTTCATAATCGGCTCGTATTTCCGAACACTTCCGTGCTGAACCTGCTTGGCGTTCGCGGGGACGAGCGCGCTCCGTACCCGGATTTTTGCACGACCGTCGCGAGGGTGTCGCGGGCGGGCGGCGCGTGCAGGGCGAGCTCCCACGGATCGTGCGATCCGAGGGTGTGCCATGGCGTGTCCGTAGGTCGGCCGCGGGCCAACGAAGATTGCGCCAAATGGGCGCGGCGCATGGGGCGCGCTGAGTGCATTGGGCCCGGGCTCCGCGCGGTTCACTCATCCCCAATTGGAGGTCGTCATGTCGACGCGTCGTGTCCGAATTCGCAATGGTTTGGATGTTGGAAAGGCTGTCGTTCTCACCGCGGTCATGTCGGTGTTTGGTGCCGTGGCATGTGCCGCGGATGGTGCGGATGGTACGGAGAGCACCACGGAGGAGGCGATGAACGAAATGCTCCTCGATGTCGAATCGGATGATGGAGAGCTGGGGGCGGCCTGCCATGTGCCAAAAACATGTGCCGGGATCGAATCCGCCATGAAGAAGTGGGTGGCCAAACATCGAAGCTGCGGCGATGGGCTCCCCAGCTGCGAGTACATCCCCGATCTGGACTACGTGAACCTCTGTGAGATCGTGGCCGCCAAAAAGAAGGATCGAAAGAAGCTCGACGCGCTCTTGAAGGCCTTCAAGGACAAAGGGTGCACGACCACCGGCGTTTGCGGGCACACGCCAGGGAGCGCGGTGTGCGAGAACGGAACGTGCCAGTGGAAGCGCGATACGAGCTGCGAAGACTGTCCGCGCGATCTCGATCCCCAGTGCACGGTGAACAACCTCAATGCGCTCAACAAGTGCTACGCCGAGCATTGCTTGAAGAGCCCCGTCGCGCACGCCGGCTTCTGCGAGGACTCGGCGGAGTGCAAAGGCGCGCAGGGCACGTGCGAAGAGTGGACCTCGAACGAGACCGCATTCTGCCCCGATGGAACGCGGTGGCACGGCGCCTTCTGGACGCCCGAGGCGACCAAGGGGTGCGCCGAGGGGAACTTCCAGAACACCTGCTGTGTGCCGTGGGATCAGCCCTGCAGCTACATCGGTAGCACCGTGAGCTTGAACATCGATCCGTTCACGTGCGCGACGCCGACCGGGGGCGGCATGCCGTGGGTTTGCGTGGACGCGAACGATACGTCGACGTGCACCATGGCCGCGAAGATGCAACAACCCTTGAACCCCAATGGCCCTTACAACGCCGATATCACCATGATCTCCCACTTGGGAAACATGGCCGAGATCACCGGCGTTCATCGGGAGACGGGCGCTCATTTCCGCTGCACCGGCAAGGTCTCGTACGATATTTCGCGCGCCAATACCTGGAACTGCGAGACATGCCAAAACGGCGCATGCACGCAGTGCCAGGCGCAACAGACCTATCTTTGCAGCCTCTAGCCGACCCGTAGCGCGCCATCAAAAGCGGTTATCGAGCGGGTCCTTGGCTTTCGAGCCCGCGTGACTCGAATGGCTCGAATTGCCCGGATTGCTCGGACTGCCCGAACCGCTTGCTGCGCCCGGCGCGGAGCCACTTGGCGACCGCAAAGGGCGCAGCGGCGCCCCGGCGTCGGCCTCGAGGGTCGCCGTCTCGCGCGCCGCATCGGCGCTCGGCGTCGGTGCGATCGCGGGCGGCGCGGCGCTCGGGGACGAGAGCTCGCCCCGCGCCAACGGCTCGCGCGGCGCCGACGCCGTGGCGTCGAAGGTCGAGACGGCGCCCGCCGCGACGGACGCCGCGGGATCGGCCGACGCCGCGCGCCCGTGCGTGAGCCAGGAACGAAGCCACCACGTCGAGCCCAGGAGAACGGAGACGGTCACCAGCCCCGCCACCAGCGCGACCCACTTTCCGCCGCGCGTGCTCTTCCCCCCATCCATGGACGCGGCCAAGTTGGCATGCTGCACCGTTGGAAGCGGTGCGGGCGAAAACGAGGGCTCGGGCGAGAACGAGCGCGCGGCCACCGTTTCCATCGGCAGGAGCGGGGGATCCAGGGGCGCCTCGGACCTGCGCGAAGTTTGCCCCGACCCGACGGCGGCGTGCGACGAATGCCGGCGCAGCTCGACCAGCACCTCGTCGTCCGTGGGGCGCTTTGCGCGATCGTTCGAGAGCATGCGCGAGGCCAACGAGACGATCGCGGGCGGAACGTCGCGAAGCAAAATATCCAGCGGCGGGCGCTCGTCGACGGCGATCTTCCGAAAGACTTGTCCGAAGTTGTCCCCGTCGAAGAGCACCTTCCCCGAAAGGCACTCCACCATCACCACGCCCAGCGCCCAGATATCCACGCTGCGATCGAGGTGCTTCTCCCCGAAGACCTGCTCGGGCGCCATGTAGTGCGGTGTTCCGACGACCGCGCCCGTGTTCGTGATGTTGACATGGGCAGCCGTATCGGTCGCGCGGGCCAGGCCAAAATCGAGGACCTTGACCACCGTGAGCCCATCGTTCTCTTGCGCGAGAAAGATGTTGTCCGGCTTGAGATCGCGGTGCACGAACCCTTGCGTGTGGGCGCTCTTCAAGGCGGCGGCCACCGAATAAAGGATCTCCGCCGTCGCCCCGAGGCCGAGCGACGTCTCGCGCTCCAAGCGCTCGGCGAGCGATTCGCCGCGAAGGAGGTCCATGACCATGAGCAGGACACCGGTGTTCGGCAGCTGCCAGAGATCGAATACTTGAATGATGTTTCGATGTTGGAGCGACGCCGCCACCCGGGCCTCGCGCAAAAGGCGTGCAGCATCGTCGGGGCCATTGCGTTTGAGGACCTTGATGGCCACGGCTCGCCCGGTCGTCAGGTGGGTGGCGGCCCACACGATGCCCATCCCCCCTTCCCCCACGATCCGCTCGAGCCGGTAGCGGTCGGCGACAACGTCCCCCGCCGCGAAGCTTGGCGCGGCAATCGGGGTCGGAGGCGGGGAATCCGGCGGCATCGGGGCGGAGAATGGCTCAAAGGCGAATCAGCGTCTACTGCTGTACGCGCGTTCTTTTTCTCGTGACGGCGCGCTCATCGCGTGTCGTTCAGGGGGGAGAATCGTCTCTCCTGGCGTATACGGAGCCATGAGCGCCAAGTTTCCTCATGATGTTTGGCATCAACGTTCTACGAGGTATGACGGCAGGCGAGTATGATGCGTATCTTTCGAATGTCCGCCGCACGAATCGCGCTCATTTCGTCAATAGGGCTCGCGGCGATCACGGGGACCACGGCGGCTCGTGCCGATGACCGCACGGCCGAAGCTCTTTTTCGCGCGGCCAAGCAGGCGGTGCAGGCCGGCGACTACAAAACCGCGTGCGAGAAGTTCGAGCAAAGCCAGCAGCTCGAGCCGGCCCCCGGTACCCTTCTCAACCTCGCCGACTGCGAAGAACATTTGGGCCGCCTGGGCCTCGCCTCGCAACACTTTCGACTGGCGGCGCTCCACTTTCGTGCGGGCGATTCCAGGATCACCTACGCCAAACAGCGTGCCACCGCCGCCGAAAGCCGCATGCCGCGACTCGCCATCCGTATCGCGATGTCATCTTCTTCCACGTCCTCCGGGCGCGGCCAAGCCGATAAAACCACGGTGCTCCGGGATGGGGTCGAGCTCGATCCCGCGGCGCTGGGGCAACCGCTGCGCGTCGATCCGGGGGAGCACGTGGTGATCGCGCGAACCGCAGGAATGAGCGACGCGACGTATACCATCACCTTGTCGCCGGGCGAGACGAAGGAGCTCTTGTTGCAGCCCTCCGATACGCCCGCGCGTGCCGCGGCGCCGGCCGTGTCTTCTTCCTCTTCTTTTTCTTCCTCTTCTTCTGAGGCGGCGACCCGAGAACCCAAGCCGGTGCCACCGTCCGCGTCCGCATCCGCATCAATCGATTTGCGCGCCGAGAACCGTGCGAGCGGCACGCCCGTGCGCACGGCCGAGGCGCAAGCAGGCCCCAGTCGAACCTTGGGGTGGATCGCATTGGGCGTGGGCGGCGCGGGGATCGCGGTTGGAACGATTTTCGGGCTTCGGGCCCTGTCGGAGAAGAGCACCATCGACTCGCACTGCAACGCCATGTGCGATCGCGAGGGCTACGACGCCCAGTCTTCGTACAAAGACGCTACCGTGCTGAGCACCCTTGGCTTTGGCGCGGCGCTCGCCGGAATTGGGGTGGGCACGTATTTTCTCGTGGCCCGCCCGTTCGACAAGCGGGTCACGGTGACCACGCAGACGGGACACGGGCTTGGCTTGCGCATGACGGCGGAGTTCTGAGCATGCGCAAGCGCGTTTCGATCTTTTGGGTGAGCACCCTCGCCGCCACCGCCGCATGGGTCCCCGGGTGCGGCTTGCTCCTCGGCGTCGACGCCGATCGCCCGCTGGATCCAGGCGATGGCGGCAACTTGCAGGCCGACACCAGCACCTCGAGCAACCCGGGAGATGGCTCCACGCCCGACGGCAAAGGTGGATCGGGCGATGGGAATGTCGACCCTCCCCGCGATGGCGGCGATCCCGGCCACGACGGGGGCACCTGCGCGGAGGGCACCCATCGTGTCGGCAGCGCGTGCGTGGCCAATGAGATTCTCACGGCGGGCACCAAGCAAACGTGCCGCATCAAGCCCGATGGCTATGTCCTTTGCTGGGGCGATTCGGCGGCGGGGCAACAGCGAATCCCCAATACGACCTTCAAGCAAATATCGTCCTCTGGATTGCACATCTGCGGCGCGCGAACGGACGGCCTCGCGTCGTGCTGGGGCTCCGATGGACAAGGGCAATCGACCCCACCGCCGGGGACGACGGCCCAACTCGCCGCCAGCGGTCTTTACCACTCGTGCAGCATCCTGGCGGAAGGCCCGCGGACGGGGACGGCGGTCTGCTGGGGCTCGAATTATTACCAACAGGCCGAACCCAAGGGCGGCATCTTCGCGCAGCTCACGGCCGGCGCCCGGCACACCTGCGGCCTTCGTCCTACCGGCGCCGTCGAGTGCTGGGGCAACAACGACTCCGGTCGCGCAACGCCACCGTCCGATTCATTTCTCCAAATCAGCGCGGGCACCGATCACACCTGCGGCGTGCGAACCGACGGCACCTTGAGGTGCTGGGGCGATCCCGGAAATGATCGGTTGGCCGCCCCCGCCGGCACCTTCCAACAAGTGGTCGCCGGCAGTGCCCACGGCTGCGCCTTGGCCATGGACGGTCGCATCACCTGCTGGGGCGACAATGGAGCGGGCCAAGCGTCCCCGCCCTCCGGCACCTTCCGACAGATCGCCGCGGGGGATCGCCATACGTGCGCCCTTCGCGCCGATGGCACCGGCACATGCTGGGGTGACAACGCCGATAAGCAAGCACCCCAGATCATGCCGTGATCGCCGCCCGGGCGCCGAGGACTTATTTCGTTTCGCGCCGCGTGCCCGTCTCGTGCTTTTCGCCCGCTTCGTGTGTTTCCCGCACGAGCAAAACGGGGATCTCCGCCAGGCGCGCGATCTTCTCGGCCACGCTGCCGAGCAAGGTTCGGGATAGCCCCCGCCGGCCATGGGAGCCCACCACGATCAAATCGGCGTTCTTCTCCTTGGCCACCGTGAGCACCTCTTCCCACGGCGCGCCCGATCGCAAAATCGGCTCCACGCTCGCGCCACCCAGCCGGGTCGCTTCGGCGCGGAGCTCGTCGCGCGCGGCCGTTTCGATGGGCCCTAGCACCGCCTCCACGTCGACCCCCGGTGCGGGGATCCCGGCCCCCGGCGCGTAGCCCAAGGACGTGATGGGAATTTCGTAGGCGTGGACGAGAAAAATGGTTGCCCGAGAGGTCTTGGCCAAACGCAACGCCACGTCGCTCGCTTTGCGCGAAGACTCTCCGAAATCCGTCGCTAGAACGATTCGTTCGAACACCGTTGCACCACCTTTCTACGGCCGCTGCCTGGGCCGTTCATGATTTCTCGGCAGCACCCGCCCTTGTACGGCTCTTCTTCGCGGTCATGTGGTCCGGTGATTGCTCCCGACTGGAGCAAGCATCGAATAGGCGGGGCACATCGAAAGGGATCCTCATGGCCGCGAAGAAGAAATCGAGCTCTCGGAAATATGGGAAAGCCGCCAGCGACAAAGTCGGCAAAGCCATGCATGAACGAAAAGAGGGCACCTTGCGCTCGGGCAGGTCCGGAAAAAAGGTAACGAATAAGAAACAGGCCGTCGCCATTGGCCTTTCGGAGGCGCGCCGCGAGGGCGCGAAAGTGCCAAAAAAGAAAGCCGCAAAGAAACCTGCTGCCAAAAAGACGGCCGCCAAGAGGTCGGCGTCCAAGAGACCAGCCGCCAAGAAGTCGGCCACCAAGAAGGCGCCCGCGAAGAAAAAGGCGCCCGCGAAACGCGGCAACCACGGGAAAAAAGCCGCGTAACGCGGGCTGCGAAGACGAAGCATGCTGCGCGTGCGACCTTGGCCGCACGCGCCATGAATCAACGACCGGGACCACGCCGCCGTGCTCCATTGCCGAGCGTGTCGTGAAGCTCTTGCGCCACCTTCATATGCACTTCGACCTTGGCGCGCACCGATTGGAGCATCGATTTCACCTCCTCGTTCTTGGCGGCCGGCAGAAGCTGGTTGTCCAACGTCTCCAGCGCAGCACGATGCGCGCGCACCTCCTCGGCCATGTACACCCGATCGAAGCTGGCGCCGGCGCGCTGCAGCTGCTCGAGGGTCCTATCCGAGTCGTCCTTCAGCGCCTGGCTGGTCGCGCTCTCCACGGGCGCAAGCCGCCTTCTCTTGGCCAGCTCGTAGCCTCGACCATCGGCATCCATATGGTCGTTCATCATGGTCGTGGCAAAACGCCTCACCCGCTCGTCCTTGCCTTGCTCTCGCGCCAAACGCGCTTGGTCGACCTCGGCCGTGTGGAGCACATGCGCGACCTGCACGATTTGGTCATCGCTGAGACCACCGGCCCGAACAGTTTCGGATCCACCCCCCGAGGTATGGGCGCCGGCGCTGCTCGAGCTCTTCGCGGCATTGGGGATGCTCGACGTGCCTGGCCGATACATCGGATAAGCTTCGGTACCGGGGCCGCTGGCAGCATCGACCGAGCCACGGGGCGCTTCGCCGCCGGTAGTGTTGGTGACGCTGGGCATCTCCGACCGGGGAGCCCGCGGCGCGGGGGTGTCGCCTCCCCCGCACGCCAGCACGACCGAGGCGGCCGACGCAAGGGCACCGGAGAGGAGGCTCGCGCGCGCCGACCGGGAGCTCACAAGTTGCACGACGTCGATCATGATGGGCTCTCACACCCAATGGGCGGGTCTTGTGTACGCGCCTCGCCCAGGTGGCGGGCCACGACCGATTTGAGCGCCTCGTGGCTGAATGGCTTCGCGAGGATCGCGTCGGCGCCCATGGCGATGGCCCGTTCGAGGAGCGAGGGATCGCCGCTCATGGCCACGATGGGAACGTCGGCGGTCTTCTGATCACCGCGGACCTGTTCGATGACCTCCAACCCCGTGATGCACGGCAAGCACAAGTCGATGAGCATCAGCGAGGGCGAATGCAGAAACAGCGATGAAAACGCGTCGATCCCGTCTTTCCCATGGAGGACGCCGTAGCCTTCGCGCCGGAGCACGCGCGAGACGAGATCGACGAAACTTCTCTCGTCGTCCACGACGAGAAGCGATTTTTCATGCACCATACAAGTATCCTCCGGAACGTATACGCGGGAACGAAGGGGTCGGTCTGTCGAAAAGGTCTATAGGGTCGCCGCCCGCCGCCTTCCACGGCGGCGCGAGGCGCCCGAATCCGATGAAGGAGCAACCGCGAGAAACACCACCTCGTATTTTTGCGCGAGGGGGCTCGCGTCGACCTCCGGACTACGACGGAGAAGCTGCTGCATGGTGCCCAGCGCCAAGGCGCGCGTCGCGGATCGGCACTGCAATGCCGGCATGAGGGGACACCGTGCGGAGACCGTTCCGTCTTCTTCGTAGTGAAGGTAGACGGGGAGATTGCGCAGGGAGTTCATGGGTCACGCCCTTCTCCATGGTCGGTTATCCCCCGACGACTGAAACCTCTCGACCCCCAAAGGGCGAAGGTTTTGCGCTGCATGTTTCATAGGCGAGTCTCCTTCCCGAAACTGCGCCCCCCCGAAACCAGACGACGTCACCCCGTGCATCGTTCGGACCAAAATCGAGCGCAGCGCCTCAAGGCTGTCCTGTAACAAACGGATATCACTCAATTTTTCGCCGAAAGGAGGTCGAGCCTTCTTTGTCACGCGAAGCCGGACAGTTTTGCCTCGGGTGTGATCCTCGCGCCCGCGCACACGAATCGATGATGGAGCGAAGACGCGATGAGAAGCGTTGAGATGCGATGACGCGCCGGCGGAAGACGAGATGCGATGAGCCAAACTTCGTTTCCATGAAAACTCCATTGGACATCCGGAGGCCGCATCGATCACATGTGGCGGTATTGCCTCCGCACGCTTGCACGATGCACATGATCGCGCGCGCGTGTTTATCTGCGGTATGCGCCCCATGGCACGCACGATGCTGGGCATGGCAGCGGGGGGAGTTCTCACGGAGGAGACACGTCATGCTCAACATTTCACGTATCAGCATGGTCCTCATCGCTTCGGCGCTTGCCCTTCCCGCTTGCGAACGCTCTGCGCGCGACGAGCAAGACAAGGTCGCATCGGCCGAGCGCGAGGCCCAAAAGAAGACGGTTGAGGCCCAGAGAGAGTCGACCACCAAGATCACATCGGCGCAAGCAGAGGTCGATCAGAAGGTGGCCGAGGCCAACGCCAGCTTCGTCAAGACACGTGAGGATTACCGATCCGATTTGATGTCCAAGCTCGACGACGCCGACAAGAAAATCCAAAAGCTGGAGTCCAAGCAGAACACGGCCTCCGGTAAGACCAAGGCCGAGCTCGAGGCTGCGCTGCCCGACATTCGCGCCAAGCGCGACGCGCTTCGCAACAACATCCGGCAGCTCGACATGGCCAGCGTCAACAACTGGGACGCGACCAAGAACCAGCTGGACAACGATCTGGCCGGCTTGAAGAGTGCCCTCAACAAGGCGCCGGTGGTGATGTGACATGTGACGGCGTCCTCGCCGGGCCGCGAAGGCGGCGCGCGCGCAGAACGCGAAACGTACATCGAACGCGCGAGACACCACGAACGCGTTGGATGCAAAAAGGGGGAGTGCACCCGTGCGGTACCGCGCGGGTGCCTTTCTCGCCGCGAGGGCGCGCCACCTGAATCACCGACTCTGCCTACCACCTCTATTGCGACTATTACGTCAATTACGGAACCCGCCGGGAGAGAGAAGAGAGAGAGCTGCCATGGCCACGAAGAAGGTCCGTTATGCCGTCGTCGGGGTTGGGAACATCGCGCAGATGGCCGTTTTACCCGCCTTCGAGCACGCGAAGGAGAACAGCGAGCTGGTCGCGCTGATATCCTCCGATCCGCACAAGCTCGAGGAGCTGGGGGAGCACTATCGCATCGAGCACCGGGGCTCCTACGAGGAGTTCGAGAGCGTGCTCCGGCGCGCGCGGGCCGACGCCGTGTACATCGCATTGCCCAACACGATGCACTGCGAGTTCACGGAGCGGGCGGCGAAGGCCGGGGTCCATGTTCTATGCGAGAAGCCGATGGCCATGTCGGTGTCGGAGTGCGAAACGATGATCCGCGCCTGCCAAGCGGCCAACGTGAAGCTCATGATCGCCTATCGTCTGCACTTCGAGGAGGCGAACCTTCGCGCGATGGAAATCGCCCGCTCGGGCAAGCTGGGCAAGCTCCGCTCGTTCGACTCCGTGTTCGGGCACGACGTCCGCCCGGGCGACATCCGCACGCGGCCCGATCTGGGCGGCGGCGCGCTCTTCGATATGGGCATTTATTGCATCAATGCCGCCCGCCACCTGTTCGGCGAGGAGCCGATCGACGTGGTGGCCTTTCAAACGGATCATCAGGAGCCGGAGCTCGGCGGGGTCGACGCCACGACCTCGGCGTTGTTGCGCTTCCCCGCCGATAAGTTTGCCACCTTCACCGCCAGCCAGAGCTCTGCGGACGTGGACTCGTACCGCATCGTCGGCAGCGAGGGCGTGTTGCGCGTGGAGCCCGCGTACACCTATCGCGGCGACCTAAAGCACTATTTGACGATCGGGGATCGCACCACGGAGACGCTCTTCACCGAGCGCGATCAGTTCGCGCCGGAGCTCGTCACCTTCTCGAAATGCGTCTTGGACGACACCGAGCCGGAGGCATCGGGGCAAGAAGGGCTGGCCGATGTCCGCATCCTGAAGGCCATCGCCAAGTCCGCCCGGCGCGGCGAGGTGGTGCAGCTGCGGCCCTTCCAGCGCGATGTTCAGCCCGACTTGGACCAGGAGATCCGCAAACCGCCGGTGGAGAACCCCAAGGTGGTGCACGCTCCCCCTCCGCACAAATAACCCCTATCGAAGTCATCGAATAGCCATCGAGACAGGAAACGGCCATGGCGCGCGCAATTTGGAATGGGGCGATCAATTTTGGTTTGGTGAGCATTCCCGTCCGGCTCTTCGGCGCCATACGCGCGAACGATCTTCGGTTCCATCTCCTGCACGAGAAGGACATGGGGAGAATTCACAACGAGCGCGTGTGCAATGTCTGCGAGGAGCACGTGGAGTGGAAGGAGCTGGTGCGCGCCTATGAAATCGAGCGCGACAACTTCATTCCCATCACCGAGGCGGAGCTGAAAAAGGCCACCGCGGAGGCGACCCAGTCGGTCGACATCGTGGAGTTCGTCGGATTGAACGAAATCGATCCCATCTTCTTCGATACACCGTATTACCTCGCGCCCGAGCCGCGCGGGCGCCACGCGTACACGCTCCTTTGCGAAGCGCTGCAGCAATCGGAGCGGGTGGGGATCGCGCGGGTGGTCATCCGCACGCGCGAGCATTTGGCCGCGCTCAAGCCGAGCGACGGTGTGCTGATGTTGGAGCTCTTGCACTGGGCGTCCGAGGTGATTCCTCGCTCGGAGTACGACTTTCCCGAGGCGAAGGGGAAGCTCCCGGCGGCCGAGATGAAGGCGGCCATGATGCTCATCGATACGATGACCGCCACGTTCGATCCGCAGACGTTCCATGACCGGTACCGGGAGCAGGTGCTGGCGCTCATCCGCGATCGCGCCGAGGGCAAGGAGCTGCCGGCCGCCAAGCCGCAGAAAGCAGCCGGTAAAGGGAAGCTGGTCGACCTGGCGGCGATGCTTCAAAAGAGCCTCGATGCGGCCAAGAAGCGGGGGCCCGCGCGACCCAAGCGGGCCAAAGCGCCGGCGCGGGCTGCGCGCAAAGCGGCGTGAGGGTCAACGTGGCGCCGGCGGCGCCTCGGGCGGATCGTCCGTGAGCAGCGGCGCCATGGCGTGCGCTTCATCGCGGAGCCAATCGTCGAGGCCGAAGAGGCGGACGCCGGCGCCCTCGTCATCCAGGCGGATCCCCGCGGAGAGCACGCCCTTCTCGACGATGAACGCGCCCCGGCGGTGCTCGCCCTTTACCGCATAAAGACCGCGCACGGCGAGATCGCCGCCGCGCGCATCGAGGCGGCGCAGCGCGAAGTGCTGCGGGGCGAGGATCAGCCGGCCCGCCGCCACGAGCCGCGGCATCTTGGCCAGCTCGCCCAGGATCTTCGGCGGGCCGTCGCGCAAGAGAATGGCGAGCAGCGGATTGGCGTCGCGCGCATCCAGCAGGATGCGGGCGTCGAGCCGGGGCTCGGGCGCGATTCGAAAGATGGCCCCGGGGAGCATGGCGTCGCCGTACCAGTGCGACGCCTCGGTGGTCGCGTGGGTGACCTCGACGTGCCGCATCTGCACGCGCGAGCCGCTCAAATCGAGGATCGGCCCGCCGAAGACGCTGCCGGCCGCCCCCGTGGTGTGCGCGCGCGCGATCACTCGGAAGTCGCCCGCGAAGTGCGTCTCGTTGAGGCGAAGGCGCGACCGCGACAAGGCGAGATCGGCGGTCCCGTGCGCGACATTTCGATCCCCGGCCATGGCGAGATCGGCCGAGAGGTGCGCGGCCCCCGACTCGATGGCCACGATGCCATCGCCGGGCAAAATCGTCTGCAGCGAACGCAAATCGGGTATCCGTGCGTCCCGGATCCGAAGCTCCGACTCCCAATTCCCGAGCTTGCCGCGCGCGTGGCCGCCTTCGAAGAGGCTCGAGGTCGGATGGCGAAGGCTCACCAGGCTGACATGCGGCGCGCGCGCCGAGAGCTCGAGCCGCTCCAGAGTGAGATCGGGCGCGCCTTCCAGGGCGTCGGGCCGCGTAAACCGCGCTTTGGCCCGGGTGAGGGCCACCCGTACGCCATGCACGCGCAGCGATTGCCGCGCGAGGTTCACGTCGGCCTCGGCGGATGCATCGATATCGCCGGCGACGCCGAATGGCTCCACATTGACGCCCAGCCGCTCGCCGTGAACCCGCGCGGAGAGCGACGCGCGTTTCTCGGCCAGCCAGCCCTCCGCCCGCGCCTGGCCGCGCGCGTGCCCGCTTCGAATGGCCGCGTGCCACGCGGCGGGTAAATAACGCGACAGCGCTCGCGCATCGGGCAGCTCCAGATGGGCGAGGTCGAGGGTGCCATGAAGATCCGTGAGCGGGTGTGCGAGCTCGAGAGCTCGCGAGTCGGCGGTGGCCACGGCGCGGCCCCGCAGAAAACCGCGGCGCGCAGGCGGCGCTTGCCTTTCGGGCGCCACTTCGAACGATGGCGCTTCGAGCCGGAGGTCGAATCGATTGCGCTGCTCCGCCACCTCGGCGCGCGATACATGGCCGGTCACGACGAGCTCGCTCGAGAGCGTATGACCTGCCGCGGATAGGGTCGCGCGCGGCAGCACGGCGTCGAGTTGGCTGCCCGTCTCCACGGAGCCGCCCTGAAGGTGTACGGCCAGCCTCCGCACCTCGGCGATGCCTTTTATCGATACGTCTTTTGCGAGCTCGGGCGCCATCCGCCCGACGTCCGGGAGCATGCCCGCCACGTCGGCGTGGATGGTCGCGCCGCGCAGGATGTCCTCGCCTTGCGCGGTGCGCGGATCGAACCGGGCCACCGTGACCTCCAACTTGCCACCGCCCAGCGCGTCGGCCACGGCAAACGGGCCGGTCATCGCGCGACCCTGCTGCACGTCCACCTGCACGGGCCCGATATCGACCGAGCGGACCGGGATCAAGTGAAAGCGGCCGGCGATGCGGGCCAGGCCCTCGAAGCGATACCGATCGATCCACACTTCGCGCACCTCCTCGGCGACGACATCCTCCAAGTGGGGCTGCCAGAGATGGTACTCGGCGTCGTTCCACGTATCGGGGGTCTCGACCTTCGGCGGCCGCACCGCATAGGCGCCGAGCCCCGGGATGCTCGGGAGGCCCGCCACCTCCTCGGGCGATGCGGGCGGCGCATCCAGGCGCTGTCGGAGGCGAAACGATATGCCGCGGCCGCGCGCGCGCGATACATCGAAATGCTGCTTTGCGAACGCCAGCAGCGATACGTCGAAGGTGACCTCGTCGAGCCATAGAATCCACTCGACATTGCTGTCGCGTCCCCGGATGGAGAGATCGGTCGCGTGGATGCGGCCGGGGATGAGCGACCACCCGTGTCGGTAGCGAATGTCGATGGTCTCCGGCTCGCGATCGATGGCCATCTCGAAGAGCGGTGTCGCCAGAAAGACATTCATGACGACCGCATAAAAGACGAACGGCAAAACGACGAGGGCGACCAGGAGACGCACCACGCGCTCGATTCGCGCGCGCGGCGCCTTGCCCGATCCATCCTTGGTTTCGTGTGCGGTCTCGTCTGCCACACCCGGGTTCTCATGCATTTTCGAGCCCAACGCCGCTACGCCTGCGCCATGCGCGACCGCGCCATCGTCCCCGAGGTGGCGCGAGGACCGCGGAACGTGAGGCAAAATGCGCAGGGACGCCACTTCGCCACATGCGCTGGCTCGCTCGAGCGCCGCTCGAAGCTCCCGGAACGCCGAGCGATCGCGGTCACGCGGGCGGCGGAGCGAGCACACGTTGGCCAGATGTTTGCGGAGCGACGCTCCACCATGCTCAGGGCGCGATCGGGAAGCTTCGGGGGCCTCGGTTTCACGGCCGGGATCTCCGCCATGGCGTGCGCGATGACGATGCTCGCGGCGCCCCCGGCGCAGGCCGTCGAAGACGACCCTTCCCGCGTCCCGCGGCCGAAGACCGAGGTGGATGGGGTCCCCATCGTGGGCGGTGACAGCGACATCGGGGTGGGCGCGGGCGCCCTCGGCGCGATCACCCGCCTCGAGCCCGGGCGCAAACCGTACCTGTGGCGGCTGGAGGCCGGCCTGCTCGCCACCTTCAAGCCGCCGACGTCGGACGCCGGGTTGCGGCTGCCTTACCAAGATTATTACCTGCTCCTCACGTTGCCGTACCTTGCAGGGAAGGCGCTTCGCCTGGAGGTGCGGCCGTCGTTCACCAAGGAGACGACGCAGCGCTATTACGGAATTGGAAATGATTCGCCGGCGCCCTCCCCCGACGGGCCGCAGGACGAGGGATCGTCCTACTACCAATATGGGCGCCTTCACGCCTCGCTGGCCGTGCGCGCGCGGCTCCGGCTCACGGAGCACCTGTTTTTGCTGGTCGGAGACACCTATACGTACAATCGCCTGGACGTGCCGGCCGACTCCAAGCTCGGCGCCGATTTCGCCAACACGGCCAACACGGAGGTGCGCTCGATGCTCGGCGATACGCGCCCGCACGGCGTAAACTTCTTCGAATATGGCATCCTGTTCGACAACCGCGACAACGAAATTTGGACCCGGCGCGGCACCTACGACCAGCTCAAGATTCGATTGAGCCCCAGCGGGCCCGATGGCCTGCCGTACCGCTATGGGCAAGTCGACGCCATCTTGCGCGCCTATGTGCCCATCGGCTCGCGCGTGGTGCTCGCCGCGCGCCTGGTGGCCGACGTGCAGTTCGGCGATCCTCCCTTTTACGAGCTGGCGCGCTACGAAGACACCTTCGCCCTCGGCGGCTCGAACGGCGTGCGCGGTGTGCCGGGGCAACGCTATTACGGCAAGGTCAAGGCGTTCGGCAACTTCGAAGTTCGTTCGACCCTCTTCGACTTTCGCTTGTTCGACAAAAAATTCGCGCTGGGCGCCACGGCCTTCTTCGATGCGGGCCGCGCCTGGACCGAGCTCGGCTCCTCGCACCCCGCCCTCGATGGAACGGGCCTCGGGCTCAAGTATGGCACGGGGGTCGGTTTGCGGCTGCACCAGGGACAGGCGTTCGTGGTGCGCGGGGACATCGCGTGGTCGCCCGATGCGCAGCCCATTGGCGGGTACTTCACCGCCGGTGAGATGTTCTAACCAAAAGGACTCGTGTGGCAGTTTTGCTCAAGGGATCGCCGGGAGCGATCCTCCGAGTTTCTCCTTCATGAATTCATGAAACTTCGCGTCAGAGGGCGCTTGTTCGGATGACGCCAGGTGGCATGTAGATTGCGACGCAACCATTCGCGTTCGACCGGGGGCGTTCGCGTTCACGACAACCATTGGAACCGGGAGGAAGTCTCATGAACTGGGATCAAATCGAAGGTGAATGGAAGCAAATCAAAGCGCACGTCAAGTCGAAGTGGGCCAAGCTGACGGACGACGACGTGCAAGCCTTGTCCGGCAAGAAAGACGCGCTCGTGGGCAAGATTCAAGAGCGCTATGGCGTCTTGAAGGACGAGGCCGAGCGCCAAGTCGACGAATGGATCGCCAAGGTCAAGCCCGGCAGCGGGGACAACAAGGACGTCCGGCCGGGGCCGCGCTGACGGCGGACACGAGCGTCGAATCGTAGCGGCGTAACGCACCGCAGTCCACGTAGGAGGTCACGATGCATTTCATTTTATTTCTGCTCTTTGGACTCGTCGTAGGCGTGCTTGCACGGCTCATCGTGCCGGGTCGAGAACCCGGTGGGTGGATCATCTCCATTTTGCTGGGTATCGCGGGCTCCTTCGTGGGCGGCTTACTCGGCCGGCTGGTGGGACTCTACCGCGAAGGTGAGTCGGCGGGCTTCGTGATGTCGCTCATCGGTGCGGTCCTCTTGGTGGTCGGGTACCACGCGATCGCCCGCCGCCGCCGCTCGCTGGTCTGAGAGCCATGAGAAGCGCGCGCCAAGCCGAAGTGCTTCGGGCCACGCTTCCAGGACGGAGCGCCTCGAGGTCTTCGGGTTCGCGCGCGCGCTCTGCCGTGGAAGGAGTGGGCATGTTTTCGAAGCTGCTGCACGAAC
Organism: Sorangiineae bacterium MSr11954; assembly: GCA_037157815.1. Lineage (NCBI taxonomy): Bacteria > Pseudomonadati > Myxococcota > Myxococcia > Myxococcales > Pendulisporaceae > Pendulispora > Pendulispora albinea. The sequence continues at coordinate 8,432,697 of CP089984.1, forward strand.
GCAGTCCGTGGGCGATCGCAGCGGGCATCGGCGGGGTGGTCCTCGTCGGGCTCGCGGTCCGCTCGCACGTGGGTCGCGGGATCCTCGCGACCCTCGCCGCGCTGTCGGCGGCCCGCTGGACGACGAGGCGGCTCTTGGAGCCGCCCCACGTCCCTACCGCACCACCACCACCACAGCTCACGTCGTCGTAATCCGTTCGCCCGTCAGGGGCGAACGGGCCCCTGGCGGGTCGGCGTCGCCGTCAAGGCGGGGGTGTCGTAGTCGATGCTCAATCGGGCGAGCGAGAGGGCCCCGAGGCACAAGCCGAGGTCGCGCAGCGCGATATCCCAGTAGCCTCCGACGAGCACGAGATTGCCGATGATGGCGAGCAGCCATGCCACGACGATGTACGCGCCGACCCTGGGTTTGGCCGCGACGATCAGGGCCGCGGCGATCTCCACCACGCCGACGAACATCATGAACATGCTCGTGCGGAAGGGCAGGTGCGTCGCCACGGCGGGCGCGATGTATTTCTCCCACGAGACCAGCACGTTCGCGAACTTGTCGAGGCCTGCGATCAGCGGGAGGATCACGAACCCCCAATGTAGAATTTGATAGGCTTGATAGGCAGGGCTGTGCGCATCGGCGACGAGATCGTCGCGCCGAAGGCCGCCATGTGCGTGACTGATGTTGGCCATTGTAAACCTCATGTGCAGGTGTCGACCGCCAGGCCGACTGCCGCGCTTATCGACGCAACGCGCATTCCATGGCCGCGCGCTTCGTTCGCGTCATTCCGTCACGCTCCGTCCCGCTCACGCGGCACCAGCATCCGTAGCGCGCCGCGCGCGACGTCGAGGGTGACGTCGCCGTCGAGCTCCCACGCTTTGTCGTCGCGCTGAGCCCATTGCACCTCGCTTCGGATGCGCACATGGGTGGCGCGGCTCACCTCGAAGGATGGCAGCACGATGTCCGCGGGGCTATCGATATCGTACAGCGCGTCGATGAGCGCGCGCTTGAAATGCGGCCCCACGCGCACCACATCGAGCTCTCCGTCGTCGTGCTCCGCGCGCGGGGCCAGCCGCAATCCGGGGCCGAGGCTGCGGATGTTCATCACCGCGATGAGCACGTAGTCCCCCGAGAGATCGCGGCCATCGGCCTCGATGCGGTAATGGCGAGGCTCGTACGTCTCCAGCACACGCGCGATCAAACCCGACGCCTTGGCCGGGCTCTTGTGCTCGTGGCCGGCCTTGTTCGCGAGCACATGGGCGAGCACCCCCGCGCTGACGCCCTCGAGAAAATACGCTTTCGAAGCGGCGGTGGTGACGATGCCCAAATCGATTCGGCGCTCCACGGCGCGCTCCAGCCGCGACACGGCCATCATGGGCTCGATGCCGACCCCCAGGGAGCGAGCCACGTTGTTGACGGTCCCCACCGGGAGGATGGCCATGGGAATGTCGGGCAGCTCCCCGCCCGCGATCTGCTTGGCCACGCGTCCGACGGTCCCATCGCCCCCAGCCACCACGACGGCGTCGGCATCCCGCAGCGCGTCGCGATCGAGCTGATCCTCCGTATGGCACGAGGAGACGGTCCATCCGGCCGCTTCGAGGGCGGTAACGAACGTGGCCTGGGAGGTCTTCTTGTTGTCCTCACCTGCGGAGTTTTTTTCCCCCGCACGTGGATTGTAAACGAGCACAGCACGCATGCGGCCCTTGCAATGCAGGTGCTGCGCCCGCGCGCCCGCGGTCTGGCTCCATCCGTGCACGGCATGGGCGAATGCGAATCTTGGTGACCAACGACGATGGGATTTACAGCCCAGGCCTTTGCGCATTGGCCGAGGCGGCCTCCAACTTCGGCGAAGTGCGCATCGTCGCCCCGGACGTGGAGCAATCCTCGATGGCGCACGCCATCACGTCGTCGCGACCGCTCTCCCACCGCCCCGTCAAGCTTGGCCGCTACTCGGCATTTCGGGTCAACGGCACGCCGGCGGATTGCGTGGCGCTCGGGAGCCATGTTTGGGGCGGGGTCGACCTGGTGCTCTCCGGGGTGAACCTGGGCCTCAACGTGGGAAACTCGATGTGGCACTCGGGCACCTTGGCGGCCGCGAAGCAGGCGTCGCTCTTGGGGATGCGCGGGGTGGCCCTGAGCGCGGGCGAGACGGAGGACGAGTACGCCGTCCTCAAACCACATATGAGCCGGGTGCTGGCGGAGGTCATGAAGCGCCGCCACCTGATGTTGCTCAATGTCAATTTCCCGCCCCGCCCCGAGGGCATCCAATTCACCCGCCAATCCGTGAGGCACTACGATGGTTACATCGTGCCCGCGCGCGATCCGCACGGCCGCGATATCTTCTGGTCGGCCATCAAACCGCTGGAGGCGCCGGAGCCGGGCACCGATCGCTGGGCCATCGAGCACGATCTGGTCTCCATTACCCCGCTCCGGCTCGACTTGACGGACCAGAAGGCGCTCGATGAGCTCCTGCGGGGCACGGAGGAGCAGTAGGTCAGATCTCGCCCGGGGGTTGATCGCGCAGCAACTCGAACAGCTCGCGTCGGGTTCGAGGACCGTAGGTGCGGAAGGACGGACGGGGATCGTTGCGGTACTCCATGCGCTCGCGCGCGACGGCGTCGTTCGCGTGCGCGCGCCGGACTTCATCGATGTCCACGCCGTAGACGCGCGCGCCGTTCCATCCGAAGATCTTGCGCTTGATGCGCGGGGTGAGCGCCGGATAGCCGTAGCGCTCCTGGAACTCTTCGGAAATTTGAAAGGCGCGGAACGCTTGGATCTGGTCCTGGGGCGATCCGTACCAGATGGCATCCGTGCCCCATAGAATGCGGTCTTCGCCGAGGTGCTTCAGGAGCTTGCCCAAGAGATGGGCGGCCTGCTCCGGATCCTTCATGAGCTCCCGCCACACCGAGCCCAGCTCCGCATAGACGTTGCCGTGCTTGCCGATGTCGTTCTCCTCCAAGCTGCGAATGAGCGCGTCCACGCCCTTCTCCGCGTTGGGATTGTACGGGCCTTCACGGAGCGAGGGCTCGTAGCCGGAGTGATAAATGAGAAACGTGGCGTCCGGCGCGGCTTTGGCGGCGGGGCCCACGTCGATGGGGCTGGTGAAGGCGTTCTTGGCGCCCGGGAGCGGCAGGCCTTTGTGCACGGCGAAGATGTCGACCCCGAGGCGCAATCCCTCGCGAATGGTGAAAAGCCCCGTCTCGGGATCGTCGAGGCGGTATCCGGTCGAATCGCCGGTCCACACGGGATAGAGCTTCCACGCGCTGATCTTCCACCGCTCGGCCAGCGCGTGCATGCGCTCGCGCGTCCTCTGGTGGGATTCGTCCTTGGGCAGCACGATCCCGTGGATGCGCAGGCGGGGCGAGCCCTCCATTTGGGCGACGCGGCGGCGGGTCAGGGCCTCCTCATCGATGTGAATGGCGTTGATGTCGTCGGTGCCCCAGAGGGCGCTGAGCACGGCCAACTGGGTATCGCTATCGAGGAATACTTCTTTGAGGAACACATCGCGACCGAAACAATCCATCTTTTCGGCGCGGCCGCATTGGGCTTGGGGGGTGGTCAGGATGAAGTCGGCGAGCGTGGGGCGCGAAGCCTTCCACCAGGGCCGGTTGGTGGCGACGTGGTGGGTCTGCACGTCGAAGATGAACTCATCGCCTTCGAGCACGGCCGCGGCCGCAGGATCGGTTTGCGCCTCGTCGGGGATGGCATAATGGCCTCCGCAGCCCGTTTGCCCCAGCTCGTTCAACGTGAGCAGCACGGTGGCGGCGCCGCAGCTCGAACGAAGGAACGCGCGGCGATCCATGCCCAATCGCCGCGCGGTTTCGCTCGCTCGCTCGAGCGATGTTCGCATGACCCATCGCAGCCGCTCGCTCGGCGGTTGCGGTTCGTATTCGCCATTGGTGGTCGCGTCGAGCTTGATCGGCAAACGCAACGGCTCTTCGGGTGACGTTTTCGACATAGCGGACCTCCTCGGGCCGCCTCCTAACGCAGAATACGTACCGCGAAAAGCGGGATCGTGGCGCGATGTCGCGCGTGGCGAGATGCCGCGAAGACTGGGCCTCGACCGGGTGCGGCATGAATCACGCACCGGGCCCGCTCATGCCGTGACGTTCACGGCATCGAGGTGGGACCCAAAGCCAAACACCACCCGAAAAGACAACGACGAAAGAGCAGAAAGAGAAGGAGGTACCAACGATGACCACAGCCCAAAGCCACAACGTCGACCAACTCAACTCGTTCCTTCGCGGTGAGATCTCCGCAGTCGAGACCTATCGGAAGGCGGTTGGAGCGCTCGACAAGTCCGTGCACATCCAGCAGCTGACCGAGTGCCAGCAATCGCACGAGCAACGCGTGGCCATCCTCTCGGAGCAGATTCGGAGGCTCGGGGGCACGCCCGCCGATTCCTCGGGTATCTGGGGCGCTTTCGCGAAGCTCGTCGAGGGTGGGGCGAGCGCGCTCGGAGAGAAGACGGCCATCGCCGCCCTGGAGGAGGGCGAAGACCACGGCAATCGCGACTACCAGAGCGATCTGCCGAAGCTGGATCGGGAGGTGCGCGCGCTGATCGAGGCGCGCGTGCTGCCGCTGCAGCAGCGCACCCACGCGGCGCTCAGCGCCCTGAAGAAGCGTCTCTCGTGAGCCACTCGCACGCGGCACCCGAGCTCGTGCTCGTCGCGCTGGGCGCGGCGTGGGCCTGAGCGGCGCGTTGGACGCCCGAAGGAGGACGGGTTTGGCCGGTCTCCTTCGGGCCCTCGCCCGGCGCGGCGGGGGATGCATGCGGGGCGTGGAGGTCGTGCTCTTTCATGAACGACTCCAGCTGGCGCACGGCGCCGAGACACTCCTTGCGTGCATCCTGCAAGCGACGCCAGCGGAGCGAACGCGCATCGCTCGACTCTGGCCCCGCGCATGTCGAAGGACGCACCGGCGCGGCGTTATGCACCTGTGCAGCCGCCTTCTCGACGGTCAGATACACGATCTCGCAATTGCCTTACGAGCGAACGGATCGGCGCCGGTTGCGCCGAAGGAACACCCAAACCGAAGCATGATTTAGACCACAGCCGTTCCGTCCTTCGGCATTCCGCAATGACGCGATAAACCTATGTGGCCGGCACGAAGAATGCTCCGCTGTAGGCAATGCCGGAAAAGAAAACCATGGAACGGGCTCGTCGCGCGAAGGCGCGAGGAAAAGCGCCGTCGACCCAAGCCGGTGAGTTCGTGCGCGAAGAGATCGAGCATGTGCGCGAGGGCAAACACGGGGCCCGATCGGCCAAGCAGGCGATCGCCATTGGCCTCTCGAAGGCCCGGCGCGCGGGCGTCGATCTGCCGCCGCCTGCACCCGGCAAGACGTCCTCCAAAACGCGGCGCAGCGCCCAGCGCGATTACGAAAAGGGGCACACGCCCCGCGCGGCCGCCGCGCGCAAATCGCCTTCGCCGCGGCGTTCGCGCGCCACCAAGGCCGCTCTGAAGCGCGAAGGCACGGCGGCGGCATCGCATGGCGCCTTGGCGAGACAAGCGCATTCGGCCGCCACGCGGCGCACGCGCGCGGATCGCTCTCAGGCGGCCAAGAAAGCGGTGCGCACCAAGGGTCCGGCGGCGCGTTCGGCGGCCGCAAAGAAGGGCGCGCGCACCCGCGCGGCGCGATCAGGCCGCAAGCCCGCCCATCGATGACGGTGACGAGATACGCTCGATGCGCATAGGTGCTTCACGTCACGACGTTACCTTGCGTCTCCCTGCTTCATGCTCGATGGGGGTGAACGAGAGTGACTCGTAGGGTGAACGACGATGACGAGCCTGCAAACGTGCACCAACGGGGCACGCTGACACGTGCGCGCCCCGGGTTCGAAGAGCTACTCAGGTATGACTTCGGGGGTGGCCGGAGGAATGGGTGTGTGGATGGGTTGCTCCGGCACCGGACGATGAATCGGTTGCTCCCCGGGTGCATACTCGGGCACCTCGCGGGTCGGAATTTCCACGGGCTGACCGGGCACGTGAGGCTGGCCGGGGTTCGGGGTCATGGGCGGTTGCGTCGAGCTCATTGAATCTCCTTTTCTCTTAAGGTCTCGTGTGCGGTTTGCTTCGTTATTCGTTCTTACGGCTCATGCACTCTTGCGCCGGCGGGCATGCGCCATTTGCAAGTACGCCGGGGGCACGCGCTGCGCGAGATCGAAGAAGTCCGCCCAAGGATCGGTGCGCCGTTTGCTCAGCAGCTTGGGCACGGTGGCGACGGAGAAATCACGCGGGTCCATCTTGCCGAGATCGCGCCAGGCCACGGGAAAAGCAACCGGCGCGCCCGGGCGAGCGCGGACCGCATAAGGAACGATGGCGGTCGCTCCTTGTCCATTGCGAAGGTAATCGATGAAGATCTTTCCGCGCCGCGCAGACTTGGACAATGTCGCGGTGTACCGAGCGGGATCGCTTCGAGCGAACTCGCCCGCTACGCCAAAGGTGAACTCCTTGATGGCGTCGAAGGGCGCCTCGGGCACGATGGGCACCACCACGTGCAAGCCTTTGCCGCCCGTGGTTTTGACGAAGCTCCGGAGCCCGATGCGCGCGAACGCGTCGTGCATCGTCCAGGCCGCGTCCACCACGCGCGCAAAGGGCAAGCCCTCGTCGGGATCCAAGTCCATGACGATCCAATCTGGAACGCCGCTCTCCGGGAGCCGCGATCCCCATCCGTGCAGCTCGACGGCTCCGAATTGGATGAGCGCGATCAGCCCGCCCTCGTCCTCCACGTGCAAAATGCCGTGCTCGGCGATCTTCGATCCATGAATCGAGGGCGGCATCCCCGGGGTTCGCTGTTTTTGAAAGAAGCACTCCGCTTGGTCACCCTCCGGACATCGCACCAGCGCAAGCGGCCTTCGGATCACGTAAGGGAGCATGCGGCCGGCGACGGCACCGTAATACCGAGCGAGCCCCACCTTCGTCAGCCCCGATTCGCGGTCGAGAACCCGGTCAGGGTGGGTGATCCGCACGCCGGCGACGGCCTCGCCGGCCGGGCCTGGGCGCGCGGTGCGCGGGCGCGACGATGACGACGTCGATTTCATCCGGACGAGCGCTCCGTGTTCGCGATGCGCGGATCTTTGATTTGGCGCATGGGATCGCCATCCGGGCCAAAAGGCGGATCGCCCAATGGCGGTGGCGGCGGCAGCGGCCCCTGTTTGGGCGGCTCTTTGACGGGCGGTTTCTGGGGCGACGGATCGCGGGCCGGAGGATGGGGCGGACCTTTGCGGCGGGTGCTGCGCTCGCGCGGATCTCCCTGTCCTTGGTGCCCTTGCGACGGATCGTGCTCTCGTTTTCCAATCATGTTGCCTCCTTTCGCCGGTACGCCGCGTGTGCGTCGGCTACGAGCTTGGCCGCCACCTCGGGACCTTTCCAGCCCTCGATGCGAGGGTCTTTGGGGGTCAGGAGGGTCGCCAAAAGAAAGAACTGTTCGAGCTCCTGGCGAACGCGCGGCGAAAAGAGGGTGGCGTCGCGCGCGCGCTCGTCCTCCGCGGGGACCACGATGAGCCGATCGTTGCTCTGACGCTCGCTCGATGCCCGCCCGTCCTTCACGACCGCCTGCGACAGCTCGACGAGGCCAATGGGTTTGCACGCGATGACCAACCCCGGAAAGCTGGTGCCGTCGTGGTAGATCAGCGCGTCGAGCGGATCGCCGTCGGGTGCGACGGTGCTGGGGACGAATCCCCAGTCGTACGGGTACGTCACGCCGAGCACCAACGGGCGCGAATATCGAAATAGCTCCCTCTCCGGATCGTAGGCGATCTTGGTATGCGATCCGCGGGGCGTCTCGACGACGACGTGCAGGTCCTGCTTTTCGTCCTGGTAGGGGAGCTTTGCGAGGTTCACGGTGGTCTACGCCCTTCTTCGTGAAACGACTGGGTGCAACGACCGGACCGGCCTCGTTGACGCGGTGTAGCCCGCGTTATCGGGCCTCGAGCGTGGTATTTGGCAAACACGACCATCTTGGCGCGATCGCGTGAAAACGCGAAGGAGGCGTCGGAGATTGCCCCAGTGAGGAAGAATGCAACGCGGCCGCGCGCTGCGACGAAGATCTAAAGAAGAAAAGCCGCGAGCAAGGTCGCGCCGGCGAGGACCAGGAGCAAGACCGGGGCGAGCCAACGAAACGAGCCACGGCCCATGACCAAGGCGAGGACGATCTTCACCAGCGCATCGCCGACGACGCCGAAGGCAATGGCGCGCGCGGCGACGTGCACGCCCTCGTGGATTCCGGTGCGCGTCATCGCGAAGACCACCGCCTCCACGTCGACCAGCCCCACGATGGCGCCGGAGATCGCGAGGCCGAGCGATCCCCAATGCGTCTCGACGAGGTGCACGGCGAACAGCGCGAGCTGAAAGATCAGCGCGAGAGGGAGCGCCACCCCGAACTGCAAAGGGTTCTTTGGCGTCATGACGTCGCGCGCGGGGGGCTTGCTTCGCCACGTCAACACGCCGACGAGGATCGCGCCGGCGGCGAAGGGCACGGCGAGGATCATCGCCAGACGGAGGGCGAGCGGCGGGCTCAGGACGGCGGCGAGGACGAGCACGCGAAGGAGGCGCGTGGTGCCGGCGGAGCACGCAGCCAGCGCCAACCCCGTGCCCTCGCTGGGATCGTCGCGGCTCGATTTGGCGCCGAGGACGGTCACGGCGGTGGACGAGACGAGCCCCGCGAGCCCGCCGAGCACGATGGCGCCATGCCGCTCGCCGACGAAGCGCCGGGCGATGTACGCCGCGAAGCTGGTGCCGGAGAGAAGCAAGGTCATGCCCCACACATCGCGCGGGCGGAAGCCACCGAGCGGTCCGAAGGGCCCCTTTGGCAGAATGGGCCAAATGACGATGGCCATCACGGCGAAGCGCGCCGCCGTATGGAGCTCGGCCACTTCGATTTTGGCAATGAACGCATGAAGGCGCGAACGCTCGACCAAGAGAAAGCACGTCAGCGCGACGAGCGCGCCTGCGAATACCAAATAACCGGCCCCCGCCAGGACACCCGAGCAGAGCACCGCGGCCGCGGCTGCCTGCGACGTCGCCCCCGCGCGCCGCCGGGGCAGGGAGTGGGCGACGAGGATGGCCGCCACCGTCACCAGCAGCACCGCGGATGGAAGGAGGATGCCTTGAATCCAGAGCCAGCTGGCCGACGATGCGGCCAGCCCGAAGAGCGCGCACGTCCGGACGCCGAAGGCAGCGGCTGCTCCCCGTGAGCGCCGCGACCATTCGCGCTCGAGGCCGATCGCCAGGCCGCCCGCGGTTCCTACCACCGTGCGCACGAGTCCGATGAGTTCCGGTCCGGAGTCCACGGCGGCCACCTCGTTTGGCCCGCGCGGGGCGTCCTTTCTTCCCCCGTCCGGCGTTGCAAAGCACGTACTTCGAAATTTGCGAGCGTGCCACGGCGCGCCATGAATGGGCACACGACGCGCCGGCACCAAGCGGCGCGTGCCGCAGGCGCGAAAGCCGGCTCGAGGAGGCTTCGAGATTGCCACTTTGCGCGGCGCTCGTCGCGACCGCCAGCTCATGCCATTGTTGCCTCGATGCTGCATCCTCGCGTGGCAAAAAAGCGTGCTTGGGCCCTGGGTTCGGCGCGCGCGAAACGTTTTTTACATGCAGATTACCCGAATGATCATCGCGAGGTGCAACGCGGATTTCGCGTCGGCTCGGCGGTATACGATTCGCAATCGTCGCCGGCGATTCTCGTTTTCAAAGGAGAACGTCAAATGAGCTTTTCGAGTCTCGCGACGAAGTCGTTCATCGCAACGAGCGCGCTCGTGTGCGCTTCTCTCGCCGTGAGGACGGCGGAGGCAGCAGACCCTGTCGCTCCATCGGGCCCGCCGCCCGTGGCGGCGCCGGTCGCAACGAGCCAGACGACGACGACGGCCGGCGTGGTCGATACCGGTCCATCGCCTTTCGCCGTGAAGGATTTGCCCTCGACGGAGAAGGTGTCCCCCGTGAACCGGCCGCTGCTCATCACCGGCGCCGTCGTCCTCGCTGGAACCTGGGGTACGTCGATTGGGTTCGCGTACGGCAGCAAGCGCAAGGAAGACCAAGATTATCTCTATTACCCGGTGGCCGGCCCATGGCTCGATCTGGCTCATCGCGATTGCGATGCGCGCCCCTGCTCCAACGAAGACGTCAACAAGGCGCTGCTCATCGCCGACGGCATCGGTCAGGGGCTCGGCGCGCTGGCCATCGTCACCAGCCTCTTCCTGCCGGAGAAGAAGACCAAGAACTGGTACCTGATCGGAAGCGAAAAGTCGGTCATCGGCGGGCCGATGCGCGTGGGCACGGGCTACGGGCTCGGGGCTCTCGGTCGGTTTTGAGCGGACTTTTCAAGGAGAATACAACCATGTTGCGATCGATTCATTTGGCTCTCGGCGCGGCGGTCATCGCCAGCACCGCGGCTTGCTCGAGTTATCCCGCCCCCAACCAGCGGATGGCGGACGCGGTGGCGACCTCACGCGCGGCCCAGGAGGTCGGCGCGAACACCAACCCGCAAGCGCAGCTCCACTTGCGGCTGGCGAACGAAGAGATCGAGCGCGCCAAGCGCTTGATGGAGGACGGTGACAACAAGCGCGCCGACTTCGTCCTGGTCCGGGCCAAGGCCGACGCCGACCTCGCCCTCGCCGAGGCGCGCGAGGTCGCGGCCGAGCGCGACGCCAAGGCCGCCGTCGCGCGCGCCGACGCCTTGCAGTCCGAGCTCCAGCAGGCGATCGCCGCGGGACAAGCCCCGGCGCCCACCCCGATCGGCGGCTCGAGCGTCCCGGTGGGGACGACGACCACGACGGGATCGACGGTGCCGGGACCGGTTCAACAACCCGCGCCGGTGGTGAAGCCCCGCAGCGAAGGAGGTGCGCGATGAAACTGATTCATCTTCTCGGGTTCTCCGTGATCGCGGGCGCGGTGGGTTGCGCCAGCACGACCCCTCCCTCGGAGCTCGTCAACGCCCGCAGCGCCTACAAGGGCGCGAACGAAGGCCAAGCCTCGCAGCTGGCGCCGGCCGACGTGCACGCGGCCAAGCAAACGCTCAAGGTGGCCGAGCACTCGTTCGACGAGAACGGCGATTCGGACGAGACCAAGGACATCGCGTACGCCGCCCAGCGCCGGGCCGAGTACGCCGACGTGAAGGCGCGCACGGCCGCCGCGCGGCAGCAGCAGCGGGAGGCCAACGCGCGCGAGCAATCGCTGCGCGATCAGCTGGCCAAGGCCAACGCCAACCAGCTGGCGAACACACGGCAAGCGCTGGAGAACGAGCGCATGCAGCGGGAGGACGCCGAGCGGCGCGCGCGCGAGGCGAACTCCGAGTTGAGCAAGATCGCGTCCGTGCGGAGCGATGCGCGCGGGCTCGTGATCTCGCTCTCCGGCTCGGTGCTCTTCACGTCGGGCAAGTCGGCGTTGCTCCCCGCCGCCAAGAAGCGCCTCGAGCAGGTGGCGCACGTGCTCAACCAGCAGGACCCCAAGGCCAAGCTGCGCATCGAGGGCTACACCGACTCGACCGGCTCGGCCGCCGTCAACGAGCGCCTCTCGCAAGCGCGCGCCGACACCGTGCGCAGCTTCCTCGTCTCGCAAGGCATCGCCGCCGATCGCATCGAGGCCACCGGCATGGGCCCGAGCAACCCGATCGCCGACAACACCAGCGCCGAAGGGCGCGCGAACAACCGCCGCGTCGAGATCATCGTTCAGTCGTCCAAGGACACCGGCGGCAATATCCGCTGAGTCGTGATTCGCATTTTCAATCATGACTTCGAGCCCGATCGCGCCGGTGAATCGACCCTGGCGCGGTCGGGCTCTCCACGGGCGGCCGGCGTTCATTCGCGTTTGGAGCATCGCCACGCACATCGCTCGCACTTAGATTATGCCTGAGTTCATACTCGGCATTCCCGACCCTTCGAATCGCAATTTCGCATTTCTCATTTCCACGGCGTCCCCGCGCGACCTATACGGATCATCGCGCGAAAGGGGACGCTCATGCTCGATACGAAACGACTGATTCGGTGGACATCCATGTGTGCGGCCATCGCCTCGCTCGGGATCGGGAGCCCGGCGGCGATGGCGACGAGGGCCGAGGCGGCGGAGAGCGCGACGAGCGCCGCTCCGCTGCGGGACGTGCTCTTGGTCGGAAACAGCGCCGCGGGGACCGTGAGCTTCCTCGACGGCCACACGTTCCAGAACCTCGGCTCGATCGACGTCATTCCGGATTTGCAGGCGCGGCTCGACGCGATGAACCTCGTCGAGAAGACCGCCTACGACATCGTCGGGCAGCAGGAGGGCGGCGATCGGTTCGTCGACGATCTCTTCGTCTCGCCGGACGGACGCACCCTGTACGTCTCGCGCGGCGCCCTCAATGACGCGGTGGCCATCGACATCGCGAGCAAGAACCAACTTTGGCGCTTCAAGCTCGATGGCTTCAAAGCCGACCACGCCGCCCTCTCCCCCGACGGCACGCGCCTGGTGGTCTCCGCCACGACGGCCATGGCGGCGCAGGTCCTCGACACGAGCACGGGCCTGCTCGTCGGCAACTTCGCGACCGGCACCTATCCGCATCAGAACGACTATTCGGCGGATGGACGGCGTATCTACAATTCGAGCATCGGCGTGGTCAGCCTGCCCCGGGCGCTCGACGCGCTCAAAGGCGAGAAACGGCTGACGGTGGTCGACGCGAAGACCTTGAAGGTCCTCCGGACGTACCAGTTCCCGAGAGGGATCCGGCCGTCGGTGATCACGGCGGACGAGAAAACCATGTACACACAACTTTCTTATCTGAACGGCTTCGTGGAGTTCGATTTGGTGGCCGGGCAGATCACGCGAACCGTCGCCATGCCCTTCAGCGCCCACGGCGGCGCGCTGACCCCCGATGAATACCCGCTGAACTCCGCGCACCATGGCCTGGCCATATCGGGCGACGCCACGAAGCTCTGCGACGTCGGCACCATCGACGATTATACGGCCATCGTCCGCCGGCCCGCGCTGACCACCGACGGCTTCGTTCACTACCCGACCGATTCCCTCCCCTACTGGGCCACGACGAGCGTGGATGGCAATCACTGTTTCGTTTCGCTGAGCAAAGCCAACGCCATCTCCGTGATCGATTATCGCACCGCGACCGAGGTGGCGCGCGTCCCCGTCGGCGCCTTCCCGCAGCGCGAACGCATCGGGAAGCTGCCGAGCACCGTTCTTTCGGCCCTCTCACCGACGCCGGGTTGACGCGGGCGCGCGCTCCTCGGGCCCGCACCTTGGGCCCGAGGGCCGCGCAGGTCGGTCGGGGTGGTGCGTCGGGCGCGTCAGGGACGCTCGCTCGGTTGTCGGATGGTCACCCAGTGTTCCTTCGAGCATCGAAGGGTGCGGAGCTTTGGTCGGGGTGACGATCCTTGGTCGAGTCGGTGGCGATGCGGAGCTTGGTCGGGTCCGTCGCGATGCGAAGCGTCGGTCGGCGGGGTCGCCGGACGCGCCCAATCGTTCGGATTGGACATTTTCGAATGGAGCTCTTCGGCGGTAAATCGCGTGCGGCGAGGTAACGTTCACTCCTCGCTGCGGAGTCGTTCATCATACCGAACGGCATCTCCCAATCTCCATGTATGGGTGGGAGCACATTGGCGTGCCCCGACCCGAACAGGAGGATGAGTCGATGAACTTTCTGTGGGTCCTCGCCGCCCTTTCTTTCGTCATTTGGGTGACTGCGATTGCATTCCATCAGAACGTCACGAGTGGTATCATTCATTCGCTGCTTTTCTTGACCGTTTTCTCCATGCTGGTCCGATTCGTCTTGGGCCAGAGGATCGCACGAAGGCGGCGGGCGTGACCCCCGCGAGCGGACGCCACCGCTCTCTTACCTTGTAAGAACGAGAAGACCTCCTCCCGCACGAGAGCTGAGGAGTGCCGGCGACGTCGCGATTCGGGACAGGCCCCGAGCCGCACGATCGTCGGCAACGACTTCGCGGCGACCACGCGATGCCGTGCAACCCACAAGGCTGTTTTGCATTCGACCGCTTCGCACGCGGTGCAAGTTGGGATTGGATGTATTCGGGCAACTGAAGCACCAGGTTGCCGGCGTCAGTCCAATGCATACGCAATTAATTTGACAGGCGGCAACCGTCCGGCGACGGCGTCGACGCGCGACGCACCAATCGACCGTGCGATGGGGATGTATCTACACCGGTTGTGAGTTGGCCAACTTGCAGAGGCAAGCATTTTGCGCCAAGGCGCGATGTCTTCGACGAAGGCGTCCAAGCGACACCACGACCCAACATCGCAACGAGACGCGGGGTCGCTCGCACGATCGCGCTCATTTTCTGCGGGTTCGAGGCATTGGCGCGCCACGACAATTTTGGCTCGGTTGAGTCAGCGCGAGGCCTCCACAATCGATTCCATTGTCGATCGATGTCGCACAGAAATACCCAGTTGAATGCGTCGTAGGACCGGTGCGTTATCGAATTTTCTCGATGAAAACCGATATCCCACTGCGGCAAAACAAACTTCTTTTCCACCGTGCTCTTCGAGCTTGACTCGCGAGCGACAAGCGCTCAAAGTCCCCCCGCCCACGAAAGCCCGTCGGTCCACAGCCTCGCTTCGGCAAAGGATTCATCGCGCTGGCGAAGCCCCGGGATCCTGACAATTCAAACGACGTTTCTAACCTGGAGATCACAATGAACAAGAGCGTGATTCGAGGCGTGATCGGTGCAGTGGCGGTAGCGGCGATGGGGTTGACGAGTGCGGCGGCCATCGGGTCGCCCGCTAGCTCGCGGGAAATTTCCTTCATGCCCCAGAACAGCCTCGACCAAGAGGACAACCTGCTCGCCCCGACCGGCATCACCGAGGCCGAGTTCAATCGGGTGATCAACTACTACAAGGGCATCTACACGCCCATCGTCTCCCGTCTGGGCGGCCGGCTCGTGATCAACAACCGCTGGACCGACAACACCGTCAACGCCAACGCATCGCAGAGCGGAACGACGTGGACCGTGAATATGTTCGGCGGTCTGGCGCGCCGCCCCGAGATCACGTCGGACGGTTTCGCCATCGTTCTGTGTCACGAGATCGGGCACCACCTGGGCGGCTACTTCTTCTACAGCAGCACCAACTGGGCGTCCGCCGAAGGCCAGTCGGACTGGTACGCGACGCAGGTTTGCGCGCGCAATGGCTGGGTGAACGAGACGGCCGTCAATGCCACGTTCCGGAACACGGCCCCCGCCATCGTGAAACAGAAGTGCGATGCGGAGTGGAAGACCACCGCCTCGCAGGACCTCTGCTACCGCATCTCCGTTGCGGGCAAGTCGACGGCCGACCTCTTGGCCGCGCTGGGCGGCGGCACCGTCCGTTACGAGACGCCCGATACGACCGTCGTGAGCGCCACGCAAACGGCCCACCCGCGCGCGCAATGCCGCCTGGACACGTATTTCACGGGCGCGCTCTGCACGGTGCAAGGCGACATCAACAACATCCCGGGCAAGAGCCGCCCCAACCGCAACTCCGTGGATGCAGAGCGTGACGCTGCCAAGGTCCGCTGCTTGCCCGCCAGCGTGGGCGTGCCCGGCTACAACGGCAAGAACGTGCCGACCTGCTGGTTCCGTCCGCAAGTCCGCGCCGGTGGCCTGCTCGACGTGGATGACGCAACGGAGTCGACCGAGTCGGTCGCTCCCGAAGGCGACACCTACAACTGATAAAGACGCCCGCGGCCCCGCCGGGGGCAACGAGCTAGGTTGAATGGGAATGGCGCGCCTCGATCGCATCGAGGCGCGCCGCGCCACATTTGACATGCAGACGCACGGGCAACCTGCCGGGAGCTCAGCGATCGGCCACCAGCGCGCACGCATCGATCTTTCCTTCGCACGCGCAATTCATGGCGCTGGCGAGGAGGCGGCGGGCCATTGTCAATTTGGCAATGGACGCGTCGAGCTCGACGAGCTTTCGCCGTGCGATGGATGGCCATGGATCCGGGCCGCCGCTCCGCAGGAGGCCGACCAGCTCGCGCGTTTCGGCGAGCGTAAAACCGGCGCGTTGCGCGGCTTGGACGAACTGCAGCGTATCGAGCGCGCTATTGGCGTATTCGCGACGTCCGGACACCCGCGCGGGCGGCTTCAAAATTCCGATACTTTCGTAATATCGAATCGCCGAGGGCGCGAGCCCGGCGCGCAGTGCGAGCTGTCCGATACGCATGATGTCCGTTTCGAGCATACGCCAAGAGCGGGTGCGCGGCTGCAACATGCAAGACAACATCGCGCGCGAACGAAATCGCTTCGGGGGGTAGCCTGGCGTAAGCTGCCGCCATGAACGGCTATGTGTATCTCGGGATGGCGATTTTCTGCGAAGTCATCGCGACCTCGGCGTTGAAGGCGTCCCAGGAGTTCTCACGGCTCGGGCCGTCACTTCTCGTCCTCGCGGGCTATTCAGGCGCCTTTTATGCGCTCTCGAAGACCTTGCGGGACATCCCCGTGGGCATCGCATACGCGATTTGGAGCGGCATCGGGGTCACGCTCGTGTGCATCATCGCCGCCGTGCTCTACCGGCAGAAGCTCGACTTACCGGCGATTTTTGGGATTGCGCTCATCATCGCGGGCGTGCTCGTCATCCAACTTTTTTCGCGCAGCGCGGGCCACTGACTCCGTCTCCGGATCGGGGGACATGGTGAAGAATGTCGCCCGGTTGGCACTCGAGAAATTCGCAGATACGCGTCAAGGTATCGAAGCGAACACCTTTGACCTTGCCTTGCTTCAAGAGCGAGAGATTCGCCTCGGTGATGCCCACGTACTCCGCAAGCTCCTTGGAGCGGACATTTCGTTCGGCAAGCACGACCCCCAATCGGACGACGATGGGCATTTCGGCCGTTACACGATCTGTGCGTGCTCTTCGGCCAGCGCGGCGGCATCGACGACCACACCGCTGAGCAAGCGAAGCGCACCCGAAAAGGCCATGGGCAAAACGACGCCCGCCCCCGCGTGCACGGTGATGGAGAGCTCTCCGCTCGCCAGCGAAAGCAGCACACCGGCCACCGTCGGCACCAGCAGCGCGGCCGCGCTCGACGCGAGCATGCACGTCGCCGCCGTTCGCAGCTTTTGCGCCACGTCGAGGGTAAGACCTCCGCCCTCGTGAACCGCGCGCGACGCGCTCGACCAGTTGACGTTTTCGTACCGTATCTTCTTCGAGATGGTCGCCTCGTTCGCAGCTTTTGCGCCACGTCGAGGGTAAGACCTCCGCCCTCGTGAACCGCGCGCGACGCGCTCGACCAGTTGACGTTTTCGTACCGTATCTTCTTCGAGATGGTCGCCTCGATGGCCGACCCTTCCGAGGGCGGCCCCGCGCGGGTCCGGCGCATGTTCGTGGCGCGGGAGGCGCGCATGTTTCCGCGCTTTGCGCGCTGGCGCGCGACCCTGCCGGAGAACGCCAAGGTGGCGCTCCTGGCGCACGATCTGCACGTCGCCCGCGACTCCGAGGTGCTCTGGTACGGCCGCACGCCGCACGATTTGCCCATGTGGACGAGCTTCGGAACGCGCATCGAGCGCGATCAGCCGGGCAGCCTTTGGGTGTCCTGGTTGCTCTACGGCCGCGGAACGCGTTACCTGCCCGACAAAGCCGGTGGCATCTCCCAAGTTCATTTGCGAGAAGGCGCGCTGGAGGCGCACCTCGCGGCCACCCCCGGCTCGAGCTTCGTGGTGGTGGATCGCGCGCCGGCGGGCTCGGTGGTCGATCGGCCGATCCCGTTCGGAACGGAGACGAGAAGGCTCGGGCCCCATTCGCTCATCCGTCGATTCGATCGTGTTTTTGGAGACAGCGTCGGCGCCACCGTGCCAAGCGGTGCCGTGAGAAGCGCGCCCGCGAGGCTTTTCGAGCGCGGATCGTTTTCATAGGCTTTCGTGCATGCACGCTGCACCCATCCTGATCCGCCCCGAGCTGCCGAGCGATGTCGCGAGCATTCGGCGGGTGAACGAGCTGGCGTTCGGGCGCGCGATGGAAGCCGATATGGTGGACGCGGTACGGCACCATGGCGGGGTTACGCTCTCGCTCGTGGCGGTGCTCGATGGGAACGTGGTGGGGCACATTCTCTTCTCGCCCGTCGCGGTGGACCGCGAGGATGGAGCGCGCGACATGGGCGTGGGGTTGGCTCCCATGGCCGTCCATCCGGATTTTCAGAAGCATGGCGTTGGCTCCGAGCTGGTGCGCGATGGGCTCGAGCGTCTTCGCGGCCTGGGCCACGGGGTGGTGATCGTCGTGGGCCACCCCGAGTACTACCCTCGCTTTGGTTTCGAGCGGGGCAGCCGCTTCGGCCTTCGTTGGGAGCTCGCGTGTCCGGATGCGGCCTTCATGGCCCTGGCGCTTCGCGAGGGCGCGCTCGATGGGCGGCCTGGCGTCGTGCGGTACCGGCCCGAGTTCGGTTCGCCTTGACATCATCGATCGTCTTCGATCTGCACCACGCGGAGGCGGTTCCGCGCTAAACGTAGCGCCATCGATGAGCATCGTGGTCGTTGCCGAGAAACCGAGCGTCGCGCGTGACATTGCGCACGTGCTCGGTGCGCGCACGCGCGCGGAGGGGTATTTCCGCAGCGACAGCCACGTGGTGACCTGGGCCATGGGGCACCTGGTCACCCTCGCGGAGCCCCACGAAATGAACCCAGCGTGGAAAAAATGGCGGCTCGGCGATCTTCCGCTGCTGCCGGCGGCGTGGCCGCTGGTGGTCACCGAGGCGACGCGCGCGCAGTTCGAGGTGGTCCGCCGGTTGATGCTGGCGCGCGAGGTGCGCGGGATCGTATGCGCGACCGACGCCGGCCGCGAAGGGGAGCTCATCTTTCGCTATATTTACGAGGCGGCCAAGGCGACGAAACCCGTTCGCCGCTTGTGGATCTCGTCGCTGACCCCCGACGCCATCGCCGCCGGGCTTCGCGCGCTCAAGGATGGCAAGGAGTTCGACCGCCTCGCCGACGCGGCCCGCGCGCGGAGCCGCGCCGATTGGCTCGTCGGGATGAACCTTTCGCGCGCCTACAGCGTCGTTCACGACGACAACCTCTCCGTGGGCCGCGTGCAGACGCCGACCTTGGCGATGCTGGTGGCGCGCGAGCTGGAGATTCGGGCATTCGTACCCGAGGACTACCTCGAGGTCGTCGCGACGTTCGGGCCGCCCGGCGCAGCGGCCATCGTGGACGAGCCCGCCGGCAACGGCGGCGCGGCCAACGGCGGCGCGAACGCGAAAGAGCTCTACGAGGGCACGTACCTGCGACCGGACACCCCCGAGCCCGAAGCGCGGAGGCTGCCGCCCGACGGCAAAGAGGCGGAGGAGATCGTGGCGCGAGCCCAGCGCGGGAGCGCGCGCATCGAGTCGGTGGATCGGCAGTCGCGGCGTATGCCGCCGCCGCTGCTCTACGATCTCACGGAGCTTCAACGGCACGCGAACCGGCTCTATGGCTTTACGGCGCAGCGCACCTTGGGGATCGCGCAGTCGCTCTACGAACGGCACAAGCTCCTCAGCTATCCGCGCACGGATTCGCGTCACCTCTCGCGCACGGTGGCGAGCACATTGCCCGGGATCGTGGATGCGATCGCGGAGCCTTACCGCGCGCTCCTTGCTCCGGGCACCGGGGCGCGGCCTCTCGGCCCGCGGTTCGTGGACGACGGGCGCGTCTCCGATCACCATGCCATCATCCCCACGGGCGGAAGGCCATCCGCCGATTTGACGGCCGACGAGCGCGCCATTTACGACCTGGTGTGCCGGCGCCTGCTGCAGGCGTGGCACTCGGACCATCTGTACGCCGTGACGACCGTCATCACCGCCATCACGTGCGACGACGTGCGCGATCGCTATACGAGCCAGGGGACCAGCGTCGAGAGCATGGGGTGGAAGGTGCTCGACATTCCGTCGCGCCCGGCGCGTCCAGCGCGCGCGACGAGAGAGGGCGACGCCAAATCGACTGCGCGCCCGGCGCCCGAACCAGAGCTTCCGGGCGGGCTCGTGGCGGGGATGCCGCGTGACGTCGTCGACGCCAAATCGGTGGCAAAGAAGACGCGAGCGCCCGCGCGCTTTACGGACGGCACGCTCCTCACGGCCATGGAGACCGCGGGGCGCACCCTCGACGAAAAAGAAGTGTCGCAGGCGATGCGCGAGTGCGGGCTCGGTACGCCGGCCACGCGGGCGGCGATCCTGGAGACGCTCCTGCGGCGCGAGTACGTGGTCCGCGAGGGAAAGCTGCTGCAGGCGACCGACAAAGGCATCGCCCTCATCGCCATGGTGCACCCGCACGTGAAGAGCCCCGCCATGACCGGCGAGTGGGAGGCGAAGCTCGGGCGCATCGAGCGGGGAGAGGGAAAGCTCGATGCGTTCATGCTCGAAATCGAGCGGTACGTGCGCGAAGTCGTGGGCATCGCCGCCTCCGCCGCACCTTCCGCCGACAAACCGGCGTACATGAACGGAACCGCGCGGCACGCCCCCTCGGACGCATCGAACCTCGCACCGCTGCGCGACACGTCGAACGCCGCCGGCACCGCATCGCTGCACGGCAGCTCGGGTGCAGCCGGTACCGCATCGCTGCGCGGCAGCTCGGATACAGCCGGCGCCGCATCGCTGCGCGGCAGCTCGAACACCGCCGGTACCGCATCGCTGCGCGGCAGCTCGGACACCGCCGGTACCGCATCGCTGCGCGGCAGCTCGGGCGCAGCCGGTACCGCATCGCTGCGCAGCTCGAACACCGCCGGTACCGCATCGCTGCGCGGCAGCTCGAACACCGCCGGTACCGCATCGCTGCGCGGCAGCTCGAACACCGCCGGTACCGCATCGCTGCACGGCAGCTCGGGTGCAGCCGGTACCGCATCGCTGCGCGATAGGCTCCCCCTCCTCGATTTGCCCCCTGCCCCGCCCCCTGCGCGCTCGCGCAACCTCGACGAGCTGCTCACGAGCGCGTTCGGATTTTCGTCGTTTCGCCCATATCAAAAGGATGTCTGCCAAGCCGCCGCCGCAGGCAAAGACGTGCTCCTCGTCATGCCGACCGGCGCCGGCAAATCCCTCTGCTACCAGCTCCCCGGCCTCGCCCGCGGCGGCACCACCCTGGTCGTGAGCCCCCTCATCGCGCTCATGGAGGACCAAGTCGCCCAGCTCGCCCGCCGCGGCCTCGCGGCAGCACGCATCCACTCCGGGCGAGACCGCGCGGAGTCCCGCGCCGCGTGCCGGGCGTACCTCGACGGCGCGCTCGACTATTTGTTCATCGCCCCCGAGCGCCTCAAGGTACCGGGCTTCCCCGAGATGCTCGCCCGCCGCAAACCGGCATTGGTGGCCGTCGACGAGGCCCACTGCATCTCGCAATGGGGCCACGACTTTCGCCCCGACTACCGCATGCTGGGCGAGCGCCTCCCCCTCTTGCGGCCCGCGCCGATCATCGCGCTGACGGCCACCGCCACCCCCAGCGTACAAGACGATATCGCGAGCGAGCTCCGGCTCGAATCACCCGAGCGCTTCATTCACGGCTTCCGCCGCACCAACATCGGCGTCGAGGTCATCGAGCAGAGCCCCGCCGAGCGCCCCAGCGTCGTCCAGCGCCTGCTCGCCGATCCCGCGCGAAGACCGGCCATCGTTTATGCGCCGACCCGCAAAGACGCCGAGCAGCTCGCGACCGAGCTCTCGCGAAAGCGCCGCTTGCGCGCGGCCGCCTACCACGCCGGGCTCCACGCGAGCGCGCGCGACGACGTCCAATCCGCGTTCCTCGAGGGCAAGCTCGACGTGGTGGTCGCGACCATCGCCTTCGGCATGGGCATCGACAAAGCCAATGTCCGAACCGTTTTGCACACCGCACTGCCCGCCAGCGTCGAAGGCTATTATCAGGAGATCGGCCGCGCCGGACGCGATGGATCGCCTTCGCGCGCCGTGCTGCTCCACTCGTTCGTCGACACCAAGACGCACGAGTTCTTCCTCGAGCGAAACTACCCGGACCCCGCGCACCTCGCGCAGATCCAAGACGCCCTGCCCGCCGGGGGATGCACGGTGACCGATCTCGCCGCGCGCGCCCAGGTGAGCCCCGACGTCTTCGAGAAGGCGCTCGAGAAGCTCTGGATCCACGGGGGCGCGATCATGGGGCCCAGTGAAACCGTTCGCCGGGGCACCGCCGACTGGCGCGGCGCCTACGAGCGCCAGCGCGCCCACAAGCGCGAACAGATCGACAAAATGCGGCGCTTCGCGGAGACGTCCGCGTGCCGGATGTTGAAGCTGGTCGCGCACTTCGGCGATCAAAATGACCCGGGTAGCCCGTGCGGGCAATGCGACGTGTGCGCGCCCTCTGCCTGCGTGGCGCTGACCTTCCGCGCGCCCGCCAAAAAGGAGCAAGACGCCGCGGCCCTCATCCTCGCCGCCCTCCGCGAGCGCGACGGGCGCGCGGTGGGCCAACTCCACCGCGATCTCTTCGGCGAGAGCACCATCGACCGCCGCACCATGGATCACGTGCTCGGCGGCCTCGCCCGCGCCTCCCAAGTTCGCATCGTGGGTGACGAATTCGTCAAAGACGGTAAGACCATCGCCTTTCAGCGCGTCTATCTCACCCCCGCCGCGCGAAACGCACCCCCCGGGCCCGCCGTCATGACCATGATCGCCGTGCCCGAGCGGATGCCGGCGCCAAAGCGCGCAAAAACCACCAAGCGCGCCAAACGCACTAAGCCCGCTAAACCGAAGACCACCAAATCGACTAAATCGACCACGCCCAATACCTTCGCCAAGAGCGGAACGAAGGTCGTACGGCGCGGAAAACGCAAAACACCGCGCTGATCGGCGCCGGACGCGCGCGCGTTCACCGGCCCTTCGTCTACTTGGGTGAGGCCGGATTATTCCAGACGTCCCATGGTGCATTGCGCGGCGCTATGATGCGAGCATGGGATCCTATCGCAGGCACGGGCTCGTGCCCTGGATGACGCTCGCTTTGACCTTGGGCGTTCCGGCGTGCAGCAGCGGAACGTCGAACAATCCCTCCGGCGACCTCGATGGCGGCGGAAAGGAGCCGCCGGGTGGAAACCCCGGCGGCACCAACCCCGACGCCGGCCCGCCCGCCGGCAACCCCGATGGCGGCTCGAACATCCCGCCGGAGGCGCGTTTGGAGGACAGCTCCAATCCGCGCACCGTGGTGGGAACGGGCACGAAAGAAAGTTGCACGGGCGATGCATTCGTCGACGCCGTGGCAAAAGGCGGCGTGATCACGTTCAACTGCGGCCCCAATCCGGTGATCATCACGCTCACGAAGACGGCGAAGATCTTCAACGACAAGGGCCCGAAGATCGTCATCGACGGCGGCGGAAAGGTGACCTTGAGCGGCGGCGGGAAGGTGCGCATCCTTTATCAAAACACGTGCGACAAGAATCAAGTGTGGACGTCGAGCGACTGCAACAACCAAGAGACGCCCGCCCTCACCGTGCAGAACCTCACCTTCATCGACGGCAACGCCAAGGGCTTGGAGACCCAGGACAACAACGGCGGCGGCGGCGCCATTTGGGTGCGGGGCGGCCGCTTCAAGGTCGTGAACTCGCGCTTCTTCAACAACGTGTGCGACGAGCTGGGCTCCGACGTGGGCGGCGGCGCCATCCGGGTCCTCGATTTTCCCAAAGGAGGAAGCCAATCGCGCCCCGTCTACATCGTGGGGAGCACGTTCGGCGGCGCGGCGGGGTTCGGCAACGACTGCGCAAACGGAGGCGCCATCAGCAGCATCGGTACCTCTTATACGATCATCAACAGCGTCTTCGGCGACAACCACGCCACCGGCCACGGCGCCAACGATGGCCAGGGCGGCAACGGCGGCGCCATTTACAACGACGGCAATACGTACAGCCTCTCCCTCTCCGGCGTTCGTATCGAGGACAACCACGCGAACGAGGGCGGGAGCGCCATTTTCTTCGTGAGCAACGACGAAACCGGCTCGCTGATCATCAAGGACTCCGTCCTTCGGAAAAATCCGAAGGGCGCGTTCCAAAATTATCCAGGGATGTTCGTCAAGGCCAAGGGCCCTCCCCAGGTGACCAACTCCGTCATCGAGTGAGCGCCCTCACTCGCCTCGCGTGACCTTGGCCACCAGCTGACCATCGCCGAGCACCACGTCGCCGCCCAGGACGAAAGGCGTATTCATCGCGCCATGTCCAAACGTGGCGCCCGCGTAAACGGGGACGCGAAGATCGCTCAAACAGCTCGCCAGCGTCTCCATCACCGTCACTCCATCGCCGTCGGGCTGGCAATTGACCCAATCGCCCAGAACGATCCCGGCGGCGCGGGCGAGGTGCCCGCCCAATCGAAGTGACGTCAGCATGCGATCGACCCGGTACGGGTGCTCGGTGGTGTCTTCGAGCGCCAGAATACAGCCCTCCGGGAGATTCAGCCGGCCGCCCGCGGCCATGACCACCAGGAGCGAGAGGTTGCCCCCCACCAGAACGCCCTCGGCCGTGCCGGGGGTGATGGGCTCGAGGTGCGGAAAGCAAAGGTGCCGCTCGCGCCCCTCGAGCAGCTCACGAAAGCCGCCCCGCGCGTGCGCTGACATCGACGACAGCGTGGTCACCACCGGACCATGCAGCGAGGCAATCCGGCGCGCGGTGGCCTCCACGTGCAGCACGGTGATATCGCTGAAGCCGACGATCCATTTGGGATCCTTTTCGAATTCGTCCCAGGGCAGTTGGTCGATGATGCGCATCGAACCGTAGCCCGCGCGCGCGGGGAAGATCGCGCGCACGTCGGGATCGATCATGGCCGACGCCAATTCGTCGCGGCGGCGCGCATCGCTCCCGGCCAAATAGCCATTCTCGTCGAAGATGGATGGCAGCATGCGGATGCGGTAGTGCTCGCACAACCACGCGAGGCCCGGCTCGAACCGCTTGCGGTCGACCCCCGTCGCGGGCGCCACGACGGCGATCAAGTCGCCGCGCGCAGGTGATACGGGAAAGGTGAACCCCATTTGTCGGGGGCTCAGGGCAACCAGGCCAAGATCCGCGGATGGTCCGCCTCGGCGGCAACGCTCTCGACCTCGGAGACCAACTTGCTCCGAACGGCGAGCACGGATGCGCCGATGGTTTGGACCCACTCCGCCACCTTCAACGAGGACGCGACGTCGAGCGCGTCGATGGCCTCGGCCATTTGATGGGCGGTCGCGAACCGATCGCGCGGGTTGCGCGCGAGGGCCTTCATCGTGATCCAATCCACCTCGGGCGGCACCTTGGGGTTGATGCTGCTCGGAGGGGCAACCTCGCCCCACATGATGGAGTTCATCAACTGCAGCCCGTTCTCGCCGCGAAAGAGCCCCCTCCCCGTCAGCATCTCCCAGAGAACGACGCC
Organism: Sorangiineae bacterium MSr11954; assembly: GCA_037157815.1. Lineage (NCBI taxonomy): Bacteria > Pseudomonadati > Myxococcota > Myxococcia > Myxococcales > Pendulisporaceae > Pendulispora > Pendulispora albinea. The sequence goes on from CP089984.1 coordinate 8,457,931, forward strand.
CGCCGAGTAAATATCGGTTTGCCGGGTGACCACCCCGACCAGCTGCTCCGAGGCCATGTACGGGATCTTGCCTTTGAGCACGCCGCCATTGGTGGATTGCGACAAGCGATTTGCGGCCTTGGCAATCCCGAAATCGAGGACGCGCGCGATCCCGTCGATGCCGACGATGATGTTTTGCGGCGACACGTCGCGGTGCACGAGGTGAATGGGATCGCCCTTTTCGTCCTTTGCCTCGTGGGCGGCGTGCAATCCATTCAACATACCGGTGGCGATGAAGAGGCTTATGGGAACCGGTATCGTCTCACCCAACTTGGCCGAGGCGCGGAGCAGCCCCGCGAGCGACTCGCCCGTCACGTACTCCAGGACCAGAAAGAGCTCGCCATCCCTGGCCACCACGTCGAGGGTGGGCACCACGTTGGGGTGGTGGATGCAAGCGGCCAAACGGGCCTCGTCCACGAAGCTCGTGACCAGCTCCTCGTCGCTCGCCAGGTGTGGATGAAGGCGCTTGATGGCCACTGTGCGACCGAATCCAGCTGCGCCATGGATGCGTGCAAGATACACCGTCGCCATTCCGCCCGAGGCGAGCTCGCGAAAAAGTGTGTACCGCTCCAGCGCGAGAGGAAGCTGCATCCCAGGTGCCATCCAGGTTAGCAAATGTCCATGCCGACAGAAGAGGCAGAAGCCGCTGTGGTCACACGATGTTGCATCGACATACAGCGCCTTCGGCCTCGCGCGGGCCCAGTGGGCTTGACTTCAAGCGTGCTTGAAGTCGCACGCTTGGTGCATGTGCGATTCCGACCTTTCTCCTTCGAACGTCGACCTACCTTGTAAGGATAGCAGCGCCTCCGTGGCGTGCGATCCCGCGGTGTTCAGCCCGGCGGAGCGCGCCGAGCACGCCGCGCGCTCTCGCGCCGTTTTTCACGCGATTCATAGGCTAATCGAGAATTCGGACGGCTACACCTTCGTTTTCCCAACGGCCCCGGCGCTTCGTGAGCAAATCACGGATTGGGTGGCATTCGAACGTCGATGTTGCCCATTTTTTACCTTCGAGCTGGCAGGCTTCGACGGTCATCCAGCCCCGACCGAAGGGGCGGTTCGTACCGCACCATTCCTTCGGATCGCAGGGCCCGACCGGACCAAAGCGATCCTGCGCGCGGCGCTGGACGAACACGGTGTCTCGCATCGAAGTTTGACAGCTGAGCAGCGCGAGTGAGCCCCCATGAGCCCGCGGCGCCATGAGCCGCACGCCTGCGCGAACGGCTCATGGCGAAGCACCTCCCACGAACGATTTCGAAACGCGCGCCATCGCAGCGCGGCGCGAGGTTCGGAGTGTTCGATTCGTGTGAAGAGCGTATGAAACGAAGATGGGCGCGCCGCTCCGATTCACCGTTTATTACGGAGAGCGTCGCTTTCTGCTGCTGGCATCGCGACTCGTGATGGAGCCGCGCACCCCATATCGACGAATCGCCCCGACCTTGCTCCTGGCGTGCAAGGAGCCATTTTGGCTCGAGTGCGGCGAAGACATCACCCTCTCGACCCGCGCGGCGTTGATCGCCCCCAACACATGGCGGCGGCGCCTGGTGGCCGTAGACAGCGATTTGGCGGTATTCGAATTACCGCTTCATTCGATTCGCGCCACCAAGCCGGCGCAGTCGCTCGACATCGAATCATTTCTATCGTTGATGCCCGCGCTGGAGCGCGCCCTCGGCGGCTCCTTGCCGTGCGCAGGGCTCGATGCGCTCTTCGAGGCGGCGGTGCGCGCGATCGCAGGCCAAGTCCCCGCGCTCCGCGGCGGCACCTCCGGAGCGCTCCCGGCCATCGATCCACGCATCGAACGGGCGTTGAAGCTGCTCGACGAATTGCCATTCGACGAAGCGCGATTGACCGGCTTGGCGAACCAGCTCGCCTTGTCGCCTTCGCGCTTTCGTCATCTCTTCAAGGAGGTCACCGGCGACACCGTGGGCCACTACGCGCGCTGGGCAGCCGTATGGCGAGCGGTCTCGCTTTGGTCGCAGGGGCAGGCGCTATCGGACATCGTGCGCCAAGTCGGCTTCCCGGATCTGGCGCACCTCGATCATGCGTTCAACGAGCTTTTCGGGGTGAACCCGGCATCGGTGCTCAGCCCTGAAAATGTCACCTTGATCCACTGCCCTTGAATGGCGGCAACCACTTCAGCGAGACGGCCGAAGAGAAACGGGAGAAGATGGCCCATTCGTTCCATCCTCTCTCACCCCGGGTCCTCCGATGCCGAATCCGACCATCCTCGTCACCAACGCACACGCGACACGCCATGGCTGGCGCACCTTTGGCAAGAGCGCATGCTGCCCACCAGGCACGGGTCGCACATGACGCGCCCCAGCCTCTCAGACCACCAAAACGTCTCGCTTCGCGATGTCGACGAACGGGATCTCGACATCTTCTTCGAACACCAGCGCGATCCGGAGGCGACGCGGGTGGCGGACTTTCCCGCGCGCGAGCGCGACGCGTTCATGACCCACTGGAAGGAGAAGGTCCTCGTCGACCCCACGAGCCTCGTGCAGACGATCGTCGCCGGGGGCGAGGTGGCCGGAAATGTCGTGAGCTGGGTCGGGTCGGGCCAGCGCATGGTCGGCTATTGGATCGGCCGCGATTACTGGGGCCGGGGCATCGCCAGCGCGGGGCTGGCGCTTTTCCTCCGTCATGTCGCCCGGATGCGCCCCCTCTACGCCGAGGTCTTCCCTGGCAACCTCGGCTCCATCCGCGTCCTGGAGAAGTGCGGGTTCCGGCGGCTGCCCCGGCAAGACGCGACGAACGCGACGAACCGGAACGCTGCGAAAGCCACGGAAGGTGCCGATGCGCTCTTCACGAAGGACACCGAAAGCGCGAAAACCGCGAGCCGCACGACCAGCACCACCAGCACCACCAGCACCACCAGCACCACCAGAGAAGAGCCCGAAGGACTCCTCTTCGTTCTCGATGCTTAACGGAAGGCGTCACGGACAGCGTAACAAAAGGCGCGAAGAACGCGTATACCCCCACGATAGGGGTTTCATATCGCAAGGTGGAGCATGGTGTCACCACCTTTAATTTTCATATTGAAATATCGATACTTCGTCGCCCACGGTGGACCTTATGCGTGCCGGGATGTGGAAAAACAAGCCCCTCAATCGGATGACACGGATGACTGCGACAAGCCGTTGCGGCGGCTCCGCCTGATGCGCATGATCCACCGCCGTCTCATGCAGAACAGCAAAGAAGCAAATCGCACATCAATCATCTTGAGTATCCAGAAAATCGACATACGTTGATTGGGTGGTGGGGATGTTGTCCGAAGGGGAGCTCTTCCTCGGGAAGTATCGCGTCGAGAGGCTGATCGGCAAAGGCGGAATGGGCGCTGTTTACGCCGCCGTCGACGTCGACCTGGCACGTAAGGTTGCCATCAAGGTGCTTCTCCCGCATGTGGCCAGCTCGCGCGAGGCGGCGATGCGCTTCATCAACGAAGGCCGCGCGGCTGCACGCATCGAGGGCAACAACATAGCGCGCGTATTCTCCGCGGGGACCACACCGAGCGGGCTGCCCTACATGATCCTGGAGCTGCTCGAAGGCTTGGATCTCGAGGCCCACCTCGAGGAGCGCGTGCGGTTCGAGGTGGACGAGGCGGTCGACATCGTCCTGGAGGCGCTGCAGGCGGTCGAAGAAGCCCATCACCATGGCATCGTGCACCGCGATCTGAAGCCCGCGAACCTGTTTCTGCACCGCGGAAGCAACGGCGCCGAGATCGTCAAAGTGCTCGACTTCGGGATTTCGAAGGCGTGCCAACCTTTGAGCGAGGTGGACGAAGAGCGCGAGCTCACGGTCACCAAGATGCTCCTGGGCACTCCGTTCTACATGTCGCCCGAGCAGCTGCTCGACTCGAAGAAGGTGGATCGCCGCACCGACATCTGGGCACTCGGCGTGATTCTCTATGAGTTGCTCGCAGGGGTACCTCCCTTCGGCGGCGACTCATTGCAACAAATATTCACAGCCATCTTGCACGAGCCGCTGACCCCGCTCGCGCAGCATCGTTCGGGCGTTCCCGAGGCGCTGGAAGCCATCCTGGTGCGCTGCTTGGAGCGCAATCTCGAGCAGCGCCTCGCCAGCGCCGCGGAGCTCGGGCGCCTTCTCGCCCCCTTCGGCTCCCGCGCCAGCGGCACGTTTGGCTCCGAGCGGCATGTGGTGCGACCACCTGCGGAAGGTCGACCTGCCACCCTCACGGTGATGTCGTCGTACCCCCAGCACATGCCCAAGGCGCCGCCGGTCCCTTGGGTGCACCCGGCCTTTGCCCCCGCGCAGGCGGGCATCGCGACCCTGGCACCGGCGCCGTCGCCCCGCGAGCAAACGAACGCCGCCTGGGTCGACAGCACCGCACAATACCCTGCCACCACGGCGCGCACCCGCAGGCGCTCGATCCTTCCCTGGATCTTGGCGCTCCAGAGCGTGCTGATCGTCGTGGGCTGCCTCATTGGCGTCACCCTGGCGCGCACCAAGGACGCACCGCGACCGGTCACAGCGAACCGCACGGCACCCGCATCTGCTCCTGCTCCCGCGCCTGCACCTGCACCTGCTCCTGCTCCGATTGCGCGAACCGTGGATTCGCTGCCCGATGCAGGAGCAGACTCCGGCAAGGTGGCCGTGCAGCCGTAACGCGCTTCGGATCCGGACGAACGGACATGCATTGCCGACGCGCGGTCATGGCCCATCGCGTCTGCGGGACACACATCGTCGTCATGACAATCGACGAACTACGACGTGTGGCCGTCGTCACGGGCACGAGCCGTGGCCTCGGATACGCCATCGCCAAGCTGCTGGCCGCGCGCGCGAACATGCACGTGGTGGCGACCAGCACGGAGCTCGAGTCCGGACGGCGCGCGATCGCCCGGCTGGCCGGCGAGGGGCTCCCGATCACGCACCACCTGCTCGACGTCACCGATCCTGCCAGCGTCGCCGCGCTCGGGCATCACGTGCGCGAGCGATTCGGCCGAATCGATGTTCTCGTAAATAACGCCGCGGTGTTCCCCACGTTCCTCGAGCCCGAGGAGGGCAGCGTGCTCACCGCCCGCCCCGAGACCGTTTTGAGCACATTCAATGTCAACGCGGTGGGCGCGCTGCGCCTCGCGCAGACGTTCGTCCCGCTCATGCGCGAGCAGGGTCACGGCCGCGTGGTGAACGTCTCGAGCGAGGTCGCCTCGTTGGCGGTGCTGCCCGAGGACGAATACCCACTATCGCCCTCGTACCGCATCTCCAAAGTCGGAATGAACGCCCTCACCCGGCTGCTCGCGCGCGAGCTTCGAGGCACTGACGTCTTGGTCAACACCTACTCGCCGGGCTGGATGCGAACGGACATGGGGGGCCCCGACGCTCCCTTCTCCGCCGAGGAGGGCGCCGAGACGGCCTTTTACCTCGCCACCTTGCCCCGCGGCGGGCCCCAAGGCGGCTTCTTCGCCGAGATGCGCAAATTCGGCGGGCCCATCGCGTTACCGTGGTGAGCGGATTGCGGGCGCGGCCGGGCGGCGAAGAAAATCCAAATTCGTTTGGCCATCTCGCGGGCGATGATCCATAGCCCACGAGGCCATCGCCGCGCCATGCACCGGCGCCGCGAGCGCACCAGACCGTCGTGGGGAATCGATGAACCTCCGCACCCTCCGAGTCACTCTCTCGCGAACGGCGCTCATGGCGCTATCGACCTGGTGCCTTATCCATTGCGAGCGTCCGAGGCTGCCCGTCGAGGCGGCGTATACCGCTCCTGGCCCATGGCCCGTGGAGCGCGCCACGGTCAAAGACGGCGCGGGGGCCGCGAAATACGAGCTCTTCTACCCCTCCGGGACCGCGGGCGGGACCGTGCGGCACCCCATCCTCGCGTGGGGCAATGGCACGGACGCGACCGTCGCCGAGTACAGCCGGCTGCTCGCGCAAATGGCATCGTGGGGGTTCGCCGTCATTGCGAGCACGAGCGCCAACACCGGGACCGGCCAGGAGATGCTCGCCTCGGTCGATTGGCTGGTGGCCGCCAATGACGATCCAGCGAGCGCCTTCTACGGGACCCTCGATCCCACCAAGATTGGCGTCTTCGGACATTCACAAGGCGCGGGCGGGAGCATGCGGGCCTTCGCCCTGGCCAACGAGCCTGGATCGGGGCACCGCCCGATGAGCACCTTGGTGCCCATCGAGCTCCCGGCACAAAAATGGATTTGCGTCGGCAACTCCGATCCCGAATGCAAAGCACGCCACTGGTTCGACGGCGCCGCGATTCGCTCCGGCTCCGTCTTCTTCGTGAATGGCAGCAGAGACTCGCTCATCTCCCCTTCCACGCAAGCCCCAGGGACGGAGGGTCAACAGTCGATGGCCGCGTTCTTCGACGCCGTCCCCGATGCGGTCCCCAAGGCGCGCGCGACCCTGGCGGGGGCGGATCACAACGATATCCAAGACGCGTGCAAAATCCTCTGCAGCGTGCCGCAGGCCGAATACTTTGGATACCTGGTCGCCTGGATGCGTTACCGGCTCATGGATGATCCCATCGCCAGCCTGGCCTTCGCCGGCCCGGACGCCGAGCTGGTTCGGAACGCCGGCTGGGAGAACGCCACCGTATCCGGCCTCGGGGTCAAACCGGATTGAGCTCGGGCGCGCGCACCTTGAGCTCGCGCGCAGCAAAGTCGATGAAGGCACGGATGCGCGGCGTGTCGCGCAGATCGGGGTGAACGCCCATGCGGATCGGTTGCACCGGCTCGGCCAGCGGAGTTTCGATGCGGCGGAGGGCCGGTCTTCGATCCGCCACCGCGCGCGGCAAGGCGGCCATCGCATCGCCCGCCTCGACGGCCGCGAGGTGCGACTGGAGGCCATTCGTGCGCAGGATCACCCGCGCCTCCCGGGCGAGCGTCTTCAACCACTCACCGTAGCAAACCCGGCCCGCCGCCTCGTGCAGGAGGATAATCGCATGGCCGGGGCACCCTCTCTCGAAGTTCGGCCGCCCATGCCGTTCGAGGTATTCGGGGGATGCATAGAGCCCATATGCGGCCTCGGCGAGCTTGCGCACCACCAGATCTTCTTGATCGAAGGCCCCGAAGCGAAAGGCCACGTCGGCGTCGCGGCGCGATAAGTTGAAGACGCGCGCGTCGTTGATGAGCTCGCACACCACCAGCCGGTGGGACGCGCTGAACCGCGCCAGCATGGGCGCGACCACGTAGTCACCGAGCCAATCGAGGCTCGTCACGGTGATGGCCCCTTGAAGGCCGGTGTCGCGGGCCGCGATCCGCCGTTCGATGGCGAGCGCTCCCTCGTCCATGCGCTGGAGGTTCTCGAACAAAGCGGTGGCCAGCGGGGTCGGCGCGAGCCCTTCTTTTCCGCGCTCGAAGAGCTCGATGCCGATGTGGCGCTCGAAGGCATCGAGCCGGCGGCTCACCGTCGGCTGCGTGGTGCCCATGGCGCGCGCGGCGGCGCTCAGCGATCCATGCCGGAGCACGGCGAGCGCGATGCGCAGGTCGTCCCAATCCACCTTGACGAGCTTCGGGCGAGGCATGCGCTTCATCCATTATACATTTTCGTATGACCTTTCTACGGATTCGTTGAGCACCCGCCCTGCTCCGCGGGATCTACAGAGCCGTGCATGCTCCAATCTCCCACCGCGTTCGCGGCGCGCTCGCCCGCCCGGCCAGGGCTGACCCTGCTCCTCTTGGCCTTTGCGCACCTGATCATCTCCCTCGATTACACCATCGTTTTCGTAGCCCTCCCCGAGATCGGCCGAGGCCTCGGCTTCTCCGCCCAGACGCAGCAATGGGTCATCAGCGCCTATGTGGTGCCCTACGGCGGCCTCTTGCTCCTGGGCGGCCGCGCGTCCGATCGGCTGGGGCGCCGCCGAATGTTTATCCTTGGTCTATTTTTGTATGCCCTGGCATCCCTGATGGGCGGCCTGGCCACGGTCCCGGCGGTGCTCATCGCCGCCCGCGCGCTGCAGGGGGTGGGCGGAGCGTTCCTCTTCCCGGCCACCCTCTCCTTGGTCAACACCACCTTCGCCGAGGGCGCCGATCGAAACCGCGCGCTCTCGACCTGGGGAGGCGCCGGCGCCGGCGGGCTGGTGCTGGGCTCCCTCCTCGGGGGCGTGCTGACGGAGACCTTCGGCTGGAAGGCGGTCTTCTATGTGAATGTTCCACTGGCCGGCATCGGCATCCTGCTCGCATTTACCTTGATCGCCGCAGACGAAGCGCTCACCAAAGGCCGCCGCTTCGACTTCCCGGGCGCGCTGACCGCCACCACCGGCACCACCTTGTTCGTCTTTGCGCTCGTTCAGGGCCCGGAGTCGGGCTGGACGTCGATGGCGGTGCTCGGCAGCGGCACCGTCGCCGTTCTTCTTCTGGTGGCATTCGTGATCATCGAGGCGCGCAGCCGCGATCCGCTGATGGCGTTGCGTCTCTTTGCCAATCGCAACTCGAGCACTGGCGTCATCGTCACATTTCTATTCACGGCCACGTTCTCCTCCCTGGCCTACTTTCTCACGGTCTTCCTTCAAAACGTGCACGGCAACAGCGCATTGCAGGCGGGCCTTGCGTTCATCGTCCCCTGCGCGGTCATCTTCGTAGGCTCCACCGTGGGCGGCCCCATGGCCACCCGTTTGGGCATCCGCACCACCTTGATCTCCGGGCTCCTTTTGGGCGTCGCCGGCACGCTCCTCCTCGGCCGCGCGATGTCTCCCAACGGCAGCTACATGGCCCTGGTCCCAGGGCTGGTCATTCTCAGCCTGGGGCAAGGCATCGTCTTCACCACCATGTTCGCGGCCGCCGCCACCGGCGTCTCCGAAGAGGACCAAGGAATCGCCTCCGGCATCGCCTCCACGGGCCAACAAATAGGCACCGCCATGGGCCTCGCCGTTCTCGTCCCCATCGCCAACGCGGGAACCGCACACCTCTCCGGCGAAGCGCTCCGCGTGGCGTCCGCCGATCGGCTGCGCACGGTCGTTTACGTGATCGCTGCCGGCATCGCCGCGATGATCGTCGTGGCGTTGAATTTTCGAACCGCCGTGGAACGGGGGTGATTCACTTCACGGGGCGGCCGTCGCAGCCCTCGGCTCTCGAGCTCTTCTACGAGTTGGGCATCCCTTTCCGACGCTGTACCCAGTGCGCGCGATGATCCCCACGACCGGGGGCCACCTTGCATGATCTCCCCGCCACCCTCACCAGGAGCTTCTGCGTTCTGGCCAGCAGCGAGCCTCGACGGATGGAATCCCCTCCCTTCTCGTCGGGATGGCACGTCGACCAGACGACGTTCGCCCCACGCGGAGCTCGGGGCCCAGGAATGGCCCCGCAGCCAGCTCGAACGGTGCTTTCTTGTCGCCGGCTCCCCCCATGGGCAGCTCGGGGAAGCCGGGGATCAACGCGTCGAGACCCGCAGGGAGGTTGTTCATGTCTCGTTTTTCCTATCGTTCGATCGATCAGAACGCGCGCTTCACGCCATAGAGAAAGAAGCGGACCCCGGGGGGTGCGCCCGGGAGAAAGAGGAGCACCCGCTTGCGGTCCTCGATATCGAGCCAGAGGGGATCGCGAACGTGAATGCGGTAGACCACGACGTCGCGCCGGGTCGCGAGCACGCCGGGGGGCTCGAACTCCTCCACGATGGCCACGCCGCGCACCGCGGAGGCTTTGAGGCGCCCGATCTCGGTCGGTCCGGCCATTTTGAGCAGGCGCGGCACCTCCCCGCGCAGGTAATGCTCCGGTGCGCGATCGGCCACCAGGAAGGGGCGTTTGCCGACGAGATCGTCGGATTGGAAGGACAGGTCGAAGGTGACCGGATCCACGCGGACGAACTCGAGGCGCGTGGTCTCGTCGCGTGCAGCTTCCTCGACGATGGTTTGAATGCGTCGAAAGAACCAGGGGAAGATCTCGGAGAGCTTCGTGTGCGAATAGCGCGGGCGCTCTTCTTTGGCTCCGAAGATGCGCAGGGCGCCGTAGAAGGCGTTCAGGAGCTCGTACAGCTCCCGTGGATGCGCGTCCTCGCGCGCGCAGTCGGTGAGCAAGGGGAGGTGTTCTCGGAGCAAGAGGCCGAGCTCCATGGGCTCGCGCGCTTCGGGGGTGCCCAAGGAGTCGCGGTCGAGCGGGTGGTTGCCCCGATCGTTTCGCAGCTCGTCGCGCCGGCGTTCGAGGGACGCGATGAATCGCGTGAGGGCGCGGTCGAGCTCCGCGGCGGCGCGGATCCGAAGGATGGTCGGAAACATCGCCGGGTCGAAGCGAAGTCGGTTTCCAATTCGCTGCAGGTGACCGACGAAGAGCACCTCGAATCGATCCATGGGCTCGCCCCCGAAGAGGATCTCCGGTTGGGGGCGCATGGTGCCTTCGCCGGTCTCGATGTAACGCACGGAGCGCACCAGGCCGTCGCCCGCGCTCACGTTGGAGCCGAGACCGACTTTCGGAATGCCCACGAACACGGGCAGCATGGATCCGGTCTCTGGAAACATGGTGGACGCGTTGCGCTCGAGGGGGACCATGCCCGTTTGGTCGACCAGGATGCCGCTCGGAAAAATGGCCTTTAGCCGTCGGAAAACGAGCTCGCCGCGGCCGAGCTCTTCGTCGTCGAGCGCCATTTCGACGATGCCGTGGCCGTGAGGGTGCAGCGATTGCAGCCAATATGCGACCAGGTTTTCGGCGTAAGCGTCGCGCGCCTCCAGGTGGGCCACGTGGAGCTGGAACCTTCGGGGCCAGTGGGGCTTCATCGGAAAAGGCGTCATCGCGTATCGATCCTCCCCGTAACGGAGATTTGAAACTCGTGCTCCATGTGCCGGAGGTGCGGCTGGATGAGCACCTCCATGCGGTACCAGCCGGGCGAGCCGGCCACGTCGCTGGTCTTGATGCGCGCGTAGCGGAGCGGCCGTTGGCGGCGGGTGGCGGGGCTCACGTTATCCATGGCCGCCACATAGCGGGAGATCCACTCGTTGAGATCGGACTCGATCTCCTCGCGGGTTCGATTTCCGCCGAGGCGCTCGCGCTCGATGACCTTGATGTAATGCGCGAACCGCGCCGCGAAGAAGAGATACGGCAGGTGGGTGCCGAGGAAGAAATTCACGGTGGGATCCGTGCCGTCGGCCGCGCGCTCGTCCCGCGCGAAGGTCCTTGGAAGCTGGATGCTCGAGGCGGTGGTGAAGAAGAGTTGGGCGCGGTGCGGATCGCACATGAGCGGAATGAACCCGAGCTCCGCCAAGGTGCCCTCCATGCGCCGGGAGAGCACCACCTCGACGGCGGGCTTCTCGTGCTCGCCGCCCATGGTGGGATGGATATCGCGCACGGGGGGCTCGTCGCCCTCGGAGCCCAGCATGGCCAAGGCCGTTCGATGGCGCGCGAAGCTCTTGGCCAGGCGCACCGCGAATGCGTAGATGGGGCTCCCCCAGAGGTAGTCCTCGGCGCCGTGGGTTCGCTCCTCGTAGACGAAGCTCTCGGCGCCCTCGTGCTCTTCGCCGTAGCGCAAACGAAGGAGGATGCGCGGCAGTAGAATACCGACATAGCGGGCGTCGTCGCTCTCGCGCAGCGCGTTCCACTTCACGTGATGGGTCGAGTCTTCGAAGATCGCGGGGACGTTGGCGGCCGAGGTGAGCGCGGAGAAGCGCTCGAGCAAAAAGAGCGCAGGGGATGCGCCGAGGAGCAGCGGCGCGTGGGCCATGGCGCTGACGGCGGCCATGCGGCGCATCAAGGTCATGTCCGAAGGCGATGCGTCGATGGCGAAGTTGGCAAAGACGGCCGTGTACGGCTTGCCGCCGAATTGTCCGAACTCCGAGGTGTACACGGCGCGGAAATAGCGCGAGGTCGTCACCTCGGCGGCGTCGGCCAGATCGTCCTGGAGCTCCTCTTTCGAGCAGCTCCAGAGATGGACTTCGATATTCTGATCGAACGAAACACGGCTGACGACGTGCCAGAGGCCGCGCCAGGCCGCTTCGAGCCGCTGAAAGTCCGGATGGTGCAGGATCGAATCGACCACGCGACCGATGCGCGCGTCGAGATCGGCGATCATCCGCTCGATGGCGGCCCGCGAGGGCTCGGCGCGCGAGGGCTCGGCGCGCGACGGCTCTGCGCTCACAGGAGCCTCGGATCGACGGCATAAAGGTGGACGGTGACATTGGGAATGAGCGCGTCGATCCCCAAATGCCCGGACCGCAAAACCGCCTCGAAGGCTTCGGACGTCTTATCGAGCCGGAAGTACACGGTGCCCGGCTTTTGCGGCAGGGACGCGGGAGGAACCGCCAGCGGGAGCAGCGGTACACCGGCCACGGCGGCCTGGCGCACGTGCGCCAGCTGGTGCCATGCGGCGAGCCGGAAGGTGCGCGGGACGTGGGTGCGCAGCATTTCGGTGTCGGGGCCGACGACGCAGAGAAAGAACTCGTTGCGGAAGATGGTCGGCTCGAGCAGCTCGACGTGGTACGTGTTCGCGTCCACGTGATGGACCGGGATGCGCCGGTATTGCTCGGCGCCGAGCGCGTCGAGGATGGCCACGATGGTGTCGAACAGGAAGTGGAATGTCTCGCCCAAGGCGCGGTAGCGAAACGGCGGACAGGTGGGCTCGCGCTCCGGGGTGAAGGCGGAGAGCGCGCCATAGAGGCGGGCCAAGACGCGATAGACTTTGTGCGGGTGCTCGTGCCCTTGCTCGACGATGTCGGCGAGGGTCGCGATATGGGAGCTCACCACGCTGAGGGTCCAGCGGCGCCAGGTTTCGGTCGAATCGCGCGCGGTCATGCTCTCCAGCGCGTTCTGCTGGTTCAAGAGGGCCGCGAGGACCCTGCGCAGCCCCTCTTCGAGCGGCCGCGAAGCACGGATTTGGAGGACCGGGGGGACGTACGCTTCGTCGAAGGTGATTTGCCCGTCCCTGCGAACGACGCGCGCGATGGGCAAGGTGACGAAGTCGTCGAGGCGGTCGTGCTCGAAGAGCAGGGTGACATTGTATCGAAGGCGGCCTATCTCCACCGGCTCGCGGGTGCCATTCTGGAGATCGGCCACGTGGATGGAGTCGCGGGTGTACCTTCGGTGCGAGGTGGGATCCTCCTCGGGGTCGACGTTTTGCGTCCCCGGGTGCACGTGCGGAACGCCTACGTAGACCTCGAGCGACTCCCCTTCCTCGAGATGGTGCACGATGCGGCTCGGGGCCCCGGGCGCCTCCTTGGTTCCGCACGCGATAGGAAGACCGCCGGGCAAAATGGCGCGCAGCTCGCGAAGGGATACGTGACCGGAGGAGATGGCCTGCTCGTCCACGTCGACATGAAGGATGCCCCACGTATGATTGAATAACGCATCGATGTGCGACGCGACGAACGCCTCGTGGTAGCTATCTTGAAATTGGAAGTGGTGCGGCATCAGCTGCATACCCATCTTCCAATGCGGCTTATCGAGCGCGGAGGTGCGGTTCGGGGAGGCGTCATCGCGCTCCGCGTCGCGGGCGAAAGCGTCGTTCAACGAAGGATCTTCGAGCATCGGCTGGGCCATGGGTAAATCTCGTGGGGAATCAAAGGACGAACGTTCGGGTCACGGCGTTGGGGTCGAGCTTGACGCGCACGTCGACGAATGCGCCGGACTCCGAGGCGCCATCCGCGGTGCAATAGGTGTCCAGGCCGAGTCGGGCGCCGGTGGGAGCGCCGAGACGGCACGGTGGTGCATCGCCGTCGGCGACCTTGGCCTCGAGCTCGGCCTCGACCGAAAAGAGCTGGAGGGTGAGCGCGGTCAGCTCCGCATGCAGCTCTTCGCCCGGCATGAGCGACGCGTAGGTGGCGCCATCCAAAGGGCCCACGTGCACGCGGACGAGCCCCTCGGTGTCCTCCGCGTCATGGCCGCAAAACACATCGATCCCCAGGCGGCTTCGTTCGGATCCCAAGCGCGACTGCTCGCGGCGGGTCAGCGCGACGATGCGAGGGACGTTGCACCGGAGGCGCACGTTCCACACGGGGTAAAGGCGGCGCAGCAGCTGCTCGGCGCTCGTCGCGTCGATGGACTGCGGCTGGCCGCGCTGATGGTCGGCGAGGCCCAACGCCACCATGGGCGCGAGCGGCTTCTTCGTGCCCTCGGGCGCCCAGGCATCGACCCCGACCAGCGCGCGCAAACCTCGGCTGAGCGGGTCGCGCCCCTCGCGATCGAATCCGCCCTCGAGGGTGCGGGTCTTCCACATGTCGAAGAGCACACGGATGGCGCGGTCGTGGAAGACGTCGCAAAACGCGCGCAGCGCGCCCTCGTCGTCCCCGTGCTGCATGTCCTCCGTCCACTCGAGCGGCATCGGGGACGCGGTCCCCACCAGGCCAAAGCATTGGATCGCCATGCGGGCCTGCGCGTGGCCCTCGTCCCATGCGAGCGAGGCGACGTCGTGGGTCGGGAACGCCAAATCCGCGGTGTGCTCGAAGGTGATGGCGGGGGGTTCGCTGCGAATGTCGGTGCCGAGCAGGTGCTCGAGCAGGCGCACCAGCGCGAAGAATGGGAACTGCCGCGCCTCGGCCACGAGATGGGCCATGTCGCTCATGAACGCACGCTCCGCGGCCAGCGAACCGTCGATCCGCTTCGTTTGCAGAGAATATCGCACTCGTAAAAGCGATTGAGGCTCGTCTGCGCGTCGAGGACCGCGTGCAGGACGCGGGCGAAGAGCGCCACGTCGCCTTGGCCGCGAAACGAGGTCTCGTCGAGGGTCAAGGTCGCGCGGTAGCCGCGATGGGCACCGCGGCTGGCGATGGAAACGTCGAGGGCCTCGATGGCGCGGATGCGCGCGAGGTTGGCGCGAACGAGCGCGGGATCGACCCCTTGCCGGGGGAGGCGGCCGAGGAGAAGGCGCTGCAGGGAGGCTCGCGGATCGCGTTGCGGCACCGCGCCGCGGTGGAGGGCGTGGAGCGCAAACTCGGGGCCCGCGGGCGCGGGGACGTACGGGGACGCGGGGGTGAGGCTGCGAATGCGCGCACCGTGCGGGATGCCCGGCCCTCCCTCCAGCCGATCGCCGGGCCGAAGATCCGCGGCGCGATCGCGGTGCGTGGCCAAGAGATCGACCATGAGCACGTGCGGTTCGAGCAGCGGCTTTTCGCCGTGCGGGCTGGTGATCGATACGACGAGATCGGGCTCGGGGCGGCCGCGAAACTTCACGAGCTCCGTGGAGAAGGCGTACGGAAACTCCCCGGGCGCGGCGGCCGCGGCAAAGCGGCGCAGCGGGGGCACCACGATGCTGGGCCCTCCACCGTCGCGGCGAACGGCCGCGACTCGGGTCACCGCGTACACCGACGCGCGCTCGCGCGAAAATCCGGCCACGCGCAGGGGAAAACGCGACATGGCCGGATCGACGGTGCGCGGCTCCGAGGTGGCTCGAAACAAATTGGTCGCAGGGACGGCGTGCACGCGAAGGTCGTCCTCGCCCAGGGTCCCGCGCGTCGGGATCGGTGCATCGAAGCGGAGGGTCACGGTGGCCCGCGCGCCGGCACCGCGCAGCGCCGCGCGTACCGCGGGGAGCCGGAAGAAGGCGAACTTTTGCGGCAAGAGGAAATATTCGCGGAGGAACTGCGCGCCCGTGGGCGGACCGTCGGGCTCGGGCGCGAGCGCATCCTCCGCGCGGAGGCCGTACGGCTCGGCGGCCTTCACCGACTTTCGTACCTGGGCGCCGGGGAGCTCGATGGTGACACTCGCCGTGTGCCTCAGCACGTGCTCGACCAGCGCGAGCGCGGATTCGCGCGGGCCGTCCACATAGATGCGAAGGTCGTCGCCCACCGCGTGGGCCAGTGGAACGGCGGCCGTGGCCGCGAGATCGAACGAGAGGCCCTCGGATGTGAGCCGCGCCCGCTCGGCGCGGTACGGGCCGAGATCGACGCCGGCCGCGAGGGTGAAGATGCACCCCGAAGGCGTGTGGACGAGGGCTCCCGCCGGCACGTGCGTCGCGTGGCTCGCGTCCGAGAGCTCCACGAGGGTGGCCGCCGGAAAAGGCCGGCTCAAATCTGGCGCGACCAGCTCGCCCAGCGCGCGGTAGCTCTCGCCCT
Source organism: Sorangiineae bacterium MSr11954 (assembly GCA_037157815.1). Taxonomy (NCBI): domain Bacteria; kingdom Pseudomonadati; phylum Myxococcota; class Myxococcia; order Myxococcales; family Pendulisporaceae; genus Pendulispora; species Pendulispora albinea. The sequence goes on from CP089984.1 coordinate 8,473,904, forward strand.
CGAAGCGGCGGCTCTGCTCGAGCAAGGTGGCGCCGAGGTGAAAGAGCCCCTGGCGAAAGCGTTCGACCTGCGGCTCCGACGAAGGCCGGCCGAGCCTCCCCGCGAGCGCCGGGTGAGCCTGGGCGAACTCACGCGCCGAGATCAGCAAGGTACGAAGTGCGCTCTCCGGGAACCTCGCCATCAGCGCACGCTCCAGAACCCGTTCAAGCTCAAGGTCGCGGTGAGCTGCACCGGGACCGCTTCATTTCCCACCACCAGCCACCCCGCGATCCGCACGCCCACGGCGCGTTTGGGCCACTCGGCGAACGTGGGGATCACGCGCGGCTCGCGGAGCCGAGGCTCGTAACGGCGAAGGCTCGCGACCAATGTCTCGCTCCACCGCTCGATCACGTCGGGGAACGAGGCCCCGAGCGCGGTCACCACCACGGCGCCGTATCCCGGATCGCACGGCACGCCGCCCATGCGGGTTTGGCAGAGGGCTTCGATGTCGGCGCGGACTTCCTCCCGCTGGTACTGCCAGGATCCGTCCGAGCGCGGCTTCGTCCCTGCAATCTCGTCGAAGAGGCTCATGGCCTACGACGCATTCTTCTCGTAATTGGCCACGGCATCGCCCCCGCTGCCCTTCACCTTGAACTCGATGGCCTGAGGTACCAACCCAATATGCTCCAAGGTGGGCTCGGGATCGCTCCCCTCGCGCCACTCCGCCGTGTTGCCGAAGCGCAGCTCGACGTGGGCCACGACGACGTTGGTGAGCTTCATGGTGGCGAACACGTGCTCCTGCTCGCTGGCGTCGTATCGGACGAACTCGAAGAGGACTTCGTCGATATGGCGATTGGTATTCCAAACTTCCTCCAGGAACTGCGCCGTCGAAGGCCGCCATTCCCGAATGACGGTGATCGGCTCGTGCTTGGTGGCGGAGTACGTATCCCCTTTTTGACCGGTGTCCTGCGCACGCTCCCCGCGGAATCGCACCGCCAGGACCGCCGACCACTTTTCACGGCCTTTGCGGACCCCCGTATCGTCCCCCAGGAAGATACCGCTCTTGGAGCTCTTCGCCTGCATATACGCCAACGCCTTCGTATTCATCGGTACCTTCCGCTTCGACGGTCCGCCCGCTTCAATCGCTCAACCAAGAGGAAATGGGAGACGCTCCCCCGGGCGCGGTGCATACTCGGCAAAGACCCGCCGGCGCGCACCTCCACGAACCAACGTGAGCCTCGAAAAATCGATGGCCTCACTTCGCTCCGCCAGCGCGCGCGCGAGCAGGGCCCCCACGAGCCAGGCCTCCCCTTCGCTGCACGCGCCCAGGCCGACGTCGACCTCGAAGGCGTCGCCCCACTGCAAGGTTCGACCCGACAAGGTATGCTCGCGCGCGCGCCGCATCTGGAGAAACTGCGGCCGCCGAACGCGCGCTTGCCCATCTTGCGCCTCCGAGAGATCGTGGAGCCCGACGAACGCGGTGAGGTGAACCGGATCGGCGAGCTCCCTCGCCGGCATCCGCGCATACGCGCTCACCCGGGTCGCGTGATTTTGCCCGAGGGGCGCGCGGTGCGAGGGCGATACGCGCGAAATGTTGGTGAGCCCGTGGCTGGGCGAGCGCACGTCCCCCAGCCCCAACGCGGCGGTGAGCGCTCCATCCGTCGCCAGCACCTCGCCCTCCACGATCCCGGCCGGCGCCGGCGCAAAGAACCGCTCGAGCGTGGCGAAGGACACCAAGAGCTCGCCGCGCGCCGCATGCGGTGACTGCTCGAGGCGGTAATACACATCGTCGGGATCGAAGGCGTGGGGCTCGCCCGGGGCTTCCCACGAGGCGATCGGCCGCCGGCCTTCCGCGTCGGAGCGGGCCTCGACGAACATCGAGCGCACGTGCAGGATTTCGGCGTGCGGGCGGCCCGCGACCGCGAGCGGCCACTCCGACTCCTCACGCACCGTGCGTATCGGCTCGATGGCCGCCGCGTAGTGGTTCGTGGCCGGCGTGCAAAAGAGCCGAAAATTTTCGCGCGAAAGCGCCGCGCCCTCCTCGACGACGCGCGCCAGCGGCAAGGTCAGGGTGAGGGTGGCGAGGTTGGTGCGCGGCACCCCGGTCACGTCGAGCTCCAGAAACGAGAAGCTCTCTGGAAACGAATGCAGATCGCGCAAAAGGGTGCCCGATCCGAATCGATCCACCGGCGCGGACGTGAGCGGGGGCTCGTCGGTATCGACGCGGACCCATCGAAGCACCGTCGGAGGGAGGGTCGACTCCAAGGGCCGGGCGCGCTGGGGCCGTGAGCCGCTCACCAAAATGGGCTCGCCCGCCGTGCGCAGCGCATGCAAAAGGTCGAGCGCGACCCTCCGCGGCTCGACGTGCACGTAGATCCGCAATTTATCGGGTAGAACGCCCCCGAGCGCGACCCCGCCGAGGCCTCCGAACGTGATCCGAAGCACTTGGCGCTGCGCATGGATGCGGTCGACCCGCACGTCGGCGACCTGCATGGGCGCAGCGACCGCGGACCACACGGCCTCGAACGGCAACGCCACCCCGCCCACCTGGGCCGAAATCACGTGCCCGCGTACATCGCGCGCATCGGCCTCCCGAAACGACCGTTCGAGTATGGTCGAGGATGGGCGCGGCCGCAGGGCCTCGGGGAGGGCCGCCGCAACGAGAGGACGGGTCAGCGCCTGGTCATCCGTCTCCAAGCTGGCCAGCGCCGACGCCACCACGAACGCCCCCGACTGGACGAGCCGCGCCACCCGCGCATCGACGTCCACCCCATAAAGCCGCTCGAGCCGTGGATCCCGCTGGGCCAACCGCCGCAACCCCGCCCACATGGCGTTCGACTCCCGTTCGAATAGGTCCCGAAGCATCGCTCTCCCTTCCCCATGCTCGTCGGCCGCCGGACCGAATCCGTTCCCTACTTTCGGTCACTTTTTGCCAATGCCGCCGTGGTTGCCACGGTTGGGGTACCCCGGATGACGATGTCGGACAGGTCGATCCCGCGCTTCGTTCGCCCCGACCGCGGGCGCGAGGAGAGGTGCCAAGCCCGGGCGCATTCGAAGCCGCCGTCGGCCGCACCGGTGACGCAAGCCACGTCGTCCAGAAACGGGTTCGGAGACCGAGCGTGCGCGGGGAGCGGGGGTGGGGAGCGACCGCGCGCACTCCATGAAGCGCTCGGGACATTACGTATGTCCGAATCGTAACTTTCGTTATTCGTCGACCTGCCGCCCGGGCCATAACGCATTTCATTCACGAAATGCGAAATCATTTACGACCATCATCGCACAATGGCGCGTTTGGCGCGTTCGCCGGAGCCCTGCGATTGCACCATGTCCGATAGGACATTGTCCGCGCACCCGCTCATTCACGAAATGTTCGTTCGACGAACATTTCAATGCACGCCCGCGCGATGTCGCGCGTCGATACATTGGGGAGAAGAGCTTCCCCGGCATCGATTTCAAACACGATGGTGTAGCCACAATCTGTTATCGCACGCTACCGTAAGCCTATTCTCGTCATTTGGCGCCACGCGGCTCGATGTATCGCGTTCGACGCCCAACGATGAGCGTTCGCTCACCCCTCGTTGGAAGGAGTCCTACATGAAGAGGCTGGCCTTGTTCGGCTGCTTTTGGGTGATTGCTTGCAATTCGTCCCCCCGCGCCGATCTTCCCCCGAGCGAGCCGCCCGACGGCGACCGCTCCAATGCGCTCGTATCCACGGGAGCACGCCCCCCAACACCTGCGGCCGAAAAGGCCACGACGGTCACCCTCATCACGGGAGACCGCGTACGGATAACCCCATTGCCCAATGGGAAAAATGCTCTCAACGTCGAACCGGCGACCGGCCGCGAGCACATTGCTTTTTACCAATCCCAGAGCACGCACGGGGACATCGAGCACGCCACCGTGCTGCCGGAGGACGCCGCGCCGCTGGTGGCCGCGGGCCGGCTCGATCCTCGGCTCTTCGACGTAACCGCGCTCGTGCACCAAGGATTCGACGATGCGCACGGCAGCTCGCTGCGGTACATCGTGACGCACACACGAGGGGTCCAAGCGTTGGCCGCCTCGAGCGTGCTCCGCGCAAAGCCGCTGGCGAGCATTCACGGCGAGGCGGTCACGGTCGACCATCGCGAGGTGGGTCGATTCTGGAGCACCCTCACCGCAACCACGGCGCGAACGCCCGCGGCGATGCTCGCGGGCGGCGTCACCAAGGTCTGGCTCGACGCCGTCGTTCAGCCCGTGCTCGCCGAATCGGTACCTCAAATTGGCGGGCCGGTCGCGTGGCAACGAGGGTTCACGGGTAAGGGCGTAACGGTCGCCGTCCTCGACACCGGGATCCGGGCCGAGCACCCGGATCTCAAAGATCGAATCGCCGAGGTGCGCGACTTTACCGGCACGGATCCCGCGGCCGGCGACGACAATGGTCATGGGACCGCGTGCGCGAGCATCATCGCGGGGAGCGGCGCCGCCTCCGGCGGCCGCTACAAAGGTGTGGCACCGGACGCCAAGGTGCTCATGGGCAGGGTGTGCGACACGACCGGGTGCGCGACATCGAGCATCCTCGCGGCCATGGAGTGGGCGGCGGCTCGGGCTCCCCTCGTCAGCATCAGCCTCGGCAGCGAAGACGCCAGCGATGGCACCGATCCCATGTCGCAAGCCATCAACGCGCTCGCGGCGCAATATGGAACGCTGTTCATCGCGGCCGCGGGCAACGCAGGCGGATCGCAGACGATCAGCTCCCCGGGTGCAGCCGACGCCGCCCTCACCGTCGGGAGCATGACCAAGCAGGGCGTGATGAGCGGCTTCTCGAGCCGCGGGCCGCGCTTGGGCGATTACGCGATCAAACCCGATATCGTCGCGCCGGGCAGCGACATCGTGACGGCGCGCGCCAAGGGCACCCCCGTCGGGGATTACGCGCCCATCGATGACCATTACGTCCGGCTCTCGGGCACCTCGATGGCGACCCCCCACGTCGCAGGCGCGGCGGCGCTCCTGCTCCAGCAGCACCCCGATTGGAGAGCACCGGAGCTCAAAGCCGCGCTGATGGGCAGCACCGCGCGCGTGCGCGATGCGGGCGTCGCCGCGCAAGGCGCAGGGCACGTGGATCTGGCGCGCGCCACCGGGCAAACCATCCGCACGCGCGCCACCAGCCTCGGCTTCGGTGTGCTCCGCTACCCCCATCAAGAGTCCGTTACGAAGACCGTGACGTATCAGAACGACGGAGATAATGCGGTAACGCTCGATCTCGCGTCGAGCATCACGCACTCCAATGGAGCGACGGTCCCCGCAGGCCTCTTGGCCGTGAGCCCGCAGCAAATCACCGTGCCGGCGCACGGCAGCGCCGATGCCCAGGTGACCCTGCGTTCGACCATCGAGCTGGTCGGGCTCTATAGCGGTTGGCTCTCCGCCACCACCACCGTGCGCGGAGCGAACGAGCAAGCGCTGGTGATCCCCATTGCGGCATTCGAAGAAGAGCCATCGTACGATCTCACGCTCCGCCTCACCGACCGCGGCGGCAATGTGCCGCAGTCGCACGATGTCACGATGGTGGACCTCGCCGTCAACGAGGCCCAACGTCACATCAGCCACCTATTCGACCGCGAAGGCAAGGCCGTGGTGCGCGTGCGCTCGGGAACGTACGATATCCACGCGTTCATCGGGGAGATCGATCCCGACGGCTCGCCCAGGCCCCATACCTTGATTTCGCAACCCGGGATCGCCGTCACCCAAGGCGATGTCGAGGTGCCGCTCGACGGGCGGCAAGCAAAACCCGTCACCGTCAAGGTCGATCGACCGGCATCGGTGACCGCCACCCGTATGGTGGTGACCTCCAACGATGGGCTGGACGTGCTGGGCATCGTGGCGCGTGACAACACGAGGCTCTTCGCCACGCCGACCAAGGCCATTCGGGATCATGGTTACGCGTTCATGTACTCGCCCGCGCTGGCCCCTCCCCCGGGCAGCGCCGACCGAAATGCATACATCTATCGACTGGGGTTCGTGGAGCGCGGCCGCATTCCCAATCAGCTCGGCTATCGGGTTCGGGACCGCGAGCTCGCGCGCGTGGAGACCGATTACTTCGCGCAAGGGACGGCCGTGAACGTCCAGCGCCACGAGCAGTTCATCGTCGGGGATCACCTCGCGGTATTCTTCGATCCGCGGGACCAAGCCCTGCCCGGCCGAACCACCGAATACTACAGCCCCGGCCACTGGTCCCATTGGGCCACCTGGAACGACGGCAAGGTCGACGCCGAGTACACGGTGAGCTTCAACGAGTGGAAGGCCGGATACCGTCATCAAGATTGGAATCGCGCGCCGATCGGCCCCGCCTTCAACACGGGCGTCGTTCGCTCCGAGACATGCCGGCTCGAGGGCGGCCGCATCGCCCCTTGCCTGGCGGCAGGCATTGGAATGGCGTCGCCGAGCGAAGAAGGGCACTTCGGCCAGCTGAGCCCCTACAACAAAGTCACCACCGGCACGACCACCCTCTCCCGCGACGGTATCGTCCTCGGAACGTCCCCCAAACCGGGCAGCGGCACGTTCGAAGTCGCGCCGGGCGCGGGAACGTACACCCTCCGCAGCCAAGCCACGCGCGCCGCACCGTGGTCCGCGCTCGGGACACGTATCGACGCGGAATGGACCTTCCGCACCGATCCTCCCTCCGGCTCGGAGCCCGTCAGCGTACCGCCCTTGATGATCGTGCGCGCCGATCTCCCCGTCGACCGGAACAGCGCCGTGCGCGCGGGAAAGCTCGCCTTCGTAACCTTGAATGTCGAAGGGCAGCCCGGCCAACCGAACCCCAAGGTGGAGACCATCGCGCTCGACGTCTCCTACGATGATGGCCAATCCTGGCAGAAGACCCAGGTCCTCGTCGCCGGCCGGCGCGGCTACGCGACGATCCAACCGCCGCGCGGCGATGGTTTCGGCTCACTTCGCATTCACGCGCGCGACACCGACGGCAACGAGGTGACCCACACCGTCGTTCGCGCATTCAAAGTAGCAACGCGGACGCTCGACGAAGCTTCGTCCAACGCGGAGGGCGGCTCGCACACGGGCGCCGGATCGACGTCGAACGATCGCGGCGAAGAGTAGTCCTCGGCGCCGGCGACCTCCCCTCGACCTCGATGGTGCCTAGCCCGGCACCGATGTTAGGACGGACCGAACAAAGGGCGGAGCGCCTGCTCGCGTGCAGGATCTACACGGGCAGGCGCTCTTGGCTACTCCGGGACCGGGGCTCTACACCTGACGAGACGCCGCTATCTTCGCGCGCGCGCCGCAATATTCGAGCATCGCATCGAGCCGCAACTGCTCGGCGTCCACACGCCCATTGGAAATGAATTGCCGACGCGTCGGGATCGGAGAGACGGTTTCATGCTCTGCCCACGAGTGTCCCTTCCGCAACTGTCTGGCCGCAAGGTACCATTTGATCGTATCCCGGGCTCCAATGGTGCGCTCCACCTGAGACACCGTCACGCTCTGCACGTTTGGGATGTCGCTATATACGCAAATGCCGGCGATGACACCTCGCACCAAACGACGGCGGGCATCCTCGACGGCATCGGTGAGGCACACGATCGGGGCGAGGACGCCGAATGCCTGATACGGCGCCGTTGGATCGCTCGCCCCATACAACAACCAGAGCACGGATTCGAGACGTGGCGCGCGACGAGCAACGCGTGAAAGCGCCGCGTAGACGAGGTTCGCGCGCCGCACGACGTTGCTATCCGCGCACCTGCACATCCGCTCCTCGACCTCCGGCGAAAACCCCTGCGACGTCGCGACCCAGACACCGCGCGTCCGGGAGCGCCTGGCCGTCACCTGCGATAAGTCCGGAAACGTAGAATGGAACCCAATTTCGGACTCGAACCTCCCGTAATAGTCCTCGATCTCCCTCTGCCATGGAAACACGAACGCGCGGCTCGTACTCCGCGCTTCGCAAGAATGCGTCTCCAACCCCGCGACCCACACCGATTTCTGTCTCGTGCTGATATCCATCGCACCCTCCATCAAATTCGCTCGACGATTTCATTCGACACGCATTTCGATACGACAATTCAGCAAACCCATGCGACATCACGTCATCTAAGAAACTTTCGGCAGAGCGCGGAGCGCATTTCGCTCGACCAGCCGGCGAACGTTCGTCTCCACATCGAAATCGATCCGGCTTGAGTTTTTGCCGCGCCGCGAAGACGTCGGGCGCCAAATCGCCCCGCTTGTAGAGTACGACCATCTCGCGCCAAAATGGTTCCTCATTACGGACACGACGTTCTGTCATCACGACCTCCACTTTTGGTGTCATCGCGCAATCCGTTGTAAATCGAACTTCGATCGATCGAACGACGTCTAAAATATCGTCGCCTCGATCCTATGCATCCACGCGGCGTGCCGGATGCAACTCGACCGCGCATCATCGGGCAGCGCTACGCTCGCGGCGCACGGATGGACGAACGTTCGATCTGGCTATGGCAGCCGCGCGATCGACGTTTTGCTCGCATTCATCGAGGTCCGATCGACGCAATCGAGCTGCATGACGGAGCACGCGCGATCGACTCCTCGAAATCGCCGGCGAGGAATTCGACATGAGCGAGCAAATTTTTGACACATCCGTCCCCACGATGTCGTACAGAACACGTCGGCTCCGTCCGAAACGTCCGAGCTGCACGCGCGGATCCACGGCGCGGGAACACGTTTCGAAGCAACGAAAAAGCTGGCCACCCTGCAAAACCGAAACTTCCAAAGGTGGCACGTCGTCATCGACGCAATCGAGCAAACGGAAATGCATTTCGGAGTGTGCATCCCTACTTTTTGGTTCAGAGGGGATCGCGGGCTGGCCGGCTCGAATGGAGCGTTTGGTCGAAAACACCCGCGCACTTCGAGCCGGCAGGCTCGGCCGAAGACCGTTCGCTCCTTTAGAAATGTAAAGTACCTCGCGCGCCATGTGACGGCGCGATGACGCGGAGTGGCATGCGTGCAGCCTCGCGCGCCATCACGAGAAGCCCGACTTCCCGTGCGCAGCGCGCCGATGCATCCAACGGCGGCGAACATTTCGAAGAACATGAATCTTCGATTTCGCAAACAAGGGGATGACCGTAATCTGCTATCGTCGCTACCGTACGCCTGTTTTCGTCATTCGGCGCCAAGCGGCTCGATGGGCTGCGTTCGACGCCAACCGATGAGCATTTTGCTTATCCATTCGTTCGAAGGAGTCTTTACATGAAAAGGCTAGCCCTGCTCGGCTGCTTTTGGCTGATTGCGTGTAATTCGTCACCGCGGGCGGATCCACCCCCTGCCGAGCCTCCCGCCGGCACCCCGTCCAATCCGCTTCTATCGGCGGGGGCCTCCGTCCATGCGCCGGCGACGGGGCAGCCCACCACGGTCACGCTCATCACGGGGGATCGCGTCCGAGTGACCCCATTGCCCAATGGGAAACATGCTTTCACCGTCGAGCCGGGCACCGGACGCGAGCATATTGCCTTTTATCAATCCCAAAGCACCCGCGGGAGCACCGAGAAAATAACCGTGCTGCCGGAGGACGCCGCGCCATTGGTGGCCGCGGGGCGGCTCGATCCTCAGCTCTTCGACGTGGTGGCGCTGATGCAGCAAAGCGCGGGCGATGCGCACGGCAGCTCGTTGCGGTACATTGTGACGCACACCCCCGGGATCCGCGCGTTGGCCATGCCGAGCGTGCGCGCGGCCAAGCCTCTGGCCAGCATTCATGGCGAAGCGGTAGCCGTGGACGCCAAGGACGTGGGGCGATTTTGGGGCGGCCTCACCGCGCACGCGCCCCCAATGCAAAGCGCAACGCTCGCGGGCGGGGTCGCCAAAGTCTGGCTCGACGCGATCGTACAGCCGGTGCTCGCCGAGTCGGTGCCTCAAATTGGGGGGCCTGTCGCGTGGCAACGGGGGCTCACGGGGAAAGGCGTGACGGTCGCCATCCTCGATACGGGGATCCGGACCGAGCACCCCGATTTCAAAGACCGAATCGCCGAAGCGCGCGACTTCACCGGTACGGATCCCGCCGCCGGGGACGACAAAGGCCATGGCACGCATTGCGCGGGCGCCATCGCAGGCACGGGGGCCGCGTCGGAGGGCCGCTACAAAGGTGTGGCACCGGACGCCAAGCTCCTCGTCGGCAAGGTGTGCACCATCGCGGGGTGCTCGACCTCGGGCATCCTCGAGGGCATGGAGTGGGCCGCCGCGCGCGCGCCGCTCGTGAGCATCAGCCTCGGCAGTGACAATCCAAGCGACGGCACCGATCCCATGTCGCAAGCCGTCGACGCGCTCACGGCCCAATATGGAACGTTGTTCGTCGTGGCCGCCGGGAACGCGGGCGAATCGCAGTCGATCGGCTCCCCGGGCGCAGCCGACGCGGCCCTCACCGTCGGCAGCATGACCAAACAAGGCACGATGAGCTACTTCTCGAGCCGCGGCCCGCGTGTACGCGACTATGCCGTCAAACCCGATATCGTGGCTACGGGCAGCGACATCGTGTCGGCGCGCGCCAAGGGCACCCCGAATGGGGACTTCGATCCCGTCGACGATGGGTACGCGCGGCTCTCGGGCACCTCCATGGCGACCCCCCAAGTCGCAGGTGCGGCCGCGCTCTTGCTCCAGCAGCACCCCGATTGGAAGGCACCCGAGCTCAAAGCCGCGCTCATGGGGAGCGCCGCGCGCGTGACCGATGCGAAGGTCGCAGACCAAGGCGCGGGCCGCGTCGACCTGGCGCGCGCCACGGGGCAAACGATCCGTGCGCGGACCACGAGCCTCGGCTTTGGCATGGTCCGCTACCCGCATTCGCAGCCCACGACGAAGACCGTCACCTACCAAAACGACGGCGACACCGCGGTGACCCTCGCCCTCGCGCCGAGCATCACCGGCGCCGATGGATCCACCGGGCCGGCCAACCTCATTACGGTCAGCCCACGACAGATCACCGTGCCGGCACATGGCCGCGCCGACGCCAATATCACCCTGAATTCGACCAATGACGTAGCCGGCCTCTATAGCGGCTGGCTCTCGGCCGCCACCGCCCCCGGCGATCCGCGGGACGAGCAAGCGCTGGTGATCCCCATCACCGTCTTCGAAGAACCATTGGCGTACGACCTCACGCTCCGCCTCACCGACCGCAGCGGCCACTTGCCGCAGTCCTACGAGGTCACGATGGTGGACGTCGCCGTCAACGAGGCCCAACATCGCATCAGCCACCTGTTCGACAGCGAGGGCAAGGCCGTGGTGCGCGTGCGCCCGGGAACCTACGATATCCATGCCTTCATCGGGGAGATCGATCCCGACGGCTCGCCCAGGCCCCATACCTTGATTTCGCAGCCCGGGATCGCGGTCACCCAAGGCGATGTCGAGGTCCCGCTCGACGGACGGCGCGCAAAACCCGTCACCATCAAGGTCGACCGACGGGCTTCGTTCACCGCCGCCCGCATGGTGGTGACCTCCAACGACGGCCTGGACGTGTTGGGCATCGTAGCCCGTGACGGCACCCGGATCTTCGCCACGCCGACCAAGACCGTTCGCGATCATGGTTACGCGTTCATTTATTCCCCCGCGCTGACCTCTCCTGCGGGCAGCTCCGGCCGAAATCCATACATCTATCAGCTGGGGTTCGTGGAGCGCGGCCGCATTCCCAATCAGCTCGGTTATCGGGTTCGGGACCGCGAGCTCGCGCGCGTGGAGACCGACTACTTCGCGCAAGGGACGGCCATGAACGTCCAGCGCCACGAGCAGTTCATCGTCGGGGATTACCTCGGTGTGTTCTTCGATCCCCGAGACCAAGCCCTGCCCGGCCGAACGACCGAATACTATAGCCCCGGTCACTGGTCCCATTGGGCCACCTGGAACGACGGCAGGGTCGACGCCGAGTACACGGTGGGCCTCACCGAGTGGAAGGCCGGATACCATCACCAAGATTGGAACCGCGCGCCGATCGGCCCCGCCTTCAACGCGGGCGTCGTTCGCTCCGAGACATGCCGATTCGAGCGCGGCCGCATCGCCCCCTGCCTGGTGGCCGGCATTGGAATGGCATCGCCGAGCGAGAATGGGCACTTCAGTCAGCTGAGCCCCTACAACAAAGTCACCACCGGCACCACCACCCTCTCCCGCGACGGCGTCATCCTCGGTACGTCCCCCAAGCCGGGCAGCGGCAAGTTCGAAGTCGCGCCGGGCGCGGGAACGTACACCCTCCGCAGCCAAGCCGCGCGAACCGTACCGTGGTCCGCGCTCGGAACGCGCATCGACGCCGCATGGACCTTCCGCACCGAGCCTCCGGCGGGCTCCGACCTCCTCAGCGTGCCGCCCTTGATGATCGTGCGCGCCGATCTCCCCGTCGACCGGAACAGCGCCATCCGCGCTGGAAGGCTCGCGTTCATGACCTTGAATGTCGAGGGCCAGCCTGGCCAACCGAACCCCAAGGTGGACACCCTCGCGCTCGACGTCTCCTACGACGATGGCCAATCGTGGCGCACGACCAAGGTCCATGTCGCCGGCCGGCGCGGTTACGCGATCCTCCAGCCGCCGCGCCGGGAGGGCTTCGGCTCACTTCGCATTCACGCGCGCGACACCGACGGCAACGAGGTGACCCACACCGTCGTTCGTGCATTCAAGATTGCGACCCGTACCCTCGACGAGACTTCGTCCGACGCGGATAGCGGAACGAACGCCGACGCGGAGGCCTCGGACGATCGCGACGAACAATAGCCCTCGACCTAGGCGGCGCGACCCTCACTTCTGGCCGCAGTTGGAGCTGGTGAGGGTCGCTTCGCCATAAGACGCCGGATACGGCGAGAGCGACTTGCCTTCGAGCTCGATGGGTTGCCCCTGACCGTCGCGCAGCTGCTCGTAATGCAGGTGCGGGCCGCTGCTGCGGCCGGTGGAGCCCACCTTGCCGATCTCCTGCCCTTGCTTGACCTCGACGCCGCTCCCCACGGAGAACGATTGCAAATGAAAGTAGTAGGTCTTCCACGAATCACCGTGGTCGATTGAAATATAGTTGCCCGCCCCATTGGGCTCGACGTGCTGCGTGGCCGTACCATCGGCCGAAGCGAGCACCGAGCTTCCATCGGTGCTCCCGCTGGGGTTGACGAAGTCGAGCGCCTGACGAATTTCCCCGTTGTAATGCGTATACGTCCACGTCTGCCCGCAGGGAAAGGGCGCCAGGAATTTGCGCGATCCATCGGTCACTTTGCCGCACGAGCAATCCTTGCTCGCCTGCTGCTGCGCATCGGAGGCCGAGGTGTTCCCGGTATTGCAATCGGTCGTCGACGATTGGCAAGCCGCCGTCGTGGTGGCCCCCGCGGTCGCCGACCCGCGAAGGGATTCGCCGCAGGTCCTCGTCAAGCACGCGCTGGCATCCGTCAGGAGCCCCACGGCGCTGGGGCCAACCCCAGAGGACAACAAGGTACCGCCCCCTGCCCCTCCCATCCGCGCCGGCTGGCTATCGAGATCGGCCACGATCCGATCGACGATGCGATTGGCGTCGACGTTCTTCGCAAACGTGTTCTCCACGACGCGCGCTTGCGAGCGATCCGCTCCGATATCGAGCTTCAAGGTCGCCGGCGCCGCACCCTTCCTCGAGAGCTTGGCCTCGAAGCTTCGACGGTAACCTTCGCTCGTCTGCAGCTCGAGCTCGATCGTCTTCGTATCCGCCGCATCGTATCCCCGCACGACCGTCGCATCTCCATGGCCGGCGCTCACCCCCCAGGTAGAGACGCCGAGCTCGGAGCGCGTAGCCTCCGAGGCGCTCAAAACGAGGGGCGCATCGATGGTCGAATTCGGAGGGGCGTCGTGCTCGGCGCGTGAGCATGCAAAGCCCAGGAGGGTCAGGACGGTAAGCGTCGCGATCGCCGTTCGTTTCATGACGTCGCGCAGTGCAATCGGGGGGCCGCGCCTTGGAGATGTGCTTTTAGCGTGGATTTCACGGGCAACGAATGAGGCGCGGAATTCGGACTTCCAGCGAGGGAAATGGATGTGCCGGTGGCGGTGCCGGATTTTTCTAGGGCGCCTAGGCATGGCCCCACCCTTCGCGTATGTTCACGATATGCTCGAAAGCGTCGTCGTGGTCGCACCGCGTATGGCGAAACGGGATGATTTCGCCCGGCTTGGCAAGCTAACGGATTGTCCGCTCGTCCTGGTCGCGCTCCCCGACGGGCAGGAGAATACGGATGCCTCGGCACGCGAAGGACACCTCGCGTCCGGCATCGAGAAGTGCGAGACCGCGCGCTTCATCGTGCTCGTTCAAGGCAATCCGGCGACGGACGCCGATGGTCATCATCGCGCCTTTCTGACTCAGCTCTACGCGCGGCTATCGCCAAAAGCGCGCCGGCGCTCATTGAGCTTCGATTGGCAATGGACAGCGCCGACGGGGTCAAGTGACGGCCTTTTGCCGAGCTCTCCGCCATGGGGTCGATCCGCTGGCGATCTCGCGAACGCCCGCGACGATGATCTGCGCCCCTTGCTGGAGGCGGGCGCGCCTCCCCCCAGAACGACCGACGAGCGACCGTTCGAGGGCATGGTGATGGGCGACCATCCCGCGACGGACGATCGACTCGGATTCGAACCGGCGGTGGGCGAGCTGGCGTCGATCCTGTCGAGCGAAAAGCTGCAGCTACCGCTGGTCGTTTCCATCGAGGGTGGGTGGGGTGCAGGCAAATCGTCGTTCATGGCGCAGCTGCGCACCGAGTTGCGCAAGAAGGCCACGACGAACGGAAAACCGCTCGACACCGATCCCCCCGGCGTCGTCACCATATGGTTCGACGCGTGGGCGGCCGAGGCACAATCCTCGCTCCTCTCGCGCTTCGTCCTCGGGCTCCTCGACGAGATCCAGCGGCGCGAAGGGCTCCTGACACGCGGGTGGAATCGGCTTCGCCTCGCACGAAGGCGGTTCGACCTGGGGACGGGGTGGAAGGATCTCGCCAAGCTCGTCACCGGGCTGCTCGTTCTGTCGATGGGCATCGCGGGCGCGTGGGCGAGCATCGCGATGCGCGACGCGAGCTCGTGGGTCGCGGAGAAAACGGCGGCCGGCGCGAACGCGCTGACGATCTTCTCGGCTGCATTCGGCACCGTCGTCGGCGCGGTCGGGATTCGCCGGATCAGCAAATGGGCGGGCTCGCCCTTTTCCATCGATCTCTCCAAGCACCTCCGCGAGCCCGGGTACGAGGCCAAAACGGGCTTTCTCGATGCATTTCGCCGAGACCTTCACCGTGTGATCGACGTCTACGCCCCCTCGAGCACACGCATCTACGTCTTCATCGACGATCTCGATCGGTGCGATCCCGCGCTGGTGGCGGAGCTGACGCAGGCCATCAACGTCCTTCTCGGACAAGCGGTTCCATTCGTTTATGTCCTCGGCTTGGATCGTCAAAAGGTCGCGGCGGCGATCGCGGCCAAGTACGACAAGATCGCAGCGCTGGTCGCGGATCCCGCGGAGAAAGGTGCGCCGCTCGCATTCGGACACGCGTTCCTCGAGAAGCTCATCCAACTCCCCTATCGCGTCCCGGCGCCGACGGCCGACGCCCTCCCGTCGCTGGTCGCCAGCGACGAGCATGGGAGCGACACCTCCCTCGGCGCGGCGGTGAGGCTGGTCGCGCGGTTTCTCGAGTTCAACCCGCGCCGCATCAAGCAATTCACCAATGTCCTCTCGCTGCGCGTCCGCTTGCTCGCAAAGATGACATCGGAGTTGCGCGCTGGCTCGCGCCGCCCCACGCTTCATGCGCTCGCGAAGGTCATCGCCATCGAGCTCCGCCAGCCGGAGCTCATACGCGACATCGCAGAAGACGCCAATCTGCTCAACGCGCTCGTCCTCGGCTCGGGCCGCGGGACGGAGACCGAGGCATACCGCCGCTGGTCGGCGCAATCCGAGTTGATGGAGCTGCTCACCGCGACCCTTCCCGCGCGCGCGCCCGACGTCGTCAAGGTCGATCGGGAGGTATCGCTGCTCGATGTGGATTTCGGATCGCTCCTGCACCTGAGTCCCCAGTCCGGCGCGGCACGCGACGCGCCCGAGGTGGCCATGGCTCCCCTCGTGGCCGTGGAGAACTATGCACGGGAGTACGAGAGGCTCCGGCGCGCCGGACCATCCAGCGTCAGCCGAACCAAAATGCTCACGCGGCTCTTCGACGACGTAGCCCGCATTCAACGCACCACACCGCTGCCGCCCGAGACCATCGAGGAGCTCTTCTCTACGGAGAAAGAGGGCAATCGCATCGCCGCCCTGGCGTTGTGCCAAAGCAAGCAACCCCCTCTGTCATGGACGATCGCGTTGCGCGTGCTCGATTCCCCGCGCAGCGCCTTCGAGGACTACCAGGCGCTGCGCTTGCTCGTCCAAGTGTGGCCGCTCCTCGATTCGCCGACGCGACGGCGCACCGCGCGGGCCGTATCGCACCGCCGCTACACGGGCCCGCCGATCCCACGCCCCGATACATCCAGGTGGGTCATGAGCGAAACGCTCCTCCGAATGGCGCGGAGCATCGAGCTGGAAGACGAGATCATGATCGAATTGCCCGATCAAGAGCCGATTCGCATCGAGCTGTACAGAGTACGATCGTTCAATGCGCTCGCCGATCGCATTTATGCCGCCTTGGATGGAGCCGTGGCCCCCTATTCCTACGGGACGGATTGGGTCATCCGGCACGGCACGAACGTCCTCGAACACATGCGGCAAATCAATGGGGAGGACCCAGGGGAATACGTATCCGACGAGCGGTCGCTGCGGTCCCTCGGCGTGGGAGCCGGTGATGTGTTGCGCGTCGAGCTCCTCGGTCACCGGGCGAAACGCTCGATCGCGCGCAGCGCCGATGATGCTTCTCGGATGGTCTCGCCGTCGTTCGACCCTTGATGCTCGCGCGCATCGAGGCGCCTTCACGTTTCGCGCTGGCGCGAGCCCCGTTGGTGGAGCACGGAGCGCGGCGCCCACTCGGCAAATTGGGGTACCTCGTCGACGATATCCTCCCAGGGCGCCTTGTCGGAGACGAAGGTGTGCGCCCTTGCCTGCTTCGTGAACGGAGTGTCCAGGCTCCCCAGGCGGATGCGGAGAACGTCGGGGCTCGACGCCAGATAGGCATAAATGGGCGAGCCGCAGCTCGAGCAGAATGTTCGGAATTTGCCGGGAGACGATTCGTGCTCACGGAGCACGGAGGCGCCGCGCAGCAGGCGGAAGCGCGCCCGGTCGACGGGCGAATTGGAGCCGTGCGCCGTGCCGCTGGCCTTGCGGCAGCTCGTGCAATGGCAATATCCAAAGTCGCCGAGCTCGGCGTGTAGTTCGTATTCGATGGCTTTGCAAAGGCAGCTCCCTCGATACAGGGCGTCGCCGCTGGGCTCGAGCGGGCTCTCGGCCGCAGGCTGAAACGGCGGGTCCGCAGGCTGGAAAGGCCGGCCCACAGGCTGAACCTCCGCGAGCACCGCGTCGCGCGCATCCTTGCCGAGGAGCACCTCGATCACCCAGGCGGAGAGCTCCACACCGGCCAGGCACGCAGCCGCCGTGGCGATGTTCCCTTGGCGCACGAACGGCGCGTCGACCACCTCGATCCCCGCCTCCCGAAGAAGCGGCGCGGCCGTCGGGTGGGTCGTCGCCCGTTTGCCCTCCAGCAATCCGAGCGCGGCGAGCAACAAGGCGCCCGAGCACATGGAGCCGATGAGTTGCCTCGTTGGATCGAGCGCGAAACGGGCGAGGTATTCGCGGTCGAAGCGGAGCTCGCGCGTGGCGGGGCCGCTCGCGAAGAGAACGGCGTCGGCCGCGGCCGCCTCCTCGATGCGCCCGTGCATCGGCAAGGTCAAACCGGAGACGCTCCGGTGCTGGGCCTCCGTTCCGAGCAGCTCGACCCTCCAATCCGGCCTGCGAGCACGAACGCGTACGCGATTGAGGAGGTCCCACGCGAGAAAAACGTCGACGTCCGTAAAATCGTCGAACACGATTTGAGCGATGAGCATGATGCCACCTTCCGCTACGAATTATGTAGCAACGCGCGCGGCGCGACAAGACGCCTGGGCTACGAGGCGAGCACTCCCTCGCACGATCACGTCGAGCGCGCACGAGCGCTCCGTCACACGAGCGCATCTGGGAAAAAAGCGCACAGCCCAGCAAACACGGCGTCACGGACGCCGTGGAGTTGGCATATGGCGTGCTCGAAAAAAGGCATGGCGCATCTCTCGAACACCTCTTGGGCGGAGCGCGCGGGCGATCTCGGCGGTTTCATCCTCGCACCCCTGACGGCCACCATCAGCCGCATTCGCCACGCGCGCATGTTTCACCCCGACGGCCGCACGTACCGCGCCAAGGTGACGCTGTGCACGTCACGCCCCGAGCTCAAGCCGATCGCAGAGCGCCTCCGCGGGCCCGCGCTCGTCCGTCTTTCGAGCGCATGGTGGCGGGGTGAAAAACCATGGCGCGACGCGCTCGGCATGGCGGTGCGCTTCGTTCGCGGCGGGCGGATCACCGCCGAGCCGGCGAACGACGATCAGGACCTCTTGCTCGCGACCATTCGATTCCCGTGGACCCTGCCGTTTGCGCCGCTGGCCACCAATGTCACCAGCTTCCTCTGGAACCATTTTCACGCCGTCTCCCCCTTCGAGATCGAAACCGTGGGTCGCGTCAAGGTGCGGGCGCGCTCTCCGAGGCTGACGAACGAGGGGGGCATGTCGCGTGAAGAGCACCTCGCGTGGGCGGTCTCCACGCACCGCGCCGTATATGCCATCGAGGTGCGAAAGCTCGATCGACCCGTGTGGCGCCGCCGCTGGGAGCCCATCGCCGAGCTGCATCTCGAGGAGCCGATCGACGTCGACCAGTCCGCCCTGCGCTTTTCCCCGTTTCGAGCCGGTCGCGGACTCGAGCCCAAAGGCTTCGTGCACCACCTGCGCATCGCCAGCTACGCGGCGAGCCAGCGTGCGCGCCGGCCACGAGCAGATGGCCAATGAGCTTTACGTCACGAACAAAAGCTCGCACACGCGGACACCGGCTCGTAGTGGGCCGTGCAGTCGATCGTGCGTCGAGGGTGCGCCTCCCGAATGCACGCATCCCGGCGCGACGGATCATTTTCGCAATAGCTGCACTTCCCCCCCGACCCCGTTAAGGTGCATTGCGTTCCGCCTCCGCACTCGGTCGAGCGGCCGGAGCAGCTCGCTCCGGGCTCGTAGGCTCCGAAGTACGCTTTATCGAGCAGGCACTGCGAGCAGGCCCCGCTCGTCCCCGTCAACCGCGCCGCGCACGTAGAGCGGCACGTGCGCGCGCTTTGCTCGCTGCAAATATCGTAGGCGTCGGGACGTGAGGGCTCCTTGATCGTGCACAGCTGCACGCAGCGGGGATCGACGTTGGTCGATGCATCGTCGTCGTCCCCCGAGCAGGCGAGGAGCGCCACGAGCATCCCCGCGAGGCCCACGGTGGGGATGATTACCTTTACATTGTAAGACATACGGTACGATCTCCTGGTCACGGCATGATTGTGTCGAGCTGCGGGCTTCCGTCTCGGCCCGAGGGCACCTCCGACGATTTCGTGAAGGTCATACCGGGCGCCTTGGAGCGCGGGATACCGCCCGTCACGAGGTCACCACCATGGGTCGACCTACGTCTCATCCGTATTACGCATCCGGAGACCCCCTCCCCATGTGCGCGGACGGGGCTCTTGAAATGACGGTTCGGGGGGGCGATCGTCGTGCGCACCATCCGCGGGAGAGGACCCTATGACCACGAACGAAGCAGCGAACCCCACGGCGGCCGACCCCATGGATCCGGTGCGCGCGATGGACGCCCGGGTGGCGATGATTCGATCCGAATGTGCCGATCTCGACACCACGCGAGCCATCCCCGCCTCGGTCATGCGAGCGCTCCAGGCCGCGGGGGTTTATCCGATGCTGGTCCCAAAGGAGCTCGGTGGCGCCGAAATCGATCCGGTAACGTTCTTGCGGGTGGTGGAGGCTGCGTCGTATGCCGATGGATCCGTAGGATGGTGCGTGGCGATCAGCGGCTGTTACGGCACCTTCGGTGGGATGCTCCCAGCCGAGGGCGCCCGCCGCATCTTCGCCGCCCCGGCGACGATCGTGGTCGGCGCCTTCCGGCCTACGGGGGTTGCCACCCCGGTCGACGGGGGATATCGCGTGACCGGCCGCTGGCCATTTGCCAGCGGGTCCACCCACGCCACATGGTACCTCGGTGGATGCACCATCGTGCGCGACGGTAAGCCCATCATGGGCCCTACGGGGGTCCCTATGCCGCGATCTCCTCGGGCGCGAGCTCATTCCGAGCCCGTGGGCCATCGACTACCGCGGCGAGGCCTGACCCCGCTCGCCATGGCGGCCGTTCGCGAACGCGCGCCCACGATTCATCGCTCATGCCGGCAGGAGCAGACTCTTGCCGGCCCTGCGCCGCGCCTCGATATCGGCATTGCGGTATGTCCGCCCTCGACCGTGAAACGTCTCCTTTCACGGCAATGTCAATCGCAATAATTGTCACATGCACATCGCACCGAGCACGATGGCCAATGGGGTCCGCGCGAGGGCCAAATCGCGGGTGCACATTTACTTGGCGTCTTGGGCGATTTACTGAATGTTCTGATTCGCCCGAAACGACGAGGACAATCATGGCACGAACGGAATTCTTTGGAAGGATCGCGCGCGGTGCGAACGGCCATTTGGCTCGAGCGGCGGGGGATTCAAACGTGGGAGCCACCCGCCAAAGCGGCCGATCGCACCAAGGGATCGCAGCCCGATTTCGGGCGCCGGCAGCTGTTGCAAACCTTTGGCATGGCCGCGGGGGCGGCGAGCCTCGGGGCTGCGCTGCCCGCGTGCGCATCGGGGGTCGACGAGAAGGATGACGGGCCCGAAATCGATGCGCAATCGTCGGCAGTTGCAACGCGCGGACCACAGATTGTCGTGGTGGGCGCGGGTCTCGCCGGGTTGACGGCGGCGTATCGTCTCGCGCAACGCGGCCGCCGCGTTCGTGTGGTGGATGCCAACGACCGGATTGGCGGTCGTACCTTCACCTTGCGCGACCGATTTCCGACCAAGGTCGAATTGGGCGGCGAATTGATCGACACCGGGCATGTGGCCATCCAGCGTCTGGTGGGCGAATTGGGATTGCATCTTTTGGACCTGGTGGGGGCCACCGCCACCCTGGAGCGCGAACGTTATTTTTTGCGGGGCGAGACGTACACCGAGGAGCGAATCATCGAGTTGTTCCGGCCCATCGCGCGGCAGCTCGATGCGGACTACGAGGCGCAGGGGCCCGAGATCGCATCGTACGACTCGAACAACGAAGTTCAACGCAGGCTCGATCGAACCAGCATTCAAGAGTGGTTCGACCAGCACGGCTTTCACGGTCCCGCGCGGAGCCTCCTCGAGGTTGCCTATGTCGGAGAATACGGACGTGAGGCCTTCGAGCAAAGCTACCTCAATTTGCTTTACCTCATTTCGACGGAGGCTCCGCCCTTGGAGCTCTTTGGCGACAGCGATGAGCGCTTCACCGTAAAGGAAGGCAACGACGCCATCGCCAAAGGGCTGGCGGCACGGTTGCCGGAGCCGGTGCGGCTCGAGCACCGCCTTCTGGCGCTTCGTGGAAAGAGCGATGGTCGGGTCGAGGTCGTTCTCGATGCCGGAAGGCGCACGGTGCAGATCACCGCCGACCAGGTGGTGGTGGCCATCCCGTTCACGCAGCTGCGAAAGTGCGAAATCAGCGGCATCGAAATCGCGAGCGCCCAACGTCTCGCCATCGATCGCCTGAACTATGGGACCAATAGCAAGTTGATGCTCGGTATGTCCTCGCGTCCGTGGGTGGCCGCCGGCACGTCCGGATCTTCGACCACGGATTTGGACTACCAGCAAAGTTGGGACTCGTCGCGCGGCTATGCGACCACGGGCGCCGCCATCACCTCGTTCAGCGGCGGCAAGCACGGGCTATCGGTGGGCGAAGGCCGCGTTCAGGACCAAGCGGCGCGCTTCGTGGCACGGCTCGAACGGGTCTTCCCCGGCGCGGCCGCCGCGTACGATGGTACCGCCGTGCGCATGGTTTGGGGCACCGCGCGCCACTTCGAAGGAAGCTATTCCTGCTACGCGCCCGGCGACTGGACCAAGATATCCGGCGCCGAAAAGCTCCGATTCGGAAATGTGCACGTCGCGGGCGAGCACACCAGCACCGACTTTCAGGGCTACATGGAGGGCGCCGTCGAATCGGGCGAGCGCGCGGCTGCCGAAATTCTCGAGTAAGACGAGGGCGCGCGCGGTCGATCCGCGCGGGATGACCCGCGGGAGGACGGCGCGCTCATAACGCCGTCCTCCCTACCCTGCGGCCCAGGATGATGGCGGCCACGAACGAGACCGCGCCATCGAAGCCAAGCTCGCCGTAAATGCGTGCAGGCAGCAGAAGGCCCATGGCGAGGAGCTCGAGGAGCACGGTGAAGCCGACCTGAGCGAGGTAGGTGAGCGGGACCGATCTCGCCGCGCCCGCGGTGGCGGAGATGGGGAGATCGGCCGTTGGATGTTGCATGCAGGAAAACGTAGCCGGGGGACGCATGCCTTCCACTGCATGTACGGAAGCTTATAAGTGCGTCCCATGCACTCGTCGAAATGGCGTGTGCAGCCGCGGGCTCCTCCTACTTCGGATCGCGAGCGTCCGCCGGAGCTTTGGAAGAAATGACCCGCGCGACGGCGGTCCAGTGACGCGGATAGAGATGCGCCAGGAGGGTCAACGGCTGGTCCGACCAGGGTTGAGGCGCGTAACGGACGCCATCGGGGTCGATCGAGCTCCGGGCCGCGAAGCCTCGGCGCACCAGATCGGCGAGACACTTGTCACAGGAGTAGGCATCGCGTTTGAGCTCACGGGCAACGGTCGCTCCCGACCAAAGGCGTTCCGGCCACGCGCGTAGCAACAAGATGACCTCGAGCTCCTGCACCGAGCCGATATGGTTGAAAATAAAGCGCTGTAGCGAAGGGGGCAGATTGATCATGCTTTCTCCAAAAAAAACGGCCACGAGTTTTGGGCCAAACCATTCAAGCGAATTCGGGGCGACTTGCCGTGCATGCGCGAGTCCTGCTCGCGATGTCTGCGAACGCGGTCAGCTGGCTGCGCACGCCTTCGGCTATGCGGCAGCGCACGCGACCCTCCGCGGCGCGCGTCTCCCAATAGGGCGATCACTCGACGCAAATCGTTTGACGTCCACCAACGCGAGGTGAATGCGATTCGAGCGACGTGTGCGACCAGCGCACGCCGATTTTCCCGCCGGCGCACGCGGACTCGATCGCGACCGGCGCCCGGTCACGCGCTCGACGCACGCAAGATTCGATCGCGTGCTCATCGCGCGCAAAACGCTCGCGCGCAATCCGCGCGCGCAAACGCTCAACGCCGCGGCAACCTCAGGCCCGTGGAGGGCGGGGTGGACACTCGGCGACGTGATCGCTCACGAGGCGGTCGGACGTGGGTCTCCGCCATGTCACCGAATTCAAATGCTCACTGGAAATCTCGAATAGCTCTCGTTCGATGCGCGCGACCGGCTCGTCGGTTCGTTCTTCTTCCTCGAGCATCACGCCCATATCTGCGGTTCCGCTCTCGGCATCCCCATGGTCCTGGGGGTCCCCCAGCCACGAGTCCGCGACCGCGAAGCTCACCGTCTCGGTATTCGCGTCGGCTCCAGCAACGGAGCGCAACATTCCCCACAACGCTACGAACAGCATGCAATATGCAAGCGGCACGAGGATGAGGGAAGTTGCGAGGGCGAGCCCTCGCGCGAACATGCGACTCACGCGGTGTCAGAATATAAGTCACCGAGTAGCCAGCTTCAATCTTTTTCGTAGTTTGAAACGATTCGTACTCTCACGTCTTCGATGCGAGCTCGTTGCTCGTCCGTCGTATGCGCGCTTCGCCCATCGTGGAAGAGCCTGCTGGAATATTTCGCGGAGCCCTGCGGTTGGCTGCGCCCCCCCCGTGGTAAGCGCAATGTGGAATGCGTTTTCGTCGCGCGTTCCGCTACAGCGGGTGGCGCAGCAACGTTCCTTTGCGGCCACCGACGAAGACCTGATTGCCATGGCCGCGCACGGCGTTGAGCGAGTGCGTGGTGCCGCTATCTTGCGCAGTCCATGCGGCGCCGTCGTAGTGGAGGATCAACCCATCGTCGCCGGTGGCCCAGATATTTCGAGGGCCGTTTCCCCAGGCAGCGTGGATGGTCTTCGCGCCGGCCGGGTTGGGGACCGATGTCCAGGCGCTTCCGTCCCAGTGCTGGAGCTTGGTCGTGTTGAGCATCCAGACGTCGTTGGCGGCAGATCCCCAGATCGCGCCGCCGTCGACGGACGCAGGGCTCCAGGCCGTGCCGTTCCAGTGAAACGCTCGGGGGCTCGGGTTGGAAGGATCATCGGTCCGCCCGGCGGCCCAAATGTCGGTCGCGGAGCTGCCCCATAGCTGATCGAGGATCACCGTGTTGGCGATGAGGTCCTTCGTCCACGTGGTGCCGTTCCAATGTGCCAGGACGTGCTCGCCGGAGATCCAGACGTCGTTGGCCGCGGTGCCCCATATCGCGTGCAGATCGCCCCAACCGCGAAGGGCGAGCTGGTGCTGCTCATGATTCCACGCCGTGCCATCGTACTTCATGATGAAAGGACTACCGCCGATGATATCGTCGTTGCCGATGGCCCAAAGATCGTTGGGTGAGCTGCCCCATATCCCTTGAATGTGCGCTTGCCACGCGTACGTCCATCGCGCGTTCCACGTATCGCCGGTCTTGTTCAAAATGTAGTAGCCGCCCACGGCCCATAAGCGATCCGAGCTCCAAATCCCATGGATCCACTCGCTGGTCACGTACTTGGTCGACCACTTCGATCCATCCCACGCGAGCGAGATGCCGGTCCTGTCGCCTCCGTAGATGCTCGCGAGCGCGCGCCCCACCGCCCAGGATTTACCGGGGCTCGCGGACCATGCCGCGTCGACGATGATGGGCTCCATGGCGCCCGCCGCCGTCCATTTCGCGCCATCCCAATGCGAAAGGGGGCTGCCCGGGCGCAGGGATGCCGCGGCCCAAACATCATTGGCGCCCGAGCCCCACAACATGTGAACGAGGCTCGCGCCGGATTCGAATGCGCTCGGCGTCTCCCTCCATACGGCTCCGTCGAAGTGAAAAATCACCGGCGCGCGATTGCGCCCGCCGCCGACCCACACATCCTTTTTCCCGGTGCCCCATACGGAGCCCATGGTCACATCGCCGCCGTTCGGCAACCCCGCAACGGGCGACCACGTATGGCCGTCCCAATGCAGGACCCTCCACGTCACCGCGTAAAGGTCATCGCCCGCGCTTCCCCATAGGCTGTCGATTCGGCGGTCGCTGTCCTGGAAGCCCGTGGTTGCAGAGGTCCACTTCGTGCCGTCGAACCGAAGCAGCACGGGACCTTGCGAGCCCGATCCCTCGATACCGCTCGCCCATGCTTCACCGGGACGCGCGGACCACACGCGCGTGAATCGCGTCTGCTCGAACTTCTGCGCGGACCAGGCGCGCCCGTCGTAGTGAAGTATCTCGCCATTCCACGCATCATCGTAGCCGACCGCCCACACGTCCGTGGCGCTGCTCCCCGAGACGGCCTGCAGATCCACCTTCGTGCCGGAAGGAACCCTCGTCCACGAGACGCCGTCGAAGTGAAGGATCGTCCCCGCTTCGCCGACCTCCCACACGTCCGTGGCGCTGCTGCCCCACACGCCGCGAACGTCTTGCCCCTGCGGCGACGGATGCTCCCAGCACCATCCGTCCTTGCTACAAATATCCTGCGTACCGGGAACCCGTACATCGCCCGAATCCGATTTTACGACCAAACCGGAGTCCACACCGGGCGAGCCTCCGTCGGAATTTTTTCCCGGATTGCTGCCATCGCTGGCGCAGCCGGACGCAATGACCAAACCAAGGGTGCTGCCACCCAGACAAACGAGAAAAAGAAAGCGCATGATCCATTGAACGTCCCTCCCCGTTCGCTATTCCAATTTCGCGACCTCCGGCAATGCGCGCCATTGGTTTCGTGTAACCAATCGTGAGCAGGGATATGAGCCAGCCGGCGCAGCGGATCGCAAATCGACGTCACGCCACGCGCACGTCATCGATTTGGATGACCCGGGCCAGGTGCTGCACGTGACTAATCTCGATTTCCAATCTCTCGGTCAACTGGAGGAGCTCGAATGAAATCATCGACCCGTGTTGCACGACCTTTGGCTCGCGCGTTGGGACTCGTGGCTTTCGCCTTCTGCGGCACTGCGGCTGCTCAACCCTCTCCGGGCGACAGCATCGTGCCCATCGGCATGACGGTGGCGGACGACCCTACCCTGGCCGGCGTCATCGAAAAGGACGAGAGCCGCAAAATCTTCTGCACCGGCTTGTACGGAACACTTCAGACCCGCGTCGTACGCAGCACGATAACGGGCAACGTCGACTTCTACTTTCGCGTGACGAATGCGGCCCCGAGCTCGGGTCCCATCGTCGCCGTCTATGTCAGCGATTTTACGAATGCAGCCTGGAACGCCAGGTCCGACTACCGCGTCGACGGCGTCGGTACGGTGCCGCCCACCCGCATCAACCGCTCGTCGTCACCCGGAGATACGTTTTCATTTCACTTTTTGAGCTGGCCCCTCGCGCCCGGTGAGAGCTCCCGCCAGATCTACGTGCAGAGCCTCGCCAAGAACTACGATCGCTCGGGCTACGCGCTGATCGTCAGCGATCGCGCGTCGTGCCTCGTGTACAACGTATTCCGCCCCGTGCCGTAGGGGCACAACCCTACGAACGAGAACGAGGCGGTGCATCGGAAACGACCCTACCGTCGTCGATGACCGCCTCGTTCTGGGGCTCGGACCGCGCGCTAAGCGGATCTTCTTACTGAACGTTGATGAATACGGCGCTGGGAACGCCCCAATTTCCGGAGGCGTCCTGGCTCTCGACCAGAACGATGTGCCGGCCCGTCTGCCATCCGCTGGTATCGATGGACGCGGTCACGCTTTCGGTCTTCGCGTTGAAGGCGCCGTCGGACGCGCTCATGGCGACGGTGGTCGTTCCGGAGACCCACGAGGGTGCGCCCACCGAGTAGCGAGCCGCCGCGATATTTTGAGTCGCCTCGCTGGTGCTGCTGTAGCGGCCATCGATGGCCTTTGCCGTCAAGGTCACCTTGGCCCCCGCGGTCACCGTGGACGGCGACGCGACGACCTCGAGCGAATCCGGTCCGGAGGGCGTTTGGTACGGACGCCGCGCCGCCTTGAAGGCATAACGCAACGCCGCGAGGTTGCCGGGAGCGACCGTGCTGGTGAAGCTCGAGCAGCTCTCGAAGAAGGCCGTGCCCATTTCGATGGTGTACGAGGCCACGCCCAATTCGCCATAGGACCAATCGTCCGTGCCACCGCTTGCAACATACATGCAACCGGAGGCCGCGACCTGGCACGCGGAGTAGCCATTGAGGAAGCCGAGCTTGCGGCCCAAGGTCGCCAACCCCGCCGCATTCGGCGGCGCGCTCGCGCTCCAACCCCACGGATAGAGCACCTTCTGCGCGTAGCTATGCAAGGTGATGAGGACACCCGTGGCGGTGCTCGGCGCCGGATCCGAGGTATTCGGCCCGCGCTGATCCGGAAAAATGGACGCAATGTAGTCCTGCACGGCCCGGGTCTCCGGCTCCGACGCCGCGCTCGGTCCTCGGTACGTCTCCGCACATGCTTGGGAGCTCGAGCCCCCCGTCGCATATTTGTAGGAGCTGTTCCGATTCAGATCGGTCCCATACTGATTGCTCGACTGCGGCGGATTGGAGCAACTTCCGCCGTTCGAATTGTTCCCGTTCTTGCGTTGGTAATAGCCTTGCTCGGCGATTTTCCTGCCATCGGGGTTCGTCTGCGGCAAAACATGCAGCTCGTAGTGGTCGAGCAACCATGTTGCATCGGCATCCGTCCCATAGCCATTCACCATCTGCTCGGCGAAACGCAGCGCCGTCTCCGCCGTCGTGTACTCCCGTGCGTGGATCGCGCCCATCAGGAAGAAGACCGGCTTCGGTCCCGCGATGGCGCTGTTGGTGACCTTGAGCACGCGCAGGTCGTACCCCTGGCTGCTGTTCTGTACTTTCTTCCACGACTTGCCAATGGTCACCACCTTCGCAAGCGTCGGATGATCCGATACGAGCGTATTGATGGCCGTGTTCGTCTCTTCGACCGTGCGATAGCATGAATAGCCCGGGATGCCCGCCAGGGCCTCCATGCTCTGGGTCTTCTTGCGCGCCGCCGCGGATTCGCGCTCGACGATGTCGACGCGATATCCCTGCGCAATGAGGTCATCGTACTGCTTGGCGTCCTCGATCAGAACGGCGACCCATCCCTCCTCGGCATTGACCTCCTCGAGCACATCGAGGTCCGTCTCGTCGACCATGCGTTGCAGGTCGGCCTGATCCTTGTAGTAGACGTGGGTCACCAACAGGTCTCCACGGGCCGCGGATGCCTCCGCGGGGGCCTCGGGGGCCGCGGCGCCATCGCTGCTGCAGCCCGCGACGAGCACCATGGTCGATGCAAGCCCGAGCAAGGCCGAGAGGGCCAATACGCTCTTTCGCCGAATCGTTCGCAATTGCATGGAAACACCTCACTTCGGGGGTTGAATTCGACACACCGAATCGCGGCATCGCGACTTCTGGGCTTCGGTGCAAGGAGCACACACTCTCCCATTCGTTCGCACGAACGAACGTTCGCGTGGGCTTCCGCAAGCACCACCCGCAGTGTGTGGATCGGGCCACTGCAGAGATGCTCCAGCGAGAGCAGCGAGGCCACGTATAGCATGATTGCGATGACGTTCATCTGATTAATCGAAGTGCCCACCGACAGATGACCACGTAGTCGCCTTTCTCGTTCGGTGCGCGCGAGCGGGCGGTGGCATCGTTTTCGGACGAGGGGAGGACTCGCTGCGTCAATTCGGGGCGTCGGGGGCCACCTTCGGCCGCGGGCGTTCGTGACCATCCCGCACACCAGGGCGCACCCGGAATCCGAGCACCGGCTATTTCACGTAGAGTGAATCAGGTCGTGGCGCGCGCGCACGGGCGCTCCGAATCGTCCTTCGAGCATGCCACCGATCTTCGGAAACGCGTTCGCGTACGATTTGGAGTATCTGCCCGCCCCCGCGGGCCAGGGTCCTAAATGGATATCGTGCGGAATGAAACGAATGAACCGCATGTCCCTCCGCGATGTGAGTTTGTCAATTATCAAGCATTCGACCGTTCCTGCTCGACCCGCGGCAGGAAGAGCGGACGAGCCGCGGATCATGTATGACATGCGGTCCCATGCGCGTGCAGCGCGACAGCCCCGCGCACGAGCGAGCATGAAATGCGTGTTTTGGCGCGAAGCTCGAGCCCGAGCGTGAGATCCGACGCCCGCGGTCGGAATAAGTCCATCGCGCCGGCGTCCACCCCTTCGAGACCCAACGAGGTCGGAAAGGCCGAGGGCTAAGATGGAATCATTTCGTCGTCGTTCGATGCGCCCGAGCTGGGCGCTCTTGGGAATTGCGTGTTGGATCGGCGCTGCGGGCTGCACGGGCAAGGCGAAGGCTGCGCCGGCCGCGACCGAGGCTGCGGGCAGCGCGAGCGCGCGCGGCGACGAAGCACCGTTCCTCGCGGAAAACGACGCCGCGATGAACAAGATGATGGCCGACATGGCCGTCGCGCCCACGGGCGATGTCGATCGCGATTTCGTCGCGATGATGGTCCCGCACCACCAAGGCGCGATCGACATGGCGCGGGCCGTGCTGCGCTACGGACACAACGAGCAGGTCCGGCGCATCGCCCAGGAGATCGTCGTCGAGCAGATGCAGGAGATCGCCGCCATGACGCTCGCGGTCGGCCAACCGCTGCCGCCATCCATTCCGGCGCCCACGCGCGCGGGTGTCCCCGAGGTGACGAAATGAAGCGCGCCCTCGTCGCCTCCATGGGGCTCTTGGCGATCCTCGGCCTCGCGTGCACCGAGCCTGCGAGCGCTCGGCAAGCGCCCAGCCCGGCGCCCCCGAACGACATCCCGATCAGCCACCGCGATCGCGTGTACGCCACGGAGCAGTTCTCGAACACGGTTTCGGTCACGGATCCCGTCGACAACAAGCTGCTCGGCGTCATCCGCCTGGGCGATCCGCAGCCCGGCAATTTCAGCCCGCTCTACAAAGGGCAGGTGCTCGTGCACGGCATTGGCTTCTCGCCCGATCACCGCACCTTGGCCGTCGTCTCCATCGGCAGCAACTCGGTCTCGTTCATCGACACGGCGACCAACGCCATAAAGCACGTGACGTACCTGGGGCGCTCGCCGCACGAAGCGTTCTTCACCCCCGACGGCAACGAGGTGTGGGTCACGGTCCGCGGCGAGGACTACGTGGCGGTGCTCGACGCCCGCTCGTACGAGGAGAAGACGCGCATCCAAACTCCGTCGGGGCCCGGTATGCAAATTTTCTCGCCCGACGGTCAATACGGATACATTTGCTCGTCGTTCAATCCGGAGACGGTCATCGTACGCGTCTCCGATCACACCATCGTCGGCCGGGTGGTGCAACCGAGCCCCTTCTGCCCGAACATCGCGGCGACGCCCGACGGAAAGCAGGTTTGGTTCACCTTGAAAGACGTCGGCAAGGTGGCGGTGTTCGACGCGCAGCCGCCCTTCGCCGTATTGGCCACCATGGATACGGGGCCCATTACCAATCACGTCCATTTCGCGCGTACCGCGCGCGGCCAATTCGCATATGTCACCATCGGAGGAGCCAACGAGGTCAAGGTGCTGCGCACCGACGATTTCTCGCAGGTCGCTACCATCGCGGTCGGCAAGCTGCCGCACGGCCTGTGGCCCTCGGGCGATGGGACGCGCATCTACGTCGGGCTCGAGAACGCCGACGCGCTCGCGGTGATCGACACCGCGATGAACCGGGTGGTGGCCACCATCCCCGTCGGGCAGGCACCGCAAGCCGTCGTGTACGTGCCGAACGCGGTGACCGATGGCATGGGGACGCAGAACCTGCAAGCGCTCGGCGTCGCCGGGCAGGTCGCGCAGCTCACCTTGGCGCCTCTCGCGGCCCCGAGCGGCAGAGATGCGCCCACCAGCGTCGCGCTCTTCGACCAGGGCTTGCTGCAAGTGGTGCAAGCTTCGGTCACGGGGCTCGCGCCCAAGCAGCCGTACGTGCTCGCGCTCGCGGACAACCCGAACGGCAACGGACGGATCGAGCCCATCGCGTCGTTCACCACGAACCCCACGGGGTCGGCTGTCGTCAACGCCACCGGGCCGATCCGCCAGCTCGTGCAGGACGAGACCAGCGGTCCGCGCCGGTACCTGGTGATCGCGCCCGGCCTTCCGGCGAGCCCCGGCGCGCCTGTCCAAGTGCAGGTGCCGTGATTGCCAAGCGTACCCGCGCGCGCCGCATGGCGGCGATACCAGCGCGTGTGCGCTCGAGGTGGGAGCTCCCGAACCATGAACGACATGATCCTCTTGATCGAGCCGTTGATCCCGGCGCTGCGCCGCTATGCGCGGGCGCACGTCGGGGACCCGGCGGCCGCCGACGATCTCGTGCAAGCGAGCCTGGAGTGCGCGGTGAGCCGCTGGCACCAGCGGCGCGAGGACGGAGACGCGCGCGCGTGGATGTTCGCCATCCTGCACAACCTCGCCATCTCGCGCGTGCGGCAGAAGCTCCGTCGCGGCCGACACGTGTCGATCGACGACGCCAACGAAGCTTCCCTGGCGCGGCCCGCGTGGCAGGAGAGTCGATTGCGTCACCGTGATCTGTTGCAAGCCATGGAATCGCTGAGCGAAGATCAAAAGAGCGTGCTGCTCCTCGTCTCGATCGAAGATCCGTCGTACGCGGAGGCGGCGCGCGTGCTCGGCGTGCCCATCGGGACCGTCATGTCGCGCCTCGCCCGCGCGCGCGAGAAGCTGCGGGAGGCAATGGAAGGCGTCGAAACGGAGCCCGCGAGCGACGAGGGGACGCGCGAGTTGCGGAGGATCCAGTGAACGACAGGCGCCCTATCTCGGAAGACGACTTGCACGCCTATGTCGACGCCACCCTCGAGTCCGTGCGGCGTATCGAGGTGGAGGCGTACCTCGAGCTCCACCCGGAGGTCGCGCATCGGGTGGACGGCTACGTGCGCCAGCGCCAGGCGCTGCGCGAGGCGTTCGCGCCCATCGCCGAGGAGCCCGTGCCGTCGGCGCTCGATCTGCCCCGGCTCATCGAGGCGCGCCGGCGCGCGATCGTGCCGCCATGGCGCTTCGCGGCGGCCGCCGTGCTCCTCCTGGCGATCGGCGGGGCGGGCGGTTGGTTCTTGCGCGGCAGGACGGCGGCCGTTGCGGGCGCCGGCGTCGCGTCGCTCGCGCAAGAAGCGGCCGACAGCTACGAGGTCTACGGCCCCGATCGGGTTCGCCCGGTCGAGATCCATGCGAGCGACACCGCGCAGCTCGTCGCGTGGATCTCGCAGCGCTTGCAGCACCCCATCGCCGTGCCGGACCTCGCACCGGCGGGCTACCGCTTCATGGGCGGCCGCCTCGTGGCCACCTCGCACGGGCCCGCGGGCCTCTTCATGTACGACGACGATCGCGGCACGCGTTTGATCATGCTGGTGCGTCCGATGGCCATCGAAAAGAACATGCCCATGTCCAACCACAGGCGCGGGAGCCTCTCGGGCATCGCTTGGTCGAAGCAAGGCATCGGTTACAGCCTGGTGAGCCCGGCCTCCGACGAGGTGCTGCACCCGCTCGCCGACGAAATCCGCCGCCAGGTCGGCGACGAAGCGTAACGGAGCTCGGCGCTTGCCGCGCGGCAAACCGTGCGCATCCACGTGAATGCGCCACACCGAGCGCGGGGCGGACCGGCGGACGAAGGACGCGAGCGAAGCAGCACGCCGGCACCGGCGCGGTGGCCCCCAAAGCCTTCGATGCGTGCGTGATGCACATGATACCATTCGTCATCGAGCGCCCCGAGAACGTGGAACACTTCGAATTCTCAGCGCCTCATGCGCCGTTCTCACGCTGATGTTTCGGCGAATGGCCGCATCTTCGTGAGCGCGAGCGGCTCGACCTTCGCATCAGTTTCGCTCGGCGCCGACCTTCCAAGCCGAACCTTGGGCCATGCGACCGCATCGTTCGCGCGGGTGCGCCATCCGCCGATGGAAACGCGACGGTACCAGGTTTAGAGTTCGCCCATGTCACTCCCAGCGTCTTTGCTCAGCGCTGCTGAGTCGCACACCTGCTTCTCAGGTTGTTATGACAGCCGGTCCCTGGTGCACGTATGCATCGATCCGGCGGTTGGGGTCGTCCAGGCGATGCAGGTCAATTGCAAGGATTGCTTGACCTACCAAGTCGGCGCCCTCGCGAGCCTGCTACCGTCCGGAATGTCGTCGCAGCAGCTGGCCGATGGGCTCAGCGCGCACATGCGGATGCTGCGCGGTTTCCAATGGTCGACGAGCGGCTATTTCACATCGGGTCCCGGCTTTTGGATGACCGCCGCCTACTTTGGCGATGGCCTCTTCCTCGTGGACGGGTCGCGCAACTCGAGCGTGCAAAGCGACATTGATGTGCTGGTGCGCGCATTTCAACTCAAGATCGTTCACCCTGCCGAGCCACGGATGCTCGACCCCGCGCTCTACACCTCCGAGGTCGTCTACGTGAGCTTCGGGAGGTACCCGACCCCCATCCAAACCAAGCACGATTTGCTGTCGTCCCCGCACTGCAGCCGCACCCCACGGGCAGGATTCCGCCGCGCAAGCATTTTGGAATTCCAGCCGCTGACATCGGCGACCGCCATGCACACCACCGCCGTCTCCGGAATGCGGGCGTTGGCAACACCGGCCCGTCCTCTCGTGATGGGCGACGTATGTCCAATCTGTCACGCAAAGGTCAAAGAGCGTCCCCTCTTCTCGAGCACATACATTGGTTGCCTCTGTTGAGATGCGCTCCCAGGCGCCGATATGCCGGCTATCCCGGCGGCCGACCTCGTGCACGCCGCGGCGGCAAGGCGCCCTCGCTTGGACCCAGACGTTTCGACTCCACCCGGGCGCGGCGCGCGCACCATGGCGAAGGAGCGCGGCGGGACCGGTCTCGCGATCCAAGCACATATGTCCATGTAACTATTACCGAATATAGCTTCTCCCCAGGGCGCTCGCCATTTTCGAGCACTCGAAATCCAAACGGCGCGCGGCGCGTGTAGTCCGATCATGACGCAGCCACCCAACGCCAACTCACCCGCCATGCGACAACTCGCGCTCTTCTTCCGACCGGCAGCGACGCCATCGCAGGCCAGGATCGCGCTGCGAGCGGCGGTCGGCGGGGTCTTTCTCGTCTCGGGGATCATCAAGCTCCTGTACGAGAATCAAGGAGTGGGACGGTTCACCCGAATCGGGCTGCCGCTGGCGGCGCAATTGGCTCGTTTCGTCAGCGTGGTCGAGATCGTCGCGGGCGGTCTGCTGCTCGTCGGGCTCTTCACCCGGCTCGCGACCGTGCCTCTCATGGTCGATATGCTGGTCGCCATCGTCACCACCAAGGTGCCGCTCCTATTTGGCGTCGGCCCCGAGCCCGTCTCGGCGATGCCAAAGATCGGATTTTGGGCTTTTGCCTACCAGGTACGACTGGACATCACCATGCTGTGCGCATGCGGTTATCTGCTGGCCGTCGGGGCGGGGCTCTGGTCCTTCGATGCGCTGTTAATGCGACGGCGGTGGAGCACATCCCTTTTGGGGCAAGTGCATCACGACACCGAGGTAGGGCCGCATACGGTAGCCTAGGCTCGACGTCATGCCGTCCGCTGCAAGTCAGCACAAGGTGTCTCCGGCATCCGAGAGCGATGAAGCGCTCGTCGCTCGAGTGGGGCTCCGCGACGAGGTTGCGCTGCGCGTTCTCCACGCCCGCCATGCCGCGCGAATCTTTACCATCGCGGCGCGTATGGCCGGCGAGTCCGTCGCGGAAGACGTCGTGCAAGACGTTTTGCTGACCGTTTGGCGCAAGCACGAGACATTCGACCCCGCACGCGGCTCGTTCAAGAGCTGGATCGCGCAGATAACGCGGCGCCATGCGCTGAACGAGCTTCGCCGTCGTCGGCGGTATGCCAAGGACGTTCCCGACGAGCTCGAGGACGTCCCCGCCGAGGCGCTGGAACCCGACGAGGCCCAATGGGCCGCGCATCGCCGAGCCGTCGTTCGCCGCGCGGTGGCCGCGCTTCCTGTCGCGGAGCGCCAGGCGCTGTCGCTCGCGTTCTTCGACGAGTTGACCCACGAGCAAGTCGCATCCACGCTGCGAACGCCGCTCGGAACGGCGAAGTCGCGCATCCGCCTCGGCATGAAGCGCCTCGCGCCGGTGCTCGCGGCGGTGCTCGTGGCCGTCGTTGCATTCCTGGGCTGGAAGCGCGAACACCAGCGGCAAGAGCTCCAAGCGCGCGCGCTCCGCATGGTCACCTCGAGCGACGTCGTTCCCATCCGCCTCGGCCCCACCGAGGGCACGCCGCCCGCGGCCCACGGTACATACCGCGCGCGCGCAGGCACCGGTATCGCCGTGCTGACCGTGAGCTATCTCCCATCGATCGCGGGCGCCGAGCGGTACGCCGCGTGGGTCCGACATGGCGAGCACTGGACGTCGCTTGGGATGATCGACGTGCGGGCCGACGGTAGCTCGTTGCTCACGTGCGAGAACGAATCCCTCGCAACCCCCGCCGACGAAGTGCGCGTAACACGCGAAGCGAATGCCGGCCCCGTGCCGCGAGGTCCGGCGGTCTTGGAATGGCCAGTGGCACACCGGTGAACGCTTTCGACTTCACGGTGGCGCGCGATCCCGCCGCGGCCTGGGATGCCACGTTCTTCGCGGCATTCGGCCGCTGCGCGACGACAGGGTGCAGAGTGCCTCGCCCGGCAACACAGGCACCGACATCGCACTACGTTTGC
Source organism: Sorangiineae bacterium MSr11954 (assembly GCA_037157815.1). Classification (NCBI taxonomy): domain Bacteria; kingdom Pseudomonadati; phylum Myxococcota; class Myxococcia; order Myxococcales; family Pendulisporaceae; genus Pendulispora; species Pendulispora albinea. The sequence continues at coordinate 8,509,727 of CP089984.1, forward strand.
AAGCCTCGCTCGAAGTGCCGGGAGAGGAGCATCGGTGCATCGCCCCCGTCGGCGAGCCTCCGAACTTGAAAGGCGCAATCGCAACCTTGCAACGTGGCGAAGCGGACACAATCGCAATTTCTCGATAAGAACAAGTACGGCTTCGCTGGCATGAGCCTCGCTAATACGTATCTCGGCATCGCTTAGAGGCTCTCCCCCCCCGGGCCCTATGTGGTGCCTTTTTCTTTTTGTGCGTCGGGCACCGGGGCGGCCACTCGCGCCATCCGCGTGGATCGCGCCATCGTCGCGCGGCAGCCATTACGCAGCAGCTCGACGGCGCAAACGTACCCGAAGGTCGCGCGGATTCATCGTGAACTTCAGCACCTCTTCGATGTCGCGCGGGCTGGTGCGCACGATCTCGAAATTTCGAAAGATCATGGCGAGCGCGACGCGCATTTCCAAGAGCGCGAGGGTGCGCCCGGGGCAGATTCTCGGCCCCGAGCCGAAGGGCGCGTACGCCGACGTATCGTGGGCGTCGATGGAGTCCGACTGTGCGAGCCAGCGCTCGGGCCGGAACGATTCGGGATCGGCGAAGTTTTCGGCATCACGCGCGGCCGGCCGCACCAGGACCCACGTCGCCGTGCCTTTTGGCAATGCGAGATCGCCTAGGACGACATCCGTGTTGGCCTCCATGAACATCGATGGAACCACCGGACGAAGCCGCATCACCTCGTTTGCAATCGCAGTCGCGTAAACCAGGCGGCCGGCGGTCTCGATGCTCTCCGGCATGGCGTCATCGCCCAGCGCGCGATCCAGCTCTTTGCGGAGAGATGCCACCACGTCCGGGCGATCGCAGATCTCGTGAATCGCCCACGCGAGGGTGTTCGCGGTCGTATCTTGCCCGCCAGCGAGGATTTGCAGCGCGTTGCCGAGAATGACTTCGTTGGAGAACGGCTGCCCGGCATCGTCGCGCGCGCAGATCATGGCCTCGAGAAAGTTTTGTGGCTGTTCGGCGCGCCCGGGATCCTCGGCGATTCGTTCGCGCGCGGCGTCGACCAAGCGGGAGATCCAGGGGAAGACTTGTCCGATGATGCGTTCCAGTTTGCGATCGGCAGGGAGCCGCACGAATCGCCAATAGGGAAATGGCGCGATGAGCCGGCGGTTCACGGCGTCGAACACTTCGTCGAATTGGCGGGGTGAAATTTCACCGCGGCGCTCACCGCCATCGCCTCCTTCGAGCGCGTTGACGTCGTACCCGAAGGCGAGCCGAGTCATGACGTCGACGAGAAAGCGTTGCAGATCGTGGGTCACGTGCACTTCGCGACCGGCATCCGCGGCGCGCGACCAGCGGGTGTGCAGGCGCTGGACGACGCCTTTGAGCGTCGGATAGAAGCTCTTCAGATGGCGATGCGAGAGCGCCTCCATGGTGAGCCTTCGCAGTGAACGCCATGGTTTTCCTTCGGCGGACAACACGCCCGGCGCGCCGATTTCTTCGAACACCGGCGCGAAGGTGCTCATGCGCCGGTAATTCTCCGGGCGCTCCCGCAAGACCTTCTGTACGAGCGCAGGCTCGGATACGACGACGACGTCGCGCGTGCCAAGGCGAAATCGGAATAGCGAGCCATACGTCGCCTCCCAGCCTTCCAGCACGCGATGCAACTGCGACGGATCGAGGGACAAGAGATTGCCGAGGAGCGGCAACCCCGGCGGTCCGGGGAGCGATTGCACGGACCTCGTGTGGGCCAAGGAGGCAGCCGGCGCCGCCGTTCGGAGCGCGCGAAGATCCGCGTAGACGATCCCATTGCGCACCTGGGATGGGCAAGCGCGAAGGCATTGCGGCCCGCCCAAGCGCCGGCCCGACTCCACGTCGAATCGCCAGCGATGATTGCGGCACACGAGCTCTCGTCCGTTCCGCTCGCCTTCGCCCAACAGGGCGCCTTGATGCGGACAACGGCCTTCGAAAACCTTCAATCCCGTATCGGTGTGGAACGCAACCAAATCCACACCGTCGGCCGACAAGGCAACGGGCTCCTCGCCGCGAAGCTCCCCCAGCCGGGCTATGGGCGTCGAGACCTCCGGGCGAGGCCGCTCCTCGGCCATGGGACCGACAGACGGTTGTCGGCCGTTCGACGCTTTCTCTTCAAACATGAGCGCTCTCCTTCTTGGTCCCCTGGAGCCATGCGACCCCACGGCGCACGCGTCGCACGGTGCTGCTCACGCGCGGAAAGCTCGCTTCACCGATTTGGCGGATCAGGCCGAGCATGTCGGTACAATCCCAGAGCTCGACGAATTTGCCATTTTGCACGCGGTATTGCGGGTGGGCGATGACATCGATCCGATGGCCCGATGGGCCGACTCCGAAATAGCGGCCAGCGTAGGTTCCCGAGCAGACGAGGCGCGATGCGAGCATTCCGTTCGCGTACACGAAGGTCTCCGGAACGAGCCGGCAGTCGGAGAACGTGTCGAGCAAGGCTGCGGCCGCGGCCTTTACACCGGCGAAGTCGAGAGCTCCGGGAAAGGGTGGGTGAACGACCAGGTCTTTCGAAAAGAAACGGTCGAGCTCTCGGATCTGGCGGCGATGGTACACGGTATCGAGGTAATCGAGATAGAACGCGCGTGCGCTTTCGGTGTCCATGACAGGATCCGTTTGTATGGGGTGAACGCTCACGATGCCACTTCGACGGAGAGATTTCGGTCGGGCTCCACGAGCGCACGTAGCCAGCTTTGCGGCGCATGCAGCATGGCCACGTACGCGCAATCGAAGATGAAGATCGCCGCGAACAAGAAATCCATGAGCGAGACGTTCGGCAGGTGAGGATTGCACCAATGCACCAGGAAGTGACCATGTACTGCCGAAAAGACCGAGCCGACCAACTTGAGCCATCCGGCGGTGATGGATATACCGCGCCGATGGCCCTGAGCGATCCTCGAGAGGAACATGAGGATGAAGGCAATGCTCATGATCAACACGATCACATAGCTGATGACGATACCAACGACATCTTGATACATCGATACGAACGCGTACTGGCCCGTGAGCCCGAGGATCAACAAGAATCCGACCATCGGTCGGTAGAACCGCCGGCGCAGGGGGACCGTCTGCAACGCAGGGCCGTACCGCAAAAGTTGCCACAAAATCACCACATCGATGACGAGCCACGCTCTTCCGAGAAAGACGAACTGGGGATTCGGGTTGGGAAACGCAAAAACGTCGAGAACTTCCCATGAAAAATTGCAGCAAACCGCGACCATCGGCGCGGCCGGTGCACGATCGCGAAACGCGCGATAAATCCAGGCAAAGTAGACGAACGCCCACAGTACGTATCCGAAGGCCCCGATTATGCTCACCAGCAGCGCAGTGTCGGTGCAGCGCGGGTCCAAATTTTGGAGAGAGTAAAGATCGAATAACATGGATGACCCTCCAATTCACCCCAATACGTCGACATGGTTGGCCAGCAGGTGAGATAGGGCAACCACCGCGAGCTGCATGCGAACCGTGCGAAACGACAGGAGGCGGGCGCTCGCGTACTCTCCGGCGAATGCCCTTACCAGAAACCGAACGTGATTCGGAAGTAGAACGAGGCAGAAGAGGGTCGCGCGCGGCAGAACTCCGATCCACAGGCCGATGGCAAAAAGGATCCAATAAACGGAGAGCAGGACCAGGGAGATCACGGGCGCGCGTCGTACCCCCACCAGCACGGTCGCGGTACGACGGCCGGACGCGGCATCGGACTTCGCATCGATGATGTTGGAAACGACGATCTGCGCCGCATATGGGATGCCGTTCATGCACGCCGTCCACAGAACGACGGGCGTCGTTCGGCCGGTGAGTATCAGAAAAGGCAAGGCCGTGGCCATGGCGGCGCCAAAGATGATCACCACTTCGCCGAGACCGCGGTAGCTCAATTTGAGCCCAAAGGAGTATTGGGTCACGAAGCCGAGCGCGCAGATGAGGAGCACCACCGTTCCGGGTGGGAGATGCGCCAACCAGAGCCAGAAGACCACGAGCGACATGGCCAGGCTGAAAATGGCAAACGCCGCCACCTTGGCTTCCCACAAGGAGAGCTCCCCGGTCAAAAGGGGCTTGGCGATGTTGCGCTTTTCGCCGAGCACGGCGAGCTGATCGACGCCATCGACGTAACCCATGACGTCGTCCAATACGATGGTCAGCGTTCCACAACACAAGCTGAAGAGCAGGAAGGTCAGCATCACGATCCAGTACTGCGCCTCGCCGATGTATGTCGATGCGAGCCCAAATGTGGTCAAGGGATACAGCGACAGCTCGGGAACATTTAGCTTCAACAAGCGAGAATAGGTACCAATTTTCGCGGCTAACATCGTATTTGTCTCTCTTTGAGATTCGACGGCACACGCGCGCGCGGTCGCTGTATCCATCGCGCCCCATCAGGCGACATGATGTCGCTGGGACCCGTTCGACGACCAGCGATCTCTCGAGGATGTCGAGGATGTGGAGGATGTCGAGTGAGGCGGACTTCGATCGTTGCGAGACAACCGCGCGGGGGCGCGTAGATAAATATTTCTAGTTCATAGCACGGGATCTCGAATGGGCCATCGAGCACCGAACGTCATTCGATGGTGTTGCTTCGATGGATCGATATAGATCCAAATCCGTTGTGATGACCAGCAAAACCAAACACAGGGCGGTAATGACGACATCGATCGCCGCAATGGATGAAATGCGCAATCCGCAAATGCAGTCAGAGCGGATTAGCCGTCTCCTCGAGCATCCGCGCCATGCCCATGGTGACGACATCGAGCCGGCGAGGTTGGGGTCCGTGCAGCTCCCCGCCCCCTCGGCCACGATGAGATCGAAGCGCGATTTCAGATGACAATGGATTCTTCGATGGCTCCAATCTTCTACGTCGAAGACATCCGTCGTGTCCGGGCTTGGGTCGAAGTGCTCTCTCCAGTCTTACGATCGGGCAGAATTTCGGCGATGCCGTCGCGCCCGGGGACACGACTCGCGGTAGGCGTTCGGTTTGCGATTCGGCGCGTTCGGTCGGACTCGAGGGCGTCGATGTCGAAGATTCTCCGAAGGAGCTCGGGCTGTCGCAGGCAACGGGAAGTGGCGTGGAGAGTCCGCCGACGGGCCGCCGATACGCGGTGAAGGGGCGATGTCCGTAAGCGCCATTTTTGGCACGCTGTGACCCCGCGGCGCCGGTCCGCTCTTTCGAATCGTTTGGCGGGAGCGGTACGAGCTGCGTGCGTCGAGCTCATGCCACCATGCTGCGTGTGCGCAAGTACGACATGCTCGATTTGTCGTATGGCTCCGGCGATGCGGAGGCTATTCGGCGCGTTCGATCCTTGAGCAACAGCGTGCATTTCTATAAGCCATTTGGATGGCGGTAGACAGCGTCGTCCGAGAGGATGAAAGTTGGTATCGCGACAACCGGGCGCCCTCCTGGGTGGAGGTTCTCTACCGCGCGTGAATACGAAGACGTCTAGGACGATGTGACGCTCCTGAGCGTTTCGTGTCTGGACGGAGGCACCGTCATGGCGGCATGAGGACCACCCTATCGAGGGTGTCAAAGTCCGTCGCGTGCGCGATGTGCTCTCCGCGTGGTGGAGTCGTGGAGCCGCAGCCTGGGCCTCCCAAGCGAAACGCTCGGCTGCTCCCGCGACATCGAGGGCCACGGGATTGCCCGCGAGATTCTCCTCGATTCAGCCGAAGCGCGCATCCATCGCCGGTATCGGCGTGGGTCGACGAGTCGGGTCGTATGCAGCGATCCGGAGCGGCCGACGATACGATGACGAAGGCGTTCTTGCTCGAAGTGTGTGGGTTCTGCCGTTGGATTCCCCCTCGGCAAGAACTGCGCGTAAGGAGTACGCGGAGGGTCAATTGAGGGTTGATGTGCGTATTGGGAGTGCGTCGCGGTTGCATGGGATTGGATGCTTCGCGGACGTCAGCAGAAGTATTTGATCGGTGGGCGATAGGATCGATCGTGCGGCAGCGCGATCTCACATGCAGTAGTCTCGACAGGGACACCGATGCGATTCGCGAAAGGCTTGCTCGCTGCGTGCGCAATGACCGCGTGGAGTTGTGCGGCGATCTTCGGGCTCGATGAGACGACCGTGCGTGATGACGCGAACAACGGCGGACGCGATGCGGGTGCGATCCGCGGCGCCGATGGAGCCGTGGGATCGGTGCCGGACGGTGGTGAGCCCAAGGACGCGGGCCCGGACGTAACGACGCCGGTTTGCGGCAGCGGAAATGCGAATGCATGCGATGGCATTCCGTCGGGGTGGGAGCCGGTCGGGTATCTGCCCGGCAGCGCGAACTGTGGAACGGGCTACGATGCTGGGCCTACGATGGTGACCGATCCCACCGGCGGAAGCTGCGGGTGCGATTGCCGCGGCAAGAGCCCCCAAGAGAACCAGTGCCCGGGAAATATCCGCATGTCACGATGGGACGGCGACCCCTACACGGCGGCGTGCACGAGCGATTTCACGGGCAACGACGAGTTCTCACAAGGATGCTCGGATCTTCAGCCTCGGACGATTCACCACTTCAGGGCGATACCGCAGCCCGCGAACCCCGTGTTCGGATGCTCGAACGGATCATGCTCGGGCAGCAAGGACACCAGCACCTTGACCACCGCGACGGTTCGAATCTGCACCTCCGCCGTCTCGGAGTGCAGGCTCGCGCTCTGTGCGCAGCCGCACGCTTGCATCGTGCGCGACGGCGACAGGTCCTGTCCGAGCGGGTACACCGAAAAACATCTCCTCGGCACCGGCGCAGACATCACCTGCGGGAACTGCACGGGGTGCTCGTACTCGGCGACATGCTCGACCAGCGTCAAGCTCTACACCGGTAACAACTGCACCGGTACGAACGATTCGGTCGATGTCGACGGCGGGTGCAATCCCGTCATTGGACAGGATGCATCGTCCCCGAAAACCTATCAGGCTTTGTATTACGAGAATAAGTTCCAAACCGGCGGGTATGACGCGTCGGCAGCGGCGCCGGTACGCTCGGTGACAGGTGCGCTCCGCACGGTCTGCTGCAAGCCGTAACACACTATGTACCCGTAGACCGCCGCTGTCGCACGCGTCATCACCGCCGGGTAGGTCCGTTTTGGTTCGGACATCGCGAGGCCCGTGTCTTGCCGGGTGACTCCGGCCGCGACAAGGCCCGTATGCAGATCGCCGAAGGGAGCAGATCTTCAACTCGAAGGTATTCGTCGTACGCGGTGTGTCCGGATTCAATGACGAGCTGGGACGCGCGCGCGTCATGGCCACCTGCGGCTCGTGCCACAACACGCCCAATGTGGGGACGAACTCGGAGAGCCGGTTGATGGATATCGGTGTCAGCGACGGGGCCCGTCGGACCGCGGACCTGCCGCTGTACACCTTCCGAAAAAAAGGCAGCAAAGCGATCAAGAGAAGACGAGCGATCCGGGTCAGGCGCTGATCACGAAGAAGTGGGCACACATGAATCGGTTCAAGGTTCCCAACCTACGCGGCCTCGCTGGACGCCCGCCGTACATGCACGACGGCTCGGCGGCCTCCCTCGCGGCCGCCGTCGACTACCACGACCAGCGTTTCGACATTCACCTCAGTGCGAAGGAAAAGGCGGATCTGGTCGCATTTCTCAGCGCGCTTTGAAACGCAGCCGCGGCGGTGCGCGTCGAGGCGGTGCTACGGATCGCGGCCACGTGCGACACGCGTCCCATCCGAAAAGGTGAGCGACTGGATGTCGGCGTCGAATTCATCGGTCTCGCCGAGAGCATAAACACGCTCCGGATCTTGAACGAACCGATTCACGTCGAACTCCCAGACGCCGTCCTCCGATGCTCCCGGCGCGAGCTCCATGCGCACCTTGATCCCATGGTCGAACTCCTGTGCTGGCGCTCGAATACGGCCCGTGAGGCCCGAGATCGTCTTGTCGCCCTTGTTCTCGAAGCGAACTTGGAAACGATTCTCCGGGTCCAGCCTTCGTGGATCGACGTGTGGAGCTTCGCGGTCACCTTCCGTGTCGCGAGCTTCTCGTCGTTCGCCCTCGCGATGGCCTCCTTGCGTGCTTGCTCCTCGCGAGCCACATCGACTTATCGCCAATGGCCAACACGACTGCCGAGGAGCCTCCCCGCCTCGCGTCATACGATGTCGCTCGTCCCTTACTCGATCGATTCGATGAGGGATTTCCATGGGCACGAACGCATGCAAAATACACACATAACGTTCGAGACGACTCCGAGCGTGCACGCGCGGAGGCTATCCACGCAGCGATGTGCAGGCTCACCCGCGCCGCGCCTCACGCGCCTGCGCTACGCCGTGCGCAGGGCGTGAGCTACGGGTGCGCGTCGAGCCACGCGACGACGCGCGGTCGCAAAGGTCCTCGACGGCCGCCTCGAGATGGGGCGGAACGTCGTGGGCCATCGCGTTCGGGCAGCTCCCATCGGTGCCGGCCTCGCTCGGAGGCGCATGAGCCATCGCGCGGCCCGCCCGAGAAGTCAGGGCGCCTCGATCCTCTCTGCGCAGTACACTTTTCCCACTTCTGGATGGTCCATCGTGGGCCACCACTGGAGTTCATTCCGATATCCCATCTGGTCTTCCGTCCACCCGAGGACAGGCCCCGAGTACCCTACCGCCCGTGCCACGAGCGCACCGAGCAAAGCTTGCACCATACGGAGTCGCGGCAAATCCGTTTCGATGCGCTGCTCTTGCTTGCGCGACATGACGAACTCGTGGGCCGCGATGTTGCGTAGCTTCACCTCGTCGAGAACCGCCTTGGGCACGGCGAGCCCCAACATGGACAACGCGGACGGGACCGACGTGGAGGATGGAGCGTACATCGCGCTCCGAACCTTCCCAAGAAGAATTCCCGCAGACTTCTCATCGACCGCGTGGGAGCGAACGGTGTGCTCGACCTCGGTGACCCAACCTCGCCATGCCTTTTCGCTCGCGACGAGGTGCCCCGCCGTTTTCCGGATGAGGGACTTGCTGTAAGCCTCCAAAGCCACCTGCGCCTTGAGATAGGCACCATCGAGATGGTCCACGAGCGAGTCCATGTAAGCCCCAATGGCCACGTAGCTTTTGTCTTCGGGGTTCAAGAGTCGGCTGGCGATCCGTGGAAACAAAACAGGTGCCCAGCATTTCGCGTCGAGGCGATCCGGTAGCGGTGAGTGGGTTTCCGTTCCAAACGGCACGCGGAACCCCAGATGTGGGCCCACCGCGGCGACGAGGTCGAGATGTTCGTCGACGCCGAGGAGGAGATCGAGCCTCGTTGGCACGCCAAGGACGAACTCCAGAGCGGTGAAGTCTGCGCCAAGAGCATCCCCGTCGAGGGCTGCGCCGCGGGAGTCGAGAACGAGTAAGGGAGCTTCTCCCTTTCGACCGTTCCCGACGATGTACCAGGTGTAGTTGCCCCGAAGGCGGAGGCCGTCACGCCGCGTTCGTCCGCCTGCACCTCGGATCGAGAGCTCAAGGTTTCCGCGCCCAAATCGAAGTCCAGGCAATCGCCCCACCCATGCGACGGGTTCGCGCCGTATCCATGTCCATAGGTCGAGCTCGAGCGTTGTCGTCGTCCGCATGCTCTCGCCTACCTCGATGACGGTGGAGTCTCCGACCCAGTGCGTGAGCTCGGCCACGAGCTCGGATCCATCGGAGAGGTGGAATGCACCGGGCTCGTTGAGCAGCTCGCGTAGCCGAAAGGTGTCGAACCTTCGCGGGAACGTCAGGACCAGAGACCTATTCTCGATCGCGAGCCGGCCTTCGATTCCGTCGAGCCGGGTAGTCCCTACCGAGCCGGAGGCACAGGAAGCGAAGGAGAGCGCGGGGAGCGGGACCTCCTCCAAGCCGAACGAGAGAAGGATGCGGGCGATGGGGTCGGCGATTCGTTCGGCATCTTCTCGGAACGGCGATGGGAATGACATGCCAAACCTCCTTTGGAATTCTCTTCGTCGGTATGGTTAGGGCTCGTACGTGCCGTTGCGCAGTTCCGCCCCCGCGCCCTCGATCGCGCGACGTCTCGCCATCAAAAGGTAAGAATGGCCGTAGCCGTCTACCCCAAGGCGAGAACGTCTTGGTCGTTGACCAACGTATCGTCACAGTCGTCCTGCTCGCGCTCGCCGTTGCGGTCACGGGTGTCGTCCACACTCGACAACGGAGGTCGAGCGCTATGATTCATTTGGGCCTCTTCCACGCTCGATTCGTCAGCGACCCCTCGTTCGACGGAAATCGCGCCTGCGTTCCGCAGTCGCGCCTCGTACAGCTTCGAAAAATAATCCAGCCCTTCATTTCCGGCGTTCAACGTCTGCATTGTCTCTTCGCGAATGGCCGAGAGGAGCGCATTCAGGGTCTTCATCGATAAATCTCGTGCCCGATGCGATTCGTATTGGGTTCGTTCAGCGACGTGGTTGCGAAAAATGAGCATGGGATTGTGCTCTTTCAAGCCAGCTCCGGACGAGTATCCTCGGATGTGCTTTTCAATCCGTGCCCCACATCCAAAATGAGCGTACAAAAACGCCGCGAAGATCGGCGCGCGGTTGTAAGGCTTCTTCTTCGGCCCGTTCTTTAGCAGCCACTGGGTCGACGCGTGAAGCTCTGCGAGCTGCCGGCGGGCAACGTGGGTCGAAATGACGTGGCTTCGCCCGCGAACCAATATTTCGATCCCCCGCAACCAGGAGACCAGCTTGCGCGACTGCTCCACACCGTCCACGATTCGCAACGTATCTCCCACATCACGCATACGGCCCTGATCGATGGTCGCGCGTGAACTCGGCTGCAACCCACGAATGAGCCATATTTGCACCGTCATCCCCGAAAGCACCACTGCCCATAATCGATGCTGACCGTCGTACAGGCGGCCATCGGCCCCGAGGCCGATGCCTTGATTATTCAATAGCCAAGCGCCATCTTTCATATCGCGCGCGAAGGCCGCGACTCGATCCCAGGAGACCGTACGGTTCTTTACGGATCGCGACAGGAGCGCCATGGCGATTTCCGGTGTCATCGAAACCAACATGGCATTGGACGGCCCTTTGGATTCGAACAATCTCCGAACGGCTGCATGATCGGGAATGGGCTCCGTAAACGACGGCTCGTCGCTGGCATGCTCCTCGCCGACCAATCGAATATTCGAGCGCAATCGTCGATGAACTTTACAGTAGGGCGCCAGCTCCGGCCGGGTCGGGTATATGGCGCTTACGCGGTGTTCACAGCCCGCTTGAGCGCAGCGCCTTCCAGCATAATTTTTGAGTCGATTGGACTGCGACGTATGATTCATGGGATTCTTTCGCAATAGATTGGTTGTGGTTGGCGAACGGTTCGATCGTCCTCGGTAGCAGCTCGTGTGCGCGAGCTCGGGCGCGAGCGAGCGCAACGCCTCCCGCAGATCGTCGGCGGTGCGCGCGCGAATATCTCGAATCACCGGAACGGATCGCCCGAGCTGGCGCGCTATTTTGGTGTCAGACATGCCGTCGAGCGTCGCGTCCAGGATCTGGCGCTCAGGGGCAGCGAGTTGGTCGATCACTTTCTCGACCGCGGCGATCATCCCGGCTGGCGTTGGGCCATCGTCGGATACGAGATCGCCGAAGCCGGCGGGTACGATCGCGAACGGAGCCCAGCCCTCCATGAGCGCACGATTCGGCCTTTCTCGCGACGTTGGTCGATCAGGGATACCCACGGCCTCATTGAGACGGTCGCAAGGCTCACGACACGTCGCGCGATCGATACAGTCAGCACATGGGCTGTTCAGGGATGTTTTTCGTGAGTTCATTGCATCCCTTACGTTCGCGACTCGTAGCAGCGCAATGTTCGATATTCATGCCCATGACATCTCCTTTATCGGGTGCGATGCCACCTGCGCCTGGCGTCGGTCTTTTGCCCGGCGGGTGGTTCGTTCGACGAAGCTCTACGGAGGGTTGCCCTTGTGCCGTTTCGCCCGACGGCCATGATCGGCTGGCAACGAGATCGAATCACCGAACCAACGACGAGCTCCACTCGTGCGGTCAGGCGGTGCTCACGTTAATCGCCGTTCGGTGGCTGACAACCCATCAATCTATCTTTTTAGGTTGCCGGACGTCTCCACGGGACTGCGAAAGGGTTTTCCGAAGTGGATCAAAAATAAATATATAAAACCAACTGAAGCCGAGCCCCGTGGAAGGCGATTTGGCGTGTATCTAAGACATCTATGTTCGTACGGACCAATGCAGACCCCTCCAATGAGCGAGCGGGCCTCACGCTCACGGAGCTTCTCGTGGGTTCACCGTTCTCGAGCGAGTGGACGCGGATCCTGACGAGCCCGAGGCAGCGGAAGCGCGGCGCACCTTGCGAGGTGGGCGCCCGAGACCAGCCCCCAACGCGGCCAGCGCGATGATGATGAGCGCGGACGCTCTCGCCCGATCTCGGATGACGTCCGGCGGCCCTCGGCATTCGCTCGCTCTCATGCGCGGGCGTCCCCGGGGAGATTCGTACGAGGGTTCCTCCGAAAGGGAGAAGCCGGGGTGCGCGACGTCTCCGCGTGGGACGTGCGGCATGTGCATGCGCAGGCGCTGTAGAGGAAGCGGAGCCTGCGGTCGGGGATACCTTTTGTGCGTCACCCCTTCATCTGACTTTGACAGAACGGAGCATACCGCGTAGGTTGCCGCCCGCTCAGTCCCCATCGTCTAGAGGCCCAGGACCGCGGCTTTTCACGTCGCTAACGGGGGTTCGAATCCCCCTGGGGACGCCTGGCATCCGCAGCGAGTACCCTCGTTCGCGCTACGGAGGCTCGTCTTTTTCCTCGCGGGAACGCGGGGGCGCATCGCCTGATTCGGGCGCGACACCTTGCCCCGTGCTCGCCGGCGCCGACCGCGGCGCACGCTCGGATGCGAAAAATTTCGACAGCCCCCACATCGTGAGCGCGCCTCCCATCACGAGCGCGACGATCCCCACGATTACCGCCACCCCGCGCATCGAACGGCGTCCTTCGGGCGGCTGCGACGCTGCAAGTACCCCACGCTCCCCGGCCGCCGGAGACGTATCCGCAACGGCAAGCTCCGTCGCGGCACGCGAAGGTGCCGCGCGCGACGCGGGACTCAAAACGACCGTACGCGACGGCGACGCGCCCATCGGCCCGGACGGCGATGGAGACCCGGGCGCCGATCCCGATGGAGACCCCGGCGGCACCGGCATGGCCGCTCCCCCGGCAAGCAGTGTCTTTGCCGCGAGCACCTCCACCTCAGCCCCGCCCCCTTCACGGCCCTTATGCCCCGGCTCGCGTCCGATGCCACGCTCGCCTCGGCCCCCTCCGGCGCGCCTGCCTTGGTCCCCCGCTTCGCCCCCGATATCGCTGCTGCCTCGGCCAGGCTCGCCCATCCCCGCGCCACGCGGATCCGACCGCGGAATGTCGCGCCCCTCCGCCCGCACCTCCGGGCCCCGAACCTCGACCCCCGGCTCCTCCGCCCCGCGCCCCACCGCCTGACACGCCTCGGCATACGCCGGAAGCGTCGTCACCGCGACCAGCATCTGCCGCGCCGAGACGAACCGCCGGGTGCGATCGCGGCGAAGCGCCCGTTCGACGACGCGCGCAACCTCGTGCGAAATCCCCGGATCGAGCGACCTCAAATCCGGCGCGTCGTTCATACAAATCGACAGAATAATCTGCTCGTAGCTTTCACCCACGTGCGGTGGACGCCCCGTGAGGCACTCGAACATGATGGCGCCGAGGCTATAGATGTCCGCCCGCGCATCGAGATCGGACGCGGCTTGCGCCTGCTCGGGCGAGATGTAGAGCGGCGTCCCCACCACGGTGCCTGCGCGCGTTACGAACGACTGCGACAGACCTGCCTCCCGCGGCTCGATCTTCGACACGCCGAAATCGACAATCTTGACGAAGTTGCGGTCCGACTTTCGCGAGACCAGGAACAGGTTGTCCGGCTTTAAATCGCGGTGCACGATGCGCGCTTCGTGCGCGTCGGCCAGCCCGCGGAGCGTCTGCGCGGCAATGTGGAGCGTCTCCGCCACGGACAACTTTCCGCATCGTCCCAGCCGGCGGCCCAAATCTTCGCCGCGCAGGAGCTCCATGACCAGGTATGGCTGGCCGTCGCTGATGCCCGCGTCGTGGACCGACACGATGTGGTCGCTCTCGATGGAGCTGGCGGCACGGGCTTCGCGCGTGAAGCGGCTGGCGACCGATCCGACCTGCGCCCATTCGCGGTCGAGGAACTTGATCGCCACCTTGCGGCCGAGGCCGAGGTGTTCGGCTTCGTAGACTGCGCCTACGCCACCGGTGCCGAGGAGCTCGGTGATCCGGTAGCGCTCGTCGATCATGCGACCGACGAGCTTGCGAAGCTCACCTTCCCGCTCTCCGTCGATCGGATGCCGTTGGGAAGTGAGTTCCACGACGCGGTTTTAGCACCGAAATGACGGCCCGTGCTCGAGCCCTCGCTTAGCGGGGTCGAGCGTCGAGACGAAATGCCGAGCGCGAAATCAGCCCGCGGTGAGCTTGTGGACGGCGGCGGAGAGACGCGCGACGGTGCGCGAGGCGGCCTTGAAGTGATAGACGCGCTTGCCGGCGGCCTTGTCGAGGGCCTGAATCGCCTGGGCAAGAGCGGTCTTCGCCCCTTCCTGGTTCTTCGCACCGATTTCGGTGCGCACACGCTTCACCAGCGTGCGCACGGCGCTCTTCACGGCGCGGTTACGGTTCGTTCGCTTGATGCGCTGACGGTTGCGCTTTTCTGCGGAGGGATGATTGGCCACGATGATTCCTTCGAGAAACCAGAGATGGATGCTGCGGGCGCCAACAGAAAGAAACGTCTGTTGCCGGGCGGCGCACTCTATTGAAAGCAGCACCCTTGTCAAGCGGTCGTCATGGGCCTGTGCGGTCCATGCCCCCCACTTCGCGGGCGTGCGGCGCAAGGGTGACCCGAGCGCACGGCAGATGCACGCGTTATCCCACCCTTTACCTCGCTTTAGGCCCCACTTTTTGCGACACGTCCCACCCAGGCTCCCGCGCACGCCAAACCCCAGGCAACCGGTGAGAATGCCAGCGCAAATACGAGCGCAACCGGTGCAGCCAGGCCGAGCAGCAGCAAGGTCGCCAAAAGTGCAAGTGCGGTGGCTAGAGCAGGCTCGAGCAAGGTCGGCGCGTTCGAGGCTCGGGCGACCAGGTAACCGCTCACCGGGAAGGCGCTGAGGAGGCCCGCCCCCATCAGCGCGACGGGCGCCGTGGTCGAGACGCGGTGCTCGTCCACCAGCGAGAAGTCGACGTGGGCCCAGTTCCCAAAGGCGATGGCCGCCGCGAGACCCACCAACATGGCGCCGAGGGTGACGAGCGCGCCAAAGGCAATCCAACGCAGCTTGACGGGCTGCTCGCTGCGGCGCAGCGCTTCGCGCACGGCGCGCAGGCTGGGCGGGTGCGACAGGGCGTCGAGCGGCACGAACGAGATGCGCGGGCGGTGATCGCTCGATATCGGTAGGCTCGAGACGGGGGCATCGTCGTCGGTGGTGCGGTTGCGGAGATCGCGGGCGGCGATCCATGCGACCACCGCCATGACGACCAAGAGGGGCGCGGCGGCGATGAGCGCGCCGGGGCCCCGGCCGTAGACGAAGTGGATGTAGAGGCCGTGCGCGACCATGGCGCCGAACCAGGTGACCGGAAACATGGTCCCTGGCGTCTTCAGCTGCCGCGAGCGGCCCAGCGCGTAGCCCCAGGCGCAGGCGAAGAAGAGGTGCGCAGGAAACGCAAATGCCGCGCGGGCGAGCCAGATGCCGCCGTCGGGGTGCGCGCGCAGCAGAATGGCATTTTCGACGGCCGCGAAGCCCACGGCGGCCGCGCTGGCGTAGACCAGGCCGTCGTAGGGCTCGTCGAAGTGGCGGGTGCGAAAGGCCACCCAGGCCGCGGAGACCTTGGCCGCCTCGCGCACGGGGGCGACCACCGCGAACAAGAAGAGCAGCGAGCCTGCTTGCCCCGAGACCGAGGCGCGGATGTCGAGGCCCGTCCAGGCGGCGGCGCGGTTCTCGATGAGGAACGAGAGGCCGCCGAAGACGCCGCCCAGTACGAAGACGAGGCTGACGAGCCAGATGGGCTCGCGCTCGTCATCGCTTCGATAGACGCCGATGGCCAAGAGCACCGCCGGCAGCACGGCGGGGACGAACCATCGCAAGAACGAGAGCACCACGGCTAGGTTATGCCGTCAGAACCCCAGCGCGTCAAAAGTACCGACCTTGGGGTGCGGGCTCGCGGGGTCGTCGGCGATGCCGGGGCGGAGCAGTTGCCAGGTCGACATGCCTGCGGCGCGGGCGGCGTCCAGCTCGGCGACGACGTCGGAGAGGAACGCCACGGCGGTGCGAGGGACGCCCAGCGCGTCGGCGATGGCGGTGTACGAGCGCGATTCGCGTTTGGGGCCGGTGGTCGTATCGAAATAGGCGCTTAGAAACGGGGTGAGATCGCCGTGGTCCGAGTGGCGAAAGAGGAGCTCTTGCGCCTCCACCGAGCCGGAGCTGAAGATGGCGATGCGCGTTCCGTTGGCCTTCCAGCGCTCGAACGCGGGCGGCACGTCGGGGTACACGTGGCTCTTCACCTGGCCGGACTCGAAGGCCGTGCGCCAAATTTTGCCTTGGATGGCCTTGAGGGTCGACTCCTTGCGGTCGGCGTCGATCCAGGCCACCAGCTGCGCGGTGAGGGCCTCGGGGCTCGACTGGCGGGTGGCCTCGCGTGCCTGGCGAACGTCCTCGCTGTCCCAGTGCTCCGCCACATAGGCGGGCATCGCTCGGCGCGAGAGCGGAAAGAGGACGTCGTGAACGAAGGCGATGTCCGTGGTGGTGCCCTCGATGTCGGTGAGGATGACGGAGATCACGCGGCCTTCTCGAACCGCGGGAAGCGCGCGGCCACGTCGGAGCCGGTAAAGTCGGCGATCCAGCCTTTGGGATCGGTGAAGAGGCGAATGGCCACGAAGCGCGGAGATGGGCCCATGTCGAACCAATGGCGGGTGCCGGCGGGGACGTTGATCAAATCGCCCTTGGTGCACTCGAGGGCGTAGATGGCTCCCCCGTGGTGGATGCAAAAGAGCCCGGAGCCTTCGACGAAGAAGCGCGCCTCGTCCTCCGAGTGCGTGTGCTCGTTCAGGAACTTCTTGCGCAGCTCGGGGTGGTTCGGGGTGGAGGCGCTGACGGATACGACGTCGGCCGTGGCGAAGCCGCAGTCGCGCTCGAGGCGGGTGATGGCCTCGGCGTAGGCCGTCAGGATGTCGGCTTGGGTGGCGGCTTCGGCGAGGGGCTGCGATGCGTCCCATCGCTCGAAGCGGATGTTGGCCTCCGCCGCGGCGTCGCGGATCGTCTCGAAGGTCGTGTGGTCTTCGAAGACATCGGGCCGCGTGTCGTCACGGTAAATGCGCAGATGGCTCATGGTGCGTGCCTCGTTGCGTTGCGGGTCCGAAGGGTGCAATCGAAGAGAAACTCGAACGCCTCCACGTGCCGGCGCGCCTCGCGCATGGTGCGTCCCCACGCGTAGAGGCCGTGGCCGGCGACGAGGTAGCCATGGAGCGCGTCGCTGCCGAAGGCGTCCATCCAGGCGTCGACCTCGTGCGCGAGGTCCTCCATGTTTTGCGTGTTGGAGAAGATGGGCACGCGCTCGGTGTGTTGGTGGGTCCGAACGTCGGAGAGGGCCTTCAGCATTTCGTAGCCGGAGATCTCCAGAACCCCCTGAGGCGCGTCGAGCCGCGAGAGGACCGTGGCGCTGGGCGAGTGCACGTGCAGCACCGCGCCCGCGTGGGGGATGCGCGTGTACAGCCGTGCATGAAGCTTGGTCTCGGCGCTCGGCCGCGCGCGGGATGACGAGGACGACGAGGCGGGGCCCGACCCCGAGCCCGAGCCGGAGTTCGATGGCAGCATCCGCCCATCCAGATCCATGACGACCATGTCATCGACCGTGAGCTCGCCTTTTTCGCGGCCCGACGCGGTGATCACCATGGCGTTGGTGCCGAGGCGCATCGAAAAATTACCGCCGGTGGCGAGCGCCCAGCCGCGCTCGTAGAAATCGCGGCCCACGGCCACCAATTGCGATGCGGCAGCCTCGAGCGCGGGGTGATGCGACAGATGGGATGTCATGGTTCGGTGAAGGCCATTCCCCGTGGAGTAAAAAGACACGCCAGCTGGCAGGTGCCGGACCGCACCTCCACCTTTGCCGTAACCCGGCTCGCGTGTTTTTTCAACCGACTGAGGTGAGGCTCCGCGCACGGCATCGCGCAGGTGCCCTCACCTCTTGGGGACGCCGATCACCCCTCGTTATCGTTATCGCGATCGCGCGCGCCCTGGCGCGGCCCCTCGGAGGCTGCGGCAGCCTCCTCGGTACCATCCGTTTCGCTCCCGGAGATGCGGTACTCTTCGTTGAGCCAGCGTCCGAGATCGACTTGCCGGCAGCGCGCCGAGCAAAACGGACGCGCCTCGCGCATCGCGTCCGTCAACGGTTTGCGGCAGATGGGGCAGCGCGCGGAGCTCATTCGGAGGCCGAAGCAGACGATCCGGGGGCCTCGACGTGTGCGGCCGCGATGGAGAGATCCACGCCGGCGAGATCGCCGGAAGGAACCGCGAGCACGTCCTCTTGGCAGCTCTGATCCAAGAGCTCGGCGACGTCCATCGTCGCAAAGCTGTCCTCGAGGTTTTGGCTCTTGAGGCCGTCGGTCAACATGGTCATGCAGAACGGGCACGCGCTCGCCACCGTGCCTTGTTTGCCGAGCACGTCGCCATGACCGCCATTACCAGAATGGCCAGCGTGGGCAGCGTGCGCCGCGTGCGCAGAAGCCGAAGAAGAAGCAGAAGAGCGCGACGGCTTGGCCACGGCGTCGATGAGCTGAAGGGTGCGTTTGACATTCACCCGGTTTTGATTCTGCTCCTCCATGAACATCTGCGCGCCGCCGGCCCCGCAGCAGAGACCGCGCTGGCGGGTCCAATATTCCGCCTCCACCAGCTCCACCCCCGGGATGGCGCGGAGGATGTCGCGCGGCGAGTCGAAGATGCCGTTGTAGCGGCCGAGGTAGCAGCTGTCGTGGTAGACGACCTTCCCCGCGACCGCCTTTTGGGGCTCGAGCTTCTTTTGCGCGAGCAGCCCGAGGAGGTAGTCGGTGTGGTGGATGACCTCGAACTTGGCGTCGAAGTCGGGGTACTCGTTCTTCAAGGTGTTGAAGCAGTGCGGGCAGGTCGTCACGATCTGGCGAATGCCGCCTTGCTCTTTGTAGCCGTTGAGCACGGCGGCATTGGTCTCGGCCAGCATGGCGAACAAGAACTCGTTGCCCGCGCGCCGCGCCGGATCGCCGGTGCAGTTCTCCTCTTCGGCCAGGATGGCGAAGTCGACCCCCGCCTTCTTGAGCAGACGCGCCGTGGCGCGCGCGATCTTCTTGGCGCGGTCGTCGTAGCTGGCGGCGCAGCCGACCCAGAAGAGCACCGGGGTGGCCGGGTTCTCGGCGAAGGTCCGGATCTCCAGGCCATCGGCCCAACCCGCGCGGTCCATGCGCGAGAGGTTCCAGGGGTTGCCGTTGACCTCCATGCCCTGAAACGGCTTTTGCAGCTCGTGCGGGAACTCGCCTTTGACCAAGACGAGGTTGCGCCGCATATCGACGATCTTGTCGACATACGAAATCATCACCGGGCACTGCTCCTCGCAGGCGCGGCAGGTGGTGCAGCCCCAGAGCACGTCGGGGTGAATGATGGTCGACACCAGATCGATCGGGGCCACGCCGTCGGTCTTCGGCGCAAGGTCACCGTTGCTCGCGGCAGCTGCTTCCGGCGCGGGGGCTTCGGCGCTGCCCTCTGCACCTGATGCGCCTGAGGCCGCGGCCGGCGCGGCAGGCTTGGCAGAGGCGCCGGTCGATGCCTGGATGAACTCCTTCTCGCGCGAATAAAGATGATTGCGCAAGTCGAGGGTCAGGTGCTTCGGGCTCAGGACCTTGCCGGTTCGGTGCGCGGGGCAATTGTCCGAGCAGCGACCGCACTCGGTGCACGTGTAAAAGTCGAGGATGGCCTTCCACGAAAAGTGCTCGATGCGGCCGATGCCAATCGCGAGCGCGGTGGGATCCGCCGACTCACCCGCGGCGCCGACGAGCTCCATGAGGGTCTCGGAGTAGGGCTTCTTCTCGGCCGGCGCGCCATTTTCAGCCGGCGCGCCGTTGGCTTCGGCGCTCGCCTCGGGGGCCTCTGCAGGCGCCGCCGACGGCAAGGTGGCGTTGATCAGCGGGAGGCGGCCGTACGGGGAGAGGTCGCGGAAGAAGACGTTGGGGATGGCCGTGATGACGTGGAAGTGCTTGGAGTGCGGGAGCAGGTTCAAAAAGAGGAGAACCAGCGAGGAGTGGATCCAGTAGCCCGCGTGCGCGAGCACGATCAGCGCGGTGGGCGAGAGGCCCTCGAAGAGCATCGAAAAGAAGCTCCCGGCGGGCGAAGGGAACAGCGACCAGCCGACGTGCCCCGCTTCTCCGTAGGGCGCCACGATGGTGGCGATGGCTTTGCACTGATCGGCCGAGACCATTTCATGGCCGGTGATGCCGCAGAGCGTGGTGTCGCGCTCGGCCAGGACGAAGGCCGCGCCGTCGTAGGCCATGTCGGCCACCATCATGGTGAAGATGATGCCGAGAATGAGGAGCCCTTCCAGGCTCAAGGTCGTCCGCTTCATGGGGCGGATCACGCGGTAGTAGAAGAAGACGCTCACGCCCGTGATGACCATGAGGCCCACGGTGTCCTTCATGAACTCGTAGAGCTTCCCCAGCGGCATCCACGGGGCCAGCACCCACAGGTTGAACGAGGGGACGAAGCCGCGTCCCCACAGGACCAACGTCCGCAGCAAGAGCACGACGAAGCCGACGAAAATCAGCTTATGGGCGATGCCGGCCGGTTGGTAATAATCCATCCGCTCCTGCACGAAGGCGTAGCGCCACACCGCCGCCACCCGGTCGCCCAAACGATCGAACCGTTGCGCAGGACGCCCCGTTCGAAGCAAGAGCCATCGGCGCCCTGCCGCGAGCGCGAATGCTCCGAACGCCACCACCAGCAGCACTACCATCGCCAACGCACTCAAGACAGAAACCTCCGCGCTCCAAATCGGCGGCCGCGAGCGGCGCACCTTCCGATGAAAACCTTCGAATCGATGCGGGGTCGAACCTTATTCTCGAGCCCGCTCCCGCAACTGAATCGCCATTCAGTCTACCCTAATCGCTCGGAAGGGTCCGTGCAAATTCGCAAGGGCGTGCGGTTCGCCCGGGCGTTTGCCGAAGAAAGGGTGCGAGACGGCGGGGCGAAGCGGCGGCCGAAAGGCGGGCCACCAAGGTAGCACGGGCGGTTCTTCGCCCTACAACGTGAACGTGAAACTTTTCAGATCGTCGCTGGGGGTGAGCTCGAGGTCGACCCCATAGGAGCGGCTGCCGATGCGGGCCCCCAGCCGCGCCTTGAGCGGGGCCGGCGCGCCGTGGATATCGGTGAGCTTGACTTTCACCACGTAGGACCCGCGCGGCGGCTCGATGCCCTCGAAGTAAATGTTCTCGACGTTCTGGGAGTAGCAGCTCTGATTCCCCGTCCCGGGGCAGTCGCGGTCGAGATGCAGGCCGCTGGGGCTCGTTCGGTTCGATTCGTGAACGGTGCTGCCCGAGGGATCGATGACGCTCAAATCGATGTCCGCCGGGCTGTCGCCCCAGGCCACGATGAACTGGAGCAACCCCGTCCCCAGGCCGCACCCCTCTTCGAGGACGCCGTTGCAGTTGTCGTCGACCGCGTTGAAGCAAATCTCCGGGCCCGTGGGCGTGCAGGCGCTGACCAAAGAGACCCCCGGCGGGGCGACGATGGCGCGCGGTTTGAGGTCCGCGCCGGACTTGGTGGACGGGGCGCTCGGGCCGCATGCCGCGAGCAGCGCGACGGCAAAGGGCGCGGCGCCAAGCTTCGAGCGGGGGGATTTTCGCGTCATGCGTTCTCTTTACGCGCTTTCACGCCAGCGTTCACGCCTGCCGCGGAGCGTGCGGCGGGAGCTTCCGCTAACACTAAGACCAGTTGACGCGATCCCACAGCCATGATCTCTGCTGGATATGATCACCCCATTGAAACTGCGCGAGGCTGTTCTTCGTGCTCGTGCCGAAGGGCGTTCCTACGACGAAACCGCGAGGCTGCTCGGGATCGGTCGGGCGACGGTGAACCGAATCCTGCGGCTGCACCGCGAAACGAGCTCGCTCGAGCCGAGGCCTCGCGGAGGTGGCAACACCTCTCCGATTCACGGCGAAATGGCGCGGATGCTTGCCGCCATCGTGGCCGAGATGCCCGACGCGACGGTCGCCGAACTCGCGTCGGAGCTCGTAAAGCGCTCACGCACGCAAACGAGTCGCTCCGCTGTGCAGCGGGCGCTCACTCGCCTGGGGTTCTCTCGAAAAAAAAGTCGTTTCTTGCCGCCGAACGCAACACACTCGAGCACCGCGAACTCCGAGAAGCGTTCTGCGCGCTCTTGAAGAACGCGGACCTAAATAGCCTCGTTTTTATCGACGAATCTTTCGTAAAAACCGGCATGCGTCGCGAGTATGCACGCTCGTTGCGAGGTCACCGCGTCACCGGAAGCAGGCCCTTTCGTTCGTGGAAGACGCTCTCCCTCATCGGTGCGATCCGACTCGGCGAGAAGCCGAAGATCATGACGAGCAAAGCTGCGGTGAACGGGACGACCTTCCTTCGCTTCATCAAACACCGGCTCAGTTCGTGGCTGTATCCAGGCGACATCGTCATCATGGACAACCTCAGCATCCACAAGATGCTGCTCGTTCGCGAAGCCATCCTCGATGCAGGCGGCTTTCCGGTCTACCTCCCGACCTACAGCCCGGAGCTAAACCCAATTGAGCGCCTCTGGGCAGACATGAAACGACGTCTTCGAACGCTCGCCCTCGACGCTCAGGATGAACTCCTTCGGACCGTCCGTCGACTTCGCGCTTCAACACCGATCACCAAGATCGCCGCGTGGTTCCGCCATTCTTTATCAGAGGCTCGCTTCAACTGATCGCGGTGTTAGGCGAAGAGCGCGTCGACGGAAGCTTCGGTCGCTGCGCGCGTCAGCCATGCGTCGAGAAGGGCGGGATCGCGGCACGCGAGGATGCGAGCCTTTTGCTCGTCCGTGGCGACGAGGTTGCGCGCGGCGAGGACGTGCAGAATCGCCTGTGCGGTAGCTTCTTCGCGACCTTCTTCGCGACCTTCTGCGCGTACGGCGTCGAGGCTCGCGTAGCCTTGGCGCTCGAGCAGGTTCTGGAAGGTCGCTTGATAGGCTTTGTCGCGGTCGTACAGGGCGTCCACGGGCACCGGATTTTTCAGGATCCCATCGGCCACCAGCACGTCGCCGGACGACACCGTTCGAACGGGCTCGTTCGGGCGGTGGACCTCGACCCGGCGCGGGCCCACCAGGCGCACGATCCAGACGTGCTCCGTGCCCGCCGTCAAAAGCTCATGAATCTTGAGCTTGAGATCCGCCTCGTCGGTGCCCGTATCGGCGTACTCGACCGCGAGCGGAGGAGCCCCCCGAATCCAGCCCGGCTCGTTCGGAACACCGCCCACGGCGATGTCCGGGGCGCGCAGGATATGGGGCGTGGGCGAGAAACCCGCATCGATTCCGGCCGACTCGACCGCGGGATCGGTCGCCAATGGAAGCGCGCCCACGATATTTCCATGCGCGTGGCGGGCGCCTGCCGGCAGGCAGTAGATCGGGTGCCCGTTCGAGAGCTCGTACCGATCGCCGGGCCTCAATTCATCGGCGTGAAACGGGCCACGGGTGTTGGAGTTCGATGCCGACATGAAGCCGAGTATAGCGCAATCGACGGTGCCTGCCGCCAGGCGCCCGGGGCTCATCCTTCACGCCCGCCGAGGGCGCGAACCCAATAGCTGGTGGCCGCAAAGACACCCGCGGCCCCCGTGATCCAAAGGAGCGCCCCCAGAATCGATTGATGCAGAATGGCGACGCCCACGCATCCGAACTGGAGGACCGTCGCCACCTTGCCGGGCAGGTTCGCCTTGGGTTGCTCGGCGCGGCGCTTTCGTGCGGAGCGGTTGGTCGCGAGGTAGACGACGAGCGGGAGCTCGCCCACCTCGCGCGTGCTCAAGAGGAGAATGGCGAGGGGCGACAGCGCGCCGGTCACGACCAAGGTGCCGACGACGGCAGCCACGAAGAGCTTATCGGTCACCGGATCGAGCACCGCGCCGGTGGCCGTGGCCCGGTTGAAGGTGCGAGCCCACCAGCCGTCGAGGACATCGGTGATGGCAGCGCCCACCAGAACACCGAACGCGACCGCCGGACGGTCGACCACGAAGGGAAACGCCGCGCCCAGTGGGATGCGCGCAAGACTGAGCATGCCCGGTACGGTCACGAGATCGGCAGCGCGATAGAGCCCCACATCGGGAGTCTAGCCTCGGAAGAGCCCGGTGGCGCATGAAGCAAGCTGGGTTTCCGCTCGCGACTCGACTACACCCCGACCCATGACCACGATGCGCATGAAGCGCACGCTCTCCTCCCCGGCAAAACCCCGCAGCAACGCGAGCAGCTCTAGCAAGTCTGGAAGCGCTGGGAGCTCGAGGTCGAAGGGCGCGCTCTCCTCTTCGAGCTCGAACCCGAGCGGCCGGGCCTACGTCCTCGACGTTCCCTTTGCCATGCGCGCGGTGGCCATGGCCAGCGGTGCCCGCTGGGACGCGGAACGCAACGTCTTTCTTTACCGCGGCGACGCGCTGCCCGCGGCGCTCGGCCCCTTCCACCCCGCCGCGTACTCGTGGGAAGCGCGCATCCAGCGCGAGCTCGACCTCGAAAGCGGCCACGGTACCGCGCGGCCCACCCAGCCCGCCGGCAAGCCGCGCGCATCCGGCGACGGCAACACGGCCGGTGCCATCACCCTGCGCCCGCACCAATCCGACGCGGTACGCGCGATCCTCGCAGCGCACGCCGCGGAGAGGCCCGGATTTCTTCTGGCCGACGACGTGGGCCTCGGCAAGACGATCACCGCCTGGGAAGCGATCCGCCGCCTGCCGGGGATGCACACGGTGCTCATCGTATGCCCGCTGGCCGTGGTGGCGCATTGGCGGCGCACCATCGAGGCGATGGGCGATGCAGGCAAGGACATCGTGCTGCTCAACTACGAGCGCTTGGGCAAGCTGTTCGAGGTGAGCCCGGAGGCGCGCAAGAAGATCCGATCCAAGAAGGGGCTCGCGCGATCGGGAAAGGCCAGCGACTTCGACGTCATCGTCTGGGACGAGAGCCACCGCTGCAAAAACCCCGCGGCCGCCCGCTCCAAGCTGGCGGCGAAGCTCGTCGGCAGCTCGGAGTTTTGCCTCTGGCTCTCGGCCACCGCCGGCCAGAACCCCCTCGAGCTCTCGTACCTCGCGCCGCTGCTCGCCAGCGTCACCGGGAGCCGCGCCACGGACCTCAAGGACTTCGAAGGGTGGTGCCAGGAGCAGGGGCTCGGTCTCTCGCGCGGAGCGTACGGCCGCTGGGAGTGGCGCGGCGACGCAGGCGACTGCGCCAAGGTGCGCGCGATGCTCTTCGACGCGCGCAAAGGCGCCCCCGCCGCGGGCATCCGCCGCCGGCCCGAGGACATCGCGGGGTGGCCGGAGATTAATCGCATCCTGACCCCCATCGAGCTCGATGGCGAGGCGCGTGAGCTCTACACGCAAGCGTGGACCGAGTTTCGACGCGAGATGGATCTCGCGCCGCGCGGGCGCGATCCCAAATCTGCGCTGGCCGCCACCTTGCGATTGCGCCAGAAGAGCTCCCTCATCCGCGCGGCGGGCACCGTGGAGCTCGCGCGCGAGCTGCTCGACAACGGGCACCAAGTCGCCATCTCGGTCGCCTTCATGGAGACGCTCGGCTCCCTCCGCGAGGCCTTCGAGGCGGAGAAGATCACGTGCGCCGCCATCTACGGCGGCATCCCTGCGCAGGCGCGCGAGGAGGAGCGCCTTCGCTTTCAGCGTGGAAAGGCGCAGGTCGTGCTCTTCACGGTGGAAGAGGGGATCTCGCTGCACCAGGGCGAGCACGTGGACGTGGCCCGCTCCGAGATCATCCACGATCTGCGCTGGTCAGCCATTCAGATGGCGCAGATCGAAGGGCGCTGCCATCGCGATGGGCGCTTTGCGCAAGTGTATTGGGCCTACGCCGACGATACGATCGAGGACCGCATCGCCCGCATCGTCGCGCGCCGCATTCAGTCGATGAAAGAGATGGTCGGCGACGACGTCGAGACGTTGCGCGAAATCGAGCGCCTTCTGCTCGAAGCCCGCCCCGACGATCGCACCGAGGGCGCTTCGCGCAGCTGAGCGGGCGCTTTGCGCACCTGAGCG
This sequence comes from Sorangiineae bacterium MSr11954, assembly GCA_037157815.1. Classification (NCBI taxonomy): domain Bacteria; kingdom Pseudomonadati; phylum Myxococcota; class Myxococcia; order Myxococcales; family Pendulisporaceae; genus Pendulispora; species Pendulispora albinea. The sequence continues at coordinate 8,535,968 of CP089984.1, forward strand.
GGCGCTTTGCGCACCTGAGCAAGCGCCTCGCGCACCTGAGCAGCGCCTCGCGCACCTGAGCAAGCGCCTCGCGCACCTGAGCAAGCGCCTCGCGCGCCTGAGCGGGCGCTTTGCGCACCTGAGCAAGCGCCTCGCGCACCTGTCCGGGACACCCCCTGATCTGTCCCGGACACCCCCCAGCCCCTCGATTCGTCGGAAAATCAAGGGTGCATCCGGCGGCACGCGGTTTGTTCTTACCCCCCGCATGACCGCTCATCAATCGTCCCCGCCCCCTCCCCATCAACCCTTGCCCGCTTCGTTGCCCAAGACGCGAATCGGCCGCCGCAAGCGGCGCGCCTCCGAGTCCTCGAAGCGGCCTTCGAAGCCCGTCGAAGCCCCGAAGCCGTCGCCCGTGACCATCGCAAGCGCCATGGCCCTCGCCCTGGCCGCGCTCCTCACCGCGGCGTGCAGCGCCTCCGCCCGCGACAGCGAATCGGAGGATGCCGCGGTCGAGGTCTCGACCGAGCAAGCCGCCCACCCGCTCATCACGGCCGATCCCGAGCTCGCGGCGGGCGATCTCACGAAGGAGCAGTCCGCGATCGTCCTCAAGCTCCTCGACGACATCTGCGGCGATACGTGGTGCGAAGGCGAATACAACTGGCACTTTCCGAAGATCGACTGCCGCTTCGCCAAGGGCAAATGCACCCTCGGGTTCCGCGTCACCGATCGAAACCCCACGCCGCCCAAGAACTACCGGCGCTCGTGCACGGTCCGCGATGCGCGAGCCTTCACGGACTTGGTGCAAACGGCGCCCAACGGTTACCGATCGCTCGACGAGACCTTCTACGACAACGTCTCGCGTTGCGTTCAGCGGATCGAGGACGATCTAAAGCCGAAGTAGCGGCGCAAGCCCCGGAGGGCAACGCATCAACGTGCGGTGCCCTTCTCGTTGGCGGCCTTGACGGCCTCCGGGATCCGCTCGTCGGTGGCCTTCGGGTTCATCACCTCGAAGAACGCCTGGCGCGCTAGATCGCCGAGGGGCGCGGGCTCGCCGCGGAGCGCGAGGAGCACGCCTTTCTCCTTCATGAACTTCAGGACGAGGATCGCGTCCTCGCGCTTCACGGGGTCCGAGCCGCGCGCGTCGCGGATCAAGCGCACGCGAAGGTTGACGCGCGTCACCGAGTGCGGACCGTTGTCGGCCTCCACGCCTTGCAGGGCGCGCGAGAGGATCAACTTCGGCCAATCCTGCAGCGCGCCGTTCACCTTCACGTGCGCGCACGCCTCGGCGTTTCGGATCCAGCGGGCGAGATCTCCCTTTTCGTAGTTCTTGTCGCTCCAGTACCCGAAGGACCGATTGTAGATGTCCTTGATCTCCTCGAGCGCCTCCGCGTTCACGTCGTTGTACGAGGCCACGGCGTGGGTCGCGGTCTCCGTATCGCCGCCGATGAGCAGCGCGAGCACGGCGTCGCTTCGCGTGTTGGGATCGCCCAGCTTGGCCTCGAGTTGCTTGGCGACTTCGGGCGCCACGCCCCCGAACCCGATGGCGCGCGCGGCTTGATGCCTCACCTCCATCGACATGTCCGGGTTCAGCAAGGGCACGAGGCCGCGCGTGGCCGCGGGCACCGGACGGTGCACCAAGGTCTCCAAGTAGCAAGCGCGGATGAGCGAGCTCTTGGGATCCGGCTTGTTGAAGTCGTGAACCTTCTTCACCACCTCGCCGAGCTGGTCGTCGGTCGCCACCCACGAGAGCGCAAAGCATGCTTCCAGGCGCGACTGCTCGTTGTTCTCGGAGTTCTCGATGTACTTCGTGAGCAGCGAGTAGGCGCGCGCGTCACCCCATTCGGCGAAGCCGTCGGAGGCGCCCACACCAAGGCCGCGCAAGGTCATGCCGAGAACGGCGAGGCCGCCTTGCATGAGCGCATCCATCGTGGTGTCGATCTTGGGCGGCTTGCGATTGAGCTGCCGCTCCAAGATGCCCCAGCTCGAGGGATCCTTCGTCATACCCAAGTAGCGGAGCGCGCTCTGCGCCGTCGCCCACGTGGGGGGAAAATCTTGCTGCCCCTCCTTCGGGAGCGGATCCCTCGGATCGCCCCACTTGCGCAGCAAGGTCAATCCGCGCGCAGAGCCGGCCGCCGCCAAGAAGCGCATGCCGTTGGCGTGGGGCTGCGGCAGATCGGTGGTCCAGAAGATGGCGCCATCCTCCGCCACCGAGAGAATGTCGTTGCGCTTGTCCGGGTGGAGCACCGCCAAATCGGCCAGCATGCGCGCGGCCACCACCCGCTCGTTGTCGTCGCGCACCAGCTCCGGATCGTCGACCTTGTTGTAGAGTTTGAGCGGATCTTGCTTAAGGCGCCAGCCGAGGGTGGTGGCAGCCCGCGCATCGCCAATCTCGGCCAGGCGGAGCGCGGCCTCCGTCTTCCAGTGCGGCTTGGGGTTGGTGGCGATGTACTGCACGAGCATGTCGCCGCCGCGCGGGTCGGAGAGCTCCTTCATCATGTCGAAGAGCTGCCGCGTCTGCGCCTTTTCGCGCTCGGGGTTGTCGTGCGAGACGCTCTTGATGGCCAAAATGAGCCCCTTGGCGCCGACGCCATCGCGCAGTGCCTCGAGAAATTTCCCGCGCGACGGTTTGTCGGCGCGCGAGAGCGCGTCGAGCAGCGGGCCGACGGCGTCCTCGCTGCCGATGCGGCCCAAGCCGACGGCGGCCTCGCGGGCGACCTCGATCGACGGGTCTTTCACGAGCTTGATGAGCACGGAGGTCCACTTGGCGTCGCCCGTGCGCGAGAGCACGGTGGCGATGAGCTGGCGCACGCTCTCGCTCTCGTCGGCGGCGTAGCTGGCCAGCTTCTCCAGCGGCACCATGCTGGCCAAAAGCTCCGGATCGAAGGCGGGAACGCCGTCCAGGCGCTGCACCTTGGAGAGGTGCCCCAAGCGGTATTCGGCGAGCACCGCCTCGAAGGCGCTCGCCTCGTGAAGGGTGGCCAGGGCCCAGGAAATTTGTGGTTTGTCGCTGCTGTCGGCTTCTTGCAGCGCCTTGAGCAAGGCCGGCTTGGCCGAGTCGGCCGCGGGGGAGCCGTATTCGAGGATGGCCTGCGCCGCCGTACCGCGCACCCGGTGATCGTCGGAGGCGAGGCCCTTGATGATCAGCTCGAGCCCCGTGGGATCGTGCGCCCACGCGAGCTCCGCGAACGCCTCCTGCTGGAGCGCGGGCACGTCGTTTCGAGCGGCCCACGCGCGCCACTTGGGGATGGCTTCCTGCTTGGCAAGCACGTAAATGTGCTTTCTTTCCGCGGCGATCTCCTTGACCCCGAGCTTCTCCGATTGCCCCTTGGCCGCCAGCACGGCGAAGACGGCGCCGCCCAGCACAGCGAGCGCGCCGAGGCCAATGGCGATCGGCTTGAAGGCCCCCTTCTTGAAGTTTCCTTCTTCGACGTCGAAGTCATTGCCTTGCATCGCCCCGAGACGATATCAGAGCGCAGGTTCCGAGGATCCCCTTAAGAATGAATACCGTCATCGTTGCTGCTGCAATTTTGATCGAAGACGGCCGCGTCCTTCTCACGCAGCGCAAGGCGGGCGGGCACCTCGCCGGCGCCTGGGAATTTCCCGGCGGAAAGGTCGAGCTGGGGGAGGACCCGAAGGAAGCGCTCGCGCGCGAGCTCCACGAAGAAGTGGGTATCTTCGTGCGCGTCGGTGAGATTGTAGACGTGACGTTCCACCGCTACGATGACGCGAACAAAGCAGTGTTGCTGCTCTTTTACGAAGTGGAGCGCACCGCCCCCTCGCCCGCCCCCCAGGCCATCGACGTGGCCGCGCTGAAGTGGGGCGACGAGGGCGACCTCGATCCCGCGCAGTTTCCGCCGGCGGACGTGGCCATCTTGTCCAAGGTGCGGCGAAGGCTCGGCGCGAAGGGTTAGCGGCGAACCAGCATATCGCGCGTGACGGCGTCGATGGCGGGGCAGCCTGCGAGGGTCATGGCGTGCACCAGCTCCGAGCGGAGAATATCGAGCACGCGGGCGACCCCTGCTTCCCCGAAAGCGGTGAGCCCCCAGACGATGGGGCGCCCCACGAGGACCGCGCGCGCGCCGAGGGCGAGCGCCTTGAAGACGTCGGTGCCCCAGCGCACGCCGCCGTCGAGGAGCACGTCGACGCCGGCTTGCGCGCCGAGGGCTTCGACCACGGACGGGAGCGCGTCGAGGGTGGCCACGGCAGAGTCGAGCTGACGGCCGCCGTGGTTCGAGACGATGATGCCGGCGACGCCGGAGTCCCGCGCGCGAAGCGCATCGTCGGCGCGCACGATCCCCTTGAGGACGAGCGGCATCCGCGTCCACGCGCGGATCGACGCGAGGTCGTGCCAGGTGAACGACGCATCATGCCGCGCCGCAATTTGTGCGTGGCGGAACGCGGGGTCTTTTGCCTCGATGCCGTCGCCCGGGGCAAACAGGTTGGCCATGTGCATGCCGTCGGGGAGCCCGAACGCATTGCGCACGTCCCGAAGCCGTCGCCCGAGCACCGGCGTATCTACCGTAACGACCAGCGCGCCATATCCGCTCGCCTCCGCGCGCTCCACCAGCGACCGGGTCAAGCCGCGATCTTTGTGCACGTAAAGCTGAAACCACCGCGACGCGCCTCCGACCGATGCGCCCCCCGCAGACGCGCCTGCGGCATCGTACGTGGCGGCAATGTCCTCGAGCGACGTCGTCGCCAAGGTCGACGCGACATAGAGCGTCCCGCTGCCCCCCGCAGCGCGAGCGGTCGCCCGCTCCCCCTCGGGGTGCGCCAGGCGATGGTAGGCGGTCGGGGCGATGAGGATCGGCGAGGCGAGCTCCTGACCGAGCACGCGAACGCGCGTATCGACGCGGCTCACGTCCACGAGCACGCGGTAGGCAATCGCCCATTTCCGGAAGGCGCCGCGGTTCGCGCGACGCGTGTATTCTGCATCCGATCCCGAGCGAAAGTAGTCGACCGTGCTCTTTGGAAGCATCGTGCGCGCCAGGCGTTCGACATCGCGGACCGTAAGAAGCGACGACACCTCGAGCGTGGGCTCCGTCATACCCCTAGCGTACACCTGCGATCGTCGTTATGGAGTCTCCCATGTCCAGCGAAGGCTTGCACGAGGCGGAAGAACGGCTGTCCGAGCAGACCAAGAACATGCACCGGGCGATTGTCTCGCTCATGGAGGAGCTCGAGGCGGTCGATTGGTACCAACAACGCGCGGAGGGAGCGACGGATGATGCCCTGCGCGCGGTGATCGAGCACAACCGCGATGAAGAAATCGAGCACGCATCGATGACGCTCGAGTGGATCCGTCGAAACAACCCACGCTTCGACGAAAACCTCCGCACCTACCTGTTCACGAGCGATCCCATCACCGAAATCGAGGAGGTGGAGATGGCTGCCGAGGCGCAGGGCGAGGGCGGCGCGAGCGAAGGAGCACCACGAGCAGCAAACAAGGGGGGCGAAACCACGAACCGGCCCAAGGCTGCATCATCCCGAGCGGCGGACGGCTCGCTTGCCATCGGCAGCTTGAAGGAGACCCCATGAACCTGCTCAAACGAGAGCTGGCCCCCATCCTCCCCGAAGCGTGGGAGCACATCGACGAAGAAGCCACCCGCGTGCTCAAGCTGAACCTCGCCGGGCGCAAGCTCGTCGACTTCAAGGGCCCCCACGGGTGGAAGTTCGCGGCCGTCAACACGGGCCGGCTGGAGTTCCTCAAGGAGTCCCCCGTGGCCGACGTGGCGGCCGGCGTGCGCTCGGTGCAGCCGCTCATCGAGATTCGCACCCCGCTCCACCTCGATCTGCTGGACCTCGACTCGGTCGCGCGCGGCGCGGACGACCCCGATTTGTCCGAGGTGGTTCGCGCCTCCGAGCGCATCGCGCGCGCCGAGGACAGCGCCATCTTCAACGGCTACAAAGCGGGGCAAATCGACGGCATCATCGACACCAGCCCGCACCCGCCCATCGACGTGCGCGCCGTGGAGTCGTGGCCGCAGAGCATCGTGCAAGCCAAGGAAGTCTTGCGCGCGGCCGGCATCTCGGGCCCGTACGCCATCGCGCTCGGCAAGCAAGCCTACGACGAGCTCTCGGCCGGAAGCGAAGATGGATACCCGCTGCGCAAGCGCATCGAGCGATCCCTCATCGAGGGTCCCTTCGTCTGGGCCCCCGCCATCCAAGGCGCGGTCTTGCTCTCGATCCGCGGCGGCGACTACGAGCTCACCGTGGGCCAAGATCTCTCCATCGGGTACGCGTACCACGACAAGCACTCCGTGGAGCTCTACATCACGGAGTCCTTCACCTTCCGCGTGCTCGAACCCGCCGCGGCGGTGGTGCTCAAGCGCGTTTGAGAGGCGGAGGGATCGCGCGTTCGAGCGCTCGAGCGTCACGCCCGAGCGCTCGAACATGCGAGCCTTCGCGTATTCGCGTTTACGACGACGCGAAGATCGACTGCGCGATGTCGTCGGCGGTGATCTTCGCGAGCACGATCCCGCTGCGGTAGTGGCCGGTCGCCCAAAAGAGGCCCGGGATGCTGGAGCGCCCCACCAGCGGGCGCTCCGCGTGGGGCCGAAAGCCCATCCACGTCGAGGAGAGCGACGCTTCGGCGAGCGAAGGGATCGTGCGGATGGTGCCATCGAGGATATCGCGCACCGCGCCGGCGGTGATCTCGCGGCGGTAGCCCACGAACTCCACGGTGGAGCCGCAGTACACGCGGCCATCGCCGCGGGGGATCGCATAGGCCGGCCCGCGAACGATGGGCGTGGCGAGCCGCGGAGGGCGCTCCTCGAGCTGCACCACTTGACCGCGCGCAGGGCGCACCGGCGCGAGCTCCTTCTCGATGCCGGGGAGCAAGGACGACCAGCTCCCCGCGGCCAGCACCGTCGCATCGGCCTGCACGACATTCGATTGCCCCGCGGCCGGCGGCGCCGCGAGCGCCACACCGGTGCAGCGTCCGCCCTCGAGCAGCATGCGTTCGACCACCGCACCGCTGCGCAAGCTGACATTGCGCTTCTTCGCTAAAGAGGCCACGAGCGCCCGCAGGAGCGCAGGCGGATCGACCTGCGAATCATCGGGAAAATACGCGCACGCTCCGACGTCGGCGGAGAGCTCCGGCTCGATGGATCGCGCCTGCACACCGTCGATCAGCTCGGCGCGCTGCCCCCGCGCGCGCTGCAGCGCCACGATGCGGGTGAGCCTCTCGCGCTCGACCGGGTCGCCCGTCATCACGATGAGGATGCCCGACACGCGGTAGCCCACGTCGATGCCGGTCTCGCCGCGGAGCTCCTCGATCCAGGGCCCGTACGCATCGCGCGCGCGCACGAGCCGCTCGATCTGCTCCGGATCGTCCTCGTCGATCTCGGCGCCTGCGCCCAGCATGCCCGCCGCCGCGCTCGAAGCCTCGGAGCCGGGGACGGCTCGCTCGAGAAGCACGACCTCGGCCCCGCGCTTCGCCAACTCGAGCGCGGTCGCGCACCCAATGACCCCCGCACCAATCACCGCCACACGCATGCCCGAGCCTTAGCACCAAAAAATGCAGCGTGTCTGTCTCTTCCAAGCCGCCCATGCTGCAACGCGGAGCGCCCTAGCGTACTCGTCGAGTCAGGCGCACAAACGTCACCACGTTCCACACGGCGAACCCCATGAAGAGCGCCATCAAGGCGAGCGACCATCGCGCCCGGCCCGGCGTCTCGCCATCGACCAAGAGCCACGAGCTCTCCGGCGCGCTCGCCCCGCCCTCGTTGATGCGCGCATGAAGTCCGCGATGACGGGGTCCCGTGGCATCGAAGCGCACCAGGCGACCCGTAAAGGTGCTCGGCGGAACGAAGCGCGCGCTCTCCTGCCCCGACGGAACGCGAATCTCGACCCACAGATCCGAGCGCCCCGCCACCGGCGCCAGCCGGTACGAGTCGGACTCGAAGGGGCGCTCGTAGCGGATCGCGCCGCTCGCGCCCAGCATACCGCGCGCGGTGGTGAAGCGATTTTGACCTACATCGCCCGGGCGCAAGGTGAGCAGCTCGCCCGCGTCGAAGGGCTCGGGCTGCGCAAACGCATACGCCGCGTCGCGGGCCAAGGAGAACACCATGGCGAGCGATGCCAGGGCCGTAAAAATCAAGAGCGCGAGGGTCCAGGTACGTTCGCGTCGCGGAGGCTCGGGGAGCTCCAAGAGCTCCGGATCGAGCTCCTCGCGGGCCGGGTCCCCGGGAAATGCCTGCGCATCTTGCGCGCGGTGGAGGTCTCTCATCGGACGCACATCCAGGTTGACATCTGCCGTGCGCGAACGTTCCGTAAATTTTCTCAACGGCGGCGTCGTAGGCAGGGTAGGCTTTTTGCCATGGCCAAGGCCGTCGCGTGCCCCAATTGCGGCTTTACCCAAAATCCCCCCAACGCCGTGCGTTGCGCCTCGTGTGGCGCCAAGATGGAAAGCTTGGGCCGAGCCGGCCGCTCGCGCGAAGAGGACCTCGAGCGGCGCTACCAACAGGAAGGGCTGAGCATCCGCTGGATGTTCATCGCCCTGGCCGTTCAGGTCGTTCTTACGGCCGCGCTCGTCTTCGGGCTGCCGGTCATCATCAGCGCGCTCGATTTCGAAGGGGGCAACGGGATGATCGTGTGCATCCCCGTGTGGTTCCTCGGGGGCCTGCTCATCGGCATGATCTCGCCGGGCCGCACCTTCATCGAGCCCGTGATCGCGAGCTTCATCGTGGCCATCCCGACCACGTTCGTGCTGGTGCAGAATCAAACCGTGCGCATGATCCCCACCTTTCTTTATGTGATCATGGCCTCCATCGGGGTCCTGTTCACATTGGTGGGAGCCTACATCGGCGAGCGCATTCAGCTCGGACCTCCACCGAAGACTGCGGAATAACGAAGAACACGAAACTGAGGAAAGAAGCGGCGAGCCTACGGCGCCGTTTGCCCATCCCTTCATGAAGTTCGATGTCATCATCGCGGGCGGTGGCCCCGGGGGCTCCATTTGCGCCGCAGCGCTCGCGCAAAAAGGCCGGCGCGTGCTCGTGCTCGAGAAGGCGCGCTTTCCGCGTTTTCACCTGGGTGAGTCGCTGCTGCCGCAGTCGATGCCCATTCTGGACGCGCTGGGGCTCATGCCCGAGCTGCACCGCCGCTTCCTCGTCAAACGCGGCGCCAACTTCCACGAGCACGGCACCGGCAAATCGGCGCGCTACGACTTCGCCGAGGCGTTCGACCGAAGCACCACCTATGCGTTCGAGGTGCCGCGCGACGAGTTCGACGAGGTGCTGCTCCGCCGCGCCGAGTCCCTGGGGGCCGAGATCCGCGAGGGTTGGACGGTGACCCGCATCGTGTTCGACGGCGGGCGCGCGGTCGGCGTGGAGGCCAAAACCCCCGAGGGCGCCACGCAAATGCTCCCCGCGCACTTCGTGGTGGACGCCACCGGCCGCGACGCGCTCCACGCCCACACCACGCGCACCACCGTCAAAGTTCCGCGCCTCGACAAGACCGCGCTGTTCTCCCATTTCCGCGGCGCGTACCGCGACACGGGCGATCGCGAGGGCGACATTCAAATCGTGATTTTCCCGGCCGGGTGGTTCTGGGTCATCCCCTTCAAAGACGGACGCACCAGCGTGGGCGCCGTCGTCTCCAGCGCCTGGATGAAGACGCGCGCCCCCGGCGAGAGCGTCGACGCGCTCTACCGTCGGGCGATCCAAAGCTCCGACGTGGCCACCCGCATGCTCCAAGGCGCCGAGCAGCTCTTCCCCGCGGAGGCCACCGCCGATTTCAGCTTCCGCGTGCAAAACCTGGTGGGCCCCGGGTGGCTCACCATCGGCGACGCAGGCGGATTCATCGATCCCCTCTTCTCGACGGGCGCGCACCTGGCCATGTACGGCGGCTTCCACGCGGGCGACGCCATCCACCAAGCGCTCACCGACGGAGACGTGGCCCCCGCCCGCTTCGCCCCCTGGGAGCAACTCATCCGGCGCGGCGCCGAAATGTTCCTCGGCAGCGTGCAAGCTTTCTACGACGGCACCCTCACCGAGTACCTCTTCGCGGACAAGCCGCACCCCTTCATGAAGCGCTCGATCACCTCCATGCTCGTGGGCGACGTCTTCAACGGCGACGCCCGCTGGACCCGCGAGATCCAGCAGCGCTTCCCAGCCGTGCTCGAATAGCGCGCACTAATTCCCAATCCAAATACCGCGCTGATTCGCCAAATACACCTCCTGCCGCAGGCGCGCCTCTTTGAGGTCGAGCCCCTTGCCGCGCTCTCCGCGGCGGCGCCGGTTCTTGATGAACGCGAGCTCCACCAGGGCGAGCTGCTTGTGCCGGCGCTGGCGGAAGGCGGACCAGCCCATGGAAAAGAGGATGGCCCAGTTGCGCCAGCCTAGGGTCACGTAGGTGCTGATCAAGGCGAGCTCGCTCGGGTGAATGAGGCCGCCCAGCTCACCGGTGAGCTCGCGGATGACGATGGCGCGATCGCGGACCACCAGGGCTCCGAGGAGGACGAAGAAGAGCATCACGATGACCCAGGTGCACAGGATCATCAGCACGGCGCCTTCACCGCCGAAGAAGGTGGGCAGGCCGTTGTGAAAGGCGTGCATGCCGACGGCCGCGATGTAGCCGCCGATGGGGGCCACGATCTTGACGAAGAGGTTGCGGGATTCGGCGGCGATGCCGAAACCGAGGCCGGTGCACGCGGTGAAGGTGCAGTGTGAGAGCCCCAAAAGCACGGTGCGGACGAAGAAGAGGCCCACGAATCCGCCCAACCCCGACTCGGCGAATTGGCCGGCGACATAGAGAATGTCCTCGGTCAATGTGAAGCCGAGGCCGATGATGCCGCCGTAAATGGCGCCGTCGAGCGGGCCGTCGAACTCGCGGAGGCCGAGCGCGCTGATGCCTGCGACCAGCGCGACGCCGATGCCCTTGAACCCCTCTTCGAACACGGGGGCGAGCACGGTGGCGCCGAAGGCCTGGATGCCGGGATCGTCTTGAGCCGCACCGGTCATGTTGCTCGCGAGCGCTTCGCCAACACCGCTGGAAATACCGCCGCCCAAGGTGGCAAAGATGGCGCCCCAGAGAAAGGCGCCGATGAGCAGCCACCAGGGCTCCGGCTCGAATCGATCGCACCAGCGAACGAGCAGCGCGTAAAGCACGACCAACGGGGTGACGAAGCAAAGTCCGAGAATGACTCCGACGAAGAACATGCCGCCCCTACGCTAACACGCTCGGCCATACCTCTTGGTAGGTACGGTGTCGCCGCCGCCGCCGGCCCGCCCTCGCCCTTCCCGTGCCTCGACGGCGCGCGCGTCAACGCGCGCGAAAAAGGAATCGGGCAACGAGGTGAGTCGTTGCCCGATCGGCAGTGACGTAAGCAAAGGAAGAGTGGCGGTAACGACGATTGCGAAGATCGATTCGGCGCGCACACCGACCCATCGGCCGGGGAAGGCTCGCCTCCGCGCGCACGCGGGTTGGGATCGATCGCACGGCACCCTCGGCGAAGTTCGCCGTCCACCCTTCCTACGAAGATGAGCGACAGAACCTTTAACGCCGCGGCGTTTTTTTTAAACGACGGCCATCCACACGAAGCGCGCAACACCTTGCGCCGATGCGGCTTTGCCGAACGCTCGGATATGTTCGTCCCCGACATATGGAGCGCGCACGCGCCTCTCCCATCGGATCACGCGCATCGGGACACGCGCCGCTCCACCGAAGCTCGTTTGCCTAGCCTTTGAGCACGCTTCGTTCGAGGTCGGCCGCGCGCATGGCTTGGTCGGCCGCGAGCTGCTCCTGTTTCTGCACGCGCCAGAGCAGGAAAAATGGCGGTCCCAAAAGGACGGCCGCCGGCAGGAGCGCGACGAGAGCCATCCCCATGGCAAACGCCAGCATCCCCCCAAATGCGATCAAGGTGACCACCAGAAACGCGATGAAGAGCGCTTTGGTGATCATGGGACCACGGTGGTCTGCGAGGGGAATAAGAGGAGATACGCCATGGCGACGGTGGCGAACAGCGCCACGAGAATCGCAACCATGGCGAAGATCAATGCGTGCGAGCGCTCTTTCCGAATCAAGTCGAGCGCCTCGGGGACTTCCCCGCCATACGAAAAAATGGGCGGCGGGGTATGCGGATGCGCGTGAGCCATGACTCGCCTCCTTGGCAATGCTTCTTGCCGTTGGCGAGACGAACAAAGAAGCATCTTTCGCACCCCCAGCCCGCAACCCTTTCGTCGAGGAATGCGCATGCTCAGTGAGGCAAGACGCACCGCCCACGCCCCACGTGTGACAAATGAGCGCGCCGCAAGCGCAGGATTCTGCCGCGCGCGCCATCCGTTTGGCGGAAAGCGCTCTGCGGCATCAGCGGACGCCGAACGCCTGGCGCCTCTTCGACCTACCCGTAGGCCGGCCCTTGCTTGCTCTTGGCGACCGCCGCGAGCGCGCGCATCACTTCCACCACGAGCCGCTCGGGCGACGAGCGACCGATGGCCGCGGACAGACCGAGCAATGTGGCGCGGGCGCGCGCGCCCGAAGCGCGATCGCTGTCATCCACCACGGCCAGCACGGGCACCGGCGTATCCTCGAGCTTTGCGCAGAACTCGCCGAACGACGCGTCCTCCTCGTGCTCCACGATGTTCATATCGAGAAGAACGAGCGACGGCGACGATTCGCGTACGTGATCGACGGCATCGACGAGATCGGTGGCACCGACGGTCGTAAAGCCTGCGCCATCGAGCACGCTCTTGACCACTTTGCATCGCGCTTCGTCGCAATCGACATACAGGACGAGCGGTGCCTTCGGACGTGTTGCGGAGCGCTCCGTGCGAAACGAGGGCGGCGAACGGTCCATGAGCCGTCAAGCTTAGCGCGTCCTCGCAAAGCCTAAAGCGCAAGCATACATTTCGCGCCGTGCGGTTCAGCTACATTCGCGCCGCGAGCTGTCCACACGCGGCCGCCACATCGGATCCACCGCTGTAGCGCTTGTGCGTGAAAACGCCACGTTGTCGCATGGTCTCGCGAAATTGTTCCTCGCGGTCGAGCGACGTGCGCACAAAGGGATCGGCCTCGGTGTCGATTTGATTGTACGCGAGGATCGAGAGCCTCGGTCGCACCCCCGCGCGCTTGGCAAAGTCGAGCGCGCGATCGGCGAGGGCGTGCGCGTGCGCTTCGCCATCGTTGATGCCTTGGAGCAAGGTCATCGCCCACATGGGCGAGAGCCCGGTGGTCTGGGCGTGCTCGACGGCGGCATCGAGCACCGCGTCGAGTGAAAAGGTATCGTCGATGGGCATCAAATTGCGGCGCACCTCGGTGATCGCGCTGCCCAAGGAGAGCCCGAGCCGCACCTTCGGCAGCTCGCGCGCAAGACGGCGGATCCCGGAGGGGAGCCCCGAGGTGCACACGGTGATGGCACGCGCGTCGATGGCTTGCGCGCTGGGATCGCAGAGCACGCGAATCGCTTCGATGACGCGGTCGAGGTTGGCGAGCGGCTCGCCCATCCCTTGAAAAACCACGCCGTGCACGCGCTCGCCCGCGCGAAGCCCGCGCCGCACCCAGCGCACCTGCTCGACGATCTCCCAGATCTCCAGGTTGCGCCGCAATCCAAGGCGCCCCGTCGCGCAGAAGGCACACGCCAGCGCACAACCAATCTGCGAGCTGACGCACACGGAGAAACGCCCCGCGCGCTCCAGGGGAATGCGCACGGTCTCGAACAGCTCCCCGGGCCCGTCGTCGACCGCGCTCCCCGCGCGCCCGGTCTGCGCGGCGCGAAAGAGGAGCTTGCGAAAGGGATCGAGCTGGCTCGCTTCTTCGCGAACCAGGGTGAGCTCTGGCACATGGCCCCCGGCGCGGACCCGGTCGAGGCTGACCCGGCGGACCTCGGCGAGAGGCTCCCGGAGGTCCTTTTGACGATGCACCGCGCTGACGATTTTGCGGGCCTCCGCAAGCGAAATCGCAAACGCCTCGGCGAGCGCGACAGGGGTTGCTCCTTGGAGGGCCAACATGCCCGCTTCTATAGCTCGATCTCGGCAGCGGGAGCGAAGGATCCGGGCGACGGGAACGAGGCGGAACGAACCCGGAATGATTGGGGGTCCGAAAGGGGCGCGTGTGCTAGGTTTCGCCCGACTTCGAGCATGTTCGGACTGAGCTTCGGCGAGCTGGTGGTGTTGATCGTGGTGGCGGTCGTCGTGATCGGTCCACGCGATCTGCCCAAAATGCTGGGAAAGCTCGGGCGATTCGCCGGAAAAATGAGGCGGATGGCCGCGGACCTCCGGCATCAGAGCGGCATCGACGAGGTGCTGCGCGCCGAGGGCATCCAGGAGAACATTCAGGAGATTCGCAAGCTGGCGCGCGGTGAGCTGGACCAACTCACCGAGGCGGCGCGCATGCCCGAGAGGCCGTTCGGCCCCGATCCCGACCCCGCGGTGGCTGCCTCGAGCGCGGCAAGCACCTCTTCGAGCCTGTCGGGTTCCACGAACGCGGCCGGCGGATATGCACCCACACCTTACGGCGGGCACACGTCCTACGGTGGCGAAGACGACATCGACTACGTGGGCGCGCGCAATCGCGAGTACCCGCGCGAGGGAGCCGACTCCGGCAACGCCATGCCCGATACGGCGTTCATGTACACCGAACCCTTGCGACCGAGCCCGCTCGCGAGCGATCCGCTGTACATGACGGGCGATCCCCACGGCGTGATCCCCGCTCCTCCTCCGCCGCCGGTCGATCCTGCGTATCCCGAAGAGTCGACGGATCTGCAGGAGTCCCACGAGCCGGGAGAGGCTCGAGAGCCACATGAACCCGTCGAGGTTCGCGAGCCTCGCGATTTGGGCGCACCATGAGCGAAGCCGAAATCCGCGGACAGAACGAGACCATTCCGTCCGGCATCACGAACTCCACGAGCAGCTCGGGCGGCTCGAGCGAAGGCGATCCCCTCCCCGAGTCCGACGTCAAGATGACGATCTGGGAGCACCTGGGCGAGCTGCGCACGCGCGTGTTTCGCGCCGCCATCGGGCTGTTCGTGTGCACGGCGGCCTGCTGGGGGTTTCGCGAGAAGATCCTGGCGTGGCTGGTCAAGCCTTATGAAGCGCAGTGGATCGCGCGGAAGTTCCCGGGGGTCCCCGAGCTTCAGACCCTGGGGCCCGCCGATGTTTTCGTGGGCTACATGCAGCTCTCGCTGGTGGGCGGCGCCATCTTCTCGGCCCCGGTGATCTTTTATCAGCTTTGGGCGTTCATCAGCCCCGGGCTGTATTCGCGCGAGAAGCGCTTCATCGTCCCCTTCGTGGTCTTCTCGACGGGCCTGTTCCTGTCGGGGGTCTTCTTTGGGTACTACGTCGCGTTTCCATTTACGTTCAGCTACTTCTTTTCGCTGCTCGGCCAAGTCAGCGACGCCGGCATGGTGCTCACCCAGCGGCCCACGCTCGAGCTGTATCTCGACTTCGCGACGACCATGCTGCTCGCATTTGGGTTCGTCTTCGAGCTGCCGCTCTTCATCTCGTTTTTGGCCATCGCGGGCCTCGTTACACCGACGCAGCTCGTAAAATTCAGCCGCTGGGCGATTCTCCTCTCCTTTATCGTGGGGGGAGTCGTCACGCCGGGTCCTGAAATTTCGAGCCAGCTCGCCGTCAGCCTTGCGCTCATCGTTCTCTACTTCGTGTCCGTCGTCATCGCGTTCTTCGTAGCGCCCAAGAAGCGCCCGGACGACGACGACAGCAAGGCGGCGTCGACCTAACCCGCATCGAGGTCGCGCCATGACCACCGCCACTCCCCCTGTTTCGCGCCCCGTTTCGCGTGGGGCCTCGTTGCCGCTGGCGCCGCTGGTCCCGGGCGAGCCGGTGATCGGGCAGCTGCGCAACCTGCAAAGCCGGCGGCTGACCTTCTTTACGCAGACGATGCTCGCCTACCGCGACATCGCGCGATTCCGGGTGTTGAACCTGTCGGCGCACCTGGTGATCCACCCCGATGGGGTGCGCCATATGCTCCAAGAGAACGCGAAGAACTACACCAAGGAGACGCGCGGCTTTCGCCAGCTGCGGCTGGTGCTGGGCAACGGTCTCGTCACCAGCGACGGCGAGTTCTGGCTCCGCCAGCGGCGCATCGCGCAGCCCGCGTTTCACAAAACCAAGATCTCCGGCTTCGCCGATACCATGGTCCGCGCCGCCGTCGATCTCGCCGGCGTGTGGGAAGCGCAAGCCCGGCGCGGAGCGAGCCTGGACGTCGCCCAGGAGATGATGCGCGTCACCTTGCGCATCGCGGGCGAGACCTTGCTCAGCACCGACGTCACCGGAGACGCAAACTCCATTGGCGCGTCGCTCACGTCGCTCCTCGCCAACGCCAACCGGCGCATCACCGCGCCGCTCGATCTGCCGCTCCACTGGCCCACCCCAGCCAACGTGCGCTTCCGGCGCGAGCTCCGCGTCATCGACACCGTGGTGGGGCGCATCATCGCCGAGCGCCGCGCCTGTCCGGGCGAAAAGCCCGCCGATCTTCTCTCGATGCTCATGGATGCGCGCGACGAATCGGCCGCGCCCGGGAGCGAAGCGGGCATGACGAACGAGCAGCTGCGCGACGAGGTGATGACCATGTTCCTCGCCGGCCACGAGACGACGGCCAACGCATTGGCGTGGACGTTCTATTGCCTTTCGAAGCACCCCTCGGCGCAGAGGCAGCTCACCGAGGAGCTCGACCTGGTCTTGAACGGCCGCACGCCGGCCCTGGACGACGTGCCCAAGCTCGCGTTCACGCAGATGGTCATCAAAGAATCGATGCGCCTCTATCCCCCTGCTTGGGCCGCCTCCCGCCGCGCCATCGACGACGACGCCCTCTGCGGCTACCGCGTCCCCGCGGGCGACATCGTCTTCTTCAGCCCCTACGCCACGCACCGGCACCCCGATTTCTGGGAGAACCCCGAAGGCTTCGATCCCTTTCGATTCACCCCTGAACAAGAAGCCAAGCGCCCCAAGTTCGCCTTCCTGCCATTCGGCGGCGGCCCGCGCATTTGCATCGGCAACGCCTTCGCGATGCTCGAGGTCACCCTCGTCCTCGCCACCTTGGCGCAGCGGTTCCAGCTCGATTTGGTGCCGGGCACGAAGGTGGAGCCCGAGCCGCAGATCACGCTCCGCCCGCGTCATGGTTTGCCCATGACATTGCGAAGGCGCGAGCGCGTCGCAGGCGCGTAACGTCACGTCGCGGGCGCGCGACCTCGCGGCGCGGGCGCGCGACCTCGCGGCGCGGGCGCGCGATATCGGCCGCGGCGTCGTGCCCATGGCCTTACGACGGCACGATGTCGATGAAGCGGGCAATGGGTGACAGCCATCTATGGGCGCGCACGACGACATTGCGAAGTTTCGGCGCATCGCGGCGCAGCGTCTCGTTCATTCGTCATTTCAATACGTCACTCGCATCGTCCTGGCGCATCTCCGTGCCGGGTGCGCGGCCCCAATTGCATCGACGTAGACACGTGTCGCTCGTGCGGATCGTTGCTGCGGCAAGCACCTTCGCGTTCGTCGGCGAGACGGCGCCCGCGTGGCCCGTTGGACCATCGGCGCGCCGTCGTCCAATGCGTGGGGTGCGACCATCGCCCTCAGCGCGGAGTTCGTAGGACCTTTGCCGAAGGACGGCCTGGTCGCCCATGCCGCCGTTCGGGCGCGGGACGCGCACATTTGTTGGACCGACGTGACCCTGGTGGGCAGCACCTCGCGCGCCGTGCACGCTTTTGGAACCGTCGTGTACCGCTTCAGCAAAAAGGGCGGATCGTAGACCGGCTCACGATCCGTCCCCAGGCTCTCGCGATGACGGCGAGAGACCGGTGAATGCCGGCCCGCGGTTGCAAAGACGTTCACGCCGATGATGGGCTTCATGGGCGCGATGGGCAAATCGAGCAGCGAAGCCAACGCCTCGCAGGTCTTTGGAATGAGCTCCGTTTGGATGGACACCGAGGGTCTCGAGCTTCACCGCGAGCTCGAGCTCTTGCTCGATGGTCATCGCATTACCGGGCGCCTGCTCACCGTCTCGCAGCGTGGCGTCGAAGACGCTCGACATTCGCATTCGTCCCCATTACGCCTCCGCGCAACGAACGTCCCCGTCATTAGTTGCAGGTTGCAGATAGCTAACGCACTAGGTCGATTGGCAAGCTCGGTCCGCCGCCGTCCGGAGAGGCGTGCTCATGACATTCGTCATGGACCATGCCGAAACGATACGTACGAAGCAGGAGTCGCCACGGATCAAAACACGACACGTGTGCATCAAAACGTCGTCGGCGCGCCGGCGGCGCTGAAATCGCCGCCGGTTTCGCGTTGGATTTCTACGAGCGTTCGCGCAGCTCGTCGGGGACGGGCACGGACAGGCGACGCGCATCGAGCCAGAGGCCCTCCAAGTCGTAGAGGCCGCGCGCCTCGTCTTGGAAGATGTGGACGACGACGTCGCCGTAATCCATCAGCACCCAGTTGGCGTGCGGGAGCCCCTCGACGGAGAGCGGCCTTCGCCCCTTCTTTTGCAGCGCCTCCTCGATGCCTTGGGAGAGCGCGATGACCTGGCGATCGCTTCGACCGGTCATCAGAACGAGAAAGTCCGCGTAGTCGACCTTGCCGGCCACGTCGAGGATCTCCAGCCCCACGGCTTTTTTGTCGAGGGCCGCGACGGCGATGGCGATGGCGTTCTGACGGGCCTCGTCGCTCGCGACGCTGGCCGACTCGGTGCGAACGGCCTTGCGGGTCTTGGGCCCCACCCCCTTGGCCGCTTGGCTCAGCGGGGAGCCGGCCGCACGCTTTGCGGCGGGTTTGGTCCCCGGGGCAGCATCCGATTTCGCGCCCGTCGAGGCACGGCGGGGGGCAAGACGCGGGGCGTCGCCGCGGCTCGAGCCTGCGAACGGTTCGCTGGAGCCCGACGAGCCGCCGCTCGCGACGGGCTTGCCTGGACGCGGGGAGCCGTGGGAGGAGCGGATGCGGGGCGTGCGTCCATCGCCGCCCTTCGAGGTGCTGCTCCCGGACTGTGTTCGTCGTGTGGTGGCCAAAGTTTCTCCGTGATTACCTTGTCTGGCCGCTTCCGTTCAAGATCCACTTCATGGTGGTGAGCGCTTCCAACCCCATGGGTCCCCGCCAGTGCAGCCGGCTGGTGGCGATCCCAATCTCGGCGCCCAGCCCCAGCTGCCCCCCATCGTGAAAGCGGGTCGAAGCGTTCACGGCCACGCAGGCCGCGTCGACTTCATGCTGAAAACGGCGGGCGCGTGACGAGTCGGTGGTGCAAATGGCCTCCGTGTGACCCGACCCGTAGCGCGCGATGTGGTCCAAAGCACCCTCGAGCCCCCGCACCACCCGCACGGCCAGCACCCGGTCGAGAAACTCGTAGCCCCAGTCGGAGAGGGCCGCCTCCCGCGCCTCGGGGACCAGCGCCCGCGTACGCTCGCAGCCGCGAAGCTCGCAGCCGCCCGCCAGGAGCGCGGCCGCCACCTTGGGGAGAATCCGCGCGGCATCGGCTTCGTCCACCAGCAGGCACTCGAGCGCATTGCACACGCCGGGGCGCGACAATTTGCCGTTGACGGCGAGGTTCACTGCCATGTCGACATCGCAACCGAGGTCCAAATAGAGGTGGCAGACGCCCTTGTAATGCTGCACCACCGGGACGCGGGCGTGCTCGGTGACGAAGCGGATGAGCGCCTCGCCACCGCGGGGGATCACCAGGTCGAGGCTCTCGCTTTGCTGGACGAGCGCCCGCACCGCCTCGCGGTCGGTGAACGGGATGACGGCGGCTAGGTCGGGCGGGAGATCGCTTCGTTCGAGCGCCTCCGAGATGACCTTGGCGAGCACGCGGTTCGAGTAGAACGCCTCGGAGCCGCCGCGCAGCACCACGGCGTTGCCGGCCTTGAGGCATAGCGCGCTGGCCTCTACCGTGACATTGGGGCGCGCCTCGTAAATCATGGCCACCACGCCGAGCGGCACCCGCACGCGCTGCATGGCGATGCCGCTCGCCAAGGTGCGGGCCTCGATGACGCCGCCCACCGGATCGGGCAGCTCCGCGATTTCCTCCACCCCCACGGCGATGGACTCGAGCCGCGCGGGATCGAGCGCCAGCCGATCGAGCAGCGCTCCCTTCGTGCCCCGCTGCCGCGCCGCCTCCAGATCGAGCGCGTTTTGCTCGAGGATTTCACCGCGGCGCGCGCGCAAGCCGGCGGCCATCGCATGAAGGGCGCGGTCCTTGGTCGCGCGATCGCGCGGGGCGAGCTTGCGGCTGGCGCGACGGGCGCGCGCGCAAAGGTTCGCGATTTCCTCGGTCAGGTTGGCATCGGTCATGCCAGAGCTTGGAGCGGTCACGCCGCACAGGTTACAGCCCCGAACGAGCCCCGTCGAGGTAGCGTGCCAAGGTCAGAACCATGGGCCCCATCTTGGGACTCTCCGGAACGATATGGGGCGGAATTCCCAGCGAACGGAGCGTTTCCGCACACGTCGGGCCGATGGCCACCACCGTGACCCTGCCGTGGAGCGCCTCCACCAGCGCATCGCGTTTGCCGAGTTCTTCGGCGATGGCCACCAGATGGCGCGCGTGCACTTGGGTCGTAAAGGCCACCGCGCCCACCTCGCCCGCGATGATCTCGTCCACGAGCCTCACGAGCGGTCGCGTGTCCTCGGGCAGCTCCCACGCGTAAAGAAGGAGCTCGAAGACGTTCGGAATTTTGGAGCGGGTGGCCGTGACCAGGGCTTCGCTGCGCTCGCCGTGGTGAACGATGAGCGCCGCCTCCAAGGCGCACGGCTCGGGCGCGACCACGGTATCGAGCGCCTCGACGGCGTCGAGCAGCTCGCGCGTGGTGTGCGGCGACGCCGCGCGCACGGTCACCGGCATGCCGAAGCGCTTGAGCGCGGCCACCGGCTTGGGCCCGCGGCACACGGTGATGGAGCGCGCCAGAATGGCCTCGAGGCTGGTGCGCCGGCCCATGTCGTCGGCGATTCGAAAGAGCGCCTCGACCCCCACGCCGGTGGCGAAGATGGTCACCGGGCGGCGGACGGCCGCGAGCCCATCGAGCGCCGCGGCCACCTCGTCGCGCGGTTCACGCGGGGTTTCCCGCAGCGCGGGGACCGAGTAGGGCTCGCCGCCGTGGCGTCGAACGAGATCGGCCAGCTCCTCGTTGCGGCGCGCCTCCAGGAGCGCGATGCGCAGGCCGCGCAGCGAAGGGAGCGATGAGCTCGAATTGGACGGTGCGTTGGACGAGTTGGACGGGGGCGTCGAGCCGGAGTCGGGCGTGTTGGTCATGGGGGCCGATCCCAAGACATGCCACGTTACACGTGAAGAATCACTTCGCCCGTGCTCGATACTTCCACCGGATACGTCCGAAGGGTGTCGCATGCACCTTGGGTAACGCAGCCGGTGCGCAGATCGAATGTGTACGCATGAAGCGGGCAAACGACCCGGGCGGCGCCCACGATGCCGTCGGCGAGCGGCCCCTGCCCGTGCGGGCACTGCGCTTGGGTCGCGAACAGCTCACCGGCGCGCGTGCGAAAGACCGCCACCTCGAGTTCACCTGCACGAAACGTGCGTCCTTCACCGAGCGCGATGCGCTCCACCGAACCGAGATTCCACGTCGACATGACTCTCACTCCCCGGACGCCCGCGCCAAGACCGGCTCGAGCGGCTCCAACTTTTCGGAAAACTGCGTAACGTGCGGAACTTCTTTCCATGGGTCGGCGTACGCCTGCACCGAGGCTTCGATGTCCGCGTCCAGCCGCGCGCCGATGCCCTCGACATCGTCGACGACCACCTTGCGCACCTCTTCGATGCCCACGCGCTCCACGAAGTCGTAGGTGCGCTCGAGGTATTTGGCGTTCTCGCGATAATATTGCATGAAGCGCCCCATGTAACGGAGGACGGAGTCATGCGAATCCACCGTGCAGAGGATATCCCCTTTGCGCACGCGGGAGCCGGCGGCGCCGCCCACGTAGATCTCCCAGGTGCCGCCGGAGGTGGCCACGGCGCCGATGTCCTTGGTGGTCGCCTCCGAGCAATTGCGCGGGCAGCCGGCGGTGGCGAGCTTCATCTTGTGAGGCGACTCGATGCCCTGAAATCGCTCTTCGATGGCGATGCCGAGCCCCGTGCTGTCGCCCACGCCATAACGGCAAAAGTCCGTCCCCACACACGTCTTGCAAGTGCGAAATGCCTTCGAGTAGGCGTGGCCCGAGGGCATATCCAGATCGCGCCAGACGTGCGGCAGATCTTCTTTTTTGATCCCGAGCAGATCGATCCGCTGGCCGCCCGTGATCTTGACCATCTTGGCGCCATATTTGTCGGCCGCGTTGGCGATCTTTCGGAGCTGGTCGGCCGAGGTCACGCCGCCGTAGATGCGCGGGATGACGCTGAAGGTGGCGTCGCGCTGGATGTTCGCGTGCACGCGGTCGTTGATGAACCGCGCGTCGCGCTCGTCGACGTACTCTTTGCCCCAGAGCGTCTTCAGGAGCGAGGCGAGCCCCGGTTTGCTGGCCGTATCTTCTTTGCCGCCCGCGAGCTCCCGAAAGACCGCCGAGACGCTCGTCAAGCCGCGCGCCCGGATCTCCTCCACCAGCTCCGGCTTCGGCAGCGGAACGCCCGGTACGTAATAGTGGACCGAGGGATCCTCCACCACGGCATCTCCGGCCGCCAGCTCGAGGAGCGCCCCCACGTCCCCCTTGCACGTGCCGCAACCGGTACCCGCCCGGGTGCTCTCGCACAAGACCTTGAGCGAGCGCGCGCCCCCGCGGACCGCGCGGAGAATGTCGCCTTTCGAGATGCCGTTGCAATTGCAAATTTGCGCCTCGTCGGGGAGGCTCTCGAGGGAGGCGGCCGCGCGGCCATCGCCGCCATCGAGCCGGAAGAGCAGCTCCGCGCGGTTCTCGGGGACCTCGGCGCCGCGATCGAACGACTGCACCAGCCCCGGCGCGGCCTCGGGATCGCCGAGCAGGATGGCGCCGACGATGCGGCCATCGCGCACGATGACCTTCTTGTAAACGCCGCGCTTGGCCTCGGCGTAGGTGACCTCTTCGTCGTTCTCGGTGGAGGCCTCCCGCTCGCCCATGACCGCGAGATCGACCCCCATCACCTTGAGCTTCGTCGCGACCCGCGAGCCATGGTACGTCGCGCCGGGCTTGCGCGCGGAGAGGCGCTCGGCGAGGACCCGCGCCTGGTCCCAGAGCGGCGCCACCAGGCCGTAGGTCTTCCCGGCGTGCTCCGAGCACTCGCCGATGGCGAAGACATGGGGATCGTCGGGCGACGCGAGATCGTCGCCGACCACGATGCCGCGGGCCACCGTGAGCCCCGCCTCCCGCGCCAATTGTGTGTTGGGGCGGATGCCGGCGGAGACGACGACCATGTCGCAGTCCAGGGTGCCCCCGTCTTGGAAGCGCAGCCCCGTGACCGCGCCGTCCTGGCCCAGGATTTCACAGGTCGCCTTCTCCAGGTGGATGCGGAGCCCCATTTGCAACAAGGTGCGCTGCAGGATGCCGCCCGCCGTGCGATCGAGCTGCAGCTCCATGAGGTGGTTCATCAGGTGCACCACGTGCACGTTCATGCCGCGCTGGAGCAGGCCGCGCGCCGCCTCCAGGCCGAGCAGGCCGCCGCCGATGACCGCCGCCGTCTTGCGCCCGGGGATGTACTTGAGGATGGAGTCGCAGTCGTCGAGGGTGCGAAAGACGAAGACGCCCTCCTGCGCCGTGCCCTCCATGCGCGGAACGAAGGCCGAGCTGCCCAGCGCGAACACCACGTCGTCGTAAGGCTCCACCCCCCCGTTGTCGCCGCGCACGATCTTGGCGTGGCGATCGACCGCGACCACCCGCACGCCCGCGTGGAGCGTGATGTTATTTTCCTCGTACCAACGGAGCGGGTTGATGAAAATGTCCTTTGGGTCGTGCGCGCCCGCCAGCACGTTCGACAACAAAATACGGTTGTAGTTGCCATAGGGCTCATCGCCGAACATGACGATGTCGAACCGCTCCTTCCCGCCGCGCAGAAGGAGCTCTTCGACCAGGCGAGCACCGGCCATCCCATTCCCAATGACGACGAGCTTCTTCTTCATACCCCGGGTCCCTTCGCTGGATTCGCTGCGTTTGCGTCCCTCGCCACCGTGCGCTCGATGCGCACCGCGCACACTTTGAACTCCGGCATGCGGCTCGTAGGATCGAGCGCATCGTTGGTGAGCCGGTTGGCCGATCGCTCGCCGCCCCAGTGAAAGGGCACGAACACGGTGTCCTCGCGGATGCTCGCCGTGACCTTGGCCGCAAATTGGGCGCGACCGCGCCGCGTGGTCAGGGTGATCACGTCTCCATCGGCGATGCCATGGCGGCGCGCCACCGCCGGGTGGAGCTCCGCCAGAGGCTCGTGCGCGAGCTTCGTCAAGGCCGGCACGCGGCGCGTCTGCGTGCCCGATTGGTACTGGGCGAGCACGCGGCCGGTGGTGAGATAAAGCGGGTACGATTCGTTGGGCTCTTCGGCCGGGTGCACGTCGCGAACGGGGTGGAAGCGCGCGCGCCCGGTGGGGGTCGGGAAGCGCTCGGCGAAGAGGCGGGGGGAGGGCCAGAACAAGCCGCCTTGCGCCTCGATGGCGCCGTAGCTCATCGCCGAGTAATCGGCGACGCCGCCCGCGCTGGCGCGGCATAGCTCGTCGAAGACATGCTCGGGATCGCTGGAGGCGAAGAGCTCGCCCTTGCCGAGGCGTGCGGCGAGATCGCACAGGATGGTGAGATCCGTGCGCACCTCGGGGGGTGGGGAAAATGCGCGGCGGCGCAGGATGACGCGGCCCTCCAGGTTGGTCGTCGTCCCCGACTCCTCGGCCCATTGGGCGGCGGGGAAGACGACGTCGGCCATTTCGGCCGTCTCCGAGCGGAAGAAGTCGGACACCGCCAGAAAATCGAGCTCGCGAAGGCGCGCCTCGATGCGCCGCGCGTTGGGCGCTGACACGGCAGGGTTGGAGCCGACGACCCAGAGCGCGCGGATGCCGTCCGCCTCGCCGATGGAGTCGAGCATCTCGTACGCCGACTCTCCGGCGCCGGGGATCGAGCCCGGGTCCACGCCCCACACGCGCGCCACGTGCTCGCGCGCCGCGGGATCGTCGATGCGGCGGTAGCCCGGGAGCTGATCGGCTTTTTGGCCGTGCTCGCGGCCTCCTTGTCCATTCCCCTGGCCCGTGAGGCAGCCGTATCCGGCGTGGGGCTTGCCGACCATCCCGAGCGCCAGCGCCAAGTGGATGTACGCCGTCGCATGATCGACCCCGTGCGACTGTTGCTCCGGTCCGCGGCCGGTGAGCACCATGACCGTGTCCGCGTGCCCCAAGAGCCGCGCGGCCAGGACCAGCTCCGCCTCGGGCACCCCGCAGAGCGACTCCGTGCGCTCCGGCCAGTAGCGGGCGACGGCCGCGCGAACGTGGTCGAAGCCCTCGGTGCGCTCGCGGATGTACTTGGTATCGATGGCTCCATCGCGCACGAGCAGGTGCAAGAGCCCGTGGGCGAGCGCCGCGTCGGTGCCGGGGGCCAGCCGCAGATGCAGATCGGCCGCCAAGGCGGTGACCGAGCGGCGCGGATCGACCACGATGAGCTTTCCGCCGCGCGCCCGCTGCGCCTCGAAGTACTGCACGATGGGCGGCATGGTCTCGGCCACATTGCTGCCCACCAGGAGAACGACATCGGCGTGCGCGATGTCCGACAGCGGAAAAGGCAGCCCGCGATCGACGCCGAACGCGCGGTTCGAGGCGGCGGCGGCCGAGGACATGCAAAAGCGGCCGTTGTAGTCGATCATCCGCGTCCCCAGCGCGATTCGGGCGAACTTGCCGAGCAGGTACGCCTTCTCGTTGGTGAGCGCGCCGCTGCCGAAGAGGCCCACCGCATCGCAGCCGCCGCGGGCCTGCGCCGCTCGAAAACCCGCCACGGTTCGATCGAGCGCCTCGTCCCAGCTCGCGGGATCGAGGAAGCCGCGGAGGTTGCGCACCAGCGGGGTGGTGAGCCTCTCGGGGTGCGCGAGGGTGGCGCCCGAGGACCAGCCTTTGATGCAAAGGCTCCCTCGGTTGACGGGGAAATCGGGATCGCCGGAGATCGAGGGCTCCGCGGGCGATCCGGCGATGCGCATTCCGCACTGCAATGCACAGTACGGACAGTGCGTCTTCACGCCTTCGTTCCGGGACGGATCATCCGGGATGGAGCGCATCTCCCTAGGAGTATGAAACATCGTTTGTTTCGCGATCGTTTCATTTTTAATGCGTCGCGTTATTTCCAATTGCGCGCAGAGTCGCTAAATTCAAGCCGTTCGGAGAGATGTCCCCGATGTTTCATAACAAAATAGACGCGACGTGTCATCGCGAAACGGGCGCGTCACACGCCGGAAACATGGCGCGCTCATTTTCCTTTTTGGGATCGCCAGGAGGGTATGGGCATGTCGCGGTGGATTGCAGATTGGAATCCCGAGGACGAGGCTTTTTGGCAGCGTGAAGGGGAGCGCATCGCGCGGAGGAACCTCATTTGGTCGATCCTCGCCGAGAACATTGGATTCTCGGTTTGGCTGATGTGGAGTGTGGTGGCGACCCGCCTGCCCAAGGTCGGATTCGACTATACGACCGATCAGCTCTTTCTCTTGGTGGCGCTCCCGGGGTTGGTCGGCGCCTTCATGCGCTTCCCGTACACGTTCGCCGTCCCCCGGTTCGGCGGGCGCAATTGGACGGTGGTCAGCGCGCTGCTCCTGATGATCCCCACCACGGCGCTCGCGCTGTTGGTCACCCGCCCCGCCACGCCGTTTTGGTGGATGGCCCTCGCCGCCTCGACCGCCGGCCTCGGGGGCGGGAATTTCGCGTCCAGCATGGCCAATATTTCCTTCTTCTACCCGGACAAAAAGAAGGGGCTCGCGCTGGGCCTCAACGCGGCCGGCGGCAACATCGGCGTGAGCAGCGTGCAGCTCCTGACGCCCATGGCCATCGGCATCGGCGGTCTGCATCTGCAGAACGCAGGGCTCATGTGGATGCCGCTGATTGCGCTGGCGGCCATCGGGGCGTTTGCCTTCATGAACAACTTGAAGGTGGCGCGCTCCAATTTCCGCGATCAAGTGACGGTGGCCAAGCGAAAGCACACGTGGGTGATGGCGTGGCTCTACATCGGGACCTTTGGCTCCTTCGTGGGCTATTCGGCGGCGTTCCCGCTCTTGCTGAAGACGCAGTTTCCCGATGCCTCGACCACCCTCGCCTTCGTGGGGCCGCTGGTGGGCTCCATCGCGCGACCGCTGGGCGGAATGCTGGCCGATAGATTCGGCGGCGCGCGCATGACGTTCTGGAACTTCGTGGCCATGGGGTGCGCGACCATGGGGGTGGTCTACTTCGTGGGCGCCGGGAGCTTGCCGGGCTTCCTCGGCACCTTCGGGCTTTTGTTCGTCACCACCGGCATCGGAAACGGCTCCACCTTCCGCATGATTCCGGTCATCTTCCGCGCGGAGGCGTTGAAGGACGCAGGACCCGACGGGACCGAAGCGGCCCTCGCCCGCGCGCGTCGCGAGAG
Source organism: Sorangiineae bacterium MSr11954 (assembly GCA_037157815.1). Taxonomy (NCBI): domain Bacteria; kingdom Pseudomonadati; phylum Myxococcota; class Myxococcia; order Myxococcales; family Pendulisporaceae; genus Pendulispora; species Pendulispora albinea. The sequence goes on from CP089984.1 coordinate 8,563,375, forward strand.
CGCGGCGGTGCTCGGCCTCACGTCGGCCATCGGTGCGCTCGGCGGGTACTTCATTCCGCGAGCCTTCGGCGCCTCCATCCGCGCGACCCATGGCCCCACCACCGCCCTGGCGTTCTTCGTTGCGTTCTACTGCACCTGCGTCGCCATCACGTGGTGGTACTACCTACGCACCTCGTGGTTCGTGGGGCGCGCGCCCAGCCTTGCAGCCGCCAATGTATGAGCCGCCGCTCATAGGAGCTGATCGCGAACGCGTCGCACCAGCTCGGGCGACACGGGGGCCGACCAGGATCCACCTTGGCGCGCGGCGCTTCCAATGTGGAAGCCCGTGAGCCCGCCCGCGCGCAGCGGCGCGAGGTGCTGCTCGCGCAAGCCGCCGCCCACCAGCAGGTGAAGGTCTCGACCCTCGAGGGCAAACGCGCGCTCCCGCTCGGCCTCGGCGATGAGCACGTCGATGGACAGCGCGGGACCGCCGGATGTGAGCACGGTATCGAGCCCCGGCAGATCGCGGATGGCGGCGTAAGCGGCTTCGCGGTCGCGCGCAGAGTCCATGGCCTTGTGGAAGGTCCACGCACATCCATCGAGCCGATCGACGATGGCGCGAACGGCATCGATGTCCACGTCGCCCGCATCGTCGAGCCACCCGAGGACGAATTCATCGGCGCCGGCTTGGCGAAGGGCGGTGGCGGAGGCCGCGAGCGCCTGGACATCCGAGGGGCCACCGGCGGAGAAGCCGCCTCGAAGTCGGATCATCACGCGAAGGGGCACCGAGACCGCGGCGCGCACGGAGACGAATGTCTCCACGGTGGGGTTGAGTCCCGCGAATTCCATTCCGCTGACGAGCTCGAGCCGATCGGCGCCGCCATCGACGGCGCGCCGTGCGTCTTCGGCATCGAGCGCGATCACTTCGAGGATGGGACGAGACGGCCCTGGGCGCGGCGGCACTTCGAGACGGGATCGGACCATTGGTTCGTGCGATATTTCATCGCATGGTGCCCGCGTCAATTCCGAAAGATTGGTCGGAAGCTTTGTCCAACGAACGAAACGCACCTTGGTTCACGGAGCTTTGCGCGTTCGTGGCCGAGGAGCGGATGCGCGCGACGGTGTATCCCCCCGAGCCCGACGTGTTCGCGGCGCTCGTCCACACGCCGCTCGACCGGGTGAAGGTCGTGCTGGTGGGTCAAGATCCGTATCACGGTCCGAGTCAAGCCGAGGGCCTCGCCTTCAGCGTGCGCGAGGGGATCAAGCCGCCGCCCTCGCTGGTGAACATGTTCAAGGAGCTGGCGGCCGACGTGGGCTGCCCCGTGCCCGGCAGCGGCTCGCTGGTGCCCTGGGCGAAGCAAGGCGTGCTGCTGCTCAACACGGTGCTCACCGTGCGCGCGGGCGAGGCGAACTCGCACAAGGGCAAAGGGTGGGAGCGGCTGACCGACGCCATCATCCGCGTGGCGAGCGCGCGGTGCGCGCCCTCGGTGTTCGTGCTCTGGGGCTCGCACGCCAAGAAGAAGAAGGCGCTGATCGATGGGGCGAAGCACCGCGTGCTCGAGGGGGTGCATCCCTCGCCGCTCTCGGCGCACACGGGGTTCTTCGGGAGCCGTCCCTACTCGAAGATCAACGGCATGCTCTCGGCGCTCGGGCGCGAGCCCGTGGATTGGCCGCTCCGCTGATGGCGCCCGCGCCGGCGTGAAATGTTCGCGCTGCACCACACCGCGGATCCATCGCGCTGGCGCCGGCGGCGGCGTAGGCGGCGCTAAAAGCCGATGGCGACGTGCGCGCCAACGATGGCGTAGGCGCGCAGATCGGCGGCCTCGCGATCCGATGGGCCGGGGAGCGCGCCGGTGATGCCACCGCCGATGCGCACGTCGGCGTCTTCGAGGCCCACGGAGTACTCGAGCGCGAGACGCGCCACCCCGACGCCGGCGTTGCCGCCGCCAGTGGATTTGCTCACGCGTGCGATACCGAAGCCCATGCCGAGCACCGGGTGCACGGGGCCTCGCTTGTTGAAGTCGAGGGTCAGCTCGCCCGTGTAGTGAGCAAGGCCGCTTCCCGCGCTCGTCACCGATGCGTCACCTTCATCGGGGCGCTCGGCGCGCATCCAGGCGGCCGAAATACGTGCGCCCACCGTGCCGCGGCCGAAATCGGCGGCCACGCCGAGCCCCATTCCAAGACCGCGACCCGTGGTGAGGACAGAAGGTCCGAGTTGCAGTCGAAGCGGTGAGCGATACACTGCGGGTCGCTCGGATCGGGCAAGCGATGAATCGCTCTCGGGCGGGGATGAATCGTACGGAGCTTCGTAAGGGATGGGCTCGACCGGAAGGTCCGGATCGGGCGGACGTGCAAAGCGTTGACGATTCGTGTCGAAATGTTCCCTAGGCCCTACCGTAACCACCGCAGGATCGGCGCGCGCTTCGCGGCCCGCCAGGACCACGGCAAGACATGCACAACCCGCAAGGCAAAATGTCGCAAGAGATGAGGATCGCCCGGCCATGATCGTTTGCCTTTCCGAGCAGACAACGGGGGCCAGTCCGCAGCCTTACACCGGTGCGTTTATTTTCCTGAGCTTCCACAATCGAGCGGGCACGCTATGCTGACCAACCTTCACATGGAGTGGGCACGGAAAGCGTCCGTCCTTCTCGTCGTGGTTCTTGCCAGCACCCCGGCCGTGGCGTTCGCGCAACGCAAGGGCACTCGGGTCCCCACCCCGCCCCGCGCGGGAGCGACCCCGCCCGCATCGACCGGAGCTGCCAGCGGATCCTCGGGCGCGGCGGGGACTTCAGGGACGGCGGGAAATACGGGAACGACCGGAAATGACAGCACGGCGCAGGTCCCGGATCCGGAAACGGCAGCCAAGGCGCAGCAGCATTTCCAGCACGCGCGGGAGCTCTACCAGCAGGGTAGCTATACCGAGGCCATCGGTGAGCTGGAGGCGGCCCACAAGCTCGATCCGGCGGCGAAGGATCTCGTCTACAACCTGATTGTCGTCAACGAGAAGCTCGGACGGATCGACGCGGCGCTCGAGCACATGCAAACGTACAAGTCCATGAATCTCGACACCGCCGAGCGCGCGCGCGCCGAGACGGTGACGCGCCGGTTGGAGGGCGCCAAGCGCGAGCTCGAGGCGCAACGCCCCAAACCGCCGCCGCCCGAGAAGCAAATCGTCGAGCGCCGGGTGACGGTGACGAAGAAGGTGGAGTACGGGCGCATCGATGCGCTGACCATCACATCGGCCGCGGTGGCGGTGGCCGGGATCGGGGTCGGCACGTTCTTCGGGCTCAAGGCGATGAACGATCGCCCGAGCAAAGACTTTACGACCGGCCGAGATGGCACGTACGACGATCTGACCCGCCGCGCCGACGACGCGCACAAGCAGGCCATCTTCGCCGACATTGGCTTCGCCGTTGGCGCCGTAGGCGCCGTGGCCACATTGGTTCTTTATTTCGCGCGTACCAAGACCCCCAAGGACAGCGAGATCACGGTCTCCGGGGGAACTACCTCTTTCCGTCTGTCGTTCTGACATGATCGCTTTACGCCGCTTCGGTCTTGCTGCGTTCACATGGCTTTGCGCGCTCCTCGTCTTCGCGGGAGGCGGGTGCGAGGCCATCGTCACGGCGGATCCACCCGGCGGCTGGAGCTGCGACGGGAGCTTCGACGCGGGCACCTGCCCCGAGGGTCAGCGCTGTCTCAACGCCAAGTGCGTCCCCTGCCCCAATGGCAACTGCACCCGCAGCACCTGCGAGGAGATCGACGCCGACAAGGACGGCTACACCTTGTGCGGCAAGTCCGAGAACGGCTTCGCCGACCGCGATTGCGACGACAACGATCCCGAGGTGCACCCGAACGCGGCGCCCAAATGCAACGGCAAGGACAACGACTGCAGCGGCAAGCCCGACGACCCTTGCCCCGACGGCTCCCACTGCGCGTCGGCGTCGAAGGAGTGCGTGAGCGAGAACGAGGATTGCACCAAAAAGCCGGGCAGCTGCATCCCACCGCAGACGTGCGATCCGGGCACCAAGCGGTGCTTCGCGCGAAGCTCGAAGAAGCTGGGCGATGGCTGCAGCGCGACGGCGGAGTGCGAGTTCGACAAGGGTGCGTTCTGCGCGTCCAAGCTGGTGCTGCCCGACGATGTGGTCCGCGATGGTGGTATCTGCACGCAGGCGTGCTGCACGTCGAGCCAGTGCCCCACCGACTTCGTGTGCTTCGGCGCGGGCACGGGCGGCAACTACTGCGTGCACAAGGGCAAGCTGGGGCGGCTCACGGTCGGCGGCAAAAACGGCGGTGAGACGTGCGGCTCGGGCACCGAGTGCCGCTCGGGCATCTGCGGCGGCAACAAGAAGTGCCAGGACACGTGCTGCCACAGCGGGCAGTGCACCAACAAGACCAAGTGCCTGGTGATGCCCCTCCAAGGCAACGGCGCGTCCGTCAAATACGTGCTCGGCTGCGGCGACCCGCCGGGAGAGGGTACGGGGTTCGGAAACCGGTGCGAGGTGTCGTGTGGCCTGCTCTGCGGCAATTACCCGCTCTGCGGCGAGGGCGTATGCGACAAGGAAGGTACGACATGCCGTGCGCCTTGTTGTGGCTCGGCGGGGTGCGGAGGCAGCAGCTGCGGGAATGTCACGGCCAACGGACGCGGCGATGACGTGATCACCGCTTGTACGGGCAGCCGGCTTCAACCAGGGCCGAAACAACTCGGTCAGGACTGCACTGCGGCCACGGAGTGCGCTACGAACAACTGCCTGCAAGATCTGACCACCACGGCAAAGTACTGCTCCGACGCCTGCTGCACCGACGCCGATTGCGCGAGCGCCGGCTTGGTCTGCAGACCGTACGACAGCGGTGCCAAGCGCAACTACCTGCGTTGCCAACGGCAGATCACCGCGCTGGCCCAAGCCCCCTCGAAGCAATGACCCAACAAGCCTACCGAGCCCACTTCCGCTGTTTCTCCGGGTGCTCCGGCACCTACCCCACCACCCAACCGCTCTACCGCTGCCCCACGTGCGACGGGTTGCTCGAGGTCCACCACGACATCGATGCCTTGCGCAACCGCAGCGCGCAGGAGTGGCGCGACCTCTTCGACGCGCGCTACCGCGGTCACGAGTTTCCATATGGCTCGGGCGTGTGGGGCAAGCGGGAGTGGATCGCGCCCGAGGTGCCCGACGACTTCATCGTGTCCACCTACGAGGGGGCGACCAACCTCTTTCACGCGCGCCGTTTGGGCGCAGAGATCGGCATCCCCGAGCTGTGGGTGAAGCAGTGCGGAAATGCGCACACCGGGTCGTTCAAGGACCTGGGCATGACGGTGCTCGTGAGCATCGTGCGCTGGGCGCACCACATCGGGGCGCTGAAATCGCCGGTGATTGCGTGCGCGAGCACGGGCGACACCTCCGCGTCGTTGGCCGCGTACGGCGCCATCGCGGGGCTGCCGGTGGTGGTGCTCTTGCCGCGCGGGCTGGTCTCCGCCGCGCAGCTGGTGCAGCCGCTCGCGCACGGGGCCACGGTGCTCGCGCTGGAGACGGACTTCGACGGCTGCATGGCCGTCATCCGGGAGCTGGCGAGCCGGGGCCTCATCTACCTGGCAAACTCGATGAACCCGCTCCGGATCGAGGGACAAAAGACGGTGGGCATCGAGCTGACGCAGCAGCTCGAGTGGAGCGTGCCCGATTGGGTCATTCTGCCGAGCGGCAACCTGGGGAACGCGGCCGCCCTCCACGCGGGCTTCCGGATGATGGTCGATCTCGGCCTCACCGACCGCATGCCGCGGCTGTGCGTGGCGCAAGCCGAGAACGCGAACCCGATGTACCGCGCCTTTTTGGCCAACTCCGAGACCGTCTCCCCGATTGCCGCGAAGAAGAGCCACGCGAGCGCCATTCAAATCGGCAACCCCGTGAGCGCGCCCCGCGCCATGGCCGCCTTGCGCGCCATGAATGGTGTGGTCGAACAAGCCAGCGAGGACGAGCTGGCGGATGCCTGCGCCCGGGCGGATCGCACGGGTCTCTATACGGATCCGCACACGGGGGTGGCCCTGGCGTGCACCTTCAAGCTACGCGACCGCGGCGTTCTGACCGCAAACGACCGAGTCGTGGTGGTCTCGACGGCCAATGCGCTCAAGTTCACGGAGTTCAAGCTCGGCTACCACGAGAAGACGCTGGCCGACGTCCGCCCGCAGCGCGCGAACCTGCCGATCACCTTGCCGGCCGACGTCGAGCGCATCGCAAAGACGATTCAAGAATTGTCGGCGCGCTAGGCGGCGGGCGCTCCGGCGCAGGTTGCGCTCGAGGGGGGAGCTCCGGCGCGGGGTGCTCCCCACCCCGCGCCGCGCGCCACACTCCACGCGACAGCTATGCGTCCGCGTCTGCATCCGCCGACGCGTCACCCGCATCGCCGGCGTCCACGCCCGTGTCGGGCGACCCCGTGTCCGGGGGAACGTAGTTGTCCGGCTGGGCGCCGTCGTTGACGGAGGAGTCGTTGCCCGGTGGAGGGTTGATCTTCGTGCGATCGAAGTCCACCGCGATTTCACATCCCGCGATCACGATGAGGGACGTCAGGGTCACGAGCGGCAGTAAGCGGCGCCTAAGAAACAGTTTGTTCATCGTCGGTCGTCCTCGAGAGCTCGTGGAGTCGATCAGAAGCGAATCAGCGCGCCAGCGCCGCCGCCGTGGGTGGTGACGATCGGCGCCGGCCGGATCGTGACGGGCACCGGCTTGGGCGCCGAAGCCACGTTCTTGTTCGGCGCGGCCTTGGCGGCCTTGGCTGCCGGCTCGTCGGCGCTGAAGAACAAAACGGCGCTGGTGATGCCCAACGTGATGGCCACGCCAATGGCCATGTCCGCGATGAGCGCGTGGTTCTCGCCATCGTCCGCCTTGGCGGCCGTAGGGTTCTTATCGAAGTCGCTCTTGTCGCTGAGCGCCATGATGCCGAACACCGTGCCCACGCCCGCCGCGGCCAGCGCCACGCCGCCCGTAACGAAGGCGGGGACCTTGCTGCGCGGCGCCGGGGGCGGCGTTTCGGGGGCCGCCGGCGGCGGAGGCTCGGCCGCGGGGACCGGCGCGGCCACCGGCGGCGGCGCAGCGGCTTCCAGCTCCACCTTCACGTTTTGCTTCGACGCGAAGGTCACGTCGACCTCTTTGTCCTGGGCTACGAACCCATCGGCCGCGACATGGATCGCGTGCTTGCCGGGCGCGAGCTCCAGATCCGCCGGCGCGGGCGAGGCCGTGGGCGCGCCGTCCACCGTGATCTTGGCGGCTGCCGGCGCGGCCTCCACGTGCACCTTGCCCGGCATCGCCTTGATTTCGGAGACGCGCTTGGTGGCCTCCTCGCCTTCCTTCTTCATGTTGGCCGGCACCTCCGACAGGAAGCGCTCGTACGCCGCCACCGCCTCCGGATACTGGCCCAACTTGTCCTGCGATAGCGCGATGTAGTGCGCGCCCTGCGGCGTCGGCTTGAGCGAGTCGGACGTCTGGAACGCGCTCAGCGCGCCCGCAAAGTCGCCCGCCTTGAACTTCGTCTCGCCCGCCTGGAAATTTTTCTTCGCCTCGGCGGCGACGGCGGCCGGGCTGGTCGGCCCTGCGCCGGCTTGCGGCTGCGCGGGAGCCGGTTTCGCCTGCTGCGCGTGCGCCACGCCTAGCCCCGCCGGCCCCACCAGCGTGAGTGCGCCGGCGAGAGCGCCGATGCCAAACCATCGCCGATGCCGGACGGTTCGTTCCACTCCTCTTGTCTGCGCGTTCATTGGCCTCATGTGCGTTTCACTCTCCCGGGGTCCTAGAGCACCGAATCGCCGCCAACTTACACAAGCTCCGCCGGTAGCCCTAGTGACATTTACTCGGGCTCGACAAGTTCCACGAGTACGCCACCTGTCGCCCGTGGGTGTACGAACGCCACCTTGTGCCCGCGCGCCCCCCGGCGGGGTGCCTCATCGATCAGCGGGACCCCGATCCCCTTGAGAAAGGCCAGCGCCTGCTCGATCCCCTCGACCTCGACCGCCACATGGTGCAGCCCCGGCCCGCGCTTCTCGAGGAACTTCGCCAGGCCCTCGTTGCCCCGGGGGCTGATGAGCTCCAGGTTCGACTCCCCGAGGGGCAAGAGGCAGGCTTCCGTCTTTTGCGACTCCACCACCTCGCGCTGCTCGGGGACCAGCCCCAAAACCTCCCGATACTTCGCGGCCGCCTCGTCGATATCCGCGACGCAGATGGCCACATGGTCGATTTTCTTGACGGTGAAGGACACGGCTCCCTGCTTTCCCTTTCGCGCGCGCGCCAGACCTTTCCCTGTCACGCGCGCCCGAAGCCTATCCCGAACCGCCACCCCACGCGAGCCCCGCGCGACCCGCTTTCGCCGCGGCCAGGGCTCGTCTATCGTGGCGCCAAGCTCCATCCGAATCACCCCGAAATCCCACGAATCCCGAATGACGAGGAAAGTCGGCCCTTGGCCAATTGCGACGGGCCATCCTCGCTACGAGCTCCGGAGGCTACAATGATCGTTTCGCTTGTTCGCTCGCGCTGGACGAAAGCATCCGCCATGGTCGTCATGCTCGCCTGCGCCGAGGGGTGTGGCTCGAGCCTCGCCCAACCTTTCGATAAAATGGAGCAGGCGCCGATCACGTCCTTCCGCCTTCAGAACTTCGAGCCCCCCACCGCGGGACCGGCCACCGCCCCGACCGGTTTCCAGCTCCCCCCGCAGATTCAATCGTGGGTGACCGCCGGCGCCGCGCTGCTGCCGCCGGGGCTCCTCCCGCCGGGCCTGCTCCCGGGCTCCGCCGCCCCGCCGCCGCAGCAGAACGTCCCGCGCTTCCACGACTTCCGCATCCTCGGCTCGATGAACATCGGCACCAAGAAGCTGCACGACGAGCTTCTCAGCATCTTCGGCACCGAGAAGAACTTCGACATGCCGCGCGAAAATTGTATGTACGCCGAGTTTGGCGTGTCCATCGGCCAGATGAACCAGCCGCCGGCCGACATCCTGGTCTCGCTCTCGTGCAACCAGGTTCGAACGTTCGGCTTCGCCTGGCCCTTCGGCGCCAAGGTGGGCCTCACCCCCGACGCCTCGAAGCGCATCGTCGAGGTCATGAAGAAGACCTTCGGCGGCTGATCGCCCTCGCTGAACCGCGTAAGGAGAAGAGTCCATCTTGAGTGATCGCCCGCTGGTTGCCTACGAGCCCAACGCCGTACTGGGCTGGCTGTACCACCGCTTCTTCGAGCACATCCAAGTGGACGAAGCGTGGGCGGCAGCGGTGCGCGAAGCCGATCGGCGCGGCACGGTCGTTTACGTGCTGCGCAACCTGTCCTTCTTGGACTTCCTCGCGCTCGATCATCTCATCAAGCGGCTGCACCTCCCCCAGGTTCGCTTCGCCAACGATCTCGGGCTCTGGGTGCTCGAGCCCATGGGCCGCGGCTGGCTCAGCGCCATCGGCCGCACCGGCGCCCGCAAAGACGAGGACGACGCGCAAGATCTCCGGCGCGTGATCCGCGACGGCTCCTCGGCGGCCCTCTTCCTCAAGCGCCCCCCGTCGCTCCTCGGCCCCTCGCTCTCGCGAGGCAGCGGCCGCGGGCGCATCGAAGGCGACACGTACGTGCGCACGCTCTTCGAGATGCAGCGCCAGACCGAGCGCCCCATCCTGCTCGTCCCGCAGGTCTTCGTCTGGTCGAAGCAGCCCGACGCCGCCCAGCGCAACCTGGTCGACACCCTCCTCGGCCCCCGCGAGTGGCCGGGCAAGGTCCGCACGGTCGCGCAGTTCTTGGCCAACTACCGCAACGTCACCTTGCGCGCGGGCGAGCCGGTCGACGTCAAGGCGTTCCTCGCCAGCGAGCAATCGGAGAACGGACATGCGGCCTCCGACGACGTGCTCGTTCGCCGCATCACGTACACCTTGCTCCGCCGCCTCGAGCGCGAGCGGCGCGCGGTCATCGGCCCCACCAAGAAGCCGGCCGATCGCATGCGCGAAGAGGTGGTGCGCAGCCCCAAGCTGAAAAAGGTCATCTACGACATGGCCGGCCAGGGCGAGGCCGAGCGGCAGGTGCTCACCTTCCGCGCCATGTCCCTTTTGCGCGAGATGGAGGCCGACCTCGACATGGGGACCATCGCCGCCCTCGACGTCACCGTCGAGCAGCTGGTGCTCCGCATGTTCGGCGGGCTCGAGGTGGATCAACCGGGCATCGAGCGCCTGCGCAAGGCCATGCGCGACGGCACGGTGGTCCTTTTGCCCAGCCACAAGTCGCATATCGATTACATCGTATTGGCGTACGTCCTCTATTCGCATCACCTGCAGCTGCCCATCATCGCGGCCGGCGAGAACCTCAACTTCTTCCCCATCGGCCCCGTCCTCCGCCGCGCGGGCGCCTTCTTCATCCGCCGCAACTTCAAGGGCGATCGCCTCTACAGCGCGGTGGTCGACGCGTACATCCGCCGCTTGATCATCGACGGCTTCTCCCTCGAGTTCTTCATCGAGGGCGGCCGCTCCCGCAGCGGGAAGCTCCTGCCGCCCAAGCTCGGCCTCCTCTCGTTGGCCGTCGACGCCGCCCTCGGCGTGCGCCCCCGGCCCATCTTCTTCTGCCCCATCTCCATCGGCTACGAGCGCGTCCCCGAAGAGAAGTCGTACGTGCACGAGCTCTCGGGCGGCGAGAAGCAAAAAGAGGACATGCGCGGCCTGCTCGGATCGCTCGACATCCTGGTGCAGCGCTTCGGGCGCATCAGCGTGCAGTTCGGCGAGCCGCTCTCCCTCGAGACGGTGCTCCGCGAGGACGAAGAGCACCACCGCCACAAAGGAAATGGCGGCAACGGCAGCAACGGCGGCCCGCCGTCCACCCGCGGCAACGGCGGCGCCCTCAGCCCCGCGCGCCGCCGCGGCATCGTCACGCGCCTCGCTTACCGCGTGATGAACGAGATCAACCGGGTGACCGCGGTCACCGCCGGCTCCTTGGTCGCCACCGCCCTCCTCACGCACGACAAGCGCGGCATGTCGCAGCCGGAGCTCATCGAGGGGTGCCGCCGCCTAGCGCGCATCCTGCACAGCTTCGGCGCGCGCTTCTCGGCCCAGCTCGAGCCCTCGCACGACAAAGAGCCCATCTCGGAGGAGGCCATCCGCGAAGCGTGCGCGCTCTTCGTCCGCGCCGGCCATGTCACCGTGCGCCTCCCGGGGCGCGACGTGCACCCCGACGAGCAAGTGGGCCTCGCCCGCCACGGCAGCGACACCATCTTCGTGGTCCCGGACGACGCGCGCCTCTCCCTCGATCTGGCGAAGAACATCGTGGTCCACTTCTTCGTCTCGCGCGCCATGGTGGCCACCGCGCTCTTGGGCGGACCGCCCAGCCGCGAGGGGCTCAAGCAGCGCGTCCTGTCGCTCTCGAAGCTGTTCAAGTACGAGTTCCAGTTCCGCGCGGACGCCACCTTCGACCAGATCTTCGATGAAACGTTGGCCGAAATGATCGCGGACGGCGAGCTGGCCAGCGAGGGCACCTTCGTGCGCTTCGGCAGCGAAGAAGGGCGCAGGCGGGTGATGCTCTACAAGAGCGTCGTGAAAAATTTCGTCGAGGGCTACCGGGTCGCCGCCCGCGGCCTCACGGCGCTGCTCAAGACGTCGCTCGCGCCCAAGGATCTCACCCGCCGCGCCATCGCCATCGGCGAGCGGCTCTACCTCGCGGGCGAGATCGAGCGACGCGAGGCCATCAGCGCGCCGCTCATGGAAAACGCCTTCGCGTCGTTCGTCGACCAGGGGTATCTCACCCGGGTGGACGGGAAACTCAAGCTCGCCGAGTCCTATGCCACGGCCGATGCCGTTCGCACCGTGGAGGCAAGGATCGCCGGCTTCCTCGAGTCGTGATCGCGCCGTGCTACAGTGAAGGGGTGCTCGACGTGACCTCTCGCCGCCCTGGCCATCTCTCGGGCGCCGCGCGGGCCGCGCCTCTCACGTTTGCCACGCGGGCCGCGCCCTCCACGTTCGCGACGTATGCCGCGCTGGCCCTGTTGGCCGCGCTCGTTCTTCTCGGCTCTCTCGGCTGCGGCCGCGCACCCTCGCCGCTCTATCCGGCGCTCGAAGGGAGCATCGGCATGCCCCACCGCGGCGTGCTCACGGGCGCGGTGGAGATCCCCGCCAAAGGCCACGGCTACGAGTTCCTGCGCGACAACGGCCGCCACTACGCCACCAAGCGCTTCGCCTCGGCCATGCTCCGCGCGGTCGCGCGCGTGGAGAAGGAGCGGCCGGGCGCCGTCTTGGTGTTCGGCGATCTGTCGAGGTCCACCGGCGGGCAGATCCTGCCGCACTTCTCCCACCGCAGCGGGCGAGACGCCGATCTTCTGCTCTACGCCACCACCTTGGGCGGAGCCCCCGTACGCACGCCGGGCTTCATCCACTACGGCGCCGACGGCCTGGCCTACGACAAAAAGCGAAACCGCTTCTTGCGCTTCGACGTCGCCCGGCAATGGGTCCTCTTCAAGGCGCTGCTCGAAGATCCGGACGCGCACATTCAATGGATCTTCGTCCACCGCTACATCCGGGCGCGCATCCTGGAGTGGGCGCGCGCCATCGGCGAGCCGGCGGAGCTCGTGGGCCGCGCCTTCGAGGTGATGGGCGAGCCCCACCCGGGCGGCCCGCACGACGATCACGCGCACATCCGCACGGCGTGCACCCTCGAGGAGACCTTCCAAGGCTGCGAGCCCTTTGGCCCCATCCGCCCCTGGCTGGTGCCCAGGGACACCGGAAGACCACTCGCACCCAGCCCCAGCCCCGTCAGCGATGCCGACCTGATCGCCGAGCTCACCCGATGATCGCCTGCGAGACCTCGGCCCCCGTGCTGCTGGTGCACGGGGACGCCATCGACATCGGAGACCACGTCGCGTCCGGGAGCGCCGACCTCGCCTACCTCGATCCACCGTTCACCGTCGGCATGACCTTCCGCGCGCGCGCCACCGAAGGGGCACCGAGCCGCGAGTCGGGCGAGGTCGCCTACCACGACCGCTGGGACTCGCTGGACGCCTACCTCGCGTGGCTCGAGGCGCGGCTCGATCGGGTGCGCGAGGCCCTCTCGCTCCAGGGCACCTTGTGGCTCCACTTGGACCAGCGCGCGGTGCACGAGGCCAAGGTCGCGTGCGATCGCGTCTTCGGCCGCGCCGGGTTTTTGGGGGAGATCATCTGGGTCCCCGGAAACGGAAGCAAAAAGCGGCGCGGCCCCGGCATGAGCCACCAGACGATCCTGCTCTACACCCGCGGCAAGGACTTCGTCTGGAACACGAGCGACCCCGCGCTGCGCGCGCCCTTCGCCCCCACGAGCCTTTCCATGCATTTTACACGCACTGACGAAGACGGCCGTTTTTTCCGCGAGCGCACCTTGGGCGGCAAGACCTACCGCTACTACGCGGACCAAGGCCGCGCCATCGGCAGCGTGTGGAGCGACTGCCCCGCCATGGTGGCCAACACCCCGCTCCGCAAAGAGAGCACGGGCTACCCCACGCAAAAGCCGCTGAAGCTCCTCGACCGCATCGTGCGGGCGTCGAGCAACCCGGGCTCCTTGGTGCTCGATCCCTTCTGCGGCTCCGGCACCACCTTGCACGCGGCCGTCGCGCTGGGCCGGCGCGCCATCGGCTTCGACGTCGGCGAGCTGGCCATCGCCACCACGCGCCAGAGGCTCGCGGACGCGAACATCGACGTCTCCTTCGCCGACGGGCGCCGCCATGGCTGAGCGCCCGCTCTACCCGCTGTTTCTCCACCTCGAAGGGCGCGACGTGCTCGTGGTCGGCGCGGGCTCGGTGGCGGAGAAGAAGGTCGAAGACCTCCTGACGGCGCGAGCCCGGGTGCGCGTGGTGGCCCCGCGCGCGACGGATCGCATCCGCGCCCTCGCCGGCGCAGGGACCCTCGAGTGGAGCGCCCGCGCCTTCACCGCCTCCGACGTGCTCGGCTCCTGGCTGGTCGTCTCGGCCACCGGGAGCCGCGCGGTCGCCAAGCGCGTCTTCGAGGAGGCCGAGCAGCGGCACGTCTTCGTGCTCGCCGTCGACGATCCCAAGCGCGGCTCGGCCATCTCCAGCTCCGTGGTGCGGCGCGATCCCTTCGTGGTCGCCATCTCGTCCTCGGGCAACGCGCCGGCCCTCACCCGCCTCCTGCGCGAGCTCATCGAGCAGATCCTGCCGGAGGAGCACTGGATCCGGGCGGCCCGCGATCTGCGCTCGCTCTGGCGCAAAGAGCAGGTCCCCATGGGATCGCGCTTCTCGGAGCTGGTGCGCGCCTTCAAGGATCGCGCGACGAAGAAGGCTCCTTCCGGCGAGAAATAGGCTCTACGCTGCCGCGCCCCGGCAAGCGAAAGGTGGCCGTGAGCCCTCCCCCGGGGCGATTCTCGAGCCGCAGCCGCCCGCCGTGCGCCTCGATGATCTCGTTGCTGAGCGCGAGCCCCACCCCGGTGCCCGTGGGCTTCGACGTATAGAACGGGAGGTGCGCCTGCGCGAGGGCCGCCGTGTCCATCCCGCGCCCGCGATCGAACACGCGCACCACGGCGCCCTCGTCCGGCGCCGTATCGACGTTCACCGCGATGTCGTCGGGCGAGCTCCCGGACTCGCGCGCGTTCTTGAGCAAATTGATGAGCACTTGCTGGACCAGCATCGGATCGAAGAACCCGGCGACCCGCGGCAGCGGCCCCTCCACGCGAAAGGCCCCCAGCCGCTGCACCTCGGCGAGGAACGGCTCCCACGGCACCTCCTGCCTCTTGGGCCGCGGCACCTTGGCGATCTTCGCGTAGCCATCGAGGAACACGGCCAGGTGCTTCACCCGCTCCTCGACCGCCTCGAAGATCTCGTCCAGCTTCCCCAGGTGCTCCGGGCGGCCGAGCACCAGACGCGCCGAGTGCACCAGCGACTGAATGGGCGCCAGCGAGTTGTTCAGCTCGTGGTTCACGATGCGAATGGCGTTCTTCCACACCTCCACCTCGCGCCGGCGAAGCTCCGGTGTGAGCCGCTCCACCGTGTACAAAGTGTGCATCTGCGCGTTGATCTGAAAGGTGCGCCGCGTGCTTCGAAACGTCTCGTCGCCGTTCTCGTCCGGCGATTTGAAGAGCACATCGTCGTCTACCGCCAGCCCGTCGCGCATCGCCGGAGGGCACGCGCGCAGGATGTCGTCCCAGCGCTGGCCCTCCAGCCGCTTGCCGGCGCCCAAGAACTCGCGCGCCGTGCGGTTCGAGAACACCACGCGCCCGTTCCCCGTGGCCAGCACCGTCGCCACCGGTGCCCCCTGCAGCAACGTGTCGAGCAGGAGCTCCCGCTGGAACACATCGCGCCGCTCCTCGCGCATCACGTCGGCCAGCTTGTTGTACAGCTCGAGCAGCTCGCCAATCTCGTCATTTCGATTGGCGAAGAGCCGCAAGCTGTAGTCGGACGCCTGGAAGCCCCGCACACCGTCGGTCAGCGCGAGCAGCGCGTGCCGGGCCGAGGCCGTCGCCTGCCCCAGCGCGATGGCCGTAAACGCACCACCGACGACGAGCGACACGGTCAAGACGAAGACGGGCGCCCACTGCAACTTGGTCGCAAAGAACGCGACCAGCGCCGTCACCGCCACCCCGCTCAGGGCCAGCGCCATCAACCGCGCCGAGAGGCTCGTTCGCTTCACCCGCGCGCTCACGTTTTGGGACGCCGCTCCAGGACGATCCCGAGCCGCTGCATGCGCCGGTAGAGCGCCTGGCGGCTGACCCCCAGCCGCGCGGCCACCCGCGAGATCATGCCGTCGCACTCGCGCAAGAGGAGCTCGAGCTCCTTTCGTTCCTGGTTGTCGCTGGAGGAGCTCGAAAAGCCGGGAGCGCTCGAAACGCCGGGCGAGCTCGACGAGCCGGGGGCGCCCGGCGCGTTCGCAACGTGAAACGCACCGGCAGAGCCCGGCGCGCTCCCGCCATCGCCCGATTCGCCCGCCGCCACTCCTGCCATTTCGGCGCGCCCGAGCCCGAGATCCTCCGGCGTGATCTCGGCGCCCGTCGCCACGATGCTCGCGCGCTGGATGCGATTCATCAGCTCGCGCACATTCCCGGGCCACGAATACTCGCGGAGCACGGCGCGGGCGGCGGCCGAGAGCGGCTTGTTCGCGGCGCTGGCGTTGCGCGCGAGGAACTCGGACGCGAGCGGCAACACGTCCTCCGGGCGAGCGCGCAGCGCCGGCACCTCGATCTCGATGACATTGAGGCGAAAGAACAGATCCTCGCGAAACGCCCCCTTGCCGATGGCCGCTTGCAAGTCGGCGTTGGTGGCCGCCAGGATGCGCACGTCCACCTTGCGCGTCTCGCTCGAACCGAGCCGCTCGAACTCGCCGCGCTGCACGGCGCGCAGGAGCTTCATCTGCCCCGCCGCCGACAGGTTCCCAATCTCGTCCAAGAACAGCGTACCGCCGTGCGCGGCCTCGAACCGGCCGATGCGCCGCTTCGTCGACCCCGTGTACGCGCCCGACTCCGCCCCGAAGAGCTCCGCCTCCAGCAGATCGTCGGGCAGCGCCCCCGCGTTCACCTTCACGAAGGGCGCCGTCTTCCGCCGCGAGTTGGCGTGCAAAATCTCCGCGATCATCTCCTTGCCCGCGCCATTGGGCCCCGTGATCAGCACGGGCACGTCGGCCGACGCCACCTGGCACGCCAGGGACACCACCCGGTGCATGATCGCGCTCTCGTACACCAGCCCCGCGAGCTCGAACTTGCGCCCCAGCTCCCCTTTGGCCGACGTCTTCTCGTGTTTGAGCCGCTCGTTCTCCAGCGCGAGCTCGCGCATGCGCAAAAGGTTGCGGACGCTGGTCAGGAGCTTGGTGTCGTCCCACGGTTTGGCGAGGTAGTCGGCCGCACCGGACTTCACCATCTCCACCGCCGTCTCCAAGGACGACCAGGCGGTCATGGCGAGCACCGGCAGATCGGGATCGATGGCCCGCAGCCGCCGAAAGAGCGCGAGCCCCTCCTCGCCCGACACGGCGCCCGCGCTGAAGTTCATGTCTTGAATGACCACCCCCACGTCCTCCGCCTCCACCAGCTCGATCGCCGCCGCCGGGCTGGAGACGACGGCCACCGCGATGTCGTTCACCTCCAGGAGAAACTGCAACGCCTTGGCGACCGCAGGTTGATCTTCGACGACGAGCACACGCAGAGCCGACATGCTCCCCATGATCAGATATTTCGCGTGGCCACGGCAGGCGAAATGCGGGCACCGCGCAGCGCCGGCGCGATGGCCGAGCCGAGCCCCACGCTCCAGAGCAGAATCATGCTCAGCACCAAGAGCGGCACGTTCAGCTTGGCCCCCGCGAACACGGACACGACGATGACATTGAGCCCCATGGCCAGCCCGAACCCGAGGACGAGGCCCAGGGTGGTCAGAAGCCAATTCTCGGCCAAGAAGTACCGCAGGATGTCGCCGGTGGTGGCCCCCAGCGCGCGGCGCGTGCCGATCTGCCGCGTGCGCTCGGTGACCGAGAACGTGGTGAGCCCGGCGATCCCGAGCGCCGTCACCAAGACCAGCAGCGCGATCACGACCCCCATCAACGTGGTCACCAGCCGCTGGGGACCGAAGTGCGTGGTTCGCACCTCGGGGATGCGCTCCACCTTGATCTGCCGGGGCTCTCCGGGACGAGCCAGCCGCTCCTCCAGATCGCGCGCCACCAGGACCGCTTGCCCGGGCTCGGTGCGCACCAGGGCCCGGAACCCGCGCCCGTACGACTCGTCGCGGTCGGCGTAGAACATCACGTGCTCGTTGCTCCGGGCGTCGCTCGCCAGCCCTGGCTTGTAGAAGCGATCCACCACGCCGACCACGTGAAAGAGGGTCCCCGCCTCGTCATCGAGCCACCGCCCGACATAAGGGCCGTCGCCGAACGCGTGCTTGGCGAACGCCTGCGAGATGACCACGTCTTGCTCGAAGGACGTGAGCGGCTTACCGCGCGCGTCGTGCTCGTGCTGGGTGGCGTTGAAGACCTTCGCGCGCTGGGTGTCGCGATCGACGTCCTCGCGCGAAAACTCACGGCCTTCGACCAGGTTTATGCCCAGGGTCTCCGTGAGACCTTCCCCGGTCGGGTAGCTCTGCACGGTGAGCTGCTCCATCGTGGACTCCGCGGGCCGAACGCCGGTGGTCGTCAGGTTCGGGCCCCAGGGCGTGAAGAACGTCTCCAGCATCGCGTGCACCCCGGGGGTCGCGCGCACGGCCTCCCGATCCCGGCGGAGCATGTCGGCGAGCGATTCGTCCTTTCGCATCGCCGAGTCCAGCGGGCGCGCGGTGACGATCAAGAGGTTCTCGTCGTCGAAGCCCGATGGCTGGCTTATCTCGCGCCGCGCCTTCAAGATCATGGCCGCGCAGTTGGCCACCACGGCCAAGGTGAGCGCGATCTCCACCACGATGAGCCCGAACTTGACCTTGTTGCGCAGCATCGCGCGAAAAATGGGACCTAATTCTTCCATGGTTTGACGTGCGCCCGTTTACTGGAGTTTGAGGTACGTCGAAGGCGATAAGCGGCATACGCGGTAGGCGGGATAGAGCCCCGCCATCAAACCGGCGGCCAGCGAGGCGACCACGGCGAAGAGCAGCATCGTCCAATCCATCTGGAACACGTCGCTGCGCGAATACATCGATTTGACGTAGTTGTTGACCCCGAAGAGCGCGAGCCACGCGGCCACGAAGCCGACCGCACCGCCCGCGAGCGCCACCACCTCGCACTCCAAGAGGTGCAGCACGAAGATATCCCAGCGGCGCGCCCCCAGCGCGCGTCGCACGCCGATCTGCGGTGCCCGCGCCAAGAACTTCGCCATGAGCAGCCCCATGAGGTTCAGCGCGCACACCGAGAGAAAGAGGATGGCCACGATCATCATCGCGGTGGTCTCCGGCGGAACCGCGCCGCGATCCACCATCCACTCGAGCAGCGGGGTCACCCGATTGTCGAGCGGCCTTTGGAAGCGCCCCACCTTCTTCTGGCTCATCGTGTACGCATCGACGAAATCCTTGTACTCTGCAACTTTAGCGGCCGTGGGGAGCTCGACCCACATTTGCAGCCAGGTCTTCTCGCCCTGAAGGTACTCCGCCTCGTACCCCGGCCCCGCCGCCGGCTTCCAATTGGCCTGGCTTCCCGAGCTCTGGATTTGCATGGGGCCGACCAGATTGAACGGGATGAACAGCGCCTCGGGGGTCCCCGGCGCCCGGCGCGACACCAAATCGTAAAAGAGGACCGAAGGCGACCACCGCGCGAGCACGCCGACCACGCGAAAGTCGCGATCCTCGATGCGCAGCACCTTCCCCACGCTGTTCCCGCCGCCAAAGACCCGGTCGTTGAGATCCTTGCTCAAGACCACCACCGGATCGCGCGCCTCATCGGCTTTGCGATCCCACCCCGAGCCGTACTCGAACGGCACGTCGAACATGGTGAAGAAGTCGCCGAAGCACAATCGGGTCGGCTCTCTGCTCGGGTGCGCCTTGCCCGGCTCGGGGATCACGTTCAGCTCCGCGCGGGTCATGACCGACTGCCGAACGGGGATGCTCGAGCGCATGATCCCCATCGCATCCATGTACGTGACCTGCGAGGGAACCGGCTCGAAGTTCGGGTGCGCCGGATCCCAGCTATCCATCCGAACGTAATAAAGAACCCCCGACTTGCTCGGGATCGGATCTTTGGCGAACGAGTGCCGGATGGCCGAAAACACCGTGGCCACCGCCACCCCTAGCGCGATCCCCGCCACCACCAAGAGCGCGTGCCCGGGCCGCTGGCGCAAGCTCCGGCCGACCAATTTGAGATGGTAGTCGAGCATGGCCCTACGCCGTCGCCGCCGCGAGCGCGGGATCGGACGGGCGGACCAAGCTGGGCACCTGCTCCACCTCCACCACCCGGCCATCGAGGATATGAATCTGCCGGTGCGCGCGCATGGCGCACTCGGCGCCGTGGGTGACCATGACGATGGTGGTGCCCCGCTCGTTGGCCTGCTCGAGCAAATCGAGGATCTCGCGGGTCATGAGGGAGTCGAGGTTCCCCGTCGGCTCGTCGGCCAAAATGAGCCTGGGATCGCCGGCGAGCACCCGGGCGATGGCCACGCGCTGCTGCTGCCCGCCCGAGAGCTGCGAGGGCAAATGGTGCATGCGCGACGCGAGGCCCACCTGCTCGAGCGCCCGCTCGATGCGGTCTTTGCGCTCGGCGCGCGGCAGGCGGCGGTAGCGCAGAGGCACATCGACGTTGTCGAACACGTCGAGGTCGGGGATCAAGTTGAAGCTCTGGAAGATGAACCCAATCTTCTCGTTGCGAATGCGCGACATCTCCGAGTCCGAGAGGCGGCTCACGTCCCGCCCGTCGAGCTCGTATTTTCCCTCGCTGAAGGTGTCGAGCAGCCCCGCCACGTTGAGGAACGACGTCTTGCCCGATCCCGAGGGGCCCATGACGGCGACGAACTCGCCCGCCCGAACGTGCAAGGTCAAATCGGAGATGGCGTGCGTCTCCACGAGATCGGTTCGATATACCTTCTTCACGTGTTTCATCCGAAGCATCGTCTCGCTCTCCTATTCACGAATGAGGACCGTCTCGGCGCCTTGAAAGAGCGTCGTATCCGAGACGATGATACGCTCGCCGAGGGCGAGCCCGCTCACGACCTCGACCTCGCCCACGCTCACGGCCCCGAGCTGCACGGGCCGCCGTACGGCCACGCCACCTTGAACCACGTAAACGTGCCGCCCTCCGCCGCTCTCCAGGAACGGACCGCGCGGTACTTTGCGAACTCCATCGTGCCGGTCGAAGATCAAGCGCGTCTGCAGCCGCTCGCTCTGCCGCAACCCGGTGGGCGCGTCGCCATCGAACACCACGGTCGCCCGCACCTGGCCGTCCTTGACCTGCGGTGAGACCGCCGTGGCGTGCCCGGCGAACGGCTTGCCTTGGTGCATGATCTCGGCGCGCGTGCCCATGGCCACGTCGGTCGCGTAATTTTCGGGGAAATCCAGCTCGATCTCGAAGGCCGTGAGGTTCACGATCGACAGCAGCGCCTGGCCTTTGTTGACGGCGTCGCGATCTTGCACGCTGACCTGCGCCACCATTCCATCGAAGGGCGCGGTCACCGTCAGATCGTCGACCTGTCGCGCCACGTCGCTCGCGATGGATTGCTGCCGCTCGAGCAAGAGCTTTCGATTGTGCACCTCGAAGGCGAGCGTCTCCTGTTCGAGCACGGTGGTCTCGCTGGCGTTCTTCAACTCGAGCGCCGCGATCTCCGCGTCGTCTTGGGCCTTCTCGAAGGTGCTGACATTGATGAGCCCCTCGTCGTGCAGGGTGGTGGCCCGGCGCAGGGCGCGCTTCGAGGTCTCGAGCCGCAGGGTGAGCAGCGAAATCGTTTGCTTCGCCTTCACCGCCGCCTGCCGCGCGGCAATTTCGTGGCGGGAGAGCTCGGCCTGCAGGGAGCCCGTCGTCGCCCGCTCCTGCGCCAATCGGCTGGTGAGCTCGGGGCTCTCGATGCGGCAGAGCGGCTGCCCCTTCTTCACCTCCGTTCCGGCGCGCACCAGCAGCGCCGCCGTCCCTTGCACGGGGCTGTACAAAGTCGGGTGGAGCGCGGCGACCACCCTGCCCTGCACCGACACGTCGCGCTCCAAATCACCGCGCACCACCTCGCCCATGCGAAGGAGCGAGGCATCGACCACCCGCTCCGCGCGTGCCCACCGCCGCACCATCGGCATGGCCAGCGCCACGCTCGCGGCGAGCGCGATGGCCAGCGCCGCCCAGAGCGCGCGCTTCCGCCGCCACGTGCGCATCGCCGGCTCAATCGGCCGATCCATCGTCGATGTGGGCCGAATCACCTTAGGTCCTTTCGCATCGCCGTCCGCTTCAGCAACCGATGTGCCAGCCAGCCATCGTGCACCGCGAGGCTTGGACACCGATGTTTTGCGCGCGGCGCAGGGTTCATCCGCGGACAGGTGTCCGAAGGCCGGACATCTGTCCACTCCGCTCGATGCTCGACGATCATGGACCGAGTCCCGAGCGAAGGGAGACGCGACACCGAAGCGCGGGGGACGAGGATGCCGAGCACGATGCCTCGAGCTCCAAGCCGCCGAAGGAGGCGCCCTCCACGCGCAGGTGCAGCAGGTCGTGGGCGCGATCCTCCCCCGCCCACTCCCTCACGAGCGGCATCGCCAGCGCGAGGCTCCCCGCGAACACCACGAACAGGGCCGCCGCGAGCTCGTGCTTTTGCCGAGGAGGCTGCGGCGGGCGCGCCATCGCGCCATGGGGCTTCGTCTCTCGCATCATGAGCGGACCTCTCGCATCGCGTCTCGCGTCGCGTCTTGCATCGCATCGGGTCAGCAACCGACATGCCGCGGGGCGCCGGGCGGGTTTACCGCGGGAATCGCCCCGCGATGGCGACGGATGCGAACGGACACCGCCGATGCGACGGACACGTGTCCGGAGGCGCTGGAGCACATGTCCTCGTTTCGGGGTCCATCGCTGCGAAACCGATGAGATAGGCCTGCAGGTTCTCGGCTCGCGCGGGAGGAGATCTCCCGGCGTCACCGTGCGGGAAGATCGCGACCGACTGCCTCGAGAAAGCGCATGGCACGATCGGGCTCACGCTCTCCTTCGTAGGTCGGTATCTCGACGTCCGGACGAATTCCGGCAACTTCGTTGCTGCCATCGGCGCGCAGGCGAACGCAATTGGGGATTCGATAGCGTAGTTTCGCGTGCGGCAACGTGTCCGTGCGAGCTCACGAAGTCGCAATTGTAGGTTCGACAGCGCCAGCTGCATCACGCGATGGTCGAGATCGTTCTGGCATTCACGATTGCACGCGCCAGCCTCCCTCGCGTGCGCCATTTCGCTCCACGCCTGCTCGCGCTCGGCGACGAAGTCCGCGCGGCGAAAGGACGGGTGCTCTTGGCGCCTGACTCGTCCCGAGCTTGCCCTCAGGGCACGGCGAGCACCACGGCCCCCGCCGCCATGTGCACGGGCGTTCGCAGCGACCGGCACCCTGGGATCGAATTGCTCCCAGATCGACCCGATCACTCCAACGCGATGGACCTTGGCGCCAAAAGTCGCCCTCGTCGAGGGCCGCGGGAAGAAAGCCATGATCACGCTCGTAAGCTCACGATGCGGATGGGAACGGCGAATCGTCGGCGTCCGCAGGAGAGCGACAATGCTATTTTGGTCGGACAAAGCCGAGTCGAACGGGCCCAAGGTCGAAGCCAAGGTGCGCAAGGAGTTCGGAGTGCAAGCGCCCATTCCTTATCAAGTCGAGATTCATGGCCAATTCCGCCCACAATCGCTCGGTCAATTCGCCGGGGACATCGCAGGAGACGCCATCTTCGAAATATTCGGCGCGGGAGGTGTGAAGCCGCTCTACACATTCGACTTCCGCGTCCAAACATCGCGGCCGTGCAACCTCAAAGTGCCGGTGATCAAAGCAGGGAACGCCATCGTGCTCGGCTCGCTCGTCTACGCGACACCGCTCGCAAAACCCATTTTCGGCGAAATCGTCCTCGAAGACGAGAAGGTATTCGGCAACTCCAAATTCGTAGGCGACCCCGCGGCGTCCGAAAAGCTCAACGCCAACAAAGACCTCGTCAAACGCGTCAACAAATTCGCCCGCGCCGAATACAAAATGAGCAATCAAACCATCAAAGCCAAACGCATCGTCCGCATCTCCTCGCACGCCAGCCCGCAAGGCCCCATGTCGGTCCTCACCATCACCACCCAGCCCCGCGCCACCTGGTTTGGAATGGGCTCGTCCTTCGACGCGCAGGAGTTCCTCGCCATCGCCGGCACCGTCGAGCAGCTGCTCTGAGGATCGGCGCTGGCCCGCGCTACGGAAGCGGGAGCTCGTTCAACGACGTGTCGAACGCCGCAGGGAGATCGCGTCCCCTGCCGAAATCACGAGATGAGGGAGGCCGCTTGCCGCGCGAGGATCCGCGGCACGGGCCGTCAACGCCCGGATGGCTTCACCGCCACCACGCGCAAGCGACGGTAGTCGGCGAACCAATGGCCGTCGCGGTGCAGCGCCGGGCGCAGCGCGTGGCTCAACTCGGCGAGGAACGCATCGACGTCGGGCACGTCGGTGAGCCAGTGGTGTCCGAACATGCGCACCCAGGTCGCGAGGCCATCGTCGCCTTCGAGCTGGGTCGGTCGATCGAAGAGCCACGCCTGCCGAACCTCGAGGCCGGCGCGCTCGAGCACCGCGGCGTATTGTCCGACCGTCGGGAAATACCAGGGCGACCGCACCGGTGGGAGGCCGCGCGCCCCGCGCAACGCCTCGACACCTCCGCCAATGGTGGCCGTGTTGCCGCTGCCCCCGAGCTCCGCCACGAAACGGCCGCCGGGTCTTAGCGCGGCGTGGATCGAGCGGGCGGCGAGGTCGGCGTCGGGAACCCAGTGCAGCACGGCGTTGCTGACGACCGCGTCGAACTCGCCCGCGACGTCGAGCGAACGCGCGTCGCCCACGCGGAACACGTGGGCGGGGTGGTCGGGGAATTTCTGGCGGGCGCGCGCGAGCATCTCGGCGCTCGCGTCGACCCCGAGCGCGTCGATGCCGCGCGCCCGAAGGGCCGCCACGTGATCGCCCGTGCCGCACCCGAGATCGAGCACGCGCTCGCCCGGCTGCGCCGCCAGGAGCTCGAACAAGTCCGCGCCGTACGATGCCACGAAGGCGTGCTTGCCGTCGTACAGCTCGGCGTTCCAAACGAGTCCCATCGCCTCGATCCTAAGGCGACTAGCCCGCCCCGTCGATGCCCCCCGCGGTGCGCCCGAGCGCTTCGCCTTCGTTCTCGTCCTCGCCCAAGCCCTCGACCGACTCGGGGCTCGCCACCGCGCACGCCACCACCTCGCCCACGATCACCAACGCCGGGGCCTCGAGCTTCGCGTCCTCCACGCGCTCGGCCAGATCCGCGATGGTACCGAACACGGCCCGCTCGTTGGGGAGGGTGGCCGACGCGATCGCCACCGCAGGTGTCGACGGCGCGCGCCCTCGCGCCACCAGCTCCGATAGCCTTTCGCGGAGCTTCCCCAATCCCATGTAGAATACAAGCGTTCCGTCGGTGGGGAGGTAGCTCGGCAAGGTCGCCTCGCCCTCGGGGGTGGCCGCGTGGGCGGTGGCCAAGGTCACCGAAGACGAGACTTGACGGTGCGTGAGCGGAACGTGCAGGCGCGCGGCGGCGCCGAGGGCGGCCGAGATGCCTGGAACGATCGCGAAGGGGATGCGCGCAGCAAAGAGCTCCTCCGCCTCCTCGCCGCCGCGCCCGAAGACGAAGGGATCGCCGCCCTTCACGCGAACGACCTCGCGCCCTTCGAGCGCCAGCTCGAGGACCCGTGGATGGATCTTGGCCTCGTGATGCCGGCATCCGCGCGCGCGCCGGCCCACCGGGATCCGCTCGGCCTCGGGCGGCGCCAGATCGAGGATGGCCTGCGAGACCAGCTCGTCGTACGCGAGCACCTCGGCCTGGGCGATCAGGCGGTGGGCCCGCACGGTCAAGAGCTCCGGATCACCGGGGCCTGCGCCGACCAGCCACACTTTGCCGCGCTGCATCCTTCGAACGCCGAAGGTGCTCTCGTTGAGCTTATCGGGCTTCCTGCTCATGGTTCTTTCGTTCGCCGCTTCGTCCGGTCGTTCACTGCGCCGTCCGCATCATCCGCTATGGCGAAACGGCGATTCAGAATAACGAACGGTGTCTCGTGCAGCAAGCGAGGAAGCGCCTATCGCTCGTACACGATCACGTTGTGATAGCGCGCCTCGGAGCCGCCGGGGTTCTCGTATGCGTGGCCGACATCCGCCGGAAACGAAATGGAATCACCGGCGACCAAATCGTAGACCTCTCCCTCCACCCGAAGGCGGAGCGATCCCGTGAGCACCACCACCAACTCGTGCGTGCCCGGCGCATGGGCCTCGGAGACATGCGTGGAGCGCGCGGCCAGCCGGAGCTCGTACAGCTCGACCACCGGTGAAGCCCCGGCCGGGGCCAGCGGGCGGCTCTCGAGCTTTCCATCGAGGGACCGCAAAATTTGAGCGTCGCCGCGCCTCAGGATGGAGACGCCGCCCTTGGCTTCGCCAATGAGATCGGCGAAGGGCACGCCGAGGCCGACGGCGATTTTCCAAAGGATTCCCAAGGTCGGGTTCGACTTCTGCGTCTCAATCTGCGAGAGCGCCGCGCGGCTGACCCCCGAAGACTGCGCCAGATCGTCGAGCGACATGCCGCGTGCCTTGCGCCTCTGGCGGAGATTCTCTGCGACGCGGCGACCAAGCTCCGCGGCACCAATGTCATCCCCCAACGCTTCCGCGGCTCGAGCGCGCGCCCCAGGATTGCCCTTGCGAACAGCCAATCTGTCCTCCATTATTCTGGACAAATATGTGTTATACGAGACCCACACATCGCAGACCTTGTGGTTGAGCGCGCACCCTACCATGGAAGCGGATACGGGAAGTCGGGGAACCCGCGGAAATAAGGGCCTGCGTTCGACCTCGGGGGGCGTCGCGGACCACGGCCGGCCCTCGATGCTGCAAGGGACCTAGAAAGGGCGCAGAGCATGTTGGGGACGGCTGGGAAGGGGGTTGGGGGCGCTGTCGTATGGTTCACGGGGTTGTCGGGTGCCGGAAAGTCCACCCTGGCCGAAGCCCTGCTCCCTCGCCTCAAAGCGGCGGGAAAAAAGGTCGAGCTGCTCGACGGCGACATCGTCCGCACGCACCTGTCCAAGGGCCTCGGTTACTCCCGGGAGGACCGGGACCTCAACGTGGCCCGCATCGCCTTCGTGTCGCATCTCTTGGCGCGCAACGGGGTCTTCGTGCTGGTCGCGGCCATCTCGCCCTTCCGCGAGGCCCGCGATCGCGCGCGCGCCACCATCGGCGACTTCGTGGAGGTCCACGTGGCGCCGCCCCTCGACGAGTGCATCAAGCGCGACGTCAAGGGCCTCTACGAGAGGGCCCTCGCCGGGCAAATCCCACAGTTTACCGGGGTCAACGACCCTTATGAAGAGCCGCTCGCCGCCGAGGTCACCCTCGACACGAGCGCGCTCACGGTCGCGCAGGCGACCTCACGCATCCTGATCAAACTACGCGAGCTCGGCTACCTCGAAGAGTCCGAGCTCGCTCGAGCAGAGGCGCCCGGCAACGCGGCGAGTGCACCATGACCGAACACGTAGAACCCGCACGACACGCACCCTATTTGCCCCGCTACTCGGATCCGAAGGACATCGAAGACTTCGTGACCAAGCTCGAGTCCTTCGAGCGCAGCGAGCTGACCGCCGAGCAGTTCCGGGCCTTCCGTCTTCAGCGCGGCGTCTACGGCCAACGGCAGGACGGCGTGCAGATGCTGCGCGTGAAGATCCCCTACGGCCTGGTCGGCCCCGAGCAGCTCGAGGCCCTGGCCGATGTCGCCGACAACTGGGGCCACGGGATCGGCAACGTGACCACGCGGCAGAACGTGCAGTTCCACTTCGTGCAGATGAAGGACATCGAGCCGGCCATGCGGAGGCTCGATGAAGCGGGCCTCACCACCCGCGAAGCGTGTGGAAACACCGCGCGCACGGTGACGGGCTGCGAGGTGGCGGAGGTCTGCAAGGCCGCGCCGTTCGACATCAGCCCCTACGCCGAGTCGCTCACCCGCTACTTCTTGCGCCATCCGCTGTCCGGCGGCCTGCCGCGCAAGTTCAAGACGGCCTTCAGCGGCTGCGCGAGCGACTGCGCGATGACGCAAATCAACGATCTCGGCTTCATCGCCACCGTGAAGAACGGCGAGCCGGGCTTCATCGTGGTGGCCGCCGGCGGCTTGTCGACCAGCCCGCAAGCCGCCATCACCCTGCACGAGTTCGTGCACCCGGGAGAGATCGCACGGATCGGCGAAGCGATCCTGCGCTTGTTCAACCGCCTCGGCAACCGCGACAACAAGCACCGCGCGCGCTTGAAGTACGTGCTGCGCAAGCTAGGCGAGGCCAAGTTCCGCGAGACCTACGCGCAGATCCGGGCCGAGGTCGACGCCGAGGCCGCCGCGGAGCTCAAGCTGCCCGAGGCTCCGAGCCGCACGCCCGCGCCCCCGGTCGAAGCGCCCGAGGAGCGCCCCGCGGGCTTTCTCGCGTGGCGCGCCAGCGCGGTGGTCGATCAGAAGCAAGACGGCTACGCGGCCGTGTACATCCGGCTTCAACACGGCGAGCTCTCGAGCAAAGACCTGCGCGGCCTCGCCCGCATCGTGGGCCGCTTCGGCGATGGCTCAGTGCGGCTGACCATCGACCAAAACGCGCTACTGTCGTGGGTGCACCAAAAGAGCCTCCCCGCGCTTTACGCGGCCCTCACCGAGCTCGGGCTCACCCGAACCGGCGTGCACACCGCGCGCGACGTGGTGGCCTGCCCCGGCGCCGAGTCGTGCAACCTGGCCGTCACGTCGTCGCGCGCGCTCGGCGCCGCCATCACCGCGCGGCTCGAAGAAGACGACGCGCGCGAGCTGGCCGCGTCGGTCGACACCAGCATCAAGATCAGCGGCTGCCCCAACAGCTGCGGACAGCACCACGTGGCCGATCTCGGCTTCCACGGCGGCGCCAAGTCCTTCGGCAATGTGACGGTGCCGGTTTATCAGCTGCACCTGGGCGGCGGCGTCGACGAAAACGGCGCGCGCTTCGGCCGGCAGGTGGTCAAGATCATCGCCCGCAGGGTGCCGGAGGCGGTGGTCCTGTTGATGAAGCTCTACGAAACCGATCGCAAAGAGGGCGAGCGCCCGCGCCAGTTCTTCCAGCGCGTCGATCCCAAGCGCGTCACGGCCGCCCTGGCGAGCCTCGCGGGGCCGCCCGCCGCCGGCGAGCACGAAGAAGCGGACATCGGCGAGGAGCGAGGGTTCGTGGTCGATTTGAAAGAGGGCGAGTGCGCAGCATGAACGTGCCAGAGTCGCGCGCGAGCCAATCGATGACGATGACGAGCCAGGAGCTCGTCGAGGCGAACGCGCGGCTCGAGGCCGCGAGCTATGCGGAGCGTCTGGCCTGGGCCGTCGAACGATGGGGGGAGCGGCTGCTCTTCACCTCGTCGTTCGGCGCGGGCAGCGGGGTGCTGCTCCACCTCTGGAGCCAAGTCGCGCCGCATTTGCCGGTCGTCTTCATCGACACGGGTTTTCTCTTCGACGAGACCATCGCCTACAAGGATCGCTTGGTGGAGCGCCTGGGGCTGAACGTGCAGGTCGTTCGCTCGAAGATCCCGCGCGACGACTTTCTGATCGAGCACGGCGCCGACATCCAGGCGAAGAACCCCGACTTTTGCTGCGGCGTGAACAAGATCGAGCCGCTCGCGCCCATCCTGCGCGAGGCCCGCGGGTGGGTCTCTGGTCTGCGCCGCGACCAAAGCGCCACCCGCGCCGACGTACCCATCTTGCTCCCCACCGCCGAGGGCCACGTCAAGGTGCACCCCATCGCCACCATGACCGCCCCCGAAGTCGGCGCCTACCTGGAACGCCACGGCATCGAAGAACATCCGCTGCGCGCCCGGCGCTATCTTTCGATCGGGTGCTGGCCCTGCACGCGCCCCGTCCGCGAGGGCGAGGACGAACGCGCGGGGCGCTGGGCGGGGCAAGCGAAGACGGAGTGCGGTCTGCACTCCGCGCTCTACGAAGAGCCACCGACCCGACGCCCGCGCTAACCCCGATCCGAATCCCCGGCCCACGGCCCGTATCCCCAGCCCACGGCTCGGATCCCCAGCCCGGAGCCCGCACCACCTACGAGTGCAGATGCCCGTGATGCACATCCGGCGCATGCTCGTGCGTGTGCGTCACGTCCGTGTGCGCGTGCACATGGCTATGCGCTCCGGTGACCGGCGGATCGTGCACGTGGTCGTGATGCCCATCGTCGTGCCGATGCGCATGCTCATGCACCATCGCGGCATGCGTATGCTCGTGGCTATGCGCCTCGGAGAGGTGCAGATACACCGCGAGCGCGAACAGCCCCCCTGCGAGCACCGTCAGCGCGCCCGCGCGCCCGTCCGCCCCATTGGGCGCGCCCTCCAACGCCCAGGCAAGCCCCGCCCCCACGAAGGGCGCCACGGCAAACACCGACCCCGTGCGCGCCGCCCCCAGCCGCCGCTGCGCGAGCAAGTACAAACGAAGGCTCACCCCGTACCCGCTCGCGCCGCACGCCAAGAGCCCCGCCGCGCCGCGCGCCGAGGGCAGCACCTCGCCGAACGCCATTGCCAGAACCCCGGTAAACACCGCACCAAACGCCGCCTTGCGCGCGATGAGCCCCATCGGATCCAAATCCGACAGCGGCCGCGTGAGCGTGTTGTCCGCCGCCCACGCCAACGTCGCCAGCAGCACGGCCAAGAGCCCCCACCTCGCGCCCAGCGCACCGCCGGCGCTCGCCACCACCAGCAAGCCCCCACCGGCCACCATCGCCAGCACCGCCCCCCACACGCGCCCGCCGAGCGACTCCCCAAAGAACCACCGCGCCAAGAGCACGGTCGCCGCCGCCTCGAAATTGAGCAGCAACGACGCGCTGGCCGCGTCCGCGTGCTGCAAGCCCCACGCGAGCGCCGCCGGCGCCACCACGGCACCAAACATCGCCACCAGCACGATGCGCGGCAGATGCTCCCGCCGCACCCGCGCCTCCGCATCCGCGCGCCCGCGCCAGAACACCGCCACCAACGCCGCGCCCGCGTACAGCAGGCACGCCGTTGCAAACGGCCCCACCCCTGCCCCGAAGCGATGCACGAACGGCGTGGTGCTCCCAAACGCCAGCGCCGCCGCCAGAGCGAGCAGAACCCCGGCCGAGATCGGCGAGCGCGCCATCCCGCAAGTGTTGCGCTACGCCGGCGGCCTCGCAAGCGGCGCGGTGTCCAGCCAGCGCCCCAAGTCCACGAGCGCGCGCTCCGACATGGCCGCGTAGCGATCGCGCTTCTTCAAGCGGCGCGTGGCCTCCAGCGGGGGCATGCACGCCCAGGTGATGTTCGACGGCTGGTAGCTCGGCTGCTTGCGCATCAAATGCGTTCGGATCCCGCCCAGCGCCGTGGTCTCCGGCGGCGGCACCAACGCGTTGCCCGAGAGCACCTGCGCCAGCAAGACGGCACAAATATAGCCGCCGGCCGCGCTCTCCACATAGCCCTCGACCCCCGTGATCTGCCCCGCCAGAAACACGTTGGGCAGCGCCCGCAGCTGCATCCGCTCGTCGAGCAGATCGGGCGCGTTCACGAAGGTGTTTCGATGCACGCTGCCGTAGCGAAGGATCTCGCACTCCTCCAGCCCGGGGATCATCCGGAAGATGCGCGCCTGCTCGCCGTACGTCATGCGCGTCTGGAAGCCGACCAAGTTGTACGCCGTGCCCCCCGCGTCCTCCTTGCGCAGCTGCACCACCGCGAACGGCTGCTTGCCCGTGCGCGGATCGGTCAAGCCCACGGGCTTCATCGGCCCGTATGCCAAGGTCAGCTCACCGCGCCCCGCCATCACCTCGATGGGCAGACAGCCCTCGAAGTAGCGAATGTCCTCGAACGACCGCGGCGCCACCTTTTCGGCCTCGCAGATGGCGGCCACGAAGGCTTTGTACTCGGCTTCGTCCATCGGGCAGTTGATGTACGCCTCGTCGCCCAGCGCGGCGCGATCGCGGAGCACTTCGCCCTTGTCGGGCGCGTCGTCCTCGCCGCCCTTGCCCCAGCGCGACTGCCGAAACACCCTGGACTCGTCGATGGAATCCTGGCTCACGATGGGCGCGATCGCATCGTAGTAGGCGAGCTGCGAGGCGCCGATCTTCGACGCCAGATCGGCGGCGAGCTCGTCGCCCGTCAAAGGCCCGGTGGCCACGATCACGGGCTCGGCCGCCGACGCCTCGGGCAGGTGCATCACCACCCGATGCTCCACCTGGATATGCGAATGCGACCGGATCCGCGACGACACCGCCTCGGCGAAGCGCTCCCGATCCACGGCCAGCGCGCCGCCCGCCGGAACACGCGACTCCTCGGCGCACCGCAGGATCAGCGAGCCGCAGCGGCGCAGCTCCTCTTTCAAGAGGCCCACGGCGTTGACCCACGCGTTCGAACGCATCGAGTTGGAGCACACCAACTCGCAGAGCCAGTCCGTCGTTTGCGCCGGCGTCCGGCGCTCGGGCTTCTGCTCGATCAATGTGACGTGGATGCCGCGCTCGGCGAGCTGAAAGGCCGCCTCACATCCTGCCAGACCGCCACCGATCACACGCACATGCAAAGACATCGTCAGTGGGTGATAGCAGAACCGGTGTGCCTTTTGGCGGCGCGAAGCAGGTCGTCGAAGCTGAAGGGCTTCACGATGACATCGACCACGCCAAAGGCCGAGCGCGAGAAGGTCACCGCGTGGGCCGACATGACCACCACGGGCACCTTGCGCAGCTCGCGATCGCGCATCCGCCGCTCGAGAAACTCCGCGCCCGTCATGACGGGCATG
This sequence comes from Sorangiineae bacterium MSr11954, assembly GCA_037157815.1. Lineage (NCBI taxonomy): Bacteria > Pseudomonadati > Myxococcota > Myxococcia > Myxococcales > Pendulisporaceae > Pendulispora > Pendulispora albinea. The sequence goes on from CP089984.1 coordinate 8,595,647, forward strand.
TGCATGTCGAGAAAGATGACGCTCGGAAGGCCGCCTTTCTCGATCTCGGACAACGCGTCTTGTCCGTTTCGAGCCCAACCCACCGTGTATCCGGCCGCAGCCAGCAGGTCGACCAAGACCTCGAGCAAGTCCTCGTCGTCGTCGACGACGAGTATGGGTCGCGTGGCGTCTGCGTCCGCATCGAGTGGCCCCCGCATTTCTTTTTTCACGTGCTGCACGGATGCAGTTTACCGCGACCTTTGCGCCTGCGGTCTATAGTTTCAGCGCGACAGCTCAGGACGTACACGCAATACCCGACGCTCCCCCGCGCTTTACGCGCGCTCGACCGCGACGACCCCTTCCACCTTGTGAAGGGCCTTCATCACATTCTTGAGCTGGTTCATATCACTGCAAATGAACGTAAATACGTTGACGGCCCGGCCGTCATCCCCGGCGCGGCAGTTCGCTTCGCTGATGTTGATGCCTTGCGCACTGAACGTGTGACCGACCGTGGCTAAAATGCCAGGCCGATTTGCGGTGGTGACCCGCAGCTGGACGTTGCGGTTGATTTTCGCCTTCGCATCCCACGAGATTTCGACCCGGCGTGCAGGATCCGTGTCGAAGGCCTTGGGACAGCCGCGGCGGTGGATGGTGATGCCGCGACCGCGCGTGATGAAGCCGAGGATGTCGTCGCCCGGGAGCGGATTGCAGCAGCGGGCGTAGCGGACGAGGACGTCGTCGATTCCATTGAGGCGGATCCCGTCCTCGTCGCGCTTGATGACCTTGCGGACCAGGCCCTCGATGCGGCCCTCGCGCAAATCGGCGGGGGGGATGCTCTCGCGGCCGTCTTCTTCGGGCGGCGAGACCACCGCCACCACGTCGCCTGGTTTGAGCTTTCCATAGCCGATGCTGATGAAGAGCTCCTCTTGGTTCTGCACCTTGAGGGACTCGAACAGCTTGCCCAGCTCGTGGTCGTTCTTCAGGAGGCGGTTGAGGCTCACCCCCGACTTGCGCAGATCGCGCTCGAGCAGCTCGCGCCCGAGACGAAGCGACTTTTCGCGCTCCTCGGCCCGCAAGTAGTTGCGGATTTTGGCGCGGGCGCGCGTGGTGCCTGCGAGCTCCAGCCAGTCCTTCGACGGGTGTTGGTTCGGGTTGGTGATGATCTCCACCACGTCGCCGTTGCGAAGCTTGTAGCGCAGCGGCTCCATCTTGCCGTTGATGCGGCTGCCCGTGATGTGCTCGCCCAGCTGCGAGTGGATGGCGAACGCGAAGTCGATGGGCGTGGCGCCGCGCGGAAACACCCGCACGTCACCCTTGGGGGTGAAGACATAGACCTCGCCCTCGAACAGGTCGACCTTGACCCCCTCGAGAAACTCGGCCGGATCCTTGAGCTCCTTCTGCCACTCCATCAGCTGGCGCAGCCAACCGAAACGCTGCGCGTCTTGATCGGGCACCCCGCCGCCGTTTCGCTCCTTGTAGCGCCAGTGCGCCGCGATGCCGCGCTCGGCCACCCGGTGCATCTCGTGCGTGCGGATCTGGATCTCGAGGCGCTCGCGCGATGGACCGATCACGGTCGTGTGGAGCGACTGGTACATGTTCGGCTTGGGGAGCGCGACGTAGTCCTTGAAGCGGCCCGGCACCGGGGTCCACTTCGAGTGCACGACGCCGAGCGCGGCGTAGCAGTCGCTCACCGACTCGACCAAGACGCGGAACGCGATCAGATCGTGGATCTGATCGATCGTACAGTCCTGCGACTTCATCTTGCGCCAGATGGAGTACAGGTGCTTGGCGCGGCCGCTCACGTCGCACGCGAAGCCCTGCTCCGCGAGGCGCGCCAGCAAGGTCTTGCTGACGTCGGAGATGTACTTGTCCCGCTCGCGTTTGGTGCGGCTGATGGCGCTGGAAAGCTCGGCGTACGTCTCCGGCTCCAGGTGCTTGAAGGACAAATCTTCCAGCTCGCTCTTGAAGCTCTGCATGCCGAGGCGGTTGGCCAGCGGCGCATAGATGTCGAGCGTCTCGCGCGCGATGCGCTCCTGCGCATCCGGCTTCATGAACTCGAGGGTCCGCATGTTGTCCACGCGGTCGCAGAGCTTCACCAGGAGCACGCGGATGTCGCGCGCCATGGCGACCACCATCTTGCGGAAATTCTCCGCCTGGCGGTCTTCTTTCGACGTGAAGTTGATCTTCGAGAGCTTGGTGACCCCATCCACCAGGTTGGCGATCTCGTGGCCGAATTCGCGCTCGAGATCCTTGGTGGAGGCGAGCGTATCCTCCACCACATCGTGCAAGAGCCCGGCACACACGCTCGCCGTATCCAAGCGGAGCTCGGTGATGATGCCGGCCACCCCCGCGGGGTGGACGAAGTAGGGATCGCCCGACTTGCGAACCTGGCCCGAGTGGGCACGGTAGCTGAAATCGTAAGCTCGTTTGATGAGATCGGCATCAGCGAGAGGCTGATACCCTCGAACGCGCTGGATTAGGTCATCGACTTGGAGCATGGGTTAGCCTCTATGCCGGGTCCGCGCGTTGACCTTCGTGCTGGCGCTCGATGCGGGCTGACGGTGATAGGCGGCTGAAACCGAAACGTAACATTGGGTCTTTTCCCCGGCAATTGGAGACTCTGCCAAAGACTGCCAATGTGTTCGCGACCGCACCTTTTTGGCCACTTTCTCTTTTGCTCCTGTTTGCTCTCTCCCCACGTTGGACGGGCGACTGCCCGAATCGTTCGTGAGGGCCTGCGCCCATGCGATACTGGCGGGTCCCGATGAAACATAACCAGACCGGCGTGTACGTGCATTTTCCGTGGTGCCTGGCGAAGTGCCCCTATTGTGACTTTGTAAGCTACGCGAAAGAGCGCACCGCGATCGACCACTCCGGCTATGCCGATGCCGTTCTTCGCGAGCTCGATGCGCGCCGGGAGGCCATCGGCGATCGGTTCGTGGGAAGCATTTTCTTCGGTGGCGGAACGCCGAGCCTCTGGGAGCCTCGCGAGCTCGGTCGGGTGCTGCGTGCCATCCGTGAACATTTTTCGTGCGCGCCCGATCTCGAGATCACGGTGGAATGCAACCCCACCTCCTTGGACCGCGAACGCGCCGCCGCGCTGATGGACGCGGGCGTGGGCCGCCTTTCCATCGGTACGCAGTCGCTGCGCGCGGAGCAGCTGCGCTTTCTCGGGCGCCTGCACGATTCCGCGGGCGCGCTTGCCGCCATCCACGACGCGCTGGCGGCGGGCGTGCCACGCATCTCGACCGACATCATCTTCGGCCTTCCGGATCAGTCAGCCGAGGACGCCCGCGACCAAGCGCTGGCCCTCGCCGACCTCGGCCTCACGCATCTGTCGTGTTACCAGCTGACCATCGAGCCGGGCACGCAGTTCGGGGAGCTCGCCCGCCGCGGAAGGCTCCCTCTGGCCGACGACGGCCGCACGGCCGACGCCTTTCTCGCCATCGACGAGGCGCTCTCGAGCCGCGGATTCCGTCATTATGAAATATCCAACTACGCGCAGGCGGGCGAAGAATCGCGCCATAACCTCGGCTACTGGCGCGGGGAGGAGTACATCGGGCTCGGCTGCGCTGCCTTCGGCTGCATTCGCCCCGATGCCGCGGAGCCGAGCCGCGTCCGGTACCGCAACGCGATCGATCCAAAGCGGTACATCGAGGGCACCTCGACCATGCGGAGCGATCGCACGGGCGAGGGCGACGGCTTATCGATGTTCTCGGAGCGCGTCGATCCCGAGGCGCTCTTGCGCGAGAAGATCATGCTGGGCCTTCGCACCGAAGAGGGCGTCGATCTGGAGGCGAGCGCACGGGACCTCGACGTCGAAGCTTGGCCACGCGACCGAAGGCGCGCCGCCGATCGCCTCGCCTCGATGAATCGCCTCACCATCGAGGGCGGCCACTTATCGATCCCGCGCAGCGCATGGCTCTTCACGGACGACACGGCGGCGCGTCTCTTCTAACGACACGACGGCGCGACTCTTCTAAGATGGCGCCGGAAGAATCCGAAACGCCAGGAGCCACCCATGTCCGAAGAACTCGTCATCACCGCCGTCGGCCCCGATCGACCCGGAATCACCTCGGAGTTTTCGGGCCACGTGCACCGAGCCGGTGCCAACCTCGCGGACGCGCGCATGATCAACTTGCGCGGTCGCTTCGCCCTGGTGGCCCTCGTCCTCGGCGATCGTCAAACCCTCGACAACACGCGCCGCGTGCTCGAAGGCGCCGCGCGCGAGATGGGCCTCGCCATCGAATTTTCGAGCGCCGAAAAAGCCCCGCCCCGCGGCGGCGTGCCCTTCCGCCTGCGAAGCTACTCGATGGACCAACCCGGCATCGTGCACAAGCTGACCCGCTACTTGCACGAACAAGGCGTGAACATCGAAGAGCTCGAAACCCGTCTCGAGTCGGCGCCCTTCATGGGCACGCCCGTCTTCACGATGACCTTGGTGATGCTCGTCCCCAACCACGTCTCCGTCAAGGCACTGCGCCACAACCTCGACGAACTGGGCGGCGCGCTCAACTGCGACATCGATCTGGACCCAGCATAGACGCCGCATTTCGGCGCTTGCCCGACGTTTGCCGAGAAAAGAAACCGCCAGGGCGCTAGGGGCGCCGAAGGGGTGGCTTGCCTCTGACGTGCCGGAGAAAGAGAAAACCGCCAGGGCGCTAGGGGCGCAAAAGGGTGGAATGCTCTGACGGGCCGGAGAAGAGAAAACCGCCAGGGCGCTAGGGGCGCAAAGGGTGGAATGCCTCTGACGGGCCGGAGAAGAAAACCGCCAGGGCGCTAGGGGCGCAAAGGGTGGAATGCTCTGACGGGCCCAGAGAAGAGAAAACCGCCAGGGCGCTAGGAGCGCAAAGGGTGGAATGCCTCTGGGGGCTCGTTGTTTTTGTTTTTCAGCTCGGGGCCCGTAGCAGCCTCCTCTCTCTATCCATCTCTGGCTCCGGCCCCTAGCGACCCTTGCGCCCTTGCGGTTGCCTCTCTCTTTTCGAGACCTCCCCCCGCCGTCGTAGCAGCCTCCCCTCTCTATCCATCTCTGGCTCCGGCCCCTAGCGACCCTTGCGCCCTTGCGGTTGCCTCTCTCTTTTCGAGACCTCCCCCCGCCGTCGTAGCAGCCTCCCCTCTCTATCCATCTCTGGCTCTGGCCCCTAGCGACCCTTGCGCCCTTGCGGTTGCCTCTCTCTTTCGAGACCTCCCCCCGCCGTCGTAGCAGCCTCCCCTCTCTATCCATCTCTGGCTCTGGCCCCTAGCGACCCTTGCGCCCTTGCGGTTGCCTCTCTCTTTTCGAGACCTCCCCCGCCGTCGCAGCAGCCTCCCCTCTCTATCCATCTCTGGCTCTGGCCCCTAGCGACCCTTGCGCCCTTGCGGTTGCCTCTCTCTTTCGAGACCTCCACCGCGCGTCGAGCGGTGCTCAACTTGTGGACAACACCTGAACAAGGCGCGCACAAACTGGGCAGTGGCTGTATAGAACCTGTGTTCACCCCTGCACATCGTTGAAGGATCTCGTGCACTTACATGTGCAGTGATCCCCCTCCGTCAGGACAGCCACTAAGGGCGGTGTCCGAATCGCTGGACGGCCACAAGCCTTTGTGGTTAGAAGGACTTTCCGGACGCGAGCACACCAGGCCAGACGGACTGCACCCGGCAAGCACATGCGGTGCGGCGAAGAACAGACGAATCGTGACGCGGGGGCTGTTCAGGGGAACGTTCAGCATTACGTTGAGACTCTGTTCAGGAGTCGCTTTCCCTCGAACGGCCCCGTTCGTGTCCCTTCCCATCCCATTGCCAGCAACAGGAGGCGGTCATGGCAGAATCGGACTTCGGCAAAGTTTCGAACGGGCGCAACCATACGATGACGAGCAAGCAGACGAAGAAAGCGCCGGCTACGCCGAAGGCGATCGCCAGTTCCTCCCAAGCCATCACGCCGAAGACCGCTGCCACTGTTCCGGCTCACGCGCGGACCCAAGACGAGGTCCCCGTGCAGCGCTTCTACACGAAGGCCGGCATCGATCCCCTCGACCAAGTCACGTACGAGCGCCGCTCGAGCACCATCTCGAACCCCGATGGATCGGTGGTCTTCAAGATGGAAGGTGCCGAGGTCCCCGCGGGCTGGAGCCAGCTTGCCACGGACATCGTCATCTCCAAGTACTTCCGAAAGGCCGGCCTGCAGAGCGGCTCGTCGCCGTCGAAGACGAATGGCGTGGGGCTCGGTGAGGGTGAGCGGAGCGTCCGCCAAGTCGTCTACCGCATCGCGCACACGATCCGCACCACCGCCGAAGCATTCGGCGGCTACTTCGCCAGCACCGAAGCGGCGGACACCTTCGAGGCGGAGCTCTCGTACCTGCTGGTGAACCAGTACGGCGCCTTCAACTCGCCCGTGTGGTTCAACTGCGGCTTGTACCATCAGTACGGCATCGAGGGATCCGGCGGAAACTGGGCCTGGAACCCCGAGGCGGAGGAGTCCGAGCTCGCCGCCGACGGCACCTCCACCACCGAGGTCGTGGAGACCGCGAACGCCTACGGCCGGCCGCAATGCTCCGCGTGCTTCATCCAGTCCGTGCAGGACGATCTCATGGGCATCTACGAGCTCGTGAAGTCCGAGGCCCGCCTCTTCAAGTACGGCTCGGGGACGGGCACCAACTTCAGCGCCATCCGCGGCAAGCAGGAGAAGCTCTCCGGCGGCGGCACCTCCAGTGGGCTCATGAGCTTCCTCGAGGTGTTCGATCGCGCGGCCGGCGCCACCAAGAGCGGCGGCACCACGCGCCGCGCGGCCAAGATGGTCTGCTTAGATGTCGACCACCCCGAGATCGTCGACTTCATCGAGTGGAAGATGCGCGAGGAGAAGAAGGCGCACGCCCTCATCCGCGCCGGCTACTCGAGCGACTTCAACGGCGACGCGTACCACACCATCAGCGGTCAGAACTCGAACAACTCGGTGCGCGTGACCGACGAGTTCATGAAGGCGGTGCTCGCGGGCGGCAAATGGCACACGCGCATGCGCCTCACGGGCAACGTGTGCGAGACGTTCGAGGCCAAGGATCTCTGGCGCAAGATCGCCGAGGCGGCGTGGGGCTGCGCCGATCCCGGCATGCAGTACGACTCGACCATCAACCGCTGGCACACCTGCTCGAACACCTCCCGCATCAACGCGAGCAACCCGTGCTCCGAGTACATGTTCCTCGACGACTCGGCGTGCAACCTCGCCTCGGTGAACCTCATCAAGTTCCTGCGCGAGGACGGCAGCTTCGACATCGAAGGCTACCGCCACGCCTGCCGCATCTTCTTCGTCGCGCAGGAGATCCTGGTCGACCTGTCGAGCTACCCCACCAAGCGCATCGCGCAGAACAGCCACGACTATCGCCCGCTCGGCCTCGGCTACGCCAACCTCGGCTCGTTGCTCATGCAGCTCGGCGTCCCGTACGACAGCGACCAAGGGCGCGCGATCGCCGCGGCGCTCACCGCCATCATGTGCGGCCATGCGTACAAGGCGAGCGCGGAGATGGCCAAGAGCAAGGGCGCGTTCGTGGGCTTCGCCAAGAACCGCGAGCCGATGCTGCGCGTGATGAACATGCATCGCGACGCCGCGTACTCCATCTCGCGCGACGACTGCTGGCTCCCCGGTGAGCAATCGGGCAAGAACGGCGAGTCGGGCTCGCAGACAGGCGCGCACACCGGCTCGCTTTATCGCGCCGCGTGCGAAGATTGGGATGAGGCCGTGCGCCTCGGCGAGATGTACGGCTACCGCAACGCTCAGTCGACCGTGCTGGCACCCACGGGGACCATCGGCCTCTTGATGGACTGCGACACCACGGGGATCGAGCCGGACTTCGCGCTGGTGAAGTTCAAGAAGCTGGCGGGCGGCGGTTACTTCAAGATCGTCAACCAGTCCGTGCCTGCAGCGCTGGCGCGGCTCGGTTATGCGCCCGCGGAGGTGCAGGAGATCGTCGCCTACGTGAGCGGAACGAACACGCTCTTGGCGGCGCCCCACATCAACCGGCGCACCTTGAAGGAGAAGGGCTTCACCGACGAAGACCTCACCAAGGTGGAGACGGCGCTCCCGGGCGTGTTCGATCTCGACTCGGCCTTTGCGCCGTGGGTCCTCGGCGAGGCCGCGCACACGCGCCTGTCCGGCGGGACCAAGGGATCGCTGCTCGAGAAGCTCGGCTTCGGCAAGGCGGAGATTGCAGAGGCGGGCGATGTGATCATCGGGCGGATGACCATCGAGGGCGCGCCCCACCTCAAGGCCGCACACTACGCGGTGTTCGACTGCGCCAACCGCTGCGGCAAGACGGGGCAGCGCTACCTCGCCCCAATGAGCCACGTCAAGATGATGGCCGCCACCCAGCCGTTCTTGAGCGGCGCCATCTCGAAGACGGTGAACCTGCCCAACGATGCGACGATCGACGACGTCGCCAAGCTGTACGAAGAAGGCTGGCGTCTGGGGCTCAAGGCCGTCGCGCTCTACCGCGATGGATGCAAAGCGTCGCAGCCGCTCTCCAGCTCCGGCGAGTCGAAGTCCGACAAGGTGGAGTCCAAGGCAGATGCCAAGAGCACATCGAATGTGCCCGCCACGGGCATCGAGCGCCTGGATCCTTTGCCGTCCACCGCAGACCAAGGGCCGCAACTGACGCTTGCCCTGACCCCCAAGGGCACGCGCGAATATGGTGTGCGGATTCGCTTGCCGAAGAAGCGCCGAGGCTTCACACAAGAAGCACGGGTTGGCGGACACAAGATCTTCCTCCGAACCGGCGAATACGAAGATGGGCGCTTGGGTGAGATCTTCATCGATATGCACAAGGAGGGCGCGGCCTTCCGCTCACTCATGAACTGCTTCGCCATGAGCGTCTCGGTCGGCCTCCAGTACGGTGTGCCGCTGGAGACCTATATCGACCAGTTCACGTTCACCCGCTTCGAGCCGCAGGGCGTCGTCGAAGGACACCCGAACGTCAAGCTGGCGACCTCGATCGTGGACTACCTATTCCGCGTCCTTGGTGTCGAATACAAGCAACGTTACGACTTGGCGCACGTCAAACCCGAGGAAGGAAATCCGACCTTGGCCGCCGCCGACGTGCGTAACACCGTTCCCACCCACGCCAATGCGAGCATCGCACCTACGAAAGAAGCGACTGCACGCAGTGCAGCAATCCCGAATAGCGGCGGGACGTTGGAACAGCCCGGTTCCGCGAGCCTTGTTTCTGTGAGCGGAGACGGCGCACAGGCGGGATCGAGCCTCTCGGCGCATCTTGACGCGATGATGGGTGACGCACCGGTTTGCGACGTGTGCGGACATATTACCGTTCGAAACGGTGCATGCTACAAATGCCTCAACTGCGGCAACAGTATGGGGTGCAGCTAGCGCACCCTCTCTCTTTCCAGGAAGTCTTGCTTGAAACTTTTCTTCGAAGCCGGAACGGTGAGCGCAGCGGACGAAAGCGTCGCTGCGCCCCGGCGCACGCATGATGGCGACACGAACGACTCGTCGGATCGCCCTCCACCGTTACCTCGTCGCGTGTCGAGGCCAGTTTCGGAGCAAGTTGCAGCGCAGGTTCCGCAAGCTCCACGAGCCGACGCAATCGCCGCAGGCGAGGCCCGCGCCGAGGCGGTGCGGATCACGAACGCGCCGTTGAAGCCGATCATCATGGAGTGGGACGAGTGGCAGCTCTCGTTTCAGAACGACCCCGTGGTGATCGACTACGGCGGTCAAGTTCCCGACGAGGAGACGACCACGTCCGACCTCGCGTCATCGGGGGTGCGGCTGCATTTGGCGTCGCAGGATCTAGCAGCGCAAGCGGAGCATCGCGAACAGGGCGAGCAGCGTCGGATCCCGTAAGCTCGACGGAATGCGTCGAACCATGTAGGGTCCTCGGCCAAAGGAGGCTCCCTCGAATGACTCGCTCCACGTTCCGCTCCTCCCGCTCCCTCTTAGCGCTGTCGTTCATGCTCGGCGTGTCCGCACTCGTCCTCGGCTGCCCGAAGAAGAAAGAGGCGGTCGTGGAAGTCGATGCCGCCCCGCCAACCCCCCCCGCCCCTGCCACCACGGCGCCCCCCGCCGAGCTCGTCCCCCTCGATCAGGCCGACGCAGGCTTCGACGCCGGCGTGGACTCCGGCCCGCCCAAGAAGCCGGGCAGCGGCATGACCACGAGCCAAGCGCGCGTCAAGCAGTGCTGCAACGCCATGCGTGCCCAGGCGAAGGCCATGGGCAATTCGCCCGAGCTGCTCGCCTTCGCGGCCCAGTGTGATGCGGTCGCGGCGCAGGTCGGCCCCTCCAAGGGTGCGCAGGCGCCCGAGTTGGAAGGGTTGCGGCAGTTGCTCAAGGGCAAGGCGGTGCTTCCGCCGATTTGTTCGGGGTTCTAGCGGTAGAGTCGATCACGAACAGGGTGCGCCGGCTTCTCGCAACGAGCTGGCGCTCCTCGGGTGTCACGACTTTCTCGTGCCCCGACCATGAGCGAGCGCTCTAATTGGCCAGCCGATTGCCACGAATGAGCGGAATGGAATCGGGTACGCGCTCGACCGCGGAGCTTTCCCGAGCCAATTTAACGAGCGCTCGCGCGTCATCCGCTTGTTCACGCCGAAGCTGACGAGCCGCTTGCAGCATCGACGGAACGGGAGGAACGCTCGGCAATTTCTTCTCGTTGGTCATCAGAGCCCACCTCCCTATCGAGGTACAAGATAACTGGCTTCGGCAATTCGTCGAACGGCTTTCGGGCTACGTCACGCAACAAATCTTCCAATGCTCGCTCGGCGATGGTGGGCTCGCGCACGCTACGGAACAAAGTAGCGGCGTCTTCCCGATCGATCACGAACTCATGCGAGGGATAGCCCGACACGAGTCGCTGAATCGCTCCGTGGGTCGCGATGTCGCTGCTCCACCAGCCGTCGCCCGTAATGCAGGGCTACGGCTTGCGCCCGTTGAATTTCCCCAAGCCGGAGCGGGTCAAACTGCGCGTAAATTCCACCATACAATCCCGCAACCGTGCGCGTGGCGAGTTCGCCCGCCGTCTTGGTCGAGAGTCTCAAATCGAGCCTCAGCATCAAGAAGGTGGACTGGAGAGCTTGGTGCACCTGGGCATCGAGCGAGAGGAATGCCTGCGTTGGAGTCAATCCGGAGCTCCGCTCGCCAAGAGAATCTTCCTTCCACAGCTGGACATCGAGGGGGCCAAGCTCGGCGTGATCGAACATGACCAACTCGTCTGCACCTAGCACGAGAAGCGTCCCCGCACTCTTACAGAAGCCCGCCACCACGGCAATAACGCGCTTGTATGCACGACGCAGGGTACGAGCGATGCGATACGCAGCGTCTGGATCGCCGCCATACGTGGTCACGAAGAAAACGACGTTCTCACGCCGACGGCGCTGCAGCACGAGATCGATGACCTCATCGTCGTGTTCACGAGAGAGTTTTCCTGCATAGACGAGGATGTCTGCGTTGCTTGCCTTCGAAACGGGTGCAGCCCGCTCGGACAGCTCCTCGAGTAGGTCACGGCTCACGCGGTGAGCGTCGCATGCCCATCGTTCAACCGGAAGAATCAACGTTGAACGTGGCGCGACGACATCCACTCGTCTGAGCCGAAAGAGTACGCGGGCGATTCGCCAGACACGTTACGGGACGACGACGCAGGTGTTCGAGCGGTAGTCGCAGACGGAGCTTTGGGGGCAGTCGTGTTGGGTGACGCATTGCGCGCAGAGGCCGCGGGTGCGGTCGCAGTGGGGGCGTGCGGAGGGGCAGTCGTTGTCGCCGGCGCACTCGGTGCACGAGCCTGTGGCGGTTTCGCAGGAGAGCAGGGAGCATTCGCTCTTGAGCGTGCACGAGATGCACATGCCGCGGGAGGAGTCGCAGCGGCGGCCGTCGATGCATCCGCTGCCGCCCTCGCAGCTGAAGACGCAGCGGCGGGTCGTGGGCTCGCACGTCATGGTCGGCGGGCAGTCGGAGTTGGTTTGGCACACGACGCAGCGGTGAAGAGCCGGATCGCAGCGGGGCCACCCGGCGTCGCCGCTGCAGTGTGCGTCGGTGGAGCACTGCACGCAGATGCGCAGGATGGGATCGCAACGCAGGCCGAACGGGCCGCACTCCGCGTCGAGGGTGCATCGCGGGGGCCCACCGTCGAAGATGCCGCCGCCATCGCCGCCGGCGCCCGCGTCATGAGGGCGTTGTCCATCGTCGCTCGAGCCATCGCGGTCGGCGCCGGAGGGTGTTCCTGCGTCGCCCGCGAAGCGCAGATCGCCGGTGCACGCCCACACGAGGACGCAGGCGAGCGCGCCGGCGATGAGCGCCCTACGGGACCGCCGCAAGGATCTTCTCCGCATCGCCCCGGGCAAAGCCGCGAGGATAGCGCGCCAGGTAATCCCGCGCCGCGGTTCGGGCGCGCGCCGGATCCGATGTCGCCAGGATTTTCATCCGTTCGGCGAGCGCGTTCTCCGCCAAGGGGCTGGCCGGATACGTCGCCATGAACCGCTCCAACGTCGCCACCGCCACATTGGCGCTGCCGCCTTGCTTCTCGCGCATCGCCTTGGCGAAAAGGTCGTTTTGCGCGGCCAAATCGGAGGTGGCCCGCTGCGGCTCCGGGGTGGCCGGCGCACGCGGCGCGGTCGACGTGGGCGATGCGACCGAGCTCGCCGGTGCGGCCGCGCGCGGCGAAGGACTTCGGACCTTTTCGCGCTCGCGCACTGCGCCATTTGCCGGCGCTGCGACACTTGCCGACGCTGCGATACTCGCCGACGCTGCGCCATTCGCCGGGGCGGCGCCGTTTGCCGGAGCTACGCCATTCGCCGACGCTGCGCCATTTGCCGACGCTGCGCCACTTGCCGACGCTGCGCCACTTGCCGGCGCTGCGCCATTCGCCGGCGCAGCGCCATTTGCGGGAGCTACGCCATTCGCCGGTACGGCGGCACTTGCCGGTACGCCGGGCGGACAGGCCGCGGGCCACGATTGCCCCGGGTGCAGCGCGACTTCCTCCTTGCCATTGCGGACGGTCACCAGCCCTTCGGTCACCTCCACCCGCGTGATCGGCATGGTACTGCCACCGCTACACGCAGCGCCCGGCGGGACGACGGCGACCCGGAACGAGGTGCCGCGCACCTCCACCTCGAGATCGGTGGTACGAACGAGAAAGCGCGCCCCCGGATGCAGCTTGGCGACGTCGGCGCGCACGGCGCCGTGCATCAGCGTAAAGATCGTCAGCGCCGGATCGGCCTGCGTCATCGCAAGGTCCGAGGTGCCCTCCAGCGCCAGGCGCGTTCCGGTCACCAAGGTCACGCTCGCACGCGCGGTGCTGTCGGCGATCACATGATCGCCCACGGAGAGGTGCGTCCCCTCGGAGATGGATCGCACGGTCGCACCAGTTTGCACGCGCACATCGCCCACCAGCGGCGTCGCGATCGGATCGATCCGGATCCCGCCCGACGAAGCGGTCACCGCGGCCGGCCGAGAGAGAGCGCGCACCGCGCCGAACACGAGGAGCGCCGATGCCGCCAGCGACAGGACCACCAGGGCCGTGCGCGCACGCCGGCGCCGCGCTCTGCGGGCCGCGAGGGCCGAGGTCACGGTGGCGATCGCCCGGACGCGCTCCGCGTCCGCGGGCGGCGAGGGGCTCACGTCCTCATCGCGACCTTCTTCCGCGAGGACCTCGGCGGCCAGGCGTGCATAGAGTGGACGCGGATTCATGGGTTCTCCTTTGTCCCCGAGGTTTCAGCCGCGCCCGCGCGCAGCCGGAGGTCCGCCGCTTGCTCCGATTGCTGCGAAGGGGGCGAGTGCTGCGAATTCGAATGATGCCGGCTCGAAGCATTTTGTTGCAGTTGATCGGCCAGCTCGGGATCGGCCGCGATCTGCGCGTGCAGATCGCGCCGCGCCCGGACCAAGCGCGATTGTGCGGCAGCCACGCTGACCCCGGTGATTTTGGCGATTTCGCGCAGGTCGTAGCCGCACGCGTCGTGAAGAAGAAAGGTCCATGCTTTGTCCGGATCGATGGTGCTCAAATGCTGACGAACGCGCGCCACCAGATCGCGCGCCATCACCACGCGACGGGAGCTCGGGCCGCGGAAAGCTTCGTTCTCGGATTCTTCCGACGCCGCGAAGATGCGGCGCTCGGTCTTGCGCCGGCGAATGTGCTTGTAAACGATGTGCGCGGTCACCGTGGAGACCCACGAGTTCAACGAACAATCACCGCGGAATCGGTCCATGGTTTGAACGAGCTCGATCAAACTGAGCTGCGCAAGATCGTCGTGGTCGACGTCGCGCCCGCCGAGCAACCGGTACAATGTCGCGTCAATCCGGCCGCGCACCCGATCATGAAACGCCGCCGCCGCCCCCGGATCCCCTTCGCGCACCGCGGCAATGAGCTCGCTGTCATCGAGCGGCATCACCGGCCGCGCCACGCCCTTTCGCCCCGCATCCTCCGCGGAGCTCGCCGGCTCTTGTTCGCGGACCAGCCGCAATCGAGGGGGCGCCATCTCGAACGATGTACCGCAACCCGCTCGTCACCAGGCGCGCGTCCCGCCGCCCTCTAAAATCGCAACTGCAGCCCCAACCGCAACACCGTCTGGAAAGGTGAGAGCGTCGCCACCCGCTCCGGTCCCACAAACACCCGGGTCGCACCAAATCCAATCTCCTCCGCCACCGCCCCCACGACCCCCACGCGCTCGCTGAAAAACCACGCCCCCTCCACCCTCACCTGCGCACCAAGAATCCACCGCGCCTCCGTCGCATCGCCCCGCCGCACCGATTGCCCCAGCGCCAACGCATCCCCAGCAACGGCCACCCCCCACCGCTCCCACGGCCCCGACGGATCGCGCACGAGCGGCACCACCACCCCTCCCCCAACCCCCACAACCCGCAAATCCGCCCCCGCGTCCGACACCGTTCCCCACCGCACACCCCCCACCGCCTCCAGCGCAACCCCATGCGCCAGCGCCACACGCACACCCCCATGCCCACCCCACGCCGCGCCCGTCCCCCCACCGCCACAAGCCCCGCAAAATCCACCGCCCACCGCAATCTCGCCGCCGCCCCACCCTCGCCCTCATCCCCAGCCCGTAGTCCCGCACCCGACCCGGCGCTCGACCCCGACCTCGCACTCGACCCGGACCCAGCACTCGACGCCGACCCCGCACCAACCCCCGGCCGCCCCCGCACCGATGCGCCCCCATCCGCCGGCGCCAAACCCCGCACCCGCCACGCGAGCGGCATCATCGACGCCACGACGAGCCCCACCGTCCGCCCCCGCTCCGCCGGATCATCCACATTGGCGAACGTAATCGTTCGATCAACCCACGCGCCGCGGCCCGCGCCCGGCCCCGGCACGTGCGCGTGCATCTGAATGCGCGTCCCGCCTTTTGCGCCCGAAGCATCCCCCCAGCGCAGCTCGACGACGGCGGTCGCGTGCGCCTTCTGCGCCAATGCGAGCGCCTCTTCATCGGAAGGCAAATCGCTCCGATTCTCCACGAGCACGTGCGCAGAGGGCCCCAGCGCATCGCGCGCCGAAGCGCTCATCGCCGAGGTGACGTTGTCACCAGCGCCGGACGCACCGGTGCCGGGGGAGGCGACGAGGAGCAGAATGATGATGGGATCCGCCATCGGGCGCAGCGCGTCTCGGAGGTTCCCTCAATACCACGACCGAATACGAACTTCGCTCGCCCCGGCCGCGCGAACCGGCTCCTCGAATTCAGACAAATTCGAATCGCGGTAATGGTACGGAAATACCACTTTCGGCTTGAACGCCTTGACGCACTCCGCGGCCTCCGCCGGAGGCATCGTATACGGTAGGTTCATGCACACGAACGCCACGTCGATGTTGGCGAGCGCCCGCATCTCCGGCGTGCACTCCGTATCGCCCGAGACGTACACGCGCTTATCGCCAAACGTAAAAATGTACCCATTGCCGCGGCCCTTGTCGTGAAAGAGCTGCCCGGGCCCGGGGCCGCGCGTCCGATTGTACATGGGCACCGCCGCCGCCGAAAACGCGCCGAAGTCCTTGCTCTCACCGTTCTTCAACGTCACCGAGAGCGACGTCTTCTCCCCCACGGCCGGCGGACCGACCAGCACCGTGCCATCCTTCTTCACCAACGATATCGCGTGCGGATCGAGATGGTCCGGGTGAATATCCGTCATGAAAAGATAATCCGCCTTCGGCAGCGTTCGCAAACGCGCGTCGACCACCGCATCTTCATCAATCGACGGATCGACGTAAATCGTCTTTCCCCCATACTCGAACAGCAGAGACCCATGGCGGATCGGCGTCACCCCCAACTCGCCCTTGGACGTCGCAAACGTATCCGTTCTTCGCCCCGACGCCTGCCCCGATGACGCCACCGGCGGCGACGACGACACCGCCGGAGCCGGAGACGCCCGATCCTTCGAACACCCCGTCACGAAAACCGCGAGGACCGCGGCAGCAGCCAAAGCACAGGAGCGAGCGTACATGCGCCCAGAGTACGCCCTACGGCTCGAGACGAGCGCGGAAGTGATCGTACCCAAGCTCGAAGAGCTCCCGCTCTCGTCCGGTCGCTCGCTTCAACGCAACCCCCTGCCCTTCCACGAAGGTACCCGCGCGCCAAAACCCCTCGAGCGGGACATCACTGGCTGCGATCAGCGCGTAATCTTCGCCGCCCGTCAACATCAGCTCCAGCGGGTCCAGCACCAAGAGCTCCGCGATGGACTCGAGCCCCGTGCGATGCGCATGATCGCGCAGCAGATTCTCGTCGAAGAGCGCCCGGACGCCGCTGGCCTCGCCCACATGCCCCACGTCCTGCGCGAGCCCATCGGACACATCCACCAGCGCGTGCGCAAACTTGGCCGCATGGCGCCCCTCACCGATGCGCGCCCAAGGACGAAGCCACGCCTCCTTCACGCCGTCGAGCCGCTCATCGTGGAGCCCGCGATCGAGCGCAAATAGCCCCGCCGCCGCCAGCCCGAGCCGCCCGGCGATCCAAATATCGTCGCCAGGACGCGCGGCGTCGCGAAGCACCGGGCGCTCGGCGGTTCCCAAGAGCGTCGTCGTGACGGTGACCACCTCGCCGCGGGTCAAGTTGCCCCCCACGATCGCGGTCCCCAAACGAAGCGCCGCGGCGTGCTGGCCTCGCGCGAGCGCGTCCAAGTCTTCGTCCTCGAAGTCGGCAGGCAGCGAGAGCGCGCTCAGGGCGCACCAGGGCTCGGCGCCCATGGCGGCCAGATCGCTGGCGGCGGACATGAAGGAGCGCCAGCCGATGTCGATCCAGCCCGCCAGATCGCGGCGAAAGTGCGTGCGTTCCACCTGTTCGTCGATGGTCCACACCAGGTTCCCGCGCATGGAGGACGGATCGAGCACCGCGGCGTCGTCGCCGATGCCGAGGAGAACCCCCACCGCATCGTCCGCACGAAACCGCTCCTTGAGTCTTGAGATCGTCGCAAATTCGCCAGAGCGCACGTTTCCGTTTCCTCCTGAGACGAGGATCCCGTGCATGTAGCACGGGCCCACCCCTCACCTTCGAGCTCGGGAGGGTTAACTACCCTATTTCCAAGGAAACATTCGTGCCATTCGGGGGCGCATGAAGGGGCCATTCGGAGGCCGGATGCGCCACACCGACATTCACCCTTGTCGCGCCCAGCTCCTCACCCATTGGCCGACGGAAGCCGAACTACGAACACCGTCCCTTGTGGGACGTTGTCCTCGATGTGGATGGTCCCCCCGTGCGCATCCACCAGGCGCTTGACGATCGAGAGCCCCAAACCGGTGCCCCCGTACTCCCGCGTCGACGAGGAATCGACCTGGTAAAAAGCATCGAACACGCGCGCTCGCTCGGTGGCCGGGATGCCGATGCCCGTGTCGGTGACCCGCAGCTCCACCCGCATTTGGGCCGGTGCAAGCAGGGCAAAACCGGTCACGTCGGGATCCCTGGAGTCGACGCCGAGGTTGCGCGCAAACAGCCGCACCTTCCCGCCCGACGGTGTGAACTTGATCGCATTGTCCACCAGGTTCACGAACACTTGGCGAAGGCGCTCCGCGTCGGCCTTCAGCTCGCGCACCTCGGGATCGACGTCGATCGACAGCTCGATCGACTTGCGCCGCGCCGACGGCGACAAGGTGGAGACCACCGCATCGAACAGGCCGCGCACCGACGAGGGCACCAGCTGAATGTTGAGCGATCCGCTCTCCAGCTTCGACAGATCGAGCAAGCTCGTAATGAGCGCCAAGAGCTGCTCACCCTTGTCGTGAATGGTGAGAACGAACTCCTTTTGCTCGCCCGCGAGCTCCCCCGCGATGCCCTCGGTCAGCATCTCGCTGTAGCCGATGATGCTCGTGAGCGGCGTGCGCAGCTCGTGGCTCACCGTGGCGAGGAAGCTCGATTTCAGCCGATCGAGCTCGCGCAACCGGTCGTACGCCTCCTGCAGCCGGCGCGTCTTTTCCTCCAGCTCCCGGTAGCTCTCACGCACGCTCGAGAGGTGCATCTGGCTCGTGAGCATCGCCTTGTGCCCGCTCCAGAGGATCAGATCGAGCGCGCACTTGAGATGGTTCGCCATGCGCGTGACCGCCTCGTCCTTCGCGCGCGGCACCTTGTTCAAGAGCGAGCGCGCGCGCAGCGGCACGATGTCCGGATCGGCGTGGAGGAGCGAGGGCGGAACCTCGGTCACGGCCGCGGGCAGGTACGGGCCCAGGATCAGGCGGCCGATGCGCCGGCCGTCGTAGTCGATGCCCAGGATTCGGTAGACATTGCCGGTGAAGCAGGCGTGCGTCACGTCGGCCGCGCCTTCGAGCTCGGGGTCGTGCGACTTGGCCGCGCTCACCGTGGCCGTACAGAGCGCGCCAGCGCGCGGCAGCGATCCCATGTAGGCACAAATTTCGTGCTCGCGTGAAGCGTCGGCCAAGAGCGCTCCTTCGCTCGAATAAACGCGCACGGGGATGCCGAACAGCGCAAAAAAGCTGGCGCAAAGCTCCGAGAGGCTCTCGCGTGCCACCAGCTCCTCCAGGTGCACCCCGCTGTCGCTGCCGCGCGTCACCTGGCTGACCGGGCTGACTTGCCCGACGGGGCTCGCCTTGCCGGCTTGCCCCGCCAAGGTGATGGAACCCGGCTCCGGGGTCGTATCGAGCCCGATCACGTGAACGGGCTCCGCGGCCGCCGAGCTCACATCGGGGGTCGACCCGAGCGGCAGCAGCGGATCGCGCGAGGTGGGCGGGGCGTCCTCCATCTCCGACCCGAGCGTGTCCTCGGCGTTGAAGGTCGGGCGCGGCGAGCTACGGTCCCCCGGCAGGCTCATGGGCGCGGCTCCGAGCGTGGAAAATCGAGCGAGCCGCCCACGCAGGTCGACAGGAGCGACTGCACATTTCCCGCGTATCCAAGCTGCTTGGCCGCGCGCGGGAGAAACTCGCTCGCGTCGATGCCCAGGGTGCGCGCCAGCTGATGCTCCGAGTCGAGCTTGGACCAGGTCAGACTGAGGAGCCCAAAGAACGACTCGAGCACCCCATCGCCCTGGACGGCGGACGCCTTGAAGACCGGTTCACGCCCTCGACGCGCCAGCTCCTCGAGCTCGTCGTCCGAGCGGATGCTCCCCAGATCGCGCTTGTTGAACTGGATGACCAGCGGTGTCTCCCGAAGGCGCACCCCGAGGTCCTTCATGTTGGCGCGCAGATCGAGGAATGAAGCCGCGTTGTTCTCCGTTTCGGTGAGCTGAGAATCCGCAATGAACGCCACGCCATCGGCCCCCTGGAGCACCAACCGCCGCGTGGAGCCGTGAATCACCTGCCCCGGCACCGTAAACACCTTGACCCGCAGACGGAGCCCGGCCGACGTATGAAAGACGAGCGGGAGCATGTCGAAGAAGAGGGTCCGGTCGTCGCGCGTTTCCAAGGTCATGAGCCGCCCGCGGCTCTCGACGCTGGTCAGCCCGTGCAGCGCACGGAGGTTCGTCGTCTTCCCACTGAGAGCGGGACCGTAGTAGACGAGTTTGATGGAGACCTCGCGGGCGGCGAAATTGAGCTGCACGGAGCGGTTATCCTAACAGCGAGGCGGATGAAAGGCGCGGGAAAGACATGCTCGAAGCAGGCGACAAAGCACCCAGTTTCAAGCTCGAGAGCGATCTCGGCAAGTCCTTCGAGCTGAAGGACTTCAAGGGACAGATCCTCGTTCTGTATTTCTACCCAAAGGATAACACCCCTGGCTGCACGCGCGAGGCACAAGCCTTCGCCGCCGCGTCCAAAGCGTTCACCAAGGCTGGCGCCGCGGTGGTCGGGGTTTCCAAGGACTCGTTGAAGAGCCACGCATCCTTCCGCGAAAAATACGGGCTGAGCTTTCCATTGCTGAGCGATCCGGATCTGGTCGTCCAGAAGGCTTATGGCGCGTACGGCGAAAAAAACATGTACGGCAAGAAGGTGATGGGGACCATTCGCAGCACCTTCATCATCGATGGCAAAGGAAAGATCGTTCGCGTCTTCCCCAACGTAAAGGTGGATGGTCACGCCGAAGCCGTGCTCGACGCCATCAAAGAACTGAAATAGCGAACCGGCGCCGCCGACTCTCCCGCCGCCTACCTTCGCTACTGTCCGGCTCTCCCCGCATTGTGTTCGCCCCGCGAAAGGTTAACCTCTTCTCATGGCCCAATTACCCGAGCTCGATTTCCAGGCCTACGTCGACAAAAAGAGAACGGAGCGCGCGGGCGGGGGGCCGGAGACGACCGGACATGAATACGCCTACATCTCCGATCGTCAAACGCGCGCCGCCTTCGAGCGGATGAAGGCGGTGGAGCTCGCGGTGCAGAGCACCGTGCGCGTGTTCAAGCAGGTCGGCAAGGGGCAGCTCCTGGGCAACGCCGTCAAGGTGTCGGAGAAGCAGTTCCCGCGCATCCGCAAGCTGGTCGACCGATGCGCGGAGACGCTGCACATCCCGGCGCCCGAGGTCTACATCGTGAACAGCCCCGTCCTCAACGCGGCCACCTACGGCACGAACGAGGACGCGTTCATCATGGTGCACTCGGCGCTCATCGATCACTACTCGGACGAAGAGCTGCTCACGGTCATCGGCCACGAGTGCGGGCACATTCACAACCAGCACGTCGTCTACCTCACGGCCCTTCACTACCTGACCCATGCGGCCGGCACCTTGCTGCGGGTGGTGGGGTGGGCGCTGGAGCCGGCCCTCATCGCGCTCCGCGCCTGGTCCCGCCGCGCCGAGATCACGAGCGATCGCGCGGGGATGCTCTGCGGCAAGAGCGACGTGGTGGCCGCGCGGGCGCTCACCAAGCTCGCCCTGGGCTCCAAGAAGCTCTACGAGGAGTTCAACCTGGACGCCTTCCTCGAGCAATACGAGGAAGGAAAGAACGACGTGGGGCGCTACATGGAAGTGTTTGCCACACACCCCTGGCTCCCCAAGCGCGTGCTTGCCATGCGAACATTCGCGGAGAGCGAGCTTTACCGAAAGGCAGCGAGTCTCGGTGAGGGCGGCATCTCGATGAAGGAAGTCGACGACCGCGTCCTTGCCCTACTCAAAGGAGACGCTTGATGACGACCCCGGTGGACGCGGATGCCACGGTTCATGGTTTGGCCTCGAATCAGACATCGCCCGAGGCGAGCCTCGTTCAATTCCAAGAGCGTCAAAATGCGGTCACCCGCGCCCTCGAAGAGCTGAGTCATGTGGCGCAGAACCTGGGAGCCAAGAGCCTCAAAGAGCGCATCGGGCGCGATCTGGTGCGCAAGCTGACGGAGGATCGGTTTCACCTGGTGGTGGTGGGCGAGTTCAATCACGGCAAGTCCACCTTCGTGAACGCGCTGCTGAACCACTCGGCCCTCCCCGTGGGCGTGACCCCCACCACCGCCGCCATCCACCACCTCCGCTACGCCGAAACGCCCGAGGCCACCGTGGTCTTCGCCGACGGCCGGCGCGAGTCCATTCCCTTCGAGCAAGTCCGTCGCTTCTCGGTCGGAGGCGATGCGCGCCCGGATGAAGTCGACTTTCTGGAGGTGGGCTATCCGGCCCCGCTGCTCAAGGAGCGCATCCTCTTGGTCGACACCCCAGGCGTGAACGATCTCTCGCTTCAGCGCGCGGACATCACGTACAGCTACATCCCGCGGGCCGACGCGGTGCTCTTCCTGCTGGACGCGGGACAGATCTTGAAAGAGAGCGAGCGCGTCTTCCTGGAGGACAAGCTGCTCAAGGCGTCGCGCGACAAGATCGTCTTCGTCATCACCAAGTGGGACCTCTTGAACCACGAGGAGCGGGCGGAGGCGCTGGAGTATGCGAAGCAGCAGCTGGCCAAGTTGATCAAGGAGCCGGTGGTCTTCCCGGTGAGCGCCGAAGAATCGCTGGCGCGCTCCGAACAGGGCACCTCCGCAGCGGGCGAAGACCCGAGCGGCATGCCCGAGCTCATCACGCACCTCACCCGCTTCCTGGCGGAGGAGCGCGGCCGCATCCTGCTCGACAACGCGCTCGGCGAAGGGCTGAACGTGGTGCGGCTGCTCCAAAAGGGCATCGATGCGCGGGCGCGGGCCCTCGCCATGAAGAGCGAAGACTTGGCGCGCCGCATCGAGACCTTGACCAAAGATCTCGCGGGGCAGGCGGGCACCATCGAGCAGCGGCGCGTGCAGATCAAAGAAGACGTGGCGGGCATCAAGGCCTCGGCGCGCAAAGATCTCGAGCGCTTCGTGGACGATCTGATCCGCCAGCTCCCCAACATCGTCGACAACGCCAAGGGCGAAGATCTGAAGCAGTACCTGCCCTCCTTCCTCTCGGACACCTTCCAAAGGTGGGCCGAGGCCGAGACCAAGGAAATCGCCACCGCGCTGGAGGCGTTGGCCGAAAAGACCGTCGCGCTGGTCAAGGAAGACGCCCACGAGAGCGCCAAGCGCATTGCCGAGACCTTGGGCACCGGAGAGGTGAAGAAGCTCGACGTCCAAGTCGACACCTTCCGCTACGACATGGGCATCGCCGCCCTCTTCACCGTGGGCATCGGCGTCATGTTCGCCAACGTGCTCCTCGGCGGCCTCTTGGCCCTCGCCGCACCGATTCTGGCATTGGCGCTGCGTGGCAAATTCGAAGGCGAATACCGCAAAAAGGCGCTCGAACAAGCCCCCGAAGTGCTGCGCCTGGCCGCCGCCAAAGTTGGCCCCAAAATCGACGAAATGGTCGACGACTTCGCCCAAAAGCTCGACACCTGGGTCGTCACCGCCGGCGAAGAGCTGCATCGCGAGGTGCTCGAGGTGCTCAAGTCGACCGAGGAAGCCCGCAAGAGCGGCCTCAAAGACGAAGCGGCGAGCAAAAAAGACGTGGAGGAGCAGAACAAGCAGCTCGACAGCGCGGAGAGCCGCATCTTGGGGCTGCGCGCGGAGTTGTGGAAGCCGTCGGCTCCCTCACCGGCGGCGCCGGCAGGAAATGGCGACCGTGTTCGCGTGGCGGATCCGTCGCTCGACGGCACGGGGTAACAGGGGCTAGCGTTCCGGAGGGGCAGGAACGTGGCGGCATCGGGCAGATCTGCTAAAATTCCGACCATGACGCACGATCGGAGAACGCAAGCGAGCGCACTGCGTTGGCTTGCGGAGCGCATCGAGGAAAGCGACGCCGATCTGTCCGATGACGAACGTGTCATGGGAACGGTCGCTCATATCGTAGCGTTGATGAAGCTCGACGAGGCGGTGCGCGACTGGCACGAGCGGGAAGCGGCCGGAGAAAAGACACTCTCGAGCGCTGAAGTCCGGCGGATGCTAGGCATGTGAATGCCGTGGTCGCTCGAGTACACGACGCGCGCGGCAAAGTACCTGCAATCCTTACCGGACGAGACGGGCCGTCGCCTTCTGACGTCGATCGAAACGTTATGTGACAACCCGAGGCCCAAAGGGTCGCGACGGCGACGTAACACCGCGAATGTCTTCTACGTGCACGCGCACGTGGATGCCGCCACGTATTTCATCGGCTACGAGATCCGCGAACGACGCGTGGTCATCATCGTTTTGGACGTGTTCGAGACCTCTGAATAATCGGCGTCAAGCCGATGCGGCCTTGACTCGAACGACCGGAAATCGCGGCCGGCGCGGGCGTCATCATGAGCTTCGCACGCGCGCAGTCGCGGACGATTTTACTCCTCGGCGCGCGGCGAGTGGGGGCATCCTCTCGACTTCCATGTGTTGGAGCCCTCGTAGGATGGGATTCAAGCACCCGCCGGACGCTCCGCCTTGGGTGCGAACAGCTTGTACAGCAGCGGCAGCATGAACAGCGACAAGGTCAGGGAGGAGAAGAGGCCGCCCACGACCACGATGGCCAACGGCTTTTGCGAGTCGGAGCCGATGCCGGTGCTGATGGCGGCGGGGATCAGACCGAGGGTCGCGACCAGCGCCGTCATCATGATGGGCCGCAACCGCAAATCGGCGGCGCGCTCGATGGCGGTGTCGAGGGGCATGCCCTCCGCGCGCTGCTCCTGAATGTACGAGACGAGGATGACGCCGGTTTGAACGGAGACGCCGAAGAGGGCGAGGAAGCCGACGCCGGAGGAGACGGAGAAGTTGGTGCCGGTGACGAGGAGGGCCGCCATGCCGCCGCAGGGTGACGTCAAAAGCACGTTGACGAGGATGATGAGCGCCTCGCGCGGACGGCGGAACATGGCGAAGAGCAGGATGAAGACCGCCAGCACGGTGAGGGGGATCACGATGGCCAGGCGATGGCCCGCGCGCCGGGCGCTCTCGAACTCGCCGCCCCAGGTGGCGGTGTAGCCGGGAGGAAGGTGCACCTCGCGGGCGACGCGCGACTGGGCTTCGCTGACGGTGCCGCCGAGATCGCGGCCGCGTACGCCGAATTTGATGGCGATGTAGCGACGGTTGGATTCGCGGTAGATGCGGGAGGCGCCGGCGAGGATGGATACGTCGGCGACTTGGGACAAGGGGACGAGGTTGCCGCCGGCGACGGGGATCAGGAGCTGACGGATGGCGTCGACGCTGCTCCGCATGTCGGCGCGGTAGCGGATGACCAGATCGTGGCGGCGCTCGCCCTCGATGATGTCGCCGACGGTGTGGCCGCCGATGCCCTTTTCAACCGCGCTCTCGACGTCGTCGACGGTCATGCCATAGCGCTCGGCGCGCTCGCGGACGATGGCGACGTGCACATTGGATTGGCCGAGCTCGCGCAGGACGCCCAAGTCGACCACGCCGGGGACGGATTGAATGGCGCGGGCCATGCGGTCGGCGATGTCGTCCAGGGCGTTGAGATCGTCGCCGACGATTTTGATCGCAAGTTGCCCTTTGACCCCGGTGATGGCCTCTTCGATGTTGTCGGAGATGGGCTGCGAGAAGCCGAAGGTCACGCCGGGGATGACCGACAGATCGCGGTTGATGGCGGCGATGAGCTCGTCCTTGTTCCCGTGGAGCTCGGGGCGCCAGGTCTTGCGGTCTTGCAAGACGAGGAGGAACTCGGCGTTGTAGAAGCCGGTGGGATCGGTGCCGTCGTCGGGCCTCCCGACCTGGGCGCTGGTGGTGCGGATCTCCGGGTAGCGCGCGAGGATTTCGCGCATCCCCGGCATGTCGCGCGCGGGCGTGTGCACGCCATCGACCAGCGCCTCCGCCTCCTCGAGCGAGATGTTCGCCGGCATGGAGGCGCGCATCCAGATCGAGCCCTCGTCCAGGTGCGGGAGGAACTCGGTGCCGATGGCGTGGGCCATCAGCGCGTCGCCGGCGAGGAGGACGGTGGCGATCACCAAGGCGATGCGGGGGCGCGCGAGGGCGCGGCCGAGGGCCGGGAGGTACACGCGGCGCACCAGCGACAGCAAGGGGTTGTGGAACTCCTTGACCCTCTTGGTGAAGAGGATCGTGGTGAGCACGGGGACGACCGTGATGGCCAAAAGCAACGCGCCGCCGAGCGCAAAGGCCACGGTCCACGCCATGGGGCTGAAGAGCTTTCCCTCCACCCGCTCCAGGGTGAAGATGGGCAGGTAGGCGGTGACGATGATGGCGATGG
Source organism: Sorangiineae bacterium MSr11954 (assembly GCA_037157815.1). Classification (NCBI taxonomy): domain Bacteria; kingdom Pseudomonadati; phylum Myxococcota; class Myxococcia; order Myxococcales; family Pendulisporaceae; genus Pendulispora; species Pendulispora albinea. The sequence continues at coordinate 8,621,516 of CP089984.1, forward strand.
CGAAGACCACCGGCCGCGCCACCTCGCGGCTCGCGGCGCGCACCAAGTCCGTGAGGGTGTAGGGCTCGCCGCGCTCCTGTTTTTCGGCCAGCTGGCGGAAGACATTTTCGACCACCACGATGGAGCCGTCGACGATCATCCCGAAATCCACCGCGCCGATGGAGAGCAGGTTGGCGGGGATCTTGGCGCAGTCCATCAAGATGAACGCGATGAGGAGCGACAGCGGGATGGTGACGGCCACGATGAGCGCGGCGCGCGTGTTCCCCAGGAAAAGAAAGAGCACCACGGTGACCAGGCCGATGCCTTCGAGCAGGTTCTTCATGACCGTGTGGGTCGTGAGGTTCATCAGCTCCGTGCGGTCGTTGTGCGGGCTCAGTTTCACGCCGCGCGGCAGGATGCGGCGGTTGATGTCGTCGATGCGCACGTGGAGGGCGTCCAGCACCGTGTCGGCTTGCTCGCCTTTGCGCATCAAGACCGTGGCGGAGACCACGTCGGTGTCGGCGTTCACGGAGACGCGGCCGAGGCGCGACTGGTGGCCCACCTGCACGGTGGCCACGTGGCGGATGCGCACGGGGGTGCCGTCGCGCACGGCGATGGAGACGTCGCCGATTTGGTCCGGCGTGAGCAGGCCGATGCCGCGCACATTGAGCCCCGCGGCGCCGAAGCGCACCACGCCGCCGCCCGCGTTGCCATTGGCGGCGACCAGCGCCTTCTCCACGTCGTCCAAGGTGCAGTTGCGGGCGGCGAGCTGGGTGGGATCGACCAGCACTTGGTATTGCTTCACGGTGCCGCCGAAGCTCACCACGTCGGCCACGCCGGGGGTGGCCAAGAGCTCGCGCTCGAGCACCCACTCTTCGAGATCCTTGAGCTCGAGGAGCGGCTTGGGCTCCATGCGCGCGTCCTCGTCGGTGCACTCGGGGGTGCGCGTGGTCTTGCAGTTGACGAGGCGGTAGCGAAGGATTTCGCCCACCGGGCTGGCGAGCGGCCCGAGCGCGGGGCTGACGCCGTTCGGGAGCTCGGCTTGATTGAGCCTCTCGGTGACCTGCTGCCGGGCGAAGTAGCTGTCGGTGCCGTCGGCGAAGATCAAGGTGATGACGCTGAGGCCCGCGATGGACGTGGAGCGAACGGCGACCTGCTTGGGCACGCCGTTCATCACGCGCTCGGCGGGGATGGTGATCTGGCGCTCCACCTCCTCGGCCGCGTGGCCCGGCCATTGGGTGATCACTTGGACCCAGGTGTCGGCCACGTCGGGGTAGGCTTCGATGGGCAGGCGCTGAAAGGCGAAGAGCCCCAGAACCACGAGGATCCCGGCCGTGACGACGATCACGGCGCGCTGGCGCAGCGCAAATTCGACGATGCGTTCGATCATGGGCGCTCCGGGCTAAAGCGCCTCATTGCTCTCGGCGTCGAGCAGGATGGCCCCCTCGGTCACGACCTTGTCGCCGGGGGCGATGCCCGTGAGGATGAGGGTGTGCTCGCCGTGCTGCTCGCCGATCTTCACCTCGCGCTCGCGGTAGGCGCCGTCGGGGCCGTGCAGGAAGACGAAGAACTGATCGCGGCGCGCGAGCAAGGCGCTGGTGGGCACCTCGGCCGCGGCGGCGGTGGTGCCGTGCACCTCCACCCGCGCGAACATGCCGGGGCGTAGGGAGCGATCGAGGTTCGCCAGCTCGATGCGCGCGCGGGCGGAGCGGGTCTGCGGATCGACCACCTCGCCGATGTGCGTGATGGTTCCCTCGAGCTTTCGATCCGGGTAGGCGAGCACCTGCACGGTGGCGCCGTCGCCCATGTGCACCTGCGGAAGATCGCGCTCGTAGACGTCGGCCAACACCCACACGTTGGAGAGATCGGCCACGGTCACCAGCGGGGTGTCTTGGTCCGCCGAGACCGCGGTGCCGACGGAGACATTGCGCTCCACCACCGTTCCCGCGATGGGCGAGCGCAGCGCGTAGTCGCTCGTGCCATGCGCACCGCCGAGCGCCGCGAGCGCCGCCACCGCGCGCTGCTCTTCCGTCTGCGCTTGCACCAACGCCGCCTCGGCTTGCTGCTTCTCCGCTTCGGCCGCCGCGCCCTCGCGCACGAGGAGCGCCGCGCGGGCGGCGACTTTTTCGGCCAGCAGCTTGGCCGATCGCGCTTGCGTCACCTGCGCTTGGGCGCTGGCGATGTCGGGCGCGTGAATGGTGAGGAGCACGGTGCCAGCCGTCACGGCATCGCCGGTCACCACGTTGATCTTCGCCACACGGCCTGCCACGGGAGGGCCCATTTTTGCCACGTGGCGCTCGTCGTACGAGACGTGCGCGACCAGCGAGCGCGAATGCTCCAGGCTCGCCTGTGAGGCAGGCTCCACCCGCACGTACGCGGCGCTCTCGGCGGACAGCACCAGCGAGCGATCGGGGCGACGCTCGTGGGTCCGTTTGGTGGGCGGTTCGCTTTTCTTATGGCAGCCGGCCAGAAGCGAAAGCAGCGCGAAAAAAAGGAGCGAGATGGCTGCTATGCGAGCGGTAGGCACCGCGGGTCGACTTCGGAGTGGATTCATGACGAGGGCGTGCACGGGAACGGGCGCGCAAGGCGAGCTTTCCCGCGCTTCGTCATAACCATCTGGCCCCGCGTACAACGCTTACATCTCCGTAAGTCGCCGTGCAGGGAGCGGGCCGTTTGCGCCCGGGCTCTTCACGCGGCCGGCTCTTCGCGAGGGCGGGTTCTTAAGCGTGTGTAAGGTATTGCTTGGCGAAGAAATAAACGGTCATCGCCCACGCCACGACGAGAACGAACGCGCGCATCCACTTCGGCGAGACCTTGCGGGTCACGATGGCGCCACCGTAGCCGCCCAAGGTGGCGCCGACGGCCATGAGCAGCGCAGGCGCCCAGGCCACCTTGCCGGCCGCGATGAACGCCACGATGGCGATGCCGTTGATGACGGTGGTCAGCACCGTCTTGACTGCGTTCATGGCGATGAGATCCGACATGCCCATCACCGTGAAGGCCGCGAGCATCATGATGCCCATGCCGCCGCCGAAGTAGCCGCCGTAAAGGGAGATCACGAACTGCAGCGCGAAGCCGGTGGCGCTCACACCTCGGCGCTCGCGCTGTTCATCGACCGGATCCATGCGCAAGCGCGACGTGAGGACGCCGCCGAGGCTGAAGAGCACCGTCGCGGCCAAGAGCAGCCACGGGACGAAGTACATGAAGGCGGCGTCGGTGGTGAGCAGCAAGAGCACGGCGCCCACGAGCCCGCCGAGGAAGCTCGCGACGCTGAGCGCGACGAGCGACGTGCGCATGCGCGAGAGCTCGCGCCGGTATGCGAAGGCGCCGGCGACGCCCGCGGGCCAAATGGCGAGGGCGTTGGTCGCGTTGGCAGCGACGGGCGCGATGCCGACGAACATGAGCGCGGGAAAGGTGAGAAAGCTGCCGCCGCCCGCTACGGTGTTCAGCGCTCCGGCGAAGACGGCGACGGTGAACAGGAACAGGTGGTGGTGGAGCGGCACGACGTCTTTCTAGGGCCTGGTAGGCCTAGGTGCCAGACGGGGCGGGGGCGCGCTCGGGGCCGTCGTCGAACAGGATGCGGGCGAGCCCCTCGTGTCCCATTTGCTCCAAGGTTTGGTAGCGCATGATGAACCTGCGGTAGTCCTTCAGGGTGTTCGCGCGCATGGCAAAGTCCGTGATGCGCGTGATGGAGAAGCGCAGCGCCGCGTAGCACGCTTCGCCGTAAAGGCCGTCGCGCTCCTCGAGGGTGAGCTCGCGCACCGACTCGTAGCCGGAGACCATGGCGCGCGCGAGCTCGGGGCGCAGGGCATCGCCTACGCACCACGAGAGAATGGTCACCATGAGGTCGAACGCGAAGGTGCCGACGAACGCGCTCTCGAAGTCGAGCAAGGTGGTGATCGCGCCCGCCTCGTCCCAAAGGATGTTGTCGCGGAAGAGATCTCCGTGCACGAGGCCCTTGGGCAGATCCTTTCGCCGCCTCGCCTCGTTGGCGTCGAGGGCGCGGCCCAGGGGCTCCGCCCACGCGGCGAGGGTCGGATCGCTCGCCGCAGCGATGCGCGGGAGCCGCAAGCGCAGCTCGGCAGGGCCGAAGCGACCGGCGCGACCGCTCCACCTCTCACCTCCTGCGACATGAATCCGAGCCAGCGCCGCGCCGACCTGCCATGCATCGCGCACGGAGACGCTGGCTTGGCAGCGCATGGTGCCGTCGCACCACGCAAAGAGGGCGGCGGGCTTGCCGGCGAGTTGGCCAATGCGTTCGCCATCCAACCGCAAGATCGGCGCCGTGCAGGGGACGCCACGGGAGGCAAGGTGCAGCAAGGTCTCGGCCTCCAGGCGTGCGCCGTCGATGGCTTGCTCCTCGTAAATGCGAAGGAAATATGGGCGGGCGGGGTCGCGGGAGGTCTCGACCCGATAGTTGGTGTTCACACTCCCCTCCGGAATCCCAGCGAATGACACGAGATTTCCGAGCTCGCTGTATTCTGCGAGGAAGGGATGGAGCTGCTCCTCGCAAACCGGAGTTAGGATGGCCACGGGCTCTATTTGCCGCATCATGGCACCCGCGCTCAAGCGAAACGCCGTATTTCGGGCGCCAAATCGGAGCGCACGGGCGGAGGCCGGCGGAGCGTAGAAGCGGTCCCAAGCGGGTTCGGAAGCCCGCGTCCGCCCGCTCGGCGGATCGCCGAAATTTTGCGAGCTGAGGAGATGTGCTCATATAGATGGACGTAAGCGGATACCTTCTGGTAATTGGCCGAGCGGGCGTCAGGTGCCCCCAAAAGCATTGGCTTTGATGATGGCAACGACGAAAAAGGGTGGGACGAAAAAGGCCGCAGCCAAAGGCGGGGAGAAGCCCGCAGTTGGCAAAGGCACCGGCGCGGGAAAATCACCGGCCGGCAAAAACGGCAAGGACGACAAGTCCGCCGGCGGAAAGCGCAAGCTCGGATTGCGCGGCGCCGCACCGTGGGCAGCTCGGCACGCCGCAAAACATGCCGCCGAGGCGCGTGCCCGGGCGGCCGAGCCCCCGCTTCCGGGGAGCGCTCGCGCCACCATTCGCACGCCCACGGGCGCCGAGGACATCAAGGCGAAGATCGGCGATCTTCACAATGCCCTCCAGCACATCAAGCAACTTCGGAAAAACTTCAATAAATCATTTTACGATATTGGAGAGATCCTGAAGGACGTGCAGAGCCGAAAGCTCTACGAGGCCAAGGGCTACGGCACCTTCGAGGCGTTCCTCGAGCGCGAGATCGATCTGGGCAAAATCACGTCGCTCCGCCTGGTGCGCGTGGTCGCAATCTTCCTCAAGGACGCAGCCCTCGAATACGGCGTCGACCGCGTGCTCAACGCGCTCGTCGCCCTCGAAGCGCCCACCGAATCGTCCCTCGACGTGAACAAGGGCAAGGTCCCTCCGCCGCCCATTTCAACGGCGGCACTGCCGCTCAAACCGCCGGGCCGCTAGTCGTAGCTCTATCGAGCGGACCACGTCCGCTCGTTTTGCGGGGTCTCGCCGCGTGATGCCTCGGTTGACCGCTCCCTGCGCAGCGGTGGCCGAGGCGCTCGCCTCAGGTGCGCCAGTCAACGGTAACGGCTCCCGCGCGGAGCGGTGCCGGTGCAAACGCTTGCCGAAACGATCCCCGCCATCCAGCTCCCTCCTCCCCAGGGGGATGGCTGGTGCGGACCGAGGGCGCGCCTTCGTGGTGAGCGCGGTGGGTGCGGTAGCCCGTCAGGAACGCGCGAAAGCGCCCCGCCGAAGATTCGCCGGAGGCGGCGCTAGGCAGCTCACCGGGCAGCGCCCCATGCGCCACCGCACGGCATCGCCAATTCAACGCCCCGTCGGAATACGCACCCGCACCTGCGTCCCCTGCCCCCGCTCGCTGGTGATCCCAACGTCACCCCCGTGCTGATCGACGATTTTCCGCACGATGGAGAGCCCCAGGCCCGTGCCGCCTTCTTTCGTCGTGAAGAACGGATCGAACACGTTGTCCACCAGCTCCGGATCGATCCCGGGCCCCGTGTCGACAATCTCGAGCACCACATTGGAGTCGCCGCATAGAACGCGGGCCGTCAGGGTCCCGCCTTCCTTCATCGCCTCGATCGAGTTCACGACCAGGTTGATAATCACCTGCTTCAACTTTTCGCGATCGCCAATGGCCACGCCGCATCCGTCGGCCACGATTTGACGCTCGATGCGGATGCCGCGCCGCTCGGCGCTCTCGCGCTCCAGCTCCAGCACGTCATCAACCAAGCTGCCGATGTGCACCGGCTCGCGCCCGATGCCGCGCGGGCGCGCGAGCTCCAAAAACTCCGTGAGCAGACGATTGAGACGGTTGATCTCGCTCCCCACGATCTCGACCCGGCGATGCATCGCCGCGCGTCGATCGAAGTCCGCCTCCAGCTTGTCGATGTCGCGGCCCATCAGGTGCAGCTGCAGCACGGCCGCGTTCAGCGGGTTGCGGATCTCGTGCGCGAGGTTGAGCGCCAAGGTGCCCATGGCGCTGAGCGCCTCGGCGTCGGCCGCGCGCTTCTCGAGGGCGCGGCGCTCGGTGACGTCGATGCCGATGAGGTAGACGAAATGATGGCGCTTCTCCTCGCTGTCGCGCGCGGGGAGCAGCTGCCAGCGCACGCGCCGCTGCGGCTCCACGAAGCTCGTCTCCACCTCGCGCAGACGCTCACCGCGGTGCGCTTGGCTGAGCGACTCGCGCAAGCGGGCGCGGTCCTCCTCCGGGATCCAGGTGTCGACGAAGTCGCGACCGTAGGCCTCCTCGGAGGCGATCTCCGCGAGCGCGGCCGCCCGGCGGTTGAAGAGGGCCACGTGCCCCGTCTCATCGAGGCCAATCACGAGCACGTCGGTCAGCTCCACGAGGGCGCGGTAGCGGCGCTCCAGCTCCTCGCGGTCGCGCATCAAGCGGACCTTGGTGATGGCCTGCTGAATGGTCGACAGAAGCTCCTCGGGCCGGAATGACTTGAGGATGAAGGCAAACGCGCCCGAGCGCAGCGCCGCGATGGCGGCGTCGACGCTGGCAAAACCGGTGACGAGCACCACTTCGCTCGCGGGGGACGCGCGGCGCAGCGGCTGAATGATATCGACCCCGCTCGTATCGGGGAGCTTCACGTCCACGATGGCGACGTCGAAGCCGTCGGTCTCGGCGATGCGCAGCGCATCTTGGCCGCGCGTGGCGTTGATCACCACGAAGCCGTGCGGCTCGAGCACCTCGCGCAAGGTCGTGACCAGATCGGTGTTGTCATCGACGACCAGAACGCGCCCCAGCATGCCGCGGCGGCAGATGCCGAAGCCGGTGCGCGGGGTTCGAAGCGATGGCGGCGTGGGGACCCCGGGCGAGGTCGTGTTGGCCGCCTTCATCTTCACCGACTCCGTGAGGCCAACCGCACCCCCCAAAGTGGACACCTTCCAGTTCGCAGATTCCCTGAAGCTCACGATAGAACCCCCAGTACCGTTTGGAGCAGGTCGTTCACCATCTGCGGATTCGCGCTCCCCTTCGTCTCTTTCATCACCTGTCCTACGAAAAATCCCATAAGCGCGGTCTTCCCGCCACGCAAGGCTGCGGCCTGCTTTGGATTTTGCTCCACGACCTTGCGGCAGATGGCCAAGATGGCCTCCTTGTCGGTGACCTGGGCCATGCCGAGCTCGGCGATGACCTCCTCGGGCATCCGCTCGGTGCGGACGATTTTTGCGTAGACCTCTTTGGCTTGCTTGCCGCTGATCTTACCGCGGTCCACCAGCTTGAGAAGCTGCACGATCTGGCGCGCCGAAACGGGGATGTCGGCGGTGAGACCATGGGTGGTCACATCGCGCAGCACCTCGTTCTGGATGAAGTTCCCGACCTTCACGCCATCCCCGTATAGGGTCGCCGCCTCCTCGAAGAAGGCCGCAATGCGCGGGTGCTGCGTTAAAACGGCCGCCGCGCCCGGCACCAGCCCCAATTCCGACACGAAACGGGCGCGTTTGTCGCGTGGCAACTCGGGCATCTCGGCGCGCACCTGCAAGATGAACGCCTCGTCCAGGATCAGCGGCGGTAGGTCGGGCTCCGGAAAATACCGATAATCTTGGGCGGTCTCTTTGCTGCGGAGGGAAAACGTCTTGCCGCCGTTTTCGTCCCAGCCTCGGGTCTCCTGGGTCAGCTTGCCGCCCGACTCCAGCACCGCCTCCTGCCGCGAAATCTCGTACGCAATGGCCTTCTCGACGAAGCGGAACGAGTTGATGTTCTTCAACTCCACCCGGGTGCCGAACGGCTCCGTGCCGCGCGGGCGCAACGAGACATTGGCGTCGCATCGAAAGGAGCCCTCCTCGAGGTTGCCATCGTTGACCCCGAGGAAGACGAGCACGTCGCGAAGCGCGCGCAGGTAAGCGACCGCTTCCGCCGCGCTGCGCAGATCGGGCCTGCCCACCACCTCGACCAGCGGCACACCCGAGCGATTCAAATCCACGATGGAGTGATCACCGCGGTCGTGGAGGTTCTTGCCCGCGTCCTCCTCCATGTGCACCCGCTCGATTCGGGGCCGGATGGTGCGCCCCTCGCACTCCACCTCGAGGACGCCGTCTTCGCTGAATGGCTCGTCGAATTGGCTGATTTGGTAGCCCTTGGGCATGTCGGGGTAGAAGAAGTTCTTGCGCGCGAACCGGCTCACGGCTCGAAGCTGGCACCCGAGGCCCAAGGCCGCCCGCACCGCCAGGCGCACCGCCTCGCCATTGAGGACCGGGAGCGCGCCGGGGAGGCCGAGGCACGTGGGGCATACTTGCGTATTGGGCGCGGCGCCAAAGGCGGTCGAGCAGGAGCAAAAAGCCTTGGTGCGCGTGAGGAGCTGCACGTGCACCTCGAGGCCGATGACCGCTTCGTAGCGAGATGTCATGAGCCCCGAGGATAGCGCGCCGCGCGCAGGCGCAGGCTCGAAAGTGGCCTGCGACGGCCGAATCGTGCGAGACTCGCGCTGTGTCCAGCGGCGACTTTTCCCTCGGTGATTTCGTCCAGCGCGCCCTTCCGCTCGCCATTCTGGGGCTCGCCCTCATCGGCGCCCCGCTCCTGATCTTCGAGCCGGAGGGGCTGCCGCGCATGCGCGCGCTGTCGAAGGAGCTGGCGCAGGTCAAGGCCGAAAATGTGGAGCTTACCCGCGACGTGGCGCACCTTCGCGCGGAGGTGCTCGACCTGAAGGACAATCCGACGGCCGTGGAGCGCATCGCGCGGGGCAAGCTCGGGCTGGTGCGAAAGAGCGAGGTCGTCTTTCAATTTGGAAAAGGGCGATAGCAAAGCGGGTAATATCCGCGTGACGTGCCCTACGAGCTCGGTCGCGCCCTCCTTCTGTCCGAGGCGGTAACGCCGGCGGCGCTCGCACGCGCCCTGTACGTGGTGGCCACCGAGGGGATCCCGCTGCCGCGCGTGCTGGTGGCGCTCGGGTTCATCACGCCCGAAAGGTTGGACGACGAGCTGGCGCGCACCGACGCGCCGGTGGTGCACACCCTGGTGCCCGTACCGAGCCTCCTCGATGCGCTGCCGAGCGGGCTTTGCAGCCGCCTGCTGGCGCTGCCCATCCGCATGGATCCGCGCACCGGCACCGTCGATGTCGCCGTCGCCGATACACGTGATCCCCATGGAGCCAACGAGATTGGCTTCTTCCTCAAGGCGCCGGTGCGCATGGTGCGCGCGCCGCTGGCCATGCTGGAGCGCGCCCTCGATCGCAGCACGGCGCCGCCGGCCATGCATGCGCTCGCGGCGCCGCCCCATCCCAACGCCCATGCCGATGCGCCGCGGAGCATCTGGGCGGTGCAGCGCCGGATCAAAGAGACGCCCGCGTGGGGCACGCCCGTGCCGCGCCCTGCTCCGATGCTCGCAAACCCCGTGAGCCCCTTCGGCGTGAACGCGGAGCCCATCGAGTCGGATCTGCCTCCGGTGCTGCGTGTCATCCCGCAGAGCCCAGGCCCGGCGGAGCGTCGATCGCGGCCGTCGTACCCGATGGCGCATGCGCTCCTCGCCAACGATACGATGGCCACGTCGGGCCGGCGCGCCTCATTTCTTCCCACGCAAACCGCCCGCCCGGACTCGTGGATCCCCGACGAGCCGACCCTCCCCTTCCCCGATCCATCGCGGATCATCGCGACCATGCGGAGCGCGCTCGATCGCGACGAGGTGCTCCACGCGCTGCTGATGGGCACCCGCGCGGTCGCGCGCAAGGTGGCGCTGTTCGTGGTGAAGCGCGATGCGTTCGTGGGCTGGCGCTGCACCCCGGAGTTCGGCGACGAGTCGGAGCTCCGCAAGATCCGCATCGCGTCCAACTTGCCGAGCACCTTGGCCACCGCCGCGGCGGCCGGGCGGTACCTGGGGCCCCTCTATCGAACCGAAGCCCATGCGCCGCTCTTGCAGGTCATGGGCAACACCACCCGCGACATCGCCATGTCCGTGGTGCGGCTCAGGGGTCAGGCGACCATGTTGGTCGTGGCCGATGAATTGGGCGACACGGCCCTCGGCACCCAACGCATCGACGAGCTCGCCCGCATCGCAGGCGAAGCGCTGACCCGCATCCTCAAGCGCGCGCGCTGACGCGGACGGGAACTTGCTTCCACCCCGGCACGAGGTGGAAAAAGCTTATGCGATCGTGGATGAGGTCTCGCAGGTGCTCAACCGCAAGCGCGACGAGCACGCCAAGCGGCTCGGACACTGAAAAGCGCGCGCGCGGTCACGCAGCGCGCACCGGGAGAACGCTGTGACGCGGCGCCTCGCGTGGGGCAGGTCTGTTCGGTGGGCCTGTGTCTGTGTGGCGGTCTTGGCGATCGGCGATGCCGTGGCGGCCTGCTCGACCCTCCTCGGGATCGAATCCGGCCTACCGTTCGAGGACGGCGGCTCGCTCTCCGAGGCGGGTGTCCCCGACGAGGGCGGGATCGGCGGCGGTTTGCAGCCCGACTCCGGCAATGCGTGCGACGCGGGGAGGCCCGATCCCTACTTTTGCAATGGCCGCTGCGGAAAGCTGACCGACAGATGCGGCAATGAAGTCAATTGCGGGATGGCCTGCGCGGGAAACCTTATTTGCAACGAAACGAAGCACCTTTGTGAATGCACGGCGCCGGATTGGTGCCACGGACGCTGCGACAAGAGCATCGACTACTGCGGCGTTCAGCAGACGTGTATCTGCCCCAACGGCAGCGTGTGCAATCACTCGACGGGGTTCTGCGGCACGTGCATTCCCAACCCTCTGGCCTGCAGTGGAAAGAACTGTGGATACCAAGACAATGGATGCGCCAAACAATCGTGCGGAACGTGCAAAGCCGGCGACGTATGCCGCCGGGTCCCCGCCAGCGACACCTCCGGGACGTGCTGCACGCCCAAGACGGGCGCGGAGCTGTGCCTCGGCAAGTGCTCGGGCATCGTGGTCGATCCCTGCACGGACAAGCCCACGGACTGCGCCACCATCAACCAATGCGCCCCCACCGAGATGTGCGGCGGCAACGCGACGTGTTGCCTGCGCGACGATCAACCTTGTAGCCCGCAGGGCGAAGCATGCTGCTCGGGCAAGTGCGCGCCGTCGGTCGACGCGGGAGATGGCGCCGTGACCCCGCAAGTGTGCGTGCCCTGATGAGCATCCTCCTCGGAGAAGTCCTGGACGACAAATACCGCATCCAGCGCCCGGTCGGCGAAGGCGGCATGGGGCTGGTGCTGGAGGCGCTGCACCTGCGGCTCGATCAGCGGGTGGCCATCAAGATGCTCGTGGGCGGCGCGCTGCGAACCGACGAGGCGGTGGCCCGCTTCACGTTCGAGGCCCGCGCGGCCGCGCGCATCCAGAGCGAGCACGCCGTGCGCGTGTTCGACGTGTCGACCTTGCCCAACGGCATCCCCTACCTGGTGATGGAGTACCTCGAGGGCCGCGATCTCGAGGCGACCTTGCGGCGCTCGGGGCCCATGGCGGTCACCCAGGCCGTAACGTACGTGCTGCAAGCGTGCGAGGCGCTGGCGGAGGCGCACGCGAGCGGCATCGTGCACCGCGATCTCAAGCCGGCGAACCTGTTTTTGGCCGAGCGCCTCGATGGCTCGCTGCGCATCAAGATCCTCGACTTCGGCGTCTCCAAGCTGCTCTCCAGCGGCGCGGCCGGCGAGGCGAGCTACGCCGACGACGTGGCGCTCCCGCACGCCGCGCCGCTCGTGGGCTCGCCGCTGTACATGGCGCCCGAGCAAATGCGCGACGCCAAACGCGCCGATCCGCGGGCGGACATCTGGTCGCTCGGGATCATTCTGTACGAGCTGCTCGCGGGCGCCGCGCCGTTCGCGGGCGAGACGTTGACCGAGGTGTGCGCGTCCATCGTCACCGACCCACCGCGGCCGCTCGCGCCCGGACGCACCGACGTCCCGGCGCCGCTCGAAGCGGTGGTGACGCGCTGTCTGGCGAAGGATCCGGCGGAGCGGTTCCAAAATGTGGCCGAGCTGGCGCGCGCTCTCCAACCTTTCGCGCCGGAGCAGGCGTTCATCACGGTGCCGCGCACCGCGCGCGTGCTCTCGCGCGGAGAGCTGGGCTCCGCGAGCGCGCTGGCGACCTTACCGCGCGACACGCGGAGCGCATCCCAGGGGGTGCTGCTGGCGCTAGCGGGCGCGGGGTTGCTGCTCCTCGTGGCGTCGGTCGTGGGGCTGCTCGTGCAACGTGAGCCCGTGCCCGCGTCCGAGGCGGCGCGCGCGACGCACTCGGCGCGCGCGGTTAGCGCGGCACCGCGGTGATCGCCTCTTCTTGCACGGGGCCGACCCCGCACTCGCGGACGGTGGTCGCGCTGCCCGCGTTCTCCTCGGGCTTCGGCGGGCGGTCGATGCAGCGGATGGGCGCGGTCATCTCGGTGTCCGGCTTTTCGTCGCGATCGATGTCGCCATAGGCTTGCACGATGCCGGTGTCATCGCTCTGGCGGATCCAGCGGAATTGGTAGTGGCAGGTCGCGTCGGTGGGCGCGAAGTGCGCGCAGGTGAAGGCCTCCGCTTGCCAGTCGCTTTTGGTGGTGCGGTAGCCGGCGCCGGCGAGCAGGCTGAAGTCGGCGGGCACGAGCGGCGAGCTCGGCGGAAGTTTGCCGGTGGTCGCGCAGTGCGCGACGCCCTCACCGAAGTCGCCGAGGCGCCTTCGACCTTCGGAGAGGAGCGAAGCGCGCACGAGTTGCTTCCGGCCGACGAAGGCGAAGGCCAGAAAGATTCCCAGAGCGACCACGGCGATGACGGCGGCTCCAACGGCGACCAAGCGTTTGCCAGAAAGCGACTTCGAAGGCATCGTGCAGGCCGAGGAACCTACCGTGATCTCGTCCAAGCCGCAGAGCGAATCCATCACCGATATGACAGAATACGTTCTCCCCCAGCACGCCAACGCCCTGGGCGGCGTGTTCGGCGGACAAATCATGGCCTGGATCGACTTGTGCGCCGCCATCTGTGCGCAGCGCCACTCGGGTCATATGGCGGTCACGGCCTTCGTGGACGATTTGAAGTTCGAGCAGCCTGTCAAGATCGGAGAGGTGGCGCGGCTGCGGGCTCGGTTGCTGGCCACTTTTCGCACGTCGATGGAAATCGAGGTGGTGGTCGAGGGGGAAAACCTGAAAACCCAGCGCCGCTGGCCGTGCGTCCGCGCCCGGCTGGTCTTCGTGGCCATCGACGACGACGCGAAGCCCACGGCGGTGATACCGCTGGCGCTCGACTCGGAAGAAACGCGAATTTCCCAGGCCGAAGGGGAAGCGCGGCGCCGCGCGCGCTTGGACCGGGCAGAAACGACGCGGACGTGAGCGCCCCTCTTGCGTGACCCGCGGCCGCGCTCCTTATAATGCGCGGATCATGTCGCACGTCGTTCCCGTTGCCGAACTTTCGCAGCAGGTGGGCCAAGAAGTCACCGTCCGCGGTTGGCTTTACAACAAGCGCTCGAGCAAAAACGTTCACTTCCTCGAGCTGCGCGATGGCACCGGCATCGTGCAAACCGTCGTCTTCAAGGGGAATGTCACCCCCGAGCTCTTCCAGCTGGCCGAGGGGCTGGGGCAGGAGTCCAGCATCGAGGCCACGGGGCTCGTCAAAGAGCACGGCAAGCTGAAAGGCACGTACGAGCTCGACGCCAAGGACGTGCGGGTCATCGCCCACGTGGCGCGCCAGTACCCGATTTCGCCCAAGGAGCACGGGACCGATTTCCTCATGGACAACCGGCACCTCTGGCTGCGAAGCAAGCGTCAGCACGCGATCCTGCGCATCCGCCATACGATCATCAAAGCGGTGCGCGACTTCTTCGACGGGCGCGGCTTCACCTTGGTGGACGCCCCCATCTTCACGCCCAACGCGTGCGAGGGGACGAGCACCCTGTTCGAGACCGACTACCACGGCGAGCCGGCGTACCTCACCCAGTCGGGCCAGCTCTACATGGAGGCCGCGGCGGCCGCGGTGGGCAAGGCGTACTGTTTCGGGCCCACCTTCCGCGCCGAGAAGTCGAAGACGCGCCGGCACCTGGCGGAGTTCTGGATGGTGGAGCCCGAGGTGGCGTTCCTCGATCTGGAAGGCGACATGAAGCTGGGCGAGGACTTCATCACGTACATCGTGGAGCGCGTCCTCGAGACCCGCGCCGAGGAGCTCAAGATCTGCGAGCGCGACACGACCTTCCTGGAGAAGGTGAAGACGCCGTTCCCGCGCATCACGTACCACGAGGCCATCAAGATCCTGCAAGAGAACGGGCACCCGGAGGCCAAGGTGGGAGACGACTTCGGCGGCGACGAGGAGACGGTCATCTCGAACAAGTTCGACCGCCCGCTGATCGTGCACCGCTACCCGAGCGACATCAAAGCCTTCTACTTCAAGCGCGATCCCGGGAACGAGGCGCTGGCGCTCAACATGGACATCCTGGCGCCCGAGGGCTACGGCGAAATCATCGGCGGCGGGCAGCGCGAAGATAGCCTCGAGCGCTTGGAGGCAGCCATCGGCCACCACAAGCTGCCCATGGAAGCCTTCGAGTGGTACCTCGACCTCCGCCGCTACGGGAGCTTTCCGCACGCGGGGTTCGGGCTCGGCATCGAGCGCACCGTGTCGTGGATCTGCGGGCTGCCGCACGTGCGGGAGACGATCCCGTTCCCGCGTATGCTCAATCGGCTGGCGCCCTAACGTCTTCGCTGGAGCGCTCCGCAAGGCGCCCTGAGATTTCAACTGCAAGGCGCCTTGAGGATTTTGAACCGCCAAGGCGCCCTGAGATTTCAACTGCAAGGCGCCTTGACGATTTTGAACCGCCAAGGCGCCCTGAAGATTTTCAACCGCCAGGACGCAAGGATCGCTAGGAGCAGAAGAGAGAGATAAAAAAAAAATACCTCTCTCCTTTCCTGCTAGCGCCCCTAGCGACCCTGGCGGTTTCACCTCGCCTTCATGGGCGTGAATCGAGCGTCCGCGAAATCGGCGCCCCCCCACGAAATCGGCGCCCCCACGAAACCGGCGCCCCCACGAAACCGGCGCCCCCCCCACGAAACCGGCGCCCCCACGAAACCGGCGTCCCCCCACGAAATCGGCGCTCCCGCGAAATCGGCGCCCCCTTCGCGAAGGCTAAAGCCCTGCGCGCAGTTGGGTGATCGGGCGGTAGATGCGCTCCAGATATTCGTCGGCGGAGCGGGTCCATGAAAAATCGCGGTGCATGGCGCGGGCGATGAGACGGCGGAAGCCTTCGCGGTCGGAGTAGGCCGTGAGGGCGTCGTCGCAGGCGATGAGGAGCGAGAGCGGATCGGGGTTCTTGGCGACGAAGCCCGTGCCCTCTTCGCGCACGGCGCTGAACGGGGTGACGGTGTCGTGCAGGCCGCCCACGTCGGTGACGATGGGGATGGCGCCGTAGCGCATGGCGTACATCTGGGTGAGGCCGCACGGCTCGTAGCGCGATGGAACGAGCAGAAAATCCGTGCCCGCGTAGATGCGGCGCGCCAGCTTCTCGTCGAAGGCCACCCGCGCCGCCACCCGGCCCGGGTAGCGCGCGCCCAGCGCATGGAGCGCACGTTCGAGCGCGCGCTCGCCCGTCCCGACCAGCGCGATGCGCGCGCCGCCCTCGAGCAAGTTGCCCACGATGGGGAGCAGAAGGTCGATCCCTTTTTGATGCGTCAGCCGCGACACGAGGGAGAAGAGCGGCGCGTTCGGATCGCCCAGCCCCAGCTCGTGAACGAGCGCCTCTTTGCAGCGCGCGCGCCCGGGCGCAAAATCGTCCGCGTGGTAGTTCGCGGCGATGGCGCCGTCGCGGCTCGGATCGAAGCTCTGGATGTCGATGCCATTGAGGATGCCCGCGGTTTTGTACGAGAGCGACCGCAGAAAATGGTGCAGCTGAAAGCCCCCGCTCGGCTGCAGGATCTCGCGCGCATACGTCGGGCTCACGGTGGTGACCCGATCGGCCACCGACATGGCGCCCTTGAGCAGGTTCACCAAGCCGCCGTGCTCGAGACACCCGGGATGGTACGCCCCGCGCGGAAGCGCCAGCCGATCGAGCGAATCGAAGCCGAGCACCCCCTGGTAGGCGAGGTTGTGAATGGTGAACACCGTGGGAACGTCGGCCCACGCCTGCCCCATGGTGAGGCGCGCGTAGAGCAGCGCAAAGGTGGCGTGCCAGTCGTGCGCGTGGATGACGTCGGGCCCCCGATCGGGACCGGTGCCGCCCCAGAGGCGCTCGGCGATGGAGAGCGCGGCGCGCGACATGGTGGCGAAGCGGAGCTCGTTGTCGCCGAAGGTGCCGAACGCGTCTTCGTAGATGCCGTCGCGCAGAAAAAGCCCGGGATCGTCGACCAAAAAGACGCGCACATTGGGGGCGAGCCGCACCTCGACCACGCCCGGGTAGCGCACGTCGTCGGCGCCCCAGCCCACCCGCGCGGGCACGGTGCCGTACCATCGGTGCACGTCGTCCGATGGGATGCGCGTGGTGCCGTAGAGCGGCGTGACGATGGCCACGTCCACCCCACGGGCCCCCAGCGCCCGCGACACACCGAGAACGACGTCACCCAGCCCGCCCGTGCGGGCAAACGTTTCGACCTCGGACGAAACCATGAGAAGACGGAGCGGTCGGGGCATCGTCCGCACTTTAGAACACGCTTGAGGCTGTTCGTCGCGAAGATTTCGGAGCGTGCCTCTGCTTCGACGCCGACGCTATAGTGGCAGGACGACCGCCAGGACGCGTGGCAGGACGAGCGGCGGAACGAACGGCGAAACGTGGGCGTTTTCGATCGAATTTTCGGCAAAGGAGGCTACGCGCAGGTGGCGCGAAGGGCCGAGCTGCGCGGGGATCTCGCGCGTGCAGCGGAGCTCTGGGGCCTGGCGGGTCTGCCGGAGGAGACCGCCCGCGTCATGATTCTCCGCGGCGACGCGGAGGTCGACCCCATCATCCGGCGCCAGCATTATTTGCAGGCGAAATCCATAGCCCCCGACGATCACCCGGTGCGCGCGGAGGCGCGGCGCAAGCACGCGCTCCTCACGTTGAGCATGGCCAAGGACGGCGCCTTTTCGTCCGCGCGCCGGCAGGAGCTGCTCGCCGCCGCCCAGGAGCTGGAGGAGCTCGCCGAGCCGCTGCAGGCGGCCGACGCCTATCGTTTGGCGGCCGACGAAGAGGGCGAGGCGCGCGCGTTGACGCAGGCGGGCGAGATTGAAAAGCTCGAGAGCTTGCTGGCGAGCGAGCAGGATCGCCAGCGGCGCGAGCGCGCACGGCAGCAGATGGCCGCCGAAATGGACATGATGGTCGCCGGAGGCCGCCGACGCGAAGCGTTATCGGCGGGGCAGACGTGGGTGGCCACCGACTCCGAGGATCGCATGCTGCGCGAGCGGTGCGATACCCTTCGCGCCCGGCGCACCAAAGGCTCCATTTTGCGCGCGGTCGTGGAGGGGCACGAGCGGCTCATCGCCTTTGGCACGGAGATCGTTCTGGGGCGCACGGAGGGTGAAATCCTGGTCGCATCGCACGCGGTGAGCCGGAGGCACCTGCGCATCGTTCGCGAGGGGAGCGAGACGTTCGTGATGGACGTGGGCAGCCGCAACGGCACCCAGCTTCGCGGCATGCGCATCGCCGGCCGGCTCGCGGTGGGCGAGGGGCTCGAGCTCCGGCTGGGCAACGAGCTGCCCGTGCGGCTCTCGCCGGCGGCGGAAATCGAGGGTGCCACGGCCGTCGAGGTGGCCGGGCGGCGCTACCTTTTGCCGTTTGGGCCGGCGAAGCTCCCGGTGGGCGATTGGCAGTTGGAGCAGGGCGAGTCGGAGTGGATCGATCTGGTGACGGGCGAACCGCGCGCCTTCCTCGGCGACGCGGTGCTCGCGGCGCGGGCCACGTTGTTGGTCGGTGATCGCATCGGCCGCGCGCGGGGAGGGCCGTGCGTGCTGGAGATCGCGGGCGAGCCATGAAGGAGGCGAACCGTCCGCCGCTCCCGCCCGAGGTGGCGCGCTTGCTCGAGGTGGGGCGCCCGGGCGGGCCATCCATCGACGATGCCATGGCGCTGCTTCGCCAGATTCGCCGCACACCGCACGAGGCGCGCACCTTGGAGGAGCTCACGATCCGCCACACCGCCTCGCCGCTCCCGGAGCCGCTCGCGTTGGCCGCCGCGTCGGCCGCCATCGATCGCGGCGAGCCGGCGGCCGCCTTTGCGCTCTTGAACGAGGCATCCTCGTCGGGCGCGCTCATGCTGCGCGCCGATCTCGAGGCCGATCGCGGCGACACCAGCGCCGCCCTGGCGCTCGTGGAGCGCGTGCTCCTTCGCGACATCGGCCACCCCGGCGCGCGCGAGCGCCACCTTCGACTTCGCCAGGCCATGGGGCTCACGTCCGCGCTGGACGGTGGCCCCGGAGGATGGCGCGGCGCCCAGGGCGCGCGCAAGGAGCGCGATGCGCGCGAGACCACGTGGATCGCCAGCGAGCCCGATACGCCGTACGTCATCCACCGCGAGGTCGCGCGCGGCGGCTCCGGGGTGGTGTACGAGGCCGAGGATCGCGATTTGGGAAGGCGGCTCGCGCTCAAGATGTACCACGAGCCGAATCGGCAACGGGAGCAGCTGCTGCACGAGGCGCGGGTCGCGGTGGCGCTGTCGGGCCTCGCGGGGCCGGGCATCGTGCGCGTGTTCGACGTGGATCCGGATCGCGGCTGGATCGCGCTCGAGTGGGCCGGGGGCGGCGCGCTGCGCGATCGCATCGGCGAGGGCGATCGCGCCGCGCTGCTCCCTATCGAACGATGGGCGCTGCCGCTCGCGGCCACCCTGGCGCGCGTTCACGATGCCGGCTGGCTTCACCTCGACGTCAAGCCGGCCAACGTTTTGTTCGCGCGCGACAACGCGCCGCTCCTCACCGACTTCGGGATCGCGCGCCGCCAAGGTGAGCACCCCGCCGCGGGGAGCCTGGGCTATGCCTCGCCGGAGCGCATCGCCGGCGCCGCATGCGACGAGCGTGAGGACGTGTATGGCTTTGGGCGACTGCTCGAAGATGTGATCCAACGCCTGAATACACCCGACATCGTCGCGCAATGGACGCCGCTCGTTTCGGCCTGCGTGGCACCGCGAATGTCGCGGCTCTCCTCGGCCCACGCCATCGCGCAGCGCATTTCCGAAGCGCTGGCGCGCTGAAAGTACACAGGCGCACGAAACCGCGGAGCTCTGACGCACAGACAACGCGCAGACGCACGAAACCGCGGAGCTCTGACGCGCGGACGGTACGCGGACCCACGAAACCGCGGAGCTCTGACGCACAGACAACGCGCAGACGCGCGAAATGCGGAGCTCCGGCGGCTGACAACACGCGGGCGAGCTGAAACACGAAGCTCTGACGCACAGACAACGCGCAGACGCGCGAAATGCAGAGCTCCGGCGGCTGACAACACGCGGGCGAGCTGAAACACGAAGCTCTGACGTGCGACAACGCGCAGGCGCACGGATGCCTACCTCTGGCGCTTCGATGCCGGAGCTCTGGCGCGCTGAAAAGGCGGGTCCAAGAAATTTACGCAGTGCATCGTCGCGACTCGTGGGCGAAACGCACGAGAAACAACGCGCCCGTCAAGTTGAAAAGATGTCGCAGATCAACACGACGATTAATACGGGGGACACGGCCTGGCTGCTGGGGAGCTCGGCCCTGGTCTTATTGATGACGCCTGCACTCGCGCTCTTCTACGCGGGCATGGTGCGTCGCAAGAACGTGCTCGCAACCTTGATGCACTCGATGGCCGCCATCCCGGTGTTGAGCCTGAAGTGGTGTCTCTTCGGTTACAGCCTTGCCTTTGGGCCCACCAAGTTCGGCCTCATTGGCGGCTTGGACTTCATCGGCCTGCGCGGCCTCGCCTCCGACGTGCACGGCACGGTGCCGACCTTGGCGTTCGTCGCCTTTCAAATGATGTTCGCCGTGATCACACCGGCGCTCATCTCGGGCGCGTTCGCCGAGCGTATGAAGTTCACCTCGTATCTGGTGTTCGTGCTTCTGTGGTCCACCTTCGTCTACGATCCGGTGGCGCACTGGGTTTGGGCGGACGGCGGGTGGCTCTTCAAGATGGGCGCGCTCGACTTCGCCGGCGGCACGGTGGTGCATCTGTCGGCGGGCGTTTCGGCGTTGGCGTGCGCCATCGTGGTCGGTAAGCGCTACGGCTACCCGCATCGCAAGCCGATGCCGCACAACTTGACGATGACCCTGACCGGCGCGGGCCTTCTCTGGTTCGGTTGGTTCGGCTTCAACGCGGGCAGCGCGCTCTCGTCGGGCGCCTTGGCGGCGCTCGCCTTCGTGACGACGCAGCTGGGTGCGGCGGGCGGCGCGGTGAGCTGGGTGCTGGTCGAGTCGCTCCACCGCGGCAAGCCCACGGCGTTGGGCGTGGCCTCGGGCCTCGTGGCGGGCCTGGTGGCCATCACGCCGGCCGCCGGCTTCGTGGCGCCTTGGGCGGCGATCCTCATCGGGCTCGCGGCGGGCGGCATCTGTTACGCGGCGGTGCTGCAGAAGGATCGCCTCGGCTACGACGACTCGCTCGATGCGTTCGGCATCCACGGCGTGGGTGGGCTCGCCGGCGCGCTCCTCACGGGCGTGTTCGCGCAAAAGAGCCTGAACGAGGCCGGTAACGACGGCGCGCTCTTCGGCAACGTGCACGTGCTGACCACGCAGTTGATCGGGTGCGGCGTCACCATGGTGTACGCGTTCGCGCTCACCTTCGGGATCCTCAAGCTGATCGACGCCGTCATGGGGCTGCGGGTCAGCGAGAACGACGAGCGCGAAGGCCTCGACGTGACCTTGCACGGCGAGGAAGGCTACGTGCTCTCCGGCGGGAGCACCGCGGCCGAGGAGCTCATGGCCCCTGCCGAAGCTTCGGCCCCCAGCGTGTCCACCGCCATCGCGAGCCCGAGGACCACATGATCCACGCCCATCGGGCGCGCACGCTCACCTCCAGGCGCGCGCGCGCGCGCTCGGGGGTGCTCTCGATCCTTTGCACCTTGGCCGCGGCGACGGCGTCCTACGCACGCTCCGCGGCCGCCCAAGAGGCCAGAGATCCGAATGCCCCCCCGCCTTCATCGCCCGCTTCCGATGCGCAAGGCGCAACCCCCGCGCCCGCGGCGGCCACCTCGCCCGCGCCGGCCGACGCCGCACCCGCAGCCACCACACCGGCCACCGCGGCCGAAACACCCGCGCCGCCCGCGCCACCCGCGGAGAGCCCAACGCTCAAGGTGACGGTGGGCGGCTACGCCGAGGCGTATTACTCGTACAACTTCAACACACCGGAGAACGGCATCACCAACTTCCGGTGGATCGACAACCGCCACAACACGTTCAAGCTCCAGACCGCGGTGCTCGACGTGTCGGCGGAGTACGGCGCCTTCACGGGGCACATCGCGCTGCAAGCCGGGCCCACGGCCACCGGCTGGTACGCGGACTCGGTGGAGGCGCGCGCCGGTGCATCGGGCGCCGCGCCGCTCGACAGCGCGACGTGGAAGATCTTGCAACAGGCCACGGTGGGCTGGAGGGCGCCCATCGGGCGCGGGCTGCTCCTGCAAGCGGGGCTCTTCTTGACGCCCATTGGCTTCGAGGGCCCGGCGGTCAAAGACAACTACAACTGGTCGCGTTCGAACCTGTTCTTTGCCCTCCCCTTTTACCACGCGGGCGTTCGCGCCTCGTACGAGCTGACCGACCGCCTCACCGTCTCGGGCATGCTCGTGAACGGCTGGAACTCGGCCACCGACGTCAACGACGGCAAGTCGGGCATCGCGCAGGTCACGTACAAGATCCCCGACTTGCTCTCGCTCTCGGTGCTCTACATGGGCGGGCCGGAGCGGGCGCAAGCGAGCCCCGAGGGCCGGCCTTTTCGGCACTTGTTCGATGGGTGGGCCGAGGTCTTCGTGCACAAGCTGGTGTCGCTCGCGGTGCACGGCAACGCCGGCTTCGAGAACGGCGCGTTCGGCACCCAATCGTGGAAGGCGACCGCGCTCTACGCGCGCGTGCAGCCCCTACCCTTCTTGTACCTGGCGGCGCGCGGCGATGCGTTCTTCGAGGACGCGCCTTCGAATGACAGCGGCAGCGCCTCGTCCATCTTCTTTGGGAGCGACGTGTACTCGGTGACGGGCACCATCGATCTGCGGCCGATGGATCACCTGTCGTTCCGAACCGAGTACCGTCACGATTCCGCGAAGGCGCCCATCTTCTTCAAGCACGGCGCGGCGCAAGACGCGACGGGGGCGTACATCGCCAACGCCGACGCCCAAGACACGGTCACCGTGGGCCTGACGGGCTGGTTCTAGGGGATCACCCCACGAAAGATGCGACCTTCGGACGCGCCGCCGATGCCGCGGCCAGGGAGGAACGAGCGGGTCCCCATCATTTCGATGCCCCGCTTCAAGTTGGCGAAGAGAAACCGCACGGCGCGCGCGCCGTGCGAGCTCGCGGCCAGACCTTGATGCTCGAGCGCCATGGGGAAGGTGCGGGTGGCGATGGGCACCCAGCTCACCCCATCGCTCGAGGCCGACGACGAAGCCACCGTCGCGTCTTGGTTCGGCGTGAGCTCCAGGCGCGCAAAGAAGGTGCTCTCGGCGCTGAGGCCCGAGGGCTTCGGCGCCTCCAGCTCCATGGTGTCGCCGCCCTTGGTCAGGCGGTACTGCACGCGGATGCGGCCGTTGTCCGCCGGGCGGCACACGGCAAAATAGGGGCTGTCCGCGTCGCGGGTGGCGCGGGCCATCAAGCAGCCCTTGGCCCATCGCTCCACATTGGAGCTCGGCACGGCGATGGCGGTGCTCCAGATCGTGCTCGCGGCGCCCTCGGTGTTCGCCGCGCCCGCGCTCGCGGAGCCCGCGCTCGCGGCGGCGGCATGCGACGGCTGCTGTGAATCCGCCTCCAGAAAGTAGAAGCTGTCGCGCCTTCCGTCGATGTCGCCCGACTCCACGGAGACGCCGACGATCGCGCCCTCCTCCGCCGGATGCGGCTCGCACCCCGTGAGCAGGCACAAGAACGGCCAGCCGCTGATGGTGTGCGTGGACGCCCAAGGATCGACCTCGGCGTTGACCCGGTCGGTGGCGAGGAAGTTCGTGCGATGGGCCCGCGCCGCGTTCCATGCGAGCGCGTCATCGAGCCCGCCGCCCATCCCGCCCGCGTACACCCGGCTCACGAGCCCCGCGCGGGAGACCTCGTCGGTGCGCCATGCGTTCTCGCCGTCGGCGTTGAAGAAGACCACGTCTTGCCGGCGCGCGTAGTCGGCGAAGGTGCACCTCGCGTCCAGATCGGGCGCGATGAACGCCGCGCGGTCGGCGCGCCCATCGTCGAGGTAGCGGTCGAGCGACGAGCCGCGCGCGCACGCCTCCGCCCCCGTCAGCGCCACCATGATCTTGCCGCGGAGCGCGCGCGTCTCGGGCCATGCGCAAGCCCCGGTCACCGCGTCGCGCAGGCTCTTGGCCTCGGGGCACGCGGCCATCAAATCGCGCGGCCGGAAGAGGACGTCTTGCCCGAATGCGTTCGTCAGCGCCGCGTCGAGATCGGCGGCGCCGTGGCCGCCGGGCCCGAGATCGTCTTTGAGATCGAGCCAGAGGGTCACGACTTCGTGCTGCGGAAAGCCGTCATGGAACGTCTTCACCACGCGCAGGCAATCGCTCAGACGGACGCACTGGGTGTCGTCGTAGGGCCCCGCGAACATGTGGTAGACGAACCAGTCGCGCGGCGCGGTGGGGAAGCCCACGCGGCCCTCGTGCAAGTCGAACTCGAGCGCGCGCACCCCGTGGTAGACCAGCTCGTCGAAGATGGTCTCGTCGCGTCCGTAGCTGTTGTGGGTCGCCTTTTGCTGAACCTCATTGAAGCGCACTTCCCTTCGCGCAGCGCCCAATGTGCGACGAAGGACGCCTTCGAAATGCGACTCCTGAACCCCGCTCCCCCGGCTCTCGGCGCATGCGGCAGCCAGCAGAAGCACGCCCGCCACCTTCCACGGGCGGCTTCGATCGCGCGCCCGGCGCACTTCAGCGTGAAAACCCGGCCGGCGCGAGCAGCGGACCTCGATATTCGACGTCGGCGGCCGCGAGCGGTCCGCCTCCGCGCTCAAACGCGGCATTCCCGAATCTTTCTGCACCCACACCCCCCGGACGATCCCTGCATTGAAGCTCGGGTGCGCGATGCAGGCTTCAGCACCCTTCCATATTGTCTTTGGTCTTTCACTTGACGCAAGCAGGATATGGCCAAAGATCGTTTCCAAAACGATGCCTACGACCTACACCGATCTACTCGCAGACGTTAAGAAGAAGACCAAAGAGGTATCGCTCGACGAGCTCAAGAGGCGTCTCGAGGCGGGGGAGAAGATCACGCTCCTCGACGTGCGTGAGAAAGAAGAGAACCGAGCCGGCTACATCCCGGGCTCGGTGTCGATTCCACGCGGGTTCCTCGAGATGCAGGTCGAGTCGAAGATCCCGGACAAGTCCGCCAAAATCGTCGCCTATTGCGCGGGCGGCACCCGCTCGGCGCTGGCCGCCGCCACCTTGGCGGAGCTCGGCTACACCAACGTGGAGACGGCGATGCCCGGCTTCGTTCGTTGGAAGGACCTGGGCTACCCCATGGAAACCCCGCCGCAGCTCACCGACGCGCAGCGCGATCGGTACTCGCGGCACATCCTCCTGCCGGAGGTGGGTGAGGTCGGACAGGCGCGCCTCTTACAGAGCAAGGTGCTGCTCCTTGGCGCCGGCGGGCTTGGCTCCCCGGCCGCGCTCTACTTGGCCGCCGCCGGCGTGGGCACCTTGGGCATCGTCGACGCGGACACCGTCGATGCGTCCAACCTGCAGCGCCAGATCCTGCACGCCACCAGCCGCCTGGGGATCCCGAAGGTCGCGAGCGCCGCCAAGGCCATCGCCGACATCAACCCCGACGTCAAAGTGATCGGCCACGAAGAGCGCCTCACCAGCGCCAACGTCGATCGCCTCTTTCGCGACTACGACGTGGTGGTCGACGGCACGGACAACTTCCCCACGCGCTACCTGGTGAACGACGCCAGCGTATGGCTCGGCAAGCCCGTGGTTCACGGCTCCATCTTCCGCTTCGATGGCCAAGTGACAACGTTCCTCCCGCCGAAGGCCGCCGCCAAGTTCGGGCGCGATCCCGGCCCTTGCTACCGTTGCTTGTACCCGGAGCCGCCCCCGCCGCACCTCGCCCCGAGCTGCCAGGAAGCGGGCGTGCTCGGGATTTTGTGCGGCATCGTCGGCACCTTGCAGGCCACGGAAGCCATCAAGCTCTTGCTCGGCAAGGGCGACGTGCTGGCCGGCCGCTTGGTCACCTACGACAGCCTGAAAATGCAGTTCCGCGAGCTCAAGCTCCGCAAGGATCCGGATTGCCCGGTGTGCGGGAAGAGCCCGACCATCACGAGCTACATCGACTACGAAGGCTTCTGCGCCATCGGCGTTTAGTCCCAACCGTACACGCGCACGATCCCCGTGACACTCCGGCCCTTGGCCGTCGTGGCTCTCTTCGAGCCCCTCGGACGCGTGCCCGCTCTCCTCTCGACGACGGAGATCGGGCACCGGAAGGGAAACGGGTACGGGTACTACCCTCACAGCTACCGCTGGTAGCGAAGCCCCTCGGACTTCTTTTCCGAGCTCGGAGCCGCAGGCTTCGACGGCGCCGCCGGAGCATCGTCGTCGTCGTCGATTTTGCCCTCGCCCATGTGGGTCGTGTGCTCGTCCGCGGGCAGCGGAGGGAACAGCCGATCCAGCTTGGCGAGCGCGTCCTCCACGGTGACGGCGGATTCGTCGGATGGCGGCGGTGTGTTGGGCGAGGCAGGCGACGATGCGGCGGGCGGCGGCCACGCGGAAACGTAGCGGGGGGACTCGCCGGGGCCGCTGGCATCGATCCAGGTGACGTGACCCGTCCCCGGCTCGCGCACGTCGATGTGGATGAAGGAGCTGTTCGGGTAGTAGCCGCACCCCGTGTCGGGCAGGGTCTTGCAGTACGCGATCAACGCTTCGTTCGAGACCCCATCGATGCGCATATCGAGCGCGCGGCCGGTGGCGTGGTAGCTGCCCGCGCTGGCCGGGCGGTAGCCGGAGATCAGCTGCAAGCGCGCGTGCTTGCCCTTCGAAAAGTGGTCGACGACCGACTGAATGCGCTCCACCAGCTTGGCATCGATACGGCGGATGCCCGGCGCCAGCTTGTTGCCCTTGACCTTCGCCAGATCGCTGGGGTCGACGCCCGGCTTGGCCGCGCTCCCCGGGCGCGACAGAACGGAGAGACGCTCCACCGCAAGGTGCGCGACGCTGCCATCGCAACGGGTCAGCGGAAATGTGTCTTCCTCGGCGAAGTGCACGATGGTCACCGCGTCGCGAAAGCACGGCGGCTTCGCCTTGTCCTTCGAAGCTTTCAAACCCGGCAGCGCGCCCTTGGCCGGACGCTCCTCCAAGGTGCGCTCCGGCACCATGCCGCCCGAACGCGCGCGCCCGGCCGTCTTGCCGTGCGGGGCATGGGCCGGCGCGGGCCTCGCGCCGGATGCGGGCTTTGCCCCGGTCGAGGGCGTCGAAGGCGACGCGGCGGCGCTCTCCGTGTGCCGGTTGGCGGCGGGCGCGCTCTTTTGCGCGGAGGCGGGGGCCGCCGCCGATTTGACCGCGGTCGCCGGCGCCGGCGCCGTTGCAGGAGAGGCCGCGGGGCTCGAGGGCGATGCGGCAAGGGCGTCGCCAAACGACGCGAGGCTGAGAGCAGTAACCGTACCGAGCGCGAACAAAGCCTTCATGATGACGTCTCCAACGCGCACGCAGGTGGCGCGCAACACACACATGCACTTACCCACGTCTTTGGGCCAAGAAAATGGCAAAGTGACGCCCACCCCATGGCATCCCCTACGCTGACGCGCACCGAGTTCGAGGCCGCCCTCCAAGCGCTCCGGGCCGACTATGCCGCGCGCCAAGGCAATGTGGCGTGCATCGGCTGCGAGCGGTGCATCCGGTGCTCCGAGTCGATGTTCTGCGTCGAGAGCGAGGGCTTGGTGCGCTGCCAGTACTGCACGCAATCGGCGGACTGCACCGACTGCGCGCACTGCACCCGGTCCGTCGCCTGCCTTCGCTGCACCCACTGCGACGACTGCGAGCGCTGCACCGGCAGCGCCTACCTCGTCAAATCCATTGGCTGCACCGAGTGCACCTACTGCTACGGGTGCGTCGGGCTCACCAAGAAAGACTTTCACATCCTCAACCAGCCTTACGATCGGCAAACCTACTTCGCGATCGTGGCAGCCCTCGGGTAGAGCATGCGCGCCGTCATTCAACGGGTATCGTCCGCACGGGTCGAGGTGGACGGGGAGATCACGGGGGCCATCGAACGCGGGCTGCTCGTCTATCTGGGCGTGGGGATCGGCGATGGCCCAAAGGACCGCGCCTACCTCCTCGACAAGATCCTGAACGCGCGCATCTTCGAGAACCTCGAGGGCAAGTTCGACCGCAGCGTGCTCGACGTCGGCGGTGAGCTCCTGGTGGTGAGCCAGTTCACCCTCTACGGCGACCTTCGCCGCGGCCGCCGTCCCAGCTTCGACGGCGCCCTCCGGCCCGAGGAGGCCGAGGCCATGTACGAGGCGTTCGTGCACGAGGCGCGCGCACGCGGCGTCGGCGTGGCCACCGGCCGCTTTCGCGCGCACATGCACGTGTCGAGCGTCAACGACGGCCCCGTCACCCTCTGGCTCGACACCGCCAAGGCCGCGGACTAGCGCTCAGCGCGATCGCGTCTGCCCCGAGTGCGCGGCCGCCGGCTCGGACGGCGCGGCGGAGTCGATGACGGCGGGCTTGGGAATGACCGCCGATTCATCGGAGACCATCGGCGCCTCGCCCGTCTCCTCGGAGGAGGGCATCTCCTCGGGCGTGCGGAGCTTGTAGCCGGTGCCGCGCAAGGTCTCGAGCGGCAGCGCATCGCCGAGCTTCGCGCGCAGCCTCCGCACGTGGATGTCGACGGTGCGGGCGCCGCCTTCGTAGCGCACGCCCCAAACCCGCGCGAGCAAGGTCTCGCGGCCGAACACGCGCCCGCGGTTGGCGGAGAAGAACGCGAGCAGCGCGTACTCCTTGGCCGTCAAAACCACCCGGCGCCCATCGAGTGAAACCTCGTGGGCGGCGCGATCGAGCACGATGCTTCCAATCTTGATGCGCTCCTCGTTGGCAAACTCGCTTCGCTGCCACTCGAGCTGGCGGATGCGCGCATAGAGCTCGGCCGGCCGATACGGCAGCACGATGAAGTCATCGAAGCCGCTCGACGGCTCGATGCGCGCCACCTGCCGCTCGGGGATCGCCAGAATGGAGGGCGTCTCCTCCAGCCGGGCCTCGCGGCGCGCGGCGCGCAGGGCGCTCACGGCGAAGTCCGGGCGATCGCCGGCCTCGATCACGATCGCGCGAAATGCCGACTCGCTGTCGCAGACGGAGGAAAAGTCGTCCCAAAAATCGAGAGTGCGCACCCGCGCACCCAGCTGCCGGAGATGGGACGCAGCCCCATCCTCCGAGTCGTGCTCTCGTCCGTGCCCCACCACAAGCACATATTTGGAAACAGACATCTCTTATTCTTCGATAGCGCGATGCAGCGCGTCAGTCGAGAGACCCGGCGCCTCTTTTGCAGGTCTTATTGCGTTTCAAATGGCGTCCCCGCCCGAATTTCGTTGACCGCATGAGAAAGCGTAACCCGTGTCGTAGTGCGGCCGTACTCTTCCTACAGTCACCACAGGACGGTTACGCCCGGATGTCCTCTCGAAAGCCGCTCTCTCGCCCGTCCACCCTCTTCGCAAGACCGGTTCGGCTTTTTACGCCCAGCGCCTCGCTCGCGCCCATCGCGTCCGCCGCGTCCATCGCGTTGCTGGCAACCGCCCTCGGGCTTTTTGCCCCGGCCTGCGCACACGATCCGGCCCCACCTTCGCGGCTCATTTACGTGGCCATCCCTCCGCCGCCGGATCCCGTGGAGGTCAGCGGAAGCGCGCCTTCACCCCGCTATGTGTGGGTTACCGGCCGCTACGACTGGAATGGAGTCGAGTACGTCTGGATACCCGGCCAATGGGAACCTCGTCCGCACGAGCGGGCGGTTTGGGTTTCCGGAAGGTGGATGCGCACCCGCTATGGGTGGGTTTGGGTCGAAGGACATTGGAGTTGACGGAAACACGCCGGAAACATCTCTGTAAGGCCGCGCGGCCCAAAACGTTTTTCACGATGAGCGCGATCGCCCGAGGGGGCGACGCGAACTCCAAAGGAGACGTCCATCGTGAATACCCGGCTTACTATCTTCGCCATTCGACGGCTCGCGACCACGGCAGGGGCGCTGGTCGCCTTCGCATCCGCGGGTTGTGCCCAACACGAGCAGCCCGCCGATGAGAAATTCGGAAAGGTTGGCATCGTCGCCAGCGCGGTGACCCCGCGCGAGTCGATCACGTCGCTCGTCATCGCGTCTGGAACGGCGACCGCCAACCTGTCCTACGACAGCGGCAAAGGGAAGTACACGGGGGCCATCGTGCTCCCCGTCGGGCAGCAAACCATCACCGCCAAGGCCTACGCCGGCGCGCAGCAGGTGGGCTTCGGCACGGCCAACGTGATCATCGAAGCCAACAAGACCGCGACCCTGAGCTTGCGGATGCTCGATACGACCGGCGCGCAGCCGCACGTGGACGCTGGACCGTACATCGTTGCGATTTCATCGTCCTCCACGGAGCCCGTCACCGGTCAGCCCATCACCCTCACCGCGAACGCGCTGGACGCCGAGGGCGACACCCTGAGCTACGCGTGGACCTCGGACTGCGGGGGGACCTTCGGATCGGCGTCGGCCGCGATCACCACGTGGCAAACCGCGGCGACCGGCCCGTGCAAGATCACGGCGACCGTCACCTCCAAGGATCTCACCGACGCCGAATCGTTGGACCTCGTCGTCTTCGAGCCGAACGCCGCCAAAGGCGCGGCCGCCGTCGACGTGGACTACGTCCCGAACCCCATCGTGACCTCGATCTACCTCAACAGCACGCCACCGTGCAGCGTCGCGACCTACAGTTTCAACTCGATGTGCCCTGCGCCCGTCGCGAAGGCGCCGTTTTACGTCGGCATCGGCCTCGTGACCTATACGGGCCACACCGTCTCCCTCACGGATGACTGCGGGGGCACGGTGGAGGAGCAATCCCTCGGCTACTACCAGTATCAACCCGGCACGGGCCTCTGCACGCTCACCGCGAAGGTGACCGACGCCTACGGCCTCTCCTCGTCCCTCTCGGCCTCGGTCTACGTCAAGCAGCCCTGACGTAGACTCGAGACCGGCGCCCTCAGACCTTGGTGCCCCCCACCGTGATGGCCGAGATCTTCACGGTGGGGCACCCCACACCCACGGGCACGCTCTGCCCGTCCTTGCCGCACGTCCAGATGCCGTCGGAGACGCCCACGTCGTTGCCGAGCATGCTCACCTTGCGCAGGACGTCGGGGCCGTTGCCGATCAAGTTCACGCCCTTGAGCGGCGCCGTGATCTTGCCGTCTTCGACGAGGTAGCTCTCGGTCAGCGAGAAGACGAAGTCGCCGTTGGAGATATCGACTTGTCCGCCGCCGAACTTCTTGGCGAACACCCCGCGCTTGACGGTCTTGAGGATCTCGTCGGGGTGGTGCTCGCCGGCGAGCAGCAGGGTGTTGGTCATGCGCGGCATCGGCGCGCACGCGAAGCTCTCGCGGCGGCCGTTGCCGCTGGGGGTGAGCTTGAAGTGCTTGGCGCTCAGGCGATCGTGCATGTAGCCCACCAGCTTGCCCCGCTCGATCAAGAGCGAGGAGCGCGGCTCGTTGCCCTCGTCGTCGACATTGATCGAGCCGCGCGACTGCAGGAGGGTCGCGTCGTCGACCACCGTGCATAGCTCGCTCGCCACCATCTGGCCCACCTGGCCCGAGTAGTTGCTCGTGCCCTTGCGGTTGAAGTCCGCCTCCAGGCCGTGGCCCACCGCCTCGTGCAGCAAGATGCCGCTGTCGCCGGGGGCCAGCACCACCTCCATGGTCCCGGCGGGGGCCTCCACCGCGTCCAGCATACGGACGGCTTGCGTGGCCGCCTCGCGCGCGTGCCACTCGGGGCTCTTTCCATCGAAGTAGCCCAGGGTGGTGCGACCGCCTCCGCCGGAGGAGGCCTCTTGCCGCTTCTGGTCACGTTCGGCCACCACCCGCACGCCGAAGCGGAACAGGGGCTGCGTGTCGCGGGCCATCTTGCCGTCGCTGGTCACGATGAGCAGCTCGCGAATCTCCTCCGCCAAGCTCGCCTCGACCTTGATGATGTGCTTATCGAAAGCATGGGCTGCCGCCGCCGCGCGCTCCAGGAGCTTGCGCTTGTCCAGGCCGGGCACGTCCAGGGTCACCCGGTCCAGCTCGTAGCGTGCGGGGAGCGCGAGCGATCGCAGCGCCACTGGAACCTGGCTGCCGCCGCCCGTTGCAATCTGAGCCGCCGTTTCGGCCGCGCGCTTCATCGCGTCCCAGTCGAACTGTTCGACATAGGCGTAGCCGGTGGAGTCGCCCTTCTGCACACGCACGCCCAGGCCCATGGTGACCCCGCGCGACGCGCTCTTCAGGATGCCTTCGTCGAAAAGAAGCCCTCCGCCGGCGCGGTACTCGAAGAACAAATCGGCGTAGTCGCCTCCGGCAGCCAACGCGATCGACAGCAGCCGCTCAGCGAGCTGGACGTCGATTTCGTTCGAACCACCGGGCGCAAAGGGTGCTTTGTAGAGGGAGGATTGGGTCGGCATGGGAAGATTGGAACATATAGACCTCCTTGAGGGCGCGTCGAGTAGAGTCGGCGGCTAACCCATGACGTTCACCCTCGCGCTCGCGCTCGTCGCGCTGCATCTTTTTGCCAACCTGCTCTGGATCGGCTCGATTTCCGTCGTGGGGTGGCTGGTGGTGACCGCCTCCGGCCCCGCGAGGCGCCCGGCTCCGTCCGAGGGCGCCTTGGAGCTGGCCTTGACGACCGACACCCGCGCATCCGCATCCCAACTCGCGAGGGTGATTTACCTACGCTTCGCGATGCCGGCCTTCGTCCTCAGCTTCCTCTTCGGATTGGGACGGGTGGCCATGGATCCAGCTGCGTACATTCACATGCATTGGTTCCACGCCAAGCTTACCGCCGCCTTCGGTGTCATTGGGATCCACCATGTGATCGGGGCCCGTGCCAAGCGACTTGCTGCGGGAAGTATGCAAGTTCGCGGAACAAGCGCTATTCTTTTTGGTGCTCTCCTTGCGTGCGTCGTGCTGACTTGCCTCTTCGTCATCTTCAGGAATGAACTCATTGGCTGATTCGGAACAAGTGAGGAGTGCGTTCATCCGTGCCGATTGACCGCGAATCGGTGCTCCAGACCGCTCAGAAGTACGCCGAGAAGAAGAAGTACGATCGGGCGATCCTCGAGTACCAAAAGATCATCCAGGTGGATCCGAGCGACGCGCGGACCCTCCTGAAGATGGGCGACCTGCAAGTCAAAATGGGCGCCTACGCGGACTCCATTGCGACGTACGAGCGGGTCGGCCGGCATTACGTCAGCCTGGAATTTTTCGTCAAGGCGGTCTGGGTCTACAAGCAGATCGGGGAGATCCTGCACAAGCACGTCCCGCATCTCGAGGATCGGTACGCGCACATCGGGCCGAAGCTCGCGGAGCTCTATCAGAACCTGGGGCTCACCAGCGACGCGCTGGCCACCTTGGACGAGGTGGCCACCCGGCTGCAAAAGCAGCAGCGGGACACGGAGGCGATCGAGGTCTTCAAGAAGACCATCGAGCTCGACCCAAACAACCCGATCCCGCACCTGCGGCTGGCCGAAGCGCTGTCCCGGGCGCGCGATCCCGAGGCGGCGGCCGCCGTGTTTGGCACCGCGGCATCGCTCCTCATCAAGCGCGGGCGACCGGCCGATGCCCTGAAGGTGCTCGAGCGGCTGCTGCACCACAAACAAGATCCGCAGCAGGCCAAGGTCGCGGCCGAGCTCTATCTCCAGCGCGAGACCCCCAACGACGGCCTGCAGGCGCTGGCCAAGCTGCAGATTTGCTTCCAGGCGAACCCCAAGGATCTCGACACCCTCGCCTTGCTCGCCCGCGCCTTCGTGGTGATCGGCCAGGCGGACAAGGGCATCGAGGTCCGCAAGGAGATGGCGCGCATCGCGCGCGAGCAAAACAAGCCGGACCTCTTTCGCCGTCTGGTCGAAGAGCTCTCCCGCGCCGCACCGGACGACGAGCAAGTGCGCCAGTTCGCGGCGAGCTTGCCCGCCATCGGCGGCGGTCCTCCCGCGGCGAGCGACCGACCGGCGGCGCGCGAGCCGGGTCCCGCGGCGGCGGCGCCGCACGAGCTGCCAGGGCGCGCCGCGCATTTGCCGCGCGTGTCGGGGCCGATCATCGAGTCGGTGGAGATCGACGAAGAGCTGCTGGAGGACGAGCACGTCCTCGAGGCCGAGGCCTCGCACGACGACGTGCCGCACTCGTTCGACGTGCCCAGCCGGCTCTCGGTCACCGGGCGCACGTCGCACACGGAGCGGATCAACGCGTCGCCGTACGCCGAGGAGGACGACGACTACCCCGAGATGAGCGTCGAGGAGGCCGACGATCTCCTCGTCCCCGCCAACGAAGAGGCCATCGGCGAGCTGCTCGAGGAGGCCGCCTCGCTGCGGCGCCGGCGCATGTACACGTCGGCCATCGAGTCGCTGCGCATCGGGCTGGAGCTCGACGCCAACTCCATCGAGCTGCGCCAGGCGCTGCGCGACGTCCTCATCGAGGCGGGGCGCATCGACGACGCCGTCGACGAGGCGTTCGCCCTCGCGTCCTTGCAGCTCGATCGGCTCGACGGCGAGGGCGCCGCGCGCTCGCTGAGCGAAATTCTGGCCTTCGACCCCGGCAACGAGCGGGCGTTCGACATGCTGCGCGAGCTCGGCTACGAGGCGCCGCTCTCCGCGTTCCCGGACACGCGCCGCTCGCCCGATTCATCGTCGCCGCCGCCATCGTCCGAGAGGGCCTCGTCGGAGCGGGCCGTCCCCGAGGAGCAGCACGCGCGGCGCGCGTCGTTCGACGATCTGGGGGATCTGTACGATCCCGACGCGCCGCTGCCCACCTACGAGCTCGACGAGCTGGGCACCGGCGACATCGAGGCCTCGATGTTCACCGAGGAGACCTTGCCGCGCGGCAGCCTGCCCTTCGATCGGCGCGCGCAGATCCCCACGCCCACCGCGGTGCAAGGCGATCCGACCCTCGGGCGGCGCGCGAAGCTGGGCGAGCTCGCCATCGACGATCCGTTCGGCTCCTCGGAGCTGCCGCTCCCGGAGTTTCCGCTGGAGGCCCTGGGCTACGACGGGCAGAGGAACACCGCACCGCTCGACCCGACGTCGCGCGACACGTACGCGGATTCGCCGCCCGAGGGCGAGGCCGAGCTCGAGCTCACCTCGCGGCAGTCGATCTCCTCGCGGCCGGTGATCGAGCTGGAGGACGCGCTCGAAGAGGCCGACTTCTTCGCCTCGCGCGGCCTCTACGGCGATGCGCGCGCGGTGCTCCGCGAGCAGCTCTCGCGCACGCCGAACCATCCGCTGCTCCAGGAGCGCATCCAAGAGCTCGAGCACCAAGAGCGCGGCGGCTCGGCGCAGGCGTCGGGCACGCGCGTGGTGCCGGCCAGCGTGGACGAGCGCAGCTTCGACGTGGCGGCGTCGCTCGACGCGCTGGAGAACCTCGAGGAGGTCACCGGGCCCATCGACCTGAGCTCGTTCGGACAGGTCGACGTCGAGGAGGTGTTCGCCAAGTTCAAGGAGGGCGTGGGCAAGCACGTCAGCGTGGACGAGGCGGACATTCATTACGATCTCGGCATTGCCTACAAGGAGATCGGCAAGGTGGACGACGCCCTGCGCGAGTTCCAGCTGGCGGCCGCGCAAGGCGGCGCGCGCGCGTGCGTGTGCGAGTCGCTCATCGGCCAGATCCACATGGAGCGCGGCGCGCTGGTGGCGGCCATCGAGGCGTTCCTGCGCGGGCTCCAGGTGCCCACGCGCACGACCGAGCAAGAGACGATGCTCTCCTACGAGCTCGGCACCGCCTACGAGCAGAAGAACCTCTTCAAAGAGGCGCTCGGCGCCTACCAGCGCGTGGCGCGCCACAACCCCAACTACCGCGACGCGCTGGAGCGCGTTCGCAGGCTCTCCAAGTACGAGCCACCGAGAACGTCCTCGCGCGCCGTTGCGGTCGGCGCCGAGGACGACGAGTTCGACCGCGCCTTCGACGAAATCATTGGAGACGGGAAACTACCTTGATTTGCCGCTTGTGGAGAGGTTGGACGACGAAGGAGAACGCCGACGCGTACGAGCGCATCGTGCGCGGCGAGGTGATCCCGGGCATCGAGGCGCGCCGCATTCCGGGCTTCCTCTCGATCGATCTGGTGCGGCGCGAGCGCCACACCGACCAGGGGACCGACGTCGAGTTCATGACGTTGATGTGGTTCGACGCGCTCTCCTCCGTGAAGAAGTTCATGGGCGAGGACTACGACGTGGCGCACGTGCCGGCGGCGGCGCGCGCGGTGCTGTCGAGCTTCGACGCCCGCTCCGCCCACTACGAGGTGCTCGATCGCCGCGAGCAGCGGCACGACGCCGCGGCCACCGTGAGCAACGATCCGCCGAAATGAGCGCGGCCGGCGGCGCGGGGACGCGTTCGGCGTCGCCTTCGTCGAGCCTCACGGCGCGCCAGATGTCGGCGGCGCTCGACACCATCGCGCGCTTCGTCGATGGCCGCGACCATCTGGCGGTCACGCGGGTGTCGCTCGATGGCGATCCGTTCGCGGTCCTGGTGTCCACGATCATCTCGCTGCGGACGCGCGACGAGGTCACGGACATGGTCACCCCGCGGCTGCTCGCCGAGGCCCCCGACGCGAAGACCATGGGGGAGACCTCGCCCGAGCGCATCGCGGAGCTGATCTACCCCGCCGGCTTTTACCGCACCAAGGCGCGCACCTTGCGCGATCTGGCGCGCACGCTCCTGGACGAGCACGGGGGTGAGGTTCCCGATACGTTGGAGGGGCTCTTGGCGCTGCGCGGCGTGGGCCGCAAGACGGCCAACTTGGTGCTGACCATGGGGCACCGCAAGCCGGGGATCTGCGTCGACATCCACGTGCACCGCATCTCGAACCGACTCGGGTTCGTGCGCACGAAGACCCCCGACGAGACGGAGCGCGTCTTGCGCGAGCGCCTGCCGCGGCGCTGGTGGATCCCCATCAACGACACCTTGGTGAGCTTCGGGCGCCTTCACTGCACGCCGCTGTCGCCGCATTGTTCGAGCTGCCCGGTCGCGGGCGTCTGCCGCCGCATCGGCGTGGGGCGAAGCCGTTAGCGCGTTGCGCGAGCGCGGCGCACGACCGACGTTACGCGAGCGCCGCGGCGCACGACCGACGTTGCGCGAGCGCCGCGCGCGACCGACGTTACGCGAGCGCCGCGATGAGGCGCGCGACGAAGGGGTTCGCGCGCAAGCCGGGCGAGAGCTCGGCGATGGCCTGCGCGCGCGGACGGTCGCCGCCGAAGATGGCCGCGTAGGCCTTCGACAGGGCGGCGATGGTGGCGTCGTCGAGGCCGCGGCGCTCCAGGCCGATGCGGTTCAGCGCGCGCACGCGGGCGCGATCGCCTTGCACCACCACGAAGGGGGGCACGTCGCGCTCGCACATGGCGCCGGCGGCGACGAAGGCGCTCTCGCCCACCTTGACGAACTGCGCGACGCCGCTCAATCCACCGAAGGTCGCATAGTCGCCGACCTTGGCGTGGCCGGCGAGCTGCACCCCGTTGGCCAAGGTGATGTGCGAGCCCAGCACCGTATCGTGCGCGGCGTGCGCGCCGGCCATGAGCAAATTGTGGTGCCCGATCACGGTGGCGCGGCCCCCGGTTCCACGGTGCACGGTGACGTGCTCGCGAAAGACGTTGGCGTCGCCCACCTCGAGCGATCCGGGCGCGCCCGCATGGCGCTTGTCCTGCGCGACGCAGCCCAGAACGGCGAAGGGAAAGATCACGTTGCCTTCGCCCAGGCGGGTGGGGCCCTCCACGATGGCGTGCGATGCGAGCCGCGTCCTCGGACCGAGGTGCACCCCCTTGCCCACCACGGCGTAAGGCCCGAGCTCGACCTCGTCCTCGAGGGTAGCCTCGGGGTGAACGATTGCCGTGGGGTGAACGTTGGTGCTCATTCGCCTTCTCGATTGCGATACAGCCAAGCGAGCCCCCGCAGCCATCGCATGCGCGCCACCGCAGGATAGCCTGCCACGACCTCGCCCGCAGCCACATCCCCGATCACACCGCTCTTTGCCGCGATGCGCGCGCCGTCGCCCACCTTCACATGATCGGCGATCCCGGCCTGCCCGCCGACGAGAACGCCGCGCCCCAAGGTGACCGATCCCGCGAACCCCGCTTGCGCCGCCACGATGCACCCCTCGCCGATCACGCAGTTGTGGCCCACGTGCACGTGCGCATCGATCTTGGTGCCGCGGCGAACCACGGTGGGCGACAGGGTGCCCGCGTCCACCGTGGACAAGGGCCCGATGGAAACGTCGTCTTCGATGACCACGCCCCCGAGCTGGGGCACGGCCACGAGCTGCGCATCCGGGCCCGTCGCCCAGCCAAAGCCGGGGTGGCCGAGGACGGCGTGCGCCCCCACCTTCACGTTTTTTCCAAGGACCACGCCGGGATGCAACACGGCGTGGGGGCCGATGGACGAGCCCTCCCCGATGACCGGCGGAGGAAGTTGCAGAACACACATACCTAGGACTTGGGCCATCGCCCAGGTGGCGTGCGCGTGCACCCAACAGGCTTCGCCCGCGCTCGGCGCCGGCAGCCGCGATGCGAGGGACGCATCGATCAAGAGCGCCGCGCCGCGCTGGCGAGCGGCCAGCGCTTCGCCCAAGCGCGAAGAACGCAAAACCGGCGCGAGGGCGCCGGCGCTTGCACCCTCGGGGGGTGCGATCGAGGTGATCGCTGCGTCGATCGGCACCTGGCCACCCCAGCGAGCGGCCAGCACGGACAACGGGATCTCTGGAAGGGCGAGGAGCACGGGAGAACTCGGCGGGTGCTCAGCGAAGCTCGGAGAAGCTCAGACGGGCCCAGAAGAAGGACCAAGAAGCCCGAGCGCTCGGAGCGCGCGCCGTAGCCGAGCTACTTCTTCGGAGCAGCCGGGGCGGCCGGCTTGGCAGCGCCACCGCCACCGCCGTTGTATTGCTGGATGACGCGATCGGTCAGATCGAGATCCGAGCGCATGTACGCGGCGGCCTGCTTGTGCACCACGATGTCGAAGCCCTCGGCGGCGGCGATGCGCTTGACGATGGCCATCAGCTTCTCGGCGATGGGCTCGGTAAGCTCCTTCTGCTTCTTCTCGAGGTCCTTGTTGTACTCGACGAAGACCGACTGCAGCTCCACCATCGCCTTCTGCCAGTCCTCGACGCGCTTCTGGAAGGCCTCCTTGGAGAGCACCTTCTGCTGCTTCTCGAGCTCCTCGCGCTGCTTCTGCAGGTCCGCCTGCTTCTTGTTCAGCTCTTGCTGCTTTGCATCGAAGATCTTTTTCAAGGAGGCCTGTGCGCGAAGGCCATCCTCGGTCTGCATGACCGCGCGCTCGACGTCGATCACGGCGACCTTCATCTCCGCGCGAGCGCCGAAGCCCAGAAGGAACAAACTGGCCGCGAGCAATGCCGCGAAGATTCGAGGATACAATTTCATGGGAAACTCGCGTACCCAATGGCAAGCAAGAGGTCAAGGCGGCATCGTCAGCCGATGTGCAATCTCCTGAGCTCCGCCGCCGACCCCTCGCCTTGGCGACCGGGGGCGTGTACCCGCGTACGGGGTGAGGCGTAAACGGCGGGCTACACTGGGACCGGCAAGATCGTCGTACAATGGTCACTGTGGGCGGGAAAAAGTCGTATCATTTCTCGAGAAATTCAACCGGGGGGAACCCTTGGCGAGATGGCACGGGCCGTGGATACTATGGGGGTGTGCCCGACTCTGCGCCGGGGCACAGTCGTAACTTTGGCCCGCCGGAGGTCCCGCGCCATCGCACGGGCCCCCCCTCGCCTACGAGAGCTCGGGAGGCACCGTCGAAAATGGATCGTCGTGGTTGGCATGCACTGGGTCGGTTGTCGGGTGTCTCGTCGTTCGTGGCGTTGATCGGCTCCGTGCTTTGGGCCGGCTGCTCCGACGAGGACCGCTACTACTGTGATTCCACGGGCTGTTACCAGTGCAGCGGCTACGGCTGCACCCCGGCGCCGACCAAAGACGGCGGCAGCGGCCCGAGCCCCTTGGACGGCGGCTCGTCGCGGGTCGATGCGGGCAAGTCGGACAGCGGCACCAAGCCCGGACCGCAGTGTCGCTACAGCAGCGAGTGCCCGGCCGACAAGTCCTGCGTGAACGGCCAGTGCGTGCCGACGTGCAGCGAAACCAAGCCGTGCTCCCCCGGAAACAAATGCGTCACCGGCGTCTGCCAGCCGGATCCGGGACAGCCCCAGTGCCGCGTCGACAGCGAGTGCAGCAACGCCGCCCCCAAGTGCGTGAACGGCCAGTGCGTGCCCGCGTGCACCGAGGACAAGGACTGCCCCGAGGGCAAGTACTGCAACCCCGACGGCGCCTGCGTCCCCGATACGCGGCCCAAGCCGAATTGCTCGCCGACCGACACCTCGGCGTGCAACGCCAACCAGACGTGCCTCGATGGCTATTGCAAGTACCGCTGCGATTCGGACGCGTACTGCAAGCGCATCGACGCGCGCATCGGCTGGTGCGCCTCCGACGGCGTTTGCCGCACGCAGAACGAAGCGCACCCGCAGTGCACGCGCGGCGATCAGTGCAAGGCGCCGCAGCTCTGCATCGACAACGTGTGCCGGTAACGGCGCGATCCAGGATCGGCTGATCCAGCTCTCGCTCGAGCCCGGGCGCTCCAGGTAACGGTACGGTTACGTCGCGATTCGTACGCGAGCCATTGCGATCGATCACAGATTCGATCGCATGGCGCCATCTGTCATGAGACACGGCACCATCCACCGCGGCGGCGATGCATTCGACCGCCGAGCGAGGGCTCATGACACAACGGAACGTTTCGAGGCGATTGCTCCTCCGGGGGGCCGCAAGCGCCGCGGCGCTGGGCGCGCTCCACTGGACACCT
The DNA here is from genome assembly GCA_037157815.1 of Sorangiineae bacterium MSr11954. NCBI lineage: Bacteria > Pseudomonadati > Myxococcota > Myxococcia > Myxococcales > Pendulisporaceae > Pendulispora > Pendulispora albinea. Next base: position 8,661,978 of record CP089984.1, read on the forward strand.
GCGTTTCGAATCGCCGTCGCCAGCGCGGCTTCGACGATCGCGGCGCCACCGAATGCGCTGCAGGGCATCTCCATTTACCAACAGGCATTTCGAAACTGGTCCGGGGAGATCGCGCTCGACGGACTCTGGACGGCCGCGCCATCGTCGCCGGACGACGTGGTGGCGCTCGCGAACTGGGCGCATGAAAACGGCTGGCAGCTGCGCCCGCGCGGGCATGGCCACAACTGGTCACCGCTGGTGGTGCCCCCGGGCACACGCGCCAACGTGCTTCTGGTGGACACCACGCAGCACCTCACGGCCGTCACCGTGCACAAAGGGGCGCCGGCTTCCGTCACCGCGCAAGCCGGCGTGAGCATGGAGTCGCTCCTGCAGATCTTGGAGGACGCGGGCTACGGCGTCACCGCGTGCCCTGCGCCGGGCGATCTCACGTTGGGCGGCGTGCTGGCCATCGATGGCCATGGCACCGCCATACCGGCGCGCGGCGAACGGCTGACGCCGGGCCATACGTTCGGGTCCATCAGCAACTTGGTGATCGCGCTCACGGCGGTGGTGTGGAACGAGGGCGCGAACCGCTACGAGCTCAAGACGTTCCACCGCTCCGATCCGGAGATCGGCGCGTTCCTGGTGCACTTGGGGCGCGCGTTCATCACGGAGGCGGTGCTCCGCGTGGGCGAGAACAAGCGACTGCGCTGCCAGAGCAGCTACGCCATCCTGGCCGACGATATGTTCGCGCCGCCCTCCAAGGCCGGACCGCACGCGTTCGCGAACTTGGTCGAGGGCTCGGGCAGGGTCGAGGCCATCTGGTTCCCGTTCACGCCCGCGCCATGGCTCAAGGTTTGGTCGGTCGCGCCCGCGAGGCCCTGGAGCTCGCGCGAGGTGTGCCACCCCTTCAACTATCCCTTCTCCGACTCGCTCCCGCAGCCGGTGTCCGATCTGATTTCGAAGGTCACGCGCGGGGCCAGCGAGCTCACCCCCGTGTTCGAGAACGCGCAGATGGGGCTGGTGGCCGCGGGGCTCATCGCCACCGCCAGCTTGGACATCTGGGGCTGGTCGAAGGACGTGATGCTCTACGTGCGGCCCACCACCTTGCGGGTGACCGCCAACGGGTATGCGATCCTCACCAACCGCCGCAACATCCAACGCGTGGTGAGCGACTTCTACGCGTACTACAAGAAGGCGCTGCGCACGTACCAGGAGAAGTGCCGCTACCCGATGAACGGTCCGCTCGAGATCCGGGTGACCGGCTTGGACGACCCCGCCGACGCGCTGGTGCCCGGCGCCGTCGCCCCGAGGCTCTCGGCGGTGCGCCCGCGCCGCGATCACCCGGAGTGGGACGTGGCGGTGTGGCTCGACATCCTCACGCTCTCCGGCACCGCGCACGCGCAGCCGTTCTATCGGGAGACCGAGGCGTGGATTTTATCGAACTACACGGGCTCGTACGCGGCCGTGAGGCCCGAGTGGTCCAAGGGCTGGGGCTACGACGGCAAGTCCGCCTGGTCCGATCCCACCATCCTCGGCACGACCATCCCCAACGCATACCGCGCGGGACAGCCGGCCGATGAAAACTGGGACGCGGCCATCGCCACCCTCGACGCGTACGATCCCCACCGAGTCTTCACCAACACCTTCCTGGATCGGCTGCTCGTTTGACGGAGGTCAGGCCTTGTTGCGCTCGGCCCAGTGGGCGCGCGCCCAGATCATCGCCTCGGCGAGCGTGTCCACGAAGATGTAGGGATAGAGCGGCTTGGCCTGCCAGAACACCGCGATCATGGCGCTGTGCATCTGGGGCTGCTCGTTTGACGGAGGTCAGGCCTTGTTGCGCTCGGCCCAGTGGGCGCGCGCCCAGGTCATCGCCTCGGCGAGCGTGTCCACGAAGATGTAGGGATAGAGCGGCTTGGCCTGCCAGAACACCGCGATCATGGCGCTGTGCATCTGGGGCGAGCACACGTAGGCCTCGCCCACGCAGAAGCGCTTGTAGAGGTGCTCCATCTTCGACTGATGGTCGGCGATCAAGGCGCGCTTGAGGGCGTCGGGGATCTCGCCGCGCGTCTGATCCACGATTTGGAGGAAGGGCTGCCTGCGGAAGAGAACGCGGCTCTCCACCTCGTGAAGGTGGTCTGCGAGCTCCCGCAGGCTCGGCTTGCCGCCGTACGTGATCACCACGATCGGCCAGCGCGTCACATCGACCGTGAGAATCGTTTCGCTTCCCCGCTCGCTGCGTTCTTCGTTCGCAATCCGACGATCGCGATGCCCTGGCATCCCCCGAACTCCTCGATGATTGGTGCGCTCGACTCAACCTGACTCTTCGATGTTGAATCGTCAACCTCGGGCGTTCATTCTCTTGCCGCGGAGGCGCCGCAGGCCGCGTCGGTCTTTTCGACCTGGACGGTCACATACTCGCACGAAAACTCCTCCCGCAGCTTCTTGCTCAATCGGGTGGCCAGCTCGGGATCGCCATCGTCCGAGCGCACATGAACGATGATGGCGTCGTGACCGGCGCCGAGCGTCCAGACGTGCATGTCGTGCACCTCGCGCACCCCCGGGAAGTTGCGGACGATGGCCCGAACCGCCGCCACCGGAAGATGAACCGGCGCCGACTCGAGCAAGACCAAGGTCGCATCGCGCAGGAGGCCCAGCGCACCCAGGACGAGAATGAGCGCAACGAGGAAGCTCGCCAGAGCATCGATGGCCGGCGGCCCACCCGCCCGAATCGCCACCGCCGCGATCAACGCCGCCAGCGATCCCAGAGCGTCCCCCAACAGGTGCAGCCGCGCCCCACGCAGATTCAGCCCATGACCTCCCCCGCCCTTGCGCTTTTCTTGCGCGGGTTGCGCGTGCGCCGTGTGTCCATGTGCGTGGTCGCCGTGCTCGTGCGCGTGGTGCTCGTGCGCATGATCGGGATGCTCGTGCGCGTGGTGATCCTGCGCATGCCCATGGCCATGCTCGTGGTGATGGTGCCCGTGGCCGTGCCCGTGGTGATGGTGCCCGTGGCCGTGCCCATGGTGCCCGATCACATCGTGGAGCAACCAGGCGCTGAGCCCATTGACGGCGAGGGCCCCCACCGACACCAGCAGCATGATGGTCGCCGCGGGCGGCTCGCCTTGGCCGCGTAGCTGCTCGATGGCGTCTTGGACGATTTCCACGGTGGCTGCCAGGACGAGCAGCGCATTGAAAATGGCGGCCACCGGCTCCGCGCGGCGAAGGCCGAAGGTAAAGCGCGGGGTCGGACGGCGCACGGCGAGCTTCATCGCCACGAGGCTCATGGAGAGCGCCAGAACGTCCATGAGCAGATGCAGCGCGTCCGCCTTGAGCACTTGGCTCCGCGCCGCGATGGCGCCCGCCAGCTCGAAGATGAAGAAGACCCCGATGAGGCCAAGGACCAGGCCAAGCCGACGCGCCTGACGCGCCTCCGCCTTCGTAAAGGTCGACCGCGACCGGGTCCCCGTCGACGACTCCGCCGCGTGCGACGAATCCGCCGCGGCATCGGCCCGCTCGGCCGGCACGTGCGCGGACGCCTCGCCCGATGCTGGCCCGCTCTCCTCCGGCCCGTGGTGATGATGAGAAAGGGACACAGGGTGGGAAGATGAGTGATGCGGCATCGGTCCGGTTAGACCGCGTTATACAAGAACGTAATCGTCTGTCACGCTGGTCGTCGCGTTGGTGATGACGGCCGACGTCTCTTCGTCGCGCTGAATCGCGGAAAGATAAAGCGTTTTGAGGATGGCGGGGTGAGCCTTGATCAGCGAAATGAAATCCTCGCGCGGCAAATGCAACGTCACCGTCGGGTGCACCGCCACCACGTCGGCCACCGCCTTGCGCCGAAGCACCAGGGCCACCTCGCCCACGACCTCACCGGCCCCCAAGGTGGAGATGACCAGCGGCTCGTCCGACTCGTAGCCGATCACCGCGACCTCACCCGACGCAATCAGGTGCAGCCCCGCGGCCTCCTCGCCCACCGTGATCAGCTTCGTGCCCTTCTCGAACACGTTCGTCTCGAAGCGCTCCACCAGCGCGGGGCGCGCGTCGGGGTGCACGTCGATGAGCACACGCGATGTGCGCACCAGGTTGGCGACCATGCGCCGCCGGCAATGAGCGGCGAGCTCGATGCCCACCTCGGGGCGCGCCTGGGCCACTTTTTCGAGTGCATCGCGGCGGGCCACGAGCAAGATCGAGGGCCGGCACGCCACCACGCTGGCCGCACGCGGCGCGCGCGAGAGGAGCGCCATTTCGCCGAACAGCGAGCCGTTGACCAAGCGGGCCAAGGTGACATCGCCACCGTCGTCGATGGAGCCTGGCTTGCGACGGACCTCCAGCTCACCGCGCGCGACGATGTACGCTTCGGCGCCCTCCTCACCCTCGACGATGACCGCTTGCCCCGAGGGCACCGTGATCATCTCGAAGGCCGCGATGAGCGCGCGCAGCCCTTCCATTTCGAGCGCGCTGAAAAGAGGGAGCGATGCGATCTGCGGAAGCTCGGGGGCCTTTTGGTAGCGCTCGCGTGCGCCGTGCACGATGTTGGTGGCCTTCGAGAGGAGCGCCGGGCCCGCGAGAAAGGAGCTCATCGGCTGGAAGGTCTCGAAGTTCGGCAACGGGGGTGGCGGCGACGAGATGTCCGACAGGCGCGACGAGCCCGCACAGAACGATGCGGCGATTTCGTCGAAGTAGCCATCGACCGGGCGCCCGAGCTGCCTCAAGTCGGCGACCGCGGCCACGGCGAGCGGAAGATTGCCGGCGTCGGTCGCCTGCTTGACGGCGAGCTCCAGGCCCTCGATCGCGGCCTCCGTGCGGCCTGCGTCGGCCAGGAGGCGGCAGGTCAAGATGAGCGCGCTCGGCGTGACATCGTGCTCGACGACGGCCGCGGCCCAACGCAAGGCGGCCTCGCCCTCGTCGGCGAGCATCAGGGCCAGGGCGCGATCAATGGGGGAATCCGTGGTTTGGCTACCGGGAAGATCCGGGGGTGCCGTTCGCATCTCGCCACCAAGAGTATACTGAGTTGGCACAGCTGCGGTGCAAATCACCGGCCAGAAGGCGCTACTTTTGTGGATTGTTGGCGCGGTCGATGTACTCGGTCATGGCCGTGGCCGTGGCTTCCACGAGCGGGACGACCTTGGGGTAATCCATGCGGGTGGGTCCGATGATGCCAATCGTGCCAACCGTGCGCCCATGATCGAGAAAGGGAGCGCGTACGATAGCCAGCTGACCACCGCCGAGCTCGCCGGCTTCGCGGCCCACCATCACGGTGGGGCCTTTGGCGGCCATGGTGGCGTCGAGCAGGCGCAGAAGGCGCTCGCGATCGTCGAAGGCGGCGACCAGCTGCTTGAGACCCTCGGCGTCCGAGAACTCGGGACGGTCGAAGAGCTTCGACTGGCCTTCGATGACCACGTCGGCCTCGGTGGCGCTGGCCTCGGTGACGGCGGCCTCGCCCAGCGAGAAGGCGCGCTTGCGCAGTTGATCGTGCTGAATGCGCTCGGTCGCCAGCTTGCGGGCAAAGAAGTCGCGCAGATCGCCGAGGGTTCGACCATCGGTCACGTCGTCGAGCAAGTTGTGGATGCGGGTTAGCTCCATCTCGCTGACCTGGGCCACGACGAATCGATTTTGCACCGCGCCGTTGGACATCACCAGCACCGCCAGGAGCTCGTTCGGGCTGGTGCGGATGAAGCGCAGCTGCTTCAAGGTGAGCGACTCGATGCGCGGGCTGACCACCACGGCCACGGCGCCGGTGAGCTCCGAGAGGAAACGCCCGGTCTCCCGCATCATGTTCTGGTTCGGCGACATTTCCTCGAAGCGGGCACGGATGCGCGCGTGCTCTTCCTGGGACAGCGCCCGCACCTCCATGAGCGCATCGATGAAGAGGCGAAAGGCGCGATCGGTGGGCACGCGGCCTGCGCTCGTATGCGGCTGCTGAAGGTACCCGGCCTCCTCCAGATCCGACAGGACGTTCCGGATGCTGGCCGGGGAGAGCTCGATGCCGCACTTCTTGGAGAGGGTGCGCGAGCCTACGGGCTCTCCGGTGGCGACGAATTCGGTGATGGCCGCATACAGGATCTGCTTCGCACGCGCACTGAGCTCGGACATCGGGATGTCTCAGCTTAGCACTCGGGCGCCAGAAACGACACGATCCATGAAGAATCCACCTTGACTGGATGAGAAACAGGACCAACCGGTATAGTGGTAGCTTTTTACGATTAGCGCGCCGGTCTCGCAATCGACGGGCAACCAGGCGACTATCCAAGCACCTCCGGCACGCCGCATTGGAAGTGGCCTCGTGCCCATCCGCGGACCGCCGGCTCGACCGTGGGCCTCGACATCTCCTCCACCCGATGGACCATCCTCCGGACGCCGATGGTGAGGATTCGAATCGCGAATCCTTAATCGTGTGTCGGATTGTCCGTAAATTCAATTGAAGGCCAAATTCGCAAATCGAATGCGCTCGGCGCCCGGGTGGGCGTCTCTTCGATTGCATTTCGTCGAATCCCACCGAGTGACGAAGCTCGCCGGATTCGCCGCACCATTTGCGAAAAGCGGTCGAACGCCCGAGGCAAATGCTTATGCCACACAGCCATACGAATATTCATTATTCTGCGAATGCAATCGCCGCCAAAACGGCGCCCACGGTGGCGGGCGCCGTGGTCGATCTTCTTTGCGGGCTGGGTGTCGATACGTTCTTCGGCATCCCTGGCGGATCGATCATCGCCGTCTTCGATGCCATCGTGAAGAACCCCAAGGCCACGCTCATCGAACCGCGCCACGAGACGCATGCGGCGTTCGAGGCCATGGGCGCCTTTCGTGCAAGCGGGCGCGCGGCCGCGGTCCTGGTCACCTCCGGTCCGGGCGCCACCAACGTGGTCACGGGGGTGGCTGCGGCGCACTTCGAGCGCGTACCCATGCTCGTGATGGCGGGCGACACGGCCTGGGAGCGCACGGGCCGGCGCCTGCTTCAATCGCTGGGGCCCGAGGGGGTCGACATCGAAGAGATGCTGCGCGGCCTCACGCGCACCACCGTGCGGCTCGGGCCAACCTCGGCGCTCGCGCAGGTGAGGGCGGCCGTTCGCGCCGCGCGCAACCCCCGAAACCCGGGCCCGGTCTTGATCGTGGCGCCCATCGATTGCCTCGATGGCGCAGCCCGCGCCGAACGACCGCGCACCCTACCTCTTCGCGTGGCCGAAGGCGCCATCGATCCGGCGCGCTTGGCGCACGCCGCGCAGATGCTCGCGCGGGCGGAGCGGCCGCTCGTGGTGGTGGGCGCCGCGTGCAGGCCCGCAGCGGACCCGGTCCGCCGTTTGGTCGATGCCATCGGCGCGCCGTTCATGACGACCCCGCAGGCCAAGGGGATCGTCCCCGAGGACCACCCGCTCAGTTTGCGCAACGGCGGCATGAGCTCGTCGCTCTGGGCGCGGCGTTATTCGGACACAAAGCCCGACGTGGCCCTGGTCCTCGGCACGGATCTCGACGACGTGAGCACCGCGGGCACACCGCCCGTCGGCCCCGGTGGCCGCGTCATCCACGTGGACACCGACCCTCGCGCCATCGGCCGCAACTTCCCCACCGCGCTGGCCCTCGTGCACGACGTGGGCGCGGTGGCGGAGGAGCTCGCGCGCATCCCCGCCTTCGAGGCCACGGCCCAGCGGGGCGCGGAGCTCGCGGCCCGCGCCCGGCTCCGATCGCCGTTCGACGTGCCCGACTTCGACGCGGACGATTCGCTGCCCATCGCGCCGCACCGGGTGATCGCCGATCTGGAGCGCGCCTTGCCGCCCCAGGCGACCATCGTGACCGATATCGGCGAGCACATGCTCTTTGCGCTGCACTACCTCACGGCGCGGAGCCCCGAGCGGTTCGTCATTCACCTGGGGCTGGGGTCGATGGCCTCGGGCATCGCCTCGGCGGTGGGGCTGGCGCTGGCCGATCGTTCGCGGCCGGTCGCGTGCATCTGCGGCGATGGGGGCATGCACATGGCCGGCATGGAGATCCTGCTCGCGATCAAGCACCGCCTGCCCATCGTCTACGCCGTCTTCAACGACGCGCGCTACAACATGGTGCACCACGGGCATCGGATGACGTATACGCGGACGGACATCGCCGCGTGCGCCAGTCGGCCTTGGGAGACGCCGCCCATCGACTTCGTCAAGTGGGCGGAGGCCACGGGGGCGCGCGGGGTGCGCATCGAGCGGCCGGGGGAGATCACGCGGGGGCTCTTGGAGGGCGCCATGGCGGATCGGGTGCCGCTGGTGCTCGACATCCGCCAGGCGCGCGACACGCGCATCTCGGGCGATGGGCGCATTCAAACGTTGATCGCCATGGCGGGGGCGCGGCCGTGAAGACCTTGAGCGGCATGGGCGTTTTGGGGGTCGCCATCTTCAGCGGGGACGTGGTGACCAACGACGCGTTCCCCGCGTCGCTCCAAACGGCGCGCGCCGCCGATCCCTTTCGCGGCCGGCGCTCGCCCGATGGAACCATCCGCATCGCGGGCATGGAATTTTCGCACCCCAAGTGGTCGCGCACCATCCGCGCCTTGGAGCGCGCCTTCGAGGACCCTTTTCGCGGCACCCGCAGGCGCCGTTATTTTCCGCCGGGCATGCTCTCCTCCGACGCGGAGGCGGAGGCCGGGCGGCGCGCCATCGAAGGCGCGGGGCTGACCCGCGATCGCATCGATGCGCTGCTCGTTCAGTCGTTCTTGCCCGACGAGATCCAGCCGCAGAACGCGGCGCTGGTGGCGCACAAGCTCGGCCTCTCGAACCTGCCCTCGTGGGGCGTGGACAGCATCTGCAACAGCCCCATCGCGCAGCTTCAAGTCGCGTGTGCGCTGGTCGCATCGGGGCAGGCGGAGCACGTTTTGTGCGTTCACTCGGCGGCGTACTCGCGCGTGCAAGATCCCGGCTCGTCGTGCACCTTTCAAGACGCGGACATGGCGGCCGCGTTCGTGGTGGGTCCCTCGCCGGGCTCGCGCATCGACTGCGCATGGCGCACGGACGGGCGCCTGCACGCGGCCATCCGGCTGCACTGGGCGGTTCCCCAGAACGAGGGCGTACGGCGCTATTGGCAACCGTCGCGCGAGCGGCTCATGGTCGGCTGGGACGAGGCGCTGCAGGCGCAGGTCATGGGCGAATTGGAGGGCTATACGGTGACCGTGTGCGGCGAAGCGCTGGCGCGGGCCAACATGAAGATCGACGACATCGACGTCTTCATTTCGCACCACCCCAACGCCTGGTTCGGCGCGTTCATGGCCGACGCCTTGGGCCTGCGCGACGGGATCGTGTTCGACACGTTCGAGGAGTACGCCGTGATCAACTCGGCGACCCTCACAAGCTCCATCTACGAAGCCCTGCGCGCACGGCGCATCGAGCGCGGAAGCCGCGTCCTGCTCTTCGGCCCTGGCGCGGGGTACACCTACGGCGCCGCGGCCATGGTGTGGTAGCCATGATCGCGCTCGATCACGTGACGGCCATCGTCGAGGACGCGGAGACCACGGCGCGCGCCCTCGAGGCGGTGCTGGGGATCGCCGCCGGCCCCGAGGTCGTGCTGCCTGGAATGTCGATTCGCACGCTCCGCATCGGCGAGGTCGAGCTTCACGTCAATGCGCCGGCGGGGCCGGGACCGGTGCGCGATCACCTGGCGCGCCACGGCCCGGGTCTGCACCATCTGGCGGTGCGGGTCGCCGATCTCGACGCGGCCATGGGCGCGCTGGCGGCGCTCTCGATTTCGACGTTGGGGGCCCCGGTGGAGACGGCCAAGGGGCTGCGCGAAGTGTTCCTCGATCCGGCGCGCACCGGTGGGGTGATGATTCAGCTGGTGGAGCGTCGGGCGGAGGTTCGCGCGACGGATCTGGATGCCGCATCGACGGCCGCGTTGATCGAGCAGGCGGGGGCGCGGATCACCCGGTGATGCCGGCTTGGTCGAGCCGATGACGGAGCCCGCGCGGGTTCTCGCCCACCTTGGTGGCGATGCGCTGGATGGCCACGTCCACCGTGCTGAAGACGGCCACGAACCGGCTTCGCATGGCCAAGGTCAGCTCCGTGATGACGCTGCGAACGAGGGTGGCTTGAAAGCCGGTGGCGAGGATCACCACGTTCACCGCCTCGACGTTGTCCATCCAGAGGTGCCGCTGTTTGAAGATTTGCTTTCGCGTGGGACCATCGGGGATGCCGACGCGATCGGGGACCACCGTAAGATTGATGAGCAAGGCGCCCGCCTGGTGACGTGCGGCGGGTATCTCGCGATCCAGCGTGGCCACGTCGCGGGCATCGGGTGCAGCCAACCAATGCAGCGCATGCACGCGCCCGATCAAGGCGGACTTAAACGACATCGATCCTTCCTCGAAGCCTTGGAGCGTAACGGTCGGTACCCCTCGTCGAGCCCCAAGCTTCACTGGACATCGATTCCGTGGCAAGCGCGCCGTTCGGGGCTTCGGCCCACGGCACCCGGCATTTCAACGCGTCGAAGAACCGTCCGGCGCGCGAAGCCCCTCGAGAATTTCCGCCATATCCGGGGGAAGCGGGAGCGTAAAGGAGAGGGGCTTCTGCGTGGCCGGGTGCACGAACCCCAGCTCGGCCGCGTGGAGCATGAGGCGCGGCGCCGGGACAATGTCCCGCGCATAGTTACGAATGTAGACACGCTCCCCCACCAGAGGATGCCCCGCCTCGCTCAGGTGGATGCGGATTTGGTGGGTGCGCCCGGTCTCGAGGCGGCACGCGACCAAGGTGGCGCCGCGCAAGCGCTCGACGGGTTCGACGTGGGTGATGGCGAGCTGAGGAGCGGTTGCACCGCGTTCGCGCTGGCCGGGGCGCTGGGTGGAGCCGCGAAGACCGTCACCGCGATCGCTCACCAGGTGCGAACGAAGGGTGCGGGGGGTAGGAGAAGAGCGCGAGCCCGGGAACATATCGCCGTGAACGATGGCCAAGTAGCGCCGGCCGATGGAGTGCGCTCGAAATTGCTCGGTGAGGCTCTTTTTCGCCAGCCAGGTGCGGGTGAACACGATGAGGCCCGAGGTCTCCTTGTCGAGGCGGTGCACGATGCCCAGCGCGGGGCGCGCCCCTTGATCGCGGCCCGCCGCGTGCTTGCCCTTGGCCAGGATGGCGCGCACTTTGGCGTCGAGCGTATCGGGATCCTCTTCGTCGCCGTAGGGGATGGTGCTGATGCCCGCCGGCTTGTCGACCACGATGACGTGGGTATCGACATAGACGACGCGGCTCTCGGCGAGATCGCCCGGTCGCGGGCGGGGGGCGCGCATCCGAAGCGCAACCTCGCTCCCCGCGCGCACGCGTTGGGTGGCGTTGGTGACGGTCTGACCATCGAGCTGAACTTTGCCGGTCTCGATGCACGACCGCGCCTTGCCCCAGGTCAGAGCGAAGAGCGCTCGGACCACGGCGTCGAGTGATTTGCCGGAGAGATCGTCGGTCACGCGGAGCGGTGCGTGCGGGGGTTCGCGATGGGATGACATTCTGGCCGCCGAACTTCTCACACTATGCCGTACGGCCGTACGCGGGGTGGCTGGGGTGCTCCCACATTTTTCGGTTGGGTCCGACGCAACTGGGGTATCGTACCCGCTCGAAGACCGATTCTTTATGGCTCTGGAGGAGCACGTGCCCAAGACCCTGCTCGCTGTCGATGACAGCGTCACGATGCGTAAGGTTCTCGAAATCACCTTCAGCGGGGAAGATTACCGTGTGATCACCGCCGACGGTCGCAACGCCGCACTGGCCGCGTTGGGCGAGCAACCGCACGCCGTCGTCGTCGACACCGTGCTCTCGAACGAAGATGGCTACGCGCTCGCAAAAGACCTGCGCCAGCGCCTCCCCGGCGCCGCCATCGTGCTGCTCGCGAGCCGCCACAACCCGTACGACGCGGGGCGTGGCAAGGACGCAGGGGCGGACGATTTCATCGATAAGCCCTTCGATACGCAGCAGTTCATCGACAAGGTGAAGAAGGCCTTGGCCGCAAAAGAAGCGGCGGGCATCCCGGCGGCTGCGCCGGCCATCGCCCCGGCGGCCCCGGTCGCAGCTCCCCCCGCACCGTCGCAGCCGCGAGCCGCGGCAGCCGCACCGGCCGCCCCCGCGGCGCAGCAGCGTCCTTCGCCCCGGTCGCCGACCCTCGTCTTCGGGCAAGAGCCGCCGGCCGCGCCGCCCGCACCGAGTGCGTCGGCCAAGCCGTTTCCGGCCTCGCAGCTCCCCACCTCGCAACTCCCCACCTCACAACCCACGCCCGCGGCGTCGCCCGCGAGCGGAAGCACCGGGGTCACCGTCTCCACGGCGGTGAACGGTCATTTGGCGGGCAAGCTGGACGAGCTCGGACTGAGCCCGCAGCAGGCCGACGCCGTGCTGGCGCTCTCGCGCGACGTGGTCGAGAAGGTCGTGTGGGAGGTGGTTCCGCAGCTGGCGGAGACCTTGATCAAGGAAGAGATCGCGCGCCTGACGCGGGATTAATCGTTCGCGCGAGGCCTCGCATCGATGCGCAGCCTCGATTGGAACGACTTTCAGTTCGTGCTTCGCGTGGCGGAGAAAGGCTCGCTCGCGGCCGGCGCGCGCGCCATGGGCGTAAACCACACCACGGCGCTGCGGCGCGTGCACGCGTTCGAGCGGCAGCTGGGGGTGCGGCTGTTCGAGCGGCTCGCGCAAGGTTACGTGCTCACGGGGCCGGGCGAGGAGTTCGTGCGCACCGCGCGCGCGATGGACGAGCTGGCCGCGCAGGCCGAGCGGCGCATTCTCGGGCACGATTTGCAGCTCACCGGCACCGTGCGGGTGACGACCACCGACTCGTTGGCGTCGTCGATTTTGCCGAGGCACCTCGAAGCGTTTCGCGCGAAGCACCCCGAGGTGCACCTCGAGCTCACGACCAGCAACGCGGTCCTCAGCTTGACCCGACGCGACGCCGATGTGGCCATCCGGCCCATGGCGAAGCCGTCGGAAAATTTGGTCGGGCGGCGGATCTCGGACGTGGCGTTCGCCGTTTATGCGGCCGCTGCGCTCCTCGAGCACGCGCCGGATCGGGCGGCGCGCGAGCTCGGTGCGCATCGTGAGGGCGCCGCGGCGCGCGAGCTCGGCAAGTACCGCTGGATCGCGCCCGACGAGAGCCTCTCGAACACCACGGTGCATCGTTGGATGGCGCGCAAAATTCCGAATGAGAGCGTGGTGCTGCACGCCGACTCCTTCGTGGCCATGCGCGCGGCATGCGCCGCCGGGATCGGCGTGGCCGCCCTGCCCTGCTACCTCGGCGATCTCGAGCCCCGCATCCGCCGCGTCCAAGGGCCGATCCCGAGCCTCGCCAGCGAGCTTTGGGTGCTCACCCACGAAGATCTCCGCACCGCCACCCGCATCCGCGCCTTCTCCGAGTTCATCGGCGACGCGCTCGCCGGAGAGCGCGAGCTCATTCAAGGTGCGGGCATCGGACCCAAGGGCACCCGAGCATCCACCGCACCCAAGGGAACCCGAGAACCGACCACCGCGCCCAAGGGAACCCGAGAATCGACCACCGGGCCCAAGGGAACCCGAGAATCGACCAGCCCCAAAGGCGCCCGAGAATCGACGAAACGAAAGCCCCCAACAAGCAAACGAAAGATGCCCTGATGGGCGCGGCTCGCAGAATACCTGTAGGCGCATTCTTCGGCAGCAGGCGCTTCCATTGCGACGGCTTTTGCCGGATGATGCGCTAAATTCGAGGTGAATCATGGCTGGATTGCTCGATGCCGAGCGCACGATCGCCGAACCGGGATACAGCCGGTGGTTGATACCGCCCGCCGCCTTGGCGATTCATTTGAGCATCGGTCAGGTCTACGCGTTCAGCGTCTTCAAGCGCGCCCTGCAAGTACACTTTGCGACCAGCCTCACGGCCATCGCGTGGATTTTCAGCATCGCCATCGTGATGCTCGGCCTGTCGGCCGCGTTCTTGGGCACCTGGGTCGAGCGCAATGGACCGCGCAAGGCCATGTTCACCTCCGCGTGCTGTTGGGCCACCGGCTTTGCCATCGGCGCCGTGGGGATCGCCACCCGCCAGCTCTGGCTCCTCTACCTCGGGTACGGCGTCATCGGCGGCATCGGCCTCGGCGTGGGCTATATTTCGCCCGTCTCCACCCTCATCAAGTGGTTCCCCGATCGCCCGGGCCTGGCGACGGGCATGGCCATCATGGGCTTCGGAGGCGGCGCCCTCATCGCATCGCCCTTGTCCGTGCGCTTGATGCAAGCCTTCGATCCCCAAGCCACCGCGCCGGGATCGGTCGCGTCGGGCGACGCCGTGATGAAGACCTTTCTCGTGCTCGGCGTCGCCTACTTCGCCCTGATGATGTTCGGCACGTTCAATGTGCGCCTGCCCCCGGGATCGCGCGCCGCGCAGTCCCGCACCGCCTCGCTCGGAAAGGCCCCGGCCAAGTACGCGCCCTTGCAAACGGGGGTGAACATCTCGGCCGCCAACGCCGTTCGCACCCCGCAGTTTTGGATGCTCTGGGTCGTGCTCTTTTGCAATGTCACCGCAGGCATCGGCATCCTCGAGCAAGCGGCGCCGATGATTCAGGACTTCTTCCGGGTGCCGGCGGAGGCAGGCTCCAATGCAGCCCCCGCGGCCTCGCGCGTCTCGGCGGCGGTGGCCGGTGGGTTCGTGGGGCTGCTCTCGATGTGCAACATGGCGGGCCGGTTCGTTTGGTCGTCGACCTCGGACATCGTGGGGCGAAAGCGCATTTACATCCTGTACCTGGGGCTGGGCATGGTGCTCTACGCCTTGCTGGCCACGGTGGGCGCGCGCTCGACCGCGGTCTTTGCCACATTGGCGGGGACGATCCTCACCTTTTACGGGGGCGGCTTTGCGACCATCCCCGCGTACTTGAAGGATCTCTTCGGCACGTTCCAGGTCGGCGCCATCCACGGCCGGCTTCTAACCGCGTGGTCGGCCGCGGGCGTGGCGGGCCCGCTCATCGTCAATGCCATCATCGAGAGCCGCGGCAAGCCGGGCGCCCTCACCGCCGCGGACTACCAGCCCGCCCTCTTCGTGATGGTGGGCGTGCTGGCCGTGGGCTTCGTGGCCAACCTGTTCGTTCGCTCCGTTCCCACGCGTTACCACGAGCAGACATCCGCCGGCTCCCCGCCGGGTACGGGCAAAACTGCGCCCATCTCGCTCAAGAAGGTGGCGCGATGACACCGACGACCTCTTCCGCACCGCCCCTGCCGATCGCGCGGCTCGTCGTGGCCTGGCTCCTCGTCGGCATCCCCCTCGCGTACGGCATCTACGAGACCCTTTTGAAGGCGGCGAAGCTTTTCACCGGCTGATTCGACGGGCGAGCCCGCCCGCGGGCTTACGTAGGGAGAACGAGCCGCATTCGTGCTAATCCCTCTCCGCATGAGCGCGGAGCAAAATGCCCCGGATCTGAGCAAGGGTTACGATCCAGCCGAAGTCGAGCAACGCTGGTATTCGTTTTGGGAGAAACACGGCGTCTTCGAGGCGGCGGACGATCCGGCCGATCCGCGCCCGGTCTATGTCATTCCGATGCCCCCGCCCAATGTGACGGGCTCGCTACACATGGGCCACGCCCAGCGCTGCACCTTGGAGGACGCGCTGATTCGCTGGCACCGCATGCGCGGCTTCAACACGCTCTGGCAGCCCGGCATGGACCACGCCGGCATCGCCACCCAAACCGTGGTCGAGCGCCAGCTTCTGCGCGAAAAGAAGACCCGCCACGAGCTCGGACGCGAAGCCTTCGAGCAGCGGATCTGGCAGTGGAAGGCCGAGAGCGGCGGGCGCATCGCCGTGCAGCAGCGCGAGCTCGGCGCATCGCCCGATTGGCGGCGGTCCAAGTTCACCATGGACGCGGACATGGCCCGCGCCGTGCGCGAAGCGTTCGTTCGGCTGCACGAAGAGGGGCTGATGTACCGCGCCACGCGGCTCATCAACTGGTGTCCCGAGTGCATGACCGCCCTCAGCGATCTCGAGGTGGAGACCGAAGAGGGCGCGCAGGGCGAGCTCTTTCAATTCGCCTACCGCGTGGAGGGCGAGAACGAAGAGATCGTCGTGGCCACCACCCGCCCCGAGACCATGCTCGGCGACACCGCGGTGGCCGTTCACCCGGCCGATCCCCGCTACACGCACCTGCATGGAAAGCGGCTCGAGCACCCCTTCTTGCTGCGCACGGTGCCCGTCATCACCGATGAAATTCTCGTCGACCCGAAGTTTGGAACCGGCGCCGTCAAGGTCACCCCCGCGCACGACTTCAACGACTTCGCCACCGGCAAGCGCCACCGCCTCGAGGAGATCAACATCTTCAACCTCGACGGCACCCTCAACGACAAAACGGGCGACTTTGCCGGCATGACGCGCAAGAAGGCGCGCGCCGCCGTCAAGCAGGCGCTCGAGGACAAGGGCCTCGCCCGCGGCTCCAAACCGCACGTGCTCGCGCTCCCGAAGTGCCAGCGATCGGGCGGCGTGGTGGAGCCGATGATCTCCACCCAGTGGTTCCTCAAGATGGGCCAGATGGCCAAAGAGGCCCTCGAGGCCGTGCACGGGACCGAGACATCGCCGCCCAAGACCGAGATCATCCCGGCCGAGTGGGTGAAGACGTACGACCACTTCCTGGAGAACATCCAAGACTGGTGCGTGTCGCGCCAGCTCTGGTGGGGCCATCAAATCCCCGCCTGGCACGGCCCCAACGGCCAGATCCGCGTGGCCCGCGAGCGTCCGCCGGAGTGTACCCCGGAGGCCGGGTGGACGCAGGACCCCGACGTGCTCGACACCTGGTTCTCCTCCGCGCTCTGGCCCTTCTCGACCTTGGGCTGGCCCGACGAGACCCCGGCCTTGAAGAAGTTCTACCCGGCCGGCGATCTGGAGACCGGGTACGACATTCTGTTCTTCTGGGTGGCCCGCATGATGATGTTCGGGCTGCACTTCATGAAGGAGGTCCCCTTCCGCCGCGTGCTCCTCTCGGGCCTCATCGTGGACGAGACCGGGGAAAAGATGAGCAAGGTGAAGGGCAACGTGATCGATCCCTTGGATTTGATCCACGGCGCCGACTTCGCCGAGGTGGTGAGCAAAACCTTGCCGGGCGCCCCCGAGCAAGAGGCGCTCACCAAGTTCAAAAAGGCTTATCCGTCGGCGGCCCAAATGGGCAAAGGCTTCCCCCCCTTCGGCGCCGATGCGTTGCGCTTTACGCTCGCCACCTTCCCGCCCACCAACCGCCGTATCGCGCTGGCGCTCAAACGGCTCGAGGGATATCGCTTCTTCGTCAACAAAGTCTGGAACGCGACCCGCTTCTCCCTCGAGAATTTGCGCGATCTCACGCGTGCGGGAGGGGCGTTGCCGGAGGGCACCCCGGAGCCGAAGGGCTTTTACAATCGCTATATCTTGTCGCGCCTCGGTCAAGCTGCGCGAATCGCCAATCGCGGCATTGGATCGTTCCGCGTCGACGAGGCGGCCAACGAGCTTTATCGATTCTTCTGGAACGATTTCTGCGATTGGTACGTGGAGCTCACCAAAATCGTATTCCAAAGCTCCGCGGAGACCGCCTCCGAAGAAGAGCAAGAGGAGACGCGCCACACCCTCGCGCACGTGCTCGAGAGCTCCCTCCGGCTGCTCCACCCGCTGATGCCGTTCGTCACCGAGGAGCTCTGGCAGCGCGTGCCCAAGCCAAGCTCGCGCCCCGTCTCGGTGGCGCTCGCGCCCTACCCCACCGAGGACGACGGGCGCATCGATCTTGCGGTCGAGCGCGAGATGGAGCTCGTGCAAGCCATCATCGGCGCCGCCCGCACGGTGCGCAGCGAGCACGAGATCAAGCCCGCCGAGCGGGTGCCGGTGTGGCTGCGCGTCACCGACCTGGCCTCGCAAGGCGAGCGGATCGCCCGGCACCTGCCCGCCATTCGCACCTTGGTGAAGACGGCGGACGATCCCAAGGTGATCGGCCCGACCGACGGGCGCGAGGCCGGAACGGTGGTCACCGTGGTGCCGAGCGATCTGGGCGCGGTGGAGGTCCTGGTCGGCCTCCGCGGCCTGGTTCCGCGCGAGAAGGAGCTCGCGCGCATCGACCGCGAGATCAAGCGCGTCGACCGCGAGCTCGCGGCCATCGACAAGAAGCTCCAGAGCAAAGGCTTCGTCGATCGGGCGCCCAAGGAGGTCGTCGACGAGGCACACGGGCAGCGCAAGGCGCTCTCCGAGGCGCGCGAGCGCATCCTGGCGTCGCGGACCTTGGCCGACGAGCTCGAGGCCGAATCATGACCCGGGTGGCGCTGGTCGGCTACGGTCGCTTCGGACGCGCGTTCGCCAACTTGGTGACCGAGAGCGGCTTCTCCGTGCGCGCGTACGATCCCTATGTCAGCGTGCCCGATGGGATGCGCGCCGAGTCGGTGGCGGACGTGGTCGCCGGCGCCGATCTGGTGGTCCTCGCGGCGCCCGTTCCGGTGATGCCCAGCGCGGTGTCCGCGGTAGCGCCGCACGTGCGCCCCGATCAGCTGGTGATGGACGTGGGCAGCGTCAAGGTGCGGCCGGTCGCGGCCTTGGAAGCGGGGCTCGGGGCGCGCATTCCTTGGGTGGGCACGCACCCCTTGTTCGGCCCCCTCAGCCTGACCTTGGCCGAGCGCCCGCTGCGGGTGGTGGTGTGCCCCACCGCCTTGCACCCCGGCGCCGCCCGCCGCGCGCGCGCCTTTTACGAGGGACTCGGCTGCGTCATCGTCGAGCAGTCGGCCGAGGAGCACGACATGGCCATGGCGCGCACGCACGCGCTGGCGTTCTTCATCGCCAAGGGCGTGATCGACGCGGACCAAGCGCTCGCCGACGATCCCCCGCCCTTCGTGCCGCCCTCGTTTCAAGGTCTCGCCCGCACCATGCAAGCGGTGCGCGCCGACGCCGGTCACCTCTATCGCGCGCTCCAGCGCGACAACCCCTTCGCCGCCGACGTGCGGCAGGCGCTCATCGAAGCGCTGGTGCACGCCGACCGAACCCTGGCGAGCGAGCAAGCGTCCCCCGGACAAGCGACGGAGGGCCCCGAGTCGCTCACCATCCCCGATCTCGGCCAGCGCTCCCCCGAGCTGCAAGAGGCGCGCACCCACATCGACGCGCTCGATCGCGAGCTCACGGCGCTGCTCGCGCGGCGGGCGGAGCTCTCGGCGCGCGCGGGGCGGGCCAAGCGTGCGCTCGGCCACGGCGTGCTGGACGCCAACCGCGAGGCGGAGGTGATGGCCCAAAGGCGGCGCTGGGCCGAGGAGCAGGGCCTCGATCCCGCTGCGGTAGACGACGTATTTCAGGCCATCTTGCGGTTGTCACGCAGCGTGCAACGGCGGGGTGACTGAGGGCTGCACCCCATGCTAATCGTGCTGGGCTTATCCTCATGAGCAGCGAACAAGAAATCCAAGGGGATCGCGAGGAAACGTCCAGCCCCGAGAGCGGCCCTGCGCCCGTGCCCTCGCCTTCGTCCTCTCCCTCGTCCATGCCCCCGCAGGCCCCCGAGGCCGATGCGCGGCAAGAGCAGAACGAGCGGAAAGAAAACGACGCGAAGGGCGAGCAGGACGCGAAAGACGAGCTGCACAACGACGCGAACGACGCGAACGACGCCACGTCCTCGGCCGACGACGACGAGGTCGAGCTCCTCGCCAAAGGCAATCCGCTGCGGCTCGCGCGCGGCGGCATCACGGCCGCCATCGGCAGCGTGATCGCGTTTCTCTTGATGGCCCACAACGGCCAGCTTCGCCTCGGGGTACCGCTCGGCTTCGTAGCCATCGCCATCGCCTCGTGGGGGCTGATGGATCTCCTCGGCACCTTCGACGACGCCGAAGAACGGGTCGCGCACACCACCACGCTCTCCGCGCTCACGCGCCCCCTCGTGCAAGTGGGCGCCATGGGGCTGCTCTTCGGGCTCGCGCTCATGGGCGGGCAGAGCGGCCTGTCGAAGCAGTGGCTCTGGGGCATCCTCGTCACCGCCGCCTTCATCGCCTTGGTGGCGTCCATCTTCGAGCTGGGACGGCAGCTCGGACCGTGGAGAACCGACGAGCTGGGCGCCGAGCGCCCCCTGCTCCAGCGCCATGGCTTTTGGCTCATGGTGGCCGCCGCCGGCCTCTATTTGCCATTCCTCGGCAGCTTCTCGCTCTGGGATCCATGGGAAACGCACTATGGCGAGGTGGCGCGCGAGATCCTCGCCCGCGATGATTGGATATCGCTCTGGTGGGCGTCCGATGGTTGGTTTTGGTCCAAGCCGGTCCTGAATTTCTGGATTCAGTCGCTCGCCATGGCCACGCTGGGGACGCATTACCAGCCGGGCGAGATGCTCATGGGCCCCGCGGGGCAAGCGCTCGCGCACCCCGAGTGGGTCGTGCGTACGCCCAATTTTCTGATGACCGCCGTCGCGATGTACCTGATCTACAAGGGTGTCGCGAAGGTGTTCGGCCGGCGCGCGGGGCTGCTCGGCGGGCTGGTGCTCGCCACGATGCCCGACTGGTATTTCCTCGCGCACCAGACGATGACCGACATGCCCTTCGTGGCCGCGATGACCGCCGCCATGGGCCTCTTGCTCATCGGTCTCCACACGAGCGACGAGGACATCCTGCGCGCGTACGAGATCAAAGCCGGAAAGCTCGCGTTTCGAGTGACCGGATGGCACCTCGTCTTCGGGATCATCCTCGCGACCGTCGTCCCGCAAATCCTCTATTTGCTCTCGCGCAACCTGGAGCTCGTGCTCCACGGCGACGGTCCCCACGGCTTCCTCGCGCACCTCGATCAATTCCGGAGCGGGTCGGGCGGCGGCAACTGCGGAATGCCGGGCAATGAAGCCTGCAATCTGACCAATCCGGCCAGCATCCCCAAATCCGTGGGCCCCCACCCCGAAGGGTTCGTCCCCTCGCTCGTGCGGTTCTTCGGCGGGTTCGAGCCGTCCCTTCAAGGGCTTCTGTGGAGCGTCATCACCGGCGCCCTCCTCTACATCAATTGGGGCGAGCGGCGCACCAAGCGCATGTACTACCTCGCGGCCTGGTATTGCGCCGCGCTGGCGACGATGGCAAAGGGCCCGGCCGGCTTTGCGCTGCCCGTGATTTGCGCGCTGGCGTACGTGTGCACGAAGAAGCACTGGGGCGAGTTCTTGAAGCTCGAGATCCTGAGCGGGCTCCTCATCATCGCGCTGGTCACGCTCCCCTGGTGGGTCGCGATGTACGTGCGCCACGGCTCGCCGTTCATCGACCAGCTCTTCTTCCATCATATGTTCAACCGCACGTTCCACCACGTGCACGACACGAACGAAGGCGACGACACGAGCTTCCGCTTCTACGTCTGGCAGCTCGGCTACGCGCTCTTCCCATGGACGGGGCTCGCGCCCTTGGGCCTCCTCTGGTGGCTCCGCCGAAGCGACTCGGCCGACCGCGGCAAGGGCGACGCCTCGGTCTTCCTCGTCATGTGGTTCATCTTCACCTTCGCCCTGTTCTCGTTCATGGGGACGAAGTTCCACCACTACATCTTCCCCGCCGTGCCGCCGGTGGCCATGCTGATCGGCATCGCGCTCCGCGATATGATGGGCGACGCCAAGGTCGCGCCCAAAACGAACCGCGCCGCGTACTTCCTCCCCCTGGCCGGCCTCGTCATCGTGCTGGTGGTCGCGGTCACGCAAGCCTTCAAGGGCTCCCTCTCGGGCGGCACGTCGACCGGCATCAATGTGGCCGCCCTCGTGCTCGGCCTGGCGCTCACCGCGGTCTGGGTCGTGCGCGGCCTCCTGCCGAAGCCCGCGGAAGACGCGCCGCGCGAGCGCGCATCCGAGCCGGCCGCTCCCGCGGAGGTCTCGCGTGAGACCGACGAGGGCGAGGCCAAAGACGATGCATCGTCCGAGCCGGCGCGGGCGCACCGCACGGAGCACGAGGCGCTGATGCTCAGCGCGGCGGCCTTTGCGGCGGCGCTGGTCACCGGATTGGTGGCGCGCGATCTCGCCATCAAAGAGACGACCGACCAACCTGGCGCCATCCGGCTCCTGCAGCTCTTTACGTACAACTACCGGCGTCCCTGGCCGGACGACATCGACTTTACGGCCGTCCTCACCTCCTTTGGAATCGTCGCGGCGGCGCTGGCGCTGCTCCTTTCGGTGCGCGCCATCCGGCAGCACGCGGTCATGGCGTTCACGGCCTTCGCCGTCGTTTGGGCCGTGTGGGGTCTCGATGTCTACATGGTCGAGACAGCGCCGCACTGGGGGCAGCACGAGGTGATCCAGGCGTACTACGACAACCGCGGATCGGCCGAGGAGCCGCTGGTGGCGTATCAGATGAATTGGAAGGGCGAGAACTTCTACACGTCCAACAAAGTGCCCGCCTTCATCTCGTCGGGCAGCACCTTCACCACCTGGATCCGGCAGCAGCGCGACAAGGGCGTTCGGGTCATGTACTTCGTCACCGAGCACTCCCGCACCGGCGGGCTCAAATCCGAGGTAGGCGCGCGCGCATACCGCGAGGTCACCGACAAACATCTGTGCAACAAGTTCGTCCTGGTCCGCGCCGAGTTCTGATGCACATGGGGGCCACGGCCCCCGAGCCCAAAACTTTTTCCCGTGGTTTTCGCGGTTTTCGAATGTCCTATCCTTGCGGCGAGGCTTCGGGGATCGTTACTTCTGGGAACGAACACTCGGAGGGAGCAACGATTCATGGCGAGCCAAGCCTTCACGCGGAACTACCGCGATCATTCGAACGACACCGGCTTTCAGTTCGAGTTCTTTTGCGACAAGTGCGGCAACGGCTTTCGCTCGAGCTACAAGGCCAACGGCATGGGGGTCGCGGCCTCGCTCCTGAAGGCGGCCGGCTCCCTCTTCGGCGGGGTCGTGCAGAGCGCGGGGTGGGGCGCGGACCACGCCAAAGACGCCTTTCGCGGCGGCGCGTGGGATACGGCCTTTCGTGAGGCCATCACCGAGTGCATCCCCAAGTTTCGCCAGTGCACGCGGTGCGGCCAGTGGGTGTGCCCGGAGATTTGCTGGAACGAAAAGCGCGTGATGTGTGAAGCGTGCGCGCCCGATCTGCAGGAAGAAGCGGCGCACATCCAGAACTCCGTGGCCATCGAGCAGCTGCACGAGCGGGCGCGCGGGATCGACCAGACGCAAGGGCAGAGCGTCGAGGGCCTGCAAGCCGCGGCGTGCGCCAAATGCAATTCGCGGCTGCAGTCCAACGCCAAATTCTGCGGGAGCTGCGGCACCCCGGTGGCCGCGGCGCAGAAGGCGTTCTGCTCGCAGTGCGGCACACCCGGCGTTCCCGGTGCCCGATTCTGCTCGGGCTGCGGCGCGCCACAAGGAGGTTAGAGCTCCGCCCGCCCGAATCGAGAGCCGGCTGCCTCCCGGGCGGGCGAGCCTTGCCCTATACAACAGGGCGAGATGTACCTGCCCGCCTCCTTCCGCGAGAACCGGCTCCCGGTCCTTCACGACACCATCGCGCGCATGGGTTTTGCGACCCTGGTGACCTCGGGCCCCGACGGCCTCGTTGCCACCCATCTTCCCATGTACGTCGAGCCCGCCGAGGGCCCGATGGGGACGCTCTACGGCCACGTCGCCAGGGCCAACCCGCAGTGGAAGGAGCTCGCGGGAAGCGGCGAAGCCCTGGTCACCTTCGTGGGGCCGGACGCGTACGTATCGCCCTCGTACTACCCGAGCAAGCCGATCGCCGGCAAGGTCGTCCCCACGTGGAACTACGTGGCGGTTCACGCCTATGGGAAGGCGGAGGCCATCGAGGAGCCCGCGCCGCTCTTGGAGATCGTCACGCGCTTGACCGACGCGCACGAGGCCGGACGCGCGGAGCGCTGGAGCGTCAGCGACGCGCCCGAGTCGTATGTGCAGGGGCTCTTGCGGGCCATCGTGGGCATACGCATCCCCATTTCGCGCATCGAGGGAAAGTGGAAGCTCAGTCAAAATCGCTCGCCCGAGGACGCCGCAGGTGTGATCGCCGGGCTCTCTCTCTCCGAGCATGGAAACGAGCGCGCCACGGCGGAGGCCATGAAGGCGCTCGGCACACCGGCCGATCCCGCGGGCACCGTGCGCCGGTGAGCGCGCCTCTCTCCGTCTCACCCATCGGCGTGGTGCGGACGCCGTTCAAGGAGAAGGTGAGCGCGCCGCGCCAGGCGGTGACCGCGCGCGACGTGCCGGGCACCATCGAGCTCCTGCCCGAGTACGAGCACGCGCTGTCCGATCTGGAGGGCATCGACCGCATCTGGGTCCTCTGGTGGTTCCACTTGGCCGAAGGATGGCGCGCCAAGGTGCTGCCGCCGCGCAGCGAGCATCGCCGCGGGTTGTTCGCCACGCGATCGCCGCACAGGCCGAACCCCATCGCGCTCTCGTGCGTGCGCCTGGTGCGCGTCTCGGGGCTCACCCTGCACATCCTCGACGTGGACATGGTCGACGGCACCCCGGTGCTCGACATCAAACCCTATGTGCCGTACGCCGACGCCTTCCCCGAGGCGCACACGGGCTGGCTCGAAAAGGCGCGCGATCCGGCGCCGGGCCATACCGTCACGTGGAGCGAAGAGGCGCGCGCCCAAGCCGGGTGGCTGGCCGAAACCTACGGCCTGGAGCTGATGGCGCCCATCGAGGCCATCTTGTCCCTCGGCCCGCAGCCGCACCCGTACCGGCGGATCAAGAAGCTCCCCGGCGATGGCGCGGGTCTTTGCCTCGCCTACAAAGATTGGCGCGTCCTCTTTCGCGCCGAGGGCGAGCGGACCATCGCCGTCGATGCGCTGGCGACGGGCTATCGGCAAAACCAGCTCTTTGGCGCGGCCCGCGTGCGCTTCGAGCACGATCCGGAGTCGCTGGCCGTGCACCGCGCCTTCGTGATCCGCTTTCCTCCTCGACGAGACCCCGAGCCCACCGGAGATCCAACATGACGTCGGCCGATGCATCCTCCGATTCCGTGCACTCTGCAAGTATCGAAGCGCGGCGCGCGTTCGTCGAGCGCAACCCCGAGAGCCGCGCGGGGTTCGAGAGCGCCTGCCAGGCGATGCCGGGGGGCAACACGCGCACGGTGCTGTTCCACGAACCGTTTCCGCTCCGCATCGCGCGGGGGGAGGGCTGTCGCATCTGGGACGCGGACGGGCACGAGTACATCGACTTCCTCGGCGAGTTCACGGCGGGGCTCTTCGGCCACTCGCACCCGGACATCACGGCGGCCGTGAAGGCGGCCATCGACAATGGCATTTCGCTCTCGGGCCACAACACGCTGGAGGCCCGCTTCGCCGGCGCGGTGTGCGCGCGCTTTCCGTCCTTGGAGCTGGTGCGCTTCACCAACTCGGGCACCGAGGCCAACCTGCTCGCGATCGCCACCGCCAAAGTCGCCACCGGGCGCTCCAAGGTGCTCGTGTTCGACGGCGCCTACCACGGGAGCCTCTTGTCGTTCGCCGGCGGCGGATTGCCCATCAATGTGCCGCACGCGTGGGTGGTCGGCACCTACAACGACGTAGCGGGCACCGAGGCGCTCTTCGATGCGCACGGCCCCGAGCTCGCCGCGGTGTTGGTGGAGCCGATGCTCGGCGCCGGCGGCTGCGTACCGGGTGAGCCGGCCTTCCTCGAGATGCTGCGCGCGCGCACGTGCTCTTCCGGAGCGCTCCTCATTTTCGACGAGGTGATGACCTCGCGGCTCGCCCCCGGCGGGCGCCAGGGCGAGCTCGGGATCCGCCCCGACCTGACGACCTTGGGCAAATACATCGCCGGCGGCATGTCGTTCGGCGCGTTCGGCGGGCGCCGCGAGCTGATGAGCCTCTACGATCCACGCCAGAGAGGCGCGCTGCCGCACGCGGGCACGTTCAACAACAACGTGCTCACCATGAGCGCGGGGCTCGCCGCGCTGCGGGTGCTCACGCCCGAGGTCACCCGCGCGCTCAACCTACGCGGCGATGCGCTTCGCCTGCGGCTCGACGCGCTGTGCAAGGCGGCGCGCGCCAATATGCTCTTCACCGGCATCGGCTCGATGCTCACGGTGCACTTCACCGATCGCCCCGTCCGCTCCGGCGCCGACGTCGCGGCGGGCGACGCGGCGCTCAAAGAGCTCTTCTTCTTCGAAATGCTGGCGCACGGCATCTACTTCGCGCGGCGCGGCATGATGGCGCTCTCGCTGCCGATCGGCGATCTCGAATGCGACCGGCTCGCATCCGCAGTGGAATCGTTTCTGACGCGGCATCGCGCGCTGCTTCAGTCATCATCGGGGTAAGCTCATGCCACGCGCGCGATGCGAAATCGCAAATCGACGATGAAAGTGCACTTCGTTTGCTCGATAGGTGTAAGAGCGCTTTGTACTTCGGCCCAAAACCGCCTACGATAGCCAGAAATGCGGCCAAGCCCGGACCCGGGGGGAACGCGCCTTCGACATGCAAAGATTCTGGTCGCCCTGGGCGAGCTGGCTGAGGCCGAGGACGAGGTGGCGGCTCGGCTCGAAGAGGCGCCCGAGGACCTTACGGCGCTAAATCTGTTCGCCAAAATCAAACACATCAAGGGTGAGCTCTCGGAAGCGGTCGCCTGTTGGGCGCAGCTCCACGCGCGCTCCAAGCACAACGAGCTCACGCTCATGCGGCTCGCGGTGCTGCTCGAGCTCGCCCGCGATCCGGAGCGCCACGCGGGGAACTACCTCGCGCTCGGTCAATTCCCGCTGGCCCATAGCCCGACGGCGCCGTTGGAGCTCGAGCAAGCCTTTCGGCAGCTGCTGGCCCGCCGTCCGCAAGAGGCAAAGGCCACGTGCGATTCGCTGGCCGCGCGACATCGCAACAAGGATCCCGAGCTCTACAAATTATGTTTGATGGCCAAAGCGTGGATCGCCGAGCTCTCGGGGGAGCTCGACGTCGCGCGCAACATCCTCGAGGGCCTGGGCCAAGAGCGCGGCTTCGAGACGGACACCGATCGGGTACTCTCGCTGGCGCGCGTCTACGAGCGCTCGTCCGATCCGGCGGCGCTCGAGAAGGCCGTGCACATTTATCACTTCATCTGTCGGAGCTTCGAGAAGCTCTCCGCGCAGGCGCACCTGGCCACCCTCTATCGAAAGCTCGGAAACAACGAGGCGGCCGAGGAGCACGAGCGCAACTTCCTCATCGCCTTCGAGCGCCGCATGCACCGCCTGTCGCGCGCCGAGATCGCGCGGGCGGCCGCCTACCGTTACGTGCCGCTCGATCGGCTGAAATCCATCCGGCCCTCCTCGGAGGAGGGCGGCGAGCTCGAGCCGGGCCGCGAGCGCGCGCTCTTCGATTACCTCTCCGGCGACGAGGCGGCCGCGCGCGCGTACTTCGAAAAGGGCACCGAGCTGCTCGATCGCAAGTACATGGCCGATCTGCACGCGGGCAGCGGCACCTTCGATTTGGCAGTAGACGGCTTTTTGATCGCGCTCAAAGAGGATCCCGACGACTACCACGTCATCGGCTTTCTGCTCTCGCACTGGGATCACACCTACGATCCGCGCATCGTCGACGCGCTCGCGGCCACGCCGCTCGGTGAGCGGGTGCGCGAGGCGCTCGAGGCGGTGCTTCACGTGCGCCCGCGCAGCACGCGCATTTGGCACGTGCTGAGCCTCTTGCTGGAGCTGCAAGGCTGCACCGAAGAAGCGGAGCGCCATCGCGAGCGCGGGCGGGCACTGCAAATGGCCGAGCAGCGCGACGCGAACCCCGTCGGGCGGGTGCTGGCCGCGGCGGTTTACCATTTCGTGGGCAAGGCCAAGGGGCTCATTCACCAGATCTGGGTCGACCGCAAGCCGGTGGCGCCGGGCAAGGGCGGGTTCCTCCACGCGGAGGACATCTTCGGCAATGTCACCAAGGACATGCAGCAAGCCGTGCGCAATACGTTCTTGGCCGTGCGCGAGTACGCGCGCTCGCGGTTCCCGCATCGCACGACCGACATCCTCGACTACGACTACACGTACAAGGTCACGAAGGAAGACGAGCCCTCGGGCGGACTGTCCGCGGGCCTCCCCACGGCGCTCGCGTTTTTATCCGTGTTCTTGCAGCGCCCGGTGCCGCAGGACATGGCCTTCACCGGGGTCATCATCGCCGATGCGCACAACGTCTTGGTCGTGCGCGGCGTGGGCGAGGCCGAGTACAAAGTCAAAGGCGCCTACCACCGCAACCTGTACGCGATCGTGCTGCCCACCGAGAATCAGAAGGATCTCGCGCAGACGCAGCAGGTGCCCCTCGCCATCATCTCCGATCACGTGCGCTTCGCGTCCAACTTGGACGAGGCGATCACGCTCACGTTCGGCGAGCGCATCTGGTTGGATTGAGGCGCAAACGAACGAAGAACAAAAAGAAAGAGGGCGCCGAAGCTCGACGCCCTCTTTCAGTCAGTGTGTGGTGAGTGGGGTGAGGCTTACGCCCTGGCTATCAGTAGAGACCGGGGACGGGGGAGCCGACGAACGGAAAGGACTGGAGAATACGAACCGCGGTGACGGGGTCGATTCCGGCGCCGAGGGAGCGATTCTGCAGTTGGAGCTCCAGGTAGTCCGGCGAGCTGTGCGCCAAGCCGCCGATGCCTTGCAGGCCTTGCTGCACATACGGGTTGGTGTGCTGCAGACCGGGGAGGATGCCCGGGATGCCCTGCAGGCCGCCCAGACCTTGCAGACCTTGCAGGCCGCCCAGACCTTGTACGCCTTGGAGTCCTTGCACGCCCTGGAGTCCTTGCAGGACTTGCGGAAGGACGCCCTGCAGGCCTTGCTGCGCGTACGGGTTGGTGTGCTGCAGGCCCTGGAAGATGCCCGGGATGCCCTGCAGGCCCTGGAGTCCTTGCAGGCCGCCCAGACCTTGTACGCCCTGGAGTCCTTGCACGCCCTGCAGGCCTTGCAGGCCTTGCAGGACCTGCGGAAGGACGCCCTGCAGGCCTTGCTGCACGTACGGGTTGGTGTGCTGCAGGCCCTGGAAGATGCCCGGGATACCCTGCAGGCCCTGGAGTCCTTGCAGGCCGCCGAGACCTTGCAGCCCTTGCAGGCCGCCGAGACCTTGCAAGCCGCCGAGGCCTTGCACGCCGATGCCCGGAATGCCTTGCACATACGGGTTGGTGTGCTGCAGGCCGCCAAGGCCGCTCAGGCCGTGGATGCCCTGCAAGCCCTGCAGACCGCCGAGGCCTTGCAGGCCGCCGAGACCTTGCAGGCCGCCGAGACCTTGCAGGCCGATGCCCGGAATGCCCTGCACATACGGATTGGTATGCTGCAGACCACCTAGGCCGCCCAGGCCATGGATGCCCTGCAAGCCCTGCAAACCGCCGAGGCCCTGCAGACCGCCCAGACCTTGCAGACCGATACCCGGAATGCCCTGCACATATGGATTGGTGTGCTGCAGACCGCCTAGGCCGCCCAGGCCATGGATGCCCTGCAAGCCGCCGAGACCTTGCAGGCCGCCGAGGCCTTGTAGGCCGCCGAGGCCTTGCAGGCCGCCGAGACCTTGCAGGCCGCCGAGACCTTGCAGGCCGATGCCCGGAATGCCCTGCACATACGGGTTGGTGTGCTGCAGACCGCCTAGGCCGCCCAGGCCATGGATGCCCTGCAAGCCCTGCAAACCGCCGAGGCCCTGGAGGGCCTGCAGCGCCGGATGAACGCCGAACGGCGACGTGTGCTGCAAACCGCCGAGACCCTGCAGACCTTGCAGGCCTTGCAGACCGCCCAGGCCCTGCAAACCACCGAGGCCCTGCAGGCCGCCGATCCCGCCGTGGCCCTGCCAACCGCCGATGCCGCCGAGGCCCTGCAGACCGCCGATGCCGCCGAGGCCCTGCAGACCGCCGATGCCACCGAGGCCACCGAGCCCGCCGAGGCCCGGAACGCCGAACGGCGACGTGTGCTGCAGCCCCAAGCCGGGGATGCCCTGATGCACGCCGATGCCACCGAGCCCGCCGAGGCCCTGCAGGCCTTGCAGACCACCGACGCCACCGAGCCCGCCAAGACCTTGCAGACCGCCGAGGCCAAGGCCCGGGATGATGTTCTGCAAGAGGCTCTGCTGCAGCGCGAAGGGCGAGGTGTGTTGCAGGCCGAGGCCTACGCCGGGGATGCCGTGGCCGCCCCATTGCGGGACCTGGCCCCACGGGGAGAGTTGCTGCGCCCAGGGGTTGAAGCCTTGCTGTCCGCCGAAGGGGCTCAAGCCTTGCGCGTACGGATTGGTGTGCTGCAGGCCGGGGACGCCGATGCCGGGGACGCCGATGCCGGGGACCCCTTGGAGGCCTTGGTAGCCAAACGGAGAGGTGTGCGAGATACCCTGAAGGCCCTGGAGCCCGACGCCCTGAAGGCCCTGCCACGGTATACCCGAGTGCCACGGCGTCGCGCCCTGGCCAATGCCACTTCCGAGCCCGGCGAGGCCACCGACACCGCCGAGGCCAAAGCCGGGAACGTTGCCGGCCGTGTGCGAAAGTCCGAGGCCGTGAACCGAGAGACGAACCTGATTGAGCGCGTCGATGGTCTGCGCAATGCGGTCGTTGAGGAGTTGCAGCCTGCGAATATCAACCTTGGCCGTTGTATCCATGTCTTCTGTCTCCTTGAGGGGTTTGGAAACACCTGCGGACCGACCCCCCCGTTGGGCCGGGGCACTCTTTGCGGACGACGACCCAGTGTCCTCGTCCGAGAACTCATCTCGTTCGTCCGCCGCGTTCATCGCGTCGGCCGAGTTGGCCTCTCTGGCCTCGCCTCCGCCCTCGTCGCGAGAGCCCCGCTCCCGCACGAGCCCAGGGCGATCGGGGCTCATGTGATCGGGATGTTGCGCGCGTTGATCGGCGTGGTCTGCTGCTGACGTGGAGCGCGGATCGTCAGAACGCCGTCCTGGAACGTCGACGCGATCTGGTCCGTCTTGACGTTCAGAGGAAGGGGAATCACCCGACGCAGAATCCCAATCGGATGTTCGGCGCGAAGGAGCACCAGCTTGTTGCCGTTCGTCGTCGCCCCTCCTGCCTGCGGAGGACCCCGGCGGCCGGTCACGATGATCACGTTCCCCTGCGGGGTCCCCTGGATGCTCACCTCCAGCCCCTGCCGGTTGACCCCCGGGAGATCGACGCTGAGAAGGAGCTCCTCCGGCGACTCCCAGAGGCTCACCAGCGGGGTCCACGCCTGGGGCTGCGCCGTCGGCTGACCGGTCGCCACTCCCAGTATCTGGTTCAGTCGCTCGATCTGCTCCTGTACGTGCTCGACCGGATCCCGCTCCGCCGGAATCGGTGCGAACGGAGCCTTGAGTTCCGGAGCTTCCTGTCCCGTGAGTGATCGGTACAGATTTTCGACCTTTCCGATCGTTTCGTCGATTTCGGTCATCGCTCATCGCCTCCCCACGTAGAAATGCCCGGCAATACGGGCGGCTAACGTGTTCCTTTTCAAGGAGCTCGAAACTGGCTCCCTTGTGTGAGCCTGTTTGGTTCCTTCGGTGAGATTGCGACGGCGACCTTACAACGAAGACATTGAACGATTGCTACTTTAAAGAAGCTGGACCAGAAATTAAAAATGGGTCTAGCTACGGGCGAATCGAATCTTAATTTACTTATTCCCCGTTGTGCTCCCTGGCTCCCCCGCCGCCCTGCGCACGCGCATCCGAAGGGCCCCACGGCGGCCCCGAGCCGGAGTGCAGCCGCCCGCGATTTCTCGCAATTTCCGCATAAATCCAGGTGAAAACGCGGTGGCGGACGAGCGACCGTTGGATGACCCATCCTGACGGCCGCGCTCAGCTCCAGCAGGGCGCCGCCCGCGATCCCCGGGGATCCGCGCATCAACGCACCACGCTAGGATACTACTACGATGTTCACGATAATGGCATATCGTACGTCTACTGGCTAAAGCGCAAAACAGATATGAAAGGTCGGATGTCGGATGTCCGACGCCGACTCGGCTATACCGTTTTCCTCATTTTCGAATTTCGCGCGATTTCCGCGCGACTCGCGATTTCGCACCAAGCGCGCCACGCATGGGGTCGCGAGGGCAGCGCTCTACGGGATCCCTTGGACCCAGAGGCCTTCCTGCGCGGCTCCTTGCGGACCTTGCGCCGCCGGCAGAGCATAGACGATCTTGTCGTGCTGAGGCGTGAGCTGCAATGTGCGGCCGTCCACGATCTTCGTGTGCAAAACGACGGGCGCGGCGCCGCCCGCGAGGTCGACGACCTTGACGTCGCTCGTCACCGGATATGTCTGCGGCTCGCTGCGGTTGTCGGAGAACACGATCTTGCTTCCGGTGGCCGCGAGCACGCTGTCGACCCCCGGGAACGTCCGCACCACGCCGCCGGCGACGGCGCGTGCGTTGAGGGTGCCGCGATCGGGCTTGATGTTCGTGAGGTAGAGCACGTACGCGCTGTTCTCGGTGAACGCCGAGCGCGACACCTGACCATTTGCGCCCTCCACCAGCTTGTCCACCGCGGTGTTCAACTTCGAGGTGCTGGCCAGGAAGAGATCGCGGTGCTCACCGCCCTCGTAGGTGACCACCGTCGAGTAGAGCGCGTACGCGTAGTTCGGGCTGAACGCGCTGCGGGCCGAAAAGCCGACGGTCACGACCGGGGTCGGGTTGACGGTCGGGAGGCTGGTGCGCCTCAGTTGATCGTTCACCGTATAGAGGAGCGTGTTGCCATTGTCCGCGAAGGTCGCCCAGGTGACCCCGTTGTCGATCAAGGTCGCGCCGCGCGCGTCGCTGACCATGCCTCGCGAGTTGTTCGTGAGAAAGAAGACCCGCTCGCCGCGCGCATCGGCCACCCACGCCGGTTGCACATCGGTGGCGATCGACGAAGCGATCCAAGGGCCGGCGCTCCCGGCGGCCGGAGCATCGTAGCGCGCGAGCACCGCCGATTGGCTCCCCTCGATGCACGACACCGAGAGCGCACGGCGCTGCGCAAATCCGAAGCGCGGGCGGCACGTGGTGGACGAGCCTCGACCCATGGCAGGAATGAGCAGCTGCCTGCGCTCCGGCGCGTTGCTGGGCGCCACGTAGAGGTTCGCGGTGGCGGCGGTCACGTCGCTCGTGAAGAGGACGTACGCGCCATCGTCGGTTGCCGCGACCATGTCCTCCGCGAGGAGCGTGGGGCCCACCGGCTTCGAGCCGCCGGCTGCGGTCCAAATCGTCAGGTTGGCGGTGTTGTTCGCGTAATCGACATTCGTATATGCAAATACGACCGGCCCGCGAATCACCGCGAGCGCGGATTCGGTTGTGATGCGCGTGGGTGTCTGAGCGGGCTTCGCCGCCACCGCGTTCAGACCATCGCTGGTGTGATAAACGACGTACCCGTCACCGGTGACACCCGAGATGCTCCCGCTGGTGCCGGTGATCTTGTAGGGCGTGGTGTCGACGGGGACCTTCGGAACGTCCGCTCCCGCATCGGCCCCGGGGACGCTCCCGCCTCCGGGCCCCGGTTTCGGTCCCTCGTCGCTCGAGACATCGGCCCCCGTGGCGCACGAGGCCAGCACCCAAGGTACGACGCAAGCGAGACCGGCGAAACGCAACGCATGCTTCATGGCAATGCGATGCAAAAGCAAGGTGTGTGCGAGCCAGTGCGATGGGGGTGGATCGCCCTACGCGACGGCTACCTTTAGTTCTGCTCCAACAACCCGCGAAGCTTCGACGGCGCAATTTTATATTGTTGACGGCAGTAGTCGCACGCAATCTCGAGCATCTCGCCCTGCTCGGAGAGCTCCTGCACATCGCGCCGCGGGAGGGTCGAGAGCCCGAACAGAATGCGCTCCTCGCTGCAGTTGCATCCGAAGCCGTGCCCCGATTCACCCACCTCGGTGTACGGCATGCCGTAGAGCAACTCGGCCAAGAGCAAGCGGGGCTCGGCCAAGCGTTTTTCGAGCAGAGGGCCCATGGATGCAAAGTCCTTGAGCCGCTCGGTCATCACCATCAGCGGCCCCTCTCCAACATCGGGAAGGAGCTGCACGATGTAGCCTCCCGCGCGCAGGTCGTCCCCTTCTCCATGCGTGCCCACCGCGATCATGGAGACGACTTGCTCGGACGTCTGCATATAGCTCATGAGCGCCCCCGAGATGCCGCCCGACGCGGGCACCGCCACCACGCCTTGGTGCAAAGATCCGTTGTAAAGCCGTCGCGCCACCTGCAGGCGCGCTTCGACCCCCAGCTCGAACTGCTGCGTACTCGGAGCCAACTGAATGAGGCCTCGTGTCCACGGGTGGGTATCCGGGTTCGAGTCCGCGATCATCCTGCTGCGCTGATCCTCTGCCTGCAGAATGATCTGCACACGCTGATCGGGCGACATCGTCTCGCGGACCAAAATGGACCCCGTGATCAGATCCGCGAAGAGGGGCGCGAGGTGGCTCGGGGGCTTCTGAGCCTCGATCGCCGCACGCACGGTGCGGGTGCTCTCCACTGTGATCACACGAAATGCAGCGTCGTCTGTAAGAGCTCGAAGGACACGGTCGCCTTGAGCCGGGGAATTGGGGTCGGTCACGCGGCACTTATCATACCCGCAAACCTGGGCTCGTCCCGCTCCCGCTGCCGCCTTCGTGAAGGAATTCTCTCGGGTTTCAAGCCCGCCAGCGGGCTCGGCGTGGTTCTTGTGTGCACATCCAAGCGGGCTCGTTGGGCGCAGGACAGACCGGCCCCGGTGACGTCCAAAAGACAAGAAAGAGGGTAAGCACTAGCCAAGTGCGTCATCAGCATCTAAACTGAATGGCGATTCATTCATCATGGGTCACTGCCGCCTGGTGCGCGGCTTTCTACTAGGGAGCGTGACGTGTCGAAGCCCATTCCCGCCATCAACCGATACAAGGCCGATCTCCGCGAACTCAATTTCCTCCTTTTCGAGCAGTTCCGGCTCGGCGAGATCCTCGGGCGCGGCCCGTTCGAGGCCTGGGGCGAGGAGGAAGTTCGTACGTCGCTGGCCGAATGCTACCGCTTCGTTCGCGAGGTCACGGGGCCCCTCAACTCCCCGGCCGATGCGCAGGGCTGTCGCCTCGAAGGTGGAAAGGTCATCACCCCGCCCGGCTTCAAGGAGGCGTGGAAGCAGGTCTACGCGGCCGGCTGGAAGGGCGTGGGCATCTCCGCCGAGTACGGCGGCGCTGGCGCACCGAACAGCTTGCACATCTTGGTCGAGGAGCTGCTCTCCGGCTCCAATGTCGCCTTCAATATGTACCCGGGCCTGGCGTACGGCGCGTCCGAGCTCATCGAGGTCTTTGGAACCCACGAGCAGAAGGAGCTCTACTGCCGGCGCATGTTCGACGGCACCTGGGGCGGCACCATGAACCTCACCGAGCCGCAGGCCGGGAGCGACGTGGGCGCGAGCACCACCACCGCCAAGCGCAACGCCGATGGCAGCTACTCCATCCGCGGCACCAAGATCTTCATCTCCGGCGGCGATCACGATCTGGCGGAGAACATCATCCACCTGGTGCTCGCGCGGGTCGAAGGCTCGCCGGCGGGGACCAAGGGCCTCACCCTCTTCATCGTCCCCAAATTCCGCCCCAACCCCGACGGATCGCTGGGCAAGTTCAACGACGTCACGTGCGGCGCCATCGAGCACAAGATGGGCATCAACGGCTCGTCCACCTGCGTCCTCAACTACGGCGAGAACGACGCGTGCATCGGCTGGCCGGTCGGCGGCGAGGAGAAGATCAACCAGGGCATGCCGCAGATGTTCCGCATGATGAACGGCGCGCGCATCGCGGTCGGCATCCAGAGCATCTCCGTCGCGTCCACCGCGTACCTGAACGCGCTCGAATACGCCAAGGATCGCAAGCAGGGCGCGTCGATCACGCACTGGAAAGACGCCACCGCCCCGCGCGTGTCCATCATCCAGCACGCGGACGTGCGCCGCATGCTGCTCGACATGAAGGCCCGCGTGGAGGGCATCCGCGCCCTGGCCGTGAAGCTCGCGCACCACCTGGACATGGTGCGGGTGCTCGAGGACGAGGACGCGGAGAAGGCCGCGTACCACCAGGGCCAGGTCGACCTGCTGGTTCCGCTGGTCAAAGCCTACGGCTCGGACCAAGCGTTCCGCGTCTGCGAGCTCGCCATCCAGACCTACGGCGGCGCGGGCTACACGCGCGACTACCCGGTGGAGCAGTACTGCCGCGACGCGAAGATCTTCAGCATCTACGAGGGAACGAACCACATCCAGGCGATGGACTTGGTCGGCCGCAAGCTCGGTCAGGCCGGCGGCGCCAACCTGCAGGCGTTCCTCGGTGACATCGCCAAGTTCGTGGCCACCAACAGCGCGCACCCCGTCTTCGGCGAGGCGGTGAAGCGGGTGGGCGCGGCGCAAGAGGCGCTCGCCGGCTCGGCGATGAAGCTCCTTACCTGGTTCCAGTCGGGCCATATGGAGCTCGTTCCGCTCAACGCCAACCGCTTCCTGGAGATGATCAGCGAGCTCACGGTCTCGGCGCTCCTGCTCGAAGGCGCCATCCTCGCCGACGAAAAGCAGAAGACGGTCGCCGCCGAGCACCCCGACCACGCCTTCTACGAAGGAAAGAAGCACACGGCCCTCTACTACGCGCGCACCGTGCTCCCCGGGGTCGAGGTGAAGGCCAAGCAGATGCTCGAAGAAGACCGCAGCGCGCTCGACATCCCCGACCTCGCGTTCGCCACCGTGTAGTTCGGCGCGCTCGAAAAACGAATCGACGACTCGGCCGGGCCCATCGGTGCTCCGGCCGAGCTCGTTTAATGGCCGCGCGCGGCCACTGCCGTGGTCTTCTTCCAGCATGCGGATGGCCATGCGGGGAAGGGCAGCGTCGGCGATGGCGACGGCGACGGGGATGCGCAAGGTGCTCGCGGTGGCGGGCGCAGCGGGGGTGCTGGCCGCCGGCTCGCCGGCGGCGGCGCAGAAGATCGACCTGGTCTCGGTGAGCGCGCAGTACCTGCCGAGCGCGGATATGAAGAGCGCGCCGGGCAAGGCGCAGGTCTCGTCGTACGACGTCTCCTTCATGGTGCCGGTGCCCCTCGGGGAGAAGAGCTTCCTCTTTCCCGGCGCCGGCTACCACGTGGACTCCGTCTCCTTCTCGGACACGCGGCCCGACTTCGTGGACCTGCGCGCCTT
Organism: Sorangiineae bacterium MSr11954; assembly: GCA_037157815.1. Taxonomy (NCBI): domain Bacteria; kingdom Pseudomonadati; phylum Myxococcota; class Myxococcia; order Myxococcales; family Pendulisporaceae; genus Pendulispora; species Pendulispora albinea. The sequence continues at coordinate 8,698,830 of CP089984.1, forward strand.
TCACGCCGTGGAGATCTCCGCGCTGTTCGTGCAGCTGCTCCCGAGCGACTGGGCCCTCAGCCTGCGCGCGGCCCCGGGTCTCGCGGGCGACTTTGGGACGGTGGATGGCCGGATGGTGCGGGCGAACGCGATGGCGATGGCCTCGCACACGTTCTCACCGCGCTTCGTCCTTGGTGGCGGGGCCATCCTCTCCTACAGTTTCGGCACATTGCTGCCGCTTCCGGCCGTGTACGCGAGCTATCGCCCCTTCGAGGGATTCGAAGTCGAGGGCTTCTTGCCCGCGTTCTTGCGGGTCCACCACACCATCGGCGATCGCGTTCGGCTGGGCATCGCCGCCGAGTTTCAGGGCAACGAGTACGCCGTGCGCGACGATCGCATCCGCGGGCGATGGCCATGCACGGCCGCCCGCGCCGACGATCCCGCCACCTCGCCCAACGAGGCCATCGCGCGCCCCTCCGAGTGCTTCGACAACCTCGCCTACTCCGTGGGGATCGCCGGCTTCACGGCCGGCGTGCGGCTCGTCTCCACCGTGTGGCTCACGGGCCTCTTCGGCCACTCGTTCTACCGCCGCTTCGATCAACGAAACGAAGAGCGCAACGAGATACCGGACGGCAGCCAGGACATCCCCAACGTCCTGGTCGTGCGCGCCGGCTTGCTCTGGAGGATGCCCACACGTGAGTGAGCGCGCGCCCACCTTGGACGCGTCGATCGCCATCGCGGTGATCGCGCAGCAGGTCGGCGGCAAGGTGGTGCGCGACTCCATGTTTCTCTCGAGCTTCCCCGCGGCCTCGCTCCCCTCGGTGATCGCCGCCTCGGCCGTGCTCTCGCTCCTGGCGGTGCTGGTGACCTCGCGCTTCATGGCCAAGCGCGGCCCCGGGCGGGTCGTGCCCGTGCTGTTCGTGCTCAACGCGCTGGCGCTCCTCGCCGAGTGGACGATGGCGTCCGCCCTGCCGGGCGCGAGCGCCGTGCTCGTCTATGTGCACACGTCGGCCGTGGGCGGCCTGATGATCAGCGGCTTCTGGTCGATCGTGAACGAGCGCTTCGACCCGCACGTGGCGCGGCGCAACATCGTGCGCGTGACCACGGGCGCCACCCTCGGGGGCCTGGTCGGCGGGCTGGGCGCCGAGCGCGTGGCCGACATGTTCGACCCGCACGCCATCTTGCTGATGCTCGCCGCGCTGAGCCTCTCGTGCGCGTGGGGCGTGGCCGCGCTCGGCCGAAGCTTGCCCCGGTCCCCGGGGCCGAGCGCGCCCGCGTTTCGCGATGGAATGAAGGCGCTCGGGCAGCGGCCGTACCTGCGGCGGGTGGTGAGCATGGTGGTCGCGGTCGCGCTCCTCGAGATTTTCCTCGACTGCGCGCTCAAGACCGCGGCCGAGTCGAGCTACCACGAGCCGCGCGCCCTGGTCTCGTTCTTCGCGCTCTTTCACACGGCCACGGGCCTGCTCACCTTCTTCGTGCAGGTGGCGCTGAGCCGCGCGAGCCTGGAGCGGCTCGGCCTCGGGGGGACCTTGGCCATTTTGCCCGCCGCGGTGATCGTCTCGGCCCTCGCCGCCAGCGGCATGCGCACCCTGCTCGCCATCGCGGTGGCCGCGGGCCTCGAGACGGCCATCGCCAGCTCGCTCTTTCGCTCGGCCTACGAGATCCTCTTCACCCCGCTGCCCACGCACCGGAAGCGCGCGCTCAAGGTGGTCATCGACGTGGCGTTTCCGCGGCTGGGCAATATGCTCGGCAGCGCCGCCGTGGCCTTGGTCGTCGGGATCGCCGCGGGGCCGCGCCATGTGAGCGTGGCGCTCTTGTTCGGGGCGGCGGCGCTCGGGGTGCTGGGGCTCGTTTGGGGGATCAGCTTGCATCGCATGTACGTGACGGAGCTGGGCACCAGCTTGCAGCTCGGCATCGTCACCTTGCGGCAAGGCGACGTGCGCGACGCCACCACCCGGCACACCATCCTGTCGACCATGGCGCTCGACCGAGCCCGGTTGCTGGCGCAGATCGAGGCGTCGCGAAGGGGCGACCCGGGCAAGGCGCCCTCGGACCCCTCGAGCGCCGAGCGCTCGCCCGCCTTCGCAAAACTTGCTGCGAGGGCCGAAGGAACCAGCGATACACTCCTGTTCGACGTGCTCCTCGGCGGACTTCGAGACGACGACTTCGACGTAAGCTACGCGAACGCGCGCGCGCTCGCCGCCATCTGCGCGCGCAACCCCGCGCTGCCCCCGGACCGCGCCCGCATCCTCGACGAGGCCCGCGCCGCGCTCTTCGTGGACGACGGCACGTGGCGCGCGCGCAAGGCGCTCGGCTCGGACTCGAGCGGGCGCACGGGCCTGCACCGCGGGCTCGAGCACGTCTTCACCTTGCTGGGGATGGTGCTCGAGCGCGACGTGATCAAAGGCTGCCTCGCGGCCCTGCAAGGGCCGGATCGGCGCCTCCGCGGCACCGTGCTCGAGTACTTGGAGAACGCGCTGCCGAACGACATCGGCCTGCGGATGCGCGAGCGTATCCAGGAGCACTTCGCGGAGGCGGAGGGAGAACGTTGAGCACCTCGCTCTCGGTGAACCATCCCCTCGCCTCGCGCGTGGCCCTGTTCGGCGCCGCGTGGGCCGGCATCTCCGCGCTCGGCGTGGCGGTGCGCTTGGTGACCACCGCCGTGCTTCGAAACCCCGGCGACAGCATCGTCACGGGATCGCTCGCCGTGCACGCGGTGGTGGCGCTCGTCCCGCTGGTCATGTGGGCGCTCTGCCGCGGCCCGCGCGGCCCGCTCTTCGGCCGCACCGTCGACGCCGCCGGCTTGATCGCGAGCGCGGCCGGCCTGGCCTACATGGGGCAAGCGATCGCGCACGAGGCCATGGCGGCGAACACGGCGCACTCCACGCCCCTGGCCATGGCGCTCGACGGGAGCTTGTACGACACGTACATGGTCACGGCGCTCTTCGCGTCGACCTTGATGTTCACCTTGCGCTCCGCCTTGGTGCCCAGCCGCATGGTGCACACCATCGCGCTGGGCGTGGGTATGGGCATCGCCATGGTGCTGGTGTTCGCGCTGAAGTACCCCCTGACCGCCGCCGCCCCGGGCGCGTCGCCCACCAGCGTGGCCATCTCCGCCGCCTCGTACTGGTCCTTGTCCATCGCCGTGTGCGCGGTGCTCTCGGCGACCATTTATGGCTTGCGGCAGCAGATCGAGAAGGCGCGGCGCCTCGGCCAGTACACCTTGGACGAGAAGATCGGCGAGGGCGGCATGGGCATCGTGTACCGCGCGCACCACGCGATGCTGCGAAGGCCCACGGCCGTGAAGCTCCTGCCGCCCGATCGCGTGGGCGACGAGGCCATCCAGCGCTTCGAGCGCGAGGTTCAACTGACGGCCGAGCTCACGCACCCCAACACCATCACCGTCTACGACTACGGCCGCACGCCCGACGGCGTCTTCTACTACGCCATGGAGTTCCTGGACGGCGCCAGCCTGCAAGCCATGGTCGAAGCCACGGGACCGCAAGCCCCCGCGCGCACCATCCACGTGCTGCGCATGGTCGCGGGCGCCCTCGCCGAAGCGCACGGGCGCGGCCTCATCCACCGCGACATCAAGCCGGCGAACATCATCTTGAGCGAACGCGGGGGCATGCCCGACGTGGCCACGGTGCTCGACTTCGGCCTCGCGCGCGACGTGGCCAACGGCGAGGACCGCGGGCTCACCTTCGACGGCAAGATCATGGGCACCCCCATGTACCTGGCGCCGGAGGTGATCAAGCAGGCCAACGCGGCCGATGCGCGCTCCGACATCTACGCCCTGGGCGCCGTCGCCTACTTCATGCTCACCGGGCGCACCGTGTTCGAGGCGAGCACCATCGTGGAGGTGTGCGGCCACCACCTCCACAGCCCCGTGGTGCCCCCTTCCCTGCGGCTCGGCGCGCCCATACCGCCCGATCTCGAGGCGTTGGTCGTGCGCTGCTTGTCCAAAGATCCGGGCGAGCGCCCCCCGAGCGCGAACGCCCTCTCCGAGGCCCTGGCGGCCCTCGATGTCCCCGCGTGGACGGCGGACCATGCCCGCGCCTGGTGGAGGACCTACGGCGCGCGCATCAAGAGCTCGACCGACGCGCTCGCGCCGACCGTGCAGGCGTGAGCCCGCGCGCTTTGCGCGGTGCACGCGGCGCGCGGGCCGGTGGCTCGTGGTCGTTGTAGCAAGGGAGCCGGTGCTTCCGGTCCGACGCATAGATGACCGACGTCTCGCAGTGGGCGACTTGCGGGCGGGTGGCCACCCTCTCGACGATGAGCTCGCGCAGATGCGCCACGTCGCGCAGCGCGACGTGCACCTGCAGATCGTTCACGCCGGTGACGTGGAACACGGCGAGCGTCTCCGGTAGGCCCAGCATGTACTGGTAGAGCGTGCGGCACGTCTCGCTCGAGTGCTTGACGAGGCGGATGGCGAGCAGCGCCTGAATGCCGATGCCGAGCGCCGATGCGGCCACGTCGGCGTGGTGCCCGCGAAGGATGCCCGCCTCGGTGAGCGCGCGCACGCGCGTGAGGCAGCTCGAGGGGGCGAGGTTCACTTTGGCGGCGAGCTCTTTGTTCGCCAGCCGCGCATCGTTCTGCAAAGCGTCCAAAATTTCGAAGTCGATTCGGTCGAGGGTCATGGGGCAAGGCTCATTCCGAAGTTTATTCGGTTGAATGAAATGGTTCCGAACATCATAAGAATAGTTCGCTGTTTGCACGCATAAAAATCGAAAAGAGAGGACTTCTTCCAAATGGACGCCAGCATACTGAGCCTCTACGATCGCATCCGGGGCTGGGAAGAGAGGGCGCGGAGGGCTCCGGTCACGCCGCGCCTGTCGCGCGAGGCCCTCGCGGAGCGGCTTCGCCCGTACGATTTCTCCGCGCCGCGCGATCTGGCGGAGCTCGTGAGCAATGTGGCCGATCTGCTCGAACAAGGGATCATCCAAAACAACCATCCGCGCTACTTCGGCTTGTTCAACGCAGGCACACGACGTGCCGGTGTGGTGGCCGACGCGCTGGTGGCCCTCTACAATCCGCAGAACGCCGCGTCGTGGCACTCACCGGCCGCGTGCGGCATCGAAGACCATACGCTCGGGTACCTGGCTCGAAAGATTGCACGCGCGAGCTTCGACCCGACCTCGTCCACCACCGCGCACCGTTTTGCCACATTCACCAGCGGCGGCTCGGAGGCCAACCTCACCGGGGTGCTCTCGGCGCTCGCGCACGCCTTTCCGCGTTATGGTGAAGAAGGGATCGCCGCGGTAGGAGCTCAGCCGGTGTTCTATGGCTCGGACCAAGCGCACGACTCCTTCATCAAGATCGCGCGCATGACCGGGCTGGGCGCCCGCGCCTTCTGCCGCGTTCGGAGCGACGATCGCCAGCGGATGGACGTCGATGCCTTGCGCGCCGCCATCGCGCGCGATCGGGCCGAGGGAAAGACGCCCTTTCTCGTGGCCGCCACCGTGGGCACCACGGCCACCGGGGCCATCGATCCGCTGCGCGATCTGGCGGCGCTGTGCAAGAGCGAGGGGCTCTGGCTGCATGCGGACGCGGCGTGGGGCGGCATCGCGCTCTTCTCCGATTCCTTGCGCCCGCACGTCGCGGGCCTGGCGGAGACCGACTCCATCACGTGGGATGCGCACAAGACACTGCCGGTCCCCATGGGCGCGGGCATGTTCTTTAGCCGCACCAGCGCGCCGAGCGACGCGCTCTTCTCCGTGCGCGCGGGCTATGTGCCGGAGATCGAGCCGGGCACCCCCGATCTCTATCAGCGCTCCGTCCAATGGTCGCGGCGCTTCATCGGGCTCAAGATTTTCATGACCCTCGCGGAGCTCGGTGACCTTGGCATGGCCGCCATCGTCGAGCATCAAGCGCAGATGGGCCGGTATCTGCGCGAGGCCCTCGGGGCGCGCGGGTTTCGGGTCATGAACGATTCGCCCCTCCCGATCGCCTGTTTTACGCGCGAGGGCGGGCCAGAGGTTCGTCCAGCCGATGTCGCGCGAAGGGTCTCGGACGAGGGCACCGCGTGGCTCTCCGATGTTCGTTTGCCCAATGGGCAGCATTGGCTGCGTGCATGTATTACGCATCACGACACGCAGCGCGAAGACATCGACCGATTGGTTTCGGCCGTGCAAAGCGCGTGCAGCGAGGTATCCGGATAGCGTAGTCTCGCCCGCGCAATGCCGTTGCGTTTTGCTGCCTGCACACACGCCGGGTGCTTCTTTGCGATCGCGCTGTCCGCGTCGATGGCGTGGTTTGGTTGCTCCAAATCCAAGGAAGAAGCTCCGGCGGAGCCGTCTGCGACGGCGGTTGCTCCGTCGGCGCCGGGTGCGTCCGCGCAGGCCGCACAGGCCGGCGACGCGGCTGCGGAGGCCGCGCACGGCGGGGACGCGTCCGCGCCGGTGCACGAGGCGGTGAAGAGCGGATATGTCGGCCAAAAGCGGTGCGCCGAGTGCCACGCAAAGCAGAACGAAGCCTTCTCGCACGATTGGCACGCGCGGGCGCTCTCGCGGGCCACGCCATCGCAGGTGGTGGGGCGCTTTGGAAACTTGCACTTCAAAGGAACGTCGAGCGAAGCGTGGATGCTTCGCGAAAAGAATTACCAAGTGCGCACGGTGGGCGCGAGCGGCGAGCTCGCGACCTTCTCCGTGGATTGGGTGCTCGGCGGAAAACGCATGCAGGATCCGGTCACCGTCTTTCCCGACGGGCGCTGGCAGGTGCTGCCGGTTTATTACCACGTGACCGGCAAGGGCGAGTGGGTCGACTACACGGAGAACAAACAGGGCGCGCTCACCCCGGACCACCCGTTCTTTTGGTCCAACTTCCGCCGCATGGCCAACCGCGAGTGCCTCGACTGCCACGTCACCGGCATCGGGGTCCACTACGAGCGCGCCGCCCACCAATGGCGCACCGAAATGGCCGACGCCGGGGTGACCTGCGAGAGCTGCCACGGCCCCGGCGAACGCCACGCCGAGTCGCTCGATCCCGACGACATCGTGCGCCCGCGCAAGGTCCCCGACGCCGTCGGCCTCGCGCTCTGCGCCCAATGCCATGGCCCGCGAAATCCACTGTTCCCGGTGCTCGACCGGGCCAACCACTTCGCGGCCGGGCAAAACTACGACGAGCACTACCAAGCGCTGGGCATCGTCGACGGCCGCCAGCACTCGGGGGATTTCTTCGTCGACGGACGCCCCAAGACCTCGAGCTTCGAGTACCAAGCGCTCATCCAGTCGCGCTGCCACCTCGAGGGCAAGGCCACCTGCCTCTCCTGCCATACGGCGCCCCACGGCAACCACGACGCCAACGAGGTGAAGAAACCCGATCGCGCGCCGCCCGCCGGCGGCCCCTCGCGCACCGACGCAAGCGCGTGCAAAGGTTGCCACGAGCCCCTCTTCGCCAAGGCAAAGGAGCACTCGCACCACACGTCGGCGCAAGCCCAGAGCTGCGTCGCGTGCCATATGCCGAAGGTGGTCACCGGGGTGCTCGACTCGTTCGCCGATCATGCCATCGACGTGCCCGTGCCGGAAAATACGGCGCGCCATGGGGTGCCCAACGCGTGCGGCACATGCCACAAGCACGAGAAGGACACCCCGGAGACGCTCTCGCGCGCCATCGCCGCGTGGTGGCCGCGCGCCGCCGAACGCGCGCAGCGCCGCATCCGCATCGCCGACGCCTTCGACGATAAAACCAAGGATCAGAGCCTCGCGCCGCTCCAAGCGGTGCTCGCCGACACGAAAGAAGCGAGCTTGGTGCGCGGCGGCGCCGCCGCCCTCCTCGCCGAGCGCTTTCCCAAAGAGGCGCGCGCGCTCGTCCCGCTCTTGCGCGCCCCCGATTCGTTCTTGCGCACGCACGCCGTGCAGGCTTTGGGCGTCGCCGGGGCCAAAGACACCGCGCCCGAGATCGCCGCCTTGGGCCGCGATCCCTCGCTGTTCGTGCGCGAGGCAGCCGCGCTGGTGCTCGCACAATTCGGCGACAATCACGCCGAATCCCAGCTTCGTACGCTCACCGGATCGGCCCCGAGCAACGCCTTGCCGCGCCCGCACGCGGTGCTCGGCTTTGCGCTCGCCAAGCGCGGCCAGATGGAGGAGGCCATCTCCGAGCTGGAACGGGCGGTCGATCTCCAGCCGTACTTCGTCGACGCGCTCGTCGTGCTCGCCGATCTCTACGCCAAACAGAATCGGCTCGATCGAACACGCGCCCGCCTCGACGAAGCCCTCCGCTTCGACCCGCAAAATGCCGCGGTAAAGAGCCGTTTGCGCATGCTCGGCGGCGGCCTCTGACGGTGCGCGCACACCTCGTCCCGCAGGCCGGCCCGACGCATTTCTGATGACCTGGACGAAAAAGCGCGCGTAGCATCGGCCGTAACATGAGTCTTCCCTCACATCCTCGAACGGTCGTCACGGGCGGGGGCAGCGGCCTCGGTCGCGCCTTTTGCATCGAGCTCGCCAAGCGCGGCGCGCGCATCCTCATCGCCGACGTGCGTCGGGAAACGGCAGAAGAAACCGTGCATCTTGCACGCGATGCCGGCGCCGCAGACGCGGTGGCCGTGACCATCGACGTTTCGAAGCCGGGGGACATCGAGAAGCTCGCGGCCGACGCCGACGCGCGCTTCGGCGGCACGGATCTCTTGATCAACAACGCGGGCGTGGCCACCGCGGGCCCCATGGGCACCATCCCCCTCGCCGACTGGGAGTGGATCGTCGGCATCAACCTGTGGGGCGTCGTCTACGGCTGCCATTACTTCGTGCCGCGCATGAAGGAGCAGGGCTCGGGGCACATCATCAACATCGCCTCCGCCGCGGGCCTCCTCTCCGCGCCCGAGATGGGCCCGTACAACGTGACCAAGGCCGGCGTGGTGGCGCTCTCCGAGACGCTCTACCCCGAGCTCGCGCCCTTTGGCATCGGCGTCACCGCCGTGTGCCCCATGTTCTTCAAGACCGGCATCGTGGCGAACGCGCGCGTCCAAAGCGAAAAAGAGCGCGTCCTCGGCCAGCGCCTGCTCGAGCGCTCCAAGCTCGACGCGAACGACGTCGCCCGCAACGCGCTCGACGCCGCCGACCGAAAGCAACTCTACGCGGTCCCCATGGCCGACGGCCGCTGGCTCTGGCGCTTGAAGCGCACCTCGCCCGAGTCCTATGCGCGCGTCTCGACGGGGCTGGTCAACAAGGTGCGCAAGTACTTCGAGCGCGGCTGAGCGCCGGCGCTACGTCGCCAACATGTTCGACGCGTGCTCGCCGAGGAGGGCGGCGAGCGCTTGCAGCGCCAGCGCCTTGAGCTCCGCGCGCGCGAGATCGCGGTGATCGATCCAGTCGAGCGAGATGGCCTCCATGAAGCCAATCCAGCCGCGCAGGGCCGCGCGCAGCCGCGGATCGTCGCGGATCTCCTCGGGCAGCTCCACGCGAATGCGCTGGAGAATGTGCGACCGGGTGAGCTCCACGATGCCGAGGATCTCCGGATCGCTGCCGATGCCGCCGCGCAAGAGCGCGGAGTAGCCCTTGGCGTGGCCCTCGACATAGTGGAAGTGCGCATCGAGGCCGAGCTCCAGCCGCTCGAACGGGGTTCGGCCCGGGGTCTCCATGGTGCTCGCCAGAAAGTCGGAGGCCGCCGTTTGCATGGTCGCGACATAGAAGTCGCGCTTGGTGGGGAAGTAGTGAAAGATGAGCGGGCGCGAAATGCCTACGGTGGCGGCGATGTCGTCGAGCGACACCTCGTCGTAAGGTTGCTCCGAGAAGGCCGTGAGGGCCGCGGCGAGCAGCTGCCCGCGGCGCTCGTCGACATGGAGGCGCTCCCGCGCCCGCGGCTTCTTTGCCGCACGTTTTTTGGGCTTTGGAGCGCGGGACGGGAGCGATTTCATAGAGGTTACCTACCCGCTATTGACTCTGTGTCAATAGCTCGTATGCTTCCCAATCATGGGTCAGCACGTCACTGGGCGCCCCTCGATTGCCATCGTCGGCAGCGGTTTTTCGGGGCTTTGCATGGCCATCAAGCTGAAGGAGGCGGGCATCGACGACTTCGTCGTCCTCGAGCGCGCCCCCGACGTGGGCGGCACCTGGCGCGACAACACGTACCCGGGCTGCGCGTGCGACGTTCCATCGCATTTGTATTCGTTCTCCTTCGAGCCCTACGCGGGCTGGACGCGCGTGTTTGCGCAGCAGCCCGAGATTCAAGCGTACGTCCAGCGGTGCTTCGACAAATACGACGTGCGCCGCCACGTGGTCTTGAACGCGGAGGTGGACGGCGCGGAGTTCGACGGCCAGGGGTGGCGCGTGCGCCTGCGCGATGGCCGCGTGTTCGAGAGCAACGTGCTGGTCTCGGCCGCCGGTGCGCTCAGCAACCCCGCCTATCCGAACATCCCGGGCCGCGAGAGCTTTAAGGGCGAGCAATTTCACTCGTCCGTTTGGAATCACGACTACGATTTGACGGGCAAGCGGGTGGCGGTCATCGGCACCGGCGCCAGCACCATCCAGTTCTTGCCGGAGATTCAGCCCAAGGTCGGCAAGCTCGTCCTCTTTCAGCGCACCCCGCCCTGGATCCTGCCGCGGCCCGATCGGGCCTTCGGGGCCCTGGAGCTCGAGGCGTTCGCGAAGATCCCGGGCCTGGCGTGGCTCTATCGCCAGTCGATCTACTGGAAGTACGAGTGCCGCGCGCTCGGCTTCACCGTTCACCCGAGCATCATGAAGGCCGCGGCCCTCATGGGGCGGCGCCATATCCGAAGGAGCATCAAGGACCCCAAGCTGCGCGAGATGGTCACGCCGAAGTTCATGCCCGGCTGCAAGCGCATTTTGATGTCCAACGACTATTACCAGGCGCTGGAGAAGCCCAATGTCGAGGTGGTGCCGGGCGCCATCGCCGCGGTGAACGAGCGCGCGGTGGTGACCAAGGACGGCCAGAGCTTCGACGTCGACGCCATCATCTACGGAACGGGCTTCGCCGTTCACGAGCAAGTTTGGCCGGTCGCCATCTACGGGCGCAACGGCGTGAGCCTCGAGACGGTGTGGAAAGACGGCCCCGAGGCCTACTTGGGCACCACCATCGCCGGGTTTCCCAACCTGTTCGTGCTCACCGGGCCCAACACCGGGCTCGGGCACAACTCGATGCTCTATATGATCGAGTCGCAGGTTCACTATATCATGGAGTGCATCAAGCTGATGCGAGAGCGCTCCGTGACCTTCGTCGACGTACGCGAACCACTTCAAAAGAGCTACAACGAGCGCCTCCAGAATCGGCTCAAAAAATCGGTCTGGAGCTCCGGATGCGCCAGTTGGTACCTCGACAAAAACGGAAAAAACACGACACTTTGGCCCAGCTTCACCTTCGCGTTCCGAGCCCGCACCCGGCGCTTCAAGCCGGCCGACTACGAGCTGGGCAAGGTGAAGGTGCGCGCCGTGCGCCCGGCGCCGGAGCCGCAGCCGGTCCTCAACGGCCGCCCCGCGCTCTAAGCCGCATCGCGCGCGCGCTTCTCCTGGGCGCTGTCGGCACGCTCGGCGTCGGCACGCTCGGCGTCGGTGCGCTCGGCGTCGGCGCGCTCGGCGTCGGCGCGCTCGGCGCTGTCGGCGCGCTCGCCGGCTGCGAGCGGAGCAAGGTGCGCGAGCCGGAGAGCGCGCCCGAGACCAAGGCCGCATCGAAGACGCCGCCCGCTGCATCCGCGTCCGCACCCTCGATCCCGCCGCTGTCGGAGCGCCTTTCGCGCCCCGCGCCCGAGCGGCTCGTGGCCATCGGCGATCTGCACGGCGATCTGGAGAAGACGCGGCGCGTGCTTCGGCTGGCCGGCGCCATCGACGCCAACGACGCGTGGATCGGCGGAAAGCTCATGGTGGTTCAAACCGGCGACGAGATCGATCGCGGCGACGACGATCGCCGGATCCTCGACCTGATCGAGAAGCTCAAAGGCGACGCCAAAAAGGCGGGCGGCGAGCTCATCGCGCTGGTGGGCAACCACGAGCTGATGAATGTCGGGTTCGACTTCCGCTATGTCACACCCGGCGCGTTCAAGGCATTCACCGACATCACCGCCAGCGATCCCAACACGGCCGCCTTTCTCGCGCAGCTCGATCCGAGCGCGCGCGGTCGCGCCGCCGCCTTCGCCCCCGGCGGTCGCTACGCCACCCTGCTCGCCGAGAGGCCGTTGATGATCAAGGTGGGCGACAGCATCTTCGTGCACGGCGGGATCCTGCCGAAGCACGCGAGCTACGGGCTCGATCGCATGAACGACGAGGTCCGCGCCTGGCTCACGGGCAAAAAGGAGAAGCCCCCGCAGGTGGTGGTGGCCGAAGATGGCCCCGTGTGGTCGCGCGCCTTCTCCATCCCCGGCGAAGAGAAGTGCGCCCTCTTGGACGAATCCCTCCGAGCCCTCGGCGCCAAGCGCATGGTCATGGGGCACACCGTGCAAAAAGGTGGTGTCACCGACGCATGCGACCGGAAGGCTTGGCGCATCGACGTAGGCTTATCGCATTATTACGACGGCCCCGTGCAGGCCCTCGAGATCAAAGGCGATACGCTGACCCCACTCAAAGAATCGGGTTAACGATCAACGAGACGAGAGCGACGATCGCAGCGGTGCCACGGCAGAAACGGGGGAAACGGGGGGAAGCGGTGTGATGGACAAAGCTTGATCCCGGGTGCCGAGCGCATAAAGGAAATCCCGTGCGTCCGGCGGTTGACCGTAGAGGCCGTGGATGATGCTGCCCGGCGGGGTACTGTAAGGAGGAAGGGCGGTGCCCATGCCCACACGGGCACCCTCGACCTTTTCGGGGGTGGGGTTCGTGTAGACCAGCCTCGCGACCCCGGGCAGCCCGAGGATGCCAACCTCCGCACATGCAAATTCCACTTTTGCGATCCGGCCGCCGTTCACTTGGCGGCCGACGAGGCTCAATCCCACGGCCAGCTTTGGCTTTTTGCATTGCACGGTGGCCGCGTTGGGGCCGCCCGCACCGTGCGCGGGAAATCGAAAGAGTGGCTCCTCCCGCCATACGACCGAATATTTGTACTCGGGCGCCGCGACCTCTCTTCGGACTTCCAGCTTGACGCACCAGGTCCTCACCTGATCGACATAGTCGCCATATTGCGCGTCCACCCCCACCACCGCTTCACCCTCGCCGCAGGTATCGTCGAAGATATCTCCGCCCTGGAGCGGATAGCCGAGCGGTCCGCTGCCGCCGGTGCCCGTAAAGGTCATGGCCACGGTGCATCGCCCATTGGGCCCGTCGCACTGCGGGCAGCCCTCGTCAGGCACGCCGTTGCAATCGTCGTCGCGCCCGTTGCATGTCTCGGCCGTCGGGACGCACGTGGGATCCCCCTTGCCCGGCGAGGTGGTGCCGCCGTCGCCGCCGGCGTTCCCCGGGTTGGCCGGACCTGGAGGCCCCGCAGAACCCGGCGCCGCGCCGAAGCCCCCCTCTTCCAAGCCGCACGCCGTTGAAATGAGCGCGGACGCGAGAAGCAGCGAAGCACAGAGGGCCCCTGCGGACGGAGCTGTCCATTTCCAGGTACGCACACTGGACGTCATGAGATGATACTTGCCATAGGCATTCACCGCGGGCTAGCCGAGATCGGGTCTTTTTTTATGTTCAAGCGCACGTCGATCGTCTTCATATGCACCATATGCACCTTCGCGTCCATCCTAACCCCAGTGCTCACCTGGGTCGATCAAGCGTCTTGCTCTTTGGCTCGAGGCATGATCTGGTCGCGGCATGGCGGAAGCGCACCCTCTTGAATTGAGAGCCAGGGTCGTCGAGGCGTACGAAGCTGGCGACGGAAGCTATGCGGTAATTGCCGCTCGATTTCGTATCGGTGAGGCGAGCGTCAAGCGGTGGGTTCGTCGAGGGCGTCGTGGCGTGCCGCTCGGCGCCGACCCGAAGCGAGGCGGAACGCCGTCCCCGATCGGCCAGGGCGACGTTGATGCGCTTGTTGCGAAGCTGCGCGATGCGACCGCTAACGAGATTACGGCGGAGTTCAATCGGCTTCGCCCGCGGGGCGCGCGAGTTCATGTGTCCAGCATGAAGCGCGCGCTGCATCGGTATGGGTACGTCATCAAAAAAAACGCCGACGGCCGTTGGAGTGTCAGCGACCCGACGTCATAGCCAAGCGCCGCTCCTTCCGACGGAGGATCCTCCGGATTCCCGTGGAAAAGCTGGTTTTTCTCGACGAATCGGGCCTAAACCTGGCCATGAGTCGGAGCCACGCCTGGGTGAAGCGAGGTCGCGAATTCATCGATCGCATTCCTATGAACTGGGGCACGAACCTCACACTTCTTGGGGCGATGCGCCTATCGGGATGGGTCGTCCTCAGCACGATGTTCAAAACGGCCAACCGTCCCCGCTTCCTGGCTTGGCTGAAACGCAAGCTGCTCCCTCGACTGTACCCCGGAGACGTCCTGGTGATGGACAACCTCCCCGCCCACCGCGACCCGCGTGTCGTAGCCGCCTGCAAGGCGCGCGGCGTTCGTGTCGTCTACTTGCCCCCATACTCGCCCGACCTCAATCCAATTGAATCCGGCTGGGCCCTCCAAAAGCAATACGTGCGACGCCACGCTCCCCGCCACCCCAAAGCGCTTCGGCTCATCGCCAGACGAGCGCGCTTTCGAGTCACCGAGACGCACGCGAGCAACTGGTTCGTTCACGCCGGTTATCGGGCTCCACTCAGGTGATCTCTGGGGTTAGGGGTCAGTGCATGCAATGGACCGAAGGCAACATCGCAATCGGGTGATCGTGACGCTGGATCCTCGGCGACCGGTGAAAAGGCACCAGGGCACGATTCACCCCCCGAAAGCGAAACGTTGGAAGAACGGGCGGCGCGCGTTCACAAAGAGGCCATCATCGTGGACGGGCACAACGACATTCCGTCGGTCATGTTTGCGACCGGGGTCGATCTGGCGGCTCGCCGAGCGCCAACGGAATTACCTCGTTTGCATACCGATTTGGCGCGGATGAAGGCCGGCGGCATCACCGGTGAATTTTTCTCGATTTACGTGGACCATCGCTATGCCGAAAAGCCCACGGTGCGGGGCGGCGGCTCGGCCCGCCATGCGCTGGATCTCATCGACATCGTCTATCAACAGGTGGAGCGCCACCCGGATGCGCTGATGATCGCCACGCGTGCGGAAGACATCCGCCGCGCCAAGCGCGAGGGAAAGGTCGCGTGCCTCATGGGAGTCGAAGGCGGGCATGCCATCGAGAACTCCCTGTTTGCGCTTCGCACGTTTCATCGGCTGGGCGTTCGCTACATGACATTGACGCATACGAATACCAACGAGTGGGCCGACTCCTCGGGCTACGGGGGCGTGGTGGTCACCCGGCACCATGGATTGACCCCCTTCGGCGAAAAGGTGGTGCGCGAAATGCAGCGCATCGGCATGCTGGTCGATATCTCCCATGTGTCGGACGAGACGGCCGCCGCCGTGTTGAAGATGGCCAAGGCGCCCGTGATCGCATCGCACTCGTCGGCGCGCGCCCTCGCGCCGCACCCGCGAAACCTGAGCGACGATCTGCTGAGGGCGCTGGCGCGAAATGGTGGCGTGGCCATGGTCAACTTCTTTTCGGCCTTTCTCGATCCCAAGTTCGCCGAGGCCGAAGAGCGCTTTGCGCAGAAGTACAAAAAGGAGCTCGCCGCGATCGGCCCAAAGTACGAGACCAAGCCGCTCGAGGCCGAACGCGAAATGATCGCGCTCCGGGAGGGTGCCGCATTTCCCGTCACACCGCTGTCGCTCTTGATCGATCACATCGAGCACATCATTCAGGTGGCGGGGATCGATCACGTCGGCCTCGGCTCGGACTTCGATGGGGTCACGGCGCTCCCCGCGGGCATCGATGGCGTCGATAGCCTGCCGAAGATCACCTTGGAGCTGCTCCGCCGCGGGCACAGCGAAGAGGACGTGCGCAAGGTGCTCGGCGGCAATTTTCTACGCGCCTTCGAGGCCGCGGAAGCGTACGCCAAGGGGACGAATACGACCCTCTCGGGCGACGGCGACACCACATCGATCGACTCCGTATCGGCCGACGCCGGTACGCGTTAGGCGCGCTCGCACGCCCTCGCGCGCCGCGCGATGCGACTTCGGGCGAGCGGCCGACTCGGGTACCTGCTAGGTATCGAGCTGCCATGAACGATTGGTCCCCCGAGAGTTGGAAGACGAAGGCACACGCGCAGGAGGTGAAATACGAGGACACGGCCGCCCTCGACGCGGCGGTCGCGCGGCTTCGCGAGCTGCCACCGCTCGTCACCTCGTGGGAGATCGAAAAGCTCAAAGGGCTGCTGGCCGACGCCCAGCTCGGAAAGCGCTTTTTGCTCCAGGGCGGCGATTGCGCCGAGACCGTCGCGGACTGCCGCTCCTCGGTCATCGCCAGCAAGCTGAAGATTCTCCTCCAGATGTCGCTGGTGCTCGTGCACGGCGCGCACAAGCCCGTCATCCGCGTGGGGCGCTTCGCCGGGCAGTACGCGAAGCCGCGATCCAAGGCGACGGAGACCAAGGGCGACGTGGAGCTCCCGAGCTACTTCGGGGACTTGGTGAATCGCCCGGAGTTCACGGCCCAAGCGCGGCGCGCCGATCCCAACTTGCTCCTGTCCGGCTACCAGCACGCGGCGCTCACCTTGAATTTCATCCGGTCGCTTTCGGCCGGCGGCTTCGCCGACGTGCACCACCCCGAGTACTGGGATCTCTCGTTCTTCAAGACCGCAGGCGTCCCCGAAGCGCTGCGCGAGCAATACGAGCAGACCGCGCGCCGCCTGGCCGACGCCCTACGCTTCATGGAGGCGCTCGGCGAGCGCACGGTGGAGGATCTCACGCGCGTCGACTTCTTCACCAGCCACGAGGGGCTGAACCTGCCCTACGAATCCGCGCAGACGCGCACGGTGCCGCAGTGGGCCGGTTGGTACGATCTGAGCACGCACTTTCCTTGGATCGGCGAGCGAACGCGCGCGCTCGATGGCGCGCACGTGGAGTTCTTCCGCGGCTTGAAGAACCCGGTGGGCGTCAAGATTGGCCCGCAGGCCTCGCCCGACGAGGTGGTTCGGCTGGTGGAGACCTTGAACCCCACGGACGAGCCGGGAAAAATGGCGCTCATCACGCGCATGGGATCCGCGCGGGTCGGGACGGCGCTTCCTCCGATCATCGAGGCGGTGAAGCGCTCGGGGCGGCGCGTGCTCTGGATCTCGGACCCCATGCACGGCAACACCGTGCAGACATCGTCGGGCTTCAAGACCCGCAATTTCGATCACGTTTTGCACGAGGTGGAGCAGACCTTCGAGATGCACGACGCCCTCGGGACCAACCTGGGCGGCGTGCACTTCGAGCTCACCGGCGAGGACGTGACCGAGTGCCTCGGCGGCGCGGCGGGCATCACCGAAAAAGACTTGGACCGCAACTATGCGAGCGTGTGCGATCCGCGGCTCAACTACCGTCAAGCGCTGGAGATGAGCTTCCGGATCGCGCGCTGGATGGAGCGCCGCAAAAACGGCCGATAGGCGTCTATTTTCCGCTGAAGGTCGCGGTGCGGCGTTCGATGAAGGACATGAGCCCCTCGCGCGCGTCCTCCGTGGCCATGAGGCGCTGAACCTCGGGCAAGAGGGCGCGCACGACCGCCTCGTCCTCGAAGGCGCGGCGCGCCGATTCGAGGGTGGCGGTCACGCCGAGGGGGGCTTGGGCGGCCACCGTCTCGGCCAGGGCAACGGCGCGCGCGAGCTGGGTGCCGTTCGCCACCACCTCTTGCACCAAACCAATGCGGTGGGCCTCTTCGGCGCCGAACTCGTCGCCGGTGAGCAGCCATCGCATGGCGTTGCCCCACCCCGCCGTGCGCACCAAGCGAAAGGTGGCGCCGCCAAAGGGATAAATACCGCGCTTGACTTCGATTTGCGCAAAGCGCGTATCGGCGGCGGCCACCACGATGTCCTGCGCCAGGCATAGCTCGATGCCCAAGGTCAGACATCGCCCATGAACGGCGATCACCGTCGGCTTGGTGCGCTTGGTCCCATGAATGCCCCATGGATCGATGGCGCCGTCGCCCAATGCAATCTTTCCCTCCGCCACCGCCGGCGCCACATTCGCAAGATCGAGCCCGCCCGTGAAGTTGTCCCCGTGGGCGAAGATCACGCCCACCCGAAGGCTGGGATCTTGCTCGAGCGCGCCAAACGCGTCGCCCAGCTCGCGCAGCATATCGAGATCGAAGGCATTCATCTTTTTGGGACGGTTCAACCCAATCAGAAACAGATGCCCGCGCCGCTCCGTCGTAATCTTTCGTTCGGTATTGGTCTCGCTCATGGATTGGTCTTATCATCGTCTTTGACGCACCGCGATTCCGTCCCTTTCGGCGAGCTTGTGCTGACGTCATCGTGACGTCTCGGATGATCGCCGCGATCAGGCTCACCCGATCCGGTTCACCATGATCCGTCCGATCATGTGCGCGGGAATGGCCCGTATTGAGCGCGGAATGCTCTTTGCGTAGGCAGGCGCGCTCGTCTTGCGCCGTGAGGGAAAAATCATGTCCAAGCTTCGGTTGTATCTCTTCGCATCGATCGTGGCATTCGCCATGCTGGCCTTTGGGGGGATCGCCCCGGCCAGCGACATTTTGGCCGGGGTGACCGCCGCCTTCACCAAAGGATCGGATTGGGGCTCGGGCTACGGAGGCAATTACGTCATTACCAATGGCGGCTCCACCGCCACGACCTCTTGGACCTTGGAGTTCGATCTCCCCGCCGGGCATCGCGTGGCGAGCCTTTGGGATGGCTCCTACACCACCAGCGGCCAACACGTGACGGTGAAGAACCTCTCGTGGAACGGCAACATCGCGCCGGGCGGCACCGCCGCCTTTGGATTCAACATTTCCTACTCGGGCGCATACTCCGCGCCCAGCGGCTGCCGCATCAACGGCGCCTCGTGCGACGGCGGCCCCACGAACCCGGACGCCGGCCCCACCGACGCGGGCAGGCCCGACACGGGACCCGGCGTTCCAAGCGCGCCCGGCACCCCGAGCGTCACCTCGGCCAACGATACGTCGATCGGGCTCTCGTGGACGGCGTCCTCGGGCACCGTCTCGGGCTACCGCGTCTACGAAGGCTCCACCGTGCGCGCGACCGTCACCAGCGGCACCGCCACCACGATTTCCAGCCTCGTAGCCTGCACCTCGCACACGTACGCCGTCACCGCCTTCAACGACGCGGGCGAGTCTGCGCGCAGCGGCGAGGTCACGGGCAGCACCACCGGCTGCCCCACCGGCCCCCTCCCGAAGCATTTCCTCACCGGCTACTGGCACAACTTCGTCAACCCCGCCGTGGAGCTGCGCCTGCGCGACGTGCCGAACGACTACGACGTCATCGCCGTGGCCTTCGCCGAGGCGACCGGCACCGCGGGCGCCGTCACCTTCGCCGTCGACTCCGGGCTATCGACCGCGCTCGGCGGCTACACCAATGCCGACTTCAAGGCCGACGTGCAAACGCTCAAGGCGCGCGGCAAGAAGGTCATCCTCTCGGTGGGCGGCGAGGCCGGCAACGTCTCCGTCAACAGCAGCACGGCCGCGACCAACTTCGCGAACAGCATGCGCACCTTGATCCAGGAGTTCGGCTTCGATGGCGTGGACATCGATTTGGAGAACGGGCTCAGTGCGACGTTCATGGCCCAGGCCCTTCGCTCGCTGCGCTCCCAAGTCGGCGCGAGCCTCATCATCACCATGGCGCCGCAAACCATCGACATGCAGTCCACCGGCGCCTCGTACTTCCAGCTCGCATTGAACATCAAAGACATCCTCACGGTGGTGCACACGCAATATTACAACTCCGGCTCCATGCTCGGCTGCGACCAATCGGCGGCCTACAGCCAGGGCACCGTGAACTTCCTCACCGCGCTCGCGTGCATCCAGCTCGAAAATGGCCTGCGCCCCGATCAAGTCGCGCTCGGGCTCCCGGCCGGTCCGGGGGCCGCGGGCGGCGGCGTGGTGGCACCTTCGGTGGTCAACAATGGGCTCGATTGCCTGGCGCGCGGGACCAATTGTGGATCTTTCCGTCCCCCGCGCACCTATCCTGGCATTCGAGGTGCGATGACCTGGTCGATCAACTGGGACGTCTCCAACGGCAACAACTTCGCCCGCACGGTTCGCCCCCACCTCGATACGTTGCCGTAATCGAAACACCTGGACAACCCCGCGCCGAATGGGCCACCTTCGTAGGAAATGCGCCCATTGCTCTCCAAGCGCCTTTGCGCACGGTTCGGGGTTGTCACCATCATCGCGTGCGGGGCCGTCGCGGGCTGCAGTGGCTCATCGGCGGCTCCCGTCGATCCGGGGACCGATGGAGGGGGCACCGACTCGGGTGGCGCGGACGCGGGCCGTGACGCACCGCCCCCGGGTGATTGCGACGATCAGCTGGACGAGATTGGCGAGCTGCGTAAAGCCGCCATCGTCTGCGATCCCCGGGGAATCATTCCGCCGTGCACGCAAGAGGTGCAGGACGTGTGCTGCCCGGCCACGGTGAGCGATCGCACATCGCCCGCGGCGCGCAGGTTGGAGGCGGCGGTCAAACAGTTCCGTGAGGCAGGCTGCAGCGCCTTCTGCACCGAGGGCGTTTGCAAAGGCGCATCGCGGCAATGCATCACCGGCTCGAGCGACAAGGGAATGTGCAAGCAGTAGCCGTCCCCATGTATGCTCCGCACCGATGACGGAGCTGAGAACCATCCCCAGTCGGGAGCTCCCGAAGACGCCGGCCAAGCGGCTCGAGCTCATCGCGGCCGTGCTCGCGAGCTTCATCGCGGCGCTGGCGCTCATCGTGTCGGCCTACTCCGCGTATTGGCAGCGCGTCCAGGCTCGCGCCTTGGTTTGGCCGTACTTGCAACTCGCCTCGTCGGACGTCACGGAGGACGGCAAGAGCGACTACCGCTTCCTGGTGCTCAATGGTGGAATTGGGCCCGCGCGCATCCGGTTCGTGGAGGTGACGGTCGATGAGAAGCCCGTTTCGACGTGGGACGAGGCCGTAAAAGAGCTCATCGGCGAACGCCCGCCGAACACGATGATTCGCAACAGCGTGCACGGCCGCATCGTCTCGGCCGGCACGAACGTCAACGCGGTGCACGTCATTGATCCGGAGGTCGCCAAAGCGGTCGCAGAGGCCCGCCACCGGTTGCAAATGCAAGTTTGTTACTGTTCGGTGTTGGACGAATGCTGGTTGGTGAGCTCGCACGAGGAGCCAGCCCCCATCACCAAGTGCCCCGCGCGGAGCACGTCGTTCAAAGATTGATGACGACCTTGCCGCTCGTGGCGCGCGAGGCCATGGCCCGATGCGCGTCGGCCGCGCGCGCGAGCGGAAAGCGCGCCCCCACGTGGACCTGGAGCGCGCCGGCGGCGACGAACGCAAAGAGCTCGTGGAGGGCCGCGCGACGAACTCCGTCGGGGAGCGCCATGAGCGAGAAGCCGGCATAGGCTTGGCCCTGCACCAGCAGACCGCGAAGCTGCTCGGTCGACAAACGCGGCTCGGTGAGACTATCCGCGCCGAAGACGATGAGCCGGCCGCCTTTCGCCAGCGCCCGCAGGCTCTCGTCCGCGTGGGCGCCGCCGCTCCTCTCGAACACCACGTCGGCGCCGCGCCCATCCGTCGCCGCGCGCACCTGGTCGGCCCACCCGCCCTCGGTGTAGTCGATGGCGGCATCCGCGCCGAGGCGTAGCGCGAGATCGCGCTTCTCCTTCGTGCTCGCGCCGGCGAGGACGCGCGCTGCGCCAAGGCGTTTGGCGAGCTGCACGGCCAGGTGCCCCGCCCCGCCCGCGGCCGCCGGGATGAGCACGGAATCCCCAGGCGCCACACGACCGCCGATGCGCAGCGCCAGCCACGCGGTGAGCGCCTGGACGGGCAGGGCGAGCGCTTCCTCGTCGCCCACGCCCTCGGGGATCTCCGTGACCTGGGCGGGCTCCGCCTCCACGTACTCCGCGAACGTACCCGGCGCGGAGACGGCGGCCACCACCCGGGTGCCCACCGCCGGTCCCTCGACGCCTTCGCCCAGCGCCTCCACCACCCCCGCGGCCTCGTAACCCGGCGTATAAGGCAGCGCGGCCAGCTTCGGATAACGGCCTTCCCGAATGAGAAGATCCGCGTAATTCATGCCCGCGGCGCGCACGCGAATCAAGATTCGTCCCGGCGCGGGGCGCGGATCCGGCACGTCTTCGAGCTGGAGGACATCGGGCGGACCAAAACGATGGATGCGAATGGCTTTCATGGGCTCCTCGTCCGTTGGGATCGCGGCCGCCATCGACCCCCTACGAACGGTCGGCGGCGTGCGACTGACTCAACACCTGTTGACTCAACACACGTAGAGCGTTTTGCGAACCAGGTCAACGCCTGTAGAGTGAATGGGTGACGAGCGCCGCCCGCCCCCTCAAACCCCGCGCCCAACGGCGCGCCGAGACCGAAGCACGGATCCTCGACACGGCACGCGCGCTGTTCTCCGACCTGGGCTACGACCGCACGACCATCCGCGCCATCGCCTCGCGCGCCGAGGTCGATCCGGCGCTGATCATGCAGTATTTCGGATCCAAGGACGCGCTCTTCGAAAAGGCTTCGTGCCTCCCCACCCAGGACGCCTTCACGAGCGGCCCCGACCGCCTCCTCGACGAGCTGCTGGAGGTGCTGGGCACCAAAATGACCGACTACTCCATGGACTCGGTGGCCACCCTTCGCTCCATGCTCACACACCCGCAGGCCGCCGAGCAGGTGCGCGACCGCCTCGACGCATACGTGGCCCGCATCAGCACGCAAATCGACGCGGACGACGCGCCGCTGCGCGCGGCCCTCATCATCGCCATCCACCGCGCCGTCATCATCGATCGCCACCTCTTACGCTACGCGCCCATTCGGGACGCATCCCCCGAGCACATCGTTCGCCTCTTGCAGCCGTGCCTGCGCGCGCTGATTCACCCGGGCAAAAAGAAGCGGAAGAAGAAGGGTAAGAAGAGCTAGGAAGGACGAACGAATCGGCTGTGGCCGCGGAACTTCGGGCGCGCGGGGGTGTCCTGCCTTATCGATGCTTTCCCACGAGCTCTCGCGCACCGCGTCTACCGCCTCCGCCTCGTCTACCGCCTCCGCCTCGTCTCCAGCGTCTGCCGCTCCTGCCGCTCCTGCCGCTCCTGCCGCTCCTGCCGCTTCTACCGCCTCTGCCAGCGCCCATCCGCTGAGGATCGTGCACCCCTCGCCCGCAGAGCCGGTGCTCGTGCCCGATCTGCTCCATGCATCGGCCCACACCCGAATCGACCTCGCGAACACGAAGCTCGCGATGGCGCTCGCGTTTGCGGGCGGCGCTTCGGGCGGTCTCTTCACCGATGCGCTCGATCGCGCCATGGTAGCGCCTTCGAGCTGGGATGCGGAGGCGTATGCGCGCGATCTGTTCCTGCCGCAGTTCGTCGCCCTTTGCTTCGAGGTCCGCATCGGCCAGGAGACGCCCGCCTTGGCCACGCGTCATTTGATCAAGGTGCTCCGCTGCCCGCCGGACGACGTGGCCACCATCCATCATCGCCGAACGATCCTGGCCGAGCTCGTAGCATCCCCGACCTTGCGGCGGTCGCTCGAACGTTCGTACCTCTCGCTGGGCCGATTTCGCGTGCTCCTCGAGGGCGCGACCGAGGGCGCGGGCTGGGATCCGAACCGCCGCCGGCTCGATATCCTCACCGCCATCAAAGAGCTCATCGACGGGATGGCCGAAGGCTTTGCGACGGCCCGCTCGGGGCTCGCGCGCCTCGGCGCCTTCGGGCGGCGCGTGCGAGCGGGCGAGCCCTATCGGGCGCTCTCCGATTTGCTCGACCACGACGCGAACCTCGCCACCGTAAACCTCACCGTGCGCGTCGGCGCCGATGGCAAGGTTCGCAACTTCGAAATCCTGGCGGTGCAGCCCAACGACGCAAACCCGTTCACCGGCTCGGTCTGGGGCCGCTGGCTCGCGAAGCTCGCGCTCTTCGTCCGCGGCTACCACTTCGGCGAGGACGAAATCGTGGCGCGGCTGATCGATACCGTGTTCGATGGCCTGCAAGACGACGTCGTCCACTTCGTGCAGTTGCTGGGCGACATGGAGTTTTACCTCGGCGCGCTGGGGTTTCGCGACCGCGCGCTGGCCGCGGGTCTCGATGTGTGCCTGCCCACCCTCGTAGGCCCCGAGCAGCCGAGGGCGCTCGAAGGACTCTTCAATCCGCTGCTCCTCGCGCACGGGGTCGCGCCCATTCCGTGCAATCTGCACACGGATCGGCACACCACCACGGTCCTGGTCACCGGGCCGAACTCGGGCGGGAAGACGCGACTCCTTCAATCGGTGGGCCTCTCGCAGCTGCTCGCGCAGTCGGGGGTGTTCGTCCCGGCGCGCGCAGGGACCATGGCCCTCGCGCGCGGCTTGGTCGTCTCGCTGCTTCAAGAGATGCGCGCGGATCAATCCGAAGGGCGGCTCGGGATGGAGCTCTCGCGAATTCGCGAGCTGTTCGAGCGATTGCCGCCGGGCGCCATGGTGCTCCTCGACGAGCTCTGCTCCGGAACGAATCCCTCGGAGGGCGAAGAGATCTTCGAGCTGGTGCTCCAAATGCTAGCGCGGCTCGAGCCGTTCGCCTTCATCACGACGCATTTCCTCGCGTTCGCCGCGCGCCTCGAGAAAACACGAAGCATCGCCCAGCTCCGCTTTTTGCGCGCGGAGCTCGGCGCCCAAGGCGAC
This sequence comes from Sorangiineae bacterium MSr11954, assembly GCA_037157815.1. Lineage (NCBI taxonomy): Bacteria > Pseudomonadati > Myxococcota > Myxococcia > Myxococcales > Pendulisporaceae > Pendulispora > Pendulispora albinea. The sequence goes on from CP089984.1 coordinate 8,723,455, forward strand.
CCCACGTACCAATTCGTTCCCGGCGTGGCCCATACGTCGCTCGCGGGCCAAGCCGCCAAGAGGCTCGGTGTGACGCGCGATCAGCTGATGGATCTGGTCGAACGAAACATCCGGCGCATGCCCCACGCGCCAAAACAAAACGGCTAAAAGCGCCAACGCCAAATTGATATCGATCGATGTCGACCGTGATGTACGCGTGACCTCATTCGCCCACGTGCGCGCGCCTCGGATCTCGCCGATCGCACCATGGGATCGCGCGGATCGACCCTCCTTTTCGAGTCGCGCACGGGTGATTCGAGCCCCTCACGCGTTTGAACGGGCGCGCGCGGGCAAGTTGATCCCCTTCACCCGCGAAGGTGTTTTCGATACTCCCCGGGGGTCATCCCCGTCGTCCGAGAGAACAATCGTGAGAACGAGGGGACATCGTGGTAGCCCACACGATGGCATATCTCCGAGATATCCAATTTGGTCCCCTCCAAGAGCCACCGCGCGCGTTCGAGCCGCTTTTCCTGAACCCACTTCCCGGGGCTCGTTCCAAGCTCCTCCGAGAACCGGCGGGCGAGCGTCCGCGGGGACATCCCTAGCCTGCGCGCCAAAAAGTCGAGGCTGAGCTCCTCGAGGCTGCCCTTCGCGACTGCGTTCAGCTTCTTCTCGAACGGCTCGCGTTGCTCCGGCAAGACCATCTCGTAAGGGGACTGGAACTCGCGCATCGGCGGCAGCACCATCAGCTTGCGAACCATGCGCTCTTCCTTTGCGAACCCCAAATCGACCAGCATCGTCGTCACCAGATCGAGCCCCGCGAACCCCGCGCCGCTGGTGTAAATGCGCCCCTGGCGAATCACGAGGCGCGAAGGCTGCCATCGCACCCGAGGAAATCGGCGGCTCGTCGCGTCCTTGAGCCACCACGAGATGGTGGAGCGCTTGCCATCGAGCACCCCCGCCCCCGCGAGAAAGTAGGGCGCCGCGCAGATGGCGGCGATGGTCGCATCCTCCTCGATGGCGCGATCGATGAAGGGGGTGACATACGGGAGCTCCCCGTCGAGGAGGTTCACGGTCTCGTGGGGGTCGATGGTGGCCGTCGCCAGCAGCACCAGCACATCGACCTTGCGCGAAGGCTTCGTTCGCGCCGAAAAGACGATCCCCGACTTCGAGACGGCGCGCGGTACCCGCGACACGAACTCGAACGAGAACGCCGGCGATGCGCGCACCGCGTTCACGGTCTGCAGGGTTTCGACCAGGGCGGCGGCGATCGCCGAGTAGAACGAGGGCTGCAAGTAGAAGGCGACGTGCACGATGGCTATTTTGGCACATCATTTGTCAAGATTGCCAGCTGGTGAGCGCCCCGGCGGGGCCCAAATTCAATGGCACCATGAAAGCCATCGTCTTCGACCGCATCGGTTCTCCCCTGGACGTGCTCCGGCTCCGCGATGTGCCCGCCCCCAGCGCCGGCCCCGGCCAGGTGTTGGTGCAGGTGCGTTCGGCGTCCATCAACCCCGGGGATTTCCTCTTCATCCAATCGCTCTACCCCGACCCGAAGAAGCCCCGGCTGCCGCAAATCGCAGGCCAGCACGGCGCCGGCACCATCGTCGCAGCCGGAGATGGCGTCTCGCTCGCGCCCGGCAGCCTGGTGGCATTCAGCTACCAAAACGTATGGGCCGAGCACACCGTCGTGCCCGTCGAATGGTTAATCCCCTTACCGGCCGAATACCCGCTCGAGAAGGCGGGTCAGTTCATGAACCTCATCACCGCCTGGGATCTGCTCGAGGAAGCGAAGGTCGCGCCGGGGCAGTGGCTCGCGCTCACCGCGGGCAACTCCACGGTGGCCACCATGGTGGCACAAATGGCGCGGCGGCGCGGCATCCACGTCGTATCCATCGTGCGCCGGACCCAACCCGAGGTCGACTTGAAGGACTTCGGCGCCTCGGCCGTCATCGATCTCTCCGAGCAACGCGATCCCATTGGCGAGCAGCTGGCGGAGCTCACGCGCGGTCAGGGGCTTTCGGCCATCATCGATCCGGTTGGCGGGCCGCTGGTCGGGGATCTGGTGCGCGCGTTGGCGTGGGCCGGACGGCTCGTCATCTATGGCGGTTATGGCAACGATCGATTCGCGCTGCACAACTTCGATATCCTCATGAAGGACGTACGCATTGGCGCCTACGTTTACCGCTACTTCTTCGATCCCCCGAAAAAAAGCGACTCCACCGTGCTCGAGGCGATCACCGAGCTGGCGCAAAGCCCCGACTTCCGGGTGCGCGTGGGGGGCACGCACCCCCTCGAAGACTTCGAGCGGGCCGTTCGTGAGAGCTGGGAGCGCCCCGAGCAAGGAAAGCGCTTCTTCGTGGCCGAAGGAGGGTACCGCTAGCCGCGCGGCGGCGGCGCGAAATCTCGGCGGAACGCGAGCGCACGTTCGCGCGACTCCGCGGCGGGCGCGCACGCATGATGGGGCGCGGCGGATGCACCGAAGCGCGCGCACGTGCGACCCTGTGGCGGGCGCGCACGCGTGACGGGCGCGGCGGATACACCGAAGCGCACGCATCCGCGGCCCGTGGCGGGCACGCACGCGTGATGGGCGCGGCGGATGCACCGAAGCGCACGTACGTGCGACCCTGTGGCGGGCGCGCACGCGTGATGGGCGCGGCGGATGCACCGAAGCGCACGCATCCGCGACCCCGTGGCGGGCACGCACGCGTGATTGGGCGCGGCGGACGCACCGACGCTCACGCATCCGCGGCCCGCGGCGGGCGTTTCGAGTAGCCAGTTGGTTCAAGAGGCGGGGCCGACCGGGGCCTAGGTTTCCCGCATGGCACCTCTCGTCGTACTGGTTGCAACATTTCTCGTGCTTCTCCTTTTGGGCCGCTTCGGCGTTCGAGCGCTCCGCGATCCGCTCGTGTGCCTTCGCGGGGCGCTCTGCGCCATGTTCCTGCTCACGGCGTCCGCACACTTTGGCAGCCGCCGCCCGGACCTCGTTCGAATGGTTCCTTCCATGGTTCCCCATCCGGAGTTTTGGGTCACCTTCACCGGCGTCGCTGAAATCGCCGGCGCCGTCGGGCTCCTACTCCCACGCCTCGCACCGTGGGCCTCCGCGGGGCTCACGCTCCTTCTCCTCGCCGTCTTCCCCGCGAACCTTCATGCCGCCAGCCACCACTTGACCATCGGCGGCGTCCCCGTACCTGCGGCCGGGCCGCGCACCCTCATCCAGCTCGTTTTTCTCGCGGCCGTCCTCGCGGCCGGCTTCGGCCACCGATGGCGCGCGCGCGGCCCGGCGAAAGGTCATGACTCCGCCGTCGACTCGGCGCCCTAGGCCCTCCCCGCCACGGTGCCGAACATCACCACGTCGTCCCAGCGCTGCCACGCGACCCCCGTCTCCTCGAACCCCGCCTGACGAAGCGCGGCCAGGTGATACGCCAAGGTGATCGGCTCCTCGCCATGCCGTGCACCGAACCTGCGGCCGCGCTCCTCCCACGCGCCCGCGAAGGTGGCGTCGTGCGCGATCGCGTCCCACCACCCTTCCCAGGTCGCGGCGCCGCGCGCGTCTGCCTCGACGTGCATCTGCTCGCGCGACCTCGCGACGACGCGCGCGAGGGCCTGCTCGCCGGGGGCCGGGGCCACGTGATCACCGTTGACGAGGACGCCGCCGGGTCGAAGCAGCCGCGCCGCCTCGCGGTAGACGCGGACGAGCTCGTGGCTCCCGAGCCAGTGGAGCGCCGTGGTGCTCACCACGGCGTCGAAGCTCGCGGGCGCCTCGTCCTTCCACCATCCGGAGAGGCGCAGATCCGACTCGAGAAAGCGGCGGCGCGGATCCTCGCGGTGCGCCGTTCGCGCGATCGCGAGCAGCACCGGATCGTAGTCGACCCCCACCACTTGCGCCTTTGGAAAGCGCTCGGCCAAGCGCGCCCCCAGGCTGCCGGGACCGCACGCGAGATCGAGGATTTTCGCGTCCGCGCGGCACGTCGCGGCCAGCAGATCGCCGATGACGGCGAAGCGCTCCTCGCGCCGTTCGATGTAGCGATCTTGCTGCGTGTCCCAGCGCGAAAGCCAATCACGGGCGCCCTCGAGCGAGAGGGATGCGGTCGAATTCGGGTTCATGCTCGTCTCCTTCGTCGTGTGTTCCTGGGTGACCATGGGGCACGCCGCCGGAAGCGATAAGCATCAAAAATGTGATACACACTATCCTTTATGAAACTCACCGCCAGCTCGGTCACGCTCGAGTGGAGCGACGTTCGCATCTTCCTCGCCGTCGCCGTGAGCGGCAGCTACGCCAAGGCGGCGCGCCGCACGGGGGTCAGCGTCATGACGGTGGGGCGCCGCATCCAGGCCCTGGAATCGTCGCTCGGCGTGCGGCTGGTGGAGCGCCTTCCCAATGGCTACCGGCCCACGTCCGAGGGGCACGCGCTCCTGCCGGCCGCCACCCAGATGGCCGCCGCCGCCGATGATTTGCTGAGGACCGCCAGCCGCCGCGATCCGCGCGTGGTGCGGCTGTCGGCCACCGAGTGGGACTCCATGTTCGTCGTGCGCCACGTTCGCGCGCTCCGCGCCCTCGTTCCGCGCCTCGACCTGGAGGTGCAGATGGCGCATCAACCCCCGAGCCTCGCCCGGCGCGAGATCGATCTGGTGCTCATCGAGAACCTTCCGCAGGAGGGCGCTCTGGTCTCGCGCCGGCTGGGCGCCATGGCCTTCGCCATTTATGGCTCGGCGGCCTATGTCGCGCGCAACAAGCACGCCCGCGACGAGAAGAAGCGCTTCTCCAAGTGCGATTGGGTCGGCTTCGACGCCGAGCACGAATACATGCCCGTATCCCGCTGGCTCACCGAGCGCCGGCGCGCGCCGGCCACCTACCGATTCACCAACGCCGTCGCCATCCTCGAGGGCGTGCGCGCCTCCGTGGGCTTGGCGCTCCTCCCCTGCTGGATCGCCGACTCCGAACCAAACCTGATCCGCCTATCCCCCCCGCTGGACGATCCGACGCACCCCACGTTCGCGCTCTTCGCAGCCGACCGCCGGCGCGATCCCATTTTGCGCGCCGCGGTCGACGGGCTCGCCCGCGTCTACCGGGCCGAGGCCGGCGCGCTGCGCGGTGAAAAGGCGTAACGAACCGAGCGCGGTGCGCAGAGGCGGGGCGTGGTATCGTTCACCCCCGCATGGCCCGCCCCTTTCACTACGCCTTCCTCGTCCGAGATCTCGAATCCACGCGGCGCTTCTATGGATCGATCCTGGGCTGTCCGGAGGGCCGGAGCACGGAGACGTGGGTCGACTTCGACTTTTTCGGTAACCAAATCTCCGCCCATGTGAACGACGTCCTCCCGGCGCCCATCCCGTGCGGGCACGTGGATCAGGTCGTCGTACCGATCCCTCACGCGGGGGCGGTCCTGGATTGGGACGAGTTCCAGGCGCTGGCCAAGCGGCTCCAGGATGCCCAAATTGCGTTCCTCATTGCCCCCATGATCCGGTACGCGGGCCGCCCCGAGGAGCAAGCGACGATGTTCTTCACGGACTTCAGCGGCAATGCGATCGAGCTCAAAGCGTATCGCCACCCCGAGCACGTCTTTTCGATGTGAACGATCCCCTTGAACACGGGCCACTTCGGCATTAGTCACTGCCGGGTGAGAGCCGTCGTCTACCGAAGCTACGGGCCCCCCAGCGTACTTTCGCTCGAGAACGTGGACGACGCGCACGAGCGCTCCGCGCCCGGCCGAGGCGAGCTTCGGGTGCGCGTGTTCGCCGCGTCCCTCAACCCGAAGGACGTGCTCGTTCGCAAGGGGAAGTACAAGCTGTTCACGGGCCATCGCTTTCCCAAAGGGCTCGGCTACGACTACGCGGGCGAGGTCGTAGCGTGCGGGCGCTCGGCCGGATTCTTTGCCAACAAGGACCGCGTGTTCGGGATGATCCAAACGTGGGACGGCGGCACCTGCGCCGAGTACATCACGGTGCGCGCGGAGGAGTGCGCGCGCATCCCCGACTCGCTCGGGTGGGAAGAGGCCGCCGCCATTCCCCTGGCCGCGCAGACCGCCTTGCAAGCGCTGCGCGACGTCGCCAAGGTCCGACTGGGCACGCGGGTCCTCATCCACGGCGCATCGGGCGGCGTCGGCACCTTCGCCATTCAAATCGCAAAAGCGCTCGGCGCCCACGTCACCGCCGTATCGAGCTCCCCGAACCACGATCTTTGCCGCACCCTCGGCGCCGACGAAACCATCGACTACCAAACCTCGTCCCCCTTCGCGGCCGCGCGCGGATACGACACCATCTTCGACGTCTTCGGCAACCGCACCTTCACCGAAGCCCGCCGCGCCCTCCATGGCCGCGGCACCTATGTCACCACGGTGCCGAGCCGCCGCACATTCCTCGATATCGCCAAAACCCTCGGCGCACCGCAACGGGCGCGCCTGGTCAAGGTTCGCTCCAAAGGCTCCGATCTCGCCTACCTCGCCATGCTCGCCGAGCAAGGCCGACTCCGTTCCATCATCCACCGCGTCTTCGATCTCCACGACGTCCAGGCCGCGTCCACCCAAATCGAAACCAAACGAACGCGCGGTAAAGTCGTTCTACGGATCCGCGAAATGCCCTCGGACCGGTCGGCCGGAACAATCTCCGCGGCGCAAAGCCCGTAACATTTTACCACAGTTGTGACGTCCGTCGCTTTGCCATGTCCGTTTGCCGCCCCGGCGGGCGCGGCGAGCGAGGCGCGCGTGAAACGTTCGAGAAACCCCGAACGGCGACCGCGATAGAGTCAATCGCCGCGCGCCTACGGCGCAGGTGGTGCGGAACTTGAAGTTGGGCGGTGCACGAAAGGGGGGTTGTTGACCGCCAAAGCACCCGACGTTCGAAATCCGTTAAAACCGACGGAGGTCGATTCGTTCGGTGCTCCAAGGCCTTTGGAGGCAATTCATGATTCGACGATCGACGACCGTAAAATCGTTTTTTGGCATCTTTGCAATCCTGAGCGGCAGCATCGTGGCAGGCTGCGCGTCGGAGGATGCTCCGGGCTCGGGTTCGAGCGCGGGTGAGAATGCGACCGAGAGCAAAGGCCTCTCCTCGTCCCTCGAGAGCGCCGTCGCGACCAAGCCGCCGCCCCCCACCACGTGCAACGGCCCTTCGCACCTCGCGTGCAGCAGCAAAGACGAGCACTGCGAGCTCCCCGCCGGAGCCTGCGCCACCGCGACAGACGCCACGGGTACATGCGCGATCACGCCGGTCGCGTGCACGCGGGAGTACAACCCCGTTTGCGGTTGCGACGGAAAAACGTACGCCAATGACTGCGAGCGCCGCGCGAACAAGGTGCAGATCGACACGACGGGCGCGTGCAAGCCGCCGCCGCCCACCACGTGCAACGGGCCTTCGCAAATCGCGTGTGGTAAGGGCGAATATTGCGAGCTGCCGGCCGGTACCTGCCATACGTCGTCGAAGGCCGAGGGGACGTGCAAGACCACGCCGGCGGCTTGTACCTTCGAGTACAATCCGGTTTGCGGCTGCGACGGCAAGACATATTCGAACGACTGCGCGCGCGCAGTTGCGCATGTGCAGCTCGCCCATCCGGGAGCGTGCGGCGGCAAGCAGTCGCTCTAAAGCCACGGCGGACGGCGGCGAAGGGGGCTTCTCCGGCCCTTCGCCGTCTTCTTCAGGGGCACGCGACTGCGTCGATCGCGACGTATCCGTTCGGGAATGGACGGGTTCAGCAGACGAGCATGGCGCGGGAGGCTCGCAGACCATGGGGTTAGTTTCAATCCCGCTCTCTGCCGGGTAGAATCATGCGTACTGATCATGCGGTGGTACATGGTAGACGAACCGGTACGGCATGATAATGGCCATCTCCGTTCGAGTGTACCCTCGAAGGTGTTTCGCTTCTATTTGCCGGATAGAACACACGTCCCTCTTGCCGCATTACACCGACGATCGCGCCTAGCCCGACCGCAACCTCACCAACGATCCACATACGATACTCGCTTACAGCGAGCTCCGCCTGCAGCTCACTACGATAGATGCCATCGGGTTGGCTCTTCACGGACGCGACGAGTCGATTGAGCAGCATCATCTCAGGTTGAATCTCGTGTGACGTTGACGCAGACGATACGTACCGTATGGAGCGCCGAGCTCCGACGCGATAAATTGCACCCATAGCCAGCGCAGCAAAGCTCGCAAATCTAAATCGCGTATCACTGAAAGCGAGTTGAGACTTCAGAGCCCTTGGCGAAACGCCGTTCGCGGCGTTTGTTACCAGGTCAACCAATTTACATTTGTCCGGCAACAGCGTTCGCGCGTATTGCCCGATATTTTCTGCGTGGACTACGATTCGCGGCGGTGGCATCAGATATCTCACGCCGTCAAACGTTCGGCTGACAACTCGTTGTGCGGCAATCGCGTTCCGGCACGCCAGCACGAACGCAGATATTTCTGGGTTGCCAATGGCCTTGCGTAACGACGCGATCGAAATGCCCCGCTCGGTCCTGCTGACGACCGCTGCGATTCGGGCGGTCAAGTCCACGAGCACGCTTTTATCTCGTACCGCGATGGGAAAGTACATCGCGTCCTGCGTGTGCCCCCAGCGCACAATGAGCCCTATCCTTGTTGCAGCGCGACAAGCCGCATGGACATCGACGCTTGGCGCGGAAATGTGTGCGTAAAGGTCCTTCGGGAGAATACCTGACGGATGCTGATTCACGATTGACGTGACGCGCTCGACGAGCGTGCGATTCGAAATCGGCGCACATGTCAACAGCACGTGAACAGCGAATTCGTTCACGGCCCGAGGTAGCTCCTCAGGCGGCACCGTGAAGACATCCCGAGCGAACCTCTCGCTAAGTTGACGGATGATCGATAGGTCGGTCATGGCATACTCTTGTTGTACGTGTCCATCACTACACATCTTCTTGGTCACGCCAGAGGTATCCCAAATCGTTGAGCACCTCATACGTGGACACCGGCTCGCCCCCATCGGCTCTCCCTATTCGTCACGATGCCGGCCTCGTTCGCCCGGCCCGCCCACATCGAGCAATCTCTTACAAATGGACCCTCGCGGGATTGACGTGCTCCCATCTTCGAGTCCAATCGAGCCACGAAAATCCTTCCCCCAGCACAAACCGGTGGCGAAGCTCGCGCCGCAGAGCAGGATTGCAGGACGCACCTGCCGAAGCGCTTTACGGCTCATTCGAGCGGATACGGGTCGAGCGTTTTGTCTTCATCCTTGATGCTTGGCTCGGTGGGCGGGGCCGGGGGCACGCCTGGAGGCGTCGGATCGACGTCGCGATCGTACTCGCGAGTTCTCTCGTCGACGGAACCAGAGCGCTCGGCGTCCATCATAGCATCGATAGTCGCCTGGCTTACGGACTCCTGAACGTGGTGGTCGAAGTCGACCAAGCACGCCCTCCCGTCACGTTCCCGTAAAATCGCATTGCCGACCTTCTTATATCCGCTTGGGAGATTCACGCCATTAGCGACGTTGATTGCTCTTGTGGTCATGAGCATGTCCTAGAGTGAGGTTTTTGCGACCTGGCTGGGGCGAGCGAGGCTCAGATGGGCAGCGGTATGCGCGCGGATTGGTGACATTGATCCCGCACGTTACACTGCTCTGATCCTCGCTCGCCCCCGCCAGGCCGCTCTGGAAAAACGATTGAAATTAGAATTTGACGCGACCTTGCCGGAGTGAGCGAGGGCCGGACATATGCTACGCATGTAGAGGGGCCGGCTGCTCAGCTAACCCATACATTGACGGAGGCCTGGACGAGATCTGGAGAGTGACTTCCGGAAAGGACAATATGCAGGCGTTCTGCCGGACCTCGCTCACTTCGACTAGGTTGCGTATCGCATTGGTCACCCTGTATCTCACCGCCCGCTCCGCCTAACGGCTAGCGACGACGTGGTATTTCATTTATAGTTGTTCACCATGACAAGTACGGCGGTTGGGGAACCTCGTTTCGTTGACGTTTTGGGTGGCACGTTGATCGTCGGGGGGAAGTCGATTCCTATTGAACCCGAAACGACGGCGCTGATTGTGCGGGAAGGTGCGGACGACTTCCCCGAAGATAGTGTCGTTCGTATACCGATTCACGATCGCAAGGTCAGCGAAATTCATGCAGAGTTGACCGTGACACGGGACGGCGTGCGGATTCGTGACCTGCGGTCGACAAATGGAACCGTCGTGGACGGCGTTCCGGTAACAGAAGCGTTCTTACGTAAAGGGCATAGAATTCGTGTAGGCGAAACCGAGCTGCAATTTCTGCCCGCAGCCGCTGCAACCACGGTCGACCTGGAGACGGATGAAACATTTCCTCCGCTCGTCGGAACAGCATCATCAATGCGAAAATTCTATCGCAAGCTGAGCCGGGTTGCACCGACGGAGTTTACCGTTCTGGTTACCGGGGAGACTGGAACCGGAAAGGAGCTCGTTGCTCAAGCGATCCATGAGGCGAGCCGCCGCGCGAAGGGACCTTATGTGGTTATCGATTGCGGTGCTATCAACTTATCGCTAGCGGAGAGTCTCCTATTTGGGCACAAAAAGGGTGCGTATACGGGTGCAGCCGACCGACAACCTTCGCCGTTCGAAGACGCGGATGGAGGTACTTTGTTTCTCGACGAGATAGGCGAACTCCCGCTCGAAACTCAGTCAAGGCTTCTGCGGGTCCTCCAAGAGCGTCAGGTCAAATCGGTAGGGGACAACTTCTATCGGCGGGTCGACGTCCGCATCATTGCCGCTACCCGCCGGAACCTTGAGAAGGAAGTCAATGAAGGCAGATTTCGAGTTGACCTCTTCCATCGACTGATGGTGTTGCAGGTTCAGGTTCCTCCGCTACGAGATCGGCTCGACGACATTCCGGCTCTCGTCGAGCTGTTTACCCGAAAGTTAGGCCACGAGGGAGCCTTTGCTCGAATTTCCCACGAGTCGCTCCTCCAAATGACGACCTACGACTGGCCAGGCAACGTGCGCGAGCTGCTAAACGTCGTCGCGAGGGGTCTGGCGTTCGCCCCCGATGTCGGTCCGATCCATCTCGAGCTGCCAAAGGCTGGCGCGAACCCGTTGGAGGAGCAGGCGAATACTTATCCAGTCGCTCTGCTCGCATTCAAGCGAGCATACTGGACGAACGTGCACACGCTATGCGGGGGCAAATACAAGAATATGGTTTCACTGGCGGGCCTGTCGAAAACGGCAATATCCAAACATCTCGCCGTTCTCGGGCTGTCGAAGGATTCAAAAGGCTGAGAGAATCGACCATGCTCGGACGTAAGAGCACGTATCGTGCCAACGCAGTGACCCGCGCGCTACACCCAATTTTTAAGTATCTCTCTTCTTTGAGGCGCCGAGGTGCGGTCCACATTTGTGGACTGAGAGAAACCATTTGGTTTACTGCGTTCAATCGACATCTTCGCACAAGGTCGCATGGCTATAACCAACTACGGACCAGTTAGAAGGTTCACATTGGAAGCCTTCGCCGGTTCCGGATTGGGGTCGACCTCGGTCGGGGGCGGTGGAGCGGGCGAGGGCGCGACAAAGGGCTCCCGCCGGGGGCTCCGCTTGTCGGTCCGAGCCGTGCTGGGGATGGGCCCGGGAGCGCCGGCGCGACTTGGCGCGCGGTGTCCAACGGCCTCCCCCGCCCCTCCTTCGCTTGTGGTTGTGACCCGATGGTCGTTGCTGGGGGTTGAAGAGGACAAGGGAGCTATCGTGCGCGGGGATGCTGGGGGTGACACTTCGGCCGGGACAACAGGGAGTCCGGCGCGAATGATGACGGCGATGCAGAAAGCCGCGACGAGGCCCACCGCAATCAGCCGCTTGGCAGGCGATCCGCGGGTGAACTTTGCGTGCCATGGAACGCCGTCTTTGACAGTATCATGTAGCGGGGCGCTTGGCGGATGTACCCTCCTCGATATACGCGGTTCAACCGTTGGCGGGATTCGCGGCTGGTCCGGTAGCGAACCACGTCCTTGCGAGCGCCGGGCGGCGATCCTTTGCACGCGCAACATGAGCGCCGGGTCGGGAGCCTCGACACGAGCATCGGTAATTGGACCAACCGAAACTCCGTCTACACTCTCGCTAATGAGCGAGTTCGCGCTTTCCCGTGCTTGCGTATAGAATATTTTCATAATCTCGCGCAACTCTTGCGCCAACAGGTACGCGTTCGATGGACGGGTATTCAGATCCCTCGAAAGCATTCTATTCAAGACTCTGGCCAGCTCGGGCGGAAATCGATGGTCGAGCAGCATTGGGTCGTTGTTCAATATGGAAATGGCAATACTTCGCACGTCGCGCTTGCGGAAGCTGCGCCCCGTCTTGTCGAATGGATGGCGACCTGTGAGCGATTCGAACAGCACGATCCCCATAGAAAATATGTCAGCTCTCTGGTCGACCGACCATGCGTGTCGATTTTGCTCGGGTGACGCGTACAGATAGTCTCCGACGAAATCTTCTCCAGTAAAATTGTTCGACACGTAAGATAGCTTCGCTACCCCAAAATCCAGCACCTTCGCGATCCCTTGGCGCGTCACGAATATATTTTCTGGCTTGACATCTCGATGAACCACGCCCTTCTCGTGAGCAACGTAGAGCCCCTCGAGACCATCGACGATGATTGCAATTGCAATCGCAGGGGGCAATGGTCCGCGTGTGTCGAGGACGTGCCGCAGACTGCGACCGTCTACGTATTCCATGATGAAATATTCTCGACCGTCGCGAAGCTCGCCGATGTGAAACACTTGGGCGAGGTGCACCGATCGGATCTGGAATCCCGCCTGAGCTTCCCGTTTGAGTCGGACGCGGTAATCTGCACGCGTGCGATGCACAACCTGTATGATCTTCAGCGCGCATGGGCCATGCAGCAGCATGTGCTCGACGAGGTAAACGTCGGCCATGCCGCCACTGCCAAGATGGCGAATTGTTCGATATTTTACGTCCCCTGGGATGATATCTTCTGGTTCAAATTCAGGCACAGGGCGGACAGGGTATCATTGCGATGTGTCTTGCGAAGAATGGTTTAATGAACGAGCTATGGTGCCATTTGTACCACCAGCCCCCCTTCGACGGGGACGGCTCTGCCGTTTGCTCGGAGAGAAAACGAGAGTGGTATGCTACGACGTGACCCGTGAAAGATCGGAATAGACACCTCCCTCCGGAGGCGCGGCAAGCGAACGATTCCGTCAACACAGGCGAGCTACTCGCGCGGTTTTCCGATCCCGAGCGGCGCATCCAAGAGGCCCGACGAGGACGGGTCGAGATCTCGGACCCCGACCCGAAGAGCCTAGACATGCGCGCTACGCTCCATCGCCTCAACGAATCCGTCAACACGGGCGAGCTACTCGCGCGGTTTTCCGATCCCGAGCGGCGGATCCAAGAGGCCCGACGAGGACGGATCGAAGTCTCGGATTGGAAACCGAGCGAGCCGCCATCCACGCGATCGAATCCGCGTAATTTTGCTCGGATCATCGGTGTCGTTGCCCTTGCTGTAAGCGTGGGCCTGCTGGTCTACCTCACTCGGCTTTGGACGCCCTCGGGCACGCCGGCGGCGAGCACCCCACCGCCCTCCTCTGCCCCGCCGGCCGCCCCCATGGCGAGCACGGTAGGTTCAACCGTGCCACTCGTTGCTGTCACTTCATCATCATCAGGAAGACAACGCTTTCCCGCAACCACCGCTTCGCCGCTCCCTCGTCGGCCGAGCGAGGGAATGGCATCCTCCTCTGCTCCGATACGCTCACAGCAAAAGCCCCCCGCTTCCGTTCTTCCTATAGCATCGCCTGCGGACGCCTCTCTCGCTCCCATTCATCGCCCGCCCGTTCTTGAAGACCCTGACTTCGTAGACAATCCACATTCGCACTGACGCCATGAACCGATACCTTCTCGCGATCGCCGTGTCGTTTCTTCCGAGGCTGGTCTACGCCCAACCGTCGGAGCTCGAAACCAAAGTAGCCAGCGAACAGATGGACCGCGGAATCGAAGCGGTCAATGCAGGCGACTACGAGGCCGCGCGCGTCTATTTCAAGCAAGCCTATTCGGCAGTTCGCGAGCCGCACGCGCTATGGAATTTAGCCATGGCCGAGAAGAAGAGCGGCCGTTACATCCTCGACGCGGTCGGCCATTTTCGCGAGTACCTGGCGGATGCCCGAATCAGCCCTGAGAAGAAACGAAAGGCGGAGGCGATGATTCGCGAGCTCTCGATGCAAACCGCCCGACTCCGGTTCGAAGCCGCGGGGAATCACGAGATTCACGTAGGCAGCAAAGTGCTCACTTCGGAAGAGGTCCGCGATGGCCTCGACGTGCTACCCGGCAAGTATGAGATCGAAGCTCGCCTGAACGGCAGGACCAGCAAGCAGGAGATCGACGCACCCGCCGGGCGCGAGACGTCCGTGCGATTCGCGGATCCATCGTCCCCACAACCCCCACCGAATTCTGCTCCGAGCGCACGCACGGTACAACCGAGGGAGAAGATGGTCACCGTGGGGGCGTTGGGGGTCTTGGGCGTGGCATCGATCGCAACGGGAATCGCCTTCACCGTCGCGAAAGGAAACGCCCAGGACCGCGTCAATCGGCACGTCGGCGGAAACAGCGCGTGTCGAGGTACCCCAATCCCAGAATTTTGCGGCAGCTTGGACGACGATGTCCGTTCCGTGGAAAGCAGTACGTCGAAGGCCAACATCCTTCTCGGCGTCGGGATCGGCGCTCTCGTGAGCGGCGCTGCAGTCTATCTCTTGTGGCCAAAGACCGTGATCCAGGAGGAGAAATCCTCGAGCTCGATCCGCTTCGTGCCATCGATCACGCCCCGCAACGTGTCATTCACCGCTACGGCTTCCTTCTGAGGTCACCATGTATGCGTCTCGCTTTGCATTTGTCTGCATGATCGTCGCTGGTTCCTTTAGCGGATGCTTGGTTACCAACGACCTCCATAACGATTGCCGCGACAAAAAGGTCTGCGAGGAAGCCGATGCGGGATCGGTCGGACAAGGGTGCGATCCAGCGCGCGACGTGCGATGCGTCAGCGACCAAAGCGGCGTCTTCGTCTCGGTGCTCGGCAGCGACAACAACAACAACGACGGAACGAAGACCAAGCCCGTGCGCTCGCTCGCGAAAGCGCTCGAGAAGATGGCCGGGAGGCCGTACATCTTCGTGTGCGAGGGGAACTATGATGGCGGGGTACGGATCGAGGGCTCTATCTCGGTGTTCGGTGGTCTTGCCTGCGATTGGAAATACACCGGGAAGGCCGCGAAAATCTCGAGCGCTCCGCCGGCCATCCCGATCACGTTCGTGAACGCGAACGGGGTAACCGTCGCGGATCTCGAGCTCGAGGCCACCGACGCGGTGATCCCGGGCGGGTCGAGCATCGCGGCTCGCGCTATCAACAGTCCGAGCGTGAGCCTGCTGCGCGTGCGCCTCGTGGCGCACGATGGGAAGGCGGGAGCTTCCGGAGAGAGCGGCGCGACGGGGACCTATCTCGGCATCGAAGGTGGCAATGGAAATGGTAAGGGAGCTTCCGGAACGACAGCCGGCGGCATCGTAACGTGCAGTTGCTCCACCGGAGGGACGACGACGGGAGGAGGTGGTGGCGGTCCGACCGGAGATGGGCAGGACGGCTTGCCGAAGATTCCGCCAACAATGTCTGGACAGGACGGTCTCAAGGGGGTTGGGAATACCAGTTGTACGAACCCCGTCGAGCCGAATGGATCCGGGAATACCGGCGCAAATGCCGCAAGCGCAGTTCCCGCTAACGCAGCGACCTCCCTTGGCGAAATCGCGAACGATGCGTGGGTTCCTCGTTCGGGTCTGGACGGTGCATCGGGAGGTCCCGGCCAAGGTGGGGGCGGTGGCGGCGGGCGTGACGGTGCAAGCGCGGGCGGCGGCGGCGCGTGCGGTGGATGCGGTGCGACCGGTGGCAAGGGTGGACAGGGTGGCGGCGCCAGTCTCGGGCTACTCGCTATGAACTCATCGGTGAAGGTCGTCAGCAGCGCGATCGTTACAGCGCATGGAGGAGATGGCGGTAAAGGTGGCGCCGGGGGGCCGGGGGCGACGGGAGGAAGCGGAGGAGGGGGCAATTGCCCGGGTGGTGATGGCGGAAAGGGGGGCGATGGTGGGGCTGGGTCAGGTGGCGCCGGCGGACTATCGGTCGGCATCCTCTGGCGAGGAAGAGCGCCCGACGTCGATGCGACGACCATGAGCGCCATCAACGTCGGAGCATTCGGAACGAGAGGCTTGGGACCCGCCAGCAACGATGGTATCGACGGCAAAGCGGAGCGAATCCTACAAGTACCGTAACCGCCATTGCTGTCACTTTGATGTCTGAGATTGGGGGCCGCATTGAACCTGCCCGTAGTCCTCGCTTTCGCGGTTAGCGCCGGGGTGGTTGCCGCCGGTTGCCTATCATCCCCTTCCCGGTGCGAGTCCGGAGAATGCAGCCCGAAGGACGGGGGGACGGATGCGCCGGCAGGGACGTGCGATCCAGCGCGCGATGCGCGGTGCATCGGCGATCAGAATGGAGTCTTCGTCTCGCAGCTCGGAAACGACAACAACGACGGAACGAAGACCAAGCCCGTGCGCTCGCTCGCGAAGGCCCTCGAGAAGATTGCCGGGCGGCCGTACATCTTCGTGTGCGAGGGCAACTATGACGGCGGGGTGCGAATCGAAGGCACCGTCTCGGTGTTCGGCGGTCTCGCGTGCAGCGATTGGCGCTACACCGGGAAGGCCGCGAAAATCTCGAGCGCTCCGCCAGCCATCCCGATCACGTTCGTGAACGCGAACGGGGCGACCGTCGCGGACCTCGAGCTCGAGGCGACCGAGGCTGTGGCTCCAGGTGGCTCGAGCATCGCGGCGCGTATCGTGAATAGTCCGGGCGTGAGCTTGGTGCGGGTGCGCCTTGTGGCCCACGACGGAAAGGCGGGAGCTACGGGCGAGAGCGGTGTGACGGGGACATACGTCAATCCCGAAGCTGGAGACGGGAGTGGCAAGAAAGCTTCCGGAGTGACTTCGGGAGGGCAGACCGTGTGTACGTGTTCGAGTGGTGGCACGACTTCTGGTGGAAGCGGTGGCGCACCGAGCGGAGATGGGCAGGATGGCTTTCCAAAGATTCCAGTAAATCCGCCGGGGCAGGATGGTCTCCGGGGCATAGCTAATAGCAGTTGCACCAGTCCCGTAGAGCCGAACGGTTCAGGGAACGTCGGTGCGAGCGCCGCTAATGCGTCCCCGGCCAACGCGGTCACCTCTATCGGCGAACTTGTAAATGATATGTGGAGCCCTCGCGCTGGAGCCGACGGCGCAGCAGGTGGACCGGGTCAGGGTGGGGGTGGCGGTGGCGGCCGCGATGCATCCAACGCCGGTGCGGGTGGCGGGTGCGGTGGTTGCGGAGGAACGGCGGGCAAAGGCGGACAGGGTGGAGGGGCGAGCGTGGGGCTGCTCGCGGTCAATTCATCAGTGAACGTGCTTGAGAGCGCGATCGTTACCGCCAACGGCGGTGACGGTGGCAAGGGAGGCGTCGGTGGAACTGGCGGCGCTGGCAGACGTGGAGGCAGCGGGGACTGCCCTGGCGGTGATGGCGGCAAAGGAGGAGACGGAGGGGCTGGATCGGGTGGAGCCGGCGGTCTCTCCGTTGGCATCCTCTGGCAGGCAAGACGGCCGGAGGTCGATGCGACGACCATGAGCGCTATCAAGGTTGGGGCGTTTGGAGCGAAGGGTTTGGGGCCTGCCGGCAACAATGGTATCGACGGCCAAGCGGAGCGCGTCCTACAAACACTGTAGCCGCTACCGCTCCCACTTTGAGACCCGAATGGGTCCCCAGGTCAGGCGGTGCTGGAGCTCGATGTCCCGTAGATACGAACGTAGCAGAAAAACTATATAAAGCTTCAGAGCGTGGCCGTCAGACACTAGGCTTCGCGCTCCGTAGCGCGGGTGATGCGTTGTGCTATTGCGCGCGTACCACCCGCATAGCCGACATCGTTTCCGATCTGCAGGACCGCGTTTACGGAATGGCCCCGAGCTCATCGCTCGATTCGATGTCTTTACATTGTACGCTTCTCGCGGACATCGCCTGCCGACGGGTTTCTAGCGCAAGACCCATCGGCAATGCGCGGTGAGCTCATCCGGCGGGAGCGCTCGGAAAGGTGGACCATCCGGCGCGCGTCCACGTCATGGAGGAAGAAGCCGAGGTAAGCTCGGCCAGCGAGGCGCACTTTGAACGGACGGAACAAAGAACCCAAGCCAGCAGCCCAGCGTAGCGGAGCGCGCGCGAATGACTCCGTGAACACGGGCGAGCTTCTCACGCCGTTCTCCGACCCCGAGCGGCGGATCCAAGAGGCCCGCCGAGGTCGCGTCGAAGTGTCCGACGTGAATGGAAAGCTTTTGTGCGGCGCCGCCGTGTCTCATCGTGGGAACGATTCCGTCAACACCGGAGAGCTCCTCACGCTGTTCTCGGATCCCGAACGGCGGACCCAAGAGGCCCGTCCAGGTCGCGTCGAGATCTCGGAATGGAAACCGAGCGGACTCGGAGCCGCGCGCGCGAGTCCTTGGCGCCGCCGAGAGTTCGCCGGGATCGTGATCGTCGTCCTTGCAGGAAGTATCGGACTGCTTATCTACCTCACCCCGCTTTGGACGCCTTCCGGAATACCGACCGCGATCGTCACACCATCTCCGCCCAACAATGTGGGAAGCACTACCGAGTTGGTCAGTGCGCACGTTGATCCTTCACCGCCTACAACAGCTTCAGTCGGCGTTCCCATTCAGAATAAAGATGCTAATCCGCAATCACATCATGTAAATACCACTACGAAGACGCTATTGCCACCCAGAACGCAACAACAGTTAAAGGCCCCAGCGCCTATCCAATCCGCGTCGGCCATCCAATCAGCAGGAGCGTTGCCGCCTTCTCCCGTTCGCCCCCCCGTCCTTCGAGATCCTGATTTTGTGGACAATCCGCACGCACAATGATCATGAAGCAACACGTCCTGGTGATGGCGATGTTTCTCCTTCCTAAGTTGGCCCATGCTCAACAACCGTCTTCTCTGGAGAGCAAAATTGCAAGCGCGCATATGGACCGTGGAATCGAATCGGTCAACGCAGGCGACTACGAGGCCGCACGCGTCTATTTCAAGCAAGCCTATTCGGCAGTTCGCGAGCCACACGCGCTATGGAATTTAGCCATGGCCGAAAAGAAGAGCGGCCATTACGTCCTCGATGCACTTGCCCACTTTCGCGAGTACCTTGCGGATGCCCGCATCAGCCTTGAGAAGAAACGAAAAGCGGAGGCGATGATTCGCGAGCTTTCGATGCAAACCGCCCGACTCCGATTCGAAACCGCGGGGAATCACGAGGTTCATGTAGGCAGCAAAACGCTCACTTCTGAAGAGGTCCACGATGGCCTCGACGTGTTACCCGGAAAATATCAGATCGAAGCTCGCCTGAACGGCAGGACCAGCAAGCAGGAGATCGACGCACCCGCCGGACGCGAGACGTCCGTGCGATTCGCGGATCCATCGCCACAGGTTGCTCCGCCTTCTACATCGGAGACGAGCACGAGGCAGCCGACCGCGAAGCTCGTGACGGTTGGGGTGCTGGCGGCGGTGGGAGTCGTATCGACCGCGGCGGGGGTCGTTCTCGCGATCAAGAAAGGAGGCTCAGAAGGCCGCGTTCATGGTCATTCGGAAGATCCGACTGCATGCAGCGCGAACCCCGCGCCAGCCTTCTGCAGGAATCTGGCGAACGATGTTGACGACGTAAAAAGTAACACAACACGAGCCAACGTCTTCTTGGGCATCGGAATCGGAGCGCTCGTCAGCGGCGCGGCTGTCTATTTCCTGTGGCCGGCGACGACGGCGGCGCCGCCCGATGGGCAAAAGCTTTTGAACAGCGCCTTCCGCATCACCCCATCGATTACGCCCAACACGATCTCAGCAACCGCTACGGCGTCCTTCTGAGGGGTCATCATCCATCGACACGTCGCTACCATACATCTTCGCTCTTCGACATCGTCTCGCACCTTGCTCACGAAGGCGGTCGCGTGGTTCCCGTCGTGGTCGAGCGTGGCGGCTGCCACCCCCATGGCGGCGGAACGAACGTGGGCCGAGGTTCATCACGGGAACGTTCATCGAATTTAGAGGGGCAGCCTTGCTGACCACGGCCAGGGGAAAGGGCCCGTGCCCTTCGATGTCCGAATCACCATTCTCGCAAATAGCGCCGTATCACTCAGTGGTCCTCGACCTAGGATGTGAATCCTGAATCGGCGAGTCGACGACTTATTCGTTCACATGAACGTTTCACGTGCCGGTTAAAGCTCGTGTACTGCTGATCGCATGACGACGACTTACCGACGCCAAATAATCGTTCTCGGGGCTCTCGTCGCAGCGATGGCTATACCCGAACAAGCCCTCGCCTGGGGGATCACTCCTTGTACAGTTGGAACCGAAATTCCATTTCCATTCCGCACGTCGTACGGCGGCTCCCGCCACTGGACGCTTCCGGAGGATGTCAACACAATGTCGGCGACGAAGATCAAGAACAACGCCTACTATTACCACTCCGTCGCGGCAAACCCCGCGGTGCTCGGGCTTACGTTTCACTTTTCGAGCTTTGATATGGAGTGGGGCAACGATCGGCTCCAGATAGGGACGCTGCCCCCCGTCAACTTGACCGGGGCATTGGGGGCGTTCGACCTTTACGTCGAAGACACATCGTCGCCAACTACCCCAGCCATTTGGGGAGCCTCGTTCAACCTCATCACAAATAACCTTCGCCCGAGTGATGGCTTCGAAATCGACCGGGTCACCGTTTCTAAATGTCGTCCGATGCCCACTACGCCGAGGCCGTATATCGCGCACGAGCTAGGGGATGGTACGAGCGGAGCAGGGCGCCGAACCATGGGCATCCTGCAGCAGACTGGCGATGTGATGTTCTATTCTTATCTAGCCAATAAAAATCCTGTACCGGGACATTTCATGATACATGCAGCTCTCAACACACAAATACCGAATGTTGACTTCAACCTATACGCTAGGTGCGGAGCGTTCCCTACTGCCACAACTCACGACTTCAAAGCCGTTGCCCCAGGAGGGCAGAAGTTTTTGCAGTTCGACTCCGGAACGTGCTCCACTAGATGGTATTTCGCCGTAGATTCGGAGCATGGCGCCGGACAGTACGAGTTTTCTGTTGCAACCGGTGCAAACATCAATGTGTGTGCGACCTTCGAATCGGGGTTCTCGAGGGAGGAGAAGGATAGGGCACGCGATGCGCTCGCACGGTCTCTCAATTCCATCTACGGGTCTACGGCCGGAGCTGTCCTCGTTTCGGGCTTGCAGCTCACCGACAACGGAGAGTGCAGCTCCTCGACTCTGCCGCCGTTGCCGTTGGATCCATTTCGCTGGACCAACATTCGTATCGACAAGAGCTGCCAACGGTCCAACGCAGCGGTTGGTCATTTGTCTCCCAACCGCGCCCAATTCTGTGCCGATTGGATGAGCAATGTCAGTAAGGGGGATGCTCTCTCGGTCGCCTATACCGTTGTGCACGAGCTGGGGCACCATATTTGGGGCTTGCCCGACGAGTATACGGACGACAAGGGGGCGGGATGTGGCCATTCCGCCATGGCGGTCAACGCCGAGCATTCTTTCAGCTTCTGTACGGCGGCGACACATCGTCTCGATCACATGCCGGGAGCGGAGTATCACGACCCGGGAGACCTCAGCCACTCGAGCTCTCCTCCCTATGGAGACATCGTGTCGATGTGGGACAAAATGAGTTACAATTTGTACGGGCCGGCAGTTGATTTTCCCAGAATGCGTCAAATCAACACGCCGGACAATTACGATTACTTGGATTATGACTTCAATACGTCGAGCGAGGTTGTTCGCACTGTTACGAGCTACCAGTAGGAGGACGGAATGAAGATTCAACGGCTCCTGGCATTCTTCTCCGCTATGGGACTCGTGTGGCTTCCAGCATGCAGCAAGAGCTCGTCGGAGACCACTCCCCCACCCTCTTCGTCCCGTCCGCCGCCGAGGGATCTCCCCCGCGTGTGGTTCACGCCGGATGATGTGATGTCCGATACGGACAGTACGCCGTGGGCGCTAAATTTCGAACCAACGCCGAGTGCTGAACTGGTGGAGCAGCTTCGCTCGCTGATCCAGGTGCGCAGCTACCCTGCCGGAGTACCCATCGCGTTCACGTCTACCGTGCGATCCGGTTCGGAGTTCAGCAAGTACATTCTGATTCAGCCGGCGGCGCCTCCCACATCCGGATGGGTGGAACTTTCGCTTCCCTCGTTGCCGAGCGGGTTTCGCGACGGGAGTGAACCCCCTGGCGCCTCCTCGGGTGTAATCGCGCGGGTAAGCGCGGGATCGGCGCCTGTCGTGCGCCTCGTTCGGCTGGTGGCCAACGGTCGCTTCGAGGTCGTCTTCTCGGAGGGAATCACGATTGATCCCGCGTCGCTCGGCGCGCACCTCCGCGTGGGACCGTCCGAAGAAAGAACAACATGGTGCTCGCTCGTTCCTGTCCCGAAAGTCGGGTCATACTCGACGATCGCGTTCGACTGCCCTGATTCGGTATGGGCGACGCGGAAGGTGCGGGTCGAGCTCCACGACGGTTTGCAGAGCCCATCGGGGATCAAGCTCGGTGTCTTGCGCAATCAACCTTGTGCATCGGTCGTGGGACCGAGCGAGTTCTCCGGGACATTGGATCTTTCGAACGGAGCATCGTGCTCCACGGGATGCCAGCAAATAAAGCTTACGCAACCTTGCCAGTAGGCACGTGCTGAGAGGAGACCAGCTCGATGTGGCGCACTTCGAAATTCATACTTCCAGCAGGGATGCTCGTCGTGGTGGCATGTGGAAGGCCCGAGGAACCTCTCTCGTCCAGGAGGAGGGAGGCTTCACATCACCCCGCGGCCGGGCCGAGCGGATCGCTCCAGGGGCCCCTTCGGCCACGCATCCGAGTGCTGATGCATCCAGAGGACGTTCGCACCGGGATCGGGGCGGACCCGATAACGATATCATTCGCCGGGGAACCCTCGGACGCACAGTTGGCCGATATTGTCGCGCAAATCGATCTGCGATCGTTTCCGGAGCTTACATCTATTCCGTTCTCGGCCTCGATTCGCAAAACGGACCAACAGGGCAAGCCTATCCAGGTCGTGACGCCTGGTCTCCCGGTCTTGCGCTTCATCGACGTAGTTCCCACGGGGAGCACGATTCCGAATTGGAACATCTTTTCACTGAAAACTCTGCCCGCCGGCTTCCGCGCAGGCAACGCGGTGGACAATCCCGGCGGCCTGGGAGAACAGGTTGCTAGATTCCATCGAGGCTCGGTCCCCGTGATCCGCCAATTGCGCCTCATAGAAGGCGGTCGAGCCGAACTCCTGTTCTCCGAGGGCATCGTCAACGATGACGTGACGGCGCATCTCCACGTCGCGGCCGCGGATGGTACCGCATGCTCGTTGGTCCCCCTCCCCTCCCCCGGCCAAGCTTATTCAACATTCGCGTTCGATTGTCCCGGCTCGGTGTGGGCGGAGCAGCAACTACGCGTCCATGTCGAGCCGGGCCTGCGAGGCGCGTCCGGGGTTCCTTTAGGAGTGCTGCGCACGAAAGGATGTGCGGCCTCACCCGTTACACGTGCGCTATCGCGGGAGCTGGACTTCGGATCGGCGAGCTCGTGCTCGACCGGATGCAAGCAGCGCAGTTTTATCGAACCCCCGCTGCCGCCGACAATCACCGTGACCCAGGTTTCTACGCCGATCATGGCCTGCTCTCCGGGTGCTTCCGTCAAGCTCCCGCTGCCGCAAGTGTTCGACTCCTGCTCGAGCACCACGCTCACGGGCACCGTGGTTTCGGTCGATGGTGCAATTGTCAACATTCCCGTGGGCGCTGATGGTTCGGTTGTCGCGCCTCCGGGAGCTCTCGTCGTGCGATGGACTGCGACGGGAAGTTCCACTGGCCTGATCGCGACGGCGGAGCACTCGCTCACGGTCCTCACCACCCCTACCCTGTATGCGACCGACGCGCTGACGATCGGCGAGGACGCCGCGATCGTCGCGCCGAACGGGAGATCCGGAACGATCGATAACGGCGCGCCCGAGAATGGCGACCCTACTTTGGTGGGGCCTGATGCAACCGTCGGCGACATTTTCAGTGTCCCCTCGGTCAGCATGCGTCCGCACTCAACGGTCGAAGGCGCCATCACGACCCGCGGAGAGGTGCTCGACCTCGACACCGCGACGGTAACGGGCACCGTCCGCGTACACACGATGCCGTTACTCCCAATGTTCCCTACGGTTGAAACGCCGGTCCGCGCGGGCCCCGACGTCATCGTCTCTCCGTGGCAGCAACGTGATCTAGCGCCGGGTGCATACGGACAATTCAGGGTTGCGGCTGCCGCGCAGGTCACGCTGCACGCGGGTCTTTACACCTTCGACGAAGCTCGCGCCGAAGGGCGGATGGTCCTCGACCAATCTCGAGGACCCATACGAATCGTCGTGAAAGACGATTTCGTATTCGCGGGCACTCAGCGGTTCACGGGCGGGCCAAGCTCTCTCTTTGTGGGCGCTGCCCAAGGAGACGTCCGGCTTCCTGCCGCTTTCTTGGGAAGCGTCGTTGCACCCCATGGGTCCATCTGGCTGGGGGCCACGAGCCCGCGTACTACGCACATAGGCACATTCGCCGGGGTAACCGTAAACGTGGCTCCTGGTGCCACAGTTACTCACCGGGCGTTCGAGTGCCGGTAGACCGCCGACCGGATCTCCGAAGTGAGAACGTCAGTATTGGACGAAAGCGTATTCGCCGTGCGATCGCGGATGCCCGTCCGGGCACCAAAGGGGAGGCTTCGGAGACGAGCGAACGGCGAGTCCGGATAGGCTTACCAGGCGCTCACCGGGCTTCGCCGGAGAGCGACTGCGTCGCGATGTTCATCGCCATCCGTGGACCGAGCGCCACCACGGTGCGACAGAATCCGCCGAGCGATCGCGGGGTGTGCCCGGCCGCGATCCGGCGGAATTGCGCGGAGTGCCAGCCGAGTTGAAGGTAGGCGTCGATGGGCTTGTAGCCGATGGCGGGCACCCGCGGCAGTGCGGCGGCGGGCTCGCCGGAGAGGAGTTGCTTGGCGATATCGGGTTGCACGGCAAAAGGGCGGGCCATGCCGATGATGTCCACGATGTTGGTATCGACGATGCGGGACATGATACGAACGTCGCGGAGGCCGCCCGTGAGCATCCGTGGGAGCTTGGTGCGCCGGCGGAGCTCTTCGGCATATGCGAGAAAGTAGGCGTCGCGCGCGATCTGCTCTGGCGCCGCGAACCCGAGCTGCGCGGGGGACTCGTAGTTTCCACCCGATATTTCGAGCAGGTCGATCCCCTCGTGCTCGAGCGCGAGCGCCACATCGAGGGACTCCTCTTGCGAAAACCCGCCTCTCTGAAAATCGGCGGCATTGAGCTTTACCGAGAGAGCGCGATCGGGGCCGATGGCTCCCCGAACGGCGCGCACCACCTCCAGCAGAAGGCGCCTGCGCTTTTCGGGGCTGCCGCCCCACCCGTCGGTGCGGGTGTTCGCGATGGGTGAAAGGAATTGCGAAAGTAGATAACCGTGCGCAGCGTGCACCTGGACCCCATCGAATCCGGCTTTCACCGCGAGCGCGGCGGTGGTCGCGAAGCGGCGCACCTGATCGTGAATGTCGGCCTCGGTCATCGCGCGTGGAACGCGCAGGTTGAGCCCCGGGAGCTTGACCGTCACCGCCGACGGCGCGAGCGGGCGGGACGTGAGCGGAAGAACGGCCACCCGGCCCGGGTGGTTGATCTGCATGAGGATCGTCGTGTTGTACGCGTGGGCCGCATCGGCCCAGAGGCGGTACGCGCCGAGGAAGCGATCGCTCTCGAGGATGGCATTTCGCGGTTCGACGAGGGCCCGCCCGTCCACCATGACATTGCCCGTGACGAGGAGCCCGGCGCCACCCCGCGCCCACGCGGCGTAGAGTTGCTCGAGCTCCCGTGTCGGCGAGCCGTAGCGATCGGCGAGCTGCTCGCTCATCGCCGATTTGGCGATGCGGTTCGAAATGGTCACGCCGCACGGCAGGCGCAAGGCGCGTTTCAAGCTGTCCGTGTTGTCCTTGGTTTCGGTTGGGAGCATCGGAGGACCCTCGGGTTCAGACGTCGCGCGAGAACGAACGGATGGAGAAAGCGAAGGGGCGCCGGTGGCAGAATCGACGCCGAGAGGTTCACCCGGTGAAGGCGCCGGGACGCGAGCTTCGCGAAGGTGGCCGCGTCCGCGTGAAGCTGCGCGAAGGTCATGAGCGCGCCCTCTCGAGGACCTTGGCGATCGCCGGAAGGAGCAGCGCACGCGGCGTGTAGCGCCCTCCCAATGTCTCGAGCTTGGCGAACGCGCCCGGCACCACCACCCGACGCCGTGCGGCCATCGCGCGGAGCGCTTCCTCCGCCACGCGTGCAGCGCCGAGCCAGGCGAAATCGCCGCCCTTGCCCTCGAGGTGCTTGACGCCCGCCACCTCGGCGAAGCCGGTGCGCACGGGACCGGGCGCGAGCAAGGTGCAGGTCACCCCCGTACCGCGCAGCTCTTCGTGCAACGCCTCGGCGAAGCAGTTCGCGAAGGCTTTGCTGGCCGAGTACGTCGCGCTGCCGGGCATCGGCTGATGCCCTGCCGTGGAACCGACCACGAGGATCGCCCCGCGGCGGCGCGCGCGCATGCCGGGTAGCACGGCGAGTGTGAGATCGTGGACGGCGACGGCGTTGAGCTCCACCTGCTCGCGTTCGCGGTGAACATCGAGCGTGCCCACGCGCCCGAAGGTCGCGAAGCCGGCGCTGTGGCAGAGGACATCGACCTCGCGCCCCTCGAGCTCCGCGAAGAGCGAAGCGCGCGCCGGGCGATCGGCGAGATCGCAGCCCCGCACCTCGACCCGAACCGAATGCGCGCCGGACAGCTCGCGCGCGAGGGCCTCGAGCCGCTCGGCGCGCCTGGCCACGAGCACCAGCGAATGCCCGCGCCTCGCGAGCCCGCGGGCGAGCTCCTCTCCAATGCCGGAGGACGCGCCGGTCACCACCGCCAGACGCTGCGAATCTCGGTCGAAAAGGGTCATGCGGGAGCACCCTCCGGTGTAGGATGCTACGTCATTGTAGCTTTTAGCTACGGTAGTGTAGCTTTCGGCTCGACGCAAGGGAGCTCGACACGAGATGGGCACCACAGGCATGAAACGTCCGTACGCTCCGCGGGTTCCGCCCGAACAACGGCGCGAGCAGCTGCTCGACATCGCCCTCCGCATCATCAACCGCGAGGGGGTCGGCGCCGTCACGATGGATGCCGTCGCGCGAAAGGCCGGGGTCACGCGGCCCGTGGTCTACGACCACTTCGAGGACGCCGATCACGTGTTGCGCGCCGTGCTCGATCGCGAGAACAATCGGGCGCTCGCGCAGCTCACCGCGATCTTCGGCGCGAGCTTCGATCCGAAGGACCCGGCGAAGGCGATCGTCGAGGTGGTGCGCGGGCTCATGCAGATGATCCACGACCACCCCGAGACCTGGCGCTTCGCATTGATGCCCGTCGGGGGGACCCCGGCCCCCGTCGCGCGGCGCATCGAGCGCGGGCGGGACATGGTCTGCAAGCGAATCGAAGCGCTGCTCGGCGAACGAGACGTCGACGCCGAGTTGCTCGCGAAGGCGACCCTCGGAGCCGTCCTGGAGATGGGGCGGCTGGTGCTTTCGGACGCCACCCGCTTCTCGCCCGAGCGGATCGCCGGCTTCGCCGAGGCGTTGGCCCGCCGATGGTTCGGGTCACCCGAGGTGCGCCGGCGGAGCCGTCACTCCAGGGCGTAGGTCGCCAGCGCGGCCTCGAGCTCCGGATCGTGTTTGGAGAAACTTCGTCGAGCTCGTTCGCTCGTGGGAAGCTTCCGCACGCGTTTTGGCCTTTCGAGCATCGCCCGAACCCGTGAAGCGATTTCGCCCGGCTCGGGCACCAGACCGAGATCGACGTAGTGGCGGGAGTAAGCGTAGGGCCGCGTTTCGCCGAGAAACGTCGCGAGCACCAGGTTCCAGCCGATCTCCTCGTCCCACTCGAGGTAGACGCCTTCGTTGTCCTCGAACTCGGCCGCGATGCTCGACGCGGCCACGTTGATCAGACCGATCCGCTGCAGCACCTTCACGGAGCTCCCTCGGGGCGCCGCTTCACCGACTTTTTGGTTCATGCCACCGAGAGCGGCGCCAACGCCGAGCCGCTTCAATTCCCTCGCGACGGTCCGGATGTAGGGCACGTGATCGGTGCGTGGCGGCGCCAGCTCGAGCTTCTCTCTCCGCGCTCTTTTCCGAAGCAGCTCCACGATCTCGACGTCGTGTTCACAGAGCACCGCGTGCTTGGCGGAGACCCACAACGGAAAACCCTTGGCGAAGATGTTCGGGCGGTCGACGTCGTCCAAGGTCCGCGCGTTCGCCCAAATGGGCTTCTTGCCGTCGCGCTCCACCCCAATCAGGTCGAGGGCGGGCACGATCACGGGCCTGCCTCCGTTCCGGGCATAGTCGTGCTCGTGCTTGTTCAAATGGCGGTCGCTCGATACGACGAGCTCGCCCTCTCGGAGCCGGCGCGATCGGAGCACCTGCCACTGCCCATAGGTCACCAATCGATCCTTGCCGCAAAACCAGCCCCAATGGATCTCCGCGTTGCTGGCGATTTTGGTCCGGCCGAGCACGGCGAGCTGGCTGTCGAGAACGAGGAGCTCGTCCTGGAGATACGAACGATCCAGCTTGTGGGTCACGATGGCAATGCGGCCGCTCGTCCGATCGGTGGCGAGCAACCTCGTCTGGCACGCGCCGAAGATCTGCTCCCGCAGCGGCCCGTCGTTCCCGCCGAACAGAAAGGTGCCCGGCGGATGGACAGAGTCGGGGGCGTTGGGGCTGACCACGAAGCCATCGCCGAGCGGGGCCATCGAAAGCCAATGCACCCCGCGGAAGATGTGCACCGTCTCCGGCACGAAATCCGGCCGGCGCCATCGGACGACCTTCCAACGACGGGGCCTCTCCGGGGTGCCCGCATCCGTCATCGTCAAGGACACGATGGAGTCGCCGAGGTGCACGACCGCTTCGCCCATGCCCTTCGGGGCCGGAATGCTGTGCACCCTGCTGCCGTCCCGCACCGAGTAAATGTCGATCGCGGCTTTGGTACGTTCACCACCCGATTCACGTGCGCTCGTCCACACCGCGATCTCGGACTCGTCGGGCGAGAAGGACACCGTGAGGGGGTTTCGAATCGGAAGTACAATCATGGGGCGCCCATCCGACGAGGATATTACGCGAAGGCGCCCGGGAAGCTTCCTCGATTGTGAACATGAGAACGGGCCGTTCCCAATGAGAAATATCGGATCGCCCGGTGGAGCCCCTGGCACGACGGACTCGGCGCGCGCAAAGGCTCGGCGTGAATTCGCGATACCCAAGCGCGCGTCGCGTGGTGATATCATCCAATCACGCCGGCCGCCTGGCTCACGCGCGACAGCTACCGCTTCGGCATGGGGGCCCGCTGGAGTCTTTCAGCGGAGATTTACCGGAAGCACTCCGACACGGTCTCTCCCGGATCTTGCCCAACGCAGTCACACTCGTAGGAGCATGTATTGTGGCCAGGGTTGTACCGGCAGAACTTGAGGCCCCGGCTCTTGCTGCCGAGCCTCGGGCACGCCGGATTGGCGCACCAGGCCTGGATCTTACGAATCTCCGCATTCGTGCATCCACCCTGACCGAGCGCTTCCATTTGAGCCTCGCTGGGCTCACCCGCTTGGGTCTGATCCTGCAAGCTCGACTCCTCGGTATTGTTCGTTTCGTCGCCTTCCGAACCGGTCGCTGAGCAGCCACCGACGAGGGAAAACGTGAGCATGATGGCCGCGAAGATACCTTTACCAAATTTCATTATGGAACCTTTCTCGAGATGGATGGTGCCGCTCGTACGCCGGCCGGAGAGCAACTTCAGTGCCATTTTCGTTCGGGGAAGCGATACGTGAATGAATCGCGAAATGGGCCTGGATACCCGGTGGGCCATGTACCAACCATCGACCTTGAACGGGACCGGGTGTACCGGCGCTTGGTTCATGTACCAATGCAAACGGTAAGCGGGAGGCGGCGATGCCGAACGGTTTGCGATTCCAAGGCGAAATCGCATTTTTAGTTTCGAAAACAAAGGCGCAATCGCCCATGCGCCTTCGAGGCACCCTCGCTCGATCGCGCCTCGTACATCAATGTACGAGGCATGAATCGCCGGGTGCCACCCCACGCCTTCTTCCTCTGCAGCGCGCTGTTCCACTACCTCGGTCCCGCGTTTGCCGTGCTCCTCTTCGCGCACGTTCGCCCGCTCGGCGTGGCGTGGCTTCGCATCGCCAGCGCGGGGCTCGTCTTCGCCATTTGGCGGCGGCCCTGGCGCTACATGCGATCTTTGCGTGCGACCGAGCGTGCCACCGTCGTGGCGCTGGGCGCCGTGTTGGCGGCGATGAATGCGTGCTTCTACGTGGCCATCGACCGGCTGCCGCTCGGTACGGTGGGCGCCATCGAGTTCGCGGGACCCATCGCGCTCGCGGCCGCAGGTACGCGCACCCGGCGAAACCTCCTGGCGCTCGTGTTGGCAGGCGCCGGCGTGTACGCCTTGAGCCGCGTTCGGCTCGCGGGCGATCCGCGCGCCTACGTCTTTGCGTTCGCCAATTGCGCGCTGTTCATGCTCTACATCGTATTGGGGCACCGCATCGCGGCGCGCGGCGGTACGGGCGGGATCGATCAGCTGGGCGCCGCGATGCTCGTGGCCATGGTGGCGGCCTTGCCCATCGGGGTCCGCGACGCGGCGCCGGCCTTCGCCGATCCGAAGCTGCTCGGCGCGGCCGTTGGCGTGGGCGTGTCGTCGTCCGTCATCCCGTACGTGTGCGATCAATTGGCCATGGCGCGCCTTTCGCGATCGACATTTGCGCTGCTCCTGGCGTTGCTGCCGGCCACCGCGACGGTCGTCGGCTTGCTCGCCTTGCGCCAGGTTCCGACCGTGGTCGATCTCGCGGGCATCGGCCTGGTGATCGGAGGCGTGGCCCTGCACCGCGCGGCGCCGGCACGAGCCGCGGGGCGTGATGTGCGATCGCGCCCCGCGGTTCGCGGGAATACTGCCCAATCGGGGTGACGGTGAGGTTAACGAGGGAGCCGATCGAGGATCCACTCGCCGATCTCCGCGCTCATCTCCGAGTGCGGAGTGTTGCGCGACGGCAAGAAGTAGTCATCGAGGTCGCTCTTGTCCGGGGGGAGCTCGTTGATGTTCGTATACAGGTTCCTCGGATCGATATCCAAGACGGCCACCGCGCTGATGGACGGCACGAAACAAACCTCCCGGTGGTGGGCCACCGCCTCCATGCCCAAGACGGGGATCGTGAGGTTGTCCGCCGCGATGGCGAACGATTCGAGGGTGCCACCCGGCGCGCCGTCTACCTCTGGAAGCTCGCTGGTGCGGACCTCCTTGGTCTGCAGCGGACCTTTGAGGCTCGCGACCAGCGCGCCGTTCGCGGACGATTGGGTGTACAAGGTCGTGGGCTTGAACCCACCCTTGGTGCACTCCAGCGCCTTCTCGCCCGGTCTGATCCCGTTGCCCTGCCCCGTGCCGCTGCCGTTGGCGACGCCGAGCAAGCGCGGCCTCCGCGGCCAGCTTCCGACCCGCGTCAGCTCGGCGAGGAACTGGGTGCGCTCCGGATCCTCGCGCGGCGGCGTGTTGAGATCCGGAATGTGCCGCACCAAGAGCTGCCGGGCCGCCGGGCTGTTGATCTGCTTGGACATGGTCGGCGCGATGGTGACGAAATGCGCGAGCGCCTGCAGCGAAATGGGGATCCACGCGCCGCGGTGCGGGCTGTCGAAGCTCATATAGACCGCCGTCTGGTGGTCGATGCCCTCGTTCTCCATCCTCGCGAGGGCATACCGCGTGACCATGCCTCCCATGCTGAAGCCACCGACGGCCAGCGGGGCGGAGCCAAGCCTCTCCTCCGTGGCTCGCCGGATGCAGCGATGCGCGATGGTGGCGTTGTGCAGGATCGATGCGGCGCGATCGTCGTAGCCGAGCAGGATCAGGTCGTGCCCTCGCCTGCGCAGCTCGTCCGCAAAGGCGAATTGCTTCTCGTTCAGCCATTGCCAGAGCTCATCGAGGTTCGATGGGCCCCAGTTGAAGCCATCGGCCAGGATCACGGGGCGCACCAGCCCCATCTTCGAGTTCGCGAGGTACACCCGCGCGATGCCTCCCTTTCGATCCGCGCCCGGGATCTCCCAAGTGGCGTCCGGCTTAGGCGCCGGAGGCACCGGCGGATCGCTCGCACGTTTCCATAACCCCCAGGATTGCTCTTCACTCATGGCAACTCCCTCCTTTTTTCAACGCCGAATCAGGTCCTCCCCAGCGCTGCACGTGCGGCACGGGATTTCGATACGAGCGTGAGCCCGATTCGGATTGGATATTCGTCTATATCGAATACCGAGCAGCGCGTCGCCCACCAAGTCTCTTGTGGTTCGATGAAACACGCGCTTGCGACCACTCCGTCCGCGAAGATGTCAACGCGATTGGCTCGGCTCCCCCGCGACATACGAACCGCGCGCGAGATCGTCGAGAACCGAAGGTGAGCGCGGCGACCATCCGAAGCGCGTGCGCGCCCTCGCACCCGTCACGACTTGATGGAGAGCCAGCGCATCCGCGAAGGGGCCCATCGCGCTTCGCGCTTCGTCGACCGGCCACGGGATCGTTCGACCCGATACACCCGCGGCCTCGCTCGCGGCGAGCGCGATCGCGTGGAGGGTGTGCGTAACGTCTGCGGAGGCCATGACGATCTCCGTGCCCGGCGAGGCTCGAAGGAGCGCGCGCGCATAGAGGTCCGCCAGATCGTCCACGTAAACGAAGCTCCAACGCGTCTCCGGCGCTCCCACGTACCGCACGATGCCCTGCTCGCGCCCCGAGCGCACGAGCATCGCGAGCAGCCCGCCGCCGCGCCCGTAGACGACGACGGGGCGGAGCAGGACGGTGCGCAACGTGGTGCCGGAGGCCTCGGCGATCTCCTTCTCGAGGGGCGCGCGCCAGGCGGTGAGCGGGGTGGGGTCGAGGGGGCTGGTTTCGCCGGCGGGCGAATCACCGGTGTTGCCGAGGAGCCAGCTGCCGCTGGTGTACACGAACGGCTTGTTCGAGCCGCCGAGGCCCCGCAAGAGCGCGCGCACGGAGGTGATATCGGCTTCGGCGCTGTCGGCGGCGCCCGTCGATGCGGTGTGAACGACGCCGCCGGCCTCCCGCGCGGCGCGCTCGAGGATTGCCGCGTCGAACAAGGTGCCGCGGAGCGGTTCGAAGCCGCGGCGCTTGGCCTCCGCTTCGCCGCCATCGGTGCGTACGAGGGCGACGATGGAGTGACCGAGCTCGAAGAGACGGTGGGCGACGGCCGAGCCGATGTAGCCGGTCGCGCCGGTGACGAGAACGCGCATGGAATCCTCCTGGCACCGGCGACGCCTCGAACCGCGCGGGAGGATATCTCCCGGCGGACGGCGTGAGCGCGGTGCACACGATGAAATGCCGCCGCGGGCGTTCGTTTTCCAATCGATAATGTAAAGCTATGATTCCACTTCCATGGATATCACCGGCATCGATCTGAACCTGCTCGTGGTCCTCGACGCGCTGCTCGCCGAGCGGAGCGTGACCTTGGCGGCCAAACGCCTGCGCCTCTCGCAGTCGGGGACGAGCGCGGCGCTCGGGCGCCTGCGGCTCTTGTTGGACGATCCGCTCTTTGCGCGCACGCCGCGCGGCTTGTCGCCGACCCCGCGCGCCCTTTTGCTCGTGGAGCCGGTGCGGCAGATCTTGACGAGCGTGGAGCACGTGCTCGCGGCGCCGAAGTTCGATCCGGCCACCGCCGAGCGGACCGTGCGCCTCGCCATGGGCGACTATGCGCAGTACGTGGTGCTGCCGGCGCTCCTCTCACGGCTCGCGCGCGAGGCGCCGCGCGTGGCCATCGCGGTCACGCCGCTCGTCCGCGAGCCGCGCGCCCACCTCGACG
Organism: Sorangiineae bacterium MSr11954; assembly: GCA_037157815.1. Taxonomy (NCBI): domain Bacteria; kingdom Pseudomonadati; phylum Myxococcota; class Myxococcia; order Myxococcales; family Pendulisporaceae; genus Pendulispora; species Pendulispora albinea. Next base: position 8,757,398 of record CP089984.1, read on the forward strand.
ATGGGTCCTGCGAGCTGGTGCTCGCGCCCGGCTTGAAGACGGCGGGGGCGCTGCACGCCGAGACGCTGTTTCACGAGCGCATGACGACCATCGCGCGCAAAGGCGTGGTCGGAAAGAAGCTCGGCTTGCGGCAGTTCACGAGCCTCGGCCACGTGCTGGTCTCGCCCGAGGGCAGCGGCGGGGCCATGGTCGACCGCGCCCTCGCCGAGCGAAAGCTGCGCCGCTTCATCGCCCTGCGCGTGCCGCATTTTCTGGTCGCGCCCGAGGTGGTGGCGCGCTCGGAGCTGATCGCGACCTTGCCCGATCGGGTCGCGCGGCGCGCCGCCGAGGCGCTGCCCGTGCGCGGCTACGTGCCGCCCGTGCCGCTGCCCTCGTTCTCCATCGCCCTCGGATGGCACGCGCGCTCCGAGGGCGATCCCGCTTTGAGCTGGCTGCGCGCGACCCTCCAAAAGGTCGCGCGCGATCGGGAGAGCGGCGGCTAGTTATTCGGCCGACGAGTACTCGCCGTGCTCGGGCGCCGCAGCGGCGGGCTCCGGCTTGTGGCCGGTGACCCACTCGCGGAGCTGCTCGACGAGGACGTACAGGACGGGGATGAAGAAGATGTTCAACACCGTCGAGACGAGCATTCCGCCGAACACCGCGGTGCCGAGCGAACGGCGGCTGGCCGCGCCGGCGCCCGTGGCCACCAAGAGCGGGATGAGGCCGAGGAGGAACGCGATCGAGGTCATCAAGATGGGCCGGAGGCGCGTCTCCGATGCCTGGATGGCGGCGTCCACCACCGACAGCCCCTTTTGCTCGCGCAGCTCCTTCGCGAACTCGACGATCAAAATCGCGTTCTTGCTGGCGAGACCGATCATCATCACGAGCCCGACCTGGCAGAACACGTCGTTGGCGTAGCCGCGGTACCACTGCGCGAGGAGCGCGCCGAGCAGACCGACGGGGACGGCCAGGATGATGATCAGCGGGAGCACGAAGCTCTCGTATTGCGCCGAGAGCACCAGGAAGACGAACAAGAGGCCGAGGCCGAAGATGATGAACGTCTGCCCGCCCGACTCGATCTCTTCGCGCGATAGACCGGACCACTCGAACGCCATGCCGCGCGGCAGCTCGCGCCGGGCGATTTGCTCCATGGCCGCGATGGCCTCGCCCGAGCTTCGACCGGGGGACGGAGAGCCCGAGATCTCCACCGAGCGAAACAGGTTGTAGTGGTTGATGGTCTGCGCGCTCGTGGTCGTTCGAACGTGAACGAGGTTGCCCAGCGGGATCATCTCCCCCGAGTTCGAGCGGACATAGAAGGACTCGATGTCCTTGGGCTTGGAGCGCGCCGTCGCGTCGGCTTGCACATAGACGCGGTAGGTCCGCGTGCCGAACACGAAGTCGTTGACGTACTGCGAGCCCATGTAGATGCGGAGGGTCGAGAAGAGCTCGTCGAGCGTGACGTCGAGCGCCTTGGCCTTCTCGCGATCGACCTCCACCACCAGCTGCGGATCGTTGGCGGTGAACGCGGAGAACACCGAGGAGAGGCGATCGTCCTTGGCCGCCGCGCCGACGATTTGGCCCATCGAGGCCGCCAGCGCGTTGATATCGGGGCTGCTCGACTGATCTTCGACCTCGAACTGGAAGCCGCCGAAGCCGCCCACGCCTTCCACCGCCGGCGGCGCGAAGGGGAACGCGAGCGCGCCGCCGATGCCCATCAAAGGTCCGCGGAGCCGCTCGATGACCTCCGCCAGGCCGCTGCCCGGCTTCTTGCGGAGGCTCCAATCGTGCATGTTGCAGAAGGAAACACCGCGGTTGGGGGCGTTGCCGCCGATGACCGAGAAGCCGGCGATCGAGAAGCACCCGTTGATCTCGGGGATCGTGTTGGTGATCTCGTCCACCTTGTCCATCACCTCGCGGGTGCCCGAGACGCTCCCACCTTCGGGCGCGACGACCGCGACGATGAACCAGCCTTGGTCCTCTTCGGGGACGAAGCCCGCGGGGACCTTGCGGTACACCCACGAGGTCACCACCGTCAGCCCGACGAACACGGCGAGGGTGACGAACTTGTGGCGCACCACCCGGGTCAGCAGCTTCACGTAGCCGAGGCGGATGACGTCGAGCACCCGATCGAACGCGCGGAAGAAGACCCACTTTTGCCCCTCGTGACCGCGCAAGAGACGGGCGGCCAGCGCCGGGGTGAGGGTGATGGCGTTGAAGGCCGAGAGCGCGATGCTGAAGGCGATGGTCAGCGAGAACTGCTGGTAGATCTTGCCGGTGGTGCCCGGGAAGAACGACACCGGGATGAACACCGCGATGAGCACGAGCGAGGTGGCGATGACGGCCGAGGTCACCTCTTTCATGCCGCGCGAAGCGGCTTCGGCGCCCTTGACCCCCGTCTCCTCGGTGATGCGCGAGATGTTCTCGATGACGACGATGGCGTCGTCGACCACCAGTCCGGTCGCCAAGGTCAGACCGAACATGGTGAGGGTGTTGATCGAGAAGCCGAACAGCTTCACGAAGATGAAGGTGCCGACCAACGAGACCGGGATGGTGATCGCCGGGATCAAGGTGGCGCGCCAGCCGTGCAAGAAGATGAAGATGGTCGCGATGACCAAGAGGATCGCCTCGCCCAGGGTGACGAGAACTTCGTGGATCGACGCGCTCACGGGGGCGGTCGAGTCGAAGATGAGCTCGCGCTCGAGGCCGGGCGGGAAGTCCTTGGCCAGGCGGTCGATCTCCTTTTCGACCAGCTTCTTCACGTCGAGCGAGTTGGCGCCCGGGAGCTGCGTGATGCCGATGCCGACCGTGGGCCGGCCGCGCCAGCTCGACTGCGATCCGTACTCTTCGGCGCCCAGCTCCACGCGGCCCACGTCGCGCAGGCGCACGAGGGTGCCGTCGGGGAGCGACTTGACGATGACGCTCTCGAAGTCTTTGACCTCGACCAAACGCCCGAGCGCGCGGACCGAAAATTGGTAGGCCAGCTTGTCGGGCGCCGGCTGCGAGCCGACAGCGCCCGCCGCGACTTGGATGTTCTGCTCGCGGAGCGCGCCCACCACCTGGCTCGGGGCGATGCCGCGCGACGCCAGCTTGGCCGGATCGAGCCAGATGCGCATGGAAAAGCGCCGCTCGCCGAAGATCTGGACATCGGCCACACCCGGGACGCGCTTGAGCACGTTCGTCATGTACACGTCGATGTAGTTCGACATGAACTGTTCGCTGTAGCGATTGTCCTTGCTGAAGAGCGCGACGCCCTCGACGAAGGCGCCGCTGGTCTTCGTGATGACGACGCCCAACGTGCGCACGTCGATGGGGAGCCGGCCGAGCGCGGTGTTCACGCGGTTCTGCACGTCGACCGCGGCCAGGTCGATGTCGCGCGACGACTTGAAGGTGACCGAGATCTGGCTCTGGCCATCGTTGCTCGACGTCGACGTCATGTACTGCATGCCGGGGACGCCGTTGATCTCTTGCTCGAGCGGGATGGTGACCGAGGCCTCGACCTCGGCCGCGCTCGCGCCCACGTAGTTCGCGGTGACCTGGACCTGCGGCAGCGCGATATTGGGATATTGCGCAATGGCCAAACCAGGGATGACGACCGCGCCCGAGAGCACGATGATCATCGCGCAGACGCTGGCGAAGACGACTCGCTTGATGAAAAAATCGACCATCGTCGTGTCCTCGTTCGATTACTGCTTCGACGAAGCCGTCGACGCGGATTCCTTGGGATCGACGGGCGCTCCATCCTGGAGCTTCTGGAGCTGGGTGGTCGCGATCTTGTCGCCGGCCTTCAGCCCCTTGATGACCGTGTAGCGATTGTCGTCGAGGCCGCCCAATTCGACGGGACGCTGGCGCACGACGGCCCCGCCGTCCGCGTTCTCCACCACGAAGACGAAGTACTGCCCCACCTGCCGGATGATGGTCGAGGCGAGCACGCGAACGCCGGGCTGGGTCTTGAACACGACCCGGGCGCGCGCCACCTGCGCCGCGCGGAGCACGCCGCTCTCGTTGGGGATGACCGCCTTGATGAGAACGGATTGCACCGCGGGGTTCGTCTCCGGCGCGATGAAGTTCACCGGGGCTTGCCCGAGGACCTTGCCCGCCGGGTCGAGGATCTCGATGCGGCTCTTGTCTCCGAGCTCGCCGAGGCGCTCCACCGGGAGGTTCACGTAGGCCTCGAGGTTCTTGTTGTCGGCGATGCTGGTGAGCTTCATGTTCGACGAGACCATGTCGCCGAGCTTGACGGGGATATCGCCGAGCGTTCCATTGAAGGGCGCGACGATGCGGAAGAAATTGAGCTGCGAGCTCTGGGCCGCGATGCTCGCCGCCTGGGCGTTGACGTCGGCCTCGGCCACCACGCGCGAGCTGCGCGCTTGATCGAACTGCGCTTGGCTGACGAGCCCTTCGCGAAAGAGACGCGTCGCGCGCTCCTCGTTGCGCTTGGCCAGCTCGAGGCTCGCTTCGCGCTGCTCTTTGGCGGCCACTTGGTTCGCCAAATTCGCGGCCTCGCGGCGCGGGTCGATCTGAATGAGCGCCGCGCCTTGCTTCACCTGATCGCCAGGCTTGGCCAAAATCTGCACGACCACCCCCGTGACCTGGGGGTAGATCGCGACCTGATGACGCGAGACGAGCTGGGCGAGATACTCGGCGCCGTCCGAGAGCGACTCCTCTTGAAGCGTTTGAACCTCGACGGGCATCTTTGGCGCGCCGCCGGCGCCACCGGGTTGGCCTTCGCCGCCACCCGCGCCCTTACCGCACCCCAAAAGCGTCCCTATAACGACCAGCACATAAAGTTTTCGCATCCCGTAGCTCTCTTCGACTCGAGCCCGCCACAAATTTCAAGGACAGCGGGGCGCAGAGCATGGGGTCGGGTTTACACGGGTGCAAGGCGCGAAGTTACAGATCGTAGCCCTTGGGTCCGAAAACCATGTCGGCATGAACTGCGAGCTGGCGTGTGAGGCCGTACGCTCGCGCGTCAATCGCTTCAATCCCAACCAGGCCAAGGGCGCGGCGGCTCGCTTGGGTTCGGGGATCGGCGAGCGCTTCGCGGGCGGCCGCCAGCAGAGCATCCGCATCATTTTCCCGCGAGGTAATGAAGGGTAGCGACGGGCTCAGCCGTGTCTCGAGCAGGATGCGTGTGACGTTTCCAAGGCGGGGGTTTGCGCGCAAAGAATGCGCATATGTGACGCAGTCGATTGCCGCCGCATCGGCCGCGCCGTCGGCCACGGCGGTCAAGCTCGCGAGGTGGCTGCCGCTGATGGTCACGGTGGCGAAAAACGGGTAACGGGCGCCGGCCGCCACCAGTGCGTCACCGAACAAGTTTCGTCCCGTGTTGGACTCCGGATCGTTGATGATGGCGCGGCGTCCAAGGAGATCGAGGGGGCGCCGAAGCTCCGAGCTCGCACGAACGACGATGAAGCTCCGGTGCTGGATCCCCTCGCAGCCCGGCTGCTCGTAGACGGGGACGCCGACGACCTTCATTTTCTCGGAGAGGCGCGACGCAAACGGGTGGCCGCACGTCTGCCCGAACAAGAGCGGTCCGCTCCAGATGGCGTCGAGCGGACGATGGCGCTCGAGGCTCGAGGGGACGCCGATCATGCCGCGCGCGCGCAGGCGCTCGGCGATGCGGGTCCAGAGCTCGTCGTTGGCGGCGGTGAGATCCCCGCCGTCGTACATGCCCAAGTTGGCAATGGGCTGGATGGCATGCGCGCGCACGATGGAAAGATACCCTTCCCCGTAAACGACGTGCGAACCATCGCGCAGGACGCGCTCGCGCTCGCCGCGCCAGAGGGCGGGGAGCTGGAACCACGGTACGTGCGGGGCGCGATGGTGCGTCACATGAAAATTGTTGTTCAAATAAAGAAGGCGAAAGAGCCACCCCGCTTCGACGACGGTGGTGCGCCGTGCGGGGATGGGATCGGCGCGGTGCTCGGCCAAGGAGCGAAGGAGGGTGAGGCCCGTGCCGGGGTACACGAAGGCGAGGAGGTACTTCCAGAGGGGCATGCCCGAGACGGCGAGCACCCACGCGAGGACCAGGGACACGGCGACCAGATGAAGCGCCCAGATGCGGCGGCGTCCGGGTTCGCGCGCCACGACGGCGGCGCATTCATGCTTCAGAAAGCGCGCAATCGTCAGAAATGGGCCGACGAGCATGCGCCCGAGGGCGGTCGCTTGCATCGCCACCAACGTGCGCAGCCACGGCGGCATCCGCTGCCAATCGTCACGGCGGACGAAGGAGGACTCGGGATCGTGCTCGGGGTGGGTCAGGTTCGCGGTGGCGTGATGCCGCCGGTGGCTATCCCGATACAATTCATAGGGGAGCCACAGCGCGAGAGGCGGCGATCCCAAGGCGCGCGGGAGCCATTTGGGCCCGGCGGGGTGGCCGTGAATCGTCTCGTGTTGAAGCGAGCCTTGCCAGGCGATTAAAAATCCGCCGATCGCGGCAAGGATCGGCAGCGGCACCCATCGGTGCGCATAGGTCGCGGCCAGCCATCCACCATACGTGAGCACCGCGACGACCCAAGTCGGACCATGCAGCCTCGCCCACATGGTGCGTCCCGTTTGACGAACATGTGTCCATTATAACAGAATTTCCATCATTGCGCAGCACGACCCTAGCACCTCGATGGGATGTACTTGATCCGCATGCAAAAGGTTCGTGCACGAAATATTTGAATCGGAGACGCAGGCGGTTCATCTTGCGAGGGTGAGCTCTCTACCGATCCGTGAAAAAGTAGCCTCGAGGGACGGCGCAACGTCCGAGCTTTTGCTGTATCGCACCGCCGACGAAGGGGCACCCGTCGTGTTCGTCATCCCCGCCATGGGGATCGGCGCCGGCTACTACGACAAGCTGGGCGCAGCGTTCGCCAAGCGCGGCGTGCACGCTGCCCTGTTCGAGCTGCGCGGCAATGGGTCGAGCAGCGTGCGCGCATCGCGGGGCACCGACTTTGGGTACGGCACCATCGTCGAGCAGGACGTACCGGCGGTGGTCGAGCGCGTTCGGGCGCACCTCCCGCGCGCGCCGCTCTTCTTCCTCGGGCACTCCCTGGGCGGGCATCTCTCCTTTTTGAGCTTGGCGCGCGGCCAAATCGAAAAGGTCCGCGGGATCGCGCTCGTAGCCAGCGGCTTACCGCACGCCGTCGCCTGGCCCGGCGTGGGAAACGCCGCGATTCGGACGCTCGCGCGCTTCATGAAGACCACGTCCACCTTGGTGGGACACTACCCGGGCAGCCGCTTTGGCTTCGCAGGCCGCGAGGCGCGAACCCTCATCAAAGAGTGGGGCCACGCCGTGCGCACCGGGAAGTTCGTATTTCCCACCACGTGGACGGGACATGTCGCACCGGACGAGGCCATCGCGCGCGTGGAGTGCCCCGTGCTCGCGGTGTCGCTCAAAGGCGATTCGTTCGCGCCGCGGCGATCGACGGAGCTCCTCGTGGCCAAAGCGCCCAAGTGCCCGGTGAAGTGGATCCGCTATGAGCCGGAGTCGGGGCTGCCCCCGTCGGCGGGATCGCACAACAAGTGGCCGCGGCACCCCGATGCGGTGGTCGCGCACGTGGCCGATTGGATGCTCGCGCTTTCGCCCCCGCAGGATCGGACGGTGCCGTTACATTGAACGCGTGGACCGCCACGTCTTCGAGTTTCTCGCTGGCCGCGTTTGCCTCGACTTCATCAACACGGTGAGCTGGCGCGAGTCGGAGACGGCGGCGGTGGAGCGCTTGACGAGCTACTCGGAGATCCTCGCGTGGGCGGCCGCCGGTGGGGTGCTCGACCGGCAAGCGGCGCGGCGCCTTCGCGCGCGGGCCCTCCGCCACCCCAAAGAGGCGGAGGCGGCCCACACGGACGCCGTGCGCTTTCGCGACGCGCTCTATCGGACCATCTGCGCGGAGCTCGAAGGCGCGGCCTCCGATCCGGCCGATCTGGCCAAGATGAACGCGCGCATCTCCGAGGCGGCCGCCTTTCGAAGGCTCGTCCCCTCCGAGGCGGGGTTCGTCTGGCGCTGCGACGAGTCGAACCTGCGCGCCCCGCTCTGGACGATCGCGCTCTCCGCGGCCGATCTCCTCCCCTCCCCCGGCTTTGCGCGCGTGCGCAGGTGCGGACTCGAGGACTGCGGCTGGCTCTTTCTCGATACGAGCAAGAACAAGACGCGCCGCTGGTGCCGTATGGAAATCTGCGGAAACCGGCACAAGGCCCAGCGCTTTTACGAGAAGAAGAAGCTGCGGGACCGCGGGACCCCACCTTCGCAGACGACAAGACCCCACTAGTGATCCGTCCAAGACGTCGTGACCTTCGCGCGTGCAAGCGTTGTCTCGCGACGCAAACCGCCCCTATCGTATTTTTGAATCTTCGTTCGGGGCCCCGTGAACGTTCGTGAGGGGGCCGCGATGGGGGCGTGTTGGACCGAGTGGGCCAATTGGACATCAAAAAAAGCCAATCACGCCATTTCTTCAGCCTGCCACACGCAAAAGCCCCAAGGTAAACTTGGTTTGTGGAGTCTTGGAGAGCTCGAATCGTCGATGTTCTACGCGCACGACGAGACCATTACATTCGAATTTGTGAGCGGCTGGTGGCCGAAGCCGACCCTGAAACCGTGCAAAATCACACGCCGACGGCCGTGCAGCAAATCGTGGATGGTGTGCTCGCCGTGCTCATGGAGGCGGCCGAAGATCGCGGCGACACGATCCGGCGCATCTACATTGAGACGCTGATCCCCTCGCTCATCGACAACGGCACGGTGATGCGCGGGATCGTGGGCGGCGCCATTGAATTCGGGTTCATCATTGCAGCCGACCTGGATCGGCTCCTCGAGGGCGAGGACCGCGTCCAGGGCCTGCCTTGGTTCTCGCGCTTCTATGCGGGCTATGTGACCGACCTTGCAACCGCCGTGGCGAAAGCCTTGTACGCATGACGACCGAGCCCATCGCCGGAAATCCGCTCTTCGATGCCGTGGTCGCGTCCAGCGGGCTCGCGTCCGTGTTTGGCCCCGCGGTGATTGCGCGTGCACTGGGTCGGGTCGGCGTCAACACCCGAACGGTCACCCGCCACGATCTGGTGCGGGCCCTGCCGGCGCTGGAGCAGGCGCTTCTGATTTACCTGCCCCGCCCCGAGGTGCGCAGCCGCCTCGCCGCCATCGAGCAGCTCGCTGGGGTCGATCCGCGCGGGCGCTGATGGATGTCGCCGCGGTGGTAACGGCTCGTCGGCGTGGATCGGCGGCGGGCCATCTTGTAACGCGGTTCGTCCTGCGTGAAGCTGCGGGCCTCATGCTCGCTCGACACAGGGTCGTGGCCTCCGTGGCCTCCGTTTCCGCCGGCTTTCTCGTTTGCTCCGCGTGCAGCTCGCAGCCGCCGCCCAAAGAACCGGAGAAACCGGCGCCGAGCAACATCACGTCGGTCCCGGCGCTGGCCGAGGAGGTGCACTTGGCCGATCTTCGCCAGCTCACCAAATCGGGGGAGAACGCGGAGGCGTATTGGTCCTGGGATGCACAACAGTTGATCCTGCAGTCGCGAACGGGCGACGGGGACTGCGATCGCATCTACCGCATGCCGGTGAGCTCGGGGACGCTCATCCCCGTCTCCAGCGGCAAGGGCGCGACCACGTGCTCGTACTTCATGCCGGGCAACCAGGAGGTCATCTACGCCTCCACCCACCTGGGCGGCGAGGCGTGCCCGCCCAAGCCGGATCATAGCCAGGGTTACGTTTGGGCCCTCTACGATAGCTACGACATCTTCAAGTCGAAGGCCGATGGCTCGGGCGTGGTCCGGCTCACGGACACCAAGGGCTACGACGCCGAGGGCACCGTTTGCAAAAAGGACGGCTCCATCGTCTTCACCTCCGTGCGCGACGGCGACATCGATCTTTACCGCATGGATGCCGACGGCAAGAACGTGCGCCGCCTGACCAACACCTTGGGCTACGACGGCGGCGCCTTCTTCAACGAGGACTGCTCGAAGATCGTATGGCGCGCGTCGCGGCCCCGCCCCGGCAAGGAGCAGGACGACTACAAATCGCTCTTGGCGAAGAACCTCGTACGCCCGTCGAAGCTGGAGCTCTACACCGCCAACGCCGATGGAAGCGATCCGGTGCAGCTCACGTATTTGAACGCGGCGTCGTTCGCGCCGTATTGGCACCCTTCGCAAAAGCGCATTCTATTTTCATCCAATTACGGCGATCCCAAGGGCCGCGAGTTCGATATCTGGGCCATCGACACCGACGGCACCAACTTGGAGCGCATCACCCACGCGGGCGGCTTCGATGGCTTCCCCATGTTCTCCCCCGACGGCAAGCTCCTCGCCTTCTCCTCCAACCGCGCCACCGCCCCCGGCAAACACGACACCAACGTCTTCTTGGCGCGCTGGGTCGAGGGCAGCGCGAAACGTGACGTCGCGTCTTCTCCGCCGTCGAAGAGCGAGAGCGCCGACCGCATCGCGGCGGATTTGCGCTGGCTGGCCGATCCGGCGCGCGAAGGCCGCGGCGTCGCGACCAAGGGCCTGGAAGCCTCGGGAGCGTACATCGAGCAGCGCTTTCAAGCGCTCGGCCTCGCCCCCGCGGGCGACGATAACTCCTTCCGCCAAGCCTTCCCGGTCACCACCGAGCTGCGCACCGCGGACGAGACGAAGCTGACCGTCGGCAAGGACGAGTGGAAGAGAGAGGATTACACGGTCCTGGGGTACTCCCCTGCCCTGGCCGACGCCAAAGCCGATCTGGTGTTTGCCAACTATGGAATCGTGGCCAAAGAGCTCGGGGTCGACGACTACGCCGGGGTCAAAGCCAAAGGCGCCATCGTGGTGGTGCGGCGCTTCGTGCCCGAGGGCGGCAAGTTCGCGAGCACCGACGCCCAACGCCGCTACGGGGATCTGCGCCAGAAGGCGTGGACGGCCAAAGAGCGCGGCGCCCGTGCGCTCATCGTGGTCGACGACCCGGCGCCGCCCGCGGGCCCCGACGCCAAGGACTGGAAAGCGCCCGCCGAAGCGCGCCTTCCGCGGCTGGAAATCGAAGGCCACGGCGATGCGGGCATCCCCGTGCTGGCGGTCAAGCGCGCGCCCTTTGCCGAGAGCTTGGCCAAATTGAAGGCGAAGGCCCGCGTCCCGGCGCAGGTGCACGTGGCGCTCACGGAGGTGCGCTCCAACGCCTTCAACGTGGTGGCCCGTCTTCCGGCCGGCAAAGCCGACAAGCTCCCCGGCACCTTGGTCATCGGCGCGCACTACGACCACCTGGGCATGGGCGGCCATCACTCGCTCGCGCCGAACACGGTGGCCCCGCACGTCGGCGCCGACGACAACGCGTCGGGCGCCGCCACCTTGCTGGAGATTGCCCGCGAGCTGGCGAAGGACAAAGACGCGCTCCGGCGCGACGTGCTGTTCGTGGCCTTTTCGGGCGAGGAGTCGGGGGTGCTCGGATCGGGCTACTTCGTCAAGGCGGCCAAGGAGGGAAAGAAGGGCGGCCTCGATCCCAAGGGCGTCGTCGCCATGCTCAACATGGATATGGTCGGCCGCATGCGCGAAAACAAGCTCCAAGTCTTGGGCTCGGACACGGCGCGCGAGTGGGGCGATCTCGTCAAAGGCCTTTGCAACGAGGGCGCCCGGGTCGACTGCTCCATCGGCGGCGATGGCTACGGGCCGAGCGACCACATGTCCTTCTACACGGCGGGGATCCCGGTCCTGCACTTCTTCACCGGAACGCACTCCGACTACCACAAGCCCAGCGACACCGCCGACAAGATCAACTACGCGGGGGCCGCGCGCGTGGGCAAGCTGGTGGCCGATATCGCGCGGCACGTGGACGTGCGCCCGGAGCCGCTGACATTCCAATCGGGCGCCCAAGGCGCGGCGCCGCGCGGTGATATGCGCAGCTTCAACGCGTCGCTCGGCACCGTTCCCGACTACGGCGGCCCCGGCGCCGGCAAAAAAGGCGTGCTGCTCTCGGGCGTGCGCCCCGGCGGCGCCGCGGAGAAAGGCGGGATGAAGCGCGGCGACATTTTGATTCGCCTGGGCGAGCACGAGATCGGCAGCGTCGAAGATTTGATGTTCGTCCTCAACGCCAGCAAACCCAACGAAACGGTGACCGCCGTGGTGGTCCGCGAGGGCAAAGAGGTGAAGCTCGAGGTGACGTTCCAAGAGAGCCACCGGCCGCGATGAGCGGCGAGCCCCGCAAAAGCGGCGAGCGCGATCTGGCGGTGCTTTTGCGCGCGATGCAGCCCGTGGTCAACCCGGGCGAATACGTCTTTGCGACGATCGCGGGCGCCGTGCCCGAGGGGCTCGATCCCATCGTCACGGTTCGGGAGCCCGAGGGGCGCACGCTGGTGATCCCGCGCGCCGACGCCGATGCCGCGGGGCTCCCTTACGCCTATGTGGCGGGGTGGATCACCTTGCGCGTGCACTCGGCGCTCGACGCCGTGGGGCTCACCGCCGCCGTGGCCACCGCCCTCGCGCGCGAGGGAATGAGCTGCAACGTGGTGGCCGGCTACTACCACGATCACCTGTTCGTCGCCCGCGCGGACACGGAGCGCGCGATGGGTGCGCTCCAGCGCCTCACGACCGCGCAGCGCGAAGAATAGCGTCCACGGACCTGTCGGCGTCGGCCTCCGACGTGGACCAGTTGGCCACCGAGATGCGCATGGCCGCCTGCCCTTTCCACACCGTGGGCCCGACCCAGCACGTTCCATCGCGCTGCACGCGCGCGATCACCTCGCGCGTGAACGCATCGGCATCTCCGCCCCCGTCACCACCGCGCGGCGCGAAGCGCACGAGCACCTGGTTGAGGACGACCTCGTTCAAGACCGCTACGCCCGGCGCCCCGGCGAGCCGCTCCGCCATGCGCCGCGCCAGCCCGCACGTGCGCTCCACCAGCTCCGCCAACCCGGAGCGCCCCAGCGCGCGCAGCGCCGCGTACACGGCGAAGCCGCGCGCCCTTCGCGAGGACTCGGGCACCCAGTCTTGCGCGTCGCGCTCACCGCGATCGCCCGGCACCAGATACGCCGCCGCGGTGTTCGCCACGGCCGCGCGGTGTGCGCGCGGATCGGCCACGATGGCGTACGCCGAGTCGTAGGGCACGTTGAGCCATTTGTGCCCGTCGACCGCCCACGAGTCGGCCCGCGCGGCCCCGCGAACGAGGTGCCGAAGCGCGGGGCTCGCCGCCGCCCAAAGCCCGAACGCGCCGTCCACGTGCAACCAGCCGCCGTGCTCGTGGGTGAGCTCGGCGATGTCCTCGCACGGATCGAAGGCGCCGGTGTTGACGTTTCCGAGCTGGGCGCACACCACCAGCGGCCCGGACACGCCGCCCAGGGCCTTCGCCAGCGCGTCGGCCCGCATCCGGCCCTGCGCATCGGCGGCCACCGTCACGATCTGACGGCGCCCGATCCCGAGCATGCGCAGCGCCGTGTAGATGGTGGCGTGCGCCTCCTCGCCGAGGACCACGGTCAGAGGCGGCGCGCCTGCGAGCCCGCGCTCCTCGAGATCCCAGCCCGCCCGCCGCAGCACCTCGCCCCGCGCCGCGCACAGGCCCGTGAAGCTCGCCATCTGACAGCCGCTCACGAACCCCACGCTGGCCGTGGACGGCAGCCCGAAGATCTCCGTGAGCCAGCCCGACACCACCTCCTCGACGACCATGGCGGCCGGCGAAAGCTTGTAGAGTGCAGCATTTTGATCCCACGCGGCGGTGAGCCACTCGGCCGCGAGCGCCGCCGGCAAGCTCCCGCCGACCACGAACCCGAAGTACCGCGGCCCCACCGAGGAGACCAGGCCGGGCGTGGCGCGGCTCACCAAATCGGCGACGACGTTTTGCGCATCCATCGGGTGCTCGGAGAGCGGCATCGCGAGGCGCGCGCGCAAGGACTCGACGTCGCACGGGACGCCGACGGGGCGCTCCGCGCTCGAGCGAAGGTAGGCGAGGGCGTGGTCCAACGTTTCGCGCAAGAGCGCTTCGGTGTCGGTGGAGGACATGGCTCCAACTGTAATGCACGCGGTTCGATCGAACCGATACAGTTTCCCTTCTATCGGCGCGGGACAGTTCGACCCAATTGACGCGAAGCGAGATCGCCCAAGGTCGCGAGCGCGTCCTTCAGCGCCGGGGTCCACGGATGACCGCACGTCAGACGAAGCGCGTTCGCGTATTCGCCCGACGCGCCGAAGAGGGGCCCCGGCGCGACGCTGATGCCGCGCTCGAACGCCGCCTCGGCGAGGGCCACGGCATCGAACCCGCGCGGCAAGGTGGCCCACAAGCAAAAACCGCCGCGCGGCTCGCTCACCCGCGTCCCCTCGGGGAAGGTGGCGGCGATGGCCTCGCGCACGCAGGCCACTTGCGCGCGCAACCGGCGCCGTAGCTGCCGGAGGTGCGCCTCGTAGCCGTGGGACAGAAACTCGGCGACGGCGAACTGCGTCAGGCTGGGGGTCGACAAGGTCGTCGCGTGCTTCCACTGCATGGCGCGCCCCCGAAAGCGCGCAGGTGCGGCCAGCCACCCGACCCGGTACGCGGGGGCCAGCGTCTTGGAGACCGAGCCGCAGAGCATGACGAAGCCGTCGCGATCGAAGGCCTTCGCCGGGCGCGGGCGCGCGCCTTCGAACGCCAGCTCGCCGTACACGTCGTCCTCGATCAGCGGCACCTCGCGCTCGGTCAAGAGCGCGACCAGCTCCTTCTTCGCCCGATCGCTCATGGCGCAGCCGAGCGGGTTGTGAAAGGTCGTCGTGGCCACGCAGGCCGCGAGCCTGTGCGTCGCGAGCGCGGTGCGCAGGGCCTCGAGATCCAAGCCGTCGCGCGGATCGACCGGGATCGACACCACGGACAAGCCGAGCGCCGCCACCGCCTGCAGCACGCCAAAGTACGCCGGCGTCTCGAGCGCGATCGTATCGCCCGGGCGGGACACCGCGCGCAGCGCGACGAAGATCGCCTCCGTCGCGCCCACCGTCACGATGAAGTCGTCCGCGCCGAGCGCGCAGCCCCAGGCCATCGCGCGCCGCGCGAGCTGCCGGCGCAGCACCGGCACGCCGGCCGCATCGTACCAAACGCCCGCGTGGCCCACCGTCCGCGCGATGCGCGCCAAGCCTTGATTCAGGCGCGGCAGCGGCAGCAAGTCCGCGCTGGGGCACGCGGCACCGAACGGGATCACGTGCGGATCGTTCAGCGAAGCGTAGAGGCGTTCGATGAGCCCGACCGATCTCACCGCCTTTGGCGCGGGCGCGGCGCGAGGCGATCGGACGGGATGGCGCCGCGCCAAACCCGGCAGCGGCAAAAGCTCCGCGGGCCTTCGCACATAAAAGCCGGACTGCGGCCTCCCCTCGAGGAGCCCTTGCGCCTCCAGCTCCTGGTAGGCGCGCACCACCGTGGCGGTGCTCACGTTTTGTTGACGGCTCAAGGTCCGGATCGAGGGGGCCCGCTGACCCGTCCGCAGCGCACCGCACCCGACCAGTGCCGCCACGTGGGCCGCAATTCGTTCGTACAGATGCTCGGTCTGATTTTCCACGTCCCGCTATGTCATTTAGACTATGAGCGACCCCGTGCAAAATCTGCCGACACAAATTCCTTATCGATCGGTCCAGCGCGTCTACTTCGACGATTTGGATGCGCTGAATATCCTGCACAATCTCAAATTCGTTCTCTTCATGGAGCGGGCACGGGGTGCCTTCATCAACTCACGCGGCTTCCGCTGGGAGGACGATCTTTCCATCAACCCCGACAAGTTCCACGTGGTCGCCGCGCACGAAATTCGTTACCTGCAGCCGGTGCGCGGTGAGACGGAGCTGGTGGTGGAGATTACGCCCATTCACCTGGGTACATCGTCATTCATCGTGGAGGCGCACGTGAAAGCGCTGCACGGCCCCACCCTGCATGCGACCGGAACCACCCGCCTCGTTCGTCTCGATCCGGAGACGAACGCGCCCTGCCCGTGGAGCGACCGTTTTCGCGCGGCCTTTGGCCCGCTGATCGCGCCGCGGAAGCCATAAAGCGCGCTCGAAGTCACCCCTTGCGCGCACGGCGCGGGGCCACCGCAAAAACTGCGGGATTCCATCGCGCGCGGAGGGTGCGGCCATGGCCGTAAAAACTGCGGGGTTTGGGCGTCCTGGCGGTTCGAGACTCAGCCCGCCTCTTCCACCGAGTGGCGGGCATCGTACGCCTCGCGGGCGCGGCGCACCGCATCTTGATGCCGGCTGGCCCAGTTGACGAGCGAGCGCATGTTCTCGAGCAGCGCGTGGCCGAGCGGGGTCAATCGGTATTCGACGTGCGGGGGAATCACCGGTTTGACCTTGCGCTGAACGAAACCGTCGCGCTCGAGATCGCGCAGGGTGACGGTGAGCATCCGCTGGGAGATGCCTGTGACTTTTCGTCGCAGCTCGGTGAAACGGAGCACCTCGTGCTCCCCCAAGATGCAGACGAGCAGGACGCTCCAGCGATCGCCGATCCGGTCGAGCACGTCTCTTGCGAGACAGGGGCATCCTTTTTGAATATCGGAGTTGGCTGATTTTCCCATTGGTTACTCCTGGGTTCCCTCGTTCCGAAATGGTGCCTCCTTGCCGCTGCACGGCAGCGGCAGCACCTTCCAGACCTTGACGGTTCCTAACAGTAACGAAGAAACACAAAGGAACCATAACCCAGACTGGACCAATTACCAGCCGGCCCTACTCCTCGTGGCGCAGTGCCGAAGGACGGGTCGGTAACGTTCGTCACTCGCTGAAGGCGCCCGGGATCGGCGTTCCCATCAAGACTGCTGGAGATCACTTCATATGCTCGGTTCGGAGACCATAGACGCCGGCGTGCGCCCAGCACGTCGGCTTGCACGAAAAAACAGTGTCGCGTGGATCGCGCTGGCCGCCGCCATGGGTACGTCGTTCGCGCTCGCGGGCTGCGGAAAGGGCGAAGGGGCAGGGCACGGTGGCGGAGGGGTACCGGTCAAAGTACAGACGGCCGCGTTGGCGGACACCGATGAGACGTCGGAGTTCGTCGCGGAGGTCAAATCGCGCAACTCGATCGAGCTGCGCCCTCAGGTCGATGGTCACGTCTCGAAGATCCTCGTCGCACCGGGGACCGTCGTCACGGCGGGCACGCAGCTTTTGCAGATCGACCCGCAAAGACAGCAGGCTGCCTTCACCAGCGCCACCGCGGCGTCGGGTACGGCGGAGGCGGAGCTGGCGCGCGCGCGCTCCACGCTCTTGGCCTTGGAGTCGACGCGCGACGCGCGGCGCGCGGCCTTCAAGCTGGCGGAAACGGAGCAGAAACGCTCCGCGTCGCTCTTGGGGTCCAACACCATTTCGCAGCAGTCGTTCGACCAGTCGCAGACGGCGCTCGACCAAGCGCGCGCCGATCTGGCCGCGGCCGAGCAGCAGGTGTCGGCGCAGAAGGCCGCCATCGCCAGCTACGAGAGCGGCCGCGCGCAAGCACAGGCCAGCGCGCAGGTGCAGCGGGCGGAGCTTCGCTACTACAACATCGCGGCGCCCTTCAATGGCACCGTAGGTGACATTCCGGTCAAGATTGGCGACTTCGTCACCCCGCAGACCCTCTTGACGACCCTCGACGACGAGAAGATGCCGCTCGAGGCGTACATCTCGGTACCGGTCGAGCAGCAGGCGCGGTTGAAGCTCGATTTGCCGGTTCGCCTCATCGACGCCGACGCAAAGCTGCTCTCCAAGGGCACCATCTCCTTCATCGCGCCACGCGTGGACACCGCCTCCCAGAC
Organism: Sorangiineae bacterium MSr11954; assembly: GCA_037157815.1. Taxonomy (NCBI): domain Bacteria; kingdom Pseudomonadati; phylum Myxococcota; class Myxococcia; order Myxococcales; family Pendulisporaceae; genus Pendulispora; species Pendulispora albinea. Next base: position 8,775,030 of record CP089984.1, read on the forward strand.
GGTGCTCGTCAAGGCGCGCATCGAAGACGCATCGCTGCTGAAGGCGCAGCAACTTTTGCGCGCCCGCATCGTGTGGCGTTCGACGCCCGCGGTCAGCGTCCCCACCACATCGCTCTCGCGCCAGAGCGGTCTCACCTTCGTCTACGTCCTCAACGATGCCAACCCGCCCACCGTGGCGCAGCGTCCCGTCAAGCTGGGGGCGACCACCGGCAACGACGTGGTCGTCATCGACGGCGTGAAGCCGGGCGAGCGCTTCGTGACGGCGGGCATCCAGAAGCTCCGCGATGGAGCACCGGTCTCACCGGAAGCGCCGACTGCCGAAAAAGCAGCGGACGCGAAATAAGGAACGAGGAGACGCGCCGTGTTCGTCGAATTTTTCATACGCCGTCCCGTATTTGCGAGCGTCTGCTCGCTGCTCATCGTTCTCGCGGGCGCCATCTGCATTCCCACCCTGCCCATCGCGCAGTACCCCGACCTCGCCCCGCCGCAGGTCGTGGTGAACGCGGTGTACACGGGGGCGAGCGCCGAGGTCCTCGAGAGCGCCGTCACCACGCCGCTCGAGCAGCAGATCAACGGCGTCGAGGGCATGAAGTACATGTCCTCGACCAGCACCAACGACGGAGTGAGCACCATCACCGTCACCTTCGACGTCGAGCGCGATCCGGACTTGGCCGCCGTCGACGTGCAGAACCGCGTGTCGCAGGCCACCGGGCGATTGCCGAACGAGGTGAAGATCACCGGCGTCTCGGTGAAGAAGAACTCCGCGGCCTTCGTCCTCGGCATCGCCTTCTATGCGGAGAACAACGAATACGACAACGTGTTCATGAGCAACTACGTGGACCAATACGTCCGCGACGAGCTCAAACGCATCAAAGGCATCGGCGACATCCCGCTGTTCGGCGAGCGCAAATACTCCATGCGCCTCTGGCTGGATCCCACGCGCCTCGCCACCCGCCAGCTCACGGCGAGCGACGTCGTGCGCGCGCTGCAAGAGCAGAACGTGCAGGTCGCGTCCGGCCAGCTCGGTCAGCAGCCGGCGGTCACCGGCCAGCAATTTCAGGTCAGCGTCCGCGCCGTGGGCCGATTCAAGGACGCCGAGGAGTTCAACGACCTGATCCTCAAGGCCACGAGCGACGGCACCTTGGTGCGCCTGCGCGACGTCGGCCACGCCGAGCTCGGCGCCGAGGACTACAGCCTGACGGCCGTGTACCAGAACATCTCCAGCGTCGGCATGGGCATCATCCAGCTGCCCGGCGCCAACGCGCTGGACGTCGCCCACCAGGTTAAGGCGGAGCTCGATCGGCTGTCGAAGAACTTCCCGCCCGGCATGAAGTACAAGGTCGCCTTCGACTCCACGCCGTTCGTCGAGGCCTCCATTCACGACGTGGTCGAGACGCTCGCCATCGCCATCGTGCTGGTCATCGCGACCATCTTCCTCTTCTTGGCGACCTGGCGCAGCACCTTCATCCCGGCCATCACCATCCCCGTCTCGCTGATCGGGACCTTCGCCTTCGTGAAGGCGTTCGGCTTCACGATCAACACGCTCACGTTGTTCGGCATCACCTTGGCGACCGGTCTGGTCGTCGACGACGCCATCGTCGTCATCGAGAACATCGAGCGCTTCATGCGCGAAAAGCACATGAGCGCACGCGAGGCGGCCGGCGCCGCCATGCAGGAGGTGTTCGGAGCGGTCGTGGCCACGTCGCTGGTGCTGATCGCCGTGTTCGTTCCGATGGCCTTCTTCCCCGGCACCACGGGGCGCATTTACCGCCAGTTCTCGGTGACCATCGCCATCTCGGTGGCCATCTCCGCCTTCAACGCCATCACCCTCACCCCCGCCTTGTGCGCGCTGCTCCTGCGCCCGCACGGCAAGGTGAACGCGTTCTTCGAGCGCTTCGAGCGCATGCTCGACAACGTGAAGAACCGCTATGGCAGCATCCTGCGCGTCTCGCTCCGTTTCCGCGGGGTGGTCCTCGTGGCCTTCATCGCCTCGCTCGGCGCGACCTTCTGGATGAGCAAAAAGGTCCCCACCGGCTTCGTGCCGCAGGAGGACCAGGGCTACTTCATCGTCGCCGCGCAGACGCCGGAAGGATCGTCGCTCGAGTACACCACCAAGGTGTTCAACAAGGCGACGAGCATCCTCACGGCGCAACCCGAGGTGCTCGGTGCGTTCGCCGCCGTCGGCTACGGCTTCAACGGCAACGGCGCCAACAAGGGCGCGATGTGGGTCATGATGAAGCCGTTCTCCGAGCGCAAAGGAGACCAGCACTCCGTGGAGGCGGTCCTCAACCGCGTGCGCGGAGCGCTGTTCGCCATCCCCGAGGGCTTCGTCATCGCCGTTCCGCCGCCGCCCGTCCAGGGCATCGGTAACCTCGGCGGCTTCCAGTTCGAGGTGCTCGATCGCGGCGGCTCCACCTTGCAGGAGCTCGCGGGCGGTACCTGGGGTCTCATCGGGGCCGGGAGCAAAGACCCCCAATTGAGCAGCCTCTTCTCGACCTACAGCGCCAACGATCCCCAGCTCATCGTGGAGGTCGATCGCAAGAAGGCGCGCGCGATGAACGTTCGCCTGGACCAAGTCTTCAGCACCCTGCAGGTCTTCATGGGCTCGCAGTACGTGAACGACTTCGACTTCGCGAACCGCTCGTACCGCGTTTACGTGCAAGCCGACGCGAAATTCCGCGCGCAGCGCGAGCACTTGAACGAGTTCTACGTCCGCTCCGAGACGGGCCAGATGGTGCCGCTCGGAACCCTGCTCAACATCCGCGAGACGGTCGCGCCGCAGGTCATCAGCCACTACAACCTGTTCCGCTCCGCGGAGATCAGCGGGACCCCGGGTACGGGATTCAGCAGCGGCCAGGCGATCGAGCGCATGCAGCAGCTCGCCGCCGAGCTTCCGAATACGATGACCTACTCGTGGTCGGGCTTGTCCTTGGAGGAGCTCGAGGGTGGAAAGCAGACCACCTTGCTGTTCGGTCTCGGGTTGCTCATCGTCTTCCTGGTCCTCGCGGCCCAGTACGAGAGCTTCGCCCTTCCGTTCATCGTGCTCCTCGGTGTTCCGGTCGCAGTCCTCGGCGCGCTCGGGGCGCAGTGGGCGCGCGGCCTCCAGAACGACGTGTTTTGCCAAGTCGGTCTGGTCATGCTCATCGGTCTGTCGAGCAAGAACGCCATTCTGATCGTCGAGTTCGCGCAGCAGCTGCGCGAGCGCGGTGCATCGATCGTCGACGCCGCCGTCGAAGCCGCGCAAACGCGTCTGCGCCCGATCCTCATGACGTCCCTCGCCTTCATCCTCGGCGGTCTGCCGCTGGTGTTCGCGACGGGCGCAGGCCAGGCGAGCCGCCATTCTCTGGGGACCGCGGTCCTCGGGGGCATGGTGGTCTCGACCGTGCTGAACCTGCTCATCATCCCCGTCCTCTACGTCCTCGTCGAAGCTCTGCGCGAACGCCGCCGCGGACCGAAGACGGAGTCCGTTCCGCCCGAGCACGGGCCGGAGCCTCTGGCGACGCCGGCGGAGTAAGCCGGCCGCTGAGGTTGCGAGAGTTGCGAGGGTTGCGAGAGACCGCCAGGAAACATCCTGGCGGTCTTCGCTTTTTGGGGTCAGCGAGCAGGCGGCGAAGCGGTGGAGACGGGAGGCGGCAGGAGCGCGACGACGCGCAGAGGGCCGCCCGAGCCTCCGCCGATTTTCATGGGCAGCGCGATGACCGCCGCGCCGCGCGCCGGCAGCTCCTTGAGCGATGCGAGGTTTTCCAGCCCGGGGATCTCCGCATCCAAGAGCACCCGGTGCGTCATGAAGGTCTTCGACGGTCCGTTGTCGATGCTGGCCGTATCGATGCCGACCGCCGCGACCTTGCGGGCGACGAGCGCGCGCGCGGCGTCCTCACCGATGCCGGGGAAGTGCAGGTTGGAGGCGTCGCCGGGTTTGTCGTCGCCGAGGTAGCGTTTGCGATCGGGCCACCGCTCCGACCAGCCCGTGCGAACGAGCACGATGGTCTTGGGCTCGATGCGGCCATGGGTGCGCTCGAACGCCTCGATGTCGGCGGCGCCGAGCAGCGCGTCGGGGTTCGAGGCGGCGGCCTTGGAGATGTCGATCACCACGGCGGGGGCAATCAGACGATCGAGGGCAATCTTATCGAGGGTGGGGCGCCCTTCGGCAAAGTGAATGGGCGCATCGATGTGCGTTCCGCCATGTTCGGCCGTGCACATTTTGGCCGAGGCATAGAAATAGCCGCCGTCCGTTTTACCCCAGTGGGTCTTTTCGAGCACGAAGCCGGCGGTGTCGGTCGGCCAATAGAGGGTGGCGTTGTCATACGGATACGAGAGATCGACGATGCGGCCGCCGGTGGCCACGATGGCCGATTGCACGGTGGCCGCGTTGAGTTGAGGAGATGCGGGTTGGGACGGATTCGCCGCACACGATGTGAGCGCAAGTGCGGCGAGGAGCAAGAGTGATCGCACCATGGGCGCCTCCTGGATTCGAAGTTAATGAAGAAAAACGATTTCACGAACGAAACCGGTTCTTCAAGGAAAGAAATGGCGTCTCGAAGAATCGATATGAAGCCCAAGCGGCGAAAAACGTGACGCAGGTAGCCGTAAAAAACACCATCGGCGCGGTGCACCATTCCACCGGCAATAGCCACTTGGCCCCTGTGATGGCCGAAACATGAAACAGGTACATCCCATAACTGACCACCCCCACCAGGCGAAGGAGCGGAGCGTTCAAGAGCCTAGCCAACCCATGATCGCTGCGGATGCACACCGCCGCGACGAGCAAAGCCATGACGATATGAATGGAGACGAGCGGTGTGCCCGAGACGGCGAGGAGCACGGCCAAGGCGGCCAGCAAAATGGGCGCGCTGCCGCGCCGGCCGAGGACCATCCGGGCGATCGCGAAGCTGGTCCGCGCATGAAGCGCACACGCCACGAGCGCGCCCAAGCAAATGGGGGTCGCAATCCCCACCAAAACGCGATGCGTTGAGCCTGCCTCATCGACGATGGGTGCCAAAAAGCCATGCTCGGCGAAGAAATCCAGCGCAACGGCGGCGAGCATGAACACCACCGGCGCGCGAAGACCGCGGCTCTTCGCGACGACCCAAGGCCACACCAGATAAAATTGCTCCTCGACCGCGAGCGACCACGAAAATCCGAAAATGACCGGATGCGGTACATCGAAGTCGACGAACCAATTGGGCGTATAGGTGGCATAGAACGGTAAGCTTCGAAAGAAATGGTCGCGCAGAGGCGAGTCGGGCAAAAAGAGCCAGCCGCGAAGGGCATAGAGCGCGAGCACCGCGTAATAGAGTGGAAAGATTCGCAGGGTGCGGCGGAGGTAGAAGTTCTTCAGCGAAATGCCGCGCGCTTCGCCAGCGAAATGGCCGCCGTATCCGCGCGTTTCCAACGACGCCGGCGCTTCGTGCTCGCGCGACGACACGGGTGTTCGTCGTTCGCGCAAGAGCAGCGTCGTAATGAGAAATCCGCTGATCGAAAAGAACAAATCGACACCAAACGGACCTCGTCCGAGAATTCCGGGTAAAGGTCGCGGTGTGCTGTGGTGCCAGATGACGGGCAGAATGCTGAGGCACCGGAGGCCGTCGAGGGATTCGAACCGCGAGGTGCGGAGGTAGTGCTCGTACTGTGGGTGACCCATGCTGCTTGGATTCGCGCGCTAGGGAGTGCGCGCGTCGATGAAGTCGGGATGGCGAGGTAAGGGTTCGACCGCAGCGGCAACCCAGGCCGGGAGCTCACCGTAGATTTTCCGCAGGAGGCCATCTTGCGTGCGAGCGCAGAGCGTCTCCCGGCGTGCCTGGGTCCAATCGGCGGCCCTTCGGACTGCATCTTCGGAATTCCAATCGCCGAGTCGTTCGCGTGCGATGTCATCTGGATTCGAATCGACGACATCCTCACTCCACCGCTCCTGTTTCAACCGCACGGTCACGGTGGTCTTTCCCGACCCATTTGGACCCGCAACGATGAGGAGCACGGGATTCAAAGGTCACGCTTTCCGGTGCGGTTCATCTGGCTGCTCGAACGAGCGCACGAGCTCTCCTCGCGAGCGCGCGATCTCCTCGTGAAGCCGCCTCGAGCTCTGCTCATTCGCTTCCCGAACCCCGCTAAAGGCCCGATGCATCCAACCCCCGCAGCGGCTCGTCGGCCGGCTCGAAGTCGGGATCGGCCAGGTTGATGCGTTCGTCGCCCATGCTCTCATCCTACGGTTTTCTCCGTATGACCGCCAGCAGCCCCCCTACAGCTTCGTCTTCCCCTCCGACAGCACCGTCCGAAACTCCGCGTCCGTGACGGGGACGACGGAGAGGCGGGAGCGGCGGACGAGGGCCATCTGCGACAATTGGGGGTGTGACTTGATGTGCTCGAGGGTCACGGGCTCGGTCAGCGACTTGACGGGGGAGACTTCGACGACGCTCCAGTCTTCGCCCTCTTCGCTCGAGGGATCGGGATAGGCCTCTTTGGCCACCTTCGCGATGCCGACGACGGCTTTGCCCTCGTTCGAGTGATAGAATAGGCAAAGATCGCCTTTACGCATTTTGCGGAGGTTGTTGCGTGCTTCGAAGTTGCGGACCCCGTCCCACACGGTCTTCTTGTCCGATACGAGCTGCGAGAAGGGATAGACGGAAGGTTCGCTTTTAATCAGCCAGGCGCTCATGAATCGTGAGGTTAGCCTGACGGAAACGTCTCCGACACTTCGGCCGGCCATCTTTGGATCATCGTGAGCCTCCCATGTCCGGCGCCCCCTCGCGGGGTGCGCCCACCGCCAGGTCTTGCCAAAGATGGAAATTTCGTTAAAGTGGACACGCATCCACTGAAACAGACGGGCGTCCCTCCGGGCCCGTGCTGGAGGAGATCCACCATGGCCCCGGTCGTCGCCCCTGTTCTAGTCAAACCGGTCGAAAAAGCAGCAGAGGAGCAGCCGCAGCGTTTGCGCGGGGCCGTCACGGAGGCCATCGGCCACACGCCCCTCATCGAGCTGCGGAGGCTGGGCCAGGGACTCCCCGGCCGCATCGCCATCAAGCTCGAGTCGAAGAACCCCAGTGGAAGCGTCAAGGACCGGGTCGCCGCCGCCCTCATCGACGACCTCGAGCAGCGCGGGCAGCTGGTGCCCGGGAGCACCATCGTCGCCCCCACCAGCAGCAACACGGGCATCGCCATGGCGCACATCGCCGCGTCCCGAGGCTACAAGCTGCGGCTCACCATCCCCAGCGATTGGGCGAACGAGCGCATCGCCCTCCTCCTCTACCTGGGCACCGACGTGGTGGTGACCCCCGGCGGCGATATGCACGGCGCACGCGAGCGCGCCAAGGAGATCGTCCAGTCCACCCCGGGCGCCGTGCTGATCGATCAGTTCGTTTCGCCGGCCAACCCCGAGATCCATCGCCGCACCACCGCGGCCGAGATCTGGGAGGACACCTACGGCAAGGTGGCCGCGTTCGTGGCCGGCGTCGGCACGGGGGGCACCATCACCGGGGTGGGCCTCGGGCTTCGCGCCAAGAAGCGCGACATCCGGCTGGTGGCCGTGGAGCCCGCCGGCTCGCCGGTTTTGTCGGGCGGGGTCGCCGGCAAGCACGCGATTCAAGGCATCGGCGCGGGCTTCGTCCCGCCGCTCTTGCGCCGCGACCTCATCGACGAAGTCGTCACCGTGTCCGATGACGATGCTTTTGCCAACGCGCATCGCTTGGCGCTCGAGGAGGGGATCCTCGCGGGCGTCTCTTCGGGAGCTTCCATCACCGCCGCGCTGGCCCTCGCCGCCCAAGAGCGCATGGCCGGAAAGCTGATTGTAACCCTCGTATGCGATTCGGGCGAACGCTACGTCACAACGCCGCGCTCGGACGCGCGCGCACCTCGTGGAGCAAGACGATGACGACGATGATCAAGAGACCTAGGATCGTGTTCGTAGGCGGCGTCGAGCGCGTCGAACGCTCGCTCCGCGCGTCGGGCGAAGAGCTCGGCGTCGATGTCGACGTGCACGCGGGCCATATGCAAGGCAACGCCGGCACGCGCCTCGCGGCCCTGGTGCGGCGGGCGAACTTGGTGGTGCTGGTCACGGGCGTGAACAGCCACAACGCCGTGCAGACGGCGAAGAAAGAAGCGGCGCGCTGCGGAACGCCGCTCCAGATCATGAAGTTCTGCGGCGCCGCCACCGCCCGCGCGCTCATCGCCGAAGTGGCCCGCGCGCCCGCCGCCTGATTCACGCCCCGAGCTCACGCCTCCGAGATCACGACGCGAGCGCGTAGCCCGGCAGCGCGTTCCGTATCGCCTCTTCGCTCCGTTCGAAGAGCTCCTTCGCCAACGCCTCGTCGCGGGCGAGCCGGCTCACGCGCGCCTCTTTGCACGCGTCGTAATAACGACCCGAGGTGCCCGAGAGCTCCGGCGCGGTCGCGCAATAGAGGGTGGTCTTCGCCCCTTCCTCGTTCGAAATGAAGAACAGCTTCATGATCGACGCGATGGGCCGAGGGACCTCGCGCCATAGCTCGGACGCCACCACCCCGGGGTGAAGCGAGTACGTGGTCACCCGTGTATCGGCCAGCCGCTTCGCCAGCTCCTGCGCGTGCAAGATGTTGAGCAGCTTGGTGAAGCTGTATTGGCGAAAGCTGTCGATCCGCTTGACCGGTCGCGAAATCGAGCCCCAGTCGACCTCTTTGGTCCGAAAGTGGGCCCTCGAGGCCACGTTCACGATGCGAGCTCGAGGCGCCGCCTGCAGCTTGGGTAGGAGGAGCTGCGTGAAGAAGAACGGCCCCAGATGGTTGGTGGCGAAGGCGATTTCGAAGCCGTCGCGCGAGAGCCCGCGCGCCCCGGCCACCCCGGCGTTGTTGATGAGGACATCGAGCGGCCGCGGCGACGCGAGGAACGTGTCGGCCGCCCGCTTCACCGAGGCCAGATCGCCCAAGTCGATGGGGAGGAACTCCACGTCGGCGTCGGTGTACTGACGCCGGATCTCCTCCAGAATCGGCCGCGTCTTGGCCTCGGAGCGCGACGCGAGCACCACGCTCGCCCCGCGCGCCGCCAGCCCGAAGACGGTGGCGCGGCCGATTCCTGCGCTGGCCCCCGTCACCAGAAACGTTCGTCCCGAGAGCTCGCGCATCGAGATTTTTCCGGTTTTCTTGGGTGGACGTGGAGGTGGAGTGGACTAGTTCTGCGAGGTCTTGAGCTTCACGACGTCCTCGAGGAGCACCTGCTCGTGCCCTTGAGGATTCACCTTGGTATACACCTTTCGCACCACGCCCGTGGGGTCGATGACGAAGGTGGTGCGGTCCCAATAGAGGGTCCCTTTGTAGTCGCTCTGCCCCACCCCGGCGGCGGTGAGCAGCTTGGCCTCGGGATCGGCCAAGAGATCGATTGTAAAGGAATACTTGTCGCAGAAGCTCTTGTGCGACTCGGCGTCGTCTGCGCTCACGCCGACCACCACGATGCCGTTCTTATCGAACTCGCTCTTGGTCGCGGTGAACGACTTGCCCTGGACCGTGCAGCCGGGGGTGTCGTCCTTGGGGTAGACGTACAAAACGAGCCATTTCCCTCGGTAATCGCTGAGCCCCAGCTCCTTTTTGTCTTGGTTTTCGAGGCGAAAATCCGGAAAGCGTTGGCCGACTCCGATCATGATGCACCTCTGTCTTTCGGGGAGGGCGCCGCAATCGGCCGACCTCCGCAAGCGTTCTACGGAACCGCGAACTGCTTACTCTACGCCAAACCCTCGGGAGACCTCGACCGATTCACGCCAGACCGAACCACGTATAGACTCCGCTTCAGTCGTCTTATTCGCCCTCGTCGCAAGACCGCGCTCCGCGCTCCATCCGTCCAGCCATCCGCCCGTGGACGGCGGCGACGGGCGCGCGGTACGGAAAGGAAAATCGTCGTCGTGCAGCATCCCTCGCCTCTTAAAGTGGCACTCTTCGTCTCGGCGTTCTCCGCGGCCGCGGCAGCCGCCCTCCCCGGCTGCGCTCGTTTTGGTGCCGTGTATCCACCGCGGCCGGCGGCGTCGCCCGCGACCCCGGTGGCCGATCCGGCGCCCTCGCGCATCGTCACGCATGTGTCGGTCACCTCGGCGGCGCTGCGTTCGTCCTTGGATGAAACGGTGCCCCGAACGGGCGATGGCGATTTTCAGCTGGCCGGCACCACCCGGAGGTACGCGTGGAGCCGCTCGCCGCTGGCCGTCGGCTTTTCACAAGGCCGCCTGGTGCTCGACACCCGGGTCGATGCCAAGGTCGACGTTCGCGTGAGCTCCCTGGATTTTCCCATCGACTTGAAGGTGGCGGCCGAGCCGGTGGTCAACACCGACTACAAGGTGAAGCTTCAGTCCATCGACGTGAAGGTCACGTCCAGCGACCGAAGGCTCCGCGTGGCCGACTCCGTCGGCGGCGTGTTCGAAGCGATCCGGGCGCAGGTGCATCAGAAGCTGCAAGAGTTCGAATACGATCTCAAGCCGACCTTGGCCGAAGCCTACGCACGTGTGGCACGCCCGCTCGATATCCCGATAGGTGAGGCAAAAGGGTGCGCCATGCTCAAGGTTTTGGGCGTGGAAGCAGGCCCCACCGTGATCGCCGACGGGGTCGAGAAAGATCTGGCGCTGATCGTGGCCCCCTCGGTCACCCTGCCCTGTGCCAACCCCGAGGAGAGCCTGCCGCTGCCGCCGCTGGCAAATGTGGCCACCATCACCCCCGGCCCGTTCACGGTCACCGTTCCCGTCGCCGCCAGCTACGAGGAGCTGACCCGCGCCATGTCGGTCACCTTTACCGATGGGAAGTACTTCTTCTCGACGGACTATCCCAAGCTGTATCTGGAGAAGCCCGAGCTCTACGAGTCGCAGGGGATGCTCGTGCTCAAGATGCACATCGCCGGCCCCGTGCATGCTGCGGGCATCGACACCGACATCAACGGCGACATCTTCTTGAGCGGACACCTTTCCGTCGTCGACAACGAGCTGCGCATGCCCGATCTCGAGCCGACCATCGAGACGTCGAACTTCTTTCTGTCGCTCAAAGCCATGGCCGATGTGGCCAAAATCCGCGATCAAGCGCGCGCCGCCCTGCGGCTCGACATCGGCGAGCGCCTGCGCACCGTGCGCAGCAAGCTCTCCTCGGACTTGACCTTCGGCGGACCGCGCGCGTGCTTCAAAGGCGACGTCGATCGCATCGAGGTGACCGGCGCCTATGCGCACGGGACCTATGTCCGGGTCTATGTGGCGGTCACCGGCCGCGCCGCCGCCGCCGTCCCCTGCCCCAACGCGGGCTGATCCGCTCCCGCTCCCGCTACCGTTCGAGAAAATCCACGGCCGCCGCGATGGCGCGTGGGTCGTGCAAAATGCGGATGTGGCCCAGCTGCTCGGTGCGCACCAGCGCCGCGTTGGGCCATGTTTGGGCCATCTTTTCGCCTTGTTCGAAGCCGACTTGCCGATCGGCCACGTCGTGCAGGACCAAGAGCGGCGCGGTCATGCGGGGCGCGTGCTCCAGGGCGAACACCTGGCGCATGCTCACATTGAGCCATCCTTCGGCCTTCTTCTGCATCTTTTGCCAGACCACATCGGAGACGCCCACGTCCTCACGGAACTGCGCCCACATCGGCTCGAACTCCGTGGCCGGTGCAAAGAACGCCACCCGCGTGGGGCGCAAGGTGCGGGTCATGGCGAAGGTGGTGGCCGCCGCGCCCAACGAGTGCGCGATCACGCCATGAATCGGGCTGAATAACGCCGCCCCGCGCTCCAGCGCCCGCGCAAAGTGCACGATGGACGAGAGGCGCCCCTCCGACTCGCCGTGCCCGGGAAAGTCGATGGCCACGGCGCGGTAGCCCGCCGCCACCACCGCTTGCACGAGCGATGTCATCTGCCCCGAGTGGCCTCCCCACCCATGCGCCAGAATCACCGTCGGCCCCTCGCCCCATGTGCGCGCGATCACGTTCGAGCCGTCGACGTCGAACGAAAACCGCTCCCCTTGCGCCAGCACCGCGCGCTCGTCATCGCGAAGGCGCGCGCCCCTCGGGGTGAAGAAGAGGTGGTGCCCCATGCTCGCCGCCGCATCGGGCACCATGGCGCCCACCAGGCGAAAACCGTTGCGAAACCAGGGCGGGGCCAGAGATTTTTTAGCACGATCGTTCGTGCTATTTATATGGAAAGCGTATGCCATGCTCGTTCTCCTGTACCTTTCGTAGGGTTGGCTCTTGCGGAGAACCAGCCCGCGCATCCTCTCATTTGCAGTTCATTTGCGCGCGCGGCGGCTGCGCGCGAGCAGGCCCTCGAAGGCGGTGCGCGCCCGCTTCTCGGCCGTGGGATCGGCCAGCAGCTTGTAGGCCTGCTCGAACGCCATGCCGATGCCGATGCACTCGTAGGCGAACTGCGTATCGTCCAAATCCGTTCGGAAGTGGCCCTCTTTGACGGCGAGACGCGCGGCGCGCGCCAGGGTGCCGTACCAATCGCGCTGCGACTGCACCAAACGATCGCGCAGCGGGCCAGGGCGATCGTCGTATTCGTGCGCGAGGGACATGAAGAAGCAGCCGCCTTTGCGATCGCGCTGCTCGCTCCCGCGGATCCACACCAGGTACCGGTCGAAGAGCGTCTTCACCCTCGGCTCGCCGCGTGGCTTGGTGAGCGCCGGCAGCACCACGTCCTTGACGAAGAGGCCGATGGCCCGCTCGAGCACCTCGAGCTGCAGCGCCTCTTTCGACTTGAAGTGCGCAAAGAGCCCGCTCTTCGAGAGGTGCGTTCGCTCCGCGAGAACGCCCAAGGTCAGCCCTTCGAGCCCCACCTCGGTGGCGATGGAGTAAGCACGGCCGATGATTTCGTTGCGGGTGTCCTCGCCTTTGCTCACATGGCCATAATAGCACGAACGGTCGTTTCAGCAAGTCCGGCGCAGGATGCGCCAACGATACGTCGAGCGCGAGCCCGAACCCAGCGCCATGCACGGGTACGGGTACGGGTCATGTGCACGTACCCGTGCTGGGGTTTCCACCCGCGCTCGGGCTCGGGCTCGAATCGTCTCTGCTAAGCCCGCGCTTCCCGCTGCGATACCGAGCGCAGAATGGCGGAAGCTTTTCCGCCTGTCTCTTGCTGGGCTAGATCGGAAAGACTGATGACGCCGACGGGGCGCTTTCGATCATCGACACAGACGATGCGCGATTTCTTGTGCTTGCTCATCAATTCCTCGGCCTTGAGCAACTCGTCGTCCGCTTTGCACGAAACGACGTCGGTGCTCATCACGTCTTTGGCCTTTGTTTGCGCCGGGGAACGATGTTCGGCGAGCACACGAATGGCCAAATCGCGATCGGTGAGTGTTCCGATAACCACCCCTTTCTCATCACACACCGGTACGAAGCCGATATTCTTCGAACGCATTTGCTCGGCGACTGCTTCGACGAGAGCACCCCCGTCGCAGCACTCGACGTCCGTCTTCATGAGCTCGGAGCACTTCTTCATTGTCTCCTCCTTCGGTGAACGAAGACAGCCGCTCGAAGAACGGCCTCGCCGTGCCACCAACTGTAAATCTCGGTTGAGCCTGTTGGTCAGGAGGAGTCCTGACGGCAGCTCCGTTAGCGAAGCGCGTGCCGAGGCGCCATCCGCGACACGACCGAGGGCGACCTGCGCGACCTGCGCGGCAGCGAACCTCGCATCAGCCTCTTTTTTTCCGGACACGGCCCCAGGGCCAAAAATTAGGGTACAACCGAATTTGCACACTCTGCCACGATTAGGCGCGCAGCCCCTGCCCTTGTCACGGCGACCCACACGAGGAGGAGCCCAATCATGCAATATCATCTAGGCAGGTTGCTCGATCACGTTCACTTACGCGTCCGCAACCTGGAGGCGAGCCGCCGCTTCTACGATGCGGTTCTCCGTGCGCTCGGCAGGGAGCTATCGGGGCAAAGTGAGCACGGCTTTTTTGCCGACGAGCTCTTCGTCGACGACGACGGTGAACCGACGGGACGGGTGCACCTGGCGCTGCAAGCGCAAGATCGCGAAACGGTGAACCGCTTTTACCAAGCCGCCCTGGCCGCGGGGGGGCGCGACAACGGCCCCCCCGGCGAGCGGGACTACCACCCCGGCTACTACGCCGCCTTCGTGCTCGACCCCGACGGCAACAACATCGAGGCCGTCTACCACGGTAAGACCCAGCGCTCGGCCACCAGCGTCGTGGTCACGCCGATCAGCCGTCTGGATTGATCCGCGACTTAGTCGACGCGCTCGAGGACGGCGGCCGCGCCCAGGCCGCCGGCGGCGCAGATGCCTAGAAGGGCGGTCTGCTTTCCGGTTCGAGCGAGCTCGTTGGCCATGGTGGTCACCATGCGGGCCCCGGTGGCGCCGAAGGGGTGGCCAAGGGCAATCGAGCCGCCGTGCACATTGAGGCGGTCGGGATCGACTTCGCCCACGGCTTCGTCACGACCGAGGCGGCTCTTGGCGAACGAGGTGCTGCCGAGCATCTTCAGCACGCTGAGCACCTGGGCCGCAAAGGCCTCGTGCATGTCGACGAAGTCGATGTCCCCGAGGCGCAAGCCCGCGCGCGCCAGCGCTTTCGGCATGGCCAGCGCGGGCCCCATCAGCAGCTGATCGGAGGGATCGACCCCCGTGTAGGCCCATGACTTGAAGGCGGCGAGCGGGCGGTAGCCGAGCGCGCGCGCCTTCTCCTCACTCATCAAGAGCACGGCGGCGGCGCCGTCGGTGAGGGCGCTGGAGTTGCCGGCGGTGAGGGTGCCCTCGCGCGCGAAGGCCGGGCGAAGCTTCGACAGTTTTTCAAGTGTGGAATCGGCGCGGACGAGGCCATCGGTGTGCACCCATTTGCCGCCCGAGGTTTGCACGGGGAAGACCTCGTCCTCGAAGCGCCCGGAGGCGATGGCGGCCGCGGCGCGCTGGTGCGACTTGAGGGCAAAGGCATCTTGCGCCTCGCGGGTGATCTCGTTGCGGCGCGCCATGCGCTCGGCCGATTCGCCCATCACCTCGCCAGTGGAGCGCTCGGCCACCTTGGGCTGGCGCGGAATGAGGTCGGTGACCGGCAGGAGCTTGGGCGCCGCGGCCAGGTAGTCGGCGGGGGTGGGCCTGCCCAGCGCGAGCGGCGCAAAAGCGTGCACCAGCTTTTGCGGGAGCTTCACCTCGGCGTTGCTGGTCGAGTCGGCGCCGCCGCATATGAGGACATCTGCCTCGCCGCGCTCGATGGCCGCCGCGCCCGAGGTGACCGCTTGCAGCCCGG
Source organism: Sorangiineae bacterium MSr11954 (assembly GCA_037157815.1). Taxonomy (NCBI): domain Bacteria; kingdom Pseudomonadati; phylum Myxococcota; class Myxococcia; order Myxococcales; family Pendulisporaceae; genus Pendulispora; species Pendulispora albinea. The sequence continues at coordinate 8,790,194 of CP089984.1, forward strand.
AGGCGCACGCGCGCGTCACCGTGTACGCTTCGCAGCCGGGGTCGAGCCGGAGATCGAGCGCGATCTCGCGGCCCACGTTGGGCGCGCCGCTGGGGAGGATGACGCCGCCCCATACGATGCCCTCGACCTCGCGGTACGGGAGCTCGGTGTTCTTCAGGAGCGCGCGCGTCGCCAGCACCCCGAGGGCGATCGCGTCGAGCTCGGTGTACTCGGAGAATGCTTTGACGAACGGTGTGCGCGCCCCCGCCACCACCACGGCCCGACGTCCTTTTTGAAGATTGCTCGTCATTTGTGTCCTCGTGTTCGTGCGGGTCTTGCGCCGCTCATGCACCAATGAGAGATCCGCCGCATACGCGCAGCACGGAGCCCGTGATGCCTTGGGCGCCCGGGCTCGAGAGAAAGAGGATGGCCTGCGCCACGTCGATGGGGAGCCCGCCCTGGCCGAGCGCGCTCATACGGCGGCCGCCCTCGCGGACCACGAAGGGGATGGCCGCGGTCATGCGCGTCTCGATGAACCCGGGCGCCACCGCGTTCACCGTGACCCCGCGATCGGCGAGCTTGGCGGCGAGCGCGCGCACATAGCCGATGATGCCCGCCTTGGACGCGGCGTAGTTCGTCTGCCCCACGTTGCCCGCGATGCCGGCGATGGACGAGAGGCACACGATGCGGCCGCCGGCGCCGAGCGAGGGCTCCAGCGCCTGCGTGATGGCGAGCACCGAGGCGAGGTTCACGTCGATGGTCTGCTCCCAGAGCTCCGGCTTCATGCGCGCCAGGGTTTTGTCGCGGGTGATGCCCGCGTTGTGGACCACCACGTGGACGCCGCCCAGCTTCTTCAGCGCCTCGGCGATGCCGCGCGGCGCCTGCGGATCGGTCACGTCGAAGAGCAGCGGGGTGCCGCCGATGTCGCGCGCGAGCTTGCCGGTGGCCGCGTCGTCGGCGGGTCGATCCAAGCAAACGACGTGCGCGCCTTCTTGCGCGAGCGCCCGCGCGGTGGCCTCGCCGATGCCGCGCGCGGCGCCGGTGACCAGCGCGATCTTGCCGTCGAGCGGCCGCACGAACAGCGGCTCGACGTCGACGCGGGAGCGCTTGCCCACCGTGATCGGCTGCGCGGTGATGAAGGCCGAGCGCGGCGAGAGGACGAAGCGCAAGACCGCATCGAGGCGCGCGTCCGCGTCGGGCTCCACCCGCACCAGGTTCGCGGTGGCGCCTTTTCGCCCCACCTCTTTGGCGAGGCTGCGGACGAACCCCTCGAGCGCGGTGGCCACCAGGGCGCGCTCGGGCGAGGCGCCGGGATCGGCGCGGCCGATCACCACGACGCGGCCCGAGCGGGCGAGCCGATCGATGTACGCGTGGAAGAAGTCGTAGACGTGCCGGAGCTCCAGCGGGCCGCCGATGCCCGAGGCGTCGAAGACCAACGCGTGAACGCGCGTGGACTCGGTGAGCTCCGCGGCCTTGCGGGGCGGGCGCCCGAAGGCCTCGCCCGACGCACGAAACGCGGCCTGCTGCAGGGTCGTGCCCTCCACGTAGGGCTCGGCGCCGGCGGCGGTGAGCGAGCCGGCGATCTCGGAGACGAGGGCCGCGTCGCGGGTGGCGCCGATGACCACCGCGCGATCGCGCAAGGGATCGGCGACCCAGGGGCCTTTGTCGCGCACGAGCTTCTCCGGCACCGGGACCGGGAGGCCCAACGAGCGAATCACCGTGCGCGCTTGCTTGTTCTGACCGACTTCGACCAACCAGTCATCCATGATCGTCTCTCCTCCGCCTCATGCCTCGGCCCCACGCGACTCGAACTCCCCCTCGAGGTACGCCCCCGCGCCCGGCGCATCGCCCACGAAGATCCCGCGGCGGTCGAACCCGTCGCCGTCCGCCAGGTACACACCGACCTGCGCCGGCAAAACGAGCGGGCGCGTGAAGCGCGCCTCCATGGCGCGGATGGCGCCCGCGTTGCCCGAAAAGACGTTGCGCACCAGCGCTTCGTACGCGCGCGCGAAGGTGGAAAACCCGTGCAGAATACACGAACGAAACCCGGCCGCGCGCGCGAGGGGCGCGACCCAGTGGATCGGGTTGATGTCGCCCGTCAGCTTCGCAAAGTCGAGCCCCGCGTCCTTCTTCAGCCGAAAATAGGCGATCTCGCGCGACGACAGCGGCACGGTGACCGGGGGCCGCGGCGCGGCTTTTGGCGCCTCGTGGCCGTTGGTCACGGCGCCATGACGAGACGGAAGCGGAACGTGGGTGCGCCACTCGGCCACCAGCGCGTCGGAGGCTTGCCGCGTTCCGGTGATGACCCGCGCCACCAGCTTGGCGCGGCGGCCGTCGTCGTCCACCGACTCGAGCCGCGCTTTGACGAACAGCGGCTCACCCAGCGCGAGGGGCGCGCGGTTCTCCAGGCGGAAACCGGCGTTGATGACGCGCGTGAGCGGATACCCCGCTTGCGCGAGCACGCGGCCCACCACGTCGAAGGCCCACTGCGGCGCAAAATGCGGCGGGAGCCGCCCGCGGTAGTGCGCGGGATCGCCGCCGACGTGGCGCACGTACGCGCGCACCAGCTCTTCGCTGCGCGGGGGCAGCTCTTCTTCGATCCATGCGCCGGGGAGCGCGGCCGGACGCTGCGCGGTGCGCACGAGCGCTCCCACCGCCGCGCGCCCGACGGCCCGAAGCGCCGGGCCTTGCGAGAGGAGATATTTGCTGGGAATGGTCACGGGATTACTCCGCGGCTGCCAGCGCGGCATCCCGCGCGCGCCGGGTGGTTGAGGGGTTGGAGGGCGTGGCGTCCGAATCGCTCTTGCGCTCGGGCCGGGGCGCATCGCTCGCGGCGAGGTTTTGCAAAATGCGATCGCCGGTGGTGGTGATCTCGCGATGAAGGGCGTGGCAGCGCAGCTCGGCGCGCTCCAGGTAGCGCTCGAGGAGCTCGCGCCGCTCGGGGAACTTTCGGGCTTGCTCGAGGAGGACGTCGCAGATGGCCTCGTCGGCCAGGATGCGGGTGACGCGCTCCGCGTGGAGCATGGCCCGCGCAAAATCGCGCTTGGGGTTCCATCCGCCCAGGGCGCGGCGCAAGCTGCTCGAGCCGCCCGAGTTGCCACGCAGCTGGTCGGGCAGCGAACGAAGCTTGTCCACCGCCGTGCGCGCGGCCAGGTGCTGCAGACTGCGGAGGGCGAGCAGCTCGATGCCGGCCACGCGCCGCGCCAGCGGATCGCGCGCCGACGTGCGCTGCCATCTGGCCCGCGCCAGCCGCGCGAGGAAGGCGTGGGGCCTTCGAACGAGCGCCAAGAGCTGGTCCTTCATCGCCATCAGCGCCTGGATCTGGCTGGTGCCCTCGTAGATGGGCATCACCATCGCGTCGCGCAGGAGCTTCTCCGCGCCGTAGTCGCGCGTGTAGCCGGCGCCGCCGTGGATCTGCATCGCGCGACGCGCCATCTCCACCGCCTTTTCGGCCGCGAGGTACTTCAAGAGCGGCGTCACCCGGCGTGAGCTCGCGACGTGCATGGGCAAATGGCGCTGAATGCGCTCGGTCTCCTCGGGCCTCGCGATCCCCTCGCCCACCTTGTCGAGAAAGCGCAGCTTCTGCGACATCTCCTCGTGAAACGCGCCGTACATGGCCAGGGCGCGCAGGCCTTGGATATCGGTGCGCATCTCGTCGAGGTAGTCGGCGATCATCTCGTGGCGCGCCACGGGCTTGCCCATCGAGCGGCGCTCCTCCGCGTAGGCCTTGGCCATGCGGTAGGCGGCCTCGCAAAGGCCGATGCTCTCGAACCCCACGCCGAGCCGCGCGTTGTTCATGAGCAGGAGCATGCACTTGAAGCCTTCGCCGCGCTGGCCAATGAGCTCGGCCGGCGCCCGCTCGAACAGGAGCGACGCGGTCACCGAGCCATGTTGCCCGAGCTTCTCCTCGACCCGGTCGATGGTCACGTACCGGTGGCGCGTACCATCGGGCCGGTCCTCGTACGCTTTGACGAGAAACATGGAGAGCCCGCCCAGGCCGGCCAGCGGATCGTCGCTCGCGCCCGGCGCACCGGCGCTTGGCGCGCTTTCGGTCCGAGCGATGACGAAGTGGTACTTGCCGTGCCCGGAGGTGATGAAAATCTTTTGCCCGCTGACGAACCAGCGCCCGCTCGCGTCTTGCTCGGCCACCGCCCGCAGCGCGGCCATGTCGCTCCCCGCGTTGGGCTCGGTGATATCCATGCTCCCCCACGCATCCCCCCGCGCGACCTCGTCGATTTCATCGGCGAAGCGGGTGCGGAGGATGCGCGCGCGCTCGGGGTCGAAGCTGGTCGAGCCTTCGCTGAGCGAATAGGCGAGCATCGCCAGCGCCATCCCGCCGTGAAACGAGTGGTGGGCCATGACCGACACATCGGCCCGCGCGATCAGCTCGATGTTGACGAAGTAGGTGAGGAGGGGCGCGTTGAGCCCTCCGAGCTCGCGCGGAAGGCAAAGCCGGTGCAGATCCATGGCGCGGATCCGTTCGAAAATGGCGGCCATGGCGGGGCCTGCGACCACCTCGCCATGTTGCAAGCGCACCTCCTCGCGATCGATGGCGGCCGCTCGCGTCGCGATGTCGTTGGCCGCGAGATCGCCGACCATTTCGGCCACCTCGCGGTAGAACGCCATGGCTTCGCCCTCGGCTTTGAATCCCCCTTCGGTGCGGTAGCCGTATTCGGTGACCTCGACGAGCGGGGCCCAATCGATACCTTTGTCGTAATAGAAGGCGAGATCGTCGTTGTCCTTGAAGAAATTGCTCATCGTTTCACCCCGGCCCGGGGCCGCCCGATGCCCAAACTGCTCCGTGCAATGCGCAGGAGCTCCCGTTCGTAGCGCGCGCGCGCCTCCTTCGCATCCTTCGACTCTTTCCCGTCTTTGCCGTCCTTCGCGTCTTTCGTCTCCTTCGCATTTTTGGCGTCCAGCACCGCCATGGCGACGCTCTCGGATGCGCTCGCGCCGATGACCAAAAGAAGAATGTGAATCACATACGCTTCCGCATCGACCTCGGGCGACGTCTCCCCGCTCGCTTTACCCCGCTCGATATACCCCGAGACGGCCGCAAGCCAAGGGCGCACGGCATTCTTGAGCAGCGCGCGCACCTCGGCCGGTCGATCGAGCATCTCACGCGCGACCAGCCGCGCCCGATCCGGATCGGCCGCAAAAAACCGGCGCAGCTCCCCGATCACCCGCTCGAACCGGTCATCGCCCGCTGTGGCCGCAAGCAAGAGGTTCGGCAACGTCTTCTGCCAGTGATCGAGCATATTGCCCACCACGGCGCGCCGGAGCTCCTCCTTCGATGAAAAGTGATGCAGCACCGCAGGCTTGGTGACCCCCACCTCGTCCGCGATCAGCTGCACCGACGTTCCATCGAAGCCTCGATTGGCAAACAACCGCGTCGCAGCCGCGAGCACCCGCGATCGCACGTCATCCTCCGTCTCGAGACGATTTACCATTCGATTGAGATACGCTTACCACTTGGTAAGACGAACGCAAGGGAGATCGCCCTTCCAGCTCCCTCCCCCCCCAACCGATACGAGAATCAAGCCCACACCGAGCAGGTGCGCAGTCGTGGCGCGTTCATCGGCAAGGAAGAACCCGAGGGTCCACGTATTTCCCTTCGACATATCGAATTATAATTACACAAACGCAACCCATACTACCCAATACCGATTAGACAATCGCGCGCGCAGCTTCGCTCTTTTTCCTAGCGCTCCTTGCGCCCTAGCGGTTGATTCTCTCTCTCGACGAAGGCGCCACCCCATTCGACATGGTCGACAGCCCTAACGGCAATGCTGTTCACTTAGGATTTCTCTCGCTCTCGTACACGTTCCCCTTCCCGATCTTCTCTCCCCGGAGCCTCGGGTACGGGTTCGGGTTAAATGAATGGCATTGGCCCTAGCACTACTCGGTCACTTTTTACTTTCCATTCGGCGGCCGCTCTGCTCCATTGTGGGCCGTGTCTTCGACAGGTTGGGAGCAGCGCTTCGATCGGTTCCTCGAGCCCTTTCTCGCGGCGTGGCGGACGAAGAAACGCAGGTATTGGGCACCGCTCTACCTGCGAGGGCTACTGCTGCCCGGCGAGCGGAAGAGTATCGAGCCGCTGGCAGAGCGAGTTGCGCCTGGTCACGAGCAGGAGTTGCGTCACTTCGTAAGCGAGTCTGCTTGGGACGCCGCGGCGGTCGAAGAAGTGCTGTGGGAGAAGGCGGATGCATTACTTGGTGCGGACGATGCGTTCTTGATCATCGACGACACCGCACTCCCAAAGAAGGGAAGCGAATCGGTTGGCGTCGCACATCAGTACTGCGGAGCGCTCGGAAAACAGGCGAACTGTCAGTGCTTGGTGTCCGTGACGTTGGCCAACGACATCGTTCCCCTTCCGCTGTCCTTGCAGCTCTACGTTCCGATGGATTGGGCTGCCGACCCGGAGCGACGCGCGAAAGTGGGCATCCCGGACAACGTCGTCTTTCGCGAGAAGTGGAGGATCGCGATCGACGAAGTGAGACGCCTTCGGAAAGCGGGCGTTCGGTTCGGGACGGTGCTGGCCGACGCCGGTTACGGCCACTGCACAGAGTTTCGCGAGGCGCTTTCGAGCGAAGGGCTGCTCTGGGCACTCGGAGTACAGTCGACTCAACAGGTCTATCCGGCCAACGTGAAAACCAAGATGCCAGCTCGCATCGGAAATCAGAAACATCCGATTCCGAGCCACCCCGTCGATGCCGCCTCGGAGATGATTCAGGCCCTCGGTGATAAAGGATTCAAGAAAGTCACCTGGCGAACAACGACGACAGGCAGACCGATGAGTGCCCGCTTCGCTCGTTGTCGCGTCGCCATCGCAGACGGCAAGCGAACCGGCGTCGGATGCCGTTTGCCCGGCACGGAGGCCTGGCTCGTCTGTGAAGAACGAGCGAACGGCGAAAAGAAGTACTACCTAACGAACCATCCAACCGACGCATCGCTTCGGAAAGTCGTGGGCGCGATCAAAGCGCGCTGGTCGTGCGAGGAAGCCCAGACGCAAACCGTAAAATCTTGGTCCGCTTCGCGCTGGAGCGACGAGTTTTCAAGCTGGTTCGTCGATCGCGACATCGCGGCGTAGCCGAAAACTTGCCCTGCGGCGCGAGTCGTGATGGGGCTCCCTCGCGCGGGGAGGCCATCGGCGATGGCGAAGCGAAAATGGAAGGTCGAGTTACGCGCGAGACCGCAATCCGACGGTTTGGAACGACTCGGGCAGGTGGTGAAGCTCGTGATCGTCCGAGAGGCCGCCGCCCGCGCAATGCAAACGGACAACAACGAGAGGTCGAGGCTCCTCATCCCCACGAGCGTCGGCGTTCTCGAGGAGCGTGATGCATGAAGAACCGAGCGGCGCTGTACGCGCGCGTTTCAACGGCGCGCCAGGAGCAAGAGAAAACGATCGGCTCGCAAGTCGAAGCGATCGAACGCGCGTGCGCCGCTGGTGGCGTGAGCATCGCGCCGGATCGGCGCTATGTCGATGAAGGATTCAGCGGGTCGCGTTTGGACCGCCCCGCGTTCGATGCACTTCGCGACGCCGCGGCAGATGGATTGATAGATGTAATTTACATATATTGTCCTGATCGGCTCGCGCGAAGTTACGTCCATCAGCAGGTCATCCTCGAAGAGCTCACCAAGCGTGGGGTGCGCGTACACTTCGTTGAACATCCTGTCGGCGAGCGTGCGGAGGATCGACTGCTTGTCCAGATGCAAGGCGTGATCGCCGAGTACGAGCGTGCCAAGATCCTGGAACGTACGCGGCGAGGACGAATGCACAAAGTGCGCGAAGGTCGAATGCTTCCTTTTGGAATACCGCCGTACGGATACGCGATCGTCAGGACGAAGGCCGTGCCCGGTGGAAGCATTGTGATCGACGAGGTCGAGGCGCAGAATGTCCGTGCGATGTATCGATGGGTGCTCGACGAAGGGCTGAGTGCACGGCAAGTCGCCAAACGATTGAACGCGCTCGGCATCAAGCCGCGCCGCGCCAAGATCTGGGTCGCAGGCAGCGTGCACGTCATCCTGACCAACGCTGCGTACACGGGCATGGCGACGTACGGCAAACGCGAACCCGCAGAGCCAAAGCGTCCGCGTCGTCCTGGTGGATATCGTAAGAACGCGAAGAGCTCGCACGTCATCCGCCCGCGGGCGCAATGGCTACACGTTTCGATTCCTTCGCTCGTTACCGAAAAGGATCAAGAGTGCGTGCGGACACGGCTGGCGAAGAACAAAATCTGGGCGCCACGCAACGTGCAGCATGACTACTTGCTGCGGGCTCTCGTCACGTGCGGTGAGTGCGGTTGGAAGATGGCGTGTGGGCACCAGTCGAGCGTGTGCAAGCGCTACGAGTATTTTTACTATGAATGTGCTCGCCGCGATCCTGTCGACACCGGGCGAATGAGCAAGTGCACCGCCAAGCGCGTGCGCGCAGAGGAACTCGACGGTGTTGTGTGGGACGCGATTCGATCTTGGGTGCAGAGCCCCGCAATGCTCCAACGCGAACTCGAACTATGGCGAACAAGTCGTCAAGCCGCGTCGAGCGTTGCCAAGGAGCTCGCGCGCCTGGAAGGAGCGAGACGACAACTCGAACTCCAAGTCGAGCGATTGATCGACGCATACCAACGAGGAGCGATCAGCGTCGAGCAACTGAAGTCCCGACGCGAGAGACTCGACAGTGCCATGGACTCCGTCAGCCTCCGAGGCGAGGACTTGATTGGTCAGCAGATGGACTCCACCCGCGTTACACGCATCGCCGATGACCTCGCGGCCTTCGCCTCGACACTCCGCAAGGGATTCGACAAGCTCGACTTCACCGAGCGCCAAAGGATCGTCCGTCTTCTTCTTGAGCGCGTCGTCGTTACCGGCGACAAGCTCACGATCGAGCACGCTATCCCTCTGTCAGGACGATTTGGTGGTTTGCGTCAAGGTGATCGAGCAAGGCCACCAGCAGCTAAAAGAGGAGCTCGGGCTCGACCACTTCGAGGGTCGCTCCTGGCGTGGCCTTCATCACCACGCACTTCTCACTCTCGTGAGCTTCGCGTTTCTTCAACAGGAACGCCTCCGCGAAAATAAAGCTTCGGCGTAGCGAGGACCCGCACCGGCCGGCGACGCTCCCTTCGATTCGGAAGCGTCTCCTGCAGTGCCTCACTACGCCTTGCCCGCGATGCAGCGCTCCGGTGCGCCTGTTCGCTCCACCATAAATTGACTGAGTAGTGCTAGCGGTTGACTCTCTCTCGACGAAGGCGCCACCCCATTCGACATGGTCGACGTCGTCCTTCGACTCACGGCATACGTCAACGGCTCTGCAGCACGGCGGCGCGCTGTTCACTCGAAGCGAGGGAACTCCAGAATGAACCGCGAGCCGCGCCCCACCTCGCTGTCGACACGGATGCTGCCGTGCATCGATTCGACCAGCTGCTTCGTGATCGCGAGCCCCAACCCCGCGCCGCCCTTTTCGCGCGAGCGCTCGGGATCGACGCGGTAGAAGCGGTCGAACAAGCGCGGTACGTGCTTCGCGTCGATGCCCGGGCCGTCGTCCTCGACCTCCACCTCGACCCGGTTCGGCTGGGTGCGCGGCTCGGTTCGCGCGCGGATGGCGATGGTGCCCGCGCGGCGGCCGTACTTGATGGCGTTGTCGACTAGGTTCTCCAGCACTTGCTCGAGCGCCAAGGGATCGCCGCCGATTTCGATGCCCTCGTTCACATCCAGACGAAGGGTGACATCGTGCGCATCGGCGCGGGCTTGCAGGGTCTCCACGACGGCGGAGGCCACGCCGCCCACGTCGACGCGCTCGACGATGGCCTCCTCGGCAGGACGCACCTCCAAGGCCGAGAGGCGCAGCATGTCTTCGACCAGACGACCGAGGCGGTCGGCGTGGCGATGGATCGTCTCCAGGAATTGGCGCGAGGTGCTGCTGTCGGCGCCTCCTGCGAGCAACGTTTCGGAGTAGCCCTGGATGGCCATGACGGGGGTGCGAAGCTCGTGCGAGGCGTCGGCCATGAATTGGCGGCCCACCACGAGGAGCTGTCGCACGTGCGTGCGCTCGGCCGTGAGCTCCCCGATGCGCGCTTTCAGCTGCGACGCCAAGGACGAGAGCGAGCGCGCCAAGACGCCGAATTCATCCGGCGCGCTCGAGCGCACGCTCACGTCGAAGTCGCCGTCGGAGATCTTTTTGGCCGCCGCCGTCATGGCGCGGAGGGGACCTGCGGCCACGCGGGAGGCGAGAAAGCCGAGGCCCAACGCGACCACCGCCGCGACGATGGCGGCGGCCAGCAGCTGATCGCGCGTGGTGGCGATGGTCGCGTTGATGTCGGAGAGGGGCGCGGCCAGGCGCACGATCCAGCCGTCGGGCGCGGCCACCGCCACGTAGTGCATTTCATCGTGCGTGTCGGGGGCGGCGCGGGTGGCGCGGCCGATCGCACCTTGGAGCGCGGCGCGGACCTCGGGGGCCAAGGGCTCTTGGCTCGCCTCCCCCTCGGTGCGCGAATCGCCGAGGACCTTTCCATCGCGGTCGAAGAGGGTCACGTCGGCGCCGATCAACGAGGCGAGGCGCGAGGCGATCTTCTCCGGGTGCCTTCGCTCGCCCACGCCCCACTGCGCGGCGCCGCGCGCCTGCTGTTCCAGCCGCTGATCGAGGCGCCGCTGCAGATCGGCGCCCAGGGAGCGGTCGAGCAAGAGCACCAAGAGGGCTACGATGGCCGCCACGAGCCCCACGTGGCTCGCGAGAAGCTTCGTTCGGAAGCTGATGGACATGGTCTACTCGTTTCGCAGGCGGTAACCGACGCTGTGCACCGTCTCCACCGCGTCGCCGTAGGCACCGAGGCGCTCGCGGAGCCTCCGCACGTGGGTGTCGACGGTTCGGGACGGGGTGCTTCCGCTCGTCCCCCACACCTCCTCGAGCAGCTCGCGGCGCGTGAACGTGCGCTCGGCGTTCTCGAGGAAAATGGCGATCAGCTTGTACTCGAGCGGGCGAAGCGAAAGCTCGGCGCCGTCGACATAGACCCGCTGGCGAACGGTGTCGACCTCGAGCCCCCGCCATCGCAAACGCTCCCCGGTGTCGGCCGCGCGGCGCGCGATCGTGCGCTCGCTCACCCGGCGCACCAAGGCCCGCACCCGAAGCACCAGCTCGCGCACGCTGAACGGCTTGACGACATAGTCGTCCGCGCCCACCTCGAAGCCCAGGATGCGGTCGTATTCGTCGCCGCGCGCGGTGAGCATCAAGATGCCCACGTCGCTGAGCGCAGGGTCGGCCCGCATCCGCCGGCACACTTCGGTTCCGGACACGTCGGGGAGCATCAAGTCGAGCACCACCACCGATGGCCGCTGGCGCGCGGCGGCCTCGAAGGCTTCCTTGGCCGTCCCCACCGCCTCGGGATCGAAGCCCGCCTCCCGAAAATTGAAGAGGAAGAGCTTCTGCAGATCGACCTCGTCGTCCACCAAGAGAATGCGCTCGCCTGCGTCGGGCAGGTGGGCCTGAGGATCGGCTTGCGAGGTCGGCGGGATCTTCTGGGTCATGGGCTTACCGTCGAAAGCGTGTAGACTGCATACGTCGAGCCGCCGCGGCTGTCGCGCAAGACCACCCAGAGGCGGGCAAGCCCGGGCTCCGTACCGCTGAACCACACATTGTTCGTAAAGGTATCAAGCTCGCCCTCGGCGCGTCCCGTGCGATCGGTCTCGAAGGAACCTGCCGTGGCATACCATGAAACGCGCATCGCCTCGCGGCGCACAACCACCGATTTCGTCGTTGGATCCAAGGCGACGTACGACTCGGCGTCGCGAGGCTCCCAGCCTACCGCGAGCTCGATGCCGCGCCCTGCCGGGAGCCGATCGAGCGGACGAAGCTCCCCATCGACCCGCGCCGTCAGGGTCCCCAGCCGGGGGTTCTCGTTGGCCACGTACCGGCGATTGAACTCCAAGGTGACGTCGGCCGGCGCGTTGGCCAGGTTGCAGCTGACGCGCGCACGCGCAAACGCGGTGGCCGAGCGCCACGTGGCGCGCACGGGTTGGTAGTAGCCGCCGGTGCTGTCGGGATCGCGCGGGCGAAAGGAGCCCGGGGGCGCGTCGGGGCCGAAGAGCGCGCACGCATCGGAGAGGATCGCGCCGGTGGCCGTGGTTCCGACGGGCGGTGGCTCGGCCAAGGGGCGCACGCCATCGCGCAGGCACTCGGGGCTCACCGCGCCGTTCTCCGTGAGCAGCTTGGGCGTGGCGCACACGTCCCACCGAACGTCGGCGCCGTCGAGGGGCCCGTCGTGCGAGGCGACCACCGCCTTGTAGGTCACGGGCACCCCCGGCTTGGCCTCCGGCGGCTCGGCGACGATGGCCACGATGCGCGCCTCCTCGATGCGCGACTCGCGGTCGTTCAAATCCGGCTTGCACGCGGCGAGCGCCAGGGCGAGGCCCGCGACGAACGCCGGCGCGAAGCGCATGGCCAACGAGGCCGCGCCTGCCCGATACACCGCGATGGAGAGCGCTCGCTTCATCGTCAAAACTCCAGCCTGGCCCCGACCACCGCCACCGTGGGCAGCCCTCGAATGTACCCGCGCTGCCGAAAATCCGGCGAGTAGACCACCTCCTCGGCGTTCTCGCGGTAGGTGACGTTCTGCACGTCGAGCGAGAGCGCGAGAAGCACGTCTTTGCCCAAGGGAACGCTGCGCTCCACCCGCGCATCGAGCTGGTAAAAGGCCGGCAGCCGCGCGCCGTTGTGCAGCCCGAAGACGGGGTCCGAGCGATCGCTCACCGCGTCGTAGTAAGCCCCCACCACCGGGGTGCGCGGCACCCCCGACGCATAGCGAAAGCGCGCGCCCAGCACCCACCGCCCGAGCTCCTGGCTGAGGGCCACCACCAGCACGTGCGGTTGATCGAAGTCGAACAGGCGGTAGCGCGCGGCGGGCTCCGCGATGCGCCGCTCGCTGCGGCTCATGGTGTACGAGATCCAGCCGGAGAGGCCGTGGCCCAGCTCGCGGCGAACGAGGAGCTGCAGCCCGTAGCTCCGGCCCTCGCCGTCTTGCACCAAGGCTTGCGCGAGCTTGGGCGTGACCGAGCGGCTGCGCACCACCAAGTCGCTCATCGTTTTGTAGAAGCCCGTCACCTCCGCGGTGAGCCCCGGGAGCACGGTGATGCGCTCGCCGAGGCTCGCGTGGAGCGCGCGCGAGAGGCCCAGCGCCGGCGTTCCGAAGATGGCGCTCAAGTCGGCCGGCTCCGGCGCTTGATGGTAGGCGCCGCCGCTGGCGAAGAAGGTCAGACGCGGCATGGGCTGGTAGCGGACCAACAGGCGCGGATCGATGGCCGTTTCGACCCGAGAGAAGCCCACGTCGGGCTTTTGACCGAAGGTCGGCAGGAGGCGTTCGCCCTCGATGAGGAACGTCTCCACGCGCACGCCGGGGGTCACCGTCAGATCGCCGAGCTTCACGTCGAGCGACAGGTGCGGCGCGACGTCGAGCACATGGGTCGAAAAGTCGTCCGCCGTGGTGTCGTCGCTGGGCGGTGCGCCAAAGACGGCGATGTCGCCCTCGCGCGGCGGGAGGGTGAGCGAGCCTCGGCGTACGATTTGCGAGGCGGTGCCCGAGGCGTCGATGCCGGTGGAGGCCACGACCTTGCGGCCGAAGCGCACGCGGTACGACGCGCGCATGCCGTAGCGCATCGAGCCCACGTCGAGCTTCGTGGGGTTTCCGCCGAACGACGTGGTGAGCTCGGTCTGGTCGTAGCCCACGAACGGCGTGACCTCGATGCCCTCGGCCTCGCGCGTGGTGCGCTTCCAGCGCGCGTACACCCGATGAAAGCCGCCCTCGGTGCGCTCGGTGCGCGTCTTGGCCGGATCGGCCGAGGCCACGGTGCGATCGAGCGCGTCGTGGGAGCCGAGCAAGGTCACGTCGAGCGACTCGCCCTGCGCCAGATCGATGGCGATCCGCGCCTGGTAGTCGCGGTAGCGCGGGATGGGAAAATAGTCGCCGATGTCGCGCGCCGACGTCGCCGCCAAGAGCGCGTCGAGGTAGCTGTAACGCGCGGCGACCCCGGCGCGCACCTTGGACCCGAGCGCGGCGGACACGAAGGCCGAGGCGTCGTACGTATCGGCGCCGGCGTAGCCGTGCACCCCTTCGTCGCGGAGGGCGCGCGTCTCGACCCGCACGGTGCCGCCCAAGGTTCGTCCGTAGTCGGCGCCGAAGCCGCCCGGCAAGAGCGCCACGCTCGCGACCAGGTCCGAGTTGATCACGGAGCGCAGCCCGCTCCCATGGTACAGCGACGGGACCTCCACGCCGTCGATGTACGTGCGCGTATCGGACGGCGCCGAGCCCCACACGACGAGCTGCCCCGATCCCAGCGGCGGCCTCGCCACCCCCGGCAGGTTGTCGACCACCTTCGCCACGTCCCCTTGCGTCCCGGCCACGTGCCGCGCTTCGTCCGCGCTCACCGTAGCGGTCACCGGATCGCGCGGTGCCCGGGGCGCCGCCCGCACCCGCACCTCCTGCACGTCCTTCTCCTGCGCCTGCGCGACGGACGCCCAAGGGAGCCATGCTGCGGCAAGGGAAGCGAAAAGGCGCGCGCGTTGCATTTCAGGGGCGTCTCGGTGGCGTCTCGGTGGGCGTCTCAGTCGCGTTTGTCGCGTTCGAAATCGAACTCCAGGGCGAGCACCCCGGCGCCACGATCGTGCGGATAGCGCGCGTCCACCTCCGTCGACATTCCCTCCGCCGAGCCGATGGAAACCCCGCGGCGGAGCACGTCGACGTGAAAGCGCGCCGTGCTCTCGCTGCAAAGCGAGAACGCATCGACGCGGACCACGTAGTGGCCCTCGGGCGGGGCGCTCTTCCAGAAGACGTTCTCCCGGCGGCGCCCATCGATCACGCACGCCGCGTTCGAGTCGAAGTCGAGGATGCCGCCCGTCTTCCACCCCTCCGGATCGATCGGCTCCCCCGGCGCCGGGCGCTCGTACGAGTTGATGTTGCGCTTCCAGATCTCCACGCCGCGCGGATCGACCACGTGCAAATCCAGATCGACCTCCGTATCCCAGCGAAGCGAAATCGCGAGCTCCGCGTTGCGCACGGCCTCGTCCGTGCTCACCGTTGACAGCGCGCGCGACATCGGCAGCCCAAAGCGCCCCGCGCCATCCACCGCGCGCACCATGAGCTGGTACGTGCCGTCGGCCAAGTTGGGCGCGAACGCCAGGGTGGCCTGAAACGACGCCAGATCCGGCGTCTCCGCCGTGGGGGCGCCGGCCGGTACGATCCAGTAGCCGAGATCGCCCGAGAGCGCGATGGCCGCCGCCGTCGCCTCCCGCGCCAGCGCACCGTTGCACGGCTTGTCGCGCGTGCCGGCACGGATCGCGTTCGTCCGAAGCGACACCGCCAGCACCGCGGGTCCCCCTTGCTCCCCCTCGGGCATGGCCCCGCGGTAAAACTGCGCGCCGGCAACCTGCAGCCGCGCGTCGCGCCCGCTGTCGGCCTCGGTGGTCTCGCACCCCGCCGCCGCCACGGCCACCGCGACCCCAAAGCCGATGACCATCGCGCGCGCCGCACGCACAGACCGCATCTCGCGAATGGGGTGCATCAAAACGTCACCTCCCCCCGCACGGTGAGCGAATCATCCGCCAAGGTCGTCGGCGCCCCCGACGCGGCCCGGCCGAGCGCGTTGGTCCGATGGTCGTACTGCACGATGCAACGCGCCGGGTAGATCGCGCGCGCGGCCCCTGCCCCCCGCGGGGTCGTGCCCTTGTAATAGCGCGCGGCCACCATCACCGACACCGTGGAGGAGCTCGGGTCCCGCGCCACCAAGCGCACCCCCGATTGCTCATTGGCGTCCGAATCGGGATTGTACCGATCGTAGCGCGCGCCGATCATCGCATAAGGCGTCACCTCTTGTACGATATCGACGTAATATCCCACTTCGCGCAAATCCCGCCCCACCACCACGGGATCGGCCGCTTGAAGACCGCGGTCCAAGTTCTTCGCCCGCACGATCTCGCCGCGCACCATGAGCTCCCCGAGCACCGGAATATCGGCGCTCAGCCGCAGATCGGCCCCGATGGCAAACCGCGTAAAGCGCTCGGAGGGTGTGGCCGGAGCCCCCGCGATCACCTGAATCTCCGTGGGATCGACCACGCCGTCCTCGTTGAAGTCCCGCCACACGAAGACGTCTTTGGTCGCCGGTGTCCCTTTGTGAAGACCGGCGCCCGTCAACCCGGAGAAGCCTGCCTCCACGCGAAGATGGGAGTCGCGGTTCGACTCCACGCCCACGCGAAAGAGCAAATCCTTGCTTTGATTGGGGTCCCTCCCGGGAAATGCCCGCTCCGCGATGGGATCGCCGTTCATGATCCCGAGCGAATAATTGAAGAAGCGATACCCGCCGCGAAGCGCGAGCCCCAAATCGTACGAGCCGGGAAACAGCGCTTCGCTGAACGAGCTGCGGGCCAGAAACGGCCGCCGCTGCGCCACCTCCTGCGTATCGAACCCGAAGGGGGAGCGAAACAACCCGATGGTGGCCGAGAAGTACGCCTCCCCCGGCTTCACCTCGCGGGCCGGCCATCGGAGCGATACCTCCGCGTCGATGGGCCGGACCTGCATGCCGTTCAAGGTGTTCGCGTCGATCTCGGCGACCCCCGTCACCAGCCCGTGATCGACGTTCGCCCGCAGGCGCGCGGCGTTGAGGATGAAGCGATCCTCGTTGAGCGGCAGGCCCGTCGCGGCGTTGACCTCGTCTTGCGACGATTGCCGGAAGACGACCCAATCGGCCTGCGTATACCCCGAGAAGCGCACGGGGATCGAAAAGACGGCGATCTCGTTCTTCGCCCCCGCAGGCGCACCCGTCGCCGGCGCCCCCGCAGACCCAGCCGTGGGCGGCGCGCCCGCCACCTGCGCGGCGGCGGGCGAGACGAGCAAAACGATCGAGACGGCCAAAACGAGACCCAGCGCGCGGACTCGAATCGAAAAACGCGACGAAGGCTGCAGAAGCGGCACGGCGCGACGTTCTATCGTATTTACGGCAACGCGGGGCGTTCGCCGTTGGGGCCGAGGAGCGGCAAGTTGGGCTGCTTCTCGACCTTCACGGCGTCCGTGCATGCGTTGAGGAGCTCCTCCGAGGTCTTCGGGTTCGTGACGCAGTCGCCGCCGCCGCTGCCACCATCGCCACGGCTGCTGCTGCCCCCGTCGCGGGTGGTTTGCGGATCGTCTTTGACTCCATCGTTGCTCGAGCAACCAAGTTGCAGCATCGGCACCGTGACGAAGGCGGCGGTGAGCGCGAGCGCGGGGAGGGAGAATCGCTTCATGAACGTCATCGCTTACCTCGCCTCGCAATAGCCATGACGGCACTTGCCGCCGTTGCACGCGTTGTCGCTGCCGTCGCAGGCCTTGCAGCTGGTGCTACCGTTGGGGACCTTGGCCTCGTAATAACACCCGCAAGGCTCGGGGTGCTCGAAGGTCGAGAGGGGCGCGCCGTCGGCGGGTCGCGTGACCTTCATCGCGCAGTTGGGGACGAGGCCTTTGCTCACCACCACGGAGAGGCCGTCCAGATCGGTGGCCGGCGTGTGGCCGAGCACCAGCTCGACGAACCGTTTGGTCACCGCCTTCGACGGCACCGGCTGCGCCGGATCCCCGCCCGGGGCGACGGGGGCGATGTACACGGTGGGCGACCACGGGAAGTAGTGACCATCGCGCAAGTTGCGCTTATCGAAGCTGGTGGGGGTGGAGTCGGGGTAATACGCATAGCGCTGCTTGGCCGCGCGGAACGCGAGCAGCTTCACCTTGTCGCGGTTGGCGTCGAAGATTTCCGTGCCGAGCAAGCCGATGGCCTTCTCCGGCGAGGGCGTGCTGATGAGCGCATTGAGCACCCCCGCCGATGAATCGCGCACCGTGGGGTCCACCGAGAGATCCCACCCGATCAACTTGGTGACCGGCGCGATCCCGATGGCCGCGGCCAGGGTGAGCGCGGTGCTCTTCGTCGGCCCGCGAACGAACCGCTGCTCCTTGTCGACCCAGGGCTGCGCGTTGCCTTGCGCCCCGAAGTTGCCGAACGCGAAGTAGCCTTCCTCGGCCGTGATCGCGTCCTGCGGGCTGTTCTTGGGGACGGCAAATCCGTAGCCCTGAACGGGCCCCGTGATCAGCCCGACGGTGTCCGGCTTCTGCAGGTTGCAGCTCGAGATGAATGTGGCGCCGATGCCCAAATCGATGGGCAGACCGCCTGCCGCGTCGACCGAGCACTCGAGCGGCACATCGGAGCCCGCGGTCATGTACTTGAGGATCGTGCCGGACGGGATCTTCTTCGATCCATACAGATCCGTCGCCACCGCGCACGTTCCGGTCGTCTTGTAGATCACCGTCATGGGCGCAGCGGTGAACTCCCGCAGCTTTCGCCCCAGGGACTTCAGGAGCGGCTCCTGCGTGTCGCCCGATTCGATGACGATGGGATTTTCGGTCAAGGTGCTGCACGCCACCGGATCGGCCGCCGCGCTGCTCCTGGCCGCCGAGAGCACCCCCACGGCGGTCAGCGCGCTTACCACGAAGGTCCTCGCCGGCGCGAGGGCCGCGCGCGCATGGCACGGCCCCGAGCTTCGAGCTCGCACGGTCTCATTCGTTCGTTTCATTCGTTCCTCGCTTGGTGCGACGACGATTGTTGCCATCGTCCCCCCGTCATCGCGACCGGCGAGAGTTGCACACCCGAGGCCAATCCGATGCAAAAGAACGTTGTTACAGCGTGTAACAACGCTTCGCGCGACGAAGGCGTGAAACATCCTCGCCGTGTGTCACTCGATGTAACAAGTCGATGCACAAAACCGGATCGACTGATCCGGTCCGTGTAGCAGCTACGAGCTTGCCTTGGCCGGCGCCTTCCCGGACTTGCCGGTCATGATGAACGCGACCCCCACCACCACGAGGAGCGCGGCGATCGGCGTCGAGACACCGACCCGCTCGTTGCCGATCACGATGCCGAAGGCGACGGCCACCATGGGGTTCACGTACGCATAGCTCGTCGCCACGGACGCGGGCGCATGGCGAAGAAGATACATGTACGCCGAGAACGCGATGAGCGAGCCGGCGACGATCAGATAGGCGAGCGCGAAGAAGGCCTTGCCGGGGATCTCGGACAGCGACTGCTCGGGGAGGCGCTCGCCGAGCACGGAGCCCGCGATGAGCAGCGAGAAGCCGCCGGTGATCATCTGCGTGGCGGACGCCATCATGCCCTTTGGCAAAGGCAGCTTTCGCGTCAAGTTCGTGCCGAGCGCCCACCCCGCGGCCGCCAGCAGCACCAACGCCAAGGAGCCAGGGGTGCCCCTCAAGTCGCCGCCGCCCATGACGAGGATGCCCAAAAAGCCAAAGCCGAGCCCGACCCACTGCCGCCGCGAGGTGCGCTCCCCCATTTGCGAGGCGATGAGGGCCGAGAAGAGCGGCATGGTGCCGATGAGAACGGCGACCGCGCTGGAGGAGACGTGCTTCTCCGAGAGGGCCACGAACCCATTGCCCACCATGAACATGAGCACCCCGACGGGGGCCGACGCGAGCCACTCGCGCCGCGTCGGGAGCGGGGCCTTCCGCGATAGCAAGAAGACAAAGAGAATACAGCCCGCGATCACGAACCGAACGCCGCTCGCCAGCATGGCCGGGAGCACCTCGACCACGTAGCGAATGGCCAAATACGTCGAACCCCAAATGAAATAAAGAAGCCCGAGGCATACGGCGACCGGCGGCGTAACGCCGCGCCATGCAGACTCGGCTTTGACAGGCGAGGAGGACAAATCGTGGGTCGAATGTGGAGTGCTCGAGGCCATGTTTGCGCCGCTATAGGGTCGAAAGAACATAAAGCACAGGCACAGTTCGTTTGATTCCGACAAGTACAGACAAGGTCTGTTCCGGTGATACTCCACCGATCTGTGCTTGCGTTAAGCTGGCATAAACGTCCCCCTGCGCTAACGTGCTGGGCGTGGACGACCAAGGTACGGACCTTCTTTACCGGCGTATTGCAGCCGACATTTCATCCTTGATTGAAGAGGGCGCGCTGCGTCCAGGGGACCGGCTTCCGTCCGTGCGTCGCACCAGCCGCGATCGGCGGGTCAGCGTAGGGACCGTCCTCGCCGCTTACCTCTCGCTCGAGAAAGAGGGCTTCGTCGAAGCGCGGCCCAAATCGGGACACTTCGTCCGCCGCAAACCGGACCGCTACGAGTCCCCCGCGCCCCATCGACGAGCACGCCTGAAGGTCGTTCCGGCGCGGGTCTCCGTCTCCACGGGGGTGGCTGCGCTCATGTACTCGCTGCGCGATCCGAGCGTGCTGCCTTTGGGTTCCGCGGTGCTCGCGCCCGAGCTCCTCCCCATTCGCGCCTTGAACCGCACCTTGGCCATCGCCGCGCGCGACGCATCCGGCTCCAACTACGTGCCGCCGCCGGGCCCCTCGGCCTTGCGCCATCAGCTCGCGCGAAGGGCGCTCACCTGGGGACTGGCGCTCGACGAAGACGACTTCGTCACCACCGTGGGCGCGACCGAGGCCATGCACCTTTGCTTTCGCGCGCTCACCAAGCCGGGCGACACGGTGGTGGTGCACTCGCCCATGTATTTCGGGGTGCTGCAGCTGCTCGAAGAGCTCGGGCTGCGGGTCATCGAGATCCCGACGCACCCCGATCGCGGCATGGACCTCGACGCGCTGAAGGACGTGCTCAAGAAGGCCCCCGTCCGCGCCTGTGTCGCCATCCCCAACTTCGACAATCCGCTCGGCAGCCGCATGTCGGACGAGGCCAAGGAGCGCATGGTTCGCCTCTTGGCGCAGCACGACGTGCCGCTCATCGAAGACGACGTCTATGGAGACATGTCCTTCGATGGCTCGCGACCGCGCCCGGCCAAAGCCTTCGACCGCGACGGCCGCGTCCTTCTCTGCAGCTCCGTCTCCAAGACCTTGGCCGCGGGCTACCGGGTCGGCTGGGTCGTCCCCGGGCGCTACCGCGCGCTCATCGAGCGCATGCAGTTCTCGCAAACGGTGGCCACCCCCACGTTGCCGCAGCTCGCGGTGGCCGAGTACCTGGCCGGCGGCGGCTACGACCGCCATTTGCGCTCGTTGCGCACCAAGCTGCGCCTGCAGGTGCAGCACTTCCGCGAGGCCATCGCGCTCGCCTTTCCGCGTGGAACCTCGATTTCGGCGCCGCAAGGCGGCTTCGTGCTCTGGGTGGAGATGCCGCGCGAGATCGACGCGCTGGCCATGCAGGCCGAGGCGCTCCGGCGGGGCGTGGCCATCGCGCCGGGGCCTATCTTTTCCGCGCGCCAGCGCTATACCAACGCCATTCGAATCAGCTGTGGAATCCCGTGGTCCTCGCGCGTGGAAGAGGCTATCGCCATGCTGGGCGAGCTCGCGCACGAGCAAATGAACGCGAGGGCCAGCGCCAAGTGAACGAAACCCCGATGAGGAAACGAACATGAGCGACAAGATCAAGCTACCCTCTCCGGAACGAGCCCTGCCCGGCCGCGCGGAGCGCATGCCGGTTCCCTCGAACCATTTCGTCAATGGCAACCGCATCGTGCCGCCGTTCCCCGATGGAACCAAGCTGGCGCTCTTTGGCCTCGGCTGCTTCTGGGGCGCCGAGCGCAAATTCTGGCAGCTGAAGCCGGAAGGGAGCGTCTACTCCACCGCGGTCGGCTACGCCGGGGGCTTTACGCCCAACGCCACCTACCAGGAAGTGTGCTCCGGCCTCACCGGCCACACCGAGGTCGTGCTGGTCGTATTCGACCCGAGCACCGTGAGCTACGACGCGCTGCTCAAGACGTTTTGGGAGAACCACGATCCCACGCAGGGCATGCGCCAAGGCGGGGACATCGGCACCCAGTACCGCTCCGCCATCTATTGGTTCGACGAGGCGCAGCGCCGCGCGGCCGAAGCTTCACGCGACGCGTACCAAAAGGTGCTCTCGGCCGGCGGCTACGGCGCGATCACCACGGAAGTCGCGCCGGCGCCGGAGTTTTATTACGCCGAGGAGTACCACCAGCAGTACTTGGCCAAGAACCCCAACGGCTACTGCGGCCTGGGCGGAACCGGCCTGGCGTGCCCCGTCGGGCTCCCGACTTGATGACCGTTTTGATGCGCCTTCTGTGAACGGGCCCCGTCGCTGCGCTCGCGATCGCTGCTGGTCACCACCTTGACATTGGTCGCTCCGCTCTTTTCCTGACTCGAGTGACTCGGGCTCGACGCGCTGGTGGTGCGCGGACCGCCATCGGCGGGGGCCGTCCGGCGCGAGCCACGCCGCTCGAGGCTACGAGCGCGCCGCGCCCGAGCTTGGTCCTCGTTGCGCGCGGCCACGCCGATGCCGAGGATGGTGCCCATGGGGATGAGGAGCGCCGGGGCCCATGCGCCGAGGGCGAGCAGCGCGGCCGAGCCCAAGACCAGCCGGCCCGCCGGAGACGAGAGGGTGCGCGCCACCTTTGGCTTGGTCGTTCGAGGCGGACCTTGCAGGTTGGGGATCGACTCCGACTGCGCGTGGGGCTCGAGGTAATCGCGCACGAGGACCACGCCGGGTACGCGCGCGACATGGCGAACGAGCTGGGCGTGCTCCTCGCTCAGCACCAGGCCGGTGAGCTCCACGCAGCCGCGATCGACCATCACATGAACGGCGTGAGCATGGCTGCACACGCGGCCCATGGCCGAGCGAACCCTCTCGTGCAGGATGTCGTCCGAAACCGGGTGACGTGCGGTGAGCGTGTGAAGAAAGCCCATCCCCTGACTCATCAACCCGTGCACGCGATGCGAGAGATCGCGCATACCGGCATCCGCCTGCTCACGCACCTCACACGCGAAGTGCACCACCTTGTCGCGCGCCATGGCACGACGGCGATGACCTTGCCGTGAATCACAGAAGTACGTCACGCCGGCCCCAACGCCGATCCCGATGAGAAAAAGTTTGGCGAGTCTCATGACCGCCCGGTCTCGCATTGCTCATGCCACACGATCCCACTCGTGCACGGTCACCGTACATGGCGTCCCCTCGCCCTCTCCGCACGGGATCGTGGGAGAGCGCGCCCCCGGGCACGGGGTGTACGTGCACAGAAGCGCACGTCGAACGTTGCAAGCGTGCTGTTCCGACACACCCGTGGCGATCGTGCGCCCGGCATCGCCCGCTACGGAACAAGGACGCAACGCCCAACACCGAACACGATGCGGACGCTGAAGCGAGCTACCACAATGGCGCGGGACACGAGAAACGCCCACGGCACTGACGCGGACGCGAGAACGGCCTCCCGCTCCTCACCGCACTGACGCGGACGCGAGAACGGCCTCCCGCTCCTCACGGCAATGACGCGGACGCGAGAGCGGCCTCCCACGCCTTCACCGCAAGAAGGGCGCGGGACGCGAAAGCTGCCCGCTCACCGCAAGGACGCGAAAGCTGCCCGCCCACCGCAAGGACGCGAAAGCTGCCTCCGCTCCTCACCGCAAGGGCGCGGGACGCGAAAGCTGCCCGCTCACCGCAAGGACGCGAAAGCGGCCTCCGCTCCTCACCGCAAGGGCGCGGGACGCGAAAGCTGCCCGCTCACCGCAAGGACGCGAAAGCGGCCTCCGCTCCTCACCGCAAGGGCGCGAAAGCGGCCTCCCGCCCACCGCAATGGCGCGAAAGCGGCCCTCCCGCTCCTCACCGCAATGGCGCGGGACACTAAAGCGATTTGCCCAAAAGCTTGAGTCGGTTCTTTGCAGAATGCAGCTGTTGGCGGATGGAGTCCGCCTGCCGGGCGATGTCCGACATTTCGATGGAGAGGGCCGCCTTGGCCACCTCTTCCGAATTGGACACGACCGTACTCATCTTGGCTTCGATATCGGCGATGAGCGCGAGCACGTCTTCCTTGGCCGCGCCGGGCTCGTGCACCTTCTGGATCAGCCCCACCAAGTCGTGCGCCTCCACGCCGAGCAAGGCGAAGCGCTTCATCAGCGCCGTGACCTCTTCGCCGCGGCGCTGGATTTCTTGAGCGCGCGCGAGGACCCGCTCCGCGGTCGCTTGCTGCCGATCGCGCGCCCCGGCCACGGCGGCGACCAACGACTGAACGCGCTCGGCCACCCGATTTTGACAGGCCGCCGCGTCCATCGTGGCGCGCGCCGCGCGCTCGATGTTCTTTTCCGAGTTGAGAGGGGTCTGCAAAGCCGTTTGGGCCAGGCCCTCGAAGCGAGCCAGCTCGGCATCGAGGGCCGCGGCGGCCAATCCCAACTCGGAGAGCTTCTTTGCGGCGGGCTTGCTCAAGCCTCGAGGAGCTTGAGCAGGTTTTCTTTGCTGGTCAGGCCCACGTGCGATTGCGTCTTCGCACCGCCCTTGAAGACCAAGAGCGTGGGCACGCCGCGGATGCCGTACTGGGTCGCGAGCTTGGGCGAGTCGTCGATGTCGACCGCGACGATCTTGTACTTGCCCACATTCTCGTCGGCGATCTTCGCCACGATGGGCGCGATCGCTTTGCACGGGCCGCACCACGTGGCGCCGAAGTCGACGAGGACCGGCAGATCGGACTGGAGGACTTCGCTGTCGAAGTTGCCCTCACCGACCTCGAGAACGTTCTTGCTGCTTGCCATGATGAGACTCCTGGATTTCGGGGGTTTTGAAAGGGATGGTGGCCGCTTTTGGACTGCTTCCGCCTTCGCTCGCGCGGCGATGTCGGCGACGGTTTGTTTGGCGAGACCTTGAAGTAAAGCTTCATTCGCGGCGCGGGCCGCTTCGGCAAAAGCAACGCGCATCCCGCCGCCGATGCGGCAGGTGTCGTTTGGTTCGCTCGGGCTCGGTGGAATGGCCCCCGAAGGCTCGGTGGCCGCGTACACCTCGCTGAGAAAGATCTGTTCGGCGGGACGCGCGAGGCGGTACCCCCCGCCAAACCCTTCCCGCGCCTCGACCAAACCTGCTGCGCAGAGAACCTTCATCAACCGGCGAAGAAACACCGGGTGCGTGTTGATGCTCTGAGCGACGTGTTCACTCGGATAGCCGTCCTGAAGCTGAGAGAGCATGGCAAGGGCGTGCGTGGCGATGGCAAATCTTCCAGACGACACGGCAACGACCTCGTGGACCCATCTGTAATCTTCACGGTTTCAGATGTCAACCAGCCCCCTGGAAATGCCTTACGGGGTGCTTGCATTTCCGTAAAGGAGGTACTTTTCGCGCTTCGCCTTGAACGCCCGAAGCCCCGCCGCCCAGAGCGCCTCGATCTCGGCGGGCGATCGCTTCGCCTCCATGGCCTCGAGGATCGTTCGGTCGGCGAGCATCTTGTCCAAATCCGCGAAATGCCACTCCTTGGGATGCAAGGTATGCAACGTCATGGCCATCCCGAGCCACGCCCGCGCGGGCTCGAAGGCCGCGCGGTTCGAGACGGTCACCCGCACGCCGCCGCACCGCTGTCCCGCATAAATGGCCGTCTTCGGGGTGAAGCTCACGGGACGAAAGGTCAAGCCCGCGATGCCCGCCGCTCGAAGCGCCGAGGCGAGCGCTGGTCCGTCGATCCATGGGGCGCCGAGGATCTCGAAGGGCGTGTCGGTGCCGCGGCCGACAGAGAGATTGGTCGACTCGAGGAGCCCCACCGCCGGATAGAGCACCGTCTGAGCCACGGTTCGTAAGTTTGGCGAGGGCGGCGTCCACGCGAGCCCCGTTCGATCGAAATAGTCGGCCCGCTGCCAGCCCTTCATGGTGACGACCTCGAGCGGGGCCCCCATGTGATGCTCTGCATTGAAGAGCAGCGAGAGCTCCCCGAGGGTCATTCCATGGCGCACGGGCAGCGCATTTTCATTCACGAAGCTCTTTGGAACCGGCGTGAGCACCGGCCCCGCGACATCCACCCCATCAATCGGGTTCGGCCGATCCAACACGACCACGCGCACCCGATGCCTCGCCGCCGCCGCCATCGCATGCCGCAAGGTCGACGCATACGTATAAAATCGCACCCCCACGTCCTGCAGGTCCACGACGAGCGTATCGATCGACGCGAGACTCTCCGCCGAAGGCTCGAGCCCCTCCTCCCCGCGCCCGTAGAGGCTGTAGACGGGCAACCCCGTCTTCGCGTCCTTCCCGCCGTCAATCCTCCCCTCCCGATCGCCGCCCATCCCATGCTCCGGCGAAAAAAGCGCCTCCAGCCTCACCCCCTCGGCCTGCGCAAGCAACTCCACCGTCGTCCGCCCATCCCTCGCCCTCCCCGCCGCATTCGTCACCAACCCAACCTTCGCCCCCCTCAACCTCCGAAAACCCTCCGCCCTCAACACATCAATCCCCGCCCAAACCCCTCTTCCCCCAACGCCACCCCCTAGCCCCGATCCCGACTCCAACGCCTGCGCCACGACCGTCCCAATCCGCCCCGCCAGCGCATTGACATTCCCCCGCCCCTCGGGATGCACCCGATTCGACAGCACGATCACGAACCAATCCCGCTCCGGATCCACCCACAACACCGTCCCCGTATACCCCCCGTGCCCCACGGCCCGCGGCGACCACCCCTCCCCGCGATTGCCGGAGTACGCGCTCCTCACGTCCCACCCCAGCGCACGAATCGCCCCTGGAACGTCGTGCGGGGCCAGGAACGCAAGCTGCGTCCGCGCCGACCACGCGGCCGTATCGCCTTCGGCCAGCAGCGCCCGCGCATAGCGCGTCAGGTCCTCGGCCGTCGAAAAGAGCCCCGCGTGCCCCGCCACGCCGCCAAGGTAAAACGCACGCGGATCGTGCACCTGCCCGCGCATCCACACGCCATCGCGTTGCTCGGTCACCGCCGCGCGCGCGCGCAGCTCGGGCCCCGGCAAAAATCCGGTCTCCACCATGCCCAGCGGACGAAACACGTTCTCGGCCGCAAACACGGCCACGTCCTGCCCGGTGACCCGCTTGATCACCTCCTCGAGAACGAGAAACCCCACGTCGGAGTAGACGAACGCCTGCCCCGGCGCCGCGCGCGGCACGAGATCGTAGATGCGCCCCAGGGCCACCTCGCGCCCTTCTTGAAAATCGCGCACCGGCGTCTCCACGGGCAAACCCGAGACGTGCGTCAGCAGATGCCGCAACGTGATCGCGCCCTTTCCGGCGCGCCCAAACTCCGGCACATAGCGCGCGGCGGGCTCGTCCAGCCCCACCCGGCCGCGATCGACCAGCACCATGATGCTCGACGCCGTCGCCACCGGCTTGGTCAGCGACGCCAGATCGAACACCGTGTCGAGGGTCATCTCCTCGGGATCGGGCGCGTACGCACGAAAGCCGTACGCCTTTCGAAAGAGCACGCCCTCGCGCCGCCCCACCACCACCACGCAGCCGGGGAGCCGCCCCTCCATCAGCGCCCGATCGACCGCATGATCGATCGCGGCGAGCCGCGGATCGGTCACCGGCTTCGGGACATCGACCTCGCTCGGCGGCTTGGAGACCGGGGGCTTCGACGATACGGCCGGGGGCGGGGCCACACCCTGCCCCTGCACGCGCTCACCGCAGCACACGGCGAGCGACGCGCAACACAGGAGCCCCGCCCACGTCCGTTTTGTCACGCTTTCACAGTATGACACCCATGTCGTGGAGACTCACGACGAACGGCGACGGCGGCGGGCCATTCCAATGCCCACGGCGCCGAGCCCCATCACCAGGAGCCCGCCCGAGACGGGAGCGCCGCCCGGTGCCGCGGCGCACGAGGCGCTCGCGCTGCCTTGGGCTTGGGCCTGGAACTTGAACTGGAAATTTTTGATCGCCTCCAGGCAATCCCGCAGATTGTTGCCGGCATCGACGAATTGGCCGTCGCAGAAGATGGCGCCCTCGAACTTGTCATCGGTGCACTTGACATTGCACCCGCCCTGAAGGTCGGCTTTGCACGATGCGTACAGCTGCGGGGTCTGGCACTGGATCTGGCAGTCCGCGTTGACCTTTCCGTGGCAGCTGCCGTTGCAGCTCGCCTGGCACCGCGCCTGGCAGGTCGCCGAGGGCGCCGTCACCTGGCACTTGGCATCGCAGCTTCCGCTGCAGCTTGCCTTGCACGAGGCCTCGCACTCGCCGCGGTTGTTCGAGCCCGAGCACTTGCCGCTGCAGTCGCCCTGGCACGTGCCCCGACATTCGGCGGCGCAGTCGAATTTGCCCGGATCGACGTTGCAGTCCCCTTCGCACCCTCCTTGGCAGCTGGCCTTGCAGCTGACGTCTGCTTCCACATTGCACCTGCCCCGGCAGCCGCCCTCGAGCTTGGCTGCGCACGCCGCCTCGAAGCTCACGGGCGTGCACTTCGCCTGGCACTGGGGCCCCCTTGCGACAAGCTCGCACTTCGCGTTCCCGCTGATGTCGATGTTGCCGCATGCTTCGAGCCCCGCTGCAGCATGCGCGCTCTTTGGCAGTGCCAAAAGAATGCCGGCCGGAACCATGGCCATGGCGACGAAGCGAACGAAACTCGAAACCCGGTGATGATCACCCATGAGAAACCCTCCAGATAAGCAACTGCTTCGCGTTGCGTCAGGGCGAAGCGGTGAACCTCGGAACAGACGCGTCCCCATTGGACGCATCCTCTACGCCAATCATTCGTGCGTATCTTCGTCTACATCCCGTCTGCAGTCTTTCACGACTCTTTCACGAGCTGCCGCGAGACCGTTGCCGATGTGGAACGCATCCCGCATGTACGGCATCCAACGGCATTCACCGCTCACGCCCATCGCCGACCGAGCGAATGTGTGATGCCGAAACGAGAGGAAAATCGACCATGGATGCGGAAGACCTCGTCGTGGTTGCAACCTTTGGAACCGTAGCCGAGGCGGAGCTCGCAAAGGAAATTCTCGGCAATGAAGGCATCTCCGCCTTTCTGGGCAACGAGATGGCGGCAGGGCTCATGCCCTACCTCGCCTCGGGCCTCGGGGGTATCACGTTGCAAGTTCAACGGCAGCATGCCCCGCGCGCACGCGGCATCCTCGCCGCGCCCCCCGACGGCGCACCCGCGGGCGACGGCCTCGATCGCACCAACGGCGATTGAGCCACCTCGCCGAGCGCGCCGATCGCCAACGCGAGCATGCGCTCGGAGGTAGCTTCCGTACTTGCTCGAGCAAGAGTTTTCTCTATCGTGGGAGCGACTTCGCCATGCAAACTCGACAACTCGGCCCCGATGGTCCCGTCGTAACGCGAATCGGCTTTGGCGCGATGCACCTGTCCTTGGCAGGGCGCCCCCGCGAAGAGGACGCGGTTCGCGCGCTGCACCTGGTGCTCGACAGCGGCGTCACCTTGATCGACACCGCCAACGTCTACTGCGTCGACGACTCCGACATCGGTCACAACGAGCGGATCATCGCGCGCGCCCTCGCATCGTGGGGCGGCGATCGCTCGCGCATCGTCGTGGCCACGAAGGGTGGGCTGCGGCGGCCCAAAGGCGCATGGACCTCCGACGCACGCCCCGAGGCCCTTCGCGCCGCGTGCGAGGCGAGCTTGCGCGACCTCGGACGCGACGTGATCGACGTGTACCAGCTGCACGCGCCCGACCCCAAGGTGCCGCTCGCCGACACCATGGGCGCCCTCGCCCGCCTGCGCGACGAGGGAAAGATCCGGCACGTGGGCGTCTCCAATTTCAGCGTGAAGGAGATCGAGACCGCGCGCGCCATCGTGCCCGTCTTGAGCGTGCAGAACCGATTCAGCCCCACCCGGCGCGACTCGGAGACCAACGGGGTGGTCGCCCACTGTGAAAAGCACGGCATCGCGTTCCTCCCCTACTCGCCCTTCGGCGGATCGAGCGCCGCCCCCACCTTGGGCACCGTGGGCTCCTTGGACCGCACGGCCGCAGGGTTCGGCGTCTCACCGCACCGCCTGGTCCTCGCGTGGATGCTGGCGAAGTTCCCGCATTTCTTCCCCATCCCCGGCGGCCGGCGCCTCGAGTCCATCCGCGACTGCGTGGGTGCCGATGGCGTGCAGCTCACCCAAGCCGACATCGCCAAGGTCGAAGCGTCATTCGGCTGACGTGCACGCGTTCCACATCGCGAGCGCGCGCGCCTCGATCGCGCGGCGCAGCTCCGCATCGAGAGGCCCCTCGATCCGCACGCGCGGCGCACCGTTGCCCGAGGTGACCCGAACCTCCACCCGCTCGATGGCCGCGCCGGCGAACTCTTGCCGCAGCTCCTTCGCGAGCCGCTTCCCGACCCGATCGAACACGCTTCGAACCATCGCGTCGTCGATGTCCTTGCAGAGGACCACGGTGGGAAAATTGAGCTCGCGCAGCACCACGTCGCGCTCCGCGAGGCCCGGCTCGCCCATGGTGCGCTCGAGCAGCGCGCCGAACACGCTGCCGTAGTTTCGCTGCACCTGCTCGCGCCGGAACGCCTCGTCCAGGCTCGGGCCGAGCCGGTTCTCGAGCTGACGCACGCCGCACAGCCCATTGGCGAAGAGGCCGTGGTTGTGCGCGAAGTACGCGCCCGATGCGCGCAGCCGCTCCCCCATGGCCACGAATTGCCGCGCCATGGAGCTCTGGGCCTGCAGGATGCGATCGGCGAAGCGAAGCTCCTCGTGCAGCCAATCCACGTCGCGGATCTTCCCCGCCAGAAAGGGCCACACCACCAAGTTGTAGTAGTTGTTGAAGTCGAGCAGGTACTTGAGGCGAAATACGTCGTAGCTGCCGAAGATGGGATAAAGATCGATGTAGAGCCGAATCGTCGATTCGTATTTGAATCGATAGTACGCGTCGTACGTCGCGACCTTCTTGCGCAGGCCGGCATCGTCGCCCTCGACGTCGGACGCGATCATCGAGGCGATGAACTCGTTGGCGGTGGCGATGAAGTCGGAGCCGGGGCTGTAGAATGGATCGGTGAAGGCGCCCGCCTCCCCGGTGATGGCCCAGCGGTCCTCGGAAAAATACACGTCCGACCAGTACGGAAGATGCGCGTATGCCTGGAAATCTTCGCCGATGGCTCCCTCCAGCAGCTCGCGCGCGGCGCGGTGCTCGCGCAGGAACGCTTCGAACGCCGGGCGGGTGCGCAGCCCGTCGCCGATGCGGCGCGTATCGTAGACGACCCCGACGCTCATGAGATCGCCCGCGAGCGGGATGAACCAGATCCAATAGCCGTCGTACATGAAGTGGTTCGTCGACAGGTGGCGCGAGGTCCATCGCACCCGCGCGCGCCAGCTCGGATCGGTGACCGCGTCCAACCCCGCGACATTTCGGTAGCGCCCCCACGCGGCGGCGGTCGCGAGCCGCTCTTCTTTGTGCACCTTGTTTCCGAGGTGGCGTTGAACGAGGTGCCGCCTCCCCGATGCATCGCACAGCCAACGGCACCGCACCTCGTGGCGCGCGCCGTTCTGTTCGTACGTTACCTGATGCGAGCCGGCGCCGCCGCGGATGGTGACATCGACCACCTTCGCCCCGAGTTGGACGTCGATCCCCAGCGCGCGATTCAAATCGACCAAGTCGCGCTCGAGGGAGGCACGTTCGAGCTGAAAACTCGGCCAATGCGGCATATGATCCGAGCCGATTTCGCTCATCTGTGAAAGAGGAAGGGACTTGCTCTCGTTGTCGAAGAAGAAACGGAGACCATTTTTCGGGAGCTGATGCTGGTACAGATACGTGCCGAGATTCAGGCGGGTGATCATGTAATGTGCAGCCACCTCCACGGTCGATTCACCGACCTTGAGGTTGTCGATCTCGGCGGCTCGTTCGAGCACCAGAATCGAGGTCGATGGCCGCTCGAGCTTGAGCTGCCGCGCGAGAAAAGCTCCCGCGATCCCACCCCCCACAACGACCACGTCGTACGATGTCATTTCATTCATCGCCGGTTTGAGCCTATGAAAGGGCACAACCTCTCCGGAGACAACCCATGACGAAGCCTATTCTCTCGCTGTTGCAGCCGTTGCCGTCTTCGCGCATCGCGAAGCTCCGCTCTTCTGGTAGGGCGCTTCTGTGTGCCGTCGTCCTCGTCGGGGGTCTCGCCTCCGTCGCGGGCTGCGAAAAGAAAGACGAGCAGCCGCCGCCGCAATACGGCGTGAACCAGCCGCCTCCGGGGCAGCCGGGTTACCCGCAGCAACAGCCGGGCTACCCGCAGCAACAGCCGGGTTACCCGCAGCAGCAGCCGGGCTACCCGCAACAACAGCCGGGTTATCCGCAGCAGCAACCGGGCTACCCGCAGCAGCCCGGTTACCCGCAACCGCAGCCGGGCTACCCGCAGCCGCAACCTGGCCAGCCGACCGGGCAGCCCGCGCCGGGGCAGACCGGCACCACCGGCGGCACCCCCACCGCGCCGGGCGTCGATCCCGCGCTGGTCGGTGCGCTCATGGCGCCGCTCGCGGCCAAATACGCGCCGGGCATGCAGGCCGAGGGCGCGCCCCTTACCGCGCAACTCGCCGAGGGTCAGAGCACCTCGATGACCATCAACATGCAGGCGGGCAAGTGCTACACGATCGTGGGCGTATCGCCCATCGGCGTGGGCGTGAAGGATCTCAACTTGAACCTTCTTCTGCCGCCCATGTACACGATGTCCGCCGGACAGGATAAGACGACGAGCAACGAGGCCGTCATCGGCGCCGCGCCGAACCCGACGTGCCCCATGGTGCCGTTCCCCGTGGCCTACAAGCTGGATGTGCGTGCGAACAAGGGCGCAGGAGTAGTCGCCGTCCAGGTCTACTCCAAGACGAAATGAGCGGCGGCTCGGGCGGCTCTCCGCCGAAGAACCCGGACGATCCGGTGATGGAGATCCGCTGCCCGACGTGCAAGGCGACCATCAAGGTCGCCTTGTCCGAGGCCGAAGCCACCATGAAGGTCAAATGCCCCAAAGGGCACGACGTACCCTTGGTGAAGATGGTTTGAGGAGCGCTTCACCGCGCGCGCGGCGCCCTTCGCCGCGCGCGGATCGCGCCTAGCCAGCCGAGCAGCGCAACGTGATACACACTTGACACGCGTATCACGTTGTATCACGTTGCAGCGCCATGCTCGGTCCCGCGGCGCCTCGGCGCGCCTTCACTCGTTTGGGGGTGATGGATCTCCATTGGGCCGAAATGGGCCGGGGTCGTCCGCTCGTGCTGTTGCACGGGCTCTCGGACTGCCACACCACCTGGTCCCGCGTCGCCCCGCGCCTGGCGAAGAACCGGCGGGTCATCATGCCGGATTTGCCGGGTCACGGCTTCTCGGGCCGGCCGCCCGAGGCTTACGATCTCGACTGGTACGCCGAGACGATGGCCAAGTGGATCC
This sequence comes from Sorangiineae bacterium MSr11954, assembly GCA_037157815.1. Lineage (NCBI taxonomy): Bacteria > Pseudomonadati > Myxococcota > Myxococcia > Myxococcales > Pendulisporaceae > Pendulispora > Pendulispora albinea. The sequence continues at coordinate 8,823,244 of CP089984.1, forward strand.
GAAGCCTTGGCCTCGATGAGTTCGACTTGGTGGGGCACTCTTTTGGCGGCGGCATCGCGCAGCGGCTCTTGCTCGAGTGCGGCTCGCAGGTGGGCCGGCTCGCGTTGGTGGCCAGCGGCGGGCTCGGACGCGAAGTGGGCTTACCACTGCGTTTTTTTGCGTCGTCGGGCTTGGTCGAGCGGTTTGGGCAGCCCTTCATGGGCCCCGGCACCCGCGTGGTGCTCAAGTACTTCGACATCCACGATCCGGGCGAAGCCGCCAACCTGGCGTGGTTGAACGCGCAGCCGGGCTCCGCGCGCGTCCTCTCGCGCACCGCGCGCGGGGTGATGGATTGGCGCGGCCAAACGCGGCATTTTCTCGACCGGGCCCACGAGCTCCGCCAGCTGCCGCCGACCATCGTTTTTTGGGGCGATCGCGATTGGATCGTGCCCTCGCAGCACGCGTCGGGCGTGCTCGACTACCTGGAGGGGCTCTATGTCGTTCAGTTCGCGGGCTGCGGGCACTTTCCGCACCGCGAGTGCGCCCAGGCGTTTGCCATTTCGCTCGAGGCTTTCCTCGATGCCGCCCACCATGAGCCGCCACGGCTTCGGCACGCGGGGCTGCTTCCGCCGTCCTCGCTGCGCCGTCCGTCGTTCTTGGCTCGATCGAGTGCCCGACTTCGGGCAGTCTGGGATCGAGTGGCCGCCGTGTTCGGCTTACGCCGGCCGCGTCTGGCGTAACGGCGGCGGCGACTTGACGCGTGATACGTCGCAGGTTATGTATCACGTCGTGACACAAAATGACGACCAGCGGGACAAGGGGGACGGCATGGAAGTCGACAGCCACGGTGATCACGAAGCCGGCGATTCGGAGCCGAAGAAAGAGCGCGTCTTGCACACGCGGGTGCCCGCGGTGCTCGAGCGCGAGCTCAAACGATTCGCGGACAACCTCCGGGTTCCCGTCTCGAACCTGGTGCGCACCATCCTGGAAGACGCGTTGAACGTGGCCGACGCGGCGACCGAAAACGTGGAGTCGCGGCTGCGCAAAGCGGCCAAGCAGCTCGAGCACGAGCGCGAGCGCCTCAAAGCCCGCGTCAAGTTCGATCCCCTGAAGGACATCTTCGCCTTCCAGCGCGTCACCCTCGCACAAGACGCCACCTGCGCCAAATGCGAGCGCGATCTCGCCGCCGGCGCGCACGCGAACCTGGGCCTATCCGACGAGCCCACGAACGGCAAGAAGAAGCCCCGCATCTTCGTCTGTGACGAGTGCCTCCCCGGCGCTCGCTGACTCTTCGAACTCGCTTCCAGCCTTAGTGCGAGCCGGCCCCGTGCTCGCAATTTGCCACGCGCGATCCCGCTCTGCTCGTTCGCTCTACGAACAGCGGGCCATGCATTTCCATCAACCCACACAACCCAGCAAAAGGAGAGGTTGTCATGAGCACGAACGAAACCCCGAGCACCGATTCCACCGAGAAGCCGGCCGCAGGCAGCGCCAGCGCCAACAAGAAAGGCGAAACGAGCTCCTTGGTCGATCTCATTTTCGACCTCGGCACCGAGTGGGCAACCTACGGCCTGGGCCTGGCCAAATCGGCGCTCGAGCAAAGCGCGAAGACGCTCGAGAAGCTCGCGGGCTCGATCGATGCGTTGAAGAAGCAGCTCGCCTCCAAGGCCTGATTCCCTACGTACCGCGACCGTCGGGGGGCGGTGAGCCGGGCAACGCCGGACTCCTTGCGGCGAGCCCCTCGAAGCTCACCGCCCCCCGACGGTCGCGGTACGGGTTCTCTCGACGGCCTCGTAAGCCGCGCGTGCAACTCACTCGTCCTCGAGGCGCTTTCGTAGAACGAGCAGCGTCTTTGTTCCTCGCGACCGAGTTGCGGATTGATCTCCCCGACATCGTACGCCGCGCGTGCGGATCACTCGTCCTCGAGGCGCTTTCGTAGAACGAGCAGCGTCTTTTGTTCCTCGCGACCGAGTTGCGGGTGATCTCCCCGACATCGTACGCCGCGCGTGCGGATCACTCGTCCTCGAGGCGCTTTCGTAGAACGAGCAGCGTCTTTTGCTCCTCGCGACCGAGTTGCGGGTAATCGAGATCGAGGCCCTTCAAGGTGCGGCGGATGATGTCGGCGACGGTCCAGCGCATGAAGGGCTTGTCGTCGGCGGGGATGGCATACCATGGGGCCCACGGGCGGGATGTTTCGTTCAGCACGTCCTCGTAGGTGTGCATGTACTCCGACCAGTGCTGGCGCTCGTCGATGTCCGCGGCTTGGAACTTCCAGTTGGCGGAGGCATCGTCGATGCGGGCGAGCAGCCGTTGTTTTTGTTCTTTCTTCGAGACGTTGAGCCAAAACTTCAAGACCACCGTGCCGTTGCGCGCGAGGTGCTTCTCGAAGTCGCGGATGGACTCGTGGCGCTCCCTCCAGAGCTTCGGGAGATCGGGCATGCGCGGCAGGCGCTGGCGCTCCAGATACTCCGGGTGCACGCGCACCGTGAGCACCTCTTCGTAGTGGCTCCGATTGAGCACGCCGATGCGTCCCCGCTCGGGCAAGCGTCGAACGATGCGCCAGAGGAAGTCGTGATCGAGCTCCTCGTCGGAGGGCGACTTGAAGGCCGCCACTTGACAGGCCGCGGGGTTGGTCCCCGTGAGCACCGCGCGGATCGTTCCATCTTTGCCGGCCGCGTCGATCGCCTGAAACACGCAGAGCAGCGAGTAGCGGTTGTCCGCATAGAGCTTCTTCTGCAGGCGCGCGATCTCCTCGACACACGCGGTAAGGCGCTCCTCGGCCTCCGCCTTGTCCGGCGCTCCTTTCGGCGGCGCGGTGCGCGTTCGCTTCACACGAAAGCTCCCGTCGAAGGGAACGGCGAAAGGGCTCTTCGGAAAATGGTGCATGGTGCAATCTATCGCACCGGCGGACGGCGGAGAAGCGCTCTATCTCCTCACCTCGCGTCGCGCGCGTACGTCATCACCAAGTACATGACCGTCTCGACGTCGCCCGGGTTCTCGTAAATGTGTGGCCGATCGGCCTCGAAGTAGATGGCGTCGCCGGTGGCGAGGGTGAAGCTCTCACGGTCGACCGTAAGCTTGAGCGCGCCGGCCTGCACGACCAAGTTCTCCGTCGTGCCCGGAGGGTGCGGATCGGCGTGCTCGGCGCCGTGCGCGGTCAGGCGTAGCTCGTAGAACTCGACCGCGCGGCGCGTGTCGAAGGGAAAGAGCGCGCGCGATCGGAAGGCGCCATCGCGCGACATGAGCATCCGCGCCCGCTCGAGCGGAAGGAGCGACACGCGCGGCGTGCTCCCCGCCCCGCCGAGCAGCGCCGAGAACGGCACATCCAGCGCGAGGGAGATCTTCCAGAGGACGTTGATGGTGGGCGTGCTCTGCCCGAGCTCCACCTGCCCCAACATGGCGCGGCTCACCCCCGATTGCTTGGCCAGGCGCTCGAGCGAGAGCCCGCGTTTGACGCGAAGCCGACGCAAGTTCGCCCCGACGATCGGCGTGAGATCCGGGGACGCATCAGGATGAGCGACTTCGCCGTCGTGCGGAAAACCACGGGGCGGATCCGTTCGAGGGGTCACGGCCAAGCGGGCATCCTATCGTAAAGCCTTCCGCCAACGCCGTGCATCCGGTCGTCCTCCACTATAACGAAGTTTTATTAGATAAAACGAAGGACTGTCAAGGCTGGTCCCTTTGCGGAGATGGCCCGGCGGCCCCATTTGTTACAGCCTGGAGATGGACAAAACGACTACGTCGGAAGCGTTCGATCGTCACACGTTCAGTGAACGCGCGCGGACCCTGCGGCACTCGTGCCCCGAGTGCGGCTCCATGATGCGCGGAACGGGCAAGATTTACTATCTGGCACGGACGCAGCGTTGGTTCGTCGAGTACCTCTGCGAGCGGGAGCAGGAGATCGTCCCGCTCTGGTCGCCGGACACGCAAAAGCTGGCCGAAGAGATCGCCGCCGACGGTTGAACGCGGCGACCTACGGCAACAAGGACTCTTTCACAACGGTGACATCGCCTTCGACCACGTCGACCTCGACGACCTTTTCGGCTTTGGGGTCCGTGGTCTTCAAGGTCAGGCGGTGCGTCCCCAACGAGGTCGCGCGCTTGTAGATGGGCGACGGGCCCAGCGACGATTTGCCATCGAGCACGTCATCGCACGCGGGATCGCAGATGACGGTGAGCCGTCCCTTTGGCGCGGGGGGCGCCGCTGCGCTTGCGGAGGGTCGGGGCAACGGGATCGGTGCGGGCGATGGTGCGGCCAACGCGACGGATGTTGCCGCGGGCAATTGCGGACGGGGCGTCACCGCCGGAAGGGTCGGAAGCGGTGTCGCCGTCGAGGGGGTCGCGGCAGATGTCGGAGCCGCAATCACCGTCGAGGGGGTCGGAACCGGTGTCACCGTCGAAGGGGTCGGAACCGGTGTCACCGCCGAAGGCGCAGCAACCGGCGGGGGCATCGGCGCCGCCGCAGCCGACAGCGCAGCCACCGGCGCGTCGATCGCGTTGGACCGACGCACCATGACCACGACCAGCACCGCAATGACGGCCACGGCCACCCCAAACACGACGAACAGAATCGCGGGCCCGATCCAGGGGCTGCGCGATCCCGAATCCGTATCGAAGAGCCCCCGCGGCCGGGGCGGCATTCCAATCGGCATCAACACGGGCGCCTGCGTCCCGCGACCGGACCCCGGCACCTGCGAAGTACGCGGCGCCCCGGGCACCGCCGACACCCGCGCCGCCCCAGGCACAGGCGACACCGGCGCCGCCGACACCCGCGCCGCCCCAGGCACAGGCGACACCGGCACCGCCGACACCCGCGCCGCCTCAGGCACAGGCGACACCGGCGACGCGCCCGGCAAATTCGGACTCTCGCTCGGCCGAAAGAGCAACGGCGGCGGCAAATCGTCGGGAATCGTATCCGACGGCAGACGAACGGCCCCCGACACGAACGGCGGCGCAAACGGCACCGCCGGTGTCGGCGCCACCGCGGCCGAAGCGCCCGAAGCGCTCGGGGCGACCGGCAGCACCGCATCGCGACGAAAGACGTGGGTCACATCGGCGGCGGTGAGCAGCCGGCTCTTCTTCCGCGGAAGCCGCTCGGGAAAGCTATGGAGCAAGTAGCGCGCGACCTCGTCGTCGGTCACCACCAACCCCTCCTTCACGAGCGCCTGATGGAGCGCCCGCGCCAGCGCCTTGGCGTTTTGCATGCGCGAGGCCGGATCGGGCGCCAACGTCTGGTGAATGAGCGCCTCCACCTCGGCCGGAAATCCGCGCACGGCCTCGGACAGCGGCGGCACGGCGTTGGCGTGGATCTTCGCGCGGATTTCGCCCTCGTCGGCTCCGCCGAAGAGGCGCCGCCCCGCGCACAGCTCCCAGAGCACCACCCCCAGTGAGAAAATGTCCACGCGCCGATCGAACGCCTCGCCCCGCAACAACTCGGGCGCGGTGTAGGCCATCGCACGGCCGACCATCATCTTCGCCTGCCCCGCCTCGCCCGGCGAAAGCGCCACGAATGGCGCAGAAGGCTCCAGCACCTTGGTCACGCCATCGTACGTGACCGCGATGCGATGCGGGGCCAGCCGCCCGTGCACCAGCCGCATCGGCTCACCCGTGGTGGCGTGCGTGAGCTCGTGAATGGCATCGAGCCCCAGCGCCGCATCGGCCACGATGCGGCACGCGATGTCCCAAGGCACCGGCACCTGGCGATGCCGCGCCAAGGTCAGGAGCTCTTTGGCGGTCTCGCCCAGCAAATACTCCGACGCCAGCCAGAGCATTCCCTCGGTCTCGCCCACGTCGAGCGTAGCGACCACATTGGGATGCTGAATGCGCGCCGAGGTGCGCGCCGATTGGAAAAAGGCGTGTCGAAACTCGCTGTCGCGCGAAAACCGCGCCTCCACCTCGAGGATCGACGACCAGCGCTGAAACGCGTTGGGGCCTTCGTACCGTGCAAGATGCAAAGGCCCGAAGGTCGAACGGCCCACCTCCTCGATGAGATGGTACCGTCCGACCATACGCGGGAGACCCTTCCCGGGAACCGTCTCCACTTAGGGATTGAAGTCCTGGGGTTGCTTCGCAGGCGGCGACGAGGACGTTGGCGGAGGCGGCAACTGCACCGTTCCCCCCTGGGTCGGCTTGACGGCGGCCGCGCGCGGCTTGTCGGCTCTTTGGTCGCTCCGCTTCTCGCTGCCTTTGTCTTTCGCTTCGCCCTTGTCGTTATCTTCAGATGTTTGCTTCTTTGGCGCGAGGGCATCGCCCTTCGTCACATCGAAGGTTGGGGGCGTATTGGGATCGCACCCGTGGGTGAATCCAGAGGCGTCGAATTCACTCACCAGCGATCCCGAGCGCTCTCCCTTTTTTTCGTCCTTCGCCTGCGCCTCGATCTTCACCGCGTGCTTTCCCGCGCGGGACGGAGAGCAATAACTCAAGAGATAATACGATTTCGTGGAGGCCTCGATCCGCTGCGCGATATCGTCGAACGATTTGACGACCTCTTGCTTGTTGTCCGTGCGCGACGTGCCATTTTTGCCCACGTCTTTGAGCTCGGACTCCTGCATCTCTTTGCCGAGCCCGATGGCGAAGACCTCGTACTTGCTGTCCTTGATGGCTTTTCGCATTTGGTCTTTGGTCACGCGGCCCGCCCGGTCGGTCCCGTCGCTGAAGACGACCAAGGTGCCGAATCGCATCGGGTGCTCGGCGCGGGAGAGCGCGCGATCGAGCTCGGCGAGGCCTTTGACCACGGCGCCATTCAAGTTGGTGCTGGGATCTTGCGGCTTGTACGAGAGGAGCCCGCGGATGGCACCTTTGGCGCCGCCGGGACTGCCGAACGGGGCCACCGGGTGGATCTCGGGGCTGCCGTCGAAGGTGTAGACCCCGACCTTGTGCGTCTTTTCCACGCGATCGGTGAACGCCGTCGCGGCGTCGACCAAGGTTTTGACGGCCTCCGGATCGGCGCTCACGCTGCCGCTCATGTCGATGAGCAGCAAGGTGTAGTGCGAGGCCGCCACCTCGGGGTTCAAAATGGTCTGCTTGCTTTCGTGCTCGGAGACCAGCGAGCCATCCTCGTAGATCCGAAACTGCTCGGCGGTCATTCCCCCCACCGGCTCACCGCCCGACGATTGGACTTTGAAATAGACGGCCACATTGCTGGGCCGGTTCTGCGTCGACTTGACGGGGGTCAGATTGAGGCCCCCACCGCAGCCAATGGACAAGGTGGAGAACAGCAGTGCAAGGGGAAGCACCAGGGGGGAGGTCCGAAGAAAAAGGGGACGAGCTTGCATGACGTGATGGCCCCGATTTTACGCCGAACCGAGTCTTCGAGGTAGCCGACGACCATCGGGTCGGGGAGAATCCGCGCCCGAAAGCAGCGCCTCCCGCACCACCTTCAGACGCGCCGTTTCGACGACACCCTTTCGCCACGCGAGATAGATCGTATTTCGCGCTCGAGTGCGCTTCGTCCCCGAAGGTCCAACGAGCACAACAGCTTTGGCCTTGATTGCATCTGCAACGAAATATTGCGGCAGCACGGCAATCGCCACGCCTTCGGTGGCCAGCGCCAGCATCTCGTCCAGGCTGGTGATCCGACAGATGATTTTGGGCGGCAAAGGCTCACCTCGGCCAAAGGCGCTCGCCCAATACGTGGCGTGCATGGCCAAGTCGTCGTCGAACACCACGAACGGGTGCTCGGCGAGCTCGCGCGCCGTTTCGGGTTTGCGCTTGAAGCGACGCGGGGATGCGACGGCGACGAACTCCTCGATGTACACGGGGTGCATCTCGAGCGCGGGTGCATCGAGGGTGCGCACGATGAGCGCGAGGTCGAGCTCTCCCTCGGTGAGCTGCCGGGTGAGCACGGAGGGGATGTCGAAGCGCGCATCGATGACCAGCTCCGGATAAGCCTCGAACAGCGCGAGGAGCCGCGGCCGCAGCCACATGCGCGAAAAGGGCCCCGGGCCGCCCAAGCGCACCCGCCCTCGGATCGCGCGCGAGTCGGAGGTGACCGCGAGGAGCGCGTCGTCGATCCGCGCAAAGGAGGCGCGCAGCTCGCGGACGAGCACCTGCCCTGCAGGGGTGAGCTGCGCGCGGCGCCCGACCCGCTCGAACAGCACGACGTCGAGCTGCGCTTGCAAGGTTCGAAGCTGGTGGCTCACCGCGGATGGGGTCACCCGAAGGCGCCGCGCGGCCTCGGCGAACGTGCGCGCCTGACCCACCTCGAGCAAGGTGCGGAGCAGCTCGTAATTGATGAACACTGCTCAACCATATCGTGACTTCGTTTCGCCAGATCGTACGATTCGCGTGGCGTAAGTAAGGGCCATGAAACTTCACGTATGGCTCTTGTTGGCGCTCGCCGTGCTGCTCGCGGCCTGCCGCGCCAACGATTCGAAGAGCCCGAGCGCAAACCTCACCAGCGCGAACCACGCAAAAGGAGCCGCCATGTCCCAAAAGATCCTCATCCTCGTCACCAGCCACGACCGCCTCGGCGAAACCGGAGAGAAGACCGGCTTCTGGCTCGAGGAGCTGGCCGCGCCCTACCGCGTCTTCGTGGAGGCGGGCGCGCACGTGGACATCGCGTCGCCCAAGGGAGGAAAGCCCCCCGCCGATCCGCGAAGCACGGAGAAACCCTCCGAGGACGTGCGCTGGTTCCTCGCGAACCCCGAGGCCACGCGCAAGCTCGACGCGAGCTTGGCCATCGACTCCATCCAAGGCGACTACGACGCCTACTTCGTGGTCGGCGGCCACGGGGTCATGTGGGATCTGGCCACGCACCCCGGGTCGAACAAGCTCCTCGGCGCGGCCTTCGATCGCGGCAAGGTGGTCGCCGCCGTCTGCCACGGCCCCGGCGCCCTCATCAACGTCCGCACCGCCAACGGCGACCCTCTGGTCAAAGGCCGCCGCGTCGCCGGCTTCTCCAACGAAGAAGAGCGCGCCGTGAAGCTCGACACCGTCGTCCCCTTCGCCCTCGAGTCCCGCCTGCGCGATCTCGGTGGCCTCTACGAGCGCGGCCCCAACTGGTCCTCCTTCGCCATCCGCGACGGCCGCCTCGTCACCGGCCAAAATCCGCAATCCTCGGCCCAAGCCGCCCGCGAAACCCTCGCCGCATTGTCCGCGGCGCGGTGATCGCTCGAGTCACGGTACCGACGACCGCGGCCCGTGCAAATGCTCGCGGAAGTATTCGGCCGTGCGCTTTTCCACGGCGGCGTGGGAGTCGGGATCCGTGACCATGTGCGTTTGGCCGATGAGGGGCATGAACTCCACGGGGCGGCCGGCGCGGGCCATGGCTTCGGCGAACTTGAGGGAGTGCAGGATGTAGACGTTGTCGTCGGCGGTGCCGTGGATGAGGAGGAGGGGTCGGATGGGGGCGGTGGGGCTCGGGGGGCGCGCCGCCCAGGTGAGGAGCGAGGCCGGGGTGTAGTCGGGGTTCGGGGGTACGCCGAGGAAGCGCTCGGCGAAGGCGTCGTAGTCGGCGGGGTCGGCGACGGGGGCGCCGGCGACGCCGACTTTGAAGACGTCGGGACGGCGAAGGATGGCCATGGCGGAGGAATAGCCGCCGTGCGACCAGCCGTAGATGCCCACGCGGGAGGCGTCGATGGCGGGGTACTTCTTCGCCAGCTCGGCGATGGCTTCGGCGTGGCCTTCGATGCTCAGGGTGTCGTAGCGGTGAAGAAACGCGCGCTCCCAGTTTCGGCCCCGGCGCGGGGTGCCGTAGCCGTCGATGATGGCGACGATGGATTGCGTGGTGTCCGCCAGCCATTGCTCCGCGAGGTAGCGGTGCGCGTCGGCATAGACTTGGTTGGACCACGAGCCACCGTAAATGTGATCGAGCAGCGGGTAGCGGCGCTGCGGATCGAAGGAGCGCGGGCGCACCAGCGCCACGCGGAACGAGTCCTTGCCGATGGTCGTGAACTCGATGTTCGCCTTGAAGGGCGGCGCCTCGGCCACCGAGGGTATCGGGATGTTCACCGACCCATCCACCGAGCGCACGCCAAAGCGCCGCTCGGCCCCTTGCGTTGCCTCGCCAAAACCGTAGATGCGCGGGTGGTCGCCGAAGCTGGCCAGAAAACGGCCGTCGGTGTTCTTCGAGATGGATTGCGGCGCGCCGCCGTCGAACGGCACCGCCCAGAGCTCGTCGCGAATGGGCTCGGACGATGCCGTGATGTACGCCACCTTTTTCTCGGCATCGACGCCGACCAGGGCCCGATAGCCCACCGACGGCGCCGCGACGGTGGAGAGCTTCGCCCCCTGGCGATCGTGGAGCTCGAGCTCCCACGAACCATTGCGCTCCGTCGACCAGAGAAAGGCGCTGCCGTCCGGCAGCCAGCGCGGCACCGACACCTCTTCACCGAGCCACGCCGCGTCGGTCTCCGTGAGGAGCGGCTTGGTGCCGAGGGTGCCCGCACCCGCGGCCGTCTCGACGGCCAAGAGCGCGCTGTGCCGGAAGGGGCGATCGATGACATTGAGGGTCGGCGGGGCGTTCTTCGTCCAGGTCACGGAAAAGAGGTACGGATAACGCTCGCTGTCCCACGTCACCTTGCGCACCGGCCTCCCGGGGTTGCGCACGGAGGCGATGGCCAATCGCACGATGGCCTGCGGCTTTCCGGTCTTGGGGTACGCGATCACCTGCGCGGGAGCATCGGGCCGCCCCGGATCGGCGAGCGCCCATTTGGGGACCGCCGAGAGATCGGCGTCCTCGTAGAGGATTTCGCTGCTGTCGGGCGACCACCAGAAGCCTCGCAAGCGCGCGAACTCCTCCTGCGCCATGAACTCCGCCACCCCGTGCGGATTGGTCTCGGTGCCGCCGCGCGTGATGGCCGTCTCCTTGCCGCCTTTGAGCGGCACCACATAGACGTCGTTGCTCCGCGCGTACGCGACCTTGGTTCCGTCGGGCGAGAGCTGCGGATCGATGAGCGAGCCCGGGCCCGTGGGGAGCTCGTGGGCCTTGCCCGTGGCGCGCGTCCAAGCATAGAGCCGCCCGGAGAGACCGACCACGATGACCGAGCCATCGCTCGTCGCTTGAAACGAGGTGAACCCACCGACGCGAATGCGCTGCCGCTCCCGCCGCGCTTTCTCCTCGGCCGAGATCTTCTCCTCCCCAGGAGCGAGCGACTCCGGACGAAGCAGCTCGCGGATGGCACCCGTCGCGATCTCCACCTCCCAGAGCGAGTTTCGCGGCTCGCGCGCGGGGGAGCGCAGGAAAAACGCGTAGCGCCCGTCCTCCGTTGGCGTGATGCTCTTGGGCTCACCGAGCGTATAGCGGCGCGTGATGGCGTAGCTCCGCGGAAAGTCCGTGGAGATGGGCTCGAACGAAGGCGTCGCCGGCGCCAACGAAGATGCAGAAGATGCGGAAACTGACGCCGAGCTCGGAGTTTGCAACGACGCCGGCGAGGGTGCACGCGGCGGCGGCGCGTCCCCTCCCGCGCACGCGCTGAGGATCGTAACCACGAATGTCGCGGGGAGCGCAGCCAGCTCTGTTCGGAGGTGCATGGGGCGGCGTGAGGGTAACTAGTTCTTCGATGCGTGCAAATGCTCGCGGAAGTACTCGGCGGTTCGCTTTCGTACGGCCGCGATGGACTCCGGAGCGGAGACCATGTGCGTCTGACCGCCGAGGGGCATGAACTCCATGGGACGCCCGCCGCGGGCCATCGCTTCGGCGAACTTCAAGCCGTGGAGCAAATAGACATTGTCGTCGGCCGTGCCATGAATCCACAAAATGGGACGCGCGGGCGCCGCAGGGGTGGGAGGCTTTGCGGCCCAGAGAAGAAGCGACGCATCATCGTACGCCTTGTTGGGCGGCGTCCCGAGGAAGCGCTCCAGAAGCGCGTCGTAGTCCGCCATATCGGCCACCAACGCACCGGCCACCGCCGCCTTGAACACATCCGGACGCCGCAAAATGGCCATGGCCGAGTAGTACCCCCCGCCCGACCACCCGTAGATGCCCACGCGCGACACATCGAGCTCCGGAAATTTCTGACCGAGATCGGACAGCGCCTCGGCGTGCCCCACGATGGGCAGATCGCCGAAGCGATCGCGGAACGCGCGTTGCCATGCGCGCCCGCGGTACATGGTTCCACGGGAGTCGATCATGACCACCACCGCTTGCACCGTGTCGGCGAGCCATTGTTGATCGAGATAACGCTTGGCGTCGGAGACGACCATGTTGTTGATAGGACCCCCGTAAATATTATCGATCACCGGATACCGTCGCTTGGCGTCGAAGTTCCGCGGGCGAACGAGCGCCACCCGGACATCGTCTTTGCCAACCGATGCGTATTCGATATTGGGCGCGAACGGCGGAGCCTTTGCCACCGACGGGATCGCGATGTTCACAGCGCCATCGACCGAGCGCACCCCGAAGCGATGCTCCGCGCGCACGGTCGCCTCGGAGAAGGCGTAGAGCTGCGTGCTGTCGCCAAAGCTCGCCCAGACGGTCGCTTCGGTGTTGCGAAACACGGGCCGCGGTGCGCTGCCATCGAACGGCGCCGCCCACACTTCCCCGCGGTTCGGCTCATTGGAGGCGGCCACATACGCGACCTTCTTCACCGGATCGACGGCGTTCACGTGGCGGTAGCCCATGCTGCGCGGCACCACCGTGGATGTCTTGGCCCCGTGCGCATCGTGGAGCTCCAGCTCCCATCCGCCGCTCCGCTCCGTCGCCCAGAGAAAGCCGCTTCCATCCGGGAGCCAGCGCGGCACCGAAGGATCGATCTCGAGCCATGCGGAGTCCTCCTCGGTGAGGAGCACCTTGGTGCCCCCGGTCGCCGGATCGATTGCCAAAAGCGCGCCATGCTGCTCGGCGCGATCGCGCACATAGATCGTAGGGGGAGCGTTCTTGGACCATACGACCTTGGTCAAATAGGGATAGCGCGCGCCGTCCCACGTGATCTTGCGCGGCGGCTTCGCGGCGCCCGCGCGCGCGTCCGCGATGGCCAGGCGCACGGTGGCGTGGGGCGCGCCCACCTTGGGGTAGGCGATGATCTGCGCGGGGGCTTCAGGGTGCGCCGGATCGGCCAAGGTCCACTTGGGCACCGCGGAGAGATCCGCGTCTTCGTACAGAATGGAGTTGCCGTCGGGCGACCACCAGAACCCGCGCGAGCGCTCGAACTCCTCCTGCGCCATGAACTCGGCGACGCCGTGCGGGTTCGTCTCCGTACCGCCGCGCGTCACGGCCGTCTCTTTTCCTCCGGCCAGCGGCACCACGTAGACATCGTTGTTGCGCACATAGGCGAGCTTCGTCCCGTCGGGGGAGAGATGCGGATCGATGGTGCCCGGGGACACCGGGAGCTCGCGCGCCTTGCCGGTCGCGCGCGTCCAAACGAAGAGCCGCCCGGACAGGCCCACCACGACGGCCGAGCCATCGCGCGTCGCCTCGAACGATGTGAAACCACCACTGCGAACGCGCGCCCGCTCGCGCCGCGCTTTCTCCTCCGCCGAGACCACCTCCGGACCTTGGAGAAGCGCATCCGGGCGAAGCACTTCGCGCAGGGTTCCCGTTGCGACATCCACCTCCCAAAGGGTGTTTCGGGGATCGTCGCCGGGAGACCTCAGAAAAAAGACGTAGCGCCCGTCCTCCGTGGGCACCATCCGCGCGGGCTCTCCCACCTTATAGCCGCGTGTCTTGGCGAACTCCCTCGGGAAATCCAATGAAATGGGCGCTTGCTCGACAGGTGCGGCTGCCAGCGCGGGGCTCCCAGCCGATGCCGTCGTGCGGGTATTCGGTGACGAAGGCGCCATGAGGTTGGGCTCGGGCGATGATCCGCCTGCGCTCGCACACGCACTGGCCAAGACAGATGCACACAAAGGCAAAAGAACGCCGCGGCGCACGCGGCACGCACAAGGGTTGGTCATGTCATGTTCGACGATACCGATTTGATTGTTCTTGGGAACAACCTCCTCCATCGGAAACGAACGATTCCCACGACTGGGAACGAATCTCGGAATTGGGAACTTTCCCAGAATTGGGACGACGCTATTTTACGCGCTAGGGACTCGTTGCATCGCGCAGGTGCTCGCGGAAGAACTCCGCGATGCGCTTGTTGGCGGCCGCCATGGCGTCGGGGTCGGAGACCATATGGGTTTGCCCGCACAGCGGCATGAACTCCATGGGCCGCCCCGCGCGGGCCATGGCCTCGGCGAACTTGAGCGCGTGAAAGAAATAGACATTGTCGTCGGCCGTACCGTGAATCAAAAGAAGCGGACGCGCCGGCGCAGAGGCGGTGGGCGGGCGCGCGGCCCACGTAAGGAGCGAACCATCCTCGTAGCCCTTGTTGGGGTACGCGCCGAGGATCTCCTCCATGACCGCGTCGTAGTCGCTCAAATCGGCCACGCTCGCCCCGCTGACGGCAGCCTTGAAGACATCCGGGCGCCGAAGGACCGCCATGGCGGAGAAGTATCCCCCGGCGGACCAACCAAAGATGCCCACGTGCGCGCCATCCATCTCCGGGTACTTCTTCGCGAGCAACGACAGCGCCTCGGCGTGCTCTTCGACCGGCAGCTGGCCGAAGCGATCGCGAACGGCGCGCAGCCACGCCCGATCGCGGTTCACGGTGCCGCGCGCATCGAGCGAGACGACGATGGCGTCGGCCGCGTCTGCGATCCATTGCGCTTCGAGGTAACGCTTGGCGCCGGCGGTCACCATCACGCCGGCGGGCCCGCCGTAGATGTTGTCGATCACCGGATAGCGACGCTTGGGATCGAAGGTGCGCGGCCGCAAAATCACGACCTGCACGGCGTCCTTTCCCACCGTGGTGTACTCGATGTTCGGTAGAAAGGGCGGCTCCTTGGCGGAAGACGGTATGGCCACGTTCACGGCGCCATCCACGGAGCGCACGCCGAAGCGATTGTCCCCGCGCATGGTCCCCTCGTAGAACGAAAAGACGTGACCGCCGCCATCGAAGTTGGCGAACACCGTCCCCTCCGTGTTTCGAAACACGGCCCGGGGCGCTCCTCCGTCGAAGGGCGCCGCCCAGAGCTCGACCCGCTTTGGATCGCCCGAGGCTGCAACATAGGCGATTCGCTTTTCGGCATCGACGCCGCGAAGCGCGCGGTAGCCCATCGCGGGCGCCGTGACGGTGGACGTCTTTGCGCCGGTTCGATCGTGGAGCTCCAGCTCCCATGCGCCATGGCGCTCGGTCGACCAGAGAAAGCCGCTACCATCGGGGAGCCAGCGCGGCACGGACGTGTCGGTCCCGAGCCACGCGGAGTCTTCCTCGGTCAAGAGCACGCGCGTGGTCCCCGTGTCGGGATCCACCGCCAAGAGCGCGCCGTGCTGCCATGCGCGGTCCTCCACATAGAGGGTGGGGGGCGCGTTCTTCGTCCACACCACCCGCATCAAATACGGATAGCGCCCGATATCCCACGTCACCTTGCGCGCCGGTGCTCCTGCGGCACCCGCGGCGCCGGCGGCCCCCGCAGCAGCGGCCCCGAGCCGCGCCAAGGCCAGGCGAACGACGGCGTGCGGCGCGCCCGTCTTGGGGTACGCGACGGTCTGCGCGGGGTTCTCCGGGTGCGCCGGATCGACGAAGGTCAGCTTTGGAACGTTCGAAAGGTCGGCCTCTTCGTACAAGATCGCCCGGCCGTCCGGCGACCACCAAAAGCCGCGATGGCGCCCGAACTCCTCCTCCGCCAGAAACTCCGCCACCCCGTGCGGGTTCGTCGCCGTGCCCCCGCGCGTGACTGCGCTCTCCGTGCCGCCCGCGAGCGGCACGACGTACACATCGTTGTCGCGCACGTACGCGACCTTGGTCCCGTCCGGCGAGAGATGGGGATCCATCGCGCCTTTGCCCACCGGGAGCTCGCGCGTCTTTCCGGTCGCCCGCGTCAGCGCAAACAGCCGCCCCGAGAGCCCCACGACCAAGACCGAGCCATCGGCGGTCGCCTCGAACGACGTAAAGCCGCCGCCCCGGATGCGCGCGCGCTCGCGCCGCGCTTTTTCCTCGGGCGAGAGCGCCTCTTTGCCGGCCAACAAGGCGTCGGGGCGGAGCAGCTCGCGGACGGCCCCCTTGGCGACGTCGACCTCCCAGAGCGCGCTTCGGGGATCGTCGGGGCCAACGGGCTTCAGGAAAAAGACGAAGCGCCCATCCTCGGTGGGCGTCGCACGGCGCGGCTCCCCCAAGGTGAACCCGTTCGATTGCGCCAGCGCATAGGGAACATCCTTGGATATGGGCGGCAGCTGCGCAAAAGAAGGCGCGCGCTCGCCACCCACCGCAGGTGAGGTCCCCGGCGCGACCCCCGGCACCGGCCCGACCTTGGTCGATGGCGATCCCCCGCCCGCGCACGCGCTCAGCGCACACACTGCGAACACGAGCTTCCCACTTCGCACGATCTCGGACATTCGTCCTTAACCTACGAACTCTGGCGTCGCGCCCTTTAGGCTCGAGCTACGGATTTGCATCCGAACCGCGGAATTTCAGTCACCGAGCACCGAGTGCATGATGCCGCGCGACGGACCGCTGGCGTCGCGCAGCTCGGGGTGGGTGGTGAGCATGCGCACACAGCGATTCCAGCGGAGAATGGGATCGGCCGCCGAGTCGGGCGGTGCGAGCTGCTCGGCGCGCGCATAGAGCTCGAGCGCCGTTTCGAAGGACACGGTGGCGTTGTGTGCCTGCCCTTGCTCGAGCTGGGCCTTGGCGCAGCGCTCGTGGGCAATGCCTGTATAGTACACGCGGTCGTATTCACTGTCGAGGCGCTCGAAGACCTCCAGCGCCTCGTCGAAGACGCGCAACCACGCGTTGTGCATTTGGTCCGTCAGCGCCAGCCCCAGGAGCTTGAGCGCGCCCGCGTGATCGGCGTCGACGGCGAGCACGTCGCGGCAGATGCTCTCCGCCTCCTCGGGCTGATTGAGTTCGCGGTAGTGATCCGCTTTGACGAGCGCTTGCTCGATGCTATTCCCCGGTAGCCGTTTGAGCTCGTACATGCGCTCATGGTACGGCCATTTGCAGCCAGGCGCCCCCTCGTTCCCATCGGGCCAATCGGGCGCGCCCCAGCCTGCATCGACGCAATGCGTCTGCTCCCGTGTGCGAATGCGCGAACGCGCGGATCAGCGCTCGAGCTCACCCTTCCCATTGCCGCCGTCGACCCGGTGCCGGCCGGAGATATCGGCCGTCTTTCCCGCCTCGGTCGGCTGCGCAGGGACCTTGTGCGCGCGCGGCTTGCCCGCGACCTTGCGCAAAAGCCATCGGACCGGATCGTAGTGATCGTCGGCGATGCGCTCTTTGAGCGGGATGATGCCATTGTCCGTGATGGTGATGTGCTCCGGGCAGACCTCGGTGCAGCACTTGGTGATGTTGCAGAAGCCCACGCCGAAATCGCGTTTGACCATCTCGCGCCGATCGAGCGTATCGAGCGGGTGCATATCGAGGGTGGCCAGGTGAATGAGGAAGCGCGGGCCCGAAAACACTTCCTTCTTTTGGTGATCGCGCACCACGTGGCACACGTTCTGGCAGAGGAAGCACTCGATGCACTTTCGAAACTCTTGAATGCGGTCGATATCGATCTGCTGCATCCGCCAGTTGCCGTCGGCGTCGCGCGGGCGCGGCTTGAAGGGCGGTATCTTCTTGGCCATCTCGAAGTTCCACGAGACGTCGGTGACCAGATCTTTGATGATGGGAAACGCCCGCATCGGGGTGACGGTGATGGGCTCGCCCTCGGGGTAGGCGCTCATCCGGGTCATGCACATCAAGCGCGGCTTGCCGTTCACCTCCGCGCTGCACGAGCCACAGCGGCCGGCTTTGCAGTTCCAGCGCACCGCCAAGTCGGGCGATTGCTTGGCCTGGATGTCGTGGATGGCATCGAGCACCACCATGCCCGGGTATGTCTCCACCTCGTAGTTCTGGAAATCGCCGCCCGCCGCGGTGCCTCGGAACACGCGGAGCTTCGCCGCCTTCGCCTTCGAACCGTTCGAACCAGGATGCGCGGCCATCACTCCTCCTCCAGGACTTGTTTGATCTCGCCCGGAATGGGCGGAAGGGGAACTTCGCGGACCTCCATCGTGTCGCCGTGCTTGCGCGATACGATGTTCACCTTGGCGAAATGCTCTTTGTCGGTGTCGGGGAAGTCGTCGCGGGCGTGCGCGCCGCGGCTCTCTTTGCGGAGCACGGCGGCGCGCGCCATGGCCTCCGAGACGATGAGCAGGTTGCGCATGTCGATGGTCTCGTGCCACCCCGCGTTGTAATGGCGGTTGCCGTCGATGCGGATCGTGCCCGCCCGCTCGCGCAGCGCCTCCAGACGGCGGAGGCCCTCGCTCAAGTCCTCCTCGGTGCGGATAATGCCGACGTACGTCTGCATCGCGTCCTTCAGCTCCTCGTGGAGCGCAAAGGGGTTGGGCCCGCTGCTTCGCTCGAAGGGCGCGAGCGCCTCGCGCGCCGCGTCCTCGATTTGCCCGAGGTCGAGCGAGGGGAGCCCGCTCCGCTCCTTGGCGTGGCGCCCGGCGTGAAGCCCGGCGATGCGCCCGAAGACCAGGAGATCCGAGAGCGAATTGCCGCCGAGACGGTTTGCGCCGTGCATGCCGGCCGCGCACTCGCCCGCCGCGAAGAGACCGCGCACGCGCGTCTGCTGCGTCTCCGGATCGACGCGGATGCCGCCCATGGTGTAGTGCGCCGTGGGGCCGACCTCCATGGGCTCCTTGGTGATGTCCACGTCGCCCAGCTCTTTGAACTGATGGTACATGGCCGGCAGCTTTCGCTTGATGTCCGCCGCCGTGCGCCGCGTGGCAATGTCGAGGAAGACGCCCCCGTGCGGGCTGCCGCGCCCCGCCTTCACCTCGGCGTGGATCGCGCGCGCCACGATGTCGCGCGGGAGGAGATCCGGCGTGCGGCGCACGTTCTTGTCCATCTTGCCGCTGGTGCTGAGCGCCAGCCAGCGGTCGGCCTCCTCCTCCGTGGGCGCCGTCTCGTTGGCGTAGAGCGGGTGGATGTAGTCGAACATGATGCGCTTCTGATCTTTGTTGCGAAGCGTTCCACCTTCGCCGCGCACCCCCTCGGTGATGAGCGTGCCCCGCACCGACGGCGGCCACACCATGCCGGTGGGGTGAAACTGCATGAACTCCATATCCATGAGCTCCGCGCCCGCGAGGTAGGCGAGCGCCTGCCCATCGCCGGTGCACTCCCACGAGTTGGAGTTGATCTGAAATGCGCGCCCGATGCCCCCCGTGGCCAACACCACCGCCTTCGCCCGAAAGAGGACGAAGCGGCCGCTCTCGCGCCAATAGCCAAATGCGCCTGCGACGGCGTCGCCCTCCTCTTGTCCAGAGGCGCCGGGAGCTCCGGAGCCGCCGCCGGAGCCGGGCGTGGTGAGCAGACGGGTGACGGTGCACTCCATGTACACCTTCATGCCGGTGTGAATGCCGTGCTGCTGCAGGGTGCGGATCATCTCGAGCCCCGTGCGATCGCCGACGTGGGCGAGGCGCGGGTATTTGTGACCGCCGAAGTTGCGCTGCAGGATGCGGCCATCGGCCGTGCGATCGAAGAGGGCGCCCCACTCTTCCAGCTCGTTCACCCGATCCGGGGCCTCCATGGCGTGGAGCTGGGCCATCCTCCACTGATTGAGGTAACGGCCGCCCTTCATGGTGTCGCGAAAGTGGACCTTCCAGTTGTCCTTTGGCTCCACGTTCCCCAGCGCGGCCGCCACGCCCCCTTCGGCCATCACGGTGTGCGCTTTGCCGAGCAGGGATTTGCAGATCAGCCCCACGTCGAGCCCCAAGGCCGAGGCCTCGATGGCCGCGCGCAACCCCGCACCCCCGGCGCCGATGATGATGACATCGTGCTCGTGTGTCTCGTAACGCGCAGAACCATCCGACGACGTCGATTGCGATTGTGCAGAAGGCATCAGAGGATCCTCACATCTTGGATCACACGCAGCGACACCATACGCACATACAGGTCGGCCAGTGCCACGGCGAAGAGGCTGGTCCAAGCAAAGAACATATGGTTCTGGTTGAGGCGCGATACACCGCGCCAGAGCGCGTGACGCAATTGGCCAAAAGGGGCCGTGGAATAGCTATCGACGCTGCCGCCAATGAGGTGGCGGAGCGAGTGGCATGAAAAGGTGTAGCCGGTCAAAAGCGCGGTATTGAGCGCCAGCACCAATGTGCCCACGCCGACGCCAAAGGACGCCTCCGTTCCGTAGGGATCGCGGAACCAGAGCGCTTTGTAGACGTCGTGCCAGAGGATGACGAGGAAGCCCAACGCGACATAGAGCGCAAAGCGGTGCAGGTTCTGGAAGATGAGGAGCTTCGTCTCACCATTGTAATTATCGTGGCGTCCCCCCTCGCCGACCGCGCACGCCGGCGGATCCATGGCAAACGCACGGTAATACGCTTTGCGGTAGTAGTAGCAGGTGAGCCGAAAGCCCGCGGGCCCCGGCAAAATGAGCATGGCGGGCGATAGGAAGGGGATCCCCCACCCCGCCGTGGGGATCAGCGGTGAATAGAACGGGGAGAGATACGGCCCCACGCGATAGTAATCGTTCTCGAAGGCGCGAAAGGTCGCATAACAGATGAACCCCATCAGGATCACGAACGTGATCGCGGGCCCAATCCACCAATTGTCCTTCCGCAGCGTCGCGCCAAAATCGAGCACCGGCAAATGCACAACCTTGTTCGCCATGGCCACCCTTTCCCGAGTTCCCCGTTTCCCCTCTTGCTCGGACCTGAGCGGACGCTAACACAAACTGGGTTCGGTTCTTCCGCTCCCGTTTGTGCCACGTAGGGTGTTTGGCGAATTTAGGTCAGCAGAGCCTTTGGCTTCTGACGCGCTACATCACGGCTGCACCATGACGACCGCGCGCGCGGGACATCACAACTGCTGCGCTGCGAAGGTATCGCACGATTCCATTTTTCCGGTCTCGTAGCCACGCTTGAACCAGCGCACCCGTTGCTGCGAGGAGCCGTGGGTCCAGCGCTCCGGGCTCACGGTGCCCGTCGACATTTTTTGCAATCGGTCGTCGCCGATGGCGGTGGCGGCGCCGATGGCGGACTCGATGTCGCCCTCCTCGAGCAGCTTTCGCTCGCCGGTGGAGTGCGCCCAGATGCCGGCGTAGCAATCGGCTTGCAGCTCCAGGCGCACCGATCCACTGGTCGGCCCCTTGTCCGCGCCGCCGCGACCTTGCACCTTCGCCTCGGTGCCGAGGAGGTTCTGCACGTGGTGGCCGATCTCGTGCGCGATGACGTACGCCTGCGCAAACTGCCCGCGCGCGCCCAGGCGGCCCGAGAGCTCCTGGTAGAAGCCGAGATCGATGTACACGCGCGAATCGGCGGGACAGTAGAACGGACCGGTGGCCGATTGCCCGTAGCCGCACCCGGTGGCGGTGCGGTTGGTGAAGAGCACCAGCTTGGCGCGTTGATACGGCATCTTTCGCTCGGAGAACTCGCGGGTCCACGTCTCTTGGTTGTCGTCGAGGACGAACGACACGAAGTGCACCAGCTCCTTCTGCGGATCGCCCGCGGTGACCCCCGGAGCATGCTCTTGCCGCACCGCGCGCGTGGGGCCGCCAAAGAGCCCCAGCTGGCTCACCACGTAATAGCCCGCGATGCCGAGCAAGATGATCCAACCGAAGGGGCTGCGCAGAAGCGGGCCGAGGAGCGGCAAGAGCCCGAGCAACCCGGGCCCTCGCGGACCGCCACCGTCATCGGAGCTGCCGCGCTTGTCGATGACGTCGCGGCTCTCGTGATCTTCGTCCCAGCGCATGGTGCGCTTACAATGCAAGCAACCGGCCCGGGTGTCCAACTCGACGAGACCTTCGCCCCTGGGCCCAAAGTCGGCTATGAACCCAGAGCCTTGACCTTCTCGCACCGAAGCTCATTCGATTCGCGGCCCAACGCGCTCACCCTCGCGCTCATCGAGCACGCGCGCGTCTACGGGAACACCCTTTTGGACCTGACGGTCTCCAACCCCACGGAGGCCGGCATCCCCTACGACACGAGCAGCATCCTCTCGGCGTTGGCCGATCCGCGGGCGCTGGTCTACGAGCCGCACGCGTTCGGTCTCTCGAGCGCCCGCGAGGCCGCCGCGCGCGAGGTCTCGGAGCTCGCGGGGCTGCCCGTGGATGCGGCCGACGTGATGCTCACGGCGAGCACGAGCGAAGCGTATTCGTTCCTCCTGAAGCTCCTCTGCGACTCGGGCGACGAAGTGCTCGTCCCGCAGCCGAGCTATCCGCTGTTCGAGCACCTGGCCGCCTTCGAGGCCGTGCGGCTGGTTCCCTATCCGCTGGCCTACGACGGCGCATGGCACATCGATTTTGCGGCGCTGCGCCGCGCCATCGGTCCGCGCACGCGCGCCGTGCTGGTGGTGAACCCGAACAACCCGACCGGTTCTTTCCTCAAACGCGACGAGCTCGCGGCCCTGGCGGGGCTGGGGCTGCCGATCGTTTCGGACGAGGTCTTCGCCAGCTATGTGCTGGAGGACGATCCGGCGCGCACGCGCTCGGTGCTGGAGACGAGCGAGACGTTGGTCTTTGCGCTCGGCGGGCTCTCCAAGCTGGCCGCCCTTCCGCAGATGAAGGTCGCGTGGACGGTGGTGGGCGGCCCTCGGGCGCAGAGGCGGGAAGCGCTCGCGCGCCTCGAGCTCATCGCCGACACGTTTCTCTCCGTGGGCACCCCGGTGCAGCACGCGCTGCCGACCTTGCTCGCCACGCGGGCATCGGCCCACGATGCCATCGCCCAACGCACGCGCGCGAACCTCGAAGCCCTCCGCACCGCCCTCGCGCGCGCCGCGTCGCCGGCGACCTTGCTGCGCACGGAAGGCGGTTGGTACGCGACCTTGCGGCTGCCGCGCACGCGCTCGGAGGAGGCTTGGGTGCTCGACTGCCTCGAGAAGGATCACGTGTACGTGCACCCCGGCGCCTTCTTCGAATTTTCGGAGGAGGCGTTCCTGGTGCTGAGCCTTTTGACCCCCGAGGCCAACTTCGCCGAGGGCGTCCGGCGTATCCTCGATCGTGTCGAGGAGCGTGTCGAAGGGCGTGTCTCGGAGCCGGTTCGCTAGCTCGTACGCTAGACGATGGAGAACGGATCGCGGTCGGCCGTGCTGCGTTCCACGGTGACGGTGAGCTTTTCGCGCAAGGTGCGCTCCAGCGCGCCTAGCGCCACCCGCTCGCTGTTCGAGTGGAGCGCGCACACCACGGTCATGCCGGCGGCCGCCGCGGCCAGGGCGTCGTGGTGCCGGATCTCGCCCGTGAGGTAAAGGTCCGCGCCGGCGGCGATGGCATCGCGGTAAAGATCGCCGCACGCGCCCGCGCAAACGGCGACCCGGCGCGCGCTTCCCGCCATCGGCCCCGCGACCAGCACATGGGAGAGCCCCAGGCCGGCCTTGATCCGCGCGATGAGCGCCTCGCGCGACGCGGGTGCCACGGCGCCCACCCGGCCCATGCCGAACGCATGGGGCGCGGGCACCGCCACCTCGCGCAAGGGCACCCGATCGACCAGGCCGATGACATCCGCCAGCACGTCGTTGGTGCCGCCGGGCGCCACGTCGAGCGCCGTGTGCGGGCTGTAAATGGCGATATGGTCCCGAACCGCCGAGAAGACGAGGCCGGGGGTCACGCGCTTGAGCGGCTGAAAGATGAGCGGATGATACGCCACGATCATCTCGGCGCCGCGGGTGCGCGCCTCTTGGGCGACGGCGTCGGTGCAGTCGATCGTCAAGAGCACGCGCGACACGGGCGCGTCGGGATCGCCGACCAAGAGGCCCACGTTGTCCCAAGGCTCGGCGAACCGAGTGGGGGCGATTGCTTCGAGGATCGCTACGATTTCGCCAACGCGCATACCGGGTGGTTAGCCCCTACCACCGCGGCCCCGCCCCGCGCAACGCGATCGCAGGCCCCAGCCCTTCCGAGCGCGTCACCAGCTCGTCGGCCGCCCGCGGCGCGGCCCTGCACCATCCCACGAGCGACTCGAGCGCCTCGGGATCCGCGTCGCGGATCGCTCGAAAATCGTCCCAGCCGCGCCGGTTCATCATGAACTCGCCCAGGCCCTCGTACGGGTGCGCGATGGCCCAGCGAACGAGCATCCGCACGTGATCGGGCTGCTCGTACTCCCAGCGCAAAAGGCGTTGGGCGCTCTGGGGGTGGTGCTCCATCCACTCGGCCAGCATCTTGGCGGGGAACGGGTAGCGCGCGCTCCACTCGCTGGCCGTCTCCGACGAGGGGGTCGGGTACTTCAAGTCGTCTTCGACTTGCTTCTGCAGCGGCGTGGACACCGTCGGCGGCGCGTTGACATCGCCGTAACCGGTCGGCAGCTTCATCTGCACCGAGGTCACCTCGGCCGAGGTCAGCGCTTGCTGCGACACCGCTGTGCGCGGCGGCGCCGATTGCGACTCCGAGCATCCAACACCAACGGAGGCGAGAACCACCACACCGATCCACGCAGCCCACGGGGTTCGAATCCCAATTGCGGTTGCCATTGCGCCAAGCTCCTCCGGGTGACCGCGGCGCGGCTATCTCGCCACGCCGAGGGGGGGCAGTCATCCGGTTGCAGCACGCTCGTGCATCTGCCGGGCCAAAGCGGACAATCACGCATTCGCCGCGCGATCGTACGGAAACGTGAGCCTCCTCGCCCGCGCGCCGGGCATCCAAAGTGTGGCATGTGGCGCGCGTGCTGCGGCGCGTTTATGTTTTGTGCGCCATGAGCTCACCTCGCGCGGCCGCGCGTGCCGTTCCCATCGGCTACCTCGCGGCGATCTACCGGTTCTTCCGTGACCCGAACGCGTCCATCGTTGGAAAGCTGTTCGTCTTTCTGACGGTGGCTTACGTGGTGTGGCCGATCGATGCCATTCCCGATGTCGCGCCCATCCTCGGGTGGCTCGACGATTTGGGCATCGCCACCCTGGCGCTCGCCTATTTGGGCCGGGTGGCCGCGCGTTACCGCCATGCGCTCCCGCAAGCGCCGGGAGCACCCGCGCCATGATCATCATACTCAAGCCGGATATCGCGCCCGACGGCCCCGAGGTTCGTGAGTTGGTCGCGCAAGCCGCGCGTTATCCCAATATCGCCGCCAAGGTTTACTCCTACCGCGGCGAAAACCACGTGCTCACGGAGGTCCACCTCATCGGCGAGACCAAAGTGATCCCCGCCGAACCCTTCGCGGAGCAGGCCCACGTCGTCCGGGTGGTGCGCGTCTCGGAGAAGTACCGTTTGCTGGGCCGCCACGACGGGCAGATCGACGCGGTGGGCTTCGAGTACCGCGGCATCCGCTTTGGCCAGGACACGCTCCACGTGTTTCCCGGACTGTGCGCGGTAGACAATCGTGCAAATGTCGAAGCCACCTTTGCCGCCATCGGCGCAGCGGGTGTCAAAACGGCACGAATGGGAGCGTACAAGCCGCGCACCAGCCCGTACGACTTTCAAGGGCACGGCAAAGACTGCCTGCCGTACGTGTTCGAGCTCGCGGCCAAATACGGCATTCAGGTCGTGGCCATGGAGATCACGCGCGAGGCGCACCTGGACGAAATCCGGGAGGCTTTGCAGCGGGCGGGCAACCCCACCGGGGTCATGCTCCAGATTGGGACGCGCAATGCGCAGAACTTCGAGCTCCTCAAGGTCGTGGGGCAACAGCGCGAGTTTCCGGTTCTTTTTAAGCGGGGGATGGGCATCACCCTCGAAGAGGCCCTCAACGCGTGCGAATACGTCGCCAGCGAAGGGAACACGAGCATCGTGTTCTGTCTGCGTGGTGTCAAATCGCACCTGGGGGCGCCGCATCGCAATCTCATCGACTTTTCGCACGTGCCCGTGGTGAAGCGGCTCACGCGGCTCCCCGTGTGCGTCGATCCTTCGCACTCCGCCGGGCGCCGCACCCTTTCGCCCGACGGCATCAGCGAGATCCACCACGCCACGGCCGAGGGGATCATCCTGGGCGCCAACATGGTCCTGGTCGACTTCCACCCCGATCCGGCGCACGCCCTCTGCGATGGGCCGCAAGCGCTCACCCTGGACGAATTGCCGAATTTTCTCGAGGATGTGCGGCTCGTCCGCGAGACGTATCTGCAGCGGGTGGAGCGCGCCCGCAAGCGGGCGGCCACATAGCGAAGGTCGCGCGGGTCGAGCGAACGGCAGCGCGCAGGCGCGCCTTTCTTTCGAGCGGGACCCTACGTACCCTTTCGCCGATGAGGATCCTTTACGGTGTCGTCGGCGAGGGGATGGGGCACGCCATGCGTTCGCGCGTCGTCCTCGAGCATTTGGTGCGAGAGAACCACGAGGTCGAGATCATGGCCTCCGGTCGCGCGGTCGACTTCTTGTCGAAACACTTCGAGGGGGTGCGCAAGATCCATGGCTACCACCTGATTTACGAAGAGAACCGGGTTCGCCTCGGAAAGACGGTCTGGTCCAACGTCATCGCGGGGACAGCAGGCGTCCCCGAGAATATTGCGGCCTACTTCGAGCTCTTCAAGAGCTACCGGCCGGAGGTCGTCATCAGCGATTTCGAGTCGTGGACGTATTTGTATGGCAAAACGCACAACCTTCCGGTGCTCAGCATCGACAACATGCAGATCATCAGTCGCTGCACGCACGACGAAGCGGTCACGCGCGGCTACGAGGCCGATTTTCAGCTCGCGCGCGCGTTCGTGAAGAGCAAGCTGCCATTTTCGAGCGAGTACTTCGTCACCACGTTCTTTCAGCCGCCCATTCGCAAGGAGAGGACGCGTCTTTTTCCTCCCATTCTCCGGCCCGAGATCGAACAAGCGAAGGCGTCGGCCCGACGTGGCGAACACTTGCTCGTTTATCAAACTGCCGAAGGGAACGAGGGGCTCGCGCGCGCATTGGCCAGCGCCGGCATCGAGTGCCGCATTTACGGCATGCGCCGGCAGATTCAGGAAGAAGAAACCGAAGAAAATCTGCGGTACATGCCCTTTAGCGAGACGCGCTTCATCGAAGACCTCGCCACCGCCCGCGCCGTCATCGCCGGGGGCGGTTTCACATTGATGGGCGAGGCCGTCTATCTGCACAAACCGATGCTCTCCCTCCCCGTCCGCCGTCAGTTCGAGCAAGTGCTCAACGCCCGCTATTTGGAGAAACTCGGCTACGGACGCGAGGCCTCGCAGATCGATGCCGAAACGGTAAAAGGGTTTCTCGACATCGTTCCTCGATGTGAAGAGAAGCTCGCGAGCTACGAACAAACGGGGAATTTGCAGCTATTTCGCGCCGTCGACGAGTTCCTCGATCGAGCCGCGGCCGGCCTCGTCTAACATTCAATTTCAATACGTTCGAGGGCCACTTGCCAGAGAGACTCTCTGGCTTATCTTCAAGTCTAGAGGGCGACGCATCCTTCACGGCGCGTCCCCACAGACTTCTGCCCCGATGCATAGATGTCGCCTCCGCCAGCGGAGCGACCCTGGTCTTCGCCTTCGTTTGCCCTAGAGAAATGAAAAGCGAAGCCCCATCGTTGCGGCCCCACCAATAAGGGGCCCATGCGGGGCATCAGCCGGCCTCCTTCGCGCGCCCTCCCCTCCCCGCGCGTTGGAGGCCTTTTTTTTGTGCGCGTCACGGCGCACGGTGCAGCGCGCTGCGCGCACCGAACGATCGGGAATGTGCGCGCGCGCGTAGTGCGTGGTTGAACCGCCGGGGCGCACGAGGAACCTCGAGCTGCCCGAGGGTGCTTCATCGCGGGGGTGTCCCGAGGATGCTCATCGGCAAGGCCACCCGAGGCGATCATTGCCGGGGCGCTCATGGCCTACGGCGCCCGCGGCGCTCATGGCCCAGGGCGCCCGGGGGGACTTCAACCGCCAGGGCGCTAGGGCCGCTAGCAGGAGCAACCCGATCACGACGAGAGGATTTTGATTCCTCTCTCTCTTCCCTGCATCTGCATGCCTAGCGGCCCTAGCGCCCTGGCGGTTTCCTCTCTCTCTCTCGGGCGAACGAGAAACGCTACTGCCCGATGACGGAGACGGCGAGGCGGCGCGTGTGCGGGTGGCGGCGGTGTTCCCAGACGTAGAGGGCCTGCCACGTGCCGAAACAGAGTCGCCCGTCGATGACGGGGATGGATTCGCTCGTTCGCGTGATGGCGCCGCGCAAGTGGGCGGGCATGTCGTCGGGGCCTTCGTCGTCGTGTTCGTAGGTGTCAGACTCGGGCGCCAACCGCGACATCCATTTTTCGAGGTCGCGCAGCACCGCGGGGTCCGCATTTTCTTGAATCACCAGCGACGCGCTCGTGTGTTGAACGAACACCGTGCAGAGGCCCTGCCCAACCCCAGCGGCACCGACCACTCGAGCGACCTCGCGCGTCACATCGTAAAAGCCCCGCCCCTTCGTTCGTACCTCGATAACGTCGTTATGAATCTTCATCACTCAGCGGATATGCCACATTTGTGACTCTTTTGTTGCCCCCTCCGCGAGCTGCAAATCCCCCTCCCGCCGCTGCTGCACCTTGGCGCAGAGCGGCAAACGTCAAAGGCTGCCAGCGCGTGATTACGCGTGACCGTTGGCGGTGGGAAAGGGCTCGGGGACGGCGTCGACGGGGTTCATCTCGTCGACGGTGATGGCGAATTCCTCTTGGGCCTGCGTCTCCACGAATGGTCCGCCCACCTCGTCTGCGTTCAAGGCATCCCGAAGCTCCTGGGTCACCTCTTCCCCCGAGGTCGCCGATGCGAGGAAATCCTCGGCCAACGACTCGGCCATGGGCTCGGCGGCGCGGGTATGCCCGCTCTGGCCCCAAGCGTACGGATCCGGGAGGAATGCGTCTGCACCGTCCGTGCGCCCTCGGGAATGATGGGATCCATGGTTGCGGCGGGTTGCGCCGTCCAGATGCTTCATTGGATGTCTCCTTCACGTCGTTGTTCGTTGTGGGCCGTGCCGCCCCTTCCCAATGGATCACCTGGGGCGATGGCACTCGAACCACAACTCAGCAATGCGCGTGCCGCGATTCACCTTGCTTGCTCGCGCGCACCTACCGACTCTCAGCGCTCGACTTTCTGTCGCGCCAAGCGCCTTGTCCGTCAAGAGACAAAGAGCCCGATTTCGAGGAGACAGCTATCCAATCGGGCTCCCTCGTATTTAGTTCAGTGCGTCGTCCAGGGCCGCCCGTGCTCGGAGCTGGGCGGATGGTCGGATGCACGCGCACGACGCCCGCGCCGGCCGTCGAACCAGGCGACGAGCGCCGGGAGCGCAAGGATCGCCGCGGTCACGCAGGCGATTTCGCCGAGGACGGCCACCAGGCCAAACAAGAACAGCGCGCGGTTCTGGGCCATCAGCAAGGACGAGTAGCCGATGGTCGTCGTGAGCGAGCACAATGCCACGGCGCCGCCGGTGGCTCGCACCGCCAGGCCGACGTCTTTGCGTCCGTCCTGGGCATAGCGGGCCATCACGTTGACCGCGTAGTCGACACCGATGCCGAACGTGATCGGAAAGGCGATGAAGTTCGCGAAGTTGATCCGAACGCCAAAGGCCATCATGGCGCCCGCCAGCCAGACCACGCCGAGCAAAAGGCCGCCCACGATATAGGCGGAGATCACATTGGTGCGGAACAGCAGAAGCACCACGAGCATCACGCCGATGAGCGCGGCCGAGCTCGCACGGATTCCATCCCGGCGGATGGAGTCGAGGATGTCGGCCGACAGCGGAAGCGATCCAGCGACCCGCGCCGGCTTGGCGCCCGGCCCCACGGCGTCGCGCGCGATGGTGCGCAGCGACTCGACGAACATGGCCAACGGCGGGCCCTCCCAGAGCGCGTGCGAAGGGCGCGGGAACACCAGCACCGCGCGCCCGTACGAGCCATCGCGCTCGCGCAGGCCGGTGGTGAACACGTGCGGAAGGTCCGCGAAGGTCACCGGCTTGTTCTCGTCGTTGGCGAGCAGGCGGTCCATCAGCTCCTTCTTCTCCGGCGGGACCAGCGAGCGCATGTTGGGCGTCATGTCGTCGCGGATGGCGTCGGCCTCGACGAACTTTGCCTGCTGATCGCCGGGCAAAACGTCGTCGATGGTGCGGATGTTCGAGATCATCTCGTGCAGCGGGCTGTCGTGCGACGCCGAAGCCTTTCGCACCGCCTCGGCCACCGCGCGCGCTTGCTCGGGGCTGTCGGTCAGGATCACCGTCGGCGTCAGGTAGGTGCCGAGCAGCGCGTCCATACGGCGGCCCCAGTAGCCTTCACCGCTGACCCAGGTGTCGGCGCGACGCAGCTTCGAGAAGTCGTACTCCAACTCGTTGGCGCCGAAGTGGCTCAGCTGCTGAATCGACAAGGCCAAGAGCACGCCGGAGACCGCCAGCACCCAGCCCGAGCGGCGGGTCACCAGCTTGGCGAAGGGGGCCATGAAGCCACCGTGCTCCACCTTACGATGCGCGCTCGAGTCCTTGTCGAGCGCCTTGGTGAGCGACGGAATCAGCAGGTACGCCGTCAGCCACGACATGACCATGCCGATGCCGCCGATGTATCCGAACTGCGCGAACCCACGGAAGTCCGTGAGCGCCAGCGACGCGTACGAGACGCCGGCGGCGAGCGCCGCCGAGACGGTCCCCACGCGCGAAGCCCATACGCCGGTGACCATCGCCTGCTCGACCCCCACGCCCGCGCGGCGCTCTTCGATGTAGCGCGCGAGCAGGATGATGCCGAAGTTGATGCCGTTGCCGACGATGATCGAGCCCAAGAACGCCGTGTTGGAGTTGAGCTCCTTCACGTGGAACGGGGGCAGCGAGGCGAGCGCAAACGAGTAGACCGTGGCCAGGAGCAGCGGCGGAATGAGCACCAGCACGCTGCGCCACCAGCGGTAGTAAACCACCAGCACGGCCACCACGAGCACGAACACCACGATCGACGAGAACGACAAGTCGGCCATCAACGCCGACGTCTCCTCGACCGAGATGGCCACGTCGCCCGTGTAGCCGACCTTCATGTTGGGCGCGTAGTGATCGGTGCCGCCGAGCGCCGAGATGTCGGCCTTCACCCGATCGAGGAGCTCCGTGCCCTTCCCGCGGCCGGTCGAGAACTCACCGACCTCGATCAGGAGCAAGGAGACGTGCTGCTGCGCGCTCGAGAAGCGGCCGCTCGGGAAGCGGTCCGCCTCCGAGCCATCGCCGCCGAGGCGGGCCTTGTACTTGGCCTCGATGTCCGAGAAATCCAGGGCGGGCGGGGTGTCGCTGTCGTCGAGCGACGAGCCGGTCTGCTTCTGCACCTCCCAATCGCGCCGCGCTTCGATGCGCTGGCGGATGGTCTTGAGGTCCGCGAGATCTGTGTAGAGTGCAATATTCTTCTCGAGGAAGCTCTTCTCCTCGGATTGCCCGAGGCGCACCTCGCGCACGAGCTCGGGGGGGTACTGGCGCACGCGCGCGGCCAGATCGTCCAGGAGCTTCTCGCCCGCCGGCAGGTTCTCGGCGTTGCCCGTGTCGACCAGGACGCCGAGGAACTGGAGCCCGGGCATGCGCTTGCGCAGCTCGTCGATGGCCACCACGCTCGGAGCTTGGCGCGGGAGCAGCTCTTCGAGCTCGCTCCGCAGGTGCATGTACATGTTCGCGGTGCGCCACACCGCCGGGATCGCGAGCAGAAGTGCGCCCATCCAGAGGATGCGCCCATAACGAAGAGACCAAGCTACCGCCGCGCGAGCCCACGGAGGTACCGAAGAATAGGTTCCGTGGCCATTCATGATCGTGTCTCCTGGATTTCCGGCTCCTGGATTTTCCCAAACGCGCGGACTTCGCCTGCCAAAGACGCGGGCTCGAGCCGCTCGAAACCATCCCCGTCGTCACTTCCGGGGCGACGCAGGACCCTGCCGAGGACCCGAATCAAGCCGAAGGTGAAGATCGCATACGTAAGGCCGACCATGACGTCGATGACCCAGTGGTGATCGAGGTAGATGGCCGAAAAGCACATGAGCAAAAAGAACCCGAGGGTGAAGGCCCGTCCGCGCGTGCGAAATCGAGACCAGCCCTCGAGCACCACCAAGAGCGGATAGGCCACGTGCAGCGACGGGACCGCACCGAACACATCGCTCGCACGACCGTACAGGCCGTGGAAGTAGGTCATGCCGAACAGAGCGTCGACCCGCGCCAGGTTGGGGCCTTCGCTCGCCTTGGCGAAAAGGTCCACCGCACAACCGTGGGTGTGGAAATACCACGGGGGCGCCGCCGGATAGAGGTGATAGGTCGTAAACCCAATCACATTCAGCGCCAGCCAGCCCCAGGTGAAACGCTGCATGGCGCGAAAATCGCGCATGAACAGGTAGCCGGAGAAGGCGATGCAATAGAAGAGGAAGGTGCCGTACGGAATGGCGCAAAGCACGTCGAGCCCGAGGCTCGCGTGCTGCTGGAAATAGTCGTGCAGGGTGATGCGTGTACCGGCCAGATCGAGGCCAAACCAACGCAGCTCAAGGGCACGTAGGTCACACAGATGCACAGTGCTGGCATCGATCCCCACGTGTTGAACCAGGCGCATCGAATCGTAAAGTAGGGCGACGAGGCCCATTGGGTAGAGCCCTACGCAGAGCTTCTTGGTGAAGGCATTGCCATATGCAAGCCCCACCACCACAACCAGAATCAGGATGTGGTCCCAACGCAGCGCGCCCAGCGACGCGTTCATGATGGAGTCGAGGACGAAGGGCACCGGCGGCAGCCACCACGTCCATCGCGGCCAGAGCGCGCGGATATGACGCCAGGCCGCCGTCGGGATCGACCCGGATTCTCGAGGCGGCGCGACGTTCACGTGAGACCCCACAGATTGGTTCGCTTGGCCTCGTCGAACACTTCGCGCAGAACGGCGATGCCGTTCTTGGCCGTTTGATGGTCGATGGTGAGCGCCGGCTGAATGCGGAAGCTCGGGGCGTACGCCATGGTGAGCAGGCCGCGGCGAACACACTCATCGAAAATGCGGCGGGTGACGGTGCGCGAGAGCGGCTGCTTGGTCTTCTTGTCCGCCACGAGCTCCACGCCCATGAAGAGGCCGCGTCCGCGCACGTGTCCCACGAACGGGTACTCGTCGACGAAGGCGGTGAGCTCCTCGAGCATGGCCGCGCCGACCTCGCGCGCGTTCTCGACCAAACCGTCCTCGTCGATGGCGCGCAAGGCCGCGACGCCGGCCGCCGCCGCGAGTGGATTTCCGCCGTAGCTCGAGGACGAGCCCGATGGAATCGACCACGGCTTTGCTTGGGAGATGGCGTCGGTGGTGAGAACGCCGCTGAGGGGAAAGCCGCCGCCGAAGGCCTTGCCGAGGGTGACGATGTCCGGCTTCACGCCCGAGTGATCGACGCCCCAGAAGCGACCCGTCCGGCCAAAGCCGGTGATCATCTCGTCGGCCAGAAAGAGCGCGTCGTGCTCCTTGGCGAGCTCGCGCACCGCGGGGAGGAAATCGTCGGGCGGGACGACATTGCCGGCGGTACCCTGCATCGGCTCGATGACGAAGGCGGCGATGGCGTTCGTCGAGGCGTTTTTCAGCTGCTTGCGCCCGTGCTCGACGCAGGCGAGGCCGCACGAGGGGTACGTCGTACCGAAGGGACAGCGGTAACAATCCGCGTACGGCAGGATGTGCGCGCCGGGGACCATGGGGCCCAGGCCCTCTTTGAAGGTCGATCCCATGAGCGACAAGACGCCCATGGTCTTGCCGTGGAAGCCGCCCCAGAACGAGACGAACTCGCTCTTCTTCGTGTGGCTCTTGGCCAGGCGGAGGGCGCTCTCCACCGCCTCGGCGCCGCTCGAGTACAGTTGAAGACGGTGAACGCCGAGGGCCGGGGGGTGCTTGGCGACCCGCTCGAGGAGCTCGACCCGCGACTCGGAGGTGAACGAGCCGACCGATGCGCGCGCGACCTGGTCGGTGATGGCTTTGACGACGCCGGGATGGCTATGGCCGAGGGCGCCGACACCGATGCCGCCAATGAAATCGAGGAACGTATTTCCATCGACGTCGGTCACCGCGCTCCCTTCGGCGCGCTCGACCGCGATACCTGCCATTACGGCATAGCCTTGCAGGCCCGGGGCCACATGCTCATCCTCGCGTTGCCGCAGCACCGTGCTCCGCGGGCCGGGAACGAGGGTCTTCAAGTGGACTTTTTGATTCTTGGGTGTTGCCGTCATGTCGAAGCGCCTCGATCACGAAAAACGAAGTGACGATGCAGGGGGAAATTCCAGAGGATGCTGACGAGAATGGATACGGCCACCCGCGCAAGGAGGTATTGCAAGCCCGCTTGGTGGTGGAGCACGAACACGCCGAGCGAGTTGAACCCCGCGCTCGCCGACGATACGAGGGCGTAGCGCACGGCCTGCGGCGCCGCCGAACCACCCGTCGCGCGAAAGATGCGCCGGCCCAGGAGAAAATTGACGACGGCGCCGAACGCTGCGCCCACCAAGGTGGCGATGGCCGGGGACAGAACGCCAAGCTCGACGAGCACGGTCATGGTGCCGAAGTCGATCGCCGTTGCCACGATCGAGGCCATTTGGTGTCGCCCGAGCAGGTGCAACGTGCTCGGTCCAGGGCGGGTGCGCGCTTCCATGGTTCGATTCATGAAGCCCGCCGATCCACATTGGTGCGAATGCTCGACACCGCCGCCGCCGCCGCCGAGATGGGCGTGGGCGTGGGCGCGGGCGGCGTGGGGGCCGCGGCTTTCGGCTCGTTCTTCTCGGCTTGTCCCGCCTTCTCGAGGTCGCGGCGGCGAAGCGAGACGGTGAGGGCGTAAAGGCGCCGGATGGCGCTCACGTTGGAGAAGAAGGCGACGATTCCAAGGACGGCGAACATGGGCACCTTGGCCCACGCGATGCTCGCGCCGGTCGGGGCGAGCGCGGCCACGATGGGCACGATGGTGATGCCGACATTGAGGTAAACGGCGCGCTCTTGCCGGCGCATCCAGCCGCGGGGGACCTCCGCGTGGCAGGCCTCGGCCTTGGCGGTGGCGTAGCTCACCATGAAGGAGCCGAGCAGCGCGGCGAGCACGAGGGCGAGCAGGATCGCGTCGTCACGGTAGAAGATGGCGAGCCCCGAGAGGAAAACGCCCTCGAAGTAGCGGTCGATGGTCGCGTCGAGGACCTCGCCTGCGTCGGAGGCGACCCCCGTGTTGCGCGCGACCAGGCCATCGAGCGCATCGCCCAAGGAGGCGACCGCGGTGATGACGGCCGCCACGCCAAAGTGCCCAAACGCCAAGGCCGTCGCGGCCACCAGGGCGAGGCCCATGGAGATGAACGAGATGGCGTTCGGGCCCATGCCGAGGCGCTGGCAAAATCGCGCGATGGGCTGGAGGGACCAATAGGCCATCTCCATGAGCCGGCGACCCAGGAGCGGTGACGAGCCCGCCGCATCGACGCGCGCATAGTGCGCCTCGCCGCGCAAAACGAGCCGCACGCCGTAGGCGGCGACCACCGCCACGAGCAGAGACAGCAGTGCGAGCGAGGAAACGAGGTCGATCACCGTCTTGGCCTTTGTTCTTCTTTGCTTCTGCGAAATTCTCGAACGACGAGGAGCTACCGCGCGACGGAGACCGCCGGGCGGCCGGGGCGGCTCAAACGCGGCGCGTCACCGAGCGGGAGCTCGCGCGAGCCTTCCATGGCGGACTGGTAGGCGCGCGTAATGAGCTCGACGCAGCGGAGGCTGTCCTCCGCGGACTTGCCAACGTGCTCGCCGATGTCGATGGCGTGGGCGAAGTCGCCGAGCAGCGACTCGAACCAGATGACGTGGCTCGCATCCATCCAGTCGGAGGGGATGCTGTCGCGGAGGGTCTGCCACCTGTGCGGCTCGCCTTCGCGCGAGGTCATGACATTCACCTCGACGTCGTCGTCCTCGACCCGGATGGCGCCGCGCTCACCGTGCAGGGTGTAAATGACTTTGCGCACGCCGGCCGTCCACGAGAGGTGCGCGCTGGCGGTGGCGCCGGGGAAGCTGATGGCGCAGCTCAGATTGTCCTCGGTGTCGTACGGGCCGAGGGTCGACATCTTGGCGGTGATGGCGGTCGGGTATGCGCCCAGCCAGTCGAAGGCGAGGTAGAAGGTGTGGCTGCCGTGGTCCATGGCGATGCCGCCGCCCGACCACCGCTTCTCGCGCCGCCAATCGGGGCGGAACTCCGGGACACCGCGGGCATGGGTGCTACGAAATGTTTGCAAGGTGACCATCGACACACGACCGATGCGATCGGCGTCGAGGGCGCGGCGCACGGCCTTGATCACCGGAGCGTGCCGGTAATTGTGGCAGGGGTAGAGCACCCGACCGACGCGACGTGCCCGCGCCAGCATGGCGCGGGCGGCGTCGGCCGTCGTGGCCAGTGGCTTCTCACAGAGGACGTGCAGGCCGCGGTCGAGGGCGCGCAGGGCCAAGGGCGCGTGCTCCGAAGGCGGCGCGGTGATGTCGACGAAATCGAGGCGCCCGTCCTCGAGCGCAAACAATGCGTCGGCGCTCTCGTAGATGCGAACCCCCGGCATCTCCGTGCGCGCCCTTTCGCGTCGGGCTGCACACGTATCGACTACGGCCACGATTTCCAACGGCGACGCGCCCTTATTCGCGAGCGCTTTGTACGCCGGAGCATGGCCACGCTCGGAAATGAAGCCGTAGCCAATGATCGCCCCACGCAGAGGTCGACGATCCATTTTTATTTACCTTCCCCTTCCACCCGCGCTCGCGCGCGGTCCCGCAGATCACGAAAGATCACGAAACCGAATGCAACGTTGTTGACGCAGCAACCGTGAACGGGCCGTAACGATCGCGAGCTTGTGCCCTTCCTGGAAATTGGACCAGTTTTTGTGGAGTTGAAGCCAAAATCGCTGGAAAACATCGTTGGGTTCATCATCCGATTCATCGGGTTCTTACCTCGCCCACGTGGGCAACCTCCTCCGTATTGCGAAAGGAGTGCCCGGTCGCGGCCGTAGCGTTCAAAAACCTGCGCGTTCAACCAGAGAAGAAGGTCGGATGCAAGGATCACGTGCGTGTCCTCGTGCGGGGGCCCGCGCCTGCGCCGCGCAAAAACAAGTCGACCACGCGCTCCGCCTCCTCCGCCACCGGGCGGGCACGCGCGTCGATGCGGTCGAGCAGTATCGCGCGCACGACACCCATGAGTAGGGCCGGATACAGGTCTGCCGACTCCAGGCGGAGCACTTTTTCCTTGAGCCCCGCTTTGACGATCTCCGCCGCCTGCTCTTGAATCCGCAACATCGCCGAGCGCTCGGGTGAATCGGACGATTTGATGCGGTCCAAACATTGAAGGCCGAGATGCTCGGTCTGCAGCACGATGGAGAGAAAATCGTGCCGGTTGTCGAAGTGCTGTAAGACGACGCGAACAAATGCCGTGAGCTTGTCGCGAAACGGCAATTTTTGCGCTTCCTTCAATACGGAATCCACTTCCGCGAACATTTGGGCGCGGCGGGTGAGGAAAAGCTGCCGTATGAGCTCGTCCCGATCGCGGAAATGGTTGTAGATCGTGCCCACAGCAATTCCTGCGCGCGCTGCAACGGCGTTCAGGCTGAAGGCTTCGACCCCCGCTTCGGACATCACCTCTTCAGTGGCGTCCAATATCGCCATGGCCGTGGCTTCGCGTAGCCGACTACGCAGCCTTGGAGTCCTCATGGCATTTGATGAACGCGGATTCACGACTTGAAGGCTCGCAGATTTGGGGCCGCACGAGGCCACCGTCAAGCACGACTCCAGCGTTCTTCACGGTTCTTAACGCACGGCAGACGTCGCCGCCGCCAAGCGTTTTCACCTTCTATTACGAGCGTGCTCGGTATTCGGTTCCCCAGCTGGTTACTTAGGGAGAACCGTTGGTTCCCCAACCGGTTACTTGCGAGCGCGGTCGCGGTTTGCCGCGGAGGGATCGCGATGCGCAGCGAGCGCTTTTGCGCGGCTGCCCCTGCCGGTGCGGTCGGCGCGAACGCGGCGGTCGGAATAGCTGAGCTACCGAGCGGGACCGCGCATACGCGATGGCGCGGGCGCGATATCGCGAAAGTTAACGCGCTACGAGCGTGAAGTTTGCGTAGTCGGCTTCCGCCAGGGTTTTCGTGCCGTCGCCGTCGGTGACGACGCCGACGTAGAGGACCTTTTGTCCTTCGCACGCGCCATATTCGCGCCGGTAGAGCGCGCAGAGATCGACGCTTTCTTGACGCCACTCGGGGCCCGCGGGATCGCTGCGCAGGGGCACTTGGAGCAGGCCGTGTTGATGCGTTCCGGTGGGGCCCGGCTTGGCGAGCCAGCCGAATTTGAATCCGCGCCCGCCGACGATCATCGACGGCTGCTTGATGATGACGTAGATACCGGCGGCGCAGTCCTCCCACGCGTCGCTTTTGGCGGCGGGGTGACGGGTGACACGCCATTTCCATTCGAGGCTCGCCACTTGATCGAGCGGCGCGGGGCCCTGCTGAAAGGGCTGCCCGTAGTGCATCGCCGGCGGTCGGTCCTTCGACGCGCCGTCGTAGTGCGCGTGCAGATAGTTGAAGGCGCCCTCCGTGCGCAACGAATAGACGCGCGCCAAGGTGTCGCGATCGTGATCGAACGGGTCGAGCCAGGGGAGCGGGCGCTTGGTGAATTGCTCCTGCCAGAACACGCGCCGAGGTGCGGGCGCGGGCGCAGGTGCGGCGTCGGCCTTCGCGGGGGGCGCGGCCGCCGGGGTACCGCCTTCGGCAGCCATGGCCGTGGAGGCGGTGGCTGCATCGGCGACGACGGCGAGGGCGGCCAGAAGGAGCGGCACCATGGCGCCGAGGCGTGACACGCTGGCCTTACGGCCGTCGTGGGTCTCCCGGGGAGACGGGTCGAATCGGAAAAGAGGCTGCATGGTGCGCTTTCAAACTTAACGCGCCCGCGGGGCGCGTGCTCGTAGCTTGGACGTAGCCCCCGCCGGGGAGATGCAAAACCAACCGAGCAAGTCAGCAGATCGATCAGCGGGTGGTCGGGCTGCCGCGGGACGATACCGGGCGACTCGATACCACGGTGCGTGCCCGGACGACTTGTCCTTCGGCGACGATTTCGACGCCCACAGTGCGACAGCGGCGCGAGAGCCGGTCGGTGTCCACACCGGGCTGAACGATGAGCCCGCCCGGCGGAGAAGGGTCGACGAACAGCTCGCTGGTCGCCCGCCGGGTGCGAAGCATCTCGCGCACGTTGGCGTCGTCGACCCAGAGAAAGCCGCCCGCCGCCACGAAGCTTCCGCGCCCGACCACCACGCTGGCTTGCGCCAGGGTGCGCGAGAGCGTCTCCGGCAAGGGCGCCAGGGCCTCGATGCGCTGGCGAAGCGCCTCGGGGTCGAAGCCGGCGGCGAGGGCCCGCGAGAGGGTCTGCGGGGCGACGATCAAGTCGATGGTGTCGGTCGCGCGGCCGACCTCGACGAAGGGTGCAATCTGCATGATGTTGCAGATGCGCGAGTGGATGCCCACGCGAAGCACATTGGCGTCGTAGAACTGCGACTGCGTGATCTCGGTGGAGAGCGGCCGGTCGAAGAGCAGCGAGCGCCCGCGCGGGGTCAGACGCAACGTGACGGTGCTCTGCGTCTCGGCGCCGCCGTCGGCCGCGCTCTCGGACGCAAAGGCGTCTTCCTCGCCCAGATCGAGGACGCCGAGGGCCGGGAGGCTCTCGTGCACGATACGGGCTGCGACATCCATCGGGTCGATGGCCTCGACCCCGACCCGATCGGCCCAGCGGCGCAAGAGACGCGAGATGCCCGGGATGCGATCGTCGCTCTTGAGGTAACCGGCGAGCGAAGACCACGGCACCCAGCCGCCCTCCGCCAGCTCCGCGACGGCATCGAGCACCATTTCGCGAAGGACGCCGACGGGGCTGGGATCGCGCGACTCGGTGGAGACGCGAAACAGCTCCGGCTCGGGCCGCGCTTCGTCCCACGCACCGCCGCGGCGCCACGTCTTGAAGAGGGCCGGCGTGAGCTCGCCCATGGTGAGCGAGCCGGGTGGCGCCGACGCGCTCATGGCCGACGCGTCCCACAAGCCGGTGGCGCGCGAGAGGGCGATGAGCATGGCCACCTGCGAGGGATCGCGCCCGAATCGGGTGGCCAAGCGCTGCACCAGCGACTTGGGCGTGCCGATGCCCGCGCGCACTTCGTTTCCACCCTCGCGCGCGACGATGGCGAGGCCAATGGCCAAAATCGACGGATCCGAGGCGAACTTGGCGCGGCGCGGGGCGTGGTCGCCCGTGAGGACGAAGGACTTTACCTGCTCGCGGCGCTGCGCGCGCTCGGCGAGCCGGGTCGCGCCTACGATGGCCGCCACCTCGGTGGGGACGATGTGGCGATTCGGATACACCGGGATCAAGAAGCCACGGCGCTCGAGCGAGACCCCCACGCCGCGGCGGGATGGGGTGGGCCCCGATGCGCTGCGAAGCCGAAGAGGCTCGCGCTCCAGCTCGAGGAGCTCCTCCGTGGACACCTCACCGCCCTCGCGATCGACACCATCGAGCAAGCGGCGCTCGGTGGGCGCCAGGCGTTCGATTTCTTGCTCGAGCCGATTGGGATCGGTCAACGCTTTCCACGCGACCTCGAGCGAGAGCGCGAACGGCTGCGTAGCCGGGCGACCGAGGTAGTGGCTGGCGATGGCGCTCATCGTCTCGGGCGATGCCTGCGCCAATAGGGCGCGCAGGCCATGCGGATCTTCGCCCTCCCACGTGCGCAGCTGCACCAGGTACGCGGGCGGCAGGATCAACTCGACCGCGCCTTTGCCACCGCGGGCGAACATCAGGCCGCGCGCGCTCAGCGGCTCGAGCGCAGGAGGCACGGTGGGCACGATGAGCGAGCCCCTGGCCTCGGCCACGCGATGCAAAAGCTCGACGCATGCATTGGGCAGCCGGCTCGAATCGCGCAGATCAGGCTGCGCCACGAGCACACGCGCCACTTGCGAGGGGACATCGAGCCGCTTGGCGGTGTCGATACGAATCGCAAGCCGCGCGATGAGCGACTCGAGCTCCGCGGGCGGAAATGCACGCAGGATCTCCACGAGCCGATGGGTCGTCGGCGTGGGTGAAACGGGCGGGGGGGATTGGCTAGGGGAAGACGTCAACGAATGCGGCCGGTTAGAAGACTGAAGACGGATGGAACCAATGAAACGACCGAGACAGCCATAGGCTCGATTCAGCCAAATGAGAGGTGGCTGTGCAGGTGAAACACGATGGTAACCCGAAAGTGAGCTCGAAAGAGTAGCATGAGCCTCTGGCTCAGCGCACAGGTACCACACTTCGGCACCCATAGGCTTCGCTATCCTAAGTACCGAGCTGACGCACAAATCCTTCCCCGCTTTTGAATGGACCTTTCATGATCTTGCGCGATCCCGTTCATGGTCTCGTGTCGTTCGAAACCGACGAAGAACGCGTCGTCGAGCTTTTGATGGACACCCCGGAGATGCAGCGCCTGCGGCGGGTGCGGCAGCTCGGGGTCACGTCGCTGGCCTTTCCCGGCGCCGAACACACCCGATTTGCCCACGCGGTGGGGGCCGCCTTCGTGATGAAGGCCCTGCTGGCGCGCCTTCGAGCCATTCAAAGCGACATCCCCTTTTGGCAGCAGGTCACGACCGATCGCGCCCGCGATGCGCTCGCTGCAGCGCTGCTGCACGACGTGGGACACGGGCCCCTATCGCACTTGTTCGAGCACTCCATCCCCGGCACCCCGCACCACGAGGTGTGGACCGAGCGCATCGTGCTCGATCCCTCGACCGGCGTGCACCAATGCCTGAGCGCGCTCGATCCGGCCATGCCCGAGCGGGTGGCGGCGCTGGTGCGCGGGGAGCATCCCCTCCCCTATTTGGCCAAGGCCGTGAGCGGCACCTTCGACGTCGACCGCTGCGACTACTTGCTGCGCGATGCCCACGCGACGGGCGTTCGCTATGGGGTGTACGACCTCGACTGGCTCCTTCGCAGCCTGCGCTTTGCCCCCGCCAGCCATAGCTCATCCGCACCTGCGCTGGCCATCGACGGCGCCAAAGGGCTCCCAGCCATCGAGGCGTTTCTGTTGGCCCGGCTCTTCATGTTCCAACAGGTGTACCTGCACAAGGCGACGCGCTCGGCGGAATGGATGATTCGTGCCATCCTCGCGCGGGCGGCCTCGCGCATCATGGATGGGGAGCGGCTGCCGTACGTGCCGCGCGCCATCGAGCTGGCCGCGCATGGGGAGTCGATTGGTTTGGGCGATTACCTGGAGCTCGACGACGCGGTGCTGACCTTTTCCATGCACGCGTGGGAGAGCGCCAAAGACCCGGTGCTGGCCGATCTCTCACGGCGCGTTCGGAACCGGGCGCTGTTCAAGACCTTGGAGCTCTTTGGCGAGCAAGCGAGCCTCGCGGGCCGCGAGCGCGCGCACGAAGAGGCGCGCGCCATCGCCGAAGCGCGCGGGCTCGATCCCGATGCCTACGTGGGCCTGGACGTAGCCACCGACACGCCCTTTGGCGCGGAGCCCGATCCGCTGCTGGTCGTCTTTGCCAAGGGCCCGGCGCGGCACCTCAGCGACGTTTCCTTTCTGCTCGCGCGGCTCGCCGGACAGGTCCTCTCGCGCGTGCGCCTCATTTTCGCCCCGGAGCTGCGCGACGACATTACGCGCGCCATCGCCGGATGATACGGAACCGAATCGGAATGCACTCGCTGATCCGTTGGAGCATCGCCCTGGGGGCCCTCCTCATTTCCGCTGCGGCGTACGCGGACGAGCCCGTGGAGGTCGATCCGAAAAAGCAGCCCGAGGCGAGCGAGCGACGCGCACCCGTGTCCCCCGATCGGCTCGATGCCTCGTACGGGCGCATCGAGGGGGATCTTTCGGTGTCGGTCGGCCTCGGGGGCACGTTGGCCGCGCGTGGTCCGCGCGCAGCCGGCGATCTTCGCTTTCGCTACCTCGATACGGTGGGCGCGTTCGGCACGTACGAAGAGAGCTTCGATGGCGCCTCCGAGCCGGCGCGGGTGGTCGCGGTGGGGGCCGAGGTTCGTCCGATGTTCGTCGCGCGCTGGCTGCAGGGGCGCGAGCTCGGGATCCCGCGCTTGGATCTGACCATCGATTCGTTCGGGCTCGAGCTGGGTGCGTTCTTCGCGCAGCCGCACGGTCAGTCCTTTGGCTCGAAGCGCGGGCTCCAAGCGGGGCTCGGGCTGGAGTTTCCCATCTTGGCGCGGGCCAGCGGTCCATGGATCGGGGTGCATGGCGGGTTGCGCTGGAGCGACGATGCGCTCGGGGGTGCGCCGATCGCGGGTCCCGGGGACCGCGCGGCCTATCTGACCATCACGGTAGCGTGGCACGCGTTCTTCGGCGCGCACCTGGTGGACCTCCGCGATCGCAGGGCCGATCGGTGAGCCTGCGCGCCGCCCTGCAATCGGCGTTTCGCGAGGCGCTGCGCGCGCTCGACTTCGCCGGTGCGGTCCGGCGGGAGCTCGCGGATCCGCAGCACGCGCCGGCGGAGGGCGGGCGCGTCTTTGCGGCGGCCGTGGGGAAGGCGGCGCCGCAAATGATGCAAGGTGCACGCGATGCGTGGGGCGCGCGCATCGCTCGGGCGCTGGTCGTGTGCCCGGACCAAACCCCGTGCGCGCTGGAGGAGGGACCCGAGCTCGCGGTCATTCGCGCGGGGCACCCTCTCCCCGATGCGCGGAGCGTGGATGCTGGCGCGCGGCTCCTCGAGCTGGCGCGGCAAACGACAGCGCGCGATACGCTGCTCGTGCTGGTGTCGGGCGGCGCGTCGGCGCTGGCGTGCGCGCCGAACGAGGACATCGGCTTCGCGACGAAGCTCTCGCTGACCCATGCCCTGCTCGGCGCGGGTGCCACCATCGTAGAGTTCAACACCGTGCGCCGGCACGTCTCGCGCCTCAAAGGCGGAGGGCTCACGCGCGCGGCGCGCGGCTCGGTGCTGGCGCTGCTCGCGAGCGACGTCATCGGCGGTGCGCCGCACGACATCGGCTCCGGGCCCGCCGCGCCCGATCCGACGACCGTGGACGATGCGCGCGCGCTGCTGCACCGCTACGCGCCGGCGTTTGCGTCGCTGCCGCTGGCGGAGTCGCTGAAGGCTGCGGACTCGGACGCGGCGCGCGCGCGGCACGTCATCGTCGTCGAGCCGGAGCTTCTGGTCGAATACGGTGTGCGCGCATTGGAGCCATGGCACCTCTCCGCGGTGCGGCTCGCACCATCGATGGCCTCGGTGACCGACCTCGCCGCAGAGTATGCGCAGCTCGCGCAGTCGCTCGCGCCCGGGCAGGCGTACGTGCGGGTGGCCGAGCCTTCGCTCCGCATCGACGCACCGAACCCCGGGCGGGGCGGGCGCTCGGGTCATTTGGCGGCGTTGGTCGGGGCCGACCTTCCGCCCGGCGTTGCGTTTTTGGCGGGCGCATCGGACGGTGCCGATGGAACGAGCAACGCGGCAGGCGCCGCGGTCGATACATCGTTTCTCTCCGTCGTGTCGAAAGCGCACCACGCGGAGCATGTTGCGCGGTTCGACACGGCGGCGCTGCACGAAGCGGCGGGCACGGCGATCGTGACCGGGCCGACGGGGGTGAATCTATGCGACCTACACATTTTGGCCCGGGAGCTCTAAGCTCGCGCGAAGGCATTTTTCGTGAGCAATCTGGAATCCGCAGCTGGCTCCACAGCTCTCCCCGAGGTCGTGGCCCGAGGTAACGGAACGCGTGGTAACCCCTGGGAGTGGGCGCTGATTGGCGTCA
Organism: Sorangiineae bacterium MSr11954; assembly: GCA_037157815.1. Classification (NCBI taxonomy): domain Bacteria; kingdom Pseudomonadati; phylum Myxococcota; class Myxococcia; order Myxococcales; family Pendulisporaceae; genus Pendulispora; species Pendulispora albinea. Next base: position 8,867,692 of record CP089984.1, read on the forward strand.
CCGCCATCTGGGGATGGACCTTCGTCACGGTCCACGACGCCGTCGCGCAGATCGCCGTTTCGACCTTCCTCGCGTACCGCTTTACGGTGGCGACCGTGGTGATGGCGCTCGCTCTTTTGCCGGTGCTGCGCCAGCTCACGAAGAAGGAGCTCGTGGGCGGCATCGCCGCGGGGACCATCCTCTTTGCGGCTTACGCCTTCCAAACCGCGGGGCTTCTGAGCACGACCCCGTCGAACGCGGGCTTCATCACCGGCTTATCGGTCGTCTTCACCCCCATTTTCGCGTTCGTCCTTTTGCGCATCAAGCCGCTCGCGCAACAAGTCGCCGGCGCCGCCCTCGCGGCCGTCGGCCTCGCGCTCCTTACGATGCGCGGCCTCGAAGTGCACCGCGGCGACGCGCTGGTCCTCTGCTGCGCCATTGCCTTTGCGCTGCACATCCTCATCCTGAGCCGCGTGAGCCCCGGCGCCCATCCCGGGCGTCTTACCCTCGTTCAATTGGCCACCGTCGGCGTGCTGAGCACCCTCTGGGCGGGCGGCGCCGGCGAGCTGGTGTTGCCGCCGAATGGGCAGGTGTGGCTGGCCCTCTCGGTCACGGCGGTCATCGCCTCGTCGTTCGCGTTCTTCATCCAAACCAAGGCGCAAGCCACGACCCCGGCGAACCGCATCGCGCTGATCCTCACCCTCGAACCGGTGTTCGGGGGCCTCTTCGGCTACTGGCTCTCGGGCGACCGCCTCACCCCGACCAACTTGGTCGGGGCGGCGCTCATCTTGATGGCGACCATCGTCACCGAGCTGCGCTGGCGTCGCGATCTTTAGTCGCGCGCGCGCCGATGGTGACCTACTTGTAAATGGTGTCGACGGCCATATCGCGGCCATGAATGCGGATCGTCTCGCCTTCGCCTGCGATCAACGTCGTCCATACGCCCTCGTGAAGGGTTCGCACCTCGATGCGGCGCTCCGCTTGGGAGCCGAGCACGTATTCACGGAAGGATGGGATCTTCTTGTACGCTTCGAACTTCCCGTCGCGATCGTAGCGCTCGGTCCCCTCCGAGAGCACCTCGACGATGAGCGTGGGGTTGACGATGGCGTCGCCGATGCTGCGACCATTTTTGTCGTGCATGGTCCGCGTGACGAGCGGGCCGCACACCGAGCTTGCATCCGCGTACGTGTGGTGTCGCGCGGCCTCGATGAAGATGGGCGTATCGGATGCGAAGAGCTCGCAGCCTTCTGCGAGCAATGGCGTGAGGACGAGACCGATAACGCGGCCCGTAAGCCGCCCATGCTCCGGCGTCCCGCGGCTCATCGCATAGACGACGCCGTCGACCCACTCGTGACGTCCCTCGCTCGCCTCCTCCATGGCGAGAAACTCTTCGTACGGTACGAAATGCGGACTCCGTGCTGCGACCATGGTGAGGCTCCTCTCTCCCCCGAGCCCACCTTACCACCATGCGCGCGCACGGGCGAATCGGCGCTACGTTCGCCTCCGGCGCGGCAAGACGATGGCGACCTCCGTCCCTTTGCCCACGTCGCTCTGGATTTCCACGTTGCCGCCGAGGGCGCTCACCAAGCCATAGACGGCGCTGAGCCCAAGGCCGCTCTTGGCGGTGCGGCGGGGGCCGCGGGAGTAGAAGGGGTCGAAGACGTGGGCCAGCTCGTCGGGCGGGATGCCGTGGCCCTCGTCGCTGACGGAGAGGACGACGCGATCGCCTTCGCTGCGGACGCTCGCTTGAATGGTGCCACCGCCGGGCATCGACTCGACGGCGTTGCGGGCGATTTGAAAGAGCGCCTCGGCGAGGGCCGCCACGTGGCATTCGATGGCGCCGACGGAGGGGTCGTAGTGGCGGAGCACGACCACGCCCGAGCGCGCGCGCCCGATGGCGCTCTCCAGCGCGAAGTCGAGCATGGCGGCGACGTCCGCCGGTTCGAGGATGCCCTCGGAGGACATGGCGAAGCGGCGCAGGCGATCGACGGTGCGGCGGATGCGCGCGAGGCCGCCGTCGCTTCGTTGGATCGCGGCGAGGGCGGCCTCGGTCGGGGCGGCGGAGACCTGCGAGACCTGAGAGACCTGGGCAACATGCGAGGCGTTCTCGGAGGGCGAAGCGGCCAAGGTCTTTGCGGCTTGTTGGTTCGAGGCGACGCTGACGGCCAGCGCGTTGTTCAACTCGTGCGCCATGCCGCCGACCAGGACGCGCAGCGCCTCGAGCTTTTCGACCACCACCAGCTGCTCTTGCACCCGGCGCATGCGCGAGACGGCCGCGCTGAGGCGCTCGATGCGGCGAAAGGTCGCGAGGCTCACGTGATGGCGGGAGCGCGCGAGCACCACGCCGCCGATGCCGCTCATCACCAGGGTGACGTGCGCGTGGAGCGGCGCGCTCCCGGTGGCCACCCAGAGCCCGACGTACGAGGCCGACGCGTTGACCACGGCAATCCACGGCGGGAGCGGAACGGTGGCGGCGATGGCAAAGCCCACCAGCGCGATGATCATCAAGTATGGGCTCTCGGGCCCGCCGGTGGCGCGCGCGATGAGCCCCCAGCCGAGCATGGTGATGCACGAGGCCGCGATCGACACCGCCAGCAGCGCGTCCACCCCGCGACGGTGCATCGATGGCACCAGCAGCGCACATACGCCGAGGCCCATGGCCACCCCCGCGCCCGCGACGGTGGCGAGCGCCGGCGGCTCGCGCGCGAAGAGGTCGAGGATGGTGACGACGCCGGTGAGCGCGCCGATGGCGGCCGCCGTGGGAAGGAGGCGGCCCGCGAGCTTCGAGCCCTGCTCGGCGAAGTAACGACGGCGGGAGCGACCGGTCCTCCCCGCTTGCTCCGTCACCCGATCGACCACGCGATCCGCGCGATCGCGCAGCGCCCGCGACGTCTGCAGCGAGAGGCTCGGCCTGGACGTGGACGGCGGTCGCTGCGGCGGGAGCGACTCCCCCGGATCGGGGCGGCTGCGACTCCCCGGATCGGTGCGACGGCGCCCTTCCCCCGGATCGGTACGGTTGCGCCCCTCGTTCGCCATGCTCAGAACGACCCGACGATGGCGGTGTGGGCCGGCCCCACCACGAGCCGCGCGCTCCGGGTCGGGTGCGAGGGCTGGAGGAGCAGGTACAGCCCGATGCCCGCGCTGGCGAGCCCCACGAGGATCGATACGTCGGCGAAGGTGCGGAAGGCCATGCCGGTCGACTTGGTCCCGCGCACCCCCGTGCGCTCGTAGTCGTCGGAGAGCGACAAGGCGCGGAGCCCCGCGTACGCACCGAACCCCAAGGTCGCGGCGCTCACCGCCACCAGCGACCAGCCGATGGTCTTGGTGCGCGAAGACGCGGCCTCGTTCGACCCGCCCGGCGTCTCGCGAACGGTGACCGCCGCCGGCGACTCCGAAGCCAGCGCGAGGCTCCGCGACGTGCTTCGTCCGGGCTCCACGCGGAGCGCCTGGTCGAGCGGCACGTAGCCCTCGGCCTCCACGTGCAGCGCGTGCTCCCCCGCGACCACGCGCACCTCGGAGATGCCCCCGGACACGAGAGGAATCGGCTTTCGATCGAGGGTCGCGCGCGCGGTGGCCTGCGCCACTTGGATGAGCAAGGTGCCGAGGTGCATCCGGACCTCGGCCAGCGCCGCGCGCGCGCCCTTTTGTTCATCGGGCGCCGCGCCGCCGTCGTCGACGAGGAAGCTCAAAAGGTTCCGCTCCGCCTCGACGTATTCACCCGTCTTCGCCCGCGCCAGCCCCAGGTTCAGCAAAATGCTGGGGTGCGCATAGAGGCGGTACGCCTCGTCGAAGGCGTCGCGCGCCGCCGCGTAGTTCTCCTCTTTCACCAGCGCGACCCCGCGCCGAAACGCCGCCCGCGAACGCTCGCGCGCGCCCTCGTCCTTCTCGCTCGCCGAAGCAGTCCCCGGTGGCTCCGCGCCCGCCGCGTCCGAAGCGGCAAACGCGCCCGCGACGCAAACGATGCAAACGAGAAAACGGAGCAGACGAAGGACGCGAACGGGCATCAGTATTTCGGCTTCTCGATCCACGTGGGCGCTGCCCCCGCCGAAGACGGCCCACCCGGCGCCACCCGCTTGGTGACCGACCGAGCCCGCGGCCGCGAAGCATCACCGCCATTGCCGCCGCCCACGGCACCCCCACCACCCTCACCACCGGACGCGCGCACGTCCATCATCACCGGCGCCACCACCGGCGAAACGGACGACGGCGACCCCGCCGACGCCGCAGGCGCTTCCACCGGCGGCCGCGCGCCCTCCACGACCTCCGCCGCGGCGCCATGGACCGCATCGTCCCCCGCATCCCCGATGCGCGCGTGCCGCGTCACCACCGTCACCACCGCGGCCGCGCCGAGGAGCACCGTGGCCGCCGCGATCACCAGCGACGAGCGCGTGCTCGCATGCGCCAGGCGCCCTGGCGCCCGCGGCACCTCGGTCACGGTCGTCACATCGGTCACATGGGTCCGGCTCAGCGCGCCCGCCGTAGGCTCCTCCAGATCCCGCTGCGACTCGACCGGCAACGGCAAGGACCCCAGCGATACCGCCGGCTGAATCGGCGGCCCCAGCGCGCGCCACGCTTGAAGCAGCGCCACCGCCGAACCGATCCGATCGGCAGGGCGGCGCGCCAGACAGCTGGCGATGAGCGCGTCGAGCGCCAAGGGGATGGGCACCTGGGTCACGCTGTTCAAGCTTCGCGCGGGGCGTTCCAGCTTGCTGGCCAGCAACGCCATTTGACCCACGGCGTCGTAGGCCAGCCGGCCCGCGAGCGCTTCGAAGACCACCATGGCGAAGGAGTACAGATCGGCCCGCTCATCGACCCGCGAGGCACCGCGAATCTGCTCCGGCGCCATGTATGCGATCGTGCCCACCGACTCGCCGGTGATGGTCAGCTTCTCGGCGTCTTGCACGTCCACTTTGCACACGCCGAAGTCGAGCACCTTGGCGCGCTGCGCGCCGTCGGGGAGGTGCTCGATGAAGATGTTTCCCGGCTTCAGATCCCGGTGCACCACCCCGGCCGCGTGCGCATCGATGAGCGCCCGCAGCACATTGTCGCCCATGGCGTGCACTTCGTCCCATGAGAGCGCTCCGCCCGCGCGCTTCATGCGCTCCGAGAGCGACTCACCACGAAGCAGCTCCATCACCAGGAAAAGCTCGCCCTGGTCGGTCCCGTCGACGTCCAGCAACCGCGGAATGTACTCGCTCTGGATCCGGCTGACCGCGGCGGCCTCGCGTTCCAGCCGCGCCATCAGCAAATCCCCGATCATCGCCCGGCTCACGACCTTCACGGCGACGTGCATGCCCGAGGCGAGGTGGATCGCATGGAACACCTCGCCCATACCCCCACGTCCGATGGAGGCAACGAGTCGATACTTCGCCCCTAAAATCGCGCCGACCTGCATGCGGCAACGAGGATGTTACTCTCTTTTGGCTTTGCTTGCCCAAACCTTGGGCCACGCCGCCTACCCAGCAGCACCGGTTTTTACGCGTGCCAAAGGCGAAGGTCACGCTTGATGACCTTGCCAGTGGCATTGCGGGGCAGCGCGTCCACGAATACGAAGTCGCGCGGCACCTTGGGCCCGGCAAGACGCTCGCGGCTCCACGTCTTCAAGAGCGCGTCATCCAGTTGAGTCCCCGGCTTGCGCACGATGAACGCGCGCACCCGCTCCCCCCACTCCGGATCCTCGACCCCCACGACGGCGACTTCGGACACATCGGGGTGTGCCTCCAATGTCGATTCCACCTCGGCGGGATAGACGTTCACGCCGCCGGAAATGATCATGTCGCGCTTGCGCCCCTCGATGAAATAGCGGCCATCCCGATCTTTTCGCGCCAGATCGCCCACGCTGAAGAAGCCCTCGCGCATGCTGGCCGACGTGGCCTCCTCGTCTTTGTGGTAGCCCGCCACCAGGAGCTTGTTCTTCACGTAGAGCTCCCCCACTTCCCCGCGCGCCACCTCGATCCCGGCATCGTCGAGCAGCTTGATCTCGTTGCCGGGGACGGGCCGGCCGATGGTACCCGGCGCCGCGCGGAGGTCTTGCGGGTTGGCCAAGGTCACCAGCCCCGTTTCGGTTGCACCGTAAAAGTTGAAGAGAATATCGCCGAAGTGGTCCATCACCCGAATGCCGAGCAGCGGAGGAAGCGGCGCGCCGCCCACGATGATGGCGCGAAGGGTGCGCGTTCGATAACGCGCGAGAAGCTCGGGCTCCAACGCCAAGACGCGGTGCATCATCGTGGGCACCACCGCGGTGGTCGTCACGCCCCAGCGCTCCACGTCGCGCAGGAACCACTCGGGCTTGAACTCGTCCATGAGCACCGCGGTGGCCCCGAGGATCTGACTCAGGGTCAGAAAGGCAAACGCCGTCGAGTGGTACAGAGGACAGGCCACCAGATGAACGTCGTCGGCGCGCATGGGGGTCTGCGCGATGAAGCGAAGGGCCGCGGGAAACGCGTCTTTGGGGAACTTGCGCACGGCGCCTTTGGGCTTGCCCGTGGTCCCCGACGTGTAGACCACCACCGCCGCGTCATCGCCGGCGACGGGCACACTAGAATCATCCAGCGGGGCTGCATCCAGCAAGTCCTCGTAGCGGGTGACCCCGGCCGGCACCTCGCCCGCGCTCGCCCCCACGGCCACGAACTGCGAACGCGGCAGCCCCGGAAGCGACCGGCTCGCCTCCTCCACCACCGGCCAGAGCTCCAGGTTGAAGAAGATGAACTTCGCCCCCGAGTGCGTGGCCAGGTAGACCAGCTCCGCCGCGGTGGATCGCCATGAAATGCTCACGGCCGCCGCACGCAGGCGCGTGGCCGCGTTCTGCGCCTCCACGAACTCGGGGCGGTTTTTCAGCATCAGGATCATGCTCGATCCGCGCGAAAGACCGCGGCGCAGGAGCGAGCCGGCCACCCGCGACAGGCGCTCTTCGACCTCGGCGAAGGTAAGCGACTGCTCCCGCCAGCGCAGGGCGATCCGCTTTGGCGTGTTGGCCGCGTGGAGCCGATAGAGGTGGGACGGGTTGGGAGCCCCTCCGGTAAGCGTTTCCACGAACGTGCGTACACCGGAGGCATGCAGCTGCCACATCAAACCGGTCCGATTGGCCACCGTCGCCATCACCCGGATTCGGCCGGGAACATCGACCAGGCGTTCTCGCAACTCGTTCAGGTCGTGAAGACGAAGCATCGGCATCCCACTCTCCTCGTATCTCGCGCTATTTCCCGGAATTTTCGCACGGCGCTGACCTTGGTGCCCTGCAACTGTGATATCGTTACCCTCTCATGGAAAGCAATGCGCCGGGACCGATCCTCGGTTCCGCGAGCGACGATGGAGTGGACGACCTTTCCGCCGAGCTTCCCTTCTCCTTGGAGAAGCGAACGACCGAGCGCTCCACCATCACACTGCGTGTAGACTACAAGCGGCTGAATACCTTCTTCGCCGACTACACGAAAAACATCTCCAAGGGCGGCACGTTCATCCGCACGGCCAAGCCGCTGGACGTAGGAACCAAGTTCGTTTTCGTCTTGTCGTTTCCGTCGCGCGAGGGCCAGCTAAGGCTCAAGGGCGAAGTGATGTGGACGGTGACGGACGATCGCGCGACCGAGGATCAACCGCCAGGAATGGGCATTCGCTTTCTCTTCAACGACGACGACGAGCGCGAGAAGGTCGCGGTCTTCGTGGAGAAGCTCATGGCGGAGGCGCTGGGCGAGCACATCTCGTCGCGTTTGCTGAAGCGCCCGCTCCCTGCGCGTTGATTGCACACCAAAAAACCCGCAGGAAATGCGACCGAAAGCTCGGTCGATGCATGCGTGCTTGACATGTGGCTGCGACGACCACAAGAGTTACGAGCCGTTTTCTGGACAATGAAGCACTTCGCTCTGTGGCTCGTTTCGCTGGTCGTCGTCCTCGCCGTGGTGTGGGGCGTCTTTCCGCGCGTGGCGATGGCTGCAGGCGTCGAGCGGGTGGCCGTGTCCCCCGCGGACGTGACCCGATGCCACGTGGCCAACGCCGATTCGGGGTTCTCGGTCCTGGTTCACCAAGACGGCCCAAGCGAATTCCAGAGCTCGCCAGAAGACGAAGCCCCGGTCTACGACTATGCGCAGCTGGATGCTGCGAGCGGGGTCGAAACCGATGGCGACGATCCTCTCGAAGAGGTTCTGGCCTTCATACCTGATGCGACACCGATTATGCGGCTGACTTGCGCGGGCGCGCTCAAAGCTCTACCGCCGCCCTTGCGAACTTCGCAGTCCTTCGTGGGATTGCACGAAAAAGTCCCGAGATAGCGCGCCATCGGCGTGCGAGCATGATAGCGCGGCCGTTCTTCTCTAGAACGTTCTTCTCGATCTAGAGGCAAACGCGCGCGGTTGGGGGTTTCATCGCGACGTACGCTCGTCGAGCATCGGCTCACGCGCAAAACGTGCGTGCGCACCAATGTGCAAAACGCGCGATGGTCAAAGTCTCGGTCGTACCGGTCGTGAAATCCCAGCTGGAGGTCGTGGTGTCTCGTTCTTTGGGTGCTCCCCCAATCGTCATCGTCTGTCTTATCGCTCTCGTTTTTCCGCTGTTCGCCGTCGAGCGGGAGGCTCGCGCCGCGTGGCCACCCCTGTCGGAGGTGGTCCAGCGATCGCGCGAACGTGCGCTCGCCGTCACCGAAGCTTCTGGAAACGTGGGTGTCGCGCGGGCGGGTATTTTGGGGGCGCGCGTCTCGTCCTTGGGCAACCCATCGCTCCAAGTCATCTTCGATTATGGGCGCGGGGTCACGCACGACACTCAAGTGCAGGGCCAGCTCGCGCTACCCATCGAGGTCGGCGGACAGCGCGGCAAGCGTATCCGCGAGGCCGAGACCTTCGTCGATTGGCGCTCGCTCGGCCGCGACGAGGTTCGCGCCCGGGTCGCCGGCGCGGCCATCGCCGCGTATGGCGATGCGCTGGTCGCGCGCTCGCGCATGATGCTCGCCGAACGAGGAGAGTCGGAGGCGCAGTCCGAGGCGCAGTATTACGCGCAGCGGCTGGTGGCGGGCGACGTGAACTTGGTCGATCGCAGCTTGGCCGACGCCGAGCTCGCGCGCTGGTCGCAGCTGCGCGCGGAGGCGGGCATTCATCTCCTTCGCGCGCGCCAGGAGCTCGAGCTGCTCATGGGCGGGCACCTGGACGATCCGCCGGCCGGCGTGCCGGTGGACGTCCCGGAGCTGCACGTCGATACGCAGCAGGCGTTCGTGGGCCGGGTGCTCAACGTCTCGCCGCTCCTGCGGTCGCTCGGCAAAGAGTCGCTCTTCTGGCAGGCGCAGCGCGAACGCGCCGAGGCCGAGCGCTCGCCGCCCATCAGCGTGCTCGTCACGGGAGGGCGCGGGGACACCGGCGAGGTCCGCTACGGCGCCGGCCTCGGTTGGACCTTCCCCATCCTGCGCCGCAATCAGGGCGAAATTGCAAAAGCCAGCGCCGAACAAGGGCGCGTGCAGGGGGTTCGTGAGGCCACCCAGCGCGCCATCTCCGTCGAGGCCGATCACGCGTTCGAGGCGTACATCAAAATACGCGCCGGTATCGAAGCGCTCGACAAAGTTGGAATCCCCGCCGCGCAGCGCGTCGTGGACGCTACCCAAGCTGCATTTTTAGCTGGAAAGGTCGAGCTCGTGCGTACATTCATTGCCCGTCGTGATCTCTCCGCCGCCCAAGCGCGACGGCTTGATTTCATATCCACCGCTTGGCACACGTACGGCGACATGGTCGTGCTCATGGGGGATTTGCCATGATCTGCATCGATCGATATCGAAATCGAAACTCGAAAGCGTGGGCGGCTGCGGTCTGTGCGGTGACCGTCGCGGTCGCCGGCATGACGACCGGTATGGTTGCAGGTTGCAACAAATCGGCCGCCAGCGAGAAGACGCAGACCACGGCCGCGACCGCGCCGCAAGGCCCGCGCACCGTCAAGCTGGAGGTCGAGTCGCTCAAGCGCTTGGGCGTTCGCGTGGAGCCCGCGGGCGCGGGAGCGCACAGCAGCACCCTGCGCGTGCCGGGCACGCTCGACTACAACTACGATCACTACGCGGAGATCGGCGTGCCGCTGGAGGGCCGCGTGGCCACCGTCAGCGTGCGCGCGGGCGATCCCGTGAAGAAGGGCAAGGTGCTCGGCACGGTGGTGATCCCCTCGATCGCGTCGGCCCAAGCAGAGTTCTTGTCGGCGCAAGCCGCGGCCACCGCCGCCGCCAAGAACCGCACGCGCGAGGCGGAGCTCTTGCAGCGCCAGTTGACCACCGCGCGCGAGGCGGAGGTCGCGCGCAGCGAGGCCGACCAAGCGCAGGCCAACCTCGCCGCCGCCGAAGCGCGGCTCCATGCCCTTCGCGTGGGCGTGCCGCAAAATGAGAACGTGGTGGCCACCGCGGGCACCTTGGCGCTCACCTCGCCCATCGACGGCGTGGTCGTATCGCGCAAGGTCAACCTGGGCGCGTTCATCCAGCCCGCGGACAAGGCCTTCATCGTCGCCGACTTGAGCGAGCTCTGGGCCACCTTGGACGTGCACGAGTCCGACGTCTCGTACCTCAAGATGGGCGCCGAGGTGGAGCTGCAGATCGACGCGCACCCGGGGCAGGTCTTCAAAGGCAAGATCACCTTGCTCGATCCGCAGGTCGGAGGGCTCACCCGCGCGGTGCGCGCGCGCGTGTCCGTCCCCAACCCCGATGGTCAATTGAAGCCGGGCCTCTTCTTGCGCGCGCAAATCAAGCTGCCGGCCGACACCGCCGCCGGCCGCATGCTGGTCGCGGGCGGCGCGGTGCAGCCGCTCGGCGAAGAGGACGTGGTCTTCGTGGAACGCGAGCCGGGGACCTTCGAGATCCGGCCCGTCAAAGTGGGCAGGCGCACGATCGACCTGGTGGAGGTCCTGGAGGGGGTCACGTCGGGAGAGCGCATCGCCGTCGAGGGGGCGTTCTTGCTCCGCGGCGAGGCATCGAAACAATGAAAGCACTCATCGCATGGGCAGCGTCCAACCCGCTGCTCGTCGGGCTCCTCACGGTCATGGGCATCGTCGCGGGCGGCGTCGCCTTCACGCACATGCCCATCGACGCCGTGCCCGACGTGACGAACATTCAGGTGCAGGTGGTCACGCGCGTCCCCGCCCTCTCGGCCACCGAGGTGGAGACGCAAATCACGCAGCCGCTCGAGCGCACGATGGCCGGCTTGCCGGGGCTCAAGGAGATGCGAAGCATCACCAAGCTCGGCATCAGCATCCTGACGCTCGTCTTTCGCGACGACGTCGACGTGTACTTCGCCCGGGCCTTGGTCAACGAGCGGCTCAGCTCGATCCGCGCGGTGATCCCAGAGGACATCGGCCGCCCGGAGCTCGGGCCCATCGCCACCGGCCTGGGCGAGATTTACATGTTCGAGCTCAAGACCGAGCGCGAAGATGCGCGCGCCGAAGAAGAGCTGCGCACCATCGTCGAGTGGCAGATCGGCCCCCGGCTCCGCCAGGTCCGAGGCGTCATCGACGTGGTCGGCTTCGGCGGCTCGGTGAAGCAGTACCAAGTGACCCTCGATCCCGCGCGCCTCGCGGCGCACGGCGTATCGATCGAGGACGTGCGCAAGGCGCTGGAGCGCGACAACGCGCTCGCCGGCGGCGGCTACATCGAGCACGCGGGCGAGCAAATCGTGCTCCGCGGCGATGCGCGCTTCCGGGGGCTCGAAGACATCGCCTCCAGCGTCATCCGCTCCGACGAGCACAACGTGGCCATCCGGGTCGGCATGGTGGGAACGGTGGACACCGGCCCCGCCCTGCGCCAAGGCGCCATGACCCGCGACGGCCGCGGCGAGGTCGTCGGCGCCAGCGTGTGGATGCTCAAAGGCGAGAACAGCCGCGAGGTCGTCCAGCGCGTGAAGGAGGCGCTGGAGGAGATCAAGCCGCGCCTGCCCCACGGGGTCTACATCGATCCGTACTACGACCGCGCGGAGTTCATCGACCGCGTGCTCAAGACGGTCATGTCGAACTTGGCCGAGGGCGCCACCTTGGTCGTGGTCTGTCTGCTCCTGACCCTGGGCAGCATCCGCGCGGGGCTCTTGGTGGCCGGCGCCATCCCGTTCGCCATGTTGATGGCCTTCATCGGCCTCACCGCCATGGGCCTGGGCGGCAACGTCATGTCGCTCGGCTCCGTCGACTTCGGCATCGTCGTCGAGGGCGCGGTGGTCGTGGTCGAGCACGTGATGACCCACCTGGGCTCCCCCGCCGATCGCGTGCGCAGACGGCACGCGATGCTCCACTCGATGCAAGAGGTGGCGCGCCCGGTGGTGTTCAGCGTCATCATCGTCACCCTGGTCTTTCTCCCGCTGGTGACCCTGGAGGACGTGGAGGGCAAAATGTTCCGCCCCGTCGTCTACTCGCTGGTGTTCATGCTCCTGGGCGCGCTCTTCTATGCGCTCGTCATCGTGCCGGCCGTCGCCCCTGCCCTCTTCAAGAGCGTGCCGGAGCCGAAGGAGCCGTGGCTCGCGCGGCAGCTCGCCAAGGTCTACTCGCCCGCCGTGGAGTTCGCCGTGCACCGGCCGCTCATCACCATCGGCGCGACGTTCGCGCTGGCCGTGGTGATGCTCGGCTTCGGCAGCACCTTGGGCGCGGAGTTCTTGCCGAAGATCTTCGAGGGCTCCTTCGCCATCGACGCGCGCAGGCCGCCGAGCGTATCGCTGTCGCAGGCGATCGACCTCGGCGAGGAGACGGAGCGGGCCCTCACCGACATTCCGGAGGTGAAGACCATCGTCAACCGCATCGGCCGGCCGGAGGGCGCCGTCGATCCCGCCGGTCCGGAGTCGAGCGACGTCTTCGTCATCCTCAAGCCGCAAAAGGAGTGGCGCCACGGCGTGAAGCCGGACGATCTCGTCGAAGAGATGTCCAAGCGGCTCAACGCCCGCGTGCCCGCCACCATTCACGCCTTCAGCCAGCCGATTGAAATGCGCGTGAACGACCTCATCGCCGGCGTCAAGAGCGACTTGGCCATCAAGGTGTTCGGCTACGACCTGGACGAGATGCGAAAGCTGGCGGACGAAATCCGCCGCACCGTCGCGCAAGTCCCGGGCGCCGCCGACGTCAAGATGGAGATCCCGACCGGGCTCCCCTCCATCAAGGTCAAGCTCGCGCGCGATCGCGCCGCGCGCCTCGGGGTGCCACCGCGCTCCGTGCTCGACGCGGTGACCATGACGCGCGCCGGCGAAAACATCGCCGAGGTGCGCGAGGGCGAGCGCGTGTTCGATTTGAACCTGCGCATCGGCGGCGACAAGATCCAAAACGAGTACGATCTGGCGCGCCTGCCCGTCTACACGGAGCGCGGCTCGCTGGTGCCCATGTCGCTGGTCGCCGACATCGAGCAAGAGTCGACCGTCGTCCAAATCAGCCGCGAGCAGATGAAGCGCCGTTTGGTGGTCGAGTCGAACATCCGCGGACGCGATCTGGTCGGCTTCGTGAACGAGGCGCAGGCCAAGGTGGCGCAGCTCAAGATCCCGCACGGGATCGAGCTCACCTGGGGCGGTCAGTTCCAGAACTTCAACCGCGCCAAGACGCGCCTTTCGCTGCTGGTGCCGGTGGCGCTCGGGGTCATCGCGCTGATGCTCGTCATGGCCTTCAAGTCGGTGAAGTACATGCTGGTCACCGTCTTGAACCTCCCGTTCGCCATCGCGGGCGGCGCCATCTCGCTGGTGGGGCGCGGTCTTCCGTTCAGCATCCCGGCGGGTGTCGGCTTCATCGCGCTCTCCGGCGTGTCCGTCATGACCGGCGTGGTGATGACCACCAACCTGATCGCGCAGTCGCACGACCTGCCCCCCGAGGAGCGGGTGAAGAACGCCGCCATGGCCTCCCTGCGCCCCATCGCCAGCACCGCGCTGGTCGCGGCCATCGGCTTCGTCCCCATGGCCATCGCGACCGGTCCCGGCGCCGAGGTGCAGCGCCCCCTGGCCACCGTCGTCATCGGAGGTCTGATCGCCGCCGCCGTCCTCTCGCTCCCCGCGCTGCCCGCCATGCTTCTCTGGGTGGTGCGCCGCGAGAAGGCTGGCCCGGCCGCCGACCCGGATCACGAGCACGCCGCGCTGGATTGAGCGCCGAACCTGGGGCGCCGGCCGGTCCGGCGCCCTAGCAGCCTGGTCGGTGGGGTGCCTTTACGGACCTTCTGGGCGGGCCTAGATTCCCAAGCATGACGTCTCTCCCAATAGCCGGCGCGCCCGACCGCGCCGGCACCTTGCGTGCGCCCATCGACCCGAGCCTCGATCTGGAGGACGAGATCGCGCGCTTGAAGAAGGAGCGCAACGCGATCCTTCTCGCCCATTATTACCAAGACTCCGACATTCAAGACGTCGCCGACGTCATCGGTGACTCGCTGCAGCTCTCGCAAGCGGCCGCCAAGACCACGGCCGACGTGATCTGTTTCGCCGGCGTGCACTTCATGGCCGAGACGGCGAAGATCCTGAACCCGGACAAGATCGTGGTGCTCCCCGACTTGGACGCGGGCTGCTCCCTGGCCGACGGCTGCCCCGCCGACAAGTTCGCCGCCTGGAAGGCGCAGCACCCCAACTCGGTCGTTGTAAGTTACATTAATTGCTCGGCCGAGGTGAAAGCCCTCTCCGACTACATCGTCACGTCGTCCAACGCCGAGAAGATCGTCGACCACATCGGCCCCGACAAAACGATCCTCTTCGCGCCCGACCGAAACCTGGGCGCGTATTTGGAGAAGAAGCTCGGACGCAAGATGGTGCTCTGGCAAGGCAGCTGCGTGGTGCACGAGACCTTCAGCGAGCGAAAGCTGATCGCGCTGAAGACGCGGCACCCCGAGGCCAAGGTGCTGGCCCACCCCGAGTGCGAGCCCACCGTGCTCAAAATGGCGGACTACATCGGCTCGACCACCGGCATCCTCAAGCACGCCATCGCGAGCCCGCTCAAAGAGTTCATCGTGGCCACCGAAGCCGGCATCCTGCACCAAATGCAAAAGGCCGCGCCCGAGAAGACCTTCATCCCGGCCCCGCCCGAGGCCAACTGCGCGTGCAACGAGTGCCCGCACATGAAGAAGAACACGCTCGAGAAGGTCTACCTCGCCCTGCGCGATCTGGAACCGCGCCTCGAGCTGCCGTCCCATCTGCTCACCGCCGCGCGCACGCCCATCGATCGGATGCTGTCGCTCAGCTAGTTCTCATCCGGAAGTGCCGTCGAGAAAGAAGGGACCGCCAGGGCGCTAGGATCGCCGAGAGAACGAGAAGAAAAGAACAGTCAGAGCGGGAGGTCGTTTCAAAACGGGCGGCCCCGTTCAACACCAAATTCTCTGCCCTCGATCTCCCCACCTCCCCGTGCTCTTCTTGGCGGCCCCGGTGTCCTGGCGGTTGATTCATCTTGTTCGAGAGTTCTGCTCGCTGATTCAGAGCTCAGAGCTCCGTCATCATCGTCGTCACCACATAGTCCGCCGCGAAGATGGCGACGATGCTGGCGACGACGGCTTTGGCGGTAGCTTCGCCCACGCCGCGGGCGCCGCCCGATGCGAAGAAGCCTTTTTTGCAGCAGATGATGCTCACGATGAGGCCGAAGAGGGCGCTCTTGGTGCCGAGCATGCGCAGATCGCTGGGCTGGACGAACTGCTCGATGCGATCGTAGAAGATGCCGGGGTCGATGCCTTGCCATAGGACCGCCACCACGTAGGCGCCGATCATGCCGGCGAGGCCGAAGCAGATGGCGAGGAGCGGCAGCATCAAGGTGGTCGCCACCACCCGGGGCGACACCAAGAACTGCACCGGGCTCACCCCCATGGTGGTGATGGCGTCGATCTGCTCGGTGACCCGCATGTTCCCGAGCTCGCTCGCCATGGTGCTCCCGGCGCGGGCGGTCACCACCACGGCGGCGAGCACGGGCGCCAGCTCGCGGGCGAGCGCCAGCGCCACCACGCCGCCGACCATGCCCTCGGCCGAGAATTGACGGAAGCCCACGATGCTCGAGACCGTAAAGGCCATGCCGGTGAAGAGCCCCACCAGGCCCACGATGAACACCGAGCCCGCCCCGATGAACTCGAGCGCAATGAGCAGCTGCGACCAGCGGTAGGGCGGACGAATGGTCCAGGCAAAGGTCCGGCTCGCGAGCATGGCGGTGGCCCCCAGCTCGTCGAGCAGATCCAGCACGGGGCCGACCATGCGATCGAAGACGACCGCGAGAAATAGCGGTTTTTCAGCGCTCTCGGGCTTCTCGCCGCCATCATTTCGGGCTTCGGGGGACGTGGCTTCGCTCAACGGGCGGGAGAGTCTACCACTGGTTCGAAAAAGCCGCGGCATGGTACTGGGAAGGCGTGACTTTCCTCCGACCGGAGGTCCGCCGCGGGTGGCGGGCGACATTCAACGCAGAACGGCTCGCGCAATGGGGCCGATCGCCTCTTACCTGGATCCTCGTCGCCTGCGCCCTCGTTCGCGTCGTCGGGATCGGCTGGGGGCTGCCCGCGTCCGATGGGTGGGACAACGATGGCGTGGCCCCGCGGGATTTTCTCGCCGGCCTGGTCGAGACCTTCACCCCCGGTCACTACTTCACCTACCCGCCGTTTCATCTGCTCGTGCTCGGCCTGCTCACCAGCCCCGTCACCATCGTGGCGCTGCTCCGCGCTCCATCGTTGGCCCCGCCCGACGTCATCGCGGAGATCCTGAACGTCTCGTACATGACGGGCATCGCGTACATCGCGCGCTTCACGACCCTGGTCATGTCCCTGGGCATCACGTACGCGATGGCCAAAATCGCCGAGGCCGTGCGCGATCGGCGCGCGGGCTATTGCGCCGCGGCGATCACCGGCATCGACGTCTCGTTCACGTACTACGGCAAGATGACCAACCTCGACGTCCCCTACCTCTTTTGGGGATCGCTGGCCCTCCTCGCGCTCGTACGGGCCATCGCGTGGAACGAGCCGCGGCGCCTGCGCGCGTTCGTCATCCTCGCCGTGCTGGCGGTGGCCACCAAGGATCAAGCGTACGCCCTGTTCCTGGTCGGCGCCCCGCTCGCCATCGGCGCGTGGTTCGTCTTCGATCCGCGCGCGCGCGAGGGGGCGCGCGGCATCGTGCGCGAGCTCGGGCGGGGCCTGGCGATCGGCGCGGGCCTCTTTCTCGTCGTCGATGCGGTGATCCTGAACCCCACGGGCTTTCGCGCCAGGCTGGGGTTCCTCGTGGGCCCCGCCAGCCAGGACTTCGCGAACTATTCGAACGATATGACGGGCCGGCTCCGCGTCATCGAGGAGACGGCGCGCCTCTATGCGAGCCTATGGCCGTCGGCGTTCATCGTCTTGGCCGTGGGCGGCATCGTGCTCCACCTTTGGCGCAAGAAGCACGAGGCGCCTTCGCGCTGGGTGGCCGGGCTCGCGCCCCTCCTCACGGGCATCTCCTTCACCTTGGCGTTCAACTGCATCGCCCGCCGGGTGGAGCACCGCTTCATCCTTCCGCAGTCGCTCATGCTCGCCGTGTACGCGGGCCTGGCCGTGCACGCCTTTTTGTTCGAGCTGCGCGGCAGGGTCGCGCGCCTCTTCGCGCAGGCGGCGCTCGCCGTGGCGTTTGCGCGGGGCATCTTTTTGGTCGTCAACCTCGACGCCAACCTCCTGCTCGAGCCCCGCTACGACGCCGAGCGCTGGATGCGCGAACACTTCGCCCCCGGCGACCGGGTCGAGACGTACGGCCTGAACGTGTACATTCCACGCTTTCCCGATAACGTGCATGTTACACGCATTGGCCTCGACCCCGCGGCGCGGCGCAACCCCATGCCGGGCTTCGAAGAGCGGCAAGATCGCTTCGAGAACGTGGAGGCGCGAAAGCCGCGCTGGATCGTGATCAGCGAGGGGTGGGCGTGGCGCTACCTCACCCCGCTGCCCAAAACCGAAGAGGGCGGCGTCATCACGCCCTCCACGCAAATCCAGACCCGCGGCGATCCCAGCGCCACGAGCTACTTTCACGAGCTCTTGGACGGTCGCCGCGGTTACCGCGTCGCCCACGTAGGCGAGTTCAAAAGCGATATCTGGTCCCGGGTCGATCTGCACGGCAGCACGGGGCGGCCCACGTGGATCCTCGAACGCGTCCAATAAGCGAACCACGAACGCAACGCCGCCGCCGCAACGCGACGCAGTCGCCACGAAGAACCAAGACGCCGACGCCACGAACGCAACGCCGGCGCGACCAACCAAGACGCAGGCGCTACGAACCACGCCGCCGTCGCCACGAGCCGAGACACCGGCCGCCACGAACCACGAACGCAACGCCGCCGCCACCAACCCAAAACGCCATCGCGACCCGAACACCGAGGTGCCGGGCCGGATGGCGTCGTGATAACTGAACGAGCGTAACGCGAGGAACGAGCGCCGCGAGGCCGTCAGGTCTTGGACGGCAACGGGGCCGCGGCCGGCGATGATGCGGCCGGCGGGCTGAACTCGTAGACCCAGACGCCCTCGCCCTTGCGGACGTCGGGCGGCGTGACGGCGACGCCGGAGATGTTCTTGGTGACGCACTGGGAGACGGGATCGGGCGCGGTCGTGTTGGCCTTGTCGACCGTCACGTTTTGGATCTTCCCGCCCTCGGTCTCCACCTCGAACTTGACGGTGACCTTGCCCGAGGCCGTGGGGTTGCCCTTCAGGATGTCGTCGTAGCAGGCCCGGATATCCGCGTCTTTGGCGCTCAATGCGGCCTTGGTGTCATCGCGGTACACGTCGGGGCTGCGAATGGCGCCGCCGCCGCAACCGGTGAGCGCGGCGAGGGCCGAGAGCGCGGCGGGGGCTGCACAAACGAAAAGGAGCTTCTTCATCACTTCTTGTCCTCCTTCTTGGCGTCGTTCTTCTTGCCCTCGTGTTTGCCCTCGTGCTTCTTGGCGCCTTCGCCGGCCGGCTTCTTCTTCGTATCGGCCGAGACGTTGGCGTTTGCATTGGCGCCGCCGCCAGCCTCGACCAAGCTCTTTTTCTCGTCGATGATGCGCTCTTTGCCGGTGGCCGGATCGATCTCGACCTTCTTGGCGGTGACCTCTTGCTCCGTCACCAGGAACTCGACGCGGCGGTTCTTTTCACGCCCATCCTCGGTGTCGTTGCTGGCGATGGGCTTTTCGACCCCCCAGCCTCTCGAGGTGAGGCGCGCTGCCTCGACGCCTTCTTTCTTGACCAGGTATTCCACCACCGACTTGGCCCGCTCGTCCGAGAGCTTCTTGTTCGCCTGCGCGCTGCCTTCGGCGCTCGCGTGGCCTTCGATCGAGAGCTTTTTGACCTGCGGGTTCTTTTTGATGACCTCGGCGATGTCGTGAAGAAGGGAGAAGCTCTCCTCCTTGATGATCGCCTTGTTCACCTGAAATTGAATCTTCTCTTTGAAATCGATCTTGTTGTCGCGAAGCTCCACGCGCGGCGGCGGCTTCGGGGGCTCCGGCGGCGGGGGCGGCGCGGGCGGTGGCGGCGGCGGCGTCCCATTGATCGCGACCGCCTGGGCCGATTGGAACTGCGTGCTGCCGCCGCAGGCGCTCACGCCCACGCTCACAGCCAACAAGAGCGGTAGCGACGATGCCACGAAGATCTGCGGCAAGATGCGATGGGAAGTCATCGATAAACCCGTTCTGGCAAAAGACCGACTGGCTGGAAGCTTTCTCGCCTGTAAGGGCGATTCGCTCCTGAATCGATCTGCGTATCCCACTCCAACGAAGGGCGACAACCGAGCATCGGCGCCGTCCGTTCCATGACATAGCCGCCGAAAGCCCGCACGTCTACGCAATTTGACGGTCGCGCTCATTCATATGGCTGTGCATGAATATCTGGCGCGCCGCGATCGTCCAATCCAAACACATCAGGTTCGAATAACCCGCTAATTTACTTTCATAGGTTATATAAACCCGCGCCCACTTCACTGGCGCATGCCCCGAGAAATGCGCGCGCCGCGAACGAATATCGCGCCAATCGAAATGATTCTCGTATCGGCCCCGCCAATCGAAGGAATAAATCGAACACGCCCACCACGACCGCCCGTGTGCCACCCCGGCGACATCTAAACATCCGTTCTACCCACCTGGACATTTCATGGTGCAGGCGCGCGGCACACCGGGTAAACTGCGGCCCGCAACGGAGGTAGGACCCATGCGTGTTCGCGCTCGGGCGAGGGCTTTGTCGTCGCTCGTCTCGGCGTGCTTCGTCGGGGCAGGTTGGTTCGTCGGATGCGGAAGTGACGATCCTTCGGGGAACCCTCGTCCAGCCGATGGCGGGGTCTCGGACGGCGCCAACCTCGGCGACGCGCGCGCCGACGAGGACGGCCCGAGCGGCGGCGGCGATGCGGGCGGGGGCTGCCAAGTTCTTCGCGACGAGGTGGCCCGATTGCGACCGGCCGCCAAGGAATGCACCCTGGGCGCCCCGAATCAGTGCGGGGCGCTGGTGAGCGACGAGTGCTGCGATATCTCCGTCACCGACGCGAACAGCGACGCGGTGAAGCGATTCGCGCGCGCCGTGAGCGCCTTTCACCAACACTGCCGGCCGCTTTGCCCGGCGGTCATCTGCGCCAACCAGCCCTCCAAGACGTGTCTGCGAACGGACGCCGGCGGCGGGATCTGCAGCGCCGGCGAAGGATGATGGCGGCCTAACGCGCCTCCAAGCATCGAACGGGCGCTGGAAGCCTGGCCGAAATGCGAGCTCGGCACTAAGTGTGCGAGCTGTCCCATGAACCGAATCGTCCCGTTGGCGCTCGGCGCCACCCTCTCGACGTCCCTCG
Source organism: Sorangiineae bacterium MSr11954 (assembly GCA_037157815.1). Classification (NCBI taxonomy): domain Bacteria; kingdom Pseudomonadati; phylum Myxococcota; class Myxococcia; order Myxococcales; family Pendulisporaceae; genus Pendulispora; species Pendulispora albinea. The sequence continues at coordinate 8,888,340 of CP089984.1, forward strand.
TTCTCGGCTGCCCCGCGCAGCCACCCCCCGCTGCCCCGCCGGCCGCCGCGCAGCCATCCCCGCCGAGCGCGGCGCGCGCGCCTGCACCTTCGCCCGCCCCCTCGCTCGGCTTCGCGGTCAGCTTCCCGGAGAGCCAGAGCCGAGAGCCGCTGGACGGGCGCGTCTACGTGGTGCTCTCGAACGACGACGCGCGCGAGCCGCGGCTCCAGATCAGCGTGGGGCTGAAGACCCAGCAGATCTTCGGGGTCGATGCCGAGGGTTTGGCGCCTGGGAAAGAAGCGCTCATCGGCGCGAAGACCCTCGGCTTTCCGCGGGCGAGCCTCGCCGACGTCCCCGCGGGCACGTACACCGTGCAGGCCGTTCTGCACCGCTACGAGACCTTTCATCGAAGCGACGGCCACACCGTGAAGCTGCCCATGGATCGAGGCGAAGGCCAGCACTGGGAGGAGGCGCCCGGGAACCTCTACAGCACCCCCCGGAAGATCACCGTCGATCCGGCCAAGCCCGAGACCTTCCGCATCGAGCTCGATCACGTCATCCCGCCCATCGCGCCCCCGGCCGAGACCAAATACGTCAAGCACGAGCGCATCCAGAGCGCGCTGCTGACGAAGTTCTGGGGACGGCCCATGTTCCTGGGCGCCCACGTGATCCTGCCGGAGGGCTTCGACAAGCACCCGAACGCCCGCTACCCGCTGGTGATCTCGCACGGGCATTTCATGCACGACATCGACTACTTCCGCGAAGCGCCGCCCGATCCCAATTTGAAACCCGATTACAGCGACCGGTTTCGCCTGGCGGGATACAACCGCATCGTCCAGGAGAGCGCGCACCAACTTTACAAAGATTGGACGTCGCCGAAGTTCCCTCGCATGATCTTGATCGAGATTCAACACGCGAATCCTTATTACGATGATTCGTACGCCGTGAACTCCAAGAACCTCGGACCGTACGGCGACGCCATCATGGATGAGTTGATCCCGTATCTGGAGAAGAAGTATCGCGCGATCGGGCAGGGCTGGGCGCGGTTCGCGTACGGTGGATCGACCGGCGGCTGGGAGGCGCTGGCGGTGCAGACGTTCTATCCGGATCGATTCAACGGCATTTGGGCCGCGTGCCCCGACCCCGTCGATTTCCGCGACTACATGACGGTCGACGTGTACGGCCACAAAAACGCGTTCTACACCGACGATTATTGGAAGAAGGTCGCCCGCCCTTCCATGCGGAACTACCTCGGTCACGTCTCCGCCACCATCGAGGACGCGAGCCGCTACGAGCTGGTGCTCGGCACGCGCGGCCGCTCGGGCGAGCAGCTGGACATCTGGCAGGCCGTGTTTTCACCGGCCGGCGCCGACGGATACCCCAAGGACATCTGGGACAAGCAGACGGGGGTGATCGATCACGACGTGGCGACCTACTGGCGCGATCATTACGATCTGTCGCACATCCTCCAGCGCGACTGGGCGACCCTGGGGCCCAAAGTGCGCGGCAAGATTCATATCTATGTCGGGGACATGGACAACTTCTATCTGAACAACGCGGTCTACCGGATCGAGGAGTTCCTGAAGAAGACGAGCAACCCGCCCTACGAAGGCGAGGTCGACTACGGTGACCGCGCCGAGCATTGCTGGAACGGCGATCACACGCGCCCCAACGCCCTGTCGCGCCTGCGCTATCCGCAGCTTTATTTTCCGAAGATTATGGATAGAATTCGCAAGTCCGCTCCGCGCGGGTCGGATTTGAAGAGTTTTCAATATTGAACCAGGTATCCATGGCCCCTCCGAGCAATCCGTATTTTCCCACCCATCGCAAAATCCCCGGCGCGCGCTTCCAGCTCATTTGTTTGCCGTACGCCGGTGGCGGATCCCTGGTGTACAAAAGCTGGGAGACGAAGCTCGCCCCCGGCATCGAGGTGGCCGCCGTGGAGCTCCCCGGACGCGGCCGGCGCTTCGGTGAAAAGGCGCACCAAAGGCTCGACACCTTGCTGCCGCCCCTGGTGCAGGCCATCGGCTCCGTGCTCGATGGCCGGCCGTTCGCCATCTTCGGCCACAGCATGGGGGCGCTGCTGGCGTTCGAGGTGGCGCACCGCCTGCATCGCGCAGGGGCCAAGCTCCCGTCCGTCCTCTTTCTGTCCGCGCGGGGCACGCGCGAGCGGGACGAGGCCATTCACACCTTGCCCGAGGACCGGTTCATCGCGCGGCTGCGGAGCTACAGCGGCACCCCGACGGAGATCTTGGATCACCCGGAGATGATGGAGCTCTTCCTACCTCTCCTTCGGGCCGATTTTGCCATTGCCACGGGATCGGGCGATCAGGAGACCACGGGGGCGCTCCCCGTGCCGCTCGAAGTGATGGGCGGCACGAGCGATCCGCACGTCCCCGTGGAGGACCTTTCCGGCTGGGCGGTCCGTACGACATCGCAGTTCCGTTCGACCGTCTTTACGGGCGGGCACTTCTACCAACGTGAGCAGGAAGACGCGGTGCTCCGGCTCATCACGTCGCGCTTGGAATCGGAGGCGCCGGCGGCCTAGTTCCGAGCGACAGGCGGCGGACTTCTGGGTAATCTCCGCGCACGCAAGCGCGCACGTGCGCGTGCACATAAGGAGAAGACCGTTGAAGCTCGTCACCTTCCAGACGCCGAATCCTTCCAGTTCGACCCGCTACGGGATCCTCGATGGGCAGCGAATCCTCGATCTCGAGACGGGCTTTCGCTGGTTCGAGCGCGATCGCGGACGAAACGCCGATCGCGCGTTCGTCACCGAGCGATACGGAGCGGGGTTGCTCGGGTTCATCGAGCGCGCGGCCGAGGCTCGCCCCGCGGCCGACGAGCTTCTTCGCCGCGCGCACGAGGGCAAGCTCGACGAATCCTTCGACGGCGCGTCGCTGTTCGTTCCCGCCGCGGAGGTCACCTTGCTCGCGCCGCTCCCGCGGCCGCCCTCGATGCGCGACGGCTACGCGTTCCGCCAGCACGTGGAGACGGCGCGCCGCAACCGCGGGGTGGAGATGATCCCCGAGTTCGATCAGTTCCCGGTCTTTTACTTCACGAACCACCAGGCGGTGGTCGGGCCGGGCGAGCTTCGCGTGCTCCCGCGGCAGCTCGATCGCCTCGACTTCGAGCTCGAGGCGGCGATCGTGGTGGGCAAACGAGGCCGCAACGTACCGGCGTCGCGGGCGGACGAGCTCATCTTCGGGCTCACCATCATGAACGACTTCTCCGCGCGCGTTCTGCAGATGGAGGAGATGAAGCTGTCGCTCGGTCCCGCGAAGGGGAAAGACTTCGCGACCGCGCTGGGGCCCTACCTCTGTACGCTCGACGAGCTCGCGCCGCACACCACGCGCACCGATCGCGGTAACGTCTTCGACCTCGAGATGCGCGCCTTCGTCAACGACGTGCAGGTCTCGCGCGGCAACGTGAAGGACATGAACTGGACCTTCGCGCAAATCCTGGAGCGCGCCAGCTACGGCGCCACCCTCTACCCCGGGGATGTCATTGGCTCCGGCACCTGCGGTACCGGCTGCTTCCTCGAGCTCAATGGCTCGAAGATCACGAACAACCAGTGGCTCCAGCCCGGCGACCGCGTGGCCCTCGAAATCGACGGGCTCGGTCAGCTGCTGAACACGATCGCGGCGGACGAGGAGACCTGCCAGGTCGGCTGACGCGGGCTTGCTCGACGATGGCCGAGCACGATGCCCGGCCGTTGCTCGAAGCAAGAGGCAACCGCCAGGACGCAAAAAGCGCCAGGGTCCTCCAGGGAATTTTTTCCATTCATTCCCTCTGGCGACCCTTGCGCCCTGGCGGTCGATTCATTCGCCGCCGAGCCCCGATCTGAGAGGTCTGCCAGGCGGCTGACGCGCGCCGGCTCGACCATGGCCGAGCACGATGCCCGGCCGTTGCTCGAAGCAAGAGGCAACCGCCAGGACGCAAAAAGCGCCAGGGTCCTCCGAGGGAATTTTTCGATTCATTCCCTTGGCGACCGTGGCGCCTTGGCGGTTGACGCATTCGTCGAACGAGCTCCGGCCTACGGGCCCGACGATTCGTTCGTCGGATCCGTCCGAGGGCTACCGCTTCGACCCCTGCAGCACCATCAAGTGAAACTTATTGAACTCCGTCTGCCCCAAGGTGAAGAGCACCTCGACCAAGAGACGATACGGAGTGTCTTTGTCGGCGATGATGATGGCCTCGCTGCCGGTGGCGTCTTTGCCGGTGCTGGCGCGGACCTGCTTGTCGCGATCGCGCCAGCTTTGAAGGCGGCTCGCCAGCTCGGTGATGTAGAGATCGTTGGGCCCGCCGCGCTTGTATTTGCCTTCGACGCCGTGGGTCGGGTCGCCGGGGACGGGGACGACTTGTTTGTCGTCGACGATGATCCAGCTCTTGGAGATGAGGACGGCCACGCCCTGTTGCGAGGCCTCGGTGGTGAGGATGCTCTTCGGGATCGTCAGGTCCGCCGATTGGGGCAGCGACGCCGTTTGAGCGCTCATGCTCTTGAGCAAGAAGACCAAGATGATGGTCATCATGTCGAGCATGGCGGTGATGTTGAGGAAGTTGATCTCGGGCTCCAGCGCCCGGCGCTTGATCTCGCGGCGCAGCTCCCGCTTGTAGACCGCCATCGGCGCCGGTGGCTGGCGCGGCGGCGGAGGGGTGTTGCCGCCTCCCGGTGACGTGGGGCCCAGCTGCTGCTCCAAGTTTTGCCCGGTCATCGCGCCACCCCGAAGCTTACGTCGGGAAAGAGCTCGATGTCCTTACCCGAGGGATCCGGCGCGCTGCGCACGGCGTCGATGGTGGAGATGATCGTTTGATACGGGATGTTCGGGTTGCCGCTGATGGTCACCGAAGTCTCGTCTTTGAACGCGTCCGACGAAGCTTTCAGCTTTTGCACACAAGCCGTCAGCTTCGCGTAGTCCCACTCGTTGCCGGTCTTGCCGATGGCGAGCCCCGGCCCTGCCTCGTTGCAGCCCGGGGCGACGTTGCCGCCGCGCGCCTTCACGCTGAACCCCTCGGGCACCACCAGAATGGTCAACCCGAGGGTCGGCGTGGTGGGCGCGCGAGCTCCCGCGCCACCCGCGCGCGGCGGGAAGGAGTCGATGGTGGCCGTGAAGGTCACCGTGATCGTGGCGAGCACGAACATCATCACGTTGGTGATGATGTCGAGGAAGGGAACGATGTTGAGCTCCCCTCCTTCTTCGTCGGGCGCCAGCTCTTTCGGCTGCGACAGTCGACGAATTTTGCTGCGTTGTTGGGCGCTCAGTCTCTCCATGGACGGCTCCGCGCGCGATGGCGCCTCAGTAGCCGCCGGGTCGGGTCGAGATGGTGAGCAGGTTGAAGACGCGCTCCTGGGTGGCGTCCAGATCGTGCTGAATGTTCTTGGAGCGCTGGTGCAGGATGAGGTGCGCGATCATGCACATGACGGCGATGCCCAGACCGAACGCCGTGTTGTACATGGCCTCCGCGATACCGTTGGCCAGAATGCGCTGACGGTCTGCGGCAGAGATGCCCTCCTTCGAGACGGCGCCGAAGGTGTGAATCAGACCGTAAACCGTTCCAAGAAGACCGATCAGGGTGGCGATGTTCGCGAGAGACCACAGCGAACCGATGCGCTTTTCGACGGCCGGCTTGAGCTCACCAATCTTCTCGCTCATCGCAGCGTCAATCTCATCCGGACCTTTGTTGGCGTGGGTGAGACCCGCTTTCACGAGTTGTAAGGTCGGGTAGTCACCCGCATCACACAACTTGATGGCGCGATCGATGTTGCCTGCCGTGACCAACTTCTTGATCTGCGCGAAGAATTCCTTGGAGTTCACCCGGTACTTGGTGAACTGGAACGCGACGCGCTCCACGATCATCGCGATGACGACCGCACTGACCACGAGATTGATCGAAAGAAAAAGCGGACTCTCACGGAACGCCTCCATCAGGCTATTGCCGCCGGTGCTGCTGGCCGTCGCCGCTGCCTGACCTCCCTCTAGAAGGGCAACAAACATCCTCGACGCTCCTTTCAACCTTGTACTTGTATGCGAGAAAGTGACCGCTTCCGTAAGACCACGCGGCGAGGACGATACCGCCTCGGGATCGACGAAGTCAACGGCGCGACTAGTTGCGTCGTCCCATTGCTTGATTCACCTCCGCCCTGAGCCGCTCGCATGACTTCGTCACGTCGTGGGATTTTCACGCCATCTCGGGCCCTTCCCGCGCGCCCCGCGCGCAGCCCGAACGAGCCCGCGACGCCCTTCCGCCGCACCGCCCGCACGCGCAACGTGACCCGCGCACGGACGGATCCCACAGTTCGCACGTGGCACCCCGGCTTGCCGGTCGTCACGGCGGAACCGCCTTCCGACGCGCACGCTCACGGCGCTCGGTCCCGCGCGCGACGCGCCGGCGCACACTCCGGCGACCCCAACGCGCGCACCGACGAGCCCGCGCACGCGCCGCCGGCCCAACGCGCAACGAGCCGACGAGCCGATCGGCGCCCAACGCCAACGCGCCCGAGCGCGTGCATCGCACCCAACGCGAAGGAGAACGGCACATCGCGGGCGGTGGCGCGAGCGCAGTGAAGCGCGGCTCACGGATGCGACGAAGATGCGTACCTTTCGCGAGAACGACGACCATTTTTGCCAGCTTTTTTGCTGGAAAACTCCGGCTGGGCGACAATCGTAACTGCGTCGTGCATTTCTGGCCAAAGCAGGTTGACGGGACGAAGTCCAAACCGGCATCCTGTAAAAAAGAAAGTGGGAGTAGTCTCTCTACCTACTTCATGAAGCGGGGAAAAAGCTGATGCCGAGCGCTTGCGCATACCGGACGCGTTCAGATAACGTTTTTTCCTGCCGCCGGATCATGAAGATCGTGAATCGGGGCGGCTCAAGGTGAACTCATTTTACGCCGCCGCGACACACGGCGGTCACGTCGAAGCGTCTCTGCGGCATCTACTTATCGTTATCGAGTCGCCGACCCGCCGACCCAAGTCTAGAGCTCGAACGTTGAAAAATTGAAGCGACTCCGATTCACGACACACGGCTTACGTAACTGGTGATTAACGCGACTCAAAAGGGACGGGATCGAGCCCGTCACCGACGTTCCCGGGCACTCGGCACATCGGCGCGAGGCGCCTGACATTCGAGGAGGACAACGCAATGGCTGCTCTTTGGAAGCATTTTAGAGATGGTGGACCGGGTATGTACCTGATCCTCTTCTGGTCGATCATCACCATCGGCGTCATCATCGAACGCGCCCTGTACCTTTATGGCTCTTCGATAAACAAAGACGTATTTCTCGCCACGATGCAGAAATGTATTCTCGCGGGAGATGTAGCGAAAGCCGTCAAGATGTGCTCCGCGGCCAACGCTCCGCTCGCGCGCATCGTCCAGGCAGGTCTGGTCAAGGTGAACCGCTCGGACGAAGAAGTTCAGGCGGCGATGGATGAAGCAGCCCTCCGCGAGATCCCCAAGATTGCCAAGCGCACCGGCTTCCTCGCGCTGCTGGCCAACCTGTCCATGCTCTCGGGTTTGCTCGGCACCGTCGGCGGTCTGATCTCCAGCTTCGGCGCCGTCTCCGGTGAGAGCGTCGACCCGAGCCAGAAGGCCCGCATCTTGGCCGAAGGCATCTCGGAAGCGATGAACTGCACCGCGTTCGGTCTGATCATTGCCATCATCGGCCTCATTGGATATGCCGTCCTCAACGGCAAGACCCAGTCGCTCGAAGACGACATCAACGAGGCGAGCGTTCAAGTGCTCAACCTCGTGGTCACCAACCGCCAGAAGGTCAACCTGGGCGGCGTGGCGCACGCGGCGTAGTTCTCCTGGGCTTCGCCCCTCGAGACCTCCGTTTCGAGCCTCCGAAGCCTTCGAGCTGCCCTCGAATTTTTCATTCTTTCGATTCCATTTTCAGATTCAAAGATCAGCCAACCTCGAACGGTGGGTGGGGCCCGAGAGCTCGAACTCGGGCCCCTTGACACCGCGATTGCGATGGAGCCAGGACGATGGCAGGTGTAGACATCGGTGGTGGTGGCGGAGGCCGGAGATCGCTCGACTCGGAGATCAACATGATCCCGATGATCGACCTTCTCATGGTGACCATCTCGTTCTTGCTCATCACTGCGGTGTGGTCGCACATGGCCCGACTGAACGCCGATGCGCAGGTCCCGGGTCCTCCCAGGCCCGACGAGGAGATCACCAAGGTCGAGCCCGAGAAGCAGCTGCACATCGAGATGCGCGATCAAGACAAATCGAAGTTTACCCTGGTGTGGAAACAGGGCGCGACGGTCGTCAATTCGATTGACGTGCCTCGCAAAGACGTGGTCGTGAACGAGTCGAACATCGAAGTCATTCGCTATCCGGAGCTGGCGCGCAAGATCACCGAAGAGTGGAAGAACGTCGGTTCGCACCGCGACGCCACCGATAGGAAGCTCGATCAGGCCGTCCTGCACACCGACAACGACACGCCCTACTCGAACATCATCGGCGTCATCGACGCGGTCTATCAGACCCATCGCCCCATGAACCTCGGTAGCAGGACCGAGCCCGTCTCGGCTTTCAACGTCACCTTCAGCGTGAACTGACCAACTTACAAGGGACCGAAGATGCCTGTTCATAACCCTGGTCGGCGGCTGATGCACAATGTGCCGCTTCGTTTCGTGCAGAAGAAGGTGCAGGGCCTCGGGCACCGCTCGATCAACGCCAACCTGTCGTTGACGAGCATGATCGACTTCCTCGTCGTGACCGTCGTCTTCTTGCTGATCACGTTCAGCGCCTCCGGCGAGACCCCCGTGCAAAAAGGGGTGAACCTCCCCAAGGCCGAGAACACGCTCGATATGATCGACGCCCCGTTGGTGGCCGTGGCAGGGAGCCAGATCCTGGTGGACGGCGCACCGGCCGGTAACACGCGGGCCATCGAGGACTCGAAGCGCCTGCAGCGGGTCGACGAGCTTTACAACATGCTCAAGGGCAAGCGCGAGACGTGGAAGCAAGCGCGCCCCGGCAAAGAGTTCCCCGGCGTCGTCGTTCTGCAGATCGATCAGAAGGTGCCGGCGGTGGTGGTGAAGAGCGTGTTCCAGACGTCGGCGTTCGCGGGCTACCCGAATGTCAGCTTCATGGTGAACACGATCCCCAAGACCGAGCACTGAGGCAAAGGTTCGTACCTCTGTCCCGCAAGTGCTCCTGTAAAAGCGCGTGTGTGAGTGCCCGCCCCTCCCGTTGAGCCGAGAAAGCCAGGGCTGAAAGCCGTCCACGAGATGCGCGAAAAGCGCGTCCGCGGCCGGTTCAACCGTGCTTCTCCGAACTTCTGGCTCTTCTCCGCGGGGGCGATCGTCGCCATTTTGTTGGGCTATCGTTTCTTTGCGATGCGCAAGCTCGATGGCGAGAAGGAAACCCTCTTGTCGAAGCAGCGCGCGGTGCAGGTCACCGTGGGCGCCGAGTGGGACAAAGTCCGAGGCACCATCGAGAAGTTCACGGTGGAGAGCGCGGGGCCTTGGCAGGGCGACTGGAAGGACTCGAACGCGGCCGCGTGGGACTTCCGCAGCGTGCCCGGGGTCTACCTGCGGCTGCGGGTCGACGAAGCCACCGACGTGAACCGGCTGCGCAAGGCGTCGCAAGGCTCGCTCCGCGATGGCTTCGTGGCGTGCCTGCTCCGCGAGCCGAATGTCGCGGGTGCGCGCGGCGAGCTCGATGGCGGCCTCTTTCCCGACCAGCCGTGGAACATGCGGCAAGCCTACGCGTCGACCCGGATCCTGACCGAGGACTGGGTGAACGAGGTGAAGGAGTCGGGCGACGATCTGCGGCTGCGCGTCTTCGATCAGCAGTATCGCCAAGCGGTGGACCACGAGATCCCGCTGGCCATCGAGATCGTGAAGCGCGCGCAGTTCTTCCTGCTCGTCCTCGACGAAGACACCCCGGAGGCGGCGGCGCTCGCGGACGGCGGCGTCATCACCCCCGAGGTGCTGCAGCTCGTCCCGCACGACTCGCGCGTGAGCATTTTGAACCTACGCACCGGCGCCCCGATCGCGCGGTTCCGGCGCCGCGGCAGCGCGATGGCCGTCCCCGCCGGGGAGCGCGTGATCACCGATCCGGAGATCAACGACGCCATCAAGCGGCAAGTCAACAACTGCGCCCTCGCGAACGAGGTGAGCGCGGCCATCGGCTTCAAGTCGTCCCAACAAGAGCAACACGGGCAATAAGCGTCGAGGCGCCCGTGAAGCCGCCGCGCATCGTGCCCTTCACGTTTGCAGCCGGCGGCGCAGCGGCGCTGATGCTCGCGGCGTGCGGCGCGCGACCGCAGGACGACGCGGCCAAGAGCGCGGCGCCCTCCACCTTCTCCGCGCCCTCCGCACCCGCGGCGAACGCCCTCTGCTCGACGTTCGCGCGCGATTGCGCCTTCTATGCGTGCCTCGAGGCGGCGCACCCCTGCGGGAGCGACGGGTACGCGCTGGGCTACGGCGCCAAGTACTGCGCGCGGTTCATGGGCCAAACGAAGCTCTCGGAGCGCGGCAACGCCTGGCGCAACGCGACGATGGCGTGCTTGCAATCGGCGCTCGTGCCCATCGCCGACCTCGCCGGCGCGGTGAGCTGCCGCACGGTGACCGACTCCGCGTTCGCCTCCCACGCGAGGTGCTACACGCAGCCCGGTCACTCCATCTGCGCCCTGCCGATGGACGACATCTGGACGATCCTTCGCACGCTCGACGCCGATGCGCTCTCACTCCGCGCAGCGAACCAAATTCGCAGCGTGCTCTCGACCTGCCTCGACCCGGCCGATGGCGTCGCGGCGCGATGACGCGATCGTGCGAAGGCGTCGCCCCGATCAACCGATGACGTGAACTCGCACCGTGTTGGTGCTGCCGCTCACGCCGATGGGGGCGCCGAAGACGATGACGACGCGCTCGCCCGGTGCGGCGAGGCCGGCGGCCATGAGATCGCCGGTGCACCAATCGACGAGCTGGTCCGTGTCGTGCATCACCGGCATTTCGCGCGGGATGACGCCCCAGTAGAGCGCCATGCGGCGGCGGGTGCGGGCCACGGCGGAGAAGGCGATGATGGGCACGGGCGGGCGCGCGAGGCTCACGTTCATCGCGCTGGAGCCGCTCTCGGTGAAGGCGACCAGGTATTTGGCGCCGATTTCGCGCGCGGTGTTGCAGGCGCCGCGGGCGATGGCCTCGGCCACGCTGGTGGCGCGGGAGGCATAGCTGGGGGCGGACTCGTAGAACGGGCTCTTTTCGGCCTCGATGGCGATGCGGGACATCATCGATGCGGCGAGGGTCGGGAAGTCGCCGTTGGCGGTCTCGCCCGAGAGCATGAGCGCGTCGGTGCCCGAGTAGACGGCGTTGGCCACGTCGCTGGCCTCGGCGCGCGTGGGGCGCGGCGCCTTGGTCATCGACTGGAGCATCTCGGTGGCCACGATGACGGGCCGGCGCACGCGGCGGGCGACGCCCAGGATCTGCCGCTGGATGACCGGCACGTGCTCCGGCGGAAATTCCACGCCGAGATCGCCGCGCGCGACCATGACACCGTCGGAGGCGGCGACCACGCTCTCCAGGTTCTCCACGGCGTCGGGCGTCTCGATCTTCGCAATGATGGGAGTGGGCTGCCCCCACGCGGTGGCGATGTCGCGAACGAGGCGGAGATCGTCGGCGCGCCGGACGAAGGACAGCGCGATGTAATCGATGCCCTGCGTAAGACCGAATGCGAGATCTTCCTTGTCCTTCTCGGTCAGCGGGCTCACCCGCATGGTGCGGCTCGGCAGGTGCACGCCGACGTGGTTTCGCATGCCGCCGCCTTGATCGACCCGCGCGTGGACCTTGTCCCCCACGATCTTCAGAACGGTGAGCCCGAGGCGGCCGTCGTCGAAGAGGATTTTGTCGCCTTGGCGCACATCGCCGGCCAGCCCCTCGTATTGGATGGGGATGTGGAGGCCATCCTTGCTCTCGTCGCCCTCGAAGAGCACCACCTCGGAGCCGGATGGGAGATCGTACGGGGCGGAGAATTTACCCGTTCGGACCTTGGGCCCGCACAAGTCCTGCAGGATGGCCACGCTCTTCTTCTTTTGCTGGCTCACCTCGCGCAGGCGCGTGATGCGGGCGCCGTGTTCTTCGTGGGAGCCGTGGGAGAAGTTGAAGCGGGCGACGTCCATCCCGGCGTCGACCAGGCTGCTGAGCCCTTCCGTGGAATCGCAAGCGGGTCCCAGTGTGCAGACGAGCTTCGCACGGCGCATGGTCATCGTTCGGAGAGCATGCCACAAAAGAGGGCGGAACAAGCCAGCCGAACACCACGAAAGAACGACGGACCGGCACGGCGATCGGCGCGGTGGGGTGCGAAGTTCGCGTGCGGCCGCCGCGAAATGTGATAACCGTGAGCGCTCTCGTGACAGAAGAGTCATCTGGCACCTCGCCGACACCGAAACGTGATTCCCACGGCCGGGCTCTACTGGGAGGCGTGCCGCTCTCGGAACTGGTGCGTTCGGGAACCCTCCGAACCCCGAGCTACGTCTACGATCTGGACGCCATCGCGGCCGAAGCGCGCGAGCTGCACCAGGGGTTCGGCTCCGAAGCGCACCTCGTGGCCTTTGCCGTCAAGGCAAACTCCGCGGGCCCGGTGGTGCGCACCCTCGCGGCCGAGGGCTGCGGCGCCGACGTGGTGAGCGGCGCGGAGCTCGACGTCGCCATCGCCTGCGGCGTGGCGCCGAGCTCCATCGTCTACAACGGGGTCGCCAAGCGCGACGACGAGATCGACAAGGCCCTCGGCGTCGGCATCCTCGCCATTCAAATCGAGAGCGTGGAGGAGATCGGTCGCGTGGCCGCGCGCGCGCGCGCGCTCGGTCTGGATCGGCGCGCGCAGATCTCGCTGCGGATCAACCCCGCCGTGGACTTCGACGCGCTGGAGACGCACGCCAACATTGCCACCGGCCACGACGAGGCCAAGTTCGGCATCGCGCAGGAGGATCTGCCGCGCGCGCTCGAAATCATCCGGGGCGCGCCCGAGGTTCGGCTGGTGGGGCTGGGGCATCACATCGGCTCCCAGATCCCGACGGTGCAGGCGTACCGCACGGCCGCGCGCACGCTCTTTTCGCTGGCGGCGGCGTTCGCGGGCAACGGCTCCCTTCGCGACAAGCTCCTCTTCCTCGACACGGGCGGCGGCTTCGGCATCGACTACGGCGCCGGCCGTCCGCCGCGCCCGCGCGAGTTCGTGCAGGCCGCGCTGGAAGAGCGCAAGCTCTGCGAGCTCGCCGACATACCGCTCTTGGTGGAGCCGGGGCGCTCGCTGGTGGGGTCGCACGGCATGCTCATTTCGCGCGTGGTGCAGGCCAAGTCGAGCAGCGTGCGCGGGACCACGCGGCGCTGGCTGATGATCGACGCCGGCATGAACGATCTCATCCGCCCTGCCCTCTACCAGGCACGCCACCGGGTCGTTCCGCTCGACACCAACGGCGCCTCCGCCGATTTTACCGCCACCTTGTGGCGCGTGGTCGGGCCGGTGTGCGAGAGCTCGGACGACTTCGGCGTCCATGCCCTTCCCGACACGGCGCCCACCTATGTGGCCTTGCTCGACGCCGGCGCCTACGGCTTCACCATGTCGAATCAGTACAACGGTCGCGCGCTCCCCGACGAAGTGTTCCTTCGCGGAGGGCAGGTCGTGGCCGTGAGCCGGGCCAAGTCGCAGGACGACTGGGTCGCGGACCGGATCGCCATCGGTCGCTGAGCGCATCGCGCGGGCGCGGCGCAGGGCTCACTTACGGGACCAGCGGGTCGAGCACCAAGAGCTCGTTCCAGGCGCCGCCGGTGGCGAGCCATGTCCCGCCGCCCACGATGTACACCTTGCCGTCGGGCCCCGTGGCGGCGCCCATGGTGTTTGCGCCGTAGGGCATGGCTCGACCGGCTCGCCATTGCTTCTTCGCGGGGTCGAAGATCTCGTGGCTGTCGGACTGCAAGGGCGAGCCGCTGCCTCCGCGATCGCCGCCCGCCGCGTGAAGGCAGCCGTCGCCCGCCGCTGCGAGGATATGACTGTCGCGCGGCGCCAAGAGCCCCGGCAGGGTGCTCCATCCTGCGCCGGCCGCGCTCGGAGCGAACGACTCCATGGATCGAAGGCGTTCGTTGTTTCCGAACCCGCCCGCCACATAGATGGTGCCGTCGCTGCCCACCGTCGCAGCCAAGTGGGTACGGGGCGCCGTCATGGGCGACGAAAGCTCCGTCCAAGCCGCGGCGCCGGGTTGGTACCAGACCACGGTGGCCAAGTTGGTCCGCGACGGGTTTTGCCCGCCCATCACGTAAATCTTGCCGTCTTTTCCCGCGACCGCCGCGGCATGAATCCGTCCCTCGGGCAGCGACGGCGCGCGAACCCAGCCTTCGCCCGGCGCGTACGCCTCGACCACCGTGGACGGTGCCGTGCCGGTGTTCTCATCCGCCTGCCCGCCAATCGCATAGATGCGACCATCGGACCCCAGCGCGGCCGTGAGCGCATACCGCGGCGTTGGAAGCGGCGGCGCCGTGCCCCACGAGTCGGCACCTGGATCGTAGACCTCGACGGTGTTCAGCGGGCCGGCCACCTCGGACGCGATGCCGCCCATCGCATAGAGCTTCCCATTGGCCCCAAAAGCGGCGGCGAGCGCTCTGCGCTTCGTCGGCATCGGTGCGCGCTCGGTCCATTTGCCGGATGGCGGCGCGGACGCATCGGGCGAGCCGTCCGGCGCGCGGCCATCGGATTTGGCGTCCGTCCCCGAGTCGCGCGAGCCATCGCCGCCGTCCATCGGGCCCGGGCCGCCACCGTCGTTCGCGTCCGGGCCGCCATCGCGCTCACCGTTCTTCGGGCGATGGCCGAGATCCTGCTCCGCGGTGCACGCACCAAAGGCGAACAAGGCCGCGACGACGGGCGCGATGCATCGGGAAGCGATCAAGCCCGCCGACTTTACACCCACTGCGCCCTTGCGCCGGGGTCTTCGTGCACGCCCTACGTCGACGTCTTCGGCCCGAGGAATCGACGCGGTCCCTGGTTGGAATCCCACGCCAAAAACTCGGCGCGGGTCCCCGTATCGCCGGGGTGGATCACCAGGTGCGTGCGTGCGGCCTGATAGGCGGCGTGCTCCTCCGAGCCGGACACCTCTTCGTCCTCGGCCCACGAGCCCAGGTTGATGTACGTCACCCCATCGTCGACGGGGACCTCCACCGGAATGTGCGTATGCCCCATGACGACGAAGGCCGCTGGGAAGAGGCGGGCGAGCTTTCCGGCGCGATCGACGAGCTCCTCGGCGGGATCGACCTTGCGCTGGCGCGCCAAATAGAGGTGCGTCGCCATCCACGCGCCGAGCACCGCACCGGCGCTGTAGGCGGCGTGGCCGCTCTTGATGCCGAGGAAGAACCCCACGCCCAAGAGCCCCATGATGGCGGCTGCACCAAGCGCCACGCGATCGAGCAGCACGCTCGCCAGGATGCCGCGCACCGAGCGGGTCACCGGCGGCACCTGCAAGGCGACCAGCGCCCGCAGACGATCCACGCCAATCCGCGTCGCCTCCGCGAGCAGCGCCATGCGCCGATCGTGCTCGTGGCGCAATGTCTCCGCGGCCTCGGTGAAGAAGCCGCGGCGCAGGCGGAACATCTCGCGCACGGCGCGGAAGAAGCGCAGACCGAGCTTCACCATCCCGCCGAGGCCGAGCCCCACCCCGAACTTCACGTAGTCGCCCACGCCGAGGTGCTCGTGGCCGTACTCTTTCATGCCCTTGGTGGGCCGCACCACGAAGCGCAGGAGCACATCGCAGAAGCCGCGCGTCAGGCGCCGCGGATCGAGCGGCGAGAGCGGCGCCATCACATGCGCGGTGGAGCAGAACGGATCGTACATGTGCCCGTGCTCGATGTACGCGACGTCGGCCACGTAAAAGAACCAGGGGTTGAACTCCACGCGCGCGAGAAAGCCCGTCTCGTCGACCCCGGCCGGCGCCGCCGCCACCAGGATCTTCCGGAACTCTTCCTTCACGGCATCCCAGTGAAACTCCACGTCGTGGTTGCCGTGCACGATGGTCAGCATGTGGCCGTCGGCCACGAACGCGGCCAGGGCCTCGAACACCTCGCGGTGCCGCTCGCCGACCTGGCGCATCTTGATGCGCGCATGGTCCTCCGCGTTGCCCAAGCCATGGGCAAGCTCTTCCTCACTGGGCTCGGTCGTGACCTCGAAGGCCCCGAGCGGCAAGGCCATGCCAATGAAATCGATGAAATCCCCTGCGATAACCAGCCGCCATCGCTCCCCTTGCGGCGGCGTCCGCCGATAGTGGCGGAGCAACATCACCAGGTCGTCATCGACCCGCTTCGAGCGACGTCCAAACCCGGTGGTCTGCGCCTGATCGTGGAGATCGCTTCCGAGGTGCACATCGGACAAGACGAGGAGGCTTTCACGAGCTGCGCTTCGGCGCACGGACGGCGGGGGAGGCACGATGACCCATTCAACGTGGGGCTCGTCCCGCACGCGGGCAACGGTCCCTCACCGCCCCCACCCCATGGATGGTCGAATCATGACCAATTGCAGGCATTCCCCAGACACTTACATTTACACACATATTTCCCATGTCCGTCCTCCGCTGGCAGGGAGAGTTTGGCGGGACGACCGCCAGGGAGGATCGCGAACCAGGGAGGATCGCGAAGAGGGAGGCGCCCGCGCCCGCAAAAGGGTAGGCGCCTCAGGTCGCAGTCGCCGAGCGCCCTTGCTATCGTCGGGAGACCATGACGACTTCCGCCGAAACCCCTCGTATTGAATCGAAAACGAACGGCGGCGTGACGGCCGCTGGAACGGGTCCGAGCCCGACCGCGCAAGCGACCGAGTCGAAGTCGCCCGCGCTCGATATGCGCGCGGTGCTCGAGACCATGAAGAAGGCGAACAAAGCAGGGCCCGCGCCCAGCTACGACGAAAGGATTGCGCACCTCGACAAGCTCGAGGCCGCGATCCTCGCGCACAAAGACGACATCGTTCGCGCCATGTCCGACGACTTCGGCAACCGCTCGCGGCACGAATCGCTCGTGTCGGAGGTGTTCGTCGTCATCGGCGCCATCAAGCATGCGCGCGATCATCTGCGCGAGTGGATGGAGCCCGAGAGCCGGGAGGTGACCTGGGCCTTTTTGCCGGCGACGGCCGAAGTGCAGGTCCAACCCCTCGGTGTGGTCGGGATCATCTCGCCTTGGAACTACCCTTTTCAGCTCGGGCTCTCCCCGCTGGTCGGCGCGCTCGCCGCCGGCAACCGCGTGATGATCAAGCCCTCCGAGCTCACCCCGCACGCCTCCGAGGCGCTCGATCGCATCGTGCGTGAGGTGTTTCAGCCCGACCATGTGGCCGTCATCAACGGCGGGCCCGAGGTGGGCGAAGCGTTCTCGAAGCTGCCGTTCGATCACCTGGTGTTCACAGGCTCGACGCGCGTTGGAAAAATCGTGATGCGCAATGCCTCCGAGCACCTCACGCCGGTCACCCTCGAGCTCGGCGGCAAGTCCCCCACCATCGTGGGCGACGATTTTGCCATCGAAGAGGCTGCGATCCGCATCATCGCCGGCAAGTGCTTCAACGCCGGCCAGACGTGCATCGCGCCCGACTACGTCTTCGTCCCCACGCAAAAGATCGACGCCTTCATCGCTGGCTCCAAAAAAGCCCTGGCCAAGCTCTACCCCGATCTGCGCCGCAACGACGACTACACCACGGTCGTCAACGAGCGTCACTTCGATCGCCTCCGCGGCTACCTCGACGACGCGCGCGACAAGGGTGCACGCATCGTGGAGCTCGCCGACACCGAGCCCGATCGCAGCACGCGCAAGATGGGCCCCATCCTCGTGGTGCAGCCGGGCGAAGACACGGCGGTCATGCAGGAGGAGATCTTCGGGCCCATTCTGCCCATCGTCGGCTACGAAAATCTGGACGAGGTCATCGCGTACATCAACGAGCACCCGCGTCCCCTCGCCCTCTATTACTTTGGCTACGATCAGTCGGCCATCGACAAGGTGCTCGAGCGAACCATCTCGGGCGGCGTCTGCATCAACGAAACGATGCTCCACGTCGCTCAAGACGATCTACCGTTCGGCGGCGTAGGCCCCAGCGGCATGGGCCACTACCACGCGCACGAAGGCTTCCTCAATTTCTCCAAGAAGAAGCCCATCTTCTACCAAAGCCGGCTAAACGCCCGCTCCTTGCTGCTGCCACCCTACGGCAAAGCGGCCAACATGTTCTTCCGGCTCACATTGGGCAAGTAGCCGCCGGGAGCACGACGCACCGAGAAGAAACCGCCAAGACGCAAGGGTCGCTCGAGGAGGGCCTCTTCTCTTTTCGACCCTTGGCGTCGGTGTTTTGTTTCTTCAGCGGGCTCCATGCTGAAAACAAAGAAAGCCGTTTCCCCCTAGCGCCCTGGCGGTGGATCCCCGCTCCATCCGCGTGCTCCACGCTGAAGAGAATCCGTCCACCCTTCGCGCCCCCGGCGGTCGCCCCTAACTAGAACGCGCTCCCATCCTCCTTGAGAAACTCGATCTCCTCCGGCGTGCTCTCGCGCCCCAAGATCGCATTGCGGTGCGGAAAGCGACCGAATCGCTCGATGATGGCGAGGTGCTTCTCCGCCGAGACCACGGATTGTGCAAAGCCCGGTGTCCCCTGGAGCGACTTGAAGCGCGCGAGCGCGTCGCGCTGGCGTTCGAGCGACTCGCAGTGTTCGAGCGGTAAGTAGAAGAACCAGCGCGCGACCGGAGCGACCTCGCGGTCGTAACCGTGATCGAGCGCATAGAGCGCATGCTGCAGCGCGCTGGGATCGTAGGCGAAAGCACGCGCGGTGCCGCGGTAGATGTTGCGCGAGAACTGGTCGAGCAGAAGGATCAGCGCCAGGCAGCTGGGGGGAGTCTTACGCCATGCGTCGAGCTCTCCGGCGGCGGCTGGCTCGAGCAGCGCGCCAAAGCGCTCCTGGATCGTTCGATCGAACTCGGGGTCCTTGGCAAACCAACCGCGCCGAGGTGAGAGCTGCTTCGTCAGGTCGACGGTGCCGAACCAAAACGTGAGAACTTCCTCGAAGCTCACCATGGATTTCCTAGAAGCATGGGTTTCTCATTGGTAAAAGTCGCACGCTGAACCCTTGTCCCCTTCTAGCACTCGGAGCCAATCGTGAGCCACAAGGTCCGCCGTATCGCTGCGATCACAGCGCTTTCCATTCTCCCGCTCGCATGTGGAGGGAGCCCGGCCGAAGGGCCGCAGCCTCCCCCACCGTCGGGTGCAGCCAAAAGCGAACCTTCCACCTCTGCTGGTTCCAGCGCGTCGAAGGATGCACCTGCCACGGCGGAAGAAGCGCAGCGCTTCGTCGCGCAAGTCGATCGCGATCTGCGAAAGCGCTGGGTGGCGCGCGATCGGGCCATGTGGGTCAATCAAAACTTCATCACCGACGACACCGAATCCATGGCGGCAACGGGTGAATCGGACACCGCGGAGTATGTGACCCGGGCCATCCAAGAGGCCACCCGATTCGACAAGGTGCCGGGCATCGCCCCCGAGGTGCAACGGCAACTGCTGCTCCTCAAGCTCGCCCAAATCATCCCCGCCCCCAGCAACGCCAAAGAGCGCGACGAGCTCGCGGAAATCGAAGCGTGGATGACGGGCGCGTACGGCAAAGGCAAATACCGTCCCCCGGGAGGCAGCCCGCTGGCAAAGGCCGCCGGCAAATACTTGAAGGCCGACGCATCGAAAGCAAAGGCGCCCGCCGGCAAGGCCGACACGTCGTACACCTTGGGCGATCTCTCGCGCGTGCTCTCCAAGAGCCGCAGCTACGACGAGCTCGCGGAGGCGTGGACGGGGTGGCACTCCATCTCCGCGCCGATGCGCGAGAAGTTCGCGCGCTACGCCGAGCTTGGAAACAAGGGCGCGCGCGAAATCGGCTTCGCCGACGTGGGCGCGCTGTGGCGCTCGGGCTACGACATGCCGCCGGAGGCCTTCGAGGCCGATCTGGAGCGACTCTGGCAGCAGGTCCGGCCGCTCTACGAGCAGCTCCACTGTTACACCCGGGCCAAGCTTCGCGACAAATACGGCAAGGACAAAGTCCCCGAGCAGGGCCCCATTCCGGCGCACCTCCTCGGAAACATGTGGGCCCAGCAGTGGGACGGCATTTACGATTTGCTCGAGCCCTACAAAGGCGAAGCGTCCCTCGACGTGGGCAAGTCGCTGAAGGACAAGAAATACGACGCGACCAAGATGGTGAAGCTGGGCGAATCGTTCTTTACGTCGCTCGGCTTCGATGCGCTGCCGAAGACGTTCTGGGAGCGCTCCCTCTTCACCAAGCCCGAGGGGCGCGAGGTCGTCTGCCATGCCAGCGCCTGGGACGTGAACTGGAACGACGATCTGCGCATCAAGATGTGCATCGAGCCCACGGAAGAAGATCTGATTACGATCCACCACGAGCTCGGGCACAATTATTATTACCATCAATATTACAAACTTCCGATCCTCTTCCAGCAGGGCGCCAACGACGGCTTCCACGAGGGCATCGGCGACACGTTGGCCCTCAGCGTCACACCGCAGTATCTCAAAGGGATCAATTTGCTGACGGCGGCGCCGGACAACCCGAAGGCGAACATCAACCAACAAATGAAGATGGCGCTCGACAAGATCGCCTTCATGCCGTTCGGTCTCCTCATCGACAAATGGCGCTGGGACGTCTTCTCCGGCAAGACGCCCAAGGACAAATACAACGAATCCTGGTGGGCGCTTCGCACGAAGTACCAGGGCGTCAGCGCCCCCGGGTCGCGCTCGGAGGCCGATTTCGACCCGGGCGCGAAATACCACGTCCCCGCGAGCACACCTTATACTCGGTATTTCCTGGCGCGCATTTATCAATTCCAATTCCACCGCGCGCTCTGCAAAGCCTCCGGCCACACCGGGCGGCTCGACACCTGCTCCATCTACGGCAACAAAGAGGCGGGCAAGAAGCTGGCGGCCATGCTCTCGATGGGCGCGAGCAAGCCATGGCCCGAGGCGCTCGCCGCGCTCAGCGGTGAGACCAAGGCCGACGCATCGGCCATGCTCGAGTATTTCGCTCCGCTTCGCGACTACCTCGGCGAGCAGACCAAAGGGATGAAGTGCGGCTGGTAGCCAACTCGTAAAGGAGCTGGCGCTCGCGCCGAAGTCGGGCTCGGGCGCTCGCGCTTGTTCGGGTTCGAGCGCGTACTCGGCTCGGGCTCCAGCGCTGGCGCATATTCGAGCTCGGGCGCGTATCGGCTCGGGGCGCGAGCGCTGCGTGCGTATTCGAGCTCGGGCGCGTATTCCAGCTTGGGCTCGAGCGCGGGCGCATATTCGAGCTCGGCGCGGCGGGATGGATTGCGGTTTACGGGACCGCGCACTACGGTACCGTAAACGGCGGGGTGGAATCGCGATGAAGAAGCGGGCGTCTCGCAGGGTTGCGAGGGCGGTTGTTCTCGGTGCATGCGTGGGAGCCGTCGCCGTTGCCTGTACGGGTTCGGCTCCCGACTTGATCGACCGCAACGATCCAGCCGACTCGGGCGACGCCGCCCTCGATCGAACCATCCGCGACGGCGCATCGAACGACGGCGCAACCAATGACGTCAACTCGGCCGACGCCCGCACCGAAGCAGGCGATGCGGCCGCGCGCGACGCGGCTGACGGCGGAACCTACGCCGATGCAAACTCGGACGGCAGCGACTCGGGCGCCGATCCCGACGGCAGCGACGACGATTCAGGCGCCAATCCCGACGGCGGCGACAGCGGCCCGACCGGCAATGCCGACGGCGGCCCCGACGTGGACGGCGGCGACAGCGGAGGCGGAGGCCCGGACGTCGACGGCGGAGGCCCGAACCTCGACGGCAATCCGATCCCAACGCCGGCATCCCAGGCGCACGAATCCCCGCCCCCACCCGCGCCCCACAACCAAACGCCCGCATCGCACGGACGCCGCCGCCGCGCGACGGAAACCGCTACTTCCAGACGATCGTCGTCTCCGCCGCACCAAGCCCCGACGCGAGCACCCGCAACTGACGCTCGGCCTGGCGCTTCGCACGGTCGGTAACGTCCACCTCGCGCGCCGCTTTTTCGATGGCCTCCACGGCTTGCTGGCGCGCCCGTGTCTCGAGCTGCTCGTTGCGCTGCGCCACCAGGCTCGTGGTGCGGCGGTAGACGTACGTCTTTTTCTCGTCGAGGTGCACGGAGAAGACCTCCGGCGCCGGCAAGCGCAAGGTCGCGAGCTTCGTCTTGGGGTCCATGCTCACATCGTCGGGGCGGAGCTTGGACAGATCGACCCCGATGCTGACATCGCCCGAGGCGACCAGCAGGATCGCGTCGGTCCCCTGGACCAGCCCAAAGAAGCGGCTTTGCGTGTCCGTCAGGTCGATGACCTTTTCCATGTGCAGCTCGGTCGTCTCGAGCCGGGAGAGATCTTGCACGGCGAGCAGGAGCGTGGCCGAAGGGCGAACGGAGACGGTGCTCGCCGGCTCCTTGGGAAACAGGTAGTTCGAAGCGAAATAAGCACCGGTACCGACCAGGCATACGCCCACGACGGTGAACATCGGCCAGAGCGGCATCGACCGCCGCGATTTGCTGGGGGGTGCTACCTCGGGGATCGCCGAATCATCGGTCACGACCGGCAGTATAGCGCTCCTCGATGGAACGCACTTTCCCGAGGCGGCGGGCGTGGCGCTCTTCGGTGCTGAAGCTCGCCCCCACGAACGCGGCGACGAGCTCTTTCGCCAGCGACTCGCCGATGATGCGTGCGCCAAGACAGAGCACGTTCATGTCGTCGTGCTCCACCCCCTGGTGCGCCGAGTAGGTGTCGTGGCAGAGGGCCGCGCGCACCCCCGGAATTTTATTGGCGGCCACCGACACACCGACCCCGCTCCCACAGACCAAGATGCCGCGCGTCACGTCGCCCCGGCTCACGGCCTCGCCCACGGAGAGGGCAAAATCCGGGTAGTCGGAAGGCTGGGAACCATCGTGGGTGCCGAGGTTCTGCACGTCGTGCCCGGCGGCGGTAAGCGCCTTGGCCAGCACTTCTTTCAGCTCGAAACCTGCGTGATCCCCCGCGATCGCAATCTTCATGGGGGTGCCCATTTCGCATGCCACTGCCCGCAAGGGAAGGGTTCAGCTTCAGTTTCGACATATTTTGCCCGCCCGCGATGAAACCCGCTACCTCGCGCGTTGTTCGACGAAGGTTTGACCCTGGAGGCAGAGGCGGTGCAACGTGCTCCCCACGCAATGCGAAATGCTCGACTTTTGGCCGTGCTCGCGCTGGTCGCCTCGTTCTTGGGGCTGGTCTTCGCCGCCTACTCCACGTACGACTATGCGCAGCACCTCGACCGGCAGATCCACGCCATCCACTGCAGCTTCATCCCGGGCGCCTCGGGCGATACCACCGCGGAAAATCCCTGCAAGGTCGCGCTCTTCAGCTCGTACTCGGCGCTCTTTCGCGAGTCGTACTGGGGCGGCGTGCCGATCTCGCTGTTTGCGGTCGGGGCCTTCAGCTTCTTTCTCGGCTACGCCTTGTACCTGCTGCTCTCGGGCTGGCGGACCCCGAAGCGAGCCTATCTGTTCTTTGGGGTGACGGGCCTCACCCCGCTTTGTGCCTCGCTGGTCATGTTCGTCATCTCGCTCACCCGATTGCATGCATTCTGCAAGGTTTGCGTGGGCATCTACTTCTCCTCGGCCCTCTTGGCCGCGGCCGCAGTCATGGCGCTGCTCCACTACCGCGCCATCGCCCACCGCCACCTGCCGTTCGATCCCATGGGCCCCACGGAGCCACAGGCCGGACCGGGCAGCCCGCTGCTCCTCGTGGGGTGGCTCGGCGCGCTGGGGCTCGCGGCCATCGTGCCGGCGCTCGTGTACGTGGCCGCGCTGCCCGACTACCGCCCTTACCTCTCCAACTGCGGAAAGCTGGAGGTGCAGCAGGAGCAGCACAACGCCTTGTTGAAGCTCCCCACGGCGCACCCGGTGAAGCCGGTGACCTTCTTCGAAGATCCGCTCTGCCCCACCTGTCGCGCCTTCCACGAGCGCCTGATCGACGAGGGCGTGCTCGAGAACTTGGACGTCACCCTCGTTTTGTTTCCGCTCGACAGCGACTGCAACTGGATGCTCGATCGCTCGCTGCACCCGGGCGCGTGCCTGCTCTCCAAGGCGGTGCTCTGCGGCGGAAGCCAATCGCGCGCGATCCTGGAGTGGTCGTACTCCGAGCAGGATAGCTTGCGCGAGCTGGGCAAGGGGAACCCGACCGCCATCGAGAAGAAGATCCGCGAGCGGTTCGGCAGCGACGTGATGTCGTGCGCCCAGGACAAGAAGACCGCCGTGCGGCTCACGCAACACTTGCACTATGCAGCCAATAACCACATCCCCGTCTCCACGCCCCAGATGTTCCTGGGCGACAAGCGCATTTGCGACGAGGACACCGATCTGGGGCTAAAGTACACGCTGTCCCAGCTTGCACCCGAGGTCTTGCGATGAGCGCCTACTCCCCTCCCCCGCGTCACGGCTCCGGCGATCCCCGTCATGGAAACCCGCGCGCCATGCACGCCGTCGATCCCCCTCCGCCCGAGGGCGGCGGGCGGCCGGCCTTTCTTCCGGCAGCCGTGGGCGCGGCCGCGGGCGTGGTCGTGCTCCTGGCGACCACCTTGACCGTGCGGGCCACGGTGAGCAATGCGTCGGACCGATTGAAGCATCCGCAAGCGGCGGCCGCGGTCGAGAGCAAGGTGGCGGTGGCCGATCAGAGCGAGGAGAAGTACTGCACCCCGAACTTCAAGACCGTGCTCCAGCGCGTGCTCAACGCGTGCGGCTTGGTGGGCGGCGAAGCGAGGCGGGGCTGCCAGCCGGCCGACGTGAAGACCTTCGCGTCCATCGACGACGACGACTTCAACGCGCTCTTCACCCCGCTGAAGGATCGCGGCGCCGTCATCATGTTCGACGACGCCTCCGAGACGCTCGACGCGGGGGCCAAGAAGCTCCTCGAGGAGCGCTGGCTCGATCGAAAGGGCGCCCGCTACTTCTTCATCGTGGCGCGCGCGTCGCGCACGGGCTCCGCCGAATACAACCGAACCCTCTCGCACAAGCGCGCCAACAGCGTGCACTTCTTCCTCCAGGAGCAGTTCAAAGATCCCGATCTGGAGAAGCAAGTCGGCATGCTCTGGCTCGGCAACGAGTTCGCCCAGCTCACCAAAGACTATTGCGATTGGCCCGCATCGCGCGGGGCCACCACGACCTCGCGCGGAGGAAAGGGCGGAGGAAAGAACGAGTGCAACCCCGACGCCATCAACCGGAGCGCCTTCGTATCATGGGTCGATTGCCGTCTATGAAGCTCGCGCCGCTCCGCGCCTTCGCGCTCGCGGGCGCGCTGGCTGCGCCGGCCCTCGCGGTGGCATCGGTCGCGAGCGGGTGCGACAAGTCCGATGCGCCCAGCGCGAGCACGCGCACGGCCGGGCGCAGCGAGGCCGTGGTGGCCACGGGAAATATGCCGACGGCGGCGCCCGCACCAGCCCCCGCGCCGCACCCGGCGGCGCCGTCGGGCCCGCGGAAGATTTGCGAGGGGGAGACGGTCGCGCGCACCTTGCCCAAGATGGCGCTGGCGCGCGCGCAGGTTCCGGGTGTGCCTCCGCTCGACGATAAAATTCCGACGGGGACCGGGCGATGGACGTGGTTGAACTTCTTCGCCGCGTGGTGCGGCCCCTGCAAAGAAGAGATCCCGCGCCTGCGCACCTGGGAGAAGAAGCTGGCGCAGGCGGGGACCCGCGTGGACCTCGTCTTCCTCTCCGTCGACGACGACGAGCGCCAGCTCGCCAAGTTCCTGGAGGCGCAGCCGCCGAGCGGCGTGCGGGCCGCGCTCTGGATCAAAGAAAACGTGCGCGAGGGTTGGCTGGGCTCGATGAAGATGAAGAACCCCCCCGAGCTGCCGGAGCATGCGCTCATCGATCCAACCGGACGCGTGCGCTGCGTGATCGAGGGCGCGCTCGAGGACACCGATTACGCGCCATTTGCGGCATATCTGGCCAAGTGAGCGCACCTACCGCCCATTCGCGCGACGAAGTCGCTCGCCGGAACGAGCCATCGACCCTAGAGTCACCGCCAAAATGGTGACCCCAGAAAATCGGAGCCCCGGGGAACATGGGGCTTAGGCTCTTTGCGTATCGAGACTTTCGTCTCTACCAGTGTGCGCGGTTCTTTCTCACCATCGCCATTCAAATGCAGAGCGTCGCCGTCGGCTGGCAGGTCTACGATCTGACGCGGCGGCCGCGCGATCTCGGCATCGTGGGGTTGGTGCAGTTTCTCCCGATGATCGGCCTATCCCCCATCACCGG
Source organism: Sorangiineae bacterium MSr11954 (assembly GCA_037157815.1). Classification (NCBI taxonomy): domain Bacteria; kingdom Pseudomonadati; phylum Myxococcota; class Myxococcia; order Myxococcales; family Pendulisporaceae; genus Pendulispora; species Pendulispora albinea. The sequence continues at coordinate 8,914,588 of CP089984.1, forward strand.
GCACACAGCGGACCGGTTCGATCGGCGGCGCGTGATCCTGGTGTGCCAGCTCGGCATCGCCGCGTCGTCCTTGATGCTGCTCGCGTCCACGTTGGCGCACACCGAGCACGCGTATTTCATTTATGGCACATTGGTGCTCTTTGGCGCGGCGCGCGCGTTCTCGGGCCCCGCCGCCTCCGCGCTGACGACGCATTTGGTGCCCATGGCCGAATTTCCGGACGCCGTCGCGTGGGGCTCGAGCGTATGGCAAGCGGCGACGGTCATCGGGCCCGCGCTGGGCGGCGTGGTCTATGCCCTGTCGGGTGGGGCCGGCGGGGTGTATGCGCTGAGCGCGCTGCTGGCGCTGTCGGCGTTTGGGTGCGTGCTGTCCATGAAGGTGCGCACGGGGCGCATGGAGCGCTCGGCGCCTTCGCTCCAGACCTTGCTGGCCGGCGTGCGCTACGTGTTCTCGCAAAAGCTCATCTTGGGCTCCATTACATTGGATCTCTTCGCCGTGCTCCTGGGCGGCGCGGTGGCGCTTCTGCCCATCTTTGCGCGCGACATCCTGCACACGGGCCCCTGGGGCCTCGGCATCCTGCGGAGCGCTCCGGCGTTCGGCGCGCTGGTCATGGCGGTGTGGCTGGCGTTTCATCCGCTGCGCCGTCGCGCCGGGCTCACCATGTTCGCGTGCGTCGGGATCTTCGGGGTCGCCACCATCGTGTTTGCGCTCTCCAACGTGTACATGGTCTCGCTCGTGGCCTTGATGATCGCGGGCGCGGCCGACATGGTGAGCGTGGTGGTGCGCGGTACCTTGGTGCAAATTGCCACGCCGTCCGAGATGCGCGGGCGGGTCAGCGCCGTCAATCAGGTGTTCGTCGGGGCGTCGAACGAGCTCGGCGAATTCGAGTCGGGCCTCACCGCCGATTGGCTGGGCGTGGTGCCCGCCGCGGTGTTCGGGGGCTTCGCCACCTGCGCGGTGGTTGCAACCTGCATGTTTCTATTTCCGGCCCTGCGGCGCGTGGACCGGCTCGATAAAGCGATGCGCTAGCTACGCGCGCTGGGAGCGCTCCGGAGCGCGGCCTCGATGGTCGCCTCGATGTAGCGCGCTGCGAGCGCGACGGTGCGCTCCGAGCCACCGGGGGTGCGCTGCAGCGGCGGGGCCACCTCCATGACGTCGCCGGCGACCAGGCGAAAGTCCTGGCCCAATCGGCGGATGAGCGCCAGCACGAAATCGGGGTGAAGACCGTTGGGCTCGGGGGTGCCGGTGGCGTCGGCGAACTGCTCGTCGGTGCCGTCGATGTCGTTCGAAAAGTAGAGCGACTCGATGCCGCGCGCGCGCAAATGCGAGGCGATGGCGTCGATGGCGCGCTCGGGATCGGCGTTGCATTCATCGGCCCAGAATTGCCGGACTCCGGTCTGCGATTCCCAGTGCGCGCGCTCGTGGCGCGTCGCCCGAATACCGACTTGCACCATATGATCCGGCGACTCCAGCAGCCGGCTCGCGTGGTAGCTCCACGTGGCAAAGCAATAGCGAACACCCAGCCGCTGCTCGAGCAAATCGGTATGCGCGTCCATTTGCACGATGCCCCAACGGTCGCGCGTCCCCGAACCGCGCCGAGCCCGATGAAGCGCGGCCGATACGGGCCACGCGCACGAGTGATCGCCGCCCAGCACGATGGGCACCACCGTGGGGTTCACGGCAAAAATCAAATCGAGCGCGCGCTCGAGAATGGAAAGCGGCGACACCGGCAGACCCGCGGCGACATCCTCCTTCACCTGCGGATACAGCGCGCGGAGCGAGGCTCGTTTTTGCTCCGGCGAGAGCATGTCGTCGTGAAGCAGCTGCGGCACCACGAAGACATCGCCCACGTCGAGGATGTCTGGAGCGAGCGGCCCGCTCCGCAAAAGGGCCTGCCGGATCGCTTGCGGCCCCATGTTGGCGCCGCGCAAAAAGCCTGCGCCCACATCGGATGGGGCGCCAAGGAGCACGACCTTGGCACCGGCGAGAGCGCCCACGGCCGCGCGCCACTTCACGCCCACTTCCTCTTCGGAAGATGCAGCATAAATGTTTTTTTGCAGCTCGATTTGCTCCGCGCGCCCGGTGGAGACGAGAAAGAGCCCCCCGCCCGCGGGCCGGAGTAGGGTTACAAGCTCTTCATACGCATTCATCGAGCACATGGTATGGTCGACCGCGCCTCAGCAAAAGAGCCGAAAATGCGTGAGTGCTTTTCTCATACGAGGAGCCTGATGAAACACATTGCTTCAATTGCGGCGGCGGCCACAGCGCTCTCGCTCATGGTCGGGTGCGGCTCGTACCCTGCCCCCAACGATAAGCTGGTCAACTCGCAAGCGTCCCTTCGCGCGGCCCAAGAGGTCGGTGCACAAACCGACTCCCAGGGCGCGCTTCACATGAGGCTGGCGCAGGAGCAGATCGAGAAGGCCAAGCAACTGATGGCCGACGGAGACAACAAGCGCGCCGAGTTCCTCCTCCTGCGCGCCGAGGCCGACGCCGAGCTGGCGGTCGCCCTCGCCCGTCAACAGTCTGCGCGCAACGAGGCGCAGCAAGCTCTCGAGCAACTCAAGGCCCTCAAGGGGGGACGATGATCCGCGCGTACTCGAAGATCGCAGCCAGCCTCGCATTGACCACGTTCGTCGCCGGGTGTGGCTCGACCCCGCCGCCGAAGGAGCTCTTGGAAGCCCGCGCCGCCTACGAGAAGGCGCAAAAAGGTCAGGCGAACCAGATCAACCCGGCGCAGGTCCACGTGGCCAAGCAGGCGCTCGACCAGGCCGAGAAGGCCTACGACGATTCGCCGGGCGCGCCGGAGACGAGCGACCGCGCGTACATCGCGCTTCGCAAAGCCCAACTCGCCGAGGCGCAGGCCGGCATGATGGCCGCCGAACGCGAGCGCGATCAGGCGCAGAAGGATCTCGGCAAGAAGACCGGGCAGGAGCTGGAGTCGGCGCGCAAGCAGCTCGAGGCCGAGCAGCAGCGCTCGAAGATGACGCAGCAGCAGCTCGAAGAGGAGCGACGCCGCACCAAGGAGGCGCTCGATAACCTCGCCAAGATGGCCGAGGTCAAAAACGACAACCGCGGCATGGTCATCACCCTGTCGGGGCAGGTCCTTTTTGCATCGGGTGCGTCGGCTTTGCTGCCCGCCGCCATGAGCGCGCTCGACAATGTCGTCACCGCGCTCAAGGCCAACCCCGATCGCAACATCACCATCGAAGGTCACACCGACTCGCAAGGCCAGCGCTCGTTCAACATGGACCTGTCGCAAAAGCGAGCCGACTCCGTGCGCCAGTACATCTCTTCGCACGGGATTCCGTCGGAAATCATCCGCGCCGTGGGCGTGGGGCCCGATCGCCCGGTCGCAAGCAACTCCACGGCCGAGGGTCGCGCGAACAACCGGCGCGTCGAGATCATCGTCTCGCCGCCCGAGCGCAAGTAGAGCAACGCAGCGAGCGGGTGCCGTAGTCACACTACGGCATACACGTTGCTGGTGTGCGCGTGCTGGCCGGCCGGCTCACCGCCCCTTTTGGGCGTGTTTGACGGTGCCGACCAGCACGGTGGACCAATGGCGTGGACACAACGAGAACGAGAGCTGCGCGAAGCGGGGATCCCCCTTCGTTCCGATGCTTCCATCGCGGCCGGGGCGCTATCGGGCGCGGTGGCTGGCATCAGCGCGGGAGCTTTCGCGGGCCCATCGGGTGCGATGGTGGGAGCTTTCATCGGGGGCGCCGTCGGCGTCGTGGCCGGGCGTGCCATCGAAGTGCACACGGCGCAGGAGGATGCGACGCAAGAGGAGCTCGATCAACAGATCGGCATCATCGGTGGCGATCTTGGAGCCGCCGACATTCCTGCCTCGGCGCCCGGCTACGTGGTCTTCCCCGAGGACACGGACGAGAACGTTCCAAGCACGGTTCGCCTGCCGCCCACCCGTTCGCGGAAGTAGCAGAAGAAGTCGACGAGGCGAGGTCCGCAAAGCGGGCGAAGCGCCGCGCGCAAAGAGGCTGGAACGCGATGCACGGCGTCACCGGCGACGTGACAAATGCGCGGCGCGCTTGACGACGGATGACTTCGCCGGTCTCCTAGTGGGACCATGATTAGTGTTACCGAAGGGCTGGCTGGACTGCGCATCCTCGTGGCCATCGCGAAGGCCGATGGCAAGCTGATGGACGAGGAGCGCAACGCGCTCGAAGAGGCTCTCGGGGAGGTGCAGCTCCCCGAAGGGATCACCCTCGACACCTTGCTGGACGAGCCGGTGGACGTCGAGGCGCAGATCGAGCGCATCGTCTCCCCGGAGGCCCGGCGGGAAACGTACCAAGCGGCCGTGAACATCTCGATGGTCGACGGGGACTGCGATCCTTCGGAGAAGCAGATCCTCGATCGGCTCGAGGTGGCCTTCGGGCTCGAGCAACCCCGTCCGCAGACGCAGCCCAGCTTCTTGTCGGATCTGGTGACCGAAACGAAGGACACGATTTTGCCGAGCCACATCAAGCGGATCGACGATCCGAAGAAGCGCGCGGCGGAGGTGTCCGAGGACATTCTCAAGTACGCGATCATGAGCGCGGTGCTCGGCGCATTCCCCGTACCGGGCATCGCCATCGCGACGGATATCGCGGTGGTTGCCATGCAAGCAAAGCTGGTGCGCGACATCGGTCAGTATTACGGCAACACCATGGACAAAAAAGCCGTCGGCTCGCTCCTCGGCGGCGTGGTCGGCGGCGCCGGCATGCGCATCGCCGTAAACAATCTCGCGAAGCTCGTTCCGGGATGGGGCAGCGTCGTCGGCGCCACCACGTCCTTTGCGACCACGTGGGGCATCGGCAAAGTAGCGGACCGCTATTTCGAAAGCGGCGGAACCGTCACCGCCGCCGAGCTCCGCGCGGAGTTCAAGAGCGCGAAAAAAGACGGCAAGACCATCTACAACGAGAACAAAGAATCGGTCGCCGCCAAAGCCGACCGAACGAAGGCCACACTCGAAGCGCTCAATGCCGATTTGGCGGCCCAAAAGATCACGCAAGCCGAATACGACGAACGGGTCGAAAAGCTTGCTTAGCGCCCACATCGTTCTTACGTCCATCCTTGTCCTTCGACCGAACCCGGTCGGACACGGGAGATAACGAACGATGCAAGGTGGCAATCCTCCTCCTCCTGGCGGTGGCGGCGGCGGCGGTCCAGGTGGTGGCTACGGACAAGGTCCGAACAACGCATACGGCGGCGGCTATGGTCCACCTCCTCCTGCTGGCATGTCGGGTATGCCTGGTATGCCGATGGGTCCCCCTCCCGGCGCGGGTCCGGGCGCACCGTATGGCATCGATCCGGTAACGGGCATTCCTTTCTCCGACAAGAGCAAGGTCGTCGCTGCCCTTCTCCAATTTTTCCTTGGCTGGCTGGGCGCCGGCCGTTTCTACACGGGCCACACCGGCATCGCCATCGCACAGATCCTGGCGTCGCTCACCTGTATCGGGTGGATCTGGCCGATCGTCGATGGGATCATGATGCTCACGGGCAAGGTCACGGACGCGCAAGGCCGTCCGCTGCGCGATGGGGTTTAGGAAGCAGGCGAACACTCCTCACGGTTCGCGCGGCTTCTTTGCCGAAGCAGCCAACTCGAGCCGTTTCTTCCAATAGAGCGGTCTCCGCTTGAGATGTTCACACGCGAGCACCACGATGTTCGCTGGCGATACGAGCAAATACGCCAAAGCATAGGGCCAGGGCCGCGGAAAGAGGGCTCGACGGACGTTCTCATGGGTCGTGAACCGATGCCTCGGAAAACCGAGCGGACCATTCTTGATTGCGTCCAGCATCCCGTTGACCGCACCCTGAAATGCGAGGCCGAGCCCCGCGCGTCGTGACTCGTAGAACTCACGACTCTCGAGGATCTCGAGGGCGGCTTCGGGAGCGATTGCAATCATTTGCGTGAAGCAAGCAGTTGCGCCAAGTGTGCGCGGGCATCGTTCGGTGGCATCTCGAAGAGAGCGTCGAGCTGCTCACGCGAGAGCGCGTTCGCTTGGCCGCTCAACGCACGCTGGGCACGTTCATCGATTTCTTCGCCCCATGCGCGAGCAATGTCCACGTCTTCGACCAGCAGTTCCGCATCGAGCTCCGTTCGCTCTTCATCGCTCAGCTCCCCCATCAGCTCGACAATGTGACGGACGCGTGGAGACGTGGAAGAAGTGGCTGCCATCCTCCAAGGATACGACCGCCCGTCTTCGTTGCAAATCACGGCCGGAGCACCCCCTCAATCCCGACGGTGCGCGATCTCCGGGGGGGCTTGGAAGAAGCCGTTGCGTTGGGGATCGTTGTAGGCGCGGTAGTCGGGGGCCCAGGGGGTGATGGTGCCGTTGCCGTCGGGGTCGAGGAGGAGCGTGAGCGCCATGGGGGTGACGGAGCGGTAGCTGCTGTCGAGCGGGAGATCGTTGTTGTCGCGGCCCCCGGCGGAGAAGAGCGTGAAGAGTTGCGCGTGCTCGTCGTCGTAGGTGCGCTCGAAGCCTGCGTTCACCTTTTCGTGACCGCGCACCAACGTGTGGCACCCCATACGCTGCAAGAACGCGCGCAGCTGTAGCTTGCCGAATGGGAAGCGCGCCGACTTTTCTTGGAGCTCGGCGGGGACGACGTCGACCCGGCTCGGATCGCTCCACATCATTTGAAAGCGAAGCTCCACGTCGTTGAGGCTCGAGAGATCGCGCCAGCGCTCCTTGAGCAGACGATCGCGCGGGATGCCGCCGTGCACGAACACGAAGCGATCGAACAGCAAGGTGTTCGGGAGCCGCTCGAAGAGGTGCGCGTAGTGGCGGAAGACGTCGAGCGGCAGGTGCGGCTTGAGCGTGTTGATCGACTCCGCCGGCTTTACGCCGCCGTAGACGTTGCCGTTGTACTCCACGTAGTACTCGTGGTTCCCGCGCAGCGCCACCACGTGATCGGGCGCCGTGGCAAACAGCTGCAGCACCGTGCGCAGAACGCCGTTGAGGCTGAATAGACCGCGGTCGATGTAGTCGCCCAAGAGCACCAACTTCGGCTCCGGCACCGACGTGGGATCGCGCTGGAACGCCGTCACCTTCTCGAAGAACCGCGACTGGATCAACGTGGCCTTCAGCACGCTGTAGCAGCCGTGCAAATCGCCCAGCACGATCAGCTCGTACGCGCGCTTGGGCACCGGACGCGTCACGTACGTAAAGCCGTCGAGGAACGACTCGCCGCTCGGGATCTCGCCCACGTTGGTCTTCCCCGCGAGCTTCCCCTTCCCGTGCGCCCGCTGCTTCTCCAGGATCCCGAGCACCCGATCGATGAGATCCCGATCGCGCCCGGCTTGCTCCAGGATCTTCTTGCGGTCCGCCGAGTAGTGGAACTCCGCGGGCACGAAGAACGGATGGTTCTCACCGGTGGCCGCGTACCTTCGCGGGGGCTCCACCCGAACGTGGGCCACCGCATCTTCGTCGTCGACCAGCTCCAGATCGACCTCGGTCGAGAGCAGCGCCGCCAGCTCCGCGCGAAACTTGAGCTCCGCCGGATGTGCGTGTCCATCGGCCAGCAGAAGCTCGTCGATGGTGGCCATCAGCTGCTCCTGGCCCGCCCGATCGAAGCTTTGGAAGATCTCGAAGCATCGAACTTTCAGCTTCGTGTGCACGAACGCCGACGGGTCCTCGTCCTTTTGTACCGGCTCGGCAAAAAGTTCCTGGATACGAGAATCGATGCCCTCGAACACTTCATGGAAATGAGCCGTAAATTTCTCGATGATTTCCGAACGAAAGGCGGGATCGGCGTCCGCCATGGCCGTCTCCGCACGGTGTACGACAAGCTTGCGGATGTAGGCGCGCACGAAGCTCTTCTCCGTCGCGTCGAAGTCACCATCGATGTACCCGAATGTCGTCAGGTAAAAGATGATGGCGTGCATCTCCTGCTCGGCCTTGTCGGGATCGGGGCTAAACGTCAGCATGGCGATCTCCATCATACGAAACTATTCTGGCAAACATGACGAGAAGGCTTCTTGCCGGGTCACGTACGACGCCGTGTTCCCGTGAGGTCGCTCCATTTCCACGTTTTCCACGTTCTGCAGGTCTTGCCCCCACGCGTGCTGCACTCTCTGCGCTCACCCTCATCATGGTGGCATGCAGCGGCGGCGGCGAAAGCTCAGGGCCGGGCGGAAAAGACGGTCCTGGCGGTGGCCAAAGGCCACCCAACGACACGACCTCGGGGATCCCGAGCGGTGGCGTCCTCGGCCCGGGCTGCAAGGTGTTCCCGCCCGACAACCCCTGGAACAAGGACATCTCGAACGCCGAGGTCGATCCCAACTCGGATCGGTACATCGACGCACTCGGCAAGGACAAGAAGGTTCATCCCGACTTTGGCGCCGAGCCCCAGTACGGCATGCCGTACATCCTCATTTCCGGCGCACAACCCAGGCTCGGGGTGACCTTCGAGCAGCACCGCGAGAGCGATCCCGGGCCCTACCCGATCCCGCTCAACGCGCCAGTGGAAGGCGCGGGCGAGGCCGGTGACCGTCATGTGCTGGCCGTCGATCGCGACCAGTGCATGCTGTACGAGCTCTACTCCGCCGAGGTCAAGGACGGAGCGTGGACCGCCTACTCCGGCGCGGTGTTCGACTTGAAGACGAACAAACTGCGCCCCGACGGCTGGACATCCGCCGACGCTGCAGGTTTGCCCATCTTCCCGGGGCTCGTTCGCTACGAAGAGGCGGCCACCAACGGTGAGATCAAGCATGCGCTCCGCTTCACCGGCGCCAAGACGCAAAATGCCTTCGTGCGCCCGGCCACCCACGCCAGCGGCAGCACCACCGATCTTAACGTCCCCCCCATGGGGGCCCGCTTCCGCCTGAAAAAGACCTTCGACATCAGCAAGTTCACGGGGGTGCCGAAGGCCGTGCTGACCGCGCTGGCCCGCTACGGCATGTTCCTCGCCGACAAAGGGTCGAGTTGGTACATCTCGGGCGAGAGCAACCCCCAGTGGACCAGCAAGGACTTGGAGCCGCTCAAGACCATCCCCGGATCGGCCTTCGAGGTCGTGAAAATCGACGAGATCGTCAAAAATCCGGAGTGATTCGTACACGCGCGGAATGCTTGCTATAAACTCTTGCTGACATGACCGCAGTCCCGAGCGGGCGTACCAGCGCATCGAAAGTTGCCAAGTGGCTCGTCGACCGTGCGCGCGTGGACGATGCCATTATGGTGCTCTGCGCCTACGCCACCAGCGGACCGAACGACGCGGAGGGTCAACAGCTCCTCGCCGAAGCGCTGCGCCTGGATCCGAGCTCACCCCTCGCGCGCCAGGCGTTCGAGCGCATGGAGGGCATCGCCGGCGACCACGCGTTGCTCGAGCAAGCCATCCACCGCTTCAACGGCGATGCGCTCTCGCGCTTCGAGCGGGAGATGCAGCCCGCCGGGTTTCGCCGCGCGCAGGTCGGTTTCAACAACAACGTCAAGTACAAGGGTCGGGTCTTCCACGTGCAAACGGAGGACTCGGGGCTCGATCGCCCGCACATCATCACGCACCTGTTTGCCGACGGCGGGCGCATCGTCAAGACGCACAAGCGCAACTACGGCGAGCACATCGCGCGCGAGGAGGCCGAGGGCAACATCGCGCTGTTCGTGCGGGCGCTGATGAAGGGGCAGCACATGGAGATGCTGCTCATGCTGCGCGAGGGCCGCTTCGACGCCGTCGTCGAAGGACGCGCGGCCGGCGGCATCGAGGTCCTGGTGGACCCGCCCAATGTCGACGTCAAACGGCTCGGCAAGCGCAAGACCACCAAATCCGCCGACGGCACCGCCGACGCCGTTCCTTCGAGCCCTGCCCTCTCCAAGGCCGAGCCGTCGGGCCTGAATGTGTCGGCCGCCGCCAGCGGTGGGCATCCGACCTCGTCGAGCGGGCCGCCGCCTCCGAGCGTCAACGCGTCGGCCGCGACCAGCGGCGGCTATCCAGGCGTGAATGCGTCGGCTGCGGCCAGCGGCGGCTATCCGGGCGTGAGCCCGCCGATCGCCCCGGGCGGCATCCCTCCGCTGAGCAGCCGCTCGGCCCTCATGAACCCGGCCGCCTCCGACGCGGAGCTCGAGTCCGCGCCGGCCACGGTGGTCGATCCCTCGGCGGCCTTGGCAGCCATCGCGGCCACCGCGATGCCGCCGGCGTTTTTTCATCTGATCGTGCAGCGAAGCTTGGTGGGAGGTCCCGACAAGTACTCCGTCCGCGAAGACGAAGCGATCATGGGGCGCGAGGGGTCGATTCAAATCGCCGACGCGTTCTGCCACGCGCGCGAGGCCGTCTTCCGCTTCCGCGAGGGCCGATTGTGGCTCGAAGATTTCGAGGGCGGCAACGGTGCCTTCTTGCGCATTCGCTCGCGGGTGGAGCTCACGGCGGGGGACGAGTTCATCGTCGGCGACCAGCTCTTTCGCGTCGAGAAGAACCCGGTGGCCGACGACGGCCCCGATCCCGACCCCACGTACTTCTATTCGTCGCCCAAGTGGCCATCGGCCTTCCGCGTGGTGCAAATCTTCGAGGGCGGCGCCGTGGGGGCGTGTGCGGTATCGCGCGGCGGGATGGTGCAAATCGGGGCCGCGATCGGGGACATCGTGTGCCCGCACGATCCCTTGTTGAGCGAGCAACATTGTGTGCTGGAGGAGCAGGCGGAGGTCGTGGTCCTCACCGACTTGGACTCGCGCACGGGGGTCTTCGTCCGGCTCCAAGGTGAGGGCGAGCTTTTGGACGGTGACGAAATCCTGGTTGGACGGACGCGTCTGCTTGTGGACTTAAGCCCCTGGGAGGCTCGATGATGCAGCGATGTCGCGTCCTTTCTTCCAGCGAAAGCTCCTTTCGCTCGCCGCACTGACCGCTTATCTAACCGCCGCCGCACCGCCAGCCTTTGCGCAGCAGGCCGCGCCCACGGGCCCCGACGCCGTTTATCTCAAGGACAACAACGTCATCCGCGGCACCTTGAGTGAAATCGTGGTGGGCGATCACGTGACGGTGATGCTCAGCACCGGGCAGACGGCGCGCATCCTCTGGGCCTTCGTCGCCCGCATCGATCACAACGGCCAACCCGTCGACACCTCGGCGCACGCCCCGCCCCTCACGTCCCCGGCCACCGCTCCCCCGGCCCCCTCGGGCAATGTCACCGTGCACATCGAAGGCAGCGAGGTCACGCTCGAACAACTGAGCGGCGGCTCCTGGGTGGGCGTCTGCTCGACCCCGTGCGACCGCCCGCTCCCGGTGGGCCCGAGCTACCGCATCGTGGGCGACGGCGTTCGCAATTCCCGAGCGTTCCAGCTCGCGGGCCAAAACGGCGACCGCGTGGTACTCGACGTGAACACGGCCTCCAAGGGCGGCTTCGCGGGCGGCATCGTCCTCATCAGCGTAGGCTCGCCGTTCATCCTCATCGGCGGCTTGACCCTGCTCATCGTCGCCGCCGTCAACGGCAGCGGCCACCAAAACACCGGCAACGCCGCAACCATCGGCGGCATCATGCTCGGCGGCGGCGTCGCGAGCCTCGTCATTGGTCTGGTGCTCGTCACCGGCAACTCGAGCACCAAAGTCGATCAGTCCCTCGGCGGGCCGGCCCCCAAAGCCGCCTGGCTATCGGGCCTCGAAATGGCGAAAACGGAGCCCGCCCGTTCCCCCATCTTCCGCGATGACACGTCGACCGCGAGCCTTCCCAAGGCGCCGATGGTGCCGATCTTCAGCGGGTCGTTTTGACGGCCTTGGCGATGTAACGGCGCTTTCGAGCCGTGGTGCGAGCTCTGTCGCTTGTGGCGCAATCGTGCTGGCGCGCGCCGAGAGAGAGGCGTACATTTTCCTTGTTATGGCGAACGCAGTCAGGAATACGCCGGAGGTCGAGCTCGAAACCATGGTTGCCGATGACCATGACGAGCTCGATGTCGACGAGCGTGCGCGCCTCCATCTTGCGCTCGATCGAGCCGATGAGCAGCTGCGCGACGGGCGTTGGCTCGATGGCGAGGATGTCATCGCACGTCTGAAGCGCAACACGCCGTGACGCGACTTCGCATCGCGCAGGGCGCGGATGCTCAGATTCGCCGAATCGACGTCTGGTGGCGAGAGAATCGCCCCGCGGCGCCGGCCATGTTTGCCGAGGCCCTAGCCGGTATGCTCCAAGCGCTCCTTGTCATGCCTACGCGAGGCGCGCACTACAGCACGCGAAGAGGCGTACCGATCAAGCGCGTGCTCGTCGGAGCAACCCGGTACCACCTGTACTTCTCATACGACAAAAAGGCAGACATCGTAGAGATACGTGCCGTTTGGCACGCCTCCCGTGGGCGGGGCCCCCAACTTGGATAACGACGCTTACGAAACTCAGGAACGCGTGCGGATCGGGATGAACCGTTCCGCGCGACAGTTCCACGCGTAGGCGAAGGTCAGTCGGTAGATGACGAAGAACCCTATTGTGGTCCAAAAGGGGAACGTCCAGAGGCTGACCTCATGGGCGCGGCCTGCGACGGCGAGCAAGGCGTCCATGAAGGCGCCTGTGAAGATGCCGTAGAGGGCTGCGAGAAGGGCCACGCGCTTCGACGTCATCCGCTCGTAAGGTTCGGGACGTAGGAAGAGGAAAGGCCACCAGTTGGAATCGATGTCGCTGAGGAAATTGAGAACGTCTTCTACCTGTCGCACGTGAAAGAAGTATTAGCATGCCCAACGCAGTGCGTCCCGGCTAAGCCAGGATCAAAAATGCGAGAGGCCACGGTGACCAACATTCTGGAGTTCGCTCTCGACAAGATCGATGCCGATCTCGTCTATCTCATGGCGCTTCTGCGCGAAATGCTCGAACAAACTGGGGAAAAGGAGCGCGCACGGCGCCTCCCGTTCGTCGGGGATGAGCCTGTTTGCATCAAGGATGCACGCGACGTTGCTGCGCTGACCCTCGCGTTTCAGCTCCTCAATTTGATCGAGGAGAACGCATCGGCTCAGGCGCGACGCCAGCGCGAAGAGCAGCAGGGGCTTTTGCGCGAGCCCGGGCTCTGGGGCCAAAACCTGCGGCAGCTCATCGAGCTCGGTCTCTCGCCCGAGGCCATCGCCGAAGGAATCGGCCAGGTGTCCGTCGAGCCGGTGCTCACCGCACATCCGACCGAGGCCAAGCCGGCCGACGTGCTCGGACAACAGCGGCAGCTGTATCTGCTCTTGGTGCGCCGCGAGAATCAAATGTGGACGCCGAGCGAGCAGGAAGACATCGGCGACGAGATCAAGGCGACCCTCGAGCGCCTCTGGCGCACGTCGAAGTTCATGCAAAAGCGTCCCGACATCGCCGACGAACGTCAGAATGCGCTGCACTACCTGCGCAACGTGTTCCCGGAGGTGCTCCCCTGGCTCGATGCGCGGCTGCGGCACGCGTGGGTCGAGGCCGGGCTCGATCCCAAGCTCCTCGGCGAGCGGACCCCCGAGCTGCGCTTCGGCAATTGGATCGGCGGCGACCGCGATGGCCACCCGCTGGTCACCGGCGACGTGACCCGCGAGACCTTGAAGGAGTTTCGCAGAGCCGCGCTCGACGTGCACCGCGACAAATTGGAGAAGCTCGCGCGCCAGCTCCCGCTGAGCGACGTGATCCAGCCCGCGCCTCCCGTTTTGCGCGCGGCGCTGGAGCGGATGTACGAGCGCCTCGGCGACGAAGCGCGCGCGCTCACCAAGCGCTTCCCGGGCGAGCCTTGGCGGCAGTTCGTCCACGCCATGATCGCGTGGCTCGAACGCTATCCGAACCCGCGCGAGCTCATCGCGGATCTGAGGGCGCTCGCGCAGTCGCTCGAGGAGGTCGGCGCCGGGCGCCTGGCGCGAACCTCGGTGACACCGGTGGTTCGCGAGGTCAAGACGTTCGGCTTCCACCTGGCCGCCCTCGACGTCCGGCAAAATAGCCGCTACCACGATCGCGCGCTGGCGCAGCTGCTCACCGCCGCCGGCATCGACGGCGAGGACTTCCCCGACTGGGACGAGGCGCGCCGCCGCGAGCTCCTCGACACGGAGCTTCGAAGCGCGCGCCCGCTCGCGCCCGTGGGGGCATCGGTCGGCGAGGAGGCGGACAAGACGCTCGCCGCCCTCCGCGCGCTCGCCGAGGTGCGCGATCAGCACGGCATGGATGGCTTGGGGTCGCTCATCGTGAGCATGACCCGCAACGTGTCGGACCTGCTCGTCGTCTACCTGCTCGCGCGCGAGGTGGGCCTGGCGCGCATGACCCCCAAGGGGCTCGTCTGCGACATGCGCGTGGTGCCGCTCTTCGAGACCCTGGAGGACCTGGAGGCGGCGCCGCGCATCCTCGAGGGCTTCGTCGATCACCCGGTCACCCAAGCGAGCCTGGCGGCCATGGCCGAGCGCGCGGGCGGGGAGGCGCCGCACATCGAGGTGATGCTCGGCTACAGCGACAGCTGCAAAGACGGCGGCATCCTCGCGAGCCAGTGGGCGGTGCGCTGCGCCCAGGAGAAGCTCCACGCCTTTCTCTCGGCGCGGGACGAGTCGGTGCGCTTTTTCCATGGCCGCGGGGGCACGGTCAGCCGCGGCGCGGGCCCGACGCATCGCTTTCTCGAGGCGCTCCCCCATGGCTCGCTCACCGGGCAGGTGCGGGTGACCGAGCAAGGCGAGACCATCACGCAAAAGTTCGCGAACCGCATCACGGCGACCTACAACCTCGAGCTCCTGCTGGCCGGCGTGGCCGCCACCACCCTCCGCCATCGCTTCGCGCCGCCCTCGCGCGACGAAGAGCTGGTGCAGTTGCTCGACCGCCTCGCCGCATCGAGCCGCGACGCCTACCGCGCCTTGCTGGCGGAGGAGGGCTTCTTCGGCTACTTCGGCGAGGCCACCCCCATCGATGCGCTCGAGGTCGCGCACATCGGCTCGCGCCCGCCTCGCCGGACGGGCCGCCGCTCGCTCGAGGATCTTCGCGCCATCCCCTGGGTCTTCAGCTGGAACCAGTCGCGCCACTACCTGCCCGGCTGGTATGGCCTCGGCACCGCGCTCGAAGCGCTCGCCCAGAGCGATCCCGCGGCCTTCTCCAAGGTCGCCGCCGCCGCGGCCACCGATCCCTTCCTCCGTTACGTGATGAAGAACGTGGAGGGCGCCGTGGCCTCCACCGCCCTCGATATCGTCGCGCAGTATGCCGCGCTGGTCACCGATCCCCAGGCACGCGACCGCATCTTCGGCCTCGTCGCCGACGAGCACCGCCGCACCGTCACCATCATCGACACCCTCTTCGGCGAGCCGCTCGAGCGCCGCCGCCCGCGCATGTGGCGCACCCTCCAACTGCGCGACGAGGGCCTGCGCGCCATCCACACCTTCCAGATCGACGTGCTCCGCGAGTGGCGCGCGCGCAAAGCCGCCGGCGACACCACCGGCGCCGAAGCCGTGCTGCCCAGCGTGCTGCTCTCGCTCAACGCCGTCGCCAGCGGCCTGCGAACGACGGGCTGACTATTTCACCCGAACGCCATTGCCCCCCGCCCCATTGGTCGATGCGGCCTGCGGCGGTGGGGCGAGCCAGGGGGTTGCCAGACGGTCGCGGCGGCCGCGGAGCCAGTAGGTCTTCATGAGGCCCTTGCCCTTCACGTCGATCTCGCCGCGCTCTTCGAGATCGTAGTGGTCCTTGATGCGCTCGTAGGTGGCCTCCGTGACTTGGATGCGGCCCTCGATGCCATGGGATTCCATGCGGCTCGCCGTGTTGACGGTGTCGCCCCACACGTCGTAGATGAATTTCTTTTTGCCGATGACGCCGGCCACCACGGGTCCCGTGTGCACCCCGATGCGCACGCGCACGGGCTCGCCGAGCTCGCGGCTGAACTCTTCCATGTAGCGGCACATCTCGAGCGCCATTTCGGAGACGGCGTGCGCGTGATCGTCTTTGGAGGTCGGGAGACCGCCCGCGACCATGTAGGCGTCGCCGATGGTCTTGATTTTCTCCAGCCCGAGACGATCGGCCATGTCATCGAAGGTGCTGAAGATGGCGTTGAGCCTGCGCACCACCTCGGAGGGCGCGAGGCGCTCGGCCATCTTGGTGAAGCCCACGATGTCCGAGAAGAGCACCGTCACTTGGGCGAAGCCATCGGCGATGGTGCGGCCTTGTTCGCGCTTCAAACGCTCGGCGATTTTGGCGGGGAGGATATTGAGCAAGAGAGCGTCGCTCTTGCCTTTTTCATGATCGAGCTGGTCCATCTGCTCGTAGATGGTGCGCCGCTGCAAGAAGCCCTCGCGGGCCTGGAGCTCGAGCTGGTGCGCCACCAAGGTGCCGATGCCGCCCAGGACCACGATGGTCAAAATCATCGACACGCGCACCCGATCCTCGGCGTGCACGAGCACCACGTCGAAGAGCACGTACACGAAGACGGTGAGCAACGTATAGAGCGCCTGCGTGAACACGTTCATTTTGGCCACCAGGGGCCCGAGGGTCACGAACAGGATCGCGAAGGAGTTGTAGATGAAGTACCCGTGCGTGGGCGCGACCGCCGCGATGGCGATGACCACCACGTTGCACCCCATGCCGAACACCAGCATCGCCGGTTGATGCCACGGCTCGTATTTGCGCGAGTGCATCAGCGCGGTGACCAGCACCGCCACCGGACCGAAGACCCCGTACCGCAACGCCCATGCGAAGCTTCGAATCGAGGGGATCACGAGCAGGTCGTGGATCCCGTACGCGAGGAACGCCACGGCGCTCAGCCCGATGCTGAAGCGGGTGAAGCTCTTGACGCTCCGCTCGAAGTAGTCCGCGCGAAACTGCCGCTCGAGCCTGGGATCGAGGAAGGTCGCCAATACGCGGTGGGTGCGCACGTCCATGTCGGGGGCCACCGAAGCTTACCGCGATGTCATGCGCTTTCAGCCGTCCGGCCCCGAAAAGATAACTTTACAGAGCACATTGGAAGCAACGTGCCACTTGCTACGTCCAAGGGAAGACCCATGAAGTTCGTACGCGGCCCGCTCGCGATGGTTTCGGTGGTGGTGATGGCCGGTGGTTGCGCTTCGGGCGGCCCCGCCCCCGTGCCGGTGCGCGCGCCGCCGGCGGTGGCCAACCGAACGGGTGCATCGCCCGCACGTGTATCGATGCGATCGGCGGAGATCGACGCGCGGCTGCGCGCGGAGTGGCAGTCGAAGAAGATCGAGACCACCGCGCGGGTGGACGACGCGGGGTTCCTCCGGCGTGTGCACCTCGATTTGACGGGTCGCGTGCCCTCGGCCCAAGCCGTGGAGGCGTTCCTGGCGGATCGATCGGCGGACAAGCGCGCAAAGGTGATCGACGCGCTGCTCGCCAGCCCGGCGTACGCGGATCACTTCACCAACTACTGGGACCGCGCGCTGCTCGGACGCGACGTGCGGAACAACGTCGACCGGGCCGAGTTTCGGCGGTGGCTCCACGAGCGGTTCGACGCGAACGTCGGCTACGACGTGTGGGTTCGCGATTTGGTCTCCGCCACCGGGCTCACCACGGGGCCGAAGTCGGACGACGGGTCCCCCTTGCCCGCCGCGACGAGCGACGTACGGGTGAACGGCGCCACCAACTGGTACGTGCGCTACATGGACAACCCGGCCGATCTCGCGGGCACCGCGTCGCGCCTCTTTCTGGGGGTGCAGATCCAGTGCGCGCAGTGCCACGATCACAAGACGGAAAAGTGGAGGATGTCCGACTTTCAGGCCTTCACCGCCTCGTTCATGCAGACGCGGGCGCAGCTCTTTTATCCGCAGGACAAAGACAAAAAGGGAACGCGGCCCTTCGACGTGGAGGACGTCGAGAAGCCGCGCCGCAAGGCCAAGGGGATGGATCTCACCGACTACAAGAACGCCGTCCCCCGGGCGCTCGATGGAACGGAGCTCGCGGCCAGCGGGAGGCCGCGCGCGGCGCTGGCCGCGTGGATCACGGCCAAACGAAATCCATGGTTCGCGCGCGCGGTGGTCAACCGCATGTGGGCCAAGCTGCTGGGGCGCGGGTTCTTCGAGCCCATCGACGACATCCGCGAGTCGAACCCGCCCGCGGTGCCCGGCCTGCTCGATGCGCTGGCCCAGGACTTCGTGGCCAGCGGCTACGACTTGAAGCACCTGCTCCGGCTGGTGGCCAACACGGAGGCGTACCAGCTCGCCGCGCGTCCAAAGGCGCAGCTGCCCACCTGGGGAGCACCGGTGGAGCGTGGAAGCGCGCCGGCAGGCGACGAGAGAGGCGCGGCCGAGGGCGCAGCGCAGGTGCGGCGCGACGAGGACGCGCTCTGGTCGTACTTTCACATGGACCGCCTGGGGCCCGACGAGCTGCTCGACTCTTTGGCCCAAGCCACCGGCGACAAGAGCTTGCTCGAAAAGGGCGCAGGCGGCGACCAGATCCGCGCGGGGCTGCGCAAGCAGTTCGCCTTTTTGTTCGACGTGGACGAGGAGGCGGATCACCACGACGAGTTCGACGGGACCATCGCCCAGGCGCTGTGGATGATCAACGGCAACGTCCTCAATCGAAGCGTGCAGGTCGCCCCCGGCAGCGCGCTCGCGGAGGTGATCGGCAAGCCGGGGAGGGACGAGGCCAAAATACGTGCACTCTACATGCGAACGCTCTCGCGCCCTCCCACCGCGGAGGAGACGGAGCACTGGGTGAAGTTCGTGAACGCAAACCCCATGCGGCAAGCGTACGAAGATCTTTTGTGGGCGCTCCTCAACTCGAGCGAGTTTCTCTTCAATCATTGAGGTCGAAGCGATGCAGCGGTTCTCTCGTCGACAAGGGCTCGTCTACGGCGCGGGCGGATTGGCCGCGCTCCTCGCGAGCCGCTGGTTTTTGCCCGCGGTGGCGCACGCCGAGGCGGCGGCGTCGCTGCACCCCGGCGCGGCCGGCGCCGGCGGCAAGGCTGCGAAGGCCCAGGCTTCCAAGACGAAGGCCAAGGCGTGCATCGTCCTGTGGCTCAATGGCGGCCCCAGTCACATCGATACGTTCGACCCCAAGTCGGGCGTGGCGACGGCGCGGTTCAAGGCGGTGAAGACGCGGTCGAAGAACCTCTTCGTCTCGGAGCATCTGCCGCTCTTGGCCGACCACGGCGACAAGCTGGCCGTGGTGCGCAGCATGACCAGCAAAGAGGGCAACCACGATCGCGCGCGCTACCTGCTGCACACGGGGTACGTGCCCAACCCAACGGTGCACCATCCTTCGCTCGGCGGGTGGGTCAGCCACGAGGTGGGCGAGGCCTCGCCCGAGCTGCCCAACTTCGTCAGCATCGGGGGGCCCAGCCTCGGGCCCGGTTTTCTGGGCCTGCAACACGGGCCGTTCATCGTGGACGATCCGGCCAAGAAGCCCGCCAATGTGGCGCTGCCGCGCGACGTGGACGAGGCGCGCTTTCGCCGGCGCGAGGAGGCGCTGCGTTCGCTGGAGACCCGGTTCGAGCCTTCGGATCCGCAGATCACGGGCCGGCATGCCATTTACGAACAGTCGACCCGGATGATGCGCTCGCCGAAGCTCGCGGCGTTCGAGGTCGAGCAAGAGCCCGAGGCGGTGCGGAGGGCGTACGGGGACACCAAGTTCGGGCGCGGCTGCCTGGCCGCGCGCCGCTTGGTGGAGTCGGGGGTCAAGCTGGTCGAGGTGGTGCTCGATGGCTGGGACACCCACCAGGACAACTTCGAGCGTACGAAGAAGCTGATGTCCGTGCTCGACCCTGCGTTCTCCGCGCTGCTCGGGGATTTGCACGCGCGCAAGCTGCTCGATTCGACCTTGGTGGTGTGCCTGGGGGAGTTCGGGCGAACGCCGAAGATCAACGCCAAGGAGGGGCGCGATCACTACCCGGGTGCGTGGAGCTGCGCACTGGCGGGGGGTGGGATCCGCGGAGGGATCGCTTACGGGAAGACCGACCCCGAAGGGGCGAAGGTGGTCGAAAATCCGGTGACCGTGCCCAACTTGTTCGCGACCTTGACGACCCAGCTCGGCATCGATCCGAACAAGGTCGTCACCTCGCCCATCGGCCGGCCCATCGGGGTCACCGACGAAGGGGAGCCCGTGCGCGCGCTGATCGCGTGAAGCGTCGCGACGGGTACGACGGCGCCGGGCGGATCGACGCGGGCGCGCGCAGGTCTCGCACAGAGGTCGGCGCCGGGGCGGTCAACGCGGGCGCGCGCAGGTCGGCGCCGGGACGGATCGACGACGGCGCGCAGGTCTCGCAAGGAGGTCGGCTCCGGACGGTCAACGACGGCGCGCGTAGCGCATGGTGATTTCACTGGTCCAGGTGCGGCCGCCGTCTTTGGTGCCCTCCCAGCGCCAGTTCATGGAGTCCTTCGCGATGTCGAAGAAGACCATGCGCTTTTGCGTGGTGACGCCGTCTCGGGTGCGCGGGGGGCTGTAGAGGATCATTTTTCCGTCCTCCATGCCGCCGTAGTGCAAAAGGTAGCTGCCTTGGTTGTCGGTCCACGTCTGGCGCCAGGTGTTCTCGCGGGGAACCCACTGCGAGATGCTGATGCCGTTCCACGGGCCATCGGGGCCGTCCGACGATGTGAAGACCTCTTCGATGACGCAGCCGTCGAACCGCTTCCGAATGCGGTTGATGCCGTGCGAGGTGACCCACTCCTTGGTGAGATCGTCGCCCGGGTGGCTTCGCATCACCACGTCCCACTCGCCGATCCAAAAGTCGAACTGATGCCGCTCCGGGGTGGAGCAAAACTTCGTAGGCTCGGCGACTTCGGCGGCGGTGGTCGCGACCGGAGCCGCCGCCGCAGCAGCCATGGGCGGTGCCGCCGGAGGCGCAGACGACTGCGCATGGCAGCCCGCGAGCACGGATAGGAAAATGGCGCAGGGCGCGCCGTGGGCAAGGCGAAAATGCATG
The DNA here is from genome assembly GCA_037157815.1 of Sorangiineae bacterium MSr11954. Taxonomy (NCBI): domain Bacteria; kingdom Pseudomonadati; phylum Myxococcota; class Myxococcia; order Myxococcales; family Pendulisporaceae; genus Pendulispora; species Pendulispora albinea. The sequence goes on from CP089984.1 coordinate 8,935,330, forward strand.
GGGGCAACGTGCACCGCGCGGCCGCCCCCGCGCTTCCGAAATCTTGCGCTCACGCACCGCGCGCCTATTTCCGCCGCGCTCCGCGCGCTCCCGTAGCGCACCGCGCGCTCCCGCGCCTATTTCCGCATGGCGCTCGGCGCCCGCCCAAAAACCCCGCGGAACGCACCCGTGAAATGACTATGGCTCGAAAAGCCCAAGCCAAGCGCAATGTCCGTCAGATCGCGGTGCGGATCGCGCACCTCCTCGAGCGCCACGTGCAGCCGAAGCTTCTGCCGCTTCGCATGAATGCTCGCCCCCGTGCGCGCGCGAAACACGCGGGCCAAATGAAACGGACTGTAGCCGACGGATTTGGCGATGTCCGTCAGCGAAATCGACTCCCGGTAACGCAAGGCGAGCGTTCGCTCCACATGATCGACCATGGCCGCATGCATCTTCGCGACCGACGCCGCGCACCCACGGGCCGGACGCACCCCCCTGCGCGCATAGGCATGACCGACGGTGCGCGCGAGCAACGTATAGAGCGACTCCTCCACGAAGAGCCCATCGACCGCTTCGCCCTCCGCCAGCCCCAACACATGATCGGCGATGCGCCGCTGAAGCAAAAACGAAGCGCTGTCCACCGGCGCGTGCGCCCAACGAAAGGGCTGCCCGGGGCGATCAGCCGCCGCCGGATCGTAAGGGCGCACGGCGGCCGACACGGTGGGGGCGTCGAAGGAGAACCACTCGCACCGGTCGCCTTCGTCGAAGAGCGGCTCGCGACGGAACTCTTGGCCCTTGTTGAAGAATTTGACGATGGTCGGGTCGACCACGACCATCGACTCGCCCGCGTGCGCCACCAACACCGGCACCCGCGGAAACGTGATGAGCCACCCCGTGGTCGGCCCGCTATCGACGAACTGCGGGTGCCAGCGCGAGCACCGAAACTGCCCCACCCGCAATGGCCCGCGCTGAAAGACGACCTCCTCGGGCCCCACCCGGTCGGCTTCGAGCGCGCGCTTTTTGCTGCTGTTAGCAGCGGTCATGGTGGCTCGAAGCTTCCCGGGCACCTTAGGAGCTTACACCAGAAATTCCTCTTTGATCTCCTTGGGCCCAAACGGCCAGATGCTCTCGATCTTCGCCCAGATGACGAAGGCGATGCCGCCGAGCGCAATCCAGCCGACGCTAAAGAGAACCGGCTGCAGCCCCGAGCTCACATAGAGGAAAATCCAGCCGATGAGCGCGACGAGGGAGGGCAGCGGATAGAGCCATTGCCGGTACGGCCGCACCAAGTTCGGCTGGCGTTTGCGCAGCACCGTCAGCGCCACCACCTGCCCGATCGATTGCACCAGCACGAACACCGCGGTGAGCACGGCGATGACGCTGGTCAGGTCGAACAGCGAGCCAATGCCGGTGATGACCCCCATCACCAGCAGCGAGATATGCGGGAAGTGATGCTTCGGGTGCAGCTTGCCGAACCACGAGAGGAACACCTTGTCGCGCGCGGCCTCGAAGGGGACGCGCGAGCCGCCCAAGAGACCGGCGAAGATCGATGCAAAGGCGGTGACGATGATGAGCCCCGTGAGCACGTTGGCCACGTCCTTGCCCCAGGTCGTCTCGACCACCAAGGACGCGATGGACGTGGACTTGGCGACCTCCTGCCACGGAACCACGCCGAGCACGCCGATCTGCAGCATCAAGTAGAGGAGCATGATGCCCACGATCGATCCCACGATGGATCGCGGCAGGGTGCGACCGGGATCCTTCACCTCGGCGCCCAGATAGGCCGACGTGTTGTAGCCCAGGTAGTCGTAGATGGCGATGATCAGGCCCGCGCCCAAGCCCGTCCAGAAGGTGCTTCCGAAGGCGAAGGCGCCCTTGGGGTAGTCGAACGCGTACTCGGGGTGGAAATGCGTGTAGGCCGCAGCAATCACGCCGAAGACGGAGAGCAGCATCACGTAGAAGAAGAACGTGGTCAGCTTGCTCACCTCGCCGATGCGCCGATAGAGGAGCGCGATCACCAGGACCACCACCCCCAGGCCCACGACGTGCCCGGTGGTGTTCGCGTGCCCCTCGGAGTCCACCACCGCGGGGACCAAGTAGCCGAGGTACTGGACCAGGCCGATGACCCCCGTGCTCATGATGAGGGGGATGAAGAGGAGCGCCGTCCAGATGAACAGGAACGGCATGAGGCGCCCGGTGCGGTACTGGAAGGCCTCGCGCAGGTAAATGTAGGTGCCGCCGGCCTTGGGCATGGCCGCCCCGAGCTCGGCCCAGACCAAGCCGTCGGCGAGCACGATGATGGCACCGATGATCCATCCAAAGACGGCTTGGGGTCCCCCGAGGGCGGCCACCATGGTTGGAATCGTAATGAATGGCCCGATTCCGCACATCGTGGTCATATTGATGGCGGTCGCCTGGAGGGGGCCGATGCGGCGCTCCAAGCCTGCGGATTGCGCCACCGATACGCTTTCGCGCTCCAATTCGAGCGCGGATTTCGTCTGCGTCTCGCCCATCATGGCTACCTTCCCATCCCCGCGCGGCGCGCGCGGTCCCATTGAGCCTGTTCTAGCAGGTGAACAATTAGTTAAGAAACTTTCCTAACATATCCCGCTGGTCAGAGGAACCCTGAAGGTCGTACACTCGCTCGTTCACGTGGACAAAGAGAGCAGCGTCAAAGTTCCCCAAGTGGGTACTCCCGCGAGCATGCGGGAATTGAATCAACGCATCGTGTTGACCCGACTGCGATCCGACGGAGCAGCCACCCGGCCGCAGCTCGCCAAGGATACCGGTCTCTCGAAGCCAACAGTGGGTCAGGCACTCCTCGAGCTCGAACAGAGTCGTTTGGTGCGCGCCGTCGGGCGCACGTCCAATGGCTTGGGACGCTCGGCCATCCTTTATGAATCCAACCCGGCGGCGGGGCACGTGTTGGGCCTCGACATCGGGCGCGCGCGCATCCGCGTGGCCGTCGCCGATCTGGCAGGGACGGTGGTGGCGCGGGTCGACGAGCCGAATCGTTGCACGACCGCGCGCGCCCTGATGAAGACCGTGTACCAGCTGGCGAAGAAGACGGTGAACGAGGCGTCGCTCGACCTCGACGACATCGTCGCCAAGGTGGTGGGCAGCCCGGGCGTGCCCGATCGCCACGGTCGCATCCTCCATTACGCTCCCAATTTACCCGATTGGGGTCGCAAAGGCTTGCTCGATGAGCTGGAGGCAACCTTGGGCACCGGCCTGGTGGTGGAGAACGATGCCAACCTCTCCGCCGTGGGCGAGCACGCGCGCGGGGCCGCGAAGAACGCGAGCTCCTTCGTCTGCGTGCTGGTGGGGACCGGCATCGGCATGGGCATCGTCATCAACGGGCGCTTGTACCGTGGCGCTCACGGTGCGGCGGGCGAGGTCGGGTATCTGCCATACGGCTGGCCCCTCTACGACGTCAAGGCACGCGAGCGGCCGAGCCGCGACAAAAAGGCGCTCCCCTCGCCGCGCGGTCTGATGGAGGCCGTCGCCGCCGCGGACTCCGTGGTGAAAATGGCGGAGGGCGACGGGGTGCGCGGCGCGGAAACGGCGGAAGACGTCTTTCGCCTCGCGCGTCAAGGCGACGCGGGCGCGCGCCGCACAGTTGCCGAAGAAGCGGCTCGGCTGGCGTTCCTCGTGGCGTCGGTGTCGGCGGTGCTCGATCCGGAGCTGGTGGTGCTCAGCGGCGGCATTGGAAAGAGCGCGGATTTGCTGGCGGCGCCGATGGAGCAGGCGCTCCGGACCATCACACCGCTGGTCCCCAAGGTCGTCCCCGGGGAGCTCGGAGAAGATGCGGTGCTCACCGGGGCGATCTCCATCGCGCTGACCTCGGCGGTGGACATCGTCTTCGATCGGCGCAACGACGCGACGGCGGAGTAAGGTCCGCGCGGGCCCAGGGTCGCCGCGCCGAAGAGGCGGCCCGTCGCATGCGCAAGGGTCGACGTGGTTCCCGTCGACCTGCGCGCGCCGCGCTCCTCGCCAGCGCCACCGGCGCGCGCCGCGGCTCGCTGTCGCTAGTCGTCCGCGCCCGCGCCCGCGTTCACGGCCGCGAGCTCCGGGAGCCGCACCGGCTTCTGCACCGCGCCCGGCTTGGGCGGCACGTGCGACATGGCATGTTCGGCCATGGCGGTGATCGTCAAGCTGGGATTCACGCCCAAGTTGGCGGGCACGATGGAGCCATCGACCACGTAAATGTCCTCGTAGCCAAAGAGGCGGCTCTTGGGGTCGACGGCGCCATCGTCGGGGGTGAGCCCGATGGGGCAGCCCCCGAGAATGTGCGCGGTGGACGCTTTGTTGAAGAGCACCTCGAGGAGCCCGCTCTGGCCAATGCCATCCATCTTCTTCGCCATCTGCTGCGCGACCCGATTGGCCATCGGAATGTAAACGGGCACCGCCTTGCCGCCCTCGATCGCCGTATCGAGCTTGCGCGAAAAAGGCCAGAACCAGCGCCGGCGCATGCGGTAGCGCAGGTAATTGTCCACCGGCTGCATCACCAGCAAAATGGCCGTCCGCTTGGCCCACCCGAATGGAACGTGGACGCGCAAAAACTGGAGCGGGTGCCGCACCATATTGCCGAGCCAACGAAGCCACCGCGGAATGGATCCGCCGCCGCCCGTGAGGAGGGTGGTGAGCAGCGACATGGAGTCGGACCCCGCCGGGTAGCGCACGATCTCGATGTGCGTCTTGTCATCGACGAAGGCGCCGCTGGTGATGGCGATGCCGCGCGAGTAGTCCACGTCGTTGCGCCGCGAGCGCACGGCCAGGAGCGCCTCGCTGTTGGTGCGCACGAAGTTGCCGAGCTGCGGGGAAATGTCGGGCAGCGAGCCGCGCTCTTTGCAGCCCATGAGGAGCTCCACGGTGCCGAACGAGCCCGCCGAGACGACCACCCCCTTGACCCGCATCGTGCGGCGCGGCCGCGACAAGCCCATCGAGCGCTCCAGGGTGAGCTCATAGCCGCCCGCCGGGCGGGGCCGAATGTCGATCACCTTCGACTCGGCGATCACCTCGGCCCCTCGTTTCTCTGCAAGATACAAATAATTTTTGTCGAGCGTGTTCTTGGCCTCGTAGCGGCAGCCCACCATGCACCCGCCGCAGCTCGTGCACCCCGCGCGCTCCGGCCCCTCGCCGCCGAAGAACGGATCGGGGACCTTCACCCCTGCTCTTCCGAAGTAAACGCCGACCGTGTGCTTGTGAAACGTGTCCCCGCGCCCCATCTCGTCGGCGACCTCTTTCAAGATGCGGTCGGTCTCCACGATGAAGGGCGACTCCACGGCGCCGAGCATCCGCTTGGCCAAATCGTAATAGGGCGCCAGCGCCTTTTCCCAATCGAAGCCGACCCACCGCGGATCGGCGAAGGCCGCGGGCGGCGGGCGAAGCAAGGTGTTCGCATACACGAGGCTCCCGCCCCCGACCCCCGCGCCGTGGACGAAGAAGATGTCGCGCAAGAGGGTCATTTGAAAGATGCCGTGGAGGCCGAGCGCCGGGTTCCAGAAGTACTTGCGCACGTCCCAGGTCGACTTGGGAAAATCCTCCGCGCGCCATCGCTTTCCCATCTCGATCACGGCCACGCGATATCCCTTCTCCGAGAGCCGCAGCGCGGAGACGCTCCCGCCGAAGCCCGAGCCGATGATCGCGTAGTCGTAATCGTACCCGTCGCTCATGTGTGGCCTTCCTCGTCCGTCCGATCCTCGCGCCGGGCGGCGTCGCCCTCGCGAGGTCGAGTATCGGCCGATTCGGCCACGACGGGGGCGCTTTCGTCCAGCGGCGGGGGCCGCAACGTGCGCAAGAACACGGAGAGCGACTCGGCGGCCGCGTGCAGCACGCGCTCGACCAAGCTCCGCTCCCCGGCCTCGGGCGATGTCGCACCCTCGATGGGCACATCGAAGATCACGGTGTTGCCCGTGCTGGTGTGCATCGACGCGCCCGCCCCGAGCAGGAGCCGCATCATGGGCTCGTTGTCGCTGAGCACCTCCGCGCGAAACCGCTTTACCCCCACCTCGCGCGCCCTTTCGACGAGGAGCCGGAGCAAAATCTTCCCCAGCCCTTTGCGCTGGGCATCGTCCATGATGGTCACCGCCGCCTCGGCGACCTCCGGATTGTCCGGGAGGCGAATGAACCGGGCGACGCCGAGCCCGTCCTCCACCTTCAAGTCGAGCGAGTCGACCACCGCCACGACGGCGACATGGTCGTGGCCGTCCACATGAGTCAGGTAGCGCACCGTCTCGTCACTGAGCTCGCTCACCCCGGCAAAGAACCGCCGGTAGCGTGACTCCGGCGAGAGCCGCGCAAAGCCCGCCCGCAACATCTCCGCGTCGGAGGGTCGAATGGCGCGCACGGTCACCTTCGTGCCGTCCTCCAGGACGTGCTCGCTCGACGTAGGATCCGGTTCCACTTCGGACCTGCAGGATACCATTCGCGTGCCGACCCCGCGATCCTCGGCGTGCACCCGCTTGGGCTCGGCGCAGGGTCAGAGCCCCGCGTAGCGGTCCGTCGCCTCGATCAGCTCGTGCAGGTTGCCCGGCTCGAACGCCGAGTGTCCCGCGTCCGGCACGATCCGAAAATCCGCCTCGGGCCACTTGCGGTGCAGCGCCCATGCGCTCTCCATCGGACACACCACATCGTAGCGGCCTTGCACGATGGTCGCCGGGATGTGGCGGATGCGGTCCACATTGTCGAGCAGCCCGTTGCCGGGCTCGAAGAAGCCACCGTTCACGAAGTAGTGACACTCGATGCGCGCGAAGGCGATGGCGAAGGAGTCGCCCGCGTACTTGGCCACCAGCTCTTCGCTCACGACCAGGTTGCTGGTGCGGCCTTCCCACACGCTCCACGCGCGCGCCGCCTCCATCTGGACCTTGGGGTCGTCGCTGCCGAGACGCTTGTAGTATGCACTTACCATGTCGTGCCGCTCGCTCTCGGGGATGGGGGCCAGGTAGTCCTCCCACTTGTCGGGGAACATGGCGCTGGTTCCCTGCTGGTAGAACCAGTCGATCTCCCACTTGCGGAGCAAGAAGATGCCGCGCAGGACCAGCTCCGTCACGCGCTCCGGGTGCGTCTGCGCATAGGCCAAGGCCAGGGTGCTGCCCCACGAGCCGCCGAAGACCTGCCATTTTTCGATGCCGAGGTGCGCGCGCAGCGCTTCCATGTCCGAGACGAGGTGCCACGTGGTGTTGTCCACGAGCGACGCGTGCGGCGTGCTCTTGCCGCAGCCGCGCTGGTCGAACAAGACGATGCGGTAGCGCGCCGGGTCGAAGAACCGACGCTGCTTCGGGTCCGTGCCGCTGCCGGGGCCTCCGTGCAGGAAGACCACGGGCTTGCCCTTGGGATTGCCCGAGACCTCCCAATGGATCTCGTGCAGATCCGAGACTTTGAGGCGGCCCGTTTCGTAGGGTTCGATCTCGGGATAGAAGGTTCTTCGGTGGGATTGGTTGTCGGCGGCGAGGTCGTGCATGGCGAGCTGACCATACCGTACGGCACCCGGGTGCGAAAGCGTTTACGCGATGGCGTAGTGCGGCTTGCCGCAAGTTTTGTGCTAAGACGCGGGCTGTGACGAGCACCAAAGAAGAGATCGAAGTTGGCTACGACATCTCCAACGAGTTCTTCCGGCTCTGGCTGGACGAGCGCATGCACTATACGAGCGCCGTCTTCGAGAACGAGAACGAGACGCTCGAACAGGCGCAACAGAACAAGTCACGCATCCTCTACGAGTTCGCGGAGGTCGGCCCCGACAAGACGGTGCTCGACATCGGCTGCGGCTGGGGGGCGAATCTCGAGTACATCGCGAAGCGCGGCGCCAAAGAGGTCCACGGGATCACGCTTTCGACAGAGCAGTACAACGAGATCAACGCGCGGAACATCCCGGGGGTCAAAGCCTGGTGCGCGGACTACAAAGACTTCGTACCGCCCTTTCTCTACGACTCCCTCATCTCCATCGAGATGATCGATCACTTGTGCTCTCCCGCGCAGGCCAACAAGGGGCTGGCGGTGGAGATCTATCGCAAGTACTTCACCAAGGTCGCCGAGTGGGTCAAACCCGGCGCGACGTTCGGGTTCCAGGCCATTCTGCGCAATCGCGTCCCGCGCACGCGCCAGGACATTGCGGATCTCAAGTTCACGGCCGACGTGATCTTCCCGGGCGGGCTCAACCCTAGGCTCGAAGAGCTGGTGATGGCCGTCAACCCAGCCTGGGAGATCCTGGAGCTCAAGACCCGCCGCCGCGACTATGGCAAGACCACCGGCGAGTGGCTGCGCCGCCTCAAGCTGCACGAAGCCGAGATTCGCGAGCGCTGGGGTAATAAAGTGTACGACGACTACGATCGCTATTTGTCGACCTGCGTACGCGCATTCGCCAATCACTGGTCGAGCGACGTGCAGATGAAGTTGAAGAAGATCGATATCTGATCCGTAGTCGGTATTCCGCGAATAGCCTCGAGTCATCGCGACAGGGCCGCGTCCCCGACCCCATATGAGCGGTTGGGACGCGGCGATAATTACGTTCTTTTTGGATCATTCAGGTATCGTCGCGTCATGAGCGCCACGATCTACCTGAGAGGCTCCATCGTCGCAGTTCTATCCTTGCTCGCCGCCACGGCCCGAGCGCAGACGGCACCGCCCCCGAACACGGCCGGAGGATCGGCCGCACAGGCCACGGCGTCCAAGGGGTCGACCGATATCGTCAAAGACCAGTTCGCGGCGGCCGGCGCGCGCGATCAGAAGGATGGAATGGCCGGCAACGTTCAGGCGGGCGGCATCCTCACCTCGGGCAACTCGCGCGCCTTGGCCGCGACGATCGCCGGCCAATATCGCTACCGCCAAGACATCCATCAGATATCGGCGGCGGCGGCAGGCAACTACGGTGAGGCCGCGAAGACGGGCGAAGCGGTGGCGCAGACGGTGGGGAACGTGCAGGGGCTCGTTCGCTATGACTTGTTCTTCGCCGAGCATTGGTCGGCCTTTCTCCAGGTCGGCGCGCGGCGCGATCGCTTTCAGGGGCTCGATTTGCGGCTCAATATCGATCCCGGTGTTTCGTATTATTTCCTCGAAGACCAAAAACACCGGTTCTGGGTGGAGGCCGGCTACGACTTCCAATACGACATTCGCCGGACCGAGCAACTGGCCGACGCGAAGCTGGCCGATCCAACCGGCGATTATCCTCGCACCAAGGGCCGCCATAGCGGCCGTCTCTTCGTCGGCTACGACAACCAACTGAACGCCTTCGTGAACTTCACGACCGGCGTCGAGTACCTGCAGCCCTTCGATCCCACGCGCGCCTGGCGCCTCACGTGGAACAACCAGCTGAAGTCCGCCATTTCGGACCAATTCTCGCTAGCGACGACCTTCACCCTCCGCTACGACCACGATCCCTTGCCGGGCGTGAAGGACACGGACACCATCACGTCCGTAGCCATAATCTATACATTCAAATGAGCCCGGCGCGCTAAAGCGAACGCTTCGCCTTGGCCCGCTCGTCCTCCTCCGCCGGCTCCTCGGATATCACGTTGGCCGCCGCGGGCTCCGCGACCCGCACACCGGGTCCCGCCACCCGCGGCCCCGGTGTCAACGCGATTTGCGGAAAGAGGTAATAGATGCCCCCGCTGTCGTCGAGCTCGAGCCGCACGCGCTCCGGATCCTCTTTGGCGAAGGTGGTCAGGAGCTCGTCGGCGGCCGGCAAAGGCAGGTTGAGCGCCTGCGACACGTCCATGGCCGAGAGCATCCCGCCGCGGTTTCGGGCGAGCGCGAAGATGGCTTGCTCGCGGGTGAACCGCTCCTTCTCCACGCCGCTCTTCTGCAGGCTCTTTCCGCCCTTGAGGAGCGAAAAGCCGATGCCGGTGGAGAACAGCGCGATGATGGCGCCGAGCAGGTACCCAAAGACGCCGGCCGGAAAAATGGCCTGAAAGAGCGCGCCCAGGCTGAGCGCGAGGGTGAGCCCCACCGCCAAGGTGACCCACCCCAACCCCCGCGCCACGGATCCGCCGACTTTGTGCGGCCGCCCCGCCGTGTTGACCCCCGAGCCGGTGAGCGGAATGCGCGGCTTGCCGCACGCGGTGCAATAGGCCATGGCGCCGCGGTAGACGATGGGTGCGTTCTGGCGGCAGTGCGGGCACATGGATCCTTTTTACTCCTCCGTCCTTCTAGCCCTCTAGCCCTCTAGTTCCTCGATCTCCTCGAGCGTCTTCTTTGGCTCGAGCAGAACCTCCCGGCGCGGCTCGGGTGTCATCACGAGCTCCGGGTTCGACTCGAACGCCGCCCCCGCCGGACCTGCGAAGGGCGCATCGCGCCGGTCGGGAAGATCGGCGAGATCGACCTCGCGCTCGTAGATGCGGAGCGCGGCCAAAAAGAGCGACATCACGATGGGCCCTGCGATCAGCCCCGCCAGACCGAAGACCTCGATGCCCCCGAGCAGCGCCACCAACATGAGCAGCGGGTGCCCGTGACCATGTCCGCCCACCAAACGGGGCCGGATGAAGTAATCCGATAACCCCATCACCACGAAGAAGCCCCAGCCCGACACCAGGATCGCCGCCAGCAGGTTCCCCTTGAACAGCAGGTAAAGCGAGGCGCCGACCCACACCAGCGAGGTGCCGACCAGCGGCACGAACGACGCGAGCGTCGTGAGCAGCCCCAAGCTCACCGAGTTGGAGAGCCCCGCCCCGGCATACCCCACGCCGCCGAGGAGACCTTGCACGAGCGCCGTGGCCACCGTGCCCACGAACGAGCTGCGCCCCACGTCGCGAAACTCGAGCACCAGCGCGCGCGTGTGCCGCGGATCGAGGGGCAGCACCCGCTCCAGGCGGATGGCGATGTTGGGCCACTCCAGCAGCACGTAGTACATGGTCATCAGCGCGATGACGAGGCCGAGCATCGCGCTGGTCGTGGCCTGCACCAACGTCCCCGCCGCGCGCGCCGTGGATTCGCTGGCGGCCGAGAGCTCGTGCCGGATGCGCGTCATGGCCGCCGCGCGGTCGATGCCGATGCGATCGAGCGCGCGCGCCGCCCGGTCGCCCACCAGCTCGGCCAGCGAGTCGCTCCCCAGCTTGTTTTGAAAGAGGGCGACCAGCTGAAAGAGCTCGCCCACCAAGATGTAGACGATCACGCTGAGCGCGATGGCGCTGGCGATGCCGCTGAGCACCGTGGTGATGGCGGCGGCGATGGCCCTCCGATCGCCCATGCGGACCGCGAGCTTGCGGTAAGCGGGTTGTGCGGTAAAGGCCATCACGGTGCCCAGCGCGATGCCGACCCAGAGCGGCGAGGCGATCCAGGCGACCGTGAGGAACGTCAGCACCACCACGATGGTCAAGGCAATCCGGCGCCCGCGCGCAATTTCGGGGGCCACCGGCGTCATCGTGAGCCGGGGGAGCTCCACGTCCGAGAGCGGCACCGGCGCCCGGCGATCGCGTGCAGGCCCTCGTTTTGCGACCTCCGCATCTTTCTTTCGGGATGCGACCACGAAGCGCATTTAGCACACCTCGCCGCGTTCATACGGCTGACGTCGCCCCTGGGGGCATTACCGGCTCCTTGCGGGCTTTACGACGCGCTTGCAAGACGTAACAGGCCTCCTGGGCGTTACGGACACACAGGACTGCGGTAAAGTCTCACCCCTTCCGGCATGTGCGAGCTCCTTGGGATGGAGTGCAACGTCCCCACCGACATCGTCTTCTCGTTCTCTGGCCTTGCGCTCCGCGGCGGTCTCAAAGGCCCCCACGCGGACGGTTGGGGCCTCGCGCTCTACCAAGGAAAGGCGGTGCGCACCTTCCTCGAGCCCTGCGCGGCCGCCAACTCGCCGCTGGCGACCTTCGTGCGCGAAAACCCCATCAAGACCCTGCTGGCCATCGCCCACGTCCGCAAGAAGACGCGCGGCCGGGTGGCCTTGGAGAACACGCACCCGTTCGTGCGCGAGCTCTGGGGACGGCATATGGTGTTCGCGCACAATGGAACGGTGCGCGGCGTGCGCAAGCACCCCATCGGCCGCTTCCGCCCCGTCGGCGACACCGACAGCGAATACGCCTTCTGCGTGCTCTTGCACCTGCTCGAGCGCGCCTTTCCCAAAGGCTACCCGCGCTCGCAACGCGCCCTCTGGACCAAAATCGCCGAGCTGGGAGGCCGCCTCGGGCGCGACGGGACCTTCAATTTCCTGCTGGGCGACGGCCGCCACCTCTTCGCCCGCTGCGCCACGAAACTGAGCTACATCATCCGCAAAGCCCCCTTCCGCGCCGCCACCCTGGCCGACGACGATCTTTGCGTCGACTTCTCCGAGGTCACCACGCCCACGGACTGCGTCGCCGTCATCGCCACCCAGCCCCTGACCCGCGACGAGGTTTGGGTGCAAGGAACCCCCGGCGAAATGTGGGTCTTTCGAAATGGGAAGCTCCAATCGACCCTCGCATCTCGGTAGCGGCCCCACGAAGCGCGCGGCGCTATCATGTCGAACGTGACCCTCCTCGACGGTACCAAGACTTTTTTCCGCGGCTTCGCGTTCATCGTAGCGCGTCCCTCGGTGTGGCCTTACGCGGCGGTGCCCATGGTGGCCGCGTGCATTTTGACCATCGCCCTCGCCGTGCTCGGCATCTGGGGAGCCAATGCGGCGCTGGACTCGCTCTTCGGCGTGGTCGACACCACGCTCGCCAACATCGGCTACGTGGCCACGCAAATCGTCGTCTATGTCGTGATCGTGGGCTCCGCCGTGCTCCTCGCGGGCAGCCTTGCGCAGCCGCTCTCGGGCCCTGCGCTCGACGCCATCGTGCGCGAGCAAGAAAAGGCGTTGGGCCGCGCGCCCTCGGCCGATCCGCCCTTTTTCGAGTCGGTCACGCGTTCGATCAACATCACGTTGGTGACATTGGCCATGGGGGTTCCTGTCTTTGCCTTGCTCTTTCTGGTGGACTTCGTCTTTCCGCCGGCCGTGGTGATCACCGTCCCGATCAAGCTCGTCGTCTCGGCGCTCCTGGCCTCGTGGAACCTGCTCGACTACCCCTTTTCCCTGCGCCGCATGAACTTCGCCGAGCGCAGGGCCTTCTACCGCGCCAACCTTCGAACGTGCCTGGGCTTTGGCCTCCCGGTGGCCGTGATGGCGCTGGTCCCGCTGATTGGCCTCTTGATGCTCCCGGTGGGGGTGGCCGGCGCCACGCGGCTGGTGGTGGAGACCGAGAAACCCGCGTGAGGATCATTTTCGTCAACGCGCACGTTGGCGTGGCCGAAGAGGAAGACTAAGAGCTGTCTCGCGAGCGTCATCATGCAGTCCCCCCCGCCTTCCCCCGACGTCGATCTCGAGCGGGCGCTCAACGAACGATTCCAGCTGCCCTCGTTCCGCCCGTGGCAAAAAGATGCCATCGAGGCACTCCTTTACGGTCCAGGTCGCGTCCTTCTCATCGCGCCCACCGGCGGCGGAAAATCGCTGACCTACCAGCTCCCGGCGGCGCTCCTTCCCGGCACCACCCTGGTTGTCTCACCGCTGGTGGCGTTGATGGAGGACCAAGTCCGCTCCCTCACCGCGCGCGGCATCCACGCCACCTATCTCGCGTCGACCCTGGAGCCCGACGTCCGCCGCCACCGCGAGGCGCTCCTCGCCCGCGGCGCCTACAAGCTGGTCTACGCCGCCCCCGAGCGCCTCGCGTCGGAGTCCTTCGTCTCCTTGCTCGCCCGCTCGCAAATCACCCTGGTGGCGGTCGACGAAGCGCACTGCATCGCCCAATGGGGCCACGACTTCCGCCCCGATTACCTTCGCATCGGCGGCATCCTCGAGCGCCTCGCCCCGCCGCGCGTCCTCGCGTGCACGGCCACCGCCACCCCGGCCGTCCGCCGTGAAATCCGCGCGGCGCTCGGCTTTCGCGAGGGCGCGAGCACCGAAGTGCTGCGCGGCTTCGCCCGTCCCAACCTGCACCTGGCCGCCCGCTATATCGACGGCCCGCGCGAAGCCCGCGCCGCCCTCTTCTCCGCGCTGGACGAGGCGCTCGGCTCGCCCAAATCCCCCCGCGGCGGCGCCATCGTCTACGCTGCAACCCGGCGCACCACCGAACAATTCGCCGAGCTCCTCCGCGAAAAGAGCTACCGCGTCGGCGCCTACCACGCCGGTCTCGATGCGAGCTCGCGCACCACCGTCTCGAGCGCATTCTCCGAGCGCAAGCTCGACGTGGTGGTCGCGACCAACGCCTTTGGCATGGGCATCGACCGACCCGACATCCGCCTGGTGGTCCACGTCCAACCGCCGTCCTCCATCGAAGCGTATTACCAAGAAGTCGGCCGCGCCGGCCGCGACGAAGCCACCGCCCACGGCCTTCTCCTCTGCAGCGGCGCCGACATCGCCCTGCGCCGCCGCCTGGTCGAAACGGACCGCGACGGCATGAACGCGTCCACCGAACAAGCCGCCCGCGCCTGGTCCCTCTTCCGCGAGCTCCTCCTCTACCTCGACGCCGGGACCTGCCGCCACGACTTCGTCCTCCGTTATTTCGGCGACGAGCACGAGCTCCTCGGCGGTTGCGGCCACTGCGACGTCTGCGCCACCATCGACGCCCGCCACCTCGCAGGCGCCCCATCTCCCGACTCGACCGACAGCAGCCAAGCCGAGCGCACGAGCCTCATCGTCCGCAAAGCCCTCTCCGCCGTCGCCCGCGCCGACCGCCGCGCCGGCCTGGTCGCCATCGCCGAAATGCTCCACGGCGACCGCACCACCCGCGCCGAGCGCTTCGGATTCACCGAGCTCTCGACCTTTGGCCTGCTGAGCGAGCACAACCCCGACTTCATCGTGGCCCTTTTACGCGCCATGCTCGCCGCCGGCTGGATCGATCTCACCCCAACAGACCACCCCGTCCCCTTCTTAACGGGCCCCGGCCGCGACGTGATGCACGGCCGCATCGCCGCGCGCATCGCCCTTCCGCCCGAAGCCCCCTCCCGTCGCACCCATCGACGCGACGGGGCGACGGATCGCTCACGCAGCTCGGGCGCCCGTGCGTCGCGCCCACCGTCGTCGCAGGAACAGGCGGAGTTGATGGATGACGAGCAGCGACCTTTGTTCGAGCGGCTTCGTGCACACCGGAGCGAAGTCGCAAAAGAAAGAGGCGTACCCGCTTATGTGATCGCGCCGAACCGCACGCTCGTGGAATTGGCGCAACAGCGGCCGCGGACGATGGGGGCCCTATCGGGCATTCATGGTTTCGGGCCGGCGCGCATTGCGGAGTATGGGGAGGGGTTTTTGGCGGTGCTCACGGGCGAGTAGTCATGAGGCCGATCGCCGAACGCTCGAGCAAGAAACCCTCGAAGTTGAAGCCGAAGACAACGCTCCGGCGGGCCAAAAAGTTCGACGAGGTTCTCGCGCTCATCGAGGCAGCCCGCCGGCGTGTCATTCTCGGACATGTAAGGCTTGCCGAGGAGCGTGCATACTACATACTCGCGGCGCTGGAGAGCCGTTGGACCTCTCGAGAGCTCGAGCGCCTCAATTGCTCCCCAACGGCGTCCTGCACACCACCAGCGCCCCATCCGCGCCGGGCAGGCAGCACTTCGAATCTGCGCGTGGCGTCTCTCCGCCGCGTGGATCCTTCGCCCGCAAACGAGCTCAATTGCTCCCCAACGGCGTCCTGCACACCACCAGCGCCCCATCCGTGCCGGGCAGGCAGCACTTCGAATCCGCGCGCGGCGTCTCTCCGCCGCGTGGCTTGATGACGGTGTCCCAGAGCGTATGTTCGATGGTCGAAATGGGGATGATGGGCGTCTTCGCCTTTAGCTTCACGCTGAACTCGATCCCCTCTTCCGCGAAGAAGCTGACCCCCGGCTTGGCTTCGCCGCCGTCGGTGGCGGCGGCCGTGCACGATTTCGAACCGATCTTTCCGTAAGGGCCCAACGCGAAGCCGATCCCGAGCATATCGAGCGCGTAGATGGTCACATCGAGCTTCATGCTGCATTTCAGATCGGCCGTGTATCCACCTTCGGAGGATTGGATCGTAAATGTCGGCGTGAAGGTGGTCGGATCTTTTATGAGGCTGGTGTTGCCGTCTTTGTAGTTGAATCCCGCGGTCAGCTCGCCTTTGAGCTCCACCTTGGCGGTGGCCTTGAACTTTCCTTGTGCCGAGCCACCGCATTTGATCGAGGGCCCGATCTCCACCGTGAGCCCGCTGGCGCCGATGGGAGCGCGCATCTTGAATTGATCCAAGGGCAGCGCCCACTCGTCCGTGAACTTCTCCTCCACCTTCACGTCGATGGAGAACCCCACGGTCGCAGACGTGTTGAACTTCGAATAGGCCGACTTGACCCCTGTGGGGATCCCCGCCCATTTTTTTAGCTCGTAGTCGGCCTCGAAATGGCTGTTGAAGTTGAAGACGCCATCGCGAAAGTCGACCTCCGTCTTGCCCTTGTGCCCGACGCTGCCTTTAACGCCGCTGTTGCCGTTGGAGCCCGAGCCGCCCTCGAGCAGCCGGAGATTGGCCGATTTGAGGTTCGCCGCCGGCGCGACCTTGGGTGCGTCGGGGAAGATCGGCAGTCCGCCCTTGTCGCTGTCGATGTGCAGATGCCCGTAGAGGAGCTCGTTCAGCTCCGCCGGCTCGGTGGTGATGACGATTCGGTCGCCAGTCTTCTTGATCGAAGCGACCTTGCGTAAAAAGCCGCGCGGGTTCAGCGACTCTTCGATGTTGCCGCGCGTATCCCAATTGCCTGCGATGACATTTCCGGGCGCGAGACCGGCCACCCACTCCTCGTTGGCGGCCGTGATCGGGAGCGAGACCTTTCCATCTTCGACTTCGGCGGAATCCGACACGTCACGCGGCGCGAGGCGCCCGTTCTCGTCGATGGTGAACCCAGGGTCCTCCGACTCCGACGGCGCGCAACCCGGCGCACATGCAAATCCGAGGATGAGTAGACCGAGCGCGGATGCGCGCACCGTGCGTAGCGATTTCATGGAGATCTCTTTCGTATCGAGGAGCCTCCCGTCTCGAGCAACCGGTGTGCCGTGCGCGATTTATCGCATTTCATACGAGATAGGATGCGCGCCGCGCGGACGATCGCAGGCCACGGCGGAAGCGCCTTTTCCGCGCCCGGAACCGAGCATTCCGCCCGGCTCCGGGCGAGGATTGCCGCGCCCGCTCGGCGCCAGAAATCGCGCGCCATCATCGCAAATGACGATGACACCACCGGCGTCCGCCACTACGTGGCCGGCTGGATCAAGGGCGCCTCGGGGAGCGGCGACAAGCCGCCGCCGAGGATATGGATTCTTCCGCCATGGACCAACGCGCCCGGCTTGGTGCCGAACATCCGGCGAAAGCTCCTTCCGAAGTGCGAGTGATCGGCGAAGCCCGAAGCCAATGCCGCTTCGCTCAAGCCCAATCCCTCACCGAGGTAGGCGACCGCCGCGCGAATGCGCATGAGTTGCGCATACGTTCGAAACGGGATGGCCGTCTCTTCGCGAAACAAGTGTGAAAAGCGACTCGGAGAGAGAGCGCTCGAGCGCGACAGGGGATCGAGCCGCGTGGTGATGGCGTTGGCGAATCGCAAATACTCGAGCGCACGGGCGATGCGCAGGTCGAGCGGCTTTCGAGCGGTACACTCGGCGGCGCGCGCGAAGAACGCGTCGAGCCAATCGGTGACTCGGCTCTCGTCGACCTTCAACGAAAGATCGTGCGGTAGCCGCTCGAGGCCCGGAACCGAAATTTGCGAGCGCGCGATGGCGTAGCGTTCACCGTCCCGCTCGGGCAAAATGAACGCGAGGTGGCCGAAAACGCGGCTGCCCCGCACGGCGTGAACCTCGTCGGGCGCCACGATCGCCGAGCGCGCCTGCTGCCACGGGCCGTTACCGAAACGAATTTGGAATTGACCCTCGTAGGCGACGAGGATCTTGACGGCATGAACCGCGTGGGGCCAGGTGTCGCCGAGCGCGCCGACGAAGAGGACGCGATCGGAGAGCAAGAACAAGTCATCGCGCGCCGCCGTCAATCGAGGCACGGGACGCGTCGAGGCGGCGTGTGTTTGCATGAGCTCCGTTCCTCAATCATCGAATTCTAGGGCCTGCGATCGTACTTGGATAGGCGTACGAAGCTCGCAGCCATCGATGCCATCTCACCGGTCGAACGTTTACAGTTTGGTACATTTCACCGTAATCGTCCCGTCTTTCGACGCGCATCCAACGGTTCCCCAACCCGGCTTGCAGTTGCTGCTGGTCGAAGGGAACTGTTTCGGAGCGTCTGCTTTTGCGCAATTGCAGTCCCGGCAGTCCGCGGGCAGCTCGACGCACTCGTTCGTGAATACCGCTCCCCCGGATGACTGGCTCCTGCAGCGGAAGCTATTTCGATGGGTGAAGTGACTCCCCGGAAACGCGCACATCGTCGATGTGGCGATAAGGAGCCAATGCAGGGTCCATTTGGTTGCCCTCGCGGTCTAGAACGATCTGGCTAAACCATGTATCGGCCCAGGATGACCGTGGCGCGAATTCGCCAAATACACGAAGAAACGACCGGTCGCGAGTGAGCGCTGGCGCCAAATGATTCGCGGCCGAAAAAGGCCACCTCCCGACGAAGATGCGCTCATTGGGAACTTTCGCGAGGCACGACTTTCCAATGCAAATAGTGGAGGTGGTGCATGGCGGGTATGGATCTGGGGCGCGGGACAGGCGCGCGGCGCGATTTAAATGCGGAAATTCAGCCCATCGCGATGATCGACTTGATGCTGGTAACGATTTCGTTTCTGCTCATCACGGCAGCCTGGTCGCATATGGAACGGGTCAATGCCTCGGCCAACACGCCCTCACGGGAGGAGCCTACGACGACACCCTCGGTGGCGCATAAGGCACTTCATGTCGAGGTCCAGGACAACGCGTTCGTTCTGAGCTGGCGCGAAGGATCGAATGTCGTGCTCCACACGGAAGTCCCTCGGCGGGCGGAGGAGCACCAAGAAGGCGCGGTGCGCGTCATCCGTTATCCCGAGCTCGCCGCGGAGTTGAAGCGTGCATGGGAGTCGGGTGGCGTTCATCGGGGTGCATCGGAGCGTGTGCTGGATCGGGCAGTGCTTCACACGCCGAATGCGCTGGCATATGCCGACGTGATCGCCGTGATCGACGCCATCCACGACGTCAAGCGCCCGATGCCGAACGGCTCGATGAGCGCCTTCGAGGTGGCGTTCGCGCTGGATTGAGCGGCTACGTCCCGTAGACGGCTACGTCCCGTAGACGGCTACGTCCCGTAGACGCCTACGTCCCGTAGACGCCTACGTCCCGTAGACGCCTACGTCCCGTAGACGTCGAGCCAAAAGCGGGGCTCGTTGCGGTTCTTCAACCATGAGAACCGCTGCGTATCCAGGGCGTGCGCGCAAATGACCAGGGGGCGGCGCTCGGCCAGGTGCGCGAGGCGGGTCATCACCATGTCGAGGACGGAGCCCGTGAAGGGGACGTACATGTAAAAGATGGTGCCCGCCTCGAGATCCGCTTCGCGGGCGTCGGCCTCCACGAGCTGAACGCGGGGCTCCGCGAGGCAAAGCGACGACGCGGAGGCGCGGGCGTGGGCGACGAGCGCAGGGTCGAGCTCCACGCCGCACGCGCGCGCGTCCGTGAGGAGCGCGGTGAGGAGCACGACCTTGCCGAGGCCGGCGCCGAGATCGACGAAGGTGTCCCCGGCCGCGGGCTTGACCGCGTCGAGCGCGTGAAGAATTTCGCCGACGCCGCTCGGCGCATACGGAACGAGCTCGTGCGCGTGCTCGCTTTCACGCCGCGCCTCGCCATTGCGCCCTGCTTCGCCCTCGCGCCGCGCCTCGCCTTCGCGCTTCGCCTCGCCCTCGCGCCTCGCCTCATTGCAAAGCGATGCGCCGCTGCGCCCCACGTCGCCCATGTGGCGCGGCCATGGTGCGTCGGCGGCTTCGAGCGCGGGGTAGGCGATATCGAGGAGCTCCTCGACGAAGTGGTCGCGGATATCGACGGGGCAAGCTTCGATGTGTTCGCGCAAGGCGGCGCCGCGCAGGGTGCCGCGCGCGATGGCATCGCGGATGGGGGCGTGGGCGCGAAGGGCGTGGGCGCGAAGGGATGCGTAGAGCGTGCTCGCTTGGGCGCGATGGATGGCGTCGGCTCCGCGCGCGTGGCGGATGCGCAGCTCGCCACTTGCAAAGGCGCGGTCCCGAATGTCGTGGCTCGTGGAAAGTCGAGTCAGCTCCGACCAGGAGGGTGGTGTTGTCGACAGGCGCAACACGGGCGAGGCATTCATTACGTGTAGATGCTATGAAGGAAACCCATGCCGAAGGACAAAAAGAAGAAGAGCGCGCTCGCCGCCGCAGCATCCCGCCGACTCGCCAGTATTGGAGCACCACAAATGTCGCCGGAACAACTCGCGCATGCTCTCCTTCATGCCGAAGAACGCGGCGAGGCCCAACGGGTGCCGCTCGAGGATGGAACGTGGGCTTGGGCGATGCAAGATGGGAACGGGCAGACGCGCTTACTGAAGCCGACCCCTCCGATGCTCGAGGCGCTCGACCGCTTCGAGCGCGAGGGTCATCCGGCACACTGAGTCGGCGACGACCGCGGTGAAGTCGCGACAAACGGGATCAAAAACGCGACGAACGCGATGAAACACGATGGAGCCGCCGTCGCACGCAAAGCGGCCCACGCGCCGCGGGTCAGGTGTGCTAGCGAAGGGCCATGCGGTCCCTGTTCAGGCTTTGCGCGCTCCCTCTTTTGCTCGGCACCTTCGGCGCTTGCGGCGCTTCGCAGCAGCCCGCGCCGGGCCCGCACGTGGCCGAAGCGAGCGCGCAAGGTAACGCGAAGGCATCGGGCGCAAAGGTGCCGGGGTGGGTCGCCCGGAGCAATGCCGCGGCGCGGCCGATATTGGACGTGCTCGCGAAGTACACGCCGGAGGAAGCGGCGTCGCTCGGGGTCGAAGGACACGATGAAGAGGTGGAGGACCTTCGGGACGGGCACGCGGAGCGTTATCGCGCGGATCTGCGGCGGGCGGCGGACGGGTTGCGCGAGCAGCTCGGCAAGGAGTCGGATCCGCTGGTGAAGCAGGATCTGGCGATCCTCGTGCAGTATGCCGATCGATCCATCCGCGCATCGGAGGTGCATCAACGCTACGAGGTGCCGTTTCATCCGGTGGCGCGGCTCGTGTTCTACCGCCTTCACGATCTGCTCGAGGACCGCATCCCTGCCGCGAGGCGGCGCGCGGCCGTGGGGCGGTTGCGGTCCTATGCGGGGATGAACGCGGGAACGGTGCCGCTCACGGATCTGGCGCGGGCAGAGACGGCAAGAGGGCTCGCGGCGGGGGGAAAGCGGATGCCGCCGCGACGGCTGGAGGTGGAGAAGGAGCTGCAGACGGCCGACGTGCTGGTGGCCGGCATCGAGGAGCTCTTTCAAAAGTACGCCATCGAGGGCTACCGGGAGCCATTCGAGGCCTTCAAAAAGCAAATCGCCGCCTACTCCGCGTATCTCCGTCAGGACGTTCTGCCGCACGCGCGCGACGACTTCCGCCTCGCGCCGGAGGTGTATGCCGTGGAGCTGGAGGGCTTCGGCGTGGAGGAGACGCCGGAGAAGGTCGCGGCGCTGGGGCACGAGGGGTTCGAGGCGATCCGCGCGGAGATGAAGGAGATCGCGGCGGCGGTGGCCAAAGCGCGCAAGCTGCCGAGCGCCGACTACCGCGATGTGATTCGCGAGCTCAAGAAAGAGCAAATTCCGACCGAGTCGGTGCTCGCGGTCTACAAGCAGCGCCTCAAAGACGTGGAGGCGATCATCGCGCGCGAGCGGCTCGTCACATTGCCCAGCCGGCCGGCGCGCATACGCTTGGGAACCGACGCGGAGAACGCGGCGTCGCCTGCGCCGCATATGAGCCCGCCGCGGCTGATTGGCAATACGGGAGAAGAAGGCGAATTCGTCATCACCACCAGCGTTCCGCCGCCCACGGGCAGCGGCAGCGGCGGCAACGCCAAAGCCCTGAAGCTCGACGACTACAATCACACGGCCGCCACCTGGACCCTGACCGCCCACGAGGCGCGGCCGGGGCACGAGCTTCAATTCGCGTCCTTGGTGGAGCGCGGCACCTCGACGGCGCGCGCCTATTTCGCGGCCAATAGCGCGAACATCGAAGGTTGGGGCCTCTACTCCGAGTACATCACCTGTCGCTTCATGCCCCCCGAGGCGCAGCTCGTATCCCTTCAATTTCGGCTGCACCGCGCGGCGCGGGCGTTCCTGGATCCCGAGCTGCAGCAAGGAAAATGGACCCTGGAGTCCGCGCGCGCCTTCTTGCAAAAAGAAGTGGTGCTCTCCCCGGGTTTCGCCAACTCCGAGGTGGAGCGCTACACCTTCCGCGACCCAGGACAGGCCACGTCCTACTATTACGGATTCATCCGCCTGCTCGAAATCCGCCGCGAGATGGAAAAGCGAATGGGCACGAAGTTCGATTTGCTCAAGTTCGACGACTTCGTGCTCGAGCAAGGCCTCCTACCGCCCAACCTCCTCCGCGAGGCCGCCCTCGCGTCGTTTGCCACGCAATCCGGGTAGCCAACGTCGACCCGCGCCACGGACCAAAGCCGCGGCGCGGTGTCAGTCGCGTTCGATCGGCTCCCGCGCGTGGTGGTAAAGACGAAGAACGACGACGGCGTCCTTGCTACGCTCGTAATAGACGCGAAAGGGATGTACGAACCAGCGGCGGGCCGGCCTCGGCCAGTTCTCGACGCGGACGCTCGGACCTTCCACCGGCGCGTCGATCAGGATGGAGAGCTCTGCAAGGATCCGCGCCTGCTCACGTTTGGCGGCGCGCGGGTTCTCCGATGCCACATGGAACACGTACGCGCGCAGATCGCGCCGCGCGTCCGCGGTGAGCTTCAGCCGCATCAGCCCGCGCGACGGGCTCGGACGTGCTCGAGCGCGTCGAGCTCCTCGGCAAGCTCGCCCATGATCTCTTCGAGATCGTAGACTTCGCCGCGCTCGGCTTGCCCCATCGCCCGACGGATCCCTTCGGCCTCCTCTTCCGTGAGCTCGGGATCTTCAGCGGGTGATCGGTACGGTCCGCTCATGGCTTAGGGATCGTAGCACGGACCGAAACGGGTAGCCAACGTCGCCCCCCGCCACGGACCGAAGCCGCGGCGCGGCTCATGCCCGCGACGAGAACGAGTCGCGGGCGCGGCGCGGATTTCGGACGAGGCCGACGACGATGGAGCGCAGTTGTGCGGGTTCGACGGGTTTGGTCAGGTGGGCGTCGAACCCCACTTCCAGTGCGTGGCGGCGGTCTTCTTCGGATGCGTAGGCCGTGAGCGCGACGGCGACGATGGCGCCGCCGCGATCGATGGGGAGCGCGCGCACTTTGCGGATGAGGGAATAGCCGTCTTCCTCGGGCAGGCCGATATCGGAGACGAGGACGTCGGGATTCGACTCTTGCAATGCCGCCAAGGCGGCGGAGGCGGTGGGCACGGCGGTGACTTTGGCGCCCGCGCGCTCCAGGACCGTGCGGGCCATGCCGCGGCCGTCGGGTTCGTCCTCGACCAAGAGCACATGGAGCTCGTCCAGATCGCGCGACGTGGGCGGGGCCCCGGTGGACGGATCGGGCTCATCGCCCGCGTCGAGCCCTTCGAATACGAAGGGCAGAATGGGCAGCTCCACGGTGAAGGTGGAGCCGCGATCTTTGCCTTCGCTGGTGACCCTTACATTGCCGCCGTGGAGCTCCACGATATGGCGCACGATGGCCAGGCCGAGCCCGAGACCGCCTTGCGAACGGGTGCTGGTGCTGTCGGCTTGGCGGAACCGCTCGAACACGTGCGGAAGGAACTCGGCCGCGATCCCCTGCCCCGTATCGCTCACCACGATGCGCGCGATGCCGCCGTCCGACTCCAGCGCCACGCTGATTTTGCCGGGCTGTGGCGTGAACTTGAGCGCGTTGGAGAGCAGGTTCGCCAGGACCTGCGTCAGCCGATTGGGATCGCCGCGGATCTCTTGCACGAAGGGGTCGATGGTCGACTCGAGGGTGATGCCCTTGTCGTCGGCTTGCAGCCGCACGGCGTCGAGCGCGCCCTCGATCAGCGACGGGAGCTGCACCCGGCCCACGTTCAAATTGAGCTTGCCCGTCACGATGCGCGAGACGTCGAGCAGATCGGCGATGAGCTGCGCTTGCGCCTTTGCGTTTCGCTCGATGGTCTCGAGCGCCCGATCGAACTCGTTCTCCTCCAGATCGCCCGCGCGAAGCAGCTGCGTCCAGCCCAGCATCGCGTTGAGCGGCGTGCGCAGCTCGTGCGACAGGGTCGCCAGAAACTCGTCCTTGGCCTTGTGCGCCTCCTCCAGCTTCTTTCGCTCGGACTGCGCGATGCCATAGAGATCGGCCACGTGCGCGGCGGAGGCCATGCGGCGCGCGAGATCTTCGGCCATCTCCAGATCGCCCTCGTCGAAGCGCCGGCGCGATTGGCTCGCGAAGAACGACACGGCGCCGAAGACGCGGTCTTGCGACACCAAGGGCACGCACATCCACGAGAGCGTGGGGATGGACCGCAGCTCCGCGAGGTGGGCGCTGTCTTGGGCGATGATCACCTTGGTGGCGTCGGTCACCTCGGGGAGGAGCTCGGACTCGTGGGTGCGCACCACCTTGCCGGCCCCGTAGGGCGACTCGAGATCGGGCGCGAAGCGCTCGGCGACCGCGCGAACGGTCACGTCGGACTCGCGGCTGGAGGCGGCGACGGTGCGGCTCGCGAAGTTGCCATCGGCCCCGACGAGGTCGACGACGCACACGTCGGCTTGCGTCTGGACGATGAGCTCCCCCACCTGCGCAAAGGCGTCGGCCGGCTCGAGCGAGGAGCCGACCACCTTGCTCGCCTCGGCGAGGAACCGCAGCGCGTCCTCGGCGCGCTTGCGATCGTCGATGTCGGTGCACGTCCCGACCCACGAGGTGACGGGACCTCGCTCGCTTCGAAGCGGTACCGCGCGAACCAGGTGCCAGCGGTAGTCGGACTCCACCCACGAGCCCAGGCGGAACTCACCGCCCCACGCTTCGCCTTGCGCGATGGCCTCGCGCCAGCCCGTGGAGAAAGCTTCGATGTCGTCCGGGTGGAGGATGGCCTCCCAGCGCAGCGCTTGCGGATCGGTGATCGGCGAGCGCGCGCAGTCGAACCACCGGCGGTTGCCGTAGGCAAGCTCGCCCTCGGCGGTGGCCGTCCACACGATCTGCGGCATCGACTCGGCGAGCTCGCGGTACCGGCGCTCGCTGGAACGGCGGAGCTCGGCAAGCTCGCGCTCACGAAGCACCTTGTCCTGTAGCTTCAGCTGCTCAGTCTTTCGATAAATATCGAGAAAGACTTGTACTTTCGACCGCAGGATGTCCGGATCGAAGGGCTTGAACATGTAGTCGACCGCGCCGACCGTGTAGCCCTTGAAGACGAACGCCTCATCCTTGCTGATGGCGGTCAAAAAGATGATGGGGATGTGGCGCGATCGCTCCCGCTCTTTGATGAGCATGGCGGTCTCGAACCCATCCATGGTCGGCATTTGCACGTCGAGCAGGATGACGGCGAACTCGCGCGTGAGCAGATGCTTGAGCGCCTCCTGACCCGAGTGCGCCAGCACCATATCGGTTCCTAGCGGCTCCAAAATGGCTTCGAGCGCTAGAAGGTTCTTGGGCTGGTCGTCGACGAGCAACACCGCTGGCTTGATCGCGGCCAGCGCAAGCTGAAACTCCCCCGATCGAGTCCCGACACCGGACACCATCTTCGCTTTATCATCCTCAATCCATGCGTTCAATGTGGCATACCGTTCATCTCTGCCTGAGCTGTGCCAAAAACGACCCGATTTGATCGAGCTCGAGGATTCGGTCGACGCAGTCGAGCGCGAGGGCCCCTTCGGGCATCGTGGGGCTTTCGGCTGAGGCGGGATTTTGGACGATCGTGAGACCACCTCGCTGTTTGATGCGCGACAGACCGCGTGCACCATCGTGGTTGCTGCCCGTGAGCACGATTCCAATCAAACGATGTTGAAATGAGTCGGCCGCCGACTCGAAGAGCACGTCGATGGATGGCCGGCTGAAGCGAACAGGAGGGTCGGTGGACAGCGCCAACGCACGTCCGTCGACGAGCAGGTGGTAGTCGGCCGGCGCGATGTACACGCGCCCTTCGCGAATGGGCTCCTTGTCCTCGGCCTCGCGCACGCGCATCGCGGTGTGCGCTTGGAGAAGTTGCGCCAAGGTGTCGTCGGAGTCGTGCCTTCGGTGCTGGACGATGGCGAGCGGGATCTCGAAGTCGCGCGGAAGGCTCGACAGGAGCACGCTGAGCGCGTGCAGCCCGCCCCACGACGTTCCCACCACGATGAGCTCGTGCCGCGCGTCCCCCATTCATTCCCCCTCGCGCTCGATGTTGAAAGTCGGACGCCGCATGCGGCGCACCTCCAGGGAGATTACTGCTCCACCCTCCGAAAGATCTTTTCTTCGCTCACAAACGGCACGAACCATGGCTCGCCATCGGTGTGCCGCAGGGTTTCTTTTCGACCGAGCGCGAGGAACCCGAACTTGGTGAGGCTGTCGCGAAAGAGCTTGAGCACCCGGTTCTGCAGGCTTCGATCGAAGTAGATCATCACATTGCGGCATAGAATGAGATGAAACTCGCTGAAGCTGCCGTCCGTCACCAGATTGTGCTGCGAGAAGACCACGTTTTCCATCAGGTTCGTATCGAACCGCGCGCCATCGTAGCGGGCCGTGTAGTACTCGGAGAAGGAGCGGAGGCCGCCAGCGCGCTGGTAGTTGAGGGTGTACTCCTGCATCTTGGAAAGTGGGAAGATGCCCTCTTTCGCGCCGCGGATGACCGTCTCGTTGATATCCGTCGCGTACAAGCGGGTGCGCGCGTAGAGGCCCTCTTCCTTGAGGAGGACGGCGAGCGAATACACCTCCTCCCCCGTCGAACAGCCGGCGTGCCACACGCGGATGAACGGGTACGTGCGAAGGCTGGGCACCACCTTGCGGCGGAGCGAGAGGAAGAAGGTCGGATCCCGGAACATCGACGTCACCTGGATGCTCAGGTCGAGCATCAAGCGATCCATGCACCCCGGATCGTGCAGCACGCGATCCTGCAGCGCGCTCAAGGTGGCGAGCCCCTCGGCCTGAGCGCGCCGCCAAAGCCGGCGCTTGATCGACGCGTACGCGTACGAGCGAAAATCGAAGCCGTAGACCCGATAGATCCCCTCGAGTAGGAGCTCGACCTCCACCCGTTCGACGTCGTTGTCGTGCTCCTCCTTCAGCGTACGGAACAGTCCAGACGCTGCTGCTGCATCCCGCATCATCGATACATCCACACCCGCATGAGCGAAATGAGTTGGTCGGGATCCACCGGCTTGGTGATGTAGTCGGAGGCGCCGGCCGCGATGCACTTCTCGCGATCGCCCTTCATGGCCTTGGCCGTCAGCGCGATGATGGGCAACGTGCGGTGCGCGGGGTTCTTGCGGATCTGGCGCATCGTCTCGTAGCCGTCCATCTCGGGCATCATGACGTCCATCAGGATCAAGCTCACGTCCTGGTTCTGATCGAGCATCACGATGCCATCTTTGCCGTTCTCGGCAAAGACCACGTTCATCCCGTTGGACTCGAGCACGCTGGTGATGGCGAAGATGTTGCGGACGTCGTCGTCGACCACCATCACCTTCTTGCCGGCAAACACGGCGTCCGAGCTATGGAGCTCCTCGAGCACGCGGCGCTTCTCCTCGGGCAGGTTCGCCTCCACCCGGTGCAGGAAGAGGGCCGTCTCGTCGAGCAGGCGCTCGGGCGATTTGACGTCCTTCAGGATGATGGTCTCGGCGTACTTCTTCAGCCGCGTATCCTCCTCCGGGGTCAGCTCCTTGTCGGTATAGATGATGATGGGCAGATCGCGCAGCTCCGGCTCGCTCTTGATCTTCTCGAGCAGCTCGAAGCTGGACATGTCGGCCAGGCCGAGGCCCAGCACCATGCAGTCGACGTGGCGGCCGCGCAAGAGCTCGAGCGCCTCCTCGGCCGTGCCGACCGAGACCGTCGATACGTCGCCCTGGCCGATGAGCTCCTCCATGCTGCGCCGGAGCGCCTCGTCGTTGTCGACGATGAGCAGGTTGCGCACGTCGTTGTCGAGGAACTGCGAAATGGAGTCGAAGGCGCGATCGAGCGCCTCCTTGGTGACCGGCTTCTCCAGGTACGCGAAGGCGCCGAGCTTCATGCCGCGCTGGCGTTTGCCGGTGCCCGAGAGGATGTGCACGGGGATGTGCCGCGTCTCGCGGTTGTGCTTGAGGCGATCGAGCACCGTGAGGCCGTCGACCACAGGCAGCGCCAGATCGAGCAAGATGGCGTCCGGCTTGTAGCGGTGGACGAGCGCCAGGCCGATGTCGCCGCGCAAGGTGGCGATGCACTTGAAGCCGCGCTCGCGCGCCATGTCGAGCAGCACATTGGCGAACTTGGTGTCGTCCTCGATGATGAGCAGCACGCGGTCGCCCGGCTGCACGGCGTCGCGGTCGTCGTTCAGCTCGTTTTCCATGGCCTCGTCGTCGAGGTTGGAGACCAGCTCGCCGAAGTCGGCGTCGCCGTCGAAGCCGAGCGAATCGTCGTCGTCCCCGAGCGGGATGGGGCCCGTTCCATTCGCCCCGGGCAGGCTGGGGCGGGCGCGCGCCGGCATCGCGTCACCTGCCTCGAGGCGCCGGCTCTCCTTGCGGGACTCGGCCGCCACGAGCCTCGGCTGCTCGCGGTAGTTCGGCGGGAGGTACAAGGTGAACGTGCTCCCCTCGCCGATGGCGCTCTCCACGTGGATCTCGCCGCCCAAGAGGCGCGCGAGCTCGCGGCTGATGGAGAGCCCCAGCCCGGTGCCGCCGAACTTGCGGCTGGTGGTGCCGTCGGCTTGCTGGAAGGCCTCGAAGATCAGCTGATGTTTGTCGCGCGGAATGCCGATACCTGTATCATGCACGCTCATCGCGATGACCCGCGTGGACTCCATCAGCACCACGTTGGTGAACTGCTGCTGGTTCTCCACGCTGCCGATGCGCACGGTGACGCTCCCGCGCTCGGTGAACTTGAAGGCGTTGGCCAGGAGGTTCCGCAGGATCTGCTGCAGGCGCTGGCCGTCGGTGTTGAGCGACTCGGGCAGCTCCGGCTCCTCCACCACCGTGAACTCCAGCGCTTTTTGCTGCGCCAGCGGGCGGAAGCTGCGCTCGATGTAGTCCTCGATGGCGGCGAGCCGCACCTCCGACGGGTAGATCTCGATCTTCCCGGCCTCCACCTTGGAGAGATCGAGCACCTCGTTGATCAAGTTGAGCAGATCGGTGCCCGACGCGTGGATGGTGCGCGCGTACTCGACCTGCTTGTCGGACAGGTTCCGCTCTTTGTTGTCCGAGAGCATCTTGGCCAAGATGAGCAGGCTGTTGAGCGGCGTGCGCAGCTCGTGGCTCATGTTGGCGAGGAACTCGCTCTTGTAGCGCGAGGAGAGCGAGAGCTGCGCGGCCTTGTCCTCCAGCGCGCGGCGCGCAAACTCCACCTCGCGGTTCTTCTGCTCCACCTTCTTGTTCTGCTCCGCGAGCAGGGTGGCCTTCTCCTCCAGCTCCTCGTTGATCTGCTGCAGCTCCTCTTGCTGCGCCTTGAGCAGCTCCTCGCTGGCCTTGAGGCTGGCGGCCTGCGCCTCGAGCTCGGTGTTGGTCTTCTTCAGCTCCTCTTGCTGCTGCTGCAGCTCCTTGGACTGCGACTGCAGCTCCTGGGTCAGCCCTTGCGACTGCAGCAGCAGCTCCTCCGTCCGCATGTTGGCGACGATCATGTTGAGCACGACGCCGATGCTCTCGGAGAGCTGGTCGAGGAAGATCTGGTGGATCTGGCTGAACGCGCGGAAGCTCGCGAGCTCCAGCACCGCGCGCACCTCGCCCTCGAAGAGCACGGGGAGCACGATGATGTTGAGCGGCGAGGCCTCGCCCAAGCCGGACGAGATGACGATGTAGTCGTGCGGCACGTTGGTGAGCAGGAGGCTCTTCTTCTCCAGCGCCGCCTGCCCCACCAGCCCTTCGCCCAAGCTGAATCGGTTCGACACGCTCTTTCGCTGCTTGTACGCGTAGCTGGCGATCAGCTTGAGCACCGTCTCGCCCTCTTCTTGCGTGGCGATGAAGAAGGCGCCGTGGTGGGCGGAGACCAGCGGGGTGAGCTCGCTCATGATCAAGCGGCTCACGGCCTCCAGGTTCTTCTGGCCCTGCATCATGCCGCCGAACTTGGCGAGGTTGGTCTTGAGCCAGTCCTGCTCTTGGTTCTTCTGCGTGGTCTCGCGCAGGTTGGCGATCATCTGGTTGACGGTGTCTTTGAGCAAGAGCAGCTCGCCCTGCGCCTCCACGGCGATGCTCCGCGTGAGATCGCCGTTGGTCACCGCCACGGCCACGTCGGCGATGGCGCGCACCTGCGCGGTCAAGTTGCCGGCGAGCTGGTTCACGTTGTCCGTGAGATCGCGCCAGGTGCCGGCGGCGCCGGGCACCTTCGCCTGGCCGCCCAGCTTTCCTTCGGTGCCCACCTCGCGGGCCACGGTGGTGACCTGATCGGCGAAGACGCGGAGGGTGTCCGTCATGCTGTTGATCGTCTCGGCCAGCGCGGACATCTCGCCCTGCGCTTCCATGAGCAGCTTTTGCGACAGATCGCCGTTGGCGACCGCGGTCACGACCTTGATGATGCCGCGCACCTGGGTGGTCAGGTTCGAGGCCATCGAGTTCACGCTGTCGGTGAGATCCTTCCACGTGCCGGCCACGCCGGGGACGCGCGCTTGGCCGCCCAGCTTTCCTTCGGTGCCGACCTCGCGGGCCACGGTGGTGACCTGCTCGGCAAAGACGCCGAGGGTCTCGGTCATGCTGTTGATCGTGTCGGCCAGCTCGGCGATTTCGCCCTTGGCTTCCACCACGAACTTCTTCGTCAGATCGCCGTTGGCGACCGCCGTCACGACCTTGGCGATGCCGCGCACCTGGGTCGTCAGGTTGGTGGCCATCGAGTTGACGTTCTCCGTCAGGTCTTTCCACACGCCGGCCACCCCGGGCACGAACGCCTGCCCGCCCAGCTTTCCATCGGTGCCCACTTCGCGGGCCACGCGCGTGACCTCGGCGCCGAAGGCGCGCAGCTGGTCCACCATGGTGTTGATGGTGTTCTTCAGCTCGAGCAGCTCGCCCTTCACGTCGACCGTGATCTTTTGCGACAGGTCCCCGTTGGCGACCGCGGTGGTGACGAACTTGATGTTTCGCACCTGCTCGGTGAGGTTGTTCGCCATGTAATTGACGCTGTCGGTGAGATCCTTCCACGTGCCCGCGACCTCCGGCACGTGCGCTTGTCCGCCGAGGCGCCCTTCGGTGCCGACCTCGCGCGCCACACGGGTGACCTCGGCGGCGAAGGCGCGCAGCTGGTCGACCATGGTGTTGAGCGTGTTCTTCATCTCGAGCATCTCGCCCTTCACGTCGACCGTGATCTTCTGCGACAGATCGCCGTTGGCGACCGCGGTCGTGACGAGCGCGATGTTGCGCACCTGCCCCGTGAGGTTCGAGGCCATGTAGTTCACGTTGTCGGTGAGGTCCTTCCACGTGCCCGCGACCCCCGGCACATTGGCCTGGCCGCCCAGCTTCCCTTCGGTGCCGACCTCGCGCGCCACGCGCGTGACCTCGCCCGCGAACGAGTTGAGCTGGTCCACCATGGTGTTGATGGTGCTTTTCAGCTCCAGAATTTCCCCGCGCGCGTCGACCACGATCTTCTTCGACAGGTCGCCATTGGCGACCGCGGTGGTCACCAGCGCGATGCTCCGCACCTGGCCCGTGAGGTTCGAGGCCATGTAGTTCACGTTGTCGGTGAGATCCTTCCACGTGCCCGCGACCCCCGGCACGTGCGCCTGCCCGCCGAGGCGCCCTTCGGTGCCGACCTCGCGGGCCACGCGCGTGACCTCGGCGGCGAAGGAGTTGAGCTGGTCCACCATGGTGTTCATGGTGTTCTTCAGCTCGAGCATCTCGCCTTTGACGTCGACGGAGATCTTCTGCGACAGGTCGCCGTTCGCGACCGCGGTGGTCACGTATTTGATGTTGCGCACCTGGTCGGTCAGGTTGTTCGCCATGTAGTTGACGCTCTCGGTGAGGTCTTTCCAGGCGCCGGTCACCCCGGGAACTTGCGCTTGCCCGCCCAGCTTTCCATCGGTGCCGACCTCGCGCGCCACGCGCGTGACCTCGCTGGCGAACGCGCGCAGCTGATCGACCATGCGATTGAACGTGTTTTTCAGCTCGAGGATCTCGCCCTCGACCTCCACGGACATCTTTTGCGACAGGTCGCCGTTGGCGACGGCCGTGGTCACCAAGGCGATGTTGCGCACCTGATCGGTCAGGTTCGAGGCCATGGAGTTGACGTTGTCGGTCAAGTCCTTCCACGTGCCGGCCACCCCCGGCACCCGCGCTTGGCCGCCGAGCTTTCCCTCGGTGCCGACCTCGCGCGCCACGGTGGTGACCTGCTCGGCGAAGAGGCGGAGCGTGTCCGTCATGTTGTTGATGGTGTCGGCCAGCGCGGCGATCTCGCCCTTGGCCTCCACGACGAGCTTCTTGGTCAGATCGCCGTCGGCGACCGCGGTCACGACGCCGGCGATGCCGCGCACCTGGGTGGTGAGGTTCGAGGCCATCGAGTTCACGCTGTCGGTCAGATCTTTCCAGGTGCCGGCAACCCCCGGCACATGGGCCTGGCCGCCCAGCTTTCCTTCGGTGCCGACCTCCTTGGCCACGCGCGTGACCTCGGCCGCGAAGGAGCGGAGCTGATCGACCATGGTGTTGACCGTTTCACCGATGCGCAAAAATTCTCCGCGCACGGGCTTGCCCTCGATCTCGAGGGCCATCTTCTCCGAGAGATCCCCGCCGGCCACCGCGGTGATGACGCGCGCGACCTCGGTCGAGGGGCGCACGAGATCCAAAATCAGCGAGTTGATCGACTCGAGCTGGCTGCCCCACCCCCCCTTGGCACCGCGGAGCAATGCGCGCTCCGTCATGCGCCCCTCGCGGCCCACCACCCGGCTCACGCGCACCACCTCGCGCGCCATGGCGTCGTTCAACTGCGCGACCTCGTTGAAGGCGGTCGCGAGCTCGAACATCGCCCCCTGCTCCCGGGCCGGCAGACGCACCGTGAAGTCCCCCTCGCGCAAGGTGCGCAGGGCCGTGAGCAGCCCCTGATACTCGTCGAAGGTCGGCCCTTGGACGACATCGTCGCTCGAACGCTTACGTGAAGGTGCGGCGGCCCGCGTTGCCTCTTGTCCCGTTGGCGCTGCGGGTTTGCGGCGGGCGCGCGGGCTTTCGCCGTTTCGACCGTTTCGGCTTGCTACAGCAAGGCCGACATCACCGTTGTTCTTTGTAGCCACGGTTTGCTCCTCGATGGGGGCTTCGATTGGTGTGTGTGTATCGTACACCCTCGATGCTCAGCATCCCTTTATCGACCAGATTATGCCGATTTGAGCAACTCGGAGATGGATGCTTCCAGGGTCGAGAGGCTCACGGGTTTGGTGAGGTGCTGCCGGAATCCTGCAGCGCGAATGCGCGCGGTATCTTCCTCCGAGCTCACCCCCGTGAGCGCGATCGCGTGACGCGGTCGCCCCAGCCGCTCCATCAATTCGACACCGCTGCCGTCGGGCAGCCCTACGTCGCTGATCAACACGTCGAAAGGCTGCTTGCGCGCGATGAGCAGGGCCTCCGCCAAGCTCGTTGCGCCGAGCACCTCGTAGCCGCGCCGCTCGAGCACGCGCCGCAAGAGCGACACGGTGTCGAGATCGTCGTCGACCACCAGCACCGTGCGCGTACCCGCGAGGACGGGGGCGCTGGGCGCGACGGCCGGGACGCCCATCGTGCCGGTCGATACCGGGCGTTCGAGGTGGCCTGCGCTCGCGAACTCGGTCTCGAACACGCGCTCGTGGCACGTCATACGAAGCTTCACGCGGTCTTCGCCCAGGGCGCTGGTCACCAGGATTTTGTCGCCTCGAACGGCAGCCACCATCACGCTCTCGAGCCCGTGCGCGACGAGCTCCCGCACCGCTTCGCGCTCGCCTTTCACGAGCGAGCGGCGCGCATTGAGCTCCAGGGTCACGTGCTGCCCCGCGGCGAGGATGACGGCCCGCTTCGCGATGAGAACCTCGCGCACCAGCGCATGGAGGTCGACCGAGGCTGCGCGTGCTTCGCGGGTCTTCGGGTCGCTCCGTAGATTCATGGGCCTACGCCAATTGTAGCTCCTCACGCGAATCGGGCGACCTCGGAGAGCCGAATCGAATGATTCAGCTGAGGCGCGAATCGCGCAATCATTTCTTCATTTTTTCGCAACGGCGGACGGCGGCGGTCCCTTGTGCAACGCCTCGTTCAACTCATGGATCGGGACCTTCGCAACGGAAACGGAGTGCGTGTGTCGCTCCAGCTTCCTCGCGAGGCTCGCGCCCGCACCAAAGGCCGCCGCCGAACCGGCCACGCCGAATAGACCGATGGCAAGCCACCGGCGCGCTTGCATCGAAATCATTGCGCGTCTCCTGTAACAAATCAGCGGAGCAATGCGCGTGCCTTAATCCCGTACGCGTGCCCGATCGTCTCCACGTACCCGTACCCGTTCCCGTACACGTGCCTGATCTTCTACTCGGGAAGGTCGCGACGGGAGAAGAGCGGGAACGGGGACGTGTACAGGAACGGGTACGGAACGCGAAGCGTACGGCGACGCTTTGCGTGCTCGATATTTCCAATGATGTGGCACGAGGCACAAATGCGGGCTAACTGGGTGCGTCATGCTCGCGTTCCATGCGGTCTTTCGTTTCTTGTTTAGCGCGCTGGCGGCGTTCGCAACGCTTTTGGCGCTGGCGCATCCGGCGTACGCCGGTCCCAACGATGGATTGCCGAAAACGAACGCCACCCTCGACCGCTCGACACCGCGGCGGGCGATGGCGGGCTTCATCGACGCCGCGCACGCCGGGGACTACGAGCGTGCGGCGAACTACCTCGATTTGCGCAGCATCCCACGGTTCCGCCAAGCGAGTGAAGGACCGGAGCTCGCGCGCAAGCTCGCCTATGTGCTCGACCGAAAAGTCGACGTGGATCTCGACCGGCTCCCCGACGAGCCGGAGGCGCGCGAGGCGATCGCGGGCACCGCCATCGTCGAAGACGAGCCGGTCAATGTTTCGCTCGCGCGCATCAAGTTCCCCGACGGCGTTCCGCGATGGGTGATCGCGCGCAGCTCGGTGGCGATGATCCCGCCGCTCTACGCGGCCTTCGGTCCGTCGGAGTGGGCCGATCGCTTTCCGCCCATTTTGGTTCGGGTCGCCTTCCTCGGGAACGCGCTCTGGCAGTGGCTGGCGCTGGTGCTCCTGGCGGTGGGCGGCTATTTGGGCGCGCGGGCGCTGGCCGCCCTGCTCATCGCGCTGGCGCAGCGGTTCGCGCAGCGCACGAAGACGACGTCGGACAACGCGCTGGTCGAGACGGCGCGGCGCCCGCTTCGGGGGGTGCTCTTCGTGCTCATCGTGCGGCAGATGCTCCCCGAGCTGCACCTCACGGCGGCCGCCGAAGATGCGGTGCACCACGTGGCGTACACGTTGCTCGTGATCGCGGTGACGTGGTTCGTCCTTCGCGCCATTTCCATCGGCGCCGAGTGGGCGGAGGAGCGGCTCCCCAGCGGTTCGCAGTTGGAGCTGAAACACCGCGCGGTGCAGACGCAGCTGGAGCTGCTACGGCGCGTGATGTCCGTCGTCATCGTGATCATCGCCATCGCCGTCGGGCTCATGCAGTTCGAGTTCGTGCGCAACGTGGGCGTGTCGCTCTTGGCGTCGGCCGGGGTAGCGGGCATCGCGCTGGGCGTCGCGGCGCAAAAGTCGCTCGCGGGCATCATCGCCGGTATTCAGCTTTCGCTCTCGCAACCGATTCGTATTGGGGATTCGGTGGTGGTCGAGAAGGAAATGGGGCACATCGAAGAAATCAATTTGACCTATGTGGTCGTCCGGCTCTGGGACGAGCGGCGCCTGGTGGTGCCGATGACCCGTTTCCTCGAGCAGCCCTTCGAAAACTGGAGCCGCAACTCCACCGAAATCCTAGGGACGGTGTTCCTCCACGTCGACTTTGCGACCCCCATCGACCGATTGCGTGTCGAGCTCCGGCGCATCTGCGAAGGGAGCCCCAATTGGGATCAGCGACTGTGCCTGCTCCAGGTGACCGACTCCACCGACCGCCGCATGGTTTTGCGCTGCCTCGTCTCCGCCGCGAGCGCCAGCCGCGCCTTCGATCTCCGCTGCGAAATCCGCGAAGCGCTCATCGACTTTCTGCGCCAGCTCGACGGCGGCCGCTACCACGGCAACCCGCGCCTCGACGTTCAATTGTCCCCGCCAAAGGCAGACCACGAGGAGCCACGCGAGGCGACATTGCCGCTACCGCAGGTTTGATGGTTTCGAGAGGGCAGAGCCCCCTCGCCCAGACGGCAAAGGCCCTTCGGCCCCGCTTTCATGACGCACGTTAAAAGGTTTTGAGAGGCAGAGCCCCTCGCCTAGGCCGCAAAGGCCCTTCGGCCCCCGCTCTCATGACGCACGTTGAAAGGTTTTGAGAGGCAGAGCCCCCTCGCCCAGGCGGCAAAGCCTCCTAGGACCCCGCCCTCACGACGCACGTCAAAGGTTTCGAGAGGGCAGAGCCCCCTCGCTCTCATGACGCACGGCGAAAGGTCTTTGACGGTGTAGAGCCCCCCGGCAAAGCCCTTCGCCTAGCTGCTCGAGGGCGGCTCGATGTGGATCGCCGGTGGGGGCGAGGTGTCGATGCTGCTGCCCAAGTCTTCGGCGGTTTGATCGACCGACGTTTCGGTGCCGTCGGCGGATTCGCCGGCGGGCTTGGTGTTCTTCTTGGCCACCTTTGCGCGCGGCTTCACCGTTTCGGCTTTGGCCACTGCGTCGTTCGGTCCGAGCTCGATCACGGTGTTCGGATCTTTGTTCGCCGTGCGCCCGGTGGGCGGAGGCGGGTTGCTCGCGGGCGGGGTCGGCGCCGCAGAGGTGCTCGCACCGCCGCGCGATCCGCCAGCCGATGACGGCGTGCCGGCCGTTGCCGATGTTCCGTTCGTCGCCGACGAGCCGCTGCCCGCGCCCGGCGCGGACGAGCCGCTGCCCGTCGCAGACGCCGCCGCCTTGGCCGCGAGCTCCTCGCGAACGGGCGGAGGCCCGGTCACCCGCTCGGGCGGATGCGCCTTCATGGCGCCGCCGACATTGGCCGTCACCGGCGCGGCGGCCGCCGTGTTGAGCGAGTTGCGCCACCAGGGACGCGCAAAGGTCACGGCGAGGAGCGCCCCGGCGAAGAGGGCGGCGGCGGCGACCATGGGAATGATGCGCGAGGAGCGCTTGATGCCTTTTTCGCCCGTGTGGCGCGTCACGTAGGAGGCCATCAGCGACCCCCGCCACGACGAGCTCAGACCGAAGCGCGAGATGCGCGGCTGCACCCCCATCGCCGTCAGGAACGCTTCGCCCATTTCGCGCGCCGAGCGGAAACGCTTCTTGGGATCGCGCGACAGCGCCTTCGTGAACCACTCGTCGAGCGCCCCCGGAATGTCGCGGCGATAGCGGCTCGGCGGCCGGAATTTGCCGCGGTTCACCGCGAGGCAGACGGCGCCGTACGTCTCGCCGGCGAAGGGCTTGCGGCCGGTGAGCATCTCGTAGGTGACCACCGCCAGCGCCCAGAGATCGCAGCGGTAGTCCACGTTCTTGGCGCTGAGCATCTGCTCCGGGCTCATGTACGTGGGCGTGCCGAGGGTCGCGCCGGTGTTGGTGACGCTCACGTCACCGCGCCCCAGCAGCTTGGCGATGCCGAAGTCGAGCACCTTGACGAAGACCTCTTCGCCGTCGCTGGTGAGGAAGATGTTCTCCGGCTTGATATCGCGGTGAACGATGCGAAGCTCGTGCGCCTTGTCGAGCGCGCGCGTGGTCTGCACCACGATGCTCGCCGTCTCCTCGAGACTCAGTCGCCCGCGCAGATGGATGCGGGTCTCGAGATCGGTCCCCTCGAGGTACTCCATCACGATGTACGGAAGCCCGTTGGGCTCCGACGGAACGCCGTAGTCCAGAATCTGCACCACGTTCGGATGGTGAATGCGCGCGGCCGACCTCGCCTCTCGCGTAAAGCGCTCCACGGCGGCTTGATGACAGGCCAAGGCCGGCGACATCAGTTTGACCGCCACCTGGGTGTCGAGCCCAACATGATGGGCGAGCCACACGCTGGCCATGCCACCTTCGCCGATCTGGCGCACCAGCCGCACATTCGGCGTGATCATGGTGCCCGGGCAAAGGGACACGACCGAACTGCGATGGATTTCGTTCAGTGTCATGGCTCCCCCGGGGGTTGTACTGAGCAACGCTCGTGCCCAAAGCGGACCGCTTCCGACCCAGGGAAGACCTCCATCCGAGCGCAACCAAGA
The DNA here is from genome assembly GCA_037157815.1 of Sorangiineae bacterium MSr11954. Classification (NCBI taxonomy): domain Bacteria; kingdom Pseudomonadati; phylum Myxococcota; class Myxococcia; order Myxococcales; family Pendulisporaceae; genus Pendulispora; species Pendulispora albinea. Next base: position 8,973,612 of record CP089984.1, read on the forward strand.
GAGATCGCCGCAGGGATTGTCGGACGATGTACGAACGTCGGCGCAAGCTCCGAAAAGTGCGGCAAAAAAGCTGAGGGCCGATGTCATTTGCTACAGAGGCGGTCACTCGATCGCGGACCCGGGGCCGCATGTCGACGACAACGGGCCGCACCTTCCCCCGCACGCGCACCTGCCTTCCCTCTGCGGCCGCCTTCTCCCCCGGTCATCGCGGCGTGGTCCGTCGCGCGTACGTCACCGTTGGTGCTGTCGCAGTTCTCGACGCCTCCCCCGTTGGAAAGATCCGCGGGTGGTATCTGTGGTAGCTGCGCGCCCCTGCTTGCCTTGACCGACGCGGCATGTACCTAATTAAATGCCCCAAAAACGATGAAGGCGCGCAGGATGGTGGGGCATGGCCTCCGGCGACGTCCGGGACGTGGCGGGCTTGCTGGACGGGTGATGGACGTGGAGAGAGAAGAAGGACAAGAAGAAGGACGAGTGCGTCGATGAGCGCGCGGCTCGAGGAAAAATATTGATGACCAACGCGGAACAAACGCCCTCCGGACGCGCGCTAGGGCTCCCGCATCCGGGTGAAATCCTAGCGGGAAAGTACTGCGTCGAGGCGGTCCTCGGCGTGGGCGGTATGGCCGTCGTGGTGGCAGCTCGGCACATCGAGCTCGACCACCGTGTCGCGTTGAAGATCCTGCTGCCCCGCTATCGCGCGAATGAAGAGGTGGTCGCCCGCTTTCGGCGTGAAGCGCGCGCGGCGGTGAAGATCAAGAGCGAGCACGTCGCGCGCGTGCACGACGTCGGGGCCTTGGACGATGGGGCGCCGTGCTTGGTGATGGAGTTCCTCGAGGGCCACGATCTCGAGACATTGCTGGCCGATCAGGGGCCGCTGCCACAAGAGACCGCCGTCGATTACATGCTGGAAGCGTGTGAGGCGCTGGCGGAGGCCCACGGGCTGAGCGTGGTGCACCGCGATCTGAAGCCGGCCAACTTGTTTCTCGCGCAGCGCTCCGATGGCAAGCCGATCATCAAGCTGCTCGACTTCGGCATCTCCAAGGTGGGTGGCGTGGAGCTCACACGCCGTCGCTCCTCGTTCGGAACGCCGCACTACATGTCGCCCGAGCAGCTGCTGGCCGCCGGGCAAGTGGACTACCGCTCCGACATTTGGTCGATGGGCGCGATCCTGCACGAGCTCATCGCCGGCCGCCCGCCGTTCGACTCCGAGGATCTCTCCGAGCTGCAGCAGCTGATCAAACAAGGCGCACCGCGAAGGCTCTCGGAAGACGTGCCCGACGCGCCCCCGGGGCTGGAGCGGGTAATCCTGCGCTGCCTCGAAAAAGACGCCAAGAAGCGCTTCGAGAACGTCGCGGAGCTGGCGGCGGCGCTCGGGCCCTTCGGCTCCGCGGGCCACGCGCAAATCATGGTGGAGCGCGTGAAGGGCGTCACCGAGACGGCCAAGAACCGCGCGGCGGTCACCGACTCGCAGCAGCACCCGGCCATCGACGGCGGCTCGGTGGGCTTTCTGCCGATGGCTGGGGTCCAACCCGCGACCGAAACGCTCAAAGCCTCCTCGCGCTCCGCCACCACGGATCGCGTGGATGCGCCCATCGGCTCACGCATGGCCATCGCCAGCGCCGTCGCCCTCGCGGCCGTGGCGCTCGCGGGCCTCTACGGCATCGCTCACTACCGCTCGAGCGCACCTGCTCCGTCGCAAATATCACCCGCTTCACCTGTCGGGGTGACGAGCCCGCCGCCCACCACGGTGGAACCCCGCGACGCCACGGCAACGGCGCCGGTCGCCACGATGGCAACGCCCCCGACCATCACGTCTGCACCGTTGGCCGACATGGCCGTGCCCACCGCGGCCACGGCGCCGAACATCGCAGCCGTCAACAGCTCGCCCAAGATGGCTCCCAAGACCAAGCCGCGCGCAAAGCCGCGAGCTTCGGACAAGTAGCGCGAGCTTCGTTACAGATCGATCTGCGTGCCCAGCTCCACGACGTGGTCGTGCGGGATGCCGAAGTAGCGGGTCGCCGGTTGGGCGTTGCGCGAGAGGAAGGCGAAGAGCATCTCGCTCCAGCGCCCCATCTTGCCGCCGCCGCTGGCGAGGAAGGTCTCGCGGCCCACGTAATAGGTCATGTGGCTGAAGTCGATGGGAACGCCGCAGAGGCTCGATGCTTCGAGCAAAATTTGAGGCACGTTCGGCGCCTCCATGAAGCCACAGCGGGCGATGACGCGGTAGAAGCCCTCGCCGAGATCCTGCACCTCGAGGCGGCGCTCCTCGTCGGCCACGGGCACGTGCTCGGTCACCACCGTGAGCAGGATGACCGTGTCGTGGAGCACGCGGATGCGTTGCGCGTGGTGGAAGAGGATCGGCGGGACGCGGCCCGAGTTGGAGGCCATGAAGATGGCCGTGCCGGGGATGCGCGCGAACAGACGTTGGTGGAGCCCCGCGAGGAATTCATCCATGGGCGGCGAGCGCTTCACGATGTACTCGGCGAGCAGGCTTCGCCCCTTCTTCCACGTGATCATCACCGCGAAAATCGAGGCGCCGATCAGGACCGGGATGTAACCGCCTTCGAAGAACTTCAGGATGCTGGACGAGAAGAACGGGATGTCGAAGCAGAGAAACAGCACCAGGAGCGGCACGGCCTTCCATCGCGACCAGCCCCACGTGCGGCGCACCACCACGTAGTACACGATGGACGTGATGGTCATCGATCCGGTGACCGCCATCCCGTAGGCCGCCGCCAGCGCCGAGGATTTCTGAAACTGCAGGACCACGATGAGGCACGTCACCATGAGGCCCCAGTTGATCTGCGGGATGTAAATCTGCCCCTCGGTCTCGTGCGACGTGTGCTTGACGGTGACGCGCGGAAAGTACCCGAGCTGCACCGCTTGATGCGTGAGCGAATAGGCGCCCGAGATCATCGCTTGCGACGCGATGACCGAGGCCATCGCCGCCAGCACCACCAGCGCATAGGTGAGCGGGCCGGAAGGGACCTGCGAGAAGAACGGATTGGCCAGCGCCTCGGGGTGCGCGAGCACCAGCGCGCCCTGCCCGAAGTAGTTGATGACCAAGCTCGGCATGGCGAACAGCGACCACGCCAGCCGGATCGGGCGGGCGCCGAAGTGGCCCATGTCGGCGTAGAGGGCTTCACCGCCGGTGACGCACAGAACGACCGCGCCCAGGGTCAGAAATCCGTGCCAACTGTGCTGGACGAAGAACCGAACGGCGTGAATGGGCGAGAGGGCCCAGAGCACGGTGGGGTTCTGCACGATGTGAATCACCCCCAGGACGAACAGGGTGCCGAACCAGAGCAACATGATGGGGCCGAAGAAGCGCCCCACGTCGGCGGTGCCGCGGCGCTGAATGTAGAAGAGACCGATCAGGATCGCGCACGTGATGGGCACCACCGCCGGCTTGAGCGAGTGGGCGGCGAGCTCGAGCCCCTCGACCGCGCTGAGCACACTGATGGACGGCGTGATGATGCCATCGCCGTAAAGCAGCGCGGCGCCCACGAGCACCAGCACCGCCACCCATCCGAGCCTGTGCCCCGACGGCGCACGAAGCTTCTCGGGCACCAGGGCGAGCAGCGCCAGGATCCCCCCTTCGCCATGGTTGTCGGCCCGCATGATGAAGCCGAGGTACTTCACGGCCACCACCATGGTGAGGGACCAAAACATGAGCGACAGGAGCCCCAGGATGCCCTCTTGCGTGGGCGGACCTCCCCGCTCGGCCGCGTGCACGCACTCCCGCAACGTGTAGAGGGGGCTGGTGCCGATGTCGCCGAAGACGACGCCGAGCGCGGCGAGGGTCAGCGCGCGCACCGAAACGGTCTTCTCGGGGTGCTCCTTGTCGAGAAGACCGATATCGGCCAGCGAGTGGATGCTGCGTGACGCTGGACGCGGACGGCTGGGGGGCCGTTCCGACGGGGGAGCCGCGTCGAGCCCCGTCCCGATGGATGGACGCGACGCCGAGCCTGAGGAACCGGTCATTTAACGGTGCCCATTATGAGCAGAGCCGCCGCGAACGCAAGCAGGGGCCTAACGCAACGAGCCGAACCGGATTCACATCTTGACGTTGGGCGCGGAGCGAGGCACCCATGCCGCCTTCCACGAAAGGAGCCTGCGATGGCAGACCAACTCGGAATCGAAGACGTGAAGATCGGCGATGGAGCCGAGGCAACCGACGGCGCGAACGTGACCGTGCACTACGTCGGCACCTTGACCGACGGCAAGAAGTTCGACAGCTCGCGCGATCGCGGCCAAGGGTTCTCCTTCAAGCTGGGCGGCGGTCAGGTCATCAAGGGCTGGGATCAAGGCGTGAAGGGCATGAAGATCGGCGGCGTGCGCAAGCTGACCATCCCGCCGGAGCTCGGGTACGGGTCCCGCGGCTTCCCTGGCGCCATTCCTCCCAACGCGACCCTGCTCTTCGAGGTCGAGCTGCTCGGAGTCAAATAAACAACAATCCCGCCGGCTTACGGCTGAGTTAGAAGCGTATTCGAGCTACAAAAAGCAAAAGCGGGGCTCGCTTTCAAAGAAGCGCGCTCCGCTTTCGCTTATTTTCGCTGGTTCGACGATTCCGCCGATTGCGAACCGAGAATCAAGCTCCGAGGACGCGAACGTTCTCGGCGAGCAGGCCCTTTGGTCCTTGCTTCACTTCGAACTCCACCGGCTGGCCCTCGGCCAGAGTGCGGAAGCCCGATGCCTGGATGGCGCTGTAGTGGCAGAAAACGTCGTCGCCTCCGTTGTCCTGCTTGATGAATCCGAACCCCTTCGCCTCGTTGAACCACTTCACAGTTCCAGTTGCCATCTGCTGTCTCTCTGTTCCAACTTCGCTCGGGCTTGAACTTCGACCATCGAACCCAACGTGCCCAACGAAATCGAGCCGATAGATAAGTTTTCTACGAACGAAAGTCGAGCGCGAACGCTCGGGATGTTGTGCAAACGCGGTTTGTAATGTGGCTTGACACACGCACCGCCCCTAGAAATGCGGTATGATGGTCGATTTTCCCTCGGGACACGTAAGGTAAGGGCGCATCTTTCATGAGACTCGTTCGAATTGCGATAGGGAACGCCAATACGACGGTGGGCGCGGTGAAGAGCAACGTGGATCGTGCCATCGAGCTGGCCCACGCTGCCGCGGGCGAAGGGGCCACCTTGCTCGCCTTGCCGGAGCAGCTGATTGGCGGCTACATGCAGGAAGATTTGGTCCAATGGCGCTCGTTCATCGACGCGCAGCGGCGCGAGCTCGATCGCTTCGCCCACGAGACGCGCGCGCTCGGCACCGCCTCGGTGCTGGGCCTCACGGTGGCGCGCGGGAGCCATCTCTACAGCGTGGCGGCGCTGGTGCACGGCGGGCAAGTGCACGGCATGGTGCCAAAGGAGAAGCTCCCCACCTACGGCGTCTTCTACGAGAACCGCACGCTCGCGCGGGGCACGCCGGGCCTCTACGACGATCTGCCGTCCACAGGCACCGGCACGGTCCCCTTTGGCGATCTGGTCTTCGAGATGGACTTTGGCACCATCGGCCTCGAGGTGTGCGAGGACATCTGGTCGCCCGACGGCCCCATGCGCCGCCGCTGCTACGCGGGCGCGGAGATCATGGTGAACGTCTCGGCGTCGCCCTTCCGCCTGGGGGTCGAGGGCACGCGGCGCGAGATCATCAGCACGCGCTCCTCGGACAACCAATGCACCGTGGTCTACGCGGCGCTGGTCGGGGCCAACGATGGCCTCATCTACGACGGCGGCGGCTATGTGGCGCAGAACGGGCGCATGCTCCACTACGCGCCGCGCTACCGCGAGGGCATCACCTGCGTGACCGTCGATCTCGACCGCACGCGCCGGCTGCGCGCGGAGAACACCACCTGGCGCATGGACCAAGAGACGTTCGAAGCGGCCAACGTCGGCAAGGTCCGGCGCGTCGTGGTGAGCGTGCCCACCCGCGGGCGAAACGAGCTTCGGTACCCGGGGCCTGCGCACAAGAGCTTCTTTCTCCCCGAGCCGTCCGAACCCCGCTCGCCGCGCGCGGACTTCTGCGAAGATCTGCTCGATGCCCTGGCCCTCGGCGTGGGCGACTACTTCGAGAAGACGGGCGCCTTCAAGACCATCGGCGTGGCGCTCTCCGGCGGGCGCGACAGCTTGCTCTGTCTCATGCTCGCGCACCGCTGGCTCTTGCGCCGTCATGCGCACGAGGGCGACCATGCCGTGAAGAAGCGCGTGGCCGAGGTCCTGCGCGCCTTCTTCATGCCGACCCGCTACTCGTCGGCCGAGACGCGCTCGGCGGCCGAGGTGACCGCCCGCGAGCTCGGCGTTCCCTTGGTGGTGAGCGACATCGACGACGCGTTCGAGCGCGAGCTCGAGGCGGCCAAGGGCTTGCTGCAGCCCGGCGAGACGGTGACCGCGCTCACCCGCCAGAACATTCAGGCGCGGCTTCGGGCCGAGCGCATGTGGAGCTGGTCGAACAGCGCCTCCGGGCTCTTCTTGCAGACGAGCAACATGAGCGAGAAGGCCGTGGGCTACACCACCATCGGCGGCGACATGGAGGGCGCGCTCTCGGTCATCGCCAACGTGCCCAAGACCGTGGTGAACTACTTGCTCGACTACCTGCTGGAGACCACCGGCTCCGAGGCCATCCGACTCACCTTGAAAAAACCGGCCAGCGCCGAGCTTGCCGACGACATGGAGGACGAGCGCGATCTCATGCCGTTCCCCGTCCTCGACGCCTGCTTCGCCCTCTACGCCGGCGAAAAGATGAACCTGCCCGAGGTCGCCTCCGCGCTCGAGTCCATCTTCCCGGAGGAGAACCCCACGCAGCTCGAAGCCTGGGCGAAGAAGTTCGGCCGCCTGTTCACGCAGTCGATTTACAAATGGGTGGAGATGCCGCTCAGCCTCCACGTGGGCAACCTCGATCTGGAGCGCGAGCGCGCGTTGCAGTTGCCCGTGGTTCAAAAAACCGAGTGGCAGTAGCCATCGACGTCGCCATCCAAATAGCCCAGCCATGCCACTTTGCCTCGCGAGGCAAAAAGGGGCTCTTCCGTAGATGCACCAGGACCCACGCGGCGCCGTGACGATCCCGCCGCGGGGTCCTGCATGCAGAAGCATGGCGGGGTGCGAGGCTTGCATTGCGCCGTCTCATGGAAATTCGAGAAGCCAACGGTGCCGCGGAAGTCGAAAGCAGTCTGCGCAAGATCGCGAGCAAGATTTCGCCCGATAAGATCTCGAGCTTCGCACGGGAGCTGCCGGAGATCGTCGAAAGGGAAGTAAAAGCGAACCCTTACCGCACGCTCGGCGTGGCCGCGGGGATTGGTTTCGGGGTGGGCGCCATCGTAGGCTCTCGACTCTTGCGCACGGTGCTCCTAGCAACCGGAGGGGTGCTCGCGAGCGAAATGGCGCGCGGCCACGTGAGGCGATTCATCGAGGTCTTGGTGGACGAGGTGGACAATGAGTCCAACAACGGAACGAGCCACGAACGCGCATAGCGGCCCGCGGCCGTATCCCAGCGCCGATACGGCCGATCGCGGCGAAGAAGACTCGCTCGAGCGCCAGGTGATCGAGAGCTTTCCCTTCGACTTCGCGGAGTCCTCCGAAGGCCCCACCAGCACGGGGCCCGAAGACGTCGCGCGCACCGATCGCACCGACGGCGAGGTCGAAGCCGAGATTCCAACGGCTCCGTCGACCGACGACGATCGCGAATCGGTCGGCCATTTGCCCTAGCCGGTTCACCCGGTTTGCCCTAACCCTCGTAGCTCACCGGGCGCGTTCGAAGCGCCAACGTCGCTGCCGGCGACTCCCACCCGACTTCGCACAAGGGCCGACCGACATGACCGAACGCGCGCTGCACCTCCACGCGAACGATCCGCGAACCCACGAGAAACACCCTTCTCCCATGCTTGCCGTTCGAGCTTCGCGCTCCGCCCTCGCCACGCGTTACGGTGACGTGCGCGCGGCCACCACGTCCCTCGCCGCTCCGTTGGGACCCGAAGATTGCACCGTGCAATCGATGCCCGACGCGAGCCCCACCAAGTGGCACCTCGCGCACACCACGTGGTTCTTCGAGACGTTCGTGCTCGCGCGTGCAAAACCTTCGCGGACGCCGTTCGATCCGCGTTACGGCGTCCTCTTCAACTCGTACTACGAGGCGGTGGGCGAGCGAACTCCAAGGGCGAACCGCGGTCTCATGAGCCGCCCCACGCTCGAAGAGGTGTACGCATACCGCCGCGCCATCGACGAGGAGATGGGTCATTTGCTCGCGCGCGATCTCGACGGCGACATCGCCTCGGTGGTGGAGCTCGGGCTCCATCACGAGCAGCAGCATCAAGAGCTCCTCTTGACGGACATTCAGCACGTCCTATCTCAAAACCCACTGCGGCCTCGTTACGTCGATGCCCCCGAATCGCGCGCGGCGCGGCCGGCAGACTCCGCGGTCGGGCCGAGCGATCTCCCTCCGCTCGAGTGGATTTCGGCGCCGGAAGGGCTGCGCACCATCGGCCACGGCCCCGCCGCCGACGGCACCACGTCTTTCTCGTTCGACAACGAAACGCCACGCCATCGCCTCTTCGTGCCCGCATTCTCCTTGGCGTCCCGCCTCGTCACGTGCGGTGAGTACATCGATTTCATCGAGGACGGCGGCTACGAGCGCCCGGAGCTCTGGCTCTCCGATGGATGGGCCGCGCGCCGCGCCGAGCAATGGGAGGCGCCGCTCTATTGGGAGAAGCACGATGGCACGTACCACGCTTTTTCGCTTCACGGTCTTCAGCCCATCGATCCGCGCCGTCCGGTGGCGCACGTGAGCCTCTACGAAGCGTACGCCTACGCCACATGGGCGGGCGCGCGCCTTCCCACCGAGGCCGAGTGGGAGGTGGCATCGGAGCGCTGTCCCATCGAGGGCAATTTCGTCGAGAGCGGCCTTCTCCGTCCGCGCGCTCTTTCGTCGGGCGCGGCAGGCGCGGCGGGCGCATCTGGCACGTCGAGCGCGCCGCGCGGTGTGCTCCGGCAAATGTTTGGCGACGTCTGGGAGTGGACGGGGAGCGCGTACGCTGCGTATCCGGGCTTTCGTCCGCTGGCGGGGGCGCTCGGTGAATACAACGGAAAATTCATGTGCAATCAGATGGTCCTTCGCGGGGGTTCCTGTTTCTCGCCCGCGAACCATTTGCGGCGCACGTACCGCAATTTCTTCCCGCCCGGCGCGCGCTGGCAGATGACCGGCATCCGTCTTGCGAAGGACGCACGAGACGCCCGAGACGCGAGAGATGGAAGAGACGCGTCCGCACGACCGTCCGGAATCGGAGATTCGGTCTAACGCCTTTTTGCTTTTCGCTTTCCGAATATCCGAGCCCCGCAACCTCGCTGCGCGACGAGCAGCCGGAGAACCGCCGCCATGATGAAGAAAACGAGCATCGGCCCGTTCACGCTCTACGACTACGCACCCACCCGCGAAGACTCCTTCCGCACGGAGGTCCTTCGCGGCCTCGCGCAGCCAAAGAAGGCCATACCCTGTAAATTCTTCTACGACGAGCGTGGCTCCCGCCTCTTCGACGACATCTGCGAGCTGCCCGAGTATTACCCCACGCGCACCGAGCTCGCGATCCTGAGCCAATACACGAGGGAGATCGCGCGCGAGCTGGGACCGCGCCCGCTGCTCATCGAGCTCGGGAGCGGCAGCGGCAACAAAACGCGCCTCGTGCTGGACTACCTCGACGATCCGGCGGCCTACGTCCCCATCGACATCGCGCGCGAGCACCTCATCGCCTCCGCGGCGCTCCTGCTCGACGCCTACGCCGACCGCGGCCTCGAAGTGCTCCCGGTATGTGCAGACTACACGAAAGACTTCGACATCCCGCGCGCCCGGCGCCCGACGCAAAACCTGGTCTTCTATTTCCCCGGCTCCACGATCGGCAACCTCTCGCCGCAGGAAGCCGTCACCTTCCTCTCCCACCTGCGCTCCCTCGCGCGCGGCCCGTGCGGCCTGCTGGTCGGCGCCGATCTCCACAAGGACCGCTCCATCCTGGAGCCGGCCTACAACGATCACGCAGGCGTCACCGCCGCGTTCAACCTCAACGTACTGGCGCGCATCAACCGCGAGCTCGGCGGAGATTTCGCGCTCGACCACTTCCGCCACCGCGCCTTCTACAACGTGACCGATCGTCGCATCGAGATGCACTTGATCAGCACGTGCAACCAGACCGTCCACGTGGGCGACGTCCCCATCGCCTTCCGCGAGGGCGAGTCCATCACCACCGAGCACTCGTACAAATTCAGCCGCGAGAGCATGGCCGACATCGCGTCGCGCAGCGGCTTCCGCGTGGAGCGCGTCTGGACGGACGCCCAAAACCTGTTCAGCGTGCAGTTGCTGCGCAGCGTGTAGACCTCCGGAAGCGGCCGTCGAGGGCCCCTACCTTCCTCGTCGCGGGTTTTTACGCGCCTCGTCGAAGGTTTCTGGGCCCCTCGTCGTCGAAGAATGATGAGCAGATGACCGATTCGTGACAGAGCGCACCGTATGGTGGCGGCATGTCGCTCCAAGCTTCCGAGCTCGATCTTCCGACGACCGGCCAGCCGGCGTCCGTCGCCGAATCGTCCGACGATCCTTCGCTTACCCGGATTTCGTGGCTTACCAGCGCGCCGTTTTTCTTCGTCCACATCGCGGCGGTGGTGGGCGTGGCGATGCTCGGATGGTCGTGGAGCGGATTTGCGCTGGCGGTCGGGCTGTATTACCTGCGGATGTTCGGTATTACGGCGGGGAATCACCGGTATTTTGCGCACCGGACGTACAAGACGGGTCGGGTGTTTCAGTTCGTGCTGGCGCTCATTGGGACGTTGAGCGTGCAAAAAGGGGTGCTCTGGTGGGCAGCGCACCACCGGTTGCACCATAAGTTTTCGGACAAGCCGGGCGACATCCACTCGCGCAAGCTGCAAGGCTTCTTCTGGTCGCACGTGGGGTGGATCCTCGCGAAGAAGTACGACGAGACGGAGTGGGACCAAATTCGCGATTTTCGTGCGTACCCCGAGCTCGTCTGGCTCAATCGCTTCCACCTGGTGCCGATCACGGCGTTTGCCGTGGGGCTCTTTCTCGTGGGCGGCTCGTGGGGGCTCGTCTGGGGTTTCTTCGTGTCGACGACCCTGCTCTGGCACGGCACCTTCACGATCAACTCGCTGGCGCATTGGATCGGGCGGCGCCGCTATGCCACCACCGACGATAGCCGCAATAGCTTGCTCCTGGCCCTGATCACCCTGGGCGAAGGCTGGCACAACAACCACCACTACTACCCGAAGGCCGTCAACCAGGGCTTCTACTGGTGGGAGATCGACGTGTCGTACTATGTGCTGCGCATCCTCGCCGCGCTCGGCATCGTCTGGGATCTGCACACCCCGCCGCTGAAGGTCCGCGACCGCGCCCCCATCGCCAACCGCGCGGCCAAGACGGTCCCCAGCGCGTAACGGTCGGAACGCAGCTCGAAGCGCCGGGTGGTACACTTCCCCGCATGGTGATCATCCGGCCCGCCCTCGACGAAGACATCGCGGGGGTCGCCGCCCTCGCCGCCCAGCTCGTTCGGTACCATCACGGGCTCGACCCGCTGCGGTTCATGCAGGTGCCCAGGGTGGAGGAAGGCTACCGGCACTACCTCAAAGGCGAGATGCGCTCGGGCGATGTCGTCATCCTCGTTGCGCTCCGGGAGCCGGAGAAGCCCGAGGACACGCGACGCCCCCACGTGGTCGGCTACACGTACTCCCGCGTCGAGCCGCGCAACTGGAACGCCCTGCTCGACCGCTGCGGCATGATCCACGACGTGTTCGTGGCCGAGGAAGAACGCCGCCACGGCCTGGCGCGCAGGCTGATGCACGAGACGATTCGGCACCTGGAGGACCTGGGCATCCCGCGCATCGTGCTGTACACGGCCACCCAGAACGAGCAGGCGCAAAGGCTCTTCGCCTCCCTGGGCTTCCGCACCACCATGCTCGAACTGACGCGCGAAACCACCCACCCCCCGCGCCGCAGCGTCCCGCCGCCCTCGCGTTGATGTGGGGAGCCGCGCCCCGGCCGCCGCCGGCGCTTCACGTTTCTTAACGCCTCCCGCAGGATCCCGTTAACGAAGCCGACCGACCCTCTCCTGGACGCGGGATCGCCCCGCGGAAGGAGATGGAGATGATCGGTTTCGTCATTGGAACGCTTTGTTTGATCGGACTGGTAAAGGTCCTCCGCCGAGCCCGATACGGCGGCGGCGGCCCGTTCGCCTTTGGCCATTGCGGCCCGGGCCGATTCGGCGGCGGATGGGGAGGCGGCAGCGCATGGGGCGGCGGTGGATGGGGAGGCTACGGGGGAGGATCGCCCTGGGGCCATGGCGACCACGCCGGCGACTACCGCCACGGCTGGCACGGCGAGGCATGGCGCGGCGGCAGCTACGACGATGTCCCCGAGGGCGACCGGCGCGGACGCCACGGTGGTTGGGGCGCCTGGGCCGGACGCCAAGGACAGCGCTTCTTCCTGCGCGGGCTCTTCGAGCGCCTCGACACCACCCCCGGCCAGGAGAAGGTGATTGTCGCCGCGTTCGACGATCTGCGGGCGGCCGCCGACAAGGTTCGCGAGGAGATGCACGGCGCGCGGACCGAGGTTGCCACGGCCATGCGCGGGGAGAGCTTCGACGAGGTCGCCCTCGGCGGGGCCACGGCCCGGGTGGAGCACGGCATCGACACGATGCGGCGCGCAGGGATCGACGCGTTTGCGAAGATTCACGAGGCGCTCGATGAACGTCAACGCGGTCGGCTGGCCGACCTGCTCCAGCACGGCCCGCGCGGCTTTGGGTACTAAGGAGGCACGCTCATGCATCCCAAACAGAAGGTTCTCGCCATTCTGCTCGCCCTGGGGGCCGTCGGCGGATACAGCCTCGGCTTCATGAGCCTCCATTGCCACGGCCACTCGCGCCGGGCAGCGTTCGAGCGCCATATCGCGCAAATTTGCACCGACGCCGCGCGGGATTCCAAGCGCGGTGCCGCCGTTGATTCGCAGTAACCCAGCTTGTCGTAATCTGTCGTGACGACCCCCATGCCGACCCGCGTCCTACTCATCGACGATGACGTGCGCCTGTACGAGCTGCTCGCGAGCTACCTGGAACAAAATGGCTTCACGGTGACCGCCGTATCGGATGGCCCCCAGGGGCTCGCCGCGCTCGCCGCCGGCACCTTCGACGCCGTCTTGCTCGACGTGATGATGCCCGGCATGGATGGACTGGAGGTCCTTCGCCGCATTCGCGAGAAGAACCGCATCCCCGTCCTGATGCTCACCGCCAAGGGGGACGAGACCGATCGGGTCGTCGGTCTCGAAATCGGCGCGGACGATTACGTGCCAAAACCATTCAGCCCCCGCGAGCTGCTCGCACGGCTGCGCGCCGTCCTCCGCCGCGCAGCCCCCGATTGCATCGATCACCGCATCCGCGTGGGCGACGTCGCCATCGAAGTCGGCAGTCGCCAAGTGACCTTTGCCGGAAAGCCGGTGGAGCTCACCGGCGTCGAGTTCGACATTCTGCTCGCCCTCGCCCGACGTCCGGGCCGGGTGGTCGCGCGGGAAGCGCTGCTCGCCGAGGCAGGCCGCGGCGATGTCACGGTCGGGGACCGCACGGTCGACGTTCACATCTCGCATTTGCGGCAAAAATTGGGCGACGATCCCAAGTCCCCGCGCCTCATCAAAACGGTGCGCGGCGTGGGTTACGTGCTCGCCAGGGATCTCGCGTGAGGCGCCACCACCGGCGCCGCTGGCCCCCGTTCGACCCGAATTTTCTCGGGCTGCGGCACCCGTTTCATCGCGTTAAATTTCAATTCCTACTTCAGCGGCGCATCTTCTTGTGGTTCGGCGCGACCATCGTCATCAGCGCCATCGTGGTCGGATATTGCGTCCACGTGTTCGGCGGCGACGAAGGTTGGGGCGCCGACGGCAATCGCGCGCGCAAGTTCCTGGGCCATCGCTACGCCGAGGTCTGGAACGACCCGGAGGCACGCACCAAGCTCACCCAAGCGACCTCGCGCGATCTCGGGCTCCATGTCGAGCTTCGGGACAGCGCGGGCAACGTGCTCGATGGGAGCGGAAAGATGTGCAAGCACCCCTTCAACGCCCCCGTGCTGGACGAGAGCAACCACGCGCTCGGCACCGTCACCCTCTGCGGGGACTTTCACGCCTTCGGAAAGTCTGCGCTTGGCCCGCTCTTCGTGGGGCTGTTCATCCTTTGGGCCGCCTCCGGCATCATCGCCCGGCGCCTGGCCCGTCCCATTTACCAAATCGCCCTCGTGGCCGATGACATCGGGCGCGGCCAGCTCTCGAGCCGCGTTCGCATTCCGCTGCACCACCGTGGCGAGATGGGACTGCTGGCCGAAGCGCTTTACGATATGGCGGTACGCATCGAGAAACAGCTGGCCGATCAGCGCGCTCTTCTCGCCACCGTCTCGCACGAAATTCGCACGCCGCTGGCGCGCATGCGCCTGCTCATCGAATTTGCGCGTGGCGCTGCATGCTCGGCCGGGCCAACATCGGATGTTTCGTCCCCGCCGCCTGCGCCTTCGCCCTCTTCGTCGCCCGCTTCGTCCTCCGCCACCAAATCTCCTCTCGAGGAGTTGGACCGCGAAATCGTCGCCATCGATGCGCTGGTAAGCGATTTGCTCGCTGGATCGCGAATCGATTTTGCGGCGATCAAACCGGTTACGATGGATGCCACCGAGGTGGCCAAGGAAGCCATCGAGCGAACGGGCGTCGCCCCGGAAAAACTGGTCGTCGATGTGCCTCACCTGCAATTCCGAGGAGATCCGACGTTGGTGGCTCGGGCCGTAACCAACTTGCTCGAGAATGCCGATCGGCATGCAGGTGGGGTTACGATGTTTCATGTACATCAAGACGGAAACTTGGTGGCGTTCGACGTCGAAGACGATGGGCCGGGATTTGCGCCTGGAGAGGAATCCCAAGCCTTCGAACCCTTTTACAAAAACCCAAGAAGCTCTGCGGCCAGCGCGCGCTCTTCGGGTTTGGGTCTTGCACTCGTAAAGCGAATTGCAGAGGCTCACGGCGGCCGCGCTTTTGCAGAGAATCGAGCGCAAGGTGGAGCACGCGTTGGCGTGCGATTTCGGATGGTAGGACGGTAAGCTCCAAATCGCACGCCTAAGGTCCCCTCCGCAGTACCGCGCACCTATGGTATTGGCTATCGTGTTCAACACCGCCGTGATGGAAAATACTGTTTCGCCAGAGCTGAACGAACCTACTTCCGAACAACAACCACTCGCCGAAGATTCAATTCGCGGGCGCGTGCTGGTGGTTGACGACGAGCCTGCGGTGCGCCGTGGTATCTGCCGCGCGCTTCGCATGGATGGCTACGTCGTCACCGAAGCACGAAGTGGTGACGAAGCGTGGGACATCCTTACCAACGGCCGGCTCTTGCCGGACGTGATGGTTTTGGATCTCGTGCTTCCCAACGAAACCGGGCTCGCGTTTCTCGCGCGCCTTCCCCAACCGTTGCCTCTCGCCGTGATTCTCGTTTCCGGCCAAGGGAAGATCCCCCACGCCGTCGAAGCGCTGCGTCTCGGTGCTAGCGACTTCCTCGAGAAACCCGTCGGCATCGACGAGTTGCGCCCGGCCGTCGAACGCGCCGTGGCTTCGCGCCGCGCCCAGAAGGCGCGCTCGTGGGAAGAAACCGTGACCCACGCCGTAACCCCCGCGCTGCCTGCCCCCACGGGCGCACGCCTGCGCAAGGGCTCCTATCAGTCGCTCATCGACGACTCCGAACGCCATGTGCTGCGTTCGACGTTGGACCTCTGCCAAGGCAACGTGGCCGCCGCCGCCCGCATGCTGCACCTGGACCGCGGCAACCTGTTCCGCCGTCTCAAACGACTCGGCATGCGCTAGCACCGCTAGCATCGTCACACACCCTCGTTGAGCGCAACCTCGGCGCGTTGGGCCAAGAGCTTCACGGCCACGTTGAACGAAGCGAAGCGCTCGTCCTTGGTCAAACCCTGCTTGTAGCGCCAATAGATCTGCTGCAGGACGCCTGCGTTCTTGAAGAGCGCAAATACCAGGAAGAAGCGCAAGTCGCGTGGTGCGCGGCCGCTCTTATCGAAATAGCGGTCCGCGACCTCGCGACGCGTGAGGGCACCGGGCAGCACCGTCGGCCCGAAGGCGAGCCATTTCAGCTCGTCGGGATCCCCCTCTTCGATCCAGTAGCTCAACGTGGTGCCCAGATCCATGAGCGGGTCGCCCAAGGTCGACATCTCCCAGTCGAGGACCCCCCGCACCCGAACGATGTCCTCGGGATCGAGCACCACATTGTCGAACTTGTAATCGTTGTGAACGATGGCCGCGCGGACCGTGCCCGTGGGATCGGCCTCCGCCTCGTCGGTGCGCGCCGCGAGCCACGCGGCGATGCGATCGAGCTCGGGGACCTCGTCCGTCTGCGCGTCGCGGTAACGCTTGGTCCAGCCGGCCACCTGGCGTTCGATGTATTTTGCAGGCTTTCCCAAATCGGCCAGGCCCGCCGCCGTGTAGTCGACCGCGTGGAGCCCGACCAAGGCGTCCACCAGCGATTCGCAGACGCGCCGCAAGGTGGGCGCGTCCAGCGTGATCCCCTGCGGGACCGTGCGCCGCAGAACGACGCCGCGCACGCGCTCCATCAAGTAGAAGGGCGCGCCCAAGACCGATTCATCGTCGGAGTAGGCCACCGGGCGCGGCGCCGCCGGATACGAGGGACAGAGCTTCGAGAGAATGCGGAACTCGCGCCCCATGTCGTGCGCGCTCTTCACGCGGTTGCCGAACGGCGGCCGCCGCAAGACGAGCTCGCGATCGCCCGCCTTCACCAAGTACGTGAGGTTCGAGTGCCCTCCGGGGAACTGCAGGATCTGCAGCGGGCCCGCCAAGGTGCCCTCGGGCAGATGCGAGCGCAGAAACGCCGCCAGCTTCTCCGGGTCGAGCTCCTCGCCTGGGCGCACGGGCTTGGCGCCGTCCTCGCCCGTTCGCGATGCGGCGGTCACGAGCCCACCTCCAGGCCATAGCCCTTGAGAATGCGCTTGGCCACCACGACCTTGTGCACTTCGTCGGCGCCGTCGTAGATGCGCGCGGCGCGCTCGTGCCGATAGAAGTACGCGAGGATCGTATCGTCGGTCATCCCGAGCGCCCCGTGAACCTGAACGGCGCGGTCGATCACGTTTTGCAGAACGCCGGCCACATAGAACTTGATGAGCGAGATCTCCTCGCGCGCGGCGTACGCGCCCTCGCGCTCCATCTTCCAAGCGGCTTGCAGCACCATCAAGCGCCCGGCCTGAATCTCCGCGCGGCTCTCGGCGATCCACGCTTGCACGATTTGCTTGGTGCCCAGCGGCTTGCCCGGCGCCACGGTGCGCGAGGCCGCGCGCTGGCACATCAGATCGAACGCGCGCTCGCACACGCCGATCCAGCGCATACAGTGGTGGATGCGCCCGGGACCGAGCCGCTCCTGCGCGATGCCGAAGCCCGCGCCCTCCATGCCGAGCAAGTTCGTCTGCGGCACGCGACAGCCCTCGAAGGTGACCTCCGCGTGGCTCGCATAGCCATCGCCCGGCTCGCCCATCACCGAGATGTTGCGCACCCGATGGAACCCCGGGGTCGACGTGGGCACGAGGATCTGGCTCGCGCGCGCGTGGGGCGCCGCGTCGGGGTTGGTCACCGCCATCACGATGGCGAACGTGGCGCCCTCGCACGACGACGTGAACCACTTGCGACCGTTGATGACGTAGTCAGCGCCGTCCTTGGTGGCGGTGGTGGCGAGCCAGGTGGGGTTGGAGCCCGGGAGGTCCGGCTCCGTCATGGCGAAACAGCTTCGGATGTCGCCGCGCGCGAGCGGCTCGAGGTACGTCTTCTTCTGCTCGTCGTTCCCGAACTGCTCGAGGATCTCCATGTTGCCCGCGTCGGGCGCTTGGCAGTTGAACACGTAGTGGCCGAGCGGCGAGCGCCCCAGCTCCTCGCTGACCCGAGCGTGCTCCATCAGCCCGAGCCCCATGCCCCCGAGCTTCGTCGGGATCTGCGGTCCCCAGAGCCCGAGCTCCTTCACCTTGCGCCGCACCGACGCGAGCTCCGGCTCCAACGCCGTAAAGCTCTTGCGACGTGCGAGCTCGCGCTCCAGCGGGATGACGTCGGCGTCGACGATTGTGCGCATCGCCTTGAGCGACTTCTCCAACTCGGGTGAAACGGGGAACATGGACGCGAAGCCTACCCCATTCCTTCACGCTCTCGTCACATCAGCGCGTGTCCCGCGCTTCTTCGAGCACCTGCGCCATGAAGTGCACCAGCGCCCACCGTTCGCCTGCGGTCGGCTCCCCATGTAGTTCGACGTGTTGAACCGCGGGGCTAATCAGCTGTGTACGCAGGTAAGCGGGCGGCACCTCCTTCGCGAGCCAGCCGGTCTCGGTCGGCGGGATCACCGAGTCGCCTGCGCCATGCAGAAGGTACACGGGCACGTGCAGCGCGCCCAATCGACCGTGCGGCGACACCTCGCGCATCGCGGGTCCGCGCGCCTCCACCACGCGCAAGATCTCGGGGGCGAGCGCGGCGGTCTTCTTGTCGAAGAGCTGCTCCAGCTTCTCCCGCGACGCGGGCTGCAGCTTGGCGGCGCGCGCGCGGGCCTCCTTCTCCTCGCCCCAGAGCCAGCGGCGGAGCGTCTCCTTGGCCTCGGCGGCGTCCTCCGGGGGGAAGAAGTCGTCGGCGTGATCGCACATGAGCACGGCGATGCCATAGTCGTGGGCTTGCATCTGGACCGTGTGGCCTTCGGCATCGGGGATGGCGTTGGTCACGAAGAAGCGGCCCACGCGCGCCAGATCGTCGTGCGCGCCCACCGCCACCACGAACCCAATGCCGGATCGGTAGCGCTCGTCGGCAGCCGCCAAGAGCGCGAGGCCGCCCGCGAAGCTCATCCCCATGACCCCGACGCGCTCCACGTGCTGGCGCTTTGCGAGCGCCGACGCCGCCGCGCCGATGGTCGCAATGCCAAAAGGCTCGATGCGGTACTCGGTGAGGCTTTTGACCTCGGGGGTGAGCACCGCCACACCGCTGGCCGCGATGGCGCGCGCGAAGCGCTGAAGGCGCGGCTCGTCGACGCCGAGCCTGTGCACACCTGGAACGACGACCAGCGCGGGCGGATTTTCAATGCCGCGCGGAGAGTACAGCCGAGCGCGCGTGGGGCCGGAATCGGTTTCGAGCGATTCGCTCTGCTCGCTCACCTCGTAAGCAGAGGCGCGGGCCAGCCATGGCTTCGGCTCCTCCACCGAGGCGAATCGCGCGAGCAGCGCGGCGGCACGAACGTGCGCGAGTCCAGGACGGGCGAACGCAGCAAGCAATAGGAGAAGGGCGACAATTCCGATAAGACGCGCGCGCCGCCGCACACGGTTAGCCATTTCGATCGTCTACGTGTTATGAGCCATTTGCAGTGACGGTTCTCTGTTTTCAATTCCGACTTTCGCCCGAGAGCGACCGGGCCGATGAGATCGTCGAAGCTGGAACCGTGGATGAGCTTCTAGCTCATGTCAAATCCAATCACGGCGCCACCGTCATCCTCGGCCCCACCGTGGACGATCCCGAAGCCCTCGCGCAACGAATCCGCGTCGCGGACCCTCGCGCCGCGGTCATCCTGTCGCTGCCCACGACCAGCGCTTCGAGCGCTTCGAGCGCTTCGAGCGCTTCGAGCATGTCCGGCGGCGGCGGCGGGCCGGCGCCCGAGGTTGTGCGCGGGGAGACGGTGGTGGAGAAGGAGCTGGCGCGCAAGGTGGAGGAGCTCTCGCACCTGCAGCGCTCGCAGACGAACCTCCTCTCCATGGTGGCTCACGACATTCGCGCCCCGCTGGGCGTCATCGTGGGGGCCATCAACGAGCTGTCGCACCAAGACGTGGGTGAGTTGAACGACGAGCAGAAATTCCTGCTCACCCTTGTCCGCCGCAGCGTCGAGCGGCTCACGCGCCTCGCCTCGAACCTGGTGTTCCTGGGGCGCATGGAATCGGGCCGGGTGGAGCTGAAGAAGCGCCGCGCCGATCTGCGCGCGCCGGTTCGCTCGGTGGCCGACGACATCCGCCGCATCGACGCGGGGACGAGCATCGAGCTCACGGTCGAAGCGCCCGAGGCACCCGTCGAAGCCGTGGTGGACGGCGATCGCTTCGTACAGGTCCTCACCAACCTGCTCTCGAACGCCGTTCGCTTCGCCAAAAAGACGGTGCGGGTCGCGCTCACGGCCACGGAGACCCACGTCGAGCTCACCGTAGAGGACGACGGTCCGGGCGTCCCCGAGAACGCCATCGCACAAATCTTCGAGCGCTTCTCGCGCCTCGACGCACCCAAGAGCGGGACGGGGCTGGGCCTCGCCATCGTCCGCGGAATCGTCGACGCGCACACGGGAACCGTACGCGCCGAAAACCTGCAACATACGAATCCAAAAACGACAGGCGCACGTTTTACCGTACGCCTGCCGCGTGAATAACCGCGTCGTGTCGCATGCGACCCGATCCAGAACGACAGGCGCACACCGCGCGCCTGCCGCCTGAATTGAATCGCGTCGAGGTCGACGTGCGCCCCGATCCAAACGACAGGCGCACGTTTCACCGCGCGCCTGCCGCCTGAATGAATCGCGTCGAGGTCGCGTGCGCCCCGACCCAAACGACAGGCGCACGTTTCACCGCGCGCCTGCCGCCTGAATGAATCGCGTCGAGGTCGCGCACGACCGACCCACAAACGACAGGCGCACGTTTCACCGCGCGCCTGCCGCCTGAATGAATCGCGTCGAGGTCGCGCACCATCGACCCAAAACGACAGGCGCACGTTTCACCGCGCGCCTGCCGCCTGAACGAGTCGGTCGAGGTCGCGCACGACCGACCCAAAAACGACAGGCGCACGTTGTACCGTACGCCCGCCGCGTGAATGAATCGCGTCGAGGTCGCGCACGACCGACCCAAAAAGACAGGCGCACGTTTCACCGCGCGCCCGCCTGAACGAGTCGGTCGAGGTCGCGTGCGACCCCGCGAGCCGGGCGCAGGGCCCGGACCGTAGTGTTTAGCGTGGCGGTGAAGGCATTTTGCGACCTTCGACTTAGGTGGTCTTGATGGCGCCGTTGCGCGCGACGTCGTCGAGGGCGCGCGCCGCGTGGTGGGTGCGCTCGCTCAACTCTTGCCGCGCGTGGCGCACGCCTTGGTTGATCTCGTTCTTCACGGAGCGCACGCCCTCGCCGATTTTCCTGCGGGCATCGGCGGGGGCCACGGGGCTCGCGAGCATACTCACCCCCGCTCCGACGACCATTCCAGCGCCGAAGATGCCCACGATGGTCATCACGTGCTCGAAGGTGCTCTTGCGGCGAGCGAGTCCAACGCGGCTCAGGAGAGAGTCGGTATCGAGATGATCGGTGGCCGACGAGACGGCGTTGATTACTTTCGCGAACTTCATGAGAGGCTCCTTTCTGAAAGTCGGTTCAAGAACGAAGCGCGTGCTTTTGCCGGAGCGCGCGCACCCGATCGTGCGATCGACTGATGGCCGAATATTGACGTTCGACCAACGCTTTGACCTCGCCCCCGAGGTCGAGCGTGAGCACACGCGCATAACGCTTTCGCGCGTTCTGCTCGGCGCGCTCGACCTCGCGGAGCACGGCATAATCTTCTCGAACGGCCATCGCCGTTTTGACGTTCATCCACGCTTGCAAGAGCGCCCCTTCGAGCGTGCCTTGGCTCTCGGGCGTGCCGCCCAGCAGCACCACGTGGGCTTGCAGCTCGCGCGCAAAGTACGTGCGCTCCTGCGAGTGTTGCACGAAGAGCGCCTTGTAGTCCGGATCCAAGGCCTCGCCAGCGGCGAGCGAGAACATGCGCGCCCCATCGAGGGTCACCTCGATGAGACCGTTGAGCACCAGAACGAGCGTCTGCGGATCTTGCGAATCGAGCGCCTCCGAGGGCGCGGCGTCCATCTCGGGCTCGATCGCGGCCACGGGCTCGGATGATTCGAGCAAAACAGCCCCCGCAGGCGGCGCCGCGCCCGGTGGAGGTACCTTGCCCGTATCGTTCACTGTTTGATCGCTGGTCGGATTCATGGCCGGACTACCGCTTCCATTCTCCCCCCGACGAGCGCGATGCGTGATGCGAGACACTCACGACCCGAAGTGACCGTAAGAAGTCAAGATCCAGCCTTTGCAGTGGCTGTGCCATTTTCCTGTCCGGCGATGCGAACGACGAGGTCGCGAAGCACCGCAAAGTCGAAAGGTTTGTGCACCATGGCGGCGGCGCCCAAGTCGCGCGCGAGCACGTCCATGTTGTCGTCGCCTACGGCGCTGACGAGCACGATGGGTACGCTCGACTCGAGATCGCGAAGCTTCTCGATCACGCCAAAGCCCGATACGCGGGGCATCATGAGATCGGTCACGATGACATCCGGCGGGTGCTGTCCATCGTACATATCGAGCAGCTCTTCGCCGTTTTGAGCTTCCAGCACCTCGAAGCCTGCCCTGCGGATCACGCTCGCCAAAAGGCGGCGGTGATCGGCGTCGTCATCGGCGATGATCGCTCGCTTTGGCGGCCCGACCCGTAGCTTCTCTATCTTGTCTCTGTCTCTCTCCCTACGAGACTCGGCAGCACGACGAGTCGTTAATTTCGCTGACGAGGCGCGCATTGCGGCGACCGAGATGCAGTCGACGTGCCGCAAAAAAACTGCGCAAACGACTCCCTATTAGCGAGCGTTGCGTGGCGATTCGCCCCATCCGTTCCAAAACGTCTCTATCGGCCGAGCGGGGGCGCGCCCGCTCGGGTTCCACTCTTCATGGCCGGGCCACGACCTTCTCGTCGCCCGGCCGGTTACGTCGTCGCTCGGCGCTCGTGGCGCCTATTCTCGTGCTTCCTTTTTTCCTTCCGCCACGCCGCAGCGTTCGAGCTTGCGGTACAAGGTCCGGCGGTCGAAGCCCAAGACTTGGGCGGCCATGGTTTTGTTGCCGCCGACCGCCTCGAGCACGCGCAAGATGTAGCGGCGCTCCACCTCGTCCATCGGAAGCAGCTCCGACGGATCCTCGGTCTCCACGATGACGCGCGACGACTTGAAGTCGCGGATCTTCTCGGGGAGATCGTCGACGCCGATTTGGTCGTAGCGAGCCAGGGCGACGGCGCGCTCCACGCAGTTTTGCAGCTCGCGCACATTGCCCGGCCACGGGTAGCTGAGAAGCTTGTCGGCCGCGCCGCTCGACATGCCTTTCACCTTGGAGCGCCCGGCCGCGGAGTAGCGCTCGATGAAGTGCTGCGCGAGCAAGAGGACGTCGCTGCCGCGCGAGCGGAGCGGCGGCACGTTGATGCGCACCACGTTGATTCGATAAAAGAGGTCTTCGCGGAAGCGCTTCTCCTCGACCTCGGTCTCCAGATCACGGTTGGTGGCCGCCACGATGCGCGCGTCGAACGGGACCTCGACGTCGCCGCCGACGGGGCGCACGGTGCGCTCTTGCAGCGCGCGTAGCAGCTTGGCTTGCATGCCCATCGGCATCTCGCCGATCTCGTCGAGGAACAAGGTGCCGCCCTGCGCTTTGACGAACAGACCGGGCCGGGCCTGGCGCGCATCGGTGAAGGCGCCACGCGTGTGGCCAAACAGTTCGCTCTCGAGCAGGGTCTCGGGCATGGCCGCGCAGTTGATGGCCACGAAGGGGCCCCGATTGCGCGGGCTGCGTTTGTGGAGCGCGCGCGCGACGAGCTCCTTGCCGGTGCCGCTCTCCCCCGTGATGAGCACGGTGGTGTCGCTGTCGGCGACCCGGTCCAGCAAGTCGTACGCTTTTTCCATGGCCGAGCTCTGGCCGATGATGTCGTCGAACTTGCTCGAGTCGTCGACGGCACGGCGCAGGCGCTTGACCTCTTCGCGGAGCGCGCGATGGCGAAGCGCGCGCTCCAAGGTGAGCGCGATGTCGTCCATTTCGAAGGGCTTGGTCACGAAGTCGTACGCGCCCGCGCGGATGGCCGCCACGGCGGTCTCCATGCTGCCGAACGCGGTCATCACGACCACGGGAATGTCCTCTCGGTTCTCGGCAATTTGGCGGCAAAGGTCCACGCCGCTCATGCCTTGCATGTTCAAGTCGGTCACGACTACGTCGAAGTCTTGATCGCCGAGGAGACGAAGTCCTTCATCGGGCGAGGTGCGCCAGGCCACCTCGAAGTCGCGCCGTCTGAGCGCGCTGTCGAGGATCTCGCACATGCTGCGATCGTCATCGATGATAAGAATTCGCCCCTGCACCGGATCGCTCCGGACCGGAAGAGACGTAGGCGCTCCGTTCGGGATGATTTGTGTCATGGCTTACCCGTTCGATGCTGGGCACGCTGTTGCGTTTCTGTAATCCTTGCAGTTTCCCTCCGCACAGTTTGCCATTGAGCAAGGGTATCGCAAACTTAGAGTGTGTCAGCCGCAATCGCCCCTGTTGGGGGCCGAGGCAAATTTCACCCGCACAACGGCTGACCCTTTCATTCTCGCAACGTTATCCCGCATATGCGTCCTCTCCGTGCTGGGTGCTGTCCAAACCCTCGCGCTCGTCGGTCGCGGAGACCCGGATGCCCATCGCTCGGTCGATGACCTTGAGCAAGACCCACGTAACCCCGGCCGCATAGACGCCCGACACCAGGCAGGCGACGAGCTGGACCAGAAAGGGCCGCACCTCGCCGAACAGGAGCCCATCGGCCCCGTCGGGATTGTACGCCGTCTGCGCGAAGACGCCGGTGAGAAGTGCACCGGTGAAGCCGCCGACCCCGTGAACGCCGAACGCATCGAGCGAGTCGTCGTAGCCGTATTTGTACTTTGCAAGCACCCCGAGGTAGCAGACGAGCCCCGCCGCAAAGCCGATGACGATGGCGGCCCAAGGCGCCACGAAGCCCGCCGCCGGCGTGATGGCCACCAGGCCCGCGACCAACCCCGAGGCCACGCCGAGGGCCGTGGGCTTTCCGCGGTGCCACCACTCCACGAAGAGCCAGCCAAGCGCGCCGCCTGCCGCGCCGAGGTGGGTGACGAGAAATGCGAGGGCGGCCAGCGGGGTCGATTTGAGGGCGCTTCCGGCGTTGAAGCCGAACCAGCCGAACCAAAGGAGGCCCGCGCCCGTGAGGGTCATGGTCAAATTGTGCGGCAGCGGACGCTCTTGCGGGTACTTGAGGCGCGGCCCGAGGACGAGCGCGCAGACCAGCGCGGAGGCGCCCGCGGTGAGGTGCACCACGGTGCCGCCGGCAAAGTCGAGCGCGTGCAGCTCGAAGAGCCAGCCGCCGGTGGCCCACACCCAGTGCGCGACCGGAACATAGACGAGGGTGGACCACGCGATGATGAAGACGACATAGGCCGAGAACTTCATGCGCTCGGCCACCGCGCCCGAGATGAGCGCCGGCGTGATGGCCGCGAACATCATTTGAAACGCGATGAACGCGTAGCTCGGAACGGTATCGTGCAAGGTGCCGACGGTGCCGCGGAGGCCGATGAAGTCGAAACCACCGATGATGCCGCCGTGGCTCGAGCCGAACGCGAACGAGTAGCCGTAGAGCACCCACACGATGCTGAGCACCGGCAGCGCCGCCAGCGAGTGCATCAAGGTGGAGAGCACGTTCTTCCGGCGGACCATGCCGCCGTAGAAGAGCGCCAGCGCGGGGATCATCAAGAGGACCAACGCGGAGCTGACGAGCAACCACGCCGTGTCGCCCGCGCTCATGGAGTCAGGTGCGCTCATGCTCCAACGATGTAACGGGCACGCTGTTTCCTAGAGGTTTCGACCCGGCAATCGCCCGCGCTCCCGGCGACGAGTCAGCTCGGCCGCAAAAAGCGGACGATGGCGGAGTGCACCTCGTCCGGCTTTTCTTCGGGGAGCCAATGGGAGGCGTCGGGGAAGCGCTGCACGTCGAAGCTCTCGACATAGCGATCGAGCCCGTCGAGCAGACCGGTGCCCAGCGCTACGTCCTTTTCACCCCAGAGCACCAACGTCGGGCGCTTGATGATCGGGAGGCGGCCGCGGTATCGGGCGCTGGCGCGGTAGTAGTTCACCATGGCGCGCGCGGCGCCGGGCTGCCGGATGGCATGGGTGTACGTGTCGATTTCGTCGTCGGAGAAGACGCCGGGCCCGGACAGGCGAAACAGTCGGGGCAAGGTGCCTTTGAGCGCCAGCACCCGCTCGGGCAGGAACGGGAGCTGAAATGCGAAGACGTACCAAGAGCGTTTGCGTTGCGCCTGGCTCTTGAGGAGCGCGCGCGTATACGCGTCGGGGTGCGGGCCGTTGAGGATCACCAGGCGATCCACGACGTCCGGCCGCAGGGCCGCGACATAGAACGCGACGACCGCGCCCCAATCGTGCCCCACGAGATGAACCTTCTCGTATCCGAGCGATCGCACCAACGCGCTCACGTCGTCGACGAGGCGCGGGGGCGCGTAGTCGGAGACGGACTTCGGCTTGTCCGAGGCGCCGTAGCCGCGCATGTCAGGGGCGATGGCGCGAAAGCCCGCATTGGCGAGCATGGGCAGATGCTTTCGCCACGTGTGCGAGTTCTGCGGAAAGCCGTGAAGCAAAACGACGGGAGGCCCCTCCCCGCGGGACTTCACCGAAAGGGTCACCCCGGAGTCGAGCGCGATCCTTCGCTCTTCCAAGGGGAAACGCTGCTCGCCCAGGTGTCCGCTGCTTGTCGCCATGCGACAAGATTGACGCGTCTTGGCAGACGCCTCAAGACAAACGAAACGTGGGGCAATGATCGCTCATTGCCCCACATGAAAGGAGTTATCTTCTCAAAATCGCCTTCGCTGGAGCTCCAGCGACGACGATCGCCGAATTACTTCTTCGGCTTCTCGCCGGCCTTCGGCTTCTCGGTGTGGGCCGCGCCCTTGGCCGGAGCGGCTGCCGGGGGCTTGGCAACGAGCCACGCGTAAGCAACGAGGGCTGCTTCGCGCTTCGCAGCGGAGCTGCCGCCGTCGACCTTGGCGATCGTGTCGGCCTTCTTGGCCTTCGGCTTGGTGTGCGTGATGGTGCCGTCGTCGTTGACGGTGATCTTGGCGCCATCGTCGCTCGCCAGCTCATCGCCCGCGCCGAACTTCAGGCCGGCCGGGGCGGTGCCGCCGGAGACCGAGCCGTCCTTCGAGACGGAGAGGAGCGTGGTGCCCGAGGCATCCTGGACGCTGTCGCCGGACACCTTGCCAACCGGCTTGCTGTCGGCCGTGATCGACCCGTCGGCCGCCACTTCGATTGCCTTAACCTTGCCACCCTTCGGGGTGATCTTGAGCGCCGAGACGCTGATCGCCGGGGGTTCGGGGGCCGGGGGAGGAGGAGGAGGCTCCGGCGGGGCGGGCGGCGGCGTCGCGGCAACCGGCTCCGGAGCGGGAGGCGGCGGGGCGGGCACAGCCTCCTCTTGAGTCTTAGGGGGGGGAGCTTCGTCGCCGCCGCAGGCCGAAATTCCCATCGCAAGTGCCGCAAGAGCGGCGAGAACCGTGAGAGTGCTGGCTCGCATGCGGGGGGACCCTAACAGCCTCCGCGAATCGAAACAATAATAGATGCTTTGCAAACGCATTTTCATGCGTAAGGGTTGCAAGGTTCAGCTCATATCCCTCCTCAACCGAAAAATTCATCGGCAACGTTGCCCAAATCCGGCCACCTACACGCAACTTTGCTTTTACGAAGCGTGCGACGAAAAGGGGCTTGCGTTGCGTGCAGTCGAATGATGGGGCGCTGAGGATACGACGCACGGTACGTGCATTATACATGCAAGAGAAACGATGCGGGGGCGGGGGGCGATCGCGCACGCTCATCGCGCACGGCGCATGCGCCCATTCACCGCGCGCCTGTTCATCGCTCACCCGCCCCATTCATCCGGCACGCGCCCGTCCACATCGCGCGCCCGCCGTCCACATCGCGCGCCCCGCCGGTCCAGCGCGCACGCGCGAGCGCGTACCGTGCTCGTTAGCTTGCTAACTCGCTAGCTCGATAGTGTGACAGCAATGCCTTGCCCCACCCCGATGCAAGCAGCTGCAAGCCCATGTCGTTTGCCGGTGGTGCGCAATTCGTGGGCCACGGTTCCGACCAAGCGAGCGCCAGAGCATCCAAGGGGATGTCCGAGCGCAATTGCGCCACCATTGGGATTTACCTTGGTCGGATCGAGGTCGGGCCAGGACGCGAGGCAGGCGAGGACTTGGGCGGCGAAGGCTTCGTTGATTTCCACCACGTCGAGATCCGAGGCGACAATTCCGCCTCTCTTGAGTGCGCGCTGTGACGCTTCTACCGGTCCCAGTCCAAAGAGTTGGGGCTCCAATGCGCTGACGGCTACCGAACGAACGCGTGCCAACGGGGTGAGATCGAGCTCCCGCGCCGCGCGCTCGGACGTTAAGAGGAGGGCCGCTGCGCCGTCGTTCAGTCCTGATGAATTTCCCGCGGTCACCGTGCCCTTGGCGCGAAAGACCGGACGCAATTTCGCCAACTTATCGACGTTGGTGTCGGCGCGAATCGGTTCGTCGCGCAGAAGCTCCCAGGGGCCGCGCACCACTTCGAGCGCGAAACGACCGCTCTCCCAGGCTTGGTGCGCGCGCCGGTGGCTCTCGGCCGCGAAGGCATCCTGCGCCGAACGCTCGATCGCGTACTTCTCGGCGAGGATCTCGGCCCCCTCGCCCATGGAGACGGTCCACTCGGCAGGCATCGCAGGGTTGACCATGCGCCAGCCCAGGCGCGTACTAAAGGAGGGCAGCTCACGCGGAAATGCATCTTCTGGGGCAGGAATGACGAACGGCGCCCGCGACATGGATTCCACGCCGCCCGCGATGCACACATCGGCTTCGCCGAGCGCGATCGCTCGGTAGGCCGAGATCACGGCCTCCATTCCAGAGCCGCACAGGCGATTCACCGTTGCTGCTGGAACGGTCACGGGAAGACCCGAGAGCAACACGGCCATTCGGCCCACGTTGCGATTGTCCTCACCCGCGCCGTTCGCGGTGCCCGCGTAAACCTCGTCGAGCTTCTCGCCAAGGCGCGGGTGGCGCTCCGAAAGAACGCGGAATACGGCGGCCAACAGATCGTCGGGACGAACCTTGGCGAGCCCGCCACCCAACCGCCCCAAGGGAGTTCGCACGGCGTCTACCACGAAGACTTCAGCCATGGTTCACATGTATACCGCCAAGGACGGGTCACGCGGTAGACCACGCCCGTCAGGTCGGGGCGCGCTGGGCGTCACCTCCCGCAAACGCGCGAATTCGTTTCAAAAAAAAAAGCCGCGACGCGCATGGGAGCGCGCCGCGGCGGCGATACGTGATCGCAAGGGAGGTGCTTACGAGGCGCGGCGTTGGGCTTCCCCCGCGGCGCCTTCCTGCTGAATGACGCGCTCGGGTTCCGTCTTGGGCGAGGCTTCTTCGACCTCCTCGTTCTGCGTGGCGAGAACTTCGCCTTCCACAGGGGTGGCTGCCTTCATCTTACCTTCGCTCTGCGGCTGCTGCTGTTGACGGCGGGCTTCTTCCATGCGGCGCCGGTGTCCAGCGCCGCGAGCCTCGCCCCCACGGCGACCAATTTCGGCCATGTGGGCGCGATTCTGACTAACCGCGACCCCCCCTTTGCGACCGGCTGCGCGGGCTTCGTCGCTTGTAAACTCGTGAGCGCTCCCACGTTCGTGCGCAGCTTTTCCCCCCTGGCGTGCGATTTGGCGCTGGCGCTCCGGATCCATACTTCCAAAGCCGCGCTTCTTGGTTGCAGGGTTCGTATCGTTACTAGGCATGACTTCACTCCATCTGAATCTGACTGCTGGTAGGGTCCACCCCAACGCAAGTGCAGAGTGCGTGCCGGCGTCGAGGGGGGCTTTCTGCGCACCCAACAATCCGAATGCTTGTGGCATTTCGCGACCGTTGTAGCGATCGCGAGAGTCAGCGGAATTTTCAGGCGCGCTCATCACCCGCAGAATCTGCGCCCAAACCCATCGTTGGGTCGTCTTGGATCATGTGCGATCCAGCCTAATTCGTGGCTGGTCGCGAAGCGGGCTGCAGATTGTGCGTGCCACGCGTTACCGTGCACGAGGGGCAGGATGGCGCGTCATTCAAGCTTGGTAGACTGATCAAGCGGCGCCTGTTCGACCGGATGCGCCATACGGTCGCGCGCGTTTTGCGCGATTGCGCACTCAAGGGCAATATTCCGGAAAGTTGTGTGCTTTGTATAAAAAGAAGTTAAGGCCGGTTTCCCGCGGAGTGAGCTCTCCGAGGCCCGCACGCTTGACTGGTCTTGCCGACTTTCTTATACGGCGGTCTCGCTTCGACCCCTCCGATGAGCCCATCTTTCTCCCTCCCCGAGTCCGACCGTCTGGCGTCTGGCGCCACCACGCGCCCGAAGCTGGCGGATTTCATTGCACTCACCAAGCCGCGGATAACGCTGATGGTCCTCATCACGGCCGCAGGAGGGATGTGCCTCGCGCCACCGCACGTCTCTGCCGTCACCTTGGTGATGATGCTCGTCGGTACGGCGCTGATCGTATCGGGCGCGAACGCGCTCAATATGTATCTGGAGCGCGACATCGACCGAAAGATGGATCGCACGCGCAAGCGTCCCCTCCCCTCGGGACGCATGTCGGCCAAAACCGCGCTTTGGTTCGGCGTTACGATATCGGTCCTCTCCGTGCCGATTTTAGCGATCGGCGTCAATGCCGTAACGGCACTTTTGGGTGTGCTCGCGAATGTGAGCTACGTGCTCGGATACACACCGCTCAAACAACGCTCGCACGTTGCGTTGTTCGTCGGCGCCGTGCCCGGGGCCATTCCGCCGCTCATGGGGTGGACCGCAGCAACCGCGCATTGTGATCCGGGTGGGTTGGCACTTTTTGCGGTGCTCTTTTTCTGGCAGATTCCGCACTTCCTGGCCATTGCTCTCTTTCGGAAGGAAGACTATGCGCGCGCGGGCCTCTTCGTGATGCCCAATGTGCTCGGCGTCGGTGCAACGAAACAGAGCATCATCAGCCACACCGGCGCGCTGATCGCGTCCACGCTGTTGATCTTTCCACTGGGCATCGCGGGACGCGCCTATCTGATTACTGCCTTCGTCCTCGGGTGCGTCTTTCTCGGCTGGGCGTCGTATGGCCTCCGCGAGCGCGCAGGAAACCGCTGGGCGCGATCGTTGTTCTTTTACAGCATCGCCTACCTGGTGCTGCTCTTCGTCGCACTGGCGGCGGACGCGCGCGTCTAGAATCGATTTTCGTACCTCGATCACGACCCGCCCTTCATCGAGGGTGGGTCGTTTCGTTTTGTACGCCGCATGCACATCGTGCCGCGGTGCGTGGTGACTTTGTCTCATCAGGGCGAGGCAACGACGATCCGGGGTGTGCGAACCACCGCAGCCCGGTGAGGGCCCGCACATCGACGCGCCGTTCGAAGGACGACCGCGCGCAACGCGAGGGCGCGGTGCACGGGGAGGACTGGTCTTACTGGTATGATCGGGATGTCCTTGTTCCCCATGCGGAAAGGTCATCCTTCCGAGCTCTCCCACGGCCTATTGAAAGTCGTTTTCAGCAGGAAACCGCCATCTGCAAGTGGTTTGCCGCATTTGAAGCACGGATGCGGTTCTGGCCTTGTGCGGCATGGGGTCCGTCTCCTATAAGGACGCCGCAACTTGCCCGCGGCGGGCATGCGGCCTCCGGCCCGACGGTAACGGTCCGAGGGCCTTACGACCCGTTTCCGCCTGCTCCTAGGCCACGCGAATGCAAATCTTCCCCCGGTCGCTCAACAAGCTCCCCCTCCTCGCCGGTATCGGTACCATCGGCCTGCTCGGGAGCGTGGTTTTCGTTTTTTGGTACTACTTCTCGCCGAAGAACCTGCAGGTCGGCTATGCGCCGCTCCAGCCGGTTCCGTACAGCCATAAGCTGCACGCGGGACAGCTCGGTATCGATTGTCGCTACTGTCACGCGAATATCGAACGCGCGGCCCACGCGATGATTCCCCCCACCCAGACGTGCATGGGTTGCCACTCGGTCGTGAAGACCGAGAGCGCGCGCCTCGCGAACGTTCGCGCGAGCTGGGACACGGGGAAGGCCATCGAGTGGGTCAAGGTGCACAAGCTGCCGGAGCACACGTTCTTCGACCACAGCGCGCACCTCACCGCCGGCGTTGGATGCGTGACCTGCCACGGTCGCATCGACGAGATGGAGACGGTCCGCCTCGATAAGCCGATCAGCATGGGGTGGTGCCTCGAGTGCCACCGCGATCCGACGCCGAACCTCCGGCCTCGCGATCAAGTCACGAACATGGATTGGCGGCCCGACCAAGCCCCCGCCGGCTGGCAACCGCCCAACGTGAATCCCCCCAAGCACTGCTCAGGGTGCCACCGATGAAACGCAAGCCGTACACCTTCCAAGACATCAGCGCGTCGGCTGATGATACGTCGGGCGCCGCTGCGCCAGGTTCCGGTGCAAAAGTTTTCTGGAAGAGCATCGAGGAGAAGAACGCTCCCGATCATCTTCAGTCGATGAAGGAGGCCGAGTTCCCGTTCGGCCTCGCGAAGATGGCCGAAAAGGCCAAGAACGAAGGCGATGACGCGCCGGTGTTCTCCGTCGACCGTCGAAACTTCCTCAAGTTCGGCAGCGCGGCCGCTGCGCTCTTCGGCTTGGAGGGCTGCGTACGCCGCCCGGTCGAAAAGCTCATGCCGTACACGCGCGCGCCGGAGCAGGTGATCCCCGGTATCTCGAACCACTACGCGTCGGTCCTGAATCGCCGCGGAGAGGCGCTGGGCGTCCTCGTGGAGAGCCACGAGGGGCGCCCGACGAAGATCGAAGGCAACCCGGATCACCCCTCGAGCCGCGGCGGCACGGACCTGATCGCGCAAGCGGCCATCTGGGATCTGTACGACCCCGATCGCTCGACGAGCCCGAAGAACGCTTCGGCCGACGCCAAATGGGAGCAGTTCCAGGCTTACTTCGCGTCGACCTTGAAGGCCCACGAGGGTGACCAAGGCGCGCGCCTTCGCGTGCTGGCGGAGCCGACCAACTCGCCCACCTTCGTTCGCCTTCGCGACGCGGTTCGTGCGCGCTTTCCGCAAGCGCGTTTTCACACGTACACGCCCGTCGATGACGCCAACGCGCGCGAGGGTGCGCGCATCGCGTTCGGTCAGCCGCTCAACGCGCTGTACGACTACGCGCGCGCCAAGGTGATCGTGTCGCTCGAGTCGGACTTCCTCGAGACCGAGCCGGGCACCGTTCGCGCCACGCGCCTCTTCGGCGAGGGCCGGCGCGTTCGCTCGCCGGGCGACACGATGAGCCGCCTTTATGTCATCGAGTCGACGCATAGCCTCACGGGGTCCAACGCAGACCACCGCCTGCGTCTTCCCTCGGGTGACATCGAACGTTACGCGCGCGCGCTCGCCAAGGAGCTCGCGTTGGCCGGCGTCGATCTCGGCCCCGTGGCCGGCGCGCTCGGCCAAAGCGATGCTTCGGGCATTCCGGAGAAGTGGCTCAAGGTCGTCGCCAAGGAGCTCGCGGCCAACCGCGGTCGCGCGGTCGTGGTCGTCGGCTCGCGCCAGCCGGCCAGCGTGCACGCGCTCGCGCACGCGCTGAACCGCGCGCTCGGCTCCGTGGGTCAGACGGTGCACTACGCGCCGGTCGCCGACGCGCAGGAGAAGGACGCCACCGGCGACCTTCGCTCGCTCGGTACGGACCTCGAGGCGGGGAAGGTCGACACCTTGCTCGTCCTCGGCGGCAACCCGGTCTACGACGCGCCGGCCGACGTGAAGTTCGCCGATCGTCTGGCAAAGGCGAAGAACACGATTCACCTCTCGACCCACGTCAACGAGACCAGCGAGAAATGCGCGTGGCACCTGCCGAAGGCGCACGAGCTCGAGGCGTGGGGCGATCAGCGCTCGCTCGACGGCACGTGGAGCATTCAGCAGCCGCTGATCCTCCCGCTCCACGGCGGCAAGAGCGAGATCGAAGTCCTCGCCTGGATGGTCCCCGAGCTGGCGAACAAGAAGGCGTACGACCTCGTGCGCGACACGATGAAATCCGCGCCTTCGCTGTCGAACACCGCCGCGCTCGCGGCCGTCGCGCCCGAAGGCGTTGCCCCCGCAGCGCCGGCAGCAGCTGCTGCGGCGGCACCTGGAGCGCCCGCGGCCCCCGGGGCGGCGCGCCTCCACGTCAATGGCCCGGTCCCCCCCGCAGCAGGAGCGGCCCGCGCCGGCGCAGCGGGTGGCGGCGCGGTGAGGCTCACGGCGGCCAGCACCTTGGCCCCCGTTGTCCCTGCGGCGGGCGCACCCGCGGCGGCGGCCCCGGTCGCAGCGCCCGCGGTTCCCGCGCCGTCGGCGTTCGAGTTCGAGCGCCAGTGGAAGACGGCCCTGCAGAAGGGCATCATCGGCGGCAGCGCGCCCGCGGCGTTCACGCCGTCGGACGTGCGCGCGGCCGACATCGCGGCGGAGCTCTCGAAGGCCCCCGCGAAGCGCGCGCCCGCCACGGCGCAGGCCGTGGAGGTCGTGTTCCTCCCCTGCCCCAAGCTCCACGACGGTCGCCACGCGAACAACCCGTGGCTGCTCGAGCTGCCGGACCCGATGACCAAGATCGTCTGGGACAACGCGGCGCTCATCTCGCCCAAGACGGCGTCCGAGCTGGGCATCAAGAACGGCGACGTCATCGAGCTCTCGCGCGAGGGCGCGAGCATCACCATCCCCGCGTGGATCCTCGCCGGGCAAGCCGACAACTCGATCGGTCTGCGCCTCGGCTGGGGTCGTCCGAAGCCCGGCCGCTACGGCAAGGAGCACGGCTTCAACGTCAACGCGCTGCGCACCAGCGACTCTCTGGGCTTCGCCTCGGGTGTCACCGTTCGCAAGACGGGCACCACCCACGAGATCACGCAGACCCAGGATCACGACTCGATGGAAGGCCGCCCGGTCGCCATCGACACGACCCTCGAAGAGTACCGCTCCAACCCGAGCTTCACGCAGTACCGAAGCACCAACCCGAGGACGCTCCCGCTCTGGAACAAGCAGGACTACTCCAAGGGCCACCAGTGGGGCATGTCGATCGACTTGAACCAGTGCACGGGCTGCAACGCGTGCGTCATCGCCTGCCAGGCGGAGAACAACATCCCCACCGTCGGCAAGACCCAGGTCGGCCGCGGCCGCGAGATGCACTGGCTGCGCATCGACCGCTACTTCGTCGGCAACGACGTGGCCGATCCGCAGGTGGCGGTGCAGCCGCTCATGTGCGTGCACTGCGAAGAGGCGCCGTGCGAGAACGTCTGCCCCGTCAACGCCACGGAGCACAGCCCCGAAGGGCTGAACGACATGGCTTACAACCGCTGCATCGGCACGCGCTACTGCGCGAACAACTGCCCGTACAAGGTTCGTAAGTTCAACTACCTCGAGTTCCAGGGCGACCCGCTCTACGGCGACATGCCGGAGACGGTGAAGATGCAGTTCAACCCGAACGTCACCGTCCGCATGCGCGGCGTGATGGAGAAATGCACGTACTGCGTGCAGCGCATCCAGGAAGCCAAGATCGCCGAGAAGCGAAACGGCAAGCCGATGCGCGACGGGGCCTTCACCACGGCGTGCGCGCAGGCGTGCCCCGCGGGCGGCATCGTCTTCGGCGACCTGAACGACCCCAAGTCGCGGGTGGCCGAGCTCCGCAAGCGTGACCGCAGCTACGCCCTCCTGGCCGACCTCGGCACGCACCCCCGCACCACCTACCTGGGCAAAATCCGCAATCCGAACAAGGACATGGCCTGACCTGACCCGTTAGCCCGTTAGCTCAGGTCCCCGAGTTCCCGTACCCCGACCCATCGTTACCCCGGAATCCCATATGGCTTCGTACAAGCTCCCCATCAAGGAAATCGGCGAAATCCCGCTGGTGCGCGAGGGCGAAACGTTCGCAACCATCACCGAGCGCGTCGCGCGCGTGACGGAGACCAAGGCGCCGCGCGCCTGGTGGATCGCCCTCGGCTTGGCGGCGACCATGACGATCGTCCTGTTCTCCATGGTCGGCTTCCTGTTTTGGCAGGGCGTCGGCGTGTGGGGAAACAACTCTCCCGTCTACTGGGGTTGGGACATCACCAACTTCGTCTGGTGGATCGGTATCGGTCACGCCGGCACCCTGATCAGCGCCGTCTTGTTCCTCTTCCGGCAGAAGTGGCGCACGTCGATCAACCGGTTCGCGGAGGCGATGACGATCTTCGCCGTCATCTGCGCCTTGCTGTACCCGGGCATCCACGTCGGCCGCGCGTGGGTCGCGTATTACATGTTCCCGCTGCCGAACCAGATGAGCATCTGGCCGAACTTCAAGAGCCCGCTCATCTGGGACGTGTTCGCGGTCAGCACCTACTTCACGGTGTCGCTCCTCTTCTGGTACGTCGGCCTCATCCCGGACCTCGCGACCCTCCGCGATCGCTCGGAGACCAAGATCCGCCGCACGGTCTACGGCGCGCTCGCCCTCGGCTGGCGCGGCTCGAACCGTCACTGGCAGAACTACGAGCGCGCGTACTTGATCCTGGCCGCGCTCTCCACGCCGCTGGTGCTCTCGGTGCACAGCGTCGTTTCGTTCGACTTCGCGACCTCGGTCATGCCGGGCTGGCACACGACGATCTTCCCGCCGTACTTCGTCGCGGGCGCCGTCTTCAGCGGGTTCGCCATGGTCATGTCGCTGATGCTCGTCTGCCGTATCGTGTACGGCGTGCGCAGCATCGTGACGATGCAGCACCTCGAGCTGATGAACAAGATCATGCTCGTGACGGGTTCCCTCGTCGGTTACGCGTACGCGATGGAGTTCTTCATCGCCTGGTACAGCGGCAACCCGTACGAGCGCTTCACATTCATCAACCGCGCCACCGGGCCGTACGCCTGGGCGTACTGGACGATGATCACGTGCAACGTCATCTCGCCGCAGCTGTTCTGGTCCAAGCGCCTGCGCACCAACATCCCCGTGATGTTCGTAGTGTCGATCGTCATCAACATCGGCATGTGGTTCGAGCGCTTCGTCATCATCGCGACCTCGCTGCACCGCGACTTCGTCCCGGCCTCCTGGGGCTACTTCCGCCCGACGGCGGTCGACATCTGCACCTACGCTGGGACGCTCGGCCTGTTCATGACGTTGTTCCTTCTGTTCATCCGCTGGGTCCCGATGATCGCCATCGCCGAGGTCAAGGGCGTGCTCCCCGAAGCCGACCCGCACCACGGTGACGACCACGGTCACGAAGGTTCCCACGAAGAAGCGGCGGACGCCGCGCTGGCGCCGGCAGAGTAAGGCGGGTGTGAAAATGAGTGACGACGATCAGCGCAACAAGAAGACGTTGAAAGAAGGCCTCGGACGGCAAGAGCGCGATCGCGCCGAGAACGAGAGCACCAAAGGCAACGTGCCCGAGGCGCCTTTCTCCGAGCGTGACGCCGCCGTCCTCGCGGACAAGTACCAGGATCACGAGGGAGCCGTGCCCATGGCGCACACGCCGCACGGGGGGGAAGACATCGACCACGAGGCCAAGCCGGTGCCGCGGGCGGACTCCGACGACGAGGAGCCGGTCGCCACCTACAAGAAGATCGACGCGCACGACCGCGAGTCGGGCCACCACCGCGGCCCCGGGCGCAAAGACGAGACCCCGCGCGCGCGCGCCCTGCGCCCCAAGATGCGGCCCGCTCTTCTGCTCGCCGAGTACCGCACGCCGGGCGACTGTCTGCACGCCGCCGAGAAGCTCCGCGACGCGGGCTACACGAAGTTCGATGCGCACACGCCGTTCCCCGTTCACGGGATGGATCGCGCGATGGGCCTGCCCGACTCGAAGCTCGGATGGATCGTCCTCTGCTGCGGCCTCACCGGAACGACCTTGGCGTTCACGATGATGCACTGGATGAACAACATCGACTACCCGATCGTCATCGGCGGAAAGCCGCCGAGCATCGCCAGCATCCCGTCGATGATCCCCATCATGTTCGAGCTGACGATCCTCTTGTCGGCGTTCGGCGCGGTGTTCGGGATGTTCCACCTGAATCGCCTCCCCCGCCACCACCACCCGGTGTTCGAGTCCGACCGCTTCCGGGCCTTCTCCGACGACAAGTTCTTCCTGTCGGTCGAGGTGGAGGATCCCAAGTTCAAGCTCGAGCGCACGCGCGAATTGCTCGACAAGACGCACCCGTCGCACGTCGAGCTCGTCGAGGAGGAAGTTTGATGCGTCCCCTGGCTTCATACGCATGCTCCGCCGCGTTGGCGGTGTCGTGCCTGGTCGGACTTTCGGGCTGCCGCGGCGAGACATCGCGCGAGACGCCGATCGTTCCGATCCGCAACATGTACTTTCAGGCCCGCTACAACATGCAGAACGAGAGCGAGTTCTTCGAGGATCGCCGCACCATGCGGGCGCCCGTCGAAGGCGCGGTCGCGCGCGAGGAAGAGGTCGACCCGCGCGTCGCCCGCGGGCGCACGGAGGACGACTCGGCCTACGTGGCCGTGATCCCGAACGAGATGATCGCGCGCCACGGTGGGATGGAGCCGCTGGTCAAGCGCGGGCAGGATCGCTTCAACATCTACTGCACCCCGTGCCACGACAAGACGGGCGCGGGCGACGGGATGATCGTCAAGCACGGCATGCTGAAGCCGCCCTCCTTCCACCAGGATCGCCTGCGCCACGCGCCGGACGGGCAGATCTTCGCGACCATCTCCAACGGCGTGCGCAACATGCCGGCCTATGGTCCCCAGCTTCCGGTCGACGACCGCTGGGCCATCACCGCCTACGTGCGCGCGCTCCAGCTTAGCCAGGCACCGATCGCCGCGGAGACGAAGCCGTGACGCAAGAGAACGATAAGAAGAAAGCCTCCGCCGAGGAAGCCCAGCGCTCGACCCGTCCTTCCATCGCCAAGAAGAAGGCCCAGGAGGGCGGCGTCGATCCGCACCGCATCCCGAGCGGCAGCTCGTGGGACGGCGCTTGGAAGATCGCCGCCGCCGTGGGCGCCGTCGGCCTCTTGCTCTCCGCCTTCGGCTACGCGGGCAACGGCAAGCGCTTCGCCTTCTCGTACCTCTTCGGCTTCGAGGTGATCCTCACGGTCGCCCT
The DNA here is from genome assembly GCA_037157815.1 of Sorangiineae bacterium MSr11954. NCBI lineage: Bacteria > Pseudomonadati > Myxococcota > Myxococcia > Myxococcales > Pendulisporaceae > Pendulispora > Pendulispora albinea. The sequence continues at coordinate 9,012,562 of CP089984.1, forward strand.
GGGCTCGATCTTCTTCGTGCTGATGCAGCACCTGACCAGCGCCGGCTGGAGCATCACCGTGCGGCGCATCTCGGAGTTCTTCGCGGTGGGCGCCGTCTCGCTCATCGTGCTCTTCGCGCCGGTGTGGCTGCTGAAGGAGCAGATCTTCCCCTGGCTGGGTCATCATGGTGAGCACGGCGCCGAGACGTCCACCACGCACACCACCGGCGCCGACCTCGACGAGCACGCCGCGCAAGCGGAGCATGGCGCAGAGCCGGCGCAGGGCGCGCACGGATCCTCGACGCACACGGGTGCGGGCACGGGCGCGGGCGATGGTCATGGCGCCGGCAACGGTCATGGCGCAGGGGCCCACGGCGCGGCGATCGGCGCCCACGGCGGTGCAGCGTTCCCGCAGGGCGATCCGCATGAGCTGGCGGAGGAGAAGGTCCTCGAGGCGAAGAAGCCGTACCTCAACTCCGGGTTCTTCTCGCTTCGCGCGATTGTCTACCTGCTGGTGTGGGCCTTCCTCGGCTGGAAGCTCTTCCGCTACTCGGTCGACCAGGACACCACGAAGGATCCGAAGCTCACGGTGGGCGTGCAGCGCTTCGCGCCGATTGCGACGATCCTCTTCGCCCTGACCCTGACCTTCGCGGGCTTCGACTGGATCATGTCCCTCGATCCCTCGTGGTTCTCGACGATCTTCGGCGTCTACTGCTTCGCCGGCTCGGTGCTCGCCGGACTCACCACCCTCATCCTGACGACCCAGGCGCTGCGCCGGTCAGGTCTGCTTCGGAAAGAGATCAATACCGAGCACTACCACGACCTGGGCAAGCTCACCTTCGGCTTTCTGGTGTTTTGGGCATACATCGGCTTCTCACAGTTCATGCTGATTTGGTATGCCGCGTTGCCAGAAGAGACGACCTTCTTCCACCACCGCTGGGACCACGGTCCGTGGTCCGGGGTCAGCCTTCTGCTCGTGTTCGCCCACTTCGTCTTCCCGTTCTTCTTGCTGCTCTCCCGCAACACCAAGCGAAAGCTCCAGCTCATGACCTTCGGTGCGGCGTGGGTGCTCCTGATGCACGTCATCGATATCTACTGGCTGGTGATGCCGAACGTGGGACAAGATGACTTCGCCTTTCACTGGCTCGACGTGACGTGCCTCCTCGGCATCGGCGGCGTCTACCTCGCGGTGGTCTTCTATGTCATGCGCAAGCATCGGCTGATTCCGGTGGGGGATCCGCGACTGCTCCGCGCCATCCACTTCGAGAACGCATAGGTCTCCGGACGGGCGCAGCCCTCGCGCCCGCTATCCACGCAGAGGTTTTCTCATGGCTACCGACAACAGCCCCCCGCGAACCCGACTCATCCTCGTCATGGCCGTGGCCACTGCGGTGACGCTCTTCGTCCTGAAGTTCATCCTCGATTCGTACTTCACCACCATGTGGGAAGGTGAAGCCAACGCGAAGATCCCGCCCGCGCTCGAGCTCGCGAAGCTTCACGAAGAAGAGAACAAGAAGCTGACGGGGAGCCCCATTCCCATCGACAAGGCGATCTCGGAGCTCGCGTCCAAGGGCCGTGAGTCCTCGGCCCTGATCGCTCCCCAGCCGTCCTCGGACGATGGGCCGCTGGTCGGTTCGTCTCTTCTCGCGAAGAAGGGCGGCTCGGCGGCTGCAAGCCCCGAGTCGGCGGCGCCCGCGCAGGATGCCTCCACCACGACGACCACGGCCGCCCCCGCGAACGCCAACAAGGGCGATGCGGGAGCTCCTCATGCGGGAGGCGCTGCTGGCGGCGCGACCGGTGGCGCTGCTCCCGGCGCAGCCGACGCCGGCCACCCCCACTGAGCTCTGCGACACAAAGCCGCTCCCGAAAGAATCTTTCGCATCTACGAAGTACCCCATGAATCTACGTTCTCTACTCCTCGCCAGTCTGCTCTCGCTCGGTGCCCTCGTGGGCCCCGGTGGCGGCGTGGCGCATGCCGAGCGTGACAACACGCCGAAGGAGCTGAAACACGTGGGGGTCGACGAGCACCTCGACGGTCAGCTGCCGCTCGATGCGACGTTTCGCAACGAGAACGGCGCCATGGTGCGCTTGGGCGACTACTTCAAAGGCGAGCGCCCCGCCCTCTTCATCCTCGCGTACCACTCGTGCCCGGTCATCTGCGGCATGATTCAGCACGCAGCCGCCACCGCCATGAAGGAAGTTCCGTGGTCGGTGGGCAAAGAGTACGACCTGGTGGTCGTCAGCATCGACCCGCGCGACACGCCGGAGACGGCCACGAAGAAGAAGGCCTCGATCGCCGGAGCCTACGGCCGCCAAGGAGCCGAGGCGGGGATGCACTACCTGGTCGGCGACAAGCAGCAGATCGACAGGGTCACGACGGCGGTCGGATTTCAGTACGAGTACGACGAGCGGCAGCAGCAGTACGCGCACCCGGCCGTCGTGATGCTCGTGAAGCCCAATGGGCAGATGGCCCGGTATCTCTACGGGCTGGAGTACGACCCCAAGGACGTTCGCCTCGGCCTCCTGGAGGCGTCGAACGGGCGCTCGATCAGCACGATCGAGAAGGTCATCCTCTACTGCTACCACTACGACCCCCAGGATGGAAAATACAGCCTGATGGCGACGCGCGTGATGCAACTCTCGGGTTTCGTCACGGTGCTCGTCCTCGGGAGCTTTCTCGGCGTCATGTGGACGCGTGAGCGTCGGCGGAAGAAAGCCGAGGACACGCGTCTGCCTCAAGAACGCGACGCCTACCAGCGCCGCTCAGCGGTCACGGAGAACTAAGCGTGGTCAGTCCCGACAATTTCCAACTACCCGAGCAGCTCTCGACCGGCGCCGCCGAGGTCGACGACCTCTACATGTTCGTCTACTGGTTCAGCGTCATCTTCACCGCGGTCATCGTGGCGGTGATGCTGTACTGCATCGTGAAGTTCCGCCGGCGCCCTGGGGTGAAGGCGGAGCCCGTCGGACATAATCTGGTCCTCGAGCTCGTGTGGACGTTCGGTCCGGTCATCTTCATCGCCATCTTGTTCCACCTCGGGTTCAAGGTGTACGTGCACAACGCCGTCGCCGCCGAAAACGCGATGGAAATCCGGGTGCGCGGCCGCCAGTGGCTCTGGGAGTTCGAGTACCCGAACGGTACCCGTGAGAACAACGAGCTCACGATCCCGCTGAACCAGCCGGTGAAGTTCATCCTCTCGTCGGACGACGTGATCCACAGCTTCTATGTGCCGGGCGCGCGCTGGAAGCGTGACGCGGTGCCGGGCATGTACACGAACATCTCGTTCACGCCGACCAAGCTCGGGAACATGCAGGTCTTCTGCGCCGAGTACTGCGGTACGAGCCACTCGGGCATGCTGGCGATGATCCACGTCGTCACGCCGGAGGACTTCCAGAAGCACCTCGACTCCGCGGACAAAGCCCCCGAGGGCAAGAAGCCCGAAGAGTGGGGAGCCGAGCTCTACAAGAAGAACGCGTGCAACACGTGCCACTCGATCGATGGCTCGAAGATGCCTGGGCCGACCTGGAAGGGCCTGTGGGGCAAGACCGAGAGCCTGGCGGACGGGTCCACGGTCGTAGTCGACGAAAACTACGTCAAAGAGTCCATTCTCAAGCCGCAAGCCAAAATTGCCGCAGGATTTACCACCGCGCAGATGCCGCCGTTTACGCTCAAGGATGCGCAAATCGACGCGATCATCGCCTACATGAAGACGCTGAAGTAGCGTACTGAGGACAGTCATGGGAGCCGCCACAACCACCGTCCCTAGAGCTCAGGCCCACCACCCCGATCCGAACGAGAATTATCTCAAAGCGGAGCGCGGGATCATGTCGTGGATCTACACGCTCGATCACAAGCGCATCGGGGTCATGTACCTCGTGTCGGTCCTCCTCGCCTTTTTGATAGGAGGAATCTTCGCTCTCGCCGTGCGTCTCGAGCTGTTCTCGCGCGGCAAGACCATCATGGACGCCGACGCCTACAATCGGACGTTCACCTTGCACGGCGTGGTGATGGTGTTCCTCTTCATCATCCCGTCGGTGCCGGCCGCGCTCGGAAACTTCATCCTGCCCATTCAGCTCGGCGCGAAGGACGTCGCCTTCCCCCGGCTGAACCTGATGTCGTATTACATCTACGTCTTCGGCGCCTGCTTCGCCCTCTACAGCATGGTGAACGGCGCGGTCGACACGGGGTGGACGTTCTACACGCCCTACAGCATGCGCACGACGTCGGCGGTCATCCCGATGGTGCTCGGCGCCTTCATCATGGGCTTCTCGTCGATCCTCACGGGCGTGAACTTCATCGCCACCGTGCACAAGCTGCGCGCGCCCGGGCAGACGTGGACCAAGCTGCCGCTGTTCATCTGGGGCCTCTACGCGACCAGCATCATCCAGGTGCTCGCGACCCCGGTGCTCGCCATCACGTTGCTCCTGCTCTGCCTCGAGCGCTTCTTGGGCCTCGGCATCTTCGACCCGAAGCTCGGCGGTGACCCCGTCCTCTTCCAGCACTTCTTCTGGTTCTACTCGCACCCCGCGGTCTACATCATGATCGTGCCGGGCATGGCGGTGGTGAACGAGATCATCGCGACCTTCAGCCGCCGCGCCATCGTCGGCTACATGTTCGTCGCCATGAGCTCCCTGGCGCTCGCCCTCCTGGGCTTCCTCGTGTGGGGCCACCACCTGTTCGTCAGCGGCATGAGCGAGTACGCCACCATGGTGTTCTCGGCCCTGACCTTCCTCGTGGCCATCCCGTCCGGCGTGAAGGTCTTCAACTGGGTGGCGACGCTCTACAAGGGCTCGATTCGGCTCGAGTCGCCGATGCTGTACGCCCTGTCGTTCATCTTCCTCTTCACCATCGGCGGTCTGACGGGTCTGTTCCTCGGCGTGCTCGCCATCGACGTGCACCTGCACGACACGTACTTCGTCGTCGCGCACTTCCACTACGTCATGGTGGGCGGCACGGTGATGGGCTTCGTCGGCGGCCTGCACTACTGGTGGCCGAAGATCACCGGCAAGCTCTTCAACGAGGGCGTGGCGAAGGTGGCCTGGGCGCTGGTGTTCATCGGCTTCAACGTGACCTTCATCGCGCAGTTCATCATGGGCTCGCGCGGGATGCCGCGCCGCTACTACGACTACCTCCCCGAGTACGAGATCTTCCACAAGGTGTCGACCATCGGCTCGTGGATCCTGGGCCTCGGCTTCCTGACCATGGCCGTCATGTTCGTGGCTTCGCTGATAAAGGGCCAGAAGTCGACGCGTAACCCGTGGGGTTCGGCCGCGCTCGAGTGGCAGACGCCCACGCCGCCTCCCCTCGCGAACTTCATCAAGGTGCCGACCATCACGCGCGGCCCGTACGACTATCACTTGGCCACCGAAGAGGAGTTGTCCGAGAAATGAGCACAGCAGCCAGCCACGCCGAGCCGGCGCGTCCTCACGGGGACTCGCACCATGCTGGTGAGCCAGGACACGACGAAGAGCATCACGGGCCGGCCTGGCTCGCCCACCACTTCGATACGCCCGCGCAGCAGTTCGACGCGGCGAAGCTCGGGATGTGGGCCTTCTTGGCGCAGGAGCTCCTGTTCTTCAGCGGCGTGTTCGTCGCGTACGGGATCTTCCGCAGCTGGTACCCCGAGGCGTTCAGCGGTGCGTCGCACCAGCTCGATCGCGTGATGGGCGCGAGCAACACGATCGTGCTCCTCTTCAGCAGCTGGACGGCGGCCATGTCGGTGCGCTCGTCGCAGCTGGGGAAGAAGGCGCAGACGTCGGGTTACCTGATCGTCACCATCGCGTGTGCGTTCATCTTCTTGGTCGTCAAGTACTTCGAGTACCAGCACAAGTTCCACGCGGGTCTCCTGCCCGGCAAGTTCTTCGGGCACCCCGTGGACGGCGGTCTCTTCGGCGCGATCCCTGCGGGCCACGGCCACGTGCCGCACCTGCCGGCCAAGGCGCACATCTTCTTCTCCCTGTACTTCGTGATGACCGGCATTCACGCGATCCACGTCATCGTGGGCATCGGCGTGATGTTCTGGATCCTGAAGCGGAACGCGTCCGGGGAGTTCTCCAAGGAGTTCTTCACTCCGGTCGATCTGGTCGCCCTCTACTGGCACCTCGTCGACTTGATCTGGATCTATCTCTTTCCGCTTCTCTATCTAATCGACTGATCGAGGAAGAAGGCACACGGGCGATGAGCGACACGAGCCACAGCGTGGAACACGATCACGGCCATCACGGCGGGGACGATGGCGCGGTACACGCACACATTTCGAGCGCACGCTTTTACGTGGGCATCTTCGCCACCTTGGTGGCGCTGACGGTGCTGACCGTAGGCTTGTCCTACATTCACCTGGGGCCGTTGAACCTCGCGGTCGCGATCCTGATCGCGTCGATCAAGGCGTCGCTGGTGGTCATGTTCTTCATGCACCTGCGCTACGACAACAAGTTCAACGCGCTCATCTTCGTCTGCTCGCTCCTCTTCATCGGCGTGTTCTTCGCGTACACGATGAACGACACCGAGCACCGCGGTCAGGTCGACCTCGAGCAAGGTACGGAGGTTCTGCCCGTCGATGGAAAGCCCGCACCGGGTGGTATGCCGGAGGCGCCGGCCCCTTCGCAGCACAAAGACGAGCACGGGCCGCAAGTCGGCGGCGGCGCGGGGCGGGCCGAGCATGGTGGGGGCAAGGGCGAGCACGAGGCTACGCCAAAGGGTGGCGATCATCACTGAGGGGTGACGTCGTAACGTTTTCCGGCTCTCTCGCTTCGGTGGGAGGGCCGGTGGCGTTTTGTGGGGAAGAAGAGATCCACCGCAAGGACGCAAGGAGCGCTAGGGTTTTCGAGGAACTCGAATTCTTCTCTCGTTAGCGACCCTTGCGCCCTTACGGTTGAATCACAGGCTTCACCTCCCCTACGCGGTTCGACCTTTGGCGTTCAAAATCGTGATTCCGGCGTTTCGGCGCAGCTCCGCGTAGCGGTCGCTCGTGGCGAAGAGCAGGAGGTCGTCCATGGGGGCGGCTTGGTCTTCGAGCTCCAGCATGGCGCGGGCGGCGCGGAGATCGTTCGAGAGGAGGAAGGCGGCGCGGGCAGCGGTCTTGTGGACGGCGGCTTCCCAGTGTTGGAGGTTGGCGCGCCCCCCCGCCTCGATGAAGCGGCGGACGTGGGTGCGCAGACGGTCCAATGCGGCGGGGTCGAGGAGCGGCTCGATGGCGTGCGCGATGTGGACGACGAGCGGGTTCGTGGGCGGCGGGAGCTCGGGGTTGCCGATGTGGAGCGCCGCAAGGAAGATTTGCTCGAGGTTCGCGATCGAGGGCACCAGCCGCAGCACGATGTGCTCCTCCCGGAAATAGGCGAGGTGACGACCCGCGAGGAACGCGAGCTCCTCCGTGGTTCGGCCCGAGAGCGCCGGGGCGCCGAGGCGCAAGGCCGGTGGGATGGCGGGGATGAGCTCGACGGCGTGCGGCTGATCGGGCTCGACATAGAGGTCCGGGGAGGCGGTGCCCAAGATGGCGGCGGCCCACGAGAAGCAGCGGACGGCTTGGATCGTCGAGAGCTTCGGATCTTGCTTCGCCTTGGGGTCGAAGCTGGGGAGCTGCTTGTCGCGGCGGAGCGCCGAGAGACGGCCTAGGAGAACGGCGGGGGCGACCACGCCGAAGATGGCGCCTACGTGAGGGTCTTCGTCGGGGTGAGAGACGAGCTGCTGCCACGCGCGCGCGTCGAGCGACTGCGTGGGGCGGATGAGGATCGTGCTCTCGTGCGCGTCGAAGCAGGCGCGTTCGGCGGGATCGGTGGCGCCGAGGTGCGCGAGGACGTGGGCGATGCACCACGCTCGGTCGCGATCGCCTGCGCCTTCGTAGAAACGGAAGAGCGCGTGCAGGCTGGACTCGTCACGGGGGTTCGCCTCGAGGTGACGGTGAAGCTCGTAGCCGACGTCGGAGAGCGCGGCCTTGGGGGTGGAGGTCGACGGCGCGCCCGAGGTGAGCTCGGACAGATCGATGTCGACCGCCACGTGCTCGCCGGGGTGGTGCGCGGCTTGGTAGGCGGCCTCCAGCGCGTCTTCGAGCTGGTGGAGACGGGCGCGGTCGAGGCCGAAGGTGTCGGCCATCTGGTCGAGCTGGGCGCGTTCGTCTTGGGTGATGATGCCGTCCGCGATTACGGCCACGTACAGCTCTTGATAGAGCGCCTCCAGCTTTCCCAGCTGGAGGTGCCCCGACGCCTCACCCCCCTGGAACGTTTCCGTGTGCTCGAATTGGACTTCGCTCATCGTGTCGCCTCTCCTCCGGCTTGGCGGGGAGCTTAGCCGAAGCTGCCAAGGAGCCGGAAGGCACCGAATGAACGGCGGGGGTGGGGCCCGCGTGAATGGCGTCAATCCTACCGGTGATGAGCCGCGCTCCCCTCTCGTACGTGAGATACGACCACGTCCAGGTCAGAAATACGGCCACGCGGTTTCGATGGCCGATGAGGAACCACAGGTGAACGAAGAGCCATGCCAGCCACGCCATGAAGCCGCTCATGCGCAGGCGGCCCGATGCGGCGACGGCGCGCGAGCGACCGATGGTCGCCATGGTGCCCTTGTCGAAGTAGCGGAATGCTTCGCGCGCGACCTCCGCCGCTTCGCCGGTGGGGGCCTTGGGCGAGCGCACGATGCTCGTGATCAACTTGGCGACGAAGCGCGCCTGCTGCATGGCCACGGGGCTCAGGCCCGGCAGCAAGTTTCCGTTCTCGTCGGTGAAGGCCGCCATGTCGCCGATGGCGAACACTTCGGGGTGCCCCGGGAGCGAGCAGTCGCTCTGCACGATGACCCTCCCCGCGCGATCGATGGGCACGCCGAGCTTGCCCGCCAGGCGCGCGGCGCGAACGCCGGCCGCCCACAAGACGTTCGCGGCCTCGAGCCGGGTGCCCTCGAACTGCACGCCTTGCTCGTCGATGCCCGTGACCCGCGTGCCCGTGCGGATCTCGACCCCGAGCTCCTCGAGCTGGCGCTTGGCCGGCGGCGCGAGATCTTCCGGGAACGAAGGGAGCACGCGCGGGCCTCCCTCGACGAGGATCACGCGCGCCTCGGTGGGATCGATGTGGCGGAAGTCGCGCGCGAGCACGTATTGCGAGAGCTCGCGCACCGCGCCCGCGAGCTCGACCCCGGTGGGGCCCGCGCCGATGACGACGAAGGTGAGCAGCCAGCGGCGGCGCGCCTCGTCGGACTCGCGCTCGGCCAGCTCGAAGGCGAGCAGCACACGGCGGCGGATCTCGGTGGCGTCGGTGAGCGTTTTGAGGCCGGGCGCGAACTTCTCCCAATCCGAATGACCGAAGTAATCCGTTTTGGCGCCCGTGGCCACGATGAGAAAGTCGTAATCGATGCGACTACCACTTTCGGTCGTCAACGCTTTGGCTGCGAGATCGACGTCCGTGATTTGATCGAGCAGAACGGTGACGTTCTTTTGATGTGCTAAAATGGAGCGTATCGGCGACGCGATGTCCGCGGGGGACAGGCCAGCCATGGCTACTTGGTAGAGCAGCGGCTGGAACAAATGATGATTACGCCGATCGACGAGCGTGACCCGAACCGGAGCACGCGCGAGGGATTGCGCGGCCGTGAGACCGCCAAACCCACCACCCACGATCACGATATGAGGAAGGGACACCCGTTCCTGTAGGATTCATTTCGCGCCGCGGCAAGCTGCACTCAAAACCCAACTTGAAAATTGGCCTCGGGACCGAACGATGGGACGACCTGACTCTTCGCTACCGGCATGGTGAGATTGCCTCGCGCCCCGAGCAGCAGCGCCAGGTTCTTGCGCTCGCCGAACGTGATGCGCGCGCCCGCGCCCAGCGCGACGAACCAAGGGCCGGCGATCTCCCACGCATGAACCGTTCGCGGGGCCGGCGCGTCGTTCTCGCGCACCGGCACCTCGACCTTGGCGTCGAACTGCGATGCCCCGCTGGCAACGAAGACGTACGGCGCGACCGTCTGCGTGATCGCGTTCTTCCCAATCAGGTACGTGAGCCGCGCTTCGAGGTGAAACGGCGCGAGCGTCACGTGTCCGTCTTTCTTCGGCTCGCTGCCGGGGTACGTGCGCAAGACGAGGCCCAGCCGCGCGCCGAGGAGAAAGTTGGCGCTCAGCGCGTAGTCGAACGAGAGCCACACGCGCAGGTTCGCGGGCAGGAGGCCGCTCTCCACCTTGCCGGCTTTTCCTTCGACGAGCTTCTGGTTGTCCCTGAGCGCGGGATCGCTTCGCGTGGGGTAGTCCGAGCCGTCGGGCGTGGTGCAGTAGTAGCCTTTGTCGTTCTTGGGCGCGTACTTGTTCGAGCCCTCCCCGTTCAATTTGCAAACATCGTCGCCGGCGGGGAGCTGCAGAAATTCGAAGCCGAGCCCCGCGCCGATCCAGACGCGCGGAAATGCGGGCTGCGAGCCGGCCTTCGTATCGCACGGAGCGCCCGGCGGGCAGTCGCTCGAATCGGACCCGGCGCCTGGCTTTGCTTGCGGCGGCGGCGGCGGCACCAGCTCGCGGGGCAGAGGCTGAGGGCCCGCGCCCGAAGGCCCCGAAGCGGGCGAGGCGCCGGGCGGCGCGCTGACGGCGATGCCGGCTTTGCGCTTGGCCGTGTCGAAGGCTTGCTCGAGATCGCTCGTGCGCGTGTCCGGATCGAGGGCGACATTGGGATCGATGCGGAGCGCCTCGGCGAAGTTGGCGATCCCCTTCTCGCGGTCGATCTGGCCGCCGATTTGGACCACGCCGAGATCGCGGCGAAGCTGCGCGCGGAGCTGGGCCGAGCACTTGCTTTCTCCGCTCGCAGGGCCGCAGAGGTTGATCGCTTTGTTGAGTCGATCCTCGGCCTTGGAAAATTCGGTCGAGAGGTAGTCCTCTTCGATGGCCTTCTTCTGCAAGGTGCGCGCTTGCTGCTCGACTTTGTTTTGCGCCCTCGCCGGCGAGGAGACGACGGAGATGCTCGCCGCGAACCCGATGGCTAGAAGCCCGTTACGTACCGCGCCACGTCTTGCACGCACGCTCTGGGCATACAACGAGTGAGGCTCGAAGGCCCGTACTAACTCTAAAGGCGGCGGTAGACGCCCACGACGACGCCGAGGAGCATGGTGGGGCGGAAGTCGACGGCGCGCACCAAGATGGGCGCCATCTCTTTGTTGGCCGGCTGAAAGCGCACGTAGTCTTTCTCGGGGAAGTAGTACTTGACGGTGGCCTCGTCGCCGATGAGCGCGACCACGATGTCCCCGCGGCTGGCCGTGAGCTGCTTGCGCACGAAGATGTAGTCGCCGCTCAGGATGCCCGCCTCGATCATCGAGTCGCCCGTCACGCGCAGGCCGAACACCTCGCGCCCTCCGCGGAGGAGGCCGCGGTCGATGCGGACGGTGTCGATCACGTGCTCTTCGGCGAAGATGGGGAGGCCCGCCGCGACCCGGCCGAGCACCTGCACCTCGACGAGGTCGTCGTCGTTGGCGGGGATGCCCTTCGGATGAACACCGGTGAGGCCGGCCATGTTCGTCGCCGAGGCCATCACGTTCGCGTCGGCGAAGCTGGCGCCGATATCGCCCTGATGGATGCCGATGCCCGGGAGCTCGGTCTGCAGGTCGATCTCGGGGGCGGCGACGGAAAGTCCGGAGACGCCTGGGACCATCGCGGCGTTGCCCGCGGCGTCGAATCGGAAGGAGCCCGCGACGTCCATGCGATCGCCGGCGCCGGCTGGGAGCGAGCCCGCGGGGGTCGGCCTGAGCGCGCGGGACTTCATGTCCTCTCGGGTGAGATACCCTTTTCGCTCGAGCGCGCGGAGGTGATCGTTGACGCCGTTCGTCGAACGAATCCCCATCCTTGCGCCGATTTCGCGCAGCGTTGGCGGATAGCCGCGGTCGGCTATCGACTGGCGGATGAAGTCAAGGACCATCTGCTGCCGCTGGGTCAGACCTTGCATTTGGGATGGCAAGATACTGAACGCCCGTCACGCCGTCAAGAATTGCACACGATCCGCTACTTCGCCCAGCGCGCCAGGATGGCGCCATCGAACGGATCGCCGTGGCAAGTCGCGCATTTGTGCTCTTTTCCGTCCCGCCGGCGCATCTTGTCCTCGTAGTTTTGCTCCATCCAAGCAGCCAGGGCTTTCTTGTCGCGGCGGTCCAAGAACTCCATGCGGCCTTGGTGGCAGGAGTCGCAGTAGAGGGCGGTTCCATCCTCGAGGGCGAGGCCGCGCACGTAGTCGTTCCACATGTGCAGGGCGATCTTCTTCTTCGGCGTCATGGCCGAGTAGTCGGCCTCGTTGTGACAGTCCGAGCACTTTGCGCCGAGCGCCTTGTTGAAGGTGCGCATCACTTTGCGAACCTTGGCCGGTTCGAGCTTCTCGAGCGGCGGGAGGTTCTTCAAGTCGAGGCCGATGTTCTGAAGCTCGATGGCCATCGCGCTGGTGGCGATCGGCTTCATGGGCGCCACCACGGTGGGCGTGGCCGATCCTGCGGGGGCCGTCGATCCCGCAGGCGGCGCGCTGGTCGCGGGCGCGGTGCTCGACGAGCCCGATGGCGAAGGTGCATTCACGTCCGGGTTGGGCCCAGGGCCGGAGGTGCCCGGCGGCTGCTCGGGGGTGGGCTGCGCGCCGCCGCACGCGGCGATCCAAACGGCCAATGCCATGCTACCGGCGAGGAAAGAAGTCGTCTTCATCGAGCTCTCCAAAAAGCGATTGCGTGCCTCAAAAACGACCGCTGGTCGAGAGGAACGTGAGTTTTTCGTTGGTCTCGCGCAAGCGCGCGGAGAGCATGCGCACGCAGCTCCAAAGCACTTCGTAGGCGAGATCTTTGTGCAAGAAAAGGAGGTCGTCGAAGGCGTCTTTGGTGATGACCAAGAGGCGGCAGCGCTCGTGCGCGCGCGCGTCGGCCGAGCGGGGCGACTCGTCGAGCAGGGCCATCTCGCCGAACACTTCGCCGGCGCCGAGGACGGCGAGGGCCTCTTCGCCCATGCCGGAGACCTCGCGCGAGATGCGCACCTTGCCCTCGAGGATGATGAAGAGCTTGTCCCCGGGATCGCCGTACTGAAAAATGCGCGTGCCGAGGGCGTGGATCTCTTCGGCCGTGACCTGGGCGATGAGCGAGAGGGCGTGGCGGGTCAGCCCATCGAAGAAGGAGACGCGCGCCAGCTGATCCTCTCGCTCGGACGTCGGCCCAACGGCGCTGGGCGCCACCTCGTCGGGTCTTGTTTCCGCTGAACTCGGTCCACTCATGCGGATACGCCAGGCGAGGGTATCGTCCCGAGCGAGGCGGGTCCATTATTTGCGGACGAACGCCTGCGGTGCGCACACCGCCCGCGTCGGCATGATGTCGCGTGGGGCCGCGCGGGGCGAGATACGCGCAACAGGCGCGACAGGTCGCGTGCGGGGCTCATCGAAGCGGGAAGCGAAAGGAGTGTTCGATGAGAACGCACGGGCTCGCTCGCTTTGGAATTGCCGCGGTGCTCGCGGGTTTCGTTGCCTTGGCATGGGGGAGCGGATGCGGGGGCAGCGACGGAAAGGGCACCGATCCGCCCCCGGGGCAGCCGGGCATCAGCAACGCCTGCGGCGCCGACCTTACGAGTGACCTGCGAAATTGCGGTGCCTGCGGCCACTCATGCGAGGCCAACCATTACTGCAAGGCCGGATCCTGCGAGCCGGGGTGCCCGGCCGGCGTGTTGTACGTGTCCAACGCGGGAGACGATCACAACTACGGCTGCGCGCAAACGGCGCCGCGAAAGACCATCGGCGCGACCCTCGGGCTGGCGCGCGCGCTGGGGATGAAGAACCACGAGATCCACGTTTGCGCCGGTACCTTCCGGGAGAACGGGCTGGCAATCGATCATCCCGTCTCCCTTCGCGGAGGCTACGACTGCACCACCTGGACGCGCACCGAGGGCTACGGCATGGCCGGGGGCTTCGATGGCGTGAACCAGACGATCCTCGAGCACGTGGAGGCGGGCGGCGCGACCCTCGGCATCCGCGGGGCCTCGGTGGGGCCCCAGGTGCGGGTCGACGGGCTGACCATCCGCGGCGGGCAGTTCGCGCAGGGCGGCGGCGCGGTGCTGCTCTCGAGCGGCGCGGCGCCCGTCCTTGCGAACAACGTGATCGCGGGCGGGAGCGCGGTCAGCACCGGGGACTTGATCGGAAGCTACGGCATCTACGTGCAGTCGGGGGCTTCGCCGGAGATCACGGAGAGCGCGATCGCGGGGGGCTCGGGGACGGGGCAAGGGAGCTTCGGCAGCGTGGGAATCGCCATGGCAAGCGACGCCGGGCAGCCGCGCATCCACGGCAACCGCATCGACGGCGGCTCGGGGACGACCACGTTGGGGGTCGCGTCCACGGGGTTGCTCTTCGCGGGGAAGGCTCCGCTGACGGGGGATCGAGCCGTCCGCAACAACGTGATTCGCGGGGGTACGGGGCGCGCTCTGGGCGCTTCGGGCACGGGCAGCATCGGCGTGATCGTGAACGACGCGGCGGCCATCGAGCTGTCGAAGAACGTGATCGAGGGCGGTTCGTCGACGTGCGCGGGCGCGTGCCCCGTGCGCGGCGTTTCGGTGACGCGCACGCAAGGCGCGCGCATCGTGCAGAACCGCATCTACGGGGGCGACGCCACCCCGGCGAGCGCCACGGCGTGGGGTGTTCTGGTGGCGGAGTCGGGCGACGCGGTCCTCGAGAACAACATGGTGCACGGCGGCGGAAAGGCGGGCACCTTGAACACCGTGTTCGCCGTGGAGGTGTCGCAGTCGACCGCGGTCGCGGTCCGCGGCAATACGCTGTTCACGTCGCCCTCGGCGGCGGGCGGGCAGAGTCAGGCGCTGGGGATCACGCGGCAGTCGTCGAGCGTAACGGTCGAAAACGATCTACTCATCGGCTCGCGGTCGCCGCGGGACGTGGGTTTGCTCCTCTTCGCCTGCCCTGCCGGCGGCGCCCTCACCACCTTCCGCAACAACGCGTTCGCCAACTTCGGCGACACCCTCGCCTTCAGCGTGACGACCACCAACGTGGCCTGCGATACGCGGGGTTCGTTCACCACCATCGCCGCGCTCGAGCAATTCGCGACCAACACCGCGGGCGCGCCCGCGGCGCGCGTCTCCGGCAGCGTGCAGAGCGGCGCGGCCCTCAGCGCCATCTTCTCCGCGTGGACGGACGTCGAGAGCGGCTATCCGGAGCTCGTCAAAGCAGGCTGGACGCTCCTCCCAAAGGCGCCCTGCGCCATCGCCCGCGGCGGCTTCGATTTGCGCGACACCTTGGCGGCCGACGCCTTCGGCAAAGCACGCACCGCGCCGCTCACCATCGGCGCCGAGGAGCTGACGGACGACTCGGCGTGCACGCCGTGAGCGGCGGCCAGGTCGACGCGGCGGCGTTCGTGGCGGTGCGCGAGGGCGTTCGCGGCGGTGCCGGCTACGGCAGGGCGTTCGGCGCGGGGCGTTCGCGGCGGAGCGGACTACGGCAGGGCGTTCGGCGCAGGGCGTTCGCGGCGGAACGGGCTAAGTCGAGGCGACGGCGGAGGCGAGCGGGTCGCGGTAGATGTCGTCTACGGCGAGGCGGCAGTTCACGGATGCGAGCTCGATCGACTCGCCGGCGCATGCCTCCTCGAGCTCCCAGCGCCCGTGCTCGGTGCGGCGGTACACTTCGATGCGCGGCTCGTGTTGCGAGACCATGATGTACTCGCGCAGTGATGGGATGCGGCGGTCGTGGGCGAACTTCTCGCCGCGATCGCGCGCCTCGGTGATGTCGCAAAGGACCTCGACGACCAACGCCGGATTGGTGATAGCACCGTCGTCGGCGGGGTCGACGTACGCGGCAAACGAACGGTCTTCGACGTGCAACATGTACTTGCGCTTCGTCTTGGTAGCCCGAGGCCACTCATTCGGCTGCGCATGGACCGCTTCGATCGAGCGGCTCACCGCTTCGATGAAGCGGAAGCCGAGCTCCGGGTGATACGGTGGTAGTGCTCGAACACGGTTGCGATGTCGTTCGCGGCCTCGGGCCGAACGACCAGGCGTCTCACGCAGTGCGCCGAGCTCGGACCAAGATCCGAGCTTTGACGACGGGCCAAGGATCGCCGCCACTATCCTCGCGATCGCGCCGGTCGAGCTCTTCGATATGCCAGGCGGGGGTGCCCTGCTCCAACGCTTCGAATGCCGCGAGCTGCTCGACGTCCTCGGGATGACGTTCGAGCTCGCCCGCAAGGGCCGCCGTCAACTCTTGGCTGAGCTGTTCACCGCGCTCCGCGCGATCCGCCGCGAGACGCAGAGCCACCGCTTGCAGTTTGGCGTCTCGCTCGGTCATGCTCGGATCCTAGCCGACCGTAGGGCGTGAGCAACTCGGTGAACAGCTTCGCCGTGCGGCGCGCGCTCAGTGCGTGCCGTTCATCGCGAGCCAGCGCTCCGCCTCGAGGGCCGCCATGCAGCCGGTGCCGGCGGCGGTGACGGCTTGGCGGTAGACGAAGTCTTGAACGTCGCCGCTGGCGAAGACGCCGGGGATGCTCGTCTGCGTGGTGCCGGGTTTTGTCTTGATGTAGCCGTTGTCGTGGAGCTCCAGTTGGCCGGCGAAGAGCTCGGTGTTCGGGGTGTGGCCGATGGCCACGAAGAAGCCCGTGATGGGCAGGACGTGCGTCTCGTTGGTGCGCAGGTTGCGGATGCGTGCGCCCGTGACCTCGCCCTTGGAGACGTCGAGGATTTCGTCGACCGCGGACTCGTAGACGACGTGGATCTTCGGGTTCTTCAGCACCCGGTCCTGCATGGTCTTGCTCGCACGGAACTCGTTGCGGCGGTGAACCAGGGTGACGCTCTTGCAGATGCCCGACAGGTACATCGATTCTTCCATCGCGGTGTCGCCGCCGCCGACCACCACCACGTCTTGACCGCGGAAGAAGGCGCCGTCGCAGACGGCGCACGCGGAGACGCCTTTGCCGTTCAGCGCCTTTTCGCTGGGGAGGCCGAGCCACTTGGCTTGCGCGCCGGTGGCGATGATGACCGTGTCCGCGGTGTATTCCTGATCGTCGTCGCCCGCCCAGATGCGAAACGGACGCTGCGAGAAGTCGACCTTGTTCACGTCCTCGGAGACGATCTCGACGCCTTGATGGACCGACTGGTCCCGAAAGGCCTGCATCAAATTGGGGCCCGTGATCTTCGCGGGGAAGCCCGGGTAGTTCTCCACGTCGTTCGTGATCATCAGCTGGCCCCCCGGAATGCCACCCTTCACCAGCCCCTCGAAGAGCAGCGGCCGCAGGTTGGCGCGCGCCGCGTAGATGCCGGCGGTGTGGCCGGCGGGCCCGGAACCGATGACGATGACTTTGCGCGAAAGGTTGCTGTTGCTCATGGCACCTCGAAGAGGCCCGCCCGTCTTCGGGCGGTGCCTGGACCTGGATCGAACCTAGAATCGATACGTAGCACCGACGTTAATCACGTTGAGTGCATTCGTGATGGATCCAAGATTGACCGGCCAGTTCGTTCTGTATTTCTGGCGCCCCGTCGAACAGACACCTCCCGAAGGCGTCTCCGCCGGGTTGCAAGCGGTGCCGGCAATGGCGTGGACGCCCTCGCCGTTGGGATCGTCGTTCTGCTGCTTTTGATAAAATACGTGCATGAAGCCCAAGTGGAACTCGAGCGCATTCTTCCTCTCGGCGCCCAGCCGCAGCCGATATGTCGCGCCCGTTGCAACACCGAAGCGAGCAGCACCGACGAAGTCGATGTTCTGATACTTCACGTCCTGACCGTTCGTTTCGAAGAAGACACCGCCACGCAACGCGAGCTTGTCGGGCACGAGGTTGTAATCACCACCGGCGCGGATGCCGAACACGTCCTTGTAGTGACGCGGGATGTCGGAGTTGGGTGGCGCAAAACCCGGTGTGCCGTTGATCGGAATGACGCCGTTGCCGTTGGCGTCGCCCGGGAAACGGATCTCCATGTTGTCGATCGCGCTGTTGTTCGCCCAGGTGAAGTCGACCTCGGCATCGAACACGTCGGTCTTGATGGGATCGCGCATGTGCGCGTCCGCCGCGCCGGCGCGCGGCTTGTGGTAGCGGAAGGCCAGCTTCGCCTCCATGGGCATGGCGAGCTTGAACTTCACCGAGTCGGGCGAACAGCGCCCTTGCGCGCTCGGTCCGTAATTGCAATCGGAGTACGACGTGTCGCCGTCGGCGACGCCCGTGCGGTCTCCGTCGCGCACCTTCTTGGTGAAGTAGTTTGCTTGCGTGTACAAGTTTCCGGAGGCCTTCACCGTGTCTTGCCACTTGAAGGTCCCGGCGATGTCGAGGAAGTCGCCCACCGTGTAGATGGCGCCGAGGGTGACGGCCGGGACGAAGTAGTCGGACATGATGACGGTCGCCGCCAGGTCGTTGCCGTCGGGCGAGGCGTTGCCGATGTTCTGTCCGGAGACGCCGTTGTTCAACTTGGCCTTGAAGATGCCCCACGTGAAGGACGCGCCCAAGCGCAGGTTGTCGATCACCTCGACGCCGATACCGAGGGTCGGATTGAGCTGGAAGGCGTCGCCCTGAATGAGCATGTACCGCGACGGCGACGCGTAGGCCGCGTCGCCGCTGGCGTTGCTGATGAAGGTGGGCCAGGTCCCCGAGCCGATGCCGCTCGGCGGCAGGACGGCCAGACCGATGCCGATGCGATCGTTCACGCGGTACGTGGCGCCGATCTGGGGATTGAGGAAGGGCTTGATGTCGTTGCACACGCGCGGGTAGCTCTGTCCGGCCACCGGGTTGTCGCCCAGAATCGGATCGCGCGACTCGTCATTGGCGGCGCGGATCCGGGTGAAACAGGTGTGGATGGTCGAGATGTTGGCCTGCAGGGTCAAGCCGGTCCGCTGCCCCGCGAGGCCGGCGGGATTGAAGTACGCAGCCAGTGGATCGCTCGCGCGCGCAGCCCACGCACCACCGCGCGCCATCTGCTCCGAGCCATTGTCCGGGAATTCCGTAATGTTCGTTGCATGTGCAACGGACGGAGCCAACGCCGCGAGCGCGGTCAGTAGACCGATGGAAAGCTTTTTTTGCATGGCTAAGTGTCAATCCTTGACGGGCGTTGCCTTCAGAGAGGCCCGACCTTCTTTGACGTAAACCGAGAATCGCACGCGTTTGCAACCGTGTCGCTGAATGAGAGCGTCGCGGTTCTTCCTCAATGTATGCTGGAACTTGGCAAAAGTGAGCCCCTCTGTCGACTCACCACATTGCTGCTTGGTGCGAATGAAGTCCTCGTAAACGATCCTCCACTCGGCCTCCTCGCCCGCCGCCTTCGCCAAGAGCTCGCGCGGCGCGCTTCCCACCACCGTCGCCGGCTCGTCGTCGGCCCTCTCGGGATCCCGCCCGTCCTCTTTTGCCTCCTGAAGAAGCGCGCGCGCCTCGGGAGAAAGAGGGGCAACCGACGTTGGAGCGGTCGCGGGACGCTGCAAGGGAGGAGGCGGCGGACGCCCGGGAGCTACGGGGCGCGGGGGTGGAACCGGCGGCGGCGCGCCGGGTGCGCCTGCGTTCGGGCGCGAAATGCGCGCGGGGGGCGGCGGCCTCGGAGGCCCGCCCGCCATGGGCGCGTTGACGCCGTGCGGCCCGGATTGCGGCACCGAGTGAGGCCCCGACTGCGCGGCGGAAATCTTACCGGATTGGGGCGACGCCAGGTTGTGCGCCGAGGGCTGCGGCGCCGGAATGGCGCGCGCCGATGCGGCGTAGGCCCCGGCTTGTTGCCCCGGCATCGCGCCCGAAGGAGGCCCGCCGTGCATGGCTTGCACCGCCGGAGGTCCGCCGGGACGGCCTGCAAATCCAGGGCGCGAGGGGACTTCGGCTTGCGCAAAGCCCCCCGACTGCGAAGCATTGGCCGCCAGCACCGGCCGCGACGAAGGCATCCCCCCTTGGCGATTGCCCGGCGGAACGAAGGGCGGCGGGGGCGGAGGCTGCGACGAAGGCGACTGACCATCGGGCCCGGGGAACGCAAATGCGCTCATGGCCGGCTGCGCGGGCAGGGGGCCAATGATCTTTTCCACGTCGGCCAGCTTGCGCGGCGCGCCTCCCTTTTCGGCCACGCGCTCGATGCCCGCGTTGATATCGGTCGCGATGGGCCGATAGAGCCCGCGAAAGCGCGATAGCTGCAAAAGATCGAGGCCACCTTGGCGAAGGCGCTCGGCCTGCCGCTTCATTTCATTGAGCGGCAAGGTGTGCTCCACGAAGGAGAAGCCAAAGCCGACGAGGGCAAAGGCAAGCGCCACCAACGCCAACACCAGACGCGGTGCGTTAGCGCGGTCTTTGTCGTCGGCGCCGCTGAGGAAGCCGGTGGGGCCCGCGATGGAGACGCGGGTGCGCGCGACCACGAATCCCGCGCGCTGCTCCCAGGCATCGCCCTCGAAGCGCGCAAAGATGGCGCCGAGATCGTCGTGATCGAGCAGGCGAATGCCCGAGCGGCCCGTCTCGCGGTAGGTCTTGTCCGCCTCCACCTGCGGGAGCTCGCTGCTCAATTGATCGAGCAGCTTGCTGTCGAAGCCCTCGGCGCCCGTGGGGGCCGCGGAGGCCACCCGAACGCCGGCCGCGTAAAACGCGACATTGGTGCGGGTCAGGTTGGAGATATCCTGCGCGTAGCGCGCGTCGACCAGGCGAAGGGCCACGACGGCGCCGGCCGGGGGCTGCGTCACGTCGTACTCGACCGAGCGGGCCGACACGCGATAGAGACGGCCGCCGAGCACCCATGTGTCGTCGCGGAGGTAGCCGTGGAGCGCGTCGTAGACGGCGGGGTAGCCACCGAGCTCGAAATCGTCGAAGGCGTTGGCTTGATCGAAGCCGACCTGGGCGAGCACGCGGCCATCGCGATCGACGGCAAAGAGCGCGTCGTAGCGCAGATCCGGGGGGAGCTTCTGGTTGAACGCGTCGAGGCCCCTGCGCGAGTCGTCGCGCCACTTGGGGAGGATCTTGTCCTTGGTGGTGGCGGCGACCAGGCTCTCCTGCACCTCTTTGTCGACGGCCGCGGGGAGCAGTGCGTCGAGCCTGCGGCGCGCGTCGATCTGCATGGCCCAGCGGACCACTTGGCTATCGGACGCCAGGCCTTCGGTCATGGCCACCTGGTTGCGCCGGTTGTACTGGCCGACGGCGACGTAGGTGACATAGAGCGAAATCGCCACCAAGAGGCTCAAAAACACGTACCAAAACCGCGACAGGAGCATCATTTCAATTCGCCCCCTCGCCCACGTTGAGAGGCTCCTTCAGATCGAGGTTGCCCTTGTCCTTGGCGACCACGCTGAGCGCGCGGCCGACTTGGCGCCCGTTGAAGAAAGCCTTGAGCACGTAGTCACCTGCGGGGAGATTCACCGCGTAGGAGCCATCGCGCGCGGGGAAGGCTACGTCGACGACCTGGGGGTCGACGAGGATGAACATGCGAACGCTGGGAAAGAGCTGATCGCGGAACTCGACCCGTCCCTGGGAGGCGGCCGTCCACTCGCGGCGGGCTCCTGCGCCTGTGTCTTCCGCCTTCCACGCGTCGCTGCCCACCACATAGAGGCGGTGGGGAAAGGGATCGCGGTTCTCGAACGAGATGCGGGTGCCGGGCGCGACGACCAAGGTGGTCGGGTTGGTGTGGCCGCCGGTGACCTTCACGAGAATGGGCGGGTGAGCCGGTTGGTTGCCGGCAGAAAATGCGGCAATGCAGAGATCGCGCGAGGGATTGGCGGTGAGGTTGCGGAACTCGGCGCGCACCACCGGCGAGGGCTCGCGCCACGTAAACCGATGGGAATCGCTTTTGCTCGCCTCGAGGTAGACATCGGGTAAGAGCTTCTCTTGCCCGCTGATTTTTCCGCGAACCGAGCCCGCGAGCGCCGTCTGGGAGATGATGCCGGTGGCCACGACCACCAAAGGGGCGAGAGCAACGACGAGGATCTTTCGCGAGAGGAAACCACTCCGGGACATGGACCTCCAGGACGCTTTAGCCCGAGATGTACGAGGCTCGCCTTTGGTGACGCCGGAAGTGAAAGTGCCACCGCGAGCCGCCCACACCCGAGACGGTACAGACGCCGTGTACCCATGTAAACATGGTTTGAAACGCATCAGAAGCTCCCGTGGCCAAAGCAGGAAAGAGGTCCGCCGCTTGCGGCAGCCTCCCTTCCACGCTGGCATGCGCCGGCCGACTCGTGAGTAGGCAATCCCCGCGAGCGCGCTTGCGATCGTTTCGATGGTGCGGTGAAGAAGAGGACCGCCCCTGTCACCAGCGCGACCGCACCCACGACGAACGCCGCGGTCGAGATGGTCCCGGCACTCTTGGCGTCGTTCGCAGACGATACCCCATCCTCGTTACAGAGAAGATTGCCGTCGCACTGGCTCTTCGCATCGGACCACGACGAATTCGCCTTGAGGCCGAAAAAAGTACCCGTACCGAGACCCACCACGCCAAGCCCAGCGAGGCCAAAGCCTATAACGCGTTGCGTTGACCAAAATTCGGCGGGCGGCGGAGGCGCGGGCCTGGGGACGTCGAGGCCCGTCTCCAAGATGTTGGCGGGGCGGGCAGGCGCGGGCGCGGGCTCGTCCACGAGCTCGGGGACGATGACATTCACGTGCTTGGTGGGCGGGACCTCCACGGTCGAGCTCCAGGTTCGCTTTCCGGGGGCGCTCACCTCCACCCGATGGGTGCCGGGATCGAGCGGCACCGCGATGCCGAGCGCCGCTTCGTCCACGGGTGTGCCATCGCGCTTCACCACCAGACCGGGCAAGGTGCTTTCCAGCTGCAACGTGAGACGCGAGAGCTTCGTCTCCACCGCGGCCGCCCGGGTGCGCGCCGTTTGTTCGCGATCGGCGCGGCCGGCCCGCTGTGCGCTGGACGCAGCCTCCAGGTACGTGGCCCAGGCGCTCGCCGTTTTGCCGAGTCGCTCGTAGCAATCGCCGAGGTTGAGCAAGGTGCCCACGGCGGGCGCGATGCGCTGGCTGGCGGCGAACTTGGGGCATGCTTCGGCGTAGCGTTTGTCGGCGACGAGCTTGCGCGCATCTTGAAAGAGGGCCTCGGCGGCCGCGGCGTTCTCGGAGGAGGGCGGCTCGGCGCGCGCGTCGGCGGCGGGCAAGAGCAGCATGACCAAGGTGACGAGGGTGGACGGCAGCGCAAACCGGAGGAGCGGAAGCGGGGCGCGGGAAGCGAGGGATCGCATGTTGGTCAAAGCCTCACGATGGGTTGAGCGAGGCCGTTCAGGCCCGATGCGGCGGCGCCGCTCGACGAGGAAGCGCCGGCACCACCGCTGCCCGCGCGACCGACACCGATTCTTTTCGATGTAAGATCGTCGATTTGCGGTGGCAGGCCGCTGTACACGACGCCGGCGGACAAGCCTCCGGCGCCGCCGCCGCCATGGCCGCCGCGTCCTCCCCTTCCGCCCGCGCCACCCGAGCATGCGCAACCCGCGCTGGCAGGAGCGCCGGCCGCGCCGGGAGGCGATGGCTCGGTGCCCGCGGTGCCTCGGCCGCCTTTGGCGCCATCTTTGGCGGTGAGGGTGGATTCGACGATCGACACCGCAGCGTCTTTGATCAAGAGCGCGATGCTCGAGCCTCCGCCGCCACCTCCGTTGCCGCCGGTGCCTCCGCAGCCGCCGCACCCTCCTCCGCCGCCGCCCTCATTGTGCTCGTCCAACGCACCGAAGCCGGCGCCGGCGCATAGGCCACCGCGTCCTCCGCCGCCGCCTTGGCCGGTGCCACCGTGCTCGCCGGAGATGCCCGATGCGGGGAGCCAGCCCTCGGGGCGAATGGAGCCGTAGCCTGCGTCGCCCGCGCTCTGGCCGGTGGCCCCGTTGGCGCCGGCTTGTCCAGCGCCGCCGTCTTGCGCTCCATCGAGGGTGCAGCGGGATTCGGCGTGCGATGGAAAGCTGATGGGCTTTCCGCCCATGCCGGCGCTCAGCGCGGGCAGCCCGTTGTTTCCTCCGCCCTTGTCGCTGTCGCCGCCGCGTCCTCCGGTGGTGACGATGCCGGTGGGCTGGCATCGGCAGGCCTTGGCGCTGCCGCCGCCGCTCGAATCGCTCCTTCCCTGGTTTCCATCGGGGGTGCTCTGGTCCTGCGTGGGCGGAACCGGATCGTTCGCATCGGCGCCCGGTTGGCCGTTGCCCGCCGTGAACTCGCTACCGCGGATCGCGACGGACGATGAGGCGCTCACATAGCCGGCGACGCTCGATTGACCCGGCTCGGTGGCGGACGTCGCCACGAACGCGAGGCCGTCGAGGACCACGCGTCCGGGGGCATCGTGGATGCGCAGCGGAAGCGGGGGCGCCGCGGGCGGGGGTGGGGCTGCCGGTTGCACGATGGTGCGCGCGCCCGTGTAGCGCCACGATGGGTCGCACTCCAAGCCGCCGTAGATGCTCAAGCCCGAAAAGGCGCCCTCGCGACCGATCGTCATGGGCTCGGGGTAGGTGGTGGCGCAAAGGTACACGCGCGCCGTTTTTCCGGCGGCGGCGAGCTCGATGGCGCGGCGCAAGGTCTTGACCGGCTGGGCGCGGGTGCCCGGGTGGGCGTCGGAGCCGGTGGGGACGGCGAAAATGCCGCACGCTTCGCGGATCACGGTCGCATCTTGCTGGGGCGATGCGAGGCATGTGGGGTCGACCCCCGATTCGGCGGGGGCATCGGTGCCGGGGCCGGCCTCGCGTGGTGCGGGCGAGACATCTTCGATGCCGAGGATCGCGTTGCACGCAAGTATGCTGGCGGGGGCGGCGCCCGCAAAGAGGGTGAGCACCAGGAAGGCAGGCCCGAAGGAGCGCTTCGTCACGGGAGCTAATCTCGCGTCGAAGGAATGTCCGGTGCAACCACGGACGACGCGGCGCGCGCAGAAGGTCGCGGTTTCGTACGTGCCCGCGCCCCCGAGGAGGACGATTCCCCACCCGGGACGAGTTCCGCGCCCTTCCCCGTTCGTGCCGTCATCGGCGCGGCGGGCGTGACCTGCGCGGCGGGCGTGACCTGCGGCGCGGGGATGACCTGCGGCGACGCGACCACCGTCCCCGGCATAGAAGGCGTCGCAGCCGGCGGTGCGGAGGGCGTTGCAGCGAGCGCCGACGAGGGAGTCGCAACCGGCGCGGCCGCCGAGACGGCAAGGGACGATGGCGCTGGCGCAACGGGGGACGAATCGGACGTCACCTGCGTCGAGGCGACATCCGCCAACCGTGGCGTCGCGCGGCTTCGCACCACCAGCGCGCCGATGATCAAGCCTGCAGCCGCGAGGGTCGCCACCATCGCCCCACCGGCAATGGCGGCCGAGACACGCGTAAAGCGTCGCTTCTCCGATGGCGAACCGGTCCACGCAGC
Source organism: Sorangiineae bacterium MSr11954 (assembly GCA_037157815.1). NCBI lineage: Bacteria > Pseudomonadati > Myxococcota > Myxococcia > Myxococcales > Pendulisporaceae > Pendulispora > Pendulispora albinea. The sequence goes on from CP089984.1 coordinate 9,037,745, forward strand.
GCGGGTCGTACCGGTGCCGCTGGTCGCGGCCGAGTTCACGGAAACGGCGGGCACGGCCGGCGTTCCGGAGGGCATCGTGGGCCGCGAGCCTGCGCCGCTCAGCACCATGGCGATGCGGTGCACCGCAAAGCGCGACGTCTCGTGCGCGAAGGGCGCGAGCGCATCGGCCAACTCGGCCAAGCTCGCATAGCGATCGGCGCGGTCCTTCATCAGGCACTTTTCGACGACGCGCTCGAACCCCGCGGGCATACCCGGCGCGAACATGCGCAGCGAGGGGGTCGGCTCGTTCATCACCTTGTGAAGGAGATCGCCGAGCGTGCTCCCCTGAAACGGAATCTGCCCCGAGAGCAGGCGAAACAAAATGACGCCCATCGACCAAATGTCGCTTCGAACGTCCACATCGCGCGAGGAGCGCATTTGCTCCGGCGCCATATACCCGGGGGAGCCGAGCATCGATGCGCTCGACGTGATCGACGGCGCCGCCGTCCCGGCGTCCCCCAGCGGATTCGCCTTGGAAATGCCGAAGTCGAGCACCTTCACCAGCGGCATGCCGGCCGGCGTTCGCGTAAGAAACAAATTCGCCGGCTTGAGATCGCGATGGATAATCCCGAGCGCGTGCGCCTCCGCCAGCGCCTCGCACGCTTGAAGCACGTAGTCGACCGTCTCCACCACCGGAAGCGGCCCGCGCAACTTGAGCACCTGCGAAAGGTCCTCGCCCTCCAGGTACTCCATGACCATAAAGGGCCGCCCATCGTGGACGCCCACATCGTAAACGCGCGCCACATGCTCACCGCGCAACTTGACGCTGGCGCGCGCCTCCCGCAGAAACCGCGCCACCACCTCCGGATTGCCCATCGATTCGTTGCGAAGAAACTTGAGCGCCAGATTCTGATCGAGCTGCACGTGCGTGGCGGCCACCACGAACCCCATTCCGCCCATGCCAATGACGCGATCCACACGGTACTTCCCGGCGACGATGGTCCCCGGCTCGATCTCGCTCACGGGCATCGCCGCGTACACTACCAACCACTAGCCCGAGCCCTCAACCCCCACTCCTGGGCCTCCCCCGAGCTTCGCGCCCCTAGCGCGGCACACCCTTACCCGCATCCACCTCTAAACGACCCGCGGCAATTCCGTGAGGCTCGGGGAGGAAACGAGAGGAAACCGCCAGGGCGCCAGGGGCGCTAGGTGAAACGGCGATGGGGATTTCTTTGATGAGAATTCTTCCAATTCCCTCTCGTCAGCCCTTCTGCTTTTCACGGAGCCACGGGTTGGCGCCCCTAGCGCCCCGGCGGTTTTCTTCTCTCTCGCTTCTTCACGCGAAACCCACATAGCGCCCCGGCGGTTTTCTTCTCTCTCGCTTCTTCACGCGAACCCGCATTGCGCCCCAGCGCCCAGCGGTTTCTTCTCTCTCGCTTCTTCACGCGAAGCCCGCATTGCGCCCCTAGCGCCCTGGCGGTTTTCTTCTCTCTCTCTCACTTCTTCACGCGAAGCCCGCATTGCGCCCCTAGCGCCCTGGCGGTTTTCTTCTCTCTCTCTCTCGCTTCTTCACGCGAAGCCCGCATTGCGCCCCTAGCGCCCCTGGCGGTTTTCTTCTCTCTCTCTCGCTTCTTCACGCGAAGCCCGCATTGCGCCCCTAGCGCCCTGGCGGTTTTCTTCTCTCTCTCGCTTCTTTACGCGAAGCCCCGAACAACGTCCCGGCGACTTTCCTCGCGCATTCGAGCGAGAGCGAGAGCGAATACCGCCTACGCCCGAGAAGCCACCGGCAACACCAACGCGAACGTCGCGCCGCGATCGGGCTCGCTCTCTACGCGAATGTGTCCGTTGTGCGCCTCGATGATGCTTTTCACGATGGCGAGCCCCAAGCCGGTACCCTTCCCGTCCTTTTTCGTGGTGAAGAACGGAGTGAAGATGCGCGACTGGTCTTCGTGCAAAATCCCGTGACCGGTGTCGTTGACGACCACGCGAACGGCGCCATCGGAGTCGACCAACTCGGTCGTGATGGTGAGCACCCCACCCCGCGGCATCGCGTGGCACGCGTTCGTGATTAGATTCACGAAGACTTGCGTGAGCTGCTCGGGCAACCCCCGCACCGGTAAGATACCGTCCCCAAAACGACGCTCTACGCGGGTGTTCGACTCGCTGAGCAAATGTTCGCAGAACACCAGCGCTTGATCGATGACCCCGTGAAGCACCACCGGAATGGGAATTTCGCCCGCCGGGCGCGCATAAGTCACCAAGTCGCGCGTAAAGCGAAGAAGGCGGTGCGCCGATTCGCCGATGCGGCGAAGACGCTCGACCTCGTCGGGATCGCTCTGCTCGCGTTTGGCGAGCCAGCGCTTGGTGAGATAATCAGTATACGCCACGATGGACGTGAGCGGGTTATTCAGCTCGTGCACCATGCCCGCGGCGATTTGCCCGAGCGATGCGAGCTTCTCCGCCTGCACCACTTGCGCGTTCAACGCCGTGACCGAGTGGCGCGCGGCGTGCGCCAGCGCGTGCGCTTCTGCGTGCTCGCGTCCGCGCTTGAGCACCATGGCCGCGCGGCGCAAAATGGGGGTCACGAAGTCATCGCGGTCCGCGAAGAACGGATCTTGGAACGCCGCGTGGAGCGTGGCGCCGTTCGCGTCGCCCGGCACCTCCACCACCACCTCGCTCGCGTAGTCCGGAAAGAGGCGCGTGGGATCCATGCGATCGTGCGAATGGTCGCCCGGCGGGTGGTGCAGCACGATCTTCTGGCGCGCGTGCGCCGTGTGGCCCGTGGCTCCCAAGAGGTGCACGACCACCGGATTGGTGACGAAGCAAATGCCCACGCCGCACGTGGGGAGAATTTCGGCGAGGCCGTTCACCATGGCCCGCACCACCGCATCGTCGCCGTCGCCCACCGGGAGCTCACAGCCGAGCCGGATCAGGTGATCGTAGGCCGACTCCAGATCGCGCGGATCTTCGCCGTGCGCGCGGGTGCGCGAGCTGGGATCGGCCTCGCGGTCGGTGAAGACCACGTCGCTGGTGCGCTGCACGTCGGAGTGCGGGGGTGCGGACAAGGGATCGCCTGGCTTCTTCTGCGCCATCAGTCACCCGCCTTTCCGATGCGGTGCGCGGGTATGGCGCCCACGTCGAATGCGGAAGCGCCGTCATCGCGGCCGTCGCCTTCGCCGTTCTCGCTCGCTTTGTCCAAGTCCAGGATTTTGGCCTGCCCCACGTAGGCCTTGGTCTCGTACCGCGTGATTTTTCCGATTTTCCGTACGATTTCGGCCATGCGCTCGGCTTCGTTGAAGATCACGTCCACCGCGGCGAACACGGGAGATTCGGCGTCCAAACGACGTTTGATGAGCTCTGCATAGGCCATCACGCTGGTGAGCGGCTGATTGAGCTCGTGCGCGGCGGCGCCCGCGAGCTCCGCCACGATGGCCTGCCGCTCCTGCGCCAAGAGCTGCTCTTGCGCCTGCGCGAGGCGCTGCTCCATGCGCACCTTTTCGCGCAAATCGGTGAAGATGCCCACCGAGCCGACCAGGGTGTCCTGCTCGTACAGGAACGCGGCCGAGAGGGCCACCGGGACCCGGTTCTTTTGCGCGTCGAGCACCTCGGTGCGCACGCCCTCGATGCGGCCCCCGCCCTCGCGGATCATGCGCATGATGTTTCGAGCCACGCCGGGCGGATAGAGCTCGCGCACGTCGGAGCCGATGACGTCGCGCGTGGGGCGGCCGTAAATGCGCTCGGCCGCGTTGTTGAAGACCAGCACGCGGCCTTGCATGTCGGCGCTGATGATCGCGTCGCCCGAGGTGTCGATGATGCGGCGCAGAAAGTCGCGGGTCTTGACCAGATCGGCCTCCACCGTGCGCTCGTGCGTCACGTCGCGGAAGCTGCAAAGCACCACGCCTTCTTCCCGGAGCACCGAGTTGAAGTTGATGCTCAACGTGGCCCGCTGCCCCTCTTTCTTGCGGATGCGGACGTCGACCCCGCGCGGGAAATGGCCCTGGGCAAAACCATCGCGCAGCTCGCGGGCCAGGGAAATGTCCGACTCGTCGAACAAGTCGCCCAGGCGGCGGCCGCGGAAATCGCTCTCAGGGTAGCCCGTGATCTCGCGCGCCTTGGGGTTCGAGAAGAGCAAGCGCCCTTCGCTGTCGATGACCACGATGCCGTCGGCCGAGCTCTCGAAGAAATCCGCGTAGCGCTGCAAGGAGCGCAGCCTCCGCTCGGCCTCGAAGCGGGCCACATTGACCTTTTGCGTTTGGTCGCGCAACGATTGGAGCACGCGCGCGTTGCGCAGCGCGATGGCCATGGCGTTCGAGACGGTGGTGCAGAGGGCGAGCTCGTGCCCGCCGAAGGCAAAGGTGCTCTTGGAGCGGACGAACAGGACCCCCATCGGCTTCCCCTCGTAGAGAATGGGAAGGATCGCGATGGAGGCGAAGGCCCGGGCACCCGCGTTGGCGCGCGCACCATGGCGCACGATCTCCAAGAGCGGATGGGTCTCGGCGTCGGTGATGACCAGCGGCTCGCCGTTTTCGAGCACTTGGCGGATCTCGGGGTACTTGGATAAATCGATGGGCAGATCCCGCAGCTCGGCGTCGTCGGAGGCGGCCACCACGTAGCCCAGATCGGCCTGCTCGCTCACCAGAACGATGGAGACGCGATCGACCTTCGCCACCTCGGCGATGCGCTGAACGACGGTAAAGAGGATGCCCCGGAAATCGAGATTCGAGGCGAGCGCCTGCGTCAATTCGAGGACGACCTGAGCGTCTTTTTCCTTTCGGGCCAACTCCTCCATGACCGCCCGAAGGCGCAGTTGACCGCGGATTCGGGCGACGAGCTCGACGGGCTTGAAGGGCTTGCGAACGAAATCGTCCGCCCCCGCTTCGAAGGCGCGCGCAATTTCATTGTCGGCATCGAGCGCAGTCAAAACCACAACTGGGAGGTCACGAGTTTCGGGACGCGCCCGGAGGTGTCCCAAAATTTCGTAGCCGTCGGGTGGTGGCATGACCAGGTCGAGCACCACGATGCAGGGGTCGATCTCCTGGATTTTCTGCAGCGCCTCGGCACCCGAACCGACGGCCACATGGCGCAAGTCGGCCTGGCCGAGAGCCTGACACAAGACGTGTCGACTCACAGTATCGTCATCGACGACAAGAACCGGCCGACTGCTCACCGTTCCAACGATTTTACGCGGGCTCTTTGATTATCGCCAGTTAGAAGAGCTTTTTCTGTGGCCCGCCCTCGGCCCGCTCCCCGGAAAGCGCGATGCCCAGGTGTGCAAAGGCCTTCTTCGTGGCCACCCTGCCGCGCGGGGTGCGCCCCAGATATCCCTGCTGGAGCAAATACGGCTCGTAAACGTCTTCAATCGTATCGCGCGGCTCGCCGAGCGCGGCGGCCAGGGTCTCCACGCCCACCGGCCCCCCTTCGTAGTCCTCGATGATGACCTGCAAGAGCCGTCTGTCCATTTGGTCGAATCCGGCCGCATCGACCTCCAGGCGCTGGCAGGCGTCCCGCACGATGGCCACATCGATCTTGCCGCTGCCCAGCACCTGAGCGAAGTCGCGCACCCGGCGCAGAAGGCGGTTGGCGATGCGCGGGGTGCCGCGGGAGCGGCGGGCGATCTCGTCGGCGGCGTCGGGCGAGATGGTCACCTCGAGCAGGCGCGCGCTGCGGGTGACGATGAGCGCGAGGTCCTCGGGCGGATAGAAATCCAGCCGCAAAACATGGCCGAAACGCGAATAGAGCGGCGCCGTCAAGAGGCCCGTGCGCGTGGTGGCCCCCACCAAGGTAAAGGGGCTGATGCCGATTTGGAGCGACGAGGCAAAGGCGCCCTCGCCCGTCATCACGTCGATGCGAAAGTCCTCCATGGCCGGATAGAGGCTCTCCTCCACCACGGGATTGAGCCGGTGGATCTCGTCGATGAAGAGGATGTCGCGCGGCTGCAGCTTGGTGAGCAGCCCCGCCAGCGCCCCTTTGTGCTCGACCACCGGGCCGTTGGTCATGCAGAGGTCCACGCCCATTTCGTGGGCGAGGATCTGGGCCAACGTGGTCTTGCCCAGACCGGGGGGTCCGCAGAGCAGCAGATGGTCCAAAGGCTCGCCGCGCTGGCGGGCGGCTTGAACGAAGACCCGCAGGTTCTCCTTGTGCTTGCTCTGTCCGACATAGTCGTCGAAGCGCTGGGGCCGAAGGGTGCGGTCGTAGCGAACGTCGTCGCCCTGGGCGGAGCCGTCGATCGCGCGCTCCACGCCCTGGTGGGGCGGGGCGGGCGCCTTGGCCGATTCGCGTGCGCCGGAGCGGGACTTGGAGCTCGCCATGGCTATCGTCTCTACCATAGACGCAAGCCTTGCTGCTTTTCGCTCCCGAAAGTAGCTTGGCGCCCCTCACGATGACCCGACCTACGCTTCTTCTCGAGATTGGGGTGGAGGAGCTCCCCTCGTCCTTCGTCGATGCCGCGCTCGCCGCACTCCCCAACCTGGTGCGGGAAAAGCTCGGCCAACTGCGGCTGGAGCACGGCAATGTCTATGCCCTAGGCACTGCCCGCCGGCTCGCGGTGCTCGTGCATGAGCTCAGCCCCACCCAAACGAGCCTGGACGAGGAGGTCATCGGCCCGCCGGAGGCAGCCGCCTTCAAAGACGGCAAACCGACCCGAGCCGCGGAAGCGTTCGCGGCCAAACTGGGCGTTTCGGTGGAAGCGCTCTCGATCGTCGAAAAAGCCGCGGGGCCGAAGCAGAAGCCTGGCCGCTATGTGGTGGCGCGCCGGCAAGAACAAGGGCGGGAGGCCACGTCCCTTTTGGGCGCCGCCGTCGCCGAGATTTGCGCCTCCATCCCGTTCCGCAAATCGATGCGATGGGGTTCGGGCGATGTCACCTTCGCACGGCCCGTCCAATGGCTGGTCGTGCTCCTGGGCGACCAAGTCATCGACGCCACCTTCGCCGGCGTGCGAAGCGACCGAAAGACCTTTGGCCATCGTTTCTTGGCCCCCGCCGCCCTCTCGCTCGAGCACGCCGACGGCTATGTCGATGCGCTGCGCTCCGTGCACGTGCTGGTCGACCGCGATGAGCGCGCCCGCACCATGATGGACGGCGTCGCCCGCGCGGCCCGGGAGCTCGGCGGCACCCACGATCCGGATCCGGCGCTGGTCGATGAAAATGCGTCGTTGGTGGAGGAGCCGCACACGGTGGTGGGGAGCTTCTCGCCGGATTTTCTAGCTCTTCCGGCGCCCGTCATTCGGGCGGTGGCGCGCGGACATCAGAAGTACTTCTGCGTTCAAAAGAACGAGGAGGAGCTCCTTCCGCACTACCTGGCGGTGGTGAACACGGCGAACCGGCCGGACAAGGTGGCCCTCGGCAACGACCGCGTGATGCGCGCGCGCCTCTCCGATGCGCAGTTCTTCTTCGGGGAGGACAAGAAGACCAACGTCGAGGCGCGGGTCGAAAAGCTGGGCGGCATCGTCTTCGTGGCGCGGCTCGGCACCGTGCGCGAAAAGGTGGCCCGCTTCGAGGCGCTGGCGGCGCGCATCGCGGAGCGGCTGGGGCTCTCGGCGGACGCCGCCAAAAAGATTCAGCGCGCCGCGCACCTGTCGAAGAACGACTTGGTGTCCCTCATGGTCGGCGAGTTCCCCGAGCTGCAAGGCACGATGGGGCGCGCGTACGCGCAGGGTGCGGGCGAAGATCCCGAGGTGTGCGACGCCATCCGCGATCATTATCGCCCGGTGGGCGCCGACGATCGGATCGCGCCGAGCGACGTGGCGCGGGTCATCGCGCTGGCCGACCGGCTCGACACCTTGGTCGGCTGCTTCGCCATCGGCCTGTCGCCCACCGGCACCGCCGATCCGTATGCGCTCCGGCGCGCGTGCATCGCGGTGCTGCGCATCCTCATCGAGTCGGCCGAGGAGAGCCCGGCCTGGGGCGAGCTGCACTTCGGCGAGCTGGTGGGGTTGGCGTACGATTTGTATACGGGCAAGAAGCTCGATGCGACGCGCGAGGAGACGATCGCCAAGGTCAGCGAGTTTGGTCGCGAGCGGCTTCGCAACTGGATCGCGACCCGCACCAGCAGCCAAGTGGCCGACGCCGTGCTCACGGGGCACGCCTTCGCGGCGGGGGTGGAGGCGCCCATCGAGGGCTATCCTTACTTTGCGATGGCCAAGGCGCGCGCGCTCCAAGCGGTGGTCAGCTCGGGAGCATCGTGGTTGGAGAAGGCACGCACGGTGGCCAAGCGCTTGAACGGAATCAGCAAAGACGCCGCCCCCATTTTGCACCCCAAAGAGGGCTTCGCGGCCTCGAGCAAAGACGCCACGATCCATGACGTGGTGTGCGCTATCGACACGGCGACGGCCAGCTTGAAGCACGAGCGTGCGGTGGAGAGCGCGCTTCACCAGGCGGAGGATCTCGCGCAGCGCATCGACGAAATCTTCGTCACCACCCTGGTCAACGACCCGAACGATCCCAACACCAAAAAACGACTCGAGCTCCTGTCCTATGGAGCGAAATCCATGCTTCGCATTGGAGACTTCTCGAAACTCGGCTAGGTGCCCTGGCACTTTTCGCCAACAACGCATCACTGGAGAGCATCATGACCAAGCGGGTTTTCTTCTTTGGGGAGGGGAAGGCCGAAGGCGACAGCAAGCGGCGCGATCTTCTGGGCGGCAAAGGTGCCGGCCTGGCGGAGATGACGGCACTCGGACTCCCCGTGCCGCCCGGATTCACCCTGTCGACCGAAGTGTGCACGGAGTTCTTCGCGACCCCGAACAAGCCGGATCTGCCGAGCGGCGTGGACGCGGAGATCGCCGAGGCGCTGGCGAAGGTCGAGGCGGTGACCGGGGCCAAGTTCGGCGATCCCGAAAATCCGCTCCTGGTGAGCGTTCGCTCGGGGGCGCGGGCGTCGATGCCGGGCATGATGGACACCATCTTGAACCTGGGCCTGAACGACGCGTGCGCCGAGGGTCTGGCGAAGAAGACGGGCGACGCGCGCTTCGCCTACGACGCCTACCGGCGCTTCATCGCCATGTACTCGGACGTGGCGCTGGAGCTCGAGCGCGAGCCGTTCAACGCGGCGCTGGACAAGCTGCGCGTCAAGACCGCGCAGGCCAAAGGGCTCGACATCACACGCATCAACGCGGAAGAGCTGAAGAAGAAGGTCCCCGACTCGGAGCTCTCGGCCGACGACTTGAAGGCGCTGGTCGCGGAGTTCTTGAGCATCGTCAAGAAGACGAGCGGAAAGGACTTCCCGAGCGATCCGCACGAGCAGCTGCGCGGCGCCATCCGCGCCGTCTTCCGCTCCTGGAACACGCACCGCGCGGTGGTCTACCGCCGCATGCACGACATCCCCGACAGCTGGGGAACTGCGTGCAATGTACAAGCAATGGTCTTCGGCAACCTGGGTGACACCAGCGCCACCGGCGTGGCCTTCACGCGCAACCCGTCCACGGGCGAAAAGAAGATCTTCGGCGAGTGGCTCCCGAAGGCGCAAGGCGAGGACGTGGTCGCGGGCATCCGCACGCCGCTCCCCATCGATGGGAGCCCGGAGTCGCTCGAGGCCAAAATGCCCGACGCGTACCAGGCGCTCCTGCGCATCTCCGAGAAGCTCGAGTCGCACTTCCGCGATATGCAAGATCTCGAGTTCACGATCCAATCGGGCAAGCTGTACATGCTCCAGTGCCGCTCCGGAAAGCGCACGAGCCGCGCGGCCGTGCGCATCGCGGTGGAGCAGGCGAAAGAGAAGCTCATCTCGCAGGAGGAGGCCATCCTGCGGGTCGACGCAAGCTCGCTCGATCAGCTGCTGCACCCGACCTTGGATCCCAAGGCGCCGAAGAAGTTCCTCGCGCGCGGCTTGGCGGCCAGCCCGGGGGCGGCCGTGGGGCACATCGTCTTCAGCGCAGACGAGGCCGAGAAGCGGGCCGCCCAGGGCAAGCCGGTCATCCTGGTGCGGGTGGAGACCTCGCCCGAGGACATCCATGGAATGAAGGCGGCGCGCGGCATCATCACCTCGCGCGGCGGCATGACCAGCCACGCGGCGGTGATCGCGCGCGGCATGGGCAAGGCGTGCATCGCGGGATGTTCGGCCGCGAGCATCAGCTACGCGGAGCAGACCTTGACCGTCACCGTGTACGACGCGGAGGGGCGGCAGTCGGAGACGGTGGTCCTGAAGAAGGGCGACGTCGTGACCATCGACGGCTCCACCGGCACCATCTACGCCGGCGAGGTGCCCACCATTCCGGCGGCGCTCGCGGGCGAGTTCGGCGAGCTCATGGCGTGGGCCGACAAGGTCCGCACCATGAAGGTGCGCGCCAACGCCGACACGCCGCTGGACGCGCGCACCGCGCGCTCGTTCGGGGCCGAGGGCATCGGGCTTTGCCGCACGGAGCATATGTTCTTCGAGGAGGACCGCATCAGCGCCATGCGCGAGATGATCCTCTCCGACGACGTGCAGCAGCGCGAGCGTGCCCTCGCCAAGCTCCTCCCGTTCCAGCGCGAGGACTTCGTGGGCATCTTCCAGGAGATGCGAGGCCTGAAGGTCACCATCCGCCTCCTCGACCCGCCGCTGCACGAGTTCTTGCCGAACGATCCCAAGCAGCTGCAGCAGCTGTCGCGCACCATGGGCGTCTCGGTCGAGAAGCTCGAGACGCGCACCAAGGATCTGCACGAGTTCAACCCGATGCTCGGGCACCGCGGCTGCCGCCTCGCCATCACCTACCCCGAGATCTATGCGATGCAGGTCCGCGCGATCCTCGAGGCGGCGCTGCACGTGGCCAGCCAAGGCACCGAGGTCTATCCGGAGATCATGATCCCGCTGGCCATCACGGCGGGTGAGCTTTTGCGGATGCGCGCCATCGTGGACAAGGTGGCGGGCGAGGTCTTCGCCAACGCGAAGCCGGTTCCTTTCTCCTTCGGTACGATGGTGGAGCTGCCGCGGGCGGCCATCGTGGCCGATCAATTGGCGAACGTGGCGGAGTTCTTCTCCTTCGGCACCAACGATTTGACCCAGTCGGCCATGGGCCTGTCGCGCGACGACGCCGGGAAGTTCCTTCCGGCCTATGTCGAGACGGGGCTCCTGCCGAAAGATCCGTTCGTGTCCATCGACACGGAGGGCGTGGGCGCGCTGGTGCAAATTGCCGTGGAGCGCGGTCGCAAGACCCGTCCGAACATCAAGCTCGGGATCTGCGGGGAGCACGGCGGCGATCCCGCATCGTGCGAGTTCTTCCAATCCGTGGGCCTGGATTACGTGAGCTGCTCGCCGTTCCGTGTGCCCATCGCGCGGCTGGCGGTCTCGCAGGCGGCGTTGCGGGCGCGCAAAGCGAAGTAGCGGCGGCGCGCCGCGCGGGCGGTTGTGTGGGAGCCCGAGCAGGGGCCTCTTTCCGAGGCGCTGCTCGGGCTTCTTGCTTTTCGGGGTCGCCGTGCAAGGTGCGCTTTGGTTAGCTCATTTGTACTTATGCCGCGGTGGGGCTTTGAAACGATGCCGCTATTTTTCCCTGATTGGCCTCGATTTCGCGCATGACCAGGATGATGGCCACGGCCGCAACGCCGGTGAGGACGGCGTCGATCAGACCGACGACCCCGATGCCCACGAGGCTCCCGTTGGCCAAGAACGATGCGAAAACATTTACGAGGCGCGAGGCCACGTAGCTCGACCACCAAACCAACAAGAGGGGCGTACTGCGCCAAAATTGAATTCCGATACCCCTTTCGGGCTCACTGGCGGACCATATCTGGGAAAAGACACGATAAGGCATCACGAAATTTGCAAGCGGAACGAAGAACCAGCCGACGCACCACCCGGGCGTGTACTGCAATCCACTTCGTTGAAACGCGTGCACGTTGTGCGCAGCGTTGCGGGTCCACGCGAGAAAGAAGTAGATGGCGAGCAAGGTGATGATCTTTTGAATGGCCCCGACGCTGATGAGGAGCACCTTTACCAGGTTCAAATACGACGCGTTCCACATCACCAAGAAGAGGGCCGCAACCATGAGAAGGCCAGCTGCAACGGAAGCCACCATGGCGACGGCGGACGCGAGCCCGAAGGCCTTGAGCGGCTTAAAAGGAGAGTGGTGCCACCCAGGCCCAGATCCAGGCCCAGATCCAGGATAGGGCGCGGGCGTGGGGGCGATGGTAGACCACGGTCCCTGCGCTTGTGGGGCTTGGTAAGGGTTTCGATCGGGGTTCGGGGTGGGATCCACCAAGGCAAGGTCTCCTGCGCGGGCTCGGCCGCTCTCCCGCGGGTACGCGAGTACAACGAATGATTCGACCGCCGGTGCGAAAACGTTCTCGGCAAATGCGCCGATTGGACGATTTGCCCTGGTCACGGCGGATCCAGGAGCCACGGGGATCCGGCTGCGCACCTTGGGCGCGGAAGACGTTTCGTTGGGGTGCAGCGGACTTGCGGGACGGGCCGCGGGGCGGGCGCGCAATCGAGGTGGTGGCACGAGCGATGCTCACCGCGATGCATGCGCAAGTGGATGACGTTCGCCGGTGCCACATCGATGGCGCTTCTTTTGGCCAGCGCGAGCGCGTGGGGGCATGCGGTGTTGACATCGCCCGTGCCGCGCGATCTCACGTGCGACGACGCCGATTGCAAAGTAGGACCTTGCGGCGGGCGGAGCCCGGGGGCACCCAAATACAAATTCGAGAAGACGGGAGACTTGAAGCTCTCGTGGACGGAGACCATCGATCACGAAGGGTGCTTCGTCGTGGAGCTCTCGAAGACGGGGGACGACAAGAATTTTCAAGTCCTTCAAACCATTCCAGACGACGCCAACGGCGTGCCCCTCACCCGCACGAGCACCATCCGGCTCGACGGCGGCGTGGAGTGCGAGCACTGCGTGCTGCGCGTGCGGCAGATCATGTCGGGCTCCTCCGCCGGCTGCACGGCGGCCACCGACGCGAGCACGTACTTCTCGTGCGCGGATATCATCATTGGAACCGACGCGCAGGTGCCCGATGGCGGCGACTCCGACTCCGGCGGGGCGAGCAATCCGGACGCGGGAAAGTCGGGCGGCGGGAAGCTCGTCGATGGCGGCGGCGGGCGCGGCAGCGATTCGTACGAGGTCGATCCGCTCGATCCGTCGGCCGGAAAAGGGTGCGGTGCTTCCCCGCAGCCACCGGGTGGCATTTCGTACGGCGGGCTCGCCGCCGGGGCGCTGATCTTCGGCGCATCGGCCACGCGCCTGCTGCGAAGGCGCCGCAACCGTCGTTAGCCCCGCGCCGCATGCGCGATGACGCCCGCGCGCCGCGACGTCGTTTCCGTCACGCGACGTCGTTTCCGTCACGCGACGTCGTTTCCGTCACGCGACGTCGTTTCCGTCACTCCCGCGCGCGCCGCGATGCCGGTCACTCACTCCCGCGCGCCGCGGCGCTCCTCGAGCTCGTCGATCGTCTTGGGCCAATCGTCTTTCAGAAGGCGCGAGAGCGAGCGATCCATCAGCAGCTTGCCGCCGGTTTGGCAGCGGGGGCAGTAGTTGGTCTCGTTCTCGGCGTAGACGATGCGCTGGACATTGCCGCCGCACACGGGGCACGGCTTGCCGTAGCGGCCGTGCACGGCCATTTCTTCGCGGAACGCGGTGACCTTCTCCGGAAATTTGTCGCCGGTTTCCTCGCGGAGGCGATCGGTCCACTCGACCAAGGTCGACTTGGTGGCCTCGAAGAGACGCGCGATCTCCTCGTCCGAGAGCTGCGACGTCAAGCGCACGGGCGAGAGGCCCGCGCGATGGAGGATCTCGTCCGAGTAGGCGTTGCCGATGCCGCTGAAGAGGCGCGGATCGGTGAGGGAGCGCTTGAGCGTATGGTTCTCGCCGGTGAGCGCTTTTTTGAAGGCGGGGAGCTTGGCGGAGAGCACCTCGATGCCGCCGCGATCGAGCGCGCGGAGCGCCGCCTCGCCCTCGACGAGGTGGATGGAGGCCCGCTTCTTCTTGGAGACCTCCGTGAGCACCAAGGTGCCCTTCGGAAAGTCGAAGGCCGCCAGGCCCACCTTGGCCGGGACCTTGGCGCCCGCCGCCACGTAGCGAAAACGCCCCGCGACCATCAAGTGAATGACCACGAAGAGCTGCGGCTCGCCCGCGCCGACCACCAGCACGATGCGCTTTCCAACGCGCCGGATGGCGGTGACGAGCTGGCCTTCGAAGCGCGCCGGCGGCGGCGCTACGGTGCGAAGGACGAAGGGGCTCGCGAGGCGGATCTTGAGGAGCGGCTCGCCGACGATGCGCGCGGCGATCGCTTCGACATAAACGGTGACGTCGGGGAGCTCAGGCACGCTCCAGCATAGCCTCTTCGGCGGCTCGCACGGTCGCGTCGATGTCGGCCTCGGTGTGCGCGATGCTCACGAAGGCCGCCTCGAACTGCGACGGGGGGAAGTACTGCCCGCGCGTGATCATGGCGCGGTGCCAGCGGCCGAAGCGCTCGGTGTCGCTCTTCTTGGCGTCGGCCCAGTCGCGAACGGGGCTGCCATCGTTGAAGAAGAGCGTGAGCATGGAGCCCACGCGCTGCACGTGGCCGCTCGTTTTGGTGCGCGCGAGCGCGGCGAGCAGCCCCTGCTCGAGGCGCGACGCGAGGTGCTCCAGCTTTTCGTAGGCGCCGGCGTCGAGGCGCTCGAGGGTGGCGAGGCCCGCGCTGACGGCCACGGGGTTGCCGCTCAAGGTGCCCGCTTGGTACACGGGGCCGAGGGGCGCCACCTGCTGCATGATGGCGCGCTTGCCGCCGTAGGCCGCGAGCGGAAGGCCGCCGCCGATGATCTTGCCGAGGCAGGTCATGTCCGGCGTGAGGCCCGTGCGCTGCTGCATGCCGCCCAGCGCGACCCGACAGCCGGTCATCACCTCGTCGAAGATGGACACGGCGCCGTGCTTCTGGCAGAGCGCCACGATCTCCTCGAGGAAGCCCGGTACCGGGGGCACGCAGCCCATGTTGCCGACCACCGGCTCGACGATGACGGCCGCGATCTGATCCCCGCGCGCCGCGAAGAGCTCGCGAAGGGCCGCGCGATCGTTGTACGCCAAGGTGGAGGTGTGGCCCGCGGTCGACGAGGGGACCCCCGCCGAGTCGGGCACGCCCAAGGTGGCCAAGCCGGAGCCGGCCTTCACGAGCAGAAAATCGGCGTGGCCGTGGTAGCAGCCCTCGAACTTCACGGTGACGTCGCGCCCCGTGAAGCCGCGCGCCGCGCGGATGGCCGACATCGTAGCCTCGGTGCCGCTGGAGACGGCGCGCACCATTTCAATCGACGGGTAGAGCTGCGTGAGCTTCTCGGCGAAGCGCACCTCGAGCTCCGTGGGCGCGCCATAGCTCGTGCCGTTGGCGGCCGCTGCGACGATGGCCTTGATCACCTCGGGGTGCGTATGGCCCAGGATCATCGGCCCCCAGGAGCCGACATAATCCGTGTATTGTGCACCATTCGCCCCGTAGACGTACGCCCCCTCGGCGCGCGCGATGAACACGGGATCGCCGCCCACCGCGCGAAACGCGCGCACCGGGCTGTTGACGCCACCGGGGATGAGGGCCTGGGCCCGTTCGAACAGCTTGTGCGAGATGGGATCGTTCACGGGCCTGTCCCCAGGGTTCACGGTCTTACTTGTTGATGTTGAAGGAGTAATCGATCATGCCGGGGTTCCCATCGAACTTGGGTCCCCGGGTGTACTTGAATCGGGTGGCCACGCAGTCGCCCACGGTGGTTCCCTCGTAGGGAGGCCCCACCACGACCGAGTTCATGACCGAGCCATCGCCGAGGAAGGTGACGCGCACCTTGCCCGGGCCGGTGGGCCCATCGGGGCGCTTGCAGCTCGCGAGGACGCTCTCCTGCTTCTTGAGCGCCGCGCGCGCAGCCGCCGGATCGAACTTGCCCGGCTCGGTGGCCGCGCCCGGAGCAGGACGTTGAACCTGCGTGGGCCCGGTGTCGGTCCCGGGTGCCGAGTTTGGCTTGGGGGCCGGCGGCTTGTCGGGCGTCGGGGAACGGTCGCCGGGGGGGGCGCCCGTGGGGCGGTCGGACGTCGGAGGGCGGCGCGGCGGATCCGCGGGCGCCGCCGGCGTGGCCGCCGAAGGCGGGGGCTCGACCGTCTTTTCGACGGTCGGCGCAGGCGGAGGAGGAGGAGGCGGAGGAGGAACCGTCTCGGGCGGGGGCGGCTGCACGGTGGCCGACGGCTGCGCCGGCGGATTGGTCGCCTCGGTTCCCGCCGAGGGCGTAGCCGGCGGCTCGGTGGTCCCGGCCTCGGTGCCGGAGCCATGGAGCAAGGTGTACGCGGCGTAGCCCGCGCCGATGAGCAGAATGACCGCGAGGGCTGCGATCAGCCCGATCAAGATCAACTTCGGCTTCTGCGGCTGCGCGCCATACGGCGCCGCACCGGGCGGCGGCTGCTGCGGGAAGGCCTGGGGAGGCTGGAAGCCTTGCGCCCCCGGCTGCTGCGGCGGAAGACCTTGCGGCTGCGGCCAGCTTCCACCGGGCGCTTGCTGCGGCGGCGCGGCCCCGGGCATGTTCATCTGCGGCATGGCGCTGGTGCCGCCGAGCCCCGGGGGCGGGCCGTAGGGACCGCCGCCACCACCGCTGCCGCCGAAGGGAGACGAGGCGCCGGGCGCGTTGCCGTAGGAGCCAAACGGCGAGGCCACTTGCTGCGCCGCGGCTTCGGCGCCGCCAAAGGGGCTCCCTTGCTGCTGCGGCGGATAGGCCGGCGGATAGGCCGGCGGCGGGTTGTACGCCATCGCATCTTGGAGCTGCGGCGCGAACTGCGCCTGGGTCGGCGCCTCGGCATCGGGATCGGCCGGCGGCGTCGCGGAGAACTGCGCAAACGCGGCGCTCGAGAGGGCCACGGTCTTGTTGGCGCCGGCGCCCGCCCCCGGCTGCGAACCTTTGGCGCTCGCCCCGGGGCCGCTCCCCGTGGAGAACGACGGCGGATAGAACGGCTGCTGCCCGGGCGGCCCCGTGAAGGGCGAGGGCGCAGGTCCATCGGGGGCAAACTGCGTCTCGGCGCTGGCCAGATCGAAGCGGGCGCCCTGCTGGCCGCTGCCAAAGGCCGGAGGTCCGCCCGCCGGCTTGCCCGCCGCGGGTCCACCGCTCGGGATGGCCGCAGGTCCGGAAATGTGCTCGCTCAACGAGCCCACGGTGGTCGGCAGCTCGCTCGACGAGGGGCCGTTGTCGTCGTTGTTCGCGTTCGGGACCTGGATGGGCATGGCCAAGGTGCCGCCCGGCCGAGGCGGATTGCCCGCGCCTGCGCGCCCGTTGGCGCCTTCGGTTCGCGCGGGCACGCCCTCGGCCGGGGTCCCGGCGGCGGGGAGCGGCGCGGGGATGCGCGGCGCGCCCGACGATGCGGGGCCGCCCTCCGGACGCGGAATCGTGGGGCGCGGAAGATGGAACGCGCCCGGCTGCGAGGGGCGCGCAAACGGCTTGGCGCCCGCGCCGGTCTGCGGCAGACCGCCGCCCGCTTGCGGCGTGGAGGGGGACGGCATGCGCGCGCTGGCGGCGAGGCCGGTGCGCTGCAGAAAGTCCTTCACCTCGGGCGGAATGGGCTGCTGCGGGGGCTGGCCGGGGAGCGACGGAAGGCTGTTCACGTCGATCGTGCGCGTGGCCTCCTCGTCGTTCGAGGCGACTTGCACGTTGGGCAGGCGGTTCGTACCGGGGCCCGGGATCGGAGGCAGGGGCGGGCCGGGCGGCTCGTCATCGAACAACCCCTCGCTGTCGGCTACGATCGTGGCGGGGCCATCGGCATCGGGGGGAATGCTGTCGGCGACGTCACCCCAATCCTGGGGATCGTCCTTGTCGTTCTTCGGGTCTCTCACGTTCCCCTGCATGGCATTTCTCAACTTGCCCCAGAATTCTTCCATACTCTGCGGGCGTTCTCGCGGATTTGTCGCGCAGGCCTGGGTCAGGATGCGCTCGACGGCGTCGGGCAATTGGAGCCCGAGCCCGCGTGGCGTGATGGGTACGGCGGGTTTGCATGCTTGAATCAAACACTCCGCGTCGGTCTCACCGGTGCGCACGCGTCGATCGAGCAGCGCCTCGAGAAAGACCAGCGCAAACGAGTACACGTCGACCCGGGGCCCGATGGGGCCGAGCGTGGGATCGAACTGCTCGGGGGCCGCGTAGGGCGGCGAGAAAATAGCGATGTTCCCCATGCTCATCGCCAGGCGCGAAAAGCCGGTCGACTCGGAGGACGAACCGTCGCCGAGCACCTTGGCCATGCCGAAGTCGAGCACCTTGAGGCGGGTCGTTCCCTGGCGCGTTCGGGTGAGAAAGAGGTTTCCCGGCTTGATGTCCCGGTGAACGATGCCGTGCGAGTGCGCGTAAACGAGCGCCTCGCCCGCGGGCGTGAAGAGCTCGAACGTCTCCTTGAGCGAGCGCCCTTTCATCTTGGCCTGGGCGCGGCCGCGGAAGTGCACCGCGAGGGACTCACCCTCGAGCCACTCCAGGACCATGTAGGGGATCCTCACCCCGATGGGCGCGATGGTGGTGCCGCTCGCGACGCAGCGAACGATGTCCAGGTTTCCTTGCGAGAGCCGGTAGGCGATGCGGCTCTCGTCCCGAAACCGATTCACGAAGTCCTGCACCACGTCGGGCGCGTCCGCGATCGGCTTGAGACATTTGACCGCAATCGGCTCGTTCAGCCCGAGATGAAACCCCTTGTAGACGTTGCTGAAACCACCTTCACCAATCCACTGATCGATACGAAACTGGCCATCGATCACAGTGCCGTTGAAGCGGAAAGGGTCTCTTTGCATCGCAGGGTGAACCATACCACCCCGGCCCGCCCGACCTCCTTCATTTTGGCAGCCGAAAAGCGTGCTCCACAAAGGCCGGCGGTCCCTCGAACGGGGGAACCTTCGCGTTTCGATAGCGCATGGCCACGCACTCGCCCTCGGGCCCGTCCGCAAGAGGTCCGGTCACTTTTACCCCGGAAACCGAGCCATCGTTGGCGAAGGTCACCCGCGCGCTCCCCTCGCCCCCTTGCCCGTCCGAACGCCGGCAGCTCGCAAGAATGGCGTCGAGGACCCGCAGCGAGGCCTGCGCAGCCCGCGCATTGAACACCGTGGGGTCCACCGGGGGCAGCTCGGTCGGCTCGTCCGGCACCGAAGCCACCGGCTTCGACCCCGCCGCAGCCGCCGCCTTGCGACCGGCCACCTTCGCGCCTCCCCGTGCCGCGGGTGCCACCATGGCTGCAGCACCTCCACCTGCGTCCTCCCACCCCGCAATAGGATCGGCCTCGTTCGTGTGCGCAGGTGCCCCCATGTGGGAAGGACTATCGACCCGCGACGCCGCACCCGGCGGCGGATCGGGCGACACCGCGTCGTTCGCGCTCTGGAGCTTCTTCAGATACAGGCTCGCGATCGCCGCCAAGAGCACCACGGCGGCGCCGCCGCCCAAGAGCACGGCCAACACCACCGAGCCGCGGGTGTGCCGCGCGTCCGGCTCCTGCGATGCGGCGCGCTTGCTCGGCCCCGTCGCATCGGGCGACATCGCGTGGTGCGCGCCGGTGCGATCCCCCGTGGGGAGCTCCACGCGTGCGTTGTGTGCCTCGACGGGATTGGCGGGCTCGGCGGGCGCGGGCGCCGGTGCGCTTGCCGCGGGCTGCTCCGGCGCCTCGGGCTTCGTGTGCAGCGCGTCCTCGTGCCCCGATGCCGCGGGCCCCGCCTCCCACGCCTGGGCGAGCGCGGAAAACTCCGCCCCTGCGCGGGCGCGCACGCTCCCGAGCGACTCGTCGATGGTCGGACCGTCCTCGTCGAGCGCCTTGCGATCATCGATGGTGGGCCCATCTTCGTAGGCGAGCGGACCGGATCCGACGGCGATCGCCGCGAAATCGGGGAGGGCGTCCATGCGCAGGGTGGCATCGACCGCCGGGATCGCCGCCGCCTTCAAGGCCGACCAGAGCTCCCCCGCGTTGGGGATGCGCTTGGACGGCTCCCGCGCCAGCGCGCGCGCGAACACCTCTTGCACCTCGTCGGGCACGACCAAGCCGAAATCGCGCGGCGAAAGGCTCGCGGCGGGCGAGACGGTCTTGGCGATCAGCTCGCGCAAGGTGAGGCCGAGGAACGGGGGCTGATCGCGCATGCCCTCGAGGAGCACCATCGCCAGCGAGTACACGTCGGTCCAAGGCCCGATGGCCCCGAGCTTCTCGTCGAACTGCTCCGGCGCCGCATACGCAGGCGAAAAGATGCGGAAAGGGCCCGCGGGCGCCTGTGCGTCGGCCCCCTCGTCGTGCGTTTGCGCGAGCGCCGCGTCGCTGCCGGCCTTGGCCAGGCCAAAGTCGAGCACCTTGGACTCGGTGCGGGTCTCGGTCTCGACCAGGAAAATGTTCTCGGGATGCAGGTTCCGGTGCGCGATGCCCTGCGTGTGCGCATAGGCCACCGCGTCGATGGCCGTGTCGAGCAGCGGGAACAAGTCCGCGAGCGGCCGCCCTTGCCCGCCCGCCATGCGGCGCGCCTCGAAGTGACGCGCCAGGGGCTTTCCGTCGAGCCACTCCAGCACGGTGTAGGGCACCAGCGCGCCCGATTTGGGCGCCAGGGTGGTGCCGATGGTGATGCAGCGCACGATGTGGCCGTGCCCGAGCGAGAGCTTGAAGGACACGCGCCCTTCCTCGCGAAAGCGCCGCATGAACGTCTCGACGTGGGCCGACTCGAGCTGCGACTGCAGCTTCAGGCACTTGACGGCGACCTTCGCGTCGAACCCGACGTGTTCTCCGCGGTAGAGGACACTCGCGCTCCCCTCGCCCATCACCTCGTCGATCCGAAACTGCCCGTCGAGCACTTGGCCGAGCAGTCCGAACGGATCCAACGGACTGGCCTGCACCATCACGGCCCGCCGTAGAGCGCGAGACGCACACCGGCGGCCGCGCCATGCTGCGAGAACGGCTCGGAGAAGATCGCCTGGTATTCGACCTGGGGCGCGAGCGTAAAGTGCGTGCCCCACAGGTCGAAGATGCGGAACTCGTAGAACGCGCCGGTGGCGATGAAGGACTGCACGCCGTCGGCGCCGGGCGAAGGCCCGTGCTTCGCCTTCATCTCCGCGGCGCCCACCCCGAATTGGCCGCTGATGCCGAGATCCCTCAGCTTGGGCACCACCGAAAAGAGCGGAAAGACCTCGACGCGTACGCCGCCACCGCCGCTGGTGAGCTTCCAGTCGCTGTTCTCACCGCTTCCGCCGCCGAACCAAAAGCCAAAGTTCAGGTAGTCGGCCAGCGCACCCATGATCATGAAGGTCGAGCTCGACCCCACGACCACACCGCTGGCCGCGTAGTAGCGCGGATCGCCTGTCTTCACGGCGGAGTTCGGATAGCCGCTGGCGGCCACGAACGCAGGACCCGTGGATATACCGATGATCAGGCCGCTTCGTCGCTCGCGTGGTTTGTCGAGCGGAAACGCGCCGCGATCTTGGGCATACGCGGGCTTCGTCTCGAGGGCGCCAGAGGTGCCCGCGAGAAGCAATGTGAAGAAAATGAGACGAGAGGGGCGGAAGCGAATCGCGGGGGCCACGGCTCTTCCACGCATACCATAGACATGCGACAAGACACGCACGAACCGAGCGCTGATGGAGCGCAGGTGAAACAAGAGGCCCGACGTGGCCGGGAGTCCGGAATGAATCACGCAACAGACGAAGCTTTGGCCCAAGTCGATCCCGAGATCTTTCGTCTCATCGAGGCGGAAAACCGGCGGGAGCATGAGTCGTTACGCCTCATCGCGAGCGAAAATTACGCTTCGCGCGCCGTGATGGAAGCTACCGGCTCGTGTCTCACCAACAAGTACTCCGAAGGTTACGCGAAAAAGCGGTACTACGAAGGCCAAGCGGTGATCGACGAGGTCGAGGAGCTGGCCATCGCCCGCCTGAAGGCCCTGTTCGGCGCCACCGCACACGGCTCGGTCGATGACATTCACGTCAATGTGCAGCCCTACTCGGGCAGCCCCGCGAACCTGGCCGTCTACCTCGCCTTCCTGAACGCGGGCGACACGGTCATGGGCCTGGGCCTCGCCGCCGGCGGGCATCTCACCCATGGCCACAACGTTTCCATCAGCGGCAGGTACTTCAACAGCGTGCCGTACGGCGTTCGCCGCGACGACCACCGCATCGACGTCGATGAAGTCCGCCGCCTGGCCAAGGAGCACCGTCCGAAGCTGCTCTGGTGCGGCACCACCGCGTACCCGCGCACGCTCGACTTCAAGGCGTTCCGTGAAATCGCCGACGAGGTCGGTGCGATTTTGGCCGTGGACATCGCCCACATCGCCGGGCTCGTCGCGGCCGGCGTGCACCCGTCGCCGGTGGGCATCGCGGATGTGGTGACGTCCACCACCCACAAAACGCTGCGCGGTCCGCGCGGCGGCATGATCCTCTGCAAGAAGGAGCACGCGGCCAAGATCGATCGCGCGGTGTTCCCGGGGGTGCAGGGCGGCCCGCACAACCATACGACGGCCGCCATTGCGGTGGCGGCGCACGAGGCCAGCACCCCGGCGTTCAAGGAGTACGCGAAGGCCATCGTCGAAAATGCCAAGGCCCTGGGCGAGGCCCTCGCGGCGCGGGGATTTTCGCTGGTCACCGGCGGCACGGACAACCATCTTTTGCTGGTCGATCTCACCAACAAAACCATCCCCGGCAAGGTCGCATCGAAAGCGTTGGACCAAGCAAACATCGTCCTGAACTACAACGCCGTCCCGTTCGACCCGCGCAAGCCGTTCGATCCCTCGGGTATCCGTCTCGGAACCCCGTCGGTGACATCGCGCAAGATGGGCAAGGACGTGATGGTCAAGCTCGCCGATTGGATGGAGTACGTGGTGGCTGCGCCGGAGGAAAAAGCCCGCATCGAAAAGGTCGCCGCCGAAGTGCGTGAGCTCTGCGACGGCTATCCCGCGCCCGGATTGCGAGTCTGAACGATGCTGCGAGCGCGGCGCCCATTTGGCTTCGCGCTCCACGCGTCGTTCGCCGTGGCCGCTTCGGCTTTGCTTTTGTTCGACTGCTCCGCCCGTCCGGCCGGCGCCGGCGGGCCCCTTGCAGCGTCGTTCGCGTGCGAGGAGACGTCTTCGTTCGAGAACGACGAGGGACGGTTCGCTTCTTCGGGGGTCACAGGAAGACGGGAAGACGGGAGACGAGCCGATTTCGTGGGTCCTCTCGTTTCGTTCCCGTCTTCCCGTCTTCCTGCGACCCCGCAGGCGCCCGAGACATGGGGCGCGCCCGGTTCGACGGCGGACGCGCCTGCCTCGGCGGGTGGTTCGATGGCGATGGGCTCCGCCGATGCGCCGATGGTCGGGCCGGCGGGGCCGAGCATCTACGAGGACGCGTGGCAGCCGACCGGTTTTGGAGGGTGGTACCTCGCACCCAAGAAACTGCGGTCGGACTACTTCGATGTCGTATTTCATTTTCACGCGGGGAAGGCGGCCGCCAAGGAGTATCGCGAACAAGGTCGCGGCGCCGTGGTGGTGGCCCTCACGTATGGCTGCGGATCGAAGGCTTACGCCGATGCTTTCGTCGATCCGGCGCATTTCCGGAGAATGCTGGACGATATGGAAACGCGCCTGCGCGTGAGCCGCAATAACCCGCGGCTGCAGGTGCGCCGGATTTCGCTATTTGCGTGGAGCGCCGGGTATGGCGCCATTCGTCATATCCTCACACAAGGGTATTACGATCGCATCGACACCGTCGTCCTATTAGACGGTCTGCACGCCAACTATTTGGCCGCCGCTCTGCCCCCCGCGCGCAAGGTCGATGGCAAACAGCTCGACGCGTTCATGCGTTTTGCGCAAGACGCGATGGACGGCAAAAAGCAATTCGTTTTTACGCATTCATCGATCGTCCCGCCGGGATATGCCAGTACGACGGAGACGGCCGCGGCGCTGATCGACGTGGTGCGCGCCCAGAAAGTATGGCTGCGCACCCCGGCCCCGCGAAACCTGATGCGTCTCTATCGGGCCGACGTCGGTGGCTTTCATATCCGAGGCTTCTCCGGGACGACCAAGGAGGCGCACATTGCCCAGCTTCACCTGGTGGGCGAGGTCTTGCGCGAGCTGGTGGTGCCCCGGTGGGTGCGCTTGGATCGGCGTCTGCCGGCCCCCAAACGAACGCCGGTCTGGCAGCGCGCGGACAAGGCCAAGCGAAGCATCGCCGGGAACTGAGCAGCCCTCGTGATATAGGGGATCGTTCATGCGCACCATGCGCAAGGGGAGGGTCGGTGCAGTGGCGCGCGCGTTCGCCGTGGCGGCGGGGCTCGTGTTTGCCGTCTTCGCCGGACCGTGGGCCCTCGCCGCCCCGGCGCAAAGCGACGCCGATGCCGCCTCGCCCCGCGATGCCGCCGACGCAGGCGCAGCCGATACCGGCACAACCGACGCCCGCGCGGCCGACGCATCGCTCGACGAAACGGTCGCCGCGCAGCGCAAAGAGCTCCTTGCGCTCCTCGCCTTTCGCGACGGCCGCAAAGGCCCTCTGCGAAGCGCGGAGCTCTTTCGCATCGACGTGAGCAACAACGACGCCGTCGCCAAGCGCCTGCCCGAGCTGCGCAAAGATCTCGACGCCGCGCGCGCCCAAAGCGCGAGCGCCGCCAAGGCCGCGGCGACCGCCATGGCGGCTCTCTACGCGGGCGACGCGGGCGCCGACGCCGACGCGGGCGAGCCCGATCGCGAAGGGCGCTGGCTCCTCGAAGCGCCGCCCTCCGAGCCCATCGCGCGCCTGCTCCGCGTTCGCGTTTTGGAGGCGCGCCTGCAAATCTTCTCGCTCGCCAAGCCCCGGCGCGACGCCCTCTTGGCGGCCGAGCAAGAGTCCTTGCGCGCCGAGGCCGCGCGCGCCGTGCGCGAACAGTCGGAGCGCGAGGCCGAGCGCGCCGAAGAAGCGCGCCTTCGGGCGCTGCAGGCGGCGCAGGAGGCGCGCGGCAAGGTGGAGCGGCAGCTGGCCGAGGTGCGGGCGAGCCTCGAGGCCACGCGCGGTGAGCAGCTTCGCGCGCGCGCCGAGCTGGCCGAGCGCCGCCAGAAGGACGCGGAGTCCTACGCCACGCGCGAGGAGCTGCTCGCGCAGGCGGCCGACGAGGTCTCCACCGTGCCCATCGCCAGCGCGGAGGCCGACGCCCTTTACGACACGACCGTCCAGCGCCTCATCCAGCTGCGCAACCACAGCGCGAGCCTTCTCGCCGCGCTCGAGCACGACCAGCCCATGCCGCGGCCCGAGGCCGCCCCGCCCTTCCCCGAATCCGAAGGGCCGCCCGGCGCCCGCGAGCAAGACGAGCTGAAGAAGCTCCGCGAGCTGCGCCGGGAGCTCGAAAAGGAAGCGACCGATCTGGAGGCCGACGACCGAGACGAAACCTGGACCGCGCTCGGCTCCGCCATGCGAACGGAGCGCCGCTTGAACGAGCTGCGCATCGCGCTGCTCGAGCGCGTCTCCCCCGCCAAACACCGCCGGGTCTTGGGCTTCGGCCCCGAGGGGCGCGCCCAAGGCCTTCGCGAGATCGAGCGCATCGAGCTCGAGCTCCGCTGGCTCCGCGCCAGCGGCGGAAAGGTGTTCGACGAGGCGCTGGCCGAGCTCCGCCAAGCCTCGTCCATCGCGCGCATTTCCTTGCAGCTCGTGGGCTTGCTCGTCCTCTTGGGGATCACGGTCACCGCCCGCCGAAGGCTCGGCGCCTGGCTCCGCGCCTTGCGCGATCTCGCCGCGCGATCCGTTCGAAGGCCCGCGCTGCTTCGCCTGATCAAGCGCGTGGCCGACGCGCTCGACGCCGTCGGACGCGAGGCCATCGCCTTGGGCGGCGTTCTTCTGCTGCCCACGGTCACCCGGGTCGACGTCCACACCGGCGCGTGGTCGGTCGCGTACACGCTCCTCCTCTGGTACGGCATCTACCGCCTGGTCATCGCCGTCACGCACCGCAGCCTCGAGTGGGCCGTGACCCGCGGCGGCGCCGTGATCAAGCCCTCCACCGGGCAGAAGATCCTTCGCTCGGTGCGGGTGGTCGTGCGCGCCGCGTTCTTCTTTGCGGCGTTGCTCGCGGCCTCGGCGGCGGTGGTCGGGCGCGGCTACCTGCACGCCATGGTCGTGCGCGCCGCGTGGATCCTCTCCATCCCCATCGCGGCCGTACTCGTCAGCCGCTGGCGCGCGGACATCGCCGAGGCTTATTTGCGCGTGCGGCCAACGGGCGCGCTGAGCGGATTGGTCGCGCGCACCCGCGATCGATGGGCGGGCTTTTTCGTCGCCATCGCGGCCTTCGTGGTGCTGCTCGGCGCCGGCATCGTCAACGCGCTCAACCGCTTCGTCCTCGGCTTCGAGCACTCGCGCAAGGCGCTTGCGTACCTGTTTCGCCGGCGGCTCGAGAAGAAAATCGAGCACGCCCCCGCCGAAGAAACGCTCCTCGAGCCCGAGACCCTCGCCTTCTTCACCGAGCGTCCGCCCGAGGACGATGCGCTCGTCCTCGATCGCTTCCCGGGCCTCGTCCCCTTCGAGGCGCGATTCCGGGAGTGGCAGAAGGGCGCGCGGATCGGGGCCACCCTGCTCGTGGGCAAAACGGGCTACGGCAAGACATCGTGGCTGAACGCGGCCCGCCAGCGCTGCAACGGCGCCAAGGTGGTGGCGCTTTGCCTTCGCGAGCGCGCCACCACCGAGCGCGACGTGGTGGCCGCCCTCGCGCGGGCAACGGGTGCGCCCAGCGAGGTGCACGACGTCGCGGCGCTGGCGGAGCATCTGCGCGGCCAGGGCCCGCAGGTGATCACCGTCGACGATGCGCAGCTTTGGTTCTTGCGCGGCGTGGGGAAGCTCGCCGGCTGGCGCGCCTTTACGCTCGTGATGGACCGCACCTCCAACGTGGTCCTCTGGGTGGTCGCGTTTGCCCACTACCCGTGGGAGTTTTTGAGCTGGATCTCCCGCGGCGACACGGTCTTTCGCTCCATCGTGCACCTGATGCCGTGGACGGAGGCCGAAATCGGTCAGCTGCTCGAGCGCCGAAACAAAGCGAGCGGCCTCACCATCCTCTACGACGATCTTCTGGTGGAGGACCAACTGGGCCTCGACTCCGGCGCCCAGATCCTCACCACCGCCCGCGACTACAACCGCTTGGTCTGGGACTACGCCGAGGGCTCTCCACGGGTCGCGCTGCACGTGTGGGGGCGTTCGCTGGTCCCCGACGGCCCCACCCGCGCCCGGGTCCGCCTCTTCATGAACCCCAACGCCGCTTTTCTGGAGTCGCTGAGCGAATCGGCCCGCTTCGTTCTCGCGGCCGTAACGTGGCACGAGCGCCTCTCCGTGCAGGAAGCCGTCTCGGTGCTCCTCCTACCGCCGCTCGCGTGCGAGGACGCGTTCAAGCGCTTCATCGAACAAGGCGTGGCGGAGCTCGACGAGGGCAGTTTGCGCATCACACCGCGCTGGTGGCCGCTGGTCGTTCGCTACCTGCGGCGAAAGCATTTGATCGATACGTAGCCCGAACGGGAACGGTGGAGGAGCCCATGCCAGACAACGTCCAAGATGCGAACTTCTTCGAGATCGTCCGGGTCGGAGGCTTGGCCGCCGGCCTGCTCGTGCTGGTCGCGACATACCTCTTGGTCCGCTTCGTCACCACCGCGCTGCAGGGCGCAGGCGCACGATGGGTCGACCGCCGCCTGCTCATCAACCAAATTGCGACCTTGGTGCGCTTCGCGCTCTGGCTCGCGGGCTTGGGCGTGGCCACCGCGCTCACCGTCAACCTCACGCGCGAGGTGCTGCTCGCCATTGGAGGAACCGCGGCGGTCACCATCGGCTTTGCGCTCAAAGATCTGGCGGCCTCGATTCTGGCGGGCGTCATCATCATCATCGACCGCCCTTTTCAGGTGGGCGACCGCGTCAGCTTCAGCGGCATCTACGGCGAAATCGCGTCGATTGGCCTGCGCTCGGTCCGCCTGGTCACGCTCGACGACAACGTCGTCACCATTCCGAACAACAAGTTCCTCACCGAGGTCGTGAGCTCGGGCAACTGGGGCGCGCTCGACATGATGATCCAAATGGACTTCTATGTCGCCGTCGACCAAGACACATCGCTGGCCGAATCGCTCGTGGGCGATGCGCTCACCAGCTGCCGCTACGTGTACACGAAGAAGCCTTGGGTGGTGCTGGTCAACCAAGTGCTGGAGCACGGCATGGTGGCCATCCGCCTTCGCGCCAAAGCCTATGTGCTCGACGTCCAATACGAAAAAGCCTTCGAGACCGATGTCACCAAGCGCGTGCTGGCCGCTTTTCACGAGCACCACATCGTGCCGCCCAGGGTCATGCAACGTGCCGTTTGAACACGCTCGATGTCCTCGCGAATCGATGCGACTCGTCGTGAACCGATGCGACGCGATATGAACCGATGCGACGCGATGTGAACCGATGCGACTCGATATCGCGCAACCAAAACCCGTGCAGCACCCTGGTCAAATGCGGGTGATCGCGTGAGCTCCTGGATCACCCTTCCCTCGCCCGAGATTGCAAAGACTCGGGGTGCATGTACGCCCGCCTGCCACCCATCTCCCATTCGCGGTGCTCGACCGCGCGGTTATATGCATTCTACAAATAATACGTTATTAGTTATTTCAGATACATAGCCCCTCGATAGCGCTCGTCTACATAACGCGCCCGGTCGTGCAACCGAGGTGGCATACGCCATGAAAAGGGGGTGAAACATCATGCCCTCCACGAACTCCTCGATTCTTACCCGTCGTGCTTTCCTTGGCAGCGCCGCACTCGGTGCGCTGGGAGTTGCGGGCTTCCTCGCCGCCTGCTCGGCGAAGCCCTCGAAATACGATCTGGCCGGCGAAGACGATCCTGGGGGCGGCAACAAGCCCACCGACGACGACGAATACAGGCCCGGTCCGGGTCCCCAGACCGACGCGGGAAACGCGCCGAAAGTCCCCAATGCAGCGTGGGAAGCGCGCGTGGAGGAGCTCGAGGCCGCCGCCGGCAGCGTTATTTTCACGGCGAAGTCCCCCGGCCCCTGGGCGGGCAAAGAGCGATCGCACGTGCCCAAGGCCAGCGTCGCGGGAAACAAAGTCACGGTCCTCGTCGAGCACCAAATGGCCGCCGGCGGCCTGGACGCGGGCACCGACTCCGGCCTGCGTGACGGCGGGCGCGATGGTGGCGACGGCGGCGGTGGCGGTGGAGGAGGAGGAGGCGGTGGTGGTGGAGGGGGCGGAGGGGGCGGAGGAGGCGGTGGCGGCGGACGCGATGCAGGAAGGGCCGACGCGGGTCCCGATGCAGCGGTGGACGGCGGGCGCGTGGACGCCGGTGGAAAACCCGATAGCGGGGCGCCGGATGGAGGCGAGCCCCTTCACTACATCACGACCATTTACTTGAAGAGCGAGACGGACGTGGTGATCGGATTGTGGGAGTTCAAACCCAACGATCCCGAGCCTCCCACCGTGGTGTTCACCTTGCCGCAGGGCGTGAAATCGGTCACCGCCTACGAGCACTGCACGCTTCACGGCCTCTGGGCTTCCGATCCCCTGACCATCGCGTGAACGAAGAGCCCGTGGCCATAGCTTCGAACGAAGAGCCGTAGCTCGAACGAAGAGCCCGTGACCGTAGCTTCGAACGAAGCGCTCACCGCACCGAGCTATCCAACTTCGATATCCATCCCACGGGCGAGGGCCGGGCATCGCAAAGGGATGGCCTTCGACACGCCTCGTTCGCCGTAAGCCGCGAGGCGAAGACGCCTAGAAGCCGCCTACGAGTGCGGAAGAATCGACAAGTCGCCGTCGAGATCCCACTGTTGGGCGACGCGACGATAATATTGACCGGAATCGTGTGTGACGGCCGTCATGGGTGACGTGGCCGTGGGCCGGGCGGCCGTGAGCAAATCACCGACGACTCCGCCGGTGACCGCAAGCAGCGCCGACAACCGTTTGTATATTCGCATGGTAGTCACTCGTCCTTCGTTGATCGTCTCCCGCCCGGGTCCCTCGCGTCGTATCCCCTCCTCGATTGAGTGCATCGCCAGTGCCCACGTACCTGGAGGCCGCAATGGCAACGCACGACGGTTCGGCTACCCCGGATCTAGCCGCAGTTTGATGTCGTCGTGACCGCCGAAAGGCCGAGCATCCTCGACCATGAGCACGAGGCGAATCTCTACGATGTGGAGGGTAGGACACGTTCCGGACACATTGGGTATGTGTCACTTCCCTCGTAAACCGCGCATAAATTTCCGCTGGCAGCCGCACGAAATGACGTACGGCGGAAACCGGTAAAGGCCGCGCAGCGAACGGTTCCGCAGGTAGCGACCGGGGCATGTCCGGGCGACCTTCCAGGCAGCATGTGTGGTGCCCGCATCCGTGCACCGAGGTTGTCCGTTGCTGCGACGCGGCATGGCGATGGCCTCGTGTATTCATTTGACATCACGAACACCGAAGTTCGCGCGGCATAAATCATCGTCCAAAACGAATTATCAATCGACACACATTGGCCACACCGATTAGGGCGGTCATTTACAGTTCGACCGATTGAACGAGCTCTCGCGGCCAACGAAATCGTTGACGGGCGGGTCGCGAGATATGCTATTGATTCGGCTCTATCCTGATATTCAGGATGTGCGCTCATCGATTGATAAGCACATAAAAGAACATGTGTAGGCAAATACCTTCGTACGGTACTTGCCATTGCTCGAGGTGAGCGGGGACATCACCCTCCATGTCGAGCTGCGCGTCGGCTCGTGTGTCCGCGGGGAGGGAGGATGTAGGATGTCTCGGAAGAAAATCCTGCTCGTGGATGACTCGAGCACCGCGCTCCTCATGGAGCGCATGATC
Source organism: Sorangiineae bacterium MSr11954 (assembly GCA_037157815.1). Lineage (NCBI taxonomy): Bacteria > Pseudomonadati > Myxococcota > Myxococcia > Myxococcales > Pendulisporaceae > Pendulispora > Pendulispora albinea. The sequence continues at coordinate 9,068,377 of CP089984.1, forward strand.
CTTCAGCGCGACTATGAGTGCGTCGAGGCGAAGGACGGTATGGAAGGGCTGGCAAAGGCAGCCCAGGAGCGGCCCGACCTCATCGTGCTCGATGTCGTCATGCCGGTGATGGATGGCTTCGAGACCTGCCGCAAGCTCCGCGAGCAAGAGTCCACGCGCACCACGCCGGTCATCATGGTGACCACGCGCGGCGAGGGAAAGAACGTGGAGGCGGGCTTCGTGAGCGGATGCACCGATTACGTCACCAAACCGATTAGCTCGATCGAGCTCTTGGCAAAGGTCAAAAGCTGCCTGGGGGAATGACCATCGTGGAGCGAAAATCGTTCGAGGAGCGTGAACGACTCCTGCGCGACAACGAGCGCTTGCACATGGCGCTCGCCTCGCTGGAGGCCGATAAACTCCGGCTGTCCGAGGAGCTCGAGATGCTCACCAACTTGTGCGTGGCGAGCCATCAGCTGCACGTATCGCTCGATCGGGAGCGCATTCTATTGGCGATTCAAGAGGTGATGATCAATCTGGTGGGCTGCGAACAGTTTGCCATCTTCGAGCTCGAATCCGAGGGCGGCAACGGCAGCGCGCACCGGTTGCAAATGTCGGATCCGTCGGATTTCTCGCAGCCGTCGCACCTGCCGAATCTGCCGCATCCCTCGCATCTGCCGCATCCGTCGCATCTGCCGCATCTGTCGCATTTCTCCCTGATTGGCTCGAAGGGGGTCGATCCCAAGCGCTGCACGATGCTGGTCGCGCGCAGCCGCATGGTGGCCCGCGTCATGGCGCGCGCGGCCAGGGGCGAGCGCTATGTGGCCGCCGACGAAGAGCCGACCACGGAGGACGACGGCGAACATGGGATGATCGCCTGCGTCCCGCTCCGGGCCGGAAACACCGTGCTCGGGATGATCGCCGCCTTTCGTCTGCTCGATCACAAGGTGCGCTTGCACCCGAACGATCACCACCTGTTCGAGCTCCTCGCCAGCCAAGCTGGACGAGCGCTCTACTGCGCGCGCCTTCACGCGGCGCGCAAGGCACTCGAATGACGCAATATTCCCACCGCCTCCGCCTCGCGCATGGCCACGCGAACGACGAATCGCCGGTGAGCGAGGAGGGCCCCGCCTCCGGCCTTCGCTCGGTGTACGTGCACCCGGGTCAGATGTTCGCATCGTCGGTGCCGCACGCCATCACCACCATTTTGGGATCGTGTGTGGCCGTCTGCCTCTGGGATCCGCGAACGGGGGCCGGCGGTATGAACCACTATGTGCTGCCCTATCGCGTCCTCGACCAAGGCCGCTCGGGGCGCTTTGGGGACGTGGCGCTGCGCTCGCTCGTGGAGCGGATGGAGTCCTTGGGAGCAGCGCGCTCGGATCTCTCGGCGAAGGTCTTCGGCGGCGCGAGCCTGCTCGGGGACGCCAAGCCGCCGCGCGAGCCCATCGGCGCCAAGAACGTGGCGCTCGCGCTCGACATGCTGAAGGACGCCGGCATCCAGGTGGTGGCGAAAGACGTCTACGGCGACACGGGGCGCAAGCTGGTGTTTCACACGAACGACGGGACGGCCTGGGTTCGGCGGCTCTAGGTGCATGAGCGCATCATGGAGATCGATCGCAACGTCTTGTTGGCCGCGTTCTTCCTGGAAACGGATGAAAAAGTCGCCTTGATGGAGACCGCCATTTTGGCCCTCGAGGCATCGCCGGGTTCGCCCGTCTCGACGGCGCCGGAAGCGCACGATGGCCGGCCGGAGCTGCGCGACATTTTTCGGGTGGCGCATACGATCAAGGGGAACGCCGCCTCGCTCGAGCTCTCGGCGCTCACCCGCTTTTCGCACCGGGTGGAGGATCTGCTCGAGCGCCTTTGCGATGGGCGCATGGTGCCCACCGCAAACATCGTCCGCTTGCTGCTGCGCGTGGTCGACGTGCTGCGCACCCTGGTGGACGATGCGCGCTCGGCCGCCGATCCGCACCGCATGCCGCCCCAAGGCGCCGCGCTGCTGCGCGAGATCCGCAGCCTCCTCGATGACGAGCCACGCCGCCCCGAAACGGTGCCGCCCATGCCCTTCGCACCCGCATCAACGGCACCCGCGCCGACCGCACCCGCGCCAACCGCACTCGCCCCCACCGCACCGAAGGCCAAGGCCCGCGCCCGAAGCACCTTGCGGGTCGACGTCGCAAAGCTGGATCGCATTTTGGACCTCTCCGGCGAAATTGCCATTTTGAACAGGCGCGTGGCGCAAAAGGTCGCGGGCGCGGACCTGGAGACGGACGAAGCGCTGTACGCCGAGGCGCGGCTGCTCGCGGAGCTTCAGGAGCACGTGCTCTTGGCGCGCATGCTTCCAACGCGGTCGCTCTTTGCGCCCTTCGTTCGCACCGTGCGCGATCTGGCAGACGCTTGCGGAAAGCGCGCACGGCTGCTCTTCGACGGCGGCGACGTGGACGTGGACATGGCCGTCCTCGCCGAGCTCCGCGATCCGTTGATGCACATGATCCGCAACGCCATCGACCACGGCATCGAGCGCCCCGAGGTTCGCGCCGCGCGCGGCAAGGATCCCTGCGGAACCATCTCGCTCTCGGCCCGACGCGAAGGGCAAAGCTTTGCCATCGCCATCTCCGACGACGGCCATGGCCTCGATCGCGCGCGCATCCTCGCCCGGGCGAGACAGGCCGCGCCGGGCGCACCGGCGATCCCCACCGCGTCGATCGCCCCCGCCACGGCCCCATCTGCCGCATCCGTCCCATCTGCCGCGTCACCCAGCGACCGCGAGCTCTGCCAACTCGTCCTCGAGCCAGGCTTCTCGACGGCGGCGAATGTCACGAACCGCTCGGGGCGCGGGATGGGCTTGGATATCGTCCGGCAGACGGTGAGCGCCCTTCGTGGATCGCTCACCCTCGATAGCCCCGAGGGCGCGGGCGTCACCATCACCTTGCGCCTCCCGCTGACCGTCGCCATTTTGCGCGGCTTCGGGGTGCGCGTGGGCGCGCAAGCCTTCGTGCTCCCCATGGACGCGGTGGTCGCGTGCCTGGAGCTCCCCTGCCCCGAAAAGCCCGCCCAGAACGCGGCCGAAGACGCGGCGCGCGGCGCATCGGGCGTCGTTCGCATCCACGAGTCGGGGCATGAGCGCGTGCTGCCGTTCCTTCGCCTGCGCGCGCTCTTCGACCTTCCGCCCCGCGCCGAGGAGGACGAGGACGAGCGCGAGAGCCTGGTCGTCGTGGAGCAGAACGGCGTTCGCGCGGGCATCGCGGTCGATGCGCTGCGCGGCGAGAGTCAGGCAGTGCTCAAGCCACTGGGGCCGCTCTTCGGCGATGGCGTGGTGTCGGGTTCGACCATTCTGGAAGACGGGGGTGTGGCGTTGGTCCTCGATGTACCGGCGATTCTCGCGCGCTGCGCGGTGGAGACCACGGGGGCGCCTCGATGACGGCCTTTCACTACGTGGTGTTTCGCATGCGCGGCGAGCGTATGGCGGTCGCGCTTGGGAATGTGCGCGGGGTGGCGCCGCAAACGGAGAGGGTCTCCCCGGCAGGGTGCGTGGTCGTGCTCCAGGTGGGCGGCGCCCTCTTCGACGTGGTCGCCGACGCCGTCGAGGACGTGATCGTGCTCAGCCACGAAGACATCGCCGCCGGCCGCGAGCTCGCCGCCTTGGCCGGCCTCGATGCGCTCGGCGCCGGCTCGGCGCTCGAGGGATTTGCGCAAGTTCAAGGAGAGCTGGTGCCCATCGTGAGCGCGGCGAGCCTCGCGACCGCCCGCATCGGCTTCGAGCCGGGAGGCTTGCCGTGACCGGAACGGTGCCCGCGCTCGAGCAACGTGAGTTTCGCGCGCTGGTGGAGCTGGTCCGGAGCGAGAGCGGAATTCACCTCGCGGACTCCAAGAGAGCGCTCGTCGTATCCCGCCTCATGCGAAGGTTGCGTGAACGGCAGCTCGATTCATTTGCAGAATACATACGACTCGTCGGCTCGGGCGGCGATCGCGAAGAGCGCATCCGCATGATCGACTGCATTTGCACGAACGAGACGCAGTTCTTCCGGCACCCGCGCCACTTCGAGTGGCTCGAGCAGCGCTTCGGCGGCGACCCTTTGGCGCAGCCGCCAAGGCCCCGGCTCCGCGTGTGGTCGGCCGCATGCTCGACCGGCGAAGAAGCGTACTCTCTCGCCATGTGCTTGGGGGCCAGCGCGTGGAGCGCACGGGGCACGCGGAACGGCGGAGCGCCCGCGGTCGATATCCTCGCCACGGATCTCAGCACCTCGGCCCTCGAGACCGCCGAGCGCGCCGTGTACGCGATCGCCCGCGCGCGCGACATTCCATCACGCCACGTGAAGGCGTTCATGCTCCGCGGCACGGGGCCGAGCGAGGGGCTCATGAAAGCAGGCCCCGAAATCCGCGCCCTGGTTCGTTTTCAGCGCTGGAATTTGAACGATGAACGAACGGTCCCCGGGGCCCCGTTCGACGTGATCTTCTGCCGCAACGTCCTCATTTACTTCGACGCGCCCACGCGCGCGCGGGTGGCCGGGCGGCTGGTGAATCAGCTCACGCCCGGCGGCCATCTCTTCCTCGGCGCGGCCGAAGGCCTCGGCGTGCATTTCGAGGGCGCGCGCGCGGTGGCGCCCTCCGTGTACATGCGGGTATCCAAGCGGGAGAAGACGGCGCTGGAGAAGGTGACGAGCCATGATTCGTAATCTCAAGCTCTTTTGGAAGTTCGCGCTCCTCGCGTCCTTGATCCCATTGACGGTGGCCATCCTGGGGTGGGTCGCGCACCGCGGGACGAACGACGTGAAATACCAATTCGACAACCTCTACGGGTTCATGCTCGTCCCCATCATGAAGCTCGACGAGGGGAACCTCCGGCGCGACGAGTTGGCGGACGAGCTCACCACCTTGCAACGAACGGATCTCTCCTCCGAGGAGCGCGCCAGGCGCATCGCCCAAGCGCGCGAGCACGACAAGGCCATGGCCGCCGTCATGACCAAGTACCGCGCCGAGTGGCTCACCACCTCGAGCCCCGCGTTCACGGAGACCCTGGCCGCGTGGGGCCAAAAGCAGCTTCAAACCGAGGAGATCCGCCGCCTCGCGCAGTTCGACCTCGCGTACGCCGCCTATTCGCCGCACCGCGACGCCTTTCTCGCGGGCAAAATGGACCAATACGCCGCCGCGTGGCCGCACATCGAGGCGATGGGGGAGTCCCTCACCGAGCTCGTTCGGCTGAACGCGGCCTTCGCCGACATCTCGAACAAGGACGCGCAGCTCACCTTGCAGAAGATGCGCACGCAAATCGTGGCCTGGGGCGTGCTGCTCGCCGTGGTGGCCCTCGGGTGCGCGTGGTGGCTCTCGCGCACCGTGGTCATCTCGGTGACCGCGCTGCGCGACGCGACCTTGAAGCTCGCCGAGGGCAACCTCGACGTGGAGGTCGCCGAGGGCATGAGCGCCGCCTCGCCGCACCTCGTGCGCGCGCCGCCGCCGGCCGACCAGGGCGACGAGGTGCGGCAAGTCCGCGTCCAGTTTCAACGCTTCATCGGTATTTTGCAGACGCTGATCGGCAATGTGCAATCGGGCGCCGACACCTTGGCCGCCGCCGCCGCGCAAGTGTCTTCGTCGTCGCAGCTCCTGTCCCGGGGCACGAGCACCCAAGCCGTGAACGTGCAGGAGACGAGCGCGTGCCTCGAGCAAATGGGCGCCTCCATCGCGCAGATCGCGCAAAATAGCCGGCGCATGGAGGAGATCGCCAAGCGCGGCGCCGAAGGCGCGGGCGCGAGCGGAAAGGCCGTGCACGAGACGGTGGAGGCGATGAAGGCCATCGCCAGCAAGGTGCTCATCGTTCAGGAGATGGCGTATCAAACGAACCTCCTGGCCTTGAACGCGGCCATCGAGGCGGCGCGCGCCGGGGAGCACGGGCGCGGTTTTGCGGTGGTGGCCGCGGAGGTGCGCAAGCTGGCGGAGCGCAGTCAATCGGCCGCCAAGGAGATCAGCGCGCTCGCGGCCTCCAGCACGGACATCGCCGAGCGCTCCGGCCGGCTCTTGGCCGATCTCGTTCCATCGATTCAGCAGACCGCGGAGCTCGTCCAAGACGTGGCCACCGCGTCGAACGAGCAATCCACCGGCGTGTCGCAGATGAACGGGGCGATCGCGCAAATGGACCATGTCACCCAGCAGAACGCCGCCGCCGCCGAGGAGCTCGCGTCCACCGCCGAAGAAGTGGCGGCGCAGGCCGAGGCGCTGCGGGAGCTCGTCGCCTTCTTCCGAATCGGCGCCCCGGAAGATGCGGGCCGGTCCGCCCGGCTTCCTCCGTCCGGTTTACCGTTCACCGGAAACGTCAGCATGAAACGGCAAACCTCCGGCGAGCAGCCCGCGACCGCCGCGACGGTCTCCACCGTCGTGACGGGCCCCACCGTCTCGGCCATCCGCGTGGCGTCATCCAAAGCGCGCGACCGCGACTTCCGCCGCTTTTAGCGCCAACGAGCCTTCCGCCAGCTCGAGCTCGAGCTCGAACGAGAACCGCCCATGGCATCCTCCGCCCTCACCCCGTATCTGACATTCGCGCTGGGCAACGACTCGTATGCGACCGCGCTCTTGCGCATCAAGGAAATCGCGGCGCACACGCCCATCAGCCGCGTGCCGGAGACGCCGGCGTGGCTCCTGGGCGTCACGAACCTGCGGGGCACGGTGGTGCCGGTGATCAGCCTCGCCCGCAGGCTGGGACTACCCTCCGCGCCGGTCACCAAAAAGACGTGCATCCTGGTGCTCGACATCGAGCGCCACGGTGAGCCATCCCCCGTCGCGCTCGAAGTCGACTCCGTCTCCGAGCTGCTCGAGCTCGGCCCGGACTCCCTCGAGCCCTGCCCCGCCTTCGGGACTCCCATTGAATCCCAATACATCCTTGGCATCGCGCACACGGGCGAGCGGCTCGTCTACCTGTTGGACCTCGACCGCGTGCTGAACGTCTCGTCCATGGCATCCGCGGCGCAAGGCGAGCCTCGCGCCACCTGAGCTCTTCTTGATCGTGCGGGCATGCGCGAGCGTGCGGCGTACGGGAGAGCGAAGTCTCCCGACGAGCGCCATCGCGGACGGCTATGTAAACTCGATCACGGTTCGAATCGATTTCCCCTCATGCATCAAGTCGAAGCTCTCGTTGATGCGCTCGAGCGGCAGCTTGTGCGTAATCAAGCTATCGATATCGATCTTTCCATCCATGTACCAATCGACGATCTTCGGAACGTCGGTGCGGCCGCGGGCGCCGCCGAAGGCCGAGCCTTTCCACACGCGCCCCGTGACGAGCTGGAACGGGCGCGTCCCGATTTCCTGGCCTGCGCCGGCCACGCCGATGATCACGCTGACCCCCCAGCCGCGGTGGCAGCACTCGAGCGCCTGGCGCATCAAGGTCACGTTGCCCACGCACTCGAAGCTGTAATCGGCGCCGCCGCCGGTGAGCTCCACCAGGTGCGCGACCAGATCGCCCGAGACGCGCTTGGGATCGACGAAGTGCGTGAGCCCCAGCTTGCGCGCGAGCGCCTCCCGCTCCGGGTTGAGATCGATGCCGATGATTTTGTCGGCGCCGGCCATGCGGGCGCCCTGCACCACATTGAGCCCGATGCCGCCCAGCCCGAAGACCACCACATTGGCGCCCGGCTCCACCTTGGCCGTGTAGATGACGGCGCCGATGCCGGTGGTCACGCCGCAGCCGATGTAACAGACCTTGTCGAAGGGGGCGTCTTTGCGGATCTTGGCCACCGCGATCTCCGGCAGCACGGTGTGGTGCGCGAAGGTCGAACAGCCCATGTAATGATGAATCTTCGTTTTGCCGATGGAGAAGCGGCTGGTCCCGTCGGGCATCAGGCCGCGGCCTTGGGTGGCCCGGATGGCGGTGCACAGGTTCGTTTTGCGGCTCAAACACGATTTGCAGGAGCGGCACTCGGGTGTGTACAGCAGAATCACGTGATCGCCTTTGGCGACCGAGGTCACCCCGGGCCCTATGTCGACGACCACGCCCGCGCCCTCATGACCGAAAATGACCGGAAAGAGGCCCTCGGGATCGGCGCCCGAGCGGGTGAACTCGTCGGTGTGGCACACGCCGGTGGCTTTGATTTCGACCAGGACCTCGCCGGCCTTGGGGCCATCGAGCTCCACGTCTTCGACGACCAGAGGTTTGCCAGCTTCGTAAGCGACGGCAGCGCGCGTTTTCATGCGCGCGATTATAGAGCACCGAGCGGCCGGCTCCCGCCGCTTTCAGGCCGCGTGCTTCGCCTTCGCGGCTCGAGCGATCTTAGCGCCGTGCCTCGAGGACGCGGAGGATCTCGGGCAGCAGAGGCGTCGATTTGCGGGTCGCGTCATCGACGAGGACCACGATGGACTCCGACGTGGCGGCGCAGCGACCGTTTTGAAAGAGCCCTTGCTCCAGGGTCATCGAGCTCCGGCCAACTTTGGTCAGACGGGTGCCGATGTCCACCGTGCCGGGCCAGGTGATCTCGGCGCGAAAGTCGAGGACCAGCCGCGCGATCACGAACGAGGTGCCGGGGTGGGCCAGCGATTGCTCCGTCAGGTGCAGAAATGCGACCCGGCCGGTCTCGCAAAAGGTCGCGAAGGCCGCGTTGTTGACGTGCCCCTGGCGATCGGTGTCGCCGTAGCGGATGGTGTCATGGGTCCGGAACGGGAAATCTTCGAGCCGAAGGGCGGGTGAATCGTGAGGATCGTGCGCCACGAGAACGCTCCCGGGTGGTGTGCCTAGAACGGAGCATCGACAATGCCCGGGCCGGAGCATAGATCCGGATCCTCCGAAAAACGCGCGCCGCCGATGGATTTCCGCCCGCCATCGGCTAAAGAGACGGCCCATGTCGTCGTCTGCCGCCCCGTCCACCCCCGAAACCGACTCTGCGCCCGCGCTGGATCACGCGTCGGCCGCCCCGAGGGGCGCTCCTCCGGCCTTGCGGGGTGCGGCCCTCCGCCATTTGCGCGCGCTCGGCCACGATTTGAAGCCGACCGTGATGCTCGGCAAAGAGGGGCTCACCGAAGCGCTGGTGGGCGCGGCGAACGCGGCATTGCTCACGCACGAGCTCATCAAAGTCAAAATCCTCTCCGAGGCGCCGGTCGATCGCCACGAGGCCGCACGTCAGCTTGCAGGAGACACCAAGTCGGTGCTGGCCCAAGTGCTCGGGCGCACGGTTCTCTTGTACCGCCGTCACCCAAAAAAGCCGAAAATCGTCCTGCCGAAGTGACGTCGAGCTCGCGGACGATCGCCCCGGTGAGGCGGGCCGTCACGTGCAGCGCTCTCCATCGCAGGCGCGGGGTGCGCCGGTACGTCTCGGCGCGCAAATTGCGTCGTGAACGGCATGCACAAGGCTGATGAATCGCTCGCGCGAAGGGTCCGCGACACCTTGCGCCAGCATGGTGACCTGCGCAGCAACGAAGTTCTGGTGGCGGCAGAGAACGGTGTCGTAACGCTCGAAGGCTGGGTCGACGATATTTGGATTGGCGCCGCCATCGAGAAATTCGCCGCCAACATCCCCGGCGTTCTCCGCGTCGACAGTCAGCTCAAAGTCCGCACGGAGCTCGGCGCGGAGGCGCAGGCCAAGCAGACCGAATTCGGTACCGCAAAGAGGGCGCGCGCCATCACGGGTCGCGGCTTGTAGAAGGCCGCACACGGCAGAGTCCCACGCCGACACCACCGCGATGGCTCGCGCCTCCTCGCCCTGCTCTTGGAGAAGCCGTTACGGCTTGTAGCGGTAGATTCGCCCGTAAATGTCCGCGAGCCAAAGGTGGGCTGTATCGGTTCCGTAAAATCGATATGCCGCACCCGTCGTGAATCCGCTGGGTCCCTACGATTGGCGCAGATTGTCTGCCAATCCGATTGGCGTAGATTGTTCGCGAATACGATTTGGCGCAATTTGTTCTTCTAATGCGATTAGCGCACGTCATTTCCGTGGGACGTGGGATCGAGCGGAGGTTTATGCCGTCACTTCAGCGGGACTCGCTTCGCGCGGGCCGCGCCGTCGCGCGCGCGATTCGCGATCGACGATCACGAACCGCCGCTAGCGCCATGTCACGAACTTGCCGCGCTCGTCCGGGTGCTCGTTCTCGTATGCCTCGAGGCTCTCGCGCGTGATCTCGACCTCGATCTCGCCGTCGCGCTCGATCTTCGACTGACAGCCCAAGCGCGAGTTGGCTCGAACGTCGAACGCCTTGTCGAGCATGTCTTCTTCCTCTTCCTCCTGCTCGGACAGGAGGTTCGCGCCCTTGTGCACATAGACGTGGCACGTCGAACAGGCGCACACGCCGCCGCACGCGTAACCTTCCGGCGCGGAGAGCTCTTGGGCAGCCTGGAGGATGCTCTTGCCCACCGGAACTTGGATTTCGCCGTAACCTTTGAATCGGACAATCGCCATCGATGCCATCCATTGCCGGCGCGAGGCCGGCCATTCAATCGAGATTCGCTCGGAACGACGCCCGGACGGCGTCACACGCGACGTTCGACGTCGTCGACTTTGCGCCCTTCGATCGCGCGCGCGATGGCGCGGTTCATTCGGCGCGTGGCGAAGGGCTTGCTCACCCGGTCGAGCTCTTCGACCAGTTGATGCATGCGCCCGGGATCGGTCCCCCGCGCCGCCTCTGCGAGCGCGGCCATCGCCTGGCCAATGGCGTCGGCCTCCCCGGGCTCGAGCAGCTCGGGATCGGTCACGATGGCCTTCTCGGTCGCGGAGACGATGCGGTGGGCCTCCAGCCGGTTCTCGGCGATGCGGCGGGTCAAGAGGTCCTCTTCGCCGTAGTCGAGGGCGTCGAGGAGCATCTTCTCCACCGTCTCGTCGTCGAGGCCGTACGAGGGCTTCACGGAGACGGTCTGCTCCAGACCGGTCACCAGCTCTTTGGCGTGCACGCTGAGCAGACCATCGGCGTCGACTTGAAAGGTGACCTCCAGCTTGGCCATGCCGGCCGGCATCGGAGGGATGCCCCGCAAGGTGAAGTGCGCGAGGCTGCGGCAATCGCTCGCGAGCTCACGCTCGCCTTGCACCACGTGGATGACGAACCCGGTCTGGTTGTCCTCTTGCGTGGTGTACGTGGCGCGGGCGCCCGTGGGGATGGTCAGGTTGCGCGGGAGGATCTTGTCGACCACGCCGCCGCCCACCTCGATGCCGAGCGAGAGCGGTAGCACGTCGAGGAGCAGAATTTCGTCGCGCGGGCCCTCGCCGGCGAGCAAATCCGCCTGCACCGCGGCCCCGAGGGCCACCACTTGATCCGGATCGATGTCGGACAGCGGGTCCTGCTTGAAGAGTCCTTTGACATAGGCCGAAACGGCCGGAACGCGGGTCGCGCCGCCCACCAAGATGACCCCGTCGAGCTCCTCGGGCTTGAGCCCCGCGTCCTTGAGCGCGCGCCGGCACGCCACCCCGGTGCGGTCGAGCAGGATCTTGATCGCGCCCTCGAAGCGCTCGCGCGTGACCACCACCGACTGCTCGCTCCCCTTGGCGTTGGGGAGGCTGACCTCCACCTCGAGCGCGTCGGTCAGCGCATGCTTGATCTGGCGCGACGTATCGAGGAGCAACCGCAAGAACGACGGATCGGTGGGCGCATGCGCGTCCGTGCCCGTTCCGTAGCCGAGATCGCGCAGCACGATCTCCGCGATGGCCCGGTCCATGTCGTCGCCGCCGAGGGCGCTGTCGCCGCCCGTGGCCTTGACCTGGAAGACCCCGTTGTCCAAAAGGAGAATGGTGATGTCGAAGGTGCCGCCGCCCAAATCGTAGACGGCGAAGTGGCCATTTTGCTTTTTGTCGAGACCGTACGCGAGCGCCGCCGCCGTGGGCTCGTTGATGAGGCGCAAGACCTCGAGGCCCGCGAGCCTCCCCGCGTCTTTGGTGGCTTGTCGTTGCGCATCGTCGAAGTAGGCCGGTACGGTGATGACCACGCCGCCCACCGTGCGCAGCTCGTCCTCCGCGTTGCGCTTCAAGGTGCGCAGCACCTCGGCGCTCACCTCGACCGGCGTGACCTCACGCCCGCCGCGCACCAGAAAACGCACCACGTTGGGCTCGTTGGCCCGCGCCGTGGCGAACTCGTAGGGCCCCAGGCGGCGGGTCTCGGGATCGTCGGAGCCCCGGCCCATGAAGCGCTTGACGCTCACGATGGTGTCGCGCGGGTTTTCCACCGCGCGCGACTGCGCCGCGCGGCCCACGATCACGCTGGTGTCCGTGTACGAAACGACGCTGGGCAGGAGCACTTCTTGATCGCAGTCGGCGATCGTCTCCGGGCGGCCATCGCGCACGCAGGCGACGAGCGAGTGCGTGGTGCCGAGATCGATCCCGATGGGGCGCGGTGCGGCCTTGGGGTCGAAAATATCGAGGAGTGCGGTCGGCATGGGTCAGGTCTCCTCGGCGAGCTCGTCTTCGATGGCGCTGACTTCTTCGAGAAAGCGCGTGAAGTAGCGGAGTTCGCCCAGCTTGCCAACATGGGAAATCAATTGGTCGCGGTCGCCGTCCGACGACTCGAAGGCCTTGGCCAGCGCGGCTTGCGTCGCTTTGGCGCGCGCTTCCACCCCCTCGGCCAGCGCATGAACGCGGTCCAAATCGCGCGCTTGTTTGGCCTCGTCGAGGGCCTCCCGCTCCTCGAGCACCTCCATCAAGAAGGCGGGGCTCGATTTGGGCTCGTTCGTTTCGCCCACCGGCACGCCGTGCAGCGCGAAGAGGGCCTCCGCCCGCTTCACCGGATCGCGAAGGATGCGCCACGCGAGGTTCACCTCCACCGCGCGCGAGAGCACTTCTTTCTTTCCGGCCGCGCCCACGTGCCGATCGGGATGGAGCGCGCGCGACAGCTCGCGATGCGTCCTCTCCAACGCGCCCAAATCCACGTCGTAGCGACGTGCTACTCCCAATGTTTCGAACGGATCCATATCTCGAAAATTCGTTCAGCCGGATTTGGCGACTCCCCTCCCAGCCCCCTCCCGCGCTGAGCGGGGAGAGGCGGTCGTCGGGAGCGGTGAGGAGCCGGGAAGCCTGGCTCAGACGGTAAAGCTATGTCCGCAGCCGCAGGAGGTCTTCTCGTTCGGGTTCACGAACTTGAAGCCCTGCTTCATCAATGTTTTTTCCCAATCCAAAGTCGACCCGTTCAAATAGATGAGGCTCTTCGGATCGACCACGACGCGCACGTCGTCGTATTGGAAGACGCGGTCGCGGGCGCGCGGGGGGCCATCGTGAAACTCGATGACATAGCTGAATCCCGAACAGCCGCCGCCGCGGATCCCGACACGAAGAGACGTGTCGGGAACGCCGCGCTTTTGGATCTGAGCGCGGATGGCTTCGACGGCGGCGGGGCTCACCTCGATGGACGGCTCCTTCTTCGCCGGGGCTGCGGCGACGTCCTGCGGGGCGGGCGAGCCAGGTGAACGGGGCTCGGGGCTTTGGGTTTCAGCGTGCATGGTTCTCGACCGACGACGCGGCGGAGCCCTTGTGGCTGGACTGAACGGCCGCGGCGCGCGCCTCCTGCTTCTTACGGTAATCCTCGATGGCGCTCTTGATCGCGTCCTCCGCCAGGACGGAGCAGTGAATCTTCACCGGGGGCAGATTCAGCTCGTTGACGATGTCCACGTTCTTGATGGCCTCGGCCTGCTCCACCGTCTTTCCCTTGAGCCACTCGGTGGCGAGGGACGACGAGGCGATGGCGGAGCCGCACCCGAACGTCTTGAACTTCGCGTCCTCGATCACGCCGTCATCGTTCACCTTGATCTGCAGACGCATGACGTCGCCGCACGCAGGGGCGCCGACGAGACCCGTTCCGACGTTCGGATCGCTCTTGTCCAGGGTGCCGACATTCCGCGGGTTCTCCGCGTGTTCGACCACTTTATCGCTGTACGCCATGATTTCGATCTCCAGTTCGTTCGTAGCGGGAATTCAGTGGGCCACCCAAGAGACGGATTTGAGGTCGATGCCCTCTTTGTGCATCTCGTAGAGCGGCGACAAGTCGCGCAGTTTGTTGACCTTGTCCACGACCAAGTCGGCGACGAAGTCGACTTCTTCTTCGGTCGAGAAGCGGCCCAGCCCGAAGCGGATGCTCGAGTGTGCCAGCTCGTCCCCCACCCCCAAGGCGCGCAGCACATAGCTCGGCTCGAGGCTGGCCGACGTGCACGCCGAGCCGGAGCTCACCGCCACGTCTTTGATCGCCATCATCAGCCCTTCGCCTTCGACGAAGTTGAACGAGAGGTTCAAGTTGCCCGGCAGGCGATGCTCGAGCGAGCCGTTCACATAGACCTCCTCGAGGTTGTCCATGATGCGGGCGCGCAGCCGCTCGCGAAGGCGGAGGAGACGCGCGGCCTCCTCGCGCCACTCGAGGTGCGCGATCTCCGCGGCCTTGCCGAAGCCGACGATGGAGGGCGTGTTCAAGGTGCCCGAGCGATGGCCGCGCTCGTGGCCGCCGCCGTCGATCTGGGCGACGAGGCGGACGCGCGGCTTGGAGCGGCGGATGTAAATGGCGCCGATGCCCTTGGGCCCGTAAAACTTGTGCGCGGTGATGGACGCGAGGTCGACATTGAGCTTCTGCACGTCGAACTCGGCCTTGCCGATGATTTGAACCGCGTCGCTGTGGAACAGCACGCCGCGCTCGCGCGTGATTTTGCCGATCTCTTCGAGCGGCTGGATGGTGCCAATCTCGTTGTTGGCGGCCATCACGCTGACCAGGATGGTCTTGTCCGTGATCGCCTTGGCGATCTCCTGCGGGTCGACCCGCCCGTCGCGGCCGACGCCCAGGTAGGTGACCTGGTAGCCGTCTTTCTCGAGGCGCTTGCAGCTGTCGAGCACCGCTTTGTGCTCGAGCACCGTGGTGATGATGTGATTGCCTTTGTCCTTGAGGAACTCGGCGACGCCCTTGATGGCGAGGTTGTCCGATTCGGTCGCGCCCGACGTAAAGACGATTTCCTTCGAGCTCTGGGCGTTGATCAGCTTTGCGATGCGCTCGCGGGCGTAGTCCACTGCCTCTTCCGCCTCCCAGCCGAACTTGTGGCTGCGGCTGGCGGCGTTGCCGAACTTCTCCGTGAAATAAGGGAGCATCTCCTGGACGACCCGCGGGTCGACGGGCGTGGTCGAGTGATAGTCCATGAAGATGGGGAGCTGTACGGACATGATTTCCTCTCGGGACGTTCCCCTCGGTCTGTCGGGAAGGAGGGGAGGAACGTGCGGCTACGAGCCGCCCAATGCGTTTAACTCGCTCGAAAACCGGCGATGAGCTCGGGGACGTGCTCACCACAGGTATGAAGATCACAGGCTTTGCACGCGGAGAGCATGCGGTCGGGGTCGCAGACCTCGCAGGTGTCGAGGTACACGAGGCTGGACTCCAGCTCGTGCTCGAGGGCCCGAAGCCGCGCGATATGCCCGCGCGTTTCGGCGAGCTTGCGCTTGTAGGTCTCCTTCATTCGAATCATCGCGCGGGGCGCCGAGTGGAGCTCTTCCCACTCGCGCACGATGGTTTGAATGTCGGTGAGGCTGAACCCCATTTCTTGAAGGCGACCAATCCAGCGGATGCGGACGATCGCGTCGGCACCGTAGAGCCGATAGCGCCCTTTGGAACGGGCCACCGGGTGCAAAAGCCCCAGCTCTTCGTACAGATGAATGGCGCGTACGGTTTTGCCGGAGTCGCGCGCCAAGTCCCCCACTTGAACGAGGTTCGCCTCGTCCGTACCTGCCCCGATCGGCTCCTCGCTGCTCGGTAGCTCGATACCGGACACATCGGACACATCGGACACACTCGCCCCGGGTACAGTCTTGGGCGGGTGCAGCACGGGTAGGCGGACGTTGTTGTTCACGGTTCCGAAATGTAGTCTTACCCATAGGTGAGGGTTTGACAATACCCTTACGTTAGGGTGGGACCTTAAGTTTGGCACCCGGGGACCCGAAGGATGAGGAAGGGACGCGAAAGCTGCCCGTGTCGAGGTCATCGGGACACCTGCGGGGACCTCCACACTGCAAGCGCAGCTCGCAGACATCACCCTCGTGGATGCGCCGCCGGAGCTCGACCTAAACATAAACTTCCGCAGCGGCCGTGCTTTGAACGCGCGGTCCATCCGTCGCGCTCGCCGCAAAATCCGACCGGTCACGTCCTTTCGGCAGCTCCTCTGGGGCACCCGTGCTCGGTACCCAACAAGGACGCCGCGGTCGCCGATCATGCCAGACACAGGGGCACCGACGGTGCTTTGCCGAGCGCGTCATGCCCTGCTCGGGCCTCCTTCCGCATCGCGTTGGAGGCGCGAGCTGGCCACGGGGCTGGCCACTGCCCCGGACCTTCGAGCGATCCGGCACCCTTCGAGTGAAGCGAAATCGCGCATATTGACGCCGATGCCACTTTGGCAACCACCGTAAGAAGAAGACGCAGACCGACGCGCTTACACCTACAAACGCGCTAATTTCGCGCAGATAGCCAATACCTTCGGCACGCCCTTCGCTTTGGAGATGCCGATAGCTGATAACCGATTCGCCAACATCGTCCCAACGGACGAGCGAGCGAGCGGCCCGCCATCCGTGCCGTTGGGCGTGGGTGCACGGCCTCGCTCGCGACTCGGGCAGTGGTCCTTCCGAGACCCGTCGGCTTTCTTTCGGATGAATACCAGGGGAGGGGACAAGGCAGTGCTAGCCCTAGATCCGCAGCATATTCACGCGCACGATCATACGTTTCACACGCTCAGCCACGACAACGATCCGAAGCGCAAAGCGCAAAAGCTGTTCACGTTGTCGGAGGTGGTTCACGGAAAGATCGGCGACGCTCGGTGGGCGGCGGATCTGCTCGGCGAAACCCTCGCCCTCGACCCATCCCGTCTGGACGCGTTCGAGCGATTGTTTGCACTCTACACGGAGCTGCAGGACTGGGGCTCGCTGATCCACTGCTACCGCGAACGCCTCGACCGCACGAGCATCGAGGACGCGGAGCTTCGTTATGCGTTGATTCATCAGCTCGGCCTCGTCTACCGCGACCGGCTCGGCGATGCGCCGCGCGCGATCGAGTGCTTTCGCAAGGCGCTGGAGCTCAAACCGGACAGCGACGCGGATCGAAAGCTGCTCTGCGAGCTGCTCGTGATCGTGGGGGATCTGGACGAGGCCGTGGACTTCACGCGCCGCGTCTTCGATCGCAACCCGCTGGCGGTGGAGCCGATGAAGGAGCTCTATACGCTCTTTCTGCGCAAGCGGCAGTTCGACCACGCGTGGTGCGCGGTGGACGTGCTGGGCGATACCTTGTCCGTGAAGCTCACCACCGAGCAAGAGCGCTTCTTGATCGGCTATTCGCCGATGCCGCTGGAGCTGGTGCCGGGCCGGCTGATGCCGGAGGCGTGGGACAGCCATATCCTGCACCCCGATCTCGATCCGACCATCACGGCCATTCTTCGCATCGTGGTGCCGGTGATCATCCGCGCGAAGCTGGGCACGTCGCGGCGGCGGGCGCGCGAGGAGCAGCTGGGCGGGCGGCTGGCCGAGGAGCAGACGGACAGCACGTACCCCATCTTGCGCACGTTCCTCGACGCGTCGGAGATCCTGGGGCTCTCGCCGCCCGATCTGCGCGTCCACACGGGGCTCACGGCGCCCTTCGCGGTGGCCATCGCGGAGAAGCCCACGGTGCACGTCTCGATCGATCACGTGCGCGAGCTGTCGGCGGGGAGCCGCGCCTTCTTCGCGGGCAAGTACATCGCGCTCCTGCAGCCGGAGCTGATGGCGCGGGCCATGTTCCCGTCGGTGCCGCTCTTGAAGTCGCTCATCGGGGCCGCCGTGCGCGCGGCCACGTCGAACAGCGGCATCTGGCTCTCGGGCGATGAGCTCGACGGCGCCATCCGCAGCGCCATCCTGCCCGAGGAGCTGGAGGCGCTCCGCCAGGTCGTCAAGGCGGCCCTCGCCATGGGCTCCTTGCTCGACGTCGCCCGCTGGGCGAAGCTCGCCGAGCTGTCGGCCTCGCGCGCGGGGCTCTTGCTCGCCGGCTCGCTCGACGTCGCGCGCCGCGCCAATGTCTACGAGCCGCACTACTTGGGCGATCCCACCTCGGTCGAGTGGCTCACGGAGATGATCTCCTTCGCCATCAGCGACACCTACGCCGAGCTTCGCGCGGCCATCGGCGTGGGCGTGCCCGCGAACAGCTAGGCGTCAGACCGTGAGGTCGAGGCCGACCGCTTCCTTGATGATGCGCGACACGGTGGAGAACAGCTCCGCGCCCGTTCCCTTGTCGTCCAACCACGCGCCCGACGCTTCGTCGTAGGAGAAGTGCCAGGCGCGGGCGTTGGCGGCGAGCCAGATCTGGCGGGTGGGCCGCTGGGTGTTGACGATGCTGCGGGCGCCACCGCGAAAGAGGAGCGTGACGACGTCGCCTGCGCGTTCGCAGTCGACGGCGTCCACATCGACATCTTCAAGGGCGTCTTCGATGCGGCGGAATGCGGTGTCGGTCAAATGCTGGTAGCGCGACTCGTCCATCTGGCTAGACATAGCGTCTAGTTCAACGAATAGGGAAGGGCGAGCGTAAAAGGAGCGATGGTCGCGTCGAAGGCGCGGCCGTCGGAGCGGTGCATTTGGTAGGTGCCGTGCATTTCCCCGCGGGGTGTCGTGAGCACGCAGCCGCTGGTGTACTCGAAGTGATCGCCGGGGCGGAGAAAGGGCTGCTGGCCGACCACACCCGGACCGCGCACCTCTTCGACCCTTCCGTTTCCATCGGTGATGATCCAGTGGCGGGTCCGGAGCTGGGCCCCTTCGGTCCCCTCGTTGTGGATCTTGACCGTGTACGCGAACACGTAGCGCTGGGCCCGGGGCGAGGATTGCTCCGGAACGTACACGGACTCGACCGAGACCCGAATCCCCTGTGTGACGGCGGTGGACACGCCGTAGTTTTACTCGCCCGAGCGAGCCTTTGCCTAGTACGGGGCGTCAGAAATTCGCAACGTCTGCGGCGCGTGAGGCCATGTGAGGCTCGAGGAACTCGTGCATGCGGGCCCACTTCTCGCGTGCCGCAGGGCGCCACACCATGGCATCAAAACCGTGGATTTCACCGGGTGCGATGAAAAGCTCGTTTTGGACACCAAGGCGGTCGAGCACGGTTTTCATGCGCTTGGCATGAGGCAACAAAATGTCGCGGGTGCCCACGGAGAGAAAGAAGGGCGCCAGAGGGCGGCGCAACTCCACCAGCCCGCGCTCGAGCAAAAGCAGCGGGCTTGCCAGCGGCGCCGTTCGTGTACCGTCGAACATTTCGTGGCCAAGGTAGGCCGAGCCGACGTCATAAAGGAGGCGCTGCGCCCAAAATGGCAGGCGCTCGTGCGCCATCATGGGCCCCACGTCGGTCATGTCGAGCACGGGATAGGTCGACACAACGGCACGCAGCGGGATATTCGCATCGAAGAGGCGCGCGGCGAATGGCTCCGGTAGGCGGGCGGAGGATGCAACCGCCATCGCCGCCACCAGGTTGCCGCCGGCCGACTCGCCCGCGAGGGCGATCCGATCGCGATCGCCGCCGTACTCGGGCGCGTTGCGGTGCACCCAGTGCAGCGCCTCGATGGCGTCCTCCAGCGGCTCGGGGAACGGGTGCTTGTGGCCCAGTCGGTAATTGATGTTGAAGACGAGGTAACCGCGCCGCGCGAAGGCCATGGCCATCACGAAGTGCGTGTCCTTGGAGAGCATGGAAAAGCCGCCGCCGTGCACATAGAGCACCACGGGCAGCGGCTTCGGCGCTCGGGTGGGCACGTACACGTCGAGCTGGTGCTCGCGTTTGCGCGTGGGCCCGTACACCACGTCGCGCAGCAGGTGCACCCCGAACCGCGCCGGCGCGAGGTCGGGCATGGCGTAACGGACGCGCGCCAACGCGTGCGCGGTCGTGTCCATGATCAGGCTCCGAAGCATGCTCTCTTGAACGAGCCACCTATGGTTGAACCGAACCATTCGTCTTCTCTCTCGCTCTCCTCGATTTAGCTAAGCATCGACCCTTACCCCGCGCAAATCCGCGGTTTCCTGCTCCATCGACATTGACAGACGGGGAATGTGCACCACATTCATGAGGTGCGTGAGGCATGTCGCCCACGCGTGAACCCCCGCCGGGAGCGAGACAGCCTCGGCGAGTAGGAGACGAAAAATGCATCCTGGTATGTTGTTTTGGTGGGAAAAGGCCCGTCGTCACGGACATTGCGGTGGCGGGTACGAAGCCGCGGCGTATGCGTATGGCGGCCGTCATGGGCACGGTAGGCACGGCCGGCACCGATGGGACGGCGGTCCGCCCTCCCCGCCCGATGCGCCCTCGCCGGATGGCGGTGGATGGCACGCGGGCTGGGGGCATCATCACGATGATGGCGGCGCCGGCTTCGGCGTCCGGCGCCCGTTGCGGTTTTTGGCCCATAAGCTGGATTTGAGCGAGCAGCAGGTGGGCGAGCTCGCGAACATCCTGAACGACCTGAAGACCGAGCGCGCCCAAGCCGAGGTCGACGACCGCCGCACGTTGGCCGCTTTCGCCGACGCCGTGGCGGGGGGCGCGTTCGACGAGACGCGCGCACGCGAGGGTGGCGAGCTGCGCACCAAGAGCGCCGAGCGGCTTCGCGACGCGGTCACCCGGGCGCTGGGGCGAATCCACGCCTTGCTGGATGACGAGCAGCGCGGTCGATTTGCATATTTGATCCGCACCGGCGTGCTCTCGTTGTAAGCGACCGTCCCGCGCGCGGCGCGGCGAGATCGCCCTAAAACGAAGGACGAAACGAGGTAGAGTTGGAGCATATGCCCCGACGACTCCCTCCCTCGCCGCGCCTGTCCGGAGCCCTTCTTCGCACCGTCGCGCGTGCCGCGCGAACCAAGACCGGCAGCGTCGCGCTCTACCATGCGCTCAAGGTCGACTTGAACGTCTCGGAGCTGGAGAAGCTCACCGAGAGCGCTCGCGGAGATTTGCTCCTCCACAATCGTCCCTGGCAGGCTCGCCCTCCCCGCGGCGGCGAGCCTGCCGATCTTCCGTTGCCCTCGGCGCCGTGGTCGGGCACCAGCGCGAGCTATGTTGCACACTACACGCAAGGCACGCTCTCGCCCGAGGACGTCGCCGTGCGCTGTCTCGCGGCCGCGCGCGCGCTCGCCGCGCGCTCGCCCAGCGTGGGACCGATCCACGAATACGCCAAGGAGCGCGTGGCGCTGGGGGAGGCGAGCGAGAGCAAGGCCCGTTATGCGGCCGGTGCGCCGCGGGGCATCTTCGACGGCGTGCCGTACGCCGTCAAAGAGCAGACGGCGGTGCGAGGGTTTGCGCGGCAGGCGGGGAGCACGTATTTGAGCGCGGAGCCCCTCGACGACGCGGCCTGCGTGGCGGCCGTGCGCCGCGAGGGCGGATTGGTGCTGGGCACCACGCCCATGACCGAGCTTGGAATGTCGCCCGTGGGGCAGAACATGCACCGCAGGCTCCCCAAGAACCCGCACGATCCAAAGCACGTGGCCGGCGGCTCGTCGACCGGATCCGGCGTGGCCGTGGCCACCGGGCTCGTCCCCTTTGCGCTCGCGGCCGACGGCGGCGGCTCGATCCGCATTCCATCGGCCATCAACGGCGTCTTCGGCATCAAGCCCACGTGGGGCCGGGTCAGCCGCGCGGGCGATATCTCGCAAGGGTCGGTCGCGCACGTGGGCCCCATCGCGTCGTCCACCGCGGACTTGGCGCGCGTCCTCGAGGTGATCAGCGGCCCCGATCCACGCGACGAAGAGACCATGGTCGGCACGCCGCCCAAGCTCGAACCGGGCTCGCTGGTCGCGGCGCTGGGGCGCGGGGTGCGCGGACTGGTCATCGGCGTCGACGAGAGCGAGTGGGGCGAGGCCTCCGCGGTGGTGCAGCGCGCGGGGCAAGAGGCGCTGCGCGCGCTGGAGAAAGAAGGCGCCATCCTGCGGGAGGTGACCATCGGGCTCGCGCGCTATGCGCCGGCCATCGGCTACATGACCATCGGCCTCGAGACGCGCGGGCTCATTCAGCTCGATTGGCTCCAGCACGCCAACGCCATGGGCTACGACTTGCAAATCGCCATGTCGGCCCTGAGCGAGGCCAAGGCGAGCGACTTCGTCGACGCCCAACGGATGCGCACCACCCTCCGCGCCGGCGTCGCGCAGGTTTTCCGCGATGTCGATTTGCTAGCGCTCCCCACCACCGTCGATACGGCCACCGCGGCGGACGACGAGGAGATGCGGAGCGGCTTCCTCGAGTCGAGGGTGCTCGCGGGCCTGGTCCGCTTCAATTTTCTAGGCAACCTCACCGGTTTGCCGGCGCTTTCGGCACCCGTCGGGCTCGATGCCAAGAACCTTCCCATTGGTCTGCAATTGATGGGCGACGCGTGGGACGAGGCCACAGTGCTGGCTGCATCGGCACACCTTGAGCGCATGGGTACGGCAAGGGTCGAGCGGCCGGCGGTTTCTGTTCAGATTCTTCCGTAGCTGAGTAGACACCCGGTGTGATCATGGCATCCTCTCCAAACGGAGGGGTTCGGGGGTGATGGTGCATTCGTTCACGCCGGGCGCGACCGTTTCAATGGAGAAGTCCGTTTATTGGCAGCTCACGATCGATCGTGAGCATCGGTTGGTCCGGCTCGTCCGCACGCCGGAGCCTTACGCGCAGCTGGTGGACATTGGCGCGTCATTCCTGTTCGTCGATCGGCAGCTGGTGGACGTGGATCGAAAGCAGTACCGGCTCCTGGTCGATCTTCGCGAGGGCCCGCGCCGCAACGACTCCGCGTTCGAGGCCGAAATGGAGCGCTTTCGACGGGCCCTGGTGGTGTCGTTTCGGCGCACGGCGCTGGTGGTCAAGTCGGCCACGGGGCTGCTTCAGGTGAAGCGGCATATGCAGCAGGATGGCGCGCTCCAAGCGGGCGTGTTCATGGGCGAGACGCAAGCGATTCAGTTCCTGCAGAAGGTGACCTTGCTCGCGCAGAAGGGCCCTTGAGTGAGCGCGGTCGGCGGCCTGCCGTTTCGACGATTCGGTAGCCGATTCGGCCCTATACCCGCGCCATGTGGAACCCTCAGCAATACGAGCGCTTCAAAGCCGAGCGTGAGCTTCCCTTCTTCGATCTGATGTCCCTGCTCCGGCGCGAGCCGAGCCCCGCGCGCGTGGTCGATCTCGGCTGCGGCACCGGTGAGCTCACCCGCGTGCTCCACCGCCAGCTGGGCGCGCGCGAAACCTTGGGCATCGACTCCTCCGCCGAGATGCTCGCGCGCGCGCCGGGCGATCCCGGTCTGCGCTTCGAGCAGCACGATATCCGCGCGTTCGCGCCGGCCCCGGAGGGCGGCACCTTCGATCTGGTGTGGTCCAACGCGGCGCTGCAATGGATCGACGATCACCCGAGCCTCTTCGCGCGATTGACCCAGTACGTGGCGCCCGGCGGGCAGCTCGCCGTGCAGATGCCCGCCAATTTCGATTACCCCACGCATGTCCTCGCGGGCGAGGTGGCAAGCGAGGCCCCCTTTCGCGAGACGTCCCTCGGTGACTACCGCCGGAAGTATCCTCTGCTGACCCCCGAGGGCTACGCTGAGCTCCTCCACGAGCTGGGCTACACGAAGCAGCACGTGCGCTTGCAGGTCTACGCGCACCTGCTCCCCTCGCGGGACGACGTCGTCGAGTGGGTGAAAGGCTCGCTGCTCACCGACTACCGGGCGCGGCTGTCGCCGGAGCTCTATGCGCAATTTCTGGAACGGTACCGAGCGCGCCTTTTGCCCGCGCTCGCCGATACGAAACCCTTCTTTTACCCGTTCAAGCGGCTCTTGATCTGGGGAGCACGGTGAGCGATTTCGCCCGGCGGGGGCGGCCGCTGCGATGAATCATTCTCATCCGAGGGCCGCGGCGACTACAATCGGCGCGTGACGATGCTGCGGAAGGCGATGGGTGCGGCGCTGATGGCGCTGGCGGTGTTCCCGGTGGTGGCGTGCAGCCCCAAAGAGGAGCGCTACGAGTCGGTGTGCCAATTGATTCGCCGCTCGATCGTCGAAACGGACAGCAAGGGCAAGCCGGAGCTGATCGATCTCGAGCTCGAATGGGATCCATGCCCGGGCGATCAGTTCCAAGTGGTGCGCGGCGGGCGTGAGTTTGCCGAGTGCATG
This sequence comes from Sorangiineae bacterium MSr11954, assembly GCA_037157815.1. Lineage (NCBI taxonomy): Bacteria > Pseudomonadati > Myxococcota > Myxococcia > Myxococcales > Pendulisporaceae > Pendulispora > Pendulispora albinea. The sequence goes on from CP089984.1 coordinate 9,092,367, forward strand.
GCCAAATACGAAATTGGCGACTATCTGCCGGTGCACGTGCTGCACCAGTGGGACACGCGCGGCTACTACAAGTGGGATCTCTATCGCGTGGGCGACTGCGAGCGGCCCATCGAGCGAGGCGCGGAGGGCTCGTACGAGAAGTCGCAAGAGTGCACGGATCGCAAATCGTTCGGGCGGACCACGGGGTTTACCTGCAGCCGCAAGCCGTTTCGGGAGCTCGTGAAGGTGTGCCCCTGGATGTCGCGCGAATGAGCGGCAACCAGGGGGAATGAGCGGGAACGCGCGAGAACGTCAGGGCCGATTCCAGACCGAACCATCGGCGCACGTGATGCGGTCCACCTGCGCCAAGGCCAAGGACGCGTTCTCGACATAGCGAAGCTTCTCGGAGATGAGCGTCTTGCCGCCGCCCGGGGCGAGCTTCAGCGGCTCGTGCGAGCCGGGGAGCGGGGCGACGAAGGCCACGTAGTTCTCCCCGTGGCGATTGAGCTTCGCGGGCCTTCGCTGGGCGTCGAAGCCATAGGCGACCCCTTCGATCTTCGTGACCTCGCACGTACCGCGGTTCTCCACCTGAACGTGCAGCTCGACCTCCCCGTCGTTTCGACCGATCGCGCCCACGATGGCGACGACCGGATCGGCCGCCGTCCGCTCGCGGACCGCCATCCGGGTGCGCTCGAGGGGCATGGCCTTCATGACCAAGGTGCCCGCGGCGGGCGTGGGGTCGGCGTCGTCCCGGCTCGCCTCCTCGTAGGAGTCCCGCGTGACGTGGGTCGTCGGCTGGCGCCACTGCTGCTCGAGCGAGAAGCGGCCGATGAAGTACCCGGCGATGAGGCCGACGACGAGCGTCGCCACGGCCACCAGGAGCATGCGCGCCGGGCTATTTCCGGGGTATCCGGGCTTCGCTTGCGAGGGCACGAGCGAGGGTTGCCTTTGGGGTTCGTCGCTCATTTCTACCTACCTATATCAAGGAAACGGTCAGCATCATGGCCACCGTCAAGATGGGCACCCAGAGGCGCGCCATGCGAAAGACCGTGTCGATCTGTTTCTCGTCCATGATGAGAAACGCCCATGTGGAGAGCATGTTCAGGAGCAGCGAGACATAGACCCCCAGCATCAGTTTGTCCGCGCGCGTGAGGTACCCGGTCGCCGGCAGGGACTGCGTGAGCGAGTAGTGAAAGAACACGGCCGCCGCCAGCATGGGCGCCACCGCGTTGGTGCGGATATCGAGCTGCTCGGCCGGGACCCAGAGGCCCATGAGCGAAATGAGCACGATGATGTACGCGGGGAAAAAGACGCTGAAGGCGGCGCTGGTGGCGAAGCGCTCGATGCCGAGGGTGAACTTGTAGCGCGAGACGTAAAGGTCGTCGCGATCGAAGCGCGGCGGGTAAAGGTGCTTGTAGGCGCGCGCGCCAATCGAGTCGACCCCCCAACCCGAGAGCGTGAACTGCGCGTCGAGCGAGGTGCGCTCTTGGTAGGGCTCGAAGACGAGCTGGTCGATGCCGGCGCGCAGATCCTCGAGCTCGATGCTCAATCGTTGCGTATCGAAGGGATAGCGGCGCAGATCCACGGGGCTCGTGAACTTGCCCGTGCAGTGGTACGCCTTGAAGGTGGGCGTGTCGGCGAGCGCGGTTTGATTCACCTCGTGCCCGTTGGTGAAGAAGGGCTCCACCGCGCCCATGGGCTTGTCGGACATGAGCGAGAGAAAAAACTCCGCCTCGAACGAGCCCGTTTGAATGTTGTACTCGCGCACATTGTTGATGACGAGCCCCACCTTGACGGTGGCCGGGCCGCCAAAGCGCGGGTGCGCGAACGGCGAGCGGTATTTGCCCTCGCGGTGAATGGGGACTTTGCCCGTTCCAATGGCGGCCTGCCGCTCCTCCGACAAGCCGGGCGGGATATCGCTCTCGTCTTGAATGACCGCATAGTCGAGCGGCGAGCCTGCGTCCTCCTCGGGGCTCGCGGGTGCGGCAGCAGGCGCCGGCGCGGCAGCAGGTGCGCCGGCGTCGGCGATGCTCCCTGCGCCGGCCTTGCGCGAGGCTTTTCCAGCGCCCTTGACGACCGCTCCGGCGGGCGGCGCGCTGGCTTTGTCCTCGCCCTTGTCCACGGGCGCCGCCGTGCCCGCGTTGACCTTGCCGATGAAAATCAGGACGCCGAGGACGAACGCCACCGCGAGCGACACGGCCTGCACGATGGCAGAGCGTGGGGAGTTGCGAGGTCGAGCGGTGCGCGCCAATAGCTTCCTTTCCTCAAAGCTCTCTCCCCGCTTGGCGTACGACGCAACCGCCGGGGAAGACCACTTTACTACGAAGGCCCTTCGGAAAAAGCCAGGGTTTTCACGCTTCGGTGGTAGGACGCTATAGTCTTACGGCATGGGTCGGCTTCGGTTGCTCTTTTGTGCAATGGCGTGCGTCGCGTATGTTGGCGCGTGCCATAAAAAGCAGGCCGAAGAGCCGCCCGAGGTCAAACCCGAGGCCGATGTCCAGCTCGGTCCGGCCGCCCTGCAAGCCGCGGGACTGAGCACGGGAAAGCCGCGCCGGGTCGAGCGGCGCTCCAGCGTGGCGGTGACGGGGGTGCTGGAGTTCGTGCCCAATCGCGTGGCGCGTGTGGGGCCGCTCATCGAGGGTCGCGTGGTCTCGATTCGGGTCGATCCCGGCCAACACGTGGCGCCAGGGACGGTGCTGGCCACGGTGGAGAGCGTGGAAATCGGCAAGGCGCGCTCGGACTTTTTGGCCTCGCAGGTGAAGATGCAATATGCCGAGCGCGAGCGCGTTCGGCAGCATCGCCTGGCCGACGCCGGGGTCACCACGGGACAGAGCGTGATCAACGCCGAGACGGATCGCGATCTGGCCAACCTGGAGATCCGCGCCGCGGCCGAGCGACTGCGGGCCGTGGGGGTGAACCTCGACGACCTGACGCACGCCGATGCGGGCGCAGGCTCCGGGCGGCCTTCGACGGCCATGAGCTTGCGCACCCCGCTGGGCGGCTTGGTGCTGGACGTGAACGCGCGGGTGGGCCAGGCCGTGAGCGCGACCGATACCTTGTTCGTGGTGGGCGAAATCGACAAAGTGTGGCTCATCGTGGACGTGTACGAGCGCGATCTGGCCAAGGTGCACGCGGGCGACGAGGCCAAGGCGCGCGTGGTCGCCTACCCGGATCGCACCTTCACGGGGCGGGTCGACTATGTGGGGGGCATCGTGGACGCGGTGCGGCGCGCGGTCCCTGCGCGCATCGTGCTGGAGAACCCCGACGGGGCGCTCCGGCCGGGCATGAGCGCTTCGGCCCATATTTTTGGGGCGGCGGCGCCAGCCGAGGGGGTCGATTCCGGCTCGCCGCAGCAGGTGGCAGACCGCGTGCTGGTGGTGCCGCGGGGGGCGATTCAGACGATCGATGGGCAGCCATTCGTCTTCGTGGAAAAAGGCGAGGGCAAATATGCACTTCGGGCGGTGGAGCGCGGGGCGGCGCTCGACCGCGACGTGGAAATCCTCAGGGGGCTCACGGGCGACGAGACGATCGTGACCGACGGCACCTTCGTGCTGAAGAGCGAAGCGCTGCGCGAGCAAATGGGAAAGAACGACTAGCTCGATGGGCGGCCGAAGGTGATCGATCGACTGCTGGAGCTCTCGGTTCGCAACCGTGCCCTGATCATCCTTTTGTCGTTCGTGTTCGTCCTTGTGGGAGGCTTCGCCGCAGGGCGGGTGCCCATCGACGCCGTGCCCGACGTGACCAACGTGCAGGTGCAGGTCATCACGGCCGCACCGGCGCTCGGCCCGCTCGACGTCGAGACGTACGTGACCTTCCCGGTCGAGATGACCATGGCCGGCACCCCGGGCCTCACCGAGGTGCGCAGCACGTCGCGCCCGGGCATCTCGGTGGTGAGCCTGATCTTCGACGACGACACGAACGTGCTGGAGGCGCGCCAGCTGGTGGCCGAGCGGCTCCCCAAGGCGCGCGACGCCATCCCAGAGGGCTACGGCGAGCCCGAGATCGGGCCCATGTCGAGCGGCCTGGGGGAGGTCTTGCACTTCGAGGTGCGCGGCGAGGGGCGGAGCTTGATGGAGCTGCGCACCATCCTCGATTGGCAAATCGCGCCGCGACTGCGGTTGGTCCCTGGGGTGGTGGAGGTCAACACCTTCGGCGGCCAGGCCAAGTCGCTGGAGGCGGAGCTCGATCCGGAGCGGCTGGCGGCGGCGCGCGTGGGGGTTCCGCAGGTGCTCGCGGCCATCGCACGCAATCACCTCGCGGTGGGCGGCGCGTACATGGTCGATGGGCGCGAGAACATCACCGTGCGCGGCGAAGGGCGCGTGATCGGCCCCGAGGATCTGGGGCAGATCGTGATCGAGACGCGGGGCGATCGAACCCCGCTTTATCTCAAGGATCTCGGGCAGGTGCACTATGCACCTCTGGTGCGCTACGGCGCGGTCACGCGCGATGGGCGCGGGGAGATCGTGGTGGGGGTGGCGCTGATGCGGCGGGGGGCCAACTCGGGCGAGGTGGTCTCGGAGGCGAAGGCGCAGCTCGGGCGCATCCAAAAGTCGCTGCCGGCGGGGGTGACGATCGACCTCTATTACGATCGGCAGTGGCTGGTGGAAAAGACGATCCACACGGTGGCCAAGAACCTGATCGAGGCGAGCCTCCTGGTCGTGGTCATCCTGCTGATCACCCTCGCGAATTTGCGGGCGGGGGCGGTGGTGGCCGTTTCGATTCCGCTGGCGCTGGTGGGGGTGTTCATCGGGATGTGGCTCGGGGGCGTGTCGGGCAATCTTTTGAGCCTGGGCGCCATCGATTTCGGGCTGGTGGTCGACGGCGCGGTCATCATCATCGAAAACGCGCAGCGCCACCTGGCGGAGCGGCGGGCCGAGCTCGGGAGGCCATTGACCGACCCCGAGCGGCAAGAGACGGTGCTCGCGGCGGCGCGCGAGGTGCGCGGGGCCACCGCCTTTGGCGAGGCGATCATCGCGCTGGTGTACGTGCCGATTTTGGCGCTCTCCAGCGTCGAAGGACGCATGTTCCGGCCCATGGCGCTCACCGTGCTCTTTGCGCTGGCCGCGGCGTTCGTGCTCTCGCTCACCTTGGTGCCGGCGCTGGCGTCGCTGGTGCTTTCTCGCAACGCCACCGATCGCCCGAGCGCGGTGCTCCGCGGTGCTTCGCGTATCTATCGGCCGATGCTGGACAAGGCGCTTCGTTGGCCGAAGGCCACGGCGTCGGTGGCCACCTTGGTGTTCGCGGGGAGCTTGGTGCTGGGGAGCCAGCTGGGGCGCGAGTTTCTGCCGAAGCTCGACGAGGGGACCTTGGTGATCCCCAGCGTGCGGCTCCCCTCGGTGTCGCTCGAGTCGTCGGTGGCTCAAATGACGCAAGTGGAGAAGCTCCTGCTCAGCTCTTTCCCCGAGGTGACGAGCGTGATCTGCCGCACGGGCCGGGCGGAGATTGCCATCGATCCGATGGGGATCAACATGACCGACGTCTACGTGATGCTGAAGCCGCGCGACCAATGGACCACGGCGCACGATCGGGAGTCGTTCATCGCGGCGGTGGATGAGAAGCTGTCGAAGTCCATCCCGGGGCTGGGGCTCTCGTATTCGCAGCCCATCGAGATGAACACGAACGATCTCTTGGCGGGCATCGACTCGGACGTGGCCGTGCAAATCTACGGGAGCGATTTGGTCCAACTGAAGCAGCTCGGCGATCGCGCGGTGCAAGTGCTCCGCGCCATCCCCGGCGCCAAAGACGTGCGCGCGGAGATGGTCGCGGGGTTGAACGCGCTCACGGTGCACATCGATCGCACGGCCATCGCGCGGCAGGGGCTCGACGCCAAAGACGTGCTGGACACCGTGCAGGCGCTCGGCGGCACCGAGGTCGGTACGATCGCCGCGGGGCCGGAGCGCTATCCGATCCAGGTCCGTCTGTCGTCCTCGGCGCGGCGCGACGCGGAGTCGATCGCGGCGTTGCCGATCCGCACGTCGTCGGGCGCGCTCTTGCCGCTCGGGCAATTGGCGGACATCACGGTGGCACCGGGGGCGTCGGAGATCAGCCGCGAGCGGCTCTCACGGCGCATTTCGGTGCAGGCAAACGTGCGCGGGAGCGATTTGGCGTCGTTCGTGGAGACGGCCAAGGCGGCGCTGGAGCGGGACGTGAAGATGCCGGCGGGCTACTTCTTCGCGTGGGCGGGGGAGTACGAGCGTTTGCAGAGCGCAACGGCGCGGCTGCTCGTGGTGGTGCCCGTGGCGCTGCTGCTCATTTTGGTGCTGCTCGTGGCCACCTTCGGCAAGGTGAAGCAGGCGCTCTTGATCTTCGCCAATGTGCCCATGTCGGTGAGCGGCGGGGTGTTTGCGCTGGCGGCGCGGGGGATGCCGTTCAGCATTTCCGCAGGCGTGGGCTTCATCGCGCTGTTTGGCGTGGCCGTGCTCAATGGGCTGGTGCTCGTGTCGAGCATCGAGAAGCTGCGCGCGCGGGGGGTGGCCATGGCCGAGGCGGTGCGGCTGGGGGCCGAGGGGCGGCTTCGGCCCGTGCTGACGACGGCGCTGGTGGCTTCGCTGGGGTTTTTGCCGATGGCGCTCGCCGAGGGGGCCGGCGCGGAGGTGCAAAGGCCGCTCGCCACCGTGGTGATCGGGGGGATCGCGTCGGCGACGCTGCTGACGTTATTGGTGTTGCCGGCGGTTTACGAGATCGTGATTGGGCGGGACGCGTTGGTGGGCAGCGTGGTGCCGGAGGCGGCTGGCGTGGTGGAGGAGCGCGCTTCGGCTCCCCCGCCCCTCCCCCGTGTCAGCCCAGAACGTGGCGGGCAATGACGATGCGCTGAACCTCGCTGGTGCCTTCGTAAATCGTCGTCACGCGCACGTCGCGCAAATGGCGTTCGGCGGGGAATTCGCGGATGTAGCCGTAGCCGCCGTGGATCTGGACGGCTTCGTTGCAGATGCGGTTGGCGGCTTCGCTCGCAAAGAGCTTCGACATCGACGCTTCGCGGGCGAAGGGCTTGCCTTTTTCCTTCAGGGTCGCGGCGCGCATGGATAGAAGGTGCGCGGCATCGAGCTCGGTCTTCATGTCGGCGAGCTTCCACTTGATGGCTTGAAAGTCGCCAATGGGATGATCGAAGGCGCGGCGATCCTTTGCATATTGCACGCTTTCGTCGAGGGCCGCGCGGGCGATGCCGATGGCCTGCGAGCTGATGCCGATGCGGCCGCCGTCCAGCGCCATCATGGCGATCTTGAACCCGCCGTTGAGGCCCCCGAGCAGCGCGCTCTCCGGGATGCGGCAATTCTCGAAGTGGAGCGAGACGGTGTTCGAGGCGCGGAGCCCCATTTTATCCTCGGCCTTGCCGACGAAGAGCCCCGGCGTTCCGCCCTCGACGAGGAAGCACGAGATGCCGCGGGTGCCCGGCAGGGTCGCCTTGTCGCCCGTGCGGGCCCACACCACGAACACCCCCGCGTGGGCGCCGCTGGTGATCCACTGCTTGTCGCCATCGAGCACCCAGCCATCGCCCTCGCGGCGCGCGGTGGTGAGCATGCCGCCCGGATCGCTCCCCGCCCCCGGCTCGCTGAGCGCAAACGAGCCTGCGAGCCACTCGCCGCTGGCCAGCTTGGGGCAGCAGTGGGCGCGCTGCGCGTCGGTGCCGAAGGCTGCGATGACCTCGCCCACCATGTTGGTCACCGCCATGGTGACCGCCGTCGACGCACAGGCGTACGCGATCTCCTGCATCGCCAGCGCGTACGAGACGGCACCTGCCGCGGCGCCGCCGAGCTCCTCGGGGACATTGACGGCGAGCAGACCCAGCTCGGCGAGGCCTTTCAGGATCTCGCGCGGGAACTGCTCTTTTTTGTCCAGCTCCGCGGCCTGGGGGAGGATGACCTTGCGGGCGTAGTCGCGGGCGGTTTGTTGAACGAGTTTTTGGGTTTCGTTGAGTTCAAGATCCATGGGTTTCCCGTTCGTTGTCGTCGCCCTCGGACGATGCCAAAGCAAGCTCCTCGATCGCTTCCTGCCGTAGCTTCGCGAGCTGCTCGCGGAGATCGTGGGCGATCTCGCCTTCGAGCGTCATGTATCGACGGTCGTCGATTTTTTTCAGCAGCTCCATTACATCGGCCAACCCTTGGTAGGAACGAGAACGGAGGAGTAGCTCCAGAAGCCCGCGAAGGCCAACATAGGCCGCATCCCGCGAGCTCGCTCCTGCGCAATCCGGCGATGGGTAGGCATGTCCTTCGGAGCGGAGTATCGGATCACCTGAAACGAACACGTGCACCCGAACGCCAGTTGGCTCGTGCCGAAGTCGGCGTGGCGAGACCAACACGAACCCGTGCTCACGACTGTGCTCTCTCAATCCTCTCCACGCTTCGCCGCTGACCAAAACGTGAAGGTCCGGCATGAATCGTTCGTAACCGTGATGAATCACGGCCGCTCCGCCCACGAGCCGGTACGGAGCCCCGACCTCTTTCAGCAACGTCTCCAGCGCGGGAAGCGCGACATCGACCTCGCTCACGTCCGGCCTCGCAAAGCGCGCGAAGCGCCGCAATCGTCCGAGAACATGAGCGACATCTTGCATAGCTTACAGGATAGCAGCCATCACAAATCGAAGCTCACCTTTGCCGCATAGCTCCCCGGGCTCGGCAACGAGAGCCCCCGGATCGCGTCCACCAAGCAATCGACCTTGTCCGCGCCCTCTTTGCTCGGGGGGACCACGGACGCAGCCTGCACCTTTCCTCCGCGCCCATCGGGTTCGACATACGCCGTGGCGCGGAAACGGCCGCTCACGCCCTCTTTGCATTTGCGGATGCCCTCGGCGTTTTTGCCGAGCGACTCGTTCACGCGGTCCGCGTTCCAAGCCACGGGCGCGCGCACGTCGCCGGGCGCATCGAAGCCGAAGCTGTTTCGAACTTCGGCCTCGCCGCCTTGGGGCTTCGGCCACGACGCGGAGGTGAGCACGTCCATCATGCACTTCTCGCTCTCGCGATCGCCCAAGGTGGAGTCTTCGAAGTACCCGTAGCGCACGGTCCCATCTTGGCCCACGCGGAGGAAGACCTTGATGTCGCCCTCCAGGTACTCGACCCGCTTCAAGCCGTTCTTGTAGCAGCCTTGAAGCTTGGACTGCAGACGCCAGAAGGTCTGCTCCACCGCCCGCGAGTCGATGGAGCCGAGCTCCGTGGACACCTGCATCCCGGAGCTCTGCGGACGAACGCGCTGCGACGTGGTCTCCGCCTCCGCGTCAGGGCTGCGCGCTTCTTGTTGCGCACCGCCGCACGCAACGGACGACGCACACGAAACGACCGCAACGAGACCAGCCAAGGTTCGTATGGACATCGAGCCTCTCCGCAACGAACGCTTCACGCGAGCAAGCTCGCCGCGATGACGAGACGCTGGATTTCGCTGGTGCCTTCGTAGATTTCGGTGATGCGCGCGTCGCGGTAGTGACGCTCGACGGGGAACTCGGTCGAGTAGCCGTAGCCGCCGTGGACTTGAATGGCCTTGTGCGCCACGCGCGTCGCCATTTCGCTGGCGTAGAGCTTGGCCATCGCGCTCTCGGGGCTGTGGCGCACGCCCTTCTCCTTCATCGAGGCGGCGCGCCACGTGAGGAGGCGGGCGGCATCGAGCTCGGTCGCCATGTTGGCCAGCATGAACGCGATGGCTTGGTGCTGCGCGATGGGGACGCCAAAGCTCTTTCGCTCCTTCGCGTAGGAGGCCGAGACCTCCAGCGCGGCGCGCGCGATGCCCAGCGCCTGCGAGGCGATGCCGATGCGGCCGCCGTCGAGCGTGGCCATGGCGACCTTGAAGCCATCGCCGACCTTGCCCACGACCGCGCTGTCGGGGACTTTGCAATTTTCGAAGAACACGGTGCACGAGTGCGCGGCGTGGATGCCGAGCTTGTGATCGCGCGCATTTTGCGTGTAGCCGGGGGTGCCCTTTTCCACCAGGAACGCCGTGTGGCGGACTTTGGGCCCGCTGCGATCGGTCACCGCGAAGACGAGGATGTAGTCGGCGTGCGGTCCGTTGGTGATCCAATTTTTCGCGCCGTTGAGAATCCATCCGTCGGATGTCTTCTCGGCGCCGGTCACCATCGTTTGCGCATCGGAGCCGCTCATCGGCTCGGTCAGCCCAAAGCACCCGAGCTTCTCACCGCGCGCCACCGGGGTGAGCACGTTCTTCTTCTGCTCCTCGGTGCCGAACTTGTAGACGGGATCGCAGAAGAGCGAGTTGTTCACGCTCATGATCACGCCGCACGACGCACACGCCGCGCTGATCTCTTCCATGGCCAGCGCATAGCTGAGCGGGTCCAGTCCGCCGCCGCCGTACTCTTGCGGGATGGCCATCCCCAAAAATCCGAGCTCACCCAGGCGCGTGACGATTTCCGCCGGCCAGCGCCCGGACTTGTCGAGCTCGGCCGCCTTGGGGGCGATCTCGCGCGCTGCAAACTCACGGGCCGTATCGACAATCAGCCTCTGTTCCTCGGTCAGATCGAAGTCCACGTCGTTTCTCCTGCTCGAATGAAAGAATCAAGCTCGTGGCCGGGCGGCCGGGCCGCTGCACCCTAAGCTTTTCGCGTTAGCTCGTCGAGCGCTTCGCGCCACTCGGCCCCGAGGTCCTCGTTGCTATCCATGTCGGGCCGTTTTTCCTTGCGGGGAACCACTTGGGGTCCTTCGGCCACCCCCAAAATGACGATCTCGGGCTCGTCATCGCGCGGTACGTCGCCCGGCTCGCTGCTCTCTCGCTCGCCGGTGGGCACGAGAAAGGCGCGCTCCAGGGTTTGTGACATCGCGGTGAGCACGCCGCCATCCCCCACGCCCTCGCCTGCCAAAGCAGGCTCGCAGATCAGAACGAGCGCCGTGATGTTGTCGCGCGCACCAGCCGCCCATGCCGCATCGACCAAGGTGCGCGCCGCCTCCTCGGCGGATTTGGCCTCGCCGAGCAACGCGTGCAGACGTTGGCGCGGGAGCGCTTCGGTGACGCCGTCGGAGCACAGAAGGTACCGATCGCGCGGCAAGAGCTCGTTCGTGCGCACGGTGACGCGCAGCGGATCCTGCATGCCGAGGGCGCGGGTGACCACGTTGCGGGGGAGCTTTTTCAGCACGTCGTCCCCCATGTCGGGCCACGTTTCGAGCACGTCGTGAAGGAGCGAGTGGTCCTCCGTGAGCAGCTCGAGCAACCCTTCGCGCCAGCGGTAGCAGCGGCTGTCGCCCACATGGGCGATGTGGATGGATCCGTAGCCCACCGCTGGAAAAGCTGCCACCACCGTGGTGCCCATGCCTTTGTCGGCGTTCTGGCTCTTGGCCTGCTCCATCACCGCGCGGTTCGCGTGCTGGATGGCGCTCACCAAGCGGCGCGCATCGACATAGAGGCCAAACGTGTCGACATCGGCGCGCTCCGTGCGATCGACGCCGCTCGCTTCGAAGGCGTCGGCGATCGCCTGGAGGGCCAGCTGGCTCGCGACATCCCCCGCGCCATGACCTCCGGCACCGTCGGCGAGCACGAAGAGCCCGAGATCCGCCCGCTCGAGCAGGGCGTCCTCGTTGAACGCGCGCGCCCCGATGTGCGTTGCACTCGCGGAGCGAACGACGATGGGGGCTCGAGGGCTCGGCGCGGCCTCGGGACTGGCGGGGGGGGACGCGGCCGGCTCCATTGTGCCACCCCAATATACTTCAGGCCGTGGGCGGGTTTCGCGGGGTTTCGCTCAGCCTTGGGTCGGAACGAGCTCCACGATGCCGGGGATCTCTCCAAGCCGCTTCAAAAGCCGCTCTTTCGGCAAAAATGTCACGGCGACGCGAGCCGCCCGAAGCATGGCCACATCGTAGATGTTGTCACCAAATGCCGCATAGAGGGGCCGCTTGTCCAAACGCGGCGCGAGCACCACCATCTTGCCACCGTCATATGGGACGGGACCGGCCATGCGCGGCACCATGACATCTCCCTCGAACGCGGCGGTCGCGGCCTCGGTCTGCCCGGGGCCGAAGCCCACCACCTCGGCGGCCGCATCGACGATCGATCGCGGCGAGGCGCTGACCAGAATGGCCTCGACCCCTCTTGCGCGAACCCACTCCACCATCCCAACGATCGGGCGATGAAGGCGCGCGACCAGATTTCGTTCGCGCACGACGTGCCGTGCGAACTCGTGGATCTCGCCGCGACGCCAGCCCGCGCAGCACCACGTCATCATCTCGCAGCAGCGAAGCTCGGGGTAGCGGCCGGCTTGGTGGGCCTCGAACAGCCTCCCCGCGAGCGCCGCACCGTCGCCGCCTGCATCGATGCCGAACTCCTCGGCCTCCCGGCGCATGGCCTCCATGGCCGGCGCACGAAAGTCATTAAGTTGAAGAAGTGTGAAGAAGAAGTCTTCGGCGACATCCCCGTCCCACAAGGTTCCATCGCCATCGAACGCCACGGCGCCCCCTGGATTCGCCGCAATTTCCCGCTCGATTCGTGCGAAAACCTCTTCGCTGTTCACCTTCTCCATTCGATCATTCTGCTCCGCGCGAGTCGATAGGGCATGGACTTGACTCCGGACAGGGTCGGACGCAACCGTGCGGACCATGCGCACGGCGATCGTGGCCTCCGGGGAGCGGGTGGAGGTCAGGGGTAGTTTTCCGGAACCAAGGCCCTAAGTAATCGCCTACTGTGCTTTGTAACTGAATGTAGATTCACCGATCCGAAGCACGATTCACCGAGCGAGAGATACCTGATATGCGCACGTTCATTCGATCGACTTCGACTCTTTCCATCGCCGTGGCCGGTGGTGTGCTGCTTCTCGCGACGGGCGCAGGGGCGCAGCCGGTGCGAAAAGCGCCTGCGCAACCCCTTCCTCCGGCAGCATCTCCGCAGTCGCCCGCGGCGCCGGGTGGCCCCGCAGGCCGTCCGACCGCTCCGGTCCCGGGCACGGCCGCCGGCACCCCCTCCACGCCGTCGGAGCGCATCCCCGTGGAGCTCACGCAAACATCTCCGAACGGGCTGACCGCCGAGCAAGTTGGCCAGCGCGCGGCGGCCACGAGCTACCAGGCGAAGGCGTCGGAGGAGGCGGTGAACTCGGCGGCGGCGAAGGTCGACGCGGCATGGGCGCAATTTCTTCCGCGGCTCACGGGTACGGCACGCTACACGCGCCTCAGTGATTTCACGCCGCCGGCGTTTGGCAGCGGCGGCTCGTTGGTGGTCACGGACGCGCCGCCCGGCACGCGCAATCCGCAGACGGTGGCGGGCGGGGGTTTCTCGTTCCCCCTCGTCCTCAATAATTATTTGCTCCAAGCGAACATCACAATTCCGATAAGCGACTACTTTCTGAAGATCAATCAGCAGTACTCGGCGGCCACCCACGCGGAGACGGCCGCCCGCTTCGACGTCGCCGCCGCCCGCGCCAAGTCGAGCGCAGATGGACGCGTCACCTATTACAACTGGCTGCGCGCGCGCAACGCGGTGGTGGTCGCCGTGCTCGCCCTGCAAGATCAGAAGAACCACCTGACCGACGCGAGCAATCAGTTCACGGTGGGCAACGCGTCCCGCGCCGACGTGCTGCGCGCCGAGACGAACGTGGCCGCCGCCGAGCTGCAGGTCGAGCAATCGAAGAACCTCGCCGACCTGACGGAGAAGCAAATCCGCGTGGCGATCCACGCCAAGGAGGGCGAGAACATCGTCCCGGGCGAAGGGCTCGACACCACGCCCGCCCCCTTCCCTGGAAACATCAAAGCCCTCACCGACGAGGCGCTCGCGAACCGCTTCGAGATCAAGAGCATCGACGCCAACGCCGAGTCGGCCCGTCGCCAAGCGAAGGGCGCGCGGAGCGCGGCGTACCCCAGCGTCAGCGCGTTCGGAAACGCCTACTACGCCAACCCGAACCCCCGCTACGTTCCCCAATCGGACACGTGGAACGGCACCTGGGACGTGGGCGCGCAGCTGGTGTGGACGCCCAACGACATCCTGACGGGCACCGCCAACGCGAGCGACTTCGAATCGCGCGCGGCCCAGCTCGAGGCCCAGCGCCAAGTGCAGCGCGACGGCATCGAGGTCGAGGTCATGCAAGCCTGGCAGAAGATCAAGGAGGCCGACGTCGCCCTCGAGTCGACGAAGCGGCAGCTCGCCAGCGCGACCGAGGCTTACCGCGTCGCGCGCGAGTTGTTCAACGCCGGCCGCGGCACCTCGACGACCTTGACCGACTCCGAGACCGAGCTGACGAAGGCCCGCCTGGCCGAGCTCAATGCCAAGGTCGACGCCCGCATCGCCCGCGTCCAGTTGGATCACGCGCTGGGGCGCGACACCAAGGACGTCAAGGTTCAATAAGTTGGGTGTGCCGGCAACCCGGCACGCCTCCCGTACACGTTCCCGTTCCCGGACACGTGCCCAAAGTTGCACGGAATCGCGCTCGAGAACGGGGCTCTCCGCAGGAGCCTCACGACCGCCGCGGGCCAAAGTTGTACGGAATCGCGCTCGAGAACGGGGCTCTCCGCAGGAGCCTCACGACCGCCGCGGGCCAAAGTTGTACGGAATCGCGCTCGAGAACGGGGCTCTCCGCAGGAGCCTCACGACCGCCGCAGGCCGGGGTGACGTGTACGGGAAAATTTTGCGGGTGCTCGCCGCGCGGGGGGAAACCCGCGCAGCGAAGCGGGCGCTGTGGTATCGAGATCCATCGTGTACTTGGCACACGTTGGAGTGTTGGGCGCCGGTCCGTGGGGTCTCTCGCTGGCGGCAGCCGCAGCGCGATCCGGTACGAAGACGCGAATTCAGTCGCGGCGTGATCTTTCATCGGTGCTTCCCGATGGGGTCGAGCAAGTGGCGGATATGCGGGAGCTGGCGCAGAAATCGCGCTTGCTCGTGCTCGCCGTTCCATCGGGGGTGGTGGAGCGGGTGGCGCGCGAGCTCGGCGCGTACCTCGATGGCCGCCATTTGCTGGTGCACGGCATCCGCGGGCTCGCCGGGGACGCGCTGGAGCCCATTTCCAGGGTGCTTCGCCGGGAGACACCGTCGCGGCGCGTGGGGGCGCTGGGAGGACCGGCGCTGGCCAACGAGCTGCGCGATGGAAAGCCGTGCGCGCTGGTGTGCGGCTCGCGCTACCCGGAGGTGAACGCGGCGCTGGTGGCGACCTTTGGATCGCCTTCGCTCCGCGTGTACGAGACGGGCGATCTGGTCGGGCTCGAGTGGGCCAGCGCGCTGGTGGGGTGCTTGGCCATCGGCGTGGGGTACGCGCACGCGGTGGGCATGAACGCCGGGCTGGTGGCGACGTTCATCTCGCGCGCGGTGGAGGAAGCGTCGCGGATCGCCGCCGCCGCCGGGGGAAATGAGCGCACCTTGCTGGGCCTCGCCGGGTACGGCGATCTGCTGGCATCCATCGCGCAGGACGAGCGGCCGGAGGTCATCGTGGGGCGCGCCATGGGCCGGGGTAAGACCATGGAGCAAGCGGTGGACGAGGCCAAGCTGCGCGTGGAGGCCATCGAGCTCATTCCACGCATCGCGCAGTGGGCGAAGGCGCACGGGGTGCGGAGCCCCATCTTTCAAGGGCTGTCGAGCGGCATGCTCCACGGTCGAACGGCGGAGGATCTGGTGCGCGAGTTGATGGCGCAGCCCCCGCAGAAACTGAGCTGAACGATGCCGTTGACGATCGCCACGTACAATGTGAAAGACCTCTTCGACGCCGAAGACGACGCAGGCGCGGCGCACTTGAACCGCAAGCTCGACGTGCTGGCCGGGGTCGTACGCACCCTGAACGCCGACGTGCTCGCGCTGCAGGAGGTCTCGTCCGAAGCGGTGGTCGATCAGCTCCGCCAGCGGCTGCCGGATGCCGGCTACACCGCGCGCATCGTGGGCACGGCGGACGCGCGCGGCATCGCGTGCGCGCTGCTCGCGCGTACACCGGTGCGGGCCTCGAACGTGCTCACGGCGGAGCGGCTCGATTTTCCGCGCTTTCACGAGGCCGATCCCCCGCCGTTCGGCGCGCGCATCCCGCTTCGGCGCGGCATCGTGCACGTGCAAATCGACGCGGGGGCGCTCGGGATCGTGCACGTGCTGGTGCTGCACTTCAAGTCCGTGCGCCCGCTGCCGTTCCGCGCGGCCAACGGCGATGTCGTGGAGCCGAGGACGTCGCGCGAGCACGCCGAGGGCGAGCTCCGGACCTTGGTGTGGCGCGCCTCGGAGGCGCTGTTCGTGCGCGGGGTGGTGGACGAGCTCTTCGCGAAGTACCCGGGCGAGCACGTGATCGTCACGGGCGACTTCAACGACGTGCCGGGGTCCACGACGCTCCGCATCGTCTCGGGCGAGGGCGAAACGGCGCTCGAGTCGGCGGCGGCGCATTTGTCCGCCGGCGAGCGCTTCAGCGTCGTTCACCGTACGAACCGGTATGAAATCGACCACATGCTGGTGTCTGCGCAGCTGCGCGCCAAAATGACACAGGTGCGCTTCCTCAACGAGAATTTACGCGATCATGGGCTCCTCGAGGAGCACGAGCTGCCCACCCCCGACTCCGACCATGCGCCTCTCGTGGTACGCTTTGCGTAGGGGCTCATGGAACTGCCGAACGACGACACCTTGAACTGGATCGTAACCCGCTACGCGGACTTCGTGGCCAAGCACGGCGAGGCCATTGGCCAGCCCGAGCTGGTGCAACCCACCGGCGAATTCTTCCCCGACGACTTTGCGTTCGACGTGCAGAGCGTGGCGCGCTTGTTCGAGCGGATGCTCTCCTACGCGCCGGTCTCCGACGATCTCGAGTTCGGCCTGCAGTTCGTCGACTCCGCGCAGGCGAGCGGCGGCGGCGGCTGCTCGTCCGGCGGTTGCGGGAGCGGCAGCTGCGCCACCGACGCCGGCGCCAACGTCCGCGACGGGCTTCGCAACGGGGTCCTCGAGACGGACGAAGGCTACGTCGCGGTGGTCAATGTCGAATACGTGCATAATGCAATTTTGCTCACGACCAGCTTGGTGCGGAGCATCGGCGCCATCGTGCTCGCCGAGGCGGACGAGGAGGTGGCGGAGAGCGATCTGGGGCTCATGAGCGAGATCGCGGCGGTGGCCAGCGGCTTCGGCGTGCTCTTGCATCAGGGCTCGTACGTCTATGGAAAGTCGTGCGGCGGGGCCCGGGTGCAGCGGGCGACGCAGCTGTCGGTGGAGGAGCTCGGCGTGGCGCTGGCGCTCTTCACGCGCCACCACGAGCTCAAGGCATCGCAGGCGCGCGGGCACCTCGACACGACGCAGCGCGAAGCCTTCGACCACGCGCTCGAGTGGGTGGACTCGAACGAGGACATCGTCGATGGGCTGCGCGAACGGCCGGAGGAGATCGCGCTGGGGTTCTTCGAGATCCAGCCGGCGCGCGGGCTCTTGGGCCGGATGCTGTCTCGTCAGCCGCGCAAGCGAAACGAGCCATCGATGGCGATGCTCGACCGCGCAAAATCGCGGTAGGCCTGTAAAAAACCGCGCAATTGCGCGGTACAAATACGCGGCAAGTCGGTAGAGTCGCGGCCCATGGAGCGCCGGCCGCCTGTCACCCCTTCCGACGAGATCGATCTTTACGTCCGCACCTACTCCTCCCTCTTGCGTTCGACGGGAGAGGTTCGCGTGCGCGCCTTCGAGGAGGCGCACGCGTTCTGCGGTTCGTCCCTGCACCCCGGAGCGCTCTCCCCCACCCCCGACGTCTCGGCCTTCGCCTACGCGGCGGCCCGCTTGCCCGACGACATGCCGACCATCGATCTGGTCGTGCTGGGTCAGTCGCACGAGCTGTTCGAGGCGGCCGGCTACGACGTGCAAAGCTGGCGCACCGTCAAAACACGCGGCCGCCGCCGCCCGCTGCGGCTCGATGGCGATGCGCGCAAGCTGGCGGTCTTCATCGCCAGCGAGAGCGACATCGACGACTTCATCCCCATCCTGACCGCCTTTCAAATCGAGTGGAACAAGATGCACGAGCGGCTGCGGGCGCTGGCGGGCGAGGTGCTCCCCAAGGACGCGGCGCTGCAGTCCGAGGAGCTGGCGCGCTACCTGGGCATCTCGGTGGACGAGGTCGACGTGCTGGCGCAAGCCTTCGGCGGGAAGCTGGCGCAAGGCATCGCCAACATCGCCGGGCACCCCTTGGACGTGAACATCCGCCTCTTGGCCGCGTCCTATTCGCAGTACCAGCGCGCCGCCCAGCGCTGGTGGAGCGCGGTCGAGCCGCACTACGTGCGAAACGAGCTCCCGCGGCGGCGGCCCGTTTACTTCATTTCGTCCAACACGCACGCCATCGCGAACCTCATCGGCGGCTATGCGCGCACGCACAAAGACGCGATTTTGGCGTTCGGGCGCGAGACGAACCCCGAGGGGCTGGCGGACACCATCGCGGCGGCACAGGAGCGCGGGACCGAGGAGGAGCAGCTGCCGTTCCTCTACTATTTGCTGCGGGGCTACATCCACGCGGGGCGCGGGCAGGATCGCATGCGGGAGGTGCGCGCGTTCGAGGCGAGCGCGGGGCTCACGCACCTGTCGGAGCCGGGGCACGTGGACGTGGACGCGCAGATCATCGAAATTGGGAAGATCGACCCCAAGGTGATCGATCCGCGTCTGAGCCTGCCGGGCATGGATACGGCGCTGCGAAAGAGCGACGCGGTCATCATCAACATCGATTACCCGCTCGGCATGGCCGCCTATCATTTGATGTCGCGCATCGGGCAAGGGGTGGGCGAGATACGAGGCGTCTATGTGATGGGCAAGGCCGCCACCCTCAACGGGCGCGTGGGGGACGTGGCGCTCTCGGGGATGGTGTTCGACGAGCACTCGCGCAATACGTATTTGCTGCGCAATGCCTTCGGCGCCAAGGACGTGCGGCCGTATTTGCGATACGGGAGCGTGTTCGACAATCAATCGGCGCTCACCGTGCGAAGTGCGTTCTTGCAGAATCGCAACTACATGAGCGCGTTCTACCGCGATGGGTACACTGTGCTCGAGATGGAGGCGGGGCCGTTCTTGAGCGCCGTGTACGAGCTTGTGCATCCTACACGCATTCCGCAGGATGAAATCGTGAACCTGACGTCGGTGGCGCCGTTCGACGTGGGGTTCGTGCACTACGCGTCGGATACTCCGTATTCGCGGCGGCAGTCGCTCTTGTCGAAGAGCTTGTCGTATTTCGGGGTGGACAGCACCTATGCATGTGCGATCGCCATCGTAAGGCGGATCTTTTCGATGGAGATTGAACGAAATTCGTAGGGGTTCGAAGGTGGTTCGCCGGTGCGCCGTGGGGCGCTCTGCTCTCGTGCTAGGTCCCGACTCGTGCTGGCCCTCCCACTCGAGCTAGCCCCCTACGACCTTTGGAGCTAGCTCGAAGCCCGGCTTACCCTCGCACGCCCTCTCACCCTCACGAGCGAAGCTCGCCTCTCACCCTCGCAAGCGAAGCTCGCCTCTCACCCTCGCAAGCGAAGCTCGCCTCTCACCCTCGCAAGCGAAGCTCGCCCTCTCACCCTCGCAAGCGAAGCTCGCCCCCCCTCACCCTCGCAAGCGAAGCTCGCCTTCTCACCCTTCGCAGCGGCGGACGTATTCGAAGTCGACGGGGCGGCCCTTGATGCCCTGCTTTGGTGCGGAGATCCAGTTGGCCATTTGCTTGGGCTCGTAGATGGGCTTTTGCATCAGGCTTTGGATGAACTCCCGGTCCTTTTCGCTGGGGAGCCACTCGTCGCGCCGGCTCGCGAACTCCTCGGCGGAGATGATCTTGCCCGAAGGATCGGCGGTGACGTCGGAGTAGATGCCGATGTGGCGATGGAAACGACGGCTCGGCAAGGTGAATTGGAACTCCACGTCGTGGGCAGCGAGCTGCCGGTTCCACTTGTCGAGACCGCGCTGGCAGTCGGCGACGTACTCGTCGCGAAGCACCTCGTTCATCGCGTTGCGCAGTGGCACCTGCTCGGTGTTGAGCGCGCAGTCTTTGACGACGTCGACGGGGTAGCTGGCGTCCAGCGCGCGATGGTCCTCGTATTTGTCTTCCTTGGCCCGGCCTTTGAGGCCCGTCGCAAAGAACGACGCGGCGTTGGACGAAATCTCGCCGCCGAACAAGTCGAGAGACAGCGAGTACCAAAGGTTCAGAGAACGCTGCATGGTCGGCAGGTCGATGGCGCCGAGCTTTCGCACGTCGTCGGGGTGCGTGACCTTGTGCTTCTCCATCAGCTCCGCGGTGCGCTCGACGATGCGCCCCACCCCGGTCTCGCCCACGAACATGTGGTGCGCCTCCTCGGTGAGCATGAAGCGCGTGGTGCGCGACAGCGGATCGAAGGCGCTTTCGGCCAACGCGAGGAGCTGAAACTTGCCGTCGCGGTCCGTGAAGAAGGTGAACATGAAGAAGGATAGCCAGTCGGTGCACGGCTCGTTGAAGGCGCCCAGGATGCGCGGCGTGTCGCGATCGCCGCTGCGGCGCATCAGGAGGGCCTCGGCCTCCTCGCGCCCGTCGCGACCGAAATACGACTGGAGCAGGTACACCATCGCCCAGAGGTGGCGACCTTCCTCGACATTGACCTGAAACAGGTTACGCAAATCGTAGATGCTGGGACAGGTGTGCCCCAGCATGCGCTGCTGCTCCACGCTCGCCGGCTCCGTGTCACCCTGGGTGACGATCAAACGGCGCAAGGTGTTGCGGTGCTCGCCCGGCACCTGCTGCCACACCGGCTCGCCGAATTGATCGCCAAAGCCGATGGTTCGATTTTCGACGGGCGGCGCCAGAAAGATCCCCCAGCGGTACTCGGGCATCTTCACGTAATTGAAGTGCGCCCACCCGTCGGACTCCACGCTGATGGCCGTGCGCAAGTACACGTCGTCCGACTGAAAACCGCTGGGCCCCATCTCCTTCCACCAGGAAATGAAATTGGGCTGCCAGGCCTCCAGCGCCCTCTGGAGCTTGCGGTCACCCGCCAGATTGACATTGTTCGGGATCTTCTCGTCGCTGACCACACTGCTCATGAACTGCTCCTCATCCGTTTTGCTCCGTGCGCGCGGGACGCGCACGGTTCTACGTTCGTCGGTAGTCGAACTCGGGTCGCTCCGGACTACCGTAAAGCGTCAGCGCGCCCCGCGCACCTACCGCGTTCGGCCTTTGGAAGATCCAATTTTGCCACGCGGTCAAGCGCCCGAAAATTTTGGTCTCCATGGTCTCGGGGCCCGCAAAACGCAGGCTCGCCTCCATCCCGGTCATCGCGTCGGGCGAGTAGCTGGCACGCTCTTCGAACGCGATGCGGATCTCGTCCTCCCAGTCGATGTCGTCGGGCGCAAAGGTGACGAGCCCTTCGTCGAGCGCGCGCTTCGTATCGAACGCGCCATCGTGCTCGAGCACGCGCGCCACCCGGGAAGGTTCGCGCAAAAACCTGGACTCGAGGCGGCTAAGACCGTTCGACATGGGATACGCCCCCGCGTTGAGCTTCGATGCCCAAACCTCGACCCCGTCGTCGTCGAGCATGTAAACGCGGTCGGCCGCCAGCGCGAGCTCGAGCAAGGTGCCCGCAAAGCAAGACCCCGGCCCAATCCGCGCAAAGAAGGTCTTGGCCGTCAAATCGAGGCGCTTGAGCACTCGCCGCACCAACAGCGTGATTTCGCGCACCAGCGGATCCTCCCGGTGTTCGTGAAGGGCCCGATCCATGGCGAGCACCGCCTGGGCATCCCCTGCCGTCTCCAGCGCAATCACGCCGATTTCGGGCTGATTGAAGCGCAAATCGAGCAGCGCATCGTCGAGCTCCCGAAAGGCACGCAAAATCCATGTCTCCGCGCCCGCCTTGGCAAAATCCTCCGGGCTCGCCGGCGGAGGCCCCGACGGGCCGCGCAAAATCAAGGTCGCCGTGCGCCCGGCCCGATCCAGCTTCAGCGAGACATATTTGTATTCTGCACCTTTTTCGCTTCGCTCGACCTCGAGCGCCGGCAAGATCACGGGCGGGTGCGGCCAGCGCCGCGAATTTTGGACGAAGGCCTCGACCCGCGCCTTCACCGATTGGTCGAACTGCGAGCGCGAGGGCGATTCGTCGACCAAGTTCCATGCAACGGCGCGCTTGCCTCGAATGCCCTCGGCCAGTGTCGAAAAGACGTCTGCCAAATCGCGACGCACCTGGCGCTTATCGACGAGGCGCGTCAAGCCGCCGGTGCCGGGGAGGACCCCCAGAAGCGGCGCCTCGGGGAGGCTCACGGCCGACGAGCCGTCGTCCTGGAGAACGATGGCGTCGCACGCGAGGGCGAGCTCGTAGCCGCCGCCCGACGCGGTGCCATTGAGGGCGGCCACGCTGGCGATGCCGGATTCGGCGCTCATCTCTTCCAAGTAGAGGCGCGTCTCGTTGGTGAACTTGCAGAAATTGACTTTGAAGGCGTGGGTGGAGCCGCCCAACATGTAAATGTTCGCACCCGACGAGAAGATGCGATCTTTGGTGCTGGTGACGATCAGCGCCTTCACCGCGGGGTTCTCGAAGCGAATGCGCTGGAGCGCGTCGGCTAGTTCGATATCGACCCCCAAGTCGTACGAATTGAGCTTGAGCGTATAGTCGCCGCCGTCCTCCTTGACGTTCATGGCGAGGCGGGCGACGGCGCCGCCATACTCCGCCGGAAAGGTGAGCTGCCAATGACGGTAGCGGTCGGGATGCGTTTCGAAACGGACGGGCTTCGAGCCGGAAGAGGGAGCATCGGCCATGGCGCAGAAAGGGTAACCGAAGGTCACCGGGAAGTCTTGCCCCGGAGCAAAAGAGGGCGGAGAGTCGGCTCATGATCGAGCTCGAAAGCTACCTTCAAGGTCAGTGGGTGCGCGGAAGCGGACGTGCGACAACGCTCGTCAATCCTGCAACAGAAGCGCCCATCGCAACATCCTGCACCGAGGGCATCGATTTCGCAGCAGCCCTCGAGCATGCACGCAACACCGGCGGCCCCGCGCTGCGCGCGATGAACTTCGCCGCCCGCGCCGAGATGCTGCGCTCCCTCTCGCGGAGCATCCACAGCCACAGGGACGAGCTCATCGGACTCGCCATCGAAAACGGTGGAAACACGCGCAGCGATGCCAAATTCGACATCGATGGCGCCTCGCTCACCCTGGCCGCCTACGCCGACATCGCCACCGAGCTCGCAAAGGAAGCACCCAGCGGAGCTGTGCTCGTCGACGGCGCCGGCTTTCAGCTCGCGCGCAGCCCGCGCCTCTTTGGCACGCACCTCTATGTGCCACGCGAAGGTGTGGCCGTTCATATCAACGCGTTCAACTTCCCGGCGTGGGGCTTGGCCGAAAAGGCCGCGGTCGCGCTCTGTGCGGGCGTACCGGTCGTGAGCAAGCCCGCATCGAGCACGGCGCTGGTCGCGCATCGCCTCGTGAAGCTCTTCGTGGAGGAGAAGCTGGTGCCCGAGGGCGCGCTCTCGTTCATCGCGGGCAGCCCCGGCAATCTCCTCGATCATTTGCGGGGGCAAGACGTCCTCGCCTTCACGGGCGCGGGCACCACCGGCGCAGCGCTGCGCGCGGGACGAGCCGTGCGCGAGCACTCGGTGCGGGTCAATGTGGAGGCCGATAGCCTCAACGCCGCCGTGCTCGGACCCGATGTCGCCGACGACTCCGAGGTGATGAACCTCTTTTTGACCGATGTGGTCCGCGATATGACGCAGAAGACCGGGCAGAAGTGCACGGCCATCCGCCGCATCTATGTGCCCGCAAACAAAGTCGCCACGGTGCTCGAGCGGCTGGGCGAGCGCCTCGGGGCCATCAAGGTGGGCGACCCTTCGCGCGACGACGTGGGCATGGGTCCGCTGGCCACGGCGCAACAACTCGCCGACGTGCGCGCGGGCATCACCAAGCTTCTGACCGAAACGTCGGGAGGTCGCATCGTATTGGGCTCGACCAACCCCATCGCGGGCGGCGACGGCGGCGCGGGAAAGGGCTTTTTCATCAGCCCCGTCCTGCTTCACGTGGCATCACCGAAGCCGGACGATGCCGTGCACACGCACGAAGTGTTTGGCCCGGTCGCCACGGTCATGCCGTATGCGAGCGAGGGCGCCGATCATGGGGCCGCCGCGGTCGTTCGGTGGGTGGCTGCGGGCGGAGGAGGCTTGGTCTCGAGCGTCTATTCGGACGACAAAAGCTTCGTTCGCGCGGTGGTCCTGGGCATTGCGCCGTACCATGGCCGGGTCACCATCGGCTCCTCCAAGATCGCGACGCAAGCGATCCCGCCGGGGACGGTGCTTGCGCAGCTCGTTCACGGGGGACCCGGCCGTGCGGGAGGGGGCGAAGAGCTTGGCGGAAGGCGCGGTTTGTCTTTCTATCTCCAACGCGTCGCGCTACAGGGCGACCGCGCGCTGCTCGAGTTGATTTCTGGGCAGCGTGAGGCAACGTCTTGAGAGAGGACCTTGCGATCGCGATGGCATCGTTCGAAGTTCCCACTGGAGCATGGTTGGAGGCTCCACCATGAATGACGCGACCTTTTCCCTCCCGAGGCGCCCGGAGCCTCGCACCCAGCGCAGGCCACTGATTCTCTGCGTCGAGGACAACGACGATAGCCGTGCAATGTACGCGGCGTTTCTCACCCGAGCTGGATTTCGGGTGACCGAGGCCAGCAACGGCGCGGAGGGACTGGAGCGCGCCCGCGCCCATCGGCCGGACCTCATCGTCCTCGATATCTCGCTACCGGTCATGGATGGCCGAGAGATGCTGAGACGGCTGCGTGACGCGGACCCTTCGGAGAACATCCCCGTCATCGTGGTGACCGGCCAGGCGTATCCCGAGCATTGGCGCGATGCCATCGATCGCGGCTGCGACGCCTATCTGACCAAGCCATGTCCGCTGGGCGATCTCCTCGCCGCGGTGCTCAAAGTCATAAGCCTGAAGCGGGCAAAAGACAGCGACAAGTCGAGTTAGGCGCCGTTGCTCCGCTGTGGCTGCACGCGTCGAGCTGGCGCTGGACCGGAAGCGCGCAGGAGCGGAATCGCCCTTTATTTGAATTAGGGCGAATTCTGCTTCAGACTTTGTTTCATGCGGCAGACGATTTTTTGGATCACGCTCGGTCTTGGGGTGGGCACCGTAGCGTGCGGAGGTTCGCCAAAGCCTGCCACCAACCCTTCGACGAGCGCGGCCACCTCCGAGCCGGCCCCAAAATGGGACGATAGCTCCGAGTCCTCCGACAACGCCCGTCACCCGGTGTTCTCCTCGTCGTCCCCGCCCTCGGCGGCAAACGATCAGGGCTGGAAGCCCTCGGGGGCCCCGCCCGCGGCCGGCTCCCCGGCTCCGCCCGCCCAACAACGTCGAACCGACTCCTACGACAAGGAGGCCACCGAGGTCGTCCTCCGCCGCGCCGCCCGCCAAGTCAAAGACAACTGCGGCTCGGCCAAGGACGAAAACGGCAAGGCCGCGGGCCCCTGGGGCAAAACCGTGGTCGTCGTAGCCCTCGGGCACAACGGCCACTCCAAGGGCGCCTCCATCGGCTCCCCCTTCGATGGCGCGCCTACCGGGCGCTGCGCTATCCAAGCTTTCTCCAGCCTCACCTACCCGCCGTGGGCCGGTGCCGACACCACCGTCAACTGGGAGGTCGACATCGCCACGCCAAAAGACGCGAAATAGCCGCAATATCGACCTCATTTCGCAGATCTTCGTCGAAGGGGTAGACAAGCCGGCCGCATCGCAGTAGATGAGCACCCACTCACGGGGCCGTAGCTCAGCTGGGAGAGCGCATCCATGGCATGGATGAGGTCAGGGGTTCGATCCCCCTCGGCTCCACAACGATGTCGCGCACTTGCGCGTGTCTGTCGACACCTTGTCCACACGTGTCGATATCGACGATGCCACCGCACGAGTCGTGCGTGATGCGTTCGGTAGCTCGATGCAGACGACCGCGTCGCGCGCGCGGCTGACATTGAGCCGCGCGTGTCGCGGTCGTAGGGTTCCGGCCGCGCCTCGTGTTCGACGTCGACGACGTCACCGCAAAGGTCGTGGGTGATGCGCTCGAGCCCATCCTTCGCGCATCCTCCCTGGCGAGCGTTCGAGATGAGCGAACGATAGGAGCTTCGCGTCGTATACGGCGTCGCCGCTCCGCGCTTACGTCCGCATCTCGGTGCAGTCGATCGTCTCGAGCATCGCGCGCGGTTCGGCCATCGGCAGGCTGTTCTTCGTGCCTAGGTTTACGCCACGCTACGAGGAAGGAGAGCGTAACACGTCATGGCGTCACGCTCTCCGCGAGAGCTTCGTCAGAGGCGCTCTTCGCGCCCCAGGAGCCGGAGCTCCTTCAATTCGTCGTGGGCGGGAGAGCGTCGTCGCACACGGCTCCGCGTGCGGGCAGCACTCGGTCGACGAGGTAGTCCGAAATGGCGGCCCTCGCGCACGCGCTCCCGCTATATCCGGTGTGGCCTTCGCCTTTGAAGGTCAGGAGGCGCGCGTTATCGAGCTTGCGAGCCAAGCTGACCGCATCCGGATAGGGGGTGTCGGGATCGCCGGTGGTGCCCACCACCAGGATGGGCGGCGAGCCGGCCGCATCCCAAGGTCCCGCGTAGCGGCTCCGGCGAGCTGCGGGCCACTGAACGCACGCGGGGGCATGGCCATGATCGTAGCCCGGCGGGCCGAAGGCGATCGCCGGCCCGGCGTACGGTGCCACCGCCGATTCGAGCCGCAGGAACGTGCGCAAGAGCGACTTATCCCGAGGGAAGTCGCGATCGGCACACTCGATCGCGGTATTCATGCCCAAGAAGCTCGCGGTCCCTGCCGACACTTCGGCGAGCAAACGACCGTCGCGGGTCGTTTGGGCCTGCGCCAGATCCTTTGCCAGGGTGGGCCAAAAGGGTCGAGCCCGATTGAGGTCGAAGACGATTTGCAGGACCAAGGTGGCGCCATTGGCGATCACGCGTCCTTCCGCATTTCGGATCGGATTCGCGTCCAGGCTCGCCTGCAGATCGAGGAACGCCTTGGCGGGGTTGCCGTTTCCAAAGGAGCAACTCTCCGGGGTATCTTTGCACCAATCGAAGAATCGCTTCAGCGCCGCGTCCACCGCCACGTACTGACCCAAATCGTACTCGTACGGGCGATTCGCGTACGTCTCGGGATCGTAGGCGCCGTCGAGGGCGAGGACGCGAATGCGTTTTGGAAATAGATTCGCGTAGACGGTGCCGATGAATGTGCCAAACGATATGCCGAAGTAATTCAACTTCTTGTCACCGGCGGCCTCGCGCAGAACGTCCATGTCGCGCGCGGTGTACTGCGTGCCGACGTAGGGCAAACGATCCGCGCTCTCGCGCACGCAGGCGTCGTTGAATTCTTTGGCCAGCTGCAAGGCCCGGTCGAACTGCCCCCGCTCCGGGCGGGCCGTCGCTTGCGCCCAAGCGTCCGAGTACTCGCGTTGATTCTGGCATGCGAGCGGCACGCTTGCGCCCACGCCGCGAGGGTCGAAACCGATGATGTCGAAGCGCTCGCGCATCGGCGCCGGCGCGCTCTGCCCCAAACGGCGCACCAAGCCGCCCGCAGATCCGCCGGGTCCACCCGGATTGACCCACAGCGAACCGATTCGACGCGCCGGATCCGTCGCCGGTTTTCGTGTCAGTGCGAGGGAAATGGTTCTCCCGCGCGGCTCCCGGTAGTCGAGAGGGACATCGGCCTTCGCACACTGATAGCCCCCTCCGCAGTCGGACCATTCGAGGGTCGGGACCTTGACCCCTCGCACACCCCCGGGCGGTGGTTCATGGGACAGTGCGTCGAAATCGCCGGACAGTGCGTCGGATTCGCTGGAAAGCGTCATAGGATCCTGCGCGCCATCACCGGAACTTTCCGTGTTGCTGGAGCAGGAAACCAGAAATGGAGCGGCGACCGCCGCACCCAGAACTCTCGAAAGCAACGACCACGTTTTCATTTCAAGACATCTCCACCCGCCCCGAGGCCGAGATCAACCGCGCGGTCGGAGATATGGGTGATAAGGGGACGAACGTCAAGGGACGTGGGTGGCGGTAACCGGATCCCATCCGACATCGTCTTGGTCCGTTCGACGATGACACGTGGAGCACGTGCATACGGGCCTTGGGCCGGTACTCCAACCCCTTCATGGCGCTCTCGCTGAAGTTGTAGAGTACCGGTATCCCGTACTTCTCGAAGAGGGGGACGTGATTCGAGCGAGGGTCGTGAGCGCTCGGGCAGGTTATTGGCAGTTGTTCGTCGCCAGCGCACATGGGCCGCACGGCTGACCGGGACAGCACTGTTGCTTTCTTCGGAAGTCACAGCATTGATACACGCAGGCCAGCGGCACGGTCTTCTGCTCCACCGTCTCGTGGCTTTGGACGTCTTCGTGCGCGGCGGGGACGTCTTCACCCGGCACGGCATCGTCCGGGGGTGCATTGGCGCTGCAAGCGGCCAGCAACGCACCGGACGAGATGAGGACCGTCATCCACGCAGCGAGTGATATTCGGCCATTTTTCGTCTTCATAGGACACCTCGAAAGTTGAACATAGGCTCGACATTGGACGGCGCTGCGCGAAGGTGCGCGCCGTCCAAGACGAAGGTCTGGCAATCGGCCTCGTCGAATATCCGACCGATCGCGGGCGAAGCAGGTTCCGGCGAAGCTCAGTCGAAACAGGTGAAGAGGTGCCAAACGGTATCGTCTTGGCGACACTCCGGGCGGCACCCCGGGTCGTGCACACAGTCATAGAAGATTCGCGAATTTGCACACGCACGTTGGGTAGAGTACGTACCTGCGTAGCTGCACGCGAGGGGCGCTCCTTCGATCGTGCTCGAAGTTTGCTCCGTCGCGGCAGCCGTGGGGGCCATGGCGATCAATCCGAGCGCCATGATCACAATGCCCATCGCTCCTTTTCGCGCTGCAAACGCGAAACGGACAGGCTCTCCGAAGGTCGAACGCCTCACATGTCGTTTAATCATCATGGGGATCTCCTATCTCGACGCGTGCCCAGCAACCCACGTACCAAGGTTACATTCGCGGATGAGTTTTCAAGAGCGTCGCAAAACCACCAAGATCCCATTTGATCGCATGTACCGGTGTACCAATCGACGGGCGGCCATCCGGTACGATATCGCGAAATAACGAAGATCTCCTGTACCACGCGCTCGATTCACGCGCCGCGCGATGCGCACACCGCTTCCGCTACTTTTCGAAATCGTTTGCGAATGGTGAAGACGTCACCGGGGCGCAGGTATGTCGGTCCACTGCGCATTCCGACCTGACTCAGGGTCCATTGCAATGTGACTCACGGGTCGACTCCTGGGTACTCGGAATGGATTCCGGAGCATACGGAGCGTAGTCGGAAGGGGTCACGCATCCGATCCCGTGGACGCACGGACACGCGGCGGCGGGCGAGACGAGCGTGCTCGGTCTCTGCGACGCAATGCGCGCCACCGCCGCGAACATGGACGCCGCCTGCACGGAGTCTGCGCGGATTGTCCCGCGCCTTTCGTGCGACATGCGGTTTCGCGATCGTTGGCTTGGCCGTCGCCGCGTTTCTGCCGGCTGGCCCGGGGAGTGGCCCGTGAGCAAGGGCGATCCCCCGTGAATCGGTATGGAGTTCCGTTATCGGAGAATAACGCAGATTCTCCGTACCAGGTGCTCGATGCACTCGCCGCGCGGTGCGCACGCCGCGAGGAAGGTCGCACGACGTCGTCCACACCGCTTCCACCACATTGCGCGAGTCGATACGCGGCGAATGAACTCGCGGGCGTTCAGCCGTCACGACATCGAGCAACGAGAACACGGAGATGCCCCTCACCCGCGCAGGGATGCATGCCGAGGGTCGGTCCGCCCCTACGCGGCAGATCCGACCCTCGGCGCTTACGTCTATTTCAT
The DNA here is from genome assembly GCA_037157815.1 of Sorangiineae bacterium MSr11954. Taxonomy (NCBI): domain Bacteria; kingdom Pseudomonadati; phylum Myxococcota; class Myxococcia; order Myxococcales; family Pendulisporaceae; genus Pendulispora; species Pendulispora albinea. Next base: position 9,122,027 of record CP089984.1, read on the forward strand.
GTCGACGACCGTTTGACCTGTCGACTCAACAATCCATGCACCGGCAGCCTCCGCTGGTGCAGATCCCGCACCGTCCCTGTTCGTTGCAGATGTAGTTGCACTTGAACGGGCTGCATGAGAGCGCGCCCTCGTCCAACCCCTCCTTCACCGCGCTCGGCCGAGAAGACGACAGCTCGGCGTCGAGATCCTTTACCAACGACTCCTCCTGCGCGTCCGAACCCGAGACACCGGCCTCGGGTGCCGCCGCGGTGCACGCGCTCGACACGAGGCTCGCAAAAGCAACGATCCACGTGAAACCAATGGTCGATTTCATGGTCCATCCTTTCCACGATTTTTCGCGTTCTTCGGCCGATGGAAACGATTGTCCGCCGGCCTTACGGAGATTGGCTATAGCGCTTTAGGGAACCTTCGCCCTTTCGAACTGCCGATCGCGTAATAAAGACGTCATCTCTCCCGCTTGGAGGTACTTCGAACCCCACGCCGCGATGCCAAATGGAAATCATTGCGCGAGGGCACGCCGCGTATCGAGGAACATCGCGTTCGTCACCATGGGCGAACAACGAGCGGACACACGGAGCCACCTATCTCCGTACCTCCGTACGGCGTCCCCCAACAGGTGGAACCCACGCACCGGCCGACGCCGTCGGGTGGACGGTATCGGCCACGGGGGTTCGCGGGTCGGGTTCCCGTGGTCACACGCGCGAGCGTGGACATTCGAGCGTTCACCCATCATGACATCCAATCATGAAAGCACCGACAGAGACTCTCTCCTTATGAAAGCCCACGCCCCTCATGAACCGCGCTCTCCTCGGGAGCCGACGCAATGCGGGCGGAGGTCGCCGCGCGCGGGGAGTCACCGCCGACATGATATTCGGGACGATAACGTCGTGCGCACGGATGGAATTCGGTGCTTGCAAAACGATTGTGGCTCGGGAAGTATATCGTCGATATTCAATGGCCATTCGCCGACTCGAGAACGAAGACGAGGAGAAGTTCTGGGAGGCGTGGATCAAGGATGGTTTGATCTTCTGCTACCGGTACGGAAAACTCGGGTCGGCTGGCCATACGAAGCTCAAAAAGTTCAAAACACAAGCCGAGGCCGAGGACGAGCTCGCGAAGAAACTCGAGGAGAAGTTGGCCGAGGGCTTCTCGGAAGTCGGCGATGACCAAGGCGCCGCAGCGGCCAGCGCGGACGCAAACGAAGAAGAGGACGACGGCGACGCGGCGGGTGACGAATCCGCCGATAAAGGAGACGGCACCGCGCGGGGAGCGACACCTGCCGATTCGGCCGTCGAAGAAATACCGATTGCGGCTCGTTTCGTGCCACGCGCCGATTTGACGGGGAAAACGAACGCGGGGGACATCGAGGCCGCGCAATGGGCGCTCACCCGGCTCGCGCAGAGCGTTGGCAACCGAAGTTGGCAGATCGCGCACACCGCGCGCAAAGCTCGTAAGGCGCTCGGGCGCGTTGCGGGGATCGACCCGAAGGCTCATGCCGCCCTGGGGCAGGTGTTCGACCAGGTGATGGGGCTCGTCGTCGCCCCCGAAAAGCGGCTCTCGCTGGAATGGGCGTTGGGGCTCCTGTGGGAGCTCGATGCGGCCGCGTTCGAGCGGGCCGTTCGACAGTGGCAAACGACCACGCAACCATCGGCGGCGTCCGCCGCGCTGGAGGTTTTGGGTGCGCTGCTCGAGGCGGTCGAGCCCGAGGTTGCCTTGCAAGTGGGCGCGGCGCTGCTCGAGAGGCGCCTCCCGCCCGCAGCGTGGCGGCGGCGGTTCGAGAAGGTTCGACCGGGGTTCATCGCGGCGCTCCGGAAGAAGGGAAAGAATGGGAAGAAAGCGATGGGGCTCGACGTATTTCTCGATAGCTTGCTCCATTCTTCCAAGCTCTCGCAGGTTTCGTCGGCAGACGGCAGTTTAGACCGCGATCCCATCGTTCGAGCGCGTATCCAATACGCACGTGAGATGGCATCGTGAGCGCAGCCGGCCCCATTTCGATGGACGACCTTCGACGCCTCGCCGAGGCCGAGGCGCCGGATCTCGTCCAAGCCATCCTCGCGCTGCTCGAGCGCGAGGAGGAGCAGAGCGAGCGCGCAAATGAGGACGAGCACTCCGCCGATCGTATGACGGTGGATACGCTCCGCGCGGCGCTCGATCAGGCGGCCCGCCTGCAGGACAAAGGGCGGCGCCAGGCGGACGCGCACGAAGCGTGGAAGCGTTACTTGGGGCAGCCCGAATCGGGTATTGCCCAGCAAATTCAGCTCGCGGATCTCATCGTTGCGCTTTATGAGCGGGGCAGCGGGCCGGCGCGCGCGGCCATCGTCGAGCTCGCGCGGGAGGCTCCGCTCGTTTATGGCATTTGGGGCGGGCTCAAACGCGTTTACAAGCTCGCCGAGAAGAACCTCGACGCGGAGATTTTTGGCGCCCTGGCGGTTCGATTCGATTGCGAAGCCCACGACATGGGCGCGGGTGCGCGGGACGTCAAGCGCGGCACCCTCGTCTATTTGCAGCGGCGAGCGTGGCGGTTCTTGCGGCAGCTGGGGAAGGCCGTCCCCGAGCTCTATCCGCAGTTCTGCGTCGAGGTCCTGCGCGCGTATCCGCTCGATACGGACTCGGATGTGCGCATCGCGGATGCGATTGAGCATCATCCGGCCAAGAAATGGGGCGCCCCCAAGAACCTCCCCAAGACGAAGAAGTTCCGCGTTCCCTATCGCGAAGCTTGGGAGGCCAGCGCGGATCCCTTGATGCTCCTGCTCGAAACGTGCCAGGCGGATTTTGCGGCCAGCTTTGCCATCTTGGGGCTTCGCGAGCTTTTTCCAGATGCCTTGCGAAAGGTCACGCCGGAGTGGCTTGGGCGCCTTGCCTTTCGCCCGCTCACATCGGCGCACGAGTTCCTGGTGGAGACCTTGGATGCGTCGCCGGAGTTCCACCAAGGAAAGCTCAAAGGCATTGGCTTGCACGAGCCGGTGCTCGCGCTGCTGGTATCGCCCTCGGCCAAGGCGCGCAAATATGCCATCGAGTATGCGCGCGGGCACGCGGCCGATATGCCCCCCGAGCGCCTCATCGAGCTGCTCGAAAAGGCGGGGAGCAGCTACTCCGATACGGCGAAGTTTGCTGCCAGCTCGATCATGGGGCGAAGCCCGCGTCAGCTCGGCATCGCGGTGTTGGGCCGGCTCATCGCCTTCGACGAGACGCGCAAATGGGCCGCTGCGGCGCTCGAGACCGAGTTCGAGCGCAAAGAGCTGGACGAGACCTTCTTCCTCGACATGCTCTATTCGCAGGACTACGACCGCGCCCAGTGGGCCACGCGCTACTTGGAAAAGAAGTTCAAGCGCGACGAGCTGCCGCTCGCCCTGTGGATCCGGGTGCTCGACGATCCCCGCGCGCGCGACGACGACGGCACCGTCGTCGAGTGGGCGATGGAGCAGCTGTCGAAGTTTTCCGTCAAGCTGGCCCCCGGAGCCTGGATCCTCGACGCGCTGGCCCGTGAGGACATCGGATCGGAGGTCGGTGAGTGGCTCGCCAAGGCCGACGGGTTGCCACCCGAGATCGATCTCGAGCGCATCAAGGGCCTCGTCTTCGACCCGTCGCGGCGCCAGGTCGCGTTTGCGCTGCTTGGAAATCGCAAATTGGTCTCCCCCGGCGACATCGGCCTGGGGTGGCTGCTCGCCCTCGCGCGGCGCGCCGATCCGCAGCTGCACGAGTGGGCGCACCGCTACTTGTTGCAACATATGGCGCCCGTCCATTTTGCCGAGGAGAAGGGCGATGCCAAGGCAGGCATCGCGCGCCTCTTTGCCTTGGCGTTGGGCGCCAAGGAGCCGGAGGCCGTGCGCGCCTTCGCGCAAACGTATTTGCGCTGCCACCACCCGAAGCTCGGCCCCGAGCAGTCGGAGTCGAAGCAGTGGGGCATCAAGTCGCTCATCCCGCGCGGAGCTTATTCCGAGGAGCGACTCTGGCCGGCTCTCTTCGACTCCCGCGGCGACGTGCGGCGCTTTGCCGTCGCGATCACCCGGGCGGAGCTGCGTCGCTGGGGCGCGCAAACGCGCGTGTACGAGCTCGCCGAGTCGAGCGCAAAGGAAGTTCGCAACATCGCGTACGATGCGCTCGTGCAAGCGGGCGAGGCCCACGCCGATCCGGAGCTCGCCCTCACCCCCGAGGAGCTCGACCCGGTCCAAATCTTCTCCATGACCGAGAGCCGCTCGCGCGCATCGCGCGACGTCGCCATCGAGCTCATTCGAAAGCACTACGCCCGCATTGGAGGCGTGCTCCGCCTGGGTTGGCTGATGCAGAGCGCCGATCGCGAGGTGCGCTTTTTTGCCGTGCGCCTGCTCTGGGAAAAGCACCGCCCGCGCGGGGTCCCCGAGCACTGGAGACCCTCCGCAGGCGCCATCGAGCAGGCGGGCGCGTTCACCGACGCGGAGGCGCTTCGGGCGCTCCTCAAGCGGCTGCTCTTCACCGTGCCGCCGGGGCGATCCATGGAGCAGTTGGAGAGCGCCCGCGCGCGCAAGCTCCCGGCCAGCGTGGCCAAGCGAAACTTGATCGAGATCGTGCGGGATTTGGCGATTGAAGACGCTGGTTTTGCGACCATCGTGGCGCCCGTTCTCGGTGAGTTCACGGGCTCGGTCGCCAAGGGCGAGTGGCAAGCGTGTCTCTCGGCGTTGATGACCCTGAGGAGCGTTCACGGCATGGCCCTCGAGGGAGTCGTCTGATGGCGCAGTCCGTGGGGCACTTCGAGAAGGTCCGCGCGCTGGCCGCGACGGCGCGTCACCTGATGATCGGCGGCCACCGCGCCGTGACCGGGAGCGTGATCACGGTCTACGATCACGTGTCCGACAAACTCGATTACGAGATTGCCGTTGCGTCGCACGTCAACGCGCTCGCGCTCGTCCCCAACGGAAAGAGCGCGAGCGAGACGCTCATCGCAGGATGCGCGGACGGCTTCGTCCGTCTGTACAACGTGAAGGCGGGGCGCTCCTCCGAAGCGAAGGGCGCGCTCCTTCGGGAGATCCCGGCCCATACGGGCGCCTGCCATGCGCTCGCCGTTCGTGGAAACGCCATCGCGACGGCGGGGGCCGACGGTGCCCTTCGCGTGTTCGCGCTCGATGGAACGAAGAAGGGCGAGTGGCAGCTCGCTTCGCGACCCCTGCGCTCGGTGGCCATGGCCCCCGAGGCCGACGGCACCTTGGCCGCGGGCGGCGAAGACGGCGTCGTTCGCGTCCTTCGCGAAGGCGATCCGACCCTCACCTTGTCCGGCCACGATGGCGCCGTGACATGCCTTCTGTTCACCCCCGCCGATGGACGCCTCGTCTCCGGCGGTGACGATGGCACCGTTCGTATTTGGTACCTCGCCGGCGACGCCGAGTCGGAGGTGCGCAGCAAAGACGACTCGCTGCACGTAGGCGGTACGACCGCGCTCCTGTTCGCGCCCGCGAAGAGCCCGGACGACGAAGGCGAGCGGCTGATCTCCGCGGGCGCCGATGGAAAGCTGCGCGTGTGGCGCATGTCCGAACGGCGAAAGCCGCGGACCTTGAACGCCGGCTCGGAGGCGGCGCGGGCGCTGGCCTTTGCGCCCAAGGCGCGCGAAAACAGCCTCGGGACATTGTTTGCCGCGGGCGATGCGCGCACCATCTTCGGCTACGCCTTCGACGCCGAAGGGCAGCCGACCGAGAATCGCGCGCTCTGGGCGCATGGCTTCGACGTCCTCGGCGAGGCGCTCAAGGGCAAAGCGGTCGCGGTGCGCGAGAAGGCCGCCCTGGCGCTGGCCGCGCTGGAGGAGAAAGAGGCGCTCGCGCTCGTGGTGGGCGCGCTCGAGAAGGATCCCGAGGCGGCCCTGCGGGCGCGCATCGCGGCGGAGCTCGCGGCCAAAGGTCGCACCGCTGCGAAGAAGGCCATTCGCGCGCGGCTCGACGATCAAGCCAAGGACGTCCGCGCCGCGGCCCTGTCCGCGCTGCGCCTCCTCGAGGCGGACGCACCGCTCGCGCCCCTGCGCTCCGCCCTGGAGTCGCGCTTTCCCGATACGCGATGCGCGGCGCTCGAGCTCTTGCCGCCGCTGTTCGAGACGTCGCCGCTGGTCGCGGGGCTCATCGCGTCGCGTCTGGCGGACGAGGACGCGCAGGTGCGGCGCAGCGCGCTGGTCGCCCTCATCGCCACCTATCCGCAGGGCAGCCTCGCGGCGCTTCGGGCAGGCTTCGAACGGGGCCGGGCCGACGTGCGCGCCGACGCGCTCGTGCGCGGCGCCATCGCGGGGCTCTCGAACGCGGCGGAGTTCACGCCCATGGTCGGCAAGGCGCTCGACGACGAGGACGCCGACGTGCGCCGCATCGCCTTCGTGCTCACCGTCCTCGCGCGGCCGGCCCTCGCCGCCTGGCTCGAAGCCAAGGACGAGGCGTTTGGACGCGCGCTCCTCGACGTCTTCCGGCGCGCCGGTGAGCTCTCGGGCTCCGCGAAGGAGACGGCCATCGCCGAGCAACGCCAGCGGCTCCTGCCGGCGGCGAAGGAGTCGCCCAAGGCGACCCTCGCGGAGGCGGATCGCGAGCCCCTCTGCGCCGCGCTCGCGTGTCGCACACCGGACACGTGCCTCCGCGGCGCGCGCGGCCTCGCGCTCCTCGGCGATATGCGCGCGCTCGGCGCGCTCTTGACCATCTCGCGCGAGCCGGACGCCGCGCTCCGGCGCGAGGCTGCGTTCGCGTTGGTCGCGCTCTCGGATCCGCGCGCCAAAAAGCGCATCGCGTGGATGCTGAACGACTCCGAGCCCGCCGTTCGCGACGCCGCGCTCACGTGCTACGGGCAATTGGAGAGAGACCCGCTGCTCGTATCGGAGGCCGCCCTTCACGCCTCCAACGAGGACGTTCGCGTGCGCGGGCTCGATATCCTCGTCAAGGAAGGCCGGGGCAAGCCCGCGGCCGAGACCCTGCTCGGCGATTCCATCGAGGACGAGTCCCCCAAGGTGCGGAGCGAGGCCTTTCGCACGCTCTGGGCTTGGCACCAAGAGAGCCCGCTCGACCCCATCGATCGCGCCCTGTCGGCCCGCTTCCCCGATCTGCGGCTGCGCGCCGTTCAGGAGCTCACCGCCTTCGCCAAGAAGACGGGCGAGCCGCTCGTGGCGCCGTCGCTGGAGAGGCTCGCCAAGACCATCGCCGACCGCGACCAAGGCGTGGCCAGCGCGGCGTACGATGCGACCCTCGAAATCAAAGGCAAGGGCGACGCCGACACGATCTTGGCGGGCACCTCCTCGACCAACGCGCCCCTGCGCGAGAAGGCCGCAAAGAACGCGGCCAAAGCGCCGGTCGAGAAGCTTCGCAGCGCGCTGAGCCGGCTCTTGGAGGACACCGAGTCGGCCGTGCGGATCGCGGCCATCGAGTCGCTCGACGCGCTCTTGCCGTCGGAGCATGGCGCGCTGGCCATCGGCCTTCAGAGCTCCCACTTGGACCTGCGGGTGCGGGCCGCGGAGCTGCTCGCGCGCCGGCGCGAGGAGTCGATCATCGACCCGATGCAGGCGCTCCTGGCGGACAAAGAGCTCTTGCAGCGCATGCCGCCCGGCGTGATCGTCCCGCTCCGGCAACGCGCCGCGACGTCCCTGGCGAACCTCGGGGTGCCGCGCCTCTTGAAGTACTTCGCGACCATCCTCGTCAAGGACGACGATCCGATCGTGCGCGAGCAGGCCGCGCGCGGCCTCTCCAACGCGAGCCGCCGCGGCGAAGAAGGGTATCTGCTCGATTTGCTCGGGCACGAAGAGCTGGCGGTGCGCTCGTGGGCCGCGGAGGGCCTGGCCCGCCTTGGCGATGCGCGCGCCCTGCCGGTGCTCACCGGCACCCTTCGCCACGAGCATCCGCCCATCCGCGTCGGCGCGATCTTGAGCTTCGCGGCGCTCGGCCCCGAAGGCTACGGCGGGATCTTGCAAGGGCTCGAGGATCCGTCCCGTCACGTGCAGCGCATCGTGCTGTCGGTGATCCTCGCGCGCGACTTGCGCGCGTTCCGCCGCGACGAGACGCCCGATCTGCTGACCTCTGCGCTCTCGTCGCAGAGGCCCGAGGTACGCTTTACGGCGGCGCGCGCGCTGGAGCTCCGCATCGTGGCCGAGCGCTACGCCGCGTACCTCGTCGAGGTGCTGATGCCCGATCGCCCCGACAAAGCCGCCGATATGGAGCGATGGCCGGGCGAAGAGGCGCGCGCGCACTTGATGATGGGCCTGGCCGAGGCCCTGGCGGGCGAACGCCCCGAGCAGCGCTACGCGGCGGCGCAGGCGCTCCGGCTTCGCGATCGCCCCCTCGACTATTTCCGCGAGGTGCAGCGGGTGGTGGCGCCCCGATCGGTGAAGGCCCCGTGGGTGCCGGACACGCACCCCGTCGTGCCTGCGCCCGATCCCACGGTGCAGAAGAAGGGCCCGCTCGCGCTCTTGCGCCGTCTCTTTGCGGGCGGCGATGAAAAAGCGGCGGCCGAGCGCTCCTCCTCGCAAGTGCCGGCCGAGGAGCAACGCCGGCTGCGGCAGCTCGCGTTCGGCGCGTACATCGGGCTCTTGCGCCAGGCCAGCGCCGACGATGAAGCGCATCGCGTGCGGCGCGACGCCATCGAGCGCATCGTCGGCCTCTACGACGAGAAAGAGGTGTCCCTCTCGAGCGCGACCCCGGCGCTGGCGCGCGCCCTGGACGATCCGAATCACCTGGTTCGCCAGGCTGCGTTCGCGGCGCTCCGCAAGGTCTACGCGGACGATACGCCGCTGTCCTTGGCGCTTTCGTCGTCGTCGGCGGACGTGGTCAAGGCGGCGCTCGATGAGTGGGCCGCGCGGGGCGAGCCCGCGAAGGCTCACATCGCCGCGGCCCTCGATTCGCGGGTGCCCGCGGCCCGCAAGTACGCCTTCGAGCTGCTCGAGAAACTTAGCCCCAAGGGCAGCCTCGAGCCGCTCTTGGCGGCGCTGTCGAGCGAGCACGCGGACATTCGCATCGGCGTCTTGGAGCGGCTATCCACGTCGCAAGACACGCGCGTCGCGGCCGCGTTGGTGAAGGCCCTCGAGAGCGACCAAGACGATCTGCGGCTGCGCGCGGCGGAGCTCTTGGCCACGCGGCGAGACGATCGCGCCGTGGACGCCCTCGCCCCTTGGCTTCGCGCCGAGGATCCGGCGGTGGCCCAGCGGGCGCGCGATGCGCTGGTCCACCTTGGCTCGCCGGCGGCCGTGCGCGCGCTGATGACGCGGCTCGAGGATGGCGCGACGGGCGACGAGCGGTCGATCCTCGCGGCGACCATCGGCAAGGTACGCGGGCAAGGGGCGCAGGCGGCCATCGGCGCGCTGTCGAAGTTGTTCCTCGACGAAGCCGAGAACGTGCGCCTCGTCGCGTTCGCCGGCGCCATTTCCATCGTGGGACCGCGCGAGGACGCGTACCGTGAGCGCACCGAGCCCAAGCCGAAGCCGCGCGACACCGCGCTGACGAAGCAGTTTTTGGGCGCCGCCGTCCAATCGCCGTTCGCGGACATTCGTGCGCTCGGCGCGGGCGAGCTCGACGAGCTCGGCGACGGGGTCGCGGACACGTGGCTTTCGGGCCTGTTCGCGGACCGGGATCGCGGCGTGCGCACCGCGGCCGTCAGCGCGTACGCGTGGCGGGTCCAAACGAAGAACGCCCCCGAGGCCCCGCTCGAAGACGTGCTCCGCGGTGGAGCGCGCGAGACGATGCTCGCGGCCGCCGAGGCGCTGGCCTTCAAGAAGGTCGCGGCGGCCCTTCGTCCGCTGCTGCTCTTTTCACGCGCGGGGGGCGACGGCGAACGGGAACGCGCGCTCCTCGCCCTCGGCACGCTCGGCGACAAACGCGCGCTCGAAGAGCTGGAGACGATCGCCGCCGGAGGAACCGAGGATGCGCCCGCGGAGCTGTCGATGCAGACCGCCGCGCTCGAGGCTCTCGGCCGGATGGCGCCCAAGTTGGACGAGGCCGATCGCGAACGGGTCCGGGACACGGTCGAATCGCACGTCGGCGAGAAGCGGCGCGAGATGTCGGTCGCCGCGATCAAAGCTTTGCGCTGGGTGGGCGGCGAACGCTCCCGCGCGCGCATCGAGGCGGTGCTCCGAGAGCGCGGGTCGAGCGACCACGAAAAGGAAGTGGCGGCCAAGGCGCTCGGCGAGCTCGGGGACGTTCAGGCCGAAGCGACCCTCGCGCGCGCCCTCGACGACGACGACGCGTGCTGGGCGGCGCGGGACGCGCTGGAGAAGCTCTTTCCGAACGATCGACTGCGCGTCGAGTTCCTGGCGGTGGAGAGCGAAAACTCCGACATCTCGGATCCCGCCGCGGCCTATCTCGCGGACGAGGGCGACGCGGAGCGCTTGCTCGCCAAGCTGGCCAAGCTCTCGAACGAGTCGCTCCGGCTGCGCATTCGCTTCGGCCTGGCGCGCCGCGCGCAGATCGCGCCCGACGCCGTGATCGCGCTGCTCGGCGATCCGTCGCCGCTCGCGCGCGAAGGCGCCGCGTGGGTCGCGGGCGCACGCGCGCGCGCGAAAATGCTCGAGGGTCCCGCCAAGGGCGCGCTGGCCTCGGCGCTGGCGGCGGCGGCCGTGCGGGCCGGGCAGCTCTTCGCGGAGGCCGCGCGCGCGGGCAAAGAGCAGGAGCGCATCGCCGAGCTAGGTGCGTGGGTTCGTTGCCTATGGGCCGCGCGCCTCTTGGATCCGCAGACGGTGCGCCCGCACGCGCGAACGTGGCTCCTGGAGACGGCGAGCCTCTCGGCTCCGACGTCGCCGAAGGCGAGCCTGCCCGTCGAGATCCGCACCGAGGCCGCGCGCGCGCTCCGCGGTGGCAACGCCGACGATGCGGCGGCCCTCGTCAAAGCGCTTTCGGATCGCGACATCACCGTCCGCAGCGCGGCCGCCTCGGCGCTCTCCGGCGCCAAGGACGTCCTCGCCATCCGGGTCTCGCCGCACGATCCCGTGCGTCTCGGGCTCGCCGCGCGCGGCGCAGCACCGCCCAAAAACGCGCTCGCGACGGCCGGCGGACGCCGCGTCCTTTTGCCGACGGCGCTCGGCCCGCGGCGGAAAGAGACGGGCGAACTCGAGCAGCTCCGCGAGCTCGCGCGACACGACGGCGCGGAGCAGCTGCACGCCATCGCCGCCTTGGGCCGCGCGGCGACCTCCGACGCCATCGAGACCTTGCAGAAGCTCGCCTTCAAGGGCGGCACCGAGCCCGTTCGCAAGGCCGCGTATCGCTCGCTCCGTCGCGCCAAGCGCATCGCGGCCAAGGAGGCGGCGTCGTGACCATCCTGAAGCTGGCCTACAGCGCGCCCAGTGAGACCATCACCGGGCCCACCTCGTCGCGGGTCGAGCTGGCCCTCGACGGCGGACGCGGAACCATCGGCGTCATGGGCCAAGTCCGCGATCCGGAGCTCTTGCGCGACGCGATCCTCACCGCGGCCGCCCTGATGCAGAGCGACCTTCGCTACAAAGGCAAAGATCGCACGGCGTACCTCGCGCACCTGATGAAGCAGGGCAAGCGCGCGACCGCGGCCATCTGGGAAGCGCAAAAGGCGTTCCTCGAGAGCGCCTATGGCGACGAGACACCGCGCCCGCGCGGGCTCGATCCGGTGCTGACCATCGATCCGGACGAGGTCTCGCTCGAGGTGTTCTCGCGCGACGAGAGCGCCTACGCGCGGCTCGCCCTGAACAATGCGCTCTTCGAGGCCCGCGGCGCCTCCCACGGCACCACTCTCGCCGATCTGTCGCCCGCGTTCCTCGAGCAGATCGAGCGGATCCGCACGTACCAGCCGCTCGCGCTCGAAGCCTCGACGTCGCTGGTTCGAAAGAACGCCGCGCCCGTGCCGCGCGAAATCGAGGTACCCGACGCGTGGCTCCGGGGCTTTCTGCAGGTGCAATCGGCGGCCACCCTGCCCCGCGCCGTCGCGCACCTCGGGCCGGTCGATCTCTACAACGTGCTCTTTACGCTTCGCATGCACAAGGCGAAGAAGGCCCCGCGCGCGCTGCGCTTCGAGCTCGTCCCCGGGGCGCGCCCGCGCGTCGTGGTCGAGCCCTGGGAGATCGCGCTCGAGTGCCACGGCGAGCCCTTCTCCGGCAGCGCGCCGCGCATCGTTCGCATCTACGGCCGCCAGCGGCTCCAGGTGCTCGAGCGCGCCCTGCCGCACGTGACCGCGGCGCGCGTGCATTTGCTCGGCCACGGGCTGCCGTCGTTCTGGGTGCTCGACATGGGCCTGGCGCGGCTCACCGTCGCGCTCACCAGCTGGTCCGAGAGCAAATGGGCGAGCGCCGCCTCGTTCGATTCGCTCATGCCCAAGGCGAACGGCCCCGCCGCCACCTCGGCCGCCGTTTCGCTCCTCGCGCAGCGCGGCCCGCTCCCGCTGTCCGAGATCGCAAAAGCCACCGCGACGAGCCCCGAGGAGACGCGCGCCGTCCTCCAGCGCGCCTGCCTCGAAGGCCGCGTCTTGTTCGACCTCGATCGCGGCGTCTACCGCCCGCGCGCGCTCCTCGCGGAGCCCGTCGATACGGCCCGCATTCGATACGGCTCGGAGCGCGAGGCCACCGCGCACCGCCTGCTCGGAGACGGCGCCGCCCCCGCGGCGGAGATCGCGATCACGAAGATCCACACCATCGCCGGCGAAGGGCAGGAAATTTCGGGCGAGGTAAAGCACGCGCGCCGCACGTTCTCGCCGCGCTTCACGATCGACGTGGAGGGCCAAGTCCGCGAGGCGTGGTGCAACTGCCCGACCTACCAACGATCGGCGATGCGCGAAGGGCCTTGCGAGCATATGATTGCGCTGTATGTTTTCGAGAGCCGCGCGCGGGCAGAGGCCGAGCGGCTCCGCACCACGATCGAGGGCCGCAAGCTCGTTCGTGCGGAGACGCGCGTCCTCATGCGGCGCGATCCGCGCGGCGGCGCCGACGCCGTCGAGCAGGTGCGCTTGTCGCTCGACGACCGCGTCGTGCGCATCGAGCGGCGCGAGAGCGCGGGGGCGGAGGGTCGTTTTCAGCGAATGTGGTTCGATACGGACGCCGAGGCTCGCGAAGCTTATTTCGCACGCCTCGACGAGCTCGCAGACAAAGGATTCATCGACACCGAGGCTTCGACTGCATAGATTGCGGCGTCCATCCGAGGAGGAGCGGCGCCAGAAAGGACGGAGAGGAGACCGAATCAAGGAGGTTCCGAGTGAGGGTACGAGAACACCAGCCTATGCGCCTCGAGCGCAGGGGCGGTGCCGCGCCGCCCTGGAGAATCGCCACCCATTCATCGCAAGGTAGCCTGTTCTTGGCTCTCTCGTCGGGAGACCTCCTCCCGCACGAGCAGAGCTGAGACAACATCGCATCCGGTGTTCCTGCTCATGCGGGAGGAGGTCTCCCGACGGAGAGCCGGTGAGACTACCGTGCCCAAAGTAGGAAGGTGATGTTCTCGCGCCCTCACTCGGGCCCTCGTTGTTTCGTAGTTCGCACTCTCGCTATTTTCTCGTGACCGAATCCGTCGCCGCCACGCCGTTGGTCGTCCTCGACCTCGAGAAGCTCCCCGCCCCCACCGCGGACGCCACCGAGCGCGCGCGCGACCAGCGAAAGAAGCGCGCAGCCGCACGCCAGCAGGACATCGCGCGGTGGAAGGCCATCGAGGAAGCCGGCGGCAACGACGCGTGGATCGACGGCGAATTGCGCCAGAGAGGCCTCTTCGTCGACACGGATCCATCGACCTTGGCCGAGTCCGAAAAGGCCTCTTTCAAAGAGAAAAAGCGGGTCGAGGCGGTGGAGAAGCGCCGCCTCGCCAAGCTCGCCTGGAAGGCCTACCTCGCCACGCACGTCTCGCACGTGGGCTCCGGCGTCTTCTACTGCGACGACAACGACGAGCCGGCAAAGGAGCGCGACCTCCGGGTGGCGCGCGCCAAGGAGAACGGGCTGGGCGATCTGGACTCGCCCGCGTCCTTGGCCAAGGCATTGGGCATCACCGTCCCGGAGCTCCGCTGGCTCGCGTACCACCGCGAGGTGGAGTCGGCGTCGCATTACCGCTTTTGGACCATCGCCAAGCGCGATGGCTCGCGCCGTATGATTACGGCGCCAAAACCCGAGCTCAAGGCCGCCCAGCGCTGGCTGCTCCGCAATGTGTTCGAGAAGCTGCCGGTGCACGGCGCCGCACACGGCTTTTTGAGCGCGCGGTCCATCGCGACCAACGCGGCGGTCCACGCGGGCGCCCGGCTGATCGTCAAGGTCGACGTCAAAGACTTCTTCCCCACGGTGACCCTGCGCCGCATCAAAGGCATGCTGCGAAAGGCGGGCCTGCCGGAGAACGTGGCCACCCTGATCGCCCTGGTCGCCACGGAGCCCCCGCGCGACGTCGTCCAATTCCGCGGGCAAACGCTTTATGTAGCCAAAGGTCCGCGGGCGTGCCCTCAAGGCGCGCCCACCTCACCGGCGATCACCAATGCCATTTGCCGGCGCCTCGATCGGCGCATGTCCGGATTGGCGCGCATGATGGGCTTTACCTATTCGCGTTATGCCGACGATCTGGCCTTTTCGTACCACGCCGATACGCGACCGCCCGTGGGGCAGCTCCTTCACGGCGTTCACGCGATCCTGGCCAGCGAAGGGTTCCGCGTCCACGCCAAGAAGACCGCCGTGATGCGCTCGGGCATGAGCCAGCGCGTCACGGGGCTCGTCGTCAATTCGGCAGCGCGCGATGGCGTGCCGGCCGCGCGCGTCCCCCGCGATGTGGTTCGCCGGCTCAAGGCCGCGATCTTCAACCGCGAGAAGGGCCGCCCGCCCCCCGCCGGAAAGGGCGAGGAGTCCTTGGCGCAGCTCAAAGGCATGGCCGCGTTCGTCCACATGACGGACGAAAAGCGCGGCCGCGCATTTCTGGATCGCATCGCCGCGCTCGAGGCCCGCGAGGGGGCTACTTCCTCTCCACGTACCCCTTCTTGACCTTTTCGGCCACGAGCTTTTCGTATTCGGCCCGCGCCCTGCTGTCCGATTCGTACTCTTTCAAGCTTTGCTGACCATCGGCGCCTTTGCGGCCATACCGGGTCGTAAAGCCGTTTCCTACGAGCTCGATCTCCCAAAATTTGCTCGACTTGCCATCTTCGAATTCGAAGTATCGTGCGCCGGCGTCGTCGCTCGCCGAGGCGGAGGCAATCGAGGCGACGGGCGGGATAGGCGCGCTCGACGGGCTCGACGGGCTCGACGGGATAGGCGCACTGGACGCGGCCTTCGGGACGGACTTCGCCGGGGCCGGTTTTTCGGCAGGCTTGGCGGGGGCTTTCGCCGGAGCAGGTTCGTGGCCCGCGTCTTCGCCGGATACGAGCGAATAGCCCTTCTTCACCTTCTCGGCGATGAGCTTGTCATGCTCCTTCTTCGCGCGTTCCTCCGAGTCCCACTCCTTGAGGCTCATCTGTCCATCGGTGCCGATTTTTCCGTAGGTCGTCGTAAATGACGTTCCTTCCAGCGCAATTTCCCAGAACTTATTCGATGTACCTTCCCGCAGCTCGTAACGTGCCATGCGTCGTCTCTTTCGCGGATTGGCTCTTTGCGTTGCAGCGCTCGCCCGTTGAAGGACAGAACGTACGACGCGGCCGCCATTGCGCAAGACGGGCCCGGTCGGCGATCGATGGATCCGTGGATCACAGGTAGGGCGAGATGTTTCGCATCGCGCGTGCCACGTAATCGTCCTTCTCCCCGACGGGGGCGACATAGTGCAGCGCGCTCTCGGCCGCCTGGACACCCTCCAGGCGGGCGATCATCCAAGCCGCGAGGTAATGCGACGCGAGGCACCCTCCGGCCGTGGCGACATTGGCCTTGGCGAAGAGGGGCTGGTCGAGCACCTCCACGCCCGCCTCCTGGACCCAAGGTTTGGACGTCAGATCGGTGCACGCGGGGACACCGTCGAGCCATCCGAGCTTGGCCAGCACCAACGTTCCCGAACATTGCGCCGCGAGCAGCTGCCGCGCGGGATCGAACCGCAGCCGCGCCATGAGCGCGCGGTCGTCGACGACGTCGCGGGTCTTCACCCCGCTGCCCACGATGACCGCGTCCGCAGCGCTGGCCTCTTCCAGCGTGACCATCGATTCGATGACCACACCGTTCATCGAACGGACGCGCGGGGTCGGGCTCGCGATGGACACCCGCCAGTCGGACTTTTTGACCCGGTTGAGGACGCCGAGCGCGATGAGGGAGTCGAGCTCGTTGTAGCCCTCGAACGTGAGGATGGCGATATGCATCCCATCACCGTAGGACCAAGGTCCTATACAATCAAAGAATTGTCATGCATACAATCGGCATGGCGTTCTCGCGATACAAAAGCGTGGTGGACGCGTTGGCGGCCGATATCCGCGCGGGCCGGTTGCCGTCGGGCGCGAGGTTGCCGACGCATCGCCAACTCGCGGCCAGCGAGGGGCTGGCGTTGGTGACGGCGACCCGCGTCTACGCCGAGCTCGAAGCCATGGGCCTGGTGAGCGGGGAGCGCGGCCGAGGCACCTTCGTCCGCGACACCGCGCTCCCGCCTGGCCATGGCATCGATCAGCCGGCCGCGGCGCCGGACACGGTGGATCTCAGCTTCAACTACCCCGCGCTGCCCGGTCAAGCCGACATGCTGCGCCGCGCGCTGCGCGAGCTCGCGTCCTCGGGCGACCTTTCGGCCCTCTTGCGCTACCAGCCGCATCGCGGGCGGCCGCACGAGCGGGCCACGGTGGCGCGCCATCTAAAACAGCGCGGGTTGCGGATTGGCGCCGACCAAGTCCTCATCGTCAATGGTGCCCAACACGGATTGGCCGCCACCGCGATGGCCCTGCTGAAGCCCGGCGACGTGGTGGCCGTCGATGCCTTGACGTATGCCGGCTTCAAGGTGCTCGCCCGCACGCTCCGCTTGGAGCTGGCACCGCTGCCCGCCGCAGGCCACGCCACCGATCTCGACGCCCTCGCGCAGCTCTGCGCGAACCGGCGAGTCCGCGCCGTGTACACGATACCGACCTTGCACAATCCCTTGGGGTGGGTCACGCCGGCGGATCACCGTGCGCGGTTAGTTCAGATCGCGCGAAGACACGGGCTCCTCATCCTCGAAGACGCCGCATACGCCTTCCTCGCGGAGCGGCCGCCCCCTCCATTGGCCGCGCTCGCCCCCGAAACGACGGTCTACGTCTCGGGGCTCTCCAAGAGCGTCGCGACCGGTCTGCGCTTTGGATTCATCGCGGCCCCCACCTCGTGGGTGCCTGCCATCGAACGCACGATACGCGCCACCACGTGGAACACCCCCGCCGTGATGACCGCCATCGCGTGCCGGTGGCTCGACGACGGCACCGTCACCCGATTGGAGACACAAAAGCGCAACGACGCAAGGACCCGGCAATCCATCGCCCGCGACGCTCTGGCGGGACTACCTCATATCGGCCATCCCGCGTCGTACTTCCTCTGGCTCCCCCTCCCCGAGGAAGTACGCGCCGACCAAATCACCGCCGCGCTCTTGCGCGAGCACGTCTCCGTCTCCACCGCGGAGCCATTCGCCACCGCCGCACACGTACCCCACGCGCTCCGCCTGGCCCTCGGCTCGACCGATCTGGACACCTTGCGGCGCGCGCTGGACAAGGTGAAGCGCGTGGTGGACGACTACACCGATCGCTGAGCCATCACCGTTCAACGCGCGGGGCGAACGAGCCGGCGATAAAGCGTGTACCGGTCGACCCCGATACCTTGGATTCCGGCCATACCATCGAAGATACCACGTTTGCTCCCCAGCGCGCCGCCATCGAGCGCCTCTTGGTGCGCGCGTTCGCTGGTCCACTCCGCGTAGTTGAGGACGCGCGTGCCGTCGGTGCTGAAGAAGAGATGCGCGCCGAGCCCGCCCGCCAACGACGTGCCCGACGGCGGACGCGCCACGTGCGCCGCCATCGTCTCCGCCACGCGGACCTGGCGCGCGGGATCGTCGGTGGCGATGGTGACCACGACGATGCAACCCGGATATACGCCCTCCGGGCGGGGCAGGCTCGTGTGCCGCCGCGACCGAATCACGCCCAGGCGCTCGATGTTCGGGACGACACCGTCGACGCCGCGCGCGATCTCTTCACGCTGCGTGCGCGTAAAGACGCGGTGAGCCTCCTCGCTCGTCCACTGCCCGAGAAACCAAATGAGCTGACCGTCGGTGCTCAAATAGCAGTTCAGCGAAATACAATCTTCAGGCCACGGCAGACGATCCCATAGGGACATCGTCGCGTCTGCCGCCGCCCGCTGGCGCTCGCGACCTCCAACGCGCCAGGTGCTGGTGATGATGCTCGCGGCATCGGATCGGGTGAGGTCGGGGAGGGAGAGAGGGTTGGACATGAGAGTATCCTGGTCGTGGTGCGCCCAATGCGCGTCGACCATACCGTGGGACCTCGACCTAAGTTGAGGTCAAGGGTCTTCCTGCGCTCCCGATATCGAGGGACATCGAAGATAGCTCATCGCAACACCCGAACATGCGATCACGAGACATTCCACGCCACCGCGGCGGCGAATGCGAACTGGCGCGCCATGACGCGCGGAAGCCTTGCAACGCGAAGAATATCGAGTAGTAGTCGGATTACTTTGAAACTTGATATACTTTCCGGGGGAGCATCGAACGTGCTCTCGCGCCGTGCCTTTCTGGGTGGAAGCAGCATTTTGCTGCTGTCTCGTTGCTACGCGACCGCGTCTTCCGAGCGCATTCCCGTCGAGCTCGTAAGGCGCAGCACAGGCAATGGGCTCGAAGTGGTCAATCTCGGCCTGCCGCTGCCACCGGGCTTACTCGACGACGCGCGGCGCATTCGCGTGCTCGCCCCGAACGGCCGGGAGTTGCCGTCGGTGGCGCGGGAGATCGAAGCGTGGCCGCTGGATGCGTCCTTGCGCGCCGCGCAGGTGCAGACTGCAATCGATTTTGGCGACGCGCAACGGCTCCAAATCGAGATCGTGACGGGAGAGCTCCCCGAGGCCAGGCGGCAGCTCGTGCCCATCGAGGACACGCTACTCGACCCGGAGGGGCTCACCGGACCGCGGGTCCTGCCGCTCTTACCCGCCGAGTGGCTTTGCCGATCGGGAGTCGGCGGCCCCCAGGTGCCCGCGGCCCGTTCGGGCGCCTATGCGGCCTACGACGCCGCCGTGGAGCGCAACTTCCCCGGCTCGCTCCGGTACGTCGATAGCAAGGTTTTCAGCACGTGGCTCTTCGACCGACCGAGCACGTGGTACAAACAATACGTCCGAACGGGCGACGGCAAGTTCTTGGACGCCGCGTACCGCGCGGCCAACTTCGTGCGCCTGCAGACGGAGCTCGAGGGGCCGGACGCCGGGATCTTCAAGCTGAAGGGCCGCGATCTCAAATACGTCTATCCGCAATCGATGCACCTTCACTCGTTGTTGACGGGTGATCCGCGCGCGCGGGTGGCGGCCGACAGGATGGCGCGATTCTGCCTTACGCGCTGGGACCCGTGGTACCGGCCGGAGCGATACACGGAGCCGCCGGTCGACGTCGATCCCGAGCAGGACCGCCCCTTTTGGACCACGCGCCACGCGGCGATATCGCTCCTCGGCATCGCGCACGGATGGGAGATGTCCGGAGACCTGGCCTACCTCCGCACGATCTACGAGCATATCAATGCACTTTACACGCATCAACGGCGGCCGCCCGACGGCCACGCCGCCGACGGCTCCTGGCGGCAAAATTGGGCGCTGTACGATCCGAGCGAGACCCGCCTGCCGGGGGCAACGTCGCCGTGGATGACGGCGATCTTGGTCGCGGCCCTCTCGCACGCGTGGCGCATCACGTCCGATCCGCGCATCCCGGACATGATCGTGCGCTGGTGCGAGTTCCTCGACCGCAAGGGGTTCCAGCCCAGCGGGGTCCCTTATTACGTCGTCGATTGTCTCGGGGCGGACTCTTTGCCGGCGCCGCCCGGTGACCCGGCCGAGTCCACCTCCGCGCATTGTATGGAGATCGCATACAGCCTGGCCATGGGCATCTATTTCACGCGCGATCCCGAACAGCGGAGTCGCTTTCGGAGGCGGTTCGACGATCAGCTCGCGCGCGCCGTCACCTTGAACCTGAACGCCCCGCCGCGCGCCTACAACTGGGCGTTTCACGCCTCCAGCGAGCTCGTAGCGAGGCTCCAATCCGTCGATCCGTGACCGCGCAGGCACGGCTGCACGAGCTCTCTCCCAAACGAAATTGGAGACGATGATGAAGAAGATCCATTGGTTGAGCGCCGCCGCGATATCCGCCTTCATCGGCATCGCGGCCGCCGGCTGCCAGGGCGGAGACCCCGCCGATGACGGGAAGCGAACGTCGCTCGGGTTGCACGAGGTCAACCCCGTCCCCTCCGGCGATCCCTCGAAGCCCGTCGCCGTCGTGGGGGCGACGCTCATCGATGGGCGTGGCAACCCGCCCGTCGAGGACGCGGTCGTCCTCGTGCGCGGGGACCGCATCCTGGCGGCGGGCTCCAAGGAGCGCGTGCGGGTCCCTGCGGACGCCGAGATCGTCGACGCGCACGGGCTCACGCTGTTGCCCGGCTTGATCGACGCGTTCTTCACGATTGACGGGGACAACGAGCTCCCTTCGCTCTTTCTCCAGCATGGAATCACCGCCGTGCGCGATCCGGGCCAATGGATCGAAGCCTACGACGTACCGCGCGGCTCGAACGTCCCCATCCCGCGGCTCTTTCTCACGGGCCCGCACCTCGACTCCCCGCCCCCTGCCTATCCGACCGACTCGTTCATCGTCCGCGACGGCGAAGAGGCGGAGATCGCCGTCAACCGCTTCGTGGACCAGGGCGCGTCGGCCATCAAGGCGTATTTTCGTCTCCCCGTCGGCTTGATCCGGAGCGTCGCCGATGCGG
The DNA here is from genome assembly GCA_037157815.1 of Sorangiineae bacterium MSr11954. NCBI lineage: Bacteria > Pseudomonadati > Myxococcota > Myxococcia > Myxococcales > Pendulisporaceae > Pendulispora > Pendulispora albinea. The sequence continues at coordinate 9,142,805 of CP089984.1, forward strand.
CGCACGCGCGGGGCGTCCCCGTCACGGCCCACCTCGAAATCGTGGACGCGCGCGACGCCATCCGCGCGGGGGTCGACGGCATCGAGTTCGTCACGTCGTTCGGCCCCTCCCTGCTCCCCACGCGCGAAGCCGAGAAGTATCGCCAGGCGGTCATCGCCGACAACAAAGCGCGCTCCGAAGGGCGTTATCAGGTGTGGAGCTCGGTCGATTTGAGCTCTCCGCGCGTCGGCGAGGTGCTCGGCCTCCTGGCAACGAAAGGAACGTATTTCGTCCCCGGCCTCGAGGCCTTCGAGCGCCGGCCGGGCGATGACCAGACGACCGAAGCTCACGTGCGCGCATTTCGAAATATGCTCGCCTTCGTGGGGCAAGCCCACGCGCGCGGCGTGCGCATCGCCGTCGGCTCGCACTCGTCGGGACCGCATGGTGAGCGTGGCTGGGGATATCAGCACGAGCTCGAGCTTTTGGTGGAGAGCGGCATGAGCCCGATGGATGCCATCGTCGCGGGGACCTCGCGCAACGCCCAATTCTTTCACGCCGACGATCGGCTCGGGAGCATCGAAAAGGGCAAATCGGCCGATCTCGTCTTGCTCGAAGGGGATCCCCTCCAAAACATCCGCGCCATGCGCAATATTCGCCGCGTCATGTTGAATGGGCGGTGGGTTACTCCCTAGCCGCCGCGCTTTGGCGCCTTCGGCGGGCGCACGCCGAATCGCCGGATCCAGCTCTTCGGCGGCCCAGGTGCGACGGAGCCCCCGCCATGCGCCAGCCCGCCGATCGAGCCGACATCGACGCCTCGAAGCGGCGCCTCGTGCTCGCGTCAGCTGGGTCTGGTGACCGCCAGCAAAATACCGCGGTCAGCAATTTGGCAATCCCGTTCTCCCAGAAGAACGGCATCCCGTCGACGGCCGCGAGAAAGAGTCGGAGTCCAGCCCACTCCCGAACGAGATGACGGCGCGTGTGTTCCAGCGCCTCTCCCAGGACGAATGGCAAACCTCCCTCGCGCCTCCGACGCGTACGTCTCCAAGACCGACGAGGCGACGGCAGCCGAGGTGAGCGCGTCCTCCACGCGCTTCGTGCGCGGCTTGGGGCTCTGGCCTGGGGAGTGCGAGAACGCGCTCTGGCTCGCCAAGCTGGGGCTCTCCAGCGGGCGCCCGGCGGAGGCGGCCGACCCGCTCACCCTCGACACGTCGTTCGTCGCGGTGGACCCGGCCGCGGACCAGCTCGTAACCCAGGTGAACGAGGTGCTGTCCAAACCTCGCCTGTTGGGGCCCATCCCCAGCGCCCTCGGTTCGATCCGCGATCCTCGGGCAGCGCGCGGAAAACGCCACTTCGCCAGCTTCGATGTTATATGAACCTCGAACGACCTATCCAAGCTCGAAGGAGCGATAGTCGAACGGCGATGCAACCTCGCCGCACGAACAAAGCTCCGCCGGCGCTCTTGTGCGATATCGCGTTTCCGGCTGACCATGCTTGAGAAACGGACTTGGTGCGATAGGGATCACGCTCGAAACCGCGGCGTCCGACCGATTGAGCGCCGCTTCGCTCGAGCCTGCGGGAAAGCGCGATCCATCGATGATGCGCAGCCGCAAAACGCGCCAGGGTACCTCGTTGCATCGCGTCCAAGCGGGTAGACGCATTCGCATCGCGGCGCGCCGGATCGCATGGAGCTCGTCGCTCGCACCTACGGTTACGATCCTCACGTGAGCGGATATTGACGGTTCGCGATCATGTCTTCCCCGTCGCACGTGACGTCAATATTATGGCGGAAATTCCAGGCGAACGGACGATCCGTAGGTCGCGAAGTCGGATACGGAGTCGAATCGTAACGTGATTCGTGACGGCGTTCGCGCATCGTTCATCGTTCGACATCGCCCTTGGAGCCTCAAGGAAGCGCTCTCGACGACGCTCCTCGTGCGCTGCGCCGCCCCCGCGCGAGCATCCGCGATGCCCTTGCGAAAGCGCAATCCGAAGCTAGAAATAGGTAGCTCGGATCGGCGGCCGAAACTCGCCGCATCCGGCGCGGTCATTCCGTAAAAGTCGCTATTCCAGCGAAATTGATATTAAGGAATTGGATTGAATGGCAATCAACGCCGGCTTCGATGTCGTGCGCACGTCGGATTGAAAAGCGCCGTCGCTCAGCCAAAACTTTCCAACGGCCAATGCGTTCATTGGAAGGAGATGGTCATCCTGAGCGTCAATAGAGCGGGGGCGCGATCCGACGCGCGCCTCCATCACCGGGGGGGGTACGTCATGCCGCAACAGGATCGATCGAACGGTGCGGGGAGCCAAGGTTCGGCAGAGAGCCCCGGTCCAATGCCGTCTTGCGACGGCAAGGAAAGGCTCTACCTATGACCCGCGAGGAACGCCACACACTCCCGCCAGAACGTGAAACCCCGGCACGGGCCATCCGTGTCTCGGTGATGGACGGTGTCGACGCCGGAAACTCCGTCGTCGTCTTCCCAGACATGCGCATCCACATAGGCACGGAGGAGTTGTCCGATCTGCGCGTCAGCGATCGCACGGTGTCGGCGCGCCACCTCGCCATCGACTGTGTCGGCCACCGATTCCGCATTACCGATCTCGACTCCGTCAACGGAACGCGGCTCAATGATGTGCCCGTCGAAAAAGCCTACATCATGGCGGGCGATGTAATCTCGTGTGGAAGTGTCAGATTGGCAGTCACGACGGAAAACGAAGACGAATCCCCTCGCTCTCGTCAATCCCGCGTCATGGAGTTCGACCGAGCGATGGGGAGTCACCCACCTCCGGACATCAAGGACCTGCTCGCAGAGTGGCAAGCGTGGGCCCAGGTCTCCAGCAAGAGCCACCGCAGGGCCGCGGTGCGCCTCGAACGCAGGCACTATTGGCTGGGCGTTCCGAGCACGTTGATGGGCGCCATCGTCGGCACGACCATCTTCGGCACCATCGAAAAGGCGGCCACCAGCCTGCCGCTGAAGATCGCGCTGGCGGTGGTGAGCATGACGGCCGCCGGCCTCGTCGCACTGCAAACGTTCTTTCGCTACTTGGAAAGGGCCGGGCAACACAATCTCGCCCACGCGGAGTACGACGATATCGCACGGTCCATCGAGCTTCTGTCGGTGGACACCAAGAGCCGGCCCGATTGGGTGAAGTCCCTCGAAGGATTGGGGCACCGGCTGGATGCCATCAAAGGGAAAGCGCCCATCCCTCCCGACGCCGACGATCTGGAGCACGAAGCGGAAGCTCTCAAAGAACGATTCCGCCTGCGACTGAGCGCCTCCGTCATGCGGCGCGAACGCCCCCACGACGTGCGGGGCTCCAACGCGCGCCTGATCGAGGCGCATCCGAGCACACGTCCAAGTCCTGCACGGCTGCGTCGTGCGCCGGCCATTCCTCCCACGGAGTTCTTCAGCGGGCCGCTCGATTCCTCCCGTTTCTACGAGGAGGACGAGCGAATCGCCGCCTGGCGCGAGGCGAAGGAAAAGGAGAGGGAGAAGGAGCGGGCCAGGCTCGACACGGAGAGGCGGGTCCGGGAAGTAGCCGAAGCGCGCTCGTTCTCCTCCGAAGAGCGCGATGGCACCTCCCCCGACGACGCACGCACCACCAGCGCGCAACGGGGGGAGGCCCATCGCTTGGAGGGAGGAAGCTTCGCTGCCCAGCTGCGTGCCTTCGAAGCCGTGGACAATTGAATGAACGCGGGCACACGCCGGCCGTGACGGCGCAGAGCTCTGCGCCCTAAAGGGCAGCATACGTCGGAACACCGGACAGGCGCGGCATTCGCGATCGATAGGAGGGCGATCGGCGATGGCCGCACCTGTCCGATCAGGGTATCGGTCGCGGGCTCACCGTCGGATCGTGGCGCTGGATCGGCCGACTACGGGCACGTCTTCCACGCGAAATGGTAGGTGGTATTGATGGCGCCGTCCGTCGAATCCATGGCAATGAAGCTGACTTTGCTCGCGCTCGAGGACCCCAGGCCCACGCGCAGCTCGGTATTGATATTGAAGTTACGCTCTTCGCCACACGGCTTGTAGACCAGTGCGGCCACGTCGGTGGTGTCCGTCGCCTGCCAGTCGTCGTCCATTGGGCCCGAAAAATTGTGGTTCCGGAAGGACGTCGGCGAGTTGCCCTGGAAGTAGTAATTCGCCCGTTCCAGGCCAGTGGCCCCGCGTTCCAGGTGCGCAAAGCCTCGGTAGTCGGCCTGCGCGATCGCATACGTGAAGCCCTGGGGGACGTGCACGCGCAGATTTAGCTGGCAGTTTTTACGGATATCCGTGGGATTGGAATTACCACCGACCTGCGCCATGAACTGGCTGTATGTCACGGTGAACGCCGTGTTGTCGGGGGAAACGGCGACGGCGGCCGTGTTCTGCGGGCACCCGGAGCCGTTCACCGTCACCACGTCGATCACGATCTTGTCGGGAGGGGGTCTCCCTCCCCAATCGAAATTAGCTGTATCTGCATCGGTAGCCAACGGAAGAGCCAACAGCGGCAGGCTGACGGCCACCGCGGAAATCAGGTTTAGCATGAGAATTTCCTCCGATACTTCACAATAGTCACCGGCGAGTTGCCTTTGACCGAATGGTCAAGGCCAATTGTGTATCGGCAAACACATATTACAGCTATGCGTTACAACATGTGAGTCACACCGCAAACTGCGAATTCGGAAGACTGCGAAATTCGAGCACCCCTCCAAACGAGATCGTGCATATAGACATTAACCATCCTTGTAAATCGATTTCGCCAATTCACCGTACGATGGGCTGCCAATTTCGCCATTTCGCTGCGCGACGAATGTCGCTGTGGAAGCTCGAGCGTCGCCGCCCGTGGCGCGGTCGGCAAAACATGACGCCCTAAAATTTCCGGCTGCGCGATTTCCGTCTGCGGTGCGCGTTCCGCCCGAAAAAGACCAGTGCTCCGACGTTTGCTCGAACGACGTTCGTCACATGGCGAATGGCCCCGCTTCGCATCGAGCGATGTCGAAACGGTACATCATCATTGTTCGTTACGGCACGTCATCATTGGAAACCGATTTCCGCTCGCCGGCAGATGGAAATGGCAACCACGGGTTTCACCCGCGGACATGGCTCGCGCGAAACGAAATGGTTCGTATCGAATCAGCGAGCACGCTTCGAAGTGAGGAGACGACCGCGAGGACGCCAGGGGCGCTAGGGCGAGCGATTGTTATTTCGATTGCGCCAATTTCGTCATTGGAACACGTGAGAGAGCTTGGGATACGAATGTTTGGAAGCTCGCGCCTGGCGTCCTCGCGCCCGGCGGTTCCTCTCGATCCCATGCAGCGGATGGCGTCGCCGCGATCACTCGTGCGCGGAGGCCTCTTTGCGCTCCGTCCAGATCACGTCGAAGCTGCATCGATTGTCGCCGGCGGTGAGGGGGCGCATCCAGACGTCGCCGCGCACCTCGCAGAACTCCAAGGCGGCGGCCAGCGCGCCCGCCATGGCCGTGAGGTGGCCGGGGGCGCCGAGCATCGCCTTGGGGATGTTGTTGAGCACGATGGTGACGGCGCCCTCGGCGCGGGATAGGCATATGAGCTCGCCGCTGCGGCTGTAGACGGCGTCCCAGAATCGGGGGGCGAAGCGATAGAGGCCGCGCGGGGTGAGGCCGAAGATTCGGATGGCCGTGTCCCGAAGCGGGCGAATCCAGGGGCGGGAGGTGACGCGCAGCATGGTGGCGCGGCCCCAGTTGAAGGTGTCCTTCTCGCCGAGCACGTCTTGGTAGGCGACGGCCAGCTGGATGCCGTACTCGATGGGCACCCACGTGAGGCGTGTAGCCTGCACGATTTCTCGTAGATGATCCGGATTGTAGCGGCCGTAGATGGCGCGCGCGACCGCGGGGGGCAGCTCGTCGATCAGCGCGACGGCTTCGTGCAATTGGCCAGCGCGCATGCGCGGAGCTTCGCCCGCGGAAGGCGGTGGTGACGTGGCGCTGCTCATGCGGATTGCCCCTCCAACTCGATCGATCGTTCGTTCGATCGCTCGACGCCGCGCATGCGCGGACGACTTCACTCTATCGGTTTTGGAGCCGGCGACGCAAGCGCACGAACCGAGAGGCGAGCGGGGCGACGAGCAGGCGGCTCATCAGAAGCGCCATCAACAACGCCAGGGTGGGCTCGGCACCGAATGGCTCTTGGTAGGCCAAGGTGCCGACGACGCGCACGACGCTGGCGACCCAGACCGCGAACGCGACCACGAGCACGCCCGTCTCGAGCGAGGCTCGGTGCGAAGTCTCCGGAAGCTCGGTTGCTCGATCCATGGCGCGCGTTCTCCTCGGTGGAAGTCCCACGCTTCGTTAATAGGCCCCGCCGGATCAAGATGCGATCAAGACGGCCTCGAAGCGGATTCACGCGTCGCGGTCGAGGGTCAATCCTCCGTCTTCAGCCGATATCCGATGCCCGGCTCGGTCACCAGATAGCGCGGGCGCGCCGGCTCGCGTTCCAGCTTGTGGCGGAGTTGGACCATGTAGACGCGAAGGTATTGCGTCTGGGTCGCGTAGGCCGGTCCCCATACTTCCTTGAGCAGCTGACGGTGGGTCAACACCTTGCCTGCGTTCTTCATCAGCACGGTCAGAAGTTTGTATTCGATGGGGGTGAGATGGACCTCGGCGCCCTCGACGAAGACCTGGCGCTTGTCGAGATCCATCTTCAAGCCGCCCACCTCGAGCACCGGCTCGGCGCGCTCGAGCCCCGAACGCATCGCGTGGCGCAGGGCGACGCGGATGCGCGCCATCAGCTCGCCCGTGCTGAAAGGCTTCGTCAGATAGTCGTCGGCGCCCTCGTCGAGCGCGCGGATTTTGTCCTCCTCTTGGCCGCGCGCGCTGATGACGATGATAGGGGTCGCCGTCCACGCGCGGAGCCCTTTGGTGACCTCGAGTCCATCCATGTCGGGCAGCCCCAAATCGAGGAGGACCAAATCGGGATTATGCGTCTGGGCCTGCATGAGACCGTCGCCACCGGTGGCAGATTCAACCACTCGGTATCCGTGGCTCGTCAGCGAGGCTCGAAGGAATTTTTGCATCTGCGGCTCGTCTTCCACCACCAGAATGCGCGGGATGACTTCGGTCATGGCGAAAGCTCCAGCCTGGGCGGCTCTCCCTCGATGGGCAGCGTAAAGTGAAAGAAGGCGCCGCCGCCGTCACGGTTCTCGGCCCAGATGCGGCCACCATGGGCGGCGATGATGCCGCGGCAGATCGTGAGCCCCAGGCCCGCGCCGCCCCGGAGGCCGGTCGTGTTCTGTTGAGCGCGAAAAAACTTTTCGAAAATTCGTTCCTCTTCACCCGGTGAGATGCCGGGACCGCGATCGGCGACCGTCACTTGAACTTCGCTTTCTTGGATGCGCGCTCGCGCTTCGATGGCAATCGGTGCATGCGGTGGAGTGTATTTTGCAGCATTTTCGAGGAGGTTCACCAACACTTGCTCGATGAGCACGGAATCGAGGGCGACCAGGGGTAAATCGCCCGGCAAATCGGTCGAGATGGAGCGTCCCACCAGCGCCGAATCGAGCCGGTGCAGGGCGGAGCCGACGACCTCTTCCAGCGGCTGCCACTCTTTGTGCACGCGAAGGGAGCCCGCCTCCAGGCGCGTGGCGTCGAGCAGGTTGCGCACCAGACGGGCGAGGCGGTCGCTCTCGTGCAGGATCGTCTCCGTGAGCTCGCGGCGCGTGTCGCCGCCCACGTTCCCCTCGAGCAAGGTGCTGGCCGCCCCCGTCACCACCGCCAGCGGGGTGCGCAGATCGTGTGAAACGGAGCTGAGAAGCGCGTTGCGGAGCTGCTCGGACTCGACCTGAACGCGCGCGCGCTGCGCCTCCTCGGCGAGCTCGGCGCGCTCCATGGCGGCGGCGATTTGGCTCACGAACGCCTCCAGGTGCTGGCGCCGTTGCGGATCGAGCAGCAGCTCGGGGCTATCGGGCTTTACGCCGAGCACCCCGAGCACGCCGCGCGAGGCGCGGATGGGGAGATACAGTCCGCGCGCCGAGGGCAAGGTGTCGGTGCCGGTGCCCGCGAGCTGCGCATGCTGCCAGACCCAGCTCGCCACGCCTTCTTCCTTGTCGTCGAGCTCGAACGTCGCCACCTCGTGCGCGATGGGTACGAGCCTTCCCACGCGCTCCGTGTTCGTGCGCCCCGATGGCCGCAAGATGACGGCCTTCACGTGGAAGACGTCGGCCACGTGCCGGGTGCCGGTGGCCACCACCTGCTCCAAGGTCTTGGCGGTGGCCAGCTCGCGGCTCATGGCGTAGAGGCTCGCGGTTCGGCGCTCCCGATCGCCCGCGGACGCGGCCTGTTCGCGCACGCGCGTGGTGAGCCGGCTGATGATGCCGGCGACGAGGAGCATCACGCCGAAGGTCATGAGGTGCCGAAAATCGCCCACGGCGAACGCGAAATACGGCGGGATGAAGAAAAAGTCGTAGCAGACGACGCTCACCACCGCCGTCACCATCGACGGCACGAAGCCGAAACGCATGGAGACGAGCACGATGCCGAGCAGGTAGACCATCACCGTATCGGGGAGCTGCGCGGGCAGGGCGCCGCGAAAGATCAGGGTCGAGATGCCCGTGGCCACGATGGCCGCGACGGCGCCGGCCACGTAGCCGGTGGGCTCCGAGTGCTCCGGCGCGGGGGCGCGCTCGCCGCGCGCGGAGCCATTGTTTTTTTGCTCTCCGGAGAGGACGTACACGTCGACGTCGCCGCTGTGGCGCACGATCTCGTCGAGGAACGAGGCCTTCAAGCGATCGCGCCAGCGCGAGTGGGTCGGCTTTCCCACCACCACGCGGGTCACGTTGCGCTGGTGCGCGTACACCATCGCGGCCTCGGCGGCCTTGGCCCCCGTGATGGTCACCGCTTCGGCGCCGAGCTGCTGCGCGAGCTGCAGGTTGGCGGCCACGCGCCGGTTGTCCTCCGTGCTCTGGCGGAGCGACGCGGGGGTCTCGACATAGACGGCGATCCAATCCGCGTGGAGCGAGCTGGCGAGGCGGCGCGCGCCGCGCACCAGGCGCGCGGAGGTGGGGCTCGGGCTCACGCACACCAAGACGCGCTCGCCCGCCGGCCACACGCGCTCGATGCCGTGCTCCCGCTTCCAGAGCCGCATCTGCGCGTCGACCCGCTCGGCCGTGCGGCGGAGGGCGAGCTCGCGCAGCGCGATCAAATTTCCTTTGCGGAAGAAGTTGGAGACCGCGCGGCGCGCCTGCTCGGGCACGTAGATTTTGCCGTCGCGCATGCGCTCGAGCAGCTCGTCGGCCGGGAGATCGATGACCCGAATGTCGTCGGCCCGGTCGAGGATCGAGTCGGGCACCGTCTCGGCGACGATGACGTGCGTGATCTGCGCCACCACGTCCTTCAGGCTCTCGACGTGCTGCACGTTGAGGGTGGTGAAGACGTCGATGCCCGAGTCGAGCAGCTCCACCACGTCCTGCCAGCGCTTCGTATGCCGCATCTCGGGCGCGTTGGTGTGCGCGAGCTCGTCGACCAAAAGGAGCCCGGGGCGGCGCGTGAGCGCGTGATCGAGGTCGAGCTCCTCGAGCTCCACGGTGCGGTGCACGATGGTGCGGCGCGGGAGGATCTCGAGCCCCAAGAGGAGCGCCGCCGTGTCGTAGCGGCCATGGGTCTCGACCACGCCCACCACCACGTCGCGCCCGTTGGCGCTCTCCGCCCGCGCGGCCTCGAGCATCGCGTAGGTCTTTCCCACGCCGGGGGCCGCTCCAAAGAAGATGGTGAGTCTGCCGCTCTTGGCTCGCGTTTCCTCTTCCCGCACGCGCTGCAGGAGGAGATCGGGGTCGGGACGGCCGTCGCTCATGTGGCCGCGAGCATAATGCGATGAAGTCCAAAGATCGATCGGCGCGCCGACCCCGCTCGGCATAAAAAAGACATTAAGAGTCACAGCGTGCTGTGGTGGAACGGCAGCTCGCCTCGGCTAAGATGAATATCATGACGGAGCAGATGGCCACGACGACGGAGACGGCCGCGGGCCCAGGACGTCTCGAAGCGATTCCATTACGCCGTGCGCTCACCGATCTGCGGGAGCTCCTCGCCTCGAGCCTCGAGGCGCTCGCCGACCAGGCGGCCCGTCTCGACATCGAATTTCGAATCCACACGACCGACGAGGTGCCGCCCGCCGCGCGCATCGATCCCGAGAAAATCGCCTGGGCCATCGCGACCTTGGCGGGAAATGCGCTTCGCTACACGCGGCCGGGGACGCGGCTCATGCCGGGAGGATCCATTCACGTCTACCTGGATTACGCGCCCGGGACCGGGGAAGTGATCCTGTCGGTCCAAGACGACGGCCCCGGTATCCCGGAGGACAAAGTGCCCTGGCTCTTTCAGCGCGCGACCGGAAAGACGCACGCCGCCGGCTTGGGGCTGAAGTTGATCCACGACGTGGTCACCGCCCACGGGGGATCCATCGACGTGGACAGCCGCACCGAGGGCTTCGAGCACGGGACGTCGATCACGTTGCGCATCCCCGCGCGCTGAATCGCGTCCGGCCGCGGGCTCGGGCATGGCGTGCATACTCGCATTAGAACCAAGCCGTGGCGCCGAAGAGCACCGTGTCCTGCGTGTCCTCGCTGGCCACGTACGGGTTCGCGGCGCTTCCATCGCCTTGGACATGGCGGCCATAGAAGAGCGGCGCGTCGGCCATGTCGCGGCGGTACTCCAGGCGAAGCGAGAGCTGATCGTGCGGGCGAATGTCGAGGGTGGCGGTGGTCGAGCTGACCCACTCGACCCCGCCCCAAAAGAGCGGCGAGCTGGAGCCCGCGCTGGACGTGGCCAGGTGCTCGTGGAAGCGATCGCCGCGCAGCGCGACGTACACGCGATTCATCGGCTTTACGCGCGCGTAGAGGGCGCCGGCGACCCAGCGCGCCGTTCCAAAGCGGTTCGGCTCCCAGCCGTAATCGGCTTGACCGGCCACCGAGAGCCAGGGGGTGGCGTCGTACTGCGCGATGGCGTCGACATGATGGCGCCAATAACGGCCTTCGGGGGCCCCGGACGAGCGCTCGATGCCGCCGAAGTACAGGAGCTGGACCAGGAGCTTATCCGGTAATTTGTATGTGACATTGGCCTGGAGGCTCTTTTCTTCGTTGTTGTCGACCACGTTGTTCCAGCCGTTGAAGACGGCGATCGTGGACGAGAGCTCGTTCGTCCACTCGTAGGTCGCGCGAAGGCCGGCGTGATAAAATGGAAGCCCGAAGAACAGGTTGGATCGCGACCAGTTCCAGTTGTCTTTGACGGCCAACACTTCGTAACCGATCGGCGAGGCGAACAACCCGAGCTGAAACTGAAGCCCGCGTCCAACCGGTGCCTTGTACGAAACGTACGCTTCTTGCAGGTATTTCCATAGCTCCGGTCCGCTCGCGTTGACGGAGCCGCTCCCCGGGAGGGATGGCTCGCCAAGGTAATAGGTGCTCGGCGTGGAGCCGATCTGCATGACGATGCGCGCGCCGAGCGGCCCCGCCTCGAGGTTCGCGCCCAGCGCAGCGTTGGAGAGGGTGAACGAGTCGTGCCGGTTGTCGAAGCCGCGGAAATTGGTAATTCCGTTCGACGGCCGGTTGAAGTTGTAAGCGAAATAGCCCTCCACGTAACCAAAGGGCGTAATCTTTACGGATGGCAGCGCGGGCGCTGCGGGCTGGGGTGCCGGGGTCGCGGGCTCGGCCGGTGCGGGTGGCGCGGGCGCGGCGGGGGGCGCGACCTCCTGCGCGTGCGCAGCCGAGGAGAGCAAGACGGCGAACAGAAAGGATCCTTGGGAGACGCGGGATCGGCGCGTGTGAGCAAGAGTAAACACGCCGCGCACGCTAGGCGTTCGCGGATCAAGAACGCGTTAAGCCGCCAGGCTGCTTCAGCCACCGGCGTTCGAGGAGCAAGCATCGATCGAGGTGGGCTCGTGGGAGGGCTCGGATCGTACCGTTCGGCTCCGTCTTGATCCAATCTTAACGCAGGGTCGTGCGCTCTTTATGCAGTCTTGATTCGCGCGGACCTACGTTGCGCTCGCGTTTCGCACAAAGCAGCAGAAGCAGCTTACCCCGTAGAAAACGAGAGAAGGAACTTCGGTCCATGGACATCATCTTCATCGGCCTCACCTTGGCGCTCTTCGGCTCCATGCTCGCGCTCATGCACCTTTGCGAACGGGTCTGACGAACCAGGAGCTCTCCATGTCCATCTTTCACACCGTGGGCGCAGTCCTATCGGTCGCGCTCTTCATTTATCTAGCGTTCGCCATGCTCAAGCCGGAGAAGTTCTGATGACGACCAGCGGCATCTTGCAGCTCGTCTTGTACTGCGTGCTCCTCGCAGCCGTATCCAAGCCGCTCGGCGACTACATGGCCCGCGTCTACATGGGAGAGGCGCGGTTCGCGCAAAAGATCTTCGGACCGCTCGAAAACCTCACGTACCGCGTTCTTCGCGTCGACCCAAAGCGGGAAATGACGTGGAAGACTTATGCGGTCGCGGTCCTCCTCTTCAACCTGGTCGGTATTCTGGTCGTTTATGTTCTGCAGCGCGTGCAGGGGGTCCTCCCGGCCAACCCGCAAGCCCTCGGCGCCGTCACCCCCGACTCGTCGTTCAACACGGCCATCAGCTTCGGGACCAATACGAATTGGCAGGGCTACGGCGGCGAAACGACCCTGAGCTACTTCACGCAGATGATGGGGCTCACCGTGCAGAACTTCGTTTCGGCGGCGGTGGGCATGGCGGTGCTGGTCGCCCTTTTGCGCGGCTTCACGCGGAGGACCGCGTCGACCATCGGCAACTTCTGGTCCGATCTGGTACGCAGCACGCTCTACGTCTTGGTGCCGCTCTCCATCGTCCTTGCGCTGGCCCTGGTCTCGCAAGGCGTCGTGCAGACGTTTGGCAGCTACGCGTCGGCCACCCTGGTCGAAGGGACCAAAGACGCCGATGGCAAGAGCGTCGTCGATCAAGTGATCGCGCTCGGCCCGGCCGCCTCGCAAATTGCCATCAAGCAGCTGGGCACCAACGGCGGAGGCTTTTTCAACGTCAACTCCGCGCACCCGCTGGAGAACCCCACGGGGCTCTCGAACTTCCTCGAGGTGTTCGCCATTTTGATCATCTCGGCGGGCCTCTGCCACACCTTTGGAAAGATGGTGGGCGATCCGCGGCAGGGTTGGGCGGTGCTGGCCGCCATGTTCGTGGTCTTCGTGCCCCTGCTCTTCTTCTGCGCGTCGCAGGAGCAGGCGGGAAATCCCATGCTGGCGAGCCTCCCCATCGATCAAGCGGCGAGCGCGCTCTCGTCCGGCGGCAACATGGAAGGGAAAGAGGTGCGCTTCGGCATCGCGAACTCGGCCCTCTGGGCGACCGCGACCACCGCGGCCTCCAATGGCTCCGTCAACGCCATGCACGACTCGTTTACCCCGCTCGGCGGCTTGGTGCCGATGTGGCTGATGCAGCTGGGCGAGATCATCTTCGGCGGCGTCGGCTGCGGCCTCTACGGCATGCTCATGTTCGCCATCATCGCCGTCTTCATCGCGGGCCTGATGGTGGGGCGCACGCCGGAATACCTCGGTAAGAAGATCGAGGCCTACGAGATGAAGATGGCGTCCATCGTCATTTTGGTGCCCGGCTCCCTGGTGCTCATCGGCACCGCGGTCGCGTGCATGACGGAGGCGGGCCAAAGAGGGGTATTCAACCCCTCCGCGCACGGCTTCAGCGAGATCCTCTACGCGGTCTCCTCCGCCTCGAACAACAACGGCAGCGCGTTCGGCGGGCTGTCGGCCAACACGCCTTTCTACAATACGCTGCTCGGTATTTGCATGTTCGGCTCGCGCTTCTGGCTCATCGTGCCGGTGCTCGCCATCGCCGGCTCGCTCGCGAAGAAGAAGATCGTCCCGCATACCAGCGGCACCTTGCCGACCCACACGCCGCTGTTCGTGGCCATGCTCGTCGGCACCATCGTCCTGGTGGGCGCCCTCACCTTCATTCCGGCCCTCGCGCTCGGCCCGATCGTCGAGCACCTCCTCGCCATGGGGTCTTGATCATGAATACGCACGATAAATCTTCGCTGACCCCCTCGATCCCCGAGGCCCCGCCCTCGGCGCGTCCTTCGCTTTCGCTCATCGCGGCCTCCGGCAAAAAAGAAGCACACGCCCAAGCGCGCGCGGGCATCCCCGTCGCCCGCGGCGGCGCGGCGCCGCGCAAGCTGTTCGAGGCGAACATCGTCGAACGCGCCATCGTCGACTCGTTCTTGAAGCTCGATCCACGACATCAAATCAAGAACCCCGTCATGTTCGTCGTCTTGGTGGGGAGCGTGCTCACCACGTTGCTCTTCGTGCAGGCGCTGGTGGGCACGGGGGAGGCGCCGGCGGGCTTCATCTTCGGCATCTCCGCGTGGCTCTGGTTCACCGTGCTCTTCGCAAACTTCGCGGAGGCCATGGCCGAGGGCCGCGGCAAGGCGCAGGCCGATGCCCTTCGCAATGCGCGCAAGGACACCCCGGCGAAGAAGCTCTCCGAGCCCCGGCGCGAGGGCAAGGCCACGGTCGTATCCTCGTCCACCCTCCGAAAAGGAGACGTGGTGCTCATCGAGGCGGGCGACGACATTCCATGCGACGGCGAGATCATCGAGGGCGTCGCGTCGGTGAACGAGGCGGCCATCACCGGGGAGAGCGCGCCGGTCATCCGCGAGAGCGGCGGCGATCGAAGCGCGGTGGTCGCGGGCACCTCGGTGCTCTCCGACTGGATCGTGGTGCGCGTGGCCGCAAACCCGGGCGAGACCTTCCTCGATCGCATGATCTCGATGGTGGAGGGCGCCAAACGCCAAAAGACGCCCAATGAAATTGCGCTCAACATTCTCTTGGCCGTGCTCTCCATCGTCTTTTTGCTGGCCACCGTGACCTTGCTGCCGTTCTCGCTCTTCAGCGTCAAGGCGGCGGGATCGGGGCAACCGGTCACCGTCACCGTGCTCGTCGCCCTCTTGGTGTGCCTCATTCCGACCACCATCGGCGGGCTGCTCTCCGCCATTGGTATCGCCGGTATGGACCGGATGATCCAAGCCAATGTGATCGCCACCTCCGGCCGCGCGGTGGAGGCGGCGGGCGACGTCGATGTGCTGCTGCTCGACAAGACCGGCACCATCACCCTCGGCAACCGCCAAGCCACCAAGTTCCACCCGGCCCCCGGGGTGTCGGAGGCCGAGCTGGCCGACGCCGCGCAGCTCTCCTCCCTGGCCGACGAGACCCCCGAGGGCCGCAGCATCGTGGTCCTCGCCAAAGAGAAATACGGACTTCGCGAGCGCAATTTGCATGATTTGAACGCCGTCTTCGTTCCTTTCACCGCGCAGACGCGCATGAGCGGCGTCGACGCCGAGGGACGGCAGCTGCGCAAGGGGGCGTCGGAGGCCATCGAGGCCTATGTGCGCGCCAAGGGAACCGCGTTCCCGGAGGCCGTTCAGAGCACGGTCAAAGAGGTCTCGAAGAAGGGCGGTACGCCGCTGGTGGTCGCCGACGGCGCGCGCGTGGTCGGCGTCATCGAGCTGAAGGACATCGTCAAGGGCGGTATCAAGGAGCGCTTCCAAGAGATGCGGCGCATGGGGATCAAGACGGTGATGATCACCGGCGACAACCCGCTCACGGCCGCCGCCATCGCCGCCGAGTCGGGGGTCGACGACTTCCTCGCCGAGGCCACCCCGGAGGCGAAGCTCAAATTGATCCGCGAGCACCAAGCCGGCGGGCGCTTGGTCGCCATGACCGGCGACGGCACCAACGACGCCCCCGCGCTCGCCCAGGCCGACGTGGCGGTGGCGATGAACTCGGGCACGCAGGCGGCCAAAGAAGCCGGAAATATGGTCGATCTCGACTCGAACCCGACCAAATTGATCGAGATCGTCGAGATTGGAAAGCAAATGCTGATGACGCGCGGCGCGCTCACCACATTCAGCATCGCCAACGACATTGCAAAGTACTTCGCCATCATTCCGGCGGCGTTTGCGGTCACCTACCCGCAGCTCGGCAGGCTGAACGTGATGCACCTGGCCACCCCGGGCAGCGCCATCATGAGCGCGGTGATCTTCAATGCGCTGGTCATCATTTTCCTGATTCCGCTGGCGCTCCGCGGGATCCCATACCGCCCCATCGGCGCCAGCGCGCTCTTGAAGCGCAATCTTCTCATCTACGGGCTCGGCGGCGTGGTGGTCCCCTTCATCGGGATCAAGCTGATCGATCTCGTCCTCGTCGTCCTGCACCTCACCTGATCGCGCAATCGAGGTATCGAACATGAGCGCCACCGTGACCTCCCAGCAAACACAAACCGATCCGCAGCCGAGCTTTGGCCAGCAGGCCCTCACGGCCACCGGGATGCTGATCATCCTGAGCCTCATCACCGGGCTCGCGTATCCGCTGCTCGTGACGGGCATCGCGCACGTCGCCATGAAGGACAAAGCCGAGGGCAGCCTGATCGTGCGCGATGGAAAGGTCGTGGGCTCGCGCCTCGTGGGCCAGCCCTTCGAGGATCCGAAGCACTTCTGGGGCCGCATATCGGCGACGTCGCCCGTAGCGTACAATGCGGGCGCTTCGAGCGGCTCCAACTTGGGCCCCACCAACGAGGCGCTGACCAAGGCCGCCCAGGCGCGCATCGATGCGCTGCGCGAGGCCGATCCGGGGAACGAAGCGCCGATCCCCGTCGATCTGGCGACCGCCTCGGGGAGCGGGCTCGATCCGCATATCAGCCTGGCGGCGGCCGAATACCAAGTAGGCCGGGTGGCGCGCGCCCGCGGGATCCCCGAGGCGCGCGTGCGCGAGCTCGTGGCCCAGAACACCGAGGGGCGCGATCTCGGCATTCTGGGCGAGCCCCGCGTCAACGTGCTCGCGCTCAATCTCGCACTGGACGCGCGCTCGAAATAGGCAGCGCGCGCGACTTCCAGATGGCAAAGAGGGCGGGATACACGGTGAGCTCCAGCACGAACGACGTCACCAGCCCGCCCACCATGGGCGCCGCGATGCGCTTCATCACATCGGCGCCCGTCCCGGTGCTCCACAGCACCGGGACGAGGCCGAGGATCATGGTGGCCACCGTCATCAGCTTCGGCCGAAGGCGCTTGGCCGCCCCCTCGACGATGCTCTCGCGCAAATCCGTGTGGGTGCGGAGGCGCCCCTCGCGCGCATACCGATCGTGGGCGAGCTTGAGATAGAGGAGCATCACCACGCCGGTCTCCGCGTCGAGGCCGGCCAGCGCGAGGATGCCCACCCATACCGCCACGCTGACATGGTAGTGCAAAAGGTAGAGGAGCCACACGGCCCCCACCAAGGAGAACGGAACGGCGAGCAGCACCATCGAGGTCTCCGTCGCCGATTGGGTGTTCATGTAGAGAAGCAGCGCGACGATCCCCAAGGTGAGCGGGACGACCCATTTCAGCCGCTCCTTGGCGCGCTCGAAGTACTTGAATTGCCCGACCCACGCGATCCGCGTCCCCGGCGGCAGCTGGACGGCGGCGCCCACGACGTTCTTCGCCTCGGCCACGTAATCGGCGATGGGCCTTTCGGTGTCGACGAAGACGAAGCCGACGAGCCTCCCGCCTTCGCTTCGGATCATGGGCGGTCCCAAGACGCTTCGAACGGTGGCCACCTGCGAAAGTGGGATAGGGCCGCCCTCGGGGGTCGCGACCAGGACGCGGCCCAAGAGCTCGGGCTCGTCGCGAAACTCGCGCGCATAGCGCACATTGATGGGAAAACGCCGGCGCCCCTCGACCGTCTCCGAGACATTTTCGCCGCCGATCGATTGCGCCACGACCGTGTCGATGTCGCGAACGGAGAGCCCGTGGCGCGCGGCCTCTTCGCGTTTGACGTCGATATCGAGATAAAAGCCGCCGACGCCGCGCTCGGCGAAGGCGCTGCGGGTGCCAGGAATGCCGGCCACGGCGCGCTCGATGGCGAGGGCCGCCTTCTCGATGGTGTCGCGATCGTCGCCGAAGACTTGAATGCCGAGGGGGCTGCGCACGCCGGTGGCGAGCATTTCGGTCCGCGTTTGAATCGGCATCCACCAGACGTTGGGCATACCGGGGAAGCGCATTTTCTCGTCCATCTCGCGAACGAGCGCGTCCCACGTCAGCCCCTTTCGCCATTGATCGCGCGGCTTCAAGACGACGTGCACCTCCGCCATGCCGAGCGGCGCAGGGTCGGTCGCGCTCTCCGCGCGCCCTTGTTTGCCAAAGACGCTCAGCACCTCGGGGAACTTCATGAGCTCGCGATCGATGGCTTGGAGCACCACCGCCGATTCGTTTTCGGACATGCCGGGTGGCGCCGTGGGCATGTAGAGGAGGACGCCTTCGTTGAGCGGCGGCATGAACTCGCTGCTCAGGCCTAGGGCGGCCGGAACCGTGAGCGCCATGGTGACGAGGGCGGCCGCGACGACCTTCCCGCGGTGCGCGACCACGAAGCGAACCACGGGCGCGTAGAGCGCGGTGAGCCAGCGGTTGATGGGATTTTTCGTTTCGTCGTGCACCTTGCCGCGGATGAGGAGAACGGCCAGCGCGGGGGTCAGGGTGATGGCGAGGATGGCCGCGAAGCCAATGGAGTACGTCTTGGTGAAGGCGAGCGGCTTGAAAAGACGCCCCTCCGTGGCCTCCAAGGTGAAGACGGGGAGGAAGGACACGGTGATGACGAGCAAGGAGAAAAAGACCGAGGGGCCGACCTCCTGCATCGCCGCGATGAGCACACGGGTCCGTGATTCGCGGCCCTCCGTGCCTTGCCCTGGATACGCGTCGCGCTCCTCGCCGAGTCTCTTGTGGATGTTTTCGATCAGGATGATCGACGCGTCCACCATGGCGCCGATGGCCACGGCGATGCCGCCGAGGGACATGATGTTCGCCGTCAAATTCTGGTGAAGCATGGGAATGAAGGCGAGCAAGACGCCGATGGGCAACGTGAGAATCGGAATGAGGGCGCTTCGCGCGTGCAGCAGGAAGATGAAAATGACCGCGCTGACGACGATCATCTCTTCGACGAGGGTGCGCCGGAGCGTGCTCACCGCCTCGTCGATGAGCTGCGACCGGTCGTAGGTGACGACGATGCGAACCCCCTCGGGCAAACCTCGTTCGATCTCCGAAATGCGCTCCTTCACGGCGTCGATCACGGTCAGCGCATTTTCGCCATAGCGCATGACCACGATGCCGCCGGGCGCCTCGCCCTCGCCATTGAGCTCCGTGAGCCCGCGCCGCATGTCCGGGCCGAGCTGCACGTGCGCGACGTCCTTGACCCGAATGGGCGTTCCGTCCACGACGCGGATGGGGCTCTGGGCGATATCGTTCGTCTTTTGCACATAGCCGCGCCCTCGAATCACGTGTTCGTGGCCGGCAATTTCGAGGACGCGCCCGCTCACCTCCTGGTTCGAATCGCGCACGGCGCGGACCACGTCATCCATGGTGACCCCGCGGGCGAGCAGCGCCTGGGGATCCACATTGACTTGATATTGCTTCACGTAACCGCCCACGCTCGCGACCTCGGCCACGCCGGGCACGCTGGCGAGCGCATAACGGATATTCCAATCTTGAAGGGCGCGCAGCTCGGCGAGATCGTTTTTGCCGCTTTTGTCGACCAGGGCATACTCGAAGACCCAACCGACGCCCGTGGCGTCGGGGCCCAAGGTGGGGTTCGTGCCCTGCGGCAGCTTGGCGCGAACGGCGCTCATGGACTCCAGCACCCGGCTTCGCGCCCAATAAATGTCCGTCCCTTCGCGGAAGATGACATGGACGAAGGACATGCCGAACATCGAAGTTCCGCGCACCGCCTCCACCTTGGGCGCCGAGAGCAGCGCCGAGGAGATGGGATACGTGATTTGGTCCTCGACCCGGTCGGGGCTCTGCCCCATCCACTCCGTAAAGACGATGACCTGGACGTCGGAGAGATCGGGGATGGCGTCGAGCGGCGCCTTTTGCAGCGACACCCAGCCCCATGCCGCGGCGGCGAAGGCGACGAGGATCACCAAGAACGGGCTGCGCGCGCTGGCCGCGATGATGCGCGCGATGAGGCCCGTATGGGCGTGGGTAGGCTCGCTCACGGCTCGTCCCCCGCGTCGGAGGCGTTCTCCCAATAGGCCGCGGCCGTGCGGATGCGGGCCTCGGCGGCGATGAGAAATACGCCGGAGACGGCCACGGAATCGCCGGCTTGCAGGCCCGAGAGCACCTCGTACATCCCATGGGCCTCGGCGCCGATCCGGATCGCGCGCGGTTCGAAGCGGCCCTCGCCGCGATCGAGGAACACGAGCCTTCGCGGGCCGGTGTAAACGACGGCGGCCGAGGGCACCTGGAGCCGGGTGCCCATGTCCGCCCCCAGCTCGACGGTCGCGTACATTTCGGGGCGGAGCGCGAGATCGCGATTGGCGACCGTCACGCGCACCCGCCCCGTGCGCGCTTTGGCGTCGAGGGACGGGTCGATCGACGCGACCTTGGCGTCGTAGGTGCGATCGGGCGCGTGGTCGAGGATGACCTCGACGGGCTGCCCCACGCGCACGTGCACGAGATCGGCTTCGTAGACGTTGGCTTCGATCCAGACGCGATCGAGCGCGGCGATGCGAAAGACGCGGGTGCCGGGCTCGATCGAGGCTCCTTCGACGGCGTTCTTCTCGGCGATGAAGCCGCTCGCAGGCGAGAGCACGGTGATGCTCTCGGCGGGCGCGCCCTTTTTGGCCATGGCGTCGATCTGCGCATCGTCCATACCGAGGAGGCGCAACCTTTGGCGCGCGGCGTGGACGAGGGGGGCGTTCGACGCCTGCAGGGCGAGCAGGAGATCGTGCTGCGCGTTGTACGATTCGGGGCTGTACATCTCGAAGAGGGGCTGGCCTTTGCCGACGGGTTGCCCCGGCTGGCTCGCCATGAGGCGCGTGATCCAGCCACGCACCCGCGGGTTCACGTCGGCGAGCCGTGACTCGTCGTAGGCGACGCGGCCCGCGGCGCGGAAGGTGGTGCGCATCGGGCCGACGGTGACGGGCGCCGTGCGCACGCCGATGAGTTGGCGGCGGGAGTCGTCGAGGGTCACCGTGCTGGCCTGCGGGTCCTTCGCGTCCTTTGCGTCTTTCGCATTTTTCGCGTTGGACGCGTCCTTCGTGTCCTTCGCGACCGGCACCAGGTTCATGCCGCAGATGGGGCACTTGCCGGGCCCCGGCTGCTTGACCGAGGGGTGCATCGAGCACGTGTAGTGATCGATCGCGGCGGCGCGGCCATCGCGATCCTGGAAGCGGGCCACGAGGGCAAAGCCACCTGCGACCGCGAGGAGCGCGAGCACGCGCCGCCGCAACGGCGAAAAGGGTCGAGCGCTCATCGTACGGCCTCCTCTCCGCGGATTCGGATTTGTCCGGGCTCGCCGAGACCCGGAATGCGCCCCAGCGCGCGCTCGAGCTCCGCATGGCGTCGGTCGCAATCGGCGCGCGCTACTTGGTATTCGAGCTCGGCCCTCCGCAAACCCCGCTCGGCCTCGATGACCGCGGAAAACGAACTTTGCGATGCGACGAAGCCGGCGCGTGCGGCGTCGATCTGGCTGCGCGCCACCGGCAAAAGCCGCGCTTCGAACGAGCGCACCAGGTGCTCCGACTCTTCGAGCTGCTTCACGGCCACGAACACCTGGGTGCGCGCCATATCCCGAAGGTGCGCGACCTCGCTCGCCATGCGCGCGCGCGCCGCGTCGGCTTCGTCGACGGCACCCGCGCGGCGACCGGTTTGGATGGGCAATGGAAAGGCGAGGCCCACCATCCAGCGGTGCTCCGGCATATCCCACATCGCGTTGTACGAGGTGGAGACGGTGACATCGGGGTAATACTCGCGGCGACCGCGCTCGGCGCGGGCCACCTCGGCGCGCTCGCGCTCGCGGGCGGCGGTGATCTCCGGACGTCGCGCGAGCGCCTCCTCGCGAAGGCGTTCCGAGTCGCGCCCGTCGCGCACATCGCGCGCAGCCTGCGCGACGGACGGCGCGGGGGGCAAGGCGAGCTCGTTCGGCGGCGAGGGCAGCGGAAGCTCCGGCGCGCGGTGCAAAAGCTCGTTCATCTGCGCCACGGTGACGTCGCGCCGGGAGGCGAGGACGACGACGTCGTGCTCCAGGTGCGCGAGCTCGGCCTCCGCTTGCAGCGGATCGTGCGCCATCGCCCGCCCGGCTTCGAATTGAGCCAGCGCGCCCGCGTGCAATGTCCGCATCAGTCGAATGTGCTCTTCGTGGATGGCGAGCGAGCGGACCGTCACGAAGTATTGGTCGTAGAGCGACGATGCGGCGAGCGCGAGCTCCCGCTTCGTCGCCTCGAAATCGCCCTTCGCCGCCCCCGCCTCGGCGGACGCCGCGTCGCGCTCGAGCGCGCGCTTTCCGAACCACGGCAAACGCTGGTGAATACCGACTTCGTAGCCCAATCGTGCGCTCGAGGAGCCTATCGAGAGCGGCGCGATCCCCACGTTCACCATGGGATCGTCGACCTCCCCGGCCTGCCGTGCTCGCGCGACGGCCGCACGCCACCCCTGCCGCGCCGACTCGATGCTCGCATTGCGCTGCAGCACCGCGCGCACGTACGCCGCGCGCTCGAGCACGGGCCCGCGCAGCACCTGGTCAGAATCGTCCGGCGCGAGCCGAGTTGGATGAAAAGAAGAAGACGGAGCAGGCGGCGGAAGAGCCGTTGCGCCGTTTGCGCCCGTCGCGCAGGCGGCCAAAAGCAAGGACGCGAGCGCGAACCACGGCGTTCGCGCGCGCCCGTACATCGGAGCAAAATCCATCGGAGAATCCTTTTTTGACGTTTGGCGCCGACCAGCAGACGACGGCACGTCGCCTGCGACCCATGTCGCGCGAAGCGCGCTACCGGAGAAGCGCGCGCTTCGCGGGTCGGCTCACGTCAAAAAGACCATCAATCGTGCGCGTTGCGCGCTCGGCGACGGCAAGGGCACGCGCCATCGTTCCACGACCCGCGGCAGCCGATGGCAAATGCCAAATAGTGGATCGGCGGTGCAACGTTGCTCACCCTGCAGGTCGGAGACGAGCGCAACCAGCGGCGCCTCCGGTACGCTGGGGCCGTCGATGTGGGCGCCGTTCGGCACGCTCGGCATGGTGAGCACTTCGCAACAATCCACGTGGTGCGCCCGAAGCTCGGCGCGGGCGGGGTCCTGCACCGCGCGACCTTCCGTGGCGACGGCCGCCGCATGAAGGCAGGGGTTCGACACCAGCAGGCCCATGGGGGCGCAGAAGAAATAACGCTGGCCCGCCTGCGCAAATCCGCAAAGAACGGCAAAGACGAGCACGGCGCAGGCGAAAAGCCGCGCTGTGGCGACCAACGCGCGCAGCCCGCTCCCCAGCGCGCTTTGGCGCCTGGTGCGTTGCGTTTCTCGGCCGCGGTTCCGTCCCACGGCCGATTTCGTATCACCCACACCGTGCGCGCGCAATCCGCCTAAGCCTGCGCCAGCCGCGTGCGCAGGTATTCGATGAAGAGGCGCACCTTGGGGGGAGCCTGCGGGCCGGGGTACACGGCGTGGATACCGCCTTCGCGCAACCGGTACGTGGGAAGGAGCGAGACCAATCGCCCTTGCCGCACGTCGTCGCCGATCAGGCAATCGGGCAGAATGGATATGCCGGCGCCGTTGATCACCAGCCCCCTCACGGCGGCGACATTGTTGGCCTGCGCCACCTGACGCATGCGCACAGTGCGCCGGTTGCCATCCGTCCCCGTAAACGTCCATCGCAAGGGGGAGGGCAGCGGCGCCACGGCAATCCAATCATGGTTCGCCAGCTCGAGGGGCGTGCGCGGTGTACCGCGGGCGGTCAGGTAATGCGGGGCGGCCACCACCAGCTGGTGAAAAGCGGCCAGCCGCACCGTGCGCAGCGAGGAGTCGCGCAACCAGCCGACGCGAATGGCCAAGTCGAAGCGCTCTGCAATCAGGTCGCGAATCTCGTCGCCGATGACCAAGTCGACCTGCAGCTGCGGGTGCCGCCGCATGAAGTCCGCCAGAAGCGGCGCGAGCACCCCGGGGCCGTAGTCCGTGGAGCTCGTGAGGCGCAAGGTGCCGGTCGGCTTCTCGCGATTTTGCGCGACCCGGGCAATCGCGGCGTTCGTTTCGCTCAGGATCCGCACACAGTCGGCGTGAAATGCCGCGCCGGCCTCGGTCAGGGCCATGCGGCGGGTGGTGCGCACCATCAACGACACGCCCAGCTCCCGCTCCAGCCTCGCAAGGTGGTGGCTCACCATCGCCTTCGTGAGCCCCAGCGGCTCTGCGGCTGCGGTGAACGACCCCGCGCGCACCAGCGCAGCAAAAACCGCTAGACGGTTTAAATTGACGTCGCCCTTCATAAAGACACGTCTAGCGATATTTTAGATGGGCGGGGAGAGCTTTGGCGCCGGCTTGGTGAGCTCCTTCTGGAGTTGATCGTGCATCTCGTCCAAGGTGCGGTGGAGCAGCTTGCGATCCGCGTCGAAGGCGCCGATGTAATCGAGGGCGGCCTCGACTTCGTTTCGGCCAAAAATGCGCATTCGCGGGTTGAACCAATTGATGGCAATGGCAGCGATGCGGGCCTCCCGCGTTGTCGCAATCACTGCCTTCAGACACGGCGTTCGACCCTCGGCATCGCGAAGGCGAACACGCTGCGCTGCGTTGGGCGGCGCGGAACAATGGACCAGCACCCGTTTGGCACGGGTCTCTGCCGAACGGTAAATTTCCAGGTACTGATCCCAGTCCGCATTGGTGGGTGTGCGGACCGTAACCACCACGATGTACTGCTCGAGCTCGCGCACGGCCATCGACCGAATGCGACGTGTTTGCTTCACGAATGACTCCCCCTGCCGGCGCCCACTCGGGCCTGAGCCGGCGGCCCTGCATTCACTTGCCCCTCGGATCCAACCACGAACTTGGCGCGGTCCTCGAACGGCGCCTTCGACGATGAAAAATCACCGCCCAGTATGTCAGATTCACATCGTCCCGTTAATCGGAAACTGCCATACAATATCGTATGGCGCACGCGCATAATCTTTGCGCGCGCCTGCTTCACCTTTCGTTCCCCTGCCCGTGCGCCGCGCCGATGCGCGATACTTGCTCCATGAGAATGTGCGGGGGGCTGGGGAAAATTATGATCGGCGGTGCGCTGTTCGTGCTCGGCGCCGAAGCTCACGCGGAGCCACCGAGCTGCGGCCGCGATTGCCAGATAGCGGCCGCAAACACGTACCTTCGCGCGCTCGTGACCCACGATGCGCGCGACGTGCCGCTGGCGCCGGCTGCATACCGGATCGAAAACGGGCTGCTCACCGGTATTTCCGGGGAAACGATCCGCCATGCCCTCGACACTGGCCCACAGTATCGGCTGATCACCGACCTCCGGGACCTGCAGTGGAGCGTTCACGATGGCCGCGTGGTGGCCGACTACCTTCTCGACATCCAACTACCGCAAATACCAATCGGACGGTTGACCATCCATGTTCGGGAGTGGTTTACGGTTCGGAACGATGGCCAGATTCACGTCATCGAAGCGCGGATTGGGTGAGCCCGGTGCGTTTCGACGAGGGCGGCTCGCTCCGACTCACTCGAGGAGCCGGCCACACGCGGTGGAAATTACAGGGTCGGTAGGAAGCGCGGCGGGCGGCGCGCGGCCGTCACCCGCTCCACCGCCGAGGCGAGCGAGAGCACACGTGCGTCGGACCAGCGGCCCGCGAAAATGGATATGCCCACGGGAAGCGGCCCGATGAACCCCGCGGGTACTGTGGTATGCGGATATCCCGCGATGGCGGCGGGTGTCGACGATGGAATGATATCGTTATCGCCTTTGACGCAATCCGTTTTCCAAGCAGGCGGATTGGTGGGCGCCACGATCGCGTCGAGGTGAAACTTCGCCAACGTCTCGTCGATCGAGCGGCGCGACAGATCGGCGAGCCGCGCACGGCGCGCGCGGTAGCCGGGATCGCTCGGCGGCGGGGCCACCTCGGCCTGCTCGAACAGCCCTTGATCGGCAAAGCAGGTTCGTTCCGCGGGATCGCGGCGGTTGTAGGCGATGAGATCGGCGAGGGTGCGCGGGCCGCCAATTCGCGTCGCCAGGTAGGCGTTGATGTCGCGTTTGAACTCGGTGAGCAGCGCGGGCAGCTCGTCGGCGGCGAGTTGATCTTGATACGGCGGTACGACCTCGATCACCGTCGCGCCGTTCGCGCGCAAGGTATCGGCGGTGGCGCGCATGACGCGGTCGACGTCGGGGCCGAGCACGGGCAAGCTCCACAAGCCGATTCGCGCGCCGCGCAGGGCGTTCGGATCGAGGAGCTTGGCATAGTTGGTGGGCTGGTCGCGCGGATAGTCGCCCGTGGCCGGATCGTCGGGATCGCGCGCTTGAAGGACGGACAGCGCGATGGCCGAGTCGACCACGTGCCGCGTGATGGGCCCCGCCGTATCCTGCTCGGCCGAAATCGGGACCACGCCGCTGCGGCTGACCAAGCCGAGGCTCGGTTTATGGCCGACCACACCGTTCATGCCGGCCGCGCAAACGATGGATCCGTCCGTTTCGCTGCCGATGGCGACTTGGGCCAGCGAGGCGGCCACCGCGGCGCCCGATCCCGACGAGGAGCCGCACGGGTTGCGATCGAGCACATGGGGATTGTTCGTGTGCCCGCCCACGCCGGACCACCCCGAGGTCGGCTTGACGGAGCGGAAATTCGCCCACTCCGAGAGGTTTGCTTTTCCGAGGATCACGGCGCCGCCCGCGCGCAGGCGACGGACCAAGAAGGCGTCGCGGGCGGGGCTGGATCCGAGCAAGGCGCGGGAGCCCGCGGTGGTGGGCATCACCACCGTATCGGCGTTGTCCTTGAGCAGCACGGGAATGCCATCCATGGGGCCGAGCGGTTTGCCAGCGCGATGACGCACATCGCTGGCGGCTGCCTCCGCGAGCACCAAAGGGTTGATGAAGAGCACCGATCCGAGCTTGCCGTCGAGGTGATGGATGCGTTGCAAATAGGCGAGGGTGAGTCGAATCGACGAGAGCTCGCCGCGGCCCATCATGCGCGCGAGATCGGGGATGGTCGCCTTATCGAGATCGAACGAGAGCGGAGCCGGCTCGCGTTCGGCATCCTGCAAGGAGTCGAGCCCGGCGCCGCCGTCGGCCCTCGCGGGTGAGGATTGAAAAGCAGCCGCCAATACGACGGCGGCTGCGGTGGCTGCCACTTGGAAGTGCGCCAATCGATGAATGGAACGCATGGATTTTCCTCCGTGAATGGCCGTCCGCCACGAAGACGGTGTACGCTGCGCCAGATACCCCCGATGTTGCGCGCCTGTCCAGATTGTGGCTTTCGTCGAAGCCCGCGCTCGGCTACGTTCGGATTGCAATTTTGAAGTCCAAGCACCATGCATTCGTGGACGGGCTTGCGGAAAAATCTCCGGACGATGTCTTCGCGGATCGATTCCTCATCGAGAAAGAGGCGGGCGTCGGCGGGATGGGGATCGTCTATCGCGCGCTCGATCGGGTCTCGGCGGGTCCGGTTGCGCTGAAGGTGCTCCGCAGAACGGAGCCTTCGACCATCAAGCGATTTGCGACCGAGGCGGGCGCGCTGGAAAACCTCGATCATCCGGCCGTGGTGCGTTACGTCGCCCATGGGGTGTCGGAAGAGGGTGAGCCGTACCTCGCGATGGAGTGGATCGAGGGCGAGAGCCTGCATGTGCGATTGGCACGCGCCAGCGCGGAGGGGACGCTGCTCGCGGTTCGAGACGTGCTCGAGCTGGGTCAACGGGTTGCGGGGGCGCTGGCGGCGGCCCATGCGCTGGGCATCGTTCATCGCGACGTGAAGCCAAACAACATCCTGCTCGTCGAGGGCGATCTCGCGCGCGCCAAGCTGGCCGACTTTGGAATCGCGCGCGCCGACTTTGCGACCCACGTGACCACGTCCGGGGTGATCCTGGGAACCGTCGGCTACATGGCGCCGGAGCAAGCGCGCGGCGCGACGGATCTGGATGGTCGCGCCGATCTGTTCGCGCTGGGGTGCGTGCTCTTTCGCTGCCTGACGAACAAGAATGTGTTCGAGGGGCCCGAGCCGATGGCGATGCTCGCCAAATTGCTGCTGCACGAGGCGCCGCGCGTGGGGGAGCTGCGGCCCGGGGTTCCTGCGGCGCTGGAGGATCTGGTCGCCAAGCTGCTCGCGCGGGAACGGGACAATCGTCCGGCGTCGGCGCTGGATGTGCTCGCGGAGCTAGCGCGTATTGCGACGATGCCGCTCGACACGGCGCCCATGACGCTTTATCGCGCGGCGGAAGCGGCGCGGGCTTCGGCGGAAGCGGCGCGGGCCTCGGCGGGGGGCGTGGGGAGGGCGGGGGCGGCGAAGGCGGCGGGGGGCGCGGAATCGACGACCCTCACCGATGAGCGTACACCGCCGGCGTCGGCGCATGCGGCGCGCGAGGGCAAGGCGTCCCTTGGATGGCGCACGGGCGCCGTGGTCGTCCTCGGCTTGGCGGTGCTCTTCGCGGCGGTGCTCACGGCGCTCTTCGTGCGCCATCGCGGCGAGTCGCGGGCCGCGGTGCACGCCGTCGACGCGCCGCGCGCGGTGCACGCCGTCGACGCGCCGCGCGCTCCGGAGCCAGCGGCCGCCACGGCTTCCGCTGTCGAGCGGCCCGAAGAGCCCGCGGCGGCGCCTTCCGCGTCGAGCGCCGTCCATCGCGCACCGCGCGCTCGCCCCAAGCCCAGCGCCGCGCCGGAGAAGCCGGATTGCAATCCGCACTACTACTTCGATGCGCAAGGGATAAGGCGCGCAAAACCGGAGTGCCTCTAGACGCGAAAGGCGCGCGACCCGTCGCTCAGAAGCGAACCGAGAACGGCGCGGCGCCCGTCGTGGAAGGACCGCGCCGCCACGGCTGCCAAATCAAAATCGCGGCGGCGGCGGACACCACGCCGACACCGGCCGTAATCCAAGCGATATCGTAGAGGCGCGTGGCCGCATCCACGTCGTGGGGATCGCATCGCGGCGCGCAGCTCGATCGAAGGTCCGCCACGTCCAAATGGCCCTTGATCGATAGACCGCCGGCCACGCCAAAAGCGGCAATCGCCGTGGCGCCCAAAATGTAGACGGCGGGCGAAGCAGACGGCTTCGCCCCATCCACGGACGCAGGTGACGACGTTTTCGCGTCGGCCCCGCGAGACGCCGCGGTGGCATCCGCGCTACGCGCCCGCGCCGCGGATGATTCGACAGGCGGCGGTGACCCCACCGGCGACGGCGACCCCACAGGCAACGGTGACCCCACCGGCGACGGCGATCCGACAGGCGGCGGTGACGCAGCAGGCGCCTCGACCGGCGACGTCGCGCGCGGCGCGGGCGCCGCCAGCTGCGCATCGACCTCGGCCCGCCATCGTTCGCAATCGAGCGCAAAGGCGGTCGAGCAAATCGCACGGCACACGAGGAGCTGCGCGCGCGCCTCGGTCAGCCGATCGTGACGCCGCAGCTCCTGCGCCTGTTCGTAGGCGGCCGCGCAGCGAACTTTCACGTCGTCCGCCGCCGCGGGCGGCGCCACCAAGACGCCTATCGTCAGCGCCGCGATGCGCGGGCCGCGGGAGGCAAGCTTGGTCCAACGCGTCGTGGTCATGGCTCCTCGCTGTTCCAACGTTCACTCCTGAACCACCGTCACATTGTCGATGCGGAGATCATTGGTCGATCCCGTAGCGTCCCCACCGCCCAAATAGAGGACAATCGCCGCGAAGGAATCCGGAGCCACCGGCATCGGATTCATAACCGCCGGATCACGGTCGATCGAATGCGCGACGCTGCCGGCCGGCCCAAATTGAATTTCGGTTTTCATATGAACGAATCGATTCATGGGGAGCGGAGGGAGCGCAGGCGACGCACATGGCCGTCCGGAAGGGCAGACGTAGAGCGTCGTGCGGCTCGCCTTTGGCTCGCACGTCAATGAAACCGACTGCGTAGGCCCCGACGTTTCGAGCGACCAGAGCGCATGCACCCCCTGCCCCGCGGCCGCCAAAAGCACGTCCAGCTCGATCCGTATGCGCGATTTGACCGCCAATGTCTTCTCGAGCCTGCAAGGGCGGTCATCCGGTCCGCACACCACCCGGAGCGCATTCGGCGGCGAAACGTTCTTGGCCGGATCCAGCGACAGCGTCGCACCCGCCCCGGGCGTTCCACTCCACATGGCCCCCAACGGCCCTTCGTCGAAGTCGTCACAAAACGTATACGTACCCTGCGCACACCACCGCCCCGACCCGTCGGGCACGTCCCCACCCGAATCCCTCGACCCCGGGTTCACGCCCCCCGCGTCGGAGGCACCGGAGGGCGAATCCCCCGACGCATCGAACGACGGATCCAAAGGCGCACCGCCCGTGAGCCCCGAAACGGAGCACGCGGCGACGCCCACGACGAGCGCCGATACGCCCAGCCCCCAACGCCTCGTTTCGCGAGCCCCGCCCGTCGCCCCCACGAAGGGCGAGCATACCTCTACTTCGTGCCCGTCTCCTCCAGATCCTCCATGGTCAGCGCGTGTGAAGGCGACGACCAGCGCGCAATGGCCTCCACCAAGGCAGCCGGTTCGACGGGCTTCGGGACGTGCATATGGTACCCCGCCTCGAGCGCCTTTCGCTTGTCCTCATGACGCGCGTACGCCGTGAGCGCCAGAGCCGGAATGGGCGGAGTTTTGCGCTCCGCCTCCAGCGCGCGCAGACGCCGGATCAACGTGTAGCCATCGTCGACGGGCATCCCGATGTCGCAGAGGATGACGTCGGGGCGGAGCTCGTCGAGCATGTTCATGGCGTCGCACACGGTCCGCGCGCCGCGTGGCTCGGCGCCGTTCTCGCGAAGGACCTCCATCACCAGGTCGCGCGCGTCCTCTTCGTCGTCGACCACCATGATGCGCATCCCACTGAGGCGCCGCATGCTGGCCGCGGTGGCGTGCGTACCCGAGTCGCGATCGGCAAATCGCGCGGTGGACATCAAGGTGCGCACCGGGAGGTGCACGGCGAAGGTCGCGCCCATGCCGATCCCGGAGCTGTCGGCCTCCACCGTGCCGCCGTGGAGCTCCACGATGTGCCGCACGATGGCCAGGCCGAGACCGAGGCCGCCTTGGGAGCGGGTGGTGGTGCCATCGGCTTGACGGAAGCGCTCGAACACATGGGGCAAGAACGCCGGGTTGATGCCCTCGCCCGTGTCGGTCACGCGAATCTCGACCCGCCCTCGGCTCACCGTGGCGAAGATGGCGACCTTGCCGCCCGAGGGCGTGAACTTCACGGCGTTCGACAACAGGTTCCACACGACCTGCTGCAGTCGATCGGAGTCGCCCACCACCCCGCCGAGCGCAGGCCCCAAGGTGCACACCACCTCGACCTGCTTCTTCTGCGCCGCCGGACGGATGGTGTCGATGGCGCCGTGGATGATGCCCACCATATCGACCGGCTTCAAATCGAGCCGGATCTTTCCCGCGATGATGCGCGACACATCGAGGATGTCCTCGATGAGCTGCGCCTGCGCCCGCGCGTTGCGCTCGATGACGCTGATGGCCTTGGCCACCCGCTCGGGCTTCACCTGGCCATCGCTCAGGAGCTTCACCCAGCCCAAGATGGCCTGCAGCGGCGTGCGCAGCTCGTGGGAGACGGTGGCCAGAAACTCGTCCTTCATCCGATTGAGGCGCTCGGCGTGCGTGCGCGCCGTCTCCTGCTCCATCTCGGATTGACGCCGCACCCGCGAGAGCTCCAGGTGCGTGCGCACCCGCGCCACCAGCTCGCGCGCCGAGAACGGCTTGAGCACGTAGTCGTCGGCGCCGGCGGCGAAGCCCTCCACCGTGGACTCTTGCCCCGCGCGCGCCGTGAGGAGGATGACCGGCGTCGTCTTGAGCCGCGCGTCCTCTCGGATAGCCCGGAGCAAGGCGAAGCCGTCCATCCGCGGCATCATCACGTCTGTCACGATCAAGTCGGGG
The DNA here is from genome assembly GCA_037157815.1 of Sorangiineae bacterium MSr11954. Classification (NCBI taxonomy): domain Bacteria; kingdom Pseudomonadati; phylum Myxococcota; class Myxococcia; order Myxococcales; family Pendulisporaceae; genus Pendulispora; species Pendulispora albinea. The sequence goes on from CP089984.1 coordinate 9,174,614, forward strand.
CGGTGCTCGCGCGCTTTGTCGAGCGCCGCTTGGCCGTCGGCGACGGCGGTGACATCCCAGTGCTTGCCGAGCAGGCGCGTCATGTACGAGCGGATGTCGGCGTTGTCGTCGGCGAGGAGGATGCGCGCGCGGCTCGCGCTCGGGCCCACGCCCACGATGCTCGACGACGGCGGCGGCAAGGTGGAGTGGCGCTCCTCGGAGCCGGGAAGCCAGCGCAGCGCCTCCTCGACATAGGTGGCCACGCCGGCCGAGGCGCGCGCCGATGCTTGCTGACGGCTCACGCGGCTCTGCGGCAGGTGGAGCGAGCCGGTGGGGATGGTCACCGTGAACTGCGTGCCCGTGCCCAGCTGGCTCTCGACGGCGATGTCGCCGCCGTGAATTTTCACCAGATCCTTCACCAGCGCCAGGCCGATGCCCGTGCCCTCGTGCGTCCTCGAGCGCACGCCGCGCACCCGGTGGAAGCGCTCGAACACGCGCCCGATCTCGGCCTCGGGGATGCCGCTCCCGGTGTCGCGCACGCGAAGCTCGACACAGCCGCCCTGCTGCTGGAGCGAGACGCGGATCTCGCCCTCGAAGGTGAACTTCAGGGCGTTCGAGAGGAGATTCAGCACGATCTTCTCCCACATGTCGCGGTCCACGAACGCCGGCGCCGACAGCGGCGCGAGCTCCAAGGTGAGCCGGAGCCCCGCGCGTTCGATGGCCGAACGGAAGGCGCTCGCGAGATCGGCCGTGAAGGCCGGGAGATCGACCTCGTGGAAGATGGCGTCGACCCGGCCGGTCTCCACGCGCGAAAAGTCGAGGAGGGAGTCGGCCAGCTTGGCGAGCCGCTGGGCGTTGCGGCGCACGAGCGCGAGGCGGGCGCGGTGCTCGTGGGGGAGGGATTCGTCGTCGATGGCGTCTTCGATGGGGCCGAGGACGAGGGTGAGCGGGGTGCGGAACTCGTGGCTCACGGTGCCCACGAAGTCGGTCTTGGCGCGGTCGCGCGCGGCCATCGACGCAGTGCGGGCGCGCTGCTGCTCTTCCGCATAGAGGCGGCCGATGCGGCTGCCCAGCTGCGTGGCCGCCAGATCGAAGAACGCGTACAGCTCGTTCTCGAGCGAAGCCGCCGAGTCCAGATCGGAGAGGCCGATGACCAGGATGGCCCGAGGCATCACCCCGCGCGGCTCCTTGGCCGGCACGATGAGCCCCACGCGCGGCACCTCACCCACGGCGGAGCGCTCGCGCACGACCACGTGGCGATCCAAATCGCCGATCACCTCGGTGGCGCCGCAGAAGGCGCTCTGCCGTAGGACGATGGTTGCATCATGCACCCAACCTGGACCGCAGCGCGCCACCAAGCGGGTGTGCTCCCCCTCGCGGTCCACGAGATAGATGAATACACAGGACACATCGCGACCGTTCGCGACGAGCGCCTCGGCCGCGAGCGCGCATGCCCCCTCCGCGCTCTCGGCCGATTCGAGGCTCTCCATCAGTTCGCGCAAGTCGCCCAGGAACCGAAGCTGACGGCGCACCGGCGCGCGCTCTTCGATGTCGCTCGTTCGGTCCATGCTGGTGGCTACCAGCGACGCAGCCACCCCTCGAAACTCGCCCGAAGGCACCTTGTCCATCATCTCCCCCCGCGGACGATGAGGCGCACAGGTTTCCGGCCCGCGCGTCCGCATCTTCCTTCTTCCCTTTGACGCAGTCACAAGGGTAAGCGGCTTCAGCGCCGGCGTGAAGTGGCAGAAGCACTGTCCAGGCGGCGATTTTAGAGAATGCCGAGAACTTGCAGGTGAACCGCGGAGAAAGAAATCAAACTCAACGATTCTTTCGTATCGCCTCCGTCCAGATTGCGATGGTGCGGGGGTTCATCGTTCCATGAGGTGGGAGTCGCCCATCCTGAAAACCACGTCCTAGGTCGGTGAGATACTGCTCGCGCGACAGCAAGGTGCCACGGCACACGGGCCCGCGCTTGGGATCGCGACCCGACGAGGTGCTCTTTCGATGCGCCAGCTCGGCGCGGCCGCGGCGAAAGAGCTCCTCCATCACCCAGGCGGGGATCGTCGGCTCGTCCGGGTAAATGAAGCCGTAGAGCACCAGGTGCCCGAGCAGCACCGGCCAGCGCGAGCCGAATCGGCGAAGGAGGCGCTGCCAATCGATGCGATGCCCTTGCGCCATGATAAGGTGAGCGATGTCGGCTCCATCGAACCGCTCGCGCTCCATGACGAAGGACTTGGACCAAATGGTCTCCTCGATGGGGCAGAGTGCGACCTGTACGCCGAAGAGCGTCGTGCGTGTGGCGTACGTGAACCAATCGTCATCCACGGCGGTAAGGCCGTTTCCCGAGTTGAAAATGATGTCGACGAAATCCTCGCCGGCGTGCGCCTTGGCCAGCCAATGCGGAAACGGCAGCTCCGTCCAGCATCCCGACTTTCGCAGCACCGCGAGCACGGTCTCCAGATCGGACTCGCGCACGAACAGATCGAGATCCTTCGTCTCGCGAACGAGATGACAATACTGCATCAGCGCATACGACCCACCTGCCAAAAACGCCACGTTGGCGTGGGAGAGGCTCTCCAAACAACGCGCATAGAATGCCTCGCTCGGAATGGACGCCGACGCGTGCGGGGGCTCGCGCATTCGGCCGTTTTCGTAACGCGGTGTGCGTAGAAACGGTGAGCTCATGGGGTTCCGTGGGGGCCCTTTGCCCGGCGGTCCCTCTCGCAAACCACGCGCCAAGTTCGGGTCCGCTCGGCCAGGTTCTTGCTGCACCTCGGGCCTCGGAAGTCCCGTTCCCGCCCGTTCCCGCCAACCTCCCGCAAACGGAAGACACCATGAGCGAAGACAAACCTCGCGCGCGGGTGCGCATCGCCGCCGTCGGCGATCTGCACTGCCGCAAGACGTCGATGCACTCGATTTCACCGCTCCTCGAGTCCGTCAATGAACGGGCCGACGTCCTCGTGTTGTGTGGCGATCTCACCGATCACGGCACATCGGAAGAGGCGCATATCCTGGCGAAAGAGCTGGCGGGGGTGCGCATTCCAAAGGTCGGCGTACTGGGCAATCACGACTACGAGACGGGGCAGCCGGAAGAGGTCACCAAGATCCTCGAGCAGGCTGGAATCGAGATTCTGGACGGCGAGGCCGTGGAGATCTGCGGGGTCGGCTTCGCCGGCGCCAAAGGGTTCATTGGCGGGTTCGGCCGCGGAACCCTCGGCGCTTGGGGTGAGTCGGCCATCAAGCGCATCGTGCAAGAGGCCATCGACGAGGCGCTCAAGCTGGAGTCCGCGCTCAGCCGATTGCGCACCGAGCGCCGCGTGGCGATTCTCCACTACGCGCCGGTGCGCGATACCGTGGAGGGCGAGCCGGTCGAGATTTTCCCCTACCTCGGCTGCGGGCGCCTGGCCGAGCCGCTGAACCGCTACCCGGTGGACGCCCTCTTTCACGGCCACGCCCACCACGGCTGCCCCGAGGGTCGCACCAACACGGGGGTACCCGTCTACAACGTGGCGCTGCCGCTGCTGCGGACCTTGCCCGAGAGCCCGACATACCGGCTGCTCACCTTGGGTGCATAGCGTTTGGGTGAGAGGCGCAGCGCCCTCGCCCAGGGCAACCATTGCGCCTCAGTGTGGCGCTCCAGCTGCCTCTATTGAATGCCCACGAAGTTCTTCGGCGGCAGAGCACGCAAATAGGTGACGAGGCCCGCGAGCTGATCCTCGGAGGGATCCCAACGATGGCCCTGCTCCACATCGGGGATGGGGCCGCCGGAGATGCGCTGGCCGGTGGTGATCACCGTCTCCACCCGATTGTCCTCCACCGAGGCCAGCGCGGCCGGCGAGTGATCGATCCCATCTTGGCCGCCATGGCACTTGGTGCAGGCCGGCTTGGTGCCATCGGCGTTCAGGTAGCGCTTTTCGCCCGCGGCATAACGGTCGCGCCCATAGTCGACGACGTGGATGCTCGATTGGGCGCTCTGGCCCCCCGCCGTCGCCGTAAAGGACGTTTGGCCGACTTTCTTGACCGTGAGGATATACCACTTGCCATCATCGCCTTTGGGGTCCTTGAGCGCCGCGGGCTCGATGGTCGCGGCGCTGGGATCCGAAAGCGTGACCTTCAAATCTTTCCCCGCACCGTAAACGGCAATGGGGATGCGAAACGTGTGCGTCTGGTCGAAGCCCGAATAAACCGAGGTCGGTCTCACTTGAAGATCGGGCGTGGAGCCGCTGGTGTCCGGCCCCGGATCCGCGCCGCCATCGCCGCCCTGGCCGGGTCCTCCGCCCGAGGGCGAGGACGAGCTTCCGGAAGAACATGCGCACAAAACCATCGCCATGCCGAAGGCGAGGACGGGGTGTTTCATCGCGCTGGCCTTTTGCAACGCATGTGCCGTAAGCGTCACCTCGCTTGCTCGCACGAATTGCCTAGGAAATAAGCGCTTTCCGCGAGCTCGGACCGGGGTCGTCCCCTCGATTTCGGATCGCATTCCATCCGCCGATGGATGACGAACGCCCCACCCTCGCCAAGGCGCTTCTGCGAATGAACGACGCACACCTCACGTGAACGTTTCCAATGCGCCGGGCGCGCGCCCCCGTGCTGCGCGCCCGCGCGCGAATGTGCGACGCACGCGGTGAAATTGCTCAGACGATACGCGGCATCGCACATGTAAGACGATGCGAGTAATGTCTCGAATTCTGGGAGCGTGTGTTTTTGCGGGCGTGCTCTCACTTTCCGCCCCGGCGCTGCCGCGAATCGACGAGTCGCAGGCCGCGGAGGGGGTGCACGGAGCGCTGGCGAAGCGCTGCCCTTCGGAGATGACCCTGGTGGGCCAGACCTGCGTGGACCGGTACGAGGCCTCCTTGGTCGAAGTGCTCGAGGATGGGACCGAGGTCCCGTTCAGCCCCTACGAGATCCCGAAGAGGCATCGGGTGCGCGCCGTCTCGCGGGCGGGCGTGGTGCCGCAAGCGTATACCTCGATGTACGAGGCGCAGCGCGCTTGCGGCGCGTCCGGCAAACGACTCTGCCATGGGCGCGAGTGGAAGGCGGCGTGCCGCGGACCGGACAACACGCGCTACCCGTACGGCCCCTCGCGCGTGAAGGGCGCGTGCGTGGACACGCATCGGGTCTCGCCCATCATGAAGCTCTTTGGCGGAGGCCACTTCGGCAGCCAAATGAACGATCCGCGGCTGAACCAGCTGGAGGGCACGGTCGCCCCCACGGGGACCGCCACCGCCTGCACCAACCACTACGGCGTCCACGACATGGTCGGCAACCTCCACGAGTGGACCGACGACGGCATCTTCCGCGGCGGCTATTACCTCGACACCGAAATCAACGGCGAGGGCTGCGACTACGTCACGGCCGCCCACATCCCGGCCTACCACGACTACTCGACCGGCTTCCGCTGCTGCGCCGACGCCGACTCCCTCCCCATCGAGGAGGAAGAACCTCCGCCATCCTCGTCGGACAAATCCCAGAGCACTCCGCCCGACGCCCGCCTCGCCGCGCGCGATGCCGTCGAGACCCAAGACGATCACGCGCCCCCCACCTGGGACCTCGGCGCCTCCACCACCCGCGCCCTCGCGCCCCGCCCTCGCCGCAGCCGCCGCCGGCGCTGACGCAACTACCGATTCGGCGTTCGATTCGGCAGCTCGGGAAAATACGCGCGCGACGCCTCCACCATCTTTCGGCAGACGCCATCACCCGCCGCAACCTCCAAGCCCGTTTGGACGTGCATGCAGTGAAACCCACTATCCCACGGCTGCGCCACCAACAACCGCTCCGTCCCCAGCATGCCCCACGTGCTCAACGGACATGGAAACATCTCGGTGCAATTGGTGACCGGCAGCGGCTCCCGCTCCGCCGGCATCGCGCGCAGCAGACTCCGCCCCGCGAACCGCGCCCGGTGCGGCTCCATCCCCATCGCATCGAGCACGCCGTAGCCGTCCAGGATGGTGGGCAACAGATCGAGGTGCGTCACCATATCGTCCTCGCGCGCCCGCAATTGCGCTTCTTCCTCGGGCTCCAGCGCGCCGTTGCCGTACGCGATGAACCCCGGAACGTGGGTTTGCTCGTCGTACAGATTCTGCCCGTGGTGAATGGCGTGGTGCTCCCCGAACTCTTCACCGTGATCGCTCGTGAACACGATGATCCACGGCGAGTCGCCCTGCGCCTCCAAGAAGCGCGAGATGCATTTCGCAATACTCTCGTCCTGTTCGTAAATCGAATTGCGATACGCATTGTGCAAAGGCGACATATGCGACCAGGCCACCGTCCGCTCCCAAGGCACGAACGGCGTCTTCTGCGGATCGACGAAATAGGGCGCGTGGGTGCCGCCGAAGTGGAGCGTCACGAAATACGGCGCCTTCAAGGCCGAAAAATTTCGGACCACATGCTCCGCCAGCAAACGGTCGACGCCGCGGTCGATCATTTTGTCCTCGTCCCCCACCGCGTGGCCGAGCAACGTCTCCATGGTGACGAACGAATCGAGCGCCGAGCGCAGATCCTTCCGCTCGAACACTCGCTCGGACTGGGCCGACCAATAGATCACCGACGGCGCGACCGACCTCTCACCGGCGCGCGTCGCGCGGGCGAAGTCGAACCACGTGGGCGCCGCCAGGATCTCGCCCCGGGGCCCGAGCTGCGAGCGCCCCGTGAGCAAGGCCGAAACGGAGACCGCCGTGTAGCTGGCGACCGAGCGCATCCCGCGCAGCGGCACCCGCTTCGGCAAGAGCGACGCCACCCGCGGAGCGATTTTGCACGCCGGATCGTAGCCCGAACAATAGTCGTCGGCGCGCACGCTCTCCGTGAGCACGAAGAGCACATTGGGCAGCCTCGCCCGCCGCGACGCGAGCGGCACGACATGCACCTCCGCGCCGCCGGAGGCCTCGGGCGCGCGCGCCGGCTCCCAAGCCAACGTCGCGGCGTGCGCCAACCGCACCTCCAAGGTTCCATCGCGAAGCTCGCCGCCCGCGAGCAGCGCGAGCACCCCCGCCGCAAAGACCACGGCGCGCGCCCGCGTGCGATGCAGCACCGCGCCGCGCGCTGCGAACGTGAGCAGGCCGTACTCCAAGGCGCCCGCCACGGCGATGGTGAGCGCCGCCCCCGGCAGCATGGCGATGGCCACCGGCTTCACGTCGGACCACGCGAACAGCGCCGTCTCGATCACTTGCTCGTCGAGCGGCACGTGGTAGTGCCGATACACGACCACGTCGATCACCGTCAACGACGCGACGCCCCCCGCGAGCGCCGCACGTACAACAGGTCGCCAGAAAATATTCCCCACAACGAAACTCGAAAGCACACTCGCGATCGCCGTCAGCAAAAGACGCGGATCTTTTCGATAAGGAGACAGGCCCCGGAGCGCCAGATCGAGCAGCACCCACTGCACGGCGAATGCGAGCAGCGCAATGTGCAACCCAATGCGGGACGATATGTACCTACTTTTTTGCATGAGTGTGTAGATGGGCAATCATTCTATGCTATGCAGGCAATCCATGTTGCGACGCGCGCGATACCGCTGTCTCTTGGCCGCGCCCTTCGCCCTGTTTCTCACGACGTGTGCGCACCCGCATGGAATGACTGGAATAAATGGCGTGGGCGGGTCGCAGGAAATCGTCGGGAGGACGGCGTATGCGGCGGAAAAGACGACTTCGCCTGGCCTTGCTGGTTCCGCGCCAAACGGCGAAGTACGCGAAATCCGTGAGGTTCCTCGGGTCGAGGTCGCGTCGTCCGTTCAGAGCGCGCCGACGCCCACCGCCATCTGGACGGAGCGGCTCGATCCCATTCGAGTGTATTATGCAAATACGGAGGACGAGATCTCCATTCGACTCTATTCCGCGGATGGAAGCGTGGATCCGAACGCGCTGGCCTCGTTTCGCAGCATCGTCGCCGCCAAAGGGGCCGAGCCTGCGCCCATGCATCCACGATTGGTCCAGCTCGTAATGAAGGCAGCTTACCATTTCGGAGCCCATTCCGTCGTCGTGGTTTCCGCATACCGTCCCTCGCGCTCACGTTCCGCGGGCAAACATGCCACGGGAGAAGCAATCGATTTCAAGCTCAAAGGCGTGAGCTCGAAGAAAATTGCGTCCTATGTCCGCCATTTTCCACGCGCTGGTGTTGGAATTTACACGCACCCTGACACTCAATACGTTCACCTCGATGTGCGCGAGGAGAGCTTCCACTGGCTCGACGCGTCACCGCCCGGCAAACACGCGCACGAAAAAAAGCTGAACGATCCCACGCGCGAAGAGCGCGACCTCGCCTACACCCCCGAGAGCGATCTGCCGCTCGATTGATGGGCCGATTCTACCCCGGTACACGTACACGTTCCCGTACACGAGCGGCGCCGTTCCCGTCTCTCCGAGGAACTTCGGGAACGTGCACGGGATGAGAAGACGCCCTACGGCGACTTGCGCTTCACGGGCCGCTGCTTCTCCACCACGGGCTCGAGCGGCGGCGGTGTGGTCCGGCGCCTCAACCAGCCCACCTGGCGCGCGCGGTCGCCCGGAAAGAGGCGGTCGAGCATCGCAGGGGTGAGCGCCGACATGTCGACGCCCTTGGAGGTGCGTTTGACGAAGGCGTCGAGCTCGCGCCCCAGATCGGCCGCCGTGGCGTAGCGGCGATCGGGCTCGCGGTCGAGCGCGCGGATGACGATGTTCGCCAGCTCGTCGGGGTAGCCCCGCACCACCGTGCGCGGATCGGGGATGGGGGCGCTGCGGACGGCTTTGACCGTCGCGATATCGTTCTCGCGCCGGAATAGGCGGCGCATCGTGGTCATTTCCCAGAGCGTCGTGCCGAGCGTAAAGAGATCGCTGCGGCGGTCGATGGGCATCTGCAGGATCTGCTCGGGCGATAGGTACGGCAGCTTCCCTTTGACGATGCCCGCCTGGCTCTTCGACGAGCGCCCCACCGACTTGGCCAACCCGAAATCGAACAGCTTGATCTCGCCGGCGTACGTCAGGAAGATGTTGCTCGGGTTCACGTCGCGGTGGATGATCCCCAGCGAGCTGCCGGAGGAATCCGTCAGCTCGTGCGCGTAGTGCAGCCCCTCGGCCACGCGGGCGATGATCCACGCGCTCATGTCGAGGCGCATCGCCACCTTGAGGCCCGCGCACGTGTCCCACACGTCCATCAACGTGCGCCCCACCAGGAGCTCCATCGCGATGAAGTGGTAGTCGCCGGTGGTGCCGTAGCCCACGGTGCGAATCAGGTTGGGGTGCGAGAGGCGCGAGAGGATCTTGGCCTCGTCCAGGAACATCTTGATGCCCTGATCGTCCTGCGAGAGCTCATGCAGCGGCACCTTGATGGCCACCATGTGGTCCACACCGTTGTCCGCCTTGTCGGGATGCTCCCCGCTGTCCCGCGGGCGCGCCCGGCCCAAGTAGACATTGGCCATGCCGCCAGACGCAATTTTCGCCATGACGTCGTATGAGCCAAGCTTGGTCGGCCGGGGAGGAGGCGGCACCTTCAGCACCTTACCATCGACTTACTGGGACGGGTTGAAAGCTTCGTGCCCGCATGGTCAAGCTGCCTCTTCCTCACGATCCGCGAGGGCTTCCAGCAAATCGTCGAGCGCATCGGAAACTTCCGCCGCGAGCTTACGCGGCACGGTGCGCGTTTCGCCGAGCAGCTGCCTTAGGCGCGTGGCCACATTTCGCAAGCCCGCCACCTCGCGCTGATGCAGCTGGTCCTCGTCGACGGGGAACACAGCGTCGCGAAACTCGCGGCTCACCGCGGGGAGCGGCGCGGCCTCGTCGAGCACGCGCCGGCGAAGGGACTCGAGGGTGTCGGCCGAGACCTTCTCCGCCTCCGCCTTGCGCAGAAAATCGACCGCCTGATAGTTCGGGATGGGCGCCGCGAGGCCATCGCGCCGCAAAACCTCGGGGCGCGCCGAGGCCAGAAATGCATACGAGCCTGTGAGCTTTTCCACCGTTTCGGGCCTTAGATGCAGCTCGCGGCGCGCGTAGGTCTCGAAGCTGTCGTACCCCCACCCCTTCCATCGCCCCGAGCGGCGGACGCGCGTGAGCGACTCGGCCAGCTCCACCCAACTCGACTTGAAACGTCGCGCACAGCGAAGCACCTCGGCGCGCTCGGGATCATGGGCATGGGCTTCTTCGGCGGCGGCGAGTTGGGCCACGACCTTCGTCTCGGTCATGGGCATTTCGATAGATGGGCCACGCAAAGAGCGCAAGCGCGGATTTACAGCATCTTAATGTGGCAGAAACCACCTTGTTGGTGCTGCCGCTCCGCTTGCAGGGGGGAGAAAGACCGCAGATACCCAAGAGATGACTCCTTCGATCCGCCAGGACAAGATCGTCATTCTATCCAACCGAGGGCCCAACGACTTCGTGTGGCGCAACGGAGCCTGGGTCGTCGAGCGCGCATCCGGGGGCTTGGTCAGCATGCTTGCCCCGCTGGCGCAGGGCTCCGGCACGACGTGGTTTTGCTGCGTCTCGGAGCCGCCCGACGCCGCCGGAGAGCGCGATGGTCTCTTCACGACCGCCGCCGACCAATGCGCCGAGTTCGATGTGGTGCCGCTTCCGATGCCGCCCGATGTCTATCAGGCCTACTACGGGCGCATCAGCAACGAGGTCCTGTGGATGCTGCAGCACCACATGCTCGGCCCGGGTGGATATGAGCTCATCGACCATGTGCGCTACCGCGCCTGGTCCATCGGCTACTTCGAAGCCAACCGCCGCCTGGCCGCGGCCGTCAAAGAGACGTGCGTGGCGCCGCGCGCGTTCCTGGTGCAGGACTACCACCTCTATCCGCTGCCGGCCCTCTTGCGGCGCTACTTCCCCGGCGTGCCGAGCCTGCACTTCACGCACATTCCATTTCCCGAGCCCAATGTGCTGCGGCTGCTGCCCCGGCCATGGCGCGAGGCGATCCTGCACGGCATGCTCGGCGCGGATTTGGTCGGGTTCCAAACCGAGGAAGACCGCCAAGCATTCCTCGGCTGCTGCAAATATGCCATCGGCCGGGAGGTGGACGAGCGCGCCAAGACGGTGCGCGCGCTCGATGGGCGCACGGTGAAGGTCGGCGTCTACCCGGCCAGCGTCGATCCCGACGATCTCCTGGCGCTGCAAAAGGGCCCGCGGGTGGCCGAGGCCCGCGAGCGCTTCGCCGACTCGCGCACCGAGTTCTCCATCGTGCGGGTCGACCGCCTCGATCCGAGCAAGAACCAGCTGGTGGGCTTCAAAGCCTTCGCGCGCCTGCTCGAGACGCGCCCCGATCTGCACGGGCGGGTGCGCTTTCGCGCGTTCTTGGTCCCCTCGCGCACCGACCACACCGTCTACCGCGACTACAAGGCGACCATCTACCGCGAGATCGATCGCATCAACGACGCCTTCGGCCCGACATCGGGGTTTCTGCCCATCGAGGTCTTCTACACGAACGATCGCGAGCAAGCGCTGGCCGCGCTGGAGCGCTGCGACGTGCTGCTGGTCAACTCCAAGGAGGACGGCATGAACCTGGTCGCCAAGGAGTGGGCCACCATCGCCACCCACCCCGGCGTTCTCGTCGTCTCCGAGACGGCCGGCGTCGCCGAAGAAGCCCAGGACAGCGCCCTCACCGTCTCCCCCCTCGACGTGGAGGAGACGATGCAAGCCATGGTGCGCGCGCTCGAAATGCCTTTGGCCGAGCGCGAGAGCCGCCTCCGCCGCTTTCGCTCCCGCGTTCAATCCTGGACCGCCAGCCATTGGCTCGACGCGCAGCTCGCCGATCTGGGCCTCAAAGCCAAAAAAGGATAACCCGTTTCCAGCAGGCACGTCGCGAGGGTGGATTCACCCCCTCCCCGCAGGGGAAGCCTGGGAGGGGGAAGCCCGGGGCGGGAGCCGCCTCGATCCCGGCGGCTACGAAGCCTGCGGCTGCGAAGCCTGCGGCTACGAAGCGGCCTTCTTCGCCCGAATCGCCAGCTTGATCAGCACCTCGTCCTTGATGAGATCATCCGGCTTCCCCGGATACACCAGACCAAAGTCTTTGCGATTGATCGCAAACTCGGCGTCCGCCTCGACGTTATCGCCATTCACGCGAATGGTCGCAGGAAAGGTCAACGCCTTGGTCACGCCGTGAAGCTCCAAGTTGCCCGTCACCGTGTGCGTCGCGCCCTTTTCGCCGCCAGCGCGAATGGCCGTCGACGTAAAGTGCGCCTTCGGAAATTTGGCGACATCGAAGAAGTCCGCCGTCTTCAGGTGCCCCGTGAGCTGATCGGTGTCGGTGGCCATCGACCCGATGTCGATGTCCGCCGAGACGCTGCTCTTCTCGGGGTTGTTGTCGACGAGCTGGATGGTGCCCGAGAAGGTGCCGAACGAGCCATCGTGCTTGCGCGTGACCTTGGCGCCCACGAACGAGAACTTCGAGCCATCGGCGCTCGAGAACGCGTACTTGGTGGCCGCCCCCGCCGCGACCGGCTGCGCGACGGTTGCACCCGGCGCCGCGACCTGGGCCTTTGCCTTGTCCTTGCCCGGATCGTTGTCGCAGGCCGCGGAGAGGCCCGCGAGGGTGAGTGCCGCGGCCACGAATGCCAATCTATATTTCATCGTCTCTTCTCCTCGATTAGGAACTAACCGAATTCCACGGAACGCCGGCTCAGACTTCCCAGGTCGAAACCTACTACGGGAAATCGAACCGTTGCGACATCCCCACCGGCCGCACCCAACGCAACCAGAAGAGGACGATAATGTTCCGGGGTTGGGTGCGCGATCGCCCAACCGGGTGCTCGCTCGGGGGCGCAGAGCGCATCCACGGCGCCCGACGACAAAGCATGTTCGACCCAAGCATCGAAGTCCGCGGCCCATGTTGCGAGCTCACCGGTACCGCTCCGATCGAGGCGTCGCAGGTTATGGGTGATATTTCCGCTCCCCAGGATCCAAACATCCTCGTCGCGCAAAGGTTCGAGCGCGCGGCCCAAGGCCACGAGCTCCTCGGCGCGGGCGGTGTACGGCATCGACACTTGCAAGGTCGGCCACGATGCCTGCGGATCGAAGTGCGTCAACACGGTCCATGCACCGTGGTCGAGCCCGCGCGCGCTCGTCCGCGGCCGCCAGGGCGCCGCGAGCTCCATCACCCGCTGCGCGAGCTCCGGCGCCGCCGGTGCATCGTGGCGGGCCGCATAAAGCGCGTCGGGAAAACCCGAAAAGTCATAGACGAGCGAGGTGCCCGGCGAGATCGAGGACAAGGTCAGCGGCGCGTCCTCCCAATGGGCCGAGATCACGAGCACGGCCCGCGGCCGTCGCGGAAGGGCCTTCGACCACGCGGTGAGCTCCGCGCCCCTCGCGACGTCGAGCGCGATCATCGGCGAGCCGTGCCCCACGAACCCCACCGGCATGCGCCGCGCCGAGGATCCCGACGATGCCACCGCATCCGTGTTCCCGTTGCCAGGGTCTTGCATGTCCGTGCCCACCAATGTGGGCGATTGCACCCGGGTGAACAAGGAGGCAACAATGCATCTCTATGTTGCGCCAGATGCAACAATTCACCCCGCAAATCGAAGAGCTGGAGGCCTTCGTGCGGGTCGCGGAGCTCGGGAGCCTCACGGCGGCCGCGAAGCGTCTGCGCGTTCCCAAGTCGACGTTGAGCCGTCGTTTGAGCCGCTTGGAGGAGGGCCTCGGCACGCAGCTGCTCACGCGCACCACGCGCAAGCTGCACCTGACCGAGGTGGGGACGGCGTATTTGGAGCAGGTCGCCCCCGCGCTGGCGCGCATCGACGAGGCGAGCCGCGAGGCGCAAGGCGATCGCGATATCCCCCGCGGGCACCTGCGCATCACCGCGCCCGTCGATCTGGCCACCACCTGGCTTCCGCCGTTGGTCGCGGTCTTTCGCGCGCGCCACCCTGCGCTCCGCATCGAGGTCCTGGTCGAAGCCCGTTTCATGGATCTCGTCGGCGAGGGCGTCGACTTGGCCGTGCGCCCCGCCTTCGAGCTGGCCGATTCGGGGCTGGTGGCGCGGCGCATTTCATCCACGGAGCTCGCGCTCTGGGCGAGCCCGCGCTATTTGCGCCGCCATGGCACGCCGCGCGCGCCCTCGGATCTGACGGATCATGTCTTGGCCGTGCTTGGACGGCCCATCGCCCGACTGACCCTCTCGGGGCCCGATGGCGCGCACACAGCCGATGTGCAAACGTCCATCGCCAGCAACGATCCGATTTTTTTGCGCGAGCTCGCGTTGAAGGACGGAGGCATCGCCATTTTGCCCGGCCTCTTTGCGCGGGCCGATCGCGGTCTGGCGCGCGTGCTCCCGGGCTACTGCCTTCGCCCGGTGGGGCTCTACCTCGTTCACCCGGCCGCGCGCGTCGTGCCGGCCAAAGTGCGTGTGTTTCGCGACTTTTTGGCAAAGCACGCCCCCGACTCGGCCGCCTACCGCGCGCTGCTCCGCAGGTGGATGCGCTGAAAATCGGACGGCGGCCCTTGCCGTCGGTTTGCCCGTGATTATTGGCTGTTCGTCGATGTAAACAGGGGCAAGCGCCATGACCGAAACGAATCGTCCGACCGAACAAACCGAGGGCAAGAAGAGCCTGCCGTTCCAAGCGGAGGTGGCTCAGGTTCTCAAGCTCGTCATCCACTCTCTTTACAGCCACAAAGAGATCTTCCTGCGTGAGCTCGTCTCCAACGCGTCCGACGCGCTCGACAAGCTCCGCTTCCGCAACCTGACCGAGCCCGAATTGATGGGCAACGATCCGCGGCTGGAGGTGAGCATCTTTCCGGACAAGGAAAAAGGGGTCCTCATCATCCGCGACACCGGCATCGGCATGACCGAGGCGGAGCTCATCGAGAACCTGGGGACGGTCGCGCACTCGGGCTCGCGCGCGTTCCTCGAACAGATTGCCAAGTCGGGCAAGGGCGGAAAAGACGTCAATCTCATCGGACAGTTCGGCGTCGGCTTCTACAGCGCGTACCTGGTGGCCGATAAGGTGGAGGTCATCACGCGCGCGGCGGGCCCGGGCCAGCGCGCCCTGCTGTGGTCCTCGGACGCGCAGAGCACCTTCACCATCGAGCCCACCACCCGAGCGGAGCGCGGCACGGAGATCGTGCTGCACCTGCGCGAGGAGCACAAAGACTTCCTCGAGGATTGGCGCATTCGCGATCTGGTCTCGCGATATTCGGATTACGTGGCCTATCCCATCAAGCTGGAGCAAAAAGAGGGCGAGGCGCAGCAAATCAACCGCGCGAACGCGCTCTGGCAGCGCAACAAATCCGACATCACCGACGCGCAGTACGACGAGCTTTACAAGCACCTGACGCACGACTTCGAGCCCCCGCTGGCGCGCACCCACTTCAAGGTCGAGGGCACGCAGGAGTTCGCGGGCCTGCTGTACATCCCGCGCCGCCCGCCGTTCGACCTCTACGACGGCCGCCGCCCGCGCGGCGTGCGCCTCTTCGTGAAGCGCGTGTTCATCATGGACGACGTGGAGGAGGTGCTCCCGCCGTGGCTCCGCTTCATGCGCGGCGTCATCGACTCGGACGATCTGCCGCTCAACGTCTCGCGCGAGCTTCTGCAAGATTCGTCGATTCTCCATGCGATCAAGAAGCAGGTGACCAAGAAGACGCTGGATCTCTTGGAGGAGCTCGCGAAGGAGAAGCCGGACGACTACCAAGTCGCGTGGAAGAACTTCGGCCAAGTGCTCAAAGAGGGCCTGGCGCTCGACAGCGAATACAAAGAGCGCATCGCGCCGCTCCTCCGCTACTCGAGCTCCCACGGCGAGAGCCTGGTCTCGTTGAGCGACTACGTGGGCCGGATGAAGGAGGGGCAGGAGGGCATTTACTACCTCTTCGGCGAATCGGCGGCATCGCTCCAGAGCTCACCCTACCTGGAGTCCTTGGCGGCGCGCGGCTACGAGGTGCTCCTCATGAGCGATCCGGTCGACGAGTGGGCGGCCGAGGGGCTGCGCGAGTTCCAAGGAAAGCCGCTGCTCTCGGCCATGCGAACGGACCTGAAGCTGCCGCTCGACGATGAGCAGAAAAAGACCAAGGAAGAGGCGGCCACCCGGCTTCAGCCGCTCACCTTGCGCATGTTGAAGGTGCTCTCCGATCGCGTGCGCGAGGTGAAGGTCTCCGATCGCCTCACGAGCTCCCCCTCGTGCCTGGTCCTCCCCGACGGCGGAACCCCCGCCTTCATGGAGCGTCTGCTCAAAGAGCGCGGCCGCGACATCCACCACGCCAAGCGCATCTTCGAGATCAACCCGGAGCACGCCATCACCAAGTCGCTCGCCTCCCTCCTCGCCGAAGACGCCGAGTCCCCCAAGATCGACGAGTGGATCGAGATCCTCTACGACCAGGCGCTCCTCACCGAAGGCGCCACCATCGACGATCCCAACCGCCTCGCGCGCCGCATCGCAACCTTGCTCACCGAGGTCGCAACAGGTGGTGGGGTGGGCAAGCGCTGAGCCCTTGGGTCACTTCTTTTTGAGCGTCCGGATCTCCTCGAGATCGAGGAGGTCTTTGGGACGGCCCGCCGCACGTTTTGCCCGCTCGAGCCCATCGAGACCAAGGAGGTGAACGTGGCAGCCAAAGAGCGTCATCGGTGAGGATAAGGCGACAACATCGTCGAAGCTTCCGACCCCGGCGACTTCTCCTAGGAGGTCGACGTCCCCAACATCGGTTCGAAGAGTGAAGTTCAGTCCGCTGCGCAACGTCTGAGAGTCCCAAAGGAAGGGAAGCTCGGGCGGTGCGCCGCGGAGTCGTGGGTGGAAGGGTGCCAAGCTGCGCGCAAGCGCGTCGAGGTTGTCACGCGTACGCGCGTAGCAGAGGTCGAGGTCCTGGGTCACACGCGCCGAGCCCTGAAGGACGAGCGCCACGCCGCCGATCACGACGTAACGGACGCCCTCGGCCGCGAAAACACGAACGAGCCGCTCGAGATCCGTCACCGAGAACCTCTGGCGGCTTCGATGGAGCGAAGAGCCGCCAGCATCTTGAGGAGCCGTTCTTCGGGTGTGAGCTTGAGATTCTCGTCGAGCTGCGTCTCGTCGATGCTGCTCGGTAGGAGGTTCAAGATACGAACATCCCAAGGCTCTTCGCCAGGGTCGAGGAGGCTGTAGTCGCGCGCCATCTCGTGAATCTTACGAACAATACCCGTCCGTGCCAAACTGGTGCGCAAGACCATGAAACTCGAAGGCTCGTGCCAGTGCGGGAAGGTTGGATTCCGTGTCGACTCCGACACGCCGTATCCGTTCATGTATTGCTACTGCACCGTCTGTCGGAAGACGAGCGGTGCGCTCACGTGCAACATCATGGGCAAGCGCGACACCCTGAAAATCCGGGGGGAGCGCTACCTGAAGATGTACCACGCGATCATGCGCGAAAAGGGGAAGCGGCCGCGCAAGAGCGAGGGGGAGCGCTGGTTCTGCGGCGAGTGCGGCACACACCTGTACGTGGCCGACGAAAGGTGGCCCGATGGGGTGTGGCCCAACGCGGCGGCCATCGACACACCGCTGCCGGAGCCCCCCGAGAATGTTCGGATGATGCTCGCCTACCGGGCCAAATGGGTGCCCGTCGTGGGCAAGGGGCCGAAGTTCGATCGGTATCCGAAGCTGTCGATCGCCGCGTGGCACGAGAAGCATGGGCTTCACGAGCAGCCGTCCTCGAAGGAGGCAAAATCCGCGAAATCGGGGAAGGCGGCGAAATCCGGCAAGGCCGCAAAATCGGACAAGGCGGCCGGGAAGAAGCGGTCGGACAAGTCGGAAAAGAAGAAGAGCTCTTCCGGAAAGAAGAAGACCAAGAAGTCGAAAAAGAAGAAGTGAGCGGCAGCTCACAACTTCGGCTTTTCAATCCAAAGCTCGACGTTGCAATCCTTCGCCGTCCCCTGCCCGACCCCACGCCGTGGGAGGTGTAATCCCAAAATCCGAGCTTTCGCCCCCGTGAGGGCCACAGGATCGTGAGCCGCAGCTCACAACTTCGGCTTTTTGATCCAAAGCTTGACGTTGCGGTCCTTCGCCGTCCCCTGCCCGACCCCACGCCGTGGGAGGTGTAATCCCAAATCCGAGCTTTCGCCCCGTGAGGGCCACGGGATCGTGAGCGGCAGCTCACAACTTCGGCTTTTTGATCCAAAGCTTGACGTTGCGGTCCTTCGCCGTCCCTTGCCCCGACCCCACGCCGTGGGAGGTGTAATCCAAAATTCCGAGTTTTCGGCCCGTGAGGGCCACGGGATCATCCTCGGTGGAGAAGTCCGCGGCCACGCTGGTAATGCTCAAATAGTCGTTTCCTTCGTCGGCGATTTCCACCGTTCGGAATTCGTGCGGATAGTCGGCAATTGCGGAGGTGGTGATCTCCCAGTAGGCGCTGGTCCCCGGCACGATCGAGCTGACAGGCCGCACGCGATGAACGTGCGAGTGCGCCGCAAAGTGCGCGATCACGTGCGGGTTCGACGTAAGGAGGTTCTCCCACTCCTGCGTGCTGACGGTGTCGGGTTGTTTGGTGCCCCCGAAACCACCCCCGTCGGAGAAGCTGGCGGCCGCGTGGTGCGACGCGAGAATGACGAATTTCTTCTCTGCTTTGGCGTCGGCCAGCGCAGGCTTCACGAAGCCTTCGAGATCGGATTTGCGCAGAACGCCCTCGGAGCCGCCCGTCTCGGCGGCCGTATCCAGCACGATCAGGCGGACGCCCGAGTCGCCGAAGTCCGAGGTGTAGAAGGCCTTCTTCTTCTCCTTGGCGTAGGCGCCCAACCCGTGCGCCGGCAAGAGCCCCGCCTTGCCGCGGTCGATCACCACGCGGTCGATCACGCTCGTGCGGGAGAGCGCGGCGCGGTTCCCGTCGGGGACGATGGAGTCGGTGGTGATGGGGCTCCCCGGTTGGCGGTAATCACGCGTGCCACCCGAAGCGAGCGTTCCCTTCGACTGCTCGATGCTGGTGGCGTCGACGACGAAGTTTCCTTGAATCAAAATATCGTGGTTGCCGGTCACCCAGTACCACGGCACATCGAGCCCCTCGGGCGCAAAGGGATCTTTGCCGTCGTTGTTGGGCCCCGGCACCGGATCGTCGCGATCGCCCGAGTCGCACGCGAGACGGCTTCCGCCATCCATTAGCGCGAGCACCCATTCGAGCTCGTTCTTTTGGGCGCTGTCGCTGTTGTCGCCGCCGAGCAGCACGAAATCGAGCGGTAGGTCCTTGTGAATGCGATTCACCGTCCGGACCACCGCGTTGGTCATGCGGCAGCCATGCCCCTCCTGGGGACGAAACGCCGCCTCGGCCGGCGGCGGCCCATCGAGGGCCGCGAGGCGCGTGGGCGATTCATCGTCCGCGATCTGAAAGTCGGCCAGGTGCGCGAAACGCACGAGGCGCGTTCGCTTCGCCCCCATGGGGATCAGCGGCGGTGGCATGTCGTCGAGGGTCCGATCCAGAACCGGCTCGCCCGGCCCGGTGGTGAACTCCCCGTAGCCTGACGCCAGCCGCTGCTCGCGCGCGCTCGGATCCTTGGAGGAGGGTGTCTCCATGGAGGGTGCCACGGTGTGCGTCGGCACGATGGTCTCGCCATCGGTGAGTTTCACCGGCCCTGCCAGAGGGTTCAACTTCGCAACCTCCCCACCGCTGCCATCCATTCCCCCATCTGGACCTTTGCTCGGGGACCCGCTGTCGCTCGTGGAACAGGCGGGGACCGCCAATGCAAAGAGCAGAACAGGCCAAGCGAACTTCATCTCGAACAATGGTAACTGAAGTACGATGCGGGTCGAGCTGCGATCACCGCCCGATCGCTCGTTTCCAGCGCATTTCACGGGACTCGCGCCCGCGCCGCGCGCCATCCACCCGCCACACGAGCACACAAGTTGTCACCGCTCCGCCCGAAGAGTGGCACCAGCGTGGCAGCTCGACCGACAAATTCCGCGTTTCGACATGCCGTCATTGATGTAAGGTCGGTTCCACATCGCGTTTCCGACCCCTGAAACACGCAGCCGCACGCCTTCTTCGTGAGGGTCAGGCCCGGTCGGATGGCCACGCAATGTCAAGGAGAGCTTCCAATGAAGAACCGCTTCATGCCCGGAGTCGCCATCGCCGCCGCGTTGCTGCTGCCCGTCCTCACCTATGGCTGCAGCGACAGCGACTCGGGCAACCCGCTCTGTTGCAACGAGTTCAAAGTAGGCGCCACGGTCGACGTGAATATCGGCCCCGTCCAGGCCCAAGTCGCCGCACAAGCGGTCGCCGACGTCTCCGGAATTGCCTCCGCCGCCATCGACGACTTGACCACCGCGTGCCGCGGCATCGCGCAGGATCTCGACGCGCCGAAGACGGAGCAGGACAAGATCGCGGCCGAGAAGGACAGGACCAAACAAATGAGGGCGTGGTGCTCCCTCGCCGCGAGGCAAATCGGCAGCTTCAAAGGCTCGGCAACGTTGAAGATCGACGCCAAACCGCCGCAGTGCGAGGCTTCGATCAGCGCCAAGGCCGACTGCCAGGCCAAGTGCTCCGTGGATGGAAAGTGCGACATCAAGGCCAATCCGCCCACGTGCACCGGCGGCAAATTGGAGATCTCCTGCAAGGGCTCGTGCTCGGCCAGCGGAAGCGCGCGGGTTTCGTGTGAGGGCAAGTGCGAAGGAACCTGCCAAGGCTCGTGCACCGCAAAGGTGACCCCCATTCAGTGCCAAGGAAAGTGCGAAGGGAAGTGCAGCGCGCAAGCCGATGGAAGCGGCAATGGCGCGCAAGCCGATGGTTCGTGCAGCGGGTATTGCAGTGGTACCTGCAGCGGCGGCACGGCCGACGTGAAGTGCGAAGGTACGTGCAACGGCTCGTGCTCGGCCAGCTGCAAGGCCGAAGCCAATGTGGCGGTCAAGTGCGATGGCAAGTGCGACACGGACTACGAGCCGATTTCGTGCACGGGCGGTAAGCTCGAGGGCGGCTGCAAGGTCGACGCCAAGTGCGATGCGAACTGCGATGCGAGCGTGCAGGCGAAGGCTTCGTGCACCCCACCGTCCGTCAACATCACGTTCAACGCCGACGCCGATGGGAAGATCGCCAGGTTGGGGGCAACGCTGAAGGCGAACCTCCCGATCATCTTCTCGCTCAGCGCGAAGCTCAAGGACTTGGGCGCGCTCACGGGCACCATCTCGGGGAACATCTCGGCGGTCGCCGACGTGAAGCCGGCGTGCATCCCGACCTTGGTGGCGGCCGCCGGACAAGCGGTCAACAACGTCGGCGAGGCATTCAAGGCGACGGGAGACATCTCGGGCAGCGTCGGGATCAATTAGTCCGTCACACGAACGGTCGATTTTTTTGCTCGACGGCGCGCTCTCTCCGGGGAGCGCGCCGTTCGTACGAACGCCTCATGACGTGGATATCGCTCCAATGAAAAACGTCTTTACTTATTCATGGGTCGCCGTTTTGGCACTGCTGGCCGCGGGCTGCAGCTCTTCGTCGGAGAACACCGGGACGACGACCAACGGCGTCAACGATTTGAACAAGGCCTGCGCGATTCGCACGGCGTGGACCAACGCGCTCTCCCCCACTTGCAACGAGTGCATCGCCTTCGCCAAGGTCCCGCGCTGCGAATGCCAAGACGAAGAATACGCCGGGCGGTGCAGCGCTCAACAGAGCGCCAAAAATCGCGAGCCGACGTGCGATGGAGTCGACGGCTGCGTAAACCAGTGCAAAAACGGTGACTGCGCCTGCGTCGACACATGCTACGCCGGCAAAGATGCGTGCCGCCCGCTCGGCGCCGCGACGGACGGCTGCCTGGCCGAAATCTGCGACACGTACTGCCGGTAACACGGCGCACGTCCCCATTCGCAAAACGCCCGAGCGGCGCGCCCGCCCATCGTCTCCGAGGTGCGGGCGCGCCGGGAAGGGCCTAAAACGTCGCTCAGACCTGCGTGCGCTTCCAGCCCCCACGGCGGAAGAGGATCGCCGAGATCACGGCGAACACCGAGAAGCAAAGCGCCAGGGTGATGAACACCCCGCTCGGCCCCAAGCCCGTGTGGTGCGACAGGATCCACGCCAGCGGGAGCTGCAGGATCCAGAAGACGAAGAGGTTGATGAGCGTCGGTGTTCGGGTGTCCCCCGCCCCGTTGAACGATTGGCTCAAGACCATTCCGAAGGCGTAGAACAAGAACCCCGAGGTGATGATGCGCAGGTAGGTCACGCCGTAAGGGAGGACCTCCGGATCTTGGGTGAAAAGCCCCACCAAGAAGTTCGCGCCAATCAGAAAGAACAGCCCCGCCACCCCCAGGAAGCCGGCGTTGATGAAGCACGCCCGCCACACGGATTGCTCGGCGCGCTCGGGGTGCCCGGCGCCCAGGTTTTGCCCCACCAAGGTCGCCGCGGCGTTGCTGAGGCCAAACGACGGGAGCATGGCGAACATGAGGATGCGGAAGCCGATGGTGTAACCGGCCAGCGGTGCGCTCCCGAAGGTGGACAGAATGCGCATCACGCCCACATAGCTCGTCATCGTAATCAGCATTTGAAGGGTCACGGAGCCCGACAATCGAAGGACCGAGGCCATGACGCTGAAATCGATCCCGAGGTGCTTGCGCCCAATGGCAATTTTACTGCCGCCGTTCGTGAGCAGGTAAATTTGATACAGCACCGCGCAGCCGCGGCCGATGTTGGTGGCGACGGCGGCCCCCGTGACCCCCAGCGCCGGAATCGGCCCCACACCGAAGATGAAGCACGGCCCCAGAACGATGTTCAGGATGTTGCCCAACCAGAGCACCCGCATCGCCTGGGCCGCGTCCCCGGCGCCGCGGAAGATGGCGTTGATGAGGAACAGCAGGAACACGGTGGTGTTTCCGCCGAGCATCACCCGGGTGAAGTTGCTGCCGGTGGCGATCACCGCGTCGTCCGCGCCCATGATGCGCAGAAGATCGGGCGCGAAGATGGCGCCGAAGAGGCCGATGGTGAGCGCGATCGCCAGGGCGAGCACGATGCCCTGCGCGGCCGTGCGCGACGCCCCCTCCGGGTCTTTTTCGCCCGTGCGCCGGGCGACGAGCGCCATGACGCCGATGGAGACACCCATGGCCCCCGAGTAGATGATCATCATCATCGACTCGGTGAGGCCCACGGAGGCGATGGCATTGGCGCCGAGGTGGCCCACCCAGAACACGTCCACCAAGGCGAAGATGGACTCCATGATCATCTCCATGATCATGGGGATGGCGAGCATCACGATGGCCGTGTTGATGGGCGCGGTGGTGAAATCCATCGGCACACCACGGATGGCGTCGCGAAAGAGCTTCCACGATCGAGGAAGCCAATGTTGCGGCATGACGGAGGAACTTTCTTCCGTTGCAAAAGGGGTCGTGTTCGAGTCCATGATTCACCAACCCCCAACGAAGATGGTTGACGCCGTTTCGATACGTCGCGGCATCGTGGCTATGAAGCGTGCGGCACGCATTGGGTTTCCTCTTTGTTCGTTCGCGGCAGACGGGGTCACATCCCTACGTCGAACGCGCCAGCATCCGATCGACAAGGCACGGCCACTTTTCGAGCGTTGCGCGACGATAGGGCCACCCCTCGGTACGGCTAGCGACCCGTACCGTGGAAACGCGGCGGCGAGCTGGAGGCTCAGTTCGTAACCTAGCGAAATGATGAACCAAATCGCCTGGTAACGCATTTTGCCGATTTCGATGCGCCACCGTCGGGGAGCGCGCATCTATTCACAGAAAGACGACTTGCAGGGCGCCTCGTGCGGGAGGACGTCTCGCGCCTCGAGCCAACGCAGCGCGCGCCCGAGGCGCACGTGCGCACCATTTGCGCCAACTACGCATTAACACAACACGCCGTCCACGGGCGATGGGAGCTCCATGGGGCCGCGATGGCACACGGATGCCTCGCTTCATCGTTCGGGCAAAGGATCCGCCAGTGAAGCTCTCGTCGATCGTCCGGTTGTATGTGCTTGGCAGCGCGTCCGCCATGGGCATCGTGGCATGCGCCGACTCCTCGATGGCTCCGCCCGGCGGCAGCGACGGGGTGAGGCCCGGCTTTTCGCAGTCGGCCTTGGGCGCGAGCGGGTGGGCCAAGCTCGACGCGACGTTGCGCGCGCGATCCATGGATGCGGGTCGCGCGGCCTCCACGGTGGCGATGTTCGTACAGTCGCGCGATCCCGAGGCGACGAAGCGGCTCATCGAGTCGCAGGGTGGATCCGTGGGGACGGTGGCCGGCGACGTTCTCACGGCGCGGGTGCCGCGGGATGCGATGAGCGCCGTGGCCAATGCGCGCTCGGTCTTAAGGCTCGAGGGTGCGCGGCTGGTGCGGGCGAAGCTCGACAAGGCCGAGGCGGCCATCAAGGTCGATCAGGTGCATCGCGGCGAGGCGCCGCTGCCGGCGGCGTTCAAAGGGAGCGGTGCGGTGGTGGGCGTGCTCGACACGGGGATCGACGTTCACCACGCGGCCTTCAAGAAGGCGGACGGCAGCACGCGCATCCGCGCGGTGTGGGACCAGGGGGGCTCGGGCACGCCGCCGGCGGGATTCCGCTATGGGATGGAGTGCACGGCGGCCAAGATCGACGCCAAGACGTGCGGCTATCGAACGGCCACCGATCATGGAACGCACGTGACCGGCATCGCGGCGGGGGGCCCGGTCGCCAATGCTCCTTACGTGGGGGTGGCGCCCGAGGCCGACATCGTGTTCGTGGCGCTCGGTGAGCCCGAAGGCGTGTCGGGCGAGGATGCGCTCTCGACCGCCGTGTGCGATGCCGCCTCGTATGTCTTCAAAACGGCGGCGGCCGCGAACATGCCCGCCGTCGTCAACATGAGCATCGGCGAGCACTCGGGACCGCACGATGGATCGGCGCTGGCCGATCGGTGCCTCGACAACTTGTCGGGCCCGGGCAAAATCTTGGTGGCGGCCGCAGGCAACGAGGGGCGCGGGAGCAAGAACCCGGTGCACGAGGCCCCGGTGGTCGTGCATGCAATGGGGACGGCCTCGGCGCAGCCGGCGGTGATCCGGTGGGTGCCGGGGCAAGCGAGCGACGGCAGCGTGCAGGAGTTCGTGTACGTCTGGAGCGACCCCAACGTGGAGCTCTCCGTCCGGGTCGGCTTCGAGCGCCCGGACGGCACCGCCGCATACTCGAACACGGTCGGCGCCGGCCACGCGTTGGACAAGATCGACAAGACGATGCTCAACGACGGCCCCATCACGCTCGGCCCCATCACCGCCACGAGCAGCGTCATCCCCTCGGGCGCGCGCAACATTCAAATCGCGCTGATGGACAGCAACAACGACGGGCTGGAGGGAGAGCACACGTGGCTGCTCGAAATCACGGGCCAGGGTCGCTTCGATGCCTTCATCGATACGACCAGCCGGGGCGGCTTTCTCAGCACCGGGCAGCCGCCGGGGGTGACGAGCGATAGCAGCA
Organism: Sorangiineae bacterium MSr11954; assembly: GCA_037157815.1. Classification (NCBI taxonomy): domain Bacteria; kingdom Pseudomonadati; phylum Myxococcota; class Myxococcia; order Myxococcales; family Pendulisporaceae; genus Pendulispora; species Pendulispora albinea. Next base: position 9,199,859 of record CP089984.1, read on the forward strand.
TGACCATCGGCTACCCGGCCATCGCCTCGAAGGTGCTCGCGGTGGCGTCCTTCGTGACGCGCAACAGCTGGCGCTCCGTCGACGGCGCGGAGCACCTGCAAACGGACGAGGCGCGGCAGCAAGTCTCCGTCGGCGCGCTCAGCACCTTCTCGAGCCACGGCCCCTCGCGCCACGCCGAGTCTTCGGTGAAACCGGACATCGCGGCCCCCGGCGAGATCATCGCGTCGGCGCTGAACGGGGGCGCGTTTCCGCTCGCGTCGCGCGTGGTCAAGGCGGGGCCCGATGGCTTCGTGATGATGGAGGGGACCAGCATGGCGTCGCCGATGGCGGCGGGCGTGGTCGCGCTCATGCTGCAGCGCAATCCTGCGCTCACCGTCGATGACATTCGTGGGGTGTTCGATCGTACGGCGGAGAAACCCGAGGGCGTCTCCAGCGCGAACATCACCTGGGGGCGCGGTAAAATCGATGCGCTGGCGGCCTTGCAGGACAAGGAGGTGGCCCGAGATGGCGACCGGTGGAGCGCCAAGGCGAGCGGCGGATGCCAAATGGCGTCGGGCGTGGGTCTGGGGGCTGGACTGGGCGCCGGAGCTCTCGCGCTCGTCCCCGTGGGGGGGCTTTTGCGGAGGCGGCGCCGCCGGATCGCTTCGTAAAGTGCGTACGGGGCGCGCGCGGTGCGCGGTGCGCGATGGGACGCGGGTGCGTCAGGTTGCGTCGAAGGTGAGCGTATCTTCTTTCAAGGATTTGCCCGACGCGTCAAGGATTTGCACGCCGACGCTCTTGGCCCCGGCGATGCGCCGCGTCCCCCATGTGCGCCAATGGGCTGCGTGTCCGACGTCGAGCGACTGGCGCTGCACTTCCTTGCCGTCGATGAGCCACACCAAGGTGATGGCGGCCGGCGCGCCCGTGTTGGCGGCATCGACGAAGTAGACGGCTTTGTGCGCGGCGGCGATGCTCTTGGCGTCGCCCACCGGTTTGCCACCCTCGACGTGATCGGCAAACTGCCCGCTGACGATGGTCACCGTGGACTCTTCGTCGGCGTGCGCCAACGTGGCCGTGGTGGAAAGAGAAAGAAGCGAACCAAGAGAAGCCATGAGCATGAAGTGAGAGAGTTTCATTCGTTCCTCCGTGCCGAATGCAAATGCAGCCCGCGTGCCCGGTTCGAGGAGCGTCGATGTGGCCCAATCCGCTCGCAAATCGGCGCGGGGCGGTGGGTTTATACACACACAACGTCCTCTGCACCACACAGCGACACCGGCGAGGCGTCACGAAAATACGGAAAATGACGCAAAAAGGGTCGCGACGTCGCGAGGATTCCACGTCGCGCGGCGCGATCGGCTAACAACCGTATCCATGGCACTCACGGCAACCATCTACCGTGTCGAAATCGCACTCTCCGACGTCGACCGCAGCGTGTACGAGACCTTGGATCTCCGCCTCGCGCGCCACCCGTCCGAGAGCATGCGTTATATGCTGACGCGCCTCTTCGCGTATTGCCTTTCGTACGAGGAGGGTATCGCCTTCAGCAAGGGAGGGCTTTCGTCGACCGACGAGGCGCCGGTGGCCGTGCACGATCCCACGGGGCTCTTGCTCGCGTGGATCGACGTCGGTGCGCCCTCGGCGGAGCGATTGCACAAGGCTGCCAAAGCTGCTCGCAAAATTGCAGTTTACACGCATTCCGATCTTTCGCTATTGCGCAAAGAGGCCGCGAAGAAGGATATTCATCGCGCGGACGACATCGAAATATGGCGCCTCGAGCCGGCGTTCCTCGATGCGCTCGAAGCGCGCCTCGATCGTCATACGAAATGGGAGCTGGTGCGCAACGAGGGGCAGCTCTACGTCACGTGTGGAAGCGCGACCTACGAGGGGATGATTGTGCGTGGGACGCTGGGGGTGACCTAGGTCGACGCGGGGGCGCGGCGTAGGGCGCTACACGCTGGCGGCGGCGCGCGGAGCGAGGGAGAGGATCGCGTCGAAGGCGTGTTCGTGGTGGCCTGGCTCGCTCTGAACGAGCGCACCGACCATGGCCGCGGCCACCGTGGAGGCTTCGATGGGCCGGTACTTTCGCAAGGGGCCGACCAAGCCACCGGACAGGACGCGTGAAACGGCGCTGGCGACCGCCTCGGCGGCGCGGCGCTCGGAGCGCGCGCCGACGAGAAAGCTGGGGCGGAAAACCTCGAGCACCTCGTAGCCGAGCGCCTGCACGTCGTGCTCCGTTTCGCCTTTGACGCGAAGGTAGAAATTGCTCGAGCGGCGATCGGCGCCGACGCTCGAGACGAGGGCGAGTCGCGTGGCGCCATTTTCGCGGGCGAGGCGGGCCAGGTCCACCACGTAGTCGTGATCGACGCGGCGGAACGCTTCGTCGGAGCCGGCGACTTTTCGGGTGGTGCCGAGGCAGCAATACACGTCGTCGGCCCCGAGCTCGCGCGCATGGTCCGACAGTCGCTCGAAGTCGACCACCACCTCCTGCAATTTCGCGTCGTTACGCCCGAGCGAACGGCGCGTCAACACGATGACGCGGGCGTAAATCGGTTGGGCGAGGAGCAACGACAGGCAGTGGCTGCCCACCAGCCCGGTGGCGCCTGCGAGCAGCGCGGTGCGAGAGCTCATTGCTGCGAGGGTATCGTCCTCGGGCGGTTGCGCAACGGGCTGGCTGGGGGGAAGCTTCAGGATGGGACCTTTTCGAAGCGAGCTCGAAGCGTCGCACGCCCGCATCGCTCAACTCGAGGCGGAGAAATCGGATCTCGAACGGCAAAACGTCGAGCTTCAACGTCGGCTCAAGCTCAAACAGAAGGAGACGCGCGCCGCTTCATCGACCCCTCTTCACCCTGCGTGGATCGCCGTCATTCCCACGGTCACCACCGTCTTCATCACCGCCACCGCCGTTCTCATCGGCACCTGGCGCCCCACCTGCGCCGACCTGAACGACGACGTCAGCTCCTTCAAAGGCATCAGCATCGCCCCCCGCCCTGCCTTCGCGCCCCCCGTCCACTCACCGCTCCCACTGCTCAAAAACCCCTCCGCCCCACACACCGAGGAAGCGTGGACCCCCTACGCTCCCTCCCCAGGGCGAGCAGCCGTCCCCGGACGCACGAAATCCTCGGCCTGCGACTGCAAACCGGGCGATCCGTTGTGCAGCTGCTTGTAACTGCAACCAACGATGCTGCGCGACGGGCCGCTTCACCGGCCCATTCGACGCCGCCAATAGTTCGGGCGTCTCTTCAAGTGCAACACCGCAATGACCAGGTACTCGTCCGCACGCTCCAGGACGATGATGGCGTACGGGAACCTTCGTACAAAGTATCGGCGCACCGCGACACCGCGTGGGGCGAGCGGCCAACCCGCACCCAACGATGGTCTCGCTTGGATGGTCCGAAGGCTCTCCCGAACCGCAGAAAGAAACTCTTTACCGAGCCCCTCGCGCTGGCGGTCGTACCAGCGCGAGCCTTCCTCGATTTCGCGCTCCGCTTCGAGACGGATGCGCCAGGGTTTCATGCACGAGTGCGCAATCTTGCCTGAATGTCATCGAGCGCTTCGTTCAGATCGCGCGTCTTCCCGACGCCGGACAAGGATTCTCGAACACGTCGTTCGATCTCCTGTCCCCAAGCCTCTTCGGCGTCCGCGTCGATTTGATCCTCGAGGGTCGCAAGGAGCTCGGACGCAATCTCCGCGCGCTCCTTCGTGCTCAAGGCCATGGCTTCCATCAGCACACGCTTGGCACGCGTATTCATGAGATGAAAAGCATACGCCCCGCACCCCTGTTTCGCCATCTCGAGAGAGACACGTCGGAAGAGCTCTCCGAGACATGCCGCGCGAGGTGCGGGCCGCACGCTTACCGACCGCCGCCGCTCCTCACTTTTCCCGCGACGCGGCTTCGACGGCCGCGTGCATCGCGGAGATGCCTTGGCGAATGCGCTCTTCGCTGGTGGCGTAGCTGAAACGGAGGTAGCCGGGGGCGCCGAATGCTCCGCCGGGGACGGCGGCGACGTGGGCCTTGTCGAGGAGGAAGAACGCCAGCTCCTCGTCGTTGGTGATGGGCTTGCCCTTCCACGGAAGGCCATAGAGACCGCTGCAGTCGGGGAAGGCGTAGAAGGCGCCCTCGGGCTTGCGACAGCGCACGCCGGGGATCGCGTTCAGCGCGGAGATCATGGTGTCGCGGCGCGATTGGAAGACGGCGCGCATGGCTTCGACCTCGGCCTGGGGGCCGGTGAGCGCGGCGACGGCCGCGTGCTGCGCGACGGCGCTGGGGTTGGTGGTGCTCTGGCCTTGAACGACGTCGCACGCCTTGGCGATCGGGCGCGGGGCGATGGACCAGCCGATGCGCCAGCCCGTCATGGCGTAGGACTTGGAGACGCCGTCGATGATGATCAGGCGCGAGCGAAGATCGGGCGCGATGGTGGCGGCCGATACATTGCGGAAGCCTTCGTAGACCAGCTCCGCGTAGATTTCGTCGACCACGATGTAGCAGTCGTGCGCGCGCAGCACGTCGAGCAGGGCGCGCAGCTCGTCCTCGCCGTAGGCCGCGCCCGTCGGGTTCGACGGGGTGCACAAGATCACGGCCTTGGTGCGCGGGGTGAGCGCGCGCTGCAGATCGGCCGGTGCCAGGCGCCACCCGTCTTCCTCGGTCGTCGGCACGAGCACCGGCTCGGCGCCGAACATGCGCACTTGCTCGGGGTAGCTGACCCAGTACGGACCTGGGATGATCACTTCGTCGCCGGGCTCGTAGAGGGCGAGCGCCAAGTTGAAGAGCGCGTGCTTGGCGCCCACGCTGACCGTGACTTGATCGGGCGTGGGCAGGTAGCCGCGACGCCGCTCGCTGGCCGCGCAGATGGCCTGCTTCAGCGCCGCGATGCCGGTGACCGCCGTGTACTTCGACGTCTTTCCGGCATCGATCGCGCTCTTCGCGGCGTCGAGAACGAACGCGGGGGGTTCGAAATCGGGCTCTCCGACGCCAAAATTGACGACGTCGACCCCGCGCGAGCGCAATTCATTGGCTCGACCGCTCACTTCCAGCGTGATGCTCGGGACGATCACGCTCAGGCGATTCGCTAGACCTTGAGGCACGGCACGAACTCCTTCGGATCGTTCGGCCTTCTCCTCGGGTGAAAGTTCACTGGGAGGCGAACGATTCAACGAAGCGGTTTAGCACCGGCTACCGCGCCGCGTCAGGCTTCTTTCTTTTCAGGCAGCTTTTTCGGAGCGGAGTCCGAATCCTCTTTGCCGATCTCATCGGCTTCTTTGAGGCCCTTCTTGAAATGCTTGATCCCTTGCCCGAGGCCCTTGCCGATATCGGCGAGACGCCCGGCGCCGAACAGCACGACAGCGATCAAAGCAATGATCAGCAGCTCCGGCCAACCTAGTCCCGCCATGGCATCCTCATTTGCTTCCTGGATTTGCTTCCTGGTTCCGATCGCACGCACGGCAAAGCACCGTCGCGTGTGCAGTCATTTGCTAGCAGTCGCGCGCTTTCTGGGCAAGCACGCGGCGAGCCATGCGGTGCACAGAATGGCGGTCAGGGTCGCCAGGGGGAGCAACGTAAAGAGGAGAAGGCTCGGACCTACTGTGCGTTCCAGCCATCGAAGCGAGCCAAGCGCAGCCAGTGGACCGGAGGCAGCGACGGCAAGCGCAACCGCACGTCCGCGCACCCTCCGCGACAAGAGAAGAAAGACGATGAGCGCCGCCGCCTCGAACGCCGAGAGCACGACGAGGATCGCGCGCAGCCACGGCGGGAGCTTCGACGATTGCCCCCACGCGGGCAGGCCGCGGATCTGCATGCTCCCCACGTGCACGTTGGCGGTGGGCCCCAGCACGAAGCGCGCGTCGTCGAGATCGATGCGGCGCAAATCCTCGGCGATGTGCGCATCGCCGGCGTTCACCACCAGGTTGCCGACCGGCGAGGGCGCGAGCAAACGCGGAGCGCGATCGGGCGCGCAGAGCCAGCTGGCGCGCAGAAAAGGGACGGTGATGGCCGTGGGCGCGGTGGCGGTGATGCACGATGCGCGGCCCTCGGCCACGAGCTCCGAGAGAACGCGCCCGGGTGCGTTCGCATCGCGGCCGCCGGCGAACGAAAGAACGGCCAGCACGGCGGCGAAAGCAACGCCGCTCGGCACCAGACGGAGGGTCGTTCGCGCGGGGGTCTCGCCCAAGAGCGCAAAGACGCGCGCTTCCCCCACGGACACGAAGCGCTGGGCGGCCAGCGCCCAACCGAGGGGCCAGCCGAGGAAGAAGGCCGCCTCCAACGCAAGCATCGCCACGCTGCGCGCGAACGGGAACACCACGGCCCAAGGCACGGTTGAGTCGAGCGCCCATGGCAAGACGCGCACCGCGCCGGCGCCGAGACCGAGGAGGGCGAGCCCTATGGAAAATGCTACCGCGTCGCGGGTTGCAAGGCGAATCGCCACGTTTGCCGGGAGCGCGGGCCTTCCCACGGGCGCTACCTTAGGCGTTATCGGGCAGGAGCCATAGGCCCGCTCGAAAAGGGAATCGGAAATCCAATGAACGCCGTGGTAGGTTCGCGAAACTCATGAGCGGGTGGACCTCGCACGTAGCACCAGCCCACCCCTCGCTTACGAGCTCGGGAGGATCACGGATGACGACGACATTGGATGAGCGATCGGTCCTGATTTCGGAGGCTGCGGCTTCGACGCGGCGAAGGCCATCCATGTTTCGTCGGGCCGGCGCGTTGATTACGGCAGCTGCATTCGCCACCGCCACCCTCGCCGCGACCCCGGGTGTGGCCCGCGCCGACGAAGTGAAGCCCGACGGCAAAGGCATCGCGGGCGGCGCGCTGCTCGGCGCCGAGATCGTGACCATCCCGATGGCCCTCTTTCGGGTGAAGAGCCCGTGGGCATACGTCATCGGCGGCGGCCTTGGCGCGGTCGGCGGCGGCGTGGCCGGGCACTTCATCGAGCAAGCCTCGTTCTCCAACGATGGACGTCCGCCGACATACATGCTCGCGGGCGGCCTGGCGCTCGTCATCCCGGCGGTCATCCTCGTTCTGAACGCCACGCGCTACCAGCCCGCCGAGGAGCCGAGCGAAGACCGCGCGCCCACCAACGGGCCGCCGGCCGATCCCGGAAGGGCGGGTGGGAGCGTGGTGCTCGAGGGGGGAGGATCCACGTCGCAGCCCACAGCACCTACGACGCCGCCACCTTCGACCACACCAGCCAAGCCGCCGTCGACGGGCTCGTCGCAGCCTCCTGCGCTGCCGATGTCGCTGCTCGATCTGCATCGGACAACCGGTTTCCGCATGGGAATTCCGGTCCCCGAGGTGCGTGAGAGCTACTCGTTGGCCGAGCGCAAGAACTTGGGTGTCGGCCAGGTGACGGAGCTGCGGCTGCCGATCTTCCACGCCACCTTCTGAGTCGACGGTTCCGGAGATGTTGCACATGCGTGCAGCCGATCTGGCGAGCTCTCTCGTCCGCTGCGGGTCGTCGTGCCTTGCGCGGCCTCTGCGAGGCTTGGTTTGAGAGGGTGAGGGCTGCTAGGCTCGGCCGGAGTGAATCAGCCGCAGCCGCTTCGCACACCATCGACTGGAAAACCTGCCGACCCGATGCTGGGGCGCGTCGTAGCAGGAAGATATCGGCTGGAGGCGCGGGCAGGTGAAGGCGGTATGGGCGTCGTGTACCGCGCCCGCCATGTCCTGATCGATCGACTGGTGGCGCTCAAGCTCATCAGGCCCGATCTGCGTGGAGAGACCCATCTTCGCGCGTGGATGCTGCGCGAGGCGCGCGCGGCGAACCGGGTGGACCACGCGCACATCATCGACATCCACGACATCGGCGAGACGGAAGAGGGCGAGCTCTATCTCGTGATGGAGTACCTGGTCGGCACGGCGCTCTCGAGCGAGCTCGCGCGTGGGCCGATGGCGCTGGCGCGCAGCCTCGACATTCTGGAGCAGATGACCGCGGCGCTGGCGCGCGCCCACGATCTGGGCGTGGTGCACCGGGATTTGAAGAGCGACAACATCCTGCTCTCGAGCCGCGGCGGCCGAAAAGACTTCGTGAAGATCCTCGACTTCGGGCTGGCCCACTTGGCGATGGATCCGCGGCTGGCGCCCAAGGGCGCGGTGTTCGGGACGCCCGAGTACATGTCCCCGGAGCAAGCGCGCGGCGAGGAAGCGGTGCCGCAGAGCGATCTCTATGCGTTGGGCATCCTCTTCTTCGAGATGCTCACGGGGCAGCTCCCCTTTCGCTCGAGCGACCGCGAGACACTGCTCGAGATGCAGCGCGCGCAGGCTGCGCCCAAGCCGCGCGCCATCAAGCCCGACGTGCTGCCCGCGGCCGAGGCCATCGTGCTCAAGCTGCTCGAGAAGGATCGCCGCAAGCGCTTTCAGGACGCGCACCATCTGCACGAGGAGCTCAAGTCGCTGCAGCGTTCGATCCCGAGCACGGCGTGGGAGGTGAACACGGTGGGCGAGCTCGCGCCGCCTCCTCCGCCACCGCCACCGCAGTCGCCGGGGGTGATCGAATGGGCGAGCCGGGCGGCGCTCTTTTCGCGCATGGTGAGCCGCGCGTATCCATCGTCGAACGCGCCGGTGGAGCTGCAGAGCGCCGTCGCGCAAGCGTGGGATCTGGCGGCGCGCGCCAGCCGGCTCGAGGGCGAGGTGGCGAGCCATACGCGCAAGCTCGAGTCGCTCGAGCGACGCGGTCGCGCGCTGCGCGCCGAAATCGGGCGCAAAGTCGAAGAGCTGGCGCACGAAGAATCACGCGCGCTGCGCGACGTGACCAGCGAGCAACACGAGGCGGCGCGCATCCGTGAGCTGGTGCACGTGGCCGAGCGGGCGGCGGCGACGGCCAAGGTGCAAGCCGAGGCGGCCATGTCGCAGGGCTTGGGGATCGCACAGCTCCGCGCCACCTTCGAGCGCGCGGGCGCGGCGGCCGCCCTGGTGGAGGCGCGCAAGGAGCACTTGGCGGAGCGCGAGCAAAAAGCCGGCATCAAAGACGCCCACGCGCGCGATCTTCGCCGCCAAATCGAAGAGCTGCGCGCTCAGCTCTCGCGCTACGCGGAGGCGCTCGAGGAGGATCTCGCGCAAGGCCGTGAAAAGGTGGCTGCGCGCACGCGCGAGGGCATCGGCTTCGAAAAGGCGTTCAGCGAGGTCTCGACCTTGCTGCTGAACCACCTCAAAGGCAAACCCGAGGTGCGCGATCTATTGCAAGAGCTCATGGAGAACATGCACGGGCAGCAAACCACGCCGCACATCACCTCCAAAGCCGCCTACGGCACCGAGAGCCGCGGACCGTAGCGTTTCACGCGCATCGGCGCGGGCGCAGCTTCTTCGAATTTGAACCTTCGGTTCGAGTCGGCGCTGCCGGCGACGGTTTCGCGGGGGGACGCGGCCGCCGAGCGGAAGGCCGCGGACCGTAGCGTTCGCGCGGGCGCAGTTTCTTCGAATTTGAACCTTCGGTTCGAGGTCGGCGCTGCCGCCGACGGAGGGCCGCGGACCGGAGCGCTTCGCGCGCATCGGCGCGGGCGCCGTTTCTTCGAATTTCGGTTCGAGGTCGGCGCTGCCGCCGACGGAGGGCCGCGGACCGTAACGTTTTATGCGCATCGGCGCGGGCGCCGTTTCTTCGAATTTGAACCTTCGGTTCGAGGTGGGCGCTGCGCGTGCGAAACGTGCGTCGCCGAGTTCCGAAGGGGCGGAACTTCGGAGGCAGTCTGGAGTTCGTTATGGCAATTTGGCGCTGAGGAAGGCGCGTAGCTTGATGAGCGTCTTGGGGTCGCGGGCGAAGGCGGGCGCCTGGAAGCTTTGCGACCAGGCCGTGACCTCGCCGAGGAAGGAGTCGCGGATGGATTCGTCGTTGAGGATGTCGTCGACGGTGCGGCGGCGCGCGGCGCCTTTGCGGAGGGTTTTGACGTAGGATTCGAGGCGGTCGTAGTCTTCGCCCAGGAACTCTTGGAGGGCCACGGTGTCGCTCGCCAGGCGATGCAATGCGTCGTTGGTGATGGTGGGCTCCTCGCGGAGCGCCAGCGCGGCCGAGACCCGCAGCACGAAGGCGTCGTCGCAAAAACCGAGATCGTCCATGCTGTCGGGGATGAGGTCCAGCGACTTGAAGAGGTAGTTCAAGCCGGCGGCTGCATATTGCTTCACCGCATCCGAATGACCCCCTTTGATGATGTCCCCGAACGCCGCGACGTCTTCGCCCAAGGAACGAAGCCACGCGGGAAAAATCTCGAGATAACGAGGGTCGACCGATTCTGTCATGGCCCGCATAACGTAGCATGAGCGCAATTGGAGTTTGCAGCTGTCTCGCGCGCGCAAAACGCATCACCCAAGGCGCCTGGGACGTGCACTCCAGCCCTCCGCCCTCGCCGCCCTTCGGCCCTCGAACGCCCTAACGTTTCGAGGGGGCAAAGCCCCACACGATGCGCCTCAAAGGGCTCGGCCCACGGCGAGGCCGAGAACGAAACCGGCAATCAGCGCCGCCGCCACCAGGGCCGCCACGATCCAGGGCGCAACACCGCGCGAACCACGGGACGCCTCGGCCGAAGAATCGGGACCCGCCGGAACCAGCAGCACCTGGGGCGGAGGATCGTGCACCGGCGGCTGGTTCCCCCGGGCGCTCGCCAATGTGTCGCTCGACGAGATGGGCGTCTCCAAAAGGCGCCGCCGCGCCTCCGAAATGGACACCTGCGCCGGCAACGCCGACGCCGCGATCACCTCGCCGGATGCCGACGCCCCCGCCGGATGCGCAACCTCGGGAGAAGGCGATGTCGCCGTCGCAGGCGCCCCTGCACCCGGCGCCCCTGCACCCGCAGCACCCGGCGCCCCTGCACCCGGCGCCCCTGCCCCGGCGGGCACCGCCCCCACGAACGGCGACGCAGCCACGCGCGCAGTAGCCGCCAGCGGAACATCCGGCAACCGCGAGAGCGGCGGCGGCGCACGCCCGCGCGATGGATCATGCCCCAGCGCCCCCGCGAGCGCGTGCATCATCTCCGCGGCCGACTGAAAGCGCTGCGCGCGATCCTTCTGAATCGCGCGCGCGATGAACAGCGACAGAAAGGAGAGCTGCGGATCGATGCGCTCGACCGGCTCCGGCGTGACGGTGAGCACCGCCGACAGCTTGGCGAACTCGTTCGGCGCCGGGAAAGCCTGGCGGCCGGTGAGCATCTCGTAGAAGAGGATCCCGAGCGAAAAGAGATCGGAGCGCGGATCGACGTCCTTGGAGTTCTTGATCTGCTCGGGGCTCATGTACGCGGGCGTTCCGAGCAGCATGCCGGTGCTCGTTCGCTTCCCCATGCCGCCCGCCTCGTCCATCACCTTGGCGATGCCGAAGTCCAGGATCTTCGCCACGAACTGCCCGCCGGCCTCCCGCGCGAGAAAGATGTTCTCCGGCTTCAGATCGCGGTGAACGATGCCCTCGGCGTGCGCCGCGCCCAACCCGAAGAGCAGCGCTTGCAGGATGGGCACCGCCTGCGGGAGCGGCACCCGCCCGCCGTTCTTCGTGTAGGCGCTGAGGGGAACACCGTCGAGGAGCTCCATCACCAAGAACGGCAGGTTCTCCTCGGTGCGGCCAGTCCCGAAGATGCGCACGATGTTGGGGTGCACGAGCTTCTGGCCCGTGCGCGCCTCCTCCAGGAAGCGATCGAGCACCCCCGGATCGCCTAAAAATTCGCGGTGCAGGAGCTTGATGGCGACGGGTGTCCCCGTGTCGAGCGCGGTGGCCGCGTAGACGCTTCCCATTCCCCCGGAGCCGAGGAGTCGGGTGAGCCTGTACCGATCCGCGAGGATCGTTCCGCTCAGTGCATCATTCGCTGCCGCATTCGCCATGCATGTTCCTGGATTATGCGCGCAAGGTAGCTCCAAAGCGAGAGCGGACGGTGTCGACCACCTTGGTGTGCTGCGCGTCGACCTCGGCATCCGTCAAGGTGCGGTCCGAAGCGCGGTAGACGACGTGAAAGGCCAGGCTCGCGTGCCCGGCCGGAATCGCGCCGCCCACGAAGCGATCGAACAGCCGAACTTGCTCGCCGAGCGCCCCCGCCGCCTCGCGCACCGCACGCTCCACCTCGCCCGCCGCCACCGCTTCGGAGACGACCAGCGCAATGTCACGCACGCTCGCCGGAAAGCGCGGGATGGCCACGTACTTCGGCTCGCGCGCGCCCAGGCTCAAAATCTTCGCGAGATCCATCTCGATGGCCAGCACGCCTTGCGGCAGCTCGAGGGCGTCCGCCACGTCGGGGTGGATGGGGCCGAACGTGCCCACGCGCTCACCCTCGATGAGCACGAACGCGGCGCCGCGCGGGTGCAGATGGTACGGGCGCGCATCGCCCTCGGCGCGCTGCACGGTGGCCTCGCGGCCGCCCGTGATGCGGGTCACCCAGCCGAGCGCGATCCCCTTTGCGTCCCAAACGTCGACCGGCTCCGGCTTGGCCAGGTAGCCCGTGCGCTCGCCCGAGAGCACGGCCGCGAAGGAGAGCCGCTCTTCGGTCGGCGGTGCCGTATCCGACGGCGGCGCCGGGAGGAAAATCGGCCCCAACCCGAAGAGCCGCACGTCGCGCTCACCGTGCCGCGCCGCGCGCGCCACCGCCTCGAGGAGGCCCGGCAGGAGCGACGTTCGCATCACGTCGCGCTCGGACATGGGGTTCGCGATGGTGATCGCCGGCGCGGGTGCGCCGATGGCCTCGAGCGCCCGCCGCGGCACGAAGCCGAAGAGCAGCGCCTCGGAGAGCCCCAGCTCCACCGCCGCCGCACGCGCCCGCCGCACCGCCTCTTCGCGTCCGCCGACGTCCAGCCGCGGGCGCATCGGCGGGAGCACCGACGGCAATGTCTCGAGCCCGCGAATGCGAGCCACCTCGTCGATCACGTCGACCTCGCGCGTCACGTCGGGCCGATGCGTCGGCACCGTGAGCTCGAGCACGTACGATCCGCCGTCGGCCTCGGCCTCGCGCACCCCGAACCCGAGCCGCGTGAGAATGCCGACCGTCTCGTCCTTCGGCACGGGCACGCCGAGCAGCTGCTCGAGCCGCGCACCGCGCAGCCGCACCTTCGCCGCCGCGATTTCGCGCGCGACCGTGATCCGCACCTCGGGGAGGACCTTGCCGCCCCCGAGCTGGTGCATCAAGCTGGCCGCGCGCGTGAGCACGTGCCGCGCGTCGTTGGGATCGACGCCGCGCTCGAAGCGATGGCTCGCCTCCGTGTGCAGCCCGTGCCGGCGCGACGTGCGGCGGATGCCGCGCGCGTCGAAGTACGCGCACTCGAGCAGGACGCGGGTGGTCGTGTCGCGGATCTCGCTGTTCGCACCGCCCATGATGCCCGCGAGCGACACGGGCCCTTCGCCGTCGCAGACCAGGAGATCGTCGTCGGTGAGCTCGTGGTCTTCGCCGTCGAGCGTGCGCAGCGGCTCGCCGGCGCGCGCGCGGCGCACCACGATGCGCTTGCCCCGCACGAAGTCGAGGTCGAAGGCGTGCATCGAGTGGCCGAACTCGAGCATGACCAAGTTGGTCACGTCGACGATGTTGGAGATGGGCCGCACGCCCAAGGCCGACAGGCGGTAGCGCACGCCGAGCGGCGATGGCTTGATGGTCACCCCCAGGAGCGCCGCCGTTCCGAAGTTCGCGCAGCGCTCACCGTCCTCGATGGTGACGGTGGCCAGGCTATCGAGCTTGGTCGTCTCGTCGCGCGCCTCGGCCGCGGACGGCAACGCAGGCTCGGCCGGCGTCCACGAAAGGCCGTAGAGCGCCGCGATGTCGCGCGCGATGCCGATGTGCCCGAGCGCATCGGGGCGGTTCGGCGTGACGCCGATGGAGAGGATCGTATCGCGGGCCTCGGGGACGGCGTCGGCGAAGCGGGTGCCCGGCTTGGCGAAGTCCGGCGGCAGCACGATGATGCCGTCGTGCTCGTCGGTGAGCCCGAGCTCCGACTCGCTCACGAGCATGCCCGCGCTCTCGATCCCGCCGATGGCCTTCTTCTCCAAGGTGATGCCCTTGGCCGGGAGGTGGGTGCCAAGCGGCGCGAGCACCACCAGCCACCCCGGCTCCGGCACGTTGGGCGCACCGCACACGATCTCTTGATGCGGCGGCGCGCCGGGATCCGCGTCATCCGCCGTGAAGGCCACCGTCACCAGGCGCAGCGAGCCGCGCGTGGGGTGGGGGCGCGCGGACACCACGCGAACGATCACGCACGATTCGCTCCCCGCGCCGTACGCGCGGAGGCCTTCCACCTCCAACCCGGCGGACGTCATGCGCTCCGCCAGATCCTCGGGGGAGGCCGTCAGTTGGGGCAAGAGCGACCTTAGCCACTGATACGAGGCAAGCATCGAGATTCCCTATCGGTCTAGAATTGGGCCAGGAAGCGCGGATCGTTTTCGAACAGGAGGCGAATGTCCGGAATGTCGTAGCGGAGCATCGCCACCCGCTCGATCCCCATGCCGAACGCAAAGCCCGTGTACCGCTCCGAGTCGATCCCGCATGCCTCGAAGACGCGCGGATCGATCATCCCGCACCCCAGGATCTCGATCCAGCCCGTGTGCTTGCAAATGTTGCATCCTGCACGCGTTCCGTCGGCGCGCTTGCAGAAGACGCACGCCACGTCGACCTCGGCCCCCGGCTCGACGAACGGGAAGTAGCTCGCGCGAAAGCGCACCTTCGTCCCGGAGCCATAGAGGCGGACCGCGAACTCGGAGAGGACCCCGCGCAGGTGCGTGAGGGTCACCTTCTCGTCCACCAAGAACCCTTCGATCTGGTGGAACATCGGCGAGTGCGTCACGTCGTCGTCGCGGCGGTAGCAGGCGCCGGGGGCGATGAAGGCCATGGGCGGCTTCTGCTTCATCATGCCGTGCACCTGCACGTTGCTCGTGTGCGTGCGCAGCACGTGCCCGGACGTCGTCCAGAAGCTGTCCTGCATGTCGGTGGCAGGATGGTCGGGCGGAAAACCGAGGCGCGTGAAGTTGTTGGCCTCGAGCTCCACGTCGGGGCCGTCGTGCACGGCGAAGCCCATGGAGCGGAAGATCGTGATCAGCTCTTCGCGCATCCGCGTGATGGGATGGCGGTGGCCCAGCAGAGAGGACTCGCGGGCAGGGAGCGTCAGGTCGAACGGCGGCGCCTTCAGATCGGCTTCGCGCTTGGCGCGGGCGAGGGCGGCGAGGCGCGCGGAGAACGCCTCTTCCACTTCCTTTCGCAGAGCGTTGACCCGCTCTCCGATGGCTTTGCGCTGATCGCCGGGGACGCTCCCCAGCTGCTTCAAAACTTGGGTAAGCTCGCCTTTTTTACCGAGGATCTTCGCGTTTTCTTCGCGAAGCACCTGCTCGGTCGCCGCTGCTTCGAACCGCCGCGAGAAATCCTTGCTGAGGGCCTCGAGCGATTCGAAGAGATTCGGCTGAGCGGGCGTCGTCGCACCTTGAGACATGACGTGTACTTAATACACGTACGAGGCGCTACTTGGAGACGCTTTTGCTCTTATTGGAGGCGGCCGGAACGCTCTTGTTCGCGAGCTCCACGATCTGCTGGAACACGGCTGCGTCCGTGATGGCGAGATCGCTCAGCACCTTGCGGTCCAGACCCACGTTGGCGGTCTTGAGGCCGTGCACCAAGCGCGAGTAGCTCGTGCCGTTGGTGCGGGCGGCTGCGTTGATGCGGGCGATCCAGAGACGGCGGAAGTCGCGCTTCTTGCGCTTGCGATGGGCGTAGGCATAGACCCACGCCTTCATCACGACCTCTTTCGCATAAGCGAAGAGGCGCGAGCGGGCGCTGTGGAAACCCGAAGCGTGCTTCAGAATGCGGTTACGACGGCGACGTGCCTTGAATCCTCGTTTTGCGCGCGGCATGGAATGCTCCTCGAAAGGTCAAAAAAGAAAAAATCAGCGCCAATGGGCCAAGCTGTCGGGCTGCCAACCGTCAGCTACTGGTTACCAGCTGCCAGCTGCCAGCTAGACAGAGAGCTGCAGGGCAGCAGCCGATCAGCCGTAGGGAAGAAGGCTTCGGATCTTCTTCTGGAGGGTCTTGTCCACCATGTCGTTCTTGCGAAGGCGGCGCAGACGCTTGCGTGATTTTTCCTGCATCCCGTGGTTGCCTCCCTGCTTGGGACGACGAACGCGTCCGGTCCCACTGACGCGGAATCGCTTGGAGGCAGCTTTGTTGGTCTTCATCTTCGGCATGGCCGTCACCTTTAGAATCGCTCCCGTAGGTACCCGTACCGTGGCCCCTCACGAATGATGGGTCAGCAGCAGCGGGTTCGACGTTTAGACGCTACGAGGATGCGGAAGGGGCGCTTTATCCTCAACATTGCGCACTTTGTCAAGGCGACCCTCCAAACTTCTGGCAAGCTGGGCACGTGGCCGAGACCATCGTCGAGCGACTTTTCAACCAAGCGAAGATCCGACCAAACGCGCCAGCCTACTACGAAAAGCAGGGCGGCGCCTACGTGTCGACCAGCTGGCAAGGCTATGTCGACCAGGTGCGAGCAGCCGGTAAGGCGTTGATTGCATTGGGAGTCAAGCCGGGCGGGACGGTGTCGATCCTGGGCTACAACCGGCCCGAATGGGTCATCACCAACCTGGCCGCGATGTCCGTGGGCGCGGCGGCAGCTGGCATTTATGTGACGTCGTCGGCGCCGGAGGTTCACTACATCGTTGGTCACGCCGCGTCATCGGTGCTCCTCATCGAGACCGCCGAGCACTGGGAGAAGGTGAAGGCGGGCTGGGGGGAGCTCCCCGAGCTCGCGCACGTGGTGGTCATGCGCGGCGGACCGGCGCCGGACGATCCGCGGGTGCTCTCTTGGGAGGCGTTCCTGGCCAAGGGGAGCGAGGTGCCCGATTCGCTCCTGGACGAGCGAAGGCACGCGCTCGAACCGGGAGGGCTCGCGCTGCTGATCTACACGTCGGGCACGACGGGCCCGCCCAAGGGGGTCATGATCTCGCACGACAACTTGGCGTGGACCGCCGACGCGGCGCTGGGGCTCATTCAGTGCTTTCCGAGCGACTGCGTCGTTTCGTATCTGCCGCTCCCGCACATCGCCGAGCAGCTGTTCACGTTGCACCTGGCCATCACGGCGGGCTACCAGGTGTACTTCGCGGAGTCGCTGGAGAAGCTCCCGGAGAACCTGAAGGAGGTGCAGCCCACGATCTTCCTCGGCGTGCCGCGCACGTGGGAAAAGATGCACGCGGGCATCTCGGCCAAGTTCGCGGAGGCCAAGGGCGTCAAGCGCGCGATGCTGGAGTTCGCACGGCGGACGGCCGCCGCGCACTCCTCCTACATCTGCCGCGGCGAGACGCCCCCCACATCGCTGCGCCTGCGCTACAAGCTGGCGACGCGGCTGGTGCTCTCCAAGCTGAAACCGGCGATAGGCATGGGGCGCGCGCGGCTGTGCGTGGTGGGCGCGGCGCCCATCGGACGCGAGGTGCTCGAGTTCTTTGCGTCGCTCGACATCATCATCCAAGAGGTCTACGGGCAGTCGGAGGACACGGGGCCCACGTCGTTCAATCAGCCCGGGAAGATTCGACTGGGCACGGTGGGCACGCCGTTCCCCGGGGTCGAGGTGCGGATCGCGCAAGACGGCGAGGTCATCGTGCGCGGCCGCAATGTGTTCCTCGGCTACTACAAGGATCCGGAGGCCACCGCCGAAACGCTGCAAGACGGCTGGCTCCACTCGGGGGACTTGGGCATCTTCGATGGGCAGGGGTTCCTGAACATCACCGGGCGCAAGAAAGAGATCCTCATCACGGCGGGCGGCAAGAACATCACGCCGAAGAACATCGAGGAGGGTCTCAAGAAGCACCCCCTGATCTCGGAAGCCATCGCCATCGGCGATCGCCGCAAATACTTGACCGCGCTGATCGCGCTCGACCCCGAGGCGACCAAGGTGTTCGCCAAGGAGCGCGGGCTCGATGCGCGCGACGGGGCCGATCTGCATCAGGCGCCCGAGGTCGTCGCCGCCGTGCAACAGGCGGTCGATGAAACGAACGAGCAGCTGGCGCGGGTGGAGACGATCAAAAAGTTCGCGATCCTACCTCGCCCGCTCTCGATGGAAAAGGGAGAGCTCACCCCGACGTTGAAGGTCAAGCGACGCGTGGTGAACGAGAACTTCTCACAAGAGATCGAAGCGATGTACCGCGAGTAGCGCGAGCGCGCGGGAGCGCCGAACGCAGGAGCGCTACGCGCCGGGGCGCTGAACGCAAGAGGGACGGAATGCGACGAGCGACGGGACTCGGGGCCGCGCGGGCCCTAACGTCGAGGCATGCGTGACGCCCTCGCTGCAACGGTCTTCTACGGCACCAACGTGCTTCTCGCGCCCATCACCTTGGCGGGCTATGCGATTTGGGTCACCAAGTCGGTCGCCCGCGGGAACGCGGCGGGCGTGTCGAGCACGGCGCAAGGTCCCCTGTCTGCGCGCTACTTCGAGCACAACCTCGGCACCCGCCCCGACGAGCCCGCGAACCGGCTGATGATGGCGCTTCCCGGTGTGCCGCGCCTGGGCGTGCGCCTGATATCCGGTCCGATGCTCCTCGCGCACCGCCTGACCGGCTATGTGCCGAAGGCCTTTCGTTACCCCTTCGAAGGCCCCGTCTCGCCGCAATACGAGACCTCGGCCCGGGTGGCGTTCTTCGATGACGCGGTGGAGCGTTACGTCCATCGCGGCGAGGTCGACCAGTTCGTCGTCCTCGGCGCAGGCTTCGACACCCGCGCCTTTCGACTGCCGAACGATACGCGGGTCCGCTCCTTCGAGGTCGACACGCCCAAGACGCAGGCGGTCAAGCGGGAAGCCTTGGCGAAGGTGGACATCGATGCATCCGCCGTCACCTTCGTCGCGGCCGACTTCGAAAGAGACGACTGGCTGGCGCGTTTGGAGGCGAGCGGCTTCGACCGCACCAAGCCTGCGCTCTTCCTCTGGGAGGGCGTCACGATGTACCTCGACCGCCGCGCCATCGAAGAGACGCTGCGCAAAATCGCCACCACCGCCAAGGGCAGCGCCCTCGCCTTCGACTACTTCACGACCGAGAGCCTCGAGTCCAAAGCCCTCTACTGGCGCTATGCCCGCGCCACCACCACCGCCGTGAAGGAGAAGCTCAAGTTCGGAGTCGACAGCACGCCCCCCACGCGCGATCGCCTGGCCGAGCTGCTCACCTCGTGCGGCCTCTCGCTCACCACCCACCGCACCCTCGGCGAAGAGACGACCACCGAACGCGCCTGGGGCGGCTTCGCCATCGCGACCGTCGATCGCTAAATCCCCAGGATCGCGCGGAAGCTCTCCGCCAGAGAGTCCAACGTAGCTTGCGCGCGGCGCTCGGCGGCGGTGAAGGGTTCGCCTTCGGTGATGGGTTCGCGCACGTCGATGTAGCATTTGATTTTCGGCTCGGTGCCGCTGGGGCGCACGATGATGCGGGCGCGGCCCGAGAGCTCCAGCACGATGACGTCGCTCGGGGGGAGTGCGATGGTCTCGGTTTTGCCGTCGGCGACCAGGCGGCGGGTGCCGGCTTCGATGTCCACCACGGAGATGACCTTGAGCGAGCCTACTTCGGTGGGGGGATTTTCGCGCAGGCGGCGCATCCAGGAGCGGATTTCTTCGGCGCCCTTGGCGCCTTTGCGGGTGACGTTGACTTGGCCGCTCGCGTAGAGGCCGTACTTGCGGGCCAGGAGCTCCAGCTCGTCCTTCAAGGTGCGGCCGCGCTCGGCCAGGACGGCGGCGATTTCGGAGATGAGGACGACGGCGCTGATGCCGTCCTTGTCGCGGACGATGTCGCGGATGGTGTAGCCCAGCGCTTCTTCGTAGCCGAAGATGAAGGTGTAGCCCTCGCTGTTCTCGAGCTGCATCGCCCGATGCGCGATCCACTTGAAGCCGGTCAGGGTCTCCTCGTAGTGGACGCCCAAAGCCAGCGCGATGGCGCCCAGCATGGGCGACGAGACCAAGGATGCGAGGACCATGCGCTTCTCACCTGCTGCCGGGGGGCGCTCGGTGAGCAGGTAGTGGCCGAGCAGCACGCCGACTTGGTTACCTGTAAATTGCAGGTATCCGCCGGGGGCCGCGGGGTCGGGGATGGCGACGGCGAGGCGGTCGGCGTCGGGGTCGTTGGCGAAGACCAGATCGGCTTTTTCGCGGCGCGCGAGGGCATAGGCGAGGTCCATCGAGCCTTTTTCCTCCGGGTTCGGAAAGGCCACGGTGGGGAAACGGCCATCGGGCTCGCGCTGCTCGGGGACGCTGGTGACGCGGGTGAATCGGGCCTCGTCCAAGGCCATGCGCACCAGCCGATCGCCGACCCCGTGCAGGGGGGTGTACACGATGCGCAGATCGCGTTTGCCGCCGGGGTGGAGCTCCAAGGCGCGGACCGCGTCGAGGTAGGCGCGCTCGATGGAGGCGTCGAGCAGGTGAAAGAGGGCGCGCGCGGCGGCCTCCGCCCGGGGAACGCCTGCCACCTCGCGGGCGGGCGGCGCCTGGGTGATGAGGGCGGCGATGTCGACGTCGACGGGGGGTACGATTTGCGAGCCGGTTCGCCAATAGAGCTTGTAGCCGTTGTATTCGGGGGGGTTGTGGCTGGCGGTGATCATCACGCCAGCGACCGCGCCAAGGTGCTTGACGGCAAAAGCGGCCAGCGGAGTAGGTACGACATCGGGGAATACGTGCGCGGGGATTTGCTGGGCGGCCAGCACCGAGGCCACGTCCTCGGCGAACTCGCGGCTCATGGTCCGCCCGTCGAAGGCCACGACCACGCCGCGCTCCTGCGCGTCGGGGAACTGCGTCAGCAGGTATTTGCCGAGGGCCCACGTCGTGCGGAGCACCACGGCGCGATTCATGCGATTCGGCCCACCACCAATCACCCCGCGAAGCCCTGCGGTTCCGAACTCCAGGCTGCCCGCGAAACGATCCGCCAGATCGGTCCGCGCGGGGTCGGGGGCATCGAGGAGGCTCTGGAGCTCGGCTCGCGTCTGCGGATCGGGGTCGGCCTCGATCCAAGCTCGTACGGTGGCTTTCAGATCCTCGAAGGTCGTCGTGCTCATGGTAAAGACATGCTTTTCGCAATGCGGAGACGCGCGCAAGGGGCATTGACGGTCGGATGCTGAGGTTTTCGACGCGACGACTTCTTTGGGCCATTCCGACGCTATTCGGAATCAGCGTCATCGTTTTTTTGCTCACGAGCCTCATCCCGGAGCCCGCGGGGCTCGCCTCGCCCGACGCCTTGCTGGCGCTCGATCCCACCGTTTACGATGCGCTCGAAGAAGAGCGCCGCCAGCGATTTCTCGACTTGCCGCGCTTCATCAACGAGCACCCGAGCGACGTGCGCACGCGCGCCGAGCAAGCCCTCGATCACATCGCCAAAGACGACGAGCACGCTCTCATGGCCGCGCACACCTTGGCGCGTCTGGGCGGTGCCGCGCTGCCCCATGTGCTGCCCAAGCTCGATCGCTTCGCCCCCCCGGAGCGGACCAAGGTCGCGCTGGCGCTGGCGCCCATCGGTGAGCGCATGGGGGTCGGATCGCCCGCCGAGCTGCGCGATCCGCAGAAGGCATCGGCGTTCTGGACCCGCTTCTGGGAGGATCGCACCCTGGATTTCACGGAGCCCTCCGTGCGCCGCACCGTGGGACGCCTGCTCCGGCACACCAGCGAGCTTCGCGAGCGCGACATCACCGAGGTCGATACATTTGCGCTGAGCGAGATCCTGCTCGCCTTGAAGGAGCTGCAGCAGCAGCACGCGGGCGTGGGCGACAAAGAGGCCATCTTGCGCCTCTCGGGGTTGGCGGCGCACGCCACCGGGCGCACCGTGGACCTCACCGACGAGCCGCAAACCGCCGAAACGGCGCGCCAGATCGCGCGCGATTGGCAATCGTGGTGGTACGTCCACAAGAGCGACTACGTCACGTTCGTCGGGCCCGAGCGCATCACCGCGGCGGTGAGCGAGACGCGCTACGGCAAATGGCTGGCGCGCGCGGTGACCGGGCAGTTCGGCATCAGCCCGCTCGATAACCGCCCCATTTTCGACAAGCTCGTGGACGGCGCGCAGATCACCTTTGCGCTCACGGGGCTGGCCATGCTCGCCAGCTACCTCATCGCGCTCCCGCTGGCGCTGCTCAGCGCATGGCGCCACAACAAGCCGGTCGATCGCTCGCTCGCGCTGGTGCTGTTCGTCCTCTATTCGCTGCCGACGTTCTGGGTGGCGGAGATCTTCGTGCGGGTCATGCCGCCCGGCTCGGCGGGGCGCATTTTGTGGCCGTCGGCTGCGCTCACGGTGGCGTCGCTCGCCAGCCTCTCGCGCTACCAGCGCACGGCGATGCTCGAGGTGCTGGGGCTCGACTACGTGCGCACCGCGCGCGCGAAGGGCGTGTCGGAGTTTCGGGTGCTGGTGATGCACGCGCTGCGCAACGCGATGATGCCGACGGTGACCTTGGCGGGGCTCCAGCTCCCCACGCTGATCGGCGGCGCCTTCATCGTCGAGGAGGTCTTCGCCCTCCCGGGGCTCGGTTATCAGTCGCTGCGCGCGGTCGAGGGGCACGACAATGCTTGGCTCATCGCCATGATTCTCCTCGCCGCCGTGGTCTCCACCGTGGGGCTCATCGTGAGCGATCTGGCCTACGCGGCGCTCGATCCAAGGGTCCGCGAGCTCTTTCTCCGCCGCGAAGGAACGCACGCGTGATGCGCGACATACCGCCCTCGAGCGCCCCCGTCTCCCTGCCGGAAGCCGGCTTGCGGCGCGCCGTGCTGCAGCTCGGGCAATCGCGCTTTGCCCTGGGCGGCGCCATCGTGCTCGCGTGCTTTACCTTGCTCGCCATCTTCGCCGACTTTCTGGCCAGCGACTGGCCGCTCGTCTGCCACTTCGACGGCCACACCTATATTTTGCCCAATGTGACGCACCCGGCCGCGCTGGCCGACTCGGCCTCGTTCCGAGCCGCGCGGGCCGAGGGCAAGGCCGGTCCGGGCAACTGGGCGCTCGATCCGCCCGTTCCTTTTGGCGCCGCTCGGGAGTCGCGGGGTGACGAGCTCCTGCCGCCTCTAAAGACGAGCGCGCACCTGCTCGGCACCGACGGGCGCGGGCGCGACGTGCTGGCGCGGGTCATTCACGGCACGCGCACCTCGTTCGGGGTGGCGCTTTTTTCGGTCATCGGGTTCATCGCGGTGGGGAGCGTGCTGGGGGCGGCGGGGGGATTTCTCGGCGGGGTGGTGGATGGCTTCGTGTCGCGGACCATCGAGGTGCTCAGCGCGTTTCCCACGTTGGTGCTCGTCTTGGTGGTGCAGGCGCTGCTCCCGAACCCCACGCGGACCACGTTGTTTGCCGCCATCGCGCTCGCCCGGTGGCCGGAGATTGCCCGCCTGGTCCGAGCCGAGGTGCTGGTCGTTCTTTCGCAGGACTACGTCACGGCCGCGCGCGCCTTGGGGGCTTCGCCTTGGCGGGTCTTGATGCGGCACATCGTGCCCAACGCGCGGGCCCCCGTCGTCGTGGCTGCCATGTTTGGCGTCGCCCAGGTGGTGCTGATCGAGGCTTCGCTGTCGTTTTTGCGGGTGGGGGTTCCGCCGGGGGTGGCGTCCTGGGGTGAAATGTTGAGCGAGCTCCGCGACTATACGAGCGCGTGGTGGCTCCTGGTGGTCCCGGGGCTCGCGGTGTTTGCGGTCGTCTCGTCGCTGAACCTCGTGGGGGAGGCCCTTCGGGACACGCTCGATCCGCGGCTTCGTGCCTCGTAGCGCACCGGCGCCTCGGGCGGCGCGGCCTGGGGCAACGCGGGGCATCGGGCGGCGCGGCCTCGGCAACGCGGGGCATCGGGCGGCGGGGCCTCGGCAACGCGGGGCATCGGGCGGCGCGGGGCCGCAGGGAAAAGCGGGTGGGAACGCGGCCGCGATATTCCCTCTTGCAGGATGTGCCCGGGATCCTCATCGTTGGCGCATGTCATTCGTAGGCGGAGGGAAGAAGGGAATACCGGGCGGGGCGGTTCAGGTTGGAGGCCGGGGGCCCGCGCCACGAAGGCCTGCGCCCGCTGGGTCTGCCGGACCGGGTGCGCCAGCCGCCATGAGGCCTGCAGCCCCGGGCGGTGCAGCCAAGTCGGGCATCGTGCAGGTGACCGAGCGCGAGTTCGAGCAAGAGGTGCTCACCAGCGAGGTCCCCGTTCTGATCGAGTTTTCCGCCGACTGGTGTGCGCCGTGCAAACAGATCGCGCCCCAGGTCGAAGCGTTCGCTCGGGAGATGAGCGGCAAGGTCAAGGTCGTCAAAGTCGACATCGATCGCGCCCCCATGCTGGCCCGCGAGCTGCGGGTGCAATCGGTCCCCACGTTCATGGTCTTCGCGCAGCAGCGCATCGTCGACGTCCAGGTCGGCGCCATCGGGAAAAAGCAGATGTTCGCGATGGTCGAGCCCTTCTTGCCGCGCTCCGAGGGCGCCATCAAGCCGCCCGAGCTCGCCGAGTTGATGCGCCAGGGCATGGTGACCCCGGTCGACACGCGCGACAAGGCAGCCTACGACCGCGCGCATATCCCGGGCGCCGCGCACATGGCCCTCGATGAGATCGAGAACCGACTCGCCGAGCTTCATATGCTCGCCGAGCGCCCGGTCCTCTATTGCCGCGCAGGGGACAAGAGCAAAGAGCTCGCGGCCCGCCTCGCCGAACAAGACGTCCCCGTTGCCTTCCTCGAAGGCGGTCTTCTTGGCTGGGAGTCCGACGGACTACCCGTCGAACGTCCGTGAATCGAACCTCCCGACTTTCACGTTCCAACGTGCGGCCCTACTGAGCTTCGTAAGCCGACACGCGGGGCCGCCGCATCCTCATCGGCTTATCGGAAACGAAAATCATTTGCGCTGGAGTTCGAGCTGCTACGAACACCGGCTGGTGAGCTGGGCCGTTGAAGCTTGACTTGACGGCAGAGCGCAGGGCAGCGAAATGTAATGGAGGGTGGGGCTCTTCTACGAGGTAGCGATGGCGAGCAAGATGGATCATCCGATTGACAATCGCCACGCGCAAGCGAGCCTGGAGCACTTCCGGCAGTTGCTCCACGCGCACATGGCCAAGAAGGGCCTCCGGTCGACCGACCAGCGGCGCCTCATCATCGAGACGTTCTTTCAGTCGCCCAACCACGTCAGCATCGAGGAGCTGCTCGCCCAGGTTCGTGTGCAAGATCCCCGCGTCGGCTACGCCACCGTCTACCGCACCTTGAAGCTCCTCACCGAGTGCGGCGTGGCCTTCGAGCGCCGCTTCGGCGATGGTCTCACCCGCTACGAGCTGGCCGACGACTCGCACCATCACGATCACCTCATTTGCGTCGAGTGCGGCGAGATCACCGAGTTCGAAGAGCCCCGCATCGAAGATTTGCAAGAAGAAGTGGCAGCGCAATACGGCTTCGAGCTTCGGAGCCATAAGCACGAGATGTACGGCGTCTGTCCCAAGTGCCGAAAGAAGCCGCGCCGCAACTGACCTCGGCGCGGGGCGCGGGCCCGCACGACGCACCGGCCGGCGCGAGCGCGTGCGCCGCCGCGCGTACCGGTACGGTGTCGATGAACAGCCCGACCATCGCATCGACGTCCGGTAGCGCCGGCGAGTCACCCAATGGGGCGCGGACCGGCGCGTCTGCCGCCGCGCGGACCGGCACGGTGTCGATGAACAGGCCCACCATCGCATCGACGCCCGGTAGCGCCGGCGTGTCACCCAATGGGGCGCGGGCCGGCGCGAGTGCATGCGCGTCCGCCGCCGCGCGGACCGGCACGGTGTCGATGAACAGGCCCACCATCGTATCGACGCCCGGTAGCGCCGGCGTGTCACCCAATGGGGCGCGGACCGGCGCGTCTGCCGCCGCGCGGATCGGCACGGTGTCGATGAACAGGCCCACCATTGCATCGACGCCCAGTAGCGCCGGCGAGTCACCCAATATCGTAACGGCGAAGACGGCGTTGCTCGTTCGCGTTTGCGCAGGGGTTGCGCGTGCCTTGGGGGGTGCAGTTCCCGGGCAGGGAGCGGGGGGTGCGGTTCCCGGGCAGGCGGCGGAAGGTGCGGTTCGCGTGCGGGGTGCCGGCGTGGCCGTGTTGGTGCTCGCGGTCGTCGCGGTGCTCGCGGCTCGGTTCGTGGCCCGGTGGGCGCTCGGGGACGTTCCGCACGTGATGGATGAAATTGCGTACGATCTGCAGGCGAAGACGATGGCCGAGGGGAGCTTGGCGCTCGCCGTGCGGCTGCCGCGGGCGGCGTTTGCGATGTGGTTCGTCGACGATCGGCGCGAGATGTTCGGCATTTTTCCGCCGGGGTGGCCGGCGGTGCTGGCGTTGTTTCATCGGGTGGGGCTCGATGCGTGGGCGAACCCGCTGCTCCATGGCGGGGCGACATTGGCGGTCGCCGCTGCGGCGCGGCGTTTGGCCGGGCCGCGGGCGCGGGTTCTGGCGGCGGCGTTGTATGGGCTTTCGCCGCAGGCGCTGCTGCTGGCGGCGAGTCGGATGTCGCATACCTTGGTCGCGCTGGGGGCGGCGGGCGTGTTGCTGGCCGGGACGGCGTGGGTGCGGGGTGCGGGGCGCCGTCGCGTGGCGAGTGGTGGTGCGGCGGCCGGCGGGTATGGGGGGTTCGCGGTGGGCGGGGTGGGGCTTGGTGCGGTCGTTCTCACGCGGCCTTTGTGCGCGATGGTGCTTGGCGTGACGGCGGCTGGGTTTGGGGTGGTCGCGTGGAGGGGCGCGGCGGCGCGGCGCGCGGCGGTGAGGCGTGCGGCGGGCGAGGCGGCGAGGGGCGCGGCGGCGGCAGGCGAGGCGATGCGGGTGGGCGCGCAGCGGAAGGTGTCGGTGTGGGCGGCGTGCGCGGCTTTCTTGGCGCCGGTTGGGATCGCGGTGGTGCTTCTTGGGGCGTACAACCATCGGCTCACGGGATCCGCGACCCGCTTTCCGCAGAGCGCGTACTTCGACGAGCACGTGCCGCCGCGCGACGATCCGTTCTTCGCATTTCATGCAGGATGCAACGATTTGGGCTTCGGCCACGGCTGCGACCACGGCATCCGCAACGCGTCCCACGATCCGGAGAACGCGCTCTCCAACACGGCCGACAACCTCGTCGCATGGACGTTCCTGGCTGGGGGCGGCCCGCTCGTCTTTGCCGCCGCGGCGTACGCGGTCGCGCGCTCACGACGGCGCGCCCTTTTGCTCGCCGCGCTCGTCCCCGTGCCGGGCGTCATCCTCGCTTATGCCCTTTATTGGTACGGCGGCACCTGCTTCGGCGCACGCTTTTACCACGCGGCGCTCCCCTCCCTTCTCGCCGTAGGCGCGGCCGGCCTCGTCGCGCGGTCGCGTCCTTCGCAGCTTTCGCGTTCGGCGCATTCCATGCGTTCCTCGCGGACGACGGCGGCCATCGCGGCGGTGTGGTTCGCGTGGAACGCCGTGGTCATGGTCGTCGCCGTCCGCGAGATCCGGGGCTCGTACTGGGGGACGGACGACCGCTTTGCGCACCTGGTTGCGTCGTGGACGGAGCGAAAGGAGCCGGACGCCCTCGTCATGGTGGCGTTCCGGCACGCGGAGAACCCCGCACGGGCGACGTATCGGCTCACGAGCTTTCTCCGGGACGCCGAGTTCAAAAACGGCATCCGCGCGCTGGGCGCCCTGGCGCAGAACCGCGCCGATCTCGGCGGTCCCATCGTCTTTGCCAAGTACCACCCGGCCTTGGTTCCCGAGCTTCGCGCGCGCTTTCCGAAGCGCGCCCTCTGGCTCTACATCGTCGAGGACGACCCACGCGGTCCGCGCGCAGACACGTTGCAGCGCGTCGACGCGGCCGCAGTCTCCGACGCGCCAGAGCGCGAGCGCCCTCCGAAGGAAAACTTCGACGCGTTTCACATCCCATGATCGATGAAATTTCGCCATATATCACGACCATGACCGATGGAAATTTCGCCATGTTTCACGACCATGACCGATGGAAATTTCGCCACGTTTCACGGCCATGATCGATGATGCGCGAATGAAGCGCTCCCTCCTCGCCAGCGCCCCCTTCGCACCTTCCGCGCTCGTTGCCCTCGTCCTTGCGCACGCCCAAACCGCGTGCGCCCCCGCTCCCTCCGCGTCCGCCCCCACGCCAGCGGCCCCGGCATCCCCCGCAGCGGACATCGAAGCGGACAAGCGCACCATCGCCGCGGAGCTCGACGACTGGCACGCCGCGGCCGCGCAAGCCAACGAAGCGCGCTATTTTGGCCACTTCGCAAAGGACGCGATTTTCCTCGGCACCGACGCCGCCGAGCACTGGGACGTCCCCGCCTTTCGAGCCTTTGCGCGGCCCTACTTCGAAAAAGGAAAGGCGTGGACGTTCCGCGCGACCAAGCGAACGATCCGGCTGGCCCCCGGCGGCCAGAGCGCTTGGTTCGACGAAGACCTGGAGACCTCGAGCCTCGGCCCATCACGAGGCAGCGGCGTGCTCGTTCGCGAGGACGGCCGCTGGAAGATCACGCAGTACGATCTCTCGATCCCCATCCCCAACGAGCGCCTCTCCGAGCTGCGCGCGCTGCTCGAAGGCCCGCCCAAGCCCCGATCGAAAGAGCGCTACAAAGAGGTCTACGCGAAGGCCAGCGCGCTCGCCGAGAGCGATCTACCCGGCGCCGCCAAGCTCCTGGCCGACATGGTCCCGGAGGCCAAAACCCACCCCGACGAAGATCTCGAGTTCTGGCTTCACAACGAGCTGACGTGGCTTCACTGGGCGCAAGACGATCTCCCCGGCGCCCTCGCCGAGGTCGATGCCATGCGCGCGACCCTCGATCACGGCACCTTATCGCCCGACGCCACCGCCACCCTTCGCCTGCACGAGCGCTGGGACCGCGCCTACATCTTGCTCGAGATGGCCCTCACTGGCCCCCGCGACAAGCGCACCAAGGCCCTCGCCGAGGCCAACGCAGCCCGCACCTCGTACGAAACCCTGGCCAAAGCCCGCGACGATCGCGATGGCCTCACCGCGCTCGACACCTTCTTCGCCGTGCGCCTCGGAAAGAGCAAAGAAGCCCTCGCCTCCGCCAAAAAAGTCGACCTCACCCAGCGCGGCGACGTGCAAGACCTCTACATCTTCCAACTCGCCTACGAAGCAGGCGGCGACAAACAAAGCGCCAACGCAGCCCGCACCCAGATCTGCCGCGCGAAGAACTACCTGATGCGCCCCCTCATCCTGCACCGCGGCGCCAAAGAAGGATGGCGGTGCTGACCGAATCTTCGCTCCATCATGGGCGACGATCCCGCGACCCCCACCGGCTACGCTCACCCCAACGCCCCTACTTCGCGTAATCGATCGCACGCGTTTCGCGGATGACCGTGACGCGGATTTGCCCCGGGTAGCTCATTTCCTTCTCGATGCGCTTCGAGATTTCGCGCGCCAGCAGCACGCCTTCGGCGAATCTTCGCTCCATCATGGGTAACGATCCCACCCACCGGCTACGCTCACCCCAACGCCCTACTTCGCATAATCGATCGCCCGCGTTTCGCGGATGACCGTGACGCGGATTTGCCCCGGGTAGCTCATTTCCTTCTCGATGCGCTTCGAGATTTCGCGCGCCAGCAGCACGGCTTCGGCGTCGCTTACCTCGCTCGGTTCGACGATGACGCGCACCTCGCGGCCCGCCTGGAGCGCGTAGGAGCGCTCGACGCCTGCGAAGCGTGACGAGATGATCTCGAGATCGCGGAGGCGTTTGACGTAGCCCTCGAGCATTTCGCGACGGGCGCCGGGGCGGGCGCCGCTCAGTGCGTCGGCCGCCGTGACCAGGTGCGTGTAGACGGTGGTGACCGGCTCGTCCTCGTGGTGCGCGGCGATGGCGTTGACGACCACGGGGTCCTCCCCGTACTTGCGCGCGAGCTGGCCACCGATGACGGCGTGCCCGCCCTCTTGCTCGTGGCTCACGGCCTTGCCGATGTCGTGCAGAAAGCCCGCGCGGCGGCCGAGCTTTTCGTCGAGCCCCAGCTCCACGGCCATCATGCCCGTGAGGAAGCCCGTTTCGGCCGAGTGGCGGAGCACGTTTTGTCCGAATGAATAGCGATGGTGCAGCCGCCCCAGGAGCTTTTGAATCTCCGGGTGCACGTGCAGAACGCCCAGATCGAGCATCGCGCGCTCGGCCGCCTCGTCGAGCGCTTTCTCGACGTCTTGTTGCGCGCGTGCCACTTCTTCTTCGATGCGCGAGGGTTGGATGCGCCCGTCGGCCACCAAGCGCTCCAAGGCCACGCGCGCTACCTCGCGGCGCACGGGATCGAAGCCGCTGATCAGGATCGTCTCGGGCGTCTCGTCGATGATGATGTCGAGCCCGCACGCCTCCTGCAGCGCCCGAATGTTGCGCCCCTCGCGGCCGATGATGCGGCCCTTCATGTCGTCGCTGGGCAGGTGCACGGTGGTCACCGCGCGCTCTTGCACGCTCTCGCCCGCGAAGCGCTGAATGGCGATGCCCAAGATGCGCTTGGCGCGCGCGTCGACCTCGGTGCGCGCGGCGTCCTCGATGGCTTTCACCTCGCGCGCCATGTCCTCGCGGACCTCCGTCAGCACCTCGGACATGAGCGTCTGGCGCGCCTGTTCGCCGCTCAAGCCGGACAGGGCCTCCAGGCGCGCGCGCCGCGCGTTCACGAGCTCCGTCGCCTGCCGCTGCATGGAGATGGCGCTCGTCTCCTTGGCCTGGATGGCTTGCTCCAGCTTCTCGAGCTCCCCCTCCTTCTTTTGCAGGTGCTCTTCCTTCTGCGCGGCCGTCTTCTCGAGCAAGGTCGCGCGGCGCTCGGCCGACTCGGCGTGGCTCTCTGCCTCCTCGACCAGCTTGCGCGCCTCCTCCTTCACCTCTTCGATCGCGCGCAGCGCCATCTCGCGCGCCTCGAGGTTCGCCACTTGGCGCGCGGTCTCCGCGCTCTGCCGCGCGGTATCGAGCGAGCGGCGAAGCTCCTCGGCCTCGTCCCTTGCGACCCGGAGCTGCTCGCGCGTCTCGCGGGCGAGGTTGTCGTAGCGTTCGCGCTCCTCCGCGCGGGCGCGATCGATCTTGGGCTCGCGCGCGCGCACCTCCTGGAGAAAAGCTTCCTGGTACTTCGAGCGCGCCATTCCGTAGGCCGCCGCGGCCGCCAGCGCGCTGCCGCTCAGGATCAAGTAAACGGGATCGACGATCACCGCCTACTCCCCCCGCGAGAGCCGGCGGCGCGCGACCGGCGCACCTTCTGCGCCGGCCTCGGCTCCCTGCTGGTTTTGCGCGCGCCATCCCCGCTGATCGGTGACGATCCAGTCGACCGACACGTCGCCCTCGGTGATGGGGACCTCGGAGATGAGCTGAAAATCGTAGGCCACGGCGATGGTTACGGCAGGCGGTGCGAAGCGGGGAAGGGTGCGGTCATAGTAACCCTTGCCGTAGCCGATGCGATAGCCGGCAGGATCGACGGCCAGCGCCGGGACCACGATGGCGTCGAGCTCCCCCTCGCGGGCCGCCTCGGCGTCGGACGCGGGCTCCGCGAACCCGAAACCAGCCTCCGCGAGCTGGGCCACGTCGGGCACGAGCTTGAAGGTCATCACCAGCGACTCGCCGTCGATGGTCGGATAAAAGAGGCGCACATTTTTCGCGCGGAGCTCCTGGTCCAAGGACCGGAGGTCGACCTCGCGGCGGGCCTCGATGGGCCAAAAGAGCGCCACGCTTCGGGCCTCGCGCAGCGCCGGCATCTCCCGCAGCCGCGCCACGATCTGGGAGGAGCGCGCCGCGCACGCGCTCTCGGGGGTCGTCGCCCGCAAGCCGCGCATACGTTTACGGAGCTCGGCCTTTACGCGGCGGCGAACCACTTGCTCGAAATTGGGATCCCCGGGGGGAATCGAGACCGGTTCCTTCAATGCCGCTTAATGGTAACACGCAAGGGGAAGTGCAAGCACTGACACCGAAGCCGATCGTGAAATGGGCGGGCGGCAAATCTCGCCTGCTCCCCGAACTGCAAGCCCGGCTGCCAGGATCCATCCGAACCTATGCGGAGCCCTTCGCGGGGGGCGCCGCGCTCTTCTTCGCCCTCGCCGGCGAGCGGCTCGCCAAAAAGCGCGGCGGCCGCACCTACAAGCGGGCAATTTTAGCCGATCGCAACGAAGATCTGGTAGCATGCTACCGAGCGGTCCGCGACCACGTGGATTCGCTGATCGACGCGCTCGGCCGCTACCACTACGACGCCGATCTCTTTTACGCGACGCGCGAGCTCGATCCGACCAAGATGGACGACGTCGAGCGCGGCGCGCGTCTCATTTTCCTGAATCGCACTTGCTACAATGGGCTCTGGCGCGTTAACGCGAGCGGAAAATTCAATGTCCCGTTCGGTCGCCACATCAACCCACGCATCCTCGACGAGGAGGGACTGCGCGCCGCGTCGCGCGCCCTTCAAGGCGTCGATCTGCGCGTCGCCGATTTCAACGACGTGACCCGCTCCTTGGGCGAAGGCGACTTCGTCTACTTCGACCCCCCCTACGTCCCGGTCTCGGGCACCGCCGACTTCACCAGCTACGCCTCGGGCGGCTTCGGCGCGAGCGATCAGGAGCGCCTGGCACGCGAGCTCGTCGCCCTGCGCGACCGCGGGGCCATGGTCATGCTCTCCAACGCCGACACGGCGGAGACCCGCTCCCTCTACGCGGGCTTCGCCACCTATGTCGTGCGCGCACCTCGCTTCATCAACTCCGACCCCACGAAGCGCGGCGACACGAACGAGCTCCTGGTCGTGAGCTGGGACCGGCCGGGCCTCTACGAGTGAGGCTCACCTGCTAGGTCAGAGCGGGTCGAGCAGCGGCTCGATGCGCTCTTTGGCGAGGGTGAAGGTGGCGTCGATGCCATCGACCCGTGCAAAATACACCTTTTGATCGCGCAGCAAGGTCGCGCGCCCGAAGACGAACCGAAGCGAACGCGAGCCGCCGTCGACCGTGAGGGTCGCGCGCACCTCGAGCGATGGCGCGGCGAAGCCTTCGTCGGGGCGGGCGGCGCCCAGGTGCACCACCTCTTCGGCGCGCAGCCGCGCAAAGGTCGCGAAGATGGCCTCGCTCCCCGCATCGCTCGAGGCCGTGTTGCGACCCACGGTGGTGGTGGCCGCGCCGCGCTTCAGGACCACCGACTCGAGCTTGGCCGGGTCGACGAAGAACACGTTGCGGTCGACGAGCGGGCGAGCCAGCATCTCCTCGAGCGCTTTGGGCACGATGAACACCGGGGCGTGCCCGGCGATCTGCGCAAAGACGCCGCCATCGCGCGCGTCGCGGCCCAAGAGCAAGGTCTCGGTCCGCGTTCCAGGTGCGCCGGTCGCGCCAGGTGCGCCGGTCGCGCCCGCCGCGCCTTTGTCGGCGACGCCGACGGTGACGCGGCAGCCGCCTTCGAGGCCGAAGCTGCCATCGTCGAGATCCGCCACCCAGCTCTCGGCCTTGGCGTGCGCCACCGCCTCGAACACGTCGAGGGTGCCGCCGTTGTCGGCGGGGTAGCCCGCGGGCTTGCGGAGCACGAATGTGGTGCCCTCGCGCACCAGCTCTTGCGTGAGGCCGCGCGCGCAGCCGGTCGCGACGGACAGGACGTCTTTTCCTTCGAGCGGCGGCGACCAGAGCTCGCGACCGCGCAGGGCGGTGGCGCGCGGCTCCAGCTTTCGCTCGAGCTCGCGGTCGATGGCGAGAAAGGCGCCGTCGGCCGCGCGCCGCACGATGAACTCGTCGGCCGGTGAGACCGCGCCGGCCACGCGCGCGCGGGGGGTGCGATCGATCTGCACCTCTTCGCGCACCTCGGTCTCGGAGCGAAGGAGCGTGACGCGAAGGCGCGGCGCAAACGAGGCGCCCGGGTTGCTCGCGGCATCGAGCAAGCGGCCTTCCCCGCGCACCAGCTGCGACACCAGCGCGTTGGCCATATCGATTTCGTCCTTGCCGAGCTCGCGGTCCTCGGGTGCGCGCTCGTGCCACCCGCTCCCTTTTCGCGCCATTTCCAGCTTGGATGCGCTGTCCATGGAGGCGAGCGACAGCTCTTCGACCTCGTCGAAGCGCGCGGCGAAGAGGTGCTTGTCCAAGAGATCCGCCTTGGGCGTGCCCAGGCCGCCGAGGATCATCTTCGGCGCGCACGCCGAGAGGCGCGACGGGGATCTTCGCACCACGATGACGTCGTCCGGGTGATCCGGGCACGGGCCGCCGACGGCGAGCTCGCCGGCCGGCTTGGTGCCGTCCTTCGGGATCATCACGATGGTAAAGGCGGCGCCGTGCGCGAGCCCCCGATCGGCGTCCGTGTCCGAGATGAACGCCTCCGCCCGCGTCTCGGCCAGCGCGCTCCACACGCGGTCGATGCCGTCGCGCGAGATGCGCACCGCGGGATCTTCGGCCATGTGGAAGCTCACGTCGTCCGTTCGCTCGATGGCCCAAGGCTCGGCGGGGCCGCGCACCTCGAGGCGCCGCAACGCGAGCGACAGGTACGGCACGATGGTGCGCTCCCGGTACGTCTCGGCGGCCTTGAGCAGCTGCGTGACCAGATCGCGTCCGACGACGAACGAGCCTTCGCCGTCGAGCCTCAGATAGGCGGCGCCCTCGGGGACCGGGGCTTCGCCGCCGAGCGAGAACCGGTACACGATCTTCCCCATGGTGATGGTCCCGCGCAGGCGCGGCACATCGAAGTTCTGCCCCTCCGCGCGCCGGATCACGTTGCCCGTGTCGAGCGTGCCCAAGAGCGCCTCGACGGCGGCGGCATCGGCCGGCGCGTCCACCGGCGAGCGCATGCGCCAATCACCGTCCTTGCGCTCCAGGATGAGGATCTCGCCGGTCTTGGAGAGCTCGATCCGCGTGATCTCGTCCCGCCGAAACGCCGGCAAAAGAGCCGCGCCGCGCGCGTTGCGCTCCGGATCGCTCACCTTGCCGCGGTCGACCACGTACGCATAAATCGACACCAAGAGCGCCGCCGCGATGAAGACCAGCGACGTCACATGACGCTTGATCTGCACCTACGAGCCCTCCGACTTGGGCGCCGCATCCTCTGTGCCGCTTGCATCGCCCGCGTCGCCCGCATCCGGCGAACGCCCCGCACCCGCACCCGGCGAACGCCTTGCCCCCCCATCGCGACGCGGACGCCGTTCCGTCGCGCGCCGGGCAATGGCCACGGCGATGCCGAGAAACGCGACGGCGCCCGGCAGGAAGAAGAGCACGTAGTTGCGAACCTCGACCCGGTCGCCATCGCTGATCTTGATCCCGGCCGCGACCTCCGCCTTGGACGGCACGTCGACGATCTCGGGCTTGGCCGCCAGCCATGCGATGGCATTCTCCACCAGGATGGCGGCCCCGCGGCTCGCCCGCTCCTCGCGCCAGTTCGCCTGCAGCATCACGCCGCCGCTGCCGATGACCACCACGCGCGGCCCGTGCACCGCGTGCGGCGCGACCTTGGGGCGCTCGCTGGCCATGGCGATCGCCAGAGGCCCGCCCGGATCTTGCGGGCGCTTCTCGGGCACGTCCTTCCAATCGGCGGCGCCCGCGATGTTGCGCATACCGAACGACGCGTCGCTGGTGACCAGCAAATCGACGGGCACCGCATCGGGCTTGTCCACGCGATGGAGCGAGCGCGCCATGTGCACGACCACCCGCGGCAAGCCCGGTGTTCCATCCGCGGCGGGCCCGAGCCCCGCGGTGATGGGGTGCTCCTTGGGCTTGACCACGAACTGCGCGTTCATCCGCTGCGGAATGGCCAGCCGGGCGTCCATCTCGAAGACCCAGTCCTCGTCCAGGGCGACGCCGAAGGGCGCGAGCGCGTCGGCGATGCCGGGCGGGCTCATGCCGCTCTCGCCGTTGCCGTTGATGGGGCCGATGGCCGCCAGGAGGTTTCCGCCCTGGAGCAAGTACGTGCGCAGCCGCGCCTCTTCTTCGCGCGTGAAGGGCCCGAGCGGGTGCGCGATGATGGCCAGGGCGCACCCGTTGAAGGGCTCGTGCGCGTTGGGCTCCGTGGTGTCGACGCTCACGGGCTCGTAGTTGTTCTTCTCGAGGATGTCGCGCAAAACGCCCAGGCCATCGGCGCTCACGCGATCGAGCGCGAGCTCGCCGTGCCCTTGGGTGAAGCAGACCTTGAGGCGCTCGCCGCCCAGCACATGGCGGATGGCGCCGGTGATGGCTTGCTCCTCGCGCGGCTTGGCGTGCGTGTCCTCGCCGGCCACCTCGAACATGTCGCTCGGTAAGAGGAACCAGTGCCGGTCCCCACGGGCGACCACCATGATGGCGTCGGTCACGATGCGGCCTTGCGCCGTGTGGTCGACGTCGATGTTGAACCGCTTGCGCACGTCCTGCAGCGCCACGAAGTCGCGATCGGGGTCGACGTAGTGGACGTCGAGCTTGTTCGTCTCCGCCGTGTAGCTCACGAGCAGCTGCTTGATGCTCTGCTCCAGCGGATCGCCGCCGCCGAGCAGCACCCAGATCTGCACCGGCTCCTGCAAGCCGCGCACGGTGGCCAGGGTCGCGGGGCTCAACGTGTAGAGCTTGCCCGTCGTCCAATCCCACCGCCGAAAGTGGCGCGCGGCGAGCACGTTGACCACCACCGCCAGCACCACCGCCGCCACGATGCCCGCGAGCTGGAGGCTCCGCTCCGCGTCGAGCCCGAAGAGGCGGCGCCCGGGTCTGCGGTTCATCCCCACCTCCAAGCGTCCACCATGCGCGAGGTGATGAACAGCGGGAGCAGGATCAACGTGGCATCGTAGATCAAGCGCCGGGTATCGACGATGCCGCTGGCAAAGTCGTTCATCTGTGCCCACACCGAGACATGCGCGCAAATGTCGTGCAACGTGCTGCCAGCCGGGGTGACGAACTCCCCCACCCCGAGGATGAAGAGGACGAGCAGCACGAACGCCGTCCCCACCAGCGCCAGAAACTGCGAGCGCGTGATGGCGCTCATCAGCATGCCGACGGACAGATACCCTGCGCCCACGAGCACCACGCCGAGGTAGCTCGCGCCGGCCACCTGCCAATCCACGACGCCCGTGCGCCGCAGGATCACCAGATACACCACGGTCGGCACCCACATGACGACATAGACGGTGAGCGCGGCCAGGTACTTGCCGAGGACGACGGCCGGCGTCGACACGGGCGCCGTCATCAAGGTCTCGATGGTGCCCGCGCGCCGCTCCTCCGCGAAGAGGCGCATGGTCATGGGCGGGATCAGGAGAAAGAGCACCAGGTAGAGGAGCACCGTGTTGCCGAAGAACGTCTGCAGCGGGGTCTGGTCGCCCGCCAGCTCGGACTGCGCGCTGAAGTGGTCGATCAGCAGGTAGAAGTGCATCCCTTGCACGAGGGAAAAGACGAAGATCTGCACCCACGCGAGCGGCGTGACGAAGAACGCAAAGAGCTCCCGCTTGAAGATGGGCCAGAGTCCTCTCATGACGGCGCCGTGTCCCGCGCGTTCGCCGCGTCGCGGGTGTTTTCGTCCCGCGTGTTCGCCGCATCCCGGGTGCCCGCCGCGTCGCGCGTACCCGCCGCGTCGCGGGTGAGCTCCGCGAACACGTCCTCGAGCGCGCTGCCCACCGCCTTCACCTCGCGGATCCGAATGCCCGCGCCCACGAGCGCGGCCACGGCGGCCTCGATGGTCCCTTGAATGTCGGTGTCGGGGAGCTTCTTCGTCCACGTGCAGTGCAAGGTCGCCACTTCGTCCTTCGACGATGCGTCCTTCACCTTCGAGGCTTCGTTCACGTTCGCGACCCCGGGAACGCCCCGAAGCACCCGAAGCGCCGCTTGGACGTCGCCGCGCACGGTGATGTCGAGCGCCGCCGCGCGACGCATTTTTCGAATGTCGAGGGTCTTGCCCTCCGCGAGCAGCTTGCCCTTGGCGATGACGATCACGCGGTCGCAGCTCTGCTCGACTTCGCTCAAGATGTGGGTCGACAGGAGCACCGTGTGCTCCTTCGAGAGCCCCGCGATGAGCTCGCGCACCTGACGGATCTGATTGGGGTCGAGGCCGGCGGTGGGCTCGTCCAAGATGAGGAGCGGCGGGTTGGCCACCAGCGCATCGGCCATTCCGACCCGCTGGCGGTAGCCTTTGGAGAGCTTGCCGATGAGGGTGGTGGCCACCTCGAGGACATTGGCTTTTTCCATGGCGTCATCGACTTGGGCGCGGCGGCGCGCGCGGGGCACGCCTTTGAGCTCGGCGCGAAAGGCCAAGTACTCGAGCACGCGCATCTCGGGGTAGAGCGGGACCGCCTCCGGCATGTAGCCGACCGAGCGGCGCGCCTCCAGCGAGGCGTTCTCGATATCGTGGCCGCAAATCTCGACCTTGCCGGACGTCATGCCCAGAAAGCCCGAAAGAATGCGCAGGGTGGTGCTCTTCCCCGCGCCGTTGGGCCCCAAAAACCCGACGATCTGCCCTTTTTCAACGCGAAACGACACATCGTCGACCGCGACGTGCGAGCCGTAGTGCTTGACGAGGTGGGAGACGGAAATCACGGAGACGACCCGATTAGCACGGTGCCATGCCATCGTGCTAATCCGAGGGGCAGCGTGGCATCGCACTTCCAGCACGGCGTCCGAGCCTTTGCCGTCCTTTTTCTCTCCATGGCCGCCCGCGCCGACGCGCGCGCCGCATCGGAGCCCGAGATGCTTCCGGTCCCCGGCGGCACCTTCACCATGGGCTCCGACCGGGGCGGAGAGCCCGACGAGCACCCCGCCCACGCCGTGACCCTCGCGCCCTTTCTGCTCGACCGAACCGAGGTCACCCACGCCGCCTACGCCGAGTGCGTCGCCGCCCGCGCCTGCCGCCCCGCCGACGCGCACATCGCCACGCGCTCCCACGCCGCACGCGAATCCCTCTTCCACGGTCCGGACCAGCCCATCAACGGGGTCACCTGGGACGACGCGCACACCTACTGCACCTGGCGCGGCAAACGCCTGCCGCGCGAGGCCGAGTTCGAGCGCGCCATCCGCGGCGACGACGGCCGCCGTTTCCCATGGGGCAACGAGCCCGCCACCCCGGAGCTCACCGTCTTCGGCCGCGATCTCGGCCGCCAGGCCACCGACAACGTGGGCTCGCACCCCAAAGGCCGCGGGCCCTACGGCCACGACGATCTGGCCGGCAACGTCTGGGAGTGGATGGAGGACGAGTACGATCCGTTCGCGTACACGCGCCCCACGGCCGGCGAGGGCAAACCCGGTACGTGCCCCGAGATCCTGGCGGCGCAGAACAAGCTGCGCGAAGAGGGCAAGCAAGGCTTTACGGGGTCGAACCCCATCCCGCGCCTCTGCGAGCGCGTTCTCCGCGGCGGCGCCTACAACTACGATGGCCCGAGCCTTCGCAGCACGAACCGCGTGCACCATCCAGGGACGTATCGGCTGGTGATGACGGGGTTTCGGTGCGCAAAGGATGGCGACGCAGCACCGGTAAAATAGTTCCTTCCCCCGCGGTGCGATACTCTTTCGAGCCACGGGCCATGTGGCTTGCGGCATGCGGCCGCATGAGGTGACGAGGAGCTACCATGTCGAGCAGGTCGATCACGCAACCAAACGCCCAGACGATTCCGCTGGTCGACCTCGTCAACCAGGTGCAACGCGGGCGTGTCCGCATTCCGGAGTTTCAGCGGTTGTTCCGTTGGCAGTGGGAGGACGTGCGGCGCCTCTTCGACAGCATCGTCAAGGGCTACCCGATCGGCAATCTGCTCCTTTGGCAACGCCCGGCCGAGGCCACGCATATCGAGCTGGGGGCGCTCGAATTGGATGCGCCCGCGTTCCCGGAGGCCTGGTGGGTCGTCGATGGACAGCAACGTCTCATCAGCGTCGCGAACACGGTCCATGCTCGCGCAGGAGCCACCGACGAGCGGTTCGAGCTCGCCTTCGACCTACGCACGAACGAGTTTCGCCGCCCACCTCAAATGGAGGACGGGTACATCATCCCGTTGCCCGTGCTCTTCGACTTGGCGAGCCTCGTTCAGTGGTTCGTCTCCGACCACCCCGAGGCAAAAGACAAGCTCCCCATCGCCTCCGAAGTCACCAAGGCCATCCGCGAGTTCTCGGTTCCCGTGTACATCGTCGAACAGCAGGACGAGGCCGTGCTGCGCGACATCTTCAATCGCATGAACAACTACGGCAAGCGACTGAGTCGCGCCGAAGTGTTCTCGGCTCTCCATCGGGCACAAGGACGACGCAGCGCGGAGCCCCATTCGCCGTTCGCCGACATCGCGGAGCTCATCGATCACGAGCAGGGCTTCGGCCGGCTCGACGACGACACCGTGCTTCGCGCGGTCCTCGCGCGGCGCGGCGGCGATGTCACGCGCGATATCCACCTCGAGTTCTCGAGCAGCACCGCACAAGCGCGCGACTTTGCGAACGAAACGGAAGAGTCGGCCTACCGCGAAGGGGCTGCGGCCATCGCGCGCGCCGTAGCCTTTCTCCAAGAGCACCTGCACGTACCGCACTTCGCGTTCTTGCCGTACCGGTATTTGCTCGTCGTCCTGGCGCGGTTCTTCGCGCATTTTCCGGAGCCCAGCGTGCGCAACCGCGACCTCTTACGGCGCTGGTTCTGGCGGGCGGCCATACTCGGCCCGGACGTATTCGGGAGCTGGACGCCCGCGATGCGCATGCTCGCAACGCGCATCGTGGCCGGTGACGAAACGGGCTCCGTGCAGCGGCTCCTGGCTTCGCCGATCGACCGCGCGCTTCCTCCGCCGCGCCTCACGCACTTTCGCACGAACAAGGCCGGGAGCCGGATCATCCTCTGCGCTTTGTGGTCGCTCGGTCCGCGCTCCTTTCTCAACGGAGATCCGTATCTTCAGATCGATCTCATCGAAGAGCTTTCGGCGGGCGGCACGCTCGCGAGCGTGGTCAGCCGGGTGCTCCGGCGCGAACCCGAAGGATACGAGCATTGGGCCGCGAACCGGATCTTCGCCATGGACCTCGAGCCGGCGGGCGGCGTTCGGGAGCTCCTCGCCATGCCTCCCATCGCGCTCACGGCTGCGATGAGGGAGGAGGTGCTCGCGTCCCACGCGCTCGACGGGCAGCTCGTCGCGGCTCTTTTGCGAGACGACCCGAAGGGCTTTCTCGAAGGGAGGCAGCAGCTCATTCAGCAAGTGAGCGCGACGTTCCTGTCGCAGATGGCCGAGGAGGGCTTCGAGGACACACCTCCACTCGATAGCCTCGATCTGGACGACGAGGACCACGGGGAACGGGACGATGCCGTCGGGTGATCAGCAGTTTCGTGTCTATCTGTACGAGCACGCCATCGCGATCCTCCATCGTCGGGACGACTTCACCCGGCTCGTGTTCGACGCCGGCTATGTGCGCGATCCCGGACGCGCCGTTCTCGGTCTCCGCTTCGAGGAGAATCTGCACGGGCGGTATGCGGCGCACTTGCGACTGCCGCCTTGGTTCTCCAACCTGCTGCCCGAAGGACGTCTCCGCGACTGGATTGGACAATCGGCGGGGGTCCCCGTAGAGCGGGAAATGGGCTTACTGGCCCACGTGGGTCACGATCTCCCCGGCGCGGTACGGGTCCTCCCCGTGGATCAGCCGCTACCGCTGGAGGCGGGCGAGCTCCGTGATCTCGTGCATGGAAAGAAGAAGGACGATCGCGACGCGCTATGGCGTTTTTCGCTCGCCGGGGTAGGGCTCAAATTCTCGATGCTCGCCCGAGGCGAGCGTTTCAGCGCTCCCGCCCTCGGAGAAGGCGGCGATTGGATCGTAAAGCTCCCGGAGCCGCATCACGCGGAGGTCCCGCGCAATGAGCTCGCGATGATGACGCTCGCGCGCGCCACGGGAATCGACGTCCCCGATGTAAAGCTCGTGCACCGCGACATGATCGACTCCTTGCCGGACACGGTGTGGCCGCCCCACGAGGAGCATGCCTACGCCGTTCGACGCTTCGATCGCGGCGAGCGCCGTGAGCTCATTCACATCGAAGATTTTGCGCAGGTGCGAGGGTTCTATCCCGATGAGAAATACAAGGGCACCTTCGAGACGGTGGCGTCACTGATCTACCGCCGCCGTGATGTCGAAGGTTTGCGCGAGTTCGCGCGACGGCTGGCGTTCAACGTGATGATCGGCAACGGCGACGCCCATCTCAAGAACTGGTCGCTCATTTACCGCGACCGCCGCACGCCGACCCTGGCGCCGGCTTATGATCTCGTGGCAACGGCCATCTATCGGCCCGCACCGCTCGGACCGGAGGACCTCGGGTTGCGCTTCGGAGGCTCGAGGCGGTTCGATTCCGTCCGCCTCTCGCACTTCGCTGCGCTGGATGAGCGG
The DNA here is from genome assembly GCA_037157815.1 of Sorangiineae bacterium MSr11954. Taxonomy (NCBI): domain Bacteria; kingdom Pseudomonadati; phylum Myxococcota; class Myxococcia; order Myxococcales; family Pendulisporaceae; genus Pendulispora; species Pendulispora albinea. The sequence goes on from CP089984.1 coordinate 9,241,883, forward strand.
CTCGAGGCCAAGGCGGGCCTCGCCGATGTGGCGGCCGATCTCGTCCAGCGCACGCTCGCGCAATGGCCCGCCGTCGAAGAGTTGCTTCCGGAAACGGACGGAATGCGGGCAACCGTAGCCACGTTGTTGACGGACCGCGCGGCGATGCTCCTCCGCTCCCGCGCGCCATGACACGCCGTCCGGCGCGAAGACGTTCGTGCCGGACGACGTCTCGATGCACAAAGGCGGGCGCAGTGATCGGCCCTGTTCCACGACGAGTGCGTGTGCGATGGACGCGCGTCCGATTGAACGGAACGCGCGCGTGGCGGAAACCACTTCGTTCGATTCGAACGAAACAGCGGCGCGTCAGAGATACGCGTCCGATAGAACGAAACGCCGATCAGGCGCGCAGGCGCCAGGTGCCGACAATCACGCGACCGACGTCGTCGCACGTCGGATCGGTGACGATCAGCTCGGGGCGCGAGTTGTGGCAGACGAGGATCGTGTTCTGCCGGAAGACGCGGCCGAAGGCGGTGGCTTCGTCGCGGTCCATGTTGTGGACGAGCCAGGAGGGCTCGCGCCAGGTGCCGTCGGGTTCCTCGTCGTAGCCGACGCAGGCTTCGACCCGGTAGCAGCCGAGAATCAAAAGGTCGCGCATCACGGTGTGGCGACCTTCGTTGACCTTGCGCGGCAGGAGCATCGAGCGCGGGTTGTAGGCCGTGAGAACGGCGAAGGGGCGCCGGAGAATCTCGGGCAGCAGTGAAGGATCGGTCGCCGAGTCGCCGTCGAGCGAGACGCGAAGTGGGCCGTCGGGCGTCGGAAGCTCGTAAACCGTGGTGATGTACTGACGAAGCAGCGCTTGATCCATCGTAGCCGCGGGATAGCACATGCAAACGCCGAAGAGAAAAGCGGCCGGCACCGGGATCCCCGACGACCCCCGATCACCCGCACCGCATCGGACACCGCGAGCAGCCGAAAAACCTGCGCCCCCCACGTACCACCTCGACGGAGATCCGTGATCACCCGCACCGCATCGGACACCGCGAGCAGCCGAAAAACCTGCGCCCCCCACGTACCACCTCGACGGAGATCCGTGATCACCCGCACCGCATCGGACACCGCGAGCAGCCGAAAAACCTGCGCCCCCACGTACCACCTCGACGGAGATCCGTGGTTACCCCGCGTTACCGCACGGAAAATCGCCGACACCGCACCGCCGACACCGCATCGCACAGACGCCGCTCCCCCAACACCGCACCGCCGACACCGCATCGCACAGACGCCGCTCCCCCAACACCGCACCGCCGCACCGCACAGACGCCACATCGCACGGGCGAGCAGCGCCCATGCCCCCGTCAGCTCGCCGAAAACCGATACCCCACCCCCCGCACCGTCTGAAAATGCCGCGGGCTCTGCGGATCCGTCTCCAGCTTGGCGCGCAGCTGCTGGACGAAATTGTCGATCGTGCGCGGGGTGCCATGGTGGTTCGGCCCCCACACTTCCTGGAAAATCGTCTCACGCGTAAGCACGCGCCCCTTGGCGCGAAGCAGGCATATCAACAGATCGAACTCGGTCGCCGTGACGTCGACGGCGCGGCCGGCTTTGCGCACACTGCGCGCACCCTCGTCGACCACGATGTCGCCGAATGCGTGCATCGTCGAGGGAGGCGCCATCGCACCGCGGCGAAGCGCCGCCCGCACCCGAGCGAGCAGCTCCGCCAAACTAAAAGGCTTGGCCACGTAGTCTTCGGCGCCAAGCTCGAGGCCCGTCACCTTGTCCATCTCGGCCGTGCGCGCGCTCAGTAAGATGATCGGCATCGTGCGCCCCTCGCGCCGGATGGCTTGCAGCACCTCCAGCCCGTTCATCTTTGGGAGCATGATGTCCAGGATGACCAGATCCGGCTCCTCGCTCGTCGCCAGCTCCAGCCCGCGCTCGCCATCGTCGGCGAGGAAGACCGTGTAGCCCTCGCCCTCGAGGTTGATCCGCAGCCCCAGCGCGATGCTGTGATCGTCCTCCACCACCAACACCTTGCGCTGCACCTTGCCTTGCGTCTCTCGCATCATGACGATCCCGAAGCCTCGGCCGAAGGCGAAGCCGACGACGAACGCTGCCGCAGCTGCTGGCGGCGTGAAACGCGCGGCGTCGGGAGGACCAAGGTGAACGTGCTCCCCTTTCCCGGTGCGCTCTCCAAAACGATGCGCCCGCGGTGGGCGCGCACGACGTGCTTGACGATGGCCAGACCGAGCCCGCTCCCCTCGCGCTCGCGCGACAGACGGTCGTCGATTCGGTAAAACTTCTGAAAGATGCGGCGGTGCTCGGGGCGCGCGATGCCCGGGCCGTTGTCGGTCACCGAAATGGCCACCCCGCCCACCGCCGGCGCGAACGCGCGCAGGCGCACCACCGGGGGCGTGCCGCCGTATTTGTGGGCGTTGGAGAGCAAATTGACGATGGCGTCGACCAGCGCGTCGCGGTCGGCGAGGATCTTCGGCAGGTCGGGCTCGATCTCGCTCGCGAAGTCCACCTTGTCCGTGCGCAGCGCGGTGAAGCCGGCCACGGCTTGCTCCATCACCTCCGACAAGCTCTGCTCCCGAAGATCGTAGAAGCGCCGGCCAGCCTCCATGCGGCCCCAGTCGAGCAAGCGCTGGATGCGCCCCGTGAGACGCTCGCACTCGCCGAGCAGGTGATCGAGGCACTGGTCGACGGTCTTCTCGTCGTCGCGGGAGCGCTCGATGGTCTCCGCAAAGAGACGGATGGCCGTGAGCGGGGTGCGCAGCTCGTGGCTCACTTTGGAGACGAAGTCGGCCTGCAGCTCGCTGAGGTTGGCCTCCCGACGGACGAAGACGAGCACCAGGATGACCCCCGTCACCGCCACCGAAACGAAGGTGACCGTCAGGATCCCGAGCAGGAGGTTCGTGCTCCCCTCCCCGAGGAACATCAGCACGAACCCCAAGGTCAGAAGGAGCACCGTGGGGATGATGACCAGATAGATGAGGAGCTGGACGATCCTCCGGTAACCGAGGCGCTGGAGGTTCTTGCCGGTGGACACGGATCCATTTTACCGTGAAACGGGTTCGAAGACGCGCTCCGTCCCCGAAGACGCCCTACGACGCGAGCGCTGCCCTCATGACGTCGCGCGGCGCGCGCACCCCGAGCCAGAGCTCGAAGGCCAGCGCCCCCTGGCCGGTGAGCATCCCCAGGCCATTTTTCACGCGCAACCCGCGACCGAACGCAGCGCGCAAAAACGGGGTCTCCGGCGGCGAGTACACGACGTCCAGCGCGACGGCCTCGGAGGCGAGTCGATCCCAATCGACGGCGCCCGAGATCGCTTCGCCCGGCGGCCCGCCCTCCATCCCGCAGGTGGTGGTCTGCACGACCACGCCGAACCCGCCATCGTGCTCGGTCGCCGCCAGAGGCTGCGCGCGCAAGAGCGCGGGTGCGCCGGCCCGCATGACCAGCTCCGAGAGCTTGGTGGCGCGGTCGACCGAGCGGGCACGCACCGTGATGAGCCGCACGCCCATGACCGCGAGCGCCACCACCGCCGCCCGCGCGGCCCCTCCGCTTCCAAGGACGAGCGCCTGCTTCTCGCCCCAAGCCTCCACCGTGCGCTCGGGCGCGAGCTCGCGCAGCTCGGCCACCAGCGCCGGCACGTCGGTGTTGTGCGCGACCACCGAGCCGTTTGGGTTGCACACCAAGGTGTTGGCCGCCCCCACCGCGCGGGCGCTCGGGTCGAGCTCGTCGACGAAGGCCAGCACGTTCTCCTTGTGCGGCACGGTCACGTTGAGGCCATCGTAGGTGCGCGCGCGGAGCTGTTGCACCACCCGCTCGAGATCGCCCGGCAACACGCGCAGCGCCTCGTAGCTGTGCGGCAGGTTCAGCGCGCGAAAGGCGGCGCCGTGCATGCGCGGGCTCTTGGTGTGCGCCACCGGATCGCCGATGACGGCGAAGCGCCGCGCGCGGTCTTGCGATGCCGTGGTCATGACGCGGGCTCCTCGAGGCGGGCGGTCACTTGGGCCTCGATGCGGCCGCGCGCGAGGCGAACGGTGATGCGATCGCCCGCTTCGACCTCGCCCGCCGAGCGAAGGGCGTGTCCGTCTTCCGAGCTGGCGATGGCGTAGCCGCGTGCGAGCACTTTGAGCGGGCTCATGGCGTCGAGCCTACCCGCGAGACCCGACAAGGCAAAAGCCCGTTCGGCGAGCATGCGCCGGCCGGCGTGCATGAGCCTTTGTTCGTAGCGTTCGAGCTCCGTGCGCTCCCGCAGGATGACCTTGCCCGGGTGCAGCGCCGAGAGGCGCGGCTCGATGCGCGCGAGCGCCGCCCGGTCGATCTCGACGGTGCGCGCGATCGCGCGGTGCATGCGGAGCACGGTCTCGTCGAGGGTGCGCTTCTGGGTGGCGATGGCCAGCCGCGGATCGCCCAATTTTCGCTCCAGCCGCCCGAGGCGCACGTGCTCCTCGGTCATCCGCGCACGCATGGCGCGCACCAACCTTTGCGCCGTGTGCTCGAGCAGCTCCTGCCGCGCGCGCGCATCGGGCACCACCATCTCCGCCGCTTGCGAAGGGGTGGCCGCGCGCGCATCGGCCACGAAGTCGGTCAACGTCACGTCGACCTCGTGGCCCACCGCGCTGATCACCGGCACCCGGCACGCGGCCACCGCGCGCACCACCGACTCATCGTTGAATGCGCGCAAATCGTCGCTCGAGCCTCCGCCGCGCCCCACGATGATGACGTCGACCCCGCGCACCCGCTGCAGGAGGTGCAGCGCATAGCGGATGGATGCCTCGGCGTTCGCGCCTTGCACGGTGGCGGGCGAGAGCAAAATATTGGCGCCGCCCCGGCGAAACGCGACCTTGCAAATGTCGTGGATGACCGCGCCGCCCGCGCTCGTCACCACGCCGATGATGCGCGGCTCGGTCGGGAGCGGCCGTTTGCGCTCGCGGGCAAAGAGCCCCTCGGCGGCGAGCTTCTCTTTGAGCTTCTCGAGCGCCTCGAGCAGAGCCCCTTTCCCATCCGGCTCCGCCCGATCGGCGACGAACTGCAGCCGCCCCCGCGGCGCCCAGAACGTGGCCCGCCCGCGCAGGCGCACCCTCGCGCCCTCGGCCAGCAACCGGCGCGCGCGCACCGTGACATTGGTGCGGTACATCACCGCATCGATGGCCGCCTCCTCGCGCTCGTCTTTGAGTGTAAAATACAAATGGCCGCTGGGGGCGGCGCGCACACCCGAGACCTCCCCCTGCACCCACACGGCCAGGGCCATCTTCTCGTCCATGGCCGCCTGAAGCACCCGCCCGAGCTCGGCGACCGAAAGCAGCTTTCGCTCCTCGGACGCCGGGGGTGCAGGAGGCGCAGGAGGCGGAGCGGGCGGAGGCGCCGGCGGGGGCCTCGGACTGAAGTCGAACGGCAACGTCACGTTGAGGGCGAGTCTAGTACGGCGCGCCGCCCTTCAAGGTGGGATTCGGGCGGTCGCATCGAACGACGGATTCCGCGGGCCGGGGGCGCCGGGTATAGTGCGCGACCATGTCGAAGGGTTTTCGCAAGGTCCTGGTCGCCAATCGGGGTGAGATTGCCGTTCGCGTCGTGCGGACGCTTCATGAGATGGGGATCGCGGCGGTGGCCGTCTATTCGGACGTCGACCGGGCGGCGCTGCATGTGCGCGTGGCGGACGAAGCGTATCCGATCGGGCCCGCGGCGGCGGCCGAGAGCTACCTGCGCGTCGACAAGATCATCGACACGGCCAAGCGGGCCGGGTGCGATGCCATCCACCCCGGTTATGGCTTCCTCAGCGAGAACCCGCTGCTCCCCGAGGCTTGCGAGCGGGCCGGCATCGTCTTCATCGGGCCCGCGGCCAGCGCCATGCGTCAGATGGGCTCGAAGACGGCGGCGCGCAAACGGATGCAGGACGCGGGGGTGCCCATCGTCCCTGGCGCGACCTGTGAGACCACCGAGGAGGCCACGGCGGCCGCCAAGAAAATTGGCTTCCCCGTGATGCTCAAGGCAGCGGCCGGCGGCGGCGGAAAAGGGATGCGCCGGGTGGAGAGCGCCGAGGAGATGGCCTCCGCCTGGGAGCGCGCCCGCAGCGAGGCCAAGAAGTTCTTCGGCGACGACACGGTGTACATCGAAAAGGCGATCCTCTTCCCCCGGCACGTCGAGATCCAGGTGCTCGGCGATCGCGAGGGGAACATGGTGCACGTGTTCGAGCGCGACTGCTCCATCCAGCGGCGCAATCAGAAGGTCGTCGAAGAGACCCCCTCGCCCGCCGCCTCGCGCGAGCTGGTTGCCCAAATGGGCGCCATCGCGGTGCAAGGGGCCAAGGCGGTCGGGTACCACTCGGCGGGCACCTTCGAGTTTCTCCTCGCCCAGGACGGCAGCTTCTACTTCCTCGAGATGAACACCCGCCTCCAGGTGGAGCACCCCATCACGGAGCTGATCACGGGCCTCGATCTGGTGCGCGAGATGGTCCTCGTGGCCCAGGGGGAGCCCCTCACCTTTGCGCAAAAGGACATCGTCGCGCGCGGCGCGGCCATCGAATGCCGCGTCTATGCCGAGGATCCGTCGACCGGCTTCTTGCCGTCGCCCGGGAAAATCGAGCGGCTGGTGGTGCCGGCCGGCCCGGGGGTGCGCGACGACGGGGGCGCGTACCCGGGGAGCGAGATCTCGAGCTTCTACGATCCGCTGGTCTCCAAGCTCAGCGTGTGGGCGCCGACCCGCGAGCGCGCCATCGCCCGGATGCGGCGGGCCCTCGGGGAGTACGTGATTACGGGCATCCGCACGAATTTGAGCTTCCACGAGAAGCTCCTGGCGCACCCCGACTTCGCCGCGGGACGCTACGACACCGGATTTCTCGAGCGCAACAAAGAGAGCCTGCTCGGCTATGCAGCGGTGCCGGATTCGCGCAGCCGCGCAGTGGCCGTTGCCGTGGCCATCGCCGCCGCCCGTATGGAACGCGAAACGGGTGCCAACGAAGCGCATGTGGGCGAAGTGGGGTCGCGCCTTGCCCCATGGGTCGCGCACCACCGCGCGCGCCGGAGCATGTAGAGCATTTCCCGCTCGAGCAGGCGCCAAGCAGGCCCTGAGCAGGATAGATGCCGATTCCCGCCCCTGGGAAGATCCGTTCACCGGTGGCGCCCGCCGCGTGCCCCCAAAAGCTTTTGAGTTTCATCCAAGCCAAGGTGGACTTCGGGTGCTAGTTACTTAGTGAAACGAGCGGACGTGCGCCCTTCGCACGCCCGTTTGCAGTGTTTTGCGGTGAGGGCTTCATGAGGAATGGCCGAGCGGATCAGCGGTGGCAATGGCCTCTCGGTGAACCGTCGAACAGCTCGTCCCAGCGCCGTCAGCTCGTGGTTGCGCTTGCTTTTCTGGCGCTGGGGGTCGCAGGCTGTACGCTGAAGTTCGCCCTGTTTGAACGCATTGCGTTGATCGGGATCGCCTTTGGAGGCGTCGCGCGTACCGGTCAATCGATGCAAACCCAAAAGCGACGCCGGCCGCGGGGGGCCATCACATTGGAGGGAAGCTCCCTGGTTCGGCACGAACCCGGCGCCCCGTCCGCGGTGCTGGCTGAGTTGCGCGCCCCGTTTGGCATCACGGTGCTCGCCAACCATATGAGGAGCGAAGCGCTCCTGGCGTTTACGACGGCGGAGCAAACGCGCTACCAGCGGGTTCGCGTGGGCAACCCGGCCGATGCCGCCGCCGCCCGTCATCTGCTCGGCCGCGCCATCACCGTGCCCGACGCCGACGCCCTTGGCGCGCAAGGGGTGGAAGCGGCCCTGAGCGCGACCCATGCCACCGAGATGCTCCAAGTCGCCGAGTGCTATGCACCCAGTGCACTTCAACGCATTTACCTGACCGGCTCGCGCGGCGAGGTGCTCGTGCTCGACGGTACCGAGCTCAAGATCGATGGCCGCACCTTCGATCTCTCGCTGCCGCTCGAGTGGCGCGGCTTCATGTTCCACGAGGCGGTGGGCCCCATCGCCACCCTTTATCAGGCCACGTGGATCCGCCAGGCCGGCATCGAGGCGGTGCTGGTCGCGCCGATGCCGGCGGAGATCACCACCACCCTCCCGCCTGGCGCGGCCGCCGATATGAAGGCCGCCGAGCAGCGGGCGGTGCTCCGCGATCTCAAGCTGATGCAGTCGACCCCGGACTCCGCGCCCCCCCACGAGCTGCGCATCGGGGTGGAGCGCCTCTTCATGCTGCCGCTCCGCCAAGCGCTCGACCGTGCGCCGCGCGCCTCCCGCGCCGGCTTTCCCCCGGTGCGCGCGCTCAACCCCAGCGCGCGGGATTGATCACCCACCAGCCTACTTGCCGACTTTCCCACTTTTGCGTGCTATTCCCGGGGTGTGAATCGCTTCTACGTCACGACCCCCATCTATTACGTCAACGACATCCCGCACGTCGGCACCGCTTACACCACCATCGTGGTGGACGCCCTGCGCCGCTTTCATCTCCTGTTGGGCGATGAATCCCGCATGCTCACGGGCACGGATGAACACGGCCTGAAACTCGAGCGCCAATCGCAGGAGGAAGGCAAAACGCCCCAGGCCTTCGTCGACGAAATGGCCGAGCGCTTCCGGCAGGCGTGGCCGGTCCTCGACATCGAGACGGACGATTTCATCCGCACCACCGAAGCCCGCCACAAGCAGTTCGTGCAGGATCTCTGGCGCCGCATCGAGGAGCGCGGGGATCTCTACGAGGGGGAGTACGAGGACTGGTACTGCGTCGGCTGCGAGTCGTACAAGACGGAGAAGGAGCTCCTGCCGGGCAACCTCTGTCCGATTCACAATAAGCCGGTAGAGCGCCTCAAAGAGAAGACGTTCTTCTTCCGCCTCTCGCGCTGGGAGAAGCCGCTGCTCGAGTTCTACGAGCGCAACCCGAGCTTCGTGGAGCCCGCGACCCGCCGCAACGAGGTCATTAGCTTCGTCTCCAGCGGCCTGCGCGATCTGAGCGTCTCGCGCACCAGCTTCACCTGGGGCATCCCCGTCCCCGGCCGGCCCGAGCACGTGATGTACGTGTGGTTCGACGCGCTCACCAACTACCTCACGGCCCTCGGCCGCGAAGGCGATCCGCTCCGCCGTCACTGGCCGCCGAACGGGCGCGCGGTGCACGTGGTGGGCAAAGACATCCTGCGCTTCCACGCCATTTATTGGCCCGCGTTTCTGCTGGCCGCGGGCTTCAGCGAGAAGGAGCTGCCGAGCCAAGTCTTCGCCCACGGCTTCCTCACCGTGGACGGGCAAAAGATGAGCAAATCGCTCCGCAACGCCGTCGACCCGCTCCGCCTGGCGCGCGAGCTGGGCGCGGACACGTTGCGCTATTACCTTTTGCGCGCCATCGCCTTCGGGCAAGACGGCGACTTCTCGCACACGGCGCTGGTCGAGCGTTACAACGCGGACCTGGGGAAGAACCTGGGCAACCTCTTGAGCCGCACCCTGGGGCTCTGCGTGAAGTTCTCCGATGGCAAGACGCCGCCGATTGGAGAGCTCGGACCGCTGGAGCGCGAGCTCGCCGCCACCGCCGAGCAATGCTTCGCCAACGCGCGCTCCGCCTGGGACGAGCTCGCGCCGCATCGCGCGCTCGAGGCCACGTGGGCGCTCTCGTCCGCGGCCAACACGTATGTCGACCGCGCCGCCCCCTGGGCTTCGGCCAAGGCCGGCGACACCGCGCGCACGCACACCATCCTGGGCACCTTGCTCGAGGTGCTTCGCCAACTCAGCGTCATGATTTGGCCCGCGATGCCGCGAAAGAGCGATGGGCTGCGCGCCCAGCTCGGGCTCGCACCGCTCGCGCCGCACGCGGGCGACGCGATTTGGCCCAAGGCGCTCGCACCGCGCCCGGCCGGCGAGGCGCTAGCCCTCGGCGCGCCGCTCTTTCCGACCATCGACAAAGATGCGGAGCAGGCGTTGCTCGAAAAGCTGGCGCCGCACGTTCGCCAGGCGGAAGCGGCGGCCGCGGCGCCTGCACCCCAACCCTCCCCCGAGGGCGGAGCGGGCAAAAGCGCGGAGCCGGAGGCTGCGTCGGCGCCGATCAACTACGACACGTTCCTCGGGGTGGACCTGCGCGTGGGGTACGTGAAGACGTGCGAGAAGGTCCCGCGCAAGGACAAGCTCCTGCGCCTCTCGGTCGACCTCGGCGAGCCGGGGCCGCGGACGATCATCGCGGGCCTGGCCCTGAGCTTCAAGCCGGAGGATCTGGTCGGGCGCAAGGTCATCGTGGTCTCCAACTTGGAGCCGCGCGACTTCGGCAAGGGCCTGGTCTCGCAGGGGATGCTCCTCGCCACGGGCCCCAGCGAAGCGCTGCACCTCGCGACCGTCGAGGGCGACCCACCGCCGGGCTCGCGCCTCAAGTAGCCCCGAGGCGCCGCCGGCCGCGGGCGGCGGCGCTACGCGATCCGCCCGTGAAGCAGCGGCTGCGCGGGCGGCGCCGCATCCCCGATGGAAAACGCGGCGCGCACCCGCTCGGCGGTGAGCGCCGCGTCGCCCTTGGAGCGGACGTACAGCTTCGCCAGCTCGGTGCCGGCGGACACCTTCGCGCCGGGCTTCGCCTCGACGGAGATGCCCACCGCCGGATCGATGGCTTGATCGGTACGCGTGCGCCCCGCGCCCATCGCGACCGCCGACAGCCCGATCTCGAGCGCATCGATCGCCGTCACGAACCCCGCGCGATCGGCGGTGATCGGCACCTCGACCGCCGCCACCTCGAGCCGCGACGGATCGGCCACCACCCGCGGATCGCCGTGCTGCGCGGCCACCATCTTTTCCATCACCGCCACCGCGCGCCCGCTCGAAATGGCCGCCTCGAGCGATTTGCGCGCCTCGTCCGCGTTCGCCGCCTTTCCGCCGAGCACCAACATCTCCGCGCCGAGGAGCAAGGTGCACTCGCGCAGATCCTCGGGCCCGCGACCGTGCAGGATCTCGAACGCCTCGCGCGTCTCGTTGGCGTTGCCCACGGCGTTGCCGAGCGGCGTGTTCATATCGGTCAGCAGCGCCACCACCTTCTTGCCGGCGCGCGTCCCCACACGCACCAGCGCCTCGGCGAGCGCGCGCGCCTGCGCCTCCGTCTTCATGAAGGCGCCGCGACCCACCTTCACGTCGAGCACCAGCGCGTCGATCCCTTCGGCCAGCTTCTTCGACAGGATCGAGGCCACGATCAGCGGGATCGACTCCACCGTGGCGGTGACGTCGCGCAAGGCGTAGATGCGCTTGTCGGCGGGCGCGATCTCCTTCGTCTGCCCGATCATGCAGGTGCCGACGTCTTTGACGATGCGCGCGAAGGCGGACACCTCCAGATCGGTGCGAAACCCGGGGATGGCCTCCAGCTTGTCCAACGTCCCGCCGGAGTGACCGAGCCCCCGGCCGCTCACCATGGGCACCGGCACGCCACACGCGGCCACCAGCGGCGCCAGACAGATCGAGACCTTGTCGCCGACGCCCCCCGTGGAGTGCTTGTCGACCTTCACGCCGGGCACCTCGGAGAGGTCGAGCACCTGCCCCGACTCGAGCATCGCCTGCGTCAGCGCCACGGTCTCGAGGTCGCCCAGGCCGCGGAAGAAGACGGCCATGAGAAAGGCGGCCATCTGGTAGTCGGCCAAGCTGCCATCGAGGAGGGACGCGATCACGCGCTTGATCTCGTCCGCGGAGAGCTCGACTCCGTCGCGCTTGGCGGAGATCAGTTCGACCAGGCTTCGTTTCATGGGATGGCCCGAACGTTAGCCGAAATCGCCTACAATCGAGGCCCCGATGCGCTCGGTCACTCTTTTTCGGCTTCTCCCCGCGCTCCTGACCCTCGTTTGCGCGGCATCCGCCGTTTGCATGGCGTCCGCGCAGCCCCGGCCCGATCCCAAGCCGGAGCCCAAACCCGCCGCCGACTTTCCGCTCCAAGCGTGGATGAAGGCGAACACCGCCCCCGCCATGGAGCGCGCCGATCTCACCGCCCTGGCGAGCGCGCTCGATCGAGTCGCCGCCTTCGCCCCGCCCAGGGATTACCCGAACTGGGCGTCAATCGCGCGCGATGGCGCCAACGCGGCGCGCACCGGCCAGCTCGAACCGGTCAAGGCCGCGTGCCGCTCGTGCCACGGCCAATACCGAATGAAGTACAAGACCGAGCTGCGCATCCGCCCCATCCCGCCCTCGCATTCCTGAGACGAACTCTCTTCGACGAAGAAAGCGCACCCCGACGCCACCATGCCGGTCATCCCGAAGCCGAAGCTCCCGCGCCGCGGCCGTCCCACGGGGCGATTCACCCAGTTTCGCCGCCTCGATCGGCTCCGTGAGGTCCTCGAGTCGCACCCCAGCGGCCTCGCCCTCGATCAGATCGCCGGCATGCTGCACGTGACCACGCGCTCCGTGCGCCGCTACCTGGCGGAGCTCGAACGGGTCACGCAGCTGGAGTCGGTGCCCACGTCCCCGGGTGGCGCGCATCTGTGGCGCATCAAGCCGAGTGAGCGCGGTCGTGCGCTGCTCTTGCGGCGAACGCAAGCCTACGGCCTCCTCGCCACCCGGCGCATCTTCGACATGATGCGCGGCTCCGCGTTCTTCGACGAGCTGCAGCTGGTCACCCGGCAGTTGCTCCTGCTCGCCCAGCGCCCGGCCGCGCGCGCCGGCGTTCGCGGTGAGATCCGCAGCGATCAGCGCCTCGAGGATCGCCTTCTGTACTTGCCGCCCCCTCCCCACAACTATGCGCAGCGCGGCGAGGAGCTCGACGGCCTGTTTCAAGCGGTGGCCGATCTTCGCGCCACCACCTTCCGCTACCGGCCCAAGCGCGACGCCGCCGTCGAGCGCATCACCTTGCACCCGTTTGCGCTCGTTCTTCATCGCGGCGCCATCCACTCGATCGGTCGCGTCGCCCGTGGACCGGAGCGCTCGGTCAACCACGCACCGGATGCCCGCAGCTTGCCGCGGCCCGCGCTCAACGGCAACGGCGACGGCCTCGGCGTCTTCGTCTTCGATCGCATGCACGATCTCACCATCTTGGAGGAGCACTTCACCCTCCCCGAGAGCTTCCACGTCGAGGAGTTCCTCGAGGGCGAATTTGGCATCGCCTCGAGCCCGCGCAAAACGCGGGTGCTCATCGAGTTCGACGCCAAAATCGCCGACGAAATTCGCGCGCGCAAGGTCCACCCCACGCAGCGCCTCGCCACCGCGCCCGATGGCCGTGTCCGTCTTTCCATGACGGTGGCCCACCTCGACGAAGTGCGTCGCTGGATCCTGGGATTCGGCCCCAGCGCACGCGTGCTGGAGCCGGGCGAGCTCATCGAAGATGTGCGCGAATCCCTGCGCGCGACACTCGAACGCTACTGAGCATCGACGCGTTTGTTGCACTGCGCAAATTAAGCTCTTTTTTACGGGGTTGCGCGATGAGAACGCCCGTGGGAAAAGGCTCGTTAAGCTCATGTCCAACGCGCTGCTGAACCTGTTGCCGAACACGCCCACCGCCACCGTCAAGCCCCCGGTCGACCCGGCCACCCTGACGTACCGCGAGCTGGAACGCGGGCCGTTCTGGCAGAAGATCCCCGCGTACCGCGAGGTCGACGAGAAGCAGTTCCTCGATCACACGTGGCAGGCGAAGCACACCATCACCAACACGGCCAAGCTGCTCCGTGCCGTGGAAGGTCTGGTGTCGCCCGCCTTCATCGCCGACGCCGAGGAGGGCTTCAAGCGCGCCCCCATGAGCGTGCGCGTGAGCCCGTACCTGCTCTCCCTCATCGACTGGGAGGATCCGTACAGCGATCCCCTGCGCATCCAGTTCGTGCCGGTGGCCTCGCGCCTCTTGCCGGATCATCCGAAGCTGGACCTCGACTCCTTGCACGAGCAGCAGGACGCGCCCGTCCCCGGCCTCACGCACCGCTATGTCGACAAAGCGCTCTTCCTCCCGCTCGATACCTGTCCCGTTTACTGCCGCTTCTGCACCCGCAGCTATGCGATCGGCCTCGACACCGAGGGCGTCGAGAAGGTGCACCTGCGCGCCAACGACGAGCGATGGAAGCGCGCCTACGAGTACATCGCCTCGCGCCCCGAGCTGGAGGACATCGTCATCTCGGGCGGCGACGCGTACCAGCTCCGCGCGCAGCAGCTCGAAGAGATCGGCATGACATTGCTCGCCATGCCCCACGTCCGGCGCATGCGGTTCGCCACCAAGGGCCCGGCGGTCATGCCCATGAAGATCCTGACCGACGACGCCTGGACCGACGCGCTCACCCGCGTGGTGGAGAAAGGCCGGCAGCTGCACAAGGAGGTGGTGCTTCACACGCACTTCAACCACCCCCGCGAGATCACCGGCATCACGCAAGATGCGATGAACAAGCTCATGGAGCGCGGTGTCACCGTTCGCAACCAGAGCGTGCTCCAGCGCCGGGTCAATGACACCCCCGAACAGATGACCCTCCTGGTCAAACGTCTCGGACACGTCAATGTCCACCCCTACTACGTGTACGTGCACGATCTGGTCAAAGGCGTAGAGGATCTGCGCACCACGCTCGACACCGCGCTGTACATCGAGAAGCACGTGCGCGGCGCCACCGCAGGGTTCAACACCCCCATTTTCGTGGTCGACGCCCCCGGCGGCGGCGGCAAACGCGACGCCCACTCGTACGAGTACTACGACCGCGAGAGCGGCATCAGCGTCTACACGGCCCCCGCCGTGAAGCAAGGCCTCTTCCTCTACTACGATCCGCTCGATCAGCTCAGCGACACGATGCGTCGTCGTTGGGCCGATCCCGCCGAGCACGAGGTCATGATCCGGCTAGCCATCGCCAAGGCACGCGAGCACGTTCGCTAACAGCGCAAAAGAACGAGGGCGCGAGAGGCGCGAACCGCTCTTGCGCCAAACCGGCCGCCCACCGCGCCAAGGTAGCGTTCCGCTGATCCCATTACCGATGCGGTCTGCCGCTTGCTATCGTACGGGGCAATGGTGAATCGCGGGGCCTTGGGTGGGACGGCGGTCGGTCTCTTATTCGTTGCTTTGGCAACATCAGGCTGCGAGCAACCGCCGCTGCCCACGTTCGACGCGGTCATCAAGGTGGAGAGCGATCCGGGGCTTCCGCTCGCAGGCGCGGTTCTGAGCCGCGAGCAGAAGGACGTGGCCACCACCGACGCCGAAGGCCGCGCCAAGCTCACCATCCGCGGTGTGGAGGGCACCCCGTTCGAATATTTCGTGCGATGCCCGCAGGACTACGAGTCACCCACCAAGCCGGTGACGGTGGTGTTGCGCAGCGTCGTGGACAGGAACAAGCCGCCGGAGTACCCGGTTGCCTGCCCTCCGCAGGTTCGCCAAGTGGTGGTGGCCGTGCGCGCCGATGGTGGACCGAACCTGCCGATCACGTACCTGCAACAAAAGGTGGCCACCACCGACGCCTCCGGCGCGGCGACCATTCTTTTGCGCATGCGGCCCGGGGATCAGTTCGAGCTCGGCATCGACACGTCCATGAAGGGTTACGAGCGCCTGAGCCCGCAAAGCCCGATTTTTGCGTTTACGGTCAAACCAAAGGACGAAGTCTTCAATCTGAATGCCAAATTCATTCTGAAGCAGGGAAAGATCGTTTACCACAAACCCAAAGTCGGCCCGATCGAAGTCAAAGTGCGCACGCCCGACGGCGAATGAACGGCGTAGGAAGCGGAATATTGAACGGTCCGCTCGCACGTCCGCTGCCCGCGTGCGTCCGGCTGTGATAAGCTCTGCAGGATGAGCAGCACGCGTGCAGGTCCGAGGTTTCAAGCCCTCGGCGTGGCGTTGATCGCCGTCTTTGCGACGGGCGCCAAGTGTGAGGAGCCCCCGGTTCCCACCTTCGACGTCCACTTCAAGGTGGAGGGCGATCCCGGACAACCGTTGGCGGGCGCGGTCCTGGTTCAGAACCAAAAAGACGTGGCCACCACCGACGCGCAAGGCCGCGCCAAGGCCAGCTTGCAGGGCCAAGAAGGCACCGCCTTCGACTTTTACGTGCGCTGTCCGCAGGACTTCGAGTCACCGGCCAAGCCGATCAACGTGGTTTTGCGCAACGTGGTCGACAAGAACAAGCCGCCCGAATACCCGGTTGCGTGCCCTCCGCAGGTCCGCCAAGTGGTGGTGGCCGTGCGCGCCGATGGCGGGCCGAATCTTCCCGTGACCTACCTGCAGCAGAAGATCGCGACCACCGATTCTTCCGGCTCCGCGACCATCCTTTTGCGCATGCGGCCCGGCGATCAATTCGAGCTCGGCATCGACACTTCCATGAAGGGTTACGAGCGTATGCGGCCGCAGAATCCGATTTTCGCCTTTACCGTCAAACCCAAAGACGAAGTCCTTCCGCTCAATGCCAAGTTCGCGTTGGAAAAAGGACAAATCATCGTCCGCAAAGGTCCCGTAGGCCCGAAAGAGGTCAAAGTGCGCACCCCGGATGGCGATTGACGGTGCACGCCCCCGTCTCCCCCGTTCCGAATTCCTCGGAGAAAGAGAGCGGGAACGGGAACGTGTACGGGCAGAAGGCGTCTCCGTCCGCGCCCTCATCCGACGGGGTGGATCCACCATTACCGGGTCATGGTTCGGTCGCGATCCAGTGCGAAAAGAAGAATTCCGCCAACGGCAGAATATCGGACCCAACCGATGGTCTCCGAAAAAACTCGGCACTTTGAGCTCAGCCGAGGTGGGCAGCCTCCAAGCCGATCGCTCGGCGCCTCATGGCACGACGCGTGAAGTACATGTGGCACCGTGACGGACGGGCGCGGAGGCGGATAAGGCGGATGCGGCAGTTACCCGTCGCAAAAGGTTCACGGTCACGATAGAGTGCGGGTCGTTTTGGATATCGATTTCCAAAACAAAGGACGATTCGCGCTTCGAGCAGGGCCTCTCGTTCGAGGTGCGCCGCCCCCGGCGGCCGGTTTCCAACGAGCCAAACCACGTCAACCAACGGAAGATTCCCTTTTTAGAGCATGTTTCCCTTCCTCATTGCGGCCGTCGTACTCGCAGCCGCTGCGGCGTGGACGGATTGGCGGACCGGTCGAATCCCAAATTGGTTGACGTTCAGCGTTCTGGCGATTGCGCCCTTCGTGCATATTGCGCGTGGGTTGATCCAGGGGCTCGCCAAGGAGGATGCCCTCCTTCAAGGCGGCTTTTCGGTTCTCGGGGCCGTGATCTGCGTGCTCGTTCCGGCGTTTCTATACACGCGCAATGCCATCGGTGGCGGCGACTTGAAGGTCTTCGCAGCCATCGGCGCGCTCTGTCAGTATCCCATCGGATTCGAAGCGGAAATGTACGGTTTTCTGTCGCTCGCGCTCATCGCGCCGGCGCGACTGGCCTACGAGGGCAAGCTCCTTCGAACCATGAAGAACGCCGTCGGGCTCATGATCAATCCCTTCATGCCGAAGGAGAAAAAGGTCGTGATCCAACAAGAAATGATGAGTTGGATCCGAATGGGACCCGGCATCTTGATTGGCGCCATCCTGACTGCGGCGCTCCACTGGGGTGAGTAGCCCTCTTGATTGCTTACTCGGTAGAAGTTGCGCCGAATCATTCCAGCGCGTGCGATTTTTCTCGGGCGCGGGATGAGTTTGCTTTAGCATGGATCGCCGATGCTGGACGCTTCGCGCGCAATCTTGGATTTGTCCTTCCATTGCCCTTCATCACCGTTGCTTCCCGCAACCGTCAAACCCAGCTAAGCTGAGCTCCCCTCGATGAACCGCCGCGCTTTTGTCATCGCTCTGGTCGTCACCGTCATCGGCGTTTTTCTGCTCGCGCTGTATCAGCGCCGCTTCGAGACGGAGGCTTCGGGCGGTGAGAAGGTCAAGCTCCTCATCGCGGTCAAGCCCATCGAGCGCGGCTCCGTCATCGTCGACGACATGATCGCGACGCGCGAGGTGCCGCTGGCCTATGTGGAAGATCGCGCCATCAAGGAGTTCGAGCGGCCCAAAATCGTGGGCTTGCGCGTGGGCAACCTGGTGCAAGCGCAGCAAACGCTCATGTGGACCGACCTCGCCTCCAACGAGGAGCAGCGGGATTTGAGCGGGCTCATTCAGCCCGGCAGCCGCGCGGTCTCCATCCACACCTCGCGCGACGACTCCAACGCCGCGCTGATTCGCCCGGGTGACTACGTCGACGTCATCAGCGTCGTTCCGGAGACGGCCAAGACCGGCGAGCAGGAGCACATGACGTCGGTCGTGCTCATGCAGCGCGTCCTCGTCCTCGCCTCCGGCTTGAGCGTCTCGCCGCAGGAGTCGGTCGACCCCACCTTGGGCGGCGCGCGCTACGCGGACAACACCCTCCTGACCTTGAGCGTGACCTTGCCGGAGGCGCAGGTTCTTGCGCTGGCCGCGGAGAAAGGCCGCTTGGCCGTCGTGCTTCGTCCGCCGAACGACCAGCGCGTGACCTCTCAGGTCACCGAGTATTCCACCCGTCAACTTCTCGAAGCTCGAGAACGAGCAAACATGGCCAAAGGTGGGCGCGTTACTCCCATTGGACCCACGAACATCACCACGGAGACGAACAGATGAGGCTCGCGCATCACGCCGCGGTAGCCGTAGTTCTTGCTGCTGCCTTAACCACGACGATCAGCGTTCCGAGCTTTGCCCAGAGAGGCAAGCCGGCCGCTTCGAGCGACGATCACGCCAACGACGAGATCATCCTCGCGGTGGGTGAAACGAAGACGCTCCCCACCAAAGACGTCGCCAACTACTCCGTGGGCGTCGAGGGCATCATCGCCGTCAGCCTGACGGGCGATAAATCGCAATTCGTCATCGCCGGTAAAAAAGCCGGCTCGACGACCCTGCTCCTCATCAAGAACGATCAATCGCAGATCACCATCCCCATCACCGTCACGGCGCGTTCGCTGGCCACGGTCGAGAAGGAGCTGCAGCAGGCGCTCGAGGGCACGCCCGGCGTCAAGCTGCGCCGGGTCGGCAGCCGCTTCTTCATCGAGGGCGGCGTGACCACCGAGGGCGAGCTTCGCCGCATCGCGCAGATCGCGTCGGCCTACCCCGGCCAGGTCGACAACCTGGTGGTCGTCGGGCAGGGCGGCACGGATCGCAAGCTGCTCGTGCGCCTCGACTTCTTCTTCGTGCAGTACGAGAAGACCTCGAGCTACGCGGTCGGCCTCGGGTGGCCCACGTCGGTCGGCGGCTTCGGTCCCGACGGCACCACGCCGGTGTTCCAGTCGCGCATCGACTACGACTTGATCTCGGGCTCGACCACGGCGGCGCAGGCCTCCATCGTCAACCAGCCGCTCCCGCGCCTCGACATCGGCTCGCAGCACGGGTGGGTCAAGATCCTCAAGCAGTCCACCGTGATCTCCGCCAACGGCACGGAGGCCACGTTCCAGTCCGGCGGTGAGGTCAACGTGATCGGCTCGGCGGGTCTCACCTCGCAGCTGCAGAAAATTACGTTCGGCACGAACGTGAGCGTGCTGCCCCGCTACGATGCGCAGAGCAAAGAGGTGGAGGTCCGTCTCGACTCCGACATCTCGGACCTCACGCCACCTGGACAAGGCACCACCTTGCCGGGTCGCCAGACGACCAAATTGGCCACCTCGGTCAACCTGAAGCTGGGTCAAGCCCTGGTGCTCTCCGGCATCCGCACCCGCAATCAGCGCCACAGCGTGGCCGGCCTGCCCGGGCTCAGCTCGATTCCCGTCCTCGGCATTCTGTTCGGAAGCCACCAAGACGAACAGCGGGACCAGGAAGGTGCTATTTTCATCATCCCGAGCATCATCGAGACGGTCCCCAAGTCCGCCGTCGAGGTGATCAAGAACGCTCTCACCGCCTACGAGGATTTCTCGGGTGAGGTCGATCGGGCCGACTCCTACAACAAGACACCACCTTCGGCGAAGTAGAGGCCCAGCGAGAGGTAGCACGTGGCGGCACGAACCAGCTCCAATCAAGTTCAGGTCGTCATTCACACGGACGACGGAAGTGAGCGCACGGAGATGTGCCCGATCGGTGCCCCGATCACCATCGGGCGCCACGTGAACTGCGTGCTACGTCTCGACAGCGATTTGGTCTCGCGCCAGCACGCGGTCGTCGAGATCGGCCCGTCCTCGATGCGGGTCGAGGACGTGTCGACCAACGGGACCATCGCAGGCGAAATGCTCCTGCGCCGCCAGGCGGTCGACGTTCCCTTCGGAACGCCGATCGTCCTGGGGAACTTCACCGTGTACTTCATGGCCCCGGGGCACACCGTGGGGGCGAGCGGTTCGCAGCAGCGAGGCCCCGCGCCCATGCCGCCGCCGCACGCGGGGCACGGGCAAGCGCCGGCACATCTGCAGGCGCGCCCCGGGCCGAGCTTGGCCGCCATTCCGCCGCCGCCGGGCCGCGGTCCTGCGCCGATGCCGCATCCTCCGGGTGCACCCGGACATCCGGGCGCCCCCGGTCACGCGGAGGCCAAAGGGCAGGCCGCGCCGGGGGTGCAGCAGCCGCGGGTGCTCTCGCAGGCGCCCATCACCACGCCGGAGGCGCTGCAGAAGCGCGAGCGCGACGTGGCCTTGCGGCGCGAGATCCACAAGCTGCTCTTGGAGCACCTCGACCTGGCGACCATGGATCCGTCGAAGGTCGACGATCCGTCGATGCGCCCCAAGGTGCTCGGCGCGCTCCGGCGCATCGTGGGCAACCTCGATACGCGCATCCCCCCGGAGACCGACCGCGATGCGCTCATCGGCGAGCTGGCCGACGAAGCGCTGGGCCTCGGGCCGCTCGAGCGCTTCTTGGCGGACCCGAAGATCTCCGAAATCATGGTCGTGGATCCGAACACGATCTACATCGAAAAAGGCGGCAAGCTCACCTTGTCGGAGACGCGCTTCACGGACGACGAGCGCGTTCGCGCCGTCATCGAGCGCATCGTCACCCCGCTCGGACGCCGCATCGACGAATCGTCGCCGCTGGTCGACGCCCGCTTGAAGGACGGCTCCCGTGTGAACGCCGTCATCAAGCCGCTGGCGCTCCGCGGCTCGTGCATCACCATCCGTAAGTTCTCCAAGACGCCGCTCACGTTGGAGAAGCTCATCAGCTTCGGCGCGCTCACCCCGCAGATGGGCCAGTTCCTCACGCGAAGCGTGATCGCCAAGCGCAACATCGTCATCTCCGGCGGCACGGGCAGCGGCAAGACCACCCTGCTCAACGTGCTCTCGGGCGCCATCCCCTCGGAGGAGCGCATCGTCACCATCGAGGACGCCGCCGAGCTCCAGCTCGCGCAGCCGCACGTGGTGTCGCTCGAAACGCGCCCGGCCAACTTGGAGGGCAAGGGCGAGTACACCATCCGCGATCTGGTGAAGAACTCGCTGCGTATGCGCCCCGACCGAATCGTGGTCGGAGAGTGTCGTGGTGGCGAAGCGCTCGACATGCTCCAGGCCATGAACACGGGCCACGACGGCTCGCTGACCACCACCCACGCGAACTCGCCCCCCGAGGCCATCTCGCGCTTGGAGACCCTGGTGCTCATGGCCGGTATCGATCTCCCCATCCGCGCCATCCGCGATCAGATCGCGGGCGCTGTTCACGTCATCGTCCAGCAGTCGCGCTTCTCCGACGGCTCGCGCCGCGTCAGCGCCATCACCGAGGTGGTGGGCGTGGGCGACGAGGGCACCATCGAGATGCGGCCCATTTTCGAGTTCGTCCGCACGGGCACGGGCCCCGGCGGCAAAGTCATCGGAGAGTTCCGCGCTACAGGGTACCTGCCGTCCTATTTGAACGATTTCATCGTCATGGGCCTGGTGAAGCGCGGCGAGGCGTATCTATGAGTTTACCCAAGGTCAACATCGCGCTCACCGACGAGCTGCTCAAGGGCGGGAGCTTCGTGCTCACCGCCTTCGGGATCTTCGTCAGCGTGTGGGCGACCACCTCGGATCCTTCGAGCTTCGTCTGGCGCTACTGGGCGCGCTACACCTCGTCGCTCGAGCGCAAGCTCCGCCCGCAGTTCATATGGACCAAGGGGAGCACCATCGCCGGCGGACAAGCCGCGGCGATGTTCCTGATGCTCCTCGCGCACGCGCTGGTCCGGCTCTCCAACTTCGTGCTCGTGGTGGGCACGGTGGCCATCATCATCGGCCCCACGATCTGGGTCGAGAAGATGCGGCGCGATCGCGTCCTCGCCATCGAGACGCAGCTCGACACCACCATCCTCTCGCTGGCCAACGCGCTGAAGTCGATCCCCAGCATCGGCGCCGCGTTCCAGTCCGTGGTCATGGTCATCCAAGATCCGACCCGCCAGGAGTTCGAGCTGGCCGTCAAAGAGATGAAGGTCGGCAGCACGCTCGACCAAGCGCTCCTCCACATGGCGGCGCGCATCGGCTCGAGGCAGGTCGACTCGGCGCTCTCCGCGGTGCTCATCGGCCGTCAGATCGGCGGTAACTTGCCCAAGGTGCTCGAGCAAACAGCCGCCACCCTTCGCGAGATGGCCCGCCTCGAGGGCGTGGTGCGGACCAAGACGGCGGAAGGCAAGGCGCAGCTCTGGGTCATGGCGCTCTTGCCGGCGGCGCTCATCTACGCGCTCAACATGTTCTGGCAAGGGTATTTCGATCCTTTGACGAAGAGCATCTTCGGCTACTTCCTCATCGTCGTGTGCGGTGGTCTGTGGATCGGCGGCATCCTCGCCGCCCGCAAGATTCTCAACGTCGACATCTGATCTTCATCTGTCTTCCCCGGATAGCGCAAGCCGATGTACCTGCTCTCCCTTCAAACCATCATCCTGCGGCACGCGACCCTGATCGTGTTCGGGCTCGGGCTCTTCGCGATGACCTACATCATCGCGGCGGCCCCCACGCGCGTCGCCAGCCGCCTCGGTCTGCGCGGTCTGAAACGCCAGCGCGCGCTCGAGAAGAGCGAAGGTTGGCAGAGCGCCGAGCCCCTCGTTCGCTGGCTCGGCGTTCGCGTGAGCGGCGTGGTGAGCGACGACATGCGCACCAAGATCGACACGCAAATTTCGCTCGCCGGCGACTACATGGGCCTCACGGCCGACGAGTTCGTGGCGATGAGCGTCCTGTCGTCCATCGGTGGTTTCGCGGCCGGCCTGCTCCTGGGCTGGATCAGCGGCCTGGGCGGCGTGGCGGTCATCCCGCTGTGCCTCATCGGAGGAGTCCTCCCGTACATGGAGGTGAGCGGCGCCGCCAACAACCGGCTCAAGCAGATCGGCCGCGGCCTCCCGTACGTGATCGACCTCATGGCCCTGGCCATGGGCGCGGGCCTCGACTTTCCGGGCGCCGTGCGGCAGGTCATCGAGAAGTCGAGCAATCCCGACGATCCGCTGGTCGAAGAGTTCATGCTCATCCTGCAGACCCTGCAGCTCGGTCGCACGCGCAAGGACGCCCTGAACGAGTTCGCGCGGCGCGCGCCCAACGAGACGGTGAAGGAGTTCGTGGCCGCGCTCGTTCAAGCCGAGGAGCGCGGCAACCCGGTCGCGGAGGTGCTGCAGATCCAAGCCACCTCTACCCGAAACAAGCGCTCGGTGCGCGCCGAGGAGCTCGCCGCCAAAGCGGGCGTGAAGATCGTCGGTCCTCTGATGATGGTGTTTCTCTGCATCCTCGGGCTGATCCTGGGCCCCGCCATGATGCAGATGACGGGCAGCGGCGGAGCGCTATAAGGCAAGGCAACCAAAGAATGCGAGTGGTGCAATCGTGAGCGTCTTACGTTTCCAGATCCGGCAGCCCAGTGGACAGATCGATCAGCTGTTCATCGAGTCCGAGCGTGTGCTCATCGGAAGCGGTGCACACTGCGAAATCCGGCTGCCGCTCGATCAAGCCGCGGTGGAGCACGCGCTCGTGCAAATGGGGCCGGCCGGCGTCTTCGTGCAGGCGCTCTCCTTCAACCCTCCCCCCACCGTCAACGGCATCCCCTTCACGCAAGGTCCGCTGGCCGCCGAAGCGGTGCTGGGCGTGGGGCAGTTCCAGATCAACGTCACGCGCGCGGAGGGCGCCGCGGCCCAGCAAGCCGTCGGCGGCGCGCAGCCGAAGAAGAAGGGCGGCGCCAGCCCCGTCTCGCTGCTCGCGCTCATCGGCCTCGCGGGCGGCGGCTACATGATGTTCTTCATGGACGCCAAGTCCGACCTCGACATGACGCAGTACAAAGCCCCCGAGCTCTGGGGCGCCCCCGTCGCGCAGTGCTCGCAACCGGCCCCCGATCGCGCGGGTGCGTTCGCGCTCGAGCGCTTCGGCGTCGGCAGCTCGCTCCGAGAGCGGCGGCCGTTCCACGTGCAGGACGGCATCAACGCGGTGCCCATCTTCGAGACGTCGTCGGCCTGTTACCGCGTGGCCCGCGACGAACCCGCGGCCGCCGAGGCCATGGCGGCCGCGAACGCGCTCCGCAAGGAGATCACCGACGACTACCGCACCCACCGTGTGCGGCTCGAGCACTCGCTGCAGGTCGACGACCTGCAGACCGCGCGACGAGAAGTGAAGATCCTTCTCCAGTTCACCGAGGGAAAGCAGGGCGACTACGTCACCTGGCTCTCCAACTTGGATCGCAGCCTGAAATTGAAGTTGGGGCGTCCCGCCTCGTAAGAAACACCATGGCAGGTTTTCGTGTAGGTCTCCGTTTTTGCACCCCCAAGGGAACCGTCACCACCCTCGCGTGTGTGGCGTTTCCCGCAGCGCTGCTCCTGGGGTGCGGCCCTCCCACCAGCGTGCGCGGGGAGGCGGCCAAGTCGAACATTCGCGCCTTCACCAAGGAGCAGAACCCCGACCGCCTCGTGGAGTACGGAAAGGCGTACGCCAACGTAGGCGATCTCACGCGCGCCGAGCAGTACTTCGCGGCGGCCATCAACTCCGGCGGCGACGAGCGGAAGATCCTCCCGATGCTCCTGCGCGTATGCATCCAGGATGGGCGCTTCCAGGTCGGCATCAAGTACGCGGAGGAGCACTTGAAGCAGCACCCCGCCGACCATCGCTCCCGGTTCTTGCTGGCCACGCTCTACATGGGCGTGGGCGACGTGATCAGCGCGCGCGGCAACCTCGAGAAGGTGCTCAGCGCGCGCCCCGACGACGCGGAGGCGCACTACGCGATGGCGGTGCTGATGCGCGACAGCCACGAGGATCCGCTCGGGGCCGATCACCATTTTCGCGAGTATCTTCGCCTTCAACCCGGAGGCTCGCACGCAGAAGAGGCGCAGGCCTCCTTACTCAAGAGCGTCCAATGAGCGGCGGCCACGAAAAAATCCCCAAGGAAGTCTTCGAAGAGACCCTGCTCCAGTTCTTCGCCCCCATCCGTCCCTTCTTGGACGATCCGGCGGTGAGCGAGGTCATGATCAACGGCCCCGGCCAGATCTACATCGAGCGCAAAGGCCAGCTGACCCTCACGGAGGCCAAGTTCGAGAGCCGCGAGCACTTGGCGGCGGGCCTCCGCAACCTGGCGCAGTTCGTCGGCAAGCACGCCGACGAGTTCAAGCCGATCCTCGAAGGTCGCTTGCCCGACGGATCGCGCGTCGAGGCGGTGCTCCCGCCCTGCGCGCCCGATGGTCCGGCCATCGCCATCCGTCGCTTCTTCAAGGAGACGTTGACCGTTCAGCGCCTCATCGGCTTCGGCGCCCTCACCGAGGACGCGGCGAGCGCGCTGCACGCCATGGTCGCCAGCAAGCTGAACATCCTGGTGGCCGGAGGAACGGGCAGCGGCAAGACCTCCATGCTCAACGCGCTCTCGTCGTTCATCCCCGAGGGCGAGCGCGTGGTCATCATCGAGGACTCGCGCGAGCTGCAGCTCCAAAAAGCGCACGTCGTGCAGCTCGAGGCGCGGCCCGGCGATCCCAAGGGGCGCGGCGCGGTGTCCATCCGCGATCTCTTCAAGGCCACCCTGCGTATGCGTCCCGACCGAATCGTCGTTGGGGAGATCCGTGGTGGCGAAGCCCTCGACTTGATTCAAGCGATGACCTCGGGTCACGGTGGGTGTCTCTCCACCCTCCACGCCACCTACCCGCGCGACACGCTGAGCCGGCTCGAGACCATGGCGATGATGAGCGACATCGAAATGCCGCTGGTTGCCATGCGCATTCAGCTCGGTTCCGCGGTAAACTTGATCGTGCAGGTCTCGCGCCTGCAGGACGGTTCGCGCAAGATGACGCACATCACCGAGGTGCTCGGTTTCGATCAAAATACGAACTCGTACATCACGCAAGACGTGTTCGTTCGGAAGTACCTGGGGATGGGGTCCAAGGGCGAGATCTTGAGCGAGTTCGTCCCGTCTGGAATCATGCCCCGATGCCTCGAACAGGTTCACGAGCACGGTATGGATCTCCCCGCGTGCATCTACGACGCTGCGCACGCCGCGCAAAGTAATGGTCATGGCTGAAGCTTCCGTCATCGAGTTGAGAGCAGGACATGGCGATCCACGACAGATCAGCCTGACACCGGGTTCCGTTCTGGATCCCACCAGCGTCGGTCAAACGGGCATGTGGCGGGTCGAGGGCGCCGGGGTGCTCGATGTCCACGGCTACATTTACTTCGATGGCAAGGCGCTGTTCGTGCAGAGCGCCGACGACGAAGCGCCGGTGATGGTGAACCGCCACCGGGTGGCGCGCGCCTGGACCGAAGTGCACATGCCGAGCACCATCGAGCTGGGTGAGGTGCAGCTCGTCTACCGCATCGATACCGCCGTGTTCGAAGAGGCGGATCAGACAGTCGCCGAGCCGGTGGCCGATAACTTCGAGCCCAAGACGGTGGTGTTCGATCCCAACCGCCACCGCGGGCCCGCGCCGCGACCGGCCGCGGGCACCCCCGCCGATGGCATCAACGCCGCCGCGCACATGGCGCGGATGTCCCCGCCCGCGCCGCGCATGGCGGTGCCGGCCCCGCGACCGCAAACCGCGCCGATGCGCGCGCAACCCGCACCTGCGGCACCGGCTTATCCTCCGCCAGCAGGCGCCAACGCCTTTGCGGGCGCGCAGGACAACGATTCGACGCGCTACAAGCCCATCGATGCGGCGGCCGCGCAGGCGCCGCAGCCTGGACCGGCGGAGGATAGCAACGACGTCACGCGCATGCAGCCGATCGAGCGCCCGTCGTCGCCCGCCTTCATGCCGCCGGGCCTCGCGCCGCAGATGCCGCAGCAAGGTTACGCGCAGCAGGGCGCGCTCCCGCCGGGGATGATGGGCGTCGGGCCCGGGGGAGCTCCCGGCGGGCCCATGGGCATGCAGCAAGGGCAGCCTTGGGGCGCGGGCGCCAGCGTGACGGGTCCGGCGCAGCAGCTGCCGGCCGCGCAACCTGCGGCGACATCGGCGCTCGACAAGTTCAAGCAGGAGTTCAACTCGTACAGCCCCGTGAAGCGGCTGGCGTTGGTGCTGCTCCTGTTCGGAATTCCCTCCGGGGGCTTCCTCGTTCTCGGCGGCGGCGCGGAGCCGGAGGCCGACCCGGTCGCGGCGGACACCGTCAGCACGCCCGTATCGTCGGCGTCGGCCACGTCGGCGACCCCGAGCGCGCAACCCCAGGCGCGCGGCCCGCAACCTACGGTCGCGACGAACACGCAGCCGCAAGCCGGGGCCAACATCAACGGCGCCATGGCGAACAACGCCGCGGGCGCGAACAATGCCGCGGGCGCGAACAATGCCGCGGGCGCGAACAACGCCGCAGCAGGCAACACGCGCACCTCGCCGCCAGCGACGCAAGCTCCGCCCACCGCGGCGCCCCCCCCCACGCCCGGCGGCAAGCCGCCCACCCCCGATCCGGCGGCTTCGCAAATCGGCAAGATCCCGTCCGAGCTCCCGGCTTTGATGACGGTCATGCCGATGCCGGCGAAGAAGTCGCTCGAGCGCATGGCCGCGGACGCCGTGGTCGAAGGCCAATACGACAACGCCGCAAAGCTCTACGAGCAGCTCGCCGCCGCCAACCCGGGCAACGCCGCGTTCCGCGAGGCCGCCCGCATCATGCGCGAGGCGAACAAGGGCAGCCCGTCGGGGCCCTGAGTCGGTCGTACCGACCCGAGCGCCCGGGCGGTTACCTCATTTCCGAAAGCTCTCCGGATCGATCTGGTGCCGTTTGAGCCAGCGCTGGATCTGCATGCGCGCCTTTCCCATGGTGCGGGCCACGGCCGCGATGTTTCCTTTGTGCTCGCGCAGCAAGGTGACCAGCTTCTCGCGCTCGGCGTTGCCCTCGCTGCTGCGGCGCAGAAGGTTCGTGCTCTCCAGCGCCGCTTGCACGGCGCCCGGTAGGTGCTCGAGCTCGATGCGCGTCCCCTCCCCGACCAAAATGAGCGCCGACTCGAGGCACTTCTCGAGCTCGCGCACATTGCCCGGCCACGGATAGTAAAGGAGCGCGCGCGCCGCACGCGGGGCCAGCTCCAGGCTTTGGGCGCGCTCGGGGGCGAGCTCGCGCAAGATGGTCCCGGTGATGACGCCCAGATCCTCGCGCCGCATGGCCAGCGGCGGCAGCTCGATGCGATAGCCCGCCAGGCGCGCAAAGAGGTCCGCGCGAAAGGTCCCGTTCTCCACCATGCGCTCGAGCGGGCGGTGCGTGGCGGCGACGACCCGCAAATCCACGGGGACCGGCCGCGTTGCGCCCACCGGCCGCACCTCGCGCTCTTGGAGGACGCGAAGCAAGGCCGCCTGCGACGGCGCGGGCAGATCGCCAATTTCGTCGAGGAAGAGGGTCCCGCGATCGGCGCTGCGGAGCAGCCCCGGGCGATCCTCGGTGGCGCCCGAGAACGCGCCGCGGCGGTAGCCGAAGAGCTCCCCTTCGACCAGATCGCGCGGCAGCGCGCCGCAGTTGATGGCCACGAAATCGCCGCGCCGATCGGATTGCTCGTGCAGGTTGCGCGCGATCACCTCCTTGCCGGTGCCCGTCTCCCCCTCGATGAGCACCGACACCGTCGACTTGGCGACCGACGCCAGCCTCGTAAAGCTGCGCTCCAGCGAAGGGATCAGGGTGGAGAGCTTGCCCGCGGCCCCGCCCTCCGCGCGCGGCGCCTCGAAGATGGCCGGATCGCCCGGCTCGTGCGCGAGATCTTCGCGGAAGATGAAGAACGTGTACCCCAGCTCGATGATGTCGCCGTCCACCAGCTGCGCCTGCGCCTTGCGAACTCCTTGCACAATGCATCCATTTTTGGAGCCCGCGTCCTCGAGGACCCACCGGCGGAGCACGTACGTGAGCCGCGCGTGGGTCGACGAGAGCCAGGGATCGGCCATGCGCACGCTCAGCTGATTCGGCGTGCCTATCTGCTGGCGCCCGATGGCGCGCGAGCTGCCGCGGCCAAAGACCACCTGGGCCATGCCCTCCAGGGCGATGCGCACGGGAGGGGCGAGGGGTTTGGAGCTTTCGAGGACCAGAAAAAGGTGCGCGCCGCGCGACCCTGCGCCAGCGTCGGGAGCGTCATCGGCGATGGATAGCGTTCCGTCATCCAAACGAGACATGTCGATCCCGTAAGCATACCCAAAACGGCGGCCGGCCGAGCTTCGACGGAGAGGATCACTTCGGGGCGAGCGCGTCGCCTGCGGTGCGGCAAGCCTGGGCCGAGGCGTCGGTGAAGGCGCCCTTTAGCCAGTCGTACAAGCACCTGTAGCCGTCTTGGTTGCGGATGATCTGGGGGCCGCCGCGATGGCGCACGCCATTTTGGGTCTCTTTGCGCTCGGGATCGTAGGCGAGCGGCTTGGAGATGAGCAGCAGGATGTTCGGATCGTCCCCCGTCATGACGCGATTCAACTGCTCCGGCTCCAGGCCGAGCACGGAGCGGTAGTTGGCCGTCTGCTCCGCGGCCGTCGCCGGCGTGTCGCTCGGCACGATGCCCGCGTCGTTGGGCAGCCGCAAGCCATACGCGCCATAGATGCGCAGCGGCCGCTCGAGCCGGCCGTGACAATCGAGCGTCCCACAACGTCGCTCGAGGAAATAGCTGACATTGCCGGTCTTGAACGCGCCTTCGTCGGGCCGGGTCTTCAAGGTGGTCAGGCGCCCGTCTTCCGGCGCGGGCGCGCAGGAAGACGCGACGAGCATCGCGACCGCGAGCGGCGCGACCGAGAGGAGCGCCGCCGCCGTTTTCCGTTTCGAGATCGCACCCATGGTCGAGCTCCCTGGTTTCACGCGGGTCTCACAAGTGAACGCGCCCGACCGCTCCGAATCGGTCGTTGCTCACCCCTTTGACGGGATCGCGGTGGCACCCGGCGCAGGAGGGCTCACGGCCGACGTGGCTGGTCATGAGCTTGTTGTTTCCATCTTTGTTGATTTTGACGTGAAAGGGAAATTGCAGATCGGGCCAATCGGTGTCGCGCACGAAGAAGTTCCCCGACTTGTTGGTGAAGACGTTCCCCCTCGGCGAGGTGCCGGCCGCATCGACCATCAGGATCTGGACCCCCTCGACCCCCTTGGCCGCCTTGGGATCGGCCACATCGTAAATCGTTCCCGCCACGGCAAAGTGCGAGTTGGCCGTGCCCGCCGGTTGGTGGCAGAGAACGCAAGGCTGGTTGGGGCGATGGTTGGGTCCGGGCCCCGGGCTCGCGGGCTCGTCGCCCAGCTTGGCGATGGCCTCGTCGATCACGGGATCCGTGCACGACGCGGCCGATGCGGCCAAGGCCAACGTGGCCAGCAAGGTGAGATACGGCGCGGCCCTCATTGGAACTCCACCTCGAAGCCGAACGACCCGTACAGGGCTTGCCTCTGAACGATGTAGAGCGAATTGAAGTAGTACGAGTACATGTAGTCGCCCTGGACGGTGATCGCGTACTGGGTCGTCGCCTCCGGTGAGCCGAGCGCGATGCGCGCCCCTGCCCCGAGGGTCGCGCCGATCATCGGGCTCAGCTCGCGGTCGCCCGTGCGGTACGTGGGAAGGACCACCGTTCCATCGTCGCGCGTCAAGGCCGCATAGGCGAGCCGATAGAAATTGACGCCGGTCTGCGCGTGAAAGCGAAGGTGCGGCCAGAGACGCAGATGCCGCCCGATGTCCTGCACGTACCGGAGATCGGTGGTGGTCGCCTTGGTCTGCCAGGTGTCGTAATAGAGGCGCTGGTCCAGGCGCAGGGTCGCGCTGGAGAAGCGGTGCAAGAAGCGCAGCGCAAAGGCGAAGCGATCGCGCTCGTTGGGGAGCTGCTCCTGCGGGCGGTACGGCAGGCGGTTGGCGTTGACCACGTCCGCGGGCACGCCCGCCTGGATCTTGCCGGCCACGTTGGGCGAGAACATCGGCACATAGCGGTAGATCTTCGACTGATCGCCGCGCTCCGTATCCATGGTGCCGCCCACCACGAGCACCGACGTGGGCGACATCACGAACGTCACGCCGAGCTCGAACGAGTTGGTGTAGAGCTTTCGCTTGTCGCCGAGGTGGTAGAGCGGCACGTTGGAGAACGGCGTGTCATTTCGGCCGATGGTGCCGTCCGAGTGCGAGAAGGCCAGGCGCGGGGTGATCAGCTTGTCGTTCAAGTCGGCCGTGATGGAGCCGCCGCCATTCAGGTTGAGGTAATCGGGCTCCGACGAGAACGAGCCATTGGCCTGAAGGCCGAAAATGCCCACCTTGTACCCGCCGCCGAGGGTCCCCGCATAACGCCGCTCGACGAAGGCCCTCGAGGCGGTCGAGACGATGTCGGGCGACGCCGCCGTCACGAAGTCGGCGAGGAAGCTGCCGCCCACGTTCCACCCCGCGGTGGGCGAGATGACCTGCGCGTTGATGGCGGGGCTCGCGACATGAACGTGCGTGTTGTCCGTATAGCCGGACATGTCGAGGCCCAGCTTGACCACCAGGTTCTTGGCGTTCGACGGGAGACACTTCAAAACGTCTTCCTGATTCTTGGCGGCCGTCATGCACGCGAGCTGCCCCTGGGTGAGGAACTCCGGCGCGCGCGACTTCATGGTGATCTTGACGGTGTACGTCTCGCCTTCTTTGACCTCGATCTCCTCGTCGTACGAGAGCGCGTTGCCGTTTCCGGTGCCCTCCGCGTGCACTTGGTGCTTGCCGGGATCGACGGAGAACTTCTTCCTCAGGTCCCCTTTGACCTCGCGCTCATCGAATTTTACCGCCAGATTGGTGACACCATTGGGCGGATCGAATGTCACGTGGGGAACGCGCGGAACGATGTCCTGCACGCGCTGCCGCGCCGCGCGCATGACCCCTGCGTCCTTTTGATCGATGCCCATCTTGAGAGCTTTTTGCGTATTTTTGAGGGCGTCGATCAGCTTCCCCGCGCGGTTTTCGCACGAGGCCAGGTGAAGGCGGGTGCGCGCTTTCTCCTCGAGCTCGAGCGACTTCTTGTCGTTCTCGATGCAGCCCTCGAGGTTGCCCGCCAAGTCGGCGTTCATCCCTGCGCTCGCATACTGAAACGCCTGATTGTTCTCCCATCCCGGGATTTTTCCCGTGGGCGCCGCCGGCATCGGCGCCGCACCGGGCGAGGGCGCGGATGTGTCTTCCAACTGGGCGGCCGTGGTCTCCGTGGGCGCCGGCATCGGCGGCGGTGGGATGACGACACCTTTTACGCGCGACTCCATGAATTGGGTGCGCATGGTGGGGGTGGCCCGCTCGGGCAGCTTGGCGCTCGGATCTTCCGAAAACGCATTGGAGAAATGATTCTTTGCTTCGCTGGCGACACCGAGCTGCGACGCGACCATCCCCAGAGCAATGTAAATTTGCGCTTTGACCGAAGGACTGCAGCGGCCGGGGCGACGGCACCGCTCGAGTTCCGAAACGAGCTTTCGCTTTGCCTCCGAGTATTGCGCTTTTGCGTATTCCTCGGTGAGCACCCCGCGAACGTGCTCCTCCGCGGCTGCGTCATCGGGGAGCGCCGCATGCGCGATGCGGGGGGCCGCCAGAAGGAACAACAGGTGCAGCGTGACGGCGAGAAGCACCGCCATCACTCCGTCGGTGCGTCGCTGGAGCACGGGGCTAAAGTACCGGAAAGTTGTCGGGGTTAGACGCAATTTCTAGTTGCAACCACAGCCACCACCACCGCCGCCCAAACCACCTTTCGCCCCCTCACTGACGTCGCGTACGTGTGCGTCGATGGGGCTACCCATGTCCTCCGTCGTCATGGTCGGATGCGCGAGAGTGCCACGCTGGTAAGGCATGACCTTGGCGCAACCGAACGAGGAGACGGACAGGAGGACTGCTGTTACCAGAGCCCGGCGGAAGGTATTGCTCCTGGACATCGGAGTTCTCGAATAAAGCATGTCGCGCGCCAGCTCTTACATTGCCGGCCGCGGACGGATACACGCGCGAAAACGTCATATTGAAAATTGCAATGGGCATTAGCCAACCCACCCCGGATCGCGCGTGATCCGCCGGCAAAAACCATCGAAACCGTATGTCGGATTCGGTTGCGCGGGGGCCGCACGTCCGTAATAAGGACACCATGCGACGCGGTAAGTTGTTCATCGCCAAAGCGCTCGCCTTCGTTGCGTTCGCGACGTGCGCCAGCTTGGCTTGCCTCCCCGAACAAGAGCGGACGAACTATGGTCCGGCCGAGAGCCTCGGGCCGCGCCAGTTCCCGGGGCCGAAGAACCCGGCGCCGGCGGGCGACGGAGGCACGCCTCCACTTCAAAGCTTGTGCGGCGGCAAAGGTCCCATCGACGGCGGTCCTTGCGACACGAGTTGGAAGAAAGACATCTTCGAGCCGATGTTCAAGACCGCCGGCACCATGAAGTGCTCCTCGGGCACCGCGTGCCACGGCGACAACGGCACCTCGCCGATCATGAGCGACACCGATCCCGAGGCGGCGCGGGCGCAGCTCGCCCTGTTCATCATGCCGGGCAACAAGAAGCCGTACATCGATGTCTGCGGCAAGGACCCCGACGGTTCGGGGATGGTCTGCAACCTGGGGGGCGCCTGCGGGTCGCAGATGCCCAAGACGTCGACGGGTCAGCTCGCGACCGCTGCGCAGATGGAGACCATCCGCAAGTGGCTCGCGTGTGGCGCACCGAACAATTAGCGCCACGGCCGGGGTTACGGCACACCGTGCTGCTCCGTTAAAGAGCGCAAAAAACGCGGATGGCGTCGCGGGGGCGGGATTCTGCTAAGAGTCTTCCGTAGATGGAACGGCTTCTGGCACGGCTCGAGCGGCGGTTTGGTAAATTCGCGATCCCCAACCTCACGACCTTCATCGTCGGCGGCATGGCCATCGTCTTCGTGCTGGCCACCTTGGATCCGCGGTTCATCGGCTCGCTGACCCTCGATCTGCAGCGGGTGGAGCGGGGCGAGGTGTGGCGTCTCTTCACCTACTTGTTCCTCCCGCAGAGCCGCTCGGGTTTGTGGGTGCTGTTCTCGATGTATTGGACGTGGATCATCGGCTCGCAGCTGGACTCCGAGTGGGGCGCGTTCAAGCTCAACGCGTACTACCTGTTCGGCATGCTGGGGACCACGGCGGCGGCCTTCATCAGCGGCGGGGCGCAGGGCAATTTCTATTTGAATTTGTCGCTGACGTTCGCATTCGCGACCGTGTTTCCCGATTACGAATTTTATATGTTCTTCGTCCTTCGGGTGAAGGCGAAGTGGCTAGGCATTTTCCTGGCCGCCCTCTACGGCATCCGTCTGGTCACCGGCGACTGGACGGAGCGCGCGGCCATCCTCGCGTCCTTCACCAACTACTTCCTGTTCTTCGGCGGCCACCTCTGGGGCCTCTCGAAGCAACGCAACACCGTGGCGCGCCAAGCCGCCCGCCGCACCTCCTTCCACTCCGAAGCCCCCCGCGCCGTCACCGGCGGCCGCAGCTGCGCCATCTGCGGCGCCCGCGAAGACGAAGACGACGCGGACATCCGCGTCTGCTCCTGCGAACGCTGCGGCGGCAAGCCGCGCAATCTGTGCCTCGTGCACGCGAAGAATCATTGAGGCGGCGGGCGCGCGGGAGGGGCGCGCTCAGCCCCCGTCACACCTCCAGGACCACCTTGCCGAACGAATCGTTCTGCGCCACGCAAGCATGCGCCGCCGGCGCCTGATCCAGCGGTAAAACGCGGTCCACGACCGCCGCCACGGCCCCTTGGGCGACGAGCGGGACGATGTGCCGAGCAAACACGCGGGCCGCCGCGATCTTCTCCTCGAGGGGCCGCGAGCGCAGCACGGTGCCGAAGATGCGGGCGCGCCGGGTCATGAGGGGACCGAGCGGAATGTCGGCGGTGGCGCCGCCGGCCATGCTGACCACGGCGATGCGACCGCCGGGGGCGATGCACGCGAGATCCTCGGCGAGGTAGCCGCCGCCCACCAGATCGAGCACGACGTCGGCGCCGCGGGCGCCGGTGAGGTCGAGGACCTTGCTGGCGAACTTGCCGCCTTCGGCGAGGATGCCATCCACCATGCCGAACGCGCGCGCGCGCTCCAGCTTGTCGGCCGTGCGCGATGTGCCGATGGCGCGAGCGCCGATGGCGCGCGCAATTTGAACGGCGGCCGTCCCGACCCCGCTGCCGACGGCGTGCACGAGGACCACTTCGCCCGAGGCGAGCGCCCCTTGCGAGACCATGGCATCGTAGGCCGTGATGAACGCCTCGGGGATCGCCGCGGCCGCGGTGAACGAAATTCCTTGCGGGATCTTCGCGAGCGTCCGCGCATGAACGACGATGGCCTCGGCGTAGGTGCCTCCGCCCGCGAGACCGAACACGCGATCGCCCAGGGCGACGTCGGCAACGCCAGGACCGAGCGCCTCGACTTCGCCGGCGAACTCCAGGCCGGGGATGTCCTGCGGAGCATCGGCCGGCGGCGGATAGAACCCCATGCGCTGGAGCAGATCCGCGCGGTTGATGGCGGTGGCGCGAATGCGAACGCGGACCTCCCCGCGCGAGGGTTCGGGCGTGGGGACGTCGCGGAGCTCGAGGACCTCGGGGCCGCCGAAGCGGGCAATGACGATGGCGCGCATGGTGCGGTCAGCGTGCCAGAACCCCCGAGAAATGGATCACCAAAGAAGCGTCAGCCCAGCTCGCATGGCGGTGGTCGTGTCGGTCGCCGGGTAGAACGGCGGGCCAACGCTGCGGAGGATCCCAATCGACGGCTGCACATGGCGCAGCATCATGCGGACCGAGGGTGAAATGGCGTAAAAGGCGCGCCGCTCATCGGCCACGTACGCGTCGATGATGTAGAGCTGGTAGGCCTCCATGCCCAGCGCGACCGTGTCGAACAGGCGAACCGCCACATAGAGCGTGGCGAGCGAGAAGACGCGCTGGCCCGTGTCGTCGCGAACGCCAAAGGTCCACTCCAGGCCCTCGCGAAACTGGATGATGAACGGCCCCACCGTGTCGTGCACGTCCACGAAGGGACGAAACGCGAAGGTGCCGTTTTGAAAGAACGAGTAGTCCCAAGGACGAAGCGCGATGGCCGCGCTGGCGAGCGAAAAAGCATCGCGCGACTCGCGGTCGAAGCTCGCGGTCGGAAACATGATCCCGAGCCCGGCCCCAAAGGCGAGCCCCGTGCTCGTCGACCACACACCGCGCCCTTGAAGCTCCACGTTGCCGCCGAGCACGAAC
The DNA here is from genome assembly GCA_037157815.1 of Sorangiineae bacterium MSr11954. Classification (NCBI taxonomy): domain Bacteria; kingdom Pseudomonadati; phylum Myxococcota; class Myxococcia; order Myxococcales; family Pendulisporaceae; genus Pendulispora; species Pendulispora albinea. Next base: position 9,278,136 of record CP089984.1, read on the forward strand.
GGCGCGCGCGTGCTCGCCGGCGAGCCGAGGGCGGCCTCGTACGTTCCGCCGACGAAGAACGAGCGCTGGTGGACCGGCAGCTCGGTGCTGAGACGAAGGATGTGAACCGGTACGTGGCCGCGCAGCTCGCTGCTGTCGCGCGGGTAGTACGCGCCCGTGGTCCACTCGATGGTGGCCTCGCGCTCGGCGTGCGCGAGCTCGGGGAGCGTGGGGGCCCGCGGTGCCGTGGGCAGCTGCGTGGTGCCGCCGCCGACCTTGGTGTCCAACAAAGGCGGGGGCAGCGGCGCTGGCGGAGGGGTCTGAGCCTTCTGCTTCGCCTCCGCGCTCGCAGCGGTGTCTGCGCCTGCGGCTTGGGCCCGAGCGGGCGGCGCTTCGAGGGCCGTCACGAGAGCCATGAAGCCTTTGAGGAGCCCGAGACGCCGTCGCACCGCGTCGTAAATACTATCCATCGACCACGATGCCCATCGCGCGTGCACGGATCATCGCTTCATGGTTGGCCGCGTGCCCCGGGCGAAACGCGTCGATGCGCCCCGCGGGTGGCCCGCCGTAGAGAAAGGCGTCGCCGACCAAGTCGAGCAGCTTGTGCCGCGCGGGCTCGTCGCGCGCGGCGGCGGGGCCGGCGGCGTGGAGCTGGTGCTCGCCGACGATCACGACGCTGGCGGCGTCCACGTGCGCCATCATGCCGAGGTCGGCGAGCTTCGCCATCTCGTGCGCGAAGAGGAACGTGCGCGCGGGCGCGATACGCTCCATGAAATCGTGTGGATCGCCGTGCCACTCGGCGCGGCGCTCGAGCGTGGGGTGGTCGAGCTCGAGGGTGATCGCCACGGTGGTGCCGGGCGAAGGGACGAAATGGTATTTGCTTGTGCCTACAAATATCTCACCTTCGCGCGCGACCTTGCACCGCGGGGGCGAGCCAGGTACACCGAGCTCAGCGAGCGCCTTGCACCAGCGCAGCGCCGCTCCATCGACGAACGGGAGCTCGTCCCCTTCCACCTCGATGGCCACCCCCGCGTGAATGCCGAGCCCGCCGAACGCCGCGAACAGGTGTTCGACCGTTCCGACTCGTCGGGCTGCGTGGTTCGCGGAGGGCGCGGGGTGCGTGACGGCCCGTTCGATGGTCGTCGTTCGAAGCGAAGGGACGAACCGATAGGCCGCGAGGGGCGCGCCCGCCAAACGAATCGGGCCGGCCGTTCGGCGCAAGGTGACCGCGGCGAGCAGGCCGCCAAACGTTCCGCGACCATCAACCGAACTGGTCACTTTAGTGACCATGATGGGCCGTCAGGATCATCGAATGGGTGATGGGAAGCGAAATCAGCACGGTCGGCACCAGGCAGTGGTGCAAATAGCACGGCCCCAACGGAACAAGTGGGATTGGCGGGGGACCGGCAAGCGTGAATAATCGGCCTTCGAGAAAACAATGGCGAACAAGGGAGTCCACCTCGTCGTTAAGGGACGAGTCACAGGTGTTTTTTTCCGAGCCTCAGCGCAGCGCGAGGCCCGTCGTCTTGGCATCACAGGCTGGGTGAAGAACCGCAACGATGGTGCGGTGGAGATCCGTGCAGAAGGAGAAGAAGACGCAATCAAGGAGATCATCGGGTGGGCGCAGCACGGCCCATCGGCCGCACGTGTCGATAACGTCGACGTGCGCTGGAAGAGCTATACGGGCGAATTTTTCGACTTTCGCATCGAGCAGTAGCCTCCGCGCGACCTGTCGAGGCGCGCCAGCTCGAGCCGCGACCCGTCGAGGTTCGACGCTTCGAGCCGCGACGCCGTCCGGTCTGGCCGCTCTGCTCGCGGGCGCGATGGTGCTCGCGGCACAGGGCGCCCGTGCGCAGGGTCCCGCGCCGCCTGCGTCCGATCCGGGCGCGCCTCTCGCTGTGCTCGCCGACGCGGGGACGTCGCAGGCCGCGCATCGGATCGTCGCGACGGCCATGGCGAACAGCGCGTACCGTGAGGAGGCTGCGCGCCTGCTCCAGGAGCTCGGCGAGGTGGCCGTACCGGCGCTGATCGAGGCCAAGGGCCGCGCGAATCCGCTGGAGACGCGCAAGTGGGCCATCGCGGTGCTCGAGAGCATGAACAAGAAGGTGCCGGGGGAGGCGGTGCAAACCAAGGACGCCGCCCTCCTGGCCGAGGTGCTCCGCGCCTACGGCAAGACGCGCGATCTCGACGCGCTGGGCGCCATCTTCGCCTTTGCGAACTCGGACCGCACCCCGGTGCGCGAGGCCGCGCGCGAGGCCATCGTGCAGTACGGCGACAGCGCGCTCTCCAAGCTGCGCGAGACGTACACGAACTTGAAGAACGGCCCGCCGCCGGAGGGCTGGGGGGCGCCCGAGCTCGCCCGCGAGCTTTTCCGGCTGATGGACCACGCGCGCCTGCGCGATCTCTACGCGCTCTTCGACGAGGCGCTCGCGAAGGCCAAGGGCGACACGCCGGAGGCGGCCGTCGCCGCGCTCGATCAAGTCTTTGCGCGGGCGCCTTCGTTCGAGCGGCGCGGTGAGGCGGTGCCCATCTATCTGCGGTACGCGGAGTCGCTCGAGGCGACCGATCCGGCGCGCGCCCTCGACTACTACCGGAGGGCCGAGCGCCTATCGCCCGAGGGCACCGAGCGAAACCGGGTCACCAGCGCCATCGCGACCATCGAGGCGCGCGGGCTCGCAGAGCGCGGGGTCCTCGATCGCGAGGCCCTTCGCCGCGCGCTGGAGCTCCACCCCGACAACGAGAAAGCCAAGGCTGCGCTCGAGCGCCTCGACGCCGAGGAGCAGTCGCGGACGCATCGCCTTCGTATGGGCATCGGGATCGGCGCCGCGATCGTCGCGCTGCTCGCCGCGATCCTTCTGTTCCTCCACCGCAAAGCAGAACGCCCTCTCCCGGCAGCCGAGAACTCCGGCGCGGGAAAGGGCGTGTAGCGACCTTCGGACGCGGGGCGATCCTTCTGTTCCTCCACCGCAAAAGCAGAACGCCCTCTCCCGGCGGCCGAGATCCCGGCGCGGGAAGGGCGTATAGCTGCTCGCGGCGATTCTTCTGTTCCTCCACCGCAAAGCAGAACGCCCTCTCCCGGCGGCCGAGAACTCCGGCGCGGGAAAGAGCGTGTAGCGGCTCGCCGCGATCCTTCTGTTCCTCCACCGCAAAGCAGAACGCCCTCTCCCGGCGGCCGAGAACTCCGGCGCGGGAAAGGGCGTGTAGCGACCTACGGATGCGGGGCGATCAGGCGCCGGCGGTGACGTCTTTCTTGGCCCGCTTGGCGGGGGCGCGCTTCTTGTCTTTCTTGGCGGCAGCGGCCTTGCCGTTTGCGCCATTGGCGTGGGCGCCGTTGGTGGCTCCATTGGCGGCGGTTTTCTTGGAGACCACGGTGCCCTTCGGCTTGGAGCCGAGGAGGTCGGAGGCGATGGCCTCGGCGCGGTTGGTCTCCTCCCACGAGAAGCCCTTGCGGCCGAAGTGACCGTAGGCGGCCGTCTTCTTGTAGATCGGCTTGAGCAGATCAAGCTCCTCGATGAGCGCCTTGGGGCGCATGTCGAAGCTGTCGAGGATGTACTTGGCGAGCTTCTCGTCGTCGACCTTGCCGGTGCCGAAGGTGTTCACGTGAACGCCGACGGGCTTGGCCACGCCGATGGCGTAGGCGACCTGCACTTCGCAACGACGGGCAACGCCCGAGGCCACGACGTTCTTGGCGACGTAGCGCGCGTAGTAGCACGCCGAGCGATCGACCTTGGACGGGTCCTTGCCGGAGAAGGCGCCGCCGCCGTGGCGGCCCATGCCGCCATAGCTGTCGACGATGATCTTGCGGCCCGTGAGCCCGCAATCGCCCTGCGGTCCGCCGATGACGAAGCGGCCGGTGGGGTTGACGTGGAACTTGGTGTTCTTGTCGATCAGCTTCTTCGGCATGACCTTGTTGATCACCAGCTCGATGACCGCGTCGCGCAGGGTCTTGTACTTCACCGCCTCGCTGTGCTGCGTGCTGACGACGATGGCATCGACGCGAACGGGGACGTCGTTCTCGTACTCGAGGGTGACTTGGGTCTTGCCGTCGGGCCGGAGGAAGTCGACCTTCTTGGACTTGCGAACGGCCGCGAGCTGCAGCGCGAGCTGGTGCGCGTAGTCGATGGGCGCGGGCATGAGGTTCGGCGTTTCGTCGGTGGCGTAGCCGAACATGAGGCCCTGGTCGCCGGCGCCTTGCTCCTTGTGGAGGCCCTGGCCTTCCGTGACACCCTGGGAGATGTCGGGGCTCTGCTTCTCGAGCGCGGTGAGGACGGCGCACGTGTTGCCGTCGAAGCCGAGCGACGAGTCGTTGTAGCCGATGTCGAGCACCGTCTTGCGAACGAGCGTGGGGATGTCGACCCATGCGCGGGTCGTCACCTCGCCTGCCACGACGACCATACCGGTCTTCGCGAGTGCTTCGCACGCAACGCGAGAGGTGGGGTCCTCGGCGAGAAGCGCGTCGAGAATGGTGTCGGAGATGGCATCGCAGACTTTGTCGGGATGGCCTTCGGTGACGGACTCGGACGTGAACTGGTAGCGTGCCATGCGGTAAAAGGCTCCTCTTTTTCTCCGATAACCAACGAGCCTGAGCTCGCCCTGAAAGCGGCGCCTTCGCGCCGAAGGTGCCGTACCATAGCTCGGGATCCGGCGCATGGCTACGCGTACGGCAACAAGTGGGCTCAGGTCGATTTACTGCTGCACGAGGGCCCGAAGGCGCGCGGCGTGTGGGCTGGTCGGGTGTGCACGTAGGAAAGCCACCGCTTCGTACTTGGCGCGCGGCAGGTTGCCCGTCTTCACCAAGGCTTCGACATAGAGCACCTTACGCTCTTCCTCCAACGTTCCACCCCCGAACGAAGCCTCCCCTCGCTCCAACAGCACCCGCGCGGCCCGCGCATTCCCCTTCCGCAATTCACGCCGCGCCGCCGTGACCAAGGCTGCTTCGTCGGCCAGGTGATCGCTTATCTCGTCTGCGGGCTCGGGGGGTCGTGGGGTCGCGCTCGCGCTGGGAGCAGGAGCGCCTTCGGGCGTGGCTACGCTGGGTTTCGTGGCTCCGGGGTTCGCGGCTCCGGGCGTTGCCCCGCCAGGCGTCGATCCACGAGCGGTCAATCCGCTGGGTTTCGTGCCGCTGGGCGTTGATCCACCGGGCGTTGCCCCGCCGGGCGTCGTGGCGCCGGACGTTGATCCACCGGGCGTTGCCCCGCCGGGCGTCGTGGCGCCGAGTGGAGATGATCCTGCCGAGAGCGCTCCTCCCCCTCCTGTCGTTTCAATGACGGATGTCGAGTCGGCACGCGCGGCGTTTGGCAGGGTCGAGATCCCGGGGGGAAGAGGGATCGTTGGAACGAGGGACGTCGACCCCGAGGATTCGAGCGAAGAAAGAGGCGGCGCATCGAGCTCGGGTACAAGACCGTGCGGCGTGCCGGAGAGGCCCTCGGAACGCGGAGCTCGCGCAAACGATTCGCGCAGCGGCTCCTGGCGCTCAATCGCACGCTCGACCCAGCCCGATGACGATGGTGGCGATGCCGAAGACGACTCCGAACGTGGCGGAGATGCGGCAGGCGCGCCGGATACCGCGGTTCGCGCGGGGGGAGCCGGTGAACGTTCGTCGCTAGGCCCACCCGCGAGGGCCGCCGTGATCCCAAGGATGCCAATCGCCGCCGATACCTTAATCAACGCCCCCGTACCAAACGACGTCGCCGCGACCGTTCCCGCAGCACCCGCCGCGCCAGCAGCACCCGCCGCGCCAGCAGCACCGCCCACGGCAGCACCACCCGCAATCCCCGCACCACCAGCAGCAGCCCCCACGCCACCGGCAGCACCCGCACCACCCCCCGTCGCCGCAGCCGCAGCACCCGTCGTCGCGACCCCCACGCCAACGATGGCCCCCCAAACGGCATCTTTGGCGTTGGCCGGAGGATCCATATCGCGCCCGACGTCGAGGAGCGCGCGCTCCATCTCGGTCTCGGGGCCGCTTTGCTCCAGCCAGCGACGGGGATCGCGCGCCTTCATGCCCCGCGCCCTCCCATGGCGAAGCGCTCGCGCGCAACCCTTCGGTCCAGCGCTTGCCGAAATCGCTCGCGCGCGATCCGCAAGCGCGAGTGCACCGTCCCCACGGGGATGTCGAGCAAGGAGGCGATTTCCTCCCCGCTCATCCCGTCGAGCTCGAACAGTGTGAAGACGGCGCGTTGTTCCATCGGAAGTTCATCGAGGATCGACTCGAGCAGGGCCAAGCGCTGACGCCGCTCCAGAATGGCGGACGCATCGTCGGCTCGATCGGGGGTTTCCTTCAAGGGGCCATCGTCGGAAAGCACATGGCGGCGATCCCAGAGGACGTTGCGGCGGCGTTGGGCCACGCGCATGCAGATGGCAAAGAGCCACGTCGTCAGTTTGGCGTGGCCTTCGAAATCGTCCAGGCGTCGGTGCACCACCATGAAAACCTCTTGGACGGCATCGCCCGCGTCGTTCTCGGAGACACCGAGCCGCCGCAGCGAGCGCCACACGAACGAGAAATGTTCGTCGTAGACGGCACGGAACTCCAGCTGAGACGCGGGCTGGACGGGCTTCGTGGGTCTCTTGAAAAGACTCATGGAAAAGCCAAGGAAGCGCCTAAGGTAAGAGCAACGAAGGGGCTCTCGCCGTTGTAGACGAGGCCCACACCGTCGACTGTGTAGCTCGCGCGAACGAGGGGAACGTCCACCGAGCCGCGCGCCCAGAGCGACCAGCCGACCACCGGCTCCCCGGAGGCCGAGCGCAGCCACCCGAGCTGCTGGCTCCAGAGCAGCGCAGGTCCCCCCGTGATCAGCGGGCGCGATTCGGTGCCCTCGCGGGGATACCCGCGCGCGGTGCCCGACGCCATGGCGAAGCGCATGGTTGCGCATACATCCAATGCCATGGCCGCGTGATCGCCGAAGGGCGTGAAGCATGCATCGGCGTGAAAGCCCGTGAGCGCCAGGCTCACGTTTCCATCCGCAGACTCTTTTTCGTTGCGGCGGGCGAGCACCGAGCTCCGTTGCAACGGCTGATGAAACACGCCGAGCCCGAAGGACCAAGGCGCAGGGTGCGTCCAGCGCGCCGAGATACCGAACACGGGCGCGATGCGCCCCATGAGGCCGCGCGTGATGCCGCCGCCGAGATCGAGCACCAGCGAGGGAGCGGCGGCGCGCGCGGGAACCGTCGCCTTGGGAGACTCTCCGCGCTCCTCGGGCGGCTTTTCAGGAGCCGCCGGCGGCGCGAGGTCGCGTTCGTCGTTTTTCTTCGCGGCCTCCAGCGGATCGAGCATCAACGCCAAGGTCACGCCGGCCGCATCGATCATGGCACCGCACGACGTCTTCGGGTGCCGGATGATGCGCGTCCCCATCACCAATCCGGTGAGGGTGATGGTCACCTCGTAGCCCCGACCTTGACGCGCGAAGTCGACCCGCGCATCGGTGGCATCGCTTGCCTCGTCGCGCGGCCCGCGCGGCAAGGCCGAGAGCAGGCGCTGGCGGATCGTCCAAGCGTCGGGACAACCCGTGATGCGCTCGTCGAGGTTCACCGAGAGCTCGCGGGGCTCCGCGCCCGCCGTGCGCGCGAACGTCATCGCGACGAACGCGGCGAGGATCATCGGGGGCCGCTTAGCGAGCATCGGGAGACCCATCCCCTGGACCCGCTCCGCCGTCCACGATCACCATGGCATCCGGGGCCCCATCGGGGAACGTGAATGCATCCGGGTTGGTAGATGGAGCATCGCTTGGCCCGCCATCCAAGATTCCTCCATCGAGGAGGCTACCGTCGCCTTCGGGCCCGACATCCGGCAAGGGCCCGCTATCCGGCGTGGGTCCGCCATCTCCGGCCGCAGCTTCGAGCCCTCCCAAGGATACAGCTCCGCCCAGACACGCCACGGTGCCGCACATGACCCAGACGAAGAAGAGAACAGCCACCTTCTTCATCGTTTTCAGGCGAAGGGATTCCTCAACGGAGACTCGCGTCTACCACTGTCGGGTCACTGCGGGTAGCGAGCCGGTCTCGCCGCGGGCTCCCGCACGTCGGGCTCCTGCGGATCACCTGCGCCAGCGTCCGCCGTGGGAATACCCGCGTCCGGTGAAGGGTCGGGACCTGCACCGCCGTCGACCGGCCACGGACCTGCGCCACCATCGACGGGCCACGGACCCGCGCCGCCATCGACCGGCCACGGACCCGCACCGCCATCGACCGGCCACGGACCCGCACCGCCATCGACCGGCCATGTGCCGGAGTCGGGCGAAGGCCAGGGTTCACCCGCGCCCGAATCGATGGGCGCCCCCGCATCGCGCGGCGGCCATGGATGGCCGGCGCCGCTATCGACCCGGCCAGCGTCCGGTCCGGGTACGACGCCGCCGTCGGCTGCGGGGCCGCCATCGACGATAACGCCGCCGTCGCCCGCGGGACCGCCATCGACGACAACGCCGCCATCGGCGACAGGGCCGGCGCCGCTGTCGATCACCGCCGCGTCGGGACGATCGCCGTTACCGTCCTCGTTGCCGTCCTGCGCCAAGTTGTGGGGGTTGTCCCCTGTCGTTTCGTCGATGGAGCTGCCCGCGCACGCCGCGAGCACGAGCACACCGGCGAGGAGCCAGAGTCGATGAGTTTTCCGCATAACGTCTCCTTCGTCCGGTGAGTGCGGGCGTCGGAGACGTGCGATCACGAAATCGACATGCGCCTCGAAATGGCGCGCGAACGAGGTCGAACCGTTACTTCAAGTTCGGCGTCGAGCCTTTGCTGAGCGGTACGTGCACGCTGGTGCGGCGCGAGGCGACTTCGATTTCGTCGCCGGGCAACCCCGCGATCGCGAGCGTGGCCGGAGGATCCCACGAGAGCGGCGCATCGGGCCCGCCCACGAGGCCATAGAAACGTGCCGCCACGCGCGACATGCTCGCGTCGCCCAGCCGATCCCAGATGTCACACCAGGGTGTGGTCTCGCGCATGGCGTTGAAGAACTCCTCCGCGCGCTTGAAGGTCAAGGTGTGACGGAACACGGTGTGCCGCACCATCGACAGCTCGGCCTCTTCGAACATCTGGGCCATGGCGTCGCGCTGGGAGAGGATGCGCGGGCTCGGTGGCACGAAGTCGGGCTCGAAGTGCTGAAGGCACTGGCTCACCCGCTCGAACGGATCGTCGTCCTCGGTGGGACCCCATGTCATGACCACGACCTTGCCGGCGGGTGCCAGGGCGCGTGCCCAGGACTTGAGCGCCCCCACACGGTCGTCCAGCCCCCAGAGGCCAAAGGCGCAGAAGACCACGTCCCACGGACCGCCGCTCGCGTCCGCGGCGTCGGCCTGCTCACAGTAGACGTTTTCCAGTCCTGCTGCGTCCGCCTGCTGACAACAGATGTTCAGCAGCTCGGCACTCCGGTCGGTAGCGCGTACCCTACCCGTTTCGCCCACGGCGCGGGCCGCCGCCAGCACCTCCGATCCCGGACCGGCGCATGCAATCAGCACGCGGTGCCCCGGTTCGAGCTTCGCCTCTTGAATCAAATCGAGGTGGTACGGCGTAAACCGCGGTACCCACTCTTCGAAATAGCCGCGCGCTGCGCGATCCCACGGGGTCGCCATGGACCAAGCATAAGCCGAGCGCTTGCCATGAGAAAGGGGTGTACCCTGCTCGCGCGATGAATCCTTCCTCCCCCTCCAATTCCTCCAAGTCCGGCCCCGCTGACGTGGACCCTGGCCAAACCGGCGTCCGGCGCACCTCCATCTACGAGGAGCACGTCAAGCACGGCGGGCGCATGGTCCCCTTCGCAGGCTGGGAAATGCCTGTACAATACACTGGTATCGTCGACGAGCATCAGGCCGTGCGCACCGCGTGCGGGCTCTTCGACGTGTCCCACATGGGCGAGCTCGTGATGCAAGGCGAGCACGCCGGGCGCGTCGTGGATTATCTGGTGACCAACGACGTGAGCAAGCTCGAGGTGGGGCAAGCGCTCTACACGCCGTGCTGCAACGAGGCCGGCACCATCCTCGACGACCTCGTGATCTACCGCGCCGGCGAGGACCGCTATCTGACGGTCTGCAACGCCGCGAACCACGCGAAGATCGCCGAGGTGTTCCGGCGCGCGGCCGAGAACCACTGCTCCTTCGAGGATCGCAGCGACGCCACCGGGCTGATCGCGCTGCAAGGCCCGAAGAGCTTCGAGCTGCTCGCCAAGGCCGGCAGCGACGCCGCCAAGCTGTCGGAGCTCAAAAGGTTCCACTTCCGCGACGCGGTGGTGGCCAACGTGGCCTGCACGGTCGCGCGCACCGGCTACACGGGGGAGGAGGGGGTCGAGATCTTCTGCGCGTGGAACGAGGCGCCGGCGCTCTGGCGCAACCTGGTCGAATTGGGCAAGCCGCTCGGGTTGAAGCCGGTGGGCTTGGGCGCGCGCGACACCTTGCGGCTGGAGGCCCGCCTCTCCCTGTACGGCAATGACATTGACGAGACGACCAATCCGCTGGAGGCGGGGCTCGGCTGGACGGTGAAGTTCACCAAGGGGGACTTCGTGGGCCGCGAGGCGCTCGAGAAGGTCAAGGCCCAGCCCCTCGCGCGAAAACTGGTCGGTTTCGAGGTGACGGGCCGCGGCATAGCCCGGCATGGCTATCCCCTGCGCGACCTGGAGGGGAACGTGGTGGGCATCTGCACCAGCGGCAGCCCCGCGCCGACTGTTGGCAAGAACATCGGTCTCGGCTATCTGCCTGCCCACCTGACGGCGATTGGTACGAAATTCTTAGTCGACTGCCGAGGACGAAACGCCGAAGCTGTCGTCGTCAATACTCCGTTTTACAAAGCGAACAAAGGGACAGGATCCACATGAGCGACGCGAGCATTCCCGAGGGCCTCAAGTACACCAAGGACCACGAGTGGGCGAAGATCGAAGGTAACGAGATCGTCGTCGGCATCACGAAGTTCGCGGTCGAGCAGCTCGGCGACATCACCATGGTGACCATCGACAAGAAGAAGGGCGACGACGTCACCGGAGGAGATGCTTTCGGGTCTGTCGAGAGCGTCAAGAGCGTGAGCGATCTGCTCGCCCCCGTCAGCGGCAAGCTCACGGACATCAACAAGGCGGCCCAGGACAAGGCGGAGCTCTTGAACGAGGATCCGTACAATGCATGGCTCGTGCGCATTGCCGTATCGGATGCGACGGCGCTCGATGCTCTGCTGGATGCCGCAGCGTACGCGGAGCACGTGAAGAATAGCGCTTAGCGCGACGGCACCAGATCGCGCTAATCATCGCGCGCGCTCGCGGGCCTCGGTGCCGAGCGCGCCGCGGGGCGGCGTGGCCGAGGGAGAATCGGCGGCTCGTCTAACACTACTGGTTTCATGCAGTGGAAACGCGCAGCCCGGAACGCGGTCCGGCAGTAGTGTTAGAACGAAGTCGCCGGGGGGACTTGAATTGACGTAGTTCGGTATTATGGTCGAAATACTTTCGAGGGGTGACCATATGGTGGACTACCGTGGGAAGATCGCCGAGGCGTGGAAGATTGCCGATGCGAAGGCGAGCCTCTCGGAACTGGTACGCGAAGCGGAGCGAGCGCCACAACGAATCGAAAACCGCGGGCGCGAGGTCGCCTACGTGGTGGGGGCCGAGGAATACCGGCGCCTCACCGACCAAGCCGAGAAGGCCAGCGACGTCGCCCGTCTTCGCCGCTTCCTCCAACTGAGCGCCGATTTACGCGCCGCGGGCGGAGCCGATATCAAGCTGCCGGAGCGAGGCTCCCGCCCATCGCCCTTCACCTCGGACGATTCGAATTCGTGCCAGCGGCCGGCCGCTAGGCCATGAGCTATCTGGTCGACACCAACGTCGTCGCCGAGCTCGCCCGTCCCCATCCAAACATAAACGTCGTCCGTTGGTTCGAGACCCAACGGGGCATCGTGGTGAGCGCCATCTCCATCGAGGAGCTCTCCCTGGCCATCGCCCGCGCTGAACCCGCCGAACAGAGGCGGCTGATCCCGTGGTTCGAGGCCCTTTTGGCCTTGCCGGCCGAGGTGGTCCCCGTCGATGCCCGCATCGCCCGCGCTTCGGGGGAGCTCCGCGCGGCGCGCGAGCGGGCCGGGCGCTTGGTGGCGCAGGCGGACATGCTCATCGCCGCCACGGCGCTCATTTCGGGGCGAACCCTCGTCACCGGGAAGACCGGCGACTTCGAGGGGTGCGGCGTGGCCTTGTTCGATCCGTTTTGACCTACGCGGCGCGGCACGGAGGGAAAACGCGCTTCCCACCGCCAGGACGCGAGGGGCGCCAAAGGGAACGGTCGCTGGATCGGCACCCAGCTCCCATTCCCCTCGTTTTCATGCGATGGCGGCCACGCTTTGGCGCGAATGGCAACCCTGGCGATGCAATGGGCCTTAGCCCGCGGCGTACTCCTCAATGGGCGGGCAGGTGCAAATGAGATTGCGATCGCCCAGTGCGTTATTCAAACGGCCCACCGGGGGCCAGAATTTGCGGTCGCGCGTCCACGGGGCCGGGAATGCGCCCAGCTCGCGGGGGTACGGGTGCTTCCAATCGCTCGCGATGACCATATCGGCCGTGTGCGGGGCGTTTTTGAGCGGATTGTCGTCTTTGGGGAGCCGGCCTTCTTCGATTTGGCGGATCTCCTCGCGAATGGCGATCATGGCGTCGCAGAAGCGATCGAGCTCCGCCTTCGATTCGCTCTCCGTGGGCTCGACCATCAACGTGCCCGCGATGGGGAACGACATGGTGGGAGCGTGAAAGCCATAGTCCATCAGCCGCTTGGCGACGTCGTCGACCTCGATGCCGGCCGTCTTCTTGAACGGGCGCACGTCGAGGATGCACTCGTGCGCGACCCGCCCGCGCTGGCCGCGGTACACGATGGGGTAGTGCGGGCCAAGGCGCTCGGCGATATAGTTGGCGTTGAGGATCGCCACCTTGGTGGCGTGGGTCAGGCCCTCGGCGCCCATCATTTTGATGTACGCCCAGCTGATGATGAGGATGCTCGCGCTCCCCCAGGGCGCCGCCGACACGGGCCCCACCCCGAATTTTTCCACGTCCGCGAGCTGATCGTTCTTGGTGACCGTGCTCGGATAGTGCGGCAGGAAGGGCGCGAGGTGCGGCGCCACGGCGATGGGACCCATGCCCGGGCCGCCGCCGCCGTGCGGGATGCAAAACGTCTTGTGCAGATTGACGTGGCAGACGTCGGCGCCAATGTCCCCCGGCCGGCAAAGACCGAGTTGCGCATTGAGGTTCGCGCCATCCATGTACACCTGCCCGCCGTGCTCGTGGATGATGGCGCAGATCTTCTTGATGGCCTCCTCGAAGACGCCGTGCGTCGACGGGTACGTCACCATGAGCGCCCCGAGCTTGTCGCGGTGGGTGCGCGCCTTCTCCTCGAGATCGCTCACCATGATGTTGCCCTGCTCGTCGCACTTCACCACCACCACGTCCAGACCGGCCATGACGGCCGACGCGGGGTTCGTTCCGTGCGCGGAGGACGGAATGATGCATACCGTGCGGTGCGCCTCGCCGCGGCTCTCGTGGTACTTGCGGATGGCCAGGAGCCCCGCGTATTCACCTTGCGCGCCGGCGTTGGGCTGCAAGCTCACGGCGGAGAAGCCGGTCATCTCGGCCAGGTAGCTCTCCAGCTCGCGGAAGATCTGCTGGTAGCCGCGCGACTGCGCGAACGGAACGTACGGGTGCAGGCGGTTGAAGCCGGGGAACGAGATGGGCATCATCTCGACCGTCGCGTTCAGCTTCATCGTGCACGATCCCAGCGGGATCATCGAGTGGGTCAGCGAGAGATCGCGCCCTTCGAGCTTGCGCACATAGCGCAGCATCTCGGTCTCCGAGTGGTACCGATTGAACGTGCTGTGCGTCAGGTACTCCGAGGTGCGGCGCAGCGCCTCCGGGATCGCCGGCTTCGGCGCCGATTGCGACGCGCTTCCATCGCCCCCGAACACGCCGAGCAAGGTGGCGACATCGGCCGGGGTGGTGGTCTCGTCCAGGCTGATGCCGAGGCTCTGCGCGTCGATGCGGCGCAGGTTGATGCGCTTCGACTCGGCGGCCGCGAGCCACTTCTTCACCTCGGCCTCGGTGCCCTGGACGCGCAAGGTGTCGAACCACGAGTCGTGGGCCAGGCGCACGCCCAGCGCGCGCAGCCCCTCGGCCAGGGACGACGTGGCGCCGTGCACCATTTCGGCGATGGCGCGGATGCCGCGGGGACCGTGGTAGACCGCGTACATGCCGGCGATGACGGCCAGGAGCGCCTGAGCGGTGCAGATGTTGCTCGTCGCCTTTTCACGGCGAATGTGCTGCTCGCGGGTCTGCAACGCCATACGCAGCGCCGGGCGCCCTTGCGAGTCTTGCGCGACGCCGATGATGCGGCCCGGCAGCTTTCGCACGAACTCGTTCTTGGTCGCCAGGTACGCCGCGTGCGGGCCGCCGTAGCCGAGCGGAACGCCGAAGCGCTGCGTGCTGCCCACGGCCACGTCCGCACCGAACTCGCCGGGCGGCGTGAGGAGGGCCAACGAAAGGATATCGGCCGCCACGATGAACAGGCCGCCCGCCTTGTGCACTTGCTCGGCGAAGGCGCGGTAGTCGTGGAGCGCGCCGTCGGTCGCCGGGTACTGCACGAGGGCACCGAAGGCGCCGATGGCCGCCAAGTCGACCTTGGCCGGATCGCCGATGACCAACGAGATGCCGATGGCGCCTGCGCGGGTGCGCAGCACGTCCAGGGTCTGCGGGTGACACGTCTCCGACGCGAAGAACGTGTTCTTCTCCTCGCCGGTTTGCAGCGCGTAGGCCATGTGCATCGCCTCGGCGGCGGCGGTGGCCTCGTCGAGGAGCGATGCGTTGGCGACGGGCAACCCCGTGAGATCGGTCACCATGGTCTGGTAGTTGAGCAGCGCCTCCAGACGGCCCTGCGCAATTTCCGCCTGGTAGGGCGTGTACTGCGTGTACCACCCCGGGTTCTCCAGGATGTTGCGCTGGATGACCTTGGGCGTCAGGCAGTCCGAGTAGCCCATGCCCAGGTACGAGCGGAAAATCTCGTTCTTCTGACTGAGCTCGAGCGCCTGCGAATAAAGCTCGTTCTCGCCGAGAGGAGCCGGAAGGTCGAGCGGGCGGGCCAGACGGATGCTCGAAGGGACCGTCTCATCGACGAGCTGCTCGACCGACGAAAGCCGGAGAGCGCGGAGCATCTCGACGGTCTCGTCCGTATCAGGACCAACGTGGCGCAGTACGAAGCGATCGGGGTGTTTCCAGGGTGCTGACATGGCGTGGTGGAGCGTCCTATATCAGATAGTCTCGCCCCATGCCTGCTCCGGGGACGCGCATCCGCGATTATGAGATTTGGGGCCTTCTCGGCGAAGGCGGGATGAGCGAAGTCTGGCTCGCCAAAGACGAGGTCCTGTCCATCCCCGTGATGATCAAGACCTTGGGGAAGACATCGTTGTCCGCCCCCGAAGCGAGCCAGCGCGTCTTGAACGAAGCGCGCACGATGGCGCGAATTCCCGAGCCGCGCATCGTCCGCGCGCTCAACGCGGGCATCCACGAGGGCACGCCGTACCTCGTTCAGGAGTACGTCGACGGCATCGACATCGAGGAGCTGGACGCCTGGCGCCGTAAGACGTTGGGGGTCAATTTGCCGCTTTGGTTCATCTGCGATGTGATGAAAGAGACGTGCCGTGCGCTGCACTCCGCACACCAGAGCGGGGTCATCCACCGCGACGTGAAGCCCTCCAATGTGTTCGGCTCCCCGGAGACGGGCGTTCGCTTGGGCGATTTCGGCATCGCCGCCGGTATTTCCAGCGGGCAACCCTCGGACATCTGCGGCACGCCCTCGTTCATGGCCCCCGAGCAAGTGCGCGGTGAGCCCATCGACCGCCGAACCGACGTCTTCGGCGCCGGCGCCACCGCCTACGTGCTCCGCTATGGCACCCCGCCCTTTGCGAGCTTGGAGGAGTTGCTCGATCCGGCCGTCTCCGTCGCCTTCCCGCCGCCGCAGCACCCGCAAGAGGGCTACTTTCAGCACCTTTTGGCCGCGATGCTCACCAAGGATCCGGCCGCGCGCCTGCCCAACGCCGCCATGGCCGGCCGGCACTTTGCCATGATCGAGCACGCGCTCCGCTCCTCGCTGCAGGCGGCGCCGCTGGTTTGCCTCAGCGATTTCACCTTCCGTTTGCTGGACTGCACCATCGTCCTGGAGGTCGGCGATCTCGCAGAGGCCACGGTCGACGGGGTCGTCTCGTCGGGCAACTACGATTTGCGCATGCGCACCGGTGTGGGCGATGCACTGCGGCGTCGCGGCGGCGACTCCATCGAGGACGAGGCGCTGCAGAACGGCGAGCAAGCCTTGGGCACCTGCGTGCCTACGCGCGCGGGCCGCCTTCGCGCCAAGCGCGTGCTCCACGCCGTGAGCGGGTGGAACGAAATTTCGTGCATCGGCCGCGCCACGCAGCGGGCGTTTCTTCTGGGCGACGAGCTCGGGCTGCGCTCCCTCGCCTTCCCGGCCCTCGGCACCGGCGCGGCGCGCATCAGCGTGGAGGCGTGCGCCAACGCCATGATGACCGCGCTGCGCTCGCACCTGGCCTTGGGCGGGACGCGGCTCGAGATGGTGCGGGTGGTGTTCGATACGCCGGCCAAGCGTGACCGATTCCGCTCGGTGGCCGAAGAAGCGCTGCGGGCCGAGGAGGATCCGCCGACCTTGATCGACCTGGGGCTGCCCGTGGCCGCGCCCAAGGTCGGGGAGCACTCGGCGACCCACCTCGATTTGAGCCGCCACGAGGCTCTCCGCTCTACCGTACCCGTTCGATAGACCCTACCCAGCCCAGCCAGGTACCGATGCCGAAGTCCGAAACCTTGAAACGCTGCGCGTGGCCCACCGCCGATCCGCTCTACCTCCGCTACCACGACGAAGAATGGGGGGTGCCCCAGCACGACGAGCGCAAGCTGTTCGAGATGCTCGTCCTCGAAGGGGCGCAAGCGGGCCTCTCGTGGATCACCATCCTGCGCAAGCGCGAGAACTACCGGCGCGCGTTCGACGGCTTCGACGCGGAGAAGATCGCGCGCTACGGCGCCAAGAAGCGCGCGGCGCTGCTCGCCGACGAGGGCATCGTGCGCAACCGGCTGAAGATCGACGCGGCCATCGGCAACGCCCGCGCGTTCCTGGAGGTCCGCGAGCGCGAGGGCTCGTTCGATCGCTTCCTCTGGAGCTTCGTCGATGGCCGGCCCATCGTCCGGCGCCCGCGCACCATGAAAGACGTACCGGTGAGCACCCCCGAGTCGGACGCCATGAGCAAAGAGCTCAAGGCGCGCGGCTTTCGTTTCGTGGGCTCGACCATCCTGTACGCCTTCATGCAGGCGTGCGGGCTGGTCGACGATCATGTGCGGGGGTGTTTTCGGGCGAAGAAAGGGCGCTAGGCTGCGCTAGGCTCGCAGCGCATGAAGTCCGGCATCGCGCTTCGCCTGCGGGGCGTCGTCAAGTCGTACGGGGAGAGGCCGATTTTGCGGAGCCTCTCGCTCGACGTCCCGAGCGGCCAGTTCGTGGCGGTGGTCGGCCGCAGCGGCTGCGGAAAGAGCACGTTGCTCCGGCTGATCGCGGGGCTCACCGCGCCGGACGAAGGCGCGATCGTCGCGGGCGACCACCGGGTGACCGGGGTGCAGCCCGATGTGCGGATGATCTTCCAAGAAGCGCGCCTACTCCCATGGAACGACGTGCTGGCGAACGTGGGGTTCGGAACGACGGGCATCGATGCGCGCGCGCGCGACGCGAGGGCGCGCACCTTGCTCGAGCACGTGGGGCTCGCGGATCGCGCGGCGGAGTGGCCGGGGCGGCTCTCGGGCGGTCAGCGCCAGCGGGTGGCGCTCGCGCGCGGCCTCATGAGCGAGCCGCGGCTCCTGCTCCTGGACGAGCCGCTCGGCGCCCTCGATGCGCTCACCCGCATCGAGATGCAGCAGCTCATCGAGCGACTCTGGCGCGAGCACGGCTTCACCGCCGTGCTGGTCACCCACGAGGTGCAAGAGGCGGTGGCGCTGGCCGATCGCGTGATCATCCTCGAGAACGGCAGCATCGCGGCCGATGTGGCGATCCCCATGCCGCGGCCGCGGATGCGCGAAGACGGCGCGTTCGTGGCCACCAGCGCCGCCCTCCTCGGGCACATCTTGCAGACCCGGCCGGCGCTCTAATTTTTCCGCCTCTCTAACCCCCGCCTTCCTCGCGCCAGCGAAGGAGCCGCCGCTCGATTCGGACCAGAATGCCGTCGCTGATCTTGCCGCACCCCGCGAGAAGGACGATGGCCACGAAGATCAAATCCGCCCGCGAGAGCTCGCGGCCATCGGTCAAGAGAAAGCCCAGGCCCGCGTGGGCGGCCATCAACTCGGCGGCGACCACATAGAGCCACGCCACCGCGAGGCCCGTGCGAAGCCCCGTGAGCAACGACGGCAGGCTGCTCGGCAGAATCACGGCCCGAACGATGCCGAGCCGCGGCAGACCGTGGATGTGCCCGAGCTCGATCAGCTTGCGGTCCGTGCTGCGAACCCCCGCGATGGCGTTCAGGTACACGGGGAAGAACGAGCCGATGGCGATCAGCGTGATCTTCGGCGCCTCGCCGATGCCCATCCACAGCAGAAGGAGCGGCACCCACGCCAGGGAGGGCACCGACCGCAGCGCCTGCACAGTGGGATCGAGCAGCGCTTCCCCGCGCGGATCGAGCCCCACGCCAAAGCCGAGGACGGCGCCCACCACGGCGCCCAGGGCGAAGCCCACGAGCACGCGCACCACCGACGCGCCCAGGTGGAGCCAGAGCTGCCCCGTCTTCATCATATCCACCAGCTCGAGCGCGACGGCGCTGGGCGCGGGGAGCACGAACTCCGGGAGCGCGCCGGCCCGGGCGGTGATTTCCCAGGCGGCAAGGAGGGCGCACGGCACGAACAGACCGTGCAGAGCGCGCCCTTTCACCCCGCGATCCCTTCGGCGCTCTTGGTATCGAGCAAGGTATCGACCGCCTTTCCGACGTCCGCCCCCGCGCGGACGAGCTGTTCGTCGACCAAGATCGACGACACGGCGCGGAGCGCGTTCACGTGCGCGGCGCCCAAGCGCGGCTCGCCAAAGTCGTTGCGCTCGAGCACCCTCTGGGTCACGGCGGGGCTCAGCTTGGCCTCGTTGGTCACCAGGGAGCGAAGCTCGTCGGGGTTGGCGAGGGCCCAGCGGCGGGCGCGCTCGTAGATCTCGATCACGGCGCGCACGGCGTCCGGATACTGCTCGGCGAACGCATCGCGCACATCGAGAAAGCCGTAGGTGTTGTACTCGGGCTTGCGCACGACGAGCCGGCTGCCTTGCTCCAGCTCGGAGGCCGCCATGTGCGGATCGAGCCCGGCCCATGCGTCGACATCGCCCCGCTCGAGCGCGGCGCGCCCGTCGGGGTGCTGCAGGTGGACGAGCTCCACGTCGCGCTTGGTGAGGCCCGCGTCGTGGAGCACCCGAAGCAAGAAGAGGTACGGATCGGTGCCCTTGGTGGCGGCGATCTTCTTGCCGCGAAGGTCGGCGACATTTCGCACGGACGAAGCCTTGGGCACGACCAGCGCCGTCCACTCGGGCTTGCTAAAGATGTAGACTGCACGAATCGCGTTGCCATTGGCGCGGCTCAAAAGCGCGGCGCCGCCGGCCGTGGAGCCGATGTCGAGCGCGCCGCTGCCGAGCAGCTCCAGCGCTTTGTTCGAGCCGAGGCTGAGGATCCAGCGGATGGGCACCTTGGCGCCGGCGGTCGCGAAGCGCTCTTCGAGCCACTGCTTTTGCCGCACGACCATCGACAAAGGTGAGTAGTAGGCCCAGTCGACGCGGAGCTCTTCGGGGAGGCGCGGCCGAGCGCTGCGCGCCTGCGAGCGGCACGCGGCGGCGACGGACACCGTGCCCATGGCGCCGAGGGCCCAGAGCAATCCTTGGCGGCGGGTGGGCCTTCGAGCGCGCGCGGCATCGTTCGCCATAACGAACAATATGTCCGTTATGGCGAAGGACGTCCAGCCGTCATCTCAGGCGTGCGGCTAAGCGGGCGATGCGACTTGCTTTTTCCAAGTGGCCACGAGCTGCAGCGCCTCGAGCGGCGTGAGGCGGTCCGTATCGAGGGAGCGCAAGGCTTCGGCGATGTCGTGCGCGGTCTTTTGCTCGGGGGTCATGGCGGCGCGATCGGGGCCACTGCCGAAGAGATCGAGCTGCGGGCGCGCCGCGCGGTCCCGCCGGCGGAGCGAGGCGGGGGCGCCGCTGGGGAGCGGGGCGCCGCGTTCGAGATCGGACAGGAGGGTGCGCGCGCGCGCCAGCACGATCTCGGGGATGCCGGCCAGGCGCGCGCAGGCCACGCCGTAGCTGCGGGAGGCGGCGCCGCGCTGGAGCTTGTGCAGGAAGATGAGCGTGCCCTCGTGCTCGCGGGCCGAGACGCTGAAGTTCTCGGAGCCCGAGCGCGTGGTGCATAGCTCGGTGAGCTCGTGGTAGTGCGTGGCGAACATGGCGCGGCAGCCGATGACGTCGTGGAGGTGCTCGGCCACGGCCCACGCGATGGAGAGCCCGTCGTAGGTGCTGGTCCCGCGGCCGATCTCGTCGAGGACGACCAAGGAGCGGCGGGTGGCGCGGCGCAGGACGTTGGCCGTCTCCTTCATCTCCACCATGAAGGTGCTGTCGCCCTTGGCCAGGTTGTCGCTCGCGCCCACCCGGGTGAGCACGCGATCGACGATGCCCACCTCCGCGCGGCGCGCGGGCACGAACGAGCCGGCCTGCGCCAAGATGACGATGAGCGCGACCTGGCGCATCAAGGTCGACTTGCCCGCCATGTTGGGGCCCGTCAGGAGCCAGAGGCGCTCGGCGGTGGCGTCGAGCGCCACGTCGTTGGGGACGAAGCGCCCGGCGGCCGCGAGGCGCTCGACCACCGGGTGGCGCCCGTCCTCGATGACCAAGCGGAGCGAGTCATCCACCACCGGGCGCGCGTAGTCGTTGCGATGGGCGACCTCGGCCAGGGCGCTCGCCACGTCCCACTCGGCCAGGCGCCCGGCCACCGCGCGCAGCCGCTCGACGTGCGCCACCAGGCTTCGGAGCACGCCGTTCAAGAGCTCCGTCTCGCGCGCCATGCAGCGGTCCTCGGCGTGCGCGAGCTTGTCGGCCAGCTCGTCGAGCTCGTCGCACGTAAAGCGCTCGGCGTTGGCGACCGTCTGCTTGCGCCGCCAGGTCTTGGGCGCCTTGCTGGTGTGCGAGCGCGTGACCTCCACGTACCAGCCGAACACGCGCGTAAAGCGCAGCTTCAAGCTGGGGATCTGCACCTCTTCGCGCAGGCGCGTCTCGAGCTCCACGATGAGCCGTTGCCCGTCGCGCGCCAGGGTGCGCACTTCGTCGAGCGCAAGGTCGTAGCCGGCGCGGATGACGCCGCCGTCGCTCGCGCGCACCGGCGCGTCGGGGTCGATGGCGCGCACCAGCTCGTCGCAAAGATCGGCGCACACGTCGAGCCACGGCGCGCCCGGCGCGATGCCGAGCGCCTCGCGCGCGCTCAAGTCGGGGCACGACTCGAGCGCGTGCGCGACCGCGGGGAGCGCCTCCAGCGAGCGGCCCAGCGCCACCAGATCGCGCGGGCTCGCGCGGCCCACGGCGAGCTTCATCGCGAGGCGCTCGATGTCCGAGACCCGCCCGAAGAGCGAGCGCACCTCGGCGCGCAGACCGGGCTGCGTGACGAACAGCTCCACGGCGTCGTGGCGGCGCCGGATCTCCGACACATGGGTGAGCGGCGACAAGAGGCGCCGGCGCAAGAGGCGCGCCCCCGGACCGGTCTTGGTCTCGTCGATCTGCGCGAGCAGCGAGCCGCGCGTATCGCCGTCCATAGTGCGCACCAGCTCCAAGTGCGACTGCGTGGCGTCGTCCAGGAGCAAGGTCTCGTCGAGCCCGTACACCTCCAAGCGCGCCACCGGCGGCTTCTGCCCCGCTTCGCACTCGCGCGCCACGTCGAGGCAGCGCGCGGCCGCACGCAGCGCCGAAATGGGCGCGCCGGAGGCGCCTGCCTCGCCGGCGCCGAGGATGGCGTCGAGGGTGGCCATGGCCGCCGCCTCCTCGAGCGCAGCGGCTTGCTTGCGAACCACCGCGCGCGGCCGCACGGCCGCAAATTGCTCGGCGACGGCCTCGGCGCCCGGCCCCACCAGGAGCTCGCGCGCGTCGAGCCGCACCAGCTCCCCGAGGGCGCCGTCGCGATCGGCCGCTTCGCACGCCGAGAGCTCGCCCGTCGAGACGTCGAGCGCCGCGATGCCAAAACGACCTGCGCCCTCCTCGACGGCCACCAAGTACAAATTGGTGCGCGCATCGATGGTCGCATCGTCGTACACGATGGCGGGTGTCACCACCCGCACCACCTCGCGCGGCACGATGCCTTTCACCTTCGAGGGATCGGCCATCTGCTCGCAAATGGCGACCTTGAAGCCTTGGTCGAGCAGCCTTTGAATGTACGTGGCCGCCGCGTGGTACGGCACGCCGGCCATGGGGATCTCGTCCTCGGCGCCCTTGTTGCGGCTGGTCAGGGTGAGCTCGAGCGCGCGCGCGGCGATCACCGCATCTTCGAAGAAGAGCTCGTAGAAGTCCCCCAAGCGAAAGAACAAGAGCGCGTCTTTGTGCTTCTCTTTCGCCGTCAAATACTGACGCATCAGCGGCGTCGCGGCAGGGTCTTGCTGCTTTGCCATCGAGACGGACATAAGCGCTGCCGCGGGCGCTGTCTACACAGGAGCGGCGAGCCCGTCTCCGAGCCCGCGCCCCTGCGGCTTTTCGCGCGCCATCGCCACGGGAGCGGCGAGCCCGCGCGTCGTCAGAAGTACGGGCTGCGCGCCAGGATGTAGTTGTTCAAGTCGACCATGATCAGCCCCTGCGAGGAGCCGTCCACGACCGCCATCTGTTGAAACGGCTCCACGAACTTCATCGACTGCGGGCTCATGGCCACCGACGAGCCTGCCAGGTTCAAGGTGAGCGCGCCGTAGCCGCCGCGCGTCTGGAACTGCCAGATCGTGTCGCGCTCCGGCACCACGTCGGCCGCTCCGAGGTGGCCGTTGAAGATCATGAAGCTGAGCGCCGCGTTTCGCATCGCGAGCGGGCTGTTGCGACCGACGAACTTCGTCGAGTCCTCGCGGCACTTGCCCGCGCTGTCGGCGCAATCGAACGACCGCACCGCGGGGGCGCGGCTGTTCATCAGCCGATCGCGCGTCGCGCACGACTGCACGCACGCGCCGGTCGCTTCGTCTTTGACGACGTGGTGCGAGTACAGCGCGAACGTCGACTGGGTGACCCACTGCCCGCCCGTGCGGATCTTGAAGTGCGCCTGGTTGTGGAAGCAGCATTTGAGCTGGCTCACGAACTGGGCGTTCGACCGATCGCGCCCCACCACCACCCGGTTCGACGTGCTCGGCGGCCCCTTGGCCGTCTCGTATCCGTATCGCCCCAGGACCAGGTGATCGTCGTAGGCCTCCAAGATGGGGAAGTCGCGGAACACGCTCGGCCGCTGCTGGCCGGCGTATCCACCGAAGATGGCCGCGCAAAAGTCGTGTCGCGCGCGGGGCTCCTGCGGCGGCGCCGCGCCCTCGTCCACGACCTTGTCCCAGCAGCTGCCGCCGTCGTCGTTGTTGTCGGCGCCCCAGTAGGGATCGGCCACGTCGAGGATCTCGTCGGTGATCTGAACGTAGTCCGCGATTCGTTTCTCGAGCGGGAGCTTCGGATCGCGCGAGGTCAAGGGAGTCTGCGGCGTTTGCAAGGCCTCCTCCGCCTTGAGCACGTCGCTCGCGCGCTGCTGGCCGATGCGGTAGTCCTCGATGCCCTTTCGGCAAAAGAGCACGTTCGGCTGCGACAAGGTGATCGTCTGAAAGTCGTCCGTGCGCTTGAGGGTCCCCGTGTACCCCTCCATCCCCGGAAGGACCCCTTCGTACACGACGGCCCACGATTGCTCGAAGTGGACCTCCGGGGCCTCGAACGAAAAGCGAACCCCCGGCGAGGTATCGTCGAAGTTCGAAGGCGGAAACGCGCTCTTTCCCGGATAGAGGAAGTCGTCCTTGGTCGGGACCATCAGCGGATAGGGTCCGCCCTCGACCCCGGCCGCCGGCAGCGAGGCGCCGTTGAGCACCAGGCGCGGCCGCCCATCGATCGTCGGCACCCGCGAGGAACCGTACGTGGCGTCCACGCGAACGACCTCCTTCGAGCGCGAGCGATGCGGCGCGCCCATCGGGAAATAGTACTCGTCGGTCACCGTTGGGATCTGTTGGGACGTCGCCACCTTCACATGGTAGGCGTCCTTGGCCAGGTTGCCCGGGCCGTCCGTTTGCGCGAGGGTGGTGTCGCTGACCTTGTCGCTCAAGTCGATGGGGCGCCGGCAAGGCGAGTCCCAATCATCGACGTCGATGGCGATCATGCGCCCGTTGGTGAGGGTGACGAACGCAAAGATGCCGCGCATCCGCAGCGGCCCGAGGACGGGGTTGACGCTCTGCCCCGACATGTTCGCGCGAAAGAGGGTCCCCGGATCGAAGTCGGGCGCGCTCGGATCGAACGACGCGCGCGGGTTCGGATTGCAAAGCGCGCCGCGGTAGCCGCCCGGGAGCACGTTGCCAAACTGATCGCGCGGCGAAAAGTCGTGGCGCGCGAAGGAGACCGCCGCGATGGGCGAGCCGAAGGCGATGCGGTCGGGCGGCTGGAACGGGTTGAGCTCGGGGTTCGGCCGCGTGAGCGGAACGCGCGGCGACGTCGCGGGATCCGTCACGTCGTACACCATGATGCTGCCGTCGCTGCGATCGACCGCGTACAGGAACTTCTTGTAGTCGCGCGTCGGCGGGCTCACCGCGATCTGCCCCAGCGACACCAGGCGCTCGGGCGTGAGCTGGCTCGTGGCCAGCAGCGGCGCCAGCTCGCGCGGGCTCCCCGGCTTCGACAGATCGAACACGTGAATGAGCGGCAGCGCGCCATCGGCCACGTAGAGGATCTGCCCATCGCGCGCGACGTACGTGCCCTGCGGCGCGGGCCTCATCGCCGGCGCCAGAGGGTACGAGACGGGCGCGCCCGCGTCGACGGGGGCGGTGCCGCCATCGGCCGAGGGCGGGGCCGCGCAGCCGGGGGTCGGCGGCATCGGCAGCGGCGCGGCGGTGCTCTCGGCGCCGGCATCACCGGCGTCGGGGGTGTCCTTCGGGATCCCGTTGCCCCAAGCCGGTCCCGGATTCCACGAGCTCGGGAGATCGCCGGACAAGTTCACCGCGCCGGTGATGGCGATCTTGCAGTCATCCAGCGAGCCCGGCTCGATGCGCGGGCCAGCGGTCTTCTCGAGCCGCTCGGCGTCCGGGGTGCCGAGGGGATCGGCGCCGCGCAAAAACGGCTTGGGGTCGAGGGTGATCAGCTGCGATGGACGCCGTCCATCCCCCGGGAGGACGACCGCCACCTCGTAGTTCGACTCGGGCGATCCGCCTCCGACGGTGCCATCGCCGGGGAGCCCGCGCGGAATGACCGACACGGACAGGGGCTGCTGCGGGAGCGCGCACACGGGCCACGTGGTCAAGGTGGGGATGGGCCGCGTGCTCTCGGGCGGAAGCGGGTAGGTCTGCGGCCAGTCGCCCAGAACGTCGCGGTTGGGGAGCGCGTAGATCGCGTACTTGTTGGTCTCCGCCGTCGCCACGAACGACATCTTTCCGTCGGGGGAAACGGCGACGTCGGTGGGCTTGGCGCCGACCGGGAGGAAGTTGATCCCGGGGGTGCCGCGATCGATGTCGATCACCGCTTGGCCCGAGAGATCGACCACCGCCACCTCGCCGCGCGCGAGCTGGGTCACCAGCGCGAAGAGGTGAAAGCGGGAGAACTCCGCCGTCAGCCCCGCGGGCGCGGGCGGGCAGTTCGCGGCAGGCGCCGGGGTCGGCGGGATGGTGCGCAGGAGGCCTGGAGCATCGCCCTCGAAGCGCTCGAACAGCTGGATGCACACGAAGTCGACCTTCTGGGCCATCTCGAACGAGCTGACGGCACGCTGGGTCGTGTTCTGCGTGCAGCTCGCGATGGAGAGCGCCAGAACGGCCGTGAGCGCGGTCGCCAAGAGCGCCGCGACGGAAATGGAGACGAGGCGGCGACGGCGCATCACTGGGAGCCCTTCGGAGCCGTGGGTTGCCCCAATGTGTAAACGACGTTGCCGAAGGTGGAGTTGTCCGGCCGGGAGTTGTCGAGATCGATCACTTGGACGAAGGAATTGGTGAAGCTGGCCACATAGGCGAAGCTGTAACGTTTGATATGGTGCGCCGGGTTCTGCCGGTCGTCTTCGGGGACGGGCTTGCGGAGCGCGACGTCGTCGAGGACGAACGGATCGAAGGCCATGGCGAAGGGGCCCACGCCCACGCGGATGGTGTCGGGCGGACTGGCCATGTTGTTGGGGTCGTAGATGTAAATGAGCGCCGAGTCGAAGGCGACGACGAAGAGCCGCAGCGCATAATTCCCGGCGCGATCGACGATGGGCGCGAGGTACACGCGGGAGGGACCGGCCTGCAGGGGCTCGTTCTTGCCGAACTGGAGCTCGTCCGGATCGTAACCGGAGGTCGTCGCCGAGCCGCCGACGGTCCCCGTGACCAACATGTTCGGCGAGCGGCTCGCGATGAACATGCGCGCGGGCACCCGTGCACACTTCCTCAAGTCGGCGCCGGGCGCCGCTTTGCAGAGGATGCGCGGCGTCGGGTCGAAGGCGATGCCACGGATGTCGACGTTCTGGGCGTTGACATTGGGGATGGCGAACACCTCGTTCTGCAGCCAGGGGCGGAAGGCGTCCGACGACCCTCGGAAACCGTCGTCGTCCTTCAGGCGAAGGCGATCGAGGCGCCCGTAGAAGCGGCTGGTCTGCAGAAACGAGGGCATGAGCCGATCGCAATTCTCGAATGCGTCCGGATCGTGGGGGATGTTGGCGATGCCATTGCCCCCGGGCGTGACGTTGTCCACCACGAACTGCAGGGAGGGATCGCCGGGGCTGACGAGGCTCCCGCCGCATTTGACGCCCGGTATGGGATCGAGCCCGGTCACGAAGAGGCTCGACCTCGCGTCGTTCAGCGCCTGGTGCGTGATGACGATGGCCGTGCCGTCATCGCTCTGCGCGAGGCCAAAAGGCTCGCCCGGCATGGTGACCCCGCGCGAATTGCGGGAGTCGGCGCTGGGGTTGTTGCCCACGCTGTGCCGCCCGTCGCATCGCCGATCGACGCGCGTGCCGCAGTCGATGCGAAAGGGCTCGAAGGACGTGTCGAAGCGGTCGACGTTGGGCGGGGGCGCCTTCGGATCGTCTTCGCCGACGTCGGCCCACGTGAGCGACGCGTTGCTTCGCAGCGGCAAAAAGAGGCGTGCGCGCTTGTCCGCGGTGAGGGCCTTCGACAGATCGAGCTCGCTCGCGAACGCGCCGATGGTGGCCGAGTCCTGGATATAGGCCTCTGACTGCATCGGGGGCGAGCACGTCTGCCCGATGGGAATCAGGCGCCCGTCGCGGTCGTAGCGATCGGGCCCGCCCAGGAAGGTGCCGTCGGGCCGGCAGAAGGTGCGCGGCTTCACGATGTAAGGAAGGTCCGGGAGCGGTGCGAGCTCACCGGGGCCCGTCGACGGCGGCGTGTAGTTCAGCGCGACGCCAATGTCACGGCGGATCTTCCAAAGGTTGTACGACTGAACGGTTCCCCCGTTCCACTGCAAGTCGAAGTCCGAGTTGACTGCGTAAAGAACGTTCCCGCCGCGCGAAACGGCGAGACCCGTGGGGAAGTAGAATTTATCGGGTGGGGGAGGCGACCCGTCTCCCCCTGCAGCGTAGCAGGAGCTGAGCGCGAGCGCGGCCGCCCCCATAAGACGGCGCACCATGTCGGCGGAGCCTAGTACATAGGCCCCTTCAGATGTCCAAGATGATCACACCCCGGTTCGCTTCATCGTCCACCTCATGGCGGGGACGTGGGCGCGGAGGCATAAGGGGAAGCTCCAGCACCGGCTGCTCATAGCGGGCGCGTTCTTCCTCTTCGCGTTTGCGTATTTGCTCGATGATGAAAGGGGGGAGCATCGGACCTCCTCCTGTTTCAGACGAACCGACCCTGTGTGAACTCCTCGAATTAACTGTTAGCAACCTGGGTGCCATGGTCAAGAGAACGGCGCCGTGCTTCGCATCGCACTCTCCCACGGGTCTTGAGTTAACCTGGCCACGCATGACGATCACCGCTGGATCATGCGGAAACATCCCGCACACAGAGACGCTAGGACCTCGTCCATCTGGCGTCCAGCAGCGGCGTGCGTCCATGCACAGCACGCCACACCCGCCATGGCAAGAGGATCGTCCACCGTCCATCCAAGCCATCATGGCCGCGCTGGTCGTCGTTCTCGCATTTTTTGCGACGGTTTTGAGGTCGGAGCCGGCTGCGGCCGAGGGCGCCACTCATCCGTTCGACATCACCAGCAACGATTGGGAAGGCTCCGCCGAGTTCGTCCAGCTCGCGCGTCATGAACTCGGTGACGCGCGCA
The DNA here is from genome assembly GCA_037157815.1 of Sorangiineae bacterium MSr11954. Lineage (NCBI taxonomy): Bacteria > Pseudomonadati > Myxococcota > Myxococcia > Myxococcales > Pendulisporaceae > Pendulispora > Pendulispora albinea. Next base: position 9,306,548 of record CP089984.1, read on the forward strand.
TCATGGGAACGGAGCGCATCGATCTCACGCATTTGAGGCCGGAAGACAGCCTGATTCTCCTGCACCCGGAGAAGACGCTCGATGTCGGCTCGCTTGCGCGCTTCATGCGCGCGGGAGGGCGCGTCATACTGTTGGACGACTACGGGCGGGCCGATGCTCTTCTGCGGCATTTCGGCATGGAGCGCATTGACACGCCACACCACCCTGCGGACAGCGTGCGTAGCGACCCGCGGTTGCCCATCGCCGAGCCTGCAAGTCCACACCCCGTCGTCACAGACGTGCGCCGGGTTGTGACGAATCACCCCACCGGAATCAAGCATCCGGACCTTTCACCCATCCTCAAAGTGCGCGGTGTAGGCGAGCCCGATGTGCTCGTGGCGGTGGCGGGCGCCGTGGGACAGGGGCGGCTCTTGGTGGTCGGCGATCCGTCCATCGTGATGAACTCGATGCTCCGCTACGCCGACAACCGTGCTTTCGCGCGCGCACTGGTGCGGTATGCAGGCGAGGATGACTCGTGGGGGAAACGCGCCGGACGCATTTACATCGCCGCCGGTGGTTTTGCGCAGGATGGCGCATTCGGTGCGGAGGAATCGCTCTTCACCGACCTCGGCAGCCGCCTACGCGGGCTGGAGGATGCGCTTTCGTCGGTGCGGCGCGAAGGGTTTCCGCCGTGGGCCCTCTATGCGGTGGCCGTCCTGATCGGCTTGGGTGTGGTCATCTGGGTTGGGGCGAACGCAGGGCGCATCCACCGTCCGCTCGTGCCGCGCTTTACGCGCCCGATTCCCCTCGCGGCACAAGGAGGTGTCGCGGGGCGCGCAGCCCTGCTCGCGGCGCCTCAAACGTCGCGGGCTCTTGCGATGTTGGAGCTAAAGAACGCCCTCGAGGAGGAAACCTGTGGTTTGCTCCACCTCGACCAAGTGCCGGCCCACAACGTTCTGCTCGAGCAGCTCGCGCAAGCGCGCCTCCTTCCCCCCGATGGCATTGCGGAGCTCCGAGCCTTGCTCCTTCGCCTGGCGAACATCGAAACCTTGGTACTATCCCGAAGCCCCTCGGCTATGAGTAAGATAACCGACAACGATGTGATGATGGCCGCCAAGACGATACGAACGCTTCTCGAGCGGGCCCGCAAGAATGCCGCATCTCTGTCGGGGGACGTCACGCCGATGAATCGAGCGAACCAGGTGCTCGGATGACCGCCGCCAACGTCGTTGCCACCAACGAAGTCGGTCCGGCGAAGGAGCGGGTCGACGAGCTGCGTCGCGAGGTCGCGCGCGCGTACATCGGCTCGTCGCGCTCCCTCGACGCCATGCTCGTGGCGCTCCTGGCCAAAGGTCACGTGCTGCTCGAAGGGGTACCGGGCGTTGCAAAGACCACCTTGGTCAAAGCATTTGCCACCGCGCTGGGCTGCTCGGCGCGCCGCATCCAATTCACACCCGACCTTCTGCCGGCCGACATCACGGGCACCTACGTCCTGTCACCCAAAGACGGGACCTTCGCCCTGCGCGCGGGCCCGGTGTTCGCGAACGTGGTCCTGGCCGACGAGATCAACCGCGCCCCCGCCAAGACGCAATCGGCGCTGCTCGAGGCCATGCAAGAGCGCCAGGTCACCATCGAGGGCGATCGCTTCGAGCTGCCGCTCCCCTTTCTGGTGCTGGCCACGCAGAACCCCATCGACCTCGAGGGGACGTATCCCCTCCCCGAGGCGCAGATCGATCGCTTCCTGGTGCGCGTCTCCATGGGCTATCCGCAGCCGCGCGAAGAGTCGCTCATGGTCCGCACCTACGGCGTCGACGCGCCCACCGTGCGCCCGGTGTTGAGCCCCGAGGACATCGCCGCGCTCCAGACCACGTGCGCGCGCATCCACGTCGAAGACGATCTGTTCGACTACGCCGTGGGCATCACCGGCTTCACGCGCTCGCACCCCCGCGTCGCCCTCGGCGCCAGCCCGCGCGCCACCCTCGGCTTGATCCAAGCCGCCAAAGCGTACGCCTTGATCAACGGCCGCGGCTTCGTCACCCCCGACGACGTGCGCGCCGTCGCCCCCAACGTGCTCGCGCACCGCTTGGTGCTCACCGCCGACGCGGAGCACGAGCCCAAGATGCGCCAGCACGTGATCGACGAGGCGCTCTCCAAAGTCGGTTATCGCCGCGGCGTACGCGCCGTTTGAGTGCACGGCGCACGTATGTCGTCCCGTATTTCGAATTTTCGAAATACGGCTTAGCGGATTAATCGCGCCGCACCGGTCGACCGAATAATCGGATGCAAGATCCGATGTTGTGCGGGCAACGCGATGACGCGCGCGGCCATGAGCCGCACAACGCGGCGCACGCGCTCATTATGTACATCCCTGAACGAATTCGTCCTCGAACGGCACTTCGACACGCGTTCGACACGCGCACTTTGGATGTACGTGCACACTTCGCCAATGACATCCGACTCCATCGCGACAACGCCGGATGAGATAGCGGAAGCCATGAACCGTTTTCTTTCATTTCGGTGGACGCCGGGAGGGCAATCCCGATAATTGCGCAACTGTTGAATCGGCGAAGCCCACTTTCATCGCCGTACATACCTGCCGTACATAGCCAACTCGTCTCCTCAATGGAGGTTTTCCTATGAATAAGAGTGCGGTGATTTTCACATCACTTGTTGGTTTGGTGTGGGCATGCAGCGACGCCGGAGTCCAGGCTCCAGGGCAACCTTCGGTCAATGGATCCGAATTGGCTTCGGAGACCGAGGTCTCGACCGCGTCGAGCGAGCTCGCAGTGGCCCCCGCCGCCGACGATGATCCGGTAACGCACCTCAATTACTTTGGGGCCGATGCGCAACGCGGGCGAAACGCCCCGTCGGCCGACTTCGATCGTTCGGCAGACTACGTGGTCCAGCGACTGAAGCAGTACGGACTGGTGGGCCCGAACCCCAATGACCCGAGCAGCCCCTACTATCAAACGTTCAACATGAACGGCTTTGCCTCCGAGAGGGCGGAGTTCGCAAACCACGCCGACCACGGCACGGGCGCGGACGCCTTCGGGACGACGCTGTTCGAGCACGGCTTCTACCTCGACGATCGATTGGATTCGCAGTCGTTCGGCGTGCTGGCGCAGAAGTACCGCTCGATCACCGGCTCCACCAAGACACCGACGCTCAGCGATTTGAAGGCGAGCACCGAGCTCCTCGCGGCCACGCGCAACGTGCTCGGAAGGCTCGATGGCACGGGCCCCAAGAAGGCCGAGGTCATCGTGGCCATGGCGCACCTCGATCACCTCGGGGTCTCCGGCGGCCAGATCTACAACGGCGCCGACGACAATGGCTCGGGCAGCTCGGTGCTCCTCTCGTTGGTGCCGATCCTCGCGGCGGCCAAGGAAGCCGGCCAATTGAACCGCACCATCCTCTTCTTCTGGACGGCGGCCGAGGAGGACGGTCTGGTCGGGTCCAACTACTTCGTCTCCCACCCCATTGCCGGTATTGGTCTCTCGAACATCGTCGGCGTCGTCAATATGGATATGGTGGGTCGCTGGGACAATTCACGAATCAGCATTCTCGACAAAAAGTCGAACGGCTCCACCACCTACCTCTCGGGCCTCCTCTCCCAAGCGAACAGCGCCCTCGCCACGCCGTTCACGCGCATCAACAAGGACATCGATGCGTACGCGCGCCGGCAGGACGGCGCATCCTTCTTCGATCGCGGCGAGGACGTCCTCTTCGTGTTCGAAGGGCTGAGCAATCCGAACGGCGGCGGTAACCTCCACTCCGATTACCATCGCCCGACGGACGACGTCTCCAAGATCATCGCCGAGAACGGCGGCCAAAAGGTACGCCGTATTCGCGACTTGGTGGGCGGCACCTTGAAGCTCGCCGCAAATCGTCCTTAGTCGCGACGTCGCGACCATAATTTCGCAATACAGCTTGCCCCCTGGCGCGTAGGATGCGGTGAAATTTTCACCGTTCTTTCGAGCTAGGGGGTTTTGCTTGAAAATCCAACGACTGCGTCTCCCAATGGGCCTATTGGCTGCGGCGAGCGTATCCGCGCTCGCCCTTTGGTCGTACGGCTGCAGCAGCAACGACAATCCATCTTCACCCGGCCTGGGCAAGGCCGATCCCGGCGGCACCTTTGGCGTGCAAGCCATGGTTCACGTCACCGGCGCGGGGCGCGTGCTGAGCGCTCCCGCGGGCATCGACTGTCCGGGGACCTGCGCGAGCATCCTCCTCTTCGATCCGAGCAGCGCAGCCGCAACGACCGCGAGGGAGGTCACCCTCTCCGCCACCGCATCGGCGGGGTGGCGCTTCGCCGGGTGGGACTTCGAAAGCATCGACGCCCCCGGCCATGGCCGCGGCGCCGATCCATGTCAGCCCATCGTGCGCCGCACGAACACGCCGAGCGCAGATCCCTCGAGCAACGTGATCAAGCTGGCCGCAGGCGAACAAGATGGAACGCCGCCGCAAGGGCAAGACTGCGCGGGCGTCACCAAGGTGCCGCTGGCCTACTCGGTCACCGCCAAATTCGTGAGGCTCGATGCGCCGCCCGACGGTGGAAGCGAGGGCACACCTCTTTATGCGTGCCCGGCGCCGGCCACGGGTCGAAAGCTCTTTCACAAGGGCGGGCGCCTGCTCTGGCAATGCGACAGCAGCGGGCAATCGACGATCTGGTCCGGCGACACCTCGGGCGCGGCCACCGCCGCGCAGTTCGCATCGGCCGCGTCGATTCAAGCGTTTCAAGTCGATCCTTACGCGTCGCACGCCGTCTACCAAACGGGCCCGAGCGAGGTCTACGCCCGCAACACATCGAGCGGGACCAGCGCCGTGCGCGCGCTCGGCACCGTCCCCACCACGTGCAGCGCGCTCACCGCGGACGGCCTCAATGGCTACTGCCGCTCCCTCGATTCGCTGTTTCGGTGGCCCCTCGAGAGCTCCGCGACGGGAAGCATCGTCGCCACCGGCCTGCCGTCGGGCTCCGATCTCACGATCGACGGCTCCCCCGCCACCAACGTGTACTTCTCGGAGTCGTCTTCCTCCGCGGGCGGCGTCTACTTCCTGCCGGTCGCGGCGCTCGATGGCGGCGCCCCCGGTCGCACCCCGGTGGCCACCGGTCAGGTCCTTCCGCTCCTGGGTTACGTCTCGTCCACCACCGCCTACTGGCAAAACGGCGCGCAGAGCATCGTGAGCGCGTCCAAGGCCGGCGGCGGGGCTCCGGCGACCCTCCAATCGCGCACCACCGGCATTCGCAGCTTCGTCTACGATCCGCTCATGGCGCGCATCTACTTTCTGTACGCGCCCAGCACCGGGGCGGGCGCGTCCTCGATCGAATGGGTCGTAAGCGGCAGCACCGTCAGCACGGTGACCAAGTCGGGCCTGACGAACCCGGTCGCGCTCGCCGTCGACGGCAGCTACGTCTACTGGCTCAGCGGCGACGGCCGCGTCTTCCGGGCGCTCAAGTAGGCCCCATCGGAGACGTGCGGTCTTGGCCGAACGCCGCTATCGTTCGGCCATGTATCCGCTCTCGCTCGAGACCGAGCGTCTCGTTCTTCGCGACTACGAAGATGGGGATCACGTCGCCGTCCACGTGTTCGAGAGCGATCCCGAGGTGCTCCGCTATCAAACCCGTGGCATTTCCCCGCTCGAGGAGACCCGCGCGTTCATCGACAAGGTGCGCGCGGAGAGCCTTGCCACACCGCGGAGGCTCTTCGAGCTCGCGGTGGTCTCCCGCGAGGACCAGACCCTGATCGGCCGGGCCGGCATCGTGGTGCGAAGGCCCGAGCACGCCGAGGCGGAGCTCTTTTATGCGTTCCGCCGGGACCGCTGGGGGCGCGGGTACGCGGCGGAGGCTGCGCAGGCGATGGTGGACTTCGGGTTCGGGCGGCTGGAGCTGCACCGCATCTACGCGGACACGGATCCGCGCAACGTCGCCTCCATGCGGGTGGCCGAAAAGGTCGGCATGCAGCGCGAGGGGCTGCTGCGCGAAAAGTGGTTCATCAAGGACGAGTGGTGCAGCTCCGTCATGTTTGCGATCCTCGATCGCGAGTGGGCCGCGCGGCGTACCTAGAGGCGCGCTCGGCGGCGGCGAGGGACATGCGGCCGGTCGCGGAGATCTATGCTGCCGCGATCCAATCCTTGCCGATCTCCTCGAGATAGAGGTGTTTCGTTTTACACGTGTCCTGTAGCGCCTTGAGGATATCCACCGAGTAGTTTTCGAGCGGAGCGAGGTTGGCGACGCACATCCGAAGCAAGCGCTCGGCGATGGGGCCCATGGGTTCCTTGTCGTTCTCCCAGCGCGAGACCGTCTCCTTCGTCACCCCCATCACTTGAGCCAAGTCGGTACCGGACCATCCAAGCCACTTCCGAAGAAAACGGATCTCGACGGCTTGCAAGCGCTCGGTGCGCTCGATGAGCGCCTTTGCGATCGCGAAGTGCAGCTTTTCGATACGGGAGATGGCGACGTCGATCTCACCGCACTCGCTGCAACGGCTTACCTCCACCCCTCGAAGCGTAACGTTCGGCAAGCCGCACTCGTCGTAGCGGTAGTTCTCTCGTGCGGTCGTCATCGGACTGCCGCAGTTGGGGCACTTCATGGCTTCGTTCTCCAGGCGGTTACGATGCGAAGCTCGGTTCGTTCTGGGAGAGCAATGAACGGCAACTCGGACGGGACGTGGGAACGCGGTATCGCCATTCGCCGTCGAAGCGATTCACGCGCTCATCAATTCGCCGTCCAGCGCGCCGTGTCGGTGACTTGCTTCAAGGAGACGATGGCGCCGTCGCGCACTTCGATGACGTGAACGAAGGCTGCGTCGAGCGGAGCGCCGGCCGCGCCCGTGCCCCGGTAACGGCCGAGCACGAAGAAGCGGCCGTCGCGTGCAGAGACGATCTCCTCGGGCACGGGCGCCACCCGAAAGCGCGCGGCGATCGTGCTCCAGAGGTTCAGCATGCTCGCGCGGCTCGGGATCGTTCCCCCCACGCCGAGCGGCATCCCTTCGCTGACATAGCCCGTGAAATCGCGGTGAAGAAGCGCCGCCAGGCCCGCACCATCCCGCCGCCAGAAGGCGTCGTAGAGCTGCTCGACGGTGCTCCGATCCTCTCGATGCTCGTCCATGTGATCTCGCTCCCTTTTGATTAGAACGTTTGCTCTAATTATCTGGAGCAGCCACGCTCGTTCGTCAAGGCGCGAGGAGCGTTTGTCCCACCCGCCGCGATGGACTACGGTTCGCGGACGTGGGCCGAGACGGCATTCATTCCCCCGACGACATCCTCGACGCCGCGCGCGACGTCGTCCTCGAGCGCGGCGTGAGCGGCGCCACCACGCGGGCCATCGCCGAGGCCGCAGGGGCGCCGACCGGCTCGATCTACCACCGCTTTGGCTCGCGCGACGGCGTCCTCGCCAACATGTGGATACGCGCCGTCCAGCGCTCGCAGCGCGCGTACCTCGACGCCATCGCCGTGCAGACGGATCCGGTGGAGGGCGCCGTGGGGGCTGCGCTGTCCATCTTCGACTTTGCCCGCCACGAGCGGAAGGACGCGCAGATCGTCGTCCTCTTTCGCCGCGAGGACTTGATCCGCGAGGCGCCCAAGGGTCTCGCCGAGCCCCTGCGCACCTTGAACGAGCCGGTGCTGCGCGCGATCCGGCAGCTCCACGATGCGATGAGCGGCTGCCCGCCGCCGTCGGGGGGCGCGCTCTCGTTCGACACCTTGCTGCTCGCCGTCTTCGACTTACCTTATGGCGCCACGCGCCGCTATCTCGTGCGCGGAAACGCGCCGCCCCGCACCATCCGGCCCGCGCTCGAGCTGGCCATCCGCGCCGTGCTGCCGCCGTCGACCATCAAGCCGTGAGCGCGCTCGCCACCGCCAGCTCGTAGCGGTGCCCATCCTCGTCGTCGTCTTCGATGAACCACAGCGCCGAGAGCACGCTCTGCGCGATGGCCCACCCTCGGATCCGCTCGCGATCCAGCGCGAGCTCGTCGGCGAGCTGCGCCATGCGCCGCTGGAGGAGCCGCTCCCAACCGGGCCATGTGATGAACTCCGGGATCGGATCGTGGAGGAACACCGCCGTCTCGAAGGCCGGCTCGCCGATCACGCCCTTGGGATCGATGGCCACCCATCGCCCGCCCTCCACCTCCAAGATATTGCCGTGGTGCAGATCGCCGTGCAGCAACACGGGCGGCCCCGACGACGCGAGGAGCTCGCGATAGACCCCCTCGGCGCGGTCCACCAATCGCGGCGGGAGCTCGCCGATGCCGCGGCCACCCGGCAACCGCCCGCGCGCGCGATCGAACGCCTCCGACCACAGCTCCAAGGTCACGAACGGCGAGGAATCGGCGGGGACATCGCGCCGGAGCGCACGCATCACCTGCGCGGCGATCGCGGTGGCGCGCGCATCGTCGATCCGCGCCAGCGGCGCCAGCTGGGTTCCGGGCATGGCGCGCTCGAGGAGCATGGCACCGCTCGCGCGATCGACCTCCAGGAGCCCGATGGCGCCGCGCCCTGGACCGAAGGCCTCGAGCGCCGCCACTTCGGAGACGAAATCCCGATCCGGAAAGGTGACCTTGAGCACCACGTGCGAGCCATCCGCCCGTCGCGCGGGGGCCGCATAGTTGTAGCTGACCTCGGGGAAGCATTCGCCGAGCTCGAGGGACCACCTCTCTGCGCAGCGCGCGATGGTTGCAGGAAGCGCGTCGAGCCACGCGCGAACGGCCTCTCCCCTTCCGGCGTTGTTCTCCAAAATGTCCGGCGGGAGGTTCACGGGGTTCATGACGGTTGCCGAATCCAAGCGTCCACCCGTCGCTCCAGGACGTCCAGCGGGAGCGAGCCGGCGAGCAGCACCACATCGTGAAACGCGCGAACGTCGAACCTTTGCCCCAGAGCGCGCTCGGCGCGGGTGCGCAGCTCGCGCATCTTGAGCTGGCCGATTTTGTACGCGAGCGCCTGCCCCGGCCACGCGATGTACCGATCGACCTCGTTGATCACGTCGAGCTCCTGCCGCGGCGCGTTCTCCATGAAGTAATCGATGGCCTGCTGCCGGGTCCATTTTCGAGCGTGCATCCCCGTGTCCACCACCAGACGAACCGATCGCCACATGTCGTACGCGAGCTGGCCGAACTTGTCGTACGGATCGCCGTACAAGCCCAGCTCGTCGCCCAAGGTCTCGCAGTAGAGCGCCCAGCCCTCCGCGTAGGACGTGTAGCTACCATAGCGCCGAAAATCGGGCATCGTCGTCTGCTCGGCAGCGAGCGATACTTGCAAATGGTGCCCGGGCATGGCCTCGTGCAAGGTAAGCGGGATCATCTCCCAGCGCGGGCGCGTCTCCGGCTTGTACAAATTCACGAGGTAGGTGCCGGGCCGCGATCCATCGGAGGCCGCCGGATAATAAAAGCCGGTGGTGGCGTCTGGGGCCATGGCCTCCGGCGTGGGCTCCACGCCATACGGTTGCCTCGGCAACGTTTTGAACAATTTGACCAGCAAGGGATCGATCCGCTTCGCCAAGCTGCGGTAGCGCAGGAGCAGCTCCTCGCCCGTGCGGTAATAGAAGCCGGCGTCGGTGCGTAGAAAGTGGAAGAACTCGTGGAGCGAGGCGCCGAAGCCCGCGCTCGCCTTCACCGCCTCCATCTCGGCGCGAAGGCTGGCGACTTGGGCGAGGCCGATCTCGTGAATCGCGTCCGGCCCGAGATCCGTCGTCGTGAATTTACGGGCCAAAAACGCGTACATCTCGGGCCCGTTCGGGAGCTGCCAAATACCGATTTGCTCGGGTGAAGCCGGAATATACTCCTCCGTAATGAACCGCTGAAAGCCCCGCAGCGCAGGGACCACATGGTCCAAAATGGCCGCGCGCGCCGCCGCCGCGAGCCGCTCCCGCTCCGGGGCCTCGACGTGGGGAGGAAAGCGCGTAAACGGCGCGTAGAACCCGCTCTTGCTCGGGTCGTCCACGAGCTGAGGCTCGAGCTGCGCCGGGATGCGCTGCAGGATGATGCGGGGGTGCACGAGCCCTTCGCGCAAACCTTCCCGCATGAGGGCGACGACTTGATCGACATAGACGCGAAAGCTCCCGAGGCGCGCCACCCAATCGTCGTAATCCTGGGTCGTCTCGAAGCGCAAGGTATCGGCGAGCTGGTAAGCGGCCTGAACCCCGGTGAGCTCGCGAACGTGCTCGGGCAAGAGGCCCATCTGGCTCGTCGGGAGCAGATGCAGCTTAAATTCGTACTCGCGCGTCCACGTCTCGTAACAGCGCCGGAAGAGGTCGTAATCGAGCTGCTCCTCGCCGGGCAGGCCGCCGCGCTCGATCCGATCGAGCTCCGCGAGCACCTCGCGATCGTGCCGGTACGCCTCCTCGATGGCCCCGAAGCTCCGGTCGTCCCAGCGCCCGTTCCAGCGGCGGTCGCCGAGCACCGAGGCATAGGTGGGGCTGTGCTCCAGTTGGTAATTCCATTCGCGCTCGATCAGCGCGCGAAGTGGGGTGGTGGGGACACGGGAGGTGGTGTGCTCGGCGTGCGGCATATCGCTCTGTTCTGTAGGAGGGATCCGGCGCGCTGAAAAGAGGCGGGGGCCTTCCTTGCGGAAGTCGTCCTCCAGGGTGCGGCTCGGGACTCACTTGCGGAGGTCGTCCTCCAGGTACGGCTCGGACCTCGCTTGCGGAGGTAGTCCTCCGGGGTACGGCTCCTCGGGACTCACCTGCGGAAGTCGTCCTCCAGGTACGGCTCGGGACTCACTTGCGGAAGTAGTCCTCCAGGGTACGGCTCGGGGCTCACTTGCAGAGGTAGTCCTCCAGGTGCGGCTCCTCGGGACTCACTTGCGGAAGTAGTCCTCCAGAGTACGAAATCGCCGGAGCACGTCGATGGTCGGACGCTGGATGGGAACCGTGCCCTTCGGGCAGGTCCGTGCATTCGGTGATGCTGCAGGGGTTGGTCGGGGTTGGGTGGCGTTTGGCTTGGTGCCGTTTGGCGTCGTGGTGCTCGGCGTCGTGCCGTTTGGCGTCGTGCTGCCTGGCGTGGTGGCGCTCGGCGGCGGGTCGCTGGGGGCCGTGGTGTTCGGTGCGGCGGCGCGGGGCGCGGCGACAATGGGTGGCGGCGGCGGTGGGGGCGGCGGTGGTGTCGCGATCTTCGTGCATGCCCCGGGCGTGCGGCAGGCGGGTTGCTTGTCCCAGTCGACGCAGTCGAACACGCTATTTCCGTCGGAGAACGATGCGCGCACATGGCGGCGGTCGTAGAGCGCGTCGATGTATTGCTGCATCCGCACCTGCTCGGCGGGGCTGGCGAGAATGGGCGATCCCTGCGCATCGACGGAGGCGGCCGCGGTGGTGGGCTGCGACTGTGGGGGAGGCTCGGAGTTGGAGCACGCGGCGGCACCGATGGCGTATGTTGAGCCCATGGCGGCAACAAGGAAGCGACGGAACGTCATGCCTGTTCGACGGACGCGCACGTCGATCCTTACACGTCGCGTATCGGCCGGCGCGGCATCGGCTTCGCATGCGCCTCGAGATGCCGTGCTATTCGCCCTCCCGGGCGCCTCGAGATGCCGCGTTATTTTGCCTTCGCGGGCCCGACGATGCTCCAACAGTGCCCATACGGATCGATGATCTTCCCCATACGCCCGTAGAACTCGTCGTTGAGCGGGCGCAGCACCTTGGCGCCGGCGGCCACCGCGCGGTCGAACCAAACATCGGCATCGTCCACGGCGAGCGAAATGGTCGTGGTGGTGCCGCCGAGGGATTTGGGCGCCCGCACCCCCGTCATCTCGACGGGAAATTCGTCCGACATCATGACCTCACCGCCATTGATGAGGAGGGTGGCATGGCCGAGCTTACCTTCATACGGATATGTCTCGGCAACGACCGCGCCGAATGCACGTTTGTAAAAGTCGAGGGCTCCGTTGCCATCGTGCACGGCCAGATACGGCGCAACCGGCGCGGGTTTTCGTTCGGACATGATTTCGCTCTCCCCAACGCCGATGGTAAACCTCGCGAAGGTCCTTGGCGAGCCCGAAGCGCCACCTACGCACGGGCATCCATCTCGCTCCCTCCTTGCGAACGAACGCGCATCGCGGCTTTCTGGGCGCCGCGCGTCCTCGCGTTCGTTCCACATCCCGATGTGGCTACGGAGCCTTGGCGAGCGAGCCCTCGAGCCACTCCAAGATCCGCTGCGTTTGAATGGCCTCCGCGCCCGGCTGGTCGTGGAACTGGGCGGTTTCGGCCGCGGTGAACTTCAGATACTCCTTCTTCGACGTGAGGGCGTCGAAGAGCTCCTTTGCCTGGCCCCGCGACTCCTCCTCGGCGTCGACCACCAACGTATTCGCCGTGATGTTGGCCACTTCGGCCGGCGTCATGATGTAGCGTCGCAAATCTTTGATGAGCTTCGCGGGAGTGTCGACTCCGTGGCGCCACATGAAGTCTTCGATCCCCCATCGCAAGAAGGAGCTCGCCTTCATCAGCTCGTCCATCTTGGCATTGAAGGCCGCTTCGTCCGAGTCGACCAAGGCCAGGAGCTGCGGATCGAGCGCGGCTGCCATATTGCGATACCAATCGATGACACCAGGATTGGGCACGAGCGCGCGTATCCGATGTTCCTTGGTGGCCGCGCGCGGTCCGAGGTAGCCGCCCATGCTGAGAGAATACAATCCGACATAGTCCGGATCGACCTCCGGGCGCGCGATCACATAATCCACGACGGGGGTCACGACTTTTTCCCAATCGGGCCGGAACGGCAACCCCTGCAAACGAATCACCTGCCCTTGCCCGGGTCCATCGAACATGAGCACATGAAAGCCGCGCTTCATGGCCTCTTCGGCCATCGTATATCCGTCCTCGGCCCACGCATCGCGCCCCTGCATGTAGAGCAGCACCGGCGCCCGCGAAGCCGCGCCGGGGGACTTGCAGAAATACCCCGGCAGCGTCGTACTCTCGTAAGGTATTTTGACGACCTCGCACGGCGAGCGCGAGAGCGTGAGAAATTTGGCGAACGCGTCGACCTCCTTTCGCGTGAGATCGCGATACTCCGCCGCCCCTTGCGCCGAAAGAGGCTCGACGGAATGGTGCATCGCCGCACGATAATACGTCGCCGCGCGATGGTACGCCTGGCTCGCAGAGAGCGGGTGCTTCCTACTTTCGCTCTCCTGGCCGACCGACATGAGCCGGTCTGCCGTCTTTCGCCACTCGCGGGTCCAACTCTTCGGGTCCGACTCGTCCACACGCCGCGCCGTCTCGAGCACCTCACCGACGTCCGACTGCTGGCCCCACGCATGTCCGAGATAAAACAAGGTGACCTCGTTATAGAGGTCATCCTGGAATCCCAAGTTCCACCACGGTTTCTTCGCCCCCCCGCCATCCCCCGCATCGTCGCCCGACACCGGCGGCGGCTTCGCGGGATCATCGGAACCACATGCCGTCATGGCCCCTGCCATCAACGCGCCCATCAGCAGCGATCCTCCGAGCCAATGCATCCGGCGCATCGAACCAGGGCGTGCAGGAACCGAGCTCTCGAACGTGAAACCATTTTCGTCCTTCATGCAGACTGCTCTTTCGCTAAGGGCGGACCTCAGCCGCCGGCCAATTTCCTTTGCTAGGTATGTGACCGCGGCGAACGTTTTGTTCAAACAATTGTTTGAAACTGTTGATTGACGACGTCAACATGCCGCGCCCAACCGAGCCGATCGGAGGCAACCGTGTGCGCGTTGCACGATATTTCGGGGTATTTCGGCGCTCTTGCGCGAGACGAGCGCGCCGTTACGCAGCCGGTACAGACTATTTTACTGAACAGCTTGCTAGCACCACCGGCTACGGTTGCGGAACGTTTTGGCCCTGGGCGGCGCGGAGAGCGGGGGTCAGGCACACACGGACGAGGTGCTCGAACGAGACGTCGGGGCCATCGTGCAGTCGACACAGAGCGCGCGAACTTTCCGAGATGCGCCGGCGCATCGGCGCAGCGCGCGCTTCGAAGTGGCGCAACATCGTCCGTGATACGGACTCGGTCGACCACGCAGACATTACCGCGGCGGTCGCGCGACCAACGAACGCTCGTGGACCGCCTCGCCGGCTCGCAGGTCGTGCGCGCGCGCGGGGTGAGATGGTGAGATGGTGGCAGAGGTTCATATAACGAGCGAGGTCGAGTACGAGCTCGTGCCCCTGGTTCCGCAAAGATCCGATGACGGTTTCATGCGCCCTTGCTGGACCGTGCCGCCGAGCTCAGTCCTGCTCCTTCGCCCTTGACCACGCACTCTCCTCACTCTCGAGCCATGTCACGCCGACGGTTCGGGCAGCGATATGAATGAAGCTATTCCAGTCGCTCACATAGAATGCATAACGAAAGACGCCCTCCGCCACCGTTGGAAGACGGACGTTCGGATTCTCGGGCACATTCTCGCAGCCGCTCACATCGAGCTCCTCGTGGTCGCTATCCCCAAGCTGCTCTGGAGGTTCCACGACGCAATAGACCAAACGTTCGAAGCTTAGGTTGGCCCGTCTCATCACGGGAGTGCTCCCCAAAAATGGCTTTGACGGAAGGAGACCAATCCAGAGCTTCATCAAAATATAAACTACAGATTTCTGGTAATCAATCTCCAGCTTCTCTAAGGTGGCATCATGAAATCCATTTGGCAATCCGGCTTCGAGCTCGATGATGTTCATTGTTCACCATAAAAAAACCCGCAAAATTAGTAGCAAATACCTTCGCCGACCCCTTCTGCCGGGCCAAACGGTAGTGCGAACGAGATTAGCAGGATCCACGAAAGAAGTGCATCGAAGCCGTAGCGTCGTCAAATCGCATCCGTCCGATCGGTGATTAAATTGTTCGGGGCGACATCGACTTTTAACGAAACCCATTTCGCTTCTGGCCGATGGTCGCGTTCAGCAAGGAAGTGGCCAACGGCTCACCGTTCCATGGGTCGAATGCGACCAGATGCCCATCACGGATGAATAAAGCCAAACGACACACGACGATCGGCTGCGACGTAAAGTGCATTGAAGCAATCGAAGACCGGAGATCAAGGGCTGGGCGGCCGTCATCCGAGAGCGAAAGCTCGTCGCATGCACGTACGAAGAATCGCCCCATCGCACGTGAACAAGACACCGTGAAGGCCGCGGAGTTTCTGGAAAACGATCCGCAGAATTCCCGGAACGCACCTACGCCAATGCAACGATCTTGCAAGCTCGCCATGGCGCGCGCCGACAAACACCACGCACCCGTTCATGGCGGTGCTGCACGCTCGGAGCGCCGTCCGCGCGCGGGTCGAACGACCATGTTCGATCGAAACGTCCTCACGGATGCATCTGGCGCGATCTTCATGGTAGACGCTCTGGAAAGGACCCCATGCGCAACCCTGGTATCGACCTGCTCCGCGGCCTGTCGATTCTACTCGTCGTGTTGCACCATCTCGGCCTGCCGATGCGCATTCCGCTGAAGAGGTCGCTGCTCGCGGAGATCGTCCCCGCACGCCTGCTCGCCGCGGTGAACTACAACGGCTACGAAGCGGTGTTCGTCTTCTTCGTGCTCTCGGGTTTCCTGATCACGACCACGTCGCTTGAGCGCTGGGCCCGGCTCGACCACATCGATCTGCGTACATTCTACGTTCGCCGCGGCGCGCGCATTCTGCCGTGCCTTCTCCTGCTCGTGAGCGTGCTCGCGCTCCTGCACCTGGCGGGCTTTTCCGATTACGTGATTCACCGTGAAGGTCAATCGCTGCCGCACGCAATCCTGTCCGCATTTGGCTTGTACCTGAATTGGTACGAGGGCACGACCGGCTACCTCCCGGGCAATTGGGACGTGCTATGGTCCTTATCCATCGAGGAAGCCTTCTATATCGGCTTCCCCTTGGTCTGCCTCACGGTACGCCGCGAGCGCGTGCTCGCCGGCATGTTGGCATTGCTGGCCGCGTCGATGCCATTCTCGCTGGCCGCCATCGTCGACAACGAAATCTGGAAAGAAAAGGCCTATTTGCCCGGCATGTCCGCCATCGCCACCGGCGTTTTGGCCGCCCTCTTCGCCGCACGCTACCGCCCTCGCCATTCCGGGATCGCGCTGGCGCTCGGCGCACTGGGCGCCCTTGGGATGGCCACCGTATTTCTGGCCATGCCCTGGCTTTGGCCATTGCTGCACGATGCCGTCTTGCTGCTGCTGCCGTATCGACCGCGTGCCTCGTCATCGCCTTGCATTGGCGGCAAACGTCGGGGCACACGATTTTCCTACCCGGTACGGGCTGGCTGCGTTCGATGGGGCGTCTCAGTTATGAAATTTATCTCAGTCATATGTTCGTCGTTTTCGCTGCCTTCCGAGCATTCCGAGCCACCGGCGCAAATCCCCGCTACGGGTTTCTCTGGTACCCGCCCGTGGTCGCTTTGGCGTGGCTACTCGGCGCGTTGATTGCGCGAACCTATTCGATTCCGTGCGAGCGTGCGCTCCGACGGCGGTTTCTGAGGGGATAATTCCTTTCTTCCGAGAGGACGAGAGCGCAAGGGCTTTGGTCGTCGCCGTCATCGAATGTTGTCAAAACATCTTCCGGCGTGTCAGCCCCGCAGCGGAGCGCTGCCCGAAGAAGATGGGATGCGCTTGAGAAAATAGGCAACGAGACAGCGGATTGGCCGAGATACTGAGGAGAGTAGGAAATAACGGGTGCAGAGGGAGGTTCCATGCGTCGACTTTCGGTCTTGTTGGGTGGCATTGGCTTGCTGATAGCGTGCGGTAGCACGAGCTCACCGGCCGGAAGCGGGAACAAGCCTGACGGAAAGGACACCATCGTGGTCCCTCCTGGATGTCCGTTTGATCCGCCCGCGCAGGCGGAAGATGGGATCAAGGATGAGTGCGGGATCTTCGTCTCCTCCAGCAAGGGGAGCAGCACTGGCGACGGGACATCCCAGGCGCCCTTGGCGTCGGTGCAAAAGGGGATGGAGGTCGCAAGGGCAAAGGGTAAACGGCTCTTCGTGTGCGCCCAATCCTACCGTGAGCAGCTTACGCTCGTCGACGGTGTCTCCATGTTCGGTTATTTGGATTGCACCGCGTCCACGTGGAAGGCCGGCAAGAGCCGGGCGGTGATCGAGGCGGCCGCGAGCCCCACCGTAAAGGCCACGGGGCTTCGCGATATGCGAATGGATGGGTTCGAGATCCGTTCGCCGGATGCCACGGCGCCTTCGGGGAGCTCGATTGCGATGGTGGTGATGGAGTCATCGGGGTTGAAGATTGTGAATTCGAAGGTGCACGCGGGCAGCGGTGCGAGAGGGACGGATGGTGTGGACCGAACGCCACTCATCGCCGAACGAGCTAACGGTGAACCTCCCATAGTCGAGGAGACGTGCGACAATGACGTCTGCGTCCGTCGTCATTTGCGCGAGCCCCCGCGTGGCGGATACGGAATCTGTAGCGGAACGGATTTTAGTCCGACCGGTGCTCCAGGTGGAACGGGAGGACATTACGATTCGTCTGGATCTTTTGGGCCGTGGAGAGTACGCACTGCGCCGGCTCCCGGTTTACCTTGGCCCAACGATCCCTGGCGCGGCGCTGGTGGTGGTGTAGATGGCGTTCCTCCGGCTACTGCGGGCCATCCGGGAACTTCGGGAACCAACGGCGTGAGTGGGGACAACTTCGGCACGATAACGGAGCAGGGTAACTACGTTTCTAGCGATGGCTCGAAAGGAACGGACGGTGCTCCGGGCCAGGGTGGTGGAGGTGGCGGTGGCATGCGCCCCGTCCGATCCGCGGGCGCAACGTTCGACGAGATTTGGAGCACTACCGGTGGTGGCGGC
Organism: Sorangiineae bacterium MSr11954; assembly: GCA_037157815.1. Classification (NCBI taxonomy): domain Bacteria; kingdom Pseudomonadati; phylum Myxococcota; class Myxococcia; order Myxococcales; family Pendulisporaceae; genus Pendulispora; species Pendulispora albinea. The sequence goes on from CP089984.1 coordinate 9,324,252, forward strand.
GGTGCCGGGGGTTGTCCTGGCCTCGCGGGCACCGCCGGCACCGGAGGGGGAGCGAGCATTGCGATCATCGCCATCGGAAGTCCGGTGCAACTATTCTCCTCCGTGATCGAAACGTCGACGGGGGGAGACGGAGGGCGCGGAACGACTGGAACCGCCCCCACACCGGGCGGCGAGCCGGGCACGTCGAGCACGTTCCCTGCTGCGAATGGTGGTCATGGGGGTGCGGGAGGACGCTCCGGCCTAAGTGGAAGTGGCGGGGGCGGCCCCACCATTGGAATCGCATTCAAGGGGGAGTCCCCCGTCCTTACAAATACCGAGGTCGCACCCGGCGTTGGAGGAGCTGGGGTTCCGGTTCCAGAATCTCCAAGGGGCGTTTCGGCGCGTACGCGCGAATTCTAGCAGCCGCCCTGGCGTCCTGCGTTGTTGGCCACGGGCCGAGCCCCCCTCGCGAGTCTTCCAAAACGGCAATTGGATGCGTCTACGAGACTTTTTCGCCGTGACCCGCGCCATTGATTGGAAATCTTCTTTTTGGAAACGGAGCTGGACACACGCTATTTGCGCGCCCAGCTCCGAACCACCGAATATTCTCGTTCAAACCGGCATGAGGTGCGGTCGTTTCCCGCACCGTGTGCGCGACCACACCGCGCGCGTCCGACCCCTATTGCGACGTCTTTCGTTCCCGACAAACGTACTTCGTTCTGCTATCGCTCGGCGGCCTGCCATCGTGCTTGGACAGTTCGCACTCCTTGTCGCTCATGCAGCCGGTGTCGACGCACTTGTGGTCGATGCACGAGAGGAAGCCATACGGGTGCGGATCGCCGCACTCGAGATCCGTCTGGCACGGAACGATGCATTTCCGATCGGTTCCGCAGGTCGCTTCCACGTTTCGCGTCGCCGCAATGCACTCTCGATCCGAGAGGCACCCCGAATCTACGCACTTCCCCGCTTGGCAACGATCGAACTCGGGGCAGTCGGAGTCGAGAGCGCAGGGGCCCTGACACGTGCCATCAACGCACGTCTTTCCTCCGGTGCATTGAGAATCTTGGTTGCATTGGGCGCATTTTCCTCCGGAGCAGTACGGGGTCGACGGCGTATTGCTCCTGCACTCGTTGTCACTCGTGCAGCGATTCAGGCATTTCCCGTCGGCCGTACAGTCGAATTTGGCTGCGTCGCATTTGCAGTAAAAATTGTAAGCGTCGCAGTAGGTGGTGGAACCACTATCGATCGAGCAATAGGGCAACAGCTCGGCACACGTTCTTCCGACGCTCGAAACGTACGTTGTCGGGGGCGGGCAGCAATCGGCCGGCAGGGCGCACGAGATCGTCAAGCAAGACTTGGCGCTCGGCTCGACGTGAAATACGCCCGTCACACAGATGCCTGCGCCCGGGGTGCCGGTGCTCGTCGAAACGCGGGGGCGGCATGCAAGACCGGCGGCGCAATCGTTGGAGGTATCGCACGAATCGCCTTTTTGAGAGAGGCGTCGATTGTCGTTCTTGTCGTCGTCCTTGCACCCAGCGATGAGCGCGCCGATCGTGAATAGGCTCAGGAAGCCAAGTGTTGCCCCATAAGCCAGTACAGTCGTTCTTTTCATGGCTGCGCAGATTACGGCCGTAGCGGCCACGAGCACAAGAACGCAGCCTTTGAATTCGTAACCAACCGTTTAGCGAATCGCGCCATCTCAACCGGTTACGGTTATTGAAATACTCGTTACTTCGCCAACTTGCGGAACTTAGTGCAACAACGGACATCGTGGCCAACACGGTGCCGTATCGCTTATGCATCAATCGTCGCGACGTCGCGACCGCAGCCGTAGTGGTCCCCACCGCGGCTTCTTCTATCTGCGAGAAGGGTTTTCGTCTGCCACCCCGAAGCGTACCGTCTTCGCGAGCCGGCATCTCTCCAGTGACGCCGCCGCGTACCGCGTTGAGATCCGGCCCATCGACGGTGCGCTCGTCATGCCGTGGAAACGAAGTGCCCGTATCGAGCTTCCCCGCCCCTTCTCCGCCGAATGCGATCGAGGCGGTCGACGCGTACGCGCGAGAGTCGTGATGGCGCGACCCCGGTGGTCACGCACACTCGGAGGACTTGTCCCGCACGGCGACGGCGTCGATGCCTCGCGGAGGCCCGAGCATCCTCGCGCGCCCGCGATGATGCAAACGCGGCACGCAACGCTGAGGATGGGAGCCCCCGCTGGACGTGCAACACGTGAAAACGACTCGGCCCCGGGGGTCCCGAGGCCGAATCTTCAGTTCGCGGTCGCGTCGTCGGTGTCGTCGTCGTCATCATCGTCGTCGTCATCGTCTTCGATGTCGGAGACGTTGAGGAGCGACGGTTCGGAGGGAACGGCGCGGCCTTCTTTTTCGGCCTGTTGACGGGCTTTTTCGGCTTGGATTTTGGCCTGGGCCACCTTCTGCATGATGGCCGGCTTCGGCGCCAGGAGGACCGTCATGGTGCGGGCTTCCATCATGGCGCGCGTTTCGACGTTGGCGACGTCGTCGGTGGCTTGGATCACGATGGTGAGCTGCTCTTGCGCCTTTTCGGGGTGCGTGATCTCGCGGCCGCGGAAGCGGACGGTGACCTTCACCTTGTGGCCCGCTTCGATGAAGCGGCGAGCGGCCTTCACCTTGAAGGCGATGTCGTGATCGTCGGTCTTCGGACGAAGCTTGATCTCTTTGATTTCGACGACGGTTTGCTTGCGCTTGGCCTCCGCCGTCTTCTTCTTCTCCTCGTACTTGTACTTTCCGAAATCGAGGATCTTGCAAACGGGTGGCTCGGCCTTGGGGTTGACCTCCACGAGGTCGAGCCCCTGCTCCTGGGCGAGTCTCATCGCTTCGTGGGTTTGCAGCACACCGAGCATCGAACCGTCGGCTCCGATGACACGGACTTCCGGAACTCGGATGCGGTGATTGACGCGAATCTGAAAACCGCGCTGCTGCTGGCGCGGATCAAAGCGAGGGCGACCCATCGGCATTGGCTGACCGTAACCTCCTTGACAGAGACAATTTGCGGAGACCATTCCCATACGGGAAAAAACGAGACGAGACGAGACAAGAAAAAGCGAAGTCGGGCGAAGAACCTCGGAAAAGCACCCCAGCCGCCAGAGGACGGGAAAGGGCCCGAGAACCAAAACGAGAAACGGGGCGGATGATAGTGGCAAGCGCGCAGGCCCCGTCAACAGGCAACCGCGGCGCTTGCCTGGATCGAACGCGGCCCGGTGCGCTCGACACCACGCGATGCCGCGGCGAACCGGCAAAACACCGACCGGTTCGCCGCTTGAGCTTCAAGGAATGCTGAAAATCGTGCGGGAACGTCAATTTTTGGTTGCGTTTCCGTCGCCGGGGGCGACAGCAGCCGTAACTGCAGGAGCCGCAGGAGCCACCGCGCCCGGGACGCTCTCCTTGAGGACCATTTCGGCGAACTCATCGCGGGAAATGGCGCCCAGCTCGCCGCGGTCGCGGGAGCGCACGCCCAAGGTGCCCGATTCGGCCTCTTTCAGGCCAACCACGCACAGGTAAGGGTAGCGGGCGAGGCGGGCGTTGCGGATTTTGGCGCCGAGCTTGTCGGCGCTGTAGTCGATGTCGACCCGGATACCGCGGGCGCGCAGCCGATCGCGCGTTTCGAGAGCGTAGGCGTCCACTTTGTCGCTGACCGTAAGCACGATGGCCTGCTTCGGCGAGAGCCAGGTGGGGAAATTTCCTCCGCAGTGTTCGAGGTACACCGAGAAAAATCGCTCGAGGGACCCGAGGACGGCCCGGTGAAGCATGACCGGACGGTGCTCTTTGCCGTCGGCGCCGACATAGGACAGGTCGAAGCGCTCGGGGAGGTTGGGATCGTACTGCAGGGTGCCCAGCTGCCAGCTTCGTTTGAGGGCGTCGTGCACGTGGAACTCGAGCTTCGGCCCGTAGAAGGCGCCCTCGCCCTCTGCGATCTCGTAGTCGATGCCGGCCGCCTTCAAGCCCGCGGCGAGGGATGCCTCGGCATGGTCCCAGAGCTCGTCGGAGCCCATGCGCTTGCTCTTCTCGGGCCGGGTGGCGAGCTTCACGTCGATGCGCTCGAAGCCGAAGGTGCGGAACACCTCGTAGAACAAGTCGAGGAAGGCTTTGCTCTCGGCCCCGACTTGCTCCTCGGTGCAGAAGATGTGCGCGTCGTCCTGGCAAAAGCTGCGGACGCGCGAGAGGCCGTGGATCACGCCCCCGCGCTCGTAGCGATGGAGCCGGCCAAAGTCGGCCACGCGCCACGGGAGCTCGCGGTAGGAGCGCTTGCGCGAGCCGAAGATGACGCAGTGGCTCGGGCAGTTCATCGGCTTGAGGGCGAACGACTGCGCGCGGAGCTTCTCCGCGACGGTGTCGTAGCCTTTGGCGCGCTCGGCCTCGGTCATATCGTCGAGGATGTCCTCCGTCCAGAGACGGTACATGTTCTCGTTGTAGTGGCCGAGGTGCCCGCTGGTGCGAAACAGCTTGGGATCGAAGGCCTGCGGGGTGATGACCTCTTCGTAGCCGTAGCGGAAGTAGAGCTCGCGCATGTACTCGACGAGCCGGTTGTAGACGAACGCGCCCTTCGGAAGGAAAAAGGGCATCGCCGGCGAGGCCTGGTCGAGCAGGAACAAGTCGAGCTCCTTGCCGACCTTGCGGTGATCGCGCGCCTTGGCCTCCTCGACGGCGCGAAGGTGCTCCTTGAGCGCATCTTGCGACGCGAACGCCGTTCCGTAGATGCGCTGGAGCATCGGGTTGCGCTCGTCGCCGCGCCAGTACGCGCCGGCCACGCTGGTGAGCTTCACCGCCTTGAGCAGACCGGTGCGCGGGACGTGCGGGCCGCTGCAGAAGTCGACCCACTCGCTCTCGGGCTTGCCGTGGCGGTAGAGGGTGAGCTCTTCGTCCTCGGGACGGCGCTCGATGATATCGACCTTGAAGGTCTCCCCCATCTCGCGAAAGAGGCGGATGGCCGCGTCGCGCGCGATGACCTCGCGGCGGAACTCGGTGTCCTCTTTGACGATGGCGCGCATCGTCTCTTCGATTTTCCCGAGGTCTTCCTCGGTGAAGGGGCCGTCGGGCTTGTCGAAATCGTAGTAAAATCCGTCTTCGATGGCCGGTCCGATGGTGACCTTGGTGCCCGGGAAAAGACGCTGGACGGCGTCGGCCATCACGTGCGCGGTCGAGTGGCGGATGACCTCCAGGCCCTTGGGGTCGGTGGCTCGGATGGGGGTCAAGGTGAGCGCGGACGGGTCCGTTACCTCGATGGGCGTGTGAAGGTCGACGACTTTCCCGCCCACCGTCACGGCGACGATGTCCTTGTCGAGCTTGCCCTGGGATAAGAGAACCTGTTTGGGTGTTTGCTTCGCGCTCATTTTCGGGAGCACGGAGCTTACACCCTCGCGAATCGCTAGAAAACGTCGCTGACTGCGATTTCGACGTCGGGGAAGGCGACCAGGCGAATGTGGTCTCCGTGCCGGTGCGGCTGCACCCGGGTGTACGCGCCACGAACGATCTCGGTGTGGACCTCGACGATGCCGTCGCGGACGTTGACGACCCAGTATTCCGGTACACCGCACTCGGCGTAGAGACGCGCCTTCGCCTCGCGATCCGTCTCGAGCGAGCTGTCGGCGACTTCGATGACGAGGAGAGCTTTCTCGGGGTGAGCCTTGCGGTAATCGCCAGGTGGGACGATGGTGATGTCGGGCTCGGGTTCGGAGCCGTCCGAAGCCGCAAACGCGTTCTGGATCCTCACCGTCGTGCGATCGCCGAGCTGACGGATGAAGAGCTTCGCCAGGATATCAATCGTCCCGTCGTGAAGCGGACCTTTCGGGCTCATCTGAACGATCAAGCCATACAGCAGCTCGACATGGCTGTCCCCGAAAACGCCCGACTCGGCCATCTTTTCGTAGTCGACACGACGGATACGGTACAGATGCTCATGCAACACGGAAGCGGCGGCCATGGGAAGAAGATAGCACGCACTGGCCGGCCAGTGCGCGATGGGCCCACGGCCGGCTCCCCGGCCTCGACTTCAACCGACCCGCGGCCGCGCCCGATCCACGATCCCGCGGCAATCCACGCCCACCGGCAAGGTCCCAAACACAGCGCCATGTTCGCCTTGAATACGCGAACGAACGAACGCCTCGACCATCGCCGGCTGCCCGTAACGCACGACCAAGCTCGCCTGCAGCGCCAGCGCGAGCCGCTCCACCAGCGCGCGCCCGCGCGTCTCGATGTCCGACAAATCCGATAGATCGCGCGTCAGACGCTCGATATAGCCATCGAGGTGCCGATCGGCGCCCCGCGCCAGCGCGAGCTCCGCGAAAAGCGCGGGCACGCTGTCCGGCTCGCGGCCCATCGCGCGTAGAACGTCGAGGCACATCACATTGCCGGAGCCCTCCCAGATGGAGTTGAGCGGCGCTTGCCGATAGAGGCGCGGGAGGACCGACTCCTCCACATAGCCGCTGCCGCCGTGGCACTCGAGCGCCTCGCTGAGCACGTGCGGCGTGCGCTTGCAGACCCAGTACTTGGCGATGGCGGTGGCGATGCGGGCGAAGGCGCGCTGCTCGGGGTTTTTGACGCCGTCGTCGTAGGCTTGGGCGAGGCGAAGGAGGAGCATGGTGGCGGCTTCTTGCTCGATCGCCAGATCGGCGAGCACGTTGAGCATCAAGGGCTGGTCCGTGAGCTTCTTACCGAAGGCGCTTCGGTGCTCGGCGTGGTGCGTAGCCTGCGCAACGGCATGGCGCATGATGCCCGCGGAGCCCATCACGCAATCCAGACGCGTGTGGCTCACCATCTCGATGATGGTCTTCACGCCGCGGCCTTCCTCGCCGATCATGCGCGCCCAGGCGCCGGTGAACTCGACCTCGCTCGAGGCGTTGGAGCGGTCGCCCAGCTTGTCCTTGAGCCGCTGGATGTGAAACGCGTTCCTCGTTCCATCCGGGCGCCATCGCGGCAGGAGAAAACAGGAGAGACCGCGCTCGGTGTGCGCCAAGGTCAGAAACGCATCGCACATGGGGGCGCTGCAAAACCACTTGTGGCCCACGATCGCATACTCGGCCCCGGCACCCGTGGCGCTGCCGAGCGGGCGGGCTTGCGTGGTGTTGGCGCGAACGTCGGAGCCGCCTTGCTTCTCGGTCATGGCCATCCCGCAGAGCGCGCCCTTCTTCTGGGACGCGGGGATGCAGCGCGGATCGTAGACCGACGAGGTGAAACGGGGCACCCACTCTTCGGCGACCTCGGGCTGCGCGCGCAGCGCGGGCACCGACGCGAAGGTCATGGTGATGGGGCAGCCATGACCGCTCTCGGCCTGGGTCATGAGGTAGCCCATGGCCACGCGGGCCACATGGGCGCCGGGGCGCTCGTTCTGCCAGGGGAGCGCGTGCAACCCATGGGCAACGGAGGACTCCATCAGACGATGCCACGCCGGGTGAAACTCCACCTCGTCGATGCGATGACCAAAGCGATCGAAGGTGCGGAGCTCGGGACCGAAACGGTTCGCTTGAAACCCCCACGCCATGGCCTCGCCCGTCATCAGGAGCCCAACGTCACGAACACGTGACATCGCCCATTCGGCGTTGTGGCGCACGAGACCTTCCACGAGCGCGTGATCGTGCTGAAGGGCATCGTAGCCTTCGAGCGGCGGGGGCTGATTGAAAACCTCGTGCGTGGGCATTCGCGTTGTCTCCCTTGGAATCCAGTACTCTACGGGCCGAACTATGAACCGATTGTAACAGTACCCGAGAATTGGCCCGTGCTAGGAGCTCGCCCATCATGCGCCCCGTGCGTCCCTCGGCAGCCGTCTTCGCCGTATTTTTATGCCTCTCCTGGGGCGGGGGTGTCGCATGCCGGCGCGGGGCCACCGCGAGCTCGGAGGGCGCTTCGCCCGCGCCGACGGTCGAGCACCGCGGCGGCAAGGTGGTCGTGCCGGAGGGCTCGCCGCTTCGCCAGCGGATCGAGGTGCAGCCGGTGGCCTTGCAGGCCGTCGAGCGGCACATCGTCGCGCCGTCCACCGTGGAGGCCGAGCCCACGCGCCTCGCCAAGATCGCTCCTCCCCTGACCGGCCGCATCGTCAAGCTCTTCGTTCGCTTCGGCGACGCGATCAAAGCGGGCGCGCCGCTCTTCACCATCGACTCGCCCGATCTCGTCGCCGCGCAAAGCGACTACTTGAAGGCGATGTCGGCCATCGCCCAGGCCGAGCGCAATGTCGCGCGGCAGAAGGATCTGGTCGACCACGGCATCGGCGCGCAGCGCGAGCTCGAGCAGGCCCAGACCGATCGCGACACCGCCAAGAGCGAGCTCGATCGCTGCGCCACCCGATTGCGCTTGCTGGGCGTCGACCCTGGAAATGTGGCGGGCCCGCTCACCGTGCGATCGCCCATCGCGGGCAGGGTCATCGAGCTCTCGACGGCGCCGGGCCAGTACCAGAACGATCCGGCGGCCATCCTCATGATCGTGGCCGACCTGTCGAACGTGTGGGTCACCGCCAACATTCAAGAGAAGGACATCCGCCGCGTGCACCAAGGCGACGATGCAGTGGCCACCTTCAACGCGTACCCGGGCGAGTCGTTCGGCGGCAAGGTGCTCTTCGTCGGCGATTTGCTCGATCCCGAGACGCGCACCATCAAGGTGCGCATCGCCTTCGACAACCCCGACTCGCGGTTGAAGCCGGGCATGTTCGCCACCGTGAGCTTTCACGGCCAGGCGGTGCGCGAGCTCACGGTGCCGGTGGCCAGCGTGGTCATCGTGGGCGACAAGAGCCATGTGTTCTTCGAGACGGGCCCATGGGAGTTCGAGCGGCGCCCGGTGGAGGTCGGCGATCAAGTGGGCGACCGCTTCATCGTGACCAAAGGGCTCGAGGTGGGCCAGCGCATCGTCACGTCCAACGCCGTGCTGCTCCCATGATCGCCAGGCTCGTCTCCATCTGCTTGCAGAAGCGGTGGCTCATGGTCGCCGTCTTCGCCATGGTGGCCGCGTTTGGATATTACTCGTTCACCACCCTGGCCATCGAGGCTTATCCCGATATCGCCGATACGACCGCCCAGGTCATTACGCAATACCCCGGACACGCGGCCGAAGAGGTCGAAGAGCAAATTACGATCCCCATCGAGCGCGAGCTCAATGGCATCCCGGGCCTCCACGTGATGCGCTCGCGGAGCACCTTCGGGCTGTCGCTCATCACCTTGGTGTTCCGCGACGGGGTCGAGGACTACTGGGCGCGCACCCGCATCCGCGAGCGGGTCTCGGGGGTGGCGCTCCCGGACGGCGCGACCCCCTCCCTCGATCCGCTCACCTCGCCGACCGGCGAGATTTTCCGCTATGTGCTCGCGTCGTCCTCGCGCTCGCAGCGCGAATTGAAAGAGCTGCAGCAGTGGGTGGTGGTGCCGACCATCAAGCAGGTCTTCGGCGTGGCCGACGTGACCAACTTCGGCGGGGAGACGACGCAATTCCAGCTTGCCCTGGATCCGGCGCGGCTGGCCCAATACGGACTTTCGCTCACGCAAGTGGTGGCCGCCATCAAAGCGAACAACGCCAACGCGGGCGGCAGCATCCTCGTTCGCGGCGACCAAGCGGCGGTGGTGCGCGGGATCGGGCTGGTTCGCAACCTGGACGATCTCGGAAACATCGTGGTGAGCGAGAGCCGCGGCACCCCCGTGTTCGTGCGCAACCTCGGCACCCTCAAGCTGGGCGCGCTCACGCGCAATGGAATCGCCGGCCGCGACGACGAGCCCGATGTGGTCACCGGGATCGTGCTGCTCCTGCGCGGCGTCAATCCTTCGGTGGCGCTCACCGGGATTCACGAGAAGATCGATGCGCTGAACCGCGGCGGGCTGCTGCCGCCCGACGTAAAGGTGGTGCCCTACCTGGATCGCACGGATCTGGTGCACACGACCTTGTCGACCGTCTCGCACACCTTGCTCGAGGGCATCGGGCTGGTGCTGATCGTGCTCATCTTGTTTCTGGGCAGCGTGCGGAGCGCGCTCATCGTGGCGCTGACCATTCCGCTGTCGCTCATGATCGCGTTCATCCTGATGGCCACGACGGACATCCCCGCCAACCTTTTATCGCTGGGGGCCATCGACTTCGGCGTCATCGTGGACGGGGCGGTGGTGGTGCTGGAGAACATGCTCCGAAAGCGGGAGGAGGAGCCCTCCGCCGCGCTGTCGGTGGACGACGCGCGCAGCTCGGCCAGCCAGGTGGCGCGGCCGATGTTCTTCGCGACGGCCATCATCATCACGGCGTATCTGCCGCTCTTTGCCTTTCAACGCGTCGAGAAGAAGCTCTTTACGCCGATGGCCTACACCGTCGGCTATGCGCTGGCCGGCGCCGCGCTCTGCGCGCTGGCGCTCATTCCGGGGCTGGCATTTACCGTGCTGCGCAAGCCGCGCAAGCTCTTTCACAATCCGGTTTTGGAGTGGCTCGGCCACCGCTACGAGCGTTACCTGGCCGCGGTGGTGCGCCGTCCGTGGGCGTCGCTCGCGCCGGGCATCGGGGCGCTCGCCCTGGGCGTGGTGCTCAGCGTCGCCATCGGGCGCGAGTTCCTTCCGACGCTCGACGAAGGCTCGATCTGGCTCCAGGTCACCTTGCCGCCGGGGATCTCGCTGCAAAAGGCGAGCACCATGGCGAGCGAGATCCGCCAGGCGACGCGTGAGTTTCCCGAGGTGACCACCGTGGTGACGCAGCTCGGGCGAAATGACGATGGGACCGACTCTTGGACACCGTCGCACATCGAAGCCTCGGTGAGCTTGCGGCCTTATGCCACGTGGGCCAATGGCAAGACGAAACACGATTTGATCGCCCAATTGGCGGCGCGCTACGAGAAGATCCCGGGGGTCACGGTGGGGTTCTCGCAGCCGATGATCGATGGAGTGAACGATAAGATCGCCGGTGCGCACAGCGAGCTCGTGATCAAGGTGTTCGGGCGCGACTTCGCCGAGATGCGCCGCGTCGCCACGGAGATCGTGGAGGTGCTGAAGGCGACCCCGGGGAGCGCGGACGTATCCATCGACCAGGAGCCGCCGCTGCCGCAGTTGCAAATTTTGGTGAACCGGGAGGCGGCGGCGCGCGTGGGGGTCAATGTGACGGACATCGCCGATTTGATTGAAATTGGAATCGGCGGGCGGCCGGTGGGGCAAATCTTTCAAGGCGAGCGTCGATACGACATTACGGCGCGGTTCGTGGAGTCGGTGCGCAGCAGCGAGGAGACCATCGGCAACTTGACATTGAGCGCGCCGAACGGGGCGCGGATACCGCTCTCGCAGGTGGCCACCATTGGATTTCGGACGGGGGAGAGCACCATTACGCGCGAGGGGAACGGGCGGCACCTGACGGTGAAGCTCAATTTGCGCGGGCGCGATCTGGCGTCGTTCTTGGAGGACGCGCACGGGCGCATCGATCGCGCGGTGAAGTTCGATTCGCAGATTTACAGCGTGCGATGGGGCGGGCAATTCGAGAATCAGCAGCGCGCGCAGGCGCGGCTCGCGATCATCGTGCCGCTGGCGCTCGGTTTGATCTTTCTATTATTGTACGGTGCGTTCGGGACGCTCCGGCACGCGGCGATGATCCTCGCGAGCGTCCCGTTGGCGTTGGTGGGCGGGATGATCGCGCTTCTTCTGCGGGGGATGACGCTCAATGTCTCGAGCGCCGTCGGCTTCATTGCGCTGTTCGGGGTGGCCGTTCAAAACGGGGTCATCATGGTGTCCAATTTGAATCATATGCGGGGGACGCTCTCCCTTCGAGAGGCGGTCATTCATGGGGCCAAGGACCGGTTGCGCCCTGTTTTGATGACGGCCACGGTGGCCACCCTGGGGCTCTTGCCGGCTGCGCTCGCGCACGGGATCGGGTCGGACGTGCAAAGGCCGCTCGCCACCGTCGTGGTGGGCGGGCTCGCCACGGCGACCGTGCTGACGTTGTTGGTGCTTCCGGCGTTGTACCTGGTGGTGGAGCGGCGTGTGCTCGACGGGGCGGGTTCGGCGGGGGGTGGGGCGCCGTGAGGAGGCGATTGGGTCGTTGCTCGAAGGCGTGCGCGCTCGTGGGGTTGCTCGGGCTTGGCCTCGTGGGTTCGGCGCGTGCGCAGAGTCCGGATACGCGATCACGGCTCCCCCACCCCGGCCCTCCTCCGGGGGGAGCGGGTGCTGATGGAGCGGCGGTCGCTTCGGCGGCGGCGAGGTTTTCGTTTGGCGGATATCTTCGCGACGTGGCCAATGGGAACCTCGAGTTGGTGGCGCAGCGGGCCAATGTTTCGATCGCGCAGGCGCAGCTTGGGATTGCAAAGATATTTCCGGATCCGGTGATCACCGGCGGGTTGTTTCAATACGATGTTACGCAAAAGGGCAACCCCACGGCGACGGTGGTGCAGCTCGGGGTGCCGGTGCAGCTCGGGGGCAAGCGGGGCGCGCGGGTGGCGGTGGCGGAGAGCGGCATTTCGGTCGCCGAAGCGGACCTCGACGATTTTTTGCGGCTCTTGCGATCGAGCGCGGCCCACGCGTACATCGACTCGCTCCGCGCGCGCCTGGTGGTGGAGCGCAAACGGCGCACCTTGGCGAGCCTGGAGTCGCTCGTGGCCGTCAATGTGCAGCGGCTGAAGGCGGGCGACATCGGCGAGGTCCTCCTCGTTCAATCGCGCGTCGAAGCCGCCCAGTTTCGCGCCCAGGTCGTATCGGCCGATGGAGAGGTGCGCGCGGCGGATCTGGCGCTGCTCCAGCAAATGGGAGCCGCGGCGACCGCGCACATGCGCCGCGCGGTGGAGCTGGGGGGCGATTTGCGAACGGTGGCGGACCGGAAATTCCAGGCCGAAACGCTGGTGGCGTTCGCATTGGGGCACCGCCCCGATTTGCGCTCCGCCAAGAAGCGGGTGGCGCTGGCGCACACGGTGGTCGACCTCGCGCGGGCCAACCGCGTGATCGACGTGACCCTCGGGGCCACGTGGCAGCACAACTTCCCCGTGTCCGGCGCGACGCAGATGCCAGCCTCGGATTTTTTGGGCGGAACGTTGAGCGTCCCTTTGCCATTTTCGCGCATCTACCGCGGGGATCTGGACGCGGCCCACACGAGCGAGGCGCAGTCGGAGACCCTGGCGCGCGCCGCCGAAATCCACGTCGAGGTGGAGGTGCGGCAGGCGCTCGCGCGCTACGAGGCCGCGTCGGCGCGGGTAAAGTTGTATACGCAAGACGTGCTCTCGGACGCCGATAAGGTGCTGGAGAAGACGCTCTACAATTACCAACGAGGCGGCGCCACGTTGGTCGAAGTGTTGGTCGCGCAGCGCACCGTCGATGACGTTTATTTATCGTATTACGACGCGCTAGCGGATTCGGCGCATACCTTGGTGGGCCTGCAGCAGGCGGCAGCGTATTGGGATTTGGAGCTTTGACACGCGTGACCGAACCGTGACATGCGTCCCGTGCGCTCTATTTTCGACGGCTCACTACGCCTCTGCCGTGCCGATTTCCATCTTTCCGCTCGGGCTCCCTTGCTATTTCCAAACGGAGGGCTCAGTGTAGGGCCACTCACCACGGGTGAGGACCGCGTACGACCCCGCTCTCTCGATTGTCGAGATCGCGCATCGTGGCGATATCGAAATCGAGGAAGAAAAATCATGGGCAATCGTCTCTACGTCGGCAATCTCTCGTTCAACGCCACCTCCGACTCGGTCCGCGAAGCATTCGCCGCGATTGGTGAAGTTTCGGACGTGCATCTCGTCACGGATCGTGAAACGGGCCGTCCGCGCGGCTTCGCGTTCGTCACCATGGGCTCGCAGCAAGAGGCGCACAAGGCGATCGCCGAGATGAACGGCGCGCTGGTCGACGGTCGCGCGCTCAAGGTGAACGAGGCGGAAGAGCGTCAAGGCGGCGGTGGAGGTTTCGGCGGCGGCGGGCGCGGCGGCCGAAACGGTGGCGGCGGTGGTGGCTACGGCGGCAAGCGCTGGTAGTCGTCTCACTCGAAGAATTCTCGACCTCTCTCGATCGCGGAGGACACGTGCCGAAGGAAAAAGAAGCTACCAACCGCCGTGCACTCCGCATCACCGACCAGTTCCGCAAGGATCGCAGCATGGTCTACGACTTCCGGTGCGATGACGATCGCTTGACCGTCACCATCACCCCGCGGGAACGCACGGAAGACGAAGGCGACTGGCACGTCGAAGCTTGGGCGGGTGGCTCGACGCGGGTGGATGCCATCCGCGCATGGGGCGAGACCCGCGCGCAAACCGTACGCGCCGTGGCAGATTCATGGAGCCTGCAGCGGCGCGAGCGCCAGCTCCCCCCCTTCGACTGGGACGCCGTCGCCACGGCCCTCGCCACCGTGCGCGCGATCTAAAACGTCACCTTTCGTTGGAGCCATGCAGCTCCCAGGTCCCCCGCCGGCGTAGCACCGCGAGGTAGTAGACCACCGACACCACGCCGATCCCCACCGTGATCACGAGGCTCGGCCTCCCCACGGCAGGGTCGAGCGCGCTCTCGTACGTCACGTACACCAGCGCGGCCAATGCGAGCAGGGGCGCGAGCGGAAACCACGGCATCCGGTACGCCGCGTGCGCCGTGCTCCCGTTGCGGCGACCCGCGAGCACCGCGAGGCACAGCGCCGCGTAGACGGCGACGATGGACGTGGCCGTCATCACCAGCAGAAAATCCTTGTTCGCGAAACACAAGGCCATCCCCAACATCCCGGTGGCGATGGTGGCGATCCACGGCGTGCCGGTCTTGGGGTGGATGGCCGCGAGGCCTCGGCTGGCTGCGCGCGGCCACGTTGCATCGCGGCCGGTGCTGAAGACCATCCGCGACGTGATCAGAATGATGGCCAGTACGGCGTTGAGGATCGCCAATGCGATCGCCAAACTGATCACGGAGTTCACCGTGGGCCCCGCGCGGGCGGTGACGAAGTAGCTCATCATGTTCGGCGCGCTGAAAAGCTCGGCCAACGACGGAGCGCCCAACAGCACGGCCGTAATGGGAATCAGCTCCGCGGCCACGGTGATCGCCAGCGCCCATAGAATGGCGCGCGCAATACCGCGGTGCGCGTTCTTCGTCTCCTCACCAAAGTACACGGCCGAGCCGTAACCATTGTACGAGAAGATGGCGACGGCCGATGCGGCAGCAATGAGCCCCGCCGATGCCGGAGCCACACCGGCGGATGTGGCGACCACCGGATGCGCGAGCAGATCGCCCATGGTCCGCGCCGGGTGGAACAGACCGAGCACGGTGAGCACCGCCAGCGCTATCATCTCGATGCCCAGGAAAACCCCGGTGATCCACGCGTTCACGCGGACGTCGAAGACCGCGAGCACCGTCGCGATCCCCGTCGTCACGGCCGCCACCAATGGACCGGGCAAACCTGGAAACAGCACCTCCAAATAGGTCCCGACGCCCAGCGCGATGACGGCGATGATGAGCAATTGCGTAACGAGCAGCAACCCCAATGCCACGAACCCCGGCAGCCTGCCCAATGTTCGCGCGACAATCGCGTATTCGCCTCCGCTGAGCGGATAAGCCGACGCCAGCTCGGCGTACACGAATGCCATGAACACGCCCACGACACCGGCGATCACGAAGCTCCAGAACGCACCGCTGCCCGCCTGCGTCATCACACCGGGCGCGATGATGAACACCGACGACGCCGGGGAGATGGCCGACAACGTGATGAGCAGGGTGCCGAGCATCTTGAGCCCGCGATGCAGCTTCGGTGCGGACGCGGCGGACATGGACGACGACGGGCCTGGCATGGCGTCTCCTCAGGTCACGCGATTGTTTGAATGAACATCAGAGAACTGGAGCGCCCCCTTGTCAACAGCGGTCGCGCTGCAATCGCTTGCCGGCAGGTCGACACTCGTTTCCTGGCCCGCTACCCACTTGCGTTCTTTGACGACCCACCGAAGAATCGAACGCATGCCGAGACCGAGTCGGGCACACGAAAAACGCAATGAGTTGATTGCCGCCGCGCGTCAGGCCGTCCTTGCGCGCGGTGTGCTCGACCTGCGCCTGCGCGATGTCGCCGATCAAGCTGCCATGTCGACCGGCTCGGTTCTGTACTACTTCCCGAAGCTGGGCGAGCTGCTCTACGAGGTGCTGGGCGAGGCCATCGAGCGCTTCTGCGTGAGCCGTGAAGAAGCCGCCCGCGACGAGCCCGATCCACGAAGGCGGCTCACGGGCATGATCCGGGCGGGCCTGCCCAGCGCGAAAGACGACGAGCTATGCGTCCTGCTCTACGAGCTCGGCGCGTACGCGCGGCGCAACCCGTTCTATGCCGCCCAGCATATTCGGCTGTACGAGCGCCAAGTCGCGCTGTACCAAGCGATCCTCGACGCAGGTTCCGCCACGGGCGTGTTCAACCTAACGCGGGACGCGACCACCATCGCGCGCGGTCTGGTCGCGCTGGAGGATGGTCTCGGCCTGCACATCACCCACGCCGTACCGACGTTCACCATCGCGCAGGCCGAGGCGATGCTGATCGCCTACGCAGCCGACGCCACCCGCTGCGACTTGGGGGTCTGATGCGCGCCCGCGAGCTCGGTCTTCGTCTCCGCGGCCGCACCGGACGGCACAACGCCATCACCGATGTGGCGGGGGTGGAGGTGGGCTACACGACCTTGATCGAAGGCGACGACGTGCGCACCGGCGTCACCGCGATCCTGCCGCGCGGCAAGGCGGATTTCGATGTTCCGTGCATCGCGGAGTGGTTCTCGCTCAATGGCAATGGCGAGATGACGGGCACCACGCTCATTCGTGAGACCGGGCAGCTCCGGCTGCCGGTGCTGATCACCAACACGCACGCCGTCGGCCCCTGCCACCGCGGTGTGATCGAGTGGGTCGCACGGGAGAAGCCGCGCGTGGCCGCGCAGTGGCTGCTGCCGGTGGTCGCCGAGACGTACGACGGCTACCTCAACGACACCAACGGCGCGCACGTCCAAGCGTCGCACGCCATCGCCGCCATCGACGCGGCGTGCTCCGGCCCCATCGCCGAGGGTTCGGTGGGCGGGGGCACGGGGATGAACTGTTACGCCTTCAAAGGCGGCAGCGGTACGTCGTCCCGCGTGGTCGAGTATGGCCGCGACATCTACACCGTGGGCGCCTTCGTGCAGGCGAACTTTGGCGCGCGCAACGAGCTGACCATCTGCGGCGTGCCGGTGGGCGAGGCGCTCGGCGACGACAACCCCATCGAGGAGAGCGACTGGAAGTCGGGCGCGGGCTCCGTCATTGCCGTGATCGCGACCGACGCGCCATTTTTACCCGGCCAATGCGCCGCGCTGGCCCGCCGCGTTCCGATGGGGCTGGCCCGCACCGGCACCACGGGCTCGCACTTCTCCGGCGACATTTTTCTCGCGTTCTCCACGGCCAACGTGCAAACGCCGTCGGTCTATCCCGTCGGCGATCCGGGCTACGACCACCTGCGGCACGTGCCGTGGAACCGCATGGATGACTTCTTCGCGGCCGTCGTGTACTCCATCGAGGAGGCGGTCCTCAATGCGCTGCTGGCCGCCGAGACCATGACCGGCCGGCTTGGCCGTCGCTCCCCTGCCCTTCCGAAAGATCGCCTCGCGGCGCTGCTTTCGTAATGGCGTCAATGGCGGCTGCCGCGGAAAGACGATTTCACATAGTGGAATAAAAGGTGGATGGCACTTCCCGCGCGCAAACGCGGGCGGCGGTGAGGGAGCTCCTGGCCGCGGAATACAAGCATATCGCCGATTCGCTGCCGAATGGTGACCCGGCGCGGTTTGCCGGCGGCGGGCGGGAGCTCCAGCACGATGGGCCACGGAAAGATCCCGCGCGAGAACGGTTCGAAGTCGAGCAACAGGGAAACGGTGTATTCGCATTGGGCGCGATCCGTATGTTTGCGCAGTATCCCGCCGCGTCGAAACGCGGAGAGGAACGTGTACGACGGTTCGATCTCTTCGCCTGCGAGCGTGGCGACCAATGGCGTCAAGACGTGATGGAAGACGGAAGCCACGCCATCGCCGTGCCGCCACAGGCGCCGCTCGTCTTCGTTCCATTCGAGGAATCCGCCGCGGACCAGCGCGCGGCCATACCGCCGCAAGCTGGCCAGGTGCAGCGAGGGAATGACCCCGGATAGGTTCGTGAATCCGTTCTCGTGAAGGTGCCGCCGTGATGCAACGACGAAGGCCTTCCACGCGCGGCGGGCTCCGTCCACATCGCGGCGTCCGAGGCCCGGCGCGACCCGCGAAATGGCGCGTAGAATCCCAATGTCGATGCAGCACGGCCGCGGAGCGGCTTGGGTCGTGCCGGTTCGATGGCCGAGCCAATAAGGAAACGGCAAACCGGTTACCGGGTCGGCGATGACGGCATCGGGCGGGCGGGCAAAGTAGACGGGGTTGGCGAGCAAAGGGATCGCGGCGGGCGGAAGGTAGGACAATCGGGCCGCGAGGGACGACTTTTCGTGCGCGCCCCTCGGAAGCGCGCCGAAGCCGCTCGGCGTAGGGCGCTTCGAGAGACACGCGTAGCGCGGCCAGATCGGTTTGTCGTTCGCGCGAACGAGGATTCCGGCCTTTCGCAGGTGGGCGATACCGGATTTCGCGACGAGCTCCGACGTCGGGTCGCGTAGAACGAGGGAGAGCGCAGCGTAGAGCTCCGGCTCGTGCGCGCGAGAGATGCGTCGCTTCGCGAGGGAGCGGCCGGGCCTCGGCGCCATGATGTCGATGAAAGCATGCTCCCCGCGCGCGATCGGTTTGGAAATGAAAGCAAAAGGATTCAAAATGAGCGAATTCGGAACCATTTTTCCCTTTCGAGCCATACACGTCGGGGACCTCCTCCCGCACGAGCAGGAACGACGAATGTCACGCGAGGAGAAAGCGGAACATCTCCGACCGCCGGAGCCCTTCGCAGAGTCGCGCGATGTCCTTGCGCTCATCGCGCTTCGCCGGCCTCCCGAGCGACCCTCCGACCTTGGAGACCAGCCCCTGCCCGGACCTTCCTTCCAAGAGCCCGCGCAACGCCGCGAGCACGGTTTCGTCGGCCTCGAATCCCAGCGCGGACGATCCACGTTCGAACGGCGACGGCAATCGCGCGAGATGCTCGACGCACTCGAGAACGCAATCGACGGGGTTTCGGCCGGGAAACTCTTCTCGAACGAGGCGCAGTGCCTGCGCGCGGCCGCGCACGTTCAGGAGGATCGCGAGGAAGAATCGAAGGCGCGGGTCGGCCACCGTCGTTCGTCGAGCAACGATCGCAGCCTCGCGCCGATCGTTGTCGATCACCTTGCGCGCGATGGGGGCGATGACGGCGTGCGTCCTCTCCGCCTTCCGTAGAAGCTCGTCGCAATCCCCCGCGGAGAGCAAGGTGGCGGCCCTTCGCAGACCGAGGAATGCGCTCACCGTGTCCGCCCTGCCGAGCCAGCGTTCGCACAGCGCCGGCAGCCGCTGCGGGTGGGTGCGCCGCGTCAGTTGCAAGAGCTGCAAGCGGCGCGTCCGGTCGGAACGATCGTACCATGGGTCCCACGCGACCCCGGCGCGGGAGTACGAGTACTGCGGACGAAAGGCTGCGGCGACGTCGGCGCTCGCGTGGGTTCGTACGACGATCGTGGCCGAGGGCCGCTCGAGGTGGAACAGCGAATGGATCATCGCGGCGCCGGCATGAATGGCGCGCACATCCCCGCGGCGAAGTCGCTCGACGCGACGCTCCGTGAGCGCTCCGAGGACCAGGTGTTCGCTCACGGTCTCACATGGCTCGAAATCGAAGGTCGTGTGAAGGCTGCCCCCCTCGAGCACCTGGAATGCGCCGCAAAAGCCGTGCTCGTGGATGCACGTGGTGCCGTCGAGCCAGAAGTAAGCCGCAATATGGAACCGATCGTTCACGAACAAGGTGAGCGGTGGTTCTGCGAAATTGGCGTCGATATCCATTTGGCGAGGGAGGCGGCGGCATCCCAGCCCCCAGTCGAGGAGCTCATCGGCATTCACATGACGGGCGGGCGCCATTTCCGCGAGCGCCCGGGCACAAATATCCGCAAAGGTGCGCTCACGGTAATGGGCGCGGAACCACCTCGCGTCGATCCGGGCGCCGAGCTGGTCGAAGAGCCCGTTCATGCTTTCTCACCCCGCCGCGCGGAGACGTGGCGGGGCGACACCGTATCGACGTGCACGTTCGGTGGGTGCCCCGGCTCACGGAGCATATCGCGCGCTTGAAAGTCCGTGCGCGCGAGGAGCTCGACGATCACGGCGGCAACGTTGATGATGGCTTTGGGGTTACGTTTTCTGGATTTGGTTTTCGTCGTCATGCGGGGGAGATGCCGGGCCTATGCGCATGTCGCATCGCCTCCGTACGAAAACGAAAAAACTCTCAATGCCGGCTGTCCAAATCCGCGTCGGCCCCCGCGTCCTTGGACGCGACGTCCGGTCCACGAGGGCTGGACGAGGTGTCGAGTTCAACCACGATGTCATTGGCGAATGTTGGCGAGCCCGGTGGTCGGGGGGGCTTGCCTCCTGCCCCGCGCCCCGACGGCCATTTCGCGCCACCATCTATCCGCACCACCGTCGGAGCCTTCGGTCCTTGTGGTAGCTGTGGTAGCTGCGGTGGCGGCGACGACGGGATGGGTTTCACCATTGGAGGCGGCCAAGGGGCCTTCGCCGAGGTCGCGAGCGACAGGGATGACACCTGCGCGCGAACAATCGAATTCCCATCCGACGTTTTGGAACCGTCATGCGCGAAAAAGGTCGCCGTGATGGCCGCCCCGGCCGCGGCAGCCGCGAGCACGGTCGCTACCCGTAGCATCGGACCGGCGAGCGGGCGCCCGGCTCTCTCTGGATACGCGCGATCCCGTGCCGGACGGCGCGACGCAAACGGCGCGAGCGCGGCGGCGAGCTCGCTGACCGCACCGTAACGGTCCTCGCGTTTCTTCTCGAGGCAACGAAGGACGCATGCGTCGAGCGCCGGAGGCACACCGTGCCGCAACGACGAGGGAGGTATCGGCTTTGCCGTGAGAATAGCAAAAGACAGCCATGCCATCGAGCCTGCGGAGAAGGGGACCTTCCCCGTGAGAAGCTCATAGAGGATGACCCCCAGGGACCAGACGTCCGTTCGCGCATCGACGTCCCTGCTGTCGGTGATTTGCTCGGGGGACATGTAGAGAGGAGAGCCAATCTGCGTCTGGGCTCTCGTGATACCGAGCTTGATCGATAGCGTGCCGTGGAGAAGCTTCGAAACTCCGAAGTCGAGCACCTTGACCAGCGGCGAACCGTCCGCTCGTTTCGTCAAAAAGAGGTTCGCCGGTTTGAGATCGCGATGCACCACGCCCGCGGCGTGCGCCTCCGAGAGCGCCGTACATGCCTGGACCACGTAATCCACGGCATGGGCGACGGGGAGCGGTTGGACCGCGATCATCTGCGCAAGATCCAATCCCGATAGATATTCCATAACGAGGTATGCGGAACCGTTCGGCAGGTTTCCCACGTCGAAAACGCGAATAATATTTTCTCCTTTCAGCTTGACGCACGCCCGCGCCTCATTAAGAAAGCGCGCCGCGCTGTCGCTATCGCTCCGAAACAACACCTTGATGGCGACTTGATGACCGAGCGTCCGATGGCGCGCCACGAAGACGGCGCCCATTCCACCGTGACCGATGGCACGCTCGATGATGTACTTGTCGGCCACGATTTCGCCGGGCTCTGGCGCGCTGAAATGCCCCCACGATGTACCCGCCTCGCCCCATCGATTGGAGCTAGGCTCGGAGGTCGAGGACATGCCCATCCGAGCAGCGGCTACGGCCGTGCAGCACCTGGAGCAAACCGCGAGGTGCGCCTCCGCGCGCGATCGCTCGACGGGCGGCAACGATCCTTCGATGAATGCGGCTATCTGCTGTTCAGTGAGGCACATGCTCAACCGGGGCTCCGCAGCGCACCGAATAGAAACCGCGACGTGGAATCGGCATGGGATCAAATCCCTATTGGCCGCGTAGAAGTCGTCATGAACCTGGAGCCAACCAATGGAATTGCCACCGGCTGACGTCATCGTCGCACCGAATGGTGCGGCAGATACACACACGAAGCATGCTGCTGAATGGAATGAGCCGTTGGCTGCCTATGCAGCGCAAGCGCGTGCGGCACACCCGAAGCTCGATGTCGATATGACAAACTTCGTTCGTCACCTCGCGGAGCGCGCGGCCATCGGCAATGTGCCGCACGATACCTACGCGGGCGATGTCTATTTCGCCTATGCGTGCATCCGCCGCGTCGGTGGGGCGGTCGAAGCCTTTTATCAG
The DNA here is from genome assembly GCA_037157815.1 of Sorangiineae bacterium MSr11954. Lineage (NCBI taxonomy): Bacteria > Pseudomonadati > Myxococcota > Myxococcia > Myxococcales > Pendulisporaceae > Pendulispora > Pendulispora albinea. Next base: position 9,346,421 of record CP089984.1, read on the forward strand.
ACATTCGACCATGTGATTCGACGCGTCATCTCGCACCGTGGCACCTCGCGTGACATGGTCGATGACACCGTGCAATCCGTCTATGAACGTCTCCTGGTGGGTGCCGCCGGCTCCCGCCCCAAGCTCGCCGACTACGCGGGCACGGGACCCTTGCGGAGTTGGGTGGCCAGCGCCGCCGCTACCACCACCCTCATGATCCATCGCGCGGTGGGCCGGCGGCGCGAGCAGCCGCGGTGCGATATGGACGAGGTCCGTGAGGTCGCGGCGCAGCCCGATCTCGACTATATGAAGCGAAAGTACAAAGTGGAGCTCGAAGACGCGATCGCGATGGCATTCATCCATCTCGGCCATCGCGATCGCGCGCTGCTTCGACTCCACTTGTGCCAGCGTCTCAGCATCGACAAGATTGGCGCGATGTACGACGTCGATCGTTCGACCGCTGCGCGCTGGGTGAAGGCGGCGCTCGAGCGGGTCATGGAAGCTGCGCGCCAAGAAGCTTGCCGGAAGCTCCAGGTGAGCGAGAGCCAGTGCCGCAGCATTGCAGGCCTCGTGCAAAGCGAGCTTCATGTCTCGATTCTTCGGTTGCTCTCAACGTAATTGCGGCCTTTGCTGGCATATGCCGCTAGCTTGGCGCTCGCGCCGGTGAAAATCGATGCCGGTGCGCGAGCCGACGATTCGTCGGGAAGTCTCTGTTGCGCACCGCTCCCGGCTCACCGGAGACGCCCTTCGTCGCCGGAGGTATTCGTCGGACATACGGTGGACGCACGGCTGTCGGCCTGCATGGCCGACCGACTTCCGGAGGTCACCGGAAACCGCTCGAGCACGCGCCGATACATCGCACATGCGCGAACGACATCCCCTCGCTCCTCGAGCATGGCACCGAAATTCAGAAGCATGTGGACGTATTGAATCGGACCATCGAGGTGCACACACGAAGCTGCGGCACGTTCGAAATGGAGCATCGCATCGTGCGGCCTTCCCCCCTTCCAGAACACCGTGCCAAGAACGGCATCGTGCTGGAACCAGCGGCTGGTTCGAGGAAGCAGCGGCAGATACCCCGGTAAAACGTCGAGCGCCTCGCGCGCTCCCGCGGCGGTGGTCACCGGAATGGCATAAGCATCGAGCCAATTGCGCTGGACGCCATCGGCGAGGTCATCGCGAGCCTGATGGTGCGTGAGATGCTCGTCGCGCAGCTGCACCCATCGCTCCCACGGCAAGACGCCCAGCCTGGTCGCGTACGCGTGAAGATAGAGAACGTCGTCGCCCCGGTACGAGTGGTGGCGCAACCCGTGCCGCTCGTGGGAATAGGCGGAGATCATCTTCTCTGCCTCGGACGCGCGGCCGACCTCCGCGTTCAGGAGCATGCCGTCCATCGCGTGGACGAACCGATCCTCCGCGCTATCGAGCTTTTCGATGATCCGCGCGAGCCGTTCGTGGATACCCGAGGCTTCGTCGAGACGTCCTTCGTAGAGCGCCATTTTGAAGTGGGCTCGAAGCCGGTGCAGGCTTTCCTCTCCACCGCCCCGTAGGTCGGCCCATTGCTCGAGCGTCGCGCGGACCTCTCCCGCAGGGGCTCCTCGCGCAGCGAGCGCGTACGCTAGGAAAAGTCGCGCGTTGGGGTCGCGCGGGTGCGCCTCCATGTGCTGGTGCGCCACGCGCTCGGCCTCCGCGCAATGGCCCTCGAGGAGCTCCAGCTCGGCGAAGCGTCCCGTGCACGAAGACGCCGCGGGAAAGGTGCTCACGCAGCGGCGGTACATCGTACGAGCCGCGTCGACGTCATCGCGCATGGCCTGTACGAGGCCAAGGGATGCGAGCACGATCCCGCGCGCGTCCGGTGCATCGGCGAGCGGCTGCAGCAAGGCCTTGGCCTCGTCGAGGCGGCGGACGCGCATCCACCCCACCGCGAGGGCGACGCGAATGCCCAGATCGTCGGGATCGGCCCGATGGAGCGCCTCCAGCCGCTCGGCGGAGAGCCGAAAATCGGGCGGCACGCTCATGGCCGGTGCGAGCGCCTGCAGGTAGCGCCGTTCGGCATCGGTCAATTGCTTTCGTTCCTCTTGCGCCGCGAAGAAGTGCGCCCGATCGATCCCGTTTGGCCACACGGGCCCTGCGCGAAGGAGCGCGAGGTGCGCGCCGGCCGATCCGCTGTCGGCGGCGAGCGCGTCCTCCGCCCGGGCGCGCGCCTGCTCGATGTTCCCGTCGAGCCACACCTTCTGCGATGACATGACCAGCGCCGTCGCGGCCGCGAGCCTCGAGAACGCGAACCCGGCGCAGCCCACGGCGAAGGCGGTGGCGGCCACCGCGAGCCATCGCGCGACGCGTTTTCGTGGCAGCCGCGCCGCGGACATTTCGAACGAAGCGGCCGGCGTTGGGGTGCTCCAGGATCGCCAAGGCTCGGCTTTCCGAGGGATGCGCCTCTTCGGAGCGGCACCTTGCGTCGTGGCTTCTCGGATATCCGTGTGCGGCTCGTGATCGGGGGCCGAGAACGCGAGCTTCGCAAGCGGCGCCCCCAAGAGAGGCTCACAGGCTCGGAGGAGCGCGTCCTCCATCGCGCCCGCATCGGGCCAACGTTTCGTTTTGTCGAAGGCGAGCGCGCGGTCGATCACCTCGCCAATGCGACGGGGCAACCCCGGCGCGACCTCTCGGATCCGTCGCGCTCTCTCGCTGCCTGCGCGGACGAGCACTTCGCTGGCACAATCCGCCTCGTGAACGAACCGGCCCGAGAGCAACGAGAACATCGTCGCGCCCACCGCCCAAATATCCGTTCGCCCATCGATGGCATGGATATGACCGAGCGCCTGCTCGGGCGCCATGAAGGCCGGTGTCCCCATGGCTCGACCGGAGCGCGTCGTCGAGGCCGCGCCGAAGTCCTCGAAGAAGCAGGCGATGCCGAAATCGAGCACGCGGAGATCCCCCATTCGAGTGATGAACAAGTTCCCAGGTTTGATGTCGCGGTGCGCAATGCCCTGAGCGTGTGTCGCTTTCAAAACATCGAGGAGCCTGTGGGCGATGAATACCACCTCCGTTAAAGGGAGTTTCCTTCCGCTGTGCTTTGCCCGCTCCTGCACGGTGTGCCCTTCGAGGAGATCCATCACCATGAAAATGGAACCGTCCTCGGTGACATCGTCGTCCGTGAACCGCACGACACCCGGATGTCGAATCGCGTTCGCCAGCCGCGCCTCGCGGCGAAAGCGCCCAACGTCATGCCGCGACGCCAGGCCATCGTGCAAAATTTTGATGGCTACCTCGAGCCCATTTCGATGCGTGCCACCGTAGACGGCGGCCATGCCCCCAATCCCAATGACATACGAAATACGATAGCGACCGCACAGCGTCGTACCGATACGCCGGAGCACGCGCGCGAGCAACGGATCGTCGGGGCCTGACGACATATTTCGGGCCCTGAGAATAAAAGCGCCCGAAGCGCCGTCAAGGCTCGCTGCAAGGGCGCACGATGGACGTTCGCCCGTCATCACGAACGCCATCCCCGTCATGGTACGCGTGCGGAGGGCACACGTGGTCCCTTGGTGGGATACGCCGGTGGGATATGCCGCCGACTCAACCGCGACAGAGTGCCTACGAAATGGGCAATGCCCAAAATTCGAACACTCCGCGCACGGAATCAAAAAGCGGCGAGCTCGGTCTCGCATGGTGCGGCGAGCGCGCCCGCGATCCGGCGCGCCGCGCATTTCGGTGTGGCCACGCCGGTGGGTCGGCACGCAGCCACGCGCATGGCTCGGCATGGCCCATCGTTTGCTCCAGGCGAGGGCCGCACGTTCATTCGAAGGAGGTGATTCGCTTGTGTCTCGAACGAACGCAACGCTCCATTTATCTTTTCCGCTCGATGGACAAGCCAATCCGACGCCTCGTCGTAGCCCATGGCCCCAATAGCGGCGCCCATCTCTTGGTCGGCGCGAGCTTGCAAATGGTCGGACGCGGGCGGGGTGCGGATTTCATGTTGGACGACATGGCGGTGTCCCGGCAGCACTTTCACGTCGTGGCCAGCGACGAGGGGGTGCACATTCACGTGTGCGATGAAGCGACGCCGCTGATGCACGCGGGACACCCGATCCGCGAGGGCGACGTAAAAATTGGCGAGTCGATCGTCGTCGGCAATACCGTACTTTTCGTCGAAGACGTTGGCATCGAGGAGAGCGTGTCGTTAGCGATGAACGATGACGCGACGACCACCGTCCAATCGCTGCTCAGCGGAACGACCGTCGACGTGCAAGGGCTCGCAGCGATCTTTTCGCTCAATGAGAACCTGGCGGAGACGGGGACGGCGGGAGCGCTCGAGGAAGCGCTTCGCGCCTGGGCCAAGGTGCACGCCCTTTGTCATGGCGTCGAGATCGACCTTGCACCCGGTGGCGCAAAGCCGCATGCCGACGAGACGATCGTCGTCACCAAGGCCGAGGGACGCGACTGCACGAAGATCTCGGTGCCCGCGCACGGTGCGCCGGCGGGCCGCGTGACCTTTACCACCAGCGTCGCGGCGCATCTGGTGACCGACTCGCTCCGCCGGCTCCTCATCCTCGCCGGCGCTCTCTCCGGGGCGCGACTCGCGCAACTCTCCACGCTGCACGCCATCGACGAGGACCGCAAGGCGCTCCGTCAATTGGCGGTGGGCAGCGCGCGGGCGTTCCTCGGATCCTCGCCGGCCGCGGCGCGCGTCATCGACGCCATCCCAAAGCTGGCCATCTCCAGCACCACGGTGCTCCTTTTGGGCGAAACGGGGGTGGGCAAGAGCTTCCTCGCGCGGCTCATTCACGAGTCCAGCCCCCGCAAGGAGAAGCCCTTTCACGTCATCAACTGCGCGGCCATTCCGGAGAGCCTCGCCGAAAGTGAGCTCTTCGGCCACGAGCGCGGGGCCTTCAGCGGCGCCATTGCGACCAAGCAAGGCGCGCTGGAGGCGGTCGGCGACGGCACCCTCCTGCTCGACGAAATTGGAGAGCTCCCGCTCGCGAGCCAGGCCAAGCTGCTTCGCGTCCTCGAGGACAAGCGCTTCGAGCGGCTCGGATCTCCCCGTTCGTTGCCCCTGCGCGCGCGCGTCATCACCGCCACCAATCGCGATCTGGAGGCGATGGTTCGCGCGGGCACCTTTCGCAGCGACCTCCTCTTCCGAATCTCGGTGGTCCCGGTCTTCGTCCCACCGCTCCGAGAGCGCGAAGAAGATCTCGTGCTCTTGGCGAAGCACATCCTCGTCGATCTCGGGCAAACCTCGCCCCGGCGAATCGACGGCTTCTCCATGGAGGCCATCGCCGCCATCCGCGATTACCCATGGCCGGGCAATGTCCGCGAGCTGCGCAACGCCATCGAGCACGCGGTGGTCCTCGGCGACGATCCATGGATCAAACCGTCGGACCTTCCGCTCACCGTTCGTCGGTTGGCGATCCCCACCGCCGAGCATGAATCGGACGCGTTCCTGGTGCGCCTCCCCGCGAACCTCGAGTGGCTCAAACAGCTCGCGATCCGCGCCGCCATGCAAGCAACGGGCGGAAACGTCACCAAGGCGGCGGCGCTGCTGGGGGTGAATCGGAATACGCTGTATTACAATAAGTCGTAGCGCGGACTCTCCCCGAGGCCGGGGAGTCGGCCGGCGAGCTCGTGATCGCCATCGCAAACGTCCAAAAGGAGGCGTCGATGCCTATTATGACCAATTCATCTGGCTGCGCCGAAATGCAAGGCCGGTGGCGTTCGCGTGTTCGCAGCGTCGGATCGATGATGCTGACCATCGGTGTTGCTTATGGGGCCGGCTATCTCGCGAGTAGGCCCGGATCCATCTGGCACGCGAATGCACCTTCCGAGGTGACCTCGCCTCGATCGGGGCCGGAATTCGGCAAATCGAGCGAGCCATTGGCATACGAGGGCGATCCTCGTACCTTATCCGGCCACATGACGTCTTCGGCGGCGGTAGCCGACCCCATCGCGCGCCCCGCGGAACAATCGGCGGCCGCTGCGGAGGGCAGAGCCACGGGTGACACGGGGGCCTCCGCCGGGCGACACATGACCGCCGATTTCATGAGAGATGCGTATGCCGCGACGCTCACGGGTGAGAATCGTGACAATGCGTGGGCAGTGCGCGCCGAACAGCGCATCGTGTCGCAAATAAGGAGCGCGAGCAGAGCGGGGACCGCGCTCGAGTCCGTCGATTGTCGCGAGACATTGTGCAAAGTCGACGTGCGACACACTTCACAGGCGACCTATGAAGCCTTCTTGGACGACACCTTCACGCGCGCCCGTGACTTCATTTGGAATGCGCCCGTCTTCATCTCGCGCAAGGAGGGGGCCGGCGAAGACGTGCACGTCGTGATGTATATCGCGCGGGAGGGTTACTCGTTACCTACCTTGGAATAGCGGGTTGCTTCGATCGTATCGATTGTCTCGTTGATTTTACCCACAGCGTGAGACGAAACATCCACATTGAATCCAGCGGGAGGTATACATGCTAAAAACGTACATTCTTGGGGGCCTTGCCGTCATGGCGTTCGTCGCGGGTGCTGCCGACCGAGCGAGCGCTAGTACAGTCCAGGGGTGGTCCGGCGGGAAGCCGTTCGACGGTTATGAGACATGCTTCGGCGACGACTACGGCGCTGCCAAAAACTCACGATGCAACGGGGTGTCCTCATATACGATTCCAATGGACCTAGATTTCAATCAAGCTAGCCGCGTCAAAACGACGGTCTGGGGCAATGGCGGGAATTGCTTTGCAGTATATAGCTCGTTCCATCGAGCGGTGGTGATCTACGGACCTACCATAGCGCTCTCCGGAGGGTTCGATGGCGCCTATCTCGGGGCGATCGACTATCCGGACTTCGATGGAAGTGCGCTAAAGCCCGTCTACGGAGCCGGAGAGGTCGTTTGCCGTCTAGGCCTCAATCAGCGCGTCGATGGTGCGTTGTTCATCCAGACGACGAGTCCTTGATACATCGACCACCAATCCCGAACGAGCGAGTCCACCGTGAAGAAATTTGCAATCGTCATGCTGGCGGGCGCCGCGCTGCTCACTGGGAGTTATCTCGCGGTCTGGCGATCGCCGAAAGAGCAGAACCGAATGGCTTCGTTGGGGTCGGCAGGAGAACCCGCTCCGATACCGATGCGACCCGCGCTCGACACCCCGCCACCCGCCGAGGTGTCGCAGCCATCACCCAAACCGCTCGCCCCCATGACGGACACCTCGGCGGCACCGGAGCCCACGTCGGAGCCAGCTCCCCGCACGGCGCGGGACGTCCGCGCCGAAGCGCGTGCCGAGCTGATGGCGTCGGCCCGAATCAGCGCCCCATGGAGCCGCGCCGCGCCGGATGTGGTCCGGGCGATGGATGCCACCTTGGCGACGGCGGCGATCAAGGCGCGATTCTCCGATGTCGAGTGCTTCGAGCGCGGGTGCATCACCACGCTCGTCATGCGCGATGGCGCGGAGCTCGTGAGAGCGACTCGACTCATCGCCGAGTCGGACGCGTTTCAGTCCTGGCGTGGTGGGAAGTACAAATCACCCCCCATCGATGGCCCTTCGGGAACGGAGACCGATTGGATCCTTTATCCACCTCAACCGACAGCAACAGCTAACGAAGAAAGGTAATGAGCATGCGACGGTTTTCATTTTTCGCGAGCGCCCTCGCACTGGGGTTCGTCGCAACGTCGGCGCGCGCCGACTTGACCATCATCAATCACGGCGCAAATTGTCATGTCATCGGAAATGTAACGAGCGAAGGCATTCAGGGAGTCGTCTCCCCTGGCCCTGGCGGGGCAGGCAACTGGGGTGCGAACCAGGCGCGCGTATATTGCTCTGCGCCGGCCGCCTCCGAAAACTACAACACCGCGAGCTCTCACGTTTCTCGAATGGCCGTCTCGTACAAAGATAGCTCGTCCAGCGTTCCGTTCACGTGCTTCCCTTATGCGAACGACTGGCAGGGCGCCGAATATTGGGGACAGACGCGATACACGTGCGCCGAAGGCGGCTGCACGGACCCGACGACGAAGTACATCGGCCATGGCGAAATTTCCTGGACGAACCCCTTTGGCACGACGCGACTCGATCGAGCGTCGTACGGAGTATCTTGCTTATTTTCCCAGTGGTCCAATGTAACGAGCACGTATCAGCGGCAAGACTAGTATTTTTGGTGGGCGGGGCGGTTATCGACCTGCATCGACGGCTCGCGTCGACGATGCCGGGTTCGCTGCCCCTCCTGCCGCCATACAGCCACCATCGACCCTTCTACGAGGCACTGCCATCATGAAAGCACTGCGATCCCTGGCCTGCATGCTCGTCACCGTCGGCATCTTCGGCTCGTCCATGACAGAGGTGTACGCTCAGCAGCCCGAAGCCGTTATTCCGCCGGAATGCCAACAACTCACACCGGTGAATATTCAACGCAGCATCGACGTGCTGAATGCCATCGTCCCTTCTCTGAACGCCGACGTCGCATTTTGCAGCGCAAACCCATGTCGTTACTCGGCTGCGCCCACCAATGCTCTCGCAGGATTGACGTACGCGCGGGACAAGATGGTGGAAATCCAAACACTGATCCGCAACTACGGTGGCCCGGACGCGACGGAATACGTCCGCAACGCCAGCCTCAGTTATGGCCTCTACAACGCTGGACGAGAAGCGATCGACGGCCTCCACGTCGCCCGTCATTGGGCGACGATCAGCAAAGTTTATCACGGGAGCACATTCGTTCAGAACGGCGTCACCTATTCGCGACGTGATACCATCCTCCGCCTCACGTCGGCCATGGCTCCGTTCGGGCCCCTCTCGAGCAACGCCACGATGTGTTACGCCGATCAATATCCGTGACCGGCGCTCGCCATCGCTAACCCCGTATCGCCGGGTAACGCGCGGATTCGCGAACCGATGTCCGCCCCCGTCCCGAAAAACTCGGGACCGGGGCTCACCTCCGCTCACTATCCAAATGCGCCATTTGCGCCGCCGCATACCGCTCCCCCGCCGCGGCCCCCGCAGGCACGGCGCGTTCAATCTGCGCCAGATCTTCCGCCGTCAACTTCACGTCGAGCGAACGCAGCGCCTCCGAAAGGCGGTCCCGCCGCCGCGCACCGACCAGCGGCACGATGTCGTCGCCCCGTGAAAGCACCCACGCAATGGCGATCGGCGCGACGGCGCTCCCCTTCGCCTCCGCGACCTTGCGCAACGCCTCGACCAGCGCCAGGTTGCGATCCAGATTGTCGCCGCTGAAACGCGGACTGTGCGCGCGAAAGTCGCCGGCCACCGCGGCGCGATCTTTGGACCAGTGCCCGCTGATGAGCCCCCGCGACAGCACGCCATACGCCGTAATCCCAATGCCGAGCTTGCGCGTCGTCGGCAAAATATCCGCCTCGATGCCGCGCGACAAAAGCGAATACTCGATCTGCAAATCGGAAATGGGGTGGGTCGCATGCGCGCGCCGGATGGTATCGGCCCCCGCTTCGGAGAGGCCGGCGTACCGAACGTATCCGGCTTTGACGAGCTCCGCGATCGCGCCCACCGTTTCCTCGATCGGTACCGCGGGGTCCACGCGCGCGAGCCGGTACACATCGACGTAGTCGGTTCCGAGCCGGCGCAAGCTGTACGCGAGAAAGTTCTTCACCGCCGCGGGCCGCCCGTCGTAGCCGAGCCAGCTGCCATCCGGACTGCGCAGCCCTCCGAACTTGACGCTGATGACGATGCGTTCGCGGTCCCGCGAGCGTCCCTGCAGGGCGTCGCGAATGAGCAGCTCGTTGTGCCCCATACCGTAGAAATCGCCCGTGTCGAGCAGGGTTATGCCGGCTTCGAGCGCCGCATGAATCGTGGCGATGCTCTCGGTTCGATCGGCAGGTCCATAAAGATCGGACATGCCCATGCAGCCCAAGCCGATCGCCGAAACTTGCGGACCTTTGGTGCCGAGTGCGCGCGTGCTCATGCCGACGACGCTACCACCATCGCGCCACACCGATCCCGCGAACAGCGCGCCGGAACGCGGTCCCTGGGCTGAGTTGGCGCCGATCGCGGCAGCTGGTGGATTGCACGAGGGCGGCTGGGGTGCGCCGCCGCGCGGCAATGTCGTTCGAGAAAATGTCGCGGGCATGTCGATCCGGCCCGAGCTCGTTCGTCGCCATGGTGAGCAGACGGTGTCTCGAGGGTGGCGCGGGGCACGCCTGTGCTAAGGAGTTTTCTCATGTCAAAGCTTCGGGTCAACGCATTTTCAATTTCCATCGATGGTTACGGCGCCGGTCCCGACCAGGGGCTGGACAATCCGCTGGGCGTCGGAGGCGAGTCGCTGCACGATTGGATGGTCGATACGCGAGCGTTCAAGAGGCTTCATTCCGAGTCCACCGGCAACGAGGTGGGCCGAGGAGGCGACGACGACGATTTTACGGTGCGCAGCTTCGAGAATGTTGGCGCCTGGATCCTCGGGCGCAACATGTTCGGGCCGGTGCGGGGCCCCTGGCCCGACGAGGAGTGGAAGGGATGGTGGGGCGAGAACCCGCCCTACCATGTGCCCGTCTTCGTGCTCACGCACCATGCGCGCGCGCCCATCACGATGGAGGGCGGAACGACGTTCCACTTCGTGACCGATGGAATCCACGCCGCGCTGAAACGCGCGACGGAGGCGGCGCAGGGCAAGGACGTCCGGCTCGGGGGCGGCATTGCCACCATTCGCCAATACCTCGCCGCGGGCTTGATCGACGAGCTCCACCTTGCGATTTCCCCTGTGCTCCTTGGGCGCGGTGAGCATCTCCTCGCGGGCATCGATACGGTGGGCCTCGGCTACAAATGCACGGAGCGCGCATTGACGGGCAAAGCCATGCATATCGTCCTGACCCGCTAACGCCGCAACGGAACGCGGTGCTTGGGCTGCGTTGGCGGAGGTCGCACGGGTGCGGCGGGGATGGGCCGTCGCACCACCAGGCCGTCCTCCACAGTGATGGGCTCTCCATGATGTTTCAGGTGCATGACGCCCTCGCCCTGGAGCAACTCGTATGTTGCCTCGGTAGCATTTACCGCAACTCGGAGTTGCATGCGGCGCCGCGTCAGGGTGAATGTCAGCCGCGTGAGGCCGTCCGGCAAACGCGGTGCAAAGGAGAGGTCCCCGTGGCAGTCGCGCATGCCGCCCAAGCCGGCCACCAGCGCGATCCAGGTCCCGGCCAGCGCCGCGATATGAAGACCGTTGCGCGTGTTCTTTTGGAGATCTTGCAGGTCCAAAAGGGCGCCCTCCGCGAGATAATCAAAGGCGAGCCGCAGGTGTCCGACCTCGGCCGCGATCACCGCTTGGGTGCACGACGAGAGCGACGAGTCGCGGACGGTGAGGCGCTCGTAGTAGTCGAAGTTTTTTGCCTTTTGCTCGGCCGTGAAGGCGTCGCCGCGCAAATGCATGGCCAGGACCAGGTCCGACTGCTTGACGACCTGTTTGCGATACAAATCGAAGTACGGAAAGTGGAGCAGCAGCGGGTATTGCTCGGCCTTCGTGTTCTCGAAATCCCAGATCTGGTGGCGGGTGAAGCCCTCGGCTTGTTGGTGCACCCCCAGGTCCTCGTCGAAGGGGATGAGCATGGCCGCGGCTGCGGCCCGCCACTCGGCCATCTCGTCGGCCGTCACGCCCAGATCGCGCGCGCGGATGAAATGCCGCTCGCAGGCCGACGCGGCGCCGACCATGTTTCGTTGCGCCATCAAGTTCGTATAGAGATTGTTGTCGGAGATGCAGCTGTATTCGTCGGGGCCCGTGACCCCGTCGATGCGGAAGTTGCCATAGACGTCGTAGTGGCCGAGCGCTCGCCAGAGGCGCGCGGTCTCGACCAGGAGATCCATGCCCGTTTGCTCCTCGAAGGCGAGATCGCCGGTGACTTCGACATAGCGGATCACGGCGTCGGCGATGTCGGCGTTGACGTGGAAGGCGGCGGTGCCGGCGGGCCAATAGGCGGAGCATTCGTCGCCCGTGATGGTTCGCCAGGGGAAGGCTGCGCCGGTGAGGCCGAGCTGGCGCGCGCGCTCTTGGGCGATGCCCAAGGTCGATTTTCGCCATCGCAAGGCGTCGGCGACCGAGTCGGGGTTCGTGTACGTGAGGACGGGGAGCACGAAGGTCTCCGTGTCCCAAAAGGCATGTCCATCGTAGCCTGGACCCGTCAGACCTTTGGCAGGAATGGCGCGGTTCTCGGCGCGGGCGCCGGCTTGCAGCACGTGAAATAACGCGAAGCGGACGGCTTGTTGGATTTCGGTGTCGCCTTCGAGCTCGACGTCGGCCCGCTTCCAGAACGCGTCGAGGTAGGCCCGCTGCTCGGCCATGAGACCGTCGATGCCCGCGTGGTGCGCCGAGGTGAGCGCGGCGCTGACTTGATCGCGCACGGCGGGCAAGCTGCGCTGGCGCGACCAACCATACGCCACGAACTTCACCACGCGCAGGCTCTGCCCGGGCTGGAGCACGTCGGTCACCGTGACCCGGCCGATGTCCGCGGCCGCGTGCGCGCCGATGCGCACTTGCGCGGTGCCCGCGACGATGTGATCCATGGCCGCCGCCATGCGAATGCCGCTTCGGTTCGTCTCGTGGACCAGCTCGATCATCGCGTCGCGCGCCTCGAACTCGAGCGAGCGAAGCGGCGCCTCCAAGACGGCGGCCTCGCGCGGATCGCGGCCCATGGGGGGCATTTGCTCGTTGGCCATCAGCTCGGACTGCAGCACCACGGTGGCCGGCCCGTCGAGCGGCTCGACCTCGTACACGATGGCCATGAGCGAGCGGTGCGTGAACGAGACCAGGCGCGTGGAGGTGACGCGGATGGTGCGGTGCGCCGGGGAGGTCCACTCGGCGATGCGCGTGAGGGTCCCCGCGCGAAAATCGAGGTGGCGCTCGTGCTTGCGCAGCTCGCCGTAGCGCACGTCGAAGGGCTCGTCGTCGATGAGCAGGCGCAGGATCTTGCCGTTGGTGACGTTGATCATCGTCTGGCCCGCCTCGGGGAAGCCGTAGCCCGCCTCGGCGTAGGGAAGCGGACGCAGCTCGTGCAAGGCGTTGAGGTACGTGCCCGGGAGCCCATGCGGCTCGCCCTCGTCCAGGTTGCCACGAAGGCCGATGTGTCCGTTCGAGAGCGCGAAGAGCGACTCGCTCTGCGCGATGAGGTCGAGCCGCAGCTCCGTCTCCGTGAGCCCCCACGGCTCGACGGTGTACGCGCGTTGCTCGATCATGAGCGCACGCTCGCCGCGCCGAGGAGCTCGCCCAGATCGGCGACCACGATGTCCGCGCCGTGCTTCGCGAGCTCGGCGGCTTGCCCCACGCGATCGACGCCCACGACATAGCCGAACTTTCCTGCGCGGCCCGCCTCCACGCCCGCGAGCGCGTCCTCGAAGACCGCGCCCTCGGCGGCCTCGACGCCGAGCGCGCGCGCGCCGGCCAGATACGAATCGGGCTCGGGCTTGCCGCGCAGGTTCTCGCGGATGGCCACGAGCCCATCGATGCGCACGTCGAACAAAGCGTCGATCCCGGCTCCAACGAGCACGTCGTGGCAGTTGGTGCTCGCCGAGACCACCGCCGTGCGAAGCCCTGCCGCGCGCGCCGCCCGAACATAACGGACGGAGCCCTCGTACGCTTCGACCCCGCGCGTCCGAATGAGCCCGAGCAGGATCTCGTTCTTTCGATTTCCCAAGCCGTGAATGGTCTCGGCGGAGGGAGGATCGTCGAGAGAGCCCTCGGGCAGATGGATCCCGCGGGAGGCGAGGAAGGAGCGCACGCCGTCGGCGCGCGATTTACCGTCCACGTACACGTCGTACTCGTGCAGCGCGTCGAAGGGGACGAAGGGCTCGCTGCCTGCGCGCCTGGAGAGGTACTCGTCGAACATCTCCTTCCATGCGGCGGCGTGCACGATTGCGGTTTGCGTCAAGACACCATCCATATCGAAGAGGCAGGCGCGGATTCCAGTGGGAAGGCCGAGCGGCGTGGTCGAGGTGGTCATATGGCTCCTGTCGGGGGTGGTGCGCATCGGTCACTCGTTGGGAGAGTATAGGGACGATCGTCAGCCCACGACGACCCTGCGTACGCAACTGACGCACGCCGCGCGGCCCAAGGCGCTCGAAAATGGCGATGCGGCGTTCGAAGACGGTGAAATCGAATCATCGTGCACGATTCGACTGGAATCGAAACGAAGCCGTACATGCGGCATGGCTGTTGCGATAGGGGGTGGCGCGGGTGACGGGAGCCATGGGGGGCTCGACATCGATCCCGCGCTCGACCTTACGCAGCAACGGAGACGACGATGCAATACCAACTCAATATCGATATCAGCAGCAAGGGCCTCTCGAACATCTACGACTCGGGACAGACGGTCACGCTCGTGAAGAGCGTCGTCACCGATCCGCTCTCAGGGGGAAATCTTCCCGTTGCTTGGTTGGCATTCCAGCCGCTTCAATCGAACCAGGTCACCTGGATGGTCACTTATTACATGTACGCCACGACGACCGTCATCCAGTCGGGCGCCACCATCAAGATGACGTCGAAGACCGATACACCCGTGCAGGCGGGGTGGACGTATCCTTTCGCGCAGGGGCAGTTCGGGTCCGTGTCGGGGACCGGGAGCACCTACAACGTGGAGAACCAATCCGCACAAGGAAAGTACCAGTTCGGTTTGGCGCAGCAGGCGCTCGTGAACAACGTCCAGACGATCGCTCCGCTCAACGCCGTTCCGGTCCTCTACAACGAGTCGGCGACCTTCACGCCCAAAGAGAACATCTCCATCTTCCTTTCGGGGGCGACGGACAACGGCTCCGTCATCAGCCAGGTCTCCAGCAAGGCCCTCGCCGTCACCCTGACCAGCCAGAACCCGGTCGCCAATATCGGCTTCAACGACACGACCAACACGTTCTACCTCGTCGGCCAGAGCCTGCAGTCGCCGGCCGAATTCGCGAAGCGGTTGGTGACGTCGTCGCACGAGCCGCGCATCCTGCCGGCCAGCGCGGGCGCACCGGGCCTCGTCACCGCCAACGGCAACGGTCATCAGCTGACGCGCTAAGCCGTATTTGCGCTGACTCGAGCTGGGTGCACCCGGCGTGCACCGACGATGGGCGGCAGGGGGGCGGGTCCGCCCTGCCGCTCATCGTCCGATTCGATTGGCATCGAAGCCGCACTTGGGGGGGCGATATCGACCTCGAACCGTAATGGGAGGGCGATATCGGCCTCGAAACTGCAATGGAGGCGATATCGGCCTCGAAATCGCAATGGAGACGATGATGCTGTACCAAATTCATATGGACATCGGCAGCGAGGGACTCCTGTACATTTACAAATCGAAGCAGGTGGTCACGATCGTCAAGAAGGTCGACTGCGGGGCGGAGACGGAGCACACTCCGGCCATCGCATGGTTCGCATTTCAGCCATTTCGGGTGAACTCGATCCTATGGTCTACGGCCTATTACATGTACGCGACGACCACCCCTCTCAGGGAGGGAGCCCTCATCCAAATCGCATCGCACACCGAAATGCAGCTGCGGCCGGGGTGGACCTATCCGTTCGTCGATGGGCTATTCGGCTCCATCCCGGGGCAGGGAGACACCTACAATACGGTGAATAAATTTCCCGATTGGAAGCAGGATCTCGCGTTCGGGCTGACGCAGCAGGTGAGCGTCAACAACGTACAGACCTCCGGCCCGCTGAACGCCGTTCCGGTTCCTCTCAACAAGACCGCGGCGTTCGCGCCGACGGAGACCGTGTCCATCTTCCTGTCGGAGGCGGAGAATACGAGGAGCGGCACCGTGATCGGCAAGATCCCGGCGGGCGCGCTCACCACGACTTTGTCGGGCGCGCAGCCCGATATCCACGTTAGCTTCGACGATAGAACGCATACCTTCGTCCTCGCCGGCCGCATGACGCAGACGCCCGCCGAGTTCGCGAAGAGGCTCGTGCTGGCTTCGGGCGAGCCGCGCGACCTTTCCATTGCGTCCGGCGCGACGGAAGAGCAAACCGTCATGCGATGAGTTATTGCATCAACATTGCCATCGACAGCGAAGGGCTGAAGAAGATCTACAGCGTGGGCCAGACCGTCACCCTCTGCAAGGGGGTGATGGGCCACGTGCAGTCGAAGGTCGCCGGACAGACGGGCTCCACCGTCGCTTGGATTGCGTTCTCGCCGCTTCAAAGCAATGACGTCGTTTACGACGAGCTGAGTTACTACTTGTTTGCGACGACCACGCCGCTGCAGTTCGGGAATGTCATCTCCATGAGCTCCCAGACCCCGAGCCCTGCGCAGGCGGGGTGGACATATACGTTCGATCAGGGCCACTTCTCGGGCGTGCCTGGCAGCGGCACCACCTACAATGTATACAATGGGGCGATAGCCACGACCATGGCCTTCGGGCTGGCGCAGAGCGCGTCCGTGAACAACGTGTCGGTGTTGGCACCGCAGGTCGCGCTGCCTGTACTTTACAATCAAACCGTGTTCTTTCAGCCGTCGACGACGGTGTCGATCTTTCTCTCCTCGTGTCAGGCGAATGGCACGATCCTCGGCGGCATCTCGTCGTTGGCCTTGGCGGTCACGCCCACGCGCGAGAAGCCCGCGGTCAACGTGGGGTTCAATGACGCCACCAATACGTTTTACTTGATTGGCTGATGCCGAATCGGGGCCGTTGCTCTACACTGCCGCGTATGCTCGCCCGTCACTTTGCGCCTCTCTTCCTCGCGCTCGTTTACGGCTGTGGATCCAACCCGGCCCCCGCTTCGCCGCCGCAGGGCACATCGTCGGCGGCCGCTCCCCCGACGTCGACGTCGGCCGAAACGGGCCGCGCGGCGGAGCCGGCCAAGCCGAGCGAGCCCGCGGGGCCTCCGGCCGATTGGCGCTTTGCGAAGCCGGTCACGGTGTCGGGGGCGAAGGGCATGGTGGTGACGGACAACGCGCTGGGCTCGAAGGTGGGGCGCGATATCCTGGCGGCCGGCGGAAATGCGGCCGACGCGGCGGTGGCCACGGCCTTCGCGCTCGCGGTGGTGTACCCGACGGCGGGAAACATCGGCGGCGGAGGCTTCGCGGTGACGCGCGTGCGGGGCGAGGTGCGCGCGCTCGATTTCCGGGAGACGGCGCCGGGTGCTGCGTCGCGCAATATGTATGTCGACGCGCAAGGCAAGGTGTCGAAGGAGGCCGTGGAGGGCCCCAAGGCGGCGGGCGTGCCGGGGAGCGTGGCCGGCCTCTGGGAGATTTACAACACGTTGGGCTCCAAGAAAAAGACGTGGGCCGAGCTGATCGCGCCGGCCATCGCGCTGGCCGAAAAAGGCTTCGAGGTCGACGAGGCGTTCCTCGACACCATCGGAAACGGCGGCCGCAGCGGCGCCTACGATCGCATCAAGAAGTTCCCTACGACGGCCGCGCTGTTTCTGCCCAACGGGGCGCCGCCCGCGAAGGGCTCGATGTTCAAGAACCCGGATCTCGCGGCCACGTTGAAGCGCATCGCGGCCAAGGGCCCGGCGGGCTTCTACGAGGGCCCCACGGCGGACGCGATCGTGGCGCAGATGAAGGACGGCGGCGGCATCATCACCAAGGCCGATTTGAAGGGCTACAAGGCCAAGTGGCGCCCGGCCATCGAGTTCAGTTATCGAGGCAACAAAGTGATCTCGATGCCCCCGCCCTCGTCGGGCGGCATCACCTTGGCGATGATCTGCCATATCCTCGACGGCTACGAGCTCGGCAAGCTGGGGTGGCAGTCGCCCGAGGAGCTCCACTTCGTGTTCGAGGCCATGCGCCGGGCGTTCGCCGCGCGCAACGAGAAGCTGGGGGATCCGGACTTCGTGAAGCTGCCGATCGATCAGCTGCTCTCGGAGGCTTGGGCCAAGGAGCAACGCTCGACGATCCAGGCCGAGAAGGCCACGCCCTCATCGGAGATCAAGAGCGGCACGGCCTCCGGCGTGGGGCCGCACACCACGCACTTTTCGGTGGTGGACGGCGACGGCAACGCGATCGCGCTCACCACGACCATCAACTGGTGGTTCGGCTCGGCCACGGTGGTGAAGGGCGGCGGGTTCCTCTTGAACAACGAGATGGATGACTTCGCGGCGCTCCCCGGTACCGCCAACGGCTACGGGCTCGTTCAAGGCGAGGCCAACGCCATCGCGCCCGGCAAGCGGATGCTCTCGTCGATGTCGCCGACCATCGTGGTGGGCGAGGATGGGAAGGTCAAGCTGGTGGCCGGGGCCGCGGGCGGGCCGACGATCATCACCGCGGTGCTTCAAGAGATCGTGAACCTCGTCGACTTCGGGCTGGAGCCGGGGGTGGCGGTGAGCGCGCCGCGCTTCCACATGCAGCACCAGCCCGATGTGGTGGCGTTCGAAAAGGGCGGGCTCGCGCCGGCCACGACGAAGCGGCTCGAGGCGATGGGGTACACCCTCAAGGAGATGCCGCACCTCGCCGATGCGCCGGCGATCGGGCGCAACGGCGGCAACTGGATCGGCGTCGCCGAGCCGCGACGGCTTGGCGGGCTCGCGGCGGGGCTTTGACCGTTACGGTTTGACCGCCTGCGAGGACGCGATGCGCTGGCGCAGGATGCGCGCGGCGTTCGCGAAGGTGGGGTTACCGGGTTGTTCGGCGGCAAGGCGCTCGTAGAGCTCGAGCGCCTTCGGGAGATCGCCGCTGTGGAATGCGTCCACGGCGGTGCGCTCCAGGGTGGTGGTCTTCGCCGCGGCGCTCGTGGGGGGTGCGACTTCGCGGGGGGCGGATGGGTAGACGATGATTCCCGTCGGCGGGGGGGCGGATTGGGACGCCGTGGCGGATTGCGGTGACGTGCCGGTCGCGGGCTGCGGCGACGTGCCGGCCTGCGGTGCGGTCGCGGGCTGCGGCGACGTGCCGGCCTGCGGCGCGTTCGCGGGCTGCGGCGCGGTCGCGGGCTGCGGCGATGCCGTCGCAGATTGCGGCGCGTTCGCGGACTGCGGTGCTGTACCGGATTGCGGCGTCGTCGTGGATTGCGGTGACGTCGCAGGCGGCGCGGCCGCCGATTGCGGCGCAACCGTGGGCACCGGACCAGCCGGCGCAGACGGCTTTGGCGCAGTGGACGAAGGGTTGACGAGCGACTTGATCGGAGGGTGCGCCTTGCGATGGCGCTGCGACCAGACGCGGCCAAGGAGCACACCGGTCATCGCCAAGGCGGACACGGTGACGAAGATGACGGCCGCCAGGATCCATTTGCGACGCGCTTCGCGGCGTGCGGCCGAGGGTTGCGTGGCTTGCGTCGGCTGGCTCAAATGGCTCGGCGGGCCTGGCTGGCTCGGCTGCGACTGCACCGGACGCGAATAGCTCGGCGGCGCGGATACCCGCGCCGACACCAACGTAGGCTCGACCACGCAGCGGGTGAGCGAGTGGTCCGACTGCGGCGGCTTGTCGGCCGGGGCTCGCTTTTGGGCGAAGTCGAACACGGTGGTCTCTTCGCCGATGCGCGAAGGGCGCGCGGTGTCGGGCCCGCGCAAGGCCACGGCGATGGCGCCGAACCGCAGGTAGCAGGTGGGGGTGAGCTCGGTCCAACGACGGGGGAGCGGTGCGCCGTCGACCAGCACCGGGGTGACGCTGTCGGTGCTGCACATGAAGAGGCGCTGCCCGTCGAAGTGCACGAACGCATGCACATCGAGCACGCCGCTGCCGTCGATGTGAAACGTACCCGTGCGGCCGATGGAAAACGCCTCGCGCGGCTCACCGGCGAAGAAGAGGAGCTCCGCCCCCTCGTCCAGCGCCAGCACGTATTTGAGGGCGCGCACCGCGGTTTGCGCGCCCCCGAGCGGTTCGGTATCGGGATCCATGACGGCCATCGACCTTGCTTTCATGTGTCGCTCCTCCCCTCGGAGCGCGCAAGGGCTCGCGCCGCATCGTACATCTCCGAGGGGAGCTCATAGCCTTGTGCACGAATGTGATCGAGCATGCTCGGGAGGATGCCGGTCGGCAAAAGCTCGCTCAGCACCTTACCATTGGCATCGATGCCCGAGACGTGCCGGAGGTAGAGATCGCGCACGAAATAGACACCTTGAGCAAGATCGAAGCCGGCGATCTCGGACACGTGCGTGATCTTGCGGCTGCCGTCGCGCAAGCGCGCCACCTGCACGACCACGTTGATGGCGGAGGCGATCTGCGCGCGCATGGCCACCAGCGGGATCGAGACATCGCTCATCATGGCCATCGTCTCGAGACGCGAAAGCACATCGCGCGGGTAGGTCGCGTGCAGGGTCGTCAAGCAACCGCCGTGACCGCTGGTCATGGCCTGCACCAAGTCGAGCGCTTCGCCGCCACGGATTTCGCCGATGACGATGCGGTCGGGGCGCATGCGCAACGTGATGCGAAAGAGCTGGCGGATGGTCACCTCGCCCCGCCCTTTCACGTCGGCCGGCCGCCCCTCCAAGGTGACCACGTGATCGCGCTGCAGCTGCAGCTCCTGCGAGTCCTCGATGACCACCACCCGCTCGTCCTCGGGGATGAAGGCCGACACGGCGTTGAGGAGCGAGGTCTTTCCGCTGGCCGTACCGCCCGCGATGACCACGTTCTGTTTGCACGCGATCAAGGTGGCGATGAGCTCGGCCGCGTCGCGCGTGATCGACTCGAAGCCAATGAGCTTCTCCACCGTCAGCTTCTCGCGGAAGAAGCGGCGGATGGCCACGTACGGACCGCCGGGCCCCGCGGGCGGGAGCACGGCGGCGACGCGCGATCCGTCCGGCAAGCGCCCTTCGAGCAGCGGCCGCTCCTCGTCCGCGTGCTTGCCCACGTACTGCGCGGCGTTGCGGAGGGCCGAAAAGAGCGCCTTGGGATTGGGGAACTTCGCGGCCACCCGCTCCAGACGGCCGCGGCGCTCGATGAAGATTTTGCCGGGGCCGTTGATCATCACCTCGGTGACCGTGGGGTCCTCGAGGTACGGACGAACGGGGTGAAAGAACTCGAGCAGGGTGCCGGAGAATACTTCGTCGGGGATCATCGCGTTTGCTCCGGGGCCGTCGTGGCAGGGGTCAGGGTCGCGGGGGTCGCCGTCGCGGGGGTCGCCGTCGCGGGCAGCGTTGCGGGGCTCGTCGAAGGTGTCGTGGGGACAGCCATCACGGGCGCCTCCGACAAGGGGGTCATGGTCGCGGGGGTCGCCATGGCGAGCCGCAACATGAGCGAGCTCTTGGCCTCGTCCGCGTGCTCGCCTTTGGGCGCGAGGCGCAGGTACTCGCGGAAGTACGGATCGGCGGCCACCCGGTCGGTGAGCTCGTCGCGAAAGAAGACGGCCACGGCGAACTGAATCTCGGCGTCGTCGGGCAGCTGGTGCGCCGCCTCCTCGAGGTAATCGCGCGCGCGCGCCCGCTCGCCGATCGAGACGTAGAAGGCGCCGGCCACGAAGCGCAGTCGCGCATCCTTCGGACGCCGCGCGAGGGCGACCTCCGCGTACTCGGAGGCGAGCCGGTAGTGCCGCGAGGCGATGCACACCCGGAACAAGGCCGGGAGCACGGCGCGCTCGTCGCCGTGGGCGTTGAGCGCGGCCGCCAGGTATTGCTCGGCGCGCACCAGATCCCCGAGCTCGGCGTACGCCTTACCGCGCTCGTAGAGCAGCTTCGGATCGCGATCCTCGGGGAGCGGCGCGGCCGTCTTCGCGGAGCGCGCCCCGGAGGCGGAGCCGCAGGCGCCCAGGGAGAGCGCCGCGGCGAGGACGAGTGCGAGGCGTACGAGACGGGTCATCATGGTCTTCCTCATTTTCCGAGCGGCTTCGAGGTGCGGCGCTCCGCTTCCAAGGTGGCGTAGCGGTCGAGCGAGGCGAGCCACTCGACGTACTGTCCGCGGCGGTGCGCGGTCATGGGGATGAGCGAGGCGAGCTCGCGCTTGGCGCCGAAGGGATCGCCCACGCGGAACGCATGCTCGAGGCGCACGCGGCGCACGCGGTACTCCTCCTCCAGCTTCTTCCGCTGCGAGGCGGCCCCGGCCCGCGACTCGCGCTCCTCGTCGGCGGCGCCGGCGAGGTGAAAGCACGCGGCGGCGCCCTCGAAGAGAAACACCGCGTCGACGGCGTCGCGCCGCGAGAACGGACCGCGCTCGCGTTTGGCCAGCGCCGTGCGCTGCTTGTCGGCGGCGAACGGCATTTGGAGCTCGCCTCCCTGAACGGGGCACGTCGCCACCGGCGCGTCGAAGAGGACCGGCGCCTCGGGGATCACCGCCTCGGCCGACGCGGCCACGCGCGAGTAGATCACGGTCGCGATGACGGCCACGATGGGGACCGGCAAGAGCAGCCAGAAGGGCGAGCGCCCGCGCTGCTTCGAGTCGAGATCCACCGACTCGACGGTGAGGGTGGTGCCGCCGATGGCCAGCACCTTGCCGGGCGCCCAGGGACCGCTCGCGTAGGGCGCGCCGTCGAGGCTGGGCGGGATGGCGTTGGTGCGCACCGAGAAGTGCACGCGGCGATCGCTGGCGAACACCTCGACGTGCTCGAGCGCCGCCACCTCGGGCGGCAGGCGCACCTCGCAGTGCGCGGCGCTGCCGATGAGCGCGCGCTCCGCGTCGACCAAGAACTGCTCGAAGCGCCCGTCGGCGTGGCGAACTCGGAACTTCAGACCCGTCTGCGTCTCGCGCGGTGTATTTTTCATTTCGAGCTCCCCGACATCATCCCGGAAGAAATCTTGTCGAGCATCATCGACGACGGAACGGCGATGAGCATCATGCCAACCCCGATGAGGATCATGGTGGGCAGCACCATCTTGGCGCGCATGTTCTCGGCCGCCTTCTCCGCCAAGTTGGACCTGCGCGTCCTCGCCGTCGCCGCCTGCACCTCCAGCACCGCTGCCACGGGGTTGCCGCGCTCCTCGGCCTGAATGAGCGCCTGCGCGAACTCGCGCACGCTCTCGATGGGGACGCGCGCCGCCAGCTCCCGCAGCGCTTGGGTGCGCGTGCGGCCGAGCTGCAGCTGCTGCAACATGTACGCGAGCTCCTCGCGCATGGCCTCGTTGGCCTTCGCCTTCTCGACCACCTGCTGCACCGAGCCCGGGAAGTCGAGGCCCGCGCTCATCGACAGCGCCATCAAGTCGACGGCGTACGGGAGCCCGCGGTTGATGGCCTTCCACCGGTTGACGCGCGCCCCATCGACGATGAGGTAAGGAACGCCTGCCCCGAGCGCGATGCCGACGGGGATGGGGAGCCAGGCGATGCTCATGTGCAAGAGATAAGCAGCGAGCGTGCCGAAGGCGCCCCCGACGATGCCGCCGGTGACGATGCAGGCGAAGTACTCGTCGGCGCTCATTCCCAAATAGTCGCCGGCGTAGGTCAAGAGCAAATCGAGCTTCGTGCGCGTGGCCGAGTCGAGCAAGGCCCCCACGCGCACCCCCATCCAGCGAACGAACGGCTCGATGCTCGCCCAAATCGGCTTGCGCAAGAGCGACTGCTGCCGTTTGAGCCCGCGCATCCCCAGGCGCGAGGTGGGCCGCGACGGGCGGCTGGCGATCCAGAACACGGTGGGCCCCACGGAGAGGACCAACAGCGCCACCATGGCGATGCGATAAAACGGATACGTCATGATTAGATATCCATCCGCGTAAAGCGGTAACCGAGGTAAAGCGCCGAGAGGTACATCACCACGCACTGCGCCACGACGAGCTGCCCTTTGACGGTGTCGCGCAGCGGGTCGAAGAACCCGGGCACGACGCGCGGGAGGAGGGTGGCGAGGATGGCGGTGATGGAGGCCGCGATGAGGAGCGATTGCCGCGCGCCCATGGTGACCTTGTCCGTCAGCTCCTCGAGCCGCTTCAACTCACGCAGCGAGTTGGCGGTGCCCTCGAGGATGCGCGGCAAATCGCCGCCCGTCTGCCGGCCGATGAGGAGCGCCGACACCACCACGTCGAGCGACGTCGACTGCGCGCGCTCGGACATGGCGAGCAGCGCCTCCTCGAGCGTGCTGCCGATGCGCACCTGTTTGAGCGCCGTCTCCAGCTCCTCTTTCAGGGGCTTGGCGGTCACGTCCAAGGTCACCCAGAGCGCGTCGCCGATGCTGGCCGTGGTCTTGAGCGCGTTGGCGAGCGCCAAGGTGAAGCCGTGCACCTGATTGTCCAAATTCCGCCTTCGCCGGATGGCCATCTGGCGAATCACCACCGGAGGCACGATCAACGCGGCCACCGTGGCGGCGAGGAGCGCGTCGTTCTTCACGAAGCCGTACACCGCCAGGAGCGCGATGGCGCCGATCAGCTGCAGCCACGCGAAATAGGCGCCGCGCGGGGGGAGGAACATGCTGCGCAGGTGCACGTCGAGACCGGCCGCGTACCCTGCCCCGGCGCGCCGCGCCACCCCGCGCGGATCGGTGCTCGATGTGTAAACGAAGGACGCGAGGCCGATCCAGACGAACAAAAGGCCGACCACTTCGTACGTCGTCCTTGGAATCTCTCCGCGGCCAACCGCCTGGAGGAAGCGAAGCACCGTCTCTTTCATAGGTAGGGTCCTCCCTTCTTGATCAAGCCGCGTACCAACATCTCGTCGATGAAGCTCGGCAGATAACCGGTCGCCTGATAGTCGCCGAGCACGGTGCCGTCTTCCTCCACACCCGTGCGATCGAACTCGAAGATGGTGCGGGTCTCGAAGTGGCCCGTGGGGTCGAGCTCGTCGAGCTCCGAGATATGCGTGATCTTGCGGGTGCCGTCCGACATACGCGACTGCTGCACGATGACGTGGATGGATCGCCCGATTTGCTCGCGGATGGCGCGCGACGGCAGATCGAGGCCGGCCATCAAGGCCAGGGTCTCGAGGCGGGCCAGCGCCTCCTCCGGCGAGTTGGCATGGATGGTCGTGAGTGATCCATCGTGGCCAGTGTTCATGGCTTGGAGCATGTCCAGCGCCTCGCCGCCGCGGCACTCGCCGACCACGATTCGGTCGGGGCGCATACGCAGCGCGTTGCGCACCAGATCGCGGATGGTGAAGGCGCCCTTGCCCTCCATGTTGGCGACCTTGGTCTCCAGGGTGACCACGTGGGGCTGATTCAACTGCAGCTCGGCGGCGTCCTCGATGGTGACGATGCGCTCGTCCTTGGGAATGGCGGCCGACAGAATATTGAGCAAGGTGGTCTTGCCGCTGCCGGTGCCGCCCGAGATGAGGATGTTCTTCTTGGCGATTACGCACCGCTCCAGGAAGCGCGCCATCTGCCGCGTGATCGATCCGAGGCGGACGAGATCGTCGGTGGTGAGGCGGCGCTTGGGGAATTTCCGGATGGTGATGCAGGATCCGCGCAGCGCCAGGGGCCGGATGATGGCGTTGACGCGCGACCCATCGCGGAGGCGGGCGTCGACCAGCGGCTGCGACTCGTCGATGCGCCGTCCCAAAGGTGCCACGATGCGCTCGATGACCGCGCGTACCCGCTCGTCGTCGGTGAACACCGTGTGCGTCGGCTCCAGCTTGCCCGCGCGCTCCACGAAGATGGTCACCGGGTCGACGACCATGATCTCCGTGACCGAGTGATCGGCCAGGAGCGGCTCCAGCGGCCCGAGGCCGAGCGCCTCCTCCACCAGCTCGCCGATGAACTCCTCGCGCGAGATGGTCTCCGGGATCTCCTCCTCCAGATCGCGCACGATGCGCTTGAGGGCCGTGAGCACGCGCGGGCGGAGCGAGGGATCGTCGGCGCGCGTGGGATCGATCTTGGCGAGGTCGAGGTTCTTGAGGAGCTCGAGGTGAATGCGCCGCCGCAGGGCGACGATGTCGAAGGCATCTTCCGAATCCGGCCCGACGATCCCTGGGGGGGAGGGAGCTTTCGCCTCGGGCGACGACGAAGGCCTCGCCCTGCGCACTCCCCCGGCGGGCGTCGCCGGAGGCGCCGGCGGAGGCGCCGGCGGCGGCACCAGCACCTCCGCGTTCGGATCCACGTCCCCCACCGTCACCGAGAACGGCCCAATCCGCACCGAGGTCCCATACGCGAGCTCCTGCCGCGCGCGGTGCAGGATCAACCCCGGCGCCACCTCGGTGCCGTTGCTCGACACATCCTCGACGATGAACGTGGCCGCGCCGAGGAGGAGCTTCGCGTGCGTGCGCGACACCAGATCGGCGTCGAGGCGCAGTTGGCACTCGGTGTGGCGACCCACCACCAGCACCGCGGGCGCCGCCACGAGCATGGTGGAGACGTCCGTCTCTCGATTCGCGACTCGAATGGGTACCTGCATGGCATCACCGGTAATTCGGAGGCGTTTTGGAGTAAGCGTTCACGCTGTCGAGGCTGCCGCTGTAGTCCTCGTACTGCTTCATCGCCGTGTCGACGATGTCGTACGCGCGCCGCGGCACCGACTCTACGATGCTCGGTACGATGAACACGGCCCCCTCCAATTCAGCCTCGCTGTTCGTGTGGCCGCCGAACAAGAGGCCGAGCACCGGGATCTGACTGAGGAGCGGGATGCCGGTGACCGAGTGCGTCTGCGAGCTCGTACGGATGCCCGAGAGCACGATGGACTCACCGAGCCGCAGGTGCACGAAGGTGTCCACCTTCGACGTCTTTCGCCCGGGCAAGGAGCCGCCGGCCGGCGCCGTCAGGTCGCTCACGTTGGCCAGGACCTTCACCTCGAGCGCGCGCGTCACCGCGTCGTAGCGCGGGACCACCGTCACATTGGTGCCGAACTTGATCGGGTGCACGGTGCCGGTGAGGCCCGCGGCCACCGCGAAGTTCTGCTCGCCGCCGTTCTCGAACGTCGCCTCCGATCCGCTGGTGGTCACCACCGTGGAGTGCTTGAGCACCTTCGCCCAGCCGCGCGTCTGCGCCATATCGAGCGCGGGGAGCGGCTGCTGGAACGCGGCCGCGGCCGACGTGGTGTTGGTCACCAGATCGTGCGCGACCTGCACGGCGCCGGGGGCGATGCCGCCCGGCCACCTCACGCCGACCCCGTAGTTGGACGACTTGTCGTACTGAACGAAGTAAAAGTCGACCCGCACGTTGATCGTGTGCTCGATGCCCACGGAGCCGACCACCACCAGGGACTCCACCTGCCCCGGATAGAGGCCGGCGATGAGCGCCACCCTGCGCGCGTCCGCCTCGGTGGAGACGCCACCTTCGACGAAGAACCGGGTGCCCACCTTGCGGATGCGCAGACCCGTGTACCCCACGAGCAGCTGCTCCAGCTCCTGGTTCACCACGTCCGGCGAGCGCGCGTACACCGTGATCGCGTACGTGACCTGGGTGCCGTTCTGCATGAGCATCAGCACCGTGGTGCTCCCGGCCTTGAGCCCCACGAACACGAACTGCGACATCCCCGGCGCCACCTTCACGTCGATGATGCCCGGCGCGCCGACCGAGTAGCTCGTGACCCCTTGCGCCGGCAAGGTCTTGTTGTCGCCGACGATCATCGTCATTTCCACGGTGGTGGCGCGCGCAGGCCCCACGTCTTTGTCTTTGTCGCGTACCTGTCCGCTCGCATCCATGGTCGCGAAGGAGACGGCGAGGAGGAGACATGCAGCGGCCGTTCGTCGCATCGTCATCATCGCCCCGCCGATTGCATGGCCTGCGGACCCGCGGGGGCCGCCACCGCTTTGATCTTCTCCGGCTGCGTCACCAGCTTGTCCGATCCGTACTCGCCGAGGCCCTCTTGAATGCGGTTGTCCTCGGGGCTGCGCAGCGCCACCGACAGCTTGCCCTTGTCGGACGCGACGCCGAGGATCTGTGCGTTCTGCAAGGTCAGGCTGAGGGCCAGATCGCTGCCCTCGGTGTGGCCCGAGCGCCCGTCGCCGTCGTTGCTGCGGCCGAGCACCAGGACGTTTTGGAGGAGCACGACGCCGGTCTTGACGTCGTTGGTGCCGGGCTTGGAGAAGTTTCCAATCACGTCCACCCGGTCCCCCGCCCGCACCAGCATGCTCGACTTGGTGTCGGTATGAATGGTGACAGCGCGCATGCCCGGCTGCACCAACCCGCTGATGTCCCGTTTGTCGTCGTTGGCCAGGACGATGTCCGTCCACATGATGAGCTGCTGCGCCTCCAGGGGCGCGGCAATTCGCAAGTTGGCAATGCGCTGCCGATCGGTAGCTCGAATCGCCCGCGTCTCGATATACGACTGAGGGATGAAGCGCTCTCCGATGTCCTCTTCGCGAAGAATGGAGCCCGGCTCCAGAGTGCGCACTGCAACGAGCACCCCGATGCGCGGACCGCCCGAAGCCTCGGCCTCGAACCGCTTCAAGTATTGCCACAATAGGAACCCGCCGACGCTCGCGATCAAAATCGCGAGCAGCGTCGCACGCAGCTTCATGCCTCACTCCCTTCGAACGGTGGAACGATCGATGCTTATGATTCTCGATATGCTAACTACGATTGAACGAAAGTCGAGAAACGGTCATTCGAAAATTAGGAATACTGTATTTGCGATTGCGCTCGGTGCAAGCATGATCGGTTGTGGAGAACCAACGCCCCCTCCGTCCGTGGCCGTGGTGGTGCGCGCCCGCGCCGAGAATGGATCGCCGGTGGGCGCGGTCGAGATCTTCATGGGCCCGCGGCTGGTGGCGCGGACCGAAAACGACGGGCGCGCGCAGCTCGATGTGCGCGGCGCCGAGGGCGAGACGTTCTCGCTCCAAGTCAAATGCCCCGAGGGGTTCCGCTCGCCGGCAACGCTCCTTCCGGTGCGCAGCTTCGGCGTTGGCGCGGCCGCGCCCCCCGAGTACAACGTCGTGTGCCGCGAGACCCGCCACACGTTGGTGGTCGCCGTCCGCGCGACCGATGGACCGAACCTCCCCATCTACTACCTGGGGAAGGAAGTTGCCCGCACGGATCGCTCCGGGGGCGCGCACGTCAGCATGGACATGGAAGTCCACGATAGGGTTGAGCTGATGCTGGGAACGGCGGGCAAGGAATTCGAGAAAGTCCACCCTCAAAATCCCGCTGCTACATTTGAGATGCCCGATCATGACGACATTCAGGTCTTCGAAATGAAGTTCACACGCGACAAACCCAAGGTGGTCCGGCGGGCAAAACCGTCCGGCCCCGTGGTGTTCTGAGCTCGCACTCATCCCCGTACCCTCAGGTGCCTATGCGAGCCGCGTTCCAAGGCCACGATCGCGCATCAATTGCGCGGTGCCCGGGATGAACATCGAACAACGTTGCTTTGCGGGGGGCGCGATGGATGCGATAGTTCCGTGGAACACCTCTCTCCGCGAATCCCAGCGAGGTCGCCCCGATGCAGTCGCCTGTGCACCCGTCGTTGTCCGAAGAGACAGTCCTCCGCCCCAAGCGAAATACTACAACGACATCGTTTCAACTGACGTTTTTACGCGGCCCCGACGCGGGGGTCGTGCTGGTGGTCGACGGGGCCGCGGCATGTCCGGTCCTCCTCGGAACCAGTGAAGTCTGTTCGGTCCGGCTGCGCGATCCCGAGGTTTCCCGGCGCCATGTAAGCCTGGACGTGTACGACGCCTACCTGCGCGTCCGCGATCTCAGCTCGAAGAACGGCACCTTCGTCAACGCCACCCGCGTTGGCGAAGCGCTCCTCTGTGGGGGCGAGGAAATCCAGATCGGGTCGACGGTCGCGCGCGTCGATGTCGAGGTCAAGGCCAAGCCGATCCCCGTGTCGCCGGACACCAGCTTTGGCCCCGTGCTCGGCGCCAGCCTGGCGATGCGCCGGCTTTATCCGCTTTGCCGCAGGCTGGCAGAGTCGGATGTGCCGCTCGTGATCGAGGGAGAAACAGGGACTGGAAAAGAGGTCATGGCCGAGGCACTGCACGCGGCGAGCCGTCGTGCGTCAGGGCCTTTCGTGGTCTTCGACTGCACCGCGGTGCCCGCCTCCTTGCTGGAATCGGCCCTCTTCGGCCACGAAAAAGGCGCCTTCACCGGCGCGGCTACCGCACGACCGGGAGTCTTCGAGGAGGCGCACGGCGGAACGTTGCTCATCGACGAGATTGGCGATCTGGAAAAGTCGCTGCAATCCAAGCTTCTGCGCGCCATTCAAAAGTCCGAAATCCGAAGGCTGGGCGGGGCGCGATGGGTCAAGGTCGATGTTCGATTGATCGCCGCAACGCGCCGTGACCTCGATAAGGAGGTGCAGGCCGGCCGCTTCCGCGACGACCTCTTTTTCCGCCTTGCCGTGGCCCGCATCGCCCTTCCCCCGCTGCGCGATCGTCGCGACGACATCGAGCCCTTGGCGCGTCACTTCTGGGAGCTTTATGGCGGGCGCGACAAATCATTCCCCGTCCATTTGCTCGATCGATTGTTGAGCCATTCGTGGCCGGGCAATGTGCGTGAGCTAGCCAATACGGTGGCGCGGTTGGTCGCGCTCGGGGAGCTCGCCGATTCGTACTCCGAGCTTTTCCGCCAAGCCGCGCCGGAGGCCTCCGAAGAAGGCGGCGAGGCGGCCATGCCTCGCGATTTCATCGAGAACGTCGTCGGATTGAACCTGCCCTTGGCCGAGGCGCGCGAGCAGGTGCTGCGCGAGTTCGAGCGGCGCTATGTCGTCCATTTGCTGAAGCTGCATGGGGGCGACTCCGCCCGCGCCGCGGCCGCATCGGGCATCGGCGAGCGCTATCTCCGCATGATTCGCGCGCGCGTCCGGCCGGCATAAGGACCAGGGAGGACCCTGGAAGTCCCTCGTCTTCTGGAGAGCTCCTGGAGATCGCCAAGAGATCTGCGCGCGATCTCCAAGAGATAGAGCGCCCCGAAGGATCGCCAAAGATCCAGGGAAGGAACCAGGAAGAGGCAGGCGGAAGCCATCGTTCCGCGACCGGAACACCTGGTTCCGGAGGAACAGAAGAGTGCCGCCGGGGCGTACGTCGTTCTTCCAGTCTCCCTGTCGTCTTGTGGTTTTCAGCGGTGCATCGTCTCCCTCGCGGCGCTTTGGGGCCGTGGCACGAAGCGTGAAGTAGTAGCGGGCGTGGTCACCGCGACTCGATTCGCTCGGCCCCGCGCGCGAAAGCGCGCTCGTGCCGGCGGCTTCACGCCGCTCGAGCAAGTGCTCTCCATCGCGGCGCTTCTCGGCTGCTTCGTATATCCGCTGTCGCTCGCGGCGCGAGCTGCCGGGCAGCGCATTGCGGGGCAAATGGACTCCGCGCAAAAGACATTGCTCGAGCAACATCGCTGATCGTTTGTGCAACATTGTAATAAAAAAGAAGGAAGGGATCGACATGAACGCTATCGCAGTTCGCATTCGTCAAATTGGGCAGTTCGCTACGAACCTGGTGCGCGACGACCGCGGCGACATGAGCTACGCGGACAAGACGGTTCACATCTCGTCGGCGGCCAAGGTCGTCTTGGCGGCGACGGCGATCACCGCGGCAGCGGCGGGCGTAACGTCGGTCGCCAACAACGCGAACAGCTCGAGCGATCACACGAGCGAGCAAATCAACAACGCCACCGGCGCCTCGCACACCGGCTCCGGCACCGTGCAGGCGCCGTTCTCCAGCGGCTCCGGAAAAGGCCCCTAAAGCCTGCATGCGCCTAGGGCGCGCGAAGAGAAAGGAAAGACCATGAGAGCATTTGCAATCCGCCACGCGGTTCGTATCTCGTGGGCGCAGGTCCGAAGGCTCTTCGCAGACCGGCGCGGCAACAGCGATCTCACCACGTACATGCTGCTCACCGCCGCCGGAGCAGCCATGGTGGGGCTCACCGTACCCTCGCTGTTTCAGTCCTCGGACAGCGCCGCACGGACCTTCAAAAACCAAGTGGACGTGCTGGAGAAAGGAGCCAATGGGGGCTCCAGCGGAGGAAGCGGAGCCGGCGGCGGCGGCTCCGGATGGACCGTCAACGTCGGTAAAGACGGCGTGAACGTCTCCGGCCCGGGGGGGGTGAGCGGGTCGGTGGGCTCGGGCGGTGTTTCAGTGGGCTCGGGGGGCGGCGGTGGTGGTGGAGGTTCCTCTGGAGGGGGGAAGCTCAACCTCACCGGCAGCTCCCAAGGCCTCGGTCAGATGCAGCAAAGTGTCGACCCGCAGCAAACGAGTTTGTTTCGATAACACACTTTTACTCGGTCGTAACGGAGAGCCCCATGGACGTCGGGAGTACGGCGATTTGGATCTGCCTTGCCATCGCATCGGCGGCAGCAATTTGGGATTTCATCTCGCGAAAAATTCCCAACTTCCTCACACTCGGGGGGGTCGTCTTGGGGCTCGTGCTGCATGCCGCGGTCGGATACGTCGACAACGGAATCGCCGGATCCATCCGCGGACTCGGAGCATCGCTCGCAGGGATCGCAGTCTGCAGCATCATTCCCGTGGTGAGCTATGCGCGCAACGAAATGGGCGGCGGGGACGTAAAACTCCTCGCCGCCATCGGAGCCCTCTGCGGCCCCGTCTTCGGCTTCTTCGCGGAGGGCTTCGCCTTCGCGATCCTCTTCGCGGTGGTGCTCCCCTGGCGCATCATATGGAGCGGCGCCTTCCACGACCGCTTGGGCAACTTCTTCACCTGGCTCGGCAACGTCTTTCGAAGGCGCGAAGACCGTCTCCCCTACCAAAAAGTCCGCAAGATGCCCCCCGTCGTCTTGGGGCCGGCCATCCTCGCGGGGCTCGCAGTCGCCATCGTTCACAACAAGGTGTGGCCATGAGGCGGTTCCTCTCCGATACGCGCGGCAGCGGCGTCTCCAACATGTTCTCGGCTGCGCCCACCTGGTTCGTCGTCTTCGGCGTCTTTCTCATGAACGTGCAGCTCTCGCGCAACTACGTCCAGCGCGACATGGTGGATCACGCCACCGCCATCGCTGCCGACACCGCATCCAAGGTCATGTGCGCCGACGCCCGAGACTTCGGCGGCGCTCCCCAAGGCTCGTTCACCGGCGGCCGCGCCGACGCCATCCGCTCCAGCGTCGATCCGGTGCTGGGCCTGGTCTCCAAAGGCAGCCAAGTATGCAATGTGGAGGCGACCCCCAAAGGCTCGAGCACCCCCGGCGCCCGCGAAATCGACGTCAAGATCCGCTGCGAATTCCCGTGCGAGCTGCCCTTTGCCGCACAGCTCATGTGCAGCGGCTCACCGAAGCACGTCACCTTCGAAGGCAAGCAAACGACGGTCGCCATGGGTTGCGACATGAAGGATGGAGCATAAGTGCCATGAGCTGGTTTCATCGCCTCGCGCGAAGCACCGAAGGAACCATGACGCTCACGTTCTCGCAGCTCTTCATGGGCGCGCTGACCATCGGGCTCGGCTCCTTCCGCGGCACCGAGGCATACCTCACCTTCTACTACGAGACCCAAGTCGGCCACGCCAACTACGCGGCGTCCAAGCTCGGCGCAGACCACGCGCGCGCCTCCAACTCCAACTCGAACAACAACGTCATCTCGGCGTCCATCATGGGCCCGCGCTTCGCGGTGGAGGCCGACAACATCACCATGGACGTGAACGCGGCCATCGCCTGCCCGCAGTGGCACAACTCGCACATGCGGAAGATCTGCTCCGAGTACATGGCGAACAAGCCGCGCGCGCTGGCGAAGCTCGTCTGGGTGCGCGCCAAGCAGGAGTTCCTCTGGGGCGCGCTCGGCAAGCTGACGACCACCATCGACAAAGTGACGTCGCTCGACGCGATGGAACAGGTCCGCTCCACGACCACCGATCGCAACGTAAGTTTGCGCGCCGAAGATCCATCGACGAGCGGCAACATCTGGGGCACGGACAACACCCCCGTATCGTGCACGCTCGCGCAGAAAGACGCGCTCCCGACCGAAATGCCGGGCCACGCGTTCCCCATCTTGATGGAGAATTTGCTTCAGGAGCTGCCGCGCACGCTGGTGGCGACGTTGCCGAAGGTCATCTGCGGCGCCATGAAGGAAGGGCAGTCGTTGGCGTCTCTAGGCGGGTCCGGGTCCGGGTCCGGATCCAACTCGGAGAACATCAAGCTGCCGCAGATCCCGAGCATCAGCAAAGACACGCAGAAGCAGTGCAACGAGATCCAAGAGCGCATGCAGGCGCAGATTCAACACGCGCACATGCAGTTCGCCTCCGAGAACGGCGGCTACGATAACCGGACGTATCTCGGTGACCGCGGCTCCGGACGCGGCGTGAAGAGGAACGAAGAGTCGAAGAAGGACGAGTCTCCGAGCAGCCCCGTCTTCTCCAGCGACGTGCAGCCGTACGCCAAGTGCGTGAGCGCGTCGATCACCACGTGCAGCTTCGATCGCGAGAAGTGCGAGAGCGACAAGCTGGAGTCGAACACGACGGACTACCTGCACAAGGCCGGATTACCTGCAAACTTCAGCGAATCGAGCTTGGGCGGCGCCACGCACGCCCCCACCGACTCCGACTGGAACCACGCCGACAGCATGCGCGCGTCCACGTTCTCCTCGGCCGAGGTGAACAAGACGATCGCCAACATCTCGGACGCGGTCCGCAGCCTAGTGAGCTTCGGCCAAGCGTCGAAGTCGTCGAGCATGCACCAGCGCCACGAGTACCAATCGTGCGCAAAGTGGTATTTCCCCGATGGTGCGGGGAGCGAGTTCGCGAGCGTGCAGCACGATCAACAGCCATTCGTCGCAGCCTGGAAATACGCCATGGTCGCGTGCCGCGACAAGGGTGGACAATGAGCATCGTACGCAAATACGCACGAAGGGCGAGGCAGCGCGGCTTCTCCCATGTCTCGATGACGGTCGAGGCGGCCGCCGTCATGGCCTGGTTCGCGGTCCTGGTCCTCGGCGAAAAGTACGTCGGCGACGCCACCTCCGCGCGCCGCGGGGCGGAAGACGCCGTGCAACAGTCGTCGGTGCAGAGCGCGATGAACTACTGCCAGGGCTCGGCGAATCCGTCCTCTGCCGTGCAGAACTTGCAGAGCAATTTGTCGGTGCGCCCCAATGGGAAGCTCCCGGCGTCGCAGATCGTCTCGCTGATCGCCGGAATGGGAATCGGTTCGGAGAAGACATTTCCCATTTACCTCGAGCCGTTCACGGGGGCCTTCGCCACGTCGTCGGTGGGCGGGGTCACGCCGCACCGGCTGGTAGGCCAAGGGACACATACGTTTACCGGGGATCGCTCGATGGCGTGCCTGGAGCGCCCCAAGGACTCACCCCTTCCGAGCATCAACTTGTACCGCACATCTATTTTCGGCACCACCATCCGCGGATATGGGCCCAATCCGTAATGTGCTATCGCGTTTTCGGGGCGAGCTCCTCGGCGGTCTCGTCGTGGTGGCGTGTGCAGTTCCCCTCGCCGGGCATGCGATGCGGGAGCGGCGGGAAGCGAAAGCGGTGCTCGCCCGCTTCGAGGCGCTCCAGGCCGAGCTGGCGTCCGTTGCCCGGCAGGTGAAAACGGCGCACCACGTGCGCATCAACGGCGAGCGCGTCTTCTTTCGTACGAGTGCGATGCACGGGTCTATCGCCGATGCGCTCGCGCAAATTCGTGGGGAGTGTGAGAGCTCGTCGCCGGGTACGATGCTCGGCACGGGCGAGCCGGGGGCGGCGGCGGACGGGTTGGCCGTAGCTCCGGAGGCGATTGGGCTCGAGCGGGTCGACACCGAGCATGGGCAAGGGGCGAGCGCCATGCTGTGCACGTTTCGGGAGAAGCATCCGCGGAACGGGGGGTCGGGTACCTTGGTGCGCTATACGCTCGTGAAAGATGCGGGCAGCGCAGGTACGAGCGTGTTCACGATTGCGACCGAGTCATCGACGCCGTTCGAGTCGCTCTTTCCGGATGAAGGCGATGCGCCAGGCGACGACCTTCCGGGCATTCCGCGTCCGCGCGGCTCGAGGCGTGTGTTCTCCGCTTCGCTCGACGGCGAGCCGTATGGCGTACGAATTTACGAGGCGCGCACGGCACTTCCGGACACCGTCGCGGCGCAAGATGCGGACATGGTCGCGCAGGGCTGGGTCTCTTCGTCCGCCGTGGCGGGCGCGTTCGCCGATGCGCGCTCGTATCGACGGGGCGGCACGCAGGTGATCGCGTCGTTCAATCGGGTCGGCGAAGCGACGACCGTTACGTTTTCGGTGGATGGTACCGCGGGCGGTGCGACGTCGAAGGCGTCGGGAGAGTTGCCGGGGGGCCTGCACTGACGAAAGCGACTGCACACAGTCGCCAGTTTGCGGCAGGATGGGTCTCGAGAGACGCACTTCGTGCCTAATGGTTGCTCGCGGTCGCGTAAGTTGGTCGAGGTGCGTCGGGCGGCTGCGGCTTCGAACAGAAAGTACGTCGCGTCGCGTGCTGCCAGCCTTGGCGGCACGCGTTCGTGACAATGGTCAATATCGACCATATTTGCCGCCAGCGGGAAACCAACCGCCGC
Organism: Sorangiineae bacterium MSr11954; assembly: GCA_037157815.1. Lineage (NCBI taxonomy): Bacteria > Pseudomonadati > Myxococcota > Myxococcia > Myxococcales > Pendulisporaceae > Pendulispora > Pendulispora albinea. Next base: position 9,382,459 of record CP089984.1, read on the forward strand.
GCAAGAAGCACGACGCCGTTCTTTACCGCAGCGGACGCGCGTCCGCGTCGCGGACGACCTTTACGCCTTCGAACTGTTTCGGCCCGTCGAACAGCAGGACTTCACCCGTGTCCTTCTGAACGCGAATCCAAAAGTCGTTCTCCCCGTTCGCCTTTTCGCCGTTTGCGTTTACGTACTCCATGGTGCCGTACGATCCCGGACGGGATTTCAGGATTTTCACGCTCGACTCTCCGTCGAGCTTCGCCCTCCACGGATCTTCGAGCCGATCGAGCACGAAGCCGCTGGCGCCGTCGAAGGTCGAATAATGGCCAAGCAGCCGACTCCGTTGAAAATCCGTGAGCACACGTCGCTTCGACCCGTTCGATGCGTTCGACCCGTTTGTCGAATTCGATGCGCCCGACGAGCTCGATGCGACCGGAGAGATCCCCGTCCCCCGCCCCGTTTGCACCGTCGCCGATGAAGACGGCGCCACGCCCGGCGTCAGAGAAACGCCCACCGCAACGATCGATGCCGCATCCGCCGCCCCAGCATCCTCCACGCCCGCATCCGCAAGATCCGCCGCCGCCACACCACTATCCACGGCCGCCGACGACAAGACCGGCCCGCCCGTCACGGCCCCGACAGGATCCGTCATTCCCGCCGGGGCGGCCGGCGGATGCCGCTTCGTCCACGCGATTGCCAAGAATGCCCCGAGCGCCGTGGCCGACAGGAGCAACGCGAACAACCCCGCAAACCCCAAGGCAAGCCACCGCTTCGAACGCCAAGGCGGCTCCGGCGCAGGCGGCACGGCGCTCGGCGCGGGCGGCGCGATAGCCGTCTCGGTCGGCATCATCCACACCGCATGCAAGTTCTGCGTCGATTTCCCTTCGAGCAGCTTCATCGCGCGCACCACGCAGCGTTGCCACTCACCGGTGCCGAATGGGCCCAGCGCTTGCGCAAGATCGGCGACCGTTTGAAATCGCTCTTTCGGATTTTTCTGCAAGCAGCGCGCAATGACGTGCTCGAGCCCCATCGGCACCTCGGGACGCCGCCCGCGAAGAGGAATGGGCTCGCGCGTCGAGACGGCCTCGAATACCTCGCCCACGGAGCTGCCCTCGAAGGGAGGAGCGCCGCTCATCAAGTGGTATGCGATGGCGCCGAGGGCCCACACGTCGGTGCGCTCGTCGACCAGCTTGGCCGAGCGGAATTGCTCGGGGGACATGTAGCGCGGGGAGCCCATGATCGAGGTGGTCCCCGTGAGCGAAGGATCGCCCTCGAGCGGCGACGCCTTGGAGATGCCGAAATCGAGCACCTTGATGATGGGCGATGCGCCCGTGCGCGTGGCGAGAAACAAGTTCGACGGCTTGAGATCGCGGTGGATGATGCCTTGCGCGTGCGCCTCGGCCACGGCGTCGATGGCCTGCAGCACGTAGTCGACGGCGACGGCGGGCGCGAGCGGGTGATGGGTGCCGCCCAAATCGTGGCCCTCTAGCAGGTCCATCACGATGTAGGGTGCGCCCGACTCCAAGGTGCCCGCGTTGATCACGCGGACGACGTGATCGCTCGTGAGCTTGACGGTGATGCGCGCTTCGCGCATGAAGCGCTCGACCGGCTCGCTGTCGGCGAACGCCAAGCCGACGAGCACCTTGATGGCGACGTGATGCAAGAGCTCGGTGTCCCATGCTGCGAGCACCACGCCCATGCCGCCGCGGCCCACGATTTTTTCCACGCGGTACCGTCCCAAAAGGATGGTGCCGGGCTCGAAGGACTGCACCGCTGCCGTCAATGCCGCACCTCGCGCTGCATGTTGCCGAACGAGGTTACCACGGGCATGCTCGGTGTGTGGACACTACGAACCGCTTCAAGATTGCCCTCCGAGAGCGCCGCCCGCAGATTGGCCTGTGGAGCAGCTTGTGCAGCCACCTCGTCGCCGAGGTCATTGCCGGCGCAGGCTTCGACTGGATCGTGATCGATTCTGAGCACGGGCCAAACGAGCTCCCCGATGTCGTTCATCAACTCCAGGCGATGGCGCCCTATTCCGTCGAGCCAGTGGTCCGCATTCCCATCGCCGATCCCGTCGCCATCAAGCGTTACTTGGACGCCGGCGCGCGCTCAATCTTGGTGCCCATGGTGCAAAACGCAGCCATGGCCGCCGCCATCGTCTCGGCCACCCGCTACCCACCCGCCGGTATCCGCGGTCTCTCGCTGGCAAATCGCGCCAATCGATTTGGCCGCACCCCCGACTACGTGCAGCGCGCCGCCGATGACATCTGTGTGCTGGTGCAGGCGGAGACCGCCGAAGCCATTTCCCATATCGAGGCCATCGCCACAACGCCCGGCATCGATGGCATCTTCATCGGCCCGTACGATCTCTCCGCCGATCTCGGACACATCGCCAATCCGGCCGCTCCCGCCGTCCAAGAGCTCATCGCTACCGGTGCCCGGCGCGGGATTGCGGCCGGCAAGGCCATGGGCATCCTGGCCCCGAACGAAAATGACGCAAACCGTTACCTCGATGCAGGCTTCACCTTCGTGGCCGTCGGGAGCGATGTCGGAATTCTGGCACGCCAAAGCGAAGCCCTCGCCGCGTCGTTTCGACACCGCAAAGCGTGACTCCTTTCGCGTTCGGGCCGGAAGGCACCACCTCGGATGCTCCGGCCCGAACCGCCCTCCAACCCCCGGCTCAGCTCATCAAATTTCACCGTAGGCGCGTGAGACCAGCCGGCGCGACACGGATTGAATGCCGGTGTGCTCGAAGTAGTTCGTGGTGATGTCCAGCACGGCCGCCACCGTATCGAGCTTGGCCTCGGCCACGTCGACATAGCCTTTGATGCGGTCGATCAGGCTCTCGCGCGAGATGCCTTTGTCGGCCACGAAGCGCTCGATTTGTCCGCGGGAGGCCTCCAAGGTGGAGGTGACGAGCGCCTTTTTCTCGGAGATGCCGCCGGGGAGGTATTCGGCGATTTTCGAGAAGCGGCTGTTTTGTCCGAGCTCGCCCTCGCTCAATTCGCTGACCTTGCCGAGCAGGGTGCTCATGAAGTCGGGCCCCAGCGGGATGACGCAGTCGAAGGAAATCCACGCGGCGAAGCGAATTGCATCTTCCTTGGCGGCGTTGACGAGGGAGGCGGCGAAGTCGCCGACGCTGTCGCCGGGGATGCCGCTCGAGTAACAGAACGCGGCCATTTCGGCCACGAACTTGACGGCGGCGTCGATGGCCTGGGCGGTGTCGGGCTTGGGCGTGATCTTCTCGAGGAAGCCTAGGATTTTGAAGGATTCACCGAGCTTGTGGCCGAGCGAGGCCGCGCCGGCCGCGGCGCCCACGTGATCGACGAGCTGGTAGATGGAGACGGCGCGCTGGTAGCCCTGCGCGGAGTCGTTGTAGAGCATGATGGCGCGATCGCCGATTTGTTGCACGAGCGCCTGATCGTCCTCGCCCGTGACGCTCTTGATCATCTCTTCGATGCTGGTGATGTTCTGCCACTCTCCCGGAACGAGGTAGTCGAGCGCTTTGAGCACGGTGGTGGTGACGTTCGTCGTCGGCAATTCCTGGAGCAGTTCGTGAAGAGGTTTGCTCATGACGTATTTCTCCCGAGGTTGGTGGCAATGACGAGACGGTTCAGAGCCGGGCGATGCCGCCCAAATCGAACTTCGACAAAAGCGACTTGCGCGCAGTGGCATCGAGGGTCTGGCTCGACACTTTGACTTGATAGCGCCCGTTGACCAGGAGCGCCGATTGGTTCTTTCCCACGGTGATGAGGGGATAAGCGTCTACCTTTTCCGTGGCCTTTTCGAATTTGCCCTTGGCCTGGTCGTCGTTCACGGAATCGGAGAGGCTCAAGGTGGCGACGTCCTTGCCGTCTTTCTGGAGCTTGGCCTCGGCGAAGCCTTCTTTCTCCTGGGTGAAGACCCGCTTGTAGCCGTCGGTTCCATCCCCAGGAAAGAGCGTATTGAACGCCGCGCCTTTGGTCTGCTTCACCTCGGGCGCGGGCGGGAGGCCGGCCTCCTCACGGGCCGCGGCCCTCGCCTCGGAGGTGGTGGTCGCCGCCGCTTGATCCCAGCGTGTTTCTTTTTTGCAACCCGACGATCCGAGCGCGGTGAGGGAGCCGAGCCCGAAAAGAGCTGCCGTGAGAACTACGAAGACCGCCTTCTTCCGGTGTCCTATCGAACGTCGCATGATGCGATGTTATCCCGTTTTCGGGGGGCTGCCTGCAAGTCCGTATACCTGAGCTAGTGAAGAAGAAGGACGTTGGCCACCGCCTCCGGATCGTCGGCCATCGGCACGTGACCGCATCCGTGCAGCGGAACGTGCCGTGCATTGGGAAGAAGACGCTTCGCGCGCCAAGCTTGCTGCGGCAGAAGGAGGAGGTCGCGCGTTCCCCATGCGATCGTCACCGGCACGTGGATCTCTTCGCCGCGGGCGAAGCGGTACAATTGAGCCGAGTCCAACGTTTCATCGAACGCCGGCGCGTCGAGCAGCGCGGTCAAGTCGAGGAGCACGTCGTCGACGTCGAGCCTCGATGGGCGCGCGAAGAACGGGCCCGCGAGCAAGCTGCGCAAGGTCCTCGATCGCGCCAGGCGCGGTGCAAATGGACGAACACGCCGGCCGATGGAGCGCGCGCTCCGAAGTACGGACTGCGCATATTTGCGCTCGATGGGGATCCAGAAGCCCGCCGGGGAGAGCGCCGCCGCCGAGTGCACGGCGTTGCGGCGCGCGAGCTCCAGCGAGATGGCGCCGCCGAGCGAGTTACCGGCGACGCGCGGGCGATCGAGCCCCGTCTTTCGAATCCAGGCTTCGACCGCGTCGGTCAACGTGTGCACGTTCGAGCTCGTTCCCGCTGGGAGCGGCGGCGAGCTCGCAAAACCGGGGAGATCGATGGCAAACACCTCGCGCTCGCGGGCCAGCCGCGCGACCACCGGCTTCCATACGCCGGCGCGGCTGCCGATGCCGTGAATCAAGAGGAGAGGAGGTCCGGAACCAATTCGCTCGACGTGGAGATCCGATGCGTGCGTCATGGTGGAGTATGGACATGGTACCGCATCGCGCCATCGCCGCGCTCCATCATCGAAGAACTACACCGGCTCCAGAGGATTCGATTCGTAACATGCGACCAGTTGGGCGATGAGCTCCCCATCCGAGGCAAACACCGTATCGTCGATGCATCCGATGGATTGCGCGATCGAAACAGTGCTGGTCAGAAACGCCGCGCGAAACGATGAAAGCGCCTCGAGCCGCACCTCGCGCGTTTCGGAGGGGATCCCTTTGGCCTCGAGCCCCTTCTGAACGAGCTGCAAGGTGATGCCGGGGAGCGCCGGCGCGCTCGGCCAGACGACGCGCGAGCCATCGAAGAAGCCGACATTCCAGACGGAGCCCTCCTCAATCCGGCCTTCTCCATCCACGAAGAGAACATCGTCCCAACCGGCCGCCATGGCCGGGCGGCCGTGCTCCAGGAGCGCCAGCCCAATGCCAATGTGCTTGATGTGCGGCAACGAACGCTCGAAGCGAACCGACTTCACGCGCGGCGCGCCGGATGGGGGCATCCGCGGCGAGGAGACGGTCACGAGCAGGTCGAGCGGAATGGGGTCGCGGGAGCGCGCCATCCAATCCATGGTGCGGGGGAACACGTTGATCCGAGCGGAAGCCGCGTCCACCCCCTCGAGGGCATGGCGAAGGTAGGCGCGGACGGTCGCGGGATCGACCTCGGTGCCGAAGAGGTCGCGGCTGCTCGTTCGAAGCCGCTCGAGGTGCAACCCCAAGCCGCGTACGGCGCCACCGCGGACCTGCATCGTCGAAAAATGACCATAGGCAATCCGCGACACGATGGGCATGTCGTTCAGTCCCACGGGAACGCCATTGAGCTCGTAACGGTCCATGCCCAACTCCTAGTACGCCGCCGGCGGCCTCGTTCTTTTTTTTCGATCGCGCGGAACCTTTGCCCGCCCCGTCTGTCTCACCCTACGAGCGCCCGAACACGAGGGTGCGCGAGCACGCCGGTGCGCTGTGCAGAGGATAGGTGCGTGATGACGACGGCCATGATTCACTCGAATAACGACGCCGAGTTCTTCGCTTCGCTCGAACGCGACGACCTGGACCAAATCGAGGCCACGCTCTCGTGGGGAGACGACGTCCTCGAGGTGCGCCATCTCCCCGCGGGCGCTGGGGTGTCCATCGGAGAACGTGCAGATTGCACATTTTGCGTGCCCACCTCGCAGCTCCCCCCTCCACACGTGGGCAGCGATCGCGTCGAGTTGCTCGCCGCCGGCAGCGCGGCGCTCGGGCGCGATGCACCGCTGCTCATCGAGCTCGGTCCGTTTCGCATCCGCCTGCGGCTCGTTCCCGCTGGACGGCACGTGCCCTTTGCGTGGTGGGCGGCGCTGAAAGAGAGCGCGCTCGGGAGCGTGGGGACGTCGCTGGCCGTGCACGCCATGCTCGTCGGCTCGCTCGCCATGTTCCTTCCGTCGCTGGGGGCCGACGACGATGAAGCCATCGTGCGCGACCGAATCTACACGATGCAAAAATACTTGCTCAGCGCGGCCGAACGCGAGCGCGACGCGCAGCAGGAGAGCGCGGGCCCCGCGGGCGGCCCCGCCGAGTCGGACGCCTCCGGCAAACAGGCGCTGAACGAGTCGGGCATCATGGGCCGCGTCAACGCGCCGACCACCCACGGGTACTGGAGCGCGCGAGGCGACGCCAAGCCGCACGAGGCGACGCTCTCGCGGGAGGCTCACGCGATGGAGCTCGCGCAGGTGCGTGATTTCGGCCTCCTCGGGATACTGGCGACATCGTCGCTGTCCGATCCCAACGCGCCGGTGGTGCCCTGGGGCGAAAACCTTCGCGGCGCCGACCGTGAGAGCCACCTCGGCGCGATGTGGGGCAACGATCCGGGCGACAACGGTGGCATCGGGGGGCTCGGGCTGTCGGGCACCGGCGAGGGTGGATGCCCCGCCGGCTCGGTCCATTGCGGTCAGGGCATCGGGGTGGGCGACATCGGTCAGCTCGGGCACCAGCTCGACGATCACCTTGGACACTGCGTGGGGCCCAACTGCGGGCGGGGACCGGGAGGCGATGGGCGCGGCATCGGGAGCTCACCGATTCTCGGCGCCCACGTTCCCAAGCCGCCGCGCATCCGCACCTGCGGCGATCAAGCGTGCGGCTTCGAGGCCATGGGGCGCATTCCGCCGGAGGTCATTCAGCGCATCGTCCGTCAAAACGCGGGCCGCTACCGTCTTTGCTACGAGCATGGGCTACGGGACAACCCATCGCTCAACGGTCACGTGCGCGTGAAGTTCGTCATCGACCGGAACGGCGCCGTTTCCTTGGCGCAAGATGGCGGGAGTGATCTACCCGATGAGCGCGTGCGCAGCTGCGTGGTCCAGAGCTTCTACGCCCTCGCCTTTCCCAGCCCCGAGGGCGGCACCGTGCGCGTAACCTACCCGCTCATTTTCAGCCCCGCCGAGAACTAACGCGTTCCGGCGACAACTAACGGTTTCTAACGAAAATGAATGGAACCGAGCGGTTCCTATCCCGAACGAATGGAATCGAACGGTTCCTATCACGAACGAATGGAACCGAGCGGTTCCTATCCCGAACGAAGGGATCTCAACGTTCCTCACCCCGAACGAACGGATCCCAACGGTTCCTAACCCCGAACGAATGGAATCGAACGGTTCCTATCCCGAACAAATGGATCTCAACGTTCCTCATCCCGAACGAACGGATCCCAACGGTTCCTAACCCGAGCGAATGAAACCGAACGGTTCCTATCACGAACGAATGGATCTCAACGTTCCTCACTCCGAACGTATGAAACCGAACGGTTCCTAACCCCGAACGAACGGATCCCAACGGTCGCTATCCCGAACGAATGGATCTCAACGTTCCTCACCCCGAACGAACGGATCCCAACGGTTCCTAACCCGAACGAACGGATCCCAACGGTTCCTAACCCGAACGAATGGAATCGAACGGTTCCTAACCCGAACGAATGGAATCAAACAGTTCCTAATCCGAACGAACGGATCTCAACAGTTCCTAACCGCGAACGACGCGAACGAACGGATCTCAACGGTTCCTAACCGCGAACGACGCGAACGAATGGAATCGAACGGTTCCTAACCCGAGCAAATGGAACCTAACGGTTCCTAATGCGCACGCACAAAACTAGAATGAGCGCGCTGGAACAACGGGATCATCAGCGCCGTGCCTCGGGCGGGGCTTGGTGCGTTATCACGCGAGGCGAACGAATCACGCCGGGCGAACGAGTCACGCGAGGCGAGCGAATCACGCCGGGCGAACGAGTCACACGAGGCGAGCGAATCACGCCGGGCGAACGAGTCACACGAGGCGAGCGAATCACGCCGGACGAACGAGTCGCGCGAGGCGAGCGAATCACGCTGGACGAACGAGTCGCCTGAGGCGAATGAGACGCGCGAGCTACTCGTGAATTGCTCGCGCGTATCCACCCGTAACCCCCCGGTGTGCTGGTAACCAAGAACAGACCGAGGCGGCCCAACGTATGCCGGGCGACTTCGCCGGGAAAGAGCCCCGCATCGCGTGCGCTTCGGCGCGGGAATGAATCGCGCGAATCGGCTGTTGATGCGGCCATGCGGCTTCTACGCTCCCCCTCACGCATCCCCCGCGAGCTCGTGTCGGTGCTCGCGACGACCGCCATCGTCTTCGTTGCGCGATCTTCCTTCGCCGATCACTACCGAGTGCCCTCCGGATCCATGGAGCCCACCGTGCACCCGGGCGACCGCATCGTCGTCTCCAAGCTCGCCTACGGCTTACGCGTCCCGCTCACCCATGTGCAAATGATCACCTTCCACGCCCCCGCCCGCGGCGATGTGGTGGTGCTCGAGTCGCCCGAGAGCGGCATCGTGCTGCTCAAACGGGTGGTGGCCGTGGGCGGCGACCGGGTCGGCGTTCACGAGGGGCTGCTCACCATCAACGGCGTGGTGCAGCCCACCACGGTGGGCGATGGCGGCCAGATCGCCGAGTCGCTCGATGGCCGGGTGCACGCGCTTGGCTCGCTCGGCGGCACCGAGCTGCCCGAAACGGAGGTCCCGGCCGGGCAGCTCTTGGTGATGGGCGACAACCGCGGCGACAGCCACGATGGCCGTGACTTCGGCTTCGTCGCCCGCGACATGGTGCTCGGACGCGCCATGGCCGTCTTCTCGCGCAAGGGCGCGCTCGGCTGGAACCCGCTCTGATCGATCGGGCTACGCGCCAATCGCACGCATCAGCATCGGAAACGCGATGTGCATTTCACGCTGCCAGTAGGGCCATGTGTGGGTACCCGGCCCGTAGAGGTTGACCCGCACATTGGCGCCGAGGAACCGCAGCTTTTTTGCAAACTCCACGTTCATGGCGTTCCAACGCACCTCGTTTGGATCGTCCGGCTGGCCGGGCGGATCCAGGGGCCCGGCCTTCCCATTGCCGCACGAAATGTAGAGCGGGGTGCCGAGCAGCAAAAAAGCCAGGTCGGCCGGGTTGTGCACGCGCCAGATCCACTCTTGCTTCTTGGGATCGCCCCAAAGCGCCAAAGGATCGCGACCGTGGGCGGCCACCAGCTCCTGCAGCAACTTGGGCGTATCGCGAAAACGCGTATCGATCACACCGCTGAACGAAGCGGCGGCGCTGAACATACCGGGATGTCGGGCTACATACGAGAGCGCACCAAAACCGCCCATGGATAATCCGGCAATCGCGCGGCGACCGCTGGCCCGATACGAACGCTCCAGAATGGATCGCACCTCGGTGAGGTGAAAGGTCTCCCATCCCGGCGGTCCACCGCGACCATGGTTCCACCAGTTCGAATACCAGCCCACGCGATCGGCCTCCGGCATCACCACCAACACGTCCGTGTTCGCGGTGAGCGCGGCAATGTCGGTTTCACGGGTCCATGCCGTGTAGTCGTCACAACATCCGTAAAGTAAGTAGAGCACCGGCCACCGCCGGCGCGCATCCGCATAAAAGCGTTTCGGCAGAATCAACCGCACCTTGGTCCGAGCGCGCAGAGCCCGAGAATCGATCGTCAAATCGACGATGCGCGGCGCGATGGGCTGCTCGTCGACCACGGCAGGCGGAAACGCCTCTTCGCCCTCGTCTGCGCCAGCATACGCTTCATGGGACAAGCCTGATTCCACCGACATCGTCGACGATGCGCTCACAAAATCCGACGACTCTTCGGTCGAATCTGCGGCCAAATCTGCGGTCGAAAGCGATGCGTCTGCACAACCTATCAAACACGACATACAGAAAAGATAAAAAGGAAGCGGTATGAATCGTGCAAACCACGGTATTGGTTTCATGTTGGGGATTCCCTCCACACAGGTGAGCTTCGATATCTCGAGTTTAAAAATCGTTAAGACTCACGAATCCACAATAAATCCCGCACAAACGAGGAAGGCGGCGCGCGGTCCGGAACCAGACCAGTGATAAGACAAATGGTGCGATATGCACGGAGCGCGGCACCCGTGATCCGACCGATCATCTGCGCGATATGCCCCTCACGAGCGAAAGATACCGCGGATATCTATCCTGCCAAGTTGGTTGAGCACGATCTCGTCGATCACGGCGTTCAGGATCGCGGCGATCAGGGTAAACGTGTGTGCCGTTCGCGGAATGGCATCAGAGACCGAATGACACCAACGGCGGCCGCGGCACGCCCAGTGCATCGTGCAGTTGCTCGTCGCGCTCCCGCGCGCGACGGAAATTGAGTTGCCGCGACGGTGATCGTCGCGAGCGGACGAATGCGAGAGTGCCCTCATGCACGGCGTCATGGTACGCCGCGCGTGCCGACCGAAGGGACGACGGCGCGGGAGTCTCCAAAGGAGGTCAGTCATGTGGACAAAGTCGGTCGTACCGATTCTTTGCATCGGTGCGACGGCAACGGGAATGAGTTGCATCGCCAACGGTGAATCCGAAATTATGAAAGACACCGCGCAATCGACGGCGACGGCGTTGGTATTCGGCGATCCGTTACCTGGTTTGAGCGAAAGTGAATTAGCGCGATTCCGAGCCGGTCTCGAAGAATTTTCGGCGACCGAAGAACCGGCCGACGGCCTGGGCCCCGTATTCAACGATACGGGGTGCGGCCAGTGCCACACCGATCCGGCCATCGGCGGCGGATCCACCATTCTGGAACAACGAGTTGGAACGATTGTGAATGGCAAATTCGACCCACTCGCACGAGCGGGCGGCTCGCTGATCCAATCGAACGGTATCGGCCAAGCGGGAGATTGTACTTTCCGAAACGAACAGATCCCAGCTGGTTCCACCATCGTCGCCAAACGACGAACGACGCCGCTGTTCGGGTTCGGGCTCGTGGACGCGTTGCCCGAGAGCACGTTGATCGCGCTCCGGGACTCCCAGGCGGCGAACTCCCCGAGGCAGGCTGGAGTCCTCAACATGGTGCGCGACATCCGAAACAATCGGCTGGCGGTGGGCCGGTTCGGCTGGAAGGACCATGTCCCGAATCTGCATCAATTCTCCGGCGACGCTTACGTGAATGAAATGGGCATCACCAGCCCCGAATTCCCGACCGACAATTGCCCTCAGGGCGATTGCGCCGCCCTCGCGCGCTGCAACCCCACCCCCGGCATCAACGACGAGCTCGGAGAAGACGTGCAGCTCTTCGAAGATTTCATGACCTTCCTCGCCCCACCACCGGCTCTTCCGCTCGATGCGCGATCGACCCGCGGACGAACGCTGTTCAACAACATCGGCTGTCAGACCTGCCACGTGGCCAACCTCACCACCGGACCGAATCCATCCCGCGCGCTCGACCGCGTCACCTTCCACCCCTATTCGGATTTCCTGCTCCACGATATGGGCACGATGGGCGACGGCATCACACAGGACGGCGCAACGGGGACCCTCATGCGCACCGCGCCCTTGTGGGGGCTGCGCGCGATCAAGAGCTTCCTCCACGACGGCAGCGCCTTCACCGTGGAGCAGGCGATCGTGAATCACCTCGGCCAAGGCCGGGAGGCGCGCGACGCCTTCACGAGGCTGAGCACCCAGGACCGCCAGGACGTCTTGGCGTTCCTCAATACGCTGTAGCGGCCGTGCACAATGGCCGGTGCGCGGCCAAGTCGTGCCCCCCGCCCGGCCAAAATCCGTTCAGCTACAAAAAAACCGCGCCAGGCCGGCGGTTCCCCTAAGCTGAGAGCTCGATGTCGCTGCTTCGACGCCGTAAGCTTCGCCGCCCCCGCTCGCTCTGGATCCCCTCCGATGGACAGTCCCCCGCGCCCGCGCCGCCGTTCGAGCGCGGCATGGCCCGCCGTGATTTTTTGCGCATGGGCGCCGCGGCGCTCACCATGGGCGCCGCCCCGCTCGGCCTGGGGAGCCTGAGCGGCGCGGGCCTCGCGGGATGCCTCCCCAAAGGCTCGGCGGCCGGCGGCATCGAGCCCGACGGTCCGCCCAAGGCCCCGCCCGAGCACTGGGTGCGCGACGCACGCACCGCGGGGTTCGAGGTGATGATCGACGCCAGACCCCACGAGCTCGGAGAGCAGCTCGATATCCTCGCCGATTCGGGGGTCAACGTGGTCGAGGCCGACTGCGATCTTTCGGCCTATTTGACCAACTCCGAGTTCGACGAGCAGCTGGCCGTGCTCGATCTGGTGGCCTACGGCTCCCACCTGCGCGGCATGCGGTGCGTCGCATATTATCCGACACTCGAGGTGCTGAGCGCGGAGGCGGCCACCGCCCCGCACGTGCTGAGCAAAGAGCACCCGGACTGGCTGCAAATCGGCATCGACGGAAAGCCCAATATGTTCGTCGGCGGCGGCGGGCGCGTGTTCTGGGTCGATCCGGGGGTCGAGAGCGCCTGGACGTGCCCTCTGACGGGCTATCTCGACTACTACCTCGATCGCATCCGGCGCCTCACCGCCACCCGGCTCGATGGCGTTTGGGGCGACGTGCCTCTTTTGTCGGACATCGAGGGCGTTTGGCCGTGCACCAACGAGGCTTGCCGCACCAAGTTCAAAAACGACACCGGCATGGTGCTACCGGGCCAAGTCAATTGGGACGATCCCGTCTTCCGCCGCTGGGTGCTCTGGCGCCACCAGCTCATTTTCGATTTCGAGCAGGCCATTCTGCGCGCCGTCAAATCGGTGAAGGCCAGCGCCGAGGCCATCATCGAGACGGTCACCATGGACTACAACGGGGGGACCATCCAGGGACTGGACGGAGCCTTCGCGCACGCCGGGGAGCTGGTCCGCGTCTGGGAGGTCGACGCGGTGAGCGATGGGAGCGCCATGCGCGGCGGCACCGCCGACGACTGGATTTGCATGGCCGTCATGATGCGGCACGGCAGCGGCTCGTCGTTCGGCCAACCGTCGTGGATCTTCACCTACGGCCGCGAGGAGGACGACGCGGAGCGGGTCATGGCGCTCGCCATCGCCACCCGCAACAACCCCTACGAGACGAAGATCCCGCTCATGTGCACCACTGTGGGAAATGCGTACCGCAAACGCATGTACCGGTGGATGGACGCGCAGAAGGACCTTTACAGCTTGCCCGGCGCCAACCGCGCGGCGGTGCTCTTCTCCCCCGCCAGCCGCGATTTCCTCGATCGCAACTCGGGCGTGGGGCTCTACGCCTCCTTCTACGAGGCCGACGATCTCTGGTGGTCGGCCGAAAAGCAGGACTCCGCGCTGAAGATGGAATACCTCGCGGACTACCGGGGCACGTGCAAGGCGCTCATCCACGCGCACGTCCCCTTCGACGCGCTGCCCATCGCCGCCGCGACCCCGGAAATGCTTGCATCCTACAAGCTTTTGGCGATCCCCAGCCCCGCGTCGCTCTCGGCAGCGACCATTCAAATGCTCGACGCATACGTCACCCAAGGCGGGACCGTCATCGTCACGGGCCAAGAGGGCGGCTACTACGACGAGCACGGCACCGCGCGAACCGACGCGTCCTTCCTTCGCGCGATCGGCATCACCAACGCCGACATGGCCAACACCAGCGGCTCGTTCATCGTGCGCGCCAAGGGACGCGGCACCGTCGCCTACACGGCCATCCGCGCGGGCCAGGCGTACCTTCAAACGACCGAGCCGGCCATGCTGGCCCAGTACATTCAAACCGCGGAGAAAGCCGGCGCGCGCGTGACGAGCACCGCGCCGAAGGAGGTGCTGATGGACCTCCGGCGCGCCCCGAACGGCGTCGTGCTGGTGTGCGCGAGCATGTACGGCCTCGGCACACGGGGCGGCGGCGCCGCGCAATATGCGCAGCAAGACACCACCTTCCGCGTCTCGATCCCCGAGGAGGGAAAGACCCCCGTTCGCGTGCAATTCTCGGAGCCCACGGCGGGCGCGAGCGATCGCGACCTCCCGTTTACGCGCGACAAGGGCCTGGTGTCGTTCGACCTGACGGTGCGCGCGCTCGCCCTGGTGCGCATCGAGCTCGCATGATCCCGAGGCGCCGCGCGAGCCCGCGCTAAGTCTTCTTGCGCTTGCGGGCGCGGGCCGAGAGCGCGGCCACCTTGCCCGACGCCAGCAATTTGCGGAGCGCCTGCTCCATTTCGCGCGCGAAGAGCAGGCGCACGCTCTCGATGCCGGTCACGCGGAACGCCTCGAAGAGCGCGTCGGGGTTGGTCACGTCGAGGTGCCCGTCCTTGGCGCGCGACACGAAGAAGTCGACCAGATCGCTCACCGCGCGCGTCAGGTGCTTGCGCAAAATCGCCGAAGCCCCGGCGGCCGTATCGAGGTCGATGCCGACCGCCTCGAGCTTCATCGCGGTGGCGAGGAGCGCGGGGCTGGCCAAGAGGTACACGTCGCCGCGCCGCTCGACCAAGCGCGCGCGGGCGAGATCGGCGATGAGCCCCGCGCGATGCGTGCCCGCGAGCTCGTACAGCTCCGACTCGGTGACCGTGCGCGGCTGATCGTGCCCCCAGGGCGCCTGCATCTGCCGCTCGATGCCGAGCCACTCGGCGAGATCGAGCTCGCCGCGCTCGATGGTCTTCACGAAGTCGCGGATGGCGTCGACGCGCAACCCGCGGTCCTGCAGCTGCGCGATCAGCTTGAGCCGATCGACGTGCGCCTTGCCGTAATAGGCCACCCGGCCCCGAATCTCGGGGGCCATCAGGGCGCCGCGCGATTGATAAAACCGAATCGTGCGGCTGGGCACCCGCGTCATGGCCGCGAGCTCGTCGATGGTGTAGGCGGGCGCTTCGGGCTTCGGCTCCTCGCTGGTCGTATCGTCGGTCTTCGGAACGGTGGGCATCGCTTCTGTGAGCATCATCTTACGACGCTCCGCACGGCGCCGCGCGCGCTCGGCAGGGAAAATCGAAAGATCTTGGCGGTGGTCGTGCCGAACTGGCGCGCGAGCGATCCCGAGTTGTACGGGAGCCCATAGCGGGCGCAGAGGGCGCGCACGCGCTGCGAGGCCTCCGCGTAGCGATGGCTCGGCATGTCGGGGAACAAGTGGTGCTCGATCTGGTGGCTCAGGTTCCCGCTCAGCACGTGAAACAGCTTGCCGCCCTCGATGTTGCACGAGCCGAGCAGCTGCCGCAAATACCACCGGGCGCGCGTCTCACCTCGAACCTGCTCCTCGGTGAAGACGTGAACCCCCTCCGGGAAGTGCCCGCAAAAGATGATCGCGTACGACCACACATTGCGCATCCAATTGGCCACCGCGTTGGCCCCGAGCACCCAGAAGAAGAACGGCCCCGCGAGCAGCGGCCAGAGCACGTAATCCTTCATGACCTGGCGCCACGCCTTCTTGGCGATCCCGAGGAGCACCCGCCGATCCTCGGGGAGCATCGCGCGCCGCAGGCGAATGCCGTGGATATCGAGATCGTGGAGCGCCACCCCCCACTCGAACAACATGGCGAGAACGAAGTTGTACACCGGCTGAAACAAATACGCCGGGTGCCAGGGCTGCTCGCCCGTGACGCGCAAGATCTCGTAGCCCACGTCCCGATCTTTGCCGAGCACATTGGTCCACGTATGGTGCACGACGTTGTGAGAGTGCTTCCACTGGTCGGAGGGGCAAACGTTGTCCCACTCCCAGGTGGTCGAATTGATTTGCGGATCGTGCATCCAATCCCACTGGCCGTGCATCACATTGTGGCCAATCTCCATGTTCTCCAGGATCTTGGCCAGCCCGAGGCCGATGGTGCCGAGGCCCAACACGGCAAAGAAGGCTCCCCACCCGGCGGCGGCGTGGCCCCATCGCGGAAGGAAGGCGATGCTGGCAAAGATGACGAGCCGCGCCACGAGCGCCATGCTCCGCTGGAGCTTGATGAGCCGCAAGATGTAGTGTCGGTCGCGCTCACCGAGGCTCGCTTTGATTTCGTTTTGAATGGTATCGAGCTCGCGGCCGAACTCTTCGATCTCGGCATCGTCGAGGGAAACGGGAAGGCGCACGGTGCGGCGTATCGTATTCATAGCTCGATCTCCACATTTCCAGCAGCGGCCGCGACGCACAGCTGCACGCGCGTACCAGGTTCATCGAGTTCGAGGCCGCTCCGCAGGTCGCGCACGGAGCCGGCAATCAAGGTAGCGTCGCACGTATGGCACACGCCCATGCGGCATCCGTGCGGCGCGGCGATGCCGGCGTCTTCGGCCACCCGCAGGAGCGCCTTCTTTCCATCGGCGCGGGCCTCGACACCGCTCTTGCAAAAGCGCACGGTCCCGCCGGCAGCGTCGGCCGGGAGCTCTGCGAGCTTTGCCGTGAATCGCTCGACGTGAAAGTGTGCCGCTCGGCCGGCGCGCGCGAAGTGGGCACCCAGCGCGTCGAGGAGGCTTTGCGGGCCGCAGGCCCATACGTCTCGCGTGTGCCAATCGGGGCACAGGTGCTCGAGCTGGTGTTCTGAGAAGTGCCGCGCGCGGCGGGTAGCGTCTCTCGTCGTTTCGGCAACGCCGCGCGTAGGTTCAGCGACGGCGCTCGTAGGTTCAGCGACGCTTCGCGCGGATTCAGCGACGGCGCTCGTCGTTCCAGTAACGTCTCTCGTAGGTTCAGCGACGGCGCTCGTCGTTCTGGGGGCATCGCGCGTGAAGATGGTATGAAGCCGATACTGGGGTTCGGCCTTGGCGAGCCGTTCGAGCTCGGCTCCGAAAATGACGTCGCGCGCATGCGGCGCATAATGGATATGGACCGCGTCGGGCATCGCGCGGCGCAGCGCAAACGTGCGGAGCATGCTCATGATGGGCGTAATGCCGCTCCCCGCGGTGATGAAGAGGGGCCGCACGGGCGTCGCATCGGGCAGCCGGAAATCGCCCTGCGGCTGCCCGATGGAAAGCAACGTCCCCGGCGCCGCCTCGCGCACGAGATAGCGCGACACGCGCGCGTCCTCGAAGGTCTTCACGGTGATGGTGAAGCAGCCATCCGCGCGATCGGGCGACGACGAAATCGAATACGTTCGCGTCATCCTTCTTCCACCGATCACCACGCCGACGCGCACATGCTGCCCGGCGCGATGAGCCCGAAAACCGCGCCCGGGCCGCAAGGTGAGCGTTCGCGCGTCGCTCGTCTCGTCCCACACCGATTCGACGCGCGCCTGCAGGTGGTGCGTCCCCCAAAGCGGATGCACCAGCTCCAAATAGTGTGATGGCCGCAGCGGCGTTGCCACGAGCCCAACCACATCCGCTACTCGCTGCAACAGTGTCATGTGAGACACCATGACTGTTACACCGAACAGTGTCAAGATCTGCGCATGGACAAAAAAAAGACCGGAAGGGAAATCCCTTCCGGTCTGGACCTACCTGCAATGAAGCGGACACCGCATGATGCGATGCCGCCAAAGTGTGCTTATTTGACGGCGGCGGCAGCCTTCGTCGCACCCGCGGCGACAGCGGCGCCCAGCGCCTTGAACGCGCCGGCAACGATCAAGAGGATCGCAACGAGGAGCAGGCCGTACTCGACCGTGGTCGCGCCTTTTTCATCCTTGACGAGCTTCATGATGTCGGTGGTCTTGTTCATAGGAATTCTCCTGGTTGTTGGCGTTGGTTAGGGGATGCGTCTTTTTGGGACGGGAGCTTTTGGGGGAACGTGCTTCCGGCAGTTACCGTGTCGCGCCGTTCGGAGAGACTCTATTACAGGCTTCGTGCCAGACGTTTTTGCGGGCTTCCCCCGCGGGCGCGAAGTGGATGCCCCGGGGTCGACGCGAAAATCGTCGGGAATTTGCGGGGCGCGAGCGGGCGTGGGCGTTGATTAGCGGATTGCGGCGTGGGATTGCGTGAACTTGTGGGGGTTCATTGGCGGGTAATCGGGGATCCAAATGGCGAATGCGGCGCGGGACGTGGCGCGTGGGGGACGCGCGCGGCGCGGCGATTCGGAGGCGCAGTGACTCGGGCGGGCGCAGCGATTCCGAGGGTCGCGAGGGCGGCAGGAATGGAAATGCAAAAAGGGCCGGAAGGAGAACCCTTCCGACCCTCGCGAGCTGCAAGCAGCCCTCACGAGCACCGCATGCGCGGCGCCCGCTCGCCCAAACTCACTTGACGGCGGCGGCAGCCTTCGTCGCGCCCGCGGCAACAGCCGCGCCCAGCGCCTTGAATGCACCGGCAACGATCAGGAGGATCGCGACGAGGAGCAGGCCGTACTCCACCGTGGTCGCGCCCTTTTCGTCCTTGACGAGCTTCATGATGTCGGTGGTCTTGTTCATAGGAATTCTCCTGGTTATTCGCGTGCGTTAGGGGTGGCGTCCGTTTCGGGACGCGAATCTTTGGGGAACGTGCCCTCCGGTCATTCACCGTCTTGCGCCGTTCGGAGAGACTCTATTACAGGCTTCGTGCCAGCCACTTTCGGCGCCTTTCCCGCAGGGGCGCCGAAGAGCAAATCGAGCCAACTAGCGGAAATTACAATCAAATCCGTGGCCCCGCAGATTTCGTCGCGAGCGGAATTGGCGCCATCGCGCTGAACCCTGATGCGTTCATTGACCGGAAATCCGTGTGCGATGCGCGACCGCACGGACCGAGCGAGCGATCGCGCGAGCGGCTTCGCGTGCTGCCGGGTGGGATTTCAGTGTGTCGTTGGGTGGAGATGGAAATGCACAAAGGGCCGGAAGGAGAACCCTTCCGACCCTCGCGAGCTGCGTACAGCCCTCACGAGCACCGCATGTGCGGCGCCCGCTCGCCCAAACTCACTTGACGGCGGCAGCAGCCTTCGTCGCGCCCGCGGCAACGGCCGCGCCCAGCGCCTTGAATGCACCGGCTACGATCAGGAGGATCGCGACGAGGAGCAGGCCGTACTCCACCGTGGTCGCGCCCTTTTCGTCCTTGACAAGCTTCATGATGTCGGTGGTCTTGTTCATAGGAATTCTCCTGGTTATTCGCGTGCGTTAGGGGGTGGCGTCCGTTTTGGGACGCGAATCTTTGGGAACGTGCCCTCCGGTCATTCACCGTCTTGCGCCGTTCGGAGAGACTCTATTACAGGCTTCGTGCCAGCCACTTTCGGCGCACTTCCGCGCTGAGGCACCGAAGACAAACCGAGTCAAGTAGTCGAAATTACAATCAAATCCGCCGACCCGCAGATTTCGTCGCGAGCGGAATTGGCGCCATCGCGCTGAACCCTGATGCGTTCATTGACCGGAATTTCGTGTTCGACGCGGCCGCGCGGACCGAGCGAGAGCTCGCAGGCGCTCGAGCGTGCCGTGGGCGGGGAATGGAAATGCAAAAAGGGCCGGAAGGAGAACCCTTCCGACCCTCGCGAGCTGCGTACAGCCCTCACGAGCGCCGCATGTGCGGCGCCCGCTCGCTCAAACTCACTTGACGGCAGCGGCAGCCTTCGTCGCGCCCGCGGCAACGGCCGCGCCCAGCGCCTTGAACGCACCGGCAACGATCAAAAGGATCGCAACGAGCAACAGGCCGTACTCCACTGTGGTCGCGCCTTTTTCGTCCTTGACGAGCTTCATGATGTCGGTGGTCTTGTTCATAGGAATTCTCCTGGTTGTTATCGTGCGTTAGGGGGGTGCGTCTTTTTGGGACGGGATTCTTGGGGGAACGTGCTCTCCGGCCATTCGCCAGCTCGCGCCGCTCGGAGAGACTCTATTACAGGCTTCGTGCCAGCCGTTTCGCCTCACGCTGCCGCCACATGGCGAAGCCCCATGGCGGTCGACCTATGGAAATTCCCGGCAAATCCGGTGCTGGTGCATGCCCGCACGAGCCCAAGCCGCATGGCTCGACTGGACCCGAATGGGTTCATTGGCGGGTCGTCGGAGATCCAAGGCAAGCGAACATCCGAGCAACGATCGCCAAACCATGGGATTCAAGCTTGTGACCGGGGAATGGAAATAAAAAAAGGGCCGGAAGAGAACACCCTTCCGACCCAATAAGACTTACCTACAACTTCATGGGCACCGCAACGAGCACCCGCTAAACGAAACTACTTGACGGCAGCAGCCGCCTTGGTCGCACCCGCAGCCACCGCCGCGCCGAGAGCCTTGAACGCACCCGCGACAATGAGGAGGATCGCGACGAGGAGCAGGCCGTACTCCACCGTGGTCGCGCCTTTTTCGTCCTTGACGAGCTTCATGATGTCGGTGGTCTTGTTCATAGGAATTCTCCCGAATACCAGGAATACCAGGATTGTCAGCGTGCGTTAGGGGGGCGTCCATTTGGACGCGAATCTTTGGGGAACGCGCTCTCCGGTTATTCACCGTCTCGCGCCGTTCGAGAAGACTCTATTACATGCTTCGTGCCAGCCATTCTTGGCACCCTCCGTCGCAGGGGCGGCAAAAACAAACTGCGCTAAGCGTACGAAATCATAGGATAACTTCCAAGCAGCTGCGTTCCATCCCGAGCGGAACTTACGCGGTCGCGCTGAACCTTGATGCGTTCATTGGCCGGAATTTCGTGTTCGATGCGCGGTCGGGTGGACCGAGCGGGAGCTCGAGCATGCCGTGAGTGAGGATGGAAATGCAAAAAGGGCCGGAAGGAAACCCTTCCGACCCTCGCGGGCTGCTCGCAGCCCTCACGAGCACCGCACGCGCGGCGCCCGCGCGGCGCCCGCTCGAGCAAACTCACTTGACGGCGGCAGCAGCCTTCGTCGCGCCCGCGGCGACGGCCGCGCCCAGCGCCTTGAACGCACCGGCTACGATCAGGAGGATCGCGACGAGCAGCAGGCCGTACTCCACCGTGGTCGCGCCTTTTTCGTCCTTGACGAGCTTCATGATGTCGGTGGTCTTGTTCATAAGAATTCTCCTGGTTGTTGGCGTTGGTTAGGGGGTGGCGTCCGTTCGGGACGCGAATCTTTGGGGAACGTGCTCTCCGGCATTCACCGTCTCGCGCCGTTCGGAGAGACTCTATTACAGGCTTCGTGCCAGCCGTTCCTGGCGTCTCCCGTCACGGGGACGGCGGGGCAGAATCACACTAACCATTTGTAATCATGAGACAATTTACGCACGCATACGTTCCGCCCGGAGCGAAACTCACGCCATCGCTCTGAACCCCGACGCGTTCATTGACCGGAAATCCGTGTGCGATGCGCAGCCGCGTGGACCGAGGGAGCGCTCGCGCCAGCGGCTTCGCAGGGTGCCATCGGGCGGAGAATGAAATGCAAAAAGGGCCGGAAGGAGAAACCTTCCGACCCTCGCGAGCTGCGTACAGCCCTCACGAGCACCGCACGCGCGGCGCCCGCTCGCTCAACCTCACTTGACGGCGGCAGCAGCCTTCGTCGCGCCCGCGGCAACGGCCGCGCCCAGCGCCTTGAACGCACCGGCTACGATCAGGAGGATCGCAACGAGCAACAGGCCGTATTCGACCGTGGTCGCGCCTTTTTCATCCTTGACGAGCTTCATGATGTCGGTGGTCTTGTTCATAGGAATTCTCCCGATTGTTGGCGTGCGTTAGGGGGTGGCGTCCTTCGGGGACGCGAATCTTTGGGGAACGTGCTCTCCGGCATTACCGTCTCGCGCCGTTCGAGAAGACTCTATTACAGGCTTCGTGCCAGCCCGTTCTTGGCGTCTCCCGTCACCGGGAGGGCA
The DNA here is from genome assembly GCA_037157815.1 of Sorangiineae bacterium MSr11954. NCBI lineage: Bacteria > Pseudomonadati > Myxococcota > Myxococcia > Myxococcales > Pendulisporaceae > Pendulispora > Pendulispora albinea. The sequence goes on from CP089984.1 coordinate 9,404,364, forward strand.
GAGCCAAATCGCGCTAAGCGATTGAAATTATAAGACAATTTACGCACGCACACGTTCCGCCCCGGAGCGAAACTCACGCCATCGCGCTGAACCCCGACGCGTTCATTGGCCGGAAATTCGTGTTCGACGCGCGGCCACGTGGACCGGGCGAGCGCTCGCGCGAGCGGCTTCGCAGGGTGCCGTTGGGCGGAGAATGAAATGCGCCCGCTCGACCAACCTCACTTGACGGCAGCGGCAGCCTTCGTCGCGCCCGCGGCGACGACCGCGCCCAGCGCCTTGAAGCACCGGCTACGATCAGGAGGATCGCGACGAGCAGCAGGCCGTACTCCACCGTGGTCGCGCCTTTTTCGTCCTTGACGAGCTTCATGATGTCGGTGGGCCATGCGCGGCAATGCCGCTCCGAGAATGGAAACGCAAAAGGGCCGGAAGGAAACCCTTCCGACCCTCGCGAGCTGCGTACAGCCCTCACGAGCACCGCACGCGCGGCGCCCGCTCGCTCAACCTCACTTGACGGCGGCAGCAGCCTTCGTCGCGCCCGCGGCAACGGCCGCGCCCAGCGCCTTGAACGCACCGGCTACGATCAGGAGGATCGCGACGAGCAGCAGGCCGTACTCCACCGTGGTCGCGCCTTTTTCGTCCTTGACGAGCTTCATGATGTCGGTGGTCTTGTTCATAGGAATTCTCCCGAATACCAGGATTGTTAGCGTCGTTAGGGTGGCGTCCTTCGGGGACGCGAATCTTTAGGGAACGTGCTCTCCGGCATTCACCGTCTCGCGCCGTTCGAAACGACTCTATTACAGGCTTCGTGCCAGCCGTTCTTGGCGTCTCCCGTCACCGGGATGGCAGAGCCAAATCGCGCCAAACCACTGTAATCATTAGACAATTGACGCACGCACAAGTTCCGCCCCGAGTGAACTCGCGTCATCGCGCTGAACCCCGACGCGTTCATTGACCGAAAATTCGTGTTTGACGCGCGACCGCGTGGACCGAGCGAGCGCTCGCGCGAGCGGGCTTCGCGTGGTGTCGGCTGGGAATTCCAGGGTGCCGTTGGGCGGAGAATGGAATGCAAAAAGGGCCGGAAGGAAACCCTTCCGACCCTCGCGAGCTGCGTACAGCCCTCACGAGCACCGCACGCGCGGCGCCCGCTCGACCAAACTCACTTGACGGCGGCAGCAGCCTTCGTCGCGCCCGCGGCAACGGCCGCGCCCAGCGCCTTGAACGCACCGGCGACGATCAGGAGGATCGCGACGAGCAACAGGCCGTACTCCACCGTGGTCGCGCCTTTTTCGTCCTTGACGAGCTTCATGATGTCGGTGGTCTTGTTCATAGGAATTCTCCTGATTATTAGCGTGCGTTAGGGGGTGGCGTCCGTTTTGGGACGCGAATCTTTGGGGGACGTGCTCTCCGGCTATCCACCGTCTCGCGCCGTTCGAGAAGACTCTATTACAGGCTTCGTGCCAGCCGTTCTTGGCGTCTCCTGTCACACCGGGAGCAGAGTCAAATCGCGCTAAATCATTGTAATCATTTGACAATTAACCCACCAACAAGTTCCGCCCGGAGTGAAACTCACGCCATCGCGCTGAACCCCGACGCGTTCATTGACCGGAAATCCGTGTGCGATGCGCGGCCGCATGGACCGAGCGAGCGCTCGCGCCAGCGGCTTCGCGTGTTCGGCTGGGAATTCCAAGGTGCCGTTGGGCGGAGAATGGAATGCAAAAAGGGCCGGAAGGAAAACCCTTCCGACCCTCGCGAGCTGCATGCAACCCTCACGAGCACCGCATGTGCGGCGCCCGCTCGCCCAAACTCACTTGACGGCGGCAGCGGCCTTGGTCGCGCCCGCGGCAACGGCCGCGCCCAGCGCCTTGAACGCACCGGCTACGATCAGGAGGATCGCGACGAGCAGCAGGCCGTACTCCACCGTGGTCGCGCCCTTGTCATCCTTGACGAGCTTCATGATGTCGGTGGTCTTGTTCATAGGAATTCTCCTGATTGTTAGCGTGCGTTAGGGGGTGGCGTCCGTCTTGGGACGCGAATCTTTGGGGAACGTGCTCTCCGGCTATCCACCGTCTCGCGCCGTTCGAGAAGACTCTATTACAGGCTTCGTGCCAGCCGTTCTTGGCGTCTCCTGTCGCCGGGACGGCAGGGTCAATTCACGCTAAATGCTTGTAATTACGAGACAATTTACGCACGCCACACGTTCCGCCCTGAGCGGAACTCACGCCATCGCGCTGAACCCCGACGCGTTCATTGACCGGAAATCGGTGTTCGATGCGCGACCGCGTGGACCGAGCGAGTGAGCGCTCGCGCGAGCGGCGGCGCGTGCTGTCGGCCGGGGATTCCAGAGTGTCGTTGGGCGGAGAATGGAATGCAAAAAGGGCCGGAAGGAAACCCTTCCGACCCTCGCGAGCTGCAAGCAGCCCTCACGAACACCGCATGTGCGGCGCCCGCTCGCCCAAACTCACTTGACGGCGGCAGCGGCCTTGGTCGCGCCCGCGGCGACAGCGGCGCCCAGCGCCTTGAACGCACCGGCAACGATCAAAAGGATCGCAACGAGCAACAGACCGTATTCGACCGTGGTCGCGCCTTTTTCATCCTTGACGAGCTTCATGATGTCGGTGGTCTTGTTCATAGGAATTCTCCTGGTTGTTAGCGTGCGTTAGGGGGTGGCGTCCGTTTTGGGACGCGAATCTTTGGGGAACGTGCTCTCCGGCATTCACCGTCTCGCGCCGTTCGTAAACCCACTAATACACGCTCCGTGCCAGCCTCCCCCGGCAGCCGCCAGCCCTGGATGCACGGACAACCATGGCGCGAATCTCTTGAAATCATTGGCAAATCAGCACCGAGCCCGTTTCAGTCGAGGCGGAACGCACCTGCTCCGACTGGACTCGATCCGGTTCATTGGCGGGTAACCCACGATCCAAGTCGAGAGGCATCGCTCGATGCGCTGCGGGCAGGCCCGAAATGAAAAAGGGCCGGAAGAGAGAACCCTTCCGACCCATAGACCTACCTGCAACTTCGCGATCACCGCATGCGCGGAGCCCGCTCGTCCAACCTCACTTGACGGCGGCAGCAGCCTTCGTCGCGCCCGCGGCGACGGCCGCGCCCAGCGCCTTGAACGCACCGGCCACGATCAAAAGGATCGCAACGAGCAACAGGCCGTACTCCACCGTGGTCGCGCCTTTTTCGTCCTTGACGAGCTTCATGATGTCGGTGGTCTTGTTCATAGGAATTCTCCTGGTTGTTATCGTGCGTTAGGGGGGTGGCGTCCTTCGGGGACGCGAATCTTTGGGGAACGTGCTCTCCGGCATTCACCGTCTCGCGCCGTTCGTAAACCCACTAGTACACGCTCCGTGCCAGCCCCCCGACGCGCCCCTCCGACCCTCGCTACAAGCTGCAACCCCCGAACACCGAAAATCCCGCTCAAACCTCCCACGACCACGTTCCATTTCGAGCGAAATTCACACGCCGTCGCTGAACCCCCTCGCGTTCATGGGGGGTATTTGACGATCCAAACCCCAAAAACGGCCCCGAAACCAACGCGCGACCCCCGGCCCCGCCCCAACGAAGTCGGAACCCGAAATGCAAAAAGGGCCGGAAGGAACCCTTCCGACCCTCGCGAGCTGCGTGCAGCCCCTCACGAGCACCGCATGTACGGCGCCCGCTCGCCCAAACTCATTTGACGGCGGCAGCAGCCTTCGTCGCGCCCGCGGCGACGGCCGCGCCCAGCGCCTTGAACGCACCGGCTACGATCAAAAGGATCGCAACGAGCAACAGGCCGTACTCCACCGTGGTCGCGCCTTTTTCGTCCTTGACGAGCTTCATGATGTCGGTGGTCTTGTTCATAGGAATTCTCCTGGTTGTTATCGTGCGTTAGGGGGGTGGCGTCCTTCGGGGACGCGAATCTTTGGGGAACGTGCTCTCCGGCATTCACCGTCTCGCGCCGTTCGTAAACCCACTAGTACACGCTCCGTGCCAGCCTCCCAGCAGCTCCCCCACCCGGCCAAAACCCCGAAAAATCCGCCAGAATCGCGACTTCCCACAAACGCCCCCCCTCATCAACCGGACCCACGCGCGTTCATTGGGGGGTAATCGATGATCCAAACCGCCAATCCCGGCCCAACTTTCCCCAAAGAAACGCCTGCCCGCCGCTCAACCCAGCCCAAGCGTTCCGCCCCCCACCGGAACATCCCGTGAACCACGGCTCGACCTCTGTTACGAATCCTTCTCGAGGAAGCACCATCATGCGAACGGCACAAGCGAACAGGTTCGGGCGTTTCGGGGCGGCCGTGCTCTCCATGACCCTGGCCGCCTGCGCGCAAACGCCCCCGGCGCCATCGGTCGCCGCCGAGCCCTCACCGCAACCGGCGAAGCTCACGGCAGCGCGCACCGAAACACCATCGCCTCGAGCGAGCGCTGAGGAGTCCCTCCAGGGCGACAAGCCCCCCGAGTGGCAACCCACGCGATGGCTCAACTCGCCCCCTCTCCGCCTGGCGGAGCTTCGGGGCAAGGTCGTCCTCGTTCGATGGTGGACGGCCGGCTGCCCTTTTTGCTCGGCCAGCGCGCCGGCGCTCCGCAGGTTTCACGCGGAGTACGGGCCCAAAGGCCTCGTCGTGGTGGGGATGTACCATCACAAGGACGAAGGTGCCTTCGAGCCGCGCGTTTATGAAGATACGGCAAAGCGTTATGGGTTTACGTTCCCCCTCGCCTTCGATCCCGAGTGGCGCACGCTCAAGAGCTGGCTCCACGGCGTCGACACCGGTTGGACCAGCGTAACGTTCGTGCTCGACAAAGAGGGAACCGTGCGCCACGTCCACCCCGGCGGACAATACGTCGAGGGCGACCCAGCCCACGCCAAGCTCCGAACCGTCGTCGAGCAGCTCCTCGCCGAGAACGACCGCCGATGACCGAGCACGCGCCTCGATGCACCGAGCACCGAGAACCCTGGGCGACGAAATGAAAAAGGGCCGGAAGGGAGACCCTTCCGACCCATAAGCTACTTCCAACTTCGCAAGGCCCGCGAGTGCGGTACCCGCGGAGCGTACTTACTTGACGGCGGCAGCAGCCTTCGTCGCGCCCGCGGCAACGGCCGCGCCCAGCGCCTTGAACGCACCGGCTACGATCAGGAGGATCGCAACGAGCAACAGGCCGTATTCGACCGTGGTCGCGCCCTTTTCATCCTTGACGAGCTTCATGATGTCGGTGGTCTTGTTCATAGGAATTCTCCTGGTTGTTCGCGTGCGTTAGGGGGTGGCGTCCGTTTTGGGACGCGAATCTTTGGGGAACGTGCTCTCCGGCTTTCACCGTCTCGCGCCGTTCGAAATGACTCTATTACAGGCTTCGTGCCAGCCCGTTTTCGTGCGCTTCGCCAACCCCCGCACCGCCTCCACCGCAACATAAACGCACGAAATCAAAAGCAAATTTCCGAACCTGCCATTTCCGCCCGGGACGGAACCCAGCCCCAAAAAGCTGGACGAAGCCGCGTTCATTGACCGAAAATCCGCGTGCTACTTGGATATCGCAGGACCGAGCGCCATCCAGCCCGATCCCGCATCACAAATAGATGCGCCCGATGAACGGAGTGCCCCGGCTCATTCCCGCGACGACGGCCCGCGCCTTCGTGTCCGGCACCGAGTCGTAGATCTCGAAGATCCCGATCTGCAGCAACCCGGCGTCGCCGCGAACGCCTTCGGCGAAGGTCGGATCGACGCCGCCATCGCCCCCGAGCTCGACCGCCCACCCTACCCCATTGCCGAGCGAGAGCACATTGATGCCGGCCAGAAACAGCCGCGACGTTACCGCGCTTTGGAGCGTGTTGCAGGTTGGCGCGCCCGATCCCTTGGGCGAAAACCCGGTGGCGGTTCCCGTGGCCGTGAAGGTCGTATCGAGCGACCCCGTCGGCCCGAATCGGGCGGCTCCGAACTCCGTGCCGTCGTTGCGGCCGTAATTCCAGCATCCGATGAAGCCGTTCGAGGCCGGCGCGGTCACCAGCGTGAGCTGCTCGACATGGGCGTCGGGCACGAGCGCGCTGTAGTCGAGGCGGCCGCCGTTGCCGAAGGAGGGCCGTGGATCGCCGTTGGAATCGTAGGCGATGAGCACGCGGGCCTCGGTCAGAACGATGGTGCCGTCGGCCAGCCGGCTCACCGAGTCGTGCAGGTTCTCGGTCGGATGGGTCTTGAAGCCGCCGGTGCCGAACGCCGTGTCGGGCGAGCCATCCGCGTTCACCAGCGCAAAGCCGGCGAAGGATTTGCCCGACGCGATGACGTGGCCCACGATCAGCAGCTTGCCATCCTCGCGCTCGAACACGCGCAGCGGAAGGAAGTCGGACGAAGGTAGCTCGATGGGGGCCGTGTAGCCGCCTTGGGCAAAGCTCGAATCGATTTGCCCATTGGGCAGAATACGCGCGAGGACGTATCCGGTCTTCGTGCTCGGCGCGGCCATGCTCGAAAGTCCGAGCGTGCGCCCGGCGCGATCGACGGTAATGTCCAATGTCTCGCGGAACTTCGTCGTGTCCAACGTGGACACGCCGGAGGAGCCCCACGTTTTGTCGGTCGCGCCGTCGGCCGAGAAGTGGAAGAGCCGCGGTGAATCGCGGTCGATCACCAGAACGAGGCTCCCATCCGGAGCACGCCGCAGCGCGCGAACGTAGGGATATCCGTTGCCGGGCGCGCCCACCCGCTTGAAGCCGGCGCCTTCGGTGAAGGTGCGATCGAGCTCCCCGCGCGGACCGCTCGAATCCGCGGGCGGCGGCGCGGTGCCGATGCAGTTGCCCTCGCATGGCTTTTCGGAGTCACCTCCGCAATTGGAGAGGGCGATCGCAGCCCCCAAGCTCGATCCGACCACCACGCTGCCGATCCATTTTCCAACCACCATGTCCGGCTTGGACGCGCTCGCCTCGCGTTTGATTCACTCCGAACAGGCCACCGCATGGCGCACAAAACGAGAAGGGCCGGAAGGAAACCCTTCCGACCCTCGCGAGCTGCATGCAGCCCTCACGAGCACCGCATGTGCGGCGCCCGCGCCCTCGAGCTCACTTGACGGCGGCAGCGGCCTTCGTCGCGCCCGCGGCGACGGCGGCGCCCAGCGCCTTGAATGCACCGGCTACGATCAGGAGGATCGCGACGAGCAACAGGCCGTATTCGACCGTGGTCGCGCCCTTTTCATCCTTGACGAGCTTCATGATGTCGGTGGTCTTGTTCATAGGAATTCTCCTGGTTGTTGGCGTTGGTTAGGGGGTGCGTCTTTTTGGGACGAGAATCTTTGCCAGCGCGCCCTCGGTGCTCACCGTGTCGCGCCGCTCGGGAGGACACTAATACAGACTCCGTGCCAGCCATTTTCGGTGCCCGCCCGCGACCGACTTCGATCCGCGCGCACCTTCGAATCTACCAAAAACCCCGATGAATACGAAGGTTGGCGCGCTTCGTCCCGATGCCAAAGGAGCCCCTTCGAGCTGGACCCCCACGCGTTCATTGACCGGAAATCCGCGTCCAAACTGCGCGCTCGGATGCGCCTCCCGGCCCTGGGCGCGAAGGTCACTCCGCTTGCGGGAGCCCTTCGCAACACACATGCGCCGGCGCCTCTCTCGAGGCCCGCGGCTTGGCCCGGAGACCCGCCACCACACCGGCACCTACCAACACCGCGCCGACGAGCTCCACCACCCCCGGACGGCCAGTCCCCAGCAACGCGGACGTGGCGGCGGCCACGATGGGAACGATGCCGGTGAAGAGCCCCGCGCGCTCGGCCCCGAGCCGCGACAGGCCCGAATACCAAAGTAGGAACGCCAGCGCGCTGAGGACGACGGTAAGATAAATCAAGGAAGCAAGCTCGATCCGAGTGGGAACGCGCACGACGTTCGATCCATCGACGATGAGCCCGAGCGCCAAGAACATCGGTATGGCCACCACGCAAAGATAAGCAGAGAGGCGAAAGGGCCCGAGCTTGGGCAAGAGCGGAACGGCCAAAAGCGAGAAGAGGACCTCGCCCGCCAGCGCGCCGGAGGCGAAGAGAAACCCGAGCGGGTGGCCCCCGCCAAAGCCTTGCGTGATGGCCGCGCCCGATGAAACGAGCGCGCCCGCGCCCAGGAGCTGCAAGCTCGGACGCTCGCGCTCGAGCAGCGGTGTCACCAACGCAAGGACCACCGGCGTGCACGCGATGAGGGTGCCCAAGGTGGTCGGCGCCGTGTAGCGGAGGGAGAGCTGGATGCAGACGTTGAAGCCAACCAGCCCCGTCATGGCCAGGAGCAGGAGCCGCAGCGTATCGCGCCGATCGAGCGGGACGAAGCGGAGGCCGCGCGCGCGCGCAATGCCCACCAGGATCAGCGCGGCGACCGTGTAGCGAATCGCTTGGGCACCGAAAACAGGGTATTTTACCAGCAAAGCCGACACGGCCGCCGAAGCCCCCAGAATGCATTGGGCACCGCACGCCGCCGCCACGCCGCGCGCCATCGCTCGATCCATGCGGCCAAAATAGGGTGGCGGTGGTATTGAAAGAAGGACCAATCGCGAACGAAAATTGAGGACCACTTTGCCGGCGCCGCGAGCGGGCCGAGCGGGCGATATCATGGACCTTCCCATCCTTCTCGATCCACGTAGCGGGCGCCTCGCGCTCCAAGTCACCGCGTCGCTGCGCGATGCGATCCGCAATCGGCGCGTGTGCGTCGGGCAGCGTCTCCCGTCGACCCGTGTGCTCGCGGGCGATCTCGGCGTGTCGCGCGGTGTGATCGTGGAGGCGTACGAGCAGCTGGCGGCGGAAGGGTACGTGGAGACGCGCGCCGGATCGGGCACCACGGTGGCGTGCAGGCCGGCGGCCACCGAGCCTTCGCGCACGGCGCGCAAAGGTGAGTGGGAACCGGGTCGCGCCACCCGGTTTCGTTACGACCTTCGATTCAGCTCGCCGGACCTCGGCACCTTTCCGCGCGGGCGATGGCTGTGGGCCCTGCGGCACGCGCTCGCAAAGATGCCGCAGGCGGAGCTTGGATACGTCGATCCGTGCGGGGTGCTGGCGCTGCGGGAGGAGATCGCGCCTTACCTGCGGCGGGTGAACGCGGCCCGATGCGATGTCGCGCAAGTGACGGTGATGGCGGGGGTGGCGCAGTCGTGGGTCGTGGCGCTCCGACTGCTCGCTCGCCGCGGGCGGCGCAAGCTGGCCGTGGAGGATCCGAGCACGTTTCGATCGCGCGACATGCTCGAGAGCTGCGGCTTTTCGCTGGTGGGGATCCCCGTCGACGACGAAGGATTGGTCGTGAGCGCGCTTGCCCGCAGCGATGCCGATACCGTGCTCGTAACACCTGCCCATCAATTTCCGACCGGGGTGGTGCTCTCGCCCAACCGGAGAATGGAGCTCGTGCGTTGGGCGCGGGAGCGCGATGGCATCATCGTCGAGGACAATTACGATGCGGAGTTTCGTTACGACCGCGATCCCGTGGGCTGCCTTCAGGGGCTGGCGCCCGATCGCGTGTTCTTGTCAGGCTCGGTGAGCAAATCGCTGGCGCCCGCCCTACGACTCGGTTGGCTGGTGGCGCCCGCCGGGGCCTATGCCGACGAAGTTTGCGACGAGCGCCGCCTGCTCGATTTGGGCTCGCCCGTTCTCGATCAATATGCACTTACACACATGTTGGTGACAGGCACCTACGATCGTCATTTGCGCGCGGTGCGGCGGCGCTACCGGTCGCGCCGTGATGCGCTGGTGCGCGCGCTGCAGTCGCATTTGCCAATGTGGCGCGTTCATGGTGTCGCCGCAGGTTTGCATTTGTACGTCGAGTTGCCGAAAGGGACGAAAGCCAATGACGTGGCGGAGCGCGCAGCGCGAGCGGGGGTCGGTGTAGAACCCATCGATTCGATGCGGATCTCACACCCCGGCCCGCCGGCGCTTGTATTGGGCTATGCGCAATTGTCGGAGGAAGAGCTCACTGCTGCAGTACGTCACATTTCGCGTTCCTTGAAATAGATACTTTAATTTCCGAAATGACATGAGCGGCGCGGGCGGTCACGTTAGAGATGATCGCCATGCGATCCTTCGTTAAACTGATAACGGCAATCATTCCATTTTTGGGAGCGGCGGCTTGCAGCTCGGAGGCGCCGGAACGTGAGGCGTCCCCCGAGAGCCTCGCGCAAAACGGGCAGCAGCTTCTCTCCACCCGCGCCGTGGCGCCCGATCCCACCGAAACGGGACCGAGCGCGGTCACCAGCGCGGAATACCGATTTCCCGCGACCACTGATCCCGACATCCTCGGGTCGGCTGCGACGGAGCTGTGGGCGCGCGTCTACCGGCCCCAGAACCTCGAAAATACCCCCCACCCGCTCATCGTCGTTCTTCACGGCAACCATGCTACGTGCGGGACGGGCAGCAATCCGCGCCAGGACACCAATTGCCAGTACACCGCTTCGGGTACTTGCCCGAGCGGCTATGTGGTGGTCCCCAACCACCTGGGATACGCGTATGTCGCCGAAAAGCTCGCCTCCCATGGGTATGTCGTGGTTTCCATCAACGCCAACCGCGGGATCACGTGCGGCGGCGGGGTCTCGGGCGACAGCGGCTTGAATTTGGCGCGCGGACGCCTCGTTTTGAAGCACTTGCAGCGGCTCAGCGAGTGGAACACCAAGGGGGGAACGCCGACCTCCCTCGGCGTGGATTTGAAGGGAAAGCTGGATTTGGGGCAGCTTGGCTTGATTGGCCACTCCCGCGGCGGCGAAGGCATGCGCGCCGTCTACAATTTGTACCGGGATAGCGGCAGCCCTTGGCCGGCACGCATCGGGGGGGTCACCTTCCGCGGCATCTTCGAAATTGGGCCGGTCGATCGACAGACATCACGCACCCTCGATGCCGACGGCACCGTCTGGTCGGTATTGCTGCCCATGTGCGATGGAGACGTATCGAGCCTGGTCGGGATTCAACCTTACGATCGCATGTTGCAAATCCCGACCGAGTCGCCCGTTACGCCAAAGTCGACCTTTACCGTGTGGGGTGCGAATCACAATTTCTACAATACCGAGTGGCAGCAGAGCGATTCGGCGGGGTGCACGGGGCACAAGGCGCTCTTTCCGGCCAGCATCGGGTCACCCGAACAACGGACCACGGGGCTCGCGAGCATGATGGGCTTCATCCGGGCCAACATCGGGACGGCGGCCAACGCGAGCTACAATCAAATGTTCAATCCGATGTTCGACCTTCCCCCGGTGGTCACCAATGTAACCCGCGTGGATCGGGGCTACACCGATTCGTCGAGCTCGACCGTGACTGGCGCCATCGAGGACTTCGATAAGGCGGTCGGCACCAACACGCACGGCACGCCCAACGATGCACAAGGGATCACCATCACCCACGGCACCGTTCCCAATCACGCCAGTGTCCAGAAGGCGGGGCGCATTTCGTGGCAGTCGGCGTCCGCCAATACGTACTTTCAGACCAATTGGACCGCCGCGGGCCAAGGAAAGGACGTGAGCGGCTACAAGACGCTCGATCTCCGCGTTTCGCGGCAACAAAGCACCCTCAACCCGGTCGATCCGACGGATTTTTCGATCCGGCTGGTCGCGGCCGACGGCGCCTTCTCGGAGCCGGTCGCGCTTCGTACGTATACCGATCTGCGGGGGCCGGTGGGCGGGCGCTCGGCCGGGGGCACGGCGAACTACCATCCGATCCTGCAAACGGCGCGCATCGCGCTCGCGGATTTTCGGGGTATCGATTTGACGCAAATTCGCGGGGTGCGGTTCGTCTTCGACGCTACCGCGACGGGCGCCATCCACTTGGCCAATGTGCGGCTGTCCAAGGTGCAAACCTTGCCCGCCTCGGAGTCGCTGGCCGGCTTCTCGACGGCGCCCGCGCCCCAGGCGAACGCTACGATCACCGCCAGCAGCGGAGCGGGAACCATGACGACCTACACCAAGGGGAACGCCATCACCGGCATCCGTCGGGTCGCGGCGTCGGCGCAGGGGGCGGACGGCGCGACGCAAGGTGCGGGCGCGACGGAGATCGAAATCGAGCTCGAAACGGCGGACCAGTTCCCCGTGCGCAACGCGCTTCCCGTGCTGCGCGTCGGTCCCCGTACGTTCTCCGTCAGCCGTCACCCGAACGGCGATACGCGGCGCATCGTCTTTACGCTTCCCGAGGCGGAGTTCGCGCCTCTCCGGAGCGGCGACGACGTGACCGTGCAGTACAGCGAGGAGGCCGATTCCCGTTGGATCTTCGGCAAGCTGGATAAGCGCGCGCTGCGCTGAGAGAGCTTCATGGTGCGGCCCCATCCCTAACCACCCCTGGGGATGGGGCCGATCTTTTTTCAGCGCCGCGTGCGCGGCTTCGTCCGTGCCGCCTCGTCAGCGCCGCGCGAGCGCCGCGAGGCGGTCGCGCGCCGCGAGCAAGGTCTCGTCGCGCTTGCAAAAGGCGAAGCGCGCCAGGCCGCGGCCGTGGTCCCGATGGTGCTCGACGTAAAAGGCGGTGGGCGGGATGGCGGCCACGCCGATGTCGCGCGTGAGGTAGCGGCAAAATTCGAAGTCGTCGGCGAAGCCGAGGTGATCGATCCGCGCCATGGCAAAGTACGAGCCCTCGGGCGCGATGGGCCGCAGCCCGGCCACGGTGAGCGCGTCCACCAGGAGATCGCGCTTCTCACGGTACGACTGCACCAGGCCGGCGAAGTACGCATCGGGGAGCCGGAGGGCGGCGGCGATGGCATGTTGGAACGGGCCGGACACCGCGAAGGTGACGAATTGATGCGTCTTCTGGATGGCGTCGATCAGGGCCGGAACGGCGATGACCCAACCGATTTTCCAGCCGGTGAAGCTGAATGATTTTCCGCCGCTGCTGATGGTCAAGGTGCGCTCCGCCATGCCGGGAAGGGTCGCCAGGCGAAGATGGCGCGAAGGCTCGAACACGATGTGCTCGTACACTTCATCGGTGACCGCCAGCACGTCGTGACGGATGCACAGCCCGGCGATGTGCTCGAGCTCCGCGCGGTCGAAGATTTTACCGGTGGGGTTGTGCGGCGTGTTGACGAAGATGACCTTCGTCTTGTCGTTGAACAGCGCTTCGAGCTCGGCCGGATCGTACCACCAGCGCGCGTGATCCGCGTCCGGTGGCCGCAGGAGCACGTAGCGCGGTGTGCCGCCCGCCATGGTGACATTGGCCACGTACGAGTCGTAGTAGGGCTCGAAGAGAATGACCTCGTCGCCCGGGTCGACCAACCCGAGGGTCACGTCGAACAGGGCCTCGGTGGCGCCGCTGGTCACGACCACCTCGGTCGTGGGGTCCACGCGCTGCCCATAAAAGCGCTGCGCGTGCTCGGCGATGGCCTGGCGAAGAACCACGGTACCCGCTGAAATGGCGTATTGGTTCACGCCATCGCGAATGGCACGAATGGCCGCTTCACAAATCTCTTCGGGCCCGTCGAAGTCGGGAAACCCCTGGCCCAGGTTGACGGCTTGGTGCTTCTGCGCGAGGGCGCTGAACTCCGAGAAGACCGTCGTCGGAAAGTCACGGATGCGCGCGGCGATGGGATTCATGACGGGGTCACTGTAGCGCGCGCGGACGGTGCGTCCGTTCAAAAAAGGCGCTCGGGTGGCGACGCGCTGGAGCGATAACGCGCGCGGCGCGCACCGCGGAGGGCCGTGTCTCCGCGGATCTCGATCCTTACAGGACGCTGAGCATCCCTCGAGTGTTCTCAGGAAGCTCTCAGGTCGAGGTTGGCAGAATGGGGGAAGCAAACGCAAGGAGACCTTCGACATGCGGATCCCTATCTCGGCTTTCTGCTTAATCGCCATGGCACCTGCCGCACTCATTGCACTGACACCTACCGGATGCACTCCGGCCGATTCTTCGCCGGAAACGGGTGGCGAACCTCTACCGAGCACCGTGCAGCCGGTTGAAGTGGCCGCCGCACGTGACGGGGGGGCGTCGTGCCAGACACCTGCGCCCGAAGATCTCTTTCCTCACATCGACTTCGGCGACGATGACGGAGGCACGGTCACGATTGTGACGCGTACACCGAACTGCGACGGGGGTTCACGAGACGGGGGACCTATCGGGTTGCCCCCTCCGGACGCAGGCTCTGGCCCCCTCCTTCCCATCCTCGGCGCCATCCTGAATGAGTTTGGACAGAGGGCGGATCTGGCGCTGCCAGATACCAACCTGGCCAGCACCGATGACACCATCAAGGTTCTCGGAACCAACGGCCGGCATTGCCAGACGTGCCATCCCAACGACGCGGAATGGACCGCGACTCCTGCCCAACTGCAGGCGCGATTCGAGAAGGGCAAACCCCATGCTTTTGGGCTTTGCCCGCTCCCCACCAACGAATCCGCCTCCACGAACGACCAGCTCGAGGCCGTGTTCCGCACGCTCGATGGAGCGAACAGTCCGCTGGCCGACGTCTCCACGCCCGCCGCACGAAGGAGCGCGTACTCGATGCTGCTGAGCCGGGCCGTGTTCCGGATTGGCCTTGCGGTTCCCGCCGATGCCGACTTCGAGTTGGTCGCCGTGGACGATCCTTACGGGTTTGCATCGGCGAAAGAGCTATCGCTGTTCCGGCGCATCTTGCCCATGGCGAATCTTCGATTCAACACGACGGTCATGTGGGACGGCCGAGAGGACGTCCAGTGCGCAACCTTGAGAACGAGCCTCCACCAACAAGCCCGAAATGCCGTGACCGGTCACGCCCAAGGTCCCATCCCCGCCGAGCGAGACGTGGCCCTCATCACCCACTCCGAGCTCGGTCTTTACACGACCCAATTCAGCGATTTCGAAGCCGGGCGGCTCACGGAGGGCGGAGCTCGAGGGGGTCCGAGGTTCCTGGCGAAAGTCCCATTTTATTGGGGGATCAACGCCTTCGGGAAAGTGGACCCCCAAGGCCAACCTTACAATCGAGAGATCTTCAGCCTCTACGAAGCATGGCGCAACTTGCCCGGCGAATCCGACCGCGACAAGGCCCGTGTGCAAATCGCCGAAGGGGAGCAGGTCTTCAACTCGAAGACGTTCACCGTGCGCGGCGTGTCCGGATTCAACGACGAGCTCGGGCGACCGCAGATCCGTGCCACCTGCGGCTCGTGCCACAACACGCCAAATGTGGGGACGAACTCGGAGAGCCGGTTGATGGATATCGGCGTCAGCGACGCGGCCCGTCGGACCGCGGACCTGCCGCTGTACACCTTCCGGAAAAAAGGCAGCAAGGCGATCAAGAGGACGAGCGATCCGGGTCAGGCGCTGATCACGAAAAAATGGGCACACATGAATCGGTTCAAGGTTCCAAGCCTACGCGCCCTCGCTGGGCGCCCGCCGTACATGCACGACGGCTCGGCGCCTTCCCTCGCGGCGGCCGTCGACTACCACGACCAGCGCTTCGGCATTCATTTCAGCGCAAAGGAAAAGGCGGATCTGATCGCGTTCCTCAGCGCACTTTGAAGCCGCGCATGGGCGCCTTCAAAAGTGGCCGCTCAGGACTGGCACGATGAACGCCGAGGGTGCCCCGGGCGCTGCCGTCGCACCCGAGAGCCACGTGGGTCGATTCGGCCGATCCCTTTCCGGGGTGGGGCGCGGGGGCGGCGCGTCGGGCGGTGAGGTGAAGAAGACGAGCGGGTTTTTCTTGTTTCCGGCGACGATCAAGGCAACACCACCGATGATCGCACCCACGGATGCCGCGCCCACCAAAGCGTCTTTCACGTAGAGGGAGTCTCTCTCCGACTCGCAGCGGCCGTAGGAACCGCTCTCGCCATAAAGGCAGTGCATCGAGTCGACGAAGGTCATCGCGAGGGCCACCAGAACGCCGACGCCGCCGGAAACCACCGAGAGAACGCCGAAGGCCTTCATCGTTGGCCTATCGAGATCCCGCCGGATCCAGAGATCGCGCGGGTTCGAAGCGTCGAGGCTAAATTCGCCAATGGGCACGCCGTTCGTCGCCACGACGCGGTAATGCCCTGCCGGAACCGTGCGTTCGCAAGGCCCCTTGCACAACACCGTCCAGCTCTCCTCGTCACCTTGCTCGAAGTCGCCTTGCTCGAAGCGCGTCTCGGGATCGTCGATGTGCAAATGAAAACGGCTCGCCCGCCCACGCCATCTGGGGCACGAGCAGACCGGTGGCCAAGACGGCCGCCGCGGCAAGGGGACGCGGGAACGACGAAAGCACGTGGTGCATGGGGACTCCTCCGAGCACCCGGCTCCGGTCGAGTGCGCAGAAAGAGCTATGCCGCACGCCGCGCGGCACCCCAAATGACAACAAATGACGCCGAGCAAGCGAATGAACGACCATCTCGTTGCAGCCGGCGACGGCGACCTCCGCTTCTCGATTCTCGGACCCGAGCTCGATGCGCGGGTCGCGTGGAGCGGTCCCACAAGAGGAGAGGTCGGCGTCTGAGGGCCAAGTTCGACGGGCTCAATCCTTCATCGCGACGCACTTCCGTCGAGCTCGGTACGCCAAACCGCCGGCGCGGGCCGTACGTGGCCATGGGTTGGGAGGATACGCCCAATGACGCCAAGGCTGGGATCGACGAGCGGCGCGTTCCGGTGGCGGAGTGAGAGCGAGCGCAAAGGCTCGGTACGATTTCGTGACGAGCTTCGAAGCTTCGCCCCAAGCCTAGATGCCTTCCCCATCGAGGCACTTCGATCCTTTTTTTGGATCCGATCCGAGGCACGCCGTGTCCTCCATTTTTCGATACGGGCAGCACACGAAATCTGCTTGGCCTTTGCTCGAGGGGTTCATGGCTCGCCGCTTCCAGCCAATCACCGCTCTCGAGGTCGAGGAGGCGATAGCGTTCGAGGCGCGCGTGCTTGAAGAGTGCCAACTTGCCGTCGTCGCTCGTCGCGTAGACGCAGAGGACCGGAGTCGGATAGCGCCGGGGCGTCGCGCCGGGGGCGGCCAAGAACGATGTTTCGTTGCCGCGCGAGACGAGGATGCCCGTCTCGCCGGCGAACGCGGCGCCATGCAGACCCTTGGTGGCCGCTTTCCGCGTCGTCTTTCCGGAGGGCGGTTCGAAGTACAAGGGCTCGGCCGGGCTCCACGCGGCGCCCGGCTTGCCGTCGAGCGTGTCGATGAGGTGTTCGAACGCGGTCTGGGCCTTGCGACGAGTGCTGGCGACGATGATCGCCGGTGCAGCGAGCTCGGTCACGCGCTGCACGCGCGCGAGGGTATTGATGACGCCCATATAGGCATAACCGATGAGATCGGGCATCTGCCGGCCGCCGGGCATGCCGCGCAGCGGGCGAAACCCCGACGCGATGACCGGCACCCGGCGCACGATCCAGTCCCCGGCGCCGGCGCGCACCAGCCCCTCGACGAAGGATGCTTGCTGGCGATCCTCGGACTCGATCGCGCTGTGTTGCACGGTGGAGCCATCGAGCCAAGCGTCACCGCGCGCGACGGCCATGACGTCTTCGGCTGAAATGCCGATGCGTTCCGCGATCGCATGGGCGTGCGCAGGGTGGACCAGCCCCGACGAAGCTTCGATGTGCGCCATTTCTCGTGCGTCGGGCGAGCGCCATAGGCGCGGGCAGATGAGGCCACCACGAACCGATGCTCGATCGCGTTCGTCGAAAAATTCACTCTTCGTGACTTGGCCACACGAATCGAACTTCAGGAACGCGGACGGCTCGAGGTGCATACCACTTGAATACCATATAGCGAGCTTGCGACGTGCACCGAAGCTACCCGAACCCCCCGCGCCCCTTCGGCGGGTTCTCGAGGGTCGAATTCGAATACTTCGATGCGGATTGCGATGTAACCGTACGGCGAACGGCCTGAACGGGGTTCCGTTCGATCCGCGATGGTCTAAGGGTCGAAGAACGTCGAGGGTGATGCGATCGCGTGTGGTTTCCAGCGATCGGGCAGGAGGTTCGAGAGATTGTCGTCGGCGGTCTTGTCGATGCGTTCGAGGACGTCCGCGATGTACTCAACGGGATTGATGGCAACGCGTGTGCACGAGACGACCAGTGAGTAGAGCAGAGCGAGTTCCTTACCGGCGTCCTCGCTGTGGACAAATAGAAAATTTTTCCGGCCAAGAGCGACGAGCCTAAGGGCATTTTCTGCCAAGTTATTGTCCAGGCGGATGCGCGGATCGCGGAGAAAACGGCCGAGCGGGCGCAGGTTGCGCCATACATAGTGCGCGGCACGACCGAGCAACGTCTTCGGTCCGTGTGCACGACGAAGTTCGCGAGAAAGCAGAAGTAATCGGACAAATAGAGGCCGTGCATAGGTGCGCCGCAGCGCGAGATGCTCGGCCGTGCCAAGGAACGCGCGATGCTCTGCCTCGTGCTCGACACCGTACATTCCGGCGATGAGGTCGAGTGCTTCCTTCGCTTCGGGCACCTCCCCGGCCTCGAAAAATTTCCGACGAACGTGAGCGAGACAGCCACATCGCTGACGGAGTCCTCGCTTCTCGAGCGGGTCATATCCACGATAATCGTCGCACAGAAATGCGCCAGGCGAATCACCGAGGACCTCGAGTGGAGCATCGCCACCACGCGTGAGCTCAAAGCGATATCCCGTGAGGCGCTTGCCAACAAAGGCCCAGATAAACGCCTTCGAGGTTTGCTTCGTCAGCGTAAACGACGTCTCGTCGACATGGACGAGGAAGTCCTTCTTGATGACGTCGAAGAGCGGGGCTCGGAGGGGCTCGAGCTTTTGCGCCGCACGCCGGAACAAGTCATTCATCGTGCTTCGTGCGATGGGCATACCGAGCCGCGCGAACGACTGCTCGAGACGATAAAGCGGCGTGACGACAAGGCACTTCGAGACGACGAGGTGCGCAACGAAGCTCGAATCGTACCGCGTCTTGTCCGACCAACGCTCCGGCGGCGGCGCGGTAATGACGCATCCACCGCATCGACACGCGACGACCTCGCGCGTGTGCACAACACGTCGGAAGTAGCCCGGGACGTACGAGTAAACCTCGGATGGCTTGCCGGTGCCGACGCTGCGAAAATTCGTGCCGCCGCAAAGATGACACTTCTTCAGCGTCTCGGGCACGGGCTCCGTCTTCTCTTCTGTGACGATGTGTTCCGCGCGAAGCAAAGCCTGCTCCGTGCGGCGCTCGGCGATCTCCGCTGGCGTCCTCGGTGGCCGCGCGATCTTGGGCATCTTGCCCATCTTCTCGGTACGCCTGGCGAAGGCGCGTTTGAGCACCTCGAGCTCGGCCTGCATGATATCCATTCGAGCTTGCGCCCGCGCACCCTCCTGTTCGAGGTACTGCGCGTACTCGCGCCAAGCGCAGGAACCGTGTTCGTCGTTGTCGGGAGGAGGGACCAATAAACAGCTTTGATCATGCACTCCGCCGAATGTCGATCCCCTTTTTCGCTTCGGCGGTCGTCTTCGCGGGTTTCCACATCGGTGTGCGTCGAACGAGACGAAGATCGACACCATCGAGCAGCATGGTGAGCGACGTCGCGTCGAGGTCGATGCATGAGGCCCCTTCAGGGATCCGCGGCAGCGTGAAGCGCCCAGATTCGAGCCTTTTGTAATAGACAACGAAGCCGCCCGCGCTGAAGAAGAGGATCTTCACGCGATCCATGCGGCGACCAAGAAACACGAAGAGGGTGCCACTGTACGGGTCGACCTTCCACAAAGACTGCACGAGCGTCACGAGGCCATCGTGTCCGCGCCGAAGGTCGACGGGCGCACTCGCGAGGACGATCTCGATGCCGGGCCCGAGACTCAACACGCGCGCGCCGCGGCGGCCACCAGCGCCGCAAGATGCTCGGCCGTAATCGCTCCACGCATCGTGATGCGTGCCGGTCCGGCTTCGACGACAAGCTCGATATCGCGCTCCACCGTCGCAGGTCGTGTCACGACGACGGGCAGCAGGCGCGTGGGGCCTGCTGTGCGCGCGCGCCGCTCAAGCTCGGATCGCCACCAGATCAACGTCCGCTCCCTGACGCTGTGTCGGCGGGCGATCCCCGCCGCGTCGCCGCTTTGCGCCAGCTCCTTGATCCGCTCAGCCCACCAGTTCGCATCATGTCTCGCCATGCGCGCAATGAACATCAAACGCGACCGCCCCGCACGGCGTCTTTGCCCGTACGGTTACATTGCGATCGCGTGCCGTTGGCACACCCAAGTGAAAAGACGAGGCGGTGCCCTACAAATCCAGCATGGCAGCAACAGCGCTCGCCAACTTGAAACAGCGGTGAAGGCAGAACTGACCCTATGACGCTGGCGTTGGCAGTCGTGGCTTAGTAGGCTCTAACTCGGCGCCCATACGGTCCTAGCCAATCGGCCTTCTTTAAAAGCCACTCAATACCAGAATCAAACACGACGTGCGCCATGGGCTTAAGGCCTGGTGCGGCGTCGCTGGTGTCGTAGAGGACGTCCATAGTGGGGCGTCCAGCCATGCTTAGACGGACCACAGCCAAGTAGAGGCTAAGAGGGGCAATACGCTCGACGAGAGCGAGCCGCGCGCGGGCCAGCGGTTTACCAGCTGTAACCGAGCGTGCGAGAATTTGGCCGAGATAGTCGGCAAGACGCACTAGCAGTAAGCTAAAATGAACTCCGGGGACCGTCGGACTGCTTCCCTGGATTCCACTGACTTCGACACTAATGTCCTTGGCGATCTCTAAAGCCTTCTCGTGAAGCAAGTCCGGTAGCAGGCGCAACTCACGAACCACTGCGACGGCCATATGTCTTGGCACAAACTCGTCGACGTTATTTGTAGGATCGACGACCGGCCGCACTGCACTTCGGGGTTCCGGCGCATGCGGAAAAAGTACTACTTCGCCAGCGGCTCCCTCGCGAAGCGCAAATCGAACATTCGGACCAAGCGCGTCGTCATGAATGTACAGATTTTCCAGTGCGCCGTCTTCCTCTTCGAAGTATCCACACTTTAGTTTTGGGGGACTCTTCGGTCGACAGCCAACCGCGCAGACGACGTGACCTTCCTTTCCGCGCTTTCCGACGAGCAAAATCGGAAAACCGGATCGGAGCAGCATGGCCACTGTGCTTGCGAAGCGTGTCATTGAAAAGACTGGTTGGTCGCCGTCGTTGATGTCTCCCTCGATCAGCAGAGGTTCGAGGCCTTGCTCTTTAATCGCCTCGAGGAGGTGATGGTTATAGAGACCACTGCTTGGAAAGACGCGCTCGCCGAGAGATGCCGTGCGGTGCGCCGATTCCGTAATAGCGGCCGTTGTGGGAAATGCGACTCGGTCCCGGAAGGCCGATGATTGCAACATCGACCATAACCCAACGGTGGCGCAGGCCGCGACGGCAGAGTCTTGTTGCTGCCATGCGAGTCCCTCGACCGTGAGGCGAATGCCGGCAATATTGATCTCGTAGTCGCGGCATGGCGCTACCACGCGGGAGAGTACTCCGGGGCGATCGTCCGGATACCAACCGAGAACGGTTCTCCCGAGAGAGGTTCGAATGGGGCGCAGCACCGTGAAACCCTTGAAGCATTCTTGCAGAGCGGCGCACGCCTGTTGGGCGCCGCCTGCGGCCTCCTCGAGTAATCCGCGAAACGCTGCGGACGACGAGCACATGCCGTCTGTGAAGAAAGAAACTCTTCGACATACGTTAATATATCCGCGTGCGCTCTCTCCATAGAACGCCTTGAACGCGGCTAGATAGTCACGGTCGAAGTAGTTGGCCTCTACAAGAAGCCAACGCACATGCAGGTCGTGGAGGTAGCACCGCAGATAGTCTCGCTGCGTGCACTCATCGAGAGCCGTTAGCGGATCGCCATCTTCGCCAAACTCGACGATTTGGATCCGGCCGGGCTTGTGCCCCCGATTAGCGGGCACGCCGCGTAAGTCGTTCCGAGCTGAGTCCCGCTCGATATGGGCGTGCGCGCTTCTCAAGCTCATTTTCGGCCCGCTGTCGAGTCTGCTCACTCACCTGGATCCCCGGATCTCCCTGGGCAAGCGCAGCGAGCGGAGAGATCGCGCCCGTGACCTCCGCGTTCCACGAAGACCGAGAGGGTTCGCTCTCTTTCCCACGCCGAGTCGCCACGGTAGGAAATCTAGCGAACCGACGACCTGGGCGCAAGTTCAGCATCGTGGATCTCTCAGCGTAAACCTAGGTCTCTTCAGTACTCAGAATCTGGGCGGAGGGCTTGGCCCGCCTCGCGAATTCGGGCGTACGTTTCCCGGCCCGGGCGCAGAGGGTCGTCTTGTCCTACAATATTTGTGCCGAAGCGTTTTACCCGTCCGTTACGCTGGGTACCGCGAGCCCCTTGAAACGACAGCAGCTCCGCTGCCGAGCCTTCTCGAGAGAGAACATCTCGGACTCATCACCGAAGACACCGACGGACGCGTCGTCGATGTCGCTCGACGCCGCGCTCGCGAGCCAGTTCGGAATGAGAGCAACATAGCCGCCCCGCCGCGGTCAGCGCATGAACGTCTCGTAGTCGAGTCGATCGAGCTTGCGCGACAGCATCGCCAATGTGAGCACGCTGGTGAGCGCCACCGCCACGGCAAATCCGAAGCCGTAGAAGCGGGGACCGAAGTGGAGGCTCACCAAGGAGAGGGTGACGTTGGCGACGAGGAAGAAGCCGCAGAGGTACATGACCAGCTTGCGGTAATCGAGATAGAAGAGAATCGTGAAGAGGCCGAGCAAAACGACTTGAAAGCCGACGGCCACCACGTCGATGCGAAACAGGTACAAGTAGAAGGGCGGAATGCGAAAGAGCTGGAGCACTTTGGCGCCGACCAAGAGGAGCACGGCCACGGCCAGGCCCTGGATGCGGAAGATGTCGTAGATTCCGGCGCGGGCGGCCTCCACCAGGCCGTTGCGGAGGCGGTGCAGCTCGGCCAACGTTTCGCCTTCGCGCACGGCGGTGTAGAAGAGCTCGTAGCTCTCGGCGAAGTCGGTCTCGATGCGGACGAAGAAGACGGCCATCCCCGGGATGAGGGAGAGGTAGGCCACGAAGATGGGGACGTCGTAGACGACGGAGTAGCGAATGGGGCCGATGAGCGCTTCGGAGGTGATGGGGTTCCACCAGAAGATGAACTTGTCCGCCCAGATGGCCGCGTTGAAGAGAAAGCCGGTGAGCGCCAGCTCGGGGAAGACGCGCTTTCGATTCAGGAAATCGAACGCCATCAGCTTTTCGCTGGGGTATTGGCGCAGGACCAGCACGAGCATGCAAAAGAACATGAGCCCGTGGCCGAGGCAGAAGCCCGCCAGATAGCCGCCGGCGCCGTAGTGGGCGAGCGAGAGGGCGCCCACGACGGTGACCGCGTAGCCGCCGAGGAAGATGACGACCACGGTGCGGTAGGCCTTCATGCCGCTGAACAGGACGGTGAGGACCCACGTGTTGCAGAGGAGGACGAACCCCGTGACGAGCAGCGCGCGGAAGGCGAAATGGCCGCCCTCCGGGAACATCGTCAAGGCGATGATGCCGCCCAGGGTGCCGGTGCCCAAGGTGGAGAGCAGGAGCACGCCGAAGAGGTTGGGGACGATCGACTCGGGGTTCTTCTGGAAGATGCGATCGGCCACATAGCGGGTGAAGAGCAGCTGCACCAAGCCGGAGACCACCAGCGAGGTGGCCATCAAGTGCGTGACGGTGGCCGAGAACTGCGTGATGTCCTCGGACTCGGGCGCGCGCGCGTGGCCCCAATAATTGATGAGGAGCAGCGAACAAATGGAGATGAGCCACGGCCCCGAACCGACCACGCCCGCGACCAAGTACGCGCGCGCGAGATCGATGTACGACTCCTTCTGGAGGTGCTGCCGCAGCTCGAAACCGATTCCCGCCATGTTCTTCTCCTAAGAGCGCTTTTGCGCGGATCGGCCCGATTGTGCCGCGTGCGTGGCTTGTGCGGCCTGCTGCTGGAGGATCGCTTGCCCGCGCTCCAGCGCCCGCTCGTAGACCGAGCGATAATGGTCAATCATTTGCGCTTGCGTATAGAAGCGCTCCACCCGCGCGATGCCGGCTTGCTGCGCGCCGAACCAGGCGGCTTCGTCGCGCAACAGCTCCACGGCGGCCCTCCCCGTCGCCTCGGGGTCGGCGATTTTCACGACACGGCCCGCGGGGCCCAAGGCGCGATCGGGCTCGCTCACCCCCTCGATGAGCTCCCGGCAGCAGCCCACGTCGGACGAGACGCACGGGACGCCGGCGGCGAAGGCCTCGAGCACCACCAGGGGCTGCGCCTCGCTGATGGAGGTGAGCACGTTGAGCCCCAGCTGCGGCAAGATGTCCTCGACCTTTCGAAAGCCCAGGAACTTCACCACGTCGGTGAGGCCGAGGCCCTTGACGAGATCGTGGCACTCGGCCGCGTAGTTGGGATCTTCCTCCTCCGGCCCCACGATCCAACCTTCCGCCTCCGGCAGCTCCTCGCGGACCACGCGCATGGTGCGGATGAAGGTCTTGATGTCCTTGATGGGCACCACGCGCCCGATGAGCCCCAGCACGTGCGGCACCCCCTTGGGGCGCTTGGCGCGCAGCGGTGCGAAGCGGGCGATGTCGATGCCGTTGGCCAGCACCCGGGTGCGCCCGGACTCGGCGCCGTCTTTGATCTGCCGGGCGCGGTTGCCCTCGTAGAGGGATATGATGGGATCGGCCGCGGCATAGGTCATTTTGCCGAGCGCCTCGAAGAAGCGAATCCACATTTGGCGGAAGTGGCCAATGCCGCCGGAGGTCTCGCCCGCCTGATCGTCGTCTTTGATCCAGGAGGCTTGGAGCAGCTCGATGCGCCGCTCCTTGGTGTAGATGCCGTGCTCGGTGAGGATGAGCGGCACCCGGCGCGCGCGGTTCAGGAGCATGCCCAGAAAGCCCGCGTATCCGGTGGAGATGACGTGGTAGGCGCGCGAGGGCGGGATGTTCTCGGCGGCGCGCGCCATGATGAAGAGGGGCGCGTGCATGGAGCGCACGCACCAGAAATATTCGAGGAACGAGCGCTCGCGGGCGCTCGCTTGGTAGCGCTCGCAGATCATCTCCCACGAGAGCTCGCTGAAGAGGAAGTCGCGCTCGGCCGCCTGCGGGTTCTGCGACATGGCCGAGACCACCGGCGTGAGGACGTCCTCCAGCGGCGGCGGCAGATCCGCGATGCGCGCCGCCTCGACGGCCGCGCGCGAGAGGCTCTCCCAGGTCGCCCCGGCGTCGACCACCCCGCTGACCCGGCGGACCACGCGCGGAAGCTGCTGCGCCGCGAACGGCGGAAACCACTGCCCGCTCTCGGACGCGGTGGGCTGCGGCGCGCTCGCCTTGAGCGCGTCGTGCAGGGCGCGCGCGTCGCGGTGGAACTTCTCGTCGCCGCGGCGCGAGATGACCCTTTGGTCTTTGGGCACGTCGGAGAGGTAGTGCTCCTCGAGGTGCACCACGTTGGGCGGCAGCTCGTAGCGGAGCTTCTCCGTTTTGTCCGCCGAGCCCCCGATGAACACCAGGGCAAAGCGGATCTCCGGCAGGCCGCGGATGATCTGATGCACCCAGCTGGAGACGCCGCCGCTCACGAACGGGTACGTCCCTTCGAGCAGCAAGGTGATGTCGGCGATCTCGCCCGGGCGGAGCTTGGGGCCGCGCGAGGGCCGGAGGAGGTTACCGAGAAGGGGCGTTTTTTTCATCGCCAGAACTCCACCACGTCTTGAAATTGCGCGCCCTCGCGGCCGGATGCCGAGACCTCTTGCAGCATCGTGCGCACCAGGTCGAAGCGCTGTTGATGAAAGGCGCACTCGGCCATGTACGGCAAGGCCTTGACCCGCATGTAGCCCGCGCGGGTCGCGCGCTCGAAGGCGCTGAAGGCGCCCTCGTATTCCCTCTTGAGGAGCGCGATGCGCCCGGCCAAAAACTCCGCCGGCGCGCTGCCAGGGCGAAGCCGGCACGCCGCGTCGGCGTTGTCTTGCGCGTTTTGCAGGGCGTGCGCGAGCACGGCGCCCTCGGCCAAGCCGAGGTACGCGATCTCCCAATACGCTTCGGCGAGCCGCAGATGAATGAGCGGCTTGCCGCGAACGTCGGCCGCGGAGAGCTTCTCCGTGAGCTCGCGCGATTGCGTCTCCAGATCGTTGCGGAAGCGCTCTAGGCGCGAGAAGGCGAAGAGGCGGACCTCGTCGGAGGTGTCCTTCAACGCGAGCTTCAGGAGCCCGATGGCTTGCTTCAGCGGCAAGTGGCGCGTCTGGAGCACGGTTCGAAAGCGCTTCTCGGGGCTGGAGTGCGGCGAGCGCAGGATCTCCTCCAGATCGGCCGAGGACACCATGCGCCGCTTGGACGAGGTGACCCGCTTTCCAATCGGATCGCCCTCGAAGGCGAAGGCGGTCCAGCCGCTCGACTCGGGCGCGCGCTGGGCGCCGAGGCCGACCCGGAGCACCAAGGCCATGCCGCCGAAGCCCACCACCGGGACGAAGAAATGCATCGCGGTCGCGAACGGCAAGAACGCCCGCTTGGCCCCCGCGACCTGCGGCGGCGCGCCCAAGAGATGCACGAGCGCCCCCAGCGCCGAGAGGGCCGCGCGCACGCCGAGGAGCAAAAAGAAGCCGAGCGGGCCGAAGGCATAGGCCGAATACGACAAAACGGCCCACATCAGCGCCAGATCGAGCGCCGAGAGGACCGCGAGCGCCGCTCCACCCGCCGCGAGGCGGAGGATTTTCGGCTTAGCCAACGGCGGTCTGTTCGTAGGGGACATGACGATCGGGCTGCGCCTTGCGCAAGAGGATATCCATCACGTCTTCGACCGATTGATCTTTACCGAGCGAATGAAAGAACGGATCGGCGCCGGCCATGAGCAAGGTCGTATGAAGCTCGGTCTCCACCATGTTCGCGAAGTTCGCGACCAAGGTCTGCGCGCCCTGCGCGTCGGTCATGGGAAGGATGTTGAACACCGCGTAGTTGCCGTCGGGGGTGCGCACGATCAGCGGGAAGTCGAGCACGCGGAGCGCGTCGCCCAGGATGTTGTTGACCAGATCCTTGATCGCGCTCTTTCGCTGCACGATGAGGCCGAACACGCTGCACGGGATTTCGTACTCTTTGAGGTCCTTGAGGGAGCGGCGCAGGCGCACCTCGAACTCGTAGCGGCGGCCGAGCTCCAGCTGGCTCGCGTAGCCATGCGTCGAGAGGATGTCCGCGAAGTGCCCGCCCAGGATGAAGAGCGTCTCCAGGTGCTTGCGGTCGAAGGCCACGAAGGGCATCGACTCCACGCAAAGCACGCCGTGCACGTTGCCCGCCGTGTCCACGAAGGGCACCGCCGCCAGCAAGTGCGTCTGCGAGCGCATGGACGCGTGCGCGTCGCGGCCGGACTCGGTGAGGGTGGTGAGGCGCTTGTTGCGCAGCGCCTCGAAGACCAAGAGATCGTTGCCCGCGGGCAGGCCCAAGGTGCCGCCCATGCACACCGCCGGTCGATCGGCCAGGCGACCGTTGGACACGGAGTAGATCGAGCACGTCTCGATCAAGCAATAGGCGGCCATCACGTCGAGGATGGGCTGGGCCATGGTCTCCATGGAGACCTCGAGACCGTTCTGCGCGAGCTGGCGCACGGCGGCGATGGCCTCGCGCAGGTTGGGGGTGTGGCGCTGCGCCTGGGCGTCGAGGGTTTTGTCGTAGGAGACCTCGAGCAGGAAGTGCTCGCGCGACAGCTCGTTGAGCTGGCGGCGCGCCACGTCGAGGGCGCCGTCGAGGCGCACGATCTCGCGCTTCCACACGTCGGAGAACTGGCCGGAGATCATGGCGAACACGAAGAGGCCAATCAAGCTGGCGCCCGGGAGGGTCGAGACGCCGAAGGAGTGCGTGCGCCACGCGGCCAACACCAGGCTGTCGAGCATGAAGGCGCTGGCCACCGCCGGCGCGAAGCCATGGCGAAGGCCGAGCAGCACCGGGGCGAGCAGGAGCCAGGAGCAGTCGCCCTTGAAGAAGAATGGGTCGGCCGGGTTCGTCAGATAGCCGACGACCGGAACGATGGCCGTGATGAGAACCGTCTCGACCACCGCCCGCGGAGAGCGCAGCTTGATGGCGGCGCTGCCGGCGTGCCGGTCGTGCGTCGCCATCTCCTGCGCGATGTACCCCGAAGCTTCCTCGATCGCCGAACCGATGTGCCGTCCTCCAGCCGAGGACTTCTGGTAGCGGTCGAGCGATGCGAGGAAGAGCCGCGAAAACGAGTTTGGTGGACCCGAAATCTCGTGGGTCTCGCTGATGTTGCGGCTATGCGACTGAGAGTCCTCCTGCGAGGGCACGGAGGGCATCGTGGGGCGCGGGCGGAAGGTCGAGTTGCGGTTCATGGCGTCACGTCCAATTCTTTGACCATGGAGTCCATGAGCGAGAGCGCGGCGCCGCTGGCGTTCTCTCCGCCGGTGCCGCTGCGCGTCCCAGATGCCGACCAGAGCACGCGCTTGGTGGCGACGTCGAAGACGCGCACGCTGACCCCCACGGCCGGCTCGCCATCGAGGCCGCTCTTGTAGCGCCACTCTTCCACGCTCCCCGCGACCGCGTAGTCGACGTGCTGCGACTGCGCCCACGAGAGCGCCTCTTCGTAGCGCTGTCGATCGCTGGCCGTGAGGTGCGTCTCGTCGTCCTTGGGCGCGGGGTACATCTCGAGCCCGGCGATGCCGCGCGAGCGCAAGAGCGTGGCCAGCATGGCCTCCACGCGCTCACCGGCTTGCGGCGCCTCGGAGTGGTTCGCGAAGGGCAGCAGCGCCCAGCGCGCTCGGAGGCGAGCCTTCTGCCCATGCTGCACGCGCGTGGTCGTGTTGCCGCACCCCATGAGCGTTGTCGCGCAAGCACCCACGAAAACGAGGGCAGCGAGACTGGACAAAATCCCACCGCCAAAAAGGTTCCGCTTGCCAGATGGCCGCGGGGCCGGAGCTGATGGTTTGGTGATCCAGGGTGATGGGCTTGTAGTTCTCATCGTTTCTTTACAAAGGTCAGGTGGTGGGGTTCGCGCGAGGACGCGGCTGCATGCAGACGGGCATACGGAACGGGATGGACGGCATCACAAGAAAAACTGCGTATACGCAAGACTCGTGCGCACGTTTGTAGCGTCTTCCAGGCCGAAAAGGCCCAACGTGTAGGAGCCTAGAGCACTCAGATAGCCATGGGGGGTGATGCGAATGCTGGCGGAACAACGGGCGCTGCCAGCGGGGGTGTTCTGCGGGAAAAGATAGCCAAGTTCGGCGCTGCAATCATAGCGCGGCAGCGGCAACCATTCGACGCGCTGCCGTTCGAAGAAGTCCCCGCGGGTAAGCTGCACGACGAAGCTGACCATGCGATACGATGGCGCGAGGTACGTTTCGATCTCCTTGGCGGTTCCAATGGGAATCGTATCCAGCAGGTCGTTCGGAATGCGGGATACGTTGGCGCGATGGGATACGCTCCCTCGAACAGCGATATTCAACTCCGGTGTGCGCCGCAAAACGTGCACCCCCACGTCGGCGGTGCCTCCAAGCTCTCCGCTCAAGTGCTCGAAGGTGCGCGAGGTGTTTTCACGCCCGAAAACCTCGGCCTCGGCGTACAGATGCTCTGTGATGCCAAAATGACCCATGAGCTGTAGCTCGTTGCGCACACCGACGAGCCGCATGAACGGCGTGTCGGGGATGGGCATGTTGACATGAAGATTGACCACCGTGCTGACGCGCCCCCGAAGGATATCGGTCGCGTTGAACAACTCGAAGTGCGGCACCGGTTGTCGGGGCTGATAGTTCGCCCCCGCCCCCACCTCGAAGATGCTGTCGCGTTTTTGAAAGCGCAAGGTGACACCGAGATCACCCTCGAGCCTTCGCCCGTCGTTGGGGACGTTGACCGACCCATTGGGTGATGTCATTTCGCGACCGAAGCCCTCATAGAGGATGCGGCCACCCAGGAAATCATGGGACGCCAGCACGTCGGGCCCCTGCAGATGAAGCCCGTCGACGTACTCGTACGTGCCGCCGACCTTCCCGGCCACCGCGTGGCGCTCGAAGATTTCGCGCTGCGTGTGGCGAAGCTCGGGCTCGTCCGGGATCGGCTCGTCGCGCGCGAGCTGCTCTTGAATGGTGGCCAAGGCCAGGTCGTCGCGACCGAGCTCGAGCTCTGCACGGTAACGCTCCGAGTAGCCAAGGTTGCTGGAGGACGCGAGCAGACGTCTCATCTCGGTCCGATCGTCGTCCGAGGAGGCCAAAACCAGGCGGTACGAATCCCAAATCGGACGATTGACGCGGGCGCCTTTGCGCGAGGTGAGTTGCCTTTTGACGTAATCGGAACGCTCGTTATCCAAATTCCAGCCAATGGCGAAATCGTCGCGGTACTCGGAGGGCTTGGAGTGGTTCATCGCATAGGCGAACCAGCGCTCCCCCTCCTCGACCCCCGCGAGTCGGCGCGAGAGATCGGCGTGGTGCTCCAGGAGGTGAAACTCGTTGGGTACGGCTTTGTCTTGCCCGCGCGCGCGCGCGCCGGCTTGGACTTGGGCCACGAAGCCCTCGCGCAGCTTGGCAAACGCATGGCGCCGCAGACGCATCGCGGCGTCGGCGCGTTGGATTTTGTCCAGTGCGTCGGCGTAGGCGAGCATGGTGCCGTACTCGTCCGGCGCGGCCGAAAGGCGCTTCTGATAGAAGGGAATCGCCTCGCGCACGCGGCCGAGCCGCACCAGCGCCTGCGCATAGGGGCTCCACATTTCGGGCTCGCCACCCACGTCGTCGCGCCATGCCTCGACATATTCGCGCAGGTTGTCCGTTTCACCTCGCTCGCTGCGATCGAGGGCATCCCAGAGGAGCGAGAGGCGGATGGGCACCGAGGCGGGGTTCAGCCGCAAGGCGGCGCGGTAGCAATCGCGCGCCGCGTTCTTGTTGCCGAGGTGGTCGTACGCCTCGGCGCGCAAAAGCCAGAACTGCTCGCGCCCCTCGAACCGTTGCTGCTCGGAGACGGGCACGTTCAGGATGCGCGCGACCCCCGCCCAATCCTCGGCGCGCTCGCCTTGCTCGGCGATGAAGAGCAGAAAGCGCGGCTCCTTCTCCAGCTTGTACGCTTCGCGGGCGACGGCGGCCGCTTCCTCGCGCTCCCCCGCCTCGGCGGCGAGGGTCATGAGCCGCAGGGCCGCGTCCGGCGCGCGGTGATCGGCGGCCCATACGCGGCGGTATGCGGCGAGCGCCTCGGCGGACTCGTCGAACTGCCAGGCGAGCTTGGCGAGGTCGCGCCAGTAGTCCTGGGTGGCGGCGGCGGTGGCCTCTTTGGCCTTCGCGCCGGTGGCGCGCAGGGCGGCGTCGGGGTGGTTCTTCTTCAGCAAGACCAGCGCATCGGCCGAGCGACCGACGCGCGACAAGGCGCGTGCATACTGCACGGTTTGCTCCACCGTGAGCCCGAACTTGTCGTCGAGGGCTTGCCACACCGGCAGCGCGCTCTCCGACTTTCCCATGCGCTCGTAGAGCATCGCCAGCTGCACGCGCGGCGTTCGTTCCTGAGGGAACCGAGCCGAGCGACGCTTCAAGAGCTCCGCGGCGCCCTCGGGATCGCCCAGCGCTTCGTACGCGCGCATGGCGTCGAGCAGCGCCATCTCGGAGCCTTGCGGCGACGAGAGCGCGCCTTCGCGCTTCAATTCAGCCACCGTGCGCTCGTCGTCGAGCAGGGCGGCCAGCCGCTCCACGTTGTCGCGCGAGACGGAGACGCTGCGCGAGGTGCGCGGCGAGCGCGAGGGGCGCGACGGGCGCGATGGAGATGAGTCGGCCGACGCCGAGGGTGCCGTAAAGAGCGCCGTCGCCACCGTGCCCGCCAGAGCGCACGCGAAACCGTATCGCAACCGCATTACAGACGAATCCCTCCGCGCCCGGCGTTGCTGCCGCGCCCGTGCCTCATGACGAAGAGCCAGTCGCGCAGCGCCAGCCGCAGCTCGCCGGCCCACTCGGCGACATAGGCCTCGGCCTCGCGCAAATCGATGTCGTTGGGGTGACGCGCGACCAACCGCTTGATGAATTTCAAGGCCGTGACGGGATCGTGCAGGGCGAGCTCCCGCTTCGCCTGCTCCCGCAGGAACGCGTCGGGCAGATCGTCCTCCACGGCGAGCGCCAGCACCTGCCGGCCCAAATCGCGCGCCGCCTCGTCGCGGGAGCAAGCGGTCGCCAGTTGGGTGGCCTTCATCAGAATGTCCAGGTCCTTGGGGTACACGACGGCATACTGAGCCGCGCGATCGGCAGCTTCGGGCACGGCGTTTTCTGCCTCGAGAGCCGCGATGCTTGCAAGTGCATACGCCCGTCCGACGGTCGGATCCGGGGTCATGCCCGCCGCCTTGTCGTAGTTCGCCGAGGCGCTCTTTCCATCGCCCGAGGCGCGGAGCCAATGCGCGGCCTCCGCCAGAATGGGCGCTTTGCCTTTTTCGTCGGTTTGATCGGCCAGCCGCAGGAGGAATTTCGAGGCGAGCTCGGGGTGCTCCAGCTCGAGGGCCACCTTGGCCAGCTCGCGCATCCGCGCGCTGTCGTGCGGGAGCGGGAGCAGGCCTTTCAAGTCGCTGTACACCAGCTCGAACGTCTCTTTGCGCAGGGGATTGTCTTCCGGAATGGAGCGGGCTTGGGCGAGCCGCAGATCGAAGCGCATGTTGGCGGCGGTCAGGTGATGCCGGGGATCGGCCAGCACCGGCTCCAGGAGCCCGATGGCCTTATCGAAGCGCCCGAGCGCGCCCAGCTGCTTCACATAGACGAAGCGCAGCTCCACCTCTTGGGGGTTGCCGCGGGTCAGCACGTCCAAATAGGCAATGGAATACCGGTCCGGCGTGGTGACCGTGGCCAGATCGGCGTACTCCTTACCCGTGGGGAACACGAGCGCGAGCATCGACGTCAGCACCACGGCGAAGCCCACGAGCCCGGGGTACCCCGCGAGGCGTACGTGTTCTACGGGTGCCGCCAACGCACCGGACCGGGCGTTACTGACATTCAAGACTCCCCTCCCCGGTGTCTGTCTCTTTGAGTGTGAACTGCATCGATACCGTGGACGCGCGTGTGTCCTTCACCGAGCCGAGGATGCCCCTGGCCGTGTTCGTTGCATCTCTCGCGCCGAAGGTCCCATACCGCAAGGTGCAACTGGCACCGCGGCGAACTCCCCCCACCGTAATGACCAAAGGCACATTTCCTCGAATCCGAAACCGCGCTCCCTTCGCCTCGCGCGTCCAGTTGGCAATCTGCCCGTTGGCATGCTCCAAATACACACCTTCAGAAGGTGACGTGCGCGATGCGAGCACCACCTTCACCCCCGATAGAAGGTGAACGTAGCGCCCCTGAGGGACATCCCGCAAGCCGGCAACACCGGTCGACTTGTCCAGATCCGGCCAACCCCAGGCGTCGTCCACGCGAACGGTGCGAAGCGGACCGTTCTGCGCAATCTCCCACGCACCGTCCTCGATTCGACGCGCCAGCGTCACTTTTTGAAACGCCAGGACCTTGGCGGCATACTCGCTCAGGTAGAGCGGTATCGTCTCCTGCCGCAGCACCCAGGCGTAGACCTCTTTCAACGCGGCCAGGGCCGCGGTCTTGACCGCCGAGTAGAAGTGGAAATACACCGGGATGTGCGTTAGACGACGGGGGTTATCATTGAGCTCGAACGTCTCGATGGCTCGGCGGTATCCGTAATAGGGGCCCAGGAAGTCGTTGGTGTAAACGTTCTCGTTCTCCACCGGTGTGAACACTTGGAACGCCCCATTGTCGTTGGGCACGCCCATCGCGGAGCCGCGCGTCAGCGAGGGGGTCTCGCGATTGCGCGTCGCGCCACCACCGTTGACATTGTAAACGCCGATGCCATCGCTCATGCCGACCGCCCTCCCGCTGGGAGAACAATCGCCCGGCCATAGCAAGACTCGGACTCTCTTGTCCGGTGGCGCGAGCCGCTTATTGATGTAGTCGACCGATCCGACGATGTCGCGCTCGAGGAGGAACTTGTAACCGGGAATCGGCAGGTGCACCGGCTCCACGCCGTGGGGCGCGGTCTTCCCCGCCTCGGCGTCCGCCCAGAAGAAGGGGTGGCTGTACGTGTGGCTCGCCACCTCGACATTGGGCAGGCGGAAAATCTCGCGGGCGATGCGCTCGAGGGCCGGGGATTTCTCGGGGTACCTGCCGGACGGGCCGACCT
Source organism: Sorangiineae bacterium MSr11954 (assembly GCA_037157815.1). Taxonomy (NCBI): domain Bacteria; kingdom Pseudomonadati; phylum Myxococcota; class Myxococcia; order Myxococcales; family Pendulisporaceae; genus Pendulispora; species Pendulispora albinea. The sequence continues at coordinate 9,438,257 of CP089984.1, forward strand.
CGCCCTCCACCACGGAGACCGTGTGCGGGAGCTGGTACACCTTGAGGACGTCGTCGAGGATGACCTGCCCCGCGTACGGGTAGCCGCGGCGTTCGGCCAAGCTTGGAAAGGCGTCGCCGTCGATGTGAACGGTGAGCTCGCGCCGTCCGCTCTCGGTGGTCACATCGGGTACCGGGATCGAGGGGAGGCCGAGGGCGTCGTGCAAAAAGCGGAAGGGATCGAGCACCCAACGGCGCTCCCCTTCCAGCCCCTCGTCGAGGACATACGGGAAAAATGCGGCGCCGCCCCAGGGGCCCAGCACCACGCCATCCCATTTTCGGTGCCCGGCGTCCTCGACGTGCAGATAGCTCTTCGTCTTGGTGGACTCGGCGTTCGGCCCCAGGTTCACCGGGGTGAGCTCGCGGAGGCGGGGGCGCGGCTTGGCTTCGAAGCCGACGTACGGCGAGAGCGGCTGCTGGGTGGTGAACGGCACGAGGGTCATGGGCGCCTTGGCTTCCACGCTCGCCGCCGCGAGACCGAGGCGCCGGAGGAAGCGCTCGTTGGGGGTGAAGCCGAAGCCCTCCATGAAGGCGATGCGCATCCCGAGGTCGAGCTGCTTGTTCAAGAACCGCTCGAGCGCCGCCTCGTTGGCCGTGCCATCGGGGAGGAACACGATGATGCCCGCGTATTGACCCGCCAGATTGTGGCTCGGGAGCGCGCGCCGCACGTCGTGGTAGTCGATGCGGTAACCCATCCACTCCATGACGGGGGCGACGAGCACATTGGCGTCTTGCACGCCGAGGAAGGCCTCGTCGTCACTGCCCTTGTAGAGCAGCAGCACGCGGCGCGGGACGTTCTCGATCTCGCCCACGCCAATCTCGTCCAAGTTGAAGCCCGTGACATACGGCGAGAAGCCGAGCGCGAGGATCTTCTTGGCGATGGCCTTGCGCGCCTCGACCCCGGCGCTGACGGGGAGGTAATCGATGACGGTGACGGGGAGCCGGTAACGGTTCGCGGCCTCGCGCAGCTGCACGAGCAGGGCGTCGCGCTGCTGCGGAGTGACCACCGCCGCGACTTGCGTTTTCCCCTCCATCCGCCACGTGCTGAACAAGGACTCGGCGACCACCCCTGCCACCACCGGCGCGACCTGCGGCAAAAATTCGAAGCCGCGATTGAGCAGGATTTTCGCGTCGGGATGGCGCTGCGCAAAGCCGCGCACGATGGCCGCGAGGCCGGCCGCGTGCTGGCCCCACGAAGGCTGCGGCGCGAAGCGCTTGTAGCTCTCCAAGGTGTCGAAGAAGAAGCCGCGGTAGCCTTTGCGGTAGAGCGGCTCGAGGATCCGATCGAGCACGAAGGCACGCCACTCGGGCCGCGTGGTGTCCATGATGTCGGCGCCGTATTCGTCGTTCCGGCCGAGGACCCACGCGTGCGGGACGTCCCGTCGATAGGAGCGCGTGGGGTGCACCTCGCCGATGCTGGCGTACGCGAAGATCTCGGCGCGCGAGAGCTCGGGTTTGCCGACGCCCGTCGCGCCACCTTGAGCGGCGGGCCGCGGGGGGACGAGGTTGCCCGCATTCTCCGGCTCGACGACCACCCGGTCGTAATGGTTCAGCAGCTCCGGCGGTACGTTCGGACCGTAAAAAAACGCGGTCCGCTGGCGCGATTCGCTGCGCGCTGCATCGGCTGCATGAGCCGTACGCGGTGCGCTGGTGTGGATCGCGGCGAGCGCCACGAACCACCCAAGGATCGTCCATAGGTGCGCGAAGCTCACTTTCTGTTCAATGGCCAGCGAGGAAGACATCTTTGTAACCAAACGTCATTCTTGTAACGAGACGCGTCAGGAAATAGCGCAAGACGATGCTCGGCGTGGTATGTTTTACATGCCTAGCAGACTATTCCACATGCGATCACTCCTACCTACGGGCGTCTCCATTTTGGTGACAACGGCTGGAGCCCTTCTTTCCGCATGTGGGGGCTCGGGCTGTGGGGGCTCAGGGGGAACGGCTGCTGCGCCAGCTACCACGACTGTCCAGAATGCGACACCCGTCGAAGCTTCGGAGCCGTCCGAGGATCGCGACGACGCTCCGCTGGCGCAGCTCACGCAAGCTTCGCAAAGCTCTGCATCCTCCGTACCTGCGTCGCCCGCGTCACCTGCATCGGCCCTGACGGGGGTGGGTCCGGGCTTCCCCGAGAGCGGACCGTGGGTCTCGTTCTATGGGACGGCCTCCAAGATGCGCGATCTGGCCAAGGTGGCGCGAACCTTTCGCATCATCAACATCGACGCCGACCCGGACAACGACGGGGGGTCCAACTTCACCGACGCGCAGCTCGCGACCTTGCGGGCGGGCGGCAAGAACCGGGTGCTCAGCTACTTGAACCTGGGCGCGTGCGAGCGAACGCGCTCCTATTGGTCGCACGCGCCCGCCCCCTTCGTGCCCTGCGCCAAAAACAAGGGCGCGCAGCTCGGAGCCTACGCCGGCTACGCCGATGAAGTGTGGATGGACCCGAGCAACGCCCCATACCAGGCGCTGATGGTGGACTTCGTGGCCGCGCGATTGGCCGCACGCAAGATCGACGGGTTCTACCTGGACAATCTGGAGGTGATCGAGCACCCCAAATCCGGTCCGAACGGACCGTGCAGCGCGCAGTGCAAGCAGGGCGGCCTCGATCTGGTGAAGCGCCTTCGCGACAAATTTCCGGATCTGCTTCTGGTGATGCAAAACGCGACCGGCCGCATCACGCGCCTGGGGGTCACGGGCGGCGTGAGGTTTGCCACCTTGCTCGATGGCATCGCGCACGAAGAGGTGTACGCACCGCGGCACGATCCCACGGCCGAGACAGAGCTGCTCGCTTGGAAGCAAATGAACATCCGCAGCAGGAACGGGCACCCGCTCTGGATTGCGACCGAGGACTACGCGGGAAGCTGCGCCAATCAGAAAATCGCGCGCGACGCGTGGTCGCGAAGCCAGCGCCATGGGTTCTCGCCCTACATCTCGGACGAGAGCGGCGGGCAGAACGTGGTTTGCTACTGGCCGTTCTGACCGTTCGTCCCCGCCGCGAAGCTGTACCGCGCAAGCTCGAGCAAGGTTGCGCGGAGCTCGGAGGGAAGGCCCCACGGTGCTCCGAGAGCGCGTAGACTCGTCGCCGAGGAGCCACAACATGGGCGGCGGCGATCAGAAGCTCACGGGTCCGGATCTCGCGCAAGGCATCGAGGCCACCGACTTGACCGAGGGCGTGATGCTCGTAGGGCATGCGCACGGCGAAGCGGTGCTCGTGGCCCGCAAAGGCACCGAGGTGTTCGCCGTCGGCGCCACCTGCACGCACTACGGCGGTCCGCTGGCCGAAGGGCTGCTGGTCGACGATACCGTGCGCTGCCCGTGGCACCACGCGTGTTTTTCCCTCCGCAGCGGTGAGGCGCTGCGCGCGCCGGCGCTCAACGCGCTGCCTTGCTTCGAGGTGGATCAGCGCGACGGAAAGGTGTTCGTGCTCGGCAAGCGCCCGCCGCAAACGAAGCGCGCGCCGGCGGCGGCGCCCGAGTCCATCGTGATCGTGGGCGCGGGGGCGGCGGGCAACGCGGCGGCGGAGATGCTGCGGCGCGAGGGCTATGTCGGCAAGGTGACGATGGTCGGAGACGATCCGGCGCTGCCGTGCGATCGACCGAACCTGTCGAAGGACTACTTGGCGGGGACGGCGCCCGAAGAGTGGATCCCGCTTCGCGCGCCCGAGTTCTACGAGGACAAGCGCATCGAGCTGCGCCTCGGCGTCCGCGTGGACCGCATCGAGCCGTCGACGCAAAAGATGGTGTTCGCCGATGGGACGCGCCTCGGTTACGGCGCGCTCTTGCTGGCCACGGGCGCAGAGCCGGTCCGGCTCGAGATCCCGGGGGCGGACTTGCCGCACGTGCACTACCTGCGAACCCTGGCGCAGAGCCGGGCGATCATCGCGCGCGCCGAGCGTGCGAAGCGTGCGGTGGTGCTGGGCGCGAGCTTCATCGGGCTGGAGGTGGCAGCGTCGCTCCGCGCGCGGGGGCTGGAGGTGGCGGTGGTGGCCCCGGAGGCGCGGCCGCTCGAGCGCGTGATGGGGCCCGAGCTCGGGGATTTTCTGCGCTCGTTCCACGAGGAGCACGGCGTGGTGTTTCACCTCGGGCAAACGGCGACGCGGATCGATCCGGAGCGGGTGGTGCTCGCGAGCGGCGAGTCGCTGGAGGCGGATTTGGTGGTGGCCGGCATCGGCGTGCGCCCCAATGTGCAGCTGGCGGAGGCCGCGGGGTTGGCGGTCGATCGGGGCGTGGCCGTCAACGAGTATCTGCAAACGAGCGTGCCGGGCATTTGGGCGGCGGGGGACATTGCGCGCTGGCCCGATCCGCACACGGGGCAGAAGATTCGGGTCGAGCACTGGGTGGTCGCGGAGCGGCAAGGGCAGATCGCGGCGATCAACATGCTCGGGGGGAGGACGCTCTGCGATCTGACGCCGTTCTTCTGGAGCCAACATTACGATTTGCCGATCGCCTATGTGGGGCACGCGGAGAAGTGGGATCGCATCGACGTATCGGGGAGCCTCGCCGCGCGGGACGCCACCTTTGCGTTTCGCGCGGGGGAGAAGACGCTGGCCGTGGTCACCGTCGGCCGCGATCGACAGAGCCTCGAGGCGGAGCTGGCGTTCGAGCGAAGAGATGCGCGGGTGCTCGCGGGGTTGTAGACGCCAGGCGCGCGCGCACGGTGGCGAGGGGCCGAGGCCGTTCACCCGTTTCGCACGGGGTACGCGAATGACCGCGCGAGCGCCTATTGCTCGCTGAAATAAGCCTCGATCGAAGCATGCTCATCGCCGTCATCGCCGCCGGTCACCAGCCGAATGCGCAGATCGTGTGCGCGCGCCGCTTGAAGTCCGCCCTCGCACCCGCCGAGGACGTCTTGCCAAATGTTGGCGTCGAATCCCACGCAGCCGCGGCACCCGACCCGCACGAAGCCGCGTCGCGATTCGAGGACATCCATGGTGCCTAGCTCGTAATAACGATTGAAAAGTCGCGCGGCACCCGAAATGAGAAACCCGGGTGAAACGATTCGTAGAAAGGAAGAATAGATTCCACCGGAGAGATCATCGATGGTCGAAATGCGGCCCACGGTGCGCGCAAAGCCTTGCGGCGCGCCCGTCAGGCGGGCCGTCGTGTGCAAAGCGCCGTACCAGCGAATCGGATACCAGCCGCCGCGCACGATGGCGCCGTAACGGAGGGCGTCGCGCAGCTCGTCGGGGAGCCGCGCGATGCATTCGTCGCAAACGTCCTCGTTGCTCTCCTGACGCAGGATGCGCAAAAAATCGAGGAAGTTCGTCCCCTTACAACGATTCTCGCGCGCCGCACGACCCACCACGGCGATTAGCGTAGCAGCGACCAAACCACGGTCGAGGAGGCGCGAAAGAACCCGCGGTCCACAGCCGAAAGATGCGGCTGCGGACCCCATGCACGGGACCTATCGCCAGGTCGGACTACGGGAGATTTTGCACGGGAACCGGCGTGGGGTTCTCCGTCTTGTTGATGCTCCCGATTCCAAGTTGCCCGCCGAGGTTATCGCCCCAGCAAACCACGGGACCCGCCGCGCGAATGGCGCATGCATGCAAATGCCCCAGCGCGAGCGAGGCCGCATCGTCGAGCGAGACGACATTCACGGGCTCGGTGCGAGCGGTGGTGGTGCCGTCGCCGAGCTCCCCTTTGGGATTGTTGCCCCAACACGAGACGCCGCCATCGGCGCGGCGCGCGCACGTGTGGTATCGACCCAGGCCGATCTCCACCGCGTTGGTGAGCGCGCGCACGGCTTGGGGCTCGGCGGCGCGCGTGGGGCGGGTGGAGCCGTTGCCGAGCTGTCCGAAATAGTTGTAGCCCCAACATGCGACGCTCCCATTCGCGCGCCGGGCGCACGTGTGCTTGCCGCCGGCTGCGATCTCCACCGCGTCGGTGAGACCGGGCACCTCGCGCGGCGCCGTCACGCGATCGGCGACCGCGCCGCTGGCTTGGCTCGCGTCGTTGGCGCCCCAGCAGAGGACCCGACCGGGGGAGCCCACCAGCGCGCACGCGTGCTCCTCACCGGAGGCAATGCGCTTGACGCCCGAGAGGCCCGCGACGGGCGCGGGGCTCTGCTGATCGCCCGCAGCCTCTTTGCCGAGCTGCCCCTTGTCGTTGCTGCCCCAGCACGACACCGCGCCATCGCTGGTGAGCGCGCAGGCGTGACGGCCGCCGAGCGCGAGCTGGACGGCGTTCGACAAGCCCGCCACGACTTGCGGAACGGGGGCGCACTTGGAGTCGATGGTGGCGTCGCCGCAGTCCTTGGTGGGCGGGCCGCCGAGCTGGAGATTCAAATCTTCGCCCCAGCAAAACACCGCGCCGCTGGCCCTCCGTGCGCACGAGAAGCGCGCGCCGGTTTGCACGTCCACCGCGTCGTCGACCACGAGCACGCGCGTGGGGAGCGGGCGCGCGCTGCCATCGTTGCCCAGCGCACCGTAGGCACCTTGGCCCCAGCAATGCAGCGCGCCTTGGCGTCCGCGCGCGCACGTGTGGTACTTGCCCCCCCGGACTTGAAGGGTGTTCCCCACAGTCGCAGCGCCGCCCCCATCGGGCGGATCGACGACACCGCCGCCACCACCGCCTCCGCCTCCTCCACCTTGCAAAGGACCACCGTCGCCTCGCTCACCAACGGCGGCAGGGTCGGAGCTGCAGGCGCTGCAACTGGCGAGGACGACCACCGTGACGAACGACATCCAACGGCGCTGCGCGCGCGTAGTCATGACGAAGCTCCTTTGAAGGTGCGCCACTCGGGCGCCCGGCTCGGAACGCGATGCAAAGTCCCCCGTCCGCAAACTGTATATACGCTGCGCGCACAGACACCACGAAGATCGAACACACCTGTTCTCGAATGCGCATCGCATGAACATGCGCAGTCGCCGCACGATCACCCATGCACCGGCACCGACGGTATTTTCCGACCGCGACGCTCGCCGCACTGACCGCCGCAAGGTCCAGCGTGTTCCCGCAAAGCACAGTACGTCGTCATCCTTACGAACACGCCATCGCGTTTACGAATACGTCACATTGCCCGATCGCGCCCAGCCTGCGCACGCCGCCAACGTCACGCTCCCTCCCCCAGGGAGAGGGTTGGCGTGGGGGAGCCCGCATGAGAAGCCCGAGTGGGGGCATCCCGCATGAGGGGGAAGCCCGCACCGGGGGCATCCCGCATGGAAGAGCCCAAGTAAGGCATCCCGCATGGGGCACCCGCACCATCGATAAGCTCGAGCCCGAACACGGCACATCCCACCCCGACTGAACAATTCAAACTTTGAAAATGACGCACCGCGTACGTGCAATTGCAACATCGAATGCGCGGTTCTGCTGAAATACCCGCATTCGAACGGCCCCGACGCGCGCGGTGCCGTGCTACGCCTTTGGATCGTGCACCCCACCAACGTTCGCAGACCGGACTATTTCCACAAAGTAGTCGACTGCCAGTGGGCCTGCCCGGCCCACACGAATGTACCCGAGTACATCCGATTGATCGCCCACGGGCGGTATTCGGATGCCTATATGGTAAACCGCGAATCGAACGTATTTCCGGCGATCCTCGGGAGGACGTGCGATCGGCCCTGCGAGCCTGCTTGCCGGCGCGCGCGCGTCGACGAGAAACCGGTCGCCATCTGCCGCCTGAAGCGCGTGGCGGCCGACCTTCGCGAAGACATCTCCGACCGGCTGCCAAAGGCCCCCAAGGTCACGAACGGCAAACGCATCGCGTGCGTCGGCGCCGGGCCCGCGTCCTTGGCCGTGGCGAACGATCTCGCGCCCCTCGGCTACGCGATCACCATCTTCGAGAAGCTGCACGTACCGGGCGGCTTGATGCGCTCGAACATCCCGGCGTTTCGACTGCCGGAGGCGGTCCTCAACGAGGAAATCGATCAGATCCTCCAAATCGGGAACATCGAAGTACGTTACGACTCCCCCATCGACAGCATGAAGGCCCTGCTCGACATGGGCTTCGACGCCGTCTTCGTCGGGAGCGGCGCCCCGCGCGGAAAAAACTTGGACATCCCCGGCCGCTACGACACCGATCGCATTCACATCGGGATCGACTGGCTCGAGTCGGTGGCCTTTGGACACATCGATAAAATCGGCGAGAAGGTGCTCATCATCGGCGTCGGCAACACGGCCATGGATTGCTGCCGCTCCTCCCGCAGGTTGGGCGGAAAAGACATCAAGGTCATGGCCCGAAAGCCGCGCGGCTACTTCAAAGCGTCGCCCTGGGAGCTGGAGGACGCCGAGGAGGAGCAGGTCGAAATCCTCATCAACCACGCGCCCAAGGCCTTCGTCATCGAGAACGGCAAGCTCCAAGGGATGATGTTCGACAAGGTCGAGTGGGAGATCCCCGCCAAGGGCGAGCCCACCAAGTCCAAAATCATCGAAACGGTGTTCCTGCCGGCCGACGACGTCATCCTCGCCATCGGCCAAGAGGCGGCCTTTCCCTGGATCGAGCGCGACATCGGCATCGAGTTCGACAAGTGGGACATGCCCATCGTGGACAAGACGACCTACCAGTACACGCGGGCCGGCATCTTCTCGGGCGGCGACGCGGCTTGGGGGCCGCTCAACATCATTTGGGCGGTCGAGCACGCGCACCAAGCCGCGATATCGATTCACAATTACTGCCAGGGGATCCCCCTCACCGAGCGGCTCCCGCCGACCATGAACCTCGCGAGCGCCAAGATGGGCCTCCACGAGTGGAGCTACAAGAACGACTACAACCCCGTGGGCCGCCAGAAGATGACCCACGTGGAGCTGACCGAGCGCTTCAAGAAGATGAATATCGAGGTGGAGCTCGGCTTCACCCCGAAGCAGGTCGCGCACGAGGTGGAGCGCTGCCTCAATTGCGACATTCAAACGGTGTTCACCGACAAGCTCTGCATCGAGTGCGACGCCTGCGTGGACGTGTGCCCCGTCCTGTGCCTCACCATCACCCCGAACGGAGAAGAGCCGGAGTTGCGCAAACGCTTGAGCGCGCCGGCCGAAAATCTCAAGCAGGATCTCTTTGCATCGGGGGCGCTGCCGCAAACGTCGCGGGTCATGATCAAAGACGAGGATCTATGTGTTCACTGCGGTCTCTGCGCCGAACGATGCCCGACCGGCGCGTGGGACATGCAGAAATTCAATCTGCTCATTCCTTACGCGGGAAAGCCAACGTGCACGACGAAACCTTGACCCCGAGCTCTCGGACGAAGCCTCTGCCTCTATCTCGAGTATCTCGAGATGGCAAAATACGAACCAACGACTTTGCGTTCAAGCTCGCCAATGTCAATGGAACGGGGTCGGCGAGCGCGAACGGCCTCATCATGCAGGCCATCTTCCGGATGGGGATCCCGGTGTCGGGGAAGAACCTGTTCCCTTCGAACATCCAGGGGCTCCCCACCTGGTACGAGGTCCGCGTCAACCTCCGCGGGCACACGGCGCGCACCAGCGAGTACGATCTGATGGTCGCCATGAACGCCGAGACGTACGCGCGCGACGTTCGGGAGGTGCGCCCGGGCGGGTACGTGCTCTACGACTCCACCTGGCCGCTCGATCCGGCCCTCATGCGCGACGATGTCACGTTCCTCGGTGTGCCTTACGCCCGCCTCTGCAACGAGAGCTTCACCGAGGCGCGCGAGCGAACCTTGATGAAGAACATCGCCTATGTCGGCACCCTGGCGGCGCTGTTCGACATCGACATGGATATCGTATCGGGGATGCTCAAAGAGAAGTTCGCGCGCAAACCCGCCTTGATGGAGTCGAACGCCAAGGCCATTCAATTGGGTCATCGCTATGCGCTCGAGCACTTCGAGTGCCCGCTCCCCTTCCGCCTGGAGTCCATGGACGCCACCAAGGACTCGATCCTCATCGACGGCAACACGGCCACGGCGCTCGGCTGCGTGTACGCGGGCGCGACGGTGGCCGCGTGGTACCCCATTACACCGTCGACCAGCGTGCTCGATGCCTTCAAGGGATTTTGCGAAGCGTATCGCGTGGACAAGGCCACGGGCGAAAAGCGGTATTGCATTCTGCAAGCCGAGGACGAGCTCGGGGCCATCGGAATGGTCATCGGCGCCGCATGGAACGGGGCGCGGGCGTTCACGTCCACCTCGGGGCCGGGCATTTCGCTGATGAGCGAGCTCATCGGGCTCGCCTATTACGCGGAGGTGCCGGCGGTCATCATCGACGTGCAGCGCGTGGGGCCGTCGACCGGGATGCCGACCCGAACGCAGCAGGGCGACATCATGATGTGCGCCTATGCGTCGCACGGCGATACGAAGCACGTGGTGCTCTTTCCGTCCAATCCGCGGGAGTGCTTCGAGTTTGCCGTCAAGGCGTTCGACCTGGCGGAGCGGCTGCAAACACCGGTATTTCTGTTATCGGACTTGGATATCGGCATGAACGACTGGGTGGTGCCGAGGCTCCAGTGGGACGACGGCTACAAACCCCACCGCGGCCGCGTCCTCTCCAAAGAGGAGCTGCTCGCGCTCCCCAAGTTCCATCGCTATTCGCCCGAGGACGAGCTGGGGGTGGCCGCGCGCACCCTGCCCGGGGTGCACGAGAAAGGCGCTTTTTTCACGCGCGGCTCGGGGCACAACAAGCTGGGCGGGTACACCGAAATTCCCGACGAGTACCAGGAGGTGATGGATCGGCTCTTACGCAAGCATCGCGCGGCGCGGACCATCGTCCCCGAGGCGGTGATCGAGCGGCGGGCGGGCGCCACCTTTGGCGTGGTGACCCTCGGAGGGTGCGATCCGGCGGTGCGCGAGGCGCTCGACGTGCTGGAGGAGCGCGGGATCCGGGGCAACTTCTTGCGGGTGCGCGCGTTTCCATTCGGCGACGAGGTGGAGGCGTTCTTGGCGGAGCACGACACGTTGTTCGTGGTGGAGCAGAATCGCGACGCGCAGCTGCGATCGCTCTTGGTGATGGAGACGCAGGTGGCCAAGGAAAAGGTGCGCTCGGTGCTGGCCTACGGAGGCTTTCCGCTGCAAGCCAATCAGGTCATCGAGGGCATCGTGGCGCGGCTGGGTGCGGGCGCCAGCGTAAATGGTACGGCGCCGCATACCAACGGCCACGCCCACGCTCACACGCACGGCGCGCATGACGCACACGACGCGAGACAAGAGCCGCACGGGGACGAAGGAGGGATGCCGTGAGTTACATCAAAAAGCCGGTGGTGCGGCATCCGTCGCTGAAGTTGAATCAGCTCGGGCTCACGGTGCGCGATTACGAAGGGGCCATGTCGACCCTCTGCGCGGGGTGCGGGCACGACTCCATCACGGCGGGCATCGTCCGGGCGTTCTTCGAGCTGGATACGCCGCCGCACATGGTGGCAAAGCTCTCCGGCATCGGGTGCTCATCGAAGACGCCGGCGTATTTTCTCTCGGGCGCCCATGGTTTCAACAGCGCGCACGGGCGCATGGCCGCGATTGCAACCGGGGCGGCGGCCGCGAACCGGAAGCTCTCGTACATTGGAGTGAGCGGCGACGGAGATTCGCTCTCCATCGGGCTCGGACACATGGCGCACGCCATCCGGCGCAATGTGAAAATGCTGTACATCATCGAGAACAATGGTGTTTACGGGCTCACCAAAGGACAATTCTCGGCGTCGGCCGACATGGGCTCCAAGTCCAAGCGCGGCGAGGCGAACGCGCAGGCGCCCATCGATCCGGTGATGTTGGCGCTCAGCCTCGGCGCGACATTCGTGGCGCGCAGCTTCTCGGGCGACAAAACGCAGCTGGTGCCGATTCTCAAGGCGGCGCTCCTCCACGATGGCTTTGCGCTGGTCGACGTGATCTCGCCGTGCGTCACGTTCAACGATCACGAAGGTTCGACCAAGAGCTACATGCACACCCGCAAGAACCAAGTGCCCATCGTGGAGACGGACTTCATTCCGCCGGCGGCCGAGATCACCGCGGACTATGCCGAGGGGACCGTTGCCCGCGTGCGCGCACACGACGGAAGCGTCATCCGGCTGCGCAAGGTGGGCGCCGATTACGATCCGAGCGATCGCACGCGGGTTGTTTCATTTCTGCGGGACAGTCAAGCGTCGGGCGAGATCGTCACCGGTTTGTTGTTCATCGATTCCGGTGGGACCGAAATGCACCGGAACGCGAAAACCGTGACGACCCCGCTCGTGGACCTGCCGTTCGAAGAGCTCTGCCCGGGCAGTGCTGCGTTGGAGAAGCTGCAGACGTCGTATCGGTGACGATTACTCGTCTTCTTCCTCTTCTTCTTCCTCGTCCGAGTCTTCCTCGTCGTCGAGTTCGTCCTCGTCTTCGTCCTCGTCCTCGTCGTCCTCGTCTTCATCCTCGTCGTCGTCGTCGTCGTCGTCATCGCCTTCGTCGCCCTCCTCGGAGGTGAAGCTGACCCGACCGTCGCCGTTTTCGTCGGCGAGCGCCTTACATGCCGCTTCGTAGCCGACCGGTGCAACGGCGCCTTCGGCCGGCTTCTCCAACGCGCCGAGTCGCATGGCAACCCAAACGTCGAACGGAACGAATCCGCTTACTTGCGCGCCTTCATCGTCGAGGGCAACCGTGATGACGGGGTACTCGCCGCGATCGTCGGGCGATCCGATGTAGAGGAAATGGCGCGCTTCGTCGTCGTCATCGCTGGGGAGCTGGATGCAGTCCTCGCCCAGCAATTTGATTGCCTCGCCAAAGCCGGCGACTTCGTCCTCGCCGAATTCTTCCTCGATCAGCTCCTCGAGGGACATTGGCTCGAACTCCGGCTCCTCGTCGTCGAACGACCAACCGAGCCAGCTCGCGTCGAACGCCAGCAGCTCTTTCATGGCCGGGGAGATCTTCTCGTCGTTGGGGAGCCGCAGCTTCTTGAGCACACCGGCCGGAAGCGGCTCGGGGCTTTCGATGGACCCCGAAGCTTTCGCTGCTTCAATTGACTTTTTGATGAGCGCCGCACCGCGCGGCAAAGTTTCGGTCTTCTTGGTTGCCATGCGCGGCATGTGAGGCTTTCAGGGCCCCGATCGCAAGATGGAATCGTCTCAATCGACCGCGACGTCGAGCTCGCAGCCTCATCGGAACGGATAGGTGCCAAGCGGATTCGAGACTACACTCCTGGGCGCCCTGCCCTATAACGGCATGCTCGTACCCGTACGAGCAAAGCCATGAATTTTTCGCACCTCCCTTTCCGACGCGCATCGTCCGCGGTGCGCCCAGCGCTTGCCTCCACCCGCGCCCCTTCCTCCTCCTCGTCTTCCTCTTCTTCTCCTCGTCCTCGTCCTCGTCCTCCTCTACTTCTTCTTCATCTCCTTTGTGCCACCGGCGCCGCCATGGGTATGACCGCGTGCCAGGCGACCGCACCGCAAAGCCCGGCGAGCACAGTCCCTACGTCGGCCACGTCGGCTTCGTCGACCGAGGCGGCGCAGGGACCGGGGAGCCTGGTCACCGAGGCCGAACGCAGCGGGTTTCGCCGCACCGGTCGGTACGAAGAGGTCGAGCGACTGTGCCGCGCCTACGAACGCACGTACCCCAATCGGGCCCGTTGCGTAAGCTTTGGTACGACACCGGAGGGAAGGCCCATGTTGGCCATCGCGGCCTCCGAAGACGGGGTGCTGTCGCCGGAGGCCGCGCGCGCCAAGCATCGCCCGGTCGTCTTTTTTCAGGGTGGCATTCACGCCGGGGAGATTGACGGCAAGGACGGAGGCTTTTTGATGCTCCGGGAGCTGCTCGACGGCAAGCGCTTGCCGGGCGCGACGAAGGCCGTGACCGCGGTCTTCATCCCGGTGCTCAATGTCGACGGCCACGAGCGCTTCGCGCCCAATCAGCGTCCGAACCAGCGCGGCCCCGAGGAGATGGGATTTCGCACCAATGCGCAAAACTTCAATATCAATCGCGACTACCTGAAGGCCGAGGTCCCGGAGACGCACGCGATCCTTCGCTTTTTGGAGGCATGGGATCCCGTCGTGTACATCGACTTGCACGCGACCGACGGGGCCAAGTTCGAGCACGACGTGGCGATCATGATCGAGCCGACCGCGCAAGTACCGGGAGGGCTCGAGGCGGTGGCGCGCAAGCTGTCGGACGAGGTGATGGCCCGCATGAAGGCGGCCGGCCACCTGCCGCTCCATTTTTATCCGTCCTTTCGCAAGACCGACGATCCCACGTCCGGCTTTGCCCATATGCCGCCCCCGCCCCGCTTCTCGCAAGGCTACGCGGCGCTGCGCAACCGCATCGGTATCCTCATCGAGACGCACAGCTGGCGCCCGCACCCCCACCGCGTCAAAACCGTCCACGATTTCCTGGCCGCCTTCTTCGATCGCGCGCGCACCGACGCCGAAGCTTGGCGCAAAGCGGCAGACGTGGCCGATGCGGCGGATGCGCACCTCGCAGGGCTCCGCGTCCCCCTGTCGTACAAGGTGACGGAGTCGTCCCACATCATCGAGTTTCGTGGGTACGCGTACCAGAAGCGCCCATCCGAAGTCTCCGGCGGCTCGTGGACGGTGTACGACGAGTCGCGCCCCGAGATTTGGCGCATCCCGCTGTTCGAGACCCTCGAGCCGGACGTCACCGCCGAGGCGCCCAAAGCAGGGTTCGTCGTCCCGGCCGCCCAGGCCGAGTGGGTCGGTGCCAAGCTTCGCATTCACGGCTTGCGCTACGAGGTGATGAAGACGGCGCGCCCCGCATATCCCGTCGTCGCCTACCGCGCCGACGAGGTGACCTACGCCCCGAGCTCCTTCGAGAGCCGCACGCCGGTCACCGTCAAAGGCACATGGAGGTCCGATACGCGCGATTTGCCGGCCGGCTCCCTGTTCGTCCCCATCGCCCAGCCGCGCGCGCGCCTGCTCCTGCACCTCTTCGAGCCCCAAGCGCCCGACTCGCTGGTCGCGTGGGGCTTCTTCAACGGCGCCTTCGAGCGCAAAGAGTACATGGAGGACTACGTGGCCGAGGAAGAAGCGCGCAAGATGCTCGCCGCCAACCCCGCGCTGCGCACGGAGTTCGAAGCGCGCCTCAAGGATCCGAAGTTTGCAGCCGACCCCAAGGCGCGGCTCGACTTCTTCTACAAGCGCCACCCCGCATGGGACGAGCGGGTCAACTTGGTGCCCATTTACAAGGTGGCCACGTCGCCCATTTCGGGGCGCTGATCGCTCAAAGCGCGAGGGCCCGCAGCTTCTCGTAAAAGGGGAGATGGTAGTCGAGGTGGCCTTGGAGGTGCGGATGGTCCTCGAGCCGTACGCCATGGGTGGAGGGGCCATCTTTGAAGCCGTGGGTGGTGCTGACGTCTTGGTGCCACCTCTGGGTGGCCTTCCACTCGGCGCGATCGCCGGGGGACCACGAGAGGCTCTCGGGTTTGAAGGGAATGCCCACGGCGGCGCAGTATTTCGCGGTGGTGGCCGCGGGCTCCGCGATGAGCTTGTCCGAATCGACCACCACGGGCGCGCGGCCCGTGCGCTGCTGGACCGCATCGAACAGCTCGTACAGGTGCTCGAACCCGATTTGGTCGCGGCGCACATTGGAGTTGAGCGCGTAATACGAGGGGACGGTCTCCTTCGGGTGGCGGATGATGAACGTGTGGTGCGCGTCCTTGGCGAGGAAGGCTTCGTCGGCGAGCACCTCGGGGTAGCGCTCGTCGGTGGTGTCTTTGGCGAACACGTGGGCGGTGGCGGCGAGGCTGCGCAGCCGCTCCAGCACCTCGCGCTCCGAGCGGGCCGGCGCGCCCGCGATGTCCACGCTTCCATGCTCGGCGCGCGAGGAGAAGGGCTCGTGGACGGCGACCAGATCGCCGCGCTCCAGCATCATGCGAAAGAAGGCGGTGGAGCGGCAGCGGGGCGCGCTCCATAGCATCAAGATCGGCATTTGGGGACCTCCCGTGAAAGTGTGCGTACCGCCTTTGCAATGGCTTGGGCGGTGATGCCATGGCGTTGCAAGAGCCAGCGGGGATCACCTGCCCCGCTCGCGAAGACGTCGTCGACCCCGATGCGCCAGACGAAGTTCGGCGCGGCCTCCGACACCAATTCGGCGATGGCGCCCCCGAAGCCACCTGCCGTCCAATGCTCCTCCACCGTGACCACCGGCCGGCCCGCCACGATGGATAGGAGCGCTGCGCGGTCCAGAGGCTTGACGGTGTGCACGTTCACCACCGCCGCCTGAATGCCGTCGGCGCGAAGCATGTCGCACGCCGCCAGCGCAGCTTGGATCGGGTGCGGGCCGCACGCCAAGATCGTGGCGTCTTTTCCCGTGCGGATCACGTCGGGCGTGCCAATGCGAAGCGGGCCCCCTTCGGTCAACGCGGGGACGGCGCCCCGGCCGAGCCGCACGTACACCGGACCGGGGAGCGCGTTCGCCTGATGAGCGGCCGCCGCGGCCTGCGTGGCATCGGCGGGCACCACCACCGTCATATTGGGAAGCACGCGCAAGGTCGCGATGTCTTCCAGCGCGTGGTGCGTGGGGCCGAGGTGCCCGGCCGAGAAGCCCGCGTGCGTGCACACGATGCGCACGGGCAATGCGTTGTACGCGATATCGACCTTCACCTGCTCGAGGGCGCGGGTGGCCGCAAAGGTGGCGAGCGTATGGACGAAGGGGCGTTTCCCGCTGGCCGCGAGGCCGGCCGCCACCCCCATCAAATTCTGTTCGGCAATTCCCAAATTGACGTAGCGCTCGCGCGACGCGCCAAAGTCGATGTCGTTGAAGAGCCCCGTGTCGGTGTCGATGCAATAGACGGAGGCGTCGGCCGCCATCAGCTCGAGCAGCGCATCGCGGTAAGCCTCGCGGGGAGGACGAGCTAGGTCGCTCATTGGACGGGTACCCTCTTTCGCAGTCGGGCAAAGTGGCTCTTGAGCGTGCCCTCCACCGCCGCGATGCCTTTGCCCTTGACGGTCTTGGCCACCAGCACGGTCGGCGTGCCGGGCGTATTCGGCGGCTGGGAGGAAGACAAGACGTCCTTCAATCGATCGATGTCGTGCCCGTCCACGTCGTGGACCATCCAGCCGAAGGAGCGCCATCGCTCGACCAGCGGCTCCAGGCGCACCGTTTGCTCCGTGGGCCCCGTGATCTGCAGCCCGTTGCGATCGACGATGGCGACCAAGTTGTCGAGCCGCAGCGAGGGCGCGGCCATGGCCGCTTCCCACACCGAGCCCTCCTGCAGCTCGCCGTCGCCGAGGACGCAAAAGACGCGGCGACGGCGGGCCTCATCGCGATCGCGCGACGCCAGCGCAAAGCCCAACGCGAGGGACAAACCGTGACCCAACGAGCCGGTGGGCATTTCGATGCCGGGCACCGCCCGCACGGGGTGGGCCATCAGCCGGCTGCCGGGTTGGCCAAAGGTCGCGAGCTCGTCGACGGGGAAGAACCCGCGTTCGGCCAAGGTCGCATAGAGCGCGAGCACGCCGTGGCCTTTGCTCAAGATGAAGATGTCGCGGTCGGGGTGCGCGGGATCGTTGGGGTCGACGCGCAGCACGGAGAAGTAGAGGACGGTCAGGATATCGGCCAAGGAGAGCGCGCCGCCGAGGTGCCCGCCCTCGGGGGAGATGCAGAGCGCGACGATGTGCTCGCGAATCGTGCGCGCGCGCGCGGCCAGGGCGTCGCGATCGAGGCTCGGATTATTCAAGGGTCGGCTCCTCGCGCCCATATCGGGCGGGCACGGCGATTCCCTGGGGGAAGCGCGAGAGGGCGCGAAGCTCGGGTTGGCCGTCGCGCGGCACCACGTAAGGCCGGATCGCGGCGAGGGGGCGGCGGAAGTCGTACGACGTTTCGGTCGCGGCCTCGCCGCCCAGCTGCGCCAATGTCGCGCGAACCGCGTCGAGCTCGAGCGCGCCGCCCGCGGGCCACACATCGGCGCCGAGAAAGACGGTCCCGCGCGGTTGCATCGCATGGTGCTGCTGGATGCTCGAAGGCACGCCCCGGGCGATGAGACCGGTGGCGGCGCGCGGTATGTCGCCGGCAAGAAACCACGCGACGAGGACGCCGTTCTCCGGGAGCGCATCGTCGCCCTCCCAGGGAAAATCGAGCGGTGTTCGAGGGGTGGACGGATCGCGCTCCATCGTCACCTCGGTGAGCGGCTTGCCCAGCGCGGGCCATCGATCGACGATCCGATAGCCGCGGCGGATCCACAGCTGCGGCTTTCCGCGCTCCACCACGGCGTGGAAGAAGAGGGCGCGCACCCCCTCGGCTCGGCCTCGGACCTCCGCCACATCGAGGATTGCGCGCGCCACGCCGCGACCGGCCCAAGCGGGGGCGACGGAGAGGCGCGAGAGCTGCCATCGATCCGGCGAACGCGGGGTCACGCGCATCACGCCCACGTCCCGGCCCTCGGCATCCATGACGAAGCACACGCGCGCGCCCGCCTCGAGCTCTTTCGCCACCTCGGAGGGCTCGGCGACGGCTCCATCGGCGATCGGCAACCCCGGCAAGGGATCGACGTATTGGTGCGCGGCCCGATCCAACGCGGCGATCCGCGCGGCCACGGAGCTCCGATCGCGGCGCGGGATCTCCATGACCCCGGTGAAGGACAGCGAGGAGAACGGCGGGGACGGCTCGTTCGGCGCGTTCATGGCGTTGGCCGTCATCGATCCCTCGCGGGGTGAATGGCATATTGCGTGTGCACCGGGGTGACGGCCAGCGCGCGGGTGAGCAAATCGATTTGAATGACGTTGGGCGCGAGGGTCGGCGGGCGCTTCTTCAAGAGGGTCACCAGCACCTCGGTGCACACCATGGCGGTGGCCAGGTAGACGCAGACATTGACGGCCGGGATCAAATTGGTGTTCATCGGCCGCGTGGCCGTGAGCCACTCGTTCGGCAAATAGGCGTGCGGGAGGCGCGCTGGGGTCACGGCGTTCCAGAATTTTCCGAGCCGGGTCACGTCGTCGTCCTCGGGCCGGATGCCGAAACACTCCACGAACGAAGGCGACTCGGGGCCGAACATGGTGACGGACGTACTGAAGCCGAAGGGCGAGCCCGTGATCGAATAAAGGCCGCGATTGCGCGCGCCGTCGTGGAGGGCTTCGTAGACGGCGGCGGAGAAGTAATCGATGGAGTTGATGGCGAAGTCGATGCCCTCGAAGAAGGGGCCGGAGGTCTCTTTGCTGAACATCTTTCGAATGGTTCGAACATCGACCCGAGGGTTGATGGCCAGCGCCATTTCCCGCATGACCTCCACCTTCGGGCGCCCCATCGTCTCGGTGGTGGCACCCACCTGGCGATTGAGGTTCGACGTATCGAAGGTGTCGCCATCCATGATGGTGAATTTTTCGAAGCCCATACGCGTGAGCGCGATCAAGTAATGTCCGCCGACGCCGCCTTGCCCGGCGATGCCAATCCGGAACGAGCGGAGCCGACCCATGTCCTCGCGGGTGACCATCCCCACGTTGCGACCGAATGCCGTATCGTAATCGAAGCTCATTGGCCCAATCCTTTCTGGTGCGCGCGTGATGCTCGTTCCTGCTCGTGCGGTGCGGGAGGACGTCCCCCGTCGCGATGGTCGCGTGCTCGTCAATCGGCAAAGTCCCGCGGGCGCTCGCGCGCGCTCACGCGAGGGTGCCGCCGTCGACGATCAAGCAGCTCCCCGTGATCCAGCTGGCCCGATCGGAGGCGAGGAAAACGGCCGCTTGGGCCACGTCTTCCGGGGTACCGATGCGGCCGAGGGGGTGCGCCGCCAGGACGAATCGCCGGTACTCCTCCGTATCGCCGCGAAATTTTCGAAGCTGTACCTCCATATCCGTCTGAACCAATCCCGGACAAATGGCGGCCGCCCGAATGCCGTACGCGGCATAATCGAGGGCGATGTTGCGCGTGATGCCGACGGCCGCCGCCTTCGAGGCGTTGTAGGCCCCCGCGCGCCGCGTCCCTTTGAACGCCGCGGTCGATGCGACGGTCAAAATGGTGCCGCGCTTGCGTTCCACCATGCGCGGCAGGACGCTCCGCGACGCGAGAAACACGCCGCGGGCGTTGACATTCATGGTGCGATCCCAATCCTCGACCGCGATCTCCGTCAGCGAGCCGCCCACCCAAATGCCCGCCACATTCACCAGGACATCCACCGCGGGAAAGCGCCGGTGGATCTCGTCGAAGGCGGCCGCCACCGAAGGTTCGTCGGCCACATCGACCCGCACCGAGACCGCATGCCCCCCCGCCTCGCGGATCTCCGCCGCCGTCGTCTCCGCGCTGGCGCCGTCGCGATCGGCGATCACCACCTTGCTCCCTTCGCGCGCGAACGCGGTCGCGATCCCTTTGCCGATGCCGCGGCCGGCCCCCGTCACCACGGACACCCGACCTGCGAGCTCGGTGCTCACCGTGCACCCCCTTCGCTCATCGCGCACCTCCTTCGGCCATTCGAATCAACAGGTCCATATGGCGCCACACCTTCTCGAAGGCATCGGCGTACCGCTCCAAGACGGGGCCCGCGGCCGGGTTGAGGTGCGCCTTCTGCAGGGTGAACGAGTCCTCGATCACGGCGCGCGTCACCGGCAGCTCGCCCGCCGGGCAACCCTGGAAGACGGGCTGCTCCGAGAGCGGCATCGATTGATACCGCGACACGGGCACGCCTTCGGCGCGCAGCGCGCGGCAAACGATGGCGCGCAGCGGGCCGCTCGAGCTCGGGGTCCGGCCCAACGCCGTCGCGTCGCACCGCAAACGCAAGATGTGCCAAGCGTGGCCGCGATCGGGGAGCGCGCGCGGAACCACCAAGCCGGGCAAGGGCGCGAGGCGGGTGAGAAAGGTGCGCACGTGCTGATCGCGCTGCATCTGCTCCGTGTCGAATCGTTCCAGCTGGCTGCGCGTGAAGGCGGCTTGGATGGCGTTGATCTTCGCGTTCCACCCCATGATCCGCGAGATGTAGTCGCGCGTTCCATCCTTCGCCAAGGTTTCGCCGAACTGGCGCATGGCCGCGATCCGCTCATAAAGGGCGGTGTCGTCGGTGGTCACCAGCCCGCCCTCGCCGCACGTGGGGAGGTTCTTGGAGACGTTGAGGCTGAAGGTCGCCGCGCTCCCCAGCGATCCCACGTGCCGGCCGCGGTAGACCACGCCGTGCGCCTGCGCGGCGTCTTCGATCACCGCGATGCCATGGCGCTCGGCCACCTCGCGGATCGCGTCCATCTCGGCGGGCAGGCCGTGCAAATGAACCGGAACGACCGCCCGGGTGCGCGGGGTGATGGCGGCCTCGAAGGCGGCCGGCGAGAGATTGTAGGTCGCCGGATCGATGTCGGCGAAGACCGGGGTGGCCTGCAGATGAACCGGTGCAAGCCCAGTGGCGACGAAGCTCAATGCCGGAACCACGACCTCGTCGCCGGGGCCGATGCCGACCGCCGCGAGCGCAATTTGAATGGCAATCGTACCATTGGCGACCGCCGCACAATGGCGAACGCCGACGCGTTTGGCCCACGCCTCTTCCAAGCCGGCGATCTCGCGCTCGCCGGAGGCCATGGCCGTGAACTTGCCGCTGTCGAGCACCCGATTCACGGCCTCGCGATCCGCCGCGGTGACCACCGGCCACTCGGGCATCGCCGTGCCCCGCGGCACCGCGCGCGCCCCGCCCAACATGGCCAGCCTATCCATCGCTCTTCCTTCGCTCATGTTTCGGCCCCTCGAACGAGATATGCGTGCAGGTCATCGAGCACGCGTTGCTGATCCTCGTGGAGCGCGCGGGCGCGCCGGCGCAATCGCCCGGCTCCATCGGGGAGCTCGCGCGCCATCGCGATCGAGATGCGCAAAGCCGTCCAGTGGTGGGCGACGCGCTGCACCCCGCGCGCGATCTCGCGCAGCTCGGCGCAGTCCACGTCGTTCGCGGCGCGGGCCAGCCAATCGGCGTGCACCCCCGCCGCTGCGAGGGACGTGCCGGACACGATGAACCCCTCGTCCACCGCCTCACCCAAACGGTCCGCCAAATCCGCCAGAAACCGCGCCTGGCCGGCCATCCCGGAATAAGTATCGCGCTCATCCGACTCCGATGGCCCCGCTGGATCCGGCGAACCGGCCCGCCAGCGCGCCACATTGCGACGGAGCACGTCCATGCGCTTGGCGTGATCCCAAGGCTCGTGGCGACGGCGGATGTCCACCGAGAGCCAGCGGTGCGCAATGGGACTCTCGGTGAAGAAGCGGTCCCGCGCGTGCATCGCCGGGTTGAACGAGCCGCGCGCCGCCGTCAGCACATGGCGCGGGATGTCGCCCTCGAAGAAGGGCGGCACCGCGTCCAGCACGCGCACCGTGTCCTCTTCGTCGTCGAAGCCGTACACGATCAACAAATGATTCGCGTGAACGTCTTGGTACGCGGGGCGGAAGGGCAAATGGTAGTTGTCGACGGCCACGGCCACCGGTTTTTCGAAGGTGGCGATCTGCTCCCGCACCGGGCCCCAGCCCTCGTCGTCCGGCCAGCACCACGCCGACCGCACATCGATGTATGGTGCAAGGGCCTGGAGGATCGAAATTCCGGGCGGGCACGGGTAGTAATACTCCTCGCGCCTCGCGTCGCCCCGGCGGTAATAAAAGCTCCACCCGGAGCCCAACGCGTCGATCACATCGATGCCGTGATAGGCAAAGAGCGTCCCCGCGCACGCGTGAAGGCAACCCGCCAGATCGTGCCGAAACGAGCGCACGCCCTCGAGGATCCGCTTCATGGTGCCTCCGTGGCATCAGGCAACGCGGCCAAGAACGCGGTGATGGCAAATACGTGAATCGCCGGATTGTCCGGGAAACGAAGCGCAGCCAAAGGCGACTCCCTGGTGACGGGGATGCGGTGCCGCCAGAGGGTCGGCGCGTGCCCTTTTTGCACGTGCCTCGGATAGTGCAGCGCCTGGCATCGCAACCCCTCCGCGCCGGGCGGCCCGAAGCGGGGCGGGGTCTCGGGCCAAAAATCGTCCACCCGAAGCCACTCGCGATCGAGGTTGCCGTCGGCGAAGTGGAGCCACACGTGGTCCTCGGTGCGGCGCTCGGCGGCCGCCAGGAGGTAAATCCAATCGTAGCGACCCTTGGGGATCGAAACGAGCTGGCGCGCGCACCGAAAATGGTCGGCGTGCCCATGGCGCGTCAGCCGGAACGCAATCGCGCCGAGATCGAACGACGCGCCCGGCGGCGGCAGATCCTCCGCCGGGAACGAATTGCCCCATAGGTTCAAGGCGCCTTGGGCGAGCTCGCGCTCGGAGGTGATACCCCGGTCGTCGAGCCACGCGCCGACCTCCACGGGAACGCATCGAGAATTCGTCATGGCGCCGTCCCGAGCTCGGGTGTCCGGCCGTCGGGGGTCCGATCCTGGCGCGCCCCGAGCTCGGCGGCGAGCTGGCGGATGGCCGCCGTGAGCACCTCGATGCCGCTGCGGTATTCGCCCACGGCGATGTGCTCGTCGTCGCTATGGTCCAAGGTGCTGTCGCCCGGCCCATAGGTGGCCATCGGGATCCGCCAATGCGGCGCCACGGTGTTCATATCGGAGGTCGCCGTCTTCAATTTGTGCTGCGGTCGCCCGCCGTGCGCGCGGATCGCGGCCGTCAACGCCCTCACCACCGGATCGTGGCGGTCCACCTGCACGGCCGGGATCCGATGCCGCACGCGCAGCGCCGCGCCCTGCGCGAGCATGCGCAGCTCGTCCACCAAGGCCGCGGTGTCGCACCCCGGCCCGATGCGGCAGTCGATGGCGAGGGTGGCGTCCGTCGCATCGCCCTCGAAGCGCGACAACGTCATGGTCGTCTCGCGAAACGCAGGTGTCTCGCGGGCCTCGAACCGCGCGCGCACGGCGGCCCAGAACCCCGCCGCCGCCTCGGCCGCCTTTTCGCGCGGGTTGGTCGGGTGCGTGGCCGGCTTGTGCACCTCGTATTCGAGGGCGACTTGCCCCTTGTAGCCCAGGACGACGGTCGAGGCGCCGCTGGGCTCCCCCACGATCACGGCGTCCGGCGCGGGCATGGTGCGCACCAGATGATTGGCGCCGCGCGACTCGGCGGTCTCCTCCTCGACCACCCCCGCCACCACGAGCGTCCCCGGGAAGTCGCGCAGCCGCAGGGCCGCGCTCACCATGGCGCCGAGAGGACCTTTGGCGTCCACCGCCCCCCGCCCGAACACGAGCCCATGGGAGATGCGCGCCGGCAGCGGCCTTCCGGAGGTATCGAGATGACTCATCAAGACGATCGTCGGCCCCACGCCGGTCCCCACGGTCGCCAAAAAATTACCGACTTCGTCCTGCCGCGCCGATACACCGTTTGCGCGCGCATAGCGCGTGAGGTACGCGCTCAACTCCGCCTCGCCGCCAGATGGCGACGCGATCTCCAACATGCACCGCAGGAGCTCCACCTCGGATGCGTGCTCCATCACGCGACCTCCTCGCTGCGCGACAAAAAGACGCGGGTACCTTCCCCCGTGAGCGCCTTCAGGACCGGCGTCGCCACGCGGCCATCGGCGATGGTCACCTCCGGCACCTCGCCGAGAAGCGCCGCGCGCGCCGCGACGAGCTTGAGCCCCATGCCGCCCGATACCCTCGGCGCGCCATCCGACGCCGGCTCCGCCTCTGCGCCCAGGGTCAGCCGCGCCATCCTGGTGCTCTCGTCCTCGACGTCCTCGAGAACACCGGGCGAGGCGGTGAGCATCACCAAGTGCGCCGCGCCGAGCGCGGTCGCGATGGCCGCGGCCACGCGATCGGCGTCCACGTTCACGGGGCGGTGATCTTCGGCCACCGCGGGCGGCGAGATCACCGGGACCAGCCCCGCGGCCAGCAGCATGTGCAGCAGCGACGCATTGACCCGGGTGATCCGCCCGCTGTGATCGTCGCGCACGATCACGGTGCGGCCGTCGACCACGGCGCGGTGGGCGCGCTTGCGGGTGGCGGCGAGCAGCCCTGCGTCCAAACCGGTGAGCCCCACGGCCGCCACCCCGCGCGCCGCGAGCGCGGTGACGAAGCGCGGCTTGGCGCGCCCGGCGAGCGCGAGCACCATCACGTCCAAGGTGGCGTCGTCCGTGTATCGGCTGCTGACGCCGTCCGGAGCGACCATGCGCCGCTGCTCCACCCCCAGGCGGCTCGCCAGCTCGTCGATGTCATCGGCGCCGCCGTGCACGAGCACGACCGAGCGCTGCGCGCGCCGGAGCGCGGCGATGTCGTCGGCCACCGCCTCGTGGCTCACCCCACCCGTTCCGCATTTGACGACGATGAGATTGCGATTATCAATCATGGATATCCCACTCGAGCTCGGCCCAATCACGCCAAATCTTGCCCATCACGCCAATCATGCCATTACGGATGAAGCCCCTGGAATTCGAGCCCCAGCCGCTCGGACCATCCCATTCGAACGTTGAGGCATTGAATGCCATTTCCGGCGCCGCCCTTCATGAGGTTGTCGAGGGCAGCGATCAACGTCAATCGATGGCCTTCCGGATCCAACGCGAACCCGACATCGCAGTAGTTCGAGCCGAGCAAAATCTTGGGCTCGGGCAGACGATAACGGCCTTGCCGCTGCGCAACCACGCGCACGAACGGTTCATTCCCGTAGGCCTCGCGGTAAATCCGATAAAGGGTGCGCGCCTCGATGGGCTCGCGCGATCGGGCGTGACAGAGCACTTGCACGCCGCGCACGGCCTCCACCCCGGTCGCGGTCATATGCACACGAAGGCCCGTGCTCTGCGCCATCTCCGCCTCGTGGCGGTGACCGTGTGGCGCGAAGACGCGCATGGCGCCGCTCCGCTCGGCGTGGAGGTTCTGCTCGAGCGCCGTGGCGCCGGAGCCGCTGGAGCCGGTCTTGGCGTCGACGATGACGTCGGGCTCCAGGATGTCCGCGGCGGCCAGCGGGTGCAGCGCCAACATGCCCGCCATGGCCATGCACCCCGGCACGCTGATGCGATTCGCCGTCCGCAGCGCCTCGCGATGGCGCTCGGGCCAACCCGGTACGAAGGTGGTCGCCCATTCGAGGGGCCTTTGCGCTTTCGGGTAATAACCTTGGTGCAGCGCCTCGTCCGTGAGCCGGAAATCGGCGCTCAAATCGATGACGATCGCGGCGCTTTGCGCGATGTGCGGCGACCGAGACAGAAGCTCCGCGGAGCGCCCATGCTCCGTGGCCAGAAAAAGCACGTCGGAGGCCGGAATGTCGTCGGAGGGCGCAAATATCAGGTTGGTCGCGCCGCGGAGGTTGGGGTGCACCCCGTCGACGCGGTGCCCCGCGAAGGTGCGCGAGAGGGCCGCGCGCACGGTGACATTCGGGTGACCGAGCAGCAAACGCAGCACCTCGCCGCCCACGTACCCGGCCGCGCCCACCACGACGGCCGTCAGCATGACGCCCCCGCGGAGATCAGCGCATCGGCCATGGCGCCGGCCACGTCCAATTGGCCGCCGTGGGCCTCCATCAGCCCGTGGAACTCCACCACGTGGTTCACCTCGAGCACCTGCAGCGCGCCGCCCGCGTCCTCCACCACGTCGACCCCGGCGATCCGGGCTCCCACGGCGTCGGCCGCGCGCACCGCCAGCTCGACCAAATCGGCGCGCAGCGGACACGGCTCCGTGCGCGCGCCACGGGCGGTATTGGTCCTCCAATCCGCGGAAATGCGATACATGGCGCCGACGGGCTCGCGCCGCGCCACGATGATGCGAATATCCCTCCCCGGCTTCGGGACGAATTCTTGCAGATACATGATTCGATGTTGGGGCGACGGCATGGCCTCCCGATGCTCCAATACCGCCTCCAGCGCGTCCGGATCGCGCAGCAGGTTCACCATACGACCCCACGATCCCGTAACCGGTTTCATCACCAGGGGATAGCCAAGTTCCACGGCAGCCTTTCGTGCCGCCTCGCCCGAGAGCGCGACGGCGGTCTTCGGAGTTGGAATGCGATGCGCGCGCAGAACGGCCGTGGTGCGCGCTTTGTCGGCGCAGAGCTCACTCGCGTGTGCCGAATTCACGACCGTGACGTCCGCGGCCTCCAAGAGGTGCGTGAGATAGAGACCGCGAACCTGAGCGATCTCGCGATTCAAGACCGCCGCGTACCGAGGTACGGTGGCGCCATCGCCCGCCCAGAACGAGCGCGGGTCCAAATGGTCACACGAGGCCCCGCGCCTTTGGAGGGCTTCGAACAGCTGTTTTTCCTCGAAACGGACGCGGGACGCGGCGACGGCGAAACGCCGAACCGCCACGTTATTCGCCCCAATCCTCTTCGATTTCGGGCGCGAGCGCGAGCACGATGGGGTCCTTCGCGACCACCTCGAGCTCACAGCCGCATCCGGCGCACTCTACGACTTCACTTACGCGCGTGTCCTGGGAGACCTCGATGGTTGCGGTACATTCGGGGCACTGGAGCATGGGCTGCTTCCCTCTGGCATTTGACTGCGTTCATTCCGCACCCGACGGGTACGCGGACCGAGATCGCGTACCGGGATCGACGTGACAGCCCCCCAACGACGACGTAAGCCGATGCTAGTATCCCTCAATCCAGTTTCAAGCATCTTTTCGCACGAGAAATGAATTTTGGCATTTATTGCGCGAAGAACCGCGCTAAATGAATTTACGAAAATCGTTATCAACGAAGGTTGGCACACGGCTGGTACACGTTGGTACACCTCATTTCCAACCAAGAGCCCGCAAGATGGCCGCCATCAATCCGCGCTCGTGGACACCGCCATCCATGGACTACGGTTGTGATATTGGCCATTGCCGCAGCCATGACGTCCGTGCAACAGAGCGCGGTCATGCCGCTGCTTCCGCGCATGCGGGACGCGCTCCACGTGCCGCTGACCACGGCTGCGTGGGCGGTGACCATCAGCCTCCTCTGCGGCGCCGTCGCCACACCGCTCCTCGGGCGGCTCGGGGATCTTTACGGGCGGCGCCGAATGCTGCTCGTGACGCTCGCGGCGTTGCTCGCGGGCTCGGTGCTCGGCGCGCTCTCCACGTCGCTCGCCATCCTGCTCGTAGCGCGTGCGCTGCAAGGTTGTTCGGCTGCGTTGGTGCCTTTGGCGATCGGCGCCGTGCGCGATGCATTACCGGCGCAAAAGGCCCCCGTCGGCATCAGCGTCGTCACCGCCACGATGGGAACGGGCGTCGGCGGCGGGCTCGTATTGAGCGGGCTGGTGTCGCGTTGGATGCCGGGTTACCACGCCGTGTTCTGGGTCATCGCAGGCCTCGCGGCGCTCGTGCTTGCGCTTACTGCGCAAATCGTACGCGATGTCAATGCGCCACCCGGAGGCTCGCTCGACCTACCTGGCGCAGCGCTGCTGATCATGGCATTGACGTGTGCGTTATTGGCCATCGGCCAAGGTACCAAGTGGGGCTGGGGCTCACCCCGCACGACTCTTGTCTTCATCGCGGCAGCGCTGCTGTTTGCCATTTGGGTCGAGGTCGAAAAACGATGCGCTGCGCCGCTGATCGCCATTCCAATGCTCGTCCACCGCGGGACGGTGGGCGCCAGCGTGGCGGCATTGGCATTGGGGTTCGCGCTCTTCGGTGGTTTTGCGCTGATACCCACCTTCGCCCAGGCCAACCGTGCGCTCGGCTATGGATTCGACGCCTCCGTCTTGGAGGCGGGGCTTTGCCTTTTGCCGACCGCGCTCCTCATGCTGGTGATGTCTCCATGGACCGGGCGGCTGGTTCCCGTGTGCGGCGCGTCGACGTTGGTGGCCGTGGGCGCGCTGATCACGGCGCTCTCCGATATTTGGCTGATGGTCTCCCATGACCGCATCGGCGATCTGCTCGTGGCGAGCTCGCTCTTCGGCCTGGGGCTGGGCCTTGGCTTCGCGGCCCTGGGGGTCATGGCCGTGGAGCACGTTCCAGCCGAGAAAACAGCCGTCGCCAGCGCCATCAACAGCTTGTCGCGGCTCACGGGCGGCAGCTTGGCGGGCGCGGTCACCTCCGCGATCTTCGCGGCGGACACCATCCCCCAAACCACCCTCCCCAGCGAGCGCGCTTACGTGATCAGCTTCGGGCTCATCGCGGCCGCGGCCGCCGCGTGCGCGATCGTTACGTGGGTGTTCCGGTTTCGTAGCCTTCGGGTGTCGTAGGCCCGCCGTCCTCCCACGTCGCCGGGAGCGCGCGGGCCAAGGTCCCGCGCTCCGTGGGCTCGACCCCCAGCAAACGCAAATAGGCGAGCAGCGGCTGCGAATGGCTGTGCATGTTGTTCACGGGATACGCCTGCATCGCCAAAAATTGCGCGTCGACCCAGGTGCGGCCGGGGCGCGAGGATTCGGGCGCATTCCAGGCGTCGGGGCCGGAGAGGGTGCCTTCCCAAATTTCCGGATAGTGGAGCGTATGGGCGCGCAAGGTCATCCGCCGCCATTGGCTCCACGCGAGCTCGGGGTGGACGCGCGCGGCCGCCCAGATCAACGTCATATTGATCGAATACCAAATACCGCCGTACGTGCCATCGCCCCGGCGCGGATCGCTCGGCACGGGCCATCGCACCCTCGCGCCCAACGGCGAGCCCGCGGCCGGCCCCTGATCGATGAGCTCCAGCAGCGCCCGCGCTCGGGTGCGATCGGCGGCGCCGCACAGGATGGCCCAGGGCTGCACCTCCAGCCAGAGATCCGTGTCGCCGAGCACCTTGCCGTCCGGCGCGTAGGCGCGGTGGAACCACTGGCCGTTGTACGCGGCCGCCACCCGGCGGCGCAAATCCTCGGCGTGCTCGCGCGCCTCCTTCGCCAAGGCGGGCTCGCCCAGACGATCGGCGAGGCCGGCGAAGACGCCGAGCACCCACGAGGCCATGGCCGAATTGAGCACCGAGCCGCCGCGCTGGTTCATTTGCTCGGGGTCGATGCCCGGCTCGTGGAGCACCAGGTCGTTCCAGTCGGCGTTGAGGATGCGCACGTGCCCCTTCTCGCCGCGCGCCACGAAGTCGATGACGAAGCGAAACTGACGGCGGAGGTGCTCGCGCAACGGCACGGCCTCGGCGAGGTGCTGCGGGTGGTAGGCGAGCTCGCGATCGAACGCCTGCAAATCCCCGGTTCGCGCCGCGTACTCCGCCGCCAGCCAGAGCGCCCATAGGTTCGAGTCGGAAGGGCGCCACAAAAGGTTGGTCGGCCGCTTGGCCGCGTTGAGCGCGTACGGGAGATCGCCGTTGGGCTTGGCCCACGCGCACGTGTTTCGCAGCACCGAGAGCGCCAGCGCGGGCTCGATGTACACGAGCGGCAGCGCGTGCTGCAGCGGATCGCGCGCGGCGCCGTTGAAGCCCGCCACGTATGCGTAGGCCGAGCCTTGGTTCAACGTGTGCCCGCCCACCACGCGATCGACCGACAGCCCGCCGGTGAGCATGGCGGCATGCCAGGGGATCTCCTGCACGGCCTCGGGCGCCCGCGTGGAGAAAGCGCGCGGCAGGCGCAGCCCGAGCTCCGCCAGCGACCGGGCGAAGAGCCGCTCCGGACGCGGCACCTCGGTGTCGTCGTGGAGCCCAAAACGAAACCAGAGCTCGCGCGTCTCCCCCGGTCGCAAGGTGACGGAGGTCGCGATCTCCAAGGTCGGGTGCGGCGAGCCATCGTCCGCGCGGTGCGTGGCCTCGCCCTGCGTTTCGCCCAGGCGCTCGAGCACGATGCGCGCAGGCTCGCCGAAGAGCGAGCGGGCCGCGTCCCCCAGGTCGCCGTCGGCGGCGCGGTCGGCGAACACTTCGCGCGCGTGGAGCCCGCGCGCGGACGGCGCGACGTCGTACGAAACGGCGAGCCGCGCGCGCCTCTTCGCCTGCTCCGGCGTCTGGCGGACATTGAGAAAGCGCGGACGCAGCGCCCAGCGCTCCACATGGCGCAGGGTGCGCGGTCCATCGGCCCCGGGCGCGAGCGAAAGAGTGACCCGCACCAGCACCCACGGCGCCTCGCCCTCGGGGCAAAGCACGGTGCGCTCCAGCGCGAGCCCCTCGCTCTCGTCGCGAACGCGAAACCACGTGGGCCCGAAGACGCGAACCGAGGGCGCGCTCCGCGGCCGTTCGGCGTAATACGTGCTCCAACGCTTGCCGCCATCTTCGACGATCGACACGCCGGAGCCGGCGGGCTCGGGCGCCACCAGCCACCGCAAGCCCGCGGCCTCGTAGAACAACGCGACCGTTCCATCGTTGGCGGCCTGCAATCGGATCGCGCGATTGCCCATCATCACCCAATGCCGCCGTGTGCGCGGCATCGAAATGGGATCCCACTCCGCAAAGGGGAGCGAATCCTGATCGGCGTCGTACACGAAGGCCGCTATCCCATAGCGCGTTTCCCAATGCCCATACGGGCTCGGCGCGGCGGGCTGCAGCGCATCGAGCGCGAGACGCGACTCGGGCGAGCCCGACTCGGCCGACGAACCGACCGGAAAGTGGCAGCCAAACGCCCAATGCGATGTGGCTGCCGTTCCGCCATAGGCCAGAAGATTGAGAAAGTGACGTCGGTGCATTGGCTTCACCCCAAGAGGCCCGCGTGCCACCGCATAGGGGGCAGCGCTCGCTCACGATTCGCGCAGCGTTCGCTGCGGCGTACGATGGTCCTCCTCGTCATACGCGGCGATCGCCGAATTCTGCCTGGGGCGAAGCAGTTTGTACGCGCACGGTAACTTCGTTTATCGGATGCACACCGCTTCGACGTTGTTGCCGTCGGGATCGAGCAGAAATGCCGCGTAGTACGTGGGGCTGTAGTCGCTCCGTACGCCGGGACCACCGTTGTCCCGCCCGCCCCCTTCGACGCCGCCCGCGTAAAAGCGATCGACGGAGGCGCGATCGGTCGCGCGGAAACAGACGTGGGCGGGCCCCGTCGCGCCCTTCGAGCCCGCATAGAGCCAGAGGCCCGGCTCGCCCGGAGGACCGAAGCCCGCGCCCGAGTCATCGCGGGAGCAGAGCACGAAGCCGAGCCCGGCGAGTGCAGCCGTGTAAAAGCGAACGCTCGCGTCGATGTCTTTTACCGCCAATCCAATATGATCGTACATGATGACCTCTCTTTTGGAGGTCATCCTACGAACGCGCGGCCAGCCGTTCTTGGAAGATCTTGCGATCGCCTCTGGCCGCTTGCCGAAAATTGCGCGGTGAAACGCCGGCCGCGCGATGGAAGGTGCGCACGAAGTTGGAGAGATCGCCGAACCCCACGTCGAACGCGACTTCGGTGATCGAGCGCGTATCGTCGATCAGCAAACGCGCGGCGTGGCGCAGTCGGGAGCGAACCAAATATTGATGCGGCGTCACGCCCAGCACCTTGGAGAACAATCGCAGAAAGTGGAACGGGCTGAGGCCGGCCTCCGCGGCGGCCGCGTCGAGATCGATCGCTTCGTGCGCGTGCGCGTCGATCCAGCGCGCCGCCTCGACGGCGCGGCGGCGATCGCGCGCCCACACGTCGCGCGACGCGGGCTTGCGGCCCGACACCAGCTCGATGAAGCGCTCCGCGAGCAAGATGCCCACCTCTTCGACGGCCACGTCGCTCGCTCCACCCACCGCCGACTGCGCGAGCTCGCCCAGCACCATCAGCTCGGGCATGGGCGGCATACACCCCGTGCGCCAGATGTCGGCGCGATCCCCGATGCCCTCGACGAAGGCTGGCGAAAGCCGAAACGAGAGGCTCTCGTCGCCGCCGCACGCGTACTCGTGCGTGCACCGGTACTCGTCGCCCGGATTGCCGATGAGCAGCGAGCCGGTCACCAGCTCGAACGATGCGCCGCGCGTGCGGTAGCCGAAGCTCCCCTTTCGAACGTACGAGATCGAGTAGCTCGTATGCAGCTCGTCGAACGGCACGTCATGGGGGCCGGCGTTGCACGTGTACTCGGTGATGGACATCGATTCGTGCGCGGAGATCGTTCGAAGCGGCATTCAGCGCCCATTGTACCGCGACGCATCGCGCCAGTCCTGCCGATTTCAGCGCTTCGATGGCGAGGGCGCGGCGCCCGCCACCGAGGCAGGCAACTCGAGCGCGCGCCACAAGTACCAGCTCGCCACCGTGCGATACGGCCTCCACCGCTCGCCGTACGCAGCGACCTCTTTGGTCCCCGGCATTTCCGATTTTCCGAGCACAATCCCGAGCCCTTTGCGGATGCCGTAATCGTCCACCGGCAACACGTCGGGCCGGCCGAGTCGGAAGACGAGCAGCATCTCCACCGTCCATCGTCCGATGCCGCGCACTTGGGTGAGGCGCTCCACGATGGCCTCGTCATCCATGGCGTGCACCTCGGCCAACGTAGGAATTTCGCCCGCCTTGGCCTTGCGCGCGAGATCGCGCAAGGCGAGCAGCTTGGCCCGCGAGAGGCCCGCGCCGAGGAGCTTCTCGTCCGATGCGCGGAGGATTTGCTCGGCGGTAGGGCCTTCGTGCGCGCGCGGAAAGAGGGCGCGCACCCGGGCGAAGATGGTCGCCGCCGCCTTGGTGGTGAGCTGCTGGTACACGATGGCCTCCGCCAGCGCAAAGAAGACGCTCACCGTGGGATCGAGCCGCAGGCGGCAAGGACCGACCGCGTCGATGATGCGCGAAAGCGATGGATCGCTCGCGCGCACGTGCGCGACGGCCGACACCGGATCGAACCCGAGCACACCGTCGCCGTCCGCCGCCGTGGTGGCGGCCGCCCGCGCGCGTTCGATCGAGAGCAAACGGAGCTTGGTGGTGATGCCGCCGTTGGCGGAGAAGCCACCCACCTTGCCGCCTGCCGTGAGCACGCGATGGCACGGCACGACGATGGCAAACGGGTTTCGCCCGAGCGCCTGCCCCACCGCGCGCGCCGATCCAGGTGCGCCCATGCGCGTCGCGATCTCGCCGTACGAGAGCGTGGCCCCCGGCGCGATGGTGCGCGCCACCTCGTACACCCTCCGGTGAAACGGGGGGACCTCGACCATATCGAGGGCAATGCCGGCGAGGCGGTCGTCCTCCGCGCCGGCTTCACCCGCCAAGAGCGCGACGATCCCGTCGCGCGCCCGCTGGGCCGCGGGGGACGGCGCGCCCTCGATGGCCTCCGGAAATCGCTGGACCAGCCGCGCGCGCGTGGCGTCCTCGCGCGCCTCCGGGAGCTGCACGCCCACCACCCCGCGCGCGCCCCACGCGATGCCGCATCGGCCAATCGCCGTATCGAAGAGTGCAAATCCCTGCGCCGCCATACCCTCACGACGTACTACCACCGGCCCCGGACGATCTTGGAGAATCTTGCGATTCAGGTGGCCGGCGGGTCCCAACGGAACGGCTCGAAGGCGGGGTCGAGCGGCGCGCCGGTCAGGCGAATGGAGTACGTGGTCAAGGTGAACACAGATACGCCCAGGACGACGTCGAGCGCGTTCCGTTCCGTGTATCCTGCATCGAAAAAAGTGCGCAGGGCCGGCTCCCCCGCATCGCCGCGCGCCGCAAGGACGCGGCGCGTAAACGCGGCCAGCGCGGCCAGCTTGGGATCGGCGATGCGCTCCCCCTCGCGGAGCGCGCGGATCAGCGCGTCCGGGGCCTGCATGCGGCGGAGGATCGCGGTGTGCATGGGGACGCAGTAGTGGCAGCGGTTGAACACCGAGATCGCGAGGATCACCACCTCCCGCTCCAGCGGCGATAAGCTGCTCGCCTCGAAGATGGGGAGCGCCTTGGCGAAGGCCTCGAGCACCGACGGGGAGCTCGCCATCCTGGCCAGCGGCGCCGGTACGAATCCAAATTGTTCGGCGGCCCGTTCGAGGTGGGCGCGCGCCTCCCGGGGCGCCGTCTCCGGGGTGTGGGGGACGAAGCTCGCGGTCATCGATTCCCCTCGTTTCTTTCCATGGCCCGACGCATAACGCGGCGCGGCGCAATGTTGATAGTTGCCATGACAACAAATATAGTTGCCAAGATAACCATCGACAATCCCCTGGCGCGAACTGGCCGCTTTCGGCCGAGCGCGCGACAATGGAGGCCATTGCGGCAGATTGTCGCAGAACGACGGTGGGCGCGGGGAGCGTCGTTCGATGGCGAAGGTTCGAGCTTCGCGTGTATTCTCTGCCGATGGCCAAGCACGCGCGGAACGCCTTCAAGCTGGAAGATTCGTTCGCTTATCACATCTATCGGTGCGCCCGGATGCTCCGCTATCGCTTTACGCACTTCACCGGGAGCCTCGGCGTGGAGGTGAGCCAGGAACAGTTCTTCATCTTACACAAACTCAGCGAACGGGCGGGTCAATCCCAAATCGAGCTGGGCGACGAGCTCTTCTCCGACCGCCCCAATTTGACGCGGATGATCGCCACCATGGAGCGAAACGGCTGGATCCGCCGCGAAGAGGATCCCAAGGACGCGCGCAAGCTGCGCGTCTCGCTCACGGCGCAGGGCGCCACGTTGATCGCCCGCATCGAGGCGTCGATCCTGGACGAGCGCAAACGCCTGTTCGCCAAATTGACCAAGAGCGATCTGGCGGAGTTGATCCGAATCGTCGGCCAAATCGAGACCAATATCGGCGCCGAGCCCTGAGGCCGCGCATTACGCGGTGCGCGTCACGCGGCGCGGGTCGTTGCGCGCAGGGTGTCGTCGAGCGTCGTGCGTCTTCAGGCGTCACGCGTTGGCGTAGGCGAAGCGGGCGGCGGACGTGCGCTCGGGGCCCACGAGCTCGCGCACCAAGTCGGCGCGATTGGTGACCGCCAGCTTGCGATAGAGGCGGCGCACATAGGTCCGCACCGTGCTCTCTCCAATGCCCATGATGGCGGCCGTATTGACCACCGTGTAACCGGCCACGAGCAAGCGCGCCACCTCGCGCTCGCGCGGCGACAGCTCCTCGTCCTCGGGCTCCGGCGCCGAGGTCGCGACCCCATTCAGCAGCTCGTCGTGCGCCAATTGCGCGCTGGCCCCCGCGACGGCGAGCGGCGCGAGGTACTCCAGTCGCTGGGTGTCCGAGTCCCGAAACGGGAGCTCGTCCCCGCGGCGCTCGACCCCGCACACGGCGAGAAGGACGCCCCGCTCGTGCAGGAACACCAGCGCGGCATCGACGAAGCCGCCCGAAATCGAGTTGTCCCGGAAGTAAGGGAGGGGCGCGCGCGCCTCCGGAGAGACGAGCTCGCTCGCGCAGTACGCATACCGCGCTCGGGCCACCAGGGTGCCCTCGTGGAAGCCAAAGGCCTGGGCCAAGGTGCATGCCCCCGGGCCACGCAGCGCCACGAGCGCGCCATCGATCATGCGCGAGGCGTTCGCAGGGCCGAGCGCGTCGGGGGCGTTGAAACAGAAGAAGGCCCCCGAAGCGGGTACGAGGCGCCGCAGCGAATCCATGACGCGCCGCCGAAAATCGGCCCGAGCGGGCAATGCTACATCGGTCATCGTACCGGGCTCGAGCAAGATGGGCGCCATTTGCACATGGCTCGAAAAACCGCGCGGTTCGAAGCTCATCAATCAGAATTTCAAAGCCGCGCGTCGAAGTCTCGAACAGATGCCCACTTCTCCGGCCCCGAGCCCAACCACCGTGCACGTTATGGCAGCGGAGAGCGCCAGGCGCGATCCCGAGCCGATGCCTGAGGCGGTCGACTATAAGGGGGACGGCATGATTTCCGTCCGCGGACTTCAGAAGCACTACCGGGTTCACAAGCGAGCGCCGGGGCTCAAGGCGGCCGCCATGTCGCTCTTCCGCCGTCAGTACACGGAGGTCGCCGCCGTCGGCGGCATCTCCTTCGAGATCGCGGCGGGCGAGCGGGTGGGTTTTCTGGGCCCCAACGGCGCGGGCAAGACCACCACTTTAAAGGTGCTCTCCGGCCTTTTGCACCCCACCTCCGGCCACGTCTCCGTCGACGGCCACGAGCCGCGCAAGCGCGAGGACGCGTTCCTGAAGAAGATCATGTTGGTGCTCGGGCAAAAGCAGCAGCTCATTTGGGACTTGCCGCCCCATGAGACCTTCGAGCTCAATCGCGCCATCTACGAAGTACCGCGCGCACAATACGAGCACACCATCGGCGAGCTCACCGCGCTCTTGGAGATCCGCGATCTGGTGAACCGCCCCACCCGCCAGCTCTCGCTCGGCGAGCGCATGAAGTGCGAGCTGTGCGCGGCGCTGATCCACAACCCCAAGGTGCTCTTTTTGGACGAGCCGACCATCGGCCTCGACGTGTCGATGCAGACGACCATCCGTCGCTTCGTCAAAGATTACAACGAGCGCTATGGGGCCACGCTCATCCTGACCAGCCACTACATGGATGACGTGGCCGCCCTCTGTCCGCGGGTCATCGTGATCGACAAAGGCCGCATCTCCTTCGACGGCAAACTCGAAGATCTGGTGCGCCGCATCCGGCCCGACAAGCGCGTGGTGCTCCGCCTGGGCGGGCCGGTGGCCGCGGAGGCGCTGAACGCGATCGGCACGGTGGTGCGGCACGAGGTGGGCGAGGCGGTGCTGCAGGTCGGCCAGGGCGATGTGAGCCGCACGGTGGCCCACGCGCTCTCCGTGCTGCCGGTGAAAGATCTGACGGTGGAGGACGCGCCGCTCGAGGAGGTGATGCGCGAGCTCTTCGAGCAAGGCCGCGCCACGGCGAGCGGAGGCTCCGGCGCAGGCAGCGGCCCGAGCACCACCAACGGCCAGGAGCCCCCCGCGTGAGCGTGCGGAGCACAGTTCGCGCACTACCAACGTTGTTGCGGGTGGGGTTCGCGGAGGCCGTCGCCTACCGCGCCGAGCTCTTCGTGTGGATCCTGGTGACCACCATGCCGCTGATCATGCTGGCGTTGTGGCTGGCCGTGGCGCGCGACGCGCCCATCGGGCGATTGGGCGCCCCCGAGCTGATCGCGTACTTCCTAGCGGCGTTCGTCGTGCGCCAGCTCACGGCGTCTTGGGCGGCTTGGCAGATCAACACCGAGGTGCGCGACGGCACCTTGGCGATGCGGCTCCTGCGGCCCGTGCACCCGCTGGTGGCCTATGCGACCGAGCAGTTCGCGGCGCTTCCTTTGCGCGGCGCCTTGTCGATCCCCATGGCGCTGATCGCCATTTTCGTGGTGGGGACGGCGCCGTGGCCGCGCGATCCGCTCATCTGGGTGGCCTGGGCGCTGTCGATGCTCGGGGGGTGGCTCATCACCCTGTTCGCCAACATGGCCATTGGGTGCCTGTCCCTCTTTTTGGATAGCAGCATCAAGCTGATGGATATGTGGCTCACGCTGTTTCTGGTCTTCAGCGGATACCTCATCCCCGTTGAAATGTTCCCGCCCGCCGTGCGCGCCGCCAGCGACTGGCTCCCCTTTCGCTACCAAATCGGGTTGCCGGTGGAGCTCTTGACCAACGCTCACCCGCGCGGCACCGCGTTCGAGCTGCTCGGCCGCCAATGGCTCATGGTGGCCATCCTCGGCAGCGCGGTGGCCATCGCATGGCGGCGCGGGGTCGGTCGCTTTGCGGCCTACGGGGGATGAGGGTGCTGCGCTATTTGCGATTGCTGGGCATTCAGCTCCACGCTTCGACCCTGCTCGGGATGCAATACCGGCTGGACTTCGTGCTCGATGGGATCATCGAGATCTTTTGGGCGATGACCGCCATCCTCCCGCTGGTGGTGGCCTTTCACACGCGCGCGCAGATCGCGGGCTGGAGCTTCGGCGAATCGCTGCTCGTCGTCGGTTGGTTCACCTTGCTCGCCGGCGTCTTGGAGGGCGTCATCAGCCCGAGCCTCTCCAACGTGGTGGAGCACATTCGAAAGGGCACGCTCGACTTCGTGCTGCTCAAGCCGGCCGACGCGCAGTTCCTGGTCTGCACGGCGCGCTTGCAACCCTGGCGCGCCGTCAATGTGGTGAGCGCCATCGTCATCTTCGTGTACGCGTTCCACCAAATGAACCGCGTGCCGAGCTGGCTCGGGCTCGCGATGGCGCTGGTCCTGCTCGTCGCATCGACGGCCGTGCTCTTTTCGCTGGGTGTGCTCACGGTGTGCGCGGCCTTTTACGTGGTCCGGGTCGACAACCTGACGCAGCTCTTCGTGTCCATCTTCGATGCGGCGCGGTGGCCATCGTCCGTCTTTCGCGGCGCGCTGCGCTTCGTCTTCACCTTCGTGATCCCGCTGGCGCTGATGACCACCTATCCGGCCCAGGCGCTGCTCGACCAGCTTCCCCTCCCGACCTTCGTAGCCTCCCTGTTCGGCGCCGCCTCGTTCGTGGCCGCTTCGCGCGCGGTTTGGTCGCGCTCCTTGGGGAAATATACGTCGGCGAGCAGTTAGCGCGGTCGATGGCGACGGCGGGGATCCGTCAGGCTCGTCTCCATGGATCGACGCCGCACTCCTTCGCTTTTCGGTACACGAGGACGATATAGAGCACGTCCAGCACGAAGACGAAGAGGTACAGAAAGTTGATCGTGGGGGTGAGCGGGTACGTCTGGTGCATGACGGTGTCTTGCACGAAGGAGGCGCTGGGCCAGGGGTGCTCGGCGCTCGTGATCGCCTCGAATACCGTGTACGCGTACGCAAACAGCGTACCGATCCACTTGAATATGGCGATATACACCGATTGACCCGCGATACCATCCCGGCGGGCCAACATGGCGACGAAGAGGATCGACATCATGAAATTGATGCCGAATCCCGTGTACAGGCCTTTCGGATCGTGAAATTCCTCGAACGCGAGGCGCATGAGCGGGAGCGCCATACCGATGGCGGCGACGAAGATGAGCTTGAAATGGCGTTTGACGAACGGGGCGCGGAAGTCCTTCGCCCCGTACATGAAGCACTGAACGACGATGGGGACATCGGCAAAGAACCAGGCGATGCTATCGCGATGCAGATCGTTGCTCAACGGCTCGTACAGGAAGCCGTAGCTCGCCTCCCACGATAAATTGGCGGCCAGGGCCGCGACGGGCATTCCAAAGACTTTGTCTTTGAAGCTACGCCAAATGATGAGTACATAGGCGATCAGCCAGCCCACCGTGGATACGGCGCCCAAGGAATTCAAGACAAGCGTATTCAAAGCCCACTACCTTTCTGCTCGCGACGAGCCACCACCCGTTCCATCGCCCGAAACGCGGCGACGAGACGGTCCTCGTATTCGCGGGAGACGGATGGCGATCGCTCGTTCGAGACCCGCTCGACCCCGCCAGCTCCTGCGTACGATCTGTCTACGAGCTACATACGATTTACATACGTTCTAAATAAGCCCTGCACACCAACCAATAAGATGTATGCAATGTAGTTCCCATTTACTCATTCGCAAGCATCGACCACGACGACGACGGCAAAGAGGGTGACTCGACGGATCGCGCTTTTGCCAATGGCGCGTGCTGAAGTCATGGTGAGATCGCGGCGACACCATCAAGCACGATGCCAATGCAACGCGGGTCACGGTCGATGCACGGGCACCTGCGATCGCGCGTGATGCGCCTTTCTGGCGCAGACCAAAGGCTCGTCGCGCACGGTACAGTGGTACACTCGACTGGTACGATGGGATCTCGCGGCGAGTCGCTCTTCGCGATGAACGGCGAAAGCGGCCACCGATGTCTGTACGTCCCGAAGGGGTCGCGGCCGAAAACGCCCACCCTGAACCATGGACCGTTCACCGCCCTCGTCTCGGTCCACTAAGAAAAGGCCTACAAGGCGCTGTGTCCTGGTAATTCCCGCTACCATCGAGCCACGGCATTCTTTCGAGAGCGCAAACCTCGGGGCATGGGCGTTGCACATGGCGCGGTATGATCAAGGGTGCCTCGAGCCGATGGCGGCATATCCCCGAAACGGCATGGACGCGTCTGTTTCGTGATCGACGTGGGGTCTCCTCCGTCGAATACGCCGTTCTCTTAGTTGGCATTTTGCTCCTGGTTGCCGGCGGCTACCGCGCCCTTGGGGCGGCAACCTCGACCACCACCAAGTCCACGACCGCCGTCATCCTCGGAGGCACCGCGACGGTGGCCGGTAACGGCGGTAGTCCCTACACCGGCGCGGGCGGAACGCCGGGCGCGGTCGGTCCCGTGTGCGACGGGCGCGGTTGCAGCCAGCCGGGCGGGAATTGTTTCGTCGCCGGGACACCGGTGGCAACGCCTTCGGGCGAGCGCCCCATCGAGAGCCTTCGCGCCGGAGATCTCGTGCTCACGCGCGGAGAGCTCGATGGCACCGTGAGCGCGCACCCCGTGGTCCAAACCTTCGTGCGCGCTGCGCCGTCGCTCGTGGACGTGCAGATCGAGACCGCCGATGGTGACCGCGAGAGCGTCCGCTCCACGCCCGAGCACCCGTATTGGAGCATCGCGCGCGGATGGGTCCACGCCGGGGAGCTTCGCGCGAACGAGACGCTTCGGGATATCGGAGGG
Source organism: Sorangiineae bacterium MSr11954 (assembly GCA_037157815.1). NCBI lineage: Bacteria > Pseudomonadati > Myxococcota > Myxococcia > Myxococcales > Pendulisporaceae > Pendulispora > Pendulispora albinea. The sequence continues at coordinate 9,479,262 of CP089984.1, forward strand.
CGCGACGTGCGGGTAGCGCACGTGGTCCCCGTTGCGCAGGAAGCGCTCGTCTACAATATCGAAGTGGAGCAGACGCACACGTACTTCGTGGGCCACCTCGCGACCTGGGTCCATAACGCGTGCAGCGCGATTGACAACGCTGTCACCGGCGGCGGACCCCCGGGTGTTCCGGGCCCCGTCAGCATCCATCATAGCCTGGGGACGCTCCAGCCGAATGGCGTCGGCAAGTTCGAGGTCAAGGGTCCTCCGTGGATCATCGCCGTCGCCCCCGACCGGCCGTGGTATCAGCTCGGCTCGTCGCCGAATCCGCAGTTCAACGGGCAGTTCATCGGCCTCCAAAACCGCCCAGGGTCCATCGAGACCGGCCGGCCTGGCCCGCAGGTGCGCCCGCCCAATCTCAATCCGAATACGACGTTCATCGACGAAGCCGTAGCCCCCAGCGCCGACGAGGTGTTCACCGATCCGCTGAGCGGTTGCACCGTCATCATCACGCCGGGCGAGCCGCCCCACCTGCACCACGTGCTCGGCAGCTCCCTCGGGGACAACCCCCAGGAGTACGAGACCAACCTCAATAACTATTTGAACTCCCAAGGCATCAATCCGAATGGCTATCCGAAGCCCATCATCGTGAAGCCCAACGACTACGGTTGGGTGACCGGCGATCCGAGCACGGCCACCAATGGGGGGTTCGTCTACGGAAAGAAGACGGACGGCCGAATGGATTGGTATTTGGTGAAGTACGGTCCAGACGGCCCCGTGAAGCAACACATCGGGCCGGTGCGATGAGGCTCGCGGGGAGCCGCCCTCCCCGCACCCGCCGACGACGAAAGGGCGGCCTCACCGGAAGGCGCGCCGAAACTCGAGCTCGAGCACCTCGAGGAACGTTCGGACCCGGGGCGAGAGATGCCGCGAGCTCGGGTAGAGCGCGTGGAAGGCTTGCGCCAAAGAATAGCCGCGCAAAAGGACGCGCAGGCTGCCGTCGGCGATGGCGGGATCGGCCACGAAGCGCGGCAGCCGCGCGATCCCGAGCCCCGCGATCGCCAGCTCGCGCAGCAGCGAGAAGCTGTTGACGGACACGGTGCCGCGGACGTGGACCGCGATCCGGCGCCGTCCCTCTGCGAACTCCCACTCGGCGGGGACCTGGTGGTCGTGCATCAGGAGGCACGCGTGGCGCGCGAGATCGCGGGGGTGCTTCGGGGTGCCGTGCCGCGCGAGGTAGGCCCGGCTCGCGCAGATCGCGAACGTGTGCGGGGCGCCGAGGGCGCGCGCGATCAACGACGAGTCTCGGAGCCCGCCGGCGCGCAGGGCGATGTCGAAGCCCTCTTCGACCAGGTTGACGTGGCGCGAGGTGAGGTCGACGTGAACGCGCACGTCGGGGTAGCGGCCTAGGTACGTGGTCAGCACCGGGCCGAAGACGAACTGACCGAGCTCCATCGGCGCCGTGACGCGCAGCAAGCCCGAGGGCGCGAGGTGAAGGTCCGAGAGCGCTCGTTTGGCCTCCACCAGCGCCTCCACGGCGGGCGTCGCGAGCTCGCGGTAGCGGCGGCCCGCGTCGGTCAGGCGCACGACCCGCGTGGTTCGCTCGAACAGGCGCACGCCGAGATCGTTCTCGAGCTGGGCGAGCTTGGCGCTCACCGTGGAGGCCGGGATGCCGAGCGCCTTGGCCGCGCCGCGGAACGTCTGCGCCTCCGCGATGCGGAGGAAGATGGTGACGGCGTTCAGATCGGTCGCGTCTCGATTGTCCAGCATGCCGATCAATCTAAGCAGATCACGCGTATTGTGCACCTTGGTAATCGGCGGCAGGTTGAGGCATGACCAACGGTACGGCACAGACCTCGATGCCGAGGGGCGCGGCCCTGAAACGCGCGGGCTCGGGCTCTCATCTCTTCTCCGAATTCCACATCAAAGGCGTGTCGCTGAGGAACCGCATCGTGGTATCGCCCATGTGCCAATACGCGGCGGACGAGGGGGTCCCCAACGACTGGCACCTGGTTCACCTGGGCGCGCGCGCCGTCGGCGGGGCGGCGTTGGTGATCGCGGAGGCGACCGCGGTGTCCCCGGAAGGGCGCAACACGCCGGGCTGCACGGGGCTGTGGAACGATGCGCAGGCGGAGGCTTGGGCGCCCATCGCCCGATTCGTCCAGCGCCATGGCGCGGTGCCCGGAATCCAGCTCGCGCACGCCGGGCGCAAGGCGTCCGCGAACCGGCCGTGGGAGGGCGACGACCATATCCCGCCCGGCGATCCGCGCGCGTGGGATCCGCTGGGGCCGTCGCCCATCGCATACGGCGCGAACCTGCCGCGCGTGCCGCGCGCGATGACGAAGGACGATATTTTACGCACGCAGCGTGATTTCGTGGCCGCGGCGAAGCGCGCGCTGGCCGCGGGCTTCGAGTGGCTGGAGCTGCACTTCGCCCACGGCTATTTGGCGCAGAGCTTCTTGTCGCCCGTCGCCAACGCGCGCACAGACGACTATGGCGGCAGCTTCGAGAACCGCGCGCGCTTCCTCGTCGAGACCTTGAGCGCGGTGCGCGCGATCTGGCCCGAGAAATATCCGCTGGCGATCCGGCTGGGGGTCGACGACTTCACCAAGGCCAGCCGGCCGCTGGAGGAGTCCATCGAGCTGGTGCAAAAGCTGAAAGACCACGGGCTCGATTTGCTCGACGTGAGCCTGGGCTTCAACACGCCCGACGTCTCCGGCGTGCCGTGGGGTCCCTCCTTCATGGCGCCCATCGCCCAGCGCATCAAGAACGAGGTCGCGATCCCCACCGCCGTCGGCTGGCTCATCACCGAGCCGCAGCAGGCGGACGACATCGTCGTCGAGGGACAGGCGGACCTCGTGATGCTGGCGCACAAGGAGCTGGACGATCCGCACTTTCCCTATCACGCGGCGAAGGCGCTGGGCGTCGCCAATCCTCAGGACGTGCTGCCACCTCGATATGCACACGCGCTGAAAGAAAGATGAGAACGCTCCGCGTGCGCGCCGGTCCTCGACGTACTCGAGGACCTGGGTGGAGATCGCCACGTCGAAGCTGCCGTCCGCGTACGGGAGTCGGTTCGCGCTGGCGGCCTGGAACTCCATGGGCGCGCCCGCGTCCGAGACGGTTCGCGCTCGGGCGATGGCGAGCATGCTCTCGCTGAGATCGACGCCGGAGACCCGGCCGTCGCGGCCCACCAGCGCCGCCATCTCGGCCGCGAGCAGCCCGGGCCCGCAGCCGATGTCGAGCACGCGTTCACCGGGTTGGAGGTCGAGCGCGCGCAGCACCTCGCGGCGCTGCTCGACCACGTCCGGCGTTCGGTAGATGGCCTCGATACGTCGTGATGTCTCCGCGTCGAACTCCACCATGCCGCTCATGCGCGCTCCTCGTTTTGGCGATTCGTATCAGAATTGGATGCTGCCGCGTCCGAAGATCTCGAAGTTGTCACCGCGCTGCGTGGAGTCCGACTCCAACCGCACGTGAGGATATGCGCCTCGATCGTCGGCGCCCTGCAGACCGGCGCGCCAGGTGTTACCGGCCGCGTCGACGTGGGAGTATTCTCGCTCGCTCCAGATATGGAGGGGGACGATGCGATTCAATCCCGGATCGTTCAACGTTCCGAGATCGGCGCGCCCATCTCGAACTTGGACGGCCGACGAGGATCCCGTGATGTTGCTCTTCCGCAACTTGAGCGAGGTATCACCCGCCGTCTCGATGCCGCTCCCTTGCCCCACCGTGATGGTCACCCCGGAGATCGAGGTGGAGCGACCGCGGTACACGAGGATACCGCTCCCCTCGTTCGTCGAAATGGTGGATCCCACGATGGTGGCCTCGCTCTCGCTGAGCGAAGCGCCGCGTTCGCACGTTTCGAGGACGCTGTCTTCGATAGCGACGTTGGCCTCATTGGCCCGCAAGCACGTGCTGGCATATCGGATCTTCGAGCGGCGAAGCTTCAATGTCGCCGATTGGCTCGCCGACACGCCTTCGTACCAGCCGCCGTCCATCGGCGCGCCGCTCACCGTGCTGTCTTCGACGGTAAGCGATGCCTTCCCTGCGGCGACGATCGCCGAGCCCCTGCTGCATATTTTTGGCAAGTTGGATGGCTGCGTCACCTCGGCGTTGGTCAGGGCGGCCACCGAATCGTCGCCGGCGGAGAGAGCAAACGGGGCATGGATCGAAATATGGCTCACCGTCGTGGTGGCCTTGTTGCTCAAGGTGATACCGCCTCCGCGCTTCCAGCAATCCCTCTCGGTCACCGCCGACATCCAAGGCTTGCTGCGGATTGCGCCACCATCCATGTCGAGATGGGCGTCCATCGAGAGCTGCACGGCCGTAGACGTTACATCTTCGATGGTGACTTGGCGCAAGATGGCGTTTGCGTTCCCTTCGAGCTGGAAGCCCGTGCTGCCCGCGATTTTGACATTGGTGGCGCGCAAGGTGCCGGTGCGCGCGAAGATGCTCGTACCTTCGAGGACGAGATCGCGCAGCTCGCCGCCCCCCTCGAACTTCAGGCGCGCGGTCCTCGAAGCCTTCCCGATGACGGCGTTGCCGATACCACGAAGGGTGACCCCATCGGGCACCGTGACCTCCGAAAAATCATCGGCCCCCGAGTCGTATGTCCCTTCCTTCACGACGATGGTTTGGCCTTTGCGCACGAGCTCCAGCGCTCGCTTCAAGCTGCGCACCGGGTGATCGGGGGCGCCGATGGCCGCGTCGTACCCGCGGGGCGACACCACGATGTTGCAATCCGTGCTCTTGGCCGGCTCGCAGACGGCGCTCGGTACGTCTTTGGGCGGTTGCCATGGGTGGGTATTGGAGTCGTCTGCGCATCCTGCGCCAGCCATGGTGAGCGCGCCGAGGGAGGCGAGAACAAGCAAGTTAAGGGTGGTTTGAGATGCAAGAAAGCGAATGTCGATACTCTTCATCGTAGGGAATCGAAGTTACTGCAACGGCCGAGCCACGTTCGTCGGCGCGTTTTCACGCGCGATACCCCCGCCGGGGACGGTGTCATGCGCTGAATCGGTTACGTGGTGCAGGCGGCACACTGGAATCGTTTCACGCGCCTTGGAGCATGCGGCGGCGGCTCCAACACCCGATTTTGGCCATTCGCGCACCTCACGCCCAACGTGGCGCCCGTCGCCTCGCACGTCATCTCGTCATCTCGTCGTCCGACCGCTTGCATGACGGAACTTCGGGATGTCCCCGGCCGTCAATCCGAACATCGTGATGTCCCCGGCGGTCAATCCGAACTTCGGGATGTCCCCGACGGTCAATCCGAACTTCGGGATGTCCCGGCGGTCAATCCGAACTTCGGGATGTCCCCGGCGGTGACTCGCTCAGAGCGTGATGCTCCACGCGTCGCGCGTACCGGTATCGTCCGATCGCCACGCGAATACGACGTTTCGCGGGTTGGTAATCCCCGCGACAGGAAGGTCCGCGCGACCGCATGTCGCATCATCGGGTAAGCACGCACCGGCGCGCTCTTCGCGCAGCGCTCGAAGCTGCTTGCCCGCGCCCAGCAGCCGCAAGAATTTCGCCCAGTACGCTGCGCGTTCCACCCCGAAGGCGCGCGTTCGCGCCAGACTGTACCCCGCACGAATTCGCCTTTGCGCCCGATTGCCCCGGTGTTATCGATGGGGGATTAACGTTCGAGCGTGGAGCACGTATGTCCGATTTGTCTGGATTCCCCATTGCCGCACGTTGGCCGGCGCAGCACCCCGAGCTCTTGCAGCTCTATTCGGCCACCACCCCCAACGGCGTGAAGATCTCGATCATGCTGGAGGAGATCGAGCACCCGTACGAAGCGCACCGCATCGATATCAGCAACGATGAAACGTGGACCCCCGAGTTTCTGTCGTTGAATCCAAACGGCAAGATCCCCGCGATCATCGACCCGGACGGGCCGAACGGCAAACCCATGGCGCTGTTCGAGTCCGGCGCCATCTTGCTGTACCTCGCGGAGAAGACCGGAAAACTTTTGCCGGTCGACCCCGCGGAGCGCTACCAGACCATTCAGTGGGTGTTCTTCCAAATGGCGGGTATCGGCCCGATCTTCGGGCAGGTGGGCTTCTTCAACAAGTTCGCCGGCCGGCACTACGAGGACAAGCGCCCGCTCCAGCGCTATGTGGCCGAGTCGAAGCGCCTGATCGGCGTGCTCGAGACGCGCCTGCGCGAGCACGGGCGGCCGTGGATCATGGGCGACGATTACACCATCGCGGATATCACCACGCTCGGCTGGGTGCGCCATATCATTGGCTTCTACGAGGCGCGGGACTTGGTCGAGTTCGACACCTTTACCCATGTCCCCGCCTGGCTGGAACGATGCCTCGCCCGCCCCGCCGTGCAGCGGGGGCTGCTCGTTCCCAAGCCTCGTCGCTGAGCGGGGTGGGGCGCGCTACACGGCAGGCTGGTCCGACGTGACCGTTTGGAGCACCGACGCATAACTCGGCGCGAACGCGCCGGGGGCGCCTCGTTCGCGCAGCATGCGGTGCATCTTGGGCAAGCGATAATACGGCACCGCGACCAAAAGGTGATGCTCCACATGGTAATTGACGTGGCACGGCGCCACGGTCATGCGCGCGAGCCAGCCCGCGCGCGTGGTGCGCGTGTTGCGGAAGGGGTTGGAGCCGCGCTCCGTGCACGCGTGCTCGGCCATCGAGCGAATGCGTAAGAAGAGGCCGAACGTGGTGAAGTACGCGGCGGCCCAGGCCCAATAAAGCCAGAGGTGCCCGGCGGCGGCCAATACGCCCGCGAGCACGAGGTTGGTGAGCACCATGCCGGACATGTTCCGCAGGCCAGCGCGCACGTAATCGACGAAGCGGCGATCGCCGCGGGGCTTTCGAACGGCGACGGCGGCCACCGTGTACTCCAGGACCTCGATGTCCATGAGGAACAGGCCGAGGACGCGCTTGACTGCGCTGATGCCGAGGAGATCGCGCAAGAATTTTCGGAGGAGGGAGCCGCGCGACGTGGGAAAGGCGGCCGAGAGGCTTTGATCCGGATCGCGGTCGCTGCCGGCGTGGGCGTGGTGCCCCATATGGTGCTTGCGGTAGCGCGCCACATCGTTCCAAACGGGGCGCGCGCACAGCCAATCGGTGAGCACGTCGTTCAAGATGCGATGCGCGAACAAGGTGCGGTGCGACGCTTCGTGCATGAGGATCGCGAGCGCGAGCTGGCGGCCGCCCAGGACGATGACGGCGAGCACGAAGGTGATCGGGTGCGGCCAGCGCGCGAGGGCGGCGAACACCAGCGCGATGATGCCCCAGGTGGAGGCGATCGCCCAAAGTCCGGCCGCGGTGGAGCGCTGGGTGAGCTCGCGGAGCTCGTCGGGCGTGAAGACGTCTTTGGCTTTGGTCGGTGTGGGGAGGCTCATGTCACTGGATCCATCCGTCGGGCGGAGGGTTGTCATCGCTCGGCTGCACGGTGGAGAGCGCCGCCGATCCGAGGCGGAGGCCGAGAAAACGCCTCCAGATCGCCCGGCCCGCGCGATCGAACGCCTGCACGTCCTGCACGAACGCGCGGCGCGCCTCCGCGTCGACGAGGGGCGCGGGGAGCAGCGGATCGTAGACGACTTGGCGGATGGCGCTCGCGCCGAGGAGAAAGACTTCGCGCGCTTGCACGTCGAGATCGAGCTCGGGCGCGCGCTCCAACCACGCATCCATGCGCGATCGCAGCCGCCGGTACGAGGCCTCGAGCGCCTTGCCGTCCCATAGATGGCGCGCCCGCGCGTCGAGCTCGGGATCGAACCCGGAGGCGCAAAAGACGCTCGCCTCGAGCTCGAGACCCAAGGTGTGGAGGCGGCTGCGCACGGAGTCGATCCCTCCATCGAGGTTGTTGGGGCGTACCGAGAGACCGCGTTCGAGCTCGCGAAACCCCAGCATTTGCAAGGCGCGCGCGCGGCGCTTTCGAACGGAGCGATCGCTGCCCACCGGGGCGCTGCCGTGCACCGCCACATAGTCGCCGCCCCAGTTGCGCACACGCATCTCCGCCGTGCGCCACCCGGCCACCTCGGTCGCGAGCTCGGCCGCGACCTCCCCCAGCCGATACTCGCCGCGACCGGCCGCCTCGATGAGCCCCGCCGAGGAGAGCCGCACCAAGGTGACGCGCACGCTGTTTTCGCTGATGTCGAAGAGCGAACAAGCGACCGCGAGCTTCTTCACCGTGATGGAAACACCCCCGCCCGCGGCCGAGAGCAGGTCGAGGATCAGGCTCTTCGCGGTGGGCGCCATTCTTTGAACATTACATCCTCGACCTCATGGAGTCAAAATCGGTAATATTCAGCCCCTCGGAGGAGGCCACCGCATGGACACGCTCGAGACGCTCACCACCCTCACGTACCGCACGGAGAATCGCATCGCGCGCATCACCTTGAACCGTCCCGAGCGGGGCAACGGCATCACCCCGGACATGCCGCGCGAGCTCGCGCAATGCGTGGAGCGCGCCAACCTCGATCCAAAGGTGCACGTCATCGCCCTGTCCGGCAACGGCAAGGGCTTCTGCGGCGGCTACGATCTGGTGATGAGCGCCGAGGCACGCATGATCGATTCGAGCGGCGAGCACACGGCCATCCCCGAGGGCTCCCCGCTGCACCCTCGAACCATCTTCGAGAACCACGATCCGAACCAGACGTGGGACCCCATGGTGGACTTCGCGATGATGCACCGCAACGTGCGGCACTTCATGAGCCTCTTCACCAGCGACAAACCCGTCGTATGCAAAGTACACGGTTTTTGCGTAGCCGGAGGGACGGACATGGCCCTCTGCTCGGATCTGCTGATCATCGAGGACACCGCGAAGATCGGCTACCCGCCGGCGCGCGTATGGGGCGTGCCGACCACCGCCGTGTGGGCGCACCGCATCGGCATCGAGAAGACCAAGCGGCTCCTCTTCACCGGCGATTGCCTCTCGGGCACGGAGGCCGTCGCCTGGGGGCTGGCGTCGGAGTCGGCGCCGCGCGAGGCGCTCGACCAACGCTTCGAGATCCTCCTCGAGCGCATCGCCCGGGTCCCCATCAATCAGCTGATGATGATGAAGCTGCTCGTCAACCAAACCGTCATGGGCGCGGGATTACCCACGGCGCAGGTCCTCGGCACCGTGTTCGATGGGATCGCGCGCCACACCCGCGAGGGATACACCTTTCAACGGCGCGCGGCCGAGGCGGGCTTCAAGCAAGCGGTGCACGAGCGCGACGATCCGTTCGGCGACTTCGGCCCATCGACCTTCAAGGGTTAGCGCGAGCCTGCGCCTTCGGCTCCGCGCGCGGGGTCGCGCTTTGGACGATCATCCCGCCCACCATCGCAAACACGAAGGCGAGGGTGGACGGGGCGAGGCTCACCACGGACACGAGCGCCGGCCCAGGACAAAATCCGCTGATGCCCCAGCCGACGCCGAACAAGGCCGCGCCGGTGACCAGGCGGCGATCGACGGTGGTGGCGCGCGGCCAGTGGAACACGTCGGCGAGGCGCGGGCGCGCGGCCTTCTTGGCCAGCCGCACGAAGACGAAGTGAACGGCGATGGCGCCGATCATCACGAAGGCCAAGCTCGGATCCCATGCGCCTGCGATATCGAGAAAGCCGAGGACCTTCGCGGGCTGCGTCATCTGCGCGATGCCCAGGCCGATGGCGAAGACGAACCCAGCGACGAACGCGGCGGCATCCATCTTTTTCATGATGCTCAGCCCTTCGTGAGGAGGTGTCGAACGATATAGGTCGACGCGATCCCGGTGGCCATGAAGGTCAGGGTCGCCACCATCGAGCGCGGGGAGAGACGGCTCAGACCGCACACACCATGTCCGCTGGTGCACCCACCCCCCAGCCGCGTTCCAAAGCCGACCAAGAGCCCGCCGACGATGGCCAGCGGCACCGAAGCCGGCGTGGCCCCGAGCGAGCCCGGGTAGGTGAACGAAAGGACGGCGCCGCCCGCGAGGAGCCCGAAGAGGAACCACGCGCGCCACGAAATATCGTGCTTTCCGTGCGAACCGCCGGCCTGGTCCGCGCCGCGCGGAGGACCTCGCAGGATCTCGCCGAGGATGCCGCTGATACCGGCGATTCGGCCGTTCAAGAGGAGCAGCATCGACGCGCTCGCGCCGATCAATGCGCCGCCAAGCAGCGCGGACCAGGGTGTGAAGTTCGTCATCGTCGTCTCGGCCTCACCAGAGTCACAGCGTCACGGGATCGCCGAAGCGTATCGCCGTCGGCGGCGTCGCGCACCGGCGCCGTTTCGATCTCGCGCGACTGCTGGGCTATGGGACGCTGCGGTTTTGGCGTACGATGCGGGCACTTCGACCCCGATGTCGAAAAAAGAAGACTTCTTCACGCGCATCAAAGTGTCGAGCCCCGTTCGCGCGCTCGGGCGGCGGGCCGTCGAGGTGTTGGACGCGCGCGAGCGCCGGGGCGATCTCCGCCCCAGCGCCTGGCATCGGCCGGCGGGCGCGTGGGCGCTCGAGCGCGCGCGCTTGCTCACCATTTTGCCCGAACGCGAAATGACGACCCTGATCCGGGATGCGCGCATTCACAGGTACGGACGCCGGAGCATCGAAAGCTTCGACGACGACGATCCGCACGTCTGGATCGTCCTCGAGGGCGGGGTCAAACTGTGCCGCACCAGCGCGCTCGGGCAGCGGTGGATCGAGGCCATCCTCGAGCCGGGCGATGCCTTCGGACGGCTGTCGGTCCACTCCGAGGGGGTCGCGTACGAGGTGCAAGCGCTGGAGCCCACGCGCCTCGCCGCCATCGCCCGCGATCGCTTCGAGGCGCTCTTGCGCGCCCATCCGGAGCTGGCGTACTCCGTGGTGCAGCACCTGGAGGCGCGGCAGCGCAAGCTCGTTCGCCGCATCGAATCGCTGGTGTTCAAGGACGTGCACATGCGCGTGGCCGAGACGATCCTGGAGCTCGCGCGTGAACCCGGCGATCCCTGTCCGCATGGCTTCGCGGTGGATCTGCGCATTACGCAACAGGACATCGCGGAGCTGGTGGGGGCGTCGCGTCAGATGGTCAATCGGGTGCTCGGCGACTTCGAGCGCCGCTTGTACCTTCAACGCCTTGGCCGCGTCGTTTGTGTGCTGCACCGCGAAAGACTGGAGCGCTTCGCGGAGAGCGCCGCGCAATCGGCCGGCGATGCGTCCGAAATGTCCGAAGTGTCCACCCGTTGACAGCAGCAGGGCGCGGCTCCGCGTAACGGGAGGATATGCCCCCGTCGTCGCTGCATCGTTTCGTCCGCGGAAGCCTGGCTAGGTCCTTCATGGCCATGTCGTTGGCCGCGTTCTTCATGGCAACGTCCTTGCCCGCGTTGGCCCAGTCCGCGCCGCGCGCACGACCGGCGATTCATGAGCGCGTGGAGGCGCTGCCGCGTGAGGGGCCGCGTCATGCTCTCGACGTGACAATCGTCGGCGCGTACGCGCGCGTGCTCGATTCGAAGCGGGTCTCGGGGCTCGCGGACATCGGGCTCTTCGAGCTTCGCGCCCGCCTCTTGCTCGGCGGAAAGGCCGCGTACTGCGCGGGGCTCGACGGCGCCGTCGGGGGGAGCAACCGCGGCGCGGTGTACGCGGCCACGCTCTATCCGGGCGGCATCGGCGGGCGCTGGGGCGATGGAAACGGGATCGCGTTGTGCGGCGGCGCCGGCGTCGACGAGGCGGTGGGCGCGCTACCCGTGGCGGCACGGTTTCCGGTGGAGTGGTTTCTCGCGGTGAGCGTCGGCTCCATTCGGCCGACTCTGTGGGTGCGGCCGTCGTGGATCGCCGGGGCGGATGCGCGGCGGCGTGGCGCGTCGATTCCGTTCATCGACGAGCTCGAAGCGGGGGTGCTCGTGCGATTGAGCCCGCAACATCGTTATTGGGAAGACGTCAATGCCGGGGGCGGGCTCGCGCTGGGGATCGTGTACCGCGAGTTCATGGATACGCGCTCCGTGGCGGCGGTGATGGGCTTCAACCTGGTGGGTGCGCGATGAGAACGGCGCGAGGTATGCGGCTCTTTTTGCGATGCATGGTGGCCGTTGCCATCGCGGCTCTCGTCGTTTTCGCCGGCGCGGCCGCGGGCGCAGACGGCGTGGCCGCGGGCGCAGACGGCGCGGCCGCGGGCGCAGACCACACGCCTGCAGACGGCCCGGGCGTCTCGCACGAGAGCGGCTTTTTCGCAGGCACCGGCGGGGTCAAACTCTTCGAGCAATCGTGGCGCGTTCGAGGGCGGCCGCGCGCGGTCGTGGTCATTCACCACGGATTGAAATCGCACAGCGAGCACGATGCGGAGCTCTCGCGCCGTCTCGTCGCGCAAGGGTACGATGTTCATGCGTATGACATGCGCGGGCACGGCCGCTCGGAGGGCCGCCGCGCGACCATCGATGATTTCGACGATTTGCTCGGCGATCTCGCGCTCTTCCTCGCGCGCGTACGAGCACGCGAGCCCGGGCTCCCCATCTTCCTCCTCGGTCACAGCGTGGGTGGCGCCGTCGTGACCTTGTTCGCCCTCGAGCGCCACCCGCCGCTCGCCGGCGTCGTCCTCTTGGCGCCCGCCCTTCGCGTCGACAAACCGCTCCTCCTCGCCGCCGCCACCCCGCTGTCCGCCTCGCTCCTGCCCAACTTTCCCGCGATCGACATCCCCGACGGCTCGTTCTCGCGCGATCCCCAGACGGTCGCGAACCTGGCGCGCGATCCGCTCGTCGAGCATTCTCCGGCGCCTGCGCGCACCGCCCGCGCGCTGCTTCGGGCCATCGAGCGCATCTGGGCGCGCGCCGGCACCTTCGACCTTCCGCTGCTCGCCCTCCATGGCACGGGCGACCACGTCACCGATCCGCGCGGGACCGCCGAAATCGTCGCGCGGGCGCGCACCTCGCCCGAGCGCAAAACCCTCCTGCTCTACGGCGGATTGTACCACGACTTGCTCCACGAGCCGGAGCGCGCGCAGGTCATGGACGACGTCATCGCGTGGTTGAATGCGGCGCAGGAACGCGTACCATCGGCGCGCCCCGATCGATTTTGAATCGCGCGTCGGTCGCGAGGATCCCCACTACGGATTTGGGCCAGAGCATCCGCGCGCGAGCCATTCACGCAACGCGCGGAACGAGGCCGGGTTTGGGAACGTGCCCACCGTGGTTACGAGACGTCGTTGTGCTGCTCGTAATGTACGCCGTCTGCCGGTTTGAGCGTGACCGGCATGGGTGGGCCGTGCGAAGAGGCTTCGGCGCTCGAGTCTTGCGTTGGGTGCGGCGACGGCGTGTTGGGAACCGGTCGAAGGTGTGAGGCGAGAAGCGTGGTTCCTGGTGCCATGCGGACGCCAGGCCCCGCGTGCACCGTGACATTGTTGAATCGGAGAGGATCTCCGCAAACGTTGCAGACGACTTCGGCGTGCGCGGGCCGCCCGCAGAGAAGGTGGTGGACCTGCACGGGGGCTCCTTCGGGCTCGCTGGCCCAGGTATCACCCCATCGCAGAAGGCTCAGAAGTATGGGAAAGAGCGCCTCGCCCTTGGTGGTCGGGCGATACTCCCAGCGCGCAGGGTGCTGGCTGTACAGGACGCGCTCGAGGACGCCTTTTTGTACCAACGTCTCCAGACGCGCCGCGAGGGTGTTCGTTGGGATACGGAGATCTTTGCAAAGCTGCTCGAAGCGGCGCAGCCCGAAGAAGACGTCGCGGAGGATCAAAGGAGCCCACGATGGCTCGATTTGATCCAACGTACGAGCGATGGAGCAATGAAATTTCGCAAAGGGATGAGAAATGGTAGTCGAACGTTTCATGTCGTGACCGCCCCGTCGGTATTCGCTGATTGGCAGTTGAACAGTCGCGTCGAAAGAAAACCCAAACGCAAGCGATGACGCGAGCGCGAACGGGTACGCGCACGCACCCGTTGCGCAGCGCGCTTCTTTCCTTCGCCCTCACCGGCGCGAGTCGCTGGATCGACGGCGATCCGTTCCAGCAACGCAACGCGGCTATTTCGCTTTATCGATCCGTCGACCTCTCGCATGCTCATGACATCGGTACGAATGGATCGGCAGTTGTGCGCTAAAGTAGGTACGGCCCGAGCAGAAGCTATTTATCGGTGACTCCGCTCGTTCGCGTAACGGCTCCTTAGCTTCTTCGAGCGCGAGCTATGCTTGTGGTTTCTTTAGATTACGTTTCCACAACGTATGGGGGGCGCGCCTCCGCCGGCTAGGGCGACGATGATCCCATCGCCGGCAGCCATGTCGATGGTCGACACCGCGGCCGGGCTGAACGGGTCGACGAAATCGACCGTTGGATTCGAGGACGTGCTCTTGGGCGACCGGCAAACTTCGAGACCCGCAGGCTCGAGGAGATCGCGGCCGCATTTCGGGCGCTTCTCCCGCGGATCAATGCCCGGTGAAGAGATTGCGCCCATCGGAGGGATCGGAAGGCGCGGGTGATACCGCCGTCGATGCGTTGGTTACCCCGAGAGGGTCGACATCGAGATCCATGTTCGGCGCAGGGCTCGCATGATTCGTAGGACGCGTAGGTTTGCGAATGCGAATGGCGCTGGAAGCCGAGGACGCGGAGGAAGATGCCGTCGAAGCTGTCGTTCGAGCTACGGGTGCCGGGGGAGTGACAGGCGCGGGCTCCCGTGGAGTGACAGGCGCGATCGGCGGAGCAGCGCTCGCGGACGACGGCGATTGGAGCGGCTTGGGTGCTTCGGGCGCGGCGGGCGATGCCATCGTCGCGCTGGTGATTGACTCAAATGTTCCGCCTTGGCGCATCGCCCTTCCAAGAAAAATCGCCGCGACGAATACCGCTGCAGCCGCGATCCCGACGGGCGCGCGAGCCGTGCGCCTGAGCCCGAGCTCAACACCGTACGTTCGCGGTGCCCAGCCAGGACGAGCGGGGGGGATCGGTTTCAATGTGTCGTTGCGACGTGATCGACGAGGGGGATTTTTTCTCGGAATCGCATCGGCTGACATCGAATCGAGGATCTCATCGACCTCGCGTTCGACGCTGGGGCTCGCGTTCCGCTTCCTACGCGACATCACGCACGGCTCAACGGATCGAGCCAAGTCGGCAAAGAGCACATCGTTCGCGATGGACGCGTGGGAGCTATCCTGGCGTGCGCGGGGCTCGACGGGCTCGATGGACGCAGCGCTCGGAGTCGTCGCAGTAGGCACCGTGTCCACGTAGGTGATAGCCGGACGGCGAGCTGAATCCTCGCTCGTGGTTGCACCGCTCACGAACACGACCGAATCCCCATTCCCATGTCGAGGGTCGGCCTTTTGCAGCTCGCCTTGCGCCTCCTTCGTCATCATCTACGCCTCGGGTTTACGTCGAGGTTGCCGGACGAAGGGACGCCCCCTTCCCGGTACTGCGCATATTCGTCGGCGAATTCTGGCCCGAAGAGCAATCGAAATGTTTGGTTTTCTTTATCGGCAAGGTCCTTGTGCCGCTGCGCGTAGCTCGTACGCAGTCGTCGGTTCGTCATCGAGGTAATCGCGTAAGAGTGGTTTTACGCTTTCTCTTAGAGGTCGACGCTTCCATGGATGCGGGGGACGCATCCATCCGGCAAAACAAAAGCCGAAGCGTTGGAATCTCGGCCGATACGCACGGAGAAACGGCGCGCGACGTCGTCGAACCCGTTCAGAATTTGCACGTTGCGGACGTATAACGAGAGGCGCGTCGCACTCGGCATGACCGGCGCTCCTTCCGAACGAAAAGGAGAGATGAAGACTTGGCTCTTCCTTGGATTGTTTTATGAATCAAAGAATCGCGCCCCGACGTGCAGCACGTGAACTCCTCCCGATCTCGGTAGTCGCGACAACATCTCGTCATTTCTGAGCCGCGGCTGGAAGACGCGGCGCCTCTGCATGAGTAGAATCCACACAATCTCCTGCGACTCGAGACCGATGTAGGCAGTGCAATGGCCACATACGAGTACAAACGCAACCAGGAAATCCCCGGCACCCCCTACATCTTCATTCGCCGCTTGGAAGAAGGGGGCGAGGGGGAGCTCTATGAAGTCGAATCGCGAGTCCCCAAAAAGCGATGGGCGATGAAGTTGCCCTTGGCCGCCGGCGTGGGAGAGGACCGCTTCCGGTTGGAAGCGCAGATCACATGCTCGCTCAAGCACCCGAACATCGTCGAGGTGCTGCCCGGAGGCGAGACGACCGAGGGTGCCGGCCGTCGCCTGTACTTCACGATGCCCATGATGCGCGGGAAGTCGCTCGAGGATGCGCTCAAGAGTTGGGGCGAGGGCAAGCCATTCGACATACGGACGGCCGTGGGAACGCTGCTTCCGGTCTTGGAAGCGCTCCGGTACGCACACGGGCGGGGTATCGTTCACCGCGATCTCAAGCCGGCCAACATCTTTTTGGAGAAAGAGAAAGAGGACGCTTCGACGCGCGTCAAGGTCATTGATTTCGGCATCGCCCACGTCATCTCGCTCGTCGAGGCGAAGCCGAAGAGGAAGCGATTTTTTGGAACCCTGCGCTACGCGTCTCCGGAGCAACTTCGTGGAGAGGATCCGACCGGCGCGACGGATGTCCACGCGGTGGGGCTCATCCTGTTCCGCATGCTAACCGGGCGCGGAATGTGGGACGAGCAGGAGCTCGAGCACGATGACCCCAACGAACGCGCGCTCGCGGTCGCTCGTGCGATCCTCACCGAACGACGCCCGCGTGCATCGTGGTTCGCCGAAGTGCCGGCCGAGCTGGACGAGCTCGTCGATCGGATGACCAACCGCGATCCGCAGGTTCGGCCGAGCCCCGAAACGGTCATCGAGAACTTGCGCAATATCGTGGGTCGCATGCCCGCTCGCGACCACGATCCAACGAGTGTCGATGGAAGCGACACCGAACCGGCGCAGATCGAGGCGTTGATGGCCGGCACGCACGCGCACTTGACCGACCCGCACGAGCGATCTCCGTTGGAGGTTGCGCGCGAGAAAGAAAGAGCGAACCAGCCGACCCATGTGGGCATACCCGCAAAAGCAGTGGGTTCGGCCGGTGTCGCGGACGACGCCTGCCCCGTCATTCTTCGAGCTCCGCGCCGAGCTTCGCGTTCGCCCGTGGCCGTGGCACGAGTGTTCACCACACAGAACGACCGGGCGCCGCCCGAATTTGCGGACAGCAGCAGGAGCGCCCCGCCTGTGCTGCACCCGCCGCTCGAGAAGCATGGCCTCCGAAGTGCGCCCACGACCAGCTACGTCCCCCCATTCGCGATGCGAGAGCGAGAGCGGGGGCGAGATGGAGACACCAAGAGCACCCCTGTTTTCAACGCAGCTCCGGACGATGCTCCCGCGGCACCCGTTGGCAACCGCACCGTGCCCCGTTCTCATCAAGCTATTCCCCCGACCCTTCGAACGATGCCGGTTTCGGTCAAAGCACCGACGCCGGTCCTCGGCAACCGGCGCCGCCTGCTGCTTCTCTGCGTGGCCATGTTCTTCAGCGCGCTGGTGGTATGGGCGGTATGGAGCCTCGGGCACGCGTCGTTACGGCCGACGAACGCACCACCGGGGAAGTCATGAGCGCAGGCGAGGATAGGACGACGCTCCCTGCGGCAAGCGGGACATCGAGCACGTCGCAGAAAAAGGGCGATGGTGACGCCCTCACCGATCCGGATGCAAACGTCACCGATCCCGATTTCGTGCTGCCTGCCCGAGACCCCTTGCCTGTCGGTCGTGCTCCGGATGGAGAGGTGGGCCGCCTTTTTGCCGGTTTGGATTTGCTCCCCGCGGTTCTTCGATCGCACACCCCGCGACCAGCCACGGAAATGGAGATCGCGTCAGGCCCAAATGTGCATCTCAACATCAGCGAGCCAGGCATCGAGGATGGCGGGATGGTCACCCTTTCGAGCGCGGCCGCGACGCCTTCGGGAGATATCGCGAAACCGCCGGCGGGTTTGCATCTCGATGCCGCCGGAGCAAGTACCCGCACCGTCACCACGAATCCTGCTCGACCACGACCACGTCGAACGAGCATCGTCGTGCTCGCGTTCACCGCGGCTGTTGCAATCGCAAGCGGTTGGGCCATTGGGTTCGTGAGCCCGCACCTGGTCACCGGCCCGAGCGCAGCGGCACCGAGCACCCCACCCCCGATCTCCGCGGCGCTCTCGCAACCTGCGCAAGCACCGCAGGTGCCGAGCAACGTGATGCCACCTCGCCTCGGGGTCTCAATCGACCAACCCGAGCGAGTCCCGCCGACGCCAAGCGCGGCGCCGTCGAGCACGACGCGGGCCATCGACGACGTTTCCATTGGCCAACAACGGCGCGCGACCTCGGCGCCGAGCGCCGAAGGCAAGCGATCGATCATGAGCCCCAGTCCGAAGCCGAGCTCGAAACCAGCGAACGACGAGATACCCGACGTGGAGATATCCGCACAACCGAATCCACCTACCGCCATCCCGACGCCAAGCGAAATCCCCCATGGTCGCCTTCTTAAATAGAGCACGTTCCCAGTGATTTCCCGCACAACGTTCGCGATCGTTTGTTCGCTCGCCATGGCTCTTCCACGAACCGCGCACGCCCAGCACGCACCAACCCGTGGCGAGGTCGACGCGGATAGCGACGCCGAGCTGCGGTACAAAGAGGGAATGGAGGCGGCCCGCACCGGCAACGCCCGACTCGCGAGGGTAAAATTCCTTCAAGCCTACGCGGCATCGCCGCAAACGCGCTACTTGTGGAACCTGGCGATCGCCGAGCTGGACGCAAATCGCCGCGTGGAGGCGGCCGAGCACCTCCGGCTGTACATGGCGGATCCACGCACCGATGCACCCAGCAAGGCGCAGGCAAGAGAGCTGATCGCCGCGGAGTTATGGAGTGGGCTCGGGCACCTGAAGGTCGAAGCTCCGCGCGGTACCCTCGTTCGGCTGGATGGGCGCAAGCAGATCGTGCCGAACGAGATCGTCGACGTCGAGCCGGGCGTGCACACGGTGGAGGATGGGCACGGCAAACGCCACGAGGCGAACATCCCGGCGGGGCAGCAAGTGGTCATGTCATTCAATCGCGACGAGGTGCCCCCGATGGTCGCTCCTCCGCGCTCTCCCGAGCCTGCATCGCAAAGCACCTGGTGGACGGCGGGCCGCTATGTGGGCGGAGGGCTCATGGTCGCCGGCGTGGCGACGGCGATCGCCGCGGTAGGATTCACCGTCGCCGCGAACAGCAGCTCGGATAAGGCGGCCGAACAGCGAGCCGCGAGCGACCCAAGCGCGTGCTGGGACGTGTCCAGCGCCGCGTGTTCGGCGCTGAAATCGGACGCCGACGCATGGGTGCGTAACAGCAACATCGCACGGGGCCTGTGGATCGGTGCGGGGGCCGCCCTTGTCGGCGGTGCCACATTGCTCATCGTCGCTCGCCCCAAGACGCCGCAGAGCACGCAGGCGATCATCTTGCCGGCGGTCGGAAAAGAAGCCGCCAGCGTCCACGTTCACCTTCGCTTCTGAAAGGCGGTCGATCGATATGCGCCGATGGTTGATGTTTGGATTGCTATGCCTTCCCACATCCTGGGCGATGGCCACGGGCTGCACGAGCTCGACGTGCGCGGACACGAGCACGTGTGCGCCGGCGTCGGGAACCGATGGCGGAGCAGGCGCCGATGCGGCTCCGGCTGGATGCGACATGTCGAAGGACCCTGCAGAGAGCCCGCAATGCGTCGACTTCGCCGTAGGCGTGTTCGTCCACCCGAACGGCAACGACGCCAATCCAGGGACGAAGACGCATCCCGTCGCGACGATCCCCGGTGCGCTCGCGAAGGCCAGCGCGACGCAGGTGCGCGTGTACGTGTGCGAGGGAAACTACGCCAACAATGTCGTGGTCTCCTGGAGCAAGAGCATCTACGGCGGCTTCGCGTGCGATTGGGCATCGCTGGGTAGAACCGTCACCGTCGCGCCGCCGGCGGGGGTGCCGCTGACGGTGAAGGCCAACGGGGTCACGGTGGCCGATATCACCTTCCACGCGCCGCCCGGGTCGGCGGCGTCGCCCTCGAGCATTGCGGCGATCGTGGAGCGCGCTCAGCGTGTCGTCCTCAAGCGCCTCACGCTCACCGCCGCGGATGCCGCGGACGGGTCGAGCGGCAAAGGTCCAGCGGAGCAGTTGCCCCGAGCCTTGAAAGGCAACGATGCATCGGGAGCGAATGGTGGTCCGGCGCAGCCTTCACCGGCCATACCGTGCGCGAACGGGAGCGGCACCACGCAGGGCGGCGCCGGCGGTGGTGAAAATCAAGCCGGCGCCCCCGGCCAGCCCTTTGGCGTTTACGACGGCGGACCAAACAAGACGGGCGTGGGCGGCCAGGGTGGAGGAAGTTGCGGCGCGGGGGGGACGGGGCTCGACGGTGCCGATGCGCCCGCGGGTAGCCATGGGACCGGAGCTTCGCAAACCGGAACGATCCAAAACGGAACGTGGGTGCCGCAGGACGGACAGGCGGGTGCCCTTGGCCGCGTAGGTCAAGGCGGTGGTGGCGGCGGCGGGAGCGCACCTGGCGACCGCGCGGGCGGAGGGAGCGGTGGCGCCGGAGGTTGCGGCGGCAACGCAGGCCATGCGGGCAAGGGTGGTGGCGCCAGCATCGCGCTGCTGAGCATCGCAAGCGATGTCACGGTGGTGGCTGGCGCGTTCACCGCCAAGAAGCCGGGCAACGGTGGGGCCGGCGCCTCGGGCCAGAAAGGACAATTGGGTGGCTACGGTGGCATCTATTCACCGGGCGCCTGCCAGGCGGGCAACGGTGGGGCTGGCGGATACGGTGGCGCGGGTGGAGGCGGAGCGGGCGGTGTCTCCGCCGCGATCCTCTCCAGCGGCACGGCCCCCTCGCTCCAAAACGACCCCACCCTCACCGCAGCATCGCAGGGCGGCTCCGCGGGTCCAGGTGGCATCGTCGGAACCAACGACGGCATCCCCGGCGCCGCAGGCCCGAAGGTCCTCGTTCCGTAAGAGGCGCTCGTGAATGTTTTCAAGAGGTGGCGAATGGATGCCGTAAAAATCATTGCGTTCGGATCGATGCTCCCCGTGTTCGCCGTTCTTGCATCCGCAAGCAGCTGCGGCGCGGACGCGGCGCCAGTCGGATGCGACATGTCGAAGGACCCTGCAGAGAGCCCGCAGTGCGTCGACTTCGCGGTGGGCGTGTTCGTCCACCCGAAGGGCAACGACAACAATCCAGGGACGAAGACCCTCCCCGTGGCCACGATCCCCGTCGCGCTCGCGAAGGCCAGCGCGACACAGTCGCGCGTGTACGTGTGCGAGGGAGACTACGCCCACAACGTCGTGGTCTTCTCGAGCAAGAGCATCTACGACGGCTTCGCGTGCGATTGGGCATCGCTGGGTAGAACCGTCACCATCGCGCCGACGTTGGGGGTGCCGCTGACGGTGAAGGCCAACGGGGTCACGGTGGCCGATATCACCTTCCACGCACCACCCGGGTCGGCGGCGTCGCCCTCGAGCATCGCGGCGATCGTGGACCGCGCGCACCATGTCGCGCTCAAGCGCCTCACGCTCACCGCGGCGGACGCCGCCGACGGAACGAGCGGCAAAGGCCCAGCGGACCAAGTGCCGCAAGCCTCGAAAGGCAATAACGCATCGGGAGCCAATGGTGGTCCGGCGCAGCCTTCACCGGCCGTGCCGTGCGCGAACAGGAGCGGCACCACGCAGGGCGGCGCCGGCGGTGGTGAAAATCAAGCCGGCGCTGCGGGCCAGCCCTTTGGGGTCTATGACGGCGGACCAGACAATACGGGCGCGGGCGGCCAGGGTGGAGGAAATTGCCGCGCGGGAATCAACGGTGCGGATGCACCCGCGGGTAGCCATGGGACGGGAGCTTCGCAAACCGGAACGATCCAAAGCGGAACGTGGGTGCCGCAGGACGGACAGCCGGGAGGGTTCGGTCAGGTCGGTCAAGGTGGCGGCGGTGGTGGCGGTGGTGCCACGGGTCGCGGCGCGGGCGGAGGTAGCGGTGGCGCCGGAGGTTGCGGCGGCAACGCAGGCAACGCGGGCAAGGGGGGTGGCGCCAGCATCGCGCTTTTGAGCATCGCAAGCGATGTCACGCTGGTTGCCGGTGCGCTCACCGCCAAGAAGCCGGGCAACGGTGGGGCCGGCGCCTCGGGGCAGAAAGGACAATTGGGTGGTGGCGCAGGAAGCAGTCCGTCAGGACTAGCGTGCCCGGGTGGCATTGGAGGAGCCGGCGGAAACGGTGGCGCAGGAGGAGGCGGCGCGGGCGGTGTCTCCGCCGCGATCCTCTACAGCGGCACGGCACCCTCACTCCAAAACGACCCCACCCTGACCGCAGCATCGCAGGGCGGCTCCGCAGGTCCAGGTGGCATCGTCGGAACCAACGACGGCGTCCCCGGCGCCGTAGGCCCCAAGCTCCCCGTTCCGTAAAGCGAGGCGCGCCTCGCCACGGTCACGTCCTCGTGGAGAATACGTCCACGCTTCATCGGGACGGCCATGTCACCTGTCCGGATCAACGTCCGGCGGCCTCCCCACCACCCGGGCACCACCCATGCCGCCTCCACCCCACGACCTGCTCCACGAGCCGGAGCGCGCGCAGCTCAAGAAATGGACGACGTCATCGCGCGGTTGAGCGCGGCGCGGGAACGCGCACCATCGGCGCGCCCAGATCGATTTTGAATCGCGCGTCGGTCGCGAGGATCACCAGCGCCAAGACGCAGGCGCAAAGCGACTCCCGGTAGTCGGCGAAGCCCTGGTGGTAGCTCATATGCACCGTGAAGGCGCCGATCGAAAATGGGAGCAGACACAGCACCGCCAAATTCTTCAGCGGCGGTTTGAACACCCCCGCGAGCAAGCCGGCGACCCCGAGCACCTCGATCCACCCGATGGCCACGGTCCACCCGGCGCCGAACCCAATGGCGAGCATTCCCTCGCGCATCCCCGCATCCCCCAGGACTTTGGCCAGCCCCGCGTACGCGAAGATGGCCCCGAACCATGCCACGGCAACCCAATGAACGACGGAGCGATAGCGCATGATGTGCCCTCTCGATATGTATACCGTACGGTATAGATTAAGTATGGGCCTTGCACGGCAACGTCAAGCGATTTATCTACCGGGTGGTATACAAATGGTGAGCCGATGACCGAGCGGGGCCGTCCGCGCGCGTTCGACCGAGACGTGGCGCTGAGGCAAGCGATGCAAATCTTCTGGGAGCGCGGCTACGAAGGGACGTCGGTGGCCGATCTCACGGACGCCATCGGCATCACCAAACCGAGCCTCTATGCGGCGTTTGGCTGCAAAGAGGAGCTGTTTCGCGAGGCGGTGGCGCTCTATGACGCGCTGGAGGGCGGGGATCCGATGCGCGCGCTGCAAGGAGGGCGCACCGCGCGCGAGGCGGTCGAGGAGATGTTGCGGAGCAATGTGAAGGGCTTCACCGATCCGAAAAAGCCGAGCGGCTGCATGATCGTGCTGGCGGCCACCCTCGGCACCCCGGAGAACAAAGAGGTGCGCGACTTTCTCGTGAAGTGCCGGCAAGACTCGCTCGATGCCATTCGCGCACGCATGGATCGCGGGGTGTCCGACGGCGATTTGCCGAAGCGCACCGATACGAAGGCGCTCGCCACCTTCTACACCACGATTTTGGAGGGCCTTTCCATTCGCGCGCGCGACGGCTCCTCCCTCGAAACCTTGCGCACGGTCGTCGATTGCGCGATGCACGCGTGGGATACGGTGGTGAAAGGGCCTGCGCGCCGCGCGAAGGTGAGCCGCGCACTCCCCTGAACCGTATAAATCTCGCGAAAAAGTGCACCTGCGCCAAATGAAAAGCGGATCCGTGTACCTGCATCATTTTAGTTAGGAAACTTTCCTAATTAAAACGGTTGACCGTCAGCATAGGCAGCCATACCGTCGCGAAGTCGCCGCCGCGCGGATCGATGGACGGATGGGCGGATGGTTGAAGGAGCAGCGGCGGCAACGCGCATTTCGGCACACGACACACAAGGAGGTTCCCATGACCCTTCGAGCGATCTTCGACCCGCGCACCCGCGGTCGAACGGGTGTGACGGCATTTGGGCTCATGCTGGCGGCGGGCGCCGTCGCATGTACGAGCCGCGCCGGCGACGACCTTGCAATCGACGAGGCGCCGCTGGCGGCGGCCGCCGAATACCAAGCGGAGAATGCCACGATTGTAGACGGTGTGGTCGAGTCCAACCACACGGGGTACACCGGATCGGGCTTCGTCAATTACAACAACGCCGTCGGCAGCTATGTCGAGTTCACGATCAACGCCGCGGCGGCCGGAAGCTCGACATTGACCCTTCGCTACGCCAACGGCACCACCACCAATCGCCCCATGGACATCTCGGTGAACGGCGCGGTGGTGAGCGCGGGGCTCGCCTTCGGGGGCACCGGCGCCTGGACGAATTGGGCCGACGCCAAGGTGAACGTCACCTTGAAGGCCGGCGCCAATGTCGTCCGCGCGACGGCCACCACCGCCAACGGAGGACCGAACCTCGATCGCATCACGGAGGGCTCCGGGGGCGGCACCCCGACGGGGACGCCGGTCGAGGCCAACGGGCAGCTTCGGGTGTGCGGCACCAAGCTTTGCAACAAGAACGGCAAAGCCATCCAACTTCGCGGTATGAGCACGCACGGCCTGAACTGGTATCGCAACTGCGTGAATGGCGCGTCGCTCGACGCGCTCGCGAACGATTGGAAGGCCGACATCGTCCGCATTTCGATGTACATCCAAGACGGCGGCTACGAGAGCAATCCCCGGATGTACACCGACTTGGTGCACTCGATCATCGAGCAGGTGACCGCGCGAGGGATGTACGCGCTGGTCGACTGGCACATGCTGGAGCCGGGCGATCCCCACTACAACTTGTCGCGCGCGAAGACGTTCTTCTCCGAGATCGCCACGCGCCACGCCTCCAAGACGAACATCCTCTACGAGGTGGCCAACGAGCCGAGCGGCGTGAGCTGGGCGAGCATCAAGAGCTACCACGAGCAGATCATCCCCGTGATCCGCGCCAAAGACCCGGACTCCGTCATTTTGCTCGGCACCCGTGGGTGGTCGTCCTTGGGGGTGTCCGAGGACTCCGACGAGAGCGAGGTCGTGAACAATCCGGTCAACGCGACCAATATCCTCTACACGTTCCACTTCTACGCCGCCTCGCACAAGGCCGAATACCTCGATACGCTCTCGCGGGCGGCCGACAAGATTCCCGTGTTCGTGACGGAGTTCGGCACGCAAACGTACACGGGTGACGGCGGAAACGACTTTACCCAATCGCAGAAGTACATCGACCTGATGGCGGCCAAGAAGATCAGCTGGGCGAACTGGAACTACTCCGACGACTTCCGCTCGGGCGCCGTCTTCAAGGAGGGCACCTGCCCCAACGGCCCCTACTCCGGTACAGCACCACTGAAGCCCGCCGGGGTCTGGGTCCGCGACCGCATCCGAACGCCCGACGATTTCTGAGGTCCGTTCTCACCGACACCCCCTCACAGGGAAGATCGACCGGCGCCCGACGGTATATGCTCGGCATACACGTATGAGAGCTCGTTGGGCGTCGGTTGGTTTCTTGGTCCTCATGGCGACGATCGGCTGCGGCAGCTTGCGCGGGCGGGCCGATAGCGCGTTCGAAAAGGGAGATTACGAGGGCGCCGCGCGCGATTACGCGCAGGTGGTGGCGCAAGATCCGACCGATCAAGAGGCCAGGGCCAAGCTCGCCCAGGCACGTGAGAAGATTTTTCTCGGGCTCTTGGCCGAGGTCGCCGAATCCAAGCGCACCGGCGACAAGGAGCGCGTGTTCTCGGCCTTGGGCCGTCTTCTGGATCGGGCCCGCGGCTGGAACGATCCGGGGAGCCCCGCCATTCAGAAGCGCACCCACGACGAGGTGGCGTGGGCGGAGGAGCAAATCGGCATCGAGTGCGGCGCGCTCCTCGCGCGCCATGCCCCGCTCTTGGCCGAAGATCAGCTGGAGGCGCGCGATCGGCAAGTGCTGCGCCACTTCCCGGGCTCCACCGTGAAGAGCGTGATCACCGATACGATTCACGAGTATGCCGAGACGCAGTGCAAGCGCCTCGCGCCGGCCAACCCCGCCGCGAGCCCCTACTTCGCCGATTTGGTCGGCAAGTACTGCGCGCATTTTCACGTGACCACGGCGCGCGTGCCGGTCCTGCCCTACCATGTCTCGCGCGTGGTGCTCGCCGGTCAGGTGGACGGCCTCTCGCTCGAAGGGCGCGACGCGTTTGCCACGGCGGTGCAAAAGGGGCTCGAGCGATCGAGCTTCTGGGATCCGCGCGCGGAGGCGCCGGCCATCGTGACGGTCAGCGGGAAGAACCACGCGGCGTTCAGCTCGCGCAAAATGACCCTCTCGCGGCCGTGGGTGGAGCGCATTCCGTATCAGGCCATGGAGGAGTACCAAGAGTCGTATACCGAATACTATCCGGACACCGAAACCTATTACGACACCGAGCATTACACGGAGTTCGAGACGTACACGCACTCGTGCGGCGACGGCAAAAACACGTGCACCGATACGCGCCCGGTGAGCAAGACACGCCAGGTGCCGCGCACGCGCCAGGTGACCAAATCACGCACCGCGTACCGAACGAAGACGCGCCCGGTCACCCGCTACCGCGAGGAGGATCGGGTGTTCGCGTTCGAGGCCACCGAGCGCTCCGGCAACTACGAAGTGGACGTGGCGGCGCACATCGATTTCAAACAAGGCGTCGCCCCCTTCGCCGTGCACCTGTCGAACACCAAGAGCGACAGCGGCATCGATCACGACTCGTCGTTTCCGCCGGCCGGCGTGTCGCCATCGCGCTCCAATTTGCAGACGCGCGACGCGTTCTGGCTCGAGCAGCTGCCCACCATCACCCAGCGGACCACGCTCTCCGCCCACAGCCATTGGGTGGCCCTCTTTTGCTCGCAATCGACGTACAGCTCCGACGAGGCGGCGCGCTGCTATTACGTCCCCGCGGCCGAGCGCCCCAAGGCCGCGCGCGACGTGCTCTTCGGATCGTTCGGGCCCGATATCGACAACGTTCAACGCCTCTGACGGGGCCGCGCCGCGCTGGGGCCGAGGGCTCCCGGCGTTCGCCACGAGGGCGCGGGTCGGAGCTCAGACGTGGATGCGGCTCGCCTGCGTCAGGGCGAGGCCGCGCGTGATTTGGCTGCGCAGGATGCGGCGCCCGACCCGCACGGCCACGCGGCGACCGCCGGGCACCAAGCGGCGCGCGATTTCCATGGTGGAGATGGCCGGCGAGATGGCGAAGACGGCGTATTTCCAGCGGTCGTCCGGGAGGCCGAGCGCGTCGGCGGCCACGTCGCCCATGATGGACCGCGAGAGCCCGCCGCGCAGGGCGCAGAGGATGGCGGTGGCGCGGCGCTCGAAGGGCGTGGTGCCGTAGGCGAGCGGGAAGTAGACGAGGGCGGAGGCCAGCGCGCGGCTGTCCTCGTCGGGATCGGGTTGGCTGGCGCCGAGCAGTCGGAGGTAGCGTTTGCCCTCCCGGTAGTTGCGCGGCAAGAGCTTTTCGTCGACCCCCATCACATAACCGACATAGCGCCAGAAGTGCATGATGGCTTCGCGCTCGCGCCGCGAGTGCAAAATACCGAGCACGCGCAACGATAGAAGATATGTCGTGGAGAATTGAAGGTTCGTCCCCAAAAGGTCACTTTGGTTGACGGGGAGTCCCCATTCGTGGGTCTTCCACTCCGGCGACCGCCCTAGCTTCGCCCGCACGAACGCGTGGAGCAACCGCACGCGCACCGTGGTCTTGAAGCCGGCCGTATAGCGGCCCATGTCGCCCGACTCGGTGATGTCGAGCACGAACTTCCCCGTCTCGGCGATGCGGCGCGAGGTGTTGGAGGTCAACGCGCCGGTGGTCATGAGCGGCTTGACGGCGGCGCTCGAGAGATAACCCGACATGAGCGATCCGCATGCGAGCGCATATCCATTGGCGATGCCCACGCGCTGGATGGTCTCGCACGCATACCGAAGGGTCTCGGGCTCGACCCACGCGGGGACCCGATCGAGGTGCGCGAAGAACCGCGCCAGCGCTTTGGGCGAGCCTGGGACGGCGTCGATTCCATGCTCCAGGGCCAGCTCGAACATGCGCCGGCCTTCGCCTGCGGGGAGCTCGTCCATGCACGCAACGAGGTCGTCCGCGAGCGGATCACCTTCCAGGAGCGCCTTCTGCAGCACGTCCATGAAGGGGTGCCCCGGCTGCAGCTTCGTGCGGCAATACCCGACGAGACGCTTGGCCCACGCGGGTGGATGCATGGGATCGCGCCATCGCGCGGGTATGGCTTCTGGAGTGGCAAACGCAACGTCACCCATGATGAATCCTCCCCTGCCCCGGTTGTGCATCTGGTGCTTTCAAAACATAATCCGAGTGATTACTCGGTTCTACTCGGATACGGGAGCCAGCATGCCCAAGCGTAAACTTCCGCCTCTTTTACCGAACAAAGTGCCTCGTCAGGCGCGCTCGCAGCGAACGTACGACGACATCGTGGAGGCGGGTGCTCGGCTTCTCCTCAAGTCGGGCTACGAAGCGCTCACGACCAATCACGTGGCCGAGGAAGCGGGCGTGGGCATTGCGTCCGTGTACGAGTACTTTCCGAACAAGCAAGCCATCGTGGCGGCGGTGGTGACCCACGTCGTCTCCGAGATGGTGGGCGAGTTTCGGGAGTCGCTGGCCGAGGCGATGGGCTCGGAGCCGCAGGAGGCGCTTCGCATGTGGCTTCGTACGATGTTTCGCGCGGTGGAGCGCCGCAAGGCCATCATCACCGTCTTCGTTCGGGAGGTGCCTTTTTTATTGGAGATCCCGGCCGTCGAATCGCTGAGCGCGCGCTTGCTCGAGCTCGCGCAGAGCGCGGCGGTGCTGGCGCGGAAGCCGTTGATCGTGGAGCACGCGGCGGCGGTGAGCTACTTGATGACCGTGATGGTCCAAGCGGCGGTGCTGGGATCGGTCATTCGTCGGCCGGCGCACCTCGGCCAAGAGGAGCTGCGGGAGACGCTGACCAAGCTCTTGATCGAGTTGCTCGCGTGATGGCTCGGCGGGTCACGGCGTGGGGCGTGGCCTCTCGGAGGGTCACGGCGCGGGGCGTGGCCGCTCCGAGGGTCACGGCGTGGCCGCTCCGAGGGTCACGGCGCACGCGGGCCATGTGCGGCGGGGCTCGATGGGATAAGCTTTTCCCGTGAACGACTCCAAGCGGCTGCTGATCGGCGAAGACTTCTCCCCGTGGACCGAAAAGGCGTGCTGGGCGCTCGACCACCGGCGGGTGACATACACCTTCCGGCAATACCAGCCGATGCTGGACGAGCCGGGCTTGCGGCTGCGGACCAAGAACTTCAAAGAGAAGGCCACGGTGCCTGCGCTCCTCGACGGACCGCGCATCCTCCGCGACTCGTTTGCGATCGCGCGCTACGCGGAGGAAATCGGCGAGGGCCCGTCTTTGTTTCCCGAGCCGCACGCGCAGGACATCGCCGCATGGAACGAGCGCAGCGAATCGGCCCTTCGCGCAGGGCGCGCGCTCTTTCTCGTGCGCCTGGAGAACGATCCCGCGGCGCAAACCGACAATGTGCCGGGCTTCGTCCCCGCGGCGGTTCGGCCGCTCGTGCGCCCCGTGGTGCGAACGGGGATCTCTTATTTGCGGCGCAAGCACGGTGTCGACGACGAAGCCATCGCTCGGGCGCGCGGGCACCTCGAGGAGACGCTGTCATCGCTCCGCGCCGCCTTGGCGGGTGGCTCCAGGTACCTCTTCGGACGATTCACGTACGCGGACGTGGCGATGGCCGTCGTATGCCAATTCATCCACCCCGTGGCCGATCGATACATCCGCCTGGCCCCGGCGAACCGCGCGTGCTGGGCGGAGGAGACCCTCGCGCGATCGTTCCGCGACATCCTCGACTGGCGGGACGCGCTCTATGCGGAGCATCGGACGATTTGTCGCTCGTAGCGTCATCGACTCGATTTTTTCCGGTTCAAAGAGTGGGCGATCGCGTCGTACATCGCGAGCTCCCGGCGCCGATGGCGCACGCGCACCACGAGAAGTAGGACCACCCAAATGACGCACACGGCGATTACCTCGACCTTGTCCCGGGTGGTCGTCGGGCGCACGACGCCGTTGCAGCCACGCGTCATCGCGTCGTTGGTGAACCACATCGCCACAAGGCACGGCGGTAAGTAAAGGACGGAGAACAACCACGCGCGCAGCCACCAACGAGGACGCATCGGCGGCACCTCCGAATCGGGGTCGGATGGCATTGCGTCGCGTGGATCACGATCGGGCATGGTGAACGTTACGGCGCGAGGACGTCGGACGCTACCGTGCCAAGGCGATACGCCCTCCCGCGAGAACGCCAAGGCGATGCGCCCTCCCGCGAGAACGCCAAGGCGATACGCCCTCCCGCCAGAACGCCAACGAGGAACACTCCCCGCATCACATGGTGCGAAGCTAAACCGTGTGCTACCAAGGCCTGGACACCTTCGTCTCTCGCGGAAGCTGCCCAATTCGATGTTGACCCTCCCCCAATTCACCGCATTCCTCGCCGCCGCCATTCTCATCACGCTGTCGCCGGGACCCGATAATTTAATGGTCCTGAGCCTCGGCGCCTCCCAGGGACGCCGCCAGGGGATGGCCTTTGGATTCGGCTGCGCCATTGGATGTTTGAGTCATACGTTGCTGGCCGTTCTCGGCGTGAGCGCCTTGATTGCGGCGTCGGCCATCGCGTTTACCGCGCTGAAGACCGTTGGCGGGCTCTACTTGATTTGGCTTGGATGGAACGCCATCCGCAGCCGCGGCAGCAGCCTTCCCTCCGACGAGGTCGAGACGGCGCCCGCTCCCCTCGGCACGTTGTTTCGCCGCGGGCTGTTGGCGAATGCCATCAACCCCAAAGTGGTGCTCTTTTTTCTGAGCTTTCTACCGCAGTTCGTCGATACGGCACGCGGTCACGTGGGGCTGCAGACCGCGTTGCTCGGCGTGACCTTCACGGTCCAAGGTGCGTTGATCTTCGGCACCCTCGGATATTTCGCGGGCGCCATTGGGCAAGGGCTTCGGCGGCGGCCGACCACGGCCATGTGGCTCGATCGGGTGGCCGGCTCCATCTTCATCGCGCTCGGTATCAAGCTCGCGGTCTCGCGCTAGCGACGCCTCGCACCTACGAGGGTGCACCCACCGGCTCTCCAAGGACGAGCTGGCGACGCCGCGCGCCCGCGGGTTACGATTTGCGTCATGACCCAGCTCGAAGAGCTCGCGCGAACCTACTTCGACGGAGGTCACGTGGTCGGGCACCTTGGCCATCGCGCTCGGGACGCTGTCGCCAGGTGATACCCTGCGTGCGTCATTTGCCGTGTTTCTCGACACCCGGGATGGTCGCATGATCGGCCAGCGAAACTACGATTGTTTCGAGCCGTTTTAGTGCATCGTTCTCGCCTCTGACGACTCTTGCCCCTGGAGGAGGATCCCATGATCAAGCCGTACACGGCGGTCGGTCTCGTTCCCACGGTTCGCGGTATTCGGCGCCGCGCCGATATTGGCGACAACATCGAGCATCTGCGTCATTTGGCCAAGGCCGCGGCGTGGCTATCCAGCCTCGATTTGCCCGTGCGCCTCATCGCTATACCCGAGGGCGCGCTCCAGGGATTCAACGACGAGGTCCTCGACCTGGATCACGTGGCCTTCGCCCGCGACTGCGCCATCGACGTTCCGGGCGAGGAGACGAAGCAGCTCGGAGAGATCGCGCGCGCGTTCGATTCGTTCGTGATCGCCCAGGCCAAGGCGCGTCATCCGGACTTTCCCGATCGGTTCTTCAACGTGGGGTTCATCCTCGATCGCGCCGGGAAGCTGATCCTCAAACACCACAAGGTGGCGCCGCTCTTCCCGGTGGAGCACTCGGTGGTCCCGCACAATGTGTATGATACATGGATCGCGAAGTATGGAAATAATCTCGATGCCTTCTGGCCGGTGGTGGACACCGAGATCGGCCGGCTGGGCATCATGATGGCCAACGAAGGCTCGTATCCGGAGAACGCGCGGGCGCTCGCGCTCAACGGGGCCGAGGTGATCTACCGTGGCTCCTACCCGCACCCGGCCGCGGGCAATGGCATGTTCGAAATCCAGACCCGCGCACGCGCCCTGGACAACAACCTGTACGTGGTGGCCCCCAACATGGGCACGTACTACCTCTCCCGAGAGGACACGACCCCCATCGACACGTTCGGCGGACAATCGCTCATCGTCGACTACAAAGGTAGAGTCGTGGGCGAACAGCGCTATGGCGCGGGCTCCACCTATGTGGCAGGCGTCATCGACATTCAAGCCTTGCGCGACCACCGCGCGCGCGCCCAGTGGGACAACTGGATGAAGGATCTGCCGACGGAGCTCTATCAGCTCCTTTACAAACAGCCCATCTACCCCAAGAACATCTACCTCGATCGCGTACCGATGAAGCACGCCGAATACCGTAAAGAGATCATCGAGCGCCAAATCCGGCTCATGCACGAGCGCGGTATTTGGAAGAAACCCGACGAGTAAGGCATATTCCATCGGATGGCGCGCGTATTGAATCGCGTTCGAACGAGCGCCACCGCGTTCAGTCGCGCGCCGTGGTTCTCCTCCGAATGGTGAGCGCGCGCGATGGTACAGACGGAGGTGGCTACGATGTGTGCCATTGCATCGACAAAAATCGCGCGGGCGGGTGAAAAATTTCGTTATTCACTGGCAAACGAGAGAGGCCCCGTCAGGCGCGGGAGGCGTCGGCCGCGCGGTAGCGATCGACCAGCTCGCGCAGGCGCTCGATGCGCAAGGGTTTCTCCAGAAACCCCGCGCCGAGCGACGAGGCTTGTTGCTGAAACTCCGGGCTCGAAATCACGATGGTCGGGATGCGCGAGAAGCTCGCATTTTTATGGAGCTCGTTCATGCACGTCCAGCCATCCATGACCGGCATTTGGATATCGAGGAGGATGAGCAGCGGCCTGCGCCCCGCGTGCAAATGGTGGAGCGCCTCGGAGCCATTTTCACAGGCAACGACGGAGTAGCCGTCCTTCTCCAACACGTTGGTGAAGAGCTCGCGCATGTCCTTGTCGTCGTCGACCAGAAAGATCGATCCGTCCGAAGCGCCCGTCGCTTCGTCCGCGCTGCCCTCGCCCTTGGCGAGCTCCTCGATGCCGCTGGCCGGATGGCTGGCGCGCGCCGAATCCCTCGGGTCGGGCCCGATCATGGGCAACGTCATGCAGAAGGTGGCGCCCTTTCCCCACTCGCTCTCGGCCCAAATTCGGCCGCCGTGCGCCTCGACGATGCCTTTGGCGATGAAGAGACCGAGACCGCGCCCTTTGACCGCCGTCTCCTCGGCTTGCCAGAAACGCTCGAACACGTGCGGCAGGCGCTCCTTGGTGATGCCCGGCCCCGAGTCGGACACCGAGAGGCGCAGCTCCCCCTCGCCCTCGGCGGCGGCCACGTGGATCACGCCGCCGCGGGGGGTGAACTTGATGGCATTGGAGATCAGGTTCGACAAGACCTGCAGCACGCGCTCCTTGTCGCACGACACGGGAGAGGAGTCGGGGGCGTCGGTGACGACCAGCTCGATGTGCTTGTCTTGCGCGGTCGGGGAGAACATCTCGCGCACGTCGGCGAAGAGCTCGGCCACGGAGCAATGGCGCTTTCGAATGGAGAGGTGCCCCGACTGAATGCTGCTCCAATCGAGCAGCTCGGCGATCAGCCGGGTCATCCTGTTGGCGGATCGGGTGACCATATGCAGCAAGTTCAGCGCATCGTCCGTGTCGTTGCGCTCTTCGAGCCATGACTGCGCGCTCGACGCGGCCAGCATGATGCCGTTGAGCGGATCCCTCAAATCGTGGGACACGATCGCCAAGATGTCGTCGCGCGAACGAACGGCGTCGCACGACGCGGCATAGAGCTCGGCGCGCTCGAGGCACATCGCCGCGCGGCGCGCGACGTCTTGGGCCACGCTCAGCTCGCGCGCGGAGTAGTGACGCCCGGATTCGGCCATGATGAACGTGAGCACGCCCAAGGTGCGCTCGCGCACCTTCAGGGGCACGACGAGGATCGATTTCGCAATGGGTCCGAGCTGCGGCGGAAGATGGGCCATCATGGCCGCCGACATGGCCGACCCTACGTACGGCTTGCCGGAGCGCACCACCTGCGCTTGCAGCGCACCCGCCTTGATATCGGGGACCCTGGCCTTGATGACCTCCAGCATCGGGCGCCGCTTTGGGTCCGCCCACGCCACCTTGACGCGCCGGAAGGCTTTGCCGTCGACCAGGATGTCCAGAAAGCAAATATCGGCCAGGATGGGCACGGCCAGATGGACGACCCGCCCGAGCGTGCTCTCGGCATCCATCGACGACGCAAGGATTTCGCTCGCGTCGGCCAAGAAGCGCAACATGCTCTCCGAGTACTTGAGACCCGTGATGTCTGCGAGCGTGGTGCGACAACCCATCACCTCACCGCCGGCGTCGATGAGCGGTACGGAGACCACTTGCACGGTGAGCCGCGTGTTGGTGTTTCGCACGGAGAACGTCACCTCCGTGGTCACGCGCACGCGTTCCGTGAAGCACATCTGAAGATGGGCGCGAAATGCGCGTTCGTCTTTCAAGGCGACCAGCCCCGAGAGCTGGCGCCCAATGACATTGGCGCGCGGTGTGCCAAAAAGCCCCGCCGCGGTGAGATTCGCTTCCTGAATACGTCCCGTCCTGTCGAACGTGCAGTAACCCACGGGGGCGAAGTCGAAGAGATCGGCGTAACGGCTGCGTGACTCTTCGAGCTGCGCGTGCGCCTCGCGCAGCTCGCGATTCTGCATCTCCAACTCGACCTGATGAACCTGCAAATCGTGAAGGAGGCGCTGAATCTGAGCCGCCGGTTTTCGCAGATGAGGGTCGCGCTCGAGTGCGTCCAGCGCTTTCGTCAGATCCGCTTGTGACGTGAGGTCCTTTCGCCCCATGAGCGCGTCTCCCCTGGCAAGTTCGAAAAAGGGATCGCTCGCCTCGTTTTTCAAGGACTTGAGCATGATGCTCCCGAGGGAGCAAGCTACGGGCCGTCCTCGAACGACAGCAGAATGAGCCCCGTATCTCCGTTCATGGGCGGCATGCGACTCCCGCTGACGCGAACGGATTTCAGCTCATCGCCAAACGGATAAGAGATGTGAACGTCGCGGAATGCCCCGCCCGTTACTAGAGCGCCTTCCAGGAACTCTTGCAACCTCTTCGTGGACCAGGGGCCAACCGGCAGCTCGGCGAACGATTTTCCAATGACGCGATCGGGCTCCAATCGAAAGATGGGATAAAAATTCCGATTCGCCCAAACGACCTTCGTTTTCCCATCGATGATGAGCAGCGCATGCCCGATGACATCGAGGAACGTGCCCGCGTACTCCGCCACGTCTTGGCCGAGCTGCAACGCACGGTGTCGAACATCGATGTCGTTCAGACTGATGACCACGCCCGTGATGGAGTGCTCCAGGGTTTTGTAGGGCGTGACGCGGACGATGTACCATCGCTGATCGCTCGCCTGCACCTCGCGGTTGAAGGGCACGAGCGTCTCGATGACCTCTGCGCCCACCGCATCGAGCTTCAGCCCACCGAGAAATGGGTTCAAGTGGCTGACGGAGCGCCCCACGTCGCCGGGGAGCAGATTGAAATGCTTCTCCGCGGCATACGTGAAGCGCCGGATGCGCATGTCGAGGCCGGTGATGACGAGGATGCTGTCCACACTGTTCAAGACATTGTGCAGATCGTCGTTGGTGAGTTGCTGTTCGAGCATCCGCGTCTGAAGCTCGTCATTGACGGTGGTGAGCTCCTCGTTGGCCGATTGGAGCTCTTCCTTCGATGTCTCGAGCTCTTCGTTCGTGCTCTGGAGCTCTTCGTTCGAAGACTGGAGCTCTTCGTTGGACGATTTGAGCTCCTCGTTGGCGCTCTCGAGCTCTTCGACGATGCTCTGGAGGTACTCCCGGGTGACCGTGAGCTCCCTCTCCACGTCTTGAAGACGCGCTTCCTGCGCATGGGTCGCCACCGGCGCGGCCGCGGCCTCGGCCTCCACCGCCCGCACCTCCCGCTCGATCACGTCGCAAAAGGACACGATGATGCACTTCGATTTGGTCTCGGGCTCGACGATGGGGATCGCCTCCACCATGAGCGAGCGTATTTTGCCATCCTCCGTGATCTTGGAGGGCGTGCTGACCCGAGCGTTTTCTTTGATCGCTTGGTGAATCGTTCGGCGGATGTCGGGTTGGAGCTCGGGCCTGGCCAAGCGAAGGATGTTCAAGCTCGCCGCCCCCGGCGCCGGCTCGAAGAAGGAGCCCGTGCGTCCTCGGAAGTGCAGAATCTCCAGATTCTCGTTGATGACGACGCCAGGCGGGCCGTAGGTGTCGAGGACCTTGCGATCGGCCAAGGCCGCGATGTTTAGGATGGGCCGTGCGCCGGACGTCGGCTGATTCGACAATGGCGGCTCCCGTAAAATGGTCCCGAAACCGACGTCGAGCGACGTCTGCGTGGGGACGTGTTTGGCAGCGTATACTTTGTTTTTACGATCCACGAGGGAAAAGAGATCCGGCGAGTCGCCGACGCTCTCCGAGGTGCCGAGCAAGAGATACGCGTTCGGGTTGAGCGAATAATGAAGAATACGCAGCACCTTCTTCTGCATGACCGGCTGCAGATAGATGAGCAGGTTGCGGCAGCTGACCAGATCGAGCCGGGAGAACGGCGCGTCTTTGGTGATGTTGTGCGAAGAGAAGACGATCATGTCGCGCACGCGCCGGCAGATCTGATAATCGGCGTCCTTCTTCACGAAGAACCGGCGCAGCCGCTCGGGGGAGACGTCGAGCGTGATGTTCTGCGGGTAAATCCCGCGACGCGCGACGTTGACGGAGGTCTCGTCGACGTCGGTCGCGAAGATTTGAATGCGGTAATCGTGCGCGCGGTCGTCCAGATATTCGAGGAGCGCGATGGCGATCGAGTACGGCTCCTCGCCGGTCGAGCACGCGGGGATCCAGATCCGGAGAGGCGGGCTCGTTCTCTTGTTGTTCTCCGTGATGCGGGGGAACACCTGGCTCTTCAAGACGTCGAAGACCGCCGGATCGCGGAAGAAGCTAGTGACGCTGATGAGGATATCCTTGTAGAGCGCACGCACTTCGTCGTGGTTGGACTGCGCGAATTTGATGTAGTCGGCGAGGCGTTCGATCTTGTGCAGGGCCAGGCGCCGCTCGATGCGCCGCTCGATGGTGCTCGGCTTGTAATACGTGAGATCGTTGCCGGTCACCGAGCGGATGAGGAGGACGAGCTTTGCGATGTTCTCCACCTCGGCCTTCGGGCGCGGCGGGCGGCGCTCGGTGATGTACGGGTGGCTGCCGATGCTCATCAGCTCGTTCGCGAGAGCCCGGGGTCCCAGGCAGAAATCCACCACCCCGCTCGCCAAGGCGCTGCGCGGCATTCCATCGTATTTCGCGGTGGCGGGATCCTGGGCCATGGTGATTCCGCCCGCCTCTTTGATGGCCTTGAGCCCGAGCGTGCCATCGGCTCCGGTGCCCGACAGAACGACCCCGACCGCGCGCGCGCCTTGATCCTCGGCCAGGGAGCGGAAGAAGAAGTCGATGGCGACCGCGGGGCCCGGCGCGGTGCTGTGCGGCATGAGATGAAGGACGCCCTGGAGGAGGGCGAGGTTCGCGCCGGGCGGGATGACGTAAATGCAGTTGGCCGCGACGCGCATCCCGTCCTCGACGGTCACCACGTCGATGGTGGCGTTCCGCGAGAGGAGCGGCGCGAGGTAGCTCTCCTGCTCGGGCGCCAGGTGCTGGACGACCACCAGCGCCAGGTGATCGAAGGAGATGTGCTCCACCAGCTCCGTGAGCGCCTCGATGCCGCCGGCCGACGCCCCGATGCCGACGATGAAGAAGTCCGAGCCGTCGTCTTCCGACTTTTTTGCCGACGCGGCGACGTCCGACACGTCATCGTCGCTCGAGCCTGCGGGAGATTGGGAATCCGCGTCAACCATGAGTCACCTTTGAAGTTCGGGCCACGATAGCGTCCGTCTCGGCTCGCCGAAAGCTCGTCATTCGACGGCGGCGCGCAAGTTGCTCCGTAGCTCCGCATGATCACGCATGACTTGGTCGTCATCGGTGGCTCCGCGGGCTCCCTGGAGCCTCTGCGCACGATCGTGGGGGCGCTCGGGGGCTTTCGGGGGACCGTGCTCATCGCCGTGCATGCGTACCCGAACGCCCGAAGCCACCTCCTTCCGGGTCTGCTCGCGAGCCTGGGAACGTTGTCCGTGACCCACGCGCGCGATGGAGACCCCCTCGCGCCCGGTACGGTCCTCGTGGCGCCGCCCGCGCGGCACCTCATCGTGGAGCCCGGGCGGGTGCGTCTCACGACGGGGCCTCGGGAGAATGGGACACGTCCGGCCATCGATCCGCTGTTTCGCACGGCCGCGCGCAGCTATGGGGCGCGGGTGGTGGGCGTTTTGCTCTCGGGCCACCTCGACGATGGCACCTACGGCCTCGCCATCATCAAGTCGCATGGGGGCCGCACCATCGTGCAGAAGCCTTCGACGGCCCGTCACCCCGATATGCCCGAGAGCGGTATGCACAACGTTCGCGTCGACGCCGTGCTCTCCCCGGAAGAAATAGGACCTCGCCTTTGCGAGCTTGCCAATACACCCATTATGGAGGAAACGACGATGGGTCGACTCGGATCCAAGGGAGCTCCGCTCGATCGCATTGCGCACGACGAGGGGATCGCGGGCGAGCGCCACGCGACCGTATTGTCCTGCCCCGAGTGCCACGGCGTGATGATGCGGCTGGAACGGCCGGATCTGCTCCATTTCGAGTGCCAGATCGGGCACGCGGCGTCGCCGCTGTCGCTGGAGGCCGCCCAGGCGACGGAGGTGACGGGCTCGCTGGAGTCCGCGAGGCGCGGGTTGCGCGAACAAGCGCTGCTCGCGTACATGATGGCCGAGCGCGCGCGTGGCAATCGCGATATCGAGGGCGCGGCCGAGCTCGAGGAGCGGGCCCACGCGTACGAGAAGAACGCCGACGCGATCGAGGGCATCCTCTCGAAGGTTCAACGATTCGGCCATGGCCGCGCTCCAAACGACGGCGATTTACCGGGATAGCGGCGCACGCATCGGGGATCGTCGCGCGCAGGCGCTCGATTTGCTCTCGGCGAAGACGATCATCGCGAATAGCCGCGGTTGGCGAAGCGCTGGCTCTCGCCATAGGGGAAGACCTCCTCCTCGTGGCCCTCCCGGATATGCTCCTGGCGCTCGGCCCAGAAGCGCGCGTCGGCGAGCTCGCGGTGCTCGGCCAGGAAAATGTCGCGGGCGCGGCCCTCGGGGAAGAGGAATGTGGGGAATTGCTCGGGGAATACATCGTTTGGCTCGACGGTGAACCAGGGCTCGCCGGACATCTCTTCGTCGTCGTCGCGCGGGGTGGGCATCCGCCGAAAGCGGCAATCGGTGAGGTACGAAATCTCGTCGTAGTCGTAGAAGACCACGCGGCCGTAGCGGGTGACGCCGAAGTTCTTGGTGAGCAGATCGCCGGGGAAGATGTTGGCGCGCGCGAGATCTTTCACGGCCTCGCCGTACTCGCGAATGGCGTCGTGGAGGTGCGGCTCGTCCAGATCTTTGAGGTACACGTCCAGCGGGATGAGGCGGCGCTCGACATAGACGTGCTCGAAGACGATGCGATCGCCGTCGAAGATCACGGACGAAGACGCCAGGCGGGCGATCTCGTCGAGGAGCGATTTGCTGAAACGGTCGCGGGGGAGCGCGACGTGGGTGTACTCCAGGGCGTCGGTCATCCGGCCGACCCGGTCGTGGTGTTTCACGAGCTGGTAGCGATCGAGCACGTTGTTTCGGTCGGTGTCCTTGGGCGGCTCGAACCAATCGCGAATGACTTTGAAGACGCACGGGAGCGACGGCAAGGTGAAGACGAGCATCACCATGCCTTTGGTGCCGGGGGCGAGCACGAACTTGTCCGTGGAGTGTTTGAGGTGCTGCTGCATATCGCGGAAGAAGAGCGTCTTGCCCTGCTTCTGCA
Source organism: Sorangiineae bacterium MSr11954 (assembly GCA_037157815.1). Lineage (NCBI taxonomy): Bacteria > Pseudomonadati > Myxococcota > Myxococcia > Myxococcales > Pendulisporaceae > Pendulispora > Pendulispora albinea. Next base: position 9,519,144 of record CP089984.1, read on the forward strand.
GGCCGACCAAGGTGTAGAGATCGGCGCGCGGGCGGCTCGGCACCACCGACTCCAAGAAGGATACGTAGGCGGCCGGCACCTCCATATCGACCATGAAATAGACGTGTGAGAGGCTGAGGACCCGGCCGATGCTCTTGCCGTCGAGGAGCAAGGCGTCGACGAAGATGGAGCCGCCCTCGTCGCGCAGGATGGGGACCACGAACGGGATGAGCGCGTTCCCGTTGATCACGCGCGCGACGATGTAAGCGGCTTTGTTTCGAAAGAAGAGCGAGCGCAGGACCTGGACTTGAAAGTTCGGCTGCCGCTCCCAGCCCTCGGGGAAGTGTTCGGCCACCGCGCGGAGGATGTAGCGAATGTCGCGCTCGAGATCCTGAAACGGGAGCTTGAGGTCGAAGCTCTGGAGGATATGGCGAAAGGTGGAGGCGAGATCGTCCGGGTAGTACGAGCGGTACGTGGGCTCGTCGCCGTCGAGGTGCTCGGTGGAGACGGCGGGGCGCGAGAAGATGTATTCGTTGCGATGGTAACGGCGATCGAGCACCCGGCTGGCGACGGAGTTGTAAAAGGTCTCGGCGCACTCCGGCTGCTTGTGGTCGTGCAGGAGGGCGATGAACGAGGTGCGGATCGATTGCCAGAGGGTGTCGTCGAGGCCGAGATCGGGGAAGCGCTCGGCCAGGGTGATCACCGCCTCGCGGACGCGCTGATCGTACATATCGATGCGCGCGACGGCCGCCGCCCGCCCGCCGGCCCAGTCGGCCCGCTCGAAGCGCTCCTTGGCGCGGCCGGTGGTCTCGCGAAAGAGCCGATAGTGCTTGTCGAACCCGTCGAGGATGGCCCGTGCGATGTAGAAGCTTGCGCTCATCTCCTCCAGATTACCGCGGCTCTCGCCTCGGGAGCAGCGGATGCGGTGCGGGGCGACTATCGTCACACCATGGACCTGAATCTCCTCATCGCCCTCGATACGTTGCTGCGCGAGGGCAGCGTCGCCAAAGCTGCGGCTCGGCTCTCCCTGAGCCCGCCCGCCATGAGCCGCACCCTGACCCGCATTCGCGAGGCGACCGGAGATCCCATTCTCGTCCGCGCCGGCCGCGGCCTGGTGCCGACCCCGCGCGCGGTGGCCATGCAGGACGAGGTGCGCGCGGTGGTGGAGCGGGCGGCGCGTTTGCTCGCGCCGGGTGCGCCCAGCCGGCCCGAGGAGTTCGTCCGCAGCTTTGCGATTCGGGCCAACGACGCGCTCATCTGGAGCCTCGGCGCGCGGTTGATCGCGCGCGCGGCCAAGGAGGCGCCGAAGGTGGTGCTTCGGTTCGTGCCCGAGGGCGACGAGGACGTGGACGCGCTCCGGGACGGCCGGGTCGATCTCGACATCGGCGTGCAAGGTGCGCTGGGACCGGAGATTCGCATGCAACAGCTGAGCGTCGAGCACTCCGTCGCCCTCGTTCGCAAGGAGAACCACCTCGCGTCCGGGCGCGTGACGTCCAAGCGCTTCGCCGCCGCCTCGCACCTCCTCATTTCACGGCGCGGCAAGAGCCATGGGCCCATCGATCGCGAGCTCGCCAAGGAGGGGCTCGCGCGCCACGTGGCCGCGGTGGTGCCGTCGTTCGGGGCGGCGCTCAGCATCGTGTCCACCAGCGATCTGGTGGTGACGGTGCCGGCCGGGGTCGCGGCCACCGCCGCCCGCACCTTCGAGGTGGTCTCCTTTCGGATCCCGCTGGAGCTCGAGTCGCTGGCGTTTGCCATGGCCTGGCACCCGCGCTTCGACGCCGATCCGGCTCACGCGTGGCTTCGCGACGGCGTCCGCGCCTCTTTCCGCGCGCCGAAGTGACGGGAGGGCGCCACGAGCTCGATGACGAAGTCGAGGAAGGCGCGCACCTTGGCGGGCGGCAGCCTGGCCGAGCGATGGTACGCGTGGACCGGGAAGCGCTCGTCGGCCCACTCGGGCAGGAGCTGCACCAAGCGCCCCTCGGCCACGAGATCGCGCGCGAAGAACTCCGAGAGCTGCGCCACGCCGTACCCGCCCGCGCACGACTCCACCAGGCTCACCGCGTCGTTGACCAAGAGGCGGCCGTTCACGGCCACGGGCACGATCTTCTTGCCGCGCTGAAACACCCACTCGAACGCGCGGCCGGTGGAGGGGTTGCGGTACAAGAGGCATTCGTGGTGCGCGATGTCCCGCGGGTGCTCGGGCCAGCCGCGCTTGGCTACGTACTCGGGCGAGGCGCAGGTGATCACGCGCGTCTCGAAGAGCAGGCGGCAGGTGAGGCTCGAGGGCAAAGGCTCGCCGAAGCGCACCGCCACGTCGAAGCCTTCGCCGTCGAGATCGCCCATGCGGTCGCGCACGAAGTAGTCGAGCGAGACCTCGGGGTAGCGGGCCACGAAGGCGCCGATCTGGGGGGCGAGGACGTAGTGCCCGAAGGTGGCGTCGACATTGACGCGCAAGCGCCCGCGCACCCTGGCCTTGGCGCCGGTGGCTTGCGCGGCCGCGTCTTCGATGCCGGAGAGCAACGGGGCCACCTCCTCGTACAGGCGCGCGCCCTCCTCCGTCAGCGCCACCGCGCGGGACGTGCGATGAAAGAGGCGCACGCCCAGCTGCTCCTCGAGGCGCGCCACCGCGCGGCTGACGCCCGACTGCGTGATCCCCAGCGCCTCGGCCGCGCGCACGAAATTACCCGCCTCGACGATCGCCGCCAGGACGCCGAGGCCGTTCACGAACGTGGGATCGATCGACATGATGACTGTGAGTCATTCTTTGTATTCGAACCATGTATTGGAAGCAACGAAGCCGTTCGCCTACATAACGGGGGCCGCGGAGACGCGGTCACGGAGACGTGACGAACCTGCCGGCGCGCAGGGCGAAGCTCAGGAGAACGGTATGTCGAACATTCGTGGAAAAGTGGTGGCGATCACGGGCGCGAGCAGCGGCATCGGCGAGGCGGCCGCGCGCCTCTTGGCCGAGCGCGGGGCCAAGGTCGTGCTCGGTGCGCGGCGCACCGAGCGGCTCGAGACCATCGTTCGAGAGCTCCGGGCGCGCGATCGGGAGGCGGTGCACCAGAGGCTCGACGTCACTGCGCGAGGTGACGTGGAGTCGTTCGTGCGCTTTGCCTGCCAGAGCTTTGGGCGCGTCGATGTCCTGATCAACAACGCCGGGATCATGCCGCTCTCGCCGCTGGAGCAGCGCCACGTGGACGAGTGGGATCGCATGATCGACGTCAATATCAAAGGAGTGCTCTACGGCATCGCGGCGGCGCTCCCGAGGATGAAGGAGCAGGGCGGAGGGCACTTCATCAACGTCTCCTCCATCGCCGCCCACCGCGTGGTGCACACGGCGGCCGTTTACTCGGCCACCAAGTTCGCCGTCAACGCCATCTCCGAGGGGTTGCGCCAGGAGGGCGGCGAGACGATTCGGGTGACCGTGATCTCGCCCGGCCCCACCACGTCGGAGCTGCCGAACACCATTTCGGATCCGGCGACCAAGGCCTTCGTCGAACAGTACCGCAAGGCGATCCTCCCCGCGGAGGCCATCGCTCGGGCCATCGCGTTTGCCGTCGAGCAGCCGGCCGACGTGGACGTCAACGAGATCATCGTGCGGCCGACGGCGCAGGGGTGAAAGGCGGTATCGAAGTTTGAAAAATAGCTGCAGGCCGACCCAGGCGTCTTGGATATTCGAGTATGCCGAAGGTACGCGAACGCCGGGTGCGCTTCGGGTGCAGGCGGACGGGTTCCTGGTGCGAGCGGCTCTAGGCGGTTCTCCCGGGTGATGGCGTCCGAGGACCCGGTTTGCGATGCAGACGGAATATCGCGAGGGTGGGTGCCCTGGAGGTAACGCGCGCGCAGGGGCGCGCCACCTTGGTCGATCTCAACCAACCCCGTTCGGCGTCGGTTTATGACTCGGTGACGTCGAAAACGGACGCAGGCGGCGATTGACATCGAAACGCCAAGACCGAGAATGCCTCATGACGCACGTCGAGGCGGATACCGAGCTTGCGCTGCGAACCTCCATGGTGCGATCCACCGTCGTTCCGGAGCGGCTGGGGCCCTACCGTATTTTGCGCTGCGTGGGCTCAGGTGGAATGGGCGTCGTGTACGAGGCGCTCGACGAGGAGCGCGGCGCCCGGGTGGCCCTCAAAACCCTGCCCGACGTGCAGCCGGGGGCGCTGGCGCGCTTCAAGAAGGAGTACCGCAGCCTCGCCGATCTGACCCACTACAATCTGGCCACGCTGTACGAGCTCATGGCCATCGACGACACCTGGTTTTTCACCATGGAGTTCGTCGATGGGGTGAGCTTCCTGCAATACGTGTGGGGTACGAAAGCGCTCGCGCTTCCTCCCGACGCGGCCGGCATTTCGTTCGACGCGGAGACGCGGCTGCGGGCGGCCTTGCGGCAGCTCGCCGTTGGGGCCTCGGTGCTTCACACGGCCTCCCTCCTCCACTTGGATCTGAAGCCGGCCAACGCGCTGGTCGAGGCGTCGGGGCGCGTGGTGATCCTCGACTTTGGCTTGGTGGAGTCGCTGGAGCGCGGCGCAGCCGGTGAGGAGCAGGCCGGGGTGCTCGTGGGCACGCCGCTCTACGTGTCGCCGGAGCAGGTGCTGGGCGCGCGGCCCACGCCGGCCAGCGATTGGTACGCGGTGGGCACCATTTTGTTCGAGGCGCTGACCGGCACCACGCCGTTCGAGGGCACCGCGCTCAACGTCACCTTGGCGCGCACCTGGGGACCGGCACCGAGCCCGGGCACCCGCCGCGCGGGGCTGCCGCCGGATCTGGTCGATCTGTGCGTGCGCTTGCTCGAGCAGGATCCCGAGCGGCGCGCGGGGGCCAGGGACATCCTCGCGGTCTGCGAAGGGGCGCCGCAGTCGATCCGGACCGGCACCCTGCCCGCCAGCGGGCGCTCGCTCATCGGTCGTGAGAACGAGCTCGCCACCCTTCGCGCGTGGTGCGACGAACCCGAGCGGCCCCTGTGCGTCTTCGTCAAAGGCGCGTCGGGTGTAGGCAAGACGGCGCTGGTGCGCGAGCTCCTCACCGAGATCGAGACGGCCGACACCATGGTGCTCCGCGGGCGCTGCTACGAGCGCGAATCGGTGCCGTACAAGGGCTTCGATGCGCTGGTCGACGCGCTCTGCCGCAAGATCGACGCGCTGCCGTTCGCGGAGCAGCGCGCGCTCTTCGACGCCGACATCCACCACACGGCGCGCATCTTCTCGGTGCTGGAAGATCTCGAGGTCCTGCCGTCGATCCCCGCGCCCATCGGCGGGTACCTGGAGCCGCAGACGTTGCGGCAGCGCGCCTTCGCCGGGCTCAAACGGGTGCTCCGGCACCTGGGCGAGCGCCGGAAGCTGGTGCTCTTCGTCGACGATTTGCATTGGGCCGACGCCGACAGCGCGCACCTTCTGTGCGAGCTGGTGGCCGATCCCGATCCGCCGAACATGCTCGTGCTCGCCGCGTACCGCGATGACGAGGACGAGTACAGCCCGTTCTTGCGCGAGGTGCGCGGGCGCCAGCAGGCGGGCACCTTGCCCTTCACCGAGCGCGAGCTTCACATCGAGCCGCTCGTGCACGACGACGCCGTTCGCTTTGCGCGGGTCTGCTTGGGTCCCGGTGAAAAGGAGGAGCGCGCCGCCGATGTGGCGCGCGAGGCGGCCGGCATCCCCTTCTTCATCGATGCGCTGGCGCGCCATGGAGGGCCCGCGAAGGAACAGGGCGAGTCCCCGGCCCCATCGCTCGATCGCGTCATCGACGCACGCTTGCGCAAGATGCCGGACGATGCGCGCCGCATGCTGCAGGTCGTGGCCATCGCCGCCCGGCCCATCGAGCAGGCGCTGGCCTTTTCGGCCGCTCAGATCCGCGGTGACGCGCACGCCGTGCTCGCCCAGCTTCGCTCGGCGCAATTGCTCCGAACGCGGGGGCTGCGAGGTACCGACATCGTGGAGGTCTATCACGATCGCATTCGGCAGAATGTTGCAGCGTCGCTGCCGAAGACGGCGCTCACCGAGATTCACGGATGGCTCGCCACCTCCCTCGAGGCGGGCCAGCGCACCCCCGCCGATGTATTGGCCTATCACTTGCGAGAAGCCGGGGAGCTTCGTCGTGCCTCCGAGTACGCCGAGCGTGCCGCCGAGCAGGCAGCGACGGCGCTCGCGTTCGAACGTGCGGCGGAGCTCTACGCGAACGCATGGAGCTGGGGCGATCCGATGACCGATCACGCTCGGGAGCTGCAGATACGAAGGGCGCAAGCCTTGTTCAACGCAGGCCGCTGCGGGGAAGCTGCAACCATTTACCTGGCCGCCTCCGAAGGCGCCGCGCCTTTGGAGCGCCGCGAGCTGCGCCGCCTCGCCGCGGAGGCCTATCTCTACGGAGGCCACATCGACGAAGGTCTGGCGGTGGCGCGCACGCTGCTCGACGAAGTCGGGCTCTCCTACCCGCGCTCCCCCGCGTGGGCGGCGGCCAAGACGGTGGCGCAGCTCGTCTACCTTCGGTGGCGCGGGATCGATTTCACGCGTCAAACCGAGACGGGGCTAACGTCCCAGGAGATCTTTCCGACCGATCTCGGCTGGTCGCTCGGGAAGGGCCTCGGCAATGTGCTGCCCTTGGAGGGCACGTACTTCCTCGTGCGCAGCCTCGCCTCCGCGCTGCACCTCGGCGAACCGAAGCGCATCGGCCGGGGCCTCGCGCTGGTGGGCGGCACGGTGCTCGCCCCCTGGCGCATCGGCGCACGCTACATCGAACGGGCGGAAAAGATCGGGCGCGAGACGGACGACCCTTACTTGGCGGGGCTGCCGCGGATCATGCGCGCGCTCGGGCACATCTCGCAGACGGGGCGCTGGAAACTCGCGCTCGAGATGGTCGACGAGGGGGTCGCCATCTTGCGCGAGCGGTCCACGGGGGTGAGCTGGGAGGCGGCGCTCGGCACCGGCATCGCACTCAAGGCGCTGGAGGCGATCGGCGATCTGGGCGAAATCGGCCGGCGGGCGAGCCCCTGGAGCCGCGAGTCGACGGAGCGCGGCGATCTGTTCGCGCAGACCATGTCGGGGCAGTTCGAAGCGCTCGCGCTCATCGCGCAGGGCGACATCGACGGCGCGCGCAAGCAGGACCACCGCATCTTGCTGCGCTGGTCGCGCGGCGGCTACACGGCGCAGCACTTGTACTCGCTCTACCTGCGCATCTATTGCCATTTGTACACGGGCAAACCCGAGAGCGCGTGGGATCTGTTTCACCTCGAGCTGCCGCAGATCGAGCGCGCCTATTTTCTCAAGCTGCCGATCTCGCGGCTGCCGACCTTGCACCTGTGGGCATGCCTGAAGCTCGAGCGCGCCCGCACCCACCGGGGCGAGCGCGATGCGCTGCTCGAAGCGTGCGAGCGCATTCGACGCCGGCTGGCGCGCGAGCAGCGCATGGATGGCCCCGCGCACGCCAAGCTGATCGAGGCGGGCATCACCGCCGGGCGCGGCGAGCGGGAAAAAGCGCGCGACCTGCTCGAGGATTGCCGGGCCGAGTACCGCCGCCTCGATATGCTGCTCGCGGCCGCGTGCACCGAGCGGCGCCTGGGCGAGCTCTCCGGCAAGGACGATCTGTGCGCGGCGGCCGACGCGGAGATGCGCAAGCTGGGCGTGGCCGATCCCACGAGCTTCGTGCACGTGATGGCGCCGCGGTTCAACTGAAGGCGTAGCGCGCGCAATAGCAGAAGTACGCCTTGGCCTCGAGGCGGCCTTCGGGAAACACCGTGAGCTTGATCCCCAGGTCCCGCTGGATCGACACGAGCCACGCGGCGCCGGGGATGTCGACCGTCTCCGTGCCGAGCCACTCCATGGCGGCGCGCGCCTTGGCGGGCTCGCAGGCGCCGCGCTCGATCAGGCGCGCAAATAGGGGCTCCCAGCTCGCCGGCTCCCGGCTTCGGGCCACGGGCTCGTAGAGCATGCCGAGGACGGGGCCGACGCGCTTGCCCAGGTCGAGCTCGACGTTCGTTCCGCTCCGCGGGCCGAGGAGGTCGAGCAAGAGCGCGAGGTGCCGGCGCTCGCCGGGCCAGGCGATCGCGTCGAGCCAGGCGGGGATGGCGGCGTGCGGGACCGACGCATCCATGCGCAGCTCGCTCCGTCCGCGAGGGACGAGCGACGCGGCGGTGGCGACGCGGCCCCCGGGCGGGAGCAGCTGCATGCAGCGGATGTAGGTGGCGAAGGCGTCGGGATCGAGCGCGCCGCTCGCCAAGGTGAGACCTTCGCGCGCCAAGTCGATGAGATCGCGGAGGGGGATCGTGCGGCGCGCGAGCGGGTTGCGATGATCGGGATCGGCGCAGACGAACGCAAACGGAGGTGGATCGCCCGAGTCGGGCCGATCGTACTCGAGCCAGACGTGCGGCATCTCGGCCAATCGGCCGCGCCCTTGGGACCAGGCGTGCAAGAGCGGTTCGAGCGCGCCAAAGGGCGCACGGGGATCGCGCTGCGCGAGCGCGGCGGCGAGCGCGGCGCGGCACCCTTCCCAATCGGCGGCGCAGACGACCAAGTCGACCCGGTCGTCGTCGGGCTGCAAGCGCACCTCGAGCCCGCCCCAGCTGAACGCCGGCGGCAGGCGCGCGGTGAACTTGCCGATGCGCGCCACCGTCTCGGGTGGGACGAGCACCGGCGCGAGGTGCGGGGCAACGAGGCGGAGGAGCTCTTCTTGCGGAAGGATCATAGGAGCACGAAGCGGGGGTGAAAGCAGAGGTACGCTTTGGCCTCGCACGTACCATCGGCGGAGAGCACCAGCTTGATATCGAGCTGGCGCTGCACATTGGTGAGCCAAGGCGCGCCGGGTAAGTCGTAGGTGGCGTCGCCGATCCACCCGAGCGCCGCGCGCCCTTTCTCCGGGCTCGCGAGCCCGCGCGCGACGAGCGATTCGATGAACGCCGACCACCGCGGATCGCGATCGGGCCGGGTGAGCAAAGGAAACTCGAGCGCCAGGGTCGGGCGCACGGCGTCGCCGAGATCGAGCTGCACCGACGCCAGCGGAACGTGCGCGCCGAGCAGCGAAAGAAAGTCGGCGGCGATGGCTTGATCGCCGGGCCAGCCGATGGCCGCCAGCCAGCCTTGCACGGCGAAGGTGGGCACCCCCGCGAGCACGCGCAAATCGCGCGAGCCGCGGTGCGGGATCACGCCCACGTGAACGATCCGCCCGCCCTCGGGGAGCCGCGCGGCGCACGCCGCGAGCCGGTCCATCGCGCCGTCGTTCGCCGGCTCGCCGAGCAGGAGGCCGGCGCCCCGCGCCGCGAGCGCGCGCAGCCGCGAGGGCTCGAGCGGCGTCTCGTGCGCCACGGGGTAGCTGGGGTCGACGCAAAATTGAACGAACGGCGCGCTCGGTCCCTCGGCGAGGAGATCGTGCTCGATCCAGATCAATGGTACGTCCGCGAGCGGACCGTCGGGCTCGACCCACGCCTGCAAGAACGGCGTGATGGGGCCGAATCGATGGGCGCCTCCTTCGAGGGCCCGGCCGAGCGCCCCATCGCCGCCGTGGCGGCGGGACGCGCAAAGGAGCATGTCCACCCGTTCATCCGCGGGCGCGAGTCGGCACTCGAAGATGCCCCAGAAGAAGGCGGCAGGGAGGGTGGAGACGAACGATTCGATGCGCCGCCACGCCGGCGGTGCGATCAGCGAGGGCGGGGCGTGGGCGGCGAGCGCCCCCACCACCGTGCTCGGGGGTGCACCGCCCGCGGCGCCCGACTCCCAACCTTGCGGGAGCAGCGACATAGGTGGAACGTTATCAGCTGGCCTTGGCCGTGAACCCCGACGGCAAGGTGCCGGAGTTGCCGGGCGAGTTGGTCACCACCACGTCGTACGTCGAGGCTTGTTCGAAGACGGCATTGGCGGTGAGCACCGAGTTGCCATTTCGATCGGTGCGCACCTTCACGTGGGTCGCCTGCACCGTTATTGTGGGGGTCTGGAACGACAAGGTGGCGTTCTTGGCGAACAGCGAACCTTTGACGGTGAGCTCGAGGGTGGCCTTCACGGGCCCGCTGTTCGGGGTGCAGGACTTCACCTGAATGCCATGAATCGGCCAGGGGTTCCTTTGGATGGGCGGCTCCTTCACGTCCTCGAGCAGCGCGGTCGCCTCGCGCGTGATGACGTCGAGGATGCCTTTGGTGTCGCGGCTGCGCAGGAGCGCGAGCTTGTCGGACGGGATTCCGTACTCCTGAAAGACGGCCTGCGGATCGGTGGTAAAGCGTTCGACGAGCTCGGGGTCGCGTGAAATGTCGGCGAGCAGATGGAGGAGAGTTCCGCTCGATTGACTCGAATCGGTCTCGTGAGTAGCGCTCATGGTGCTTCTCCTACGAATGGAGGTTGGTCGGGGCTCCGCTAGGGGGGCGTGAGGAAGCTATCGTAAAGGAGGTTTCCGCGCTGCGGATTCCAGGTCGCCTCGATGAGATCGAGCACGGGCGAAGCGCGGTAAATGATGCGAATGTCGGCGCCCGCTTCATAAGGGTCCGCGAGCGAAATCCAATTCTCGCCATTGGCGAACGCCCAGCGGTTCGGCGGCACGATTTGTCCCCCAATCGTCACCGAAACGACCGACGCCACGCGCCGATCCGGCAGGGTGATGACGGCGCCGCGCGCGGGCGGACGCCACGCGTACGGGCGATCGCGCGTGGCGCGGTTTCGCGTGTCGCTCACCGCCAGCCCCTCGGCGACCGCGAGCCCTTGCGGGCCGCCGTCGGTCTTGAAGCTGGGCGCGGGGGCAAAGCCGCCGAGCTGCCCTTGAAAGATCCAAAGCGGCGCGCCGATCACCTCGTCGCCCCACTGGCCAGCGACCAAATCGAGCAGGCCGTCGGCGTTCAAATCCGCGAGCAGCACCTCGGCGCTGAGGCGCGAGGGCTCGGAGGTCCACACGGGGCGGCGGCTGCCCGGCGTGGGCCCCGGACGAAAGAGCACGAAGTCGCTGCCGCACCCCGTATCGCCGGGGAAGCAGCCGCGCGCGGCCGCGAGGGTGAGCCCGGGGCCGATGCCGATGCGCCCCGCGTCGACGAAGGTGACGGGCGCGCGCGTTTGCTCGGAGACCCAGGAGGGCTTCCGGTCGATGGGAATGGCGTTCCCGCGCGGCGGTCCCCCGCGGTACACGAAGGCCGCCTCGCCGGCGATGGCGAAGTCCATCCAGCCATCCTGATCGAGATCGGCGGCGACCACCCCGAGACCGAACACGCGGTTTTCGCTCTTCCAATCGCTGGTGCCGTGCAGCTTTCCGCCTTCGTTCAAATAGATGCGCGTGGGCTCGCGCTCGACCCGCGCAAAGGAGCGGCGGACGGCGTGCGGCCCCTTCTGCACCGGCTCGGTTGCCGGGAGGTTGAAGCCGGGCACCACGAGATCGAGCAGCCCATCGGCGTTGACGTCGGCGAGGGCGTTGTCGAACGTGCCATACCCCTCGGCGATGCGCTGGGACGGGAGGCTCTCGAGCCGCCCTCCCTGATTCATGTAAATTTTGATGCCGCCGCCGCGGGTGAGGCGGCGCTTATCCATCGTCACGGAGACGGCAACGTCGAGGCGCCCGTCGTGGTCGATGTCCCCGAGCGCCACGGCGCCCAGATAGTCGATATCGTCCGAGTACCAATCGGGATAATGGTTGAAGCACGAGGTCTGCTGGGCCGAGCAATGGTTGTAATAAACCATGAGCGGCTGGGGGCTCATATCGTTGCCATTGCCGACAATCATGTCGGGGAGGCCGTCTCCATCGAGGTCGGCAAAAGCCACGCCGGTCGCGAACGAGCCATCCATGGCCGATTCGAACGAGGGCAACGGGCGGTAGACATCGGAAATCGGCTCCGCGGTGTGCGCGCGTGGGCCGGGGCCCGCGGCGCAACCTGCAACCATGGTCAGGATCCCGGCTGCGAGCACCCCCGAGAGGGCACGCTCAACCATCTTCGGTGAGCCCGTCGAGGAGCCGGCCGAACGGAGAGCCCGCGTCGATCCCGAGCGCGCGACAAAACGCTTCGACCCGTTCGAGCTCGCGCCGCAGCACGCGGTGATGGTTCCGGCTCTTGACCTGGGCGTCGCGTCCGAAGAGGCGAAAGGCCTCGTCGCGGCTCTCGAGCTTCTCCGTCGCCGCCGCCAGCACCAGGCCCGGAAACACGCCCGCCAGATCCAGCTCCAGCGGCCTTCCTTGCGCCGCATGACGCTCGGCCTCGCGCACGAACGCCGTCGCCGCCGCGTGGAGCAGCTCGACGAGCGATCGCCCGGGCTCCACGTCTTCGTACGCGAGCGCGCGCGCGAGGTGCGGCTCGTCGACGGTGAGCGTGTGCGGAAGCTCGCCCCCGTGCTCCGCCAAAGCGACCGTGTACGCGCGGCGCATCACATTATCCAGCTGCCGTAGATTTCCGGGCCACGCGTACGCGAGCAGCCGGTGTTCCGCGGCCGGGGTGAGGTTGATCGTGCCATTGGGGACCCGTTCTCCGTGCCGCCGCTCAAGCATGTAGCGTGCCCACGTCGGGATCTCGTCGGGCCGTTCGCTGAGGGATGGGAGACGGACGGGCAGGACGTTGATGCGATAATAAAGGTCCTCCCGAAAGCGTTGCGCGCGCACGGCCGCCTGCAAATTGGCATTCGTGCCCACCACGAAGCGCGCATGGGCGCGTCGCTCGCCGCCGCTGTCGCCGAGGACGCGGTATGCACGGGTCTCCAGCATGTAGAGCAGGCCCGCTTGGGCGCGCATCGACAGCTTGTCGATCTCGTCGATGAACAACGTGCCCTTGCCGGCCCGCTCGACGGCGCCGCCGTGATCGCGCGCGGCGCCCGTAAAGGCGCCTTTGCGCCAGCCGAACAGCTCCGCGAGCTGCAGATCTTCCGGCACCGTCGAGAGGTCGAGCACCTCGAAGGGTCCTTTGCGGTACGGCGAGCGCTCGTGGCACCACCGCGCCAGGCGCGATTTGCCGGTGCCGGTCGCGCCGGACAAGAGGATGGTCTCGTCCTGCTGCGCGAACACCCGCAGCATGCGCACGATACCTTTCATCGCCTGCCCTTGAACGGGCAGCAGCGGATCTTGGTCGTGGGTGACCACCGGCCGAAGCGGCAGGGCCGTAAGGTGCGGCGTCGCGATATCGGCGAGCATGCGCAAACGCGAAGCGCACGCGCGCCAGATGAAGGGTTGCCCCACCGCCGCCCGGCACTCGGCCTCGAGCGAAATCATGCCCTCGATCTCACCGCGGGCCCCCCGCAGCGGGAGCACGAAGACATGGGTGATGCCGCGCTCGAGGAGCCGCTGCCGCGTCTCGCCCGACTCGAGCGAATCCCCTGTCCCGCTCCTCGGCACCGGCGCGTCCTCGCCATCGGCCTCGACCCGCTCGATGCGTCCAAGATTGACGTCGATGGAGGCAGCACAACGATGCTTCGCCACCACGCGCCACGCCGTCATGGAGGGAAGCCGCGTGGACCCCGGCTCGGGCGCGACGGCCTGGTCACTTCCGACCTCCAGCACCACGAGCTGCCGATATCCATCGGATGGCCGTAGATGGACCATTCCTCGCGCAAGCCGAGCTCCTTCGGCGTGGACACTTACGGCCAACACGCCGACGACCTCCGCAAACATCGCTGAAAGCGTGTGTGCGGCGGCCTCCTCGAAGAAGCTCGATGCGTATACCCGCGACAGAAAGGCGTCGATCCCGCCCAAATCCAACACGAAGCCGAGGGTAGCGCCGGTCGTCGAATTCGAACAGCCGCGAAAGCGACCACGTGATGAATGCGCGTCCGTTCAGTCGCCCCCATGCACCCGGCCCGACGCCATGGTCGGAATTGGGCATTGCGAGGTCGACGGACGTCTCCCGGTAACGGGGTGTTCCAGGGAACGAAGTGTTCTCTCCGACGTTCCATTGTCGCGCGATTCTGTTGGTACTCCCCGGAGACAGACTGCGCACGCTTCGTAGTTCGATTGACATCGTCACGTGGGCTGGGGTGTGCGGCGGGCGGATAAGACCGGCAGCTCGTGGATGAGCATCGTCATATGAAGGCTTGCTTGGTGCGGTGGGTGATGTGCCTAAGAACTGATGAGCCACGGGTGGGAGCGATGATTCGCGCGCCGATGACGGAAATAAAGTCCCATCGACATCCGATTGGCGAGCCAATTTAACGGCGTTACATACAAAAAGTCGATTCAACGAACATTGAGCACGCCAATATAATCGGCGTTCGATGAGCTACGATCTGAGCAAACTCGATCCGCGGTCCTTCGAGTCTCTGGTCAATGCGCTTGCCGTACGGGTGCTGGGAGCGGGGCATACCGGATTCGGTCCCGGGGCAGACGGCGGACGCGATGGGTACTTCGAAGGGGAGGCTCCTTACCCGAGCACCGTCGATCGCTGGCGCGGACGGTGGATCATTCAATCGAAATTTCATCCACCGCACCTGTCGAAAAATCCTCAAGCTTGGCTCCTGGAGCAAATAAATGATGAGCTGGAGGCGTTTGGCGCGCTCGATTCGCCCCGCAAGTGGCCGAACGTGTGGATCATCGCGACGAATATCGATCCTAGCGGCGTCCCCCATACGGGGGCGTTCGATCGGGCTCGAGAAGCGGTGAGGCGCAAACGCAAGCCGTTGGCTCGGCGTTTCGATATCTGGGGAGGGGCCAAGATACTCGACTTTCTCGGACAGCACGAAGACATCGCGCACCGGTATGGACACTTCTTGACGCCGGGGCACGTCATTACGGAGCTATACGAGCAGCTGAAGCACACGCGCGCGAGCATCAAGCAGGTCATCGAGCACCTCCTCGTTCGCGGCATCGAGGATCATCGCAATACGCGATTGGATCAGGCCGGATCGTACGAAGACAGGCGGCCCGGAATCCATCGTCTCTATGTCGATTTACCGTTTCACCCTCGGCAGAAGCGACAGCCCGAGAGCGTCGGTGCATGCTTGGCTCGTACCGTAGCGAAGAGTCATCGACACGATCCGCAGGCGCCGACTCACGAACGGTGGCTCGAGTGGCTCCGTCATCCTTCCCGGGCGCCCGTGTGGCTCATCAAAGGGGGTCCGGGCCAGGGCAAATCGACCACTGCGCAGTTTCTTTGCCAAGTACAACGCGCGGCCCTGGTGCTCGCGGATACGTCGCTCGTCGTTGCACCGGATACGCGCGCTCTGGCGGAAGAAATCCGCAGCGAGGCAATGGCGCGCGGCGTCTGGGTCACATCGCCGCGTATTCCCATTTACGTCGAGCTAAAAAACTTCGCCCAATGGTTCTCGGAGCGCCATACAAAGGAACCCAAGGGCATTCTCACGTACATCGCCGGGACACTAGCGCTGGATATTCAGCAAGATGTACCCGTGGGAATGCTCCGAGAGGCCATCGGGATCCGCGGTTGGCTCGTCGTCTTCGACGGGCTCGACGAGGTGCCGGCCGACATCAAGGACGCCGTGGCACGCGAGGTCATTGCGTTCGTTCGCGAGGTCCAAATGTCGGGGGATATTCTCACGCTTTGCACCTCTCGTCCACAGGGCTACGCCGGGGAGTTCGATTCCATGCCGGGATGCGCATCGATTGAGCTGGCGCCGCTCGGGAGAGAGACGGCGCTCGAGTGCGCTAAGTTGGTCATCCAGATCGGGCGCAGCAAGAGCGAATCCGAGAATGCGTACGGCATTCTGCTGGATTCGATGCAATCGTCTGCGATGCAGAATTTGATGACGACGCCACTTCAAGCACACATCATCGCGATCATCGTGCGCAACGGACATCGCCCTCCGGAGCGAAAATGGGACTTGTATCAGCAGTTCTACGAAGTCATGCGAAATCGAGAGGCCAATCGCAACCTACCGGACAAGCGCCTGGCCACGCTATTTCGTCAAGATACGGCGCTGCTAAAACGGGTTCATGACGAAATGGGCTTCGTTCTTCACGCGAGGGCAGAAACTTCGCGTGGTGCGCACTCGACGCTGGAGAAAGGTGTCTTCGAGAAGCTGGTCGAGCAGATAGCCTCGGAGCGGAAGGAGGGCGACGTACGACCGCTTCTGGATACGGTGAAGATAGCGGCTACGGACAGGCTCGTTCTGATCAATACGCCCGACAAAGGGACCGAAGTGCGGTTTGACATCCGACAATTGCAAGAGTTCTTCGCAGCCGAGTTCTTGTACGATGGAGTCGACCCTGACGAGCTACGCGAACGGCTTGCGACGATCGCCAGCGATCCACATTGGCGCGAGGTCATGCATTTCTTGCTGAGCGCGCTCGTTCAAAAGAATCGACGAACGGAGTTGAGTGTAGCCCGAGAGGTGCTGCAGATGCTCGATGACGGCGGCCACGACGACGCCGAACGGACACTCAGCACACGGTTGGCACGTGGAGCGTTACTCGTCGCGAAGCTCCTCGAGGACGGGGTGCTCGAGAGTGACAAGACGGTGCGAAACTTGTTTCGTGAGCGAATCAAGCCACTCGCGGGGCTAGAGGAGATCGGGCAAGGCAGCCCGATCTTGAACATTCGAGCACCAGCGTCCGTTCGATGGCTCACGGATGTCATGCTCGAGTATTTGGAGACGATGGTACCGAGCGAGACGACAGGAGCGGGGCGCGTTCTTTGGCATTATCTGCAAGATGACGATCCTCGCATCGAGAGGGTGGCGGCCGTCTGGCGTCGAAATCCCGAGCAACTGGCTCGCTCGCTCGGCGGCGGCCTGCACATGAGCGAGCTGCGCGCGTGGCAACTATCTGCCCTGCTCGATTTTCTCGCCAACGACTCGATTTTGAACACCGCCGATACGTCTCACGTGTTCGACGTTTGCTACCTCATACGTGGAGCGCTCTACACGTACTCACCTTTGTATCAAGCATTCCGAAGCATGATCGTCGCGAGATATACCGAAGATGCTGCGCAGGCCATTGACGCAGTCTGGACCGAGCGCCCCCACATGCGTGCCGAGAACGAGTACGATACGTTGCGCACATTCGAGAAGCGCCGCACACGCTTGAGTGATGGGGAGCTACCCGAGCTCGTCGCGACCGATTCCGTGACCAAGCTCGGTGGCTTCTTTCGAGTCCTGCGTCTCGCTGTCATTGCAGCCCACTCGCACGCTGCAGAAGACACCGCCGCTCTTTATCGCGCCATCGGACCGTCGTGGCAATGGCTCAACGTTCTACCCGACTGGCTCGAGACTCACTTGCCCATTCCGCCCATGTGGCCGCTCGGTTCGCCGACCATGGCTGCTTCTGCGATCTGCGAGATGACTCCTTCGGAGTGGCAGAGCGCCTCGCAGGATCGGACGAGACCCGAAGTCGTGAGTTGGCGAGGGAGGTTCTCCGAGTTGGGCTATCAAAAACTTCTCGAAAGTCACCCGGAAGTCGCATTCGAGCTATGGGCCGCTCGTGACCACCTTCCTCCAGAAGTGACGGGCAGATCTACTCGGAGGTTCGAAGTTCAGGAAATGATAGAGACCATCGTGGATGGTCTGCGTACGAAGCCATCGCTGGTACACTCGCTAACGGGAAGAGATCTGAGCATCGTCTTGGCGCACGCGAACCCATCGCTTCGATCTCGGCTGGTCACGGAGCTCGCCGGAGCTCGCGTTTCGTTCGGGGGCATCGATGACGGGTCGCCCGTTCCATTCATGCTCTCACTCCCTGAAGAAGCGCCGTTACTCGTCCCTGCGGCAAACGCCATTCTCAGCAGTTATGGCTGGATATCCATCGATGCTCGAGTGTTTTCGAGCTCGACGAACGGCTTCATCCACGAATGTCAAAAACTCGTGGCAGCCTATGTCCCCTCGCTCGATCTCGTTCGCCAAGCGGCAGCCAGCAGGGACGATGAGGTGGCAGGGGCGGCGCTCATTCTATCGATCCTTCATCCGTCGGGCGAGTATCGGTACCTCCTCGAATCCGAGACGCTGCTCCAAACGTTGGCGCACAAGGGCTCCGACGTTCCGATCGCGGTCGGACACTGTGTGTCCCTGATGCGCTGGGAGGACATTCCCGAAATACGACGGGTCATCAGCGGGCTCATCGCCATCGCGCCGGATGGCTGGCACGACTTAATAGCAGCATGGCGAGAACGCGGGCGCGCACCCGTGACGAGCGCACGGGCCATGGATAAGTGGCTAGGGCACGCCGGCCTGCGGCTCGACGAATGACGAGCCCTCGATCGCGCACGGAGCCGCGCGTGCGCGCTATAAAGGAGACGTGACCTATGTCGTTGGCAGGCGCCCTACCGAAGCGGAAATGGAGGCCGCGCGCGGGCGGAGCATTCCCGACGTCATCGCGCCCAATCTGGCGGTGCTCTTCTGCGGCATCAACCCCGGCCTATGGTCCGGCGCCACAGGTCGCCATTTTGCGCGGCCCGGGAATCGGTTTTGGCCTGCCTTGTATGCGTCGGGCTTTACGCCGCGGCGGTATGCGCCGGGTGAGCAAGAGTCGCTCGTGACCTTCGGACTCGGCATTACGAATGTCGTGGCGCGCGCGACGGCCAGCGCCGATGAGCTCACGCGCGACGAGTACCAGGCGGGCTATGTCACTTTGGCCGCGAAGGTGCGGAGGTACACACCGGTATGGCTCGCCGTCGTCGGCGTCGTGGCCTATCGGTTTGCGTTCGGGCGGCCCAAGGCGGTGGTGGGCAAACAAGACGAGACCATCGGCACGACCCGCATTTGGGTATTGCCCAATCCAAGTGGGCTCAACGCCCATTGGACGCCTGCGGCGCTCGCCGGCGAGTTTGCCCGCCTAAGGCGCGAAGCGGTCGGCGCCCGCCGCGGACCCCGCGCTTGAGTGACGAATTGCCTCGTATCCCGATCACGACACGCCGTCGGGCTGCAACGATTGCGCGATGAGGGCGCCTCTCTCGGACAATCGCGTTACGCACGCAACACGGCAGCGCGCCTAAAGCGCGAAAACATTACCGGGCACGCGCATTGCTCGAATCCCATGCATGATCCACAAAGACGCCCAACTTGCCATGAAGACGCTGCCTGACTTGGGATACGACCGCGTGCGGGCCCATACGGCCCCCGTCGTCAATGCTCGGATCGATCGACAGACCGAGGGCGCCATGCACCGCGCGCTCACCAGCGAGGAAACGGCCGGCACCCGGCTCGCGGAGCTGGATCGCGAGTGGGACATCGATCGTGCGTTGATGGCCTTCGCCGGCGCGGCGGGGTCCGTGTCGCTCTACGCTGGGCGGTTCAAGAATCGGAAATGGTTCTACCTGCTCGGCGTGCAGCTCGGCTTTTTGGTCGCCCACGCCGCGACCGGGTGGTGCCCGCCCGTCGCGCTCTTCCGCCGCATGGGCGTGCGCACCCGCCAGGAGATCGACGCCGAGCGCCAGGCGCTGCAGGCCGTGCTGCGCGAGAAGCTCCTGCCGGCCGGAACGGTCGGCGCCTAGCTCGCGAGCTCACCCAGCTCACCCCGCTCGCTCAGCGCGCCTAGCGAGCCGATCGGACACGAATCTCGGCGAAACATGCCGCGGGAATGCTATTTCCGCATGCCGAGCCGATGTCCACCGATTCCCCTGTGCACGACGAGCAGGACGAGCACCAGCCCCGCGGCAGCTCGCCCATTCAGTTCCCACCGGAGCTGCCGATCTCGGCGCGCGTGTCCGACATCGCGACCGCCATCCACGAGCACCAGGTCGTCATTGTCGCGGGCGCCACGGGCTCCGGAAAAACCACGCAGCTGCCGAAGATCGCGCTGGCGATGGGCCGCGGGCTCGAGCTTCGCATCGGCGTGACGCAGCCTCGGCGCATCGCCGCCACCAGCGTGGCGGCGCGGGTGGCCAGCGAGCTCGGTTCCCCGCTGGGCACCGACGTGGGCTACCAGATTCGCTTCGAGGATCGGACCTCCCCGCGCACGTACGTGAAGTTCATGACGGACGGCATCCTCCTCGCCGAGATCCAAGGCGATCCGCTGCTCCGCCACTACGACACGCTCGTCATCGACGAGGCGCACGAGCGGAGCCTGACCATCGATTTTCTGCTCGGGTGGCTGAAACGCCTGCTCCCCCAGCGGCCCGATTTGAAGGTGATCGTGAGCTCCGCCACCCTGGAGACCGAGCGCTTCTCGGAGTTCTTCGGCGGGGCGCCGGTCATTCAGGTCGAGGGCCGCACCTATCCCGTCGACGTCCTCTACGAGCCGCCGCCCGACGACGTGGACCTCCCCGAGGCGGTCGCCAACGCCGTCGCCAACGTGACCTCGCTCGATCCGCGCGGCGACATCCTGGTCTTCCTGCCCGGCGAACGCGAGATCCGCGAGACGGAGAACGAGCTGCTCGCGCGCGATCTCCGGCACACCGTCGTCCAGCCGCTCTACGCGCGCCTCTCGGCCGCCGAGCAGGCCAAGGTCTTCGCCAGCATCCCCCAACGGCGCGTCATCCTGGCCACCAACGTCGCCGAGACGTCGCTCACCATCCCCGGCATCGTGTATGTCATCGACGCGGGCCTCGCGCGGCTCTCGCGCTACGAACCCCGCTCGGGCACCACGCGCCTGCAGATCGAAGCCATCTCGCAGGCGAGCGCCGATCAACGAAAAGGGCGGTGCGGCCGCGTGCGCGAGGGCATCTGCGTGCGCCTCTACGACGAGCAGAGCTTCGCCGCGCGCCCCGCGTTCACCGATCCGGAGATCAAGCGGACGGGCCTGGCCGGCGTGATCCTGCGCATGAAGGCGCTCGGCCTGGGCGACGTCGAGGACTTCCCCTTCCTCGACCCGCCGCAACCCAAGGCCATCGCCGAAGGGTACCGCGTGCTCGAGGAGCTGGGCGCGCTGGGCCCCAAGCGCGATCTCACCCCGCTCGGCGAGCGCCTCGCGCGTTTCCCGGTCGATCCCCGCATCGGGCGCATGATCCTCGCGGGCTCCGAGCTGGGCTGCCTTCGCGAGGTCCTCGTCATCGCGGCGGCGCTCAACATCCAAGATCCGCGCGAGCGCCCGCGCGACGCGCAGCAAAAAGCCGACGAGCAGCACCGAAAATTTCGCGACGAGCGCTCGGATTTCGTCGGGCTGCTCCGCTTATGGGATTTCGTTCGGGAGGCGGAGCGCAAAGGCAAATCCCATTTGCGCAGGGTCTGCAAAGAGAGCTTTCTATCGTTTCTTCGGATCCGCGAGTGGGGCGAGATTCATCGGCAGCTCACCGAGGTGGTGCGCGACATGCGCATCCCCGCGGAGGCGGGCGCCAAGACCGCGCAGGCGAACGACGAGGCGCTGCACCGGGCGCTCGTCACCGGGCTCCTCTCCAAAATTGGAATGTGGCACCCCGAAAATCGCATCTACATGGGCGCGAAGCAAACCCGATTTGCCATTCATCCCTCTTCGTCGCTGGCGAAGAAGGCGCCCGCGTGGATCATGGCCTTCGAGCTGGTCGAAACGACGCAGCTCTTCGCGCGCACGGCGGCGAAGATCGAGCCCGATTGGCTGCTCGATGCGGCGCCCCATTTGCTGAAACGCAGCTACTCCGATCCGCATTGGTCGGAGAAATCGGCGCGCGCATCGGTGCGGGAGCACGCGACGCTCTTCGGGTTGCCCGTCGCCCGCGATCGCAGCGTGGACTACGCGAGCGTGGCGCCGGCCGAGGCGCGGCGCATGTTCCTCGAGCACGCGCTCGTCCGCGGCGAGTACAAAACCAAGGGCGCCTTCCAGCAAAAGAACGGGGAGCTCCTGGCCGAGGTCGCGCGGCTGCGGGACAAGGCGCGCCGGAGCGACATGTTGGCGGACGACGACGCGCTCCTGGAGTTCTTCGACCGCCGCGTGCCCGAAAACGTAGTGAACGGAAAGACCTTCGAAGCGTGGCGCGAGCAGGCCGAGAAGGCCGACCCAAAGCTCTTGCTCCTCTCCTTGGACGACGTGCTCCAGGGCGAGCAAAACCTCTCGCCCAAAGACTACCCCGAACGAATAAGCCTCCACGGCGCCACCTTGGCCGTCACCTATCGGTTCGATCCATCGGCCGACGACGATGGCATCACCCTCACCGTCCCCCTCGTCCTCTTGCCGCAGCTGGCCCCCGGCGAGCTCGATTGGACCATTCCGGGTTGGCACCAAGAGAAGCTCGCCGCCCTCCTTTACGAGCTCCCGCGATCCATCCGGCGCGATTTGGGCGAAATCCCGGAGCTCGCGCGCGCCTTGGCCTCGCGCACCAAACCGTTCAGCGGTCCGATGATTCCAACCCTGACGCGGGCCATCGCCGACATCACCGGGGTCGATGTTCCGGAGGATGCATTTCGACCCGATATGGTCGCCGCGTACCTGCGTCTCACGTGCCGCGTGGTGGGCGAGGACGGCAAAGTCGTCGCGCAGAGCCGCAATGTCGACGATCTCTTGAAGCAGCATGGCGCGCAGGCGCGCGCCGTTTGGCAAAAGGCCGCCCCCTCGCTCACCTGGGAGCGAAAGGGGCTCACCACCTGGGACTTCAGCGAGCTGCCCCCGTTCATCGTGCAGCGCGTGGCCAAGACGGAGATCCGCAGCTATCCGGCGCTGGTGGATCGCGGCTCGTCGGTGGATCGGGTGCTCCTCGAGTCGTCGGTCGCCGCGGAGGCCGCGTCGCGCGCCGGCATCCGCCGCCTGTTCGTGCTCGGCGCGAAGGGCGCCATCTCCTCCATCGCGCCGCGCATCCCCCCTGCGTTTGCCCGCCCCAACGGCGCCCTGACATCGCGCGCCGAAAACGAAACATTCCGCGAAATGACCTTGATGCGCATCGTGGATATGGCCTTTGGCCTCGGTGAAGATACCCCACTACCGCACCAAAAGAACGAATTCGAACGCATGCTCGCGGCCGGCGCGCCGCGCGTCGCGCCGGTCTTCCGTCTCTTCGCCGACGCCATCGCCGCCGTCGCCTCGGAGCTCGACAAGACCTTGCGCGCGCTCAAAACCGCCTCCAAGCACCCGAGCGGGCGCGCCGCCATCGTCGACATCTACGCGCAGCTCGAGCACCTGTTCCCCGTGGACCTGATGGCCTCGATCACCTTGCCGCGCCTCGAGCACTTTCCGCGCTACCTCCGCGCCGCCCAAGCTCGATTGGGCCGCGCGGTCACCGATCCCCGCAAAGACACGGACAAGCTCGCCCCCTTCGCCCCGCTCTGGTCCAGCTTCCTCGCCAAACGCGCAAGCGCCCGCGATCCCCTCGCGGTGCGCGAGCTTCGATGGGCCTTCGAAGAGCTGCGCGTCGCCATCTTCGCCCCCGAGCTGAAAACGGCCGTTCCCGTATCCATCGCCAAGGTGTCGGCCGCCCTCGCGGCGTTGCGAGCTTGATTCGGCGTTGCGAGCTTGATTCGGCGTTGCGGGCTCGATTCGGCGTAACCGGTCGCCGCCCCCGAAGACGGCGCATCGGGCGCCTCGTTCGAGTGCTACGATCGGTTCACCTCTGCCGATCCCGCGTTGCCTTTTCGAAGGAGCACCATGCGCCGCATCGTCGATCTATCCATCTACCTCGAAAACGATGTCATCTCCGATCCGCCCGGGTATCAGCCGAAGATCACGTACATCACGCACCACCAGTCGGCGCCGCAGCTGCTTCAGTTCTTCCAGGGGCTCGCCAAGGAGGATTTGCCCGATGGCGAGGCGTGGGCCATCGAAAAGGTCGAGCTGATCACGCACAACGGCACGCACCTCGACGCGCCCTACCATTTTCACTCGACCATGGATGGCGGCGCGCGCGCCATTACCATCGACGAGGTCCCGCTCGATTGGTGCTTTCAACCCGGCGTCAAGCTCGACTTCCGTCACTTCCCCGATGGATACGTGGTCACGGCGCGCGACGTGGAGGAGGAGCTCGCGCGCATCGGTCACACGCTCGCGCCGCTCGAAATCGTGGTGGTGAACACGCGGGCAGGCAGCCGCTATGGCCACGACGATTACGTCACCCGCCGGGTGCGGTATGGGTCGCGAGGCCACCTTGTACTTGCTGGAGCGCGGCGTGCGCCTCACCGGCACCGACGGTTGGAGCTGGGACGCGCCATTCGTGCATACTGCAATGAAATATGGCGAGACGCGCGACCCTTCGCTCATTTGGGAGGGCCACAAGGCGGGGCGCGATATCGGCTATTGCCATCTGGAGAAGCTGCACAACCTGGAGAGCCTGCCGCCGAACGGCTTTTCCATCTCGTGCTTCCCCGTGAAGATCCGCGCAGCGTCGGCCGGCTGGACGCGCGCCGTCGCCATCTTCGAGGATCAGCGGTAGGTCACGCGCCAGATCGTTCCATTGCCATCTTCGCCCACGAAGAGCGCGCCGTCTTTGCCGGCGGTCACGCCCACGGGCCGCGCCCAAACCTTCGCGTCGTCGATCACGAACCCGGTCATGAAGTCTTCGTATTCCCCGGTGGGGACCCCCGCCTGCGTGAGGACGCGCACGATTTTGTAGCCCGTGCGTCCACCTCGGTTCCACGAGCCGTGGAGCGCGACATAGGCGCCCTCGCGGTACTCGGGCGGAAATAGGGTACCTTCGTAAAACGATATTTGCAGCGGGGCCGAGTGCGATTGCAACAGCACGTCGGGCACGACCGACTTGCCCGCGAGGTCTCTTCGCGCGCCCGCATGGCGCGGATCCTCGTGGTCGCCCAGGTAGTACCAGGGCCACCCGTAAAAGCCACCCTCGCGCACGCGGGTGACGTAATCGGGGACCAGATCGTCGCCGAGCTTGTCGCGCTCGTTGGTGGCGCACCACACGTCGTGGGTCTTCGGGTGCACCGTCAAGCCCGAACAATTGCGGATACCCGTCGCGAAGACGCGCGCGTTCTTGCCATCGGGGTCAAACGCGAGGACATCGGCCCTTCGCTCTTCCGCGCCCCACGTCGAGCCCACACCGTTCGTGGCCTCGAAGGCGCGGATCGCCTCGGGCGCGAGCACCGGCAAGCCCTCGGCCACATTGGACGCGGAGCCCACGGAGACGAACATGCGCCGGCCATCGTTCGAGAAGGCCAGATCGCGCATGGTGTGACCACCCCCGGTGGCCGCGAGGCGGGCGACCACCGTCTCGGCGGGCCCGCGCGCGGTCTTGTCGCCGTTTGCGTACGGATAGCGCCGCACGGCGTTGACCTCGGCCACGTAAACCCACTGGGGCGATGGGCCAGGCGGAAAAAAGGCGATTCCAAAGGGATCGTCGAGCCCCTTGGCGAACGTCTCCACGCTCTCCGCGCCGGAGCCGTCGGGGCGCGGGCGAAGCACCTGGATTTCACCGGCATCGCTGGCGGCCACGAACAAATCGCCATTGGGCGCGGCGCGGAGCAGGCGAGGACCCTTCAAGTCCTTTGCGAACAGCGCGGCGTGAAAGCCCGGTGGGACCGAGGGCTCCGCGCCCGGGGGAGGGTCGACCACCTTGGCATTGTTGCGCACGGACTCCGTGGCAAAGGGAGCCGGCAGCTCGGCCACCGTCACGCGATGGCGCACGCCGGGCCCATCGCTTCGAAAGCCGCCATGACCCGATGTGGAGGGAGGCGCCTTGTCGTCCGCGCCCTTCACCGTGGCCAAGTAGTCGATGAGGGCCTTGCGCTCGGGGGCCGAGCGGGTCGAGAGCGCCATCGTGGTTCCGGGCACGAGCGCGCTCGGCTCATCGAGGAACCGATCCAAGGTCGCGGGGTCCCAGGTCCATGTGGCGGCGCGCATGGCGCGTGAATAACCAAAGCGCGCATCGCCCCCCGCGTTGCGCCCCACGATCCCGCGCAAGGACGGGCCCTGCGCGCCCTCGACGTCCTTCCCATGGCAAACGGCGCAGCGCTCCATGTAGAGCGCGCGACCGTCGATCGCGGCCGTCGAGGGCGCGTCTCGACCATCGCGCGAACGGAGCCACAAAGCCGCTCCCGCCACCAACACGACGGCACCCACGGCGGAGACGACCACGATGCGCTGAGCCACACCGTATCCGTATCCTCATTGGCGCAAAATACAAGAATCTCATGCGCCCGCGGCGTACACTTCACCGGAGGTCCCATGAGCCACGACGTTTCCGAGGTGGTCCGCAAAATTTTCGATGTGTATCGGACGGGGGACGAGGAGGCGCTCGACGATCTGCTCAGCGACGATTTTCGATTTACGAGCCCGCGCGACGACCGCATCGACAAGGCCACGTACTTCGAGCGGTGTTGGTCCAATCGCGACAAGATTCGCTCCCATCGGATCGAAAACCTCGTGGTCGACGGGAGCGCGGCCTTCGTTCGCTACCAATGCGAGCTGACGACGGGCGCGAAGTTTCACAATACCGAATACATCCGCGTCGAGGACGGGCGGATCAAGGAGGTCGAAGTTTACTTTGGCGCGTCGCTCTGAGCCGGCCACGGAGCCCGGGCGCACCGACCGGCCTTCGAGCGACGGCCTGAACGTCAAAAGACGTAACGAACGATCTTCGTGTAGTTGGTCGCGCCGACGAGGAGCTTGCCTTCGGGTGTGAGCTTGAGCCTCGAAAGCGCGTTGCTCTTGACGACGTTCGTGGAGGAGCCGCCTTTGGGCGGGACCCAGGAGAGGCCCTCGCTGTCGGAGTAGAAGACGGCCCCGCCATCGAGCACCACGAAGTCGCGGTAGCCCGCGGCCAGCGGGACGGCGACGAAGCTCGCGTCTTCCTTGCCGTCGGCGGAGAAGCGGGCGAGCTTCGATGCTTTGCCGTCGGTGACGACGGCGGTGAGGGAGCCGTCTTTGCCAGCTTTGGCCCCGGAGACGCGCGTTGGGATGGCGGCTCCCTTCGACTTTCCATCGGCGCCAAAGCGCTCCAATTGGGTCGAGGTGGGGACGAGGGCGTCGCCTCCGATGGTGAGCCCGTACTCGGTCGAGGAGGTCGAGCCGAGGAAGCCCGACGTTCCGAACCCCGTGACGGCCGCGCCGGTCGCGCCGATCAGGAAGGTACCAAACGAATCTTTTCCATTCGTGCGCCCATACACGGCGAGGAGCGCGCCATGGTCGCTTCGAACATGAAGCGCCGACGACCAGGTGTTCGCGGCTGAAAAATTGAGCTTCGTACGGCCGCCGGTGCCATAGGTGGTGTCGACCGCGCCCGCGGGGGTCACCCGGACCACGACGATCTCCTTGCCCGTATCCGTCGTGGTGGAATCGGGGAACCCCGATCCGCCCACGAGAATGCGCCCTTCGGAGTCCGTCGCCAGGGCCGCCGGGTTGGCGACGAGCGTGGTCGGCAGCTCGCCCTGGGTGGCGAAGGAAACATCGAGGGTGCCATCGGCGAGATAGCGGCGCAGCAAGGTGCCATTGCCCCATCCAATCGAGCCACCCGCTTTTCGGAGCGCGACATACGTAGCCCCATTCGGACCAGGCGCGGCGGCGTAGATACGATGCGTCGCGTCCGTGATCCCCGAGCCCGCGGCAAAACTCGAATCGATGCTCACGGCCGGCGCTTTGGGCCCCGGCTGGCCCGGGTCGGCGTCCGACTTGGACGCGTCGAGCAGGCCCGCATCTCCGGGATCGGGTCCAGGGGATGGGTTCCCCGAGTTCTCACTCGAGCAACCTGCGAGGGCACTCAGTGCGGTGAAGACGACGGGCGCAAATCGGATCGAGAGCGAAGAGGTCAATGTCATGGGCCACCCTTTCCAAGCCTTGGACGGGCCCCCTTCGAGCTCATTCGGCGTTGGCGTCATTTTCAGAATGAACGGCACGACAAGCGTTACGCCATGAACCACACGCACGCCGTGTCGATTCGCGCGATGCGCCCATCGTCGAGGTGGACTCGGCTCGCCCGTCGGCGTACGCCGTGGGCGGGTGCCTCGAAATGCACCCGTTGCGGCGGTGTGCTGCCTGATTCAATCCGGCTCGGACCACTCCCAGGGTGTGAAAAGCCACATCTCACCCGCCGCCATCCTGTTCGCGTCGATCGGTTGCCTCCTCGTCGTGGCGTGCTCCAGCGACGACAAGAGCGAGCCACCGGCCACCGCGACGGGTCTCACCTGTTCCAACGCCAATCAGTGCTATGTCGGACTGGACGCCGCGACGGTGAAAGGTCATGTCGTTTGCCTCACGCAGCTCAAGGACGGCTACTGCACCCACACCTGCACGAGCGACGCGGACTGCTGCGCCGTCCCTGGCGAGTGCAAGCACGGCAAAGAAGTCTGCGCCCCCGTGCAGTCCGCGGAAGGGAAGTACTGCGTGTTGAGCTGCGAGGCGAGCAACCTCCCCGCGGGCACCGAAGCCACCGCCTATTGCCAACAACACGCCAATCCAAACTTTACGTGTCGCTCCACCGGCGGCGGATCGGACAATCGCAAATTCTGCGGTCCGTGAGCCGAGGTTCGTCGTGATCGTTCGCGTGGGCAGCAGTCAATTGCACATCTTCTACGATTGATACCATGGCTGCGGTTCGCGAACGACATGGGAGCACGGCTCTTCTAGGATTCTGCGCCATTCCGACGCGTCCTGGAGGTCCCATGTTCCGTTCCTTTGCACTTCCCTTCGTCGTAGTCGCCACCATTTGTACGAGCTGCAGCTCCTCGAACCCCGAAGCTTCCTCGGTGCCCGATCCGGCATCGAGCGCCGAGTCCGCGCTCGATGCGCTCACACCCGCGCAGCGCGCGGGACAGCGCATCATTTATTCGTACCCCGGCTTTACGCCGCCCAAAGCATTGTTCGATCGCATCCGCGCGGGCGAAGCCGCCGGCGTGCATTTCTGGTCGGCCAATGTCGAGAGCCCGGAGCAGATTCGGGCGGTGATCGCAGAGCTCGTGAAGGCGCAAAAAGAGAGCCCGATCCATCTGCCGCTGCTCTTCATTACCGATCAAGAGGGCGGCGCCGTTCGGGGCTTGCCCGGCGAGCCCGTCATCTCGGCCAAGAAGATCGGTGAGTCACCGGACGCCGCGCGGCTCGCGTGGAAGGCGGGCCATGACGCGGCCGAGAATTTGGACGGTGTGGGCATGAATGTGAACTTGGCGCCGGTGCTCGATGTGTTTCGAGAGCCGGGCAATTTCATCGACAAGCCCGAGCGCTCGTACAGCCAAGATCCAAACGTGGTTCGCCTGCTCGCCTCGAGGTTCATCGTGGCGAACCAGCGCGTCGGGATCGCGTCGTCCGTCAAACATTTCCCCGGCCTGGGGTCGGCGCGTGTGGATCAAAATACCGATGAAGCGCCGGTGACCCTCGACGTGCCGCTCTCCACCCTGCGACGGGTGGACGAAGCGCCTTATACGGGCGCGATTGCGGCGGGCGTCAAATTGGTTATGCCATCGTGGGCGACGTATCCGAGCTTGGACCCGAATCGCCCGGCGGGGCTCTCGCCCCTGGTGATGCGCGACGAGCTGCGCGGGCGTCTCGGCTTCAAGGGCGTCACCATCAGCGAGACCATGATCGCCGGGGCTTTGAACCCGTTCGGCAATGTCGGGCAGCGCAGCGTGCTGGCGGCCAAGGCGGGGTTGGACCTCATTCTGTGCTCGTTCGGCGATGTGAGCCAGGGCGATGAAGCGCGCGAAGCGCTGGCGAACGCGCTGCAGAACGGGGAGCTCGACAAAGCCGACTTCAACACCGCCGTCCGGCGCATCACCGCGCTGCGCTACGGATTGAGTCGATAAGCGCCTCGCCAACGCCGACCCGTCGTTGCTTTCGGCGCGCGGCCAAAGATTTTCGGCGGGAGGACAACTCGCTCCCGCGCGCACAAAAAGAAAAAGGCACCACGTAGGGCCCGGGGGGGGAGAGCCGTCTACGTGATGCCGACCATCCTAATTAGCGAAGCTCATGCCAGTGGCCTGGCCGCGCGATCCTCGAGGAATTCCGATCGAGCCCGCTTTCAAACGTTGCAAGGTTGCGATCGTGCCTTTCACTCTCGAATCGCGAAGGGGTGCCGCGGCGCACGACGCCGCGGCGCGATCGCGGGTGGCGCGCAACGTCATTGTGTCGGTTCGGTGAAGCCAAAGGGGCGCTCCGGTCGCGCGCGGGGTTCGGGTGGCGGGAAACGCCGAAGCGCGGTGGTCGTCCAGGGGGAGTCGTCGACGGGGTTCTCTGCGCTCTTGAACTTCCACTCGACCCGGTCGGGCCCATTGGCGCGGAGGTGGAGCTCGATGGCTTGCGTGTCGACCAAATGGGTCCAGGCGCGCCCATCGAACCGATACACCATGGAGCGGCCAAGCATGGTTCCGCATGTGGTCGGTCCGAAGGAAACGCTGAACACGACCAGGGTGGGTCGCTCCTTGGTGGCGTTCCCCGCGATGCCCGTGATGAGCAGGCAACGGAGTCGGGGTACGGGTGCGCGCGCAAGGTCGATGGGCGGCAACGGCTCCCCGGCCATGGAGTGGATCACGACCGTGCGCGTGCGCGCGTTCCATTCGGAGTCAATGGGCCCATCCCCCGCATCGAACGTGTCGTTCCACTCCTCGGGCTCGACCTGGCTGCCCGCGTCGGCGGCCGCCGGTGCTCCGGGTCCCACGCGCGCGGACCCGGTGCCCGAATTCGGAGCGGCGCCAGCATCCGGCGCCATGGCGGCTTGGGGCTCTCGCGGGGTGCCGCGCGCTTGAACGGCGTCGCCCTGGCGAAGGACGACGCCGCGATCGACGCGTACCGTCATCTCGTTTGGATTGACGATTCGAACGACTACGCCCTTACCCACCGGATGCATTTTGCAATTGGGCGAGGTCGGGGCAGACATGGCGACGGCGGCGCACGTATCACGAAAGAACTCGACGGGATCCCCTTCGCGCGCCCCCGGCGGCGCCGGAAACCGAATGCGCGACTCGCCGTTTTCGACCTTGGTCACCACCTTGCCGCTCAGCGGCGCGGGCGAGCACGCGCTCACCAGAGATGCCAGAGGTGCCAGAAGCGCCGGAAGTGCCCGAAGAGCGAGACCAGAAAGGAAGCTGCTTCGACGTGCCGTCATATCCGCCCTTCGCAGACTACGTCGGCAACCCGTTGCGTCCAAGCTCCCGCAACGCGTCCACCAGCGCATCCACCTGGTCCACCGTGTTGTACAACGCCGGCGTCACGCGAACGCAGGCGCCATTGGCCACGCCTTCGCGCGCCACGGTGAAGATGCGGTGGCGGTCCATGAGCCACTTGGCGATGGCCTTGTTGTCCGCCGGCGCGACCTTTCCCGTCATTCGAAAGGACGTGATCGCCCCATAAGCCCCGGGCTCGTTGGGGGTGAGCACCTCGAACGGCCCGACCTCCGGCGCGCGGAGCGCCCAGCGATCGCGCAAATAGCGAAGCCGCGCATCCTTGTTGCGCGCGCCGATGGTGAGATGAAAATCGAGCGCGGTGGGGATCGTGTTGAGGACGGCGACGTTCCACGTGCCCATGTGAATGCGGGATCGGATGTCGGTCGGCGGAAATTCGTCGTCTGCGTAGTCGATGTCGATGTCGTCGAGGCGCTCTTTTCGGATGTACATGAAGCCTGCACCGAGCGGCGCGCCCAGCCATTTGTGAAGGTTGAAGCCCGCGAAGTCGCACCCGAGATCCGGCACGCCCCAATCGAGGTGGGCCCACGAGTGCGCCGCGTCGACGACGACGTCCACCCCGCGGGCGCGCGCCATGGCCACGATATCCTTCGTGGGAGGGACCAACCCCGTGCGGTTGGACATGTGGGTCACCAGCAAGAGCTTCGTTTGCGGGTGCTTGGCGAGCGCACGTTCGTAGGCGTCGAGGACCGCTTGCCGGGTGGCCGGTTCCGGCAGGTCGAACTTCGCGACCACGGCGCCCCGGCGGCTCTGCAGCCAATTCATGACTTGCTGGATATCCGGATAATCCAGATCGGCATAAAGCACCGTATCGCCGGCTTTTATGTTCTTGTAATTGCCAATCAGATGCTGAAGCGCCTCGGTCGCGTTGCGCGTGAACGCGATCTCCTCGGGCGAGACCCGGAGCAACCTCGCGACCCGCTCGCGCACGGCCTCGTAATCGGCCTCCAGGTGCGTGCGCATGTAATGCGAGTTGCTCGCGTTGAGCGCTTCGATCCGGCGCGTGTATTCACGAAGAATGGGCCGGGCCATGAGGCCGAAGTAACCCGCCTCCAGGTTCACGAAGTCGGGGTCGACCGAGTATTGGCGGGCTACCTTCCGCCAATAATTTTCGTTCGACGCGAGCCCTCGCGGATCCGACTTTTCCGGTGGAGCGATGAGCTCGCTCTCTTGGGACTCCATCGCCTCACCCCCCGTCTTCGCGGAAACGTTTCCGCACGCCATTGCCCCCATCGTCGCACCCAGTCCAATCAAAGCACTTCGACGGTCGATATCCATGACGAGACTATGAACGCCGCACAGGCCCCGGCAAGCGCTTTCCATGCACGCAACGCGTAAACCATCGCCGGGCGCCAATCGCCCCTGCGATGGCACCCGCGCGTGGCCTATCACGTCACGCCGCGCCGCTCGAAACGTCTTCGTGCACGGCGTGGACGACCCGTGGGGTCGCGCGAACATGACCGCCGCGCTCCCCGTCCTCCAGCGGTGAAAAGAGCGTTTCCACATCTTCGGCCGTGAGCCCCGGTGTTTGCTGGGGCTTGTCGCCGAGGAGCATGGTGGAGACGCGCTGCTTGTTTTGCTGCATGAGCATCACGCGCTCTTCGACGCTGCCGGCCACCGCCAGGTTGTAGACGAACACCGGGCGCTGTTGGCCGATGCGGTAGGCGCGATCGGTGGCCTGCAGCTGCACCGCCGGGTTCCACCAGGGATCGTAGTGAATGACGATGTCGGCGCTCACCAGATTGAGGCCCGTTCCGGCAGCCTTGAGGCTAAGCAGGAATACGTCGGCCAAACCGTTCTCGAAGGCATCGCACTTGGCTTGGCGATCCACGGTGGCTCCCGTCAGGGTCAGATACGGAATCTCGCGCTCGGCCAGGCCGTCGCCCAGGAGCCCGAGCATGGTCGTGAACTGCGAAAAGACGAGCACCCGGTGCCCCGCCGCCAAGAGCCCCTCGAGCAGCTCGAAGAAGGCGTCGTACTTGGCCGATTGGCGCACGCCGCGGGCCGCGTTCAGTTGCACCAGGCGCGGATCGCAGCACACTTGCCGCAGGCGCAAGAGGGCGCCGAAGATCGGCACCGCCGATGCCGCCAGTCCCTTGGACTTGATCACCTTGCGAACCTCGGTGTGGGCGGCCACCCGGATTTGTTCGTAGAGCTCACGTTGATTGCCGGAAAGATGAACCAGCCGCATCATTTCCGTCTTCTCGGGGAGCTCGGACGCCGCCTCCCGCTTCATCCGCCGCAGGATGTAGGGAGCGATCTGCTCGCGCAGCATCTCCAGGCGGTCTTCGTCTTTCAATACCTCGATGGGACCGCGATAACACCTTCGAAACGAAGGCTCATCGCCCAAAAGACCTGGGTTTAGAAAGTCGAACAAGGCCCACAGCTCGCCGAGGTGGTTCTCCACCGGGGTGCCCGTCAGGCACAGGCGGTGGTCGGCGTCGATCATCTTGATCGCCTTGTTGGCGAGGCTGGTGGTGTTCTTGATCGCCTGCGCCTCGTCCAGCACCGCCATGTGGAAGTGCTGCTTGGAGAGGCGCTCTTCGTCGCGGACCAGGATGGGGTAGGTGGTGATCACCACGTCGCTGCCGGGGAGCTCGCCCCACAAGGCATGCCGCCCCGGGCCACGAAAGAGGGTCACCTTCAGGTGCGGCGCGAACTTGCCCAGCTCGCGCTGCCAGTTGCCCGTCAGGCTGGTGGGGGCCACGATCAGCACGGGGTAATCGAGGCGGCCTTGCTCTTTCTCCGTGCAGATGTGGGCGATGGTCTGCAGCGTTTTGCCGAGGCCCATGTCGTCGGCCAGCACGCCGCCCACGCCATTGGCGCGCAGGTGCTGCAGAAAGGCGAGGCCCTCCTCTTGGTACGAGCGCAAGGTGGCGCGAAGCGCGGCGGGGCGCGGGGCTTTCTTGGGGCGGCTCATGACGCCGAAGGCGCGCTCGGCCACGTGCTCGGGATCGCGCCAGGAGATGCGCGTGCCTTCTTCGCGGAAGGTCTCGTGGAGCGGCACCAGGGCGGGGGCGCGCACCCCGGGGAAGACCATCTTGCCCTCCTTGGGCTTCGCGCCTTGCCAGAGCTCGATGACCACGTGGAGGAGCGCGCGCAGGCGCTCGTTCGTCATGGTCACGTTGTGCGTGTCGGTGACGCGCATCGAGTAGGTCGAGGGGAAGCCGCGCTCGAGCGAGGTGAGCCCGCCCTCGCCCTCGCCGGCCCGGTCGATGAGCTCGAGCACCAGCGGCAATAGATCGACGCGCTTGCCATCGACCTCGACGCCCAGCTCCAGACTGAACCAGTCGGGCAGCTCGTCGTCGCACGGCTCGATGGCGGCGAACCACGGGGTCTGCGGGTCGACGACCTGGAACGGGTAGTCCTTGTCGATCTCGACCCGAAAGCCCTGCGCGCGCAGCTTGGGAACGGCATGTGCCGTGAAGGCACAGTAGGAGTGGTCGTCGCCGAAGGCTCGCACGATGAAGTCGGCTTGGCAATCCATCGGCGGCTCGATGTCGTCGACGCACTGGATGTCGACGGCACCAAGGCGCTCGATCGCGTGCCGAGCCCGTTGCTCGCCGGCCCGGTCCCGCTCCGGCTCCCCATCCTTGCTGTCATGACCACAGTAGTCGAATGTAAGGGTGATGAGCGGCATCGGGATCTCCTCGTACGAGCACCCGAGCCCTTCCATGCGAGTCACCATCACCGATTCCGCGTGGAGCCTGGCCACGGGAATGAACGCCGAAGAAATCACGATTCCTTTTGATCAGATTTGTGAAGGGAATGCGAGAAGGTTCTGCCCCTGGCATGCTCGGCGAAGGTTCCGCCCATTGCCAAATTTTTCGATGGACACTACCGAATTGGTCGCCAGCCTATCCATATCTGGCCGTGTGTGTCCATCATGTCGATACCGCTCTCCGCCCTCGATCTAGTCCCCCTGGCTCGCGGCAGTACCAGCCATGAAAGCGTCAAGGCGTCGGTCGAGCTCGCGCGCACCGTGGAACGCTGCGGTTACGTGCGACTCTGGTACGCGGAGCACCACAACATGCCGGGCATCGCCACCACGACGCCCGAGATCCTCATCACCCACGTGGCGCTCTCCACCTCGCGCATCCGCCTGGGCGCGGGCGGCGTGATGCTGCCGAACCACTCCCCGCTGAAGGTGGCCGAGTCCTACCGATTGCTCGAGGCCATGCACCCCGGGCGAATCGATCTGGGCATCGGGCGCGCCCCCGGCACCGATACCCTGACGGCCCTGGCGCTCCGGCGTTCGCGCCAGGCCCTGGTGGTCGATGATTTTCGCGAGCAGCTGGGCGAGCTCATGGGCTTTGGCGAGGGCGCGCTGCCGGCGACCCACCCCTTCGCCTCGATCCGCGCCATGCCCGACGACGTGAGCTTGCCGCCCATTTGGCTCCTCGGCTCGAGCTCGTACAGCGCGAAGCTGGCCGCCGAGCTGGGGCTCGGATTTGCCTTCGCCGGCCACTTCAGCCCCGATCCGCCCGAGGAGCCGATGCGCATCTACCGCGAACGGTTCCAGCCGGGCGCCCTCGATCGTCCATACTCCATCCTCGCCCTCTCCGTCTTTTGTGCCGACACGGAGCTGGAGGCGACCCGCATGGCCTCCTCGGTGCTCGTCTCGTTCGCCCAGCTGCGCGCCGGCCGCCCGGGCCGGCTGCTCAGCCCCGATGACGCGCTCGCTCATGGTTTCACGCGCGAAGAAGAGGCCGCGGTGGCCTACTACCGGCGAAACCAGATCGTGGGCACCCCCGACCAGGTTCGCCCGCGCATCCAAGCCGCCGCGGAGAGCACGGCGG
Source organism: Sorangiineae bacterium MSr11954 (assembly GCA_037157815.1). Lineage (NCBI taxonomy): Bacteria > Pseudomonadati > Myxococcota > Myxococcia > Myxococcales > Pendulisporaceae > Pendulispora > Pendulispora albinea. The sequence continues at coordinate 9,554,695 of CP089984.1, forward strand.
CGGACGAGATCATGGTGGCCACCCACGCCTTCGACCCTGCGGCGCGCCGGCGCTCGTACGAGCTTACGGCGCAGGCGCTGGGCTGATGGGGTCGAGCGTTCAGGCCTCGGCCTTTTTTTCGAAGTATTGAAGGTCGATGAAGAGGCTGGCGGCGAGCACCAGGGCGCGCTCGGGGGGTGAGAGCTCGGGTTGGTAGTCGACGCGGAAAGTGTCGGCGTCGGTGAAGAGCTCGCGAACCACGCCGCCCCACTTCTTGGCGATGACCGCCACCTGCCTTCCGGCGCGCTCGAACGGGAAGGTCCACATGCGCCAAAAGGGCGAGCTCACGGTAAAGAGCAGGTTGCCCGCGGGGTCGAGCACGTCGAAGCGTTTGCTGAAGAGCGCAAAGCGCTGCTGAATCGCGCCGAGGAGGTTGCCGCTGGCGTCGAAGACCTCCAGGCGCTGAAAGAAGAAGCGGAACGGGTGCACCGCGCGCAGCACCGGGTTTCGGTACATGTCGAACACGTGGATCTCGAAGGTGCGCCAGTGGCCGAAGAACTGCCGCGCCAGCACGGCGCCAAACCCTTTGCCCGACTCGGCCGCGTACAGCACGGGGTGCCCTTCTGCGGTGAGCACTTCGTACTTGTTGCGTGACTCGTAACCAAAGAACTCCCCGAGCTCGCGCCTCTGACGAACGAGCAACGCGGGGTAGGCGGCAAGCGGACCGATGTTCGACATGCCTCGCAATGTGGATCGCTCGGTCGATTTGCGCCAGGGGCGCGCATCCCGTGATCCCCGCGCGGCGGGTGCCCTCGCCGTTGCGGCTGTTCGCCGCCGGGATATGCGGGTAAAAACCGCGTTCGAATGGAAGCCCGCCCGCGATCGAAAAACGACGTTCTCCTGCGCATCGGCGCGCTCCTCGGACTGGCCACCTTGCTCGCTCTGCTCGCGGCCGTCGCGTTCGATCTCGCGTTCGCGGTGCGCTTCTTCGGTCATCGGGTGCTGCTCTATGGGGAGGCCGAGCCGCTGCACGAAGCCGTTCGCCTGCAGGCCAAGCTTCCCCTCTACACCGATCCCGTCGCCGGCGCGTTCGATCAAGGGCCGTTTCCGGTGCGCGCGTACGTGGTGTATCTGCCCATTTGGTCGTGGGTGCTCTCGCTCGCGCCCGGCGGCTCGCTGGTGATGGCGGCCCAGGGGATCGCGGGCCTCACCTGGTTTGGAACGCTCGCCGCGTTGGCAGCCACCGCCCGTCCATCGTCTCGCCCCGGGGGGTGGGTGGCGGCCGCGTGGGCGGGCGGCATTTGGGTGGTCACCCTCTTTGCGACGTGCGGGCGCCCCGATTCGGTGGCCGTGGCGCTCGCCGGATATGCGTTCGCGCGGGGCGTCCGCGCAGGTCGATTGGACGCGCGCTCCGGCGTTTTGTTTGCGCTCGCCTTTTGGCTGAAGCCCAACGTGTTGGGGCTGGCGCTGGGCGCAGGCGTGGCCGAGCTCCTCCAGGCGCCGCGCCGTGCGATGCGCGCGCTCGCGGCGGGGCTGGTGGTGAGCGTCGTGGTCGTGCTGGGCCTGCGGTATGTCAGCGAAGGCCAGTGGTGGGCCCACCTGACGCGCACCCTCGATCAGGGGATGGACCTCGCGTTTTGGTGGGACCAAGTGTCGCGTCGTTTGCTGTTTGCGTTTCCGGCCATCGCGGCCCTCGGAGTCGCGTGGGCGCAGAGAAAGACGGAGTCGGGGCGCATCGCCTTGGGCGGGCTGGCCGTGGGCCTCGCGTGGGCGGTGTTCGCCCTCGGGAAACGGGGGAGCGCCTCCAATTATTGGATGGAGCCGGCCATGGGCGCGGTGGCCGTCGTCTCCTCGCTGCGGCCCGTGGAATTGGCCCCGCGCGCCAAAGTCGCGTTCTCGGCGGCGCTCTTCTTTCACGCCATTTGGCTCCTCGCGGCCACGGCGATCGGCGTTCTGGAGGCCTTCGAGAAAGAACCGCAGCGGGTGGCCCTCCTCGAGCGCGCCCGCGCCACGTGCATCGAGCGCCCCGGGGATATCGTCCTCGGAGACCGCCCCGGGATCGAGTTCGCGATCGATGGCCATATCGTGACTACGCCCTTCGCCACCCAGCACCTCGCGCGCATCGGGCGTTTTCCCGTGCAGACATGGGCCGGCGACGTGCGGCGTCGCGAGGCGCGGTGCATCGTCGTCGAGGGCGGGGTGCTCGACTCGCCCGCCCCCGGGCTATTTCCCCCCGAGGTCCACGCGGCGCTCCGCGAGCGCTTCGTCTTCGCGGAGGCGGCCGGCGGATTCCGCTTGTACCGCGCGAAGGACGAGCCGGCGGATCGCGCGGCGGTGGCGCCTAATCCATGACCTTGAACCGAAATGCATAGACGACGCGGCCTTTGCCATCGGGGCCGGCCGCGTTGATGGTTTGGCCGAGGAGGGTGCTCACCACGCACGCGTTGAACGGATCGTTGGCGATGGTGGATCCTTCCAGCTTTCCATGGCGCGGGAGCTGGTCGAGGATGTCGAACGACACGGTGACCACCCCTTCGGGAAGATCCTTGGCGCCGCCGACGGTGCGATCGTAACAGCGGAGATAGCCCCATGGATAATGGTCGATGGCCTTTCGAACGACCGCGTCGGCCACATTGCTCTCATTCGCGACGACGCGCGAAAACAGCCGCACCTGGCGATCCTGCACCTTCGTCATGACCGCGGAGGTGCCATTGAGGCCAAGGCCGATGGGGTCCGCGAATCCGTCCTTCATGGGCGAGCCCGTGGGGGCCATGGCGGGGGGCTTTGCGACTGGGGTTGCCGGCTTCTCCGCCGAGGCCACCGGTTTCGGGACCGAGGTGTGCGGCGTGACCGTCCTCGGGACCTCGGGGGCCGCGGAAGGTTCGGGGGCCGGGGAGGCTTGGTGCGCGGCGGAGGGTTCGGACGAAGGCGACTCCGCGATGGGCGGGGTGCTCGCCGATATGGCGTTTGCCACGGGTGAAACGACTTGGGCCGAGGGCGCGCTTGGATTCGGCCGGTGCGTGATGAGCCAGCCTCCGACGGTTGCCGCGAGAGCAATGGCGACCCCGGAGGCGAGGACCACCGGCGAGCGAGGGCGCGGCGGTGGCGTGGGAAGAGGAGTGACCTGCGCGGTCGAAATGGGCGTCTCCTTCGACACGTCCCGCGGCGGAGGGCTCGGCCGCGGCGCGGGATAGGGGATGGCGTCCCTCGTCTCCAACGCAAACCGCGGCGGCGCGGGCACGGCTAGAGGACGCGCGGCCAAGGTCTCCGCCATCGCGTCGGGGGTGGCCAGAAGAACGCGCATCGCCTCCCAAAGGCTCTTGGCGTCGGGAAAGCGCGCGCCGGGATCGCGTGCCACGCAGCGCTCGAACCAGAGATCGAAGGCGGGCGGCAATCGCTCCGCGAGCCCCTCTTCGCGGGCGCGCGCGCTGGCGCTCGAAATGGGCTCGAACACGATTTCGCGCAGAAGTTGGATGGTGGTGCCGCTCTTGGCCGCACGCCAGAAATAGCTCCCGGTGAAGAGATGATACGCGATGAGCCCCAGGGCCCATGTATCGGCCGCCGCGGTCACCGGGCCGGTCGCCGTCTGCTCCGGCGCCATCCACAGCGGCGAGCCAATGGTGCCATGGGTGGCGCGCGTTTGCGCCTCTTGCACCAGCTTGGAGATGCCGAAGTCGAGCACCTTGAGCACGAACGGCGCATCCCCTGCCCTGCGCGACTTGGCGAGAAAGATATTCTCCGGTTTGAGATCGCGGTGCACCACGCCCGCGAGGTGCGCGGCGGCCATCGCATGGCAAAGCTGCTCGAAGACGGCGCGCACGGTGCCCGCCCCCATGGGGCCGCGCTCGTGCATTCGCCGCCGTAGATCTTCTCCCTCGAGCAGCTCCATGACGAGATAGGGAGCCCCCAGCGCCGCATCGGTCCCCGCCGCGATGACCTCCACCACGTGCTCGCTGTCGATGCGCGCCCCCACGCGCGCCTCCTGCTCGAACCTCCGGGCCAGCGCCGGATCGGCGGCGATCTCGCTGTGCATGACCTTGAGCGCCCGCAGCTTCTCGGTGCTCCGCTGCGAAACGACGTAAACGGCCCCCATGCCGCCCCGGTCGAGGGGGTGCATCACCGTAAAGTCGCCCCCCAAGACGGTACCCGCGGTCAAAAGGTGGGTTCGCATCATCGCACGAGCTTGGAACTATCCAGGGACCGCCCACGGGATGCAATACCCGCCGATGGCGCGCGACGCTTCGGACGAATGCGCCACCCGTGGGCCGCCCTCGCACCACCGTGCTTTGGCGCTTCTCAGTCTGCACGCGGTGTCCGAAGGCGGCTCCGGATTCACGAGCATGCCTCGCGCGCCTCGAACGTCGGGAGCGCGGGCCCGCGTTCGCCCCAGCGGACATCCCACGCCTCGTCCGTGACGAAACGTGGGTGATGAACGCGCTTCCCGATCGGCGCCGGATGCAGCAGCTGAGCGCAACTGGGAACGCCATATGCTCTTTGCAGGCGATATGAATGCAAGGCAACTCGTCGCTGCAGTTCAATCCGCTGTGTTCGTTGGAACGGGCATTTGGCCCGTGGTGAGCCCGCGCTCGTTCCAAGCGGTCACGGGACCGAAACGCGATATGTGGCTCGCGCAAACCATCGGGCTGCTCATCGCCGCGGTGGGGGCCACGCTCGCGATCGGTGCGCGCGGACGCGCCCGCTCGGAATCGACATTTCTGGGCATCTCGAGCGCAACGGCGCTCGCGCTCTGCGACATCGTATTCGTCTCGAAGGGGCGCATCTCGCGTGTCTATTTGCTGGACGCCCTTTTCGAAACCGGCATCGTGGCAGGTTGGCTCCTCACCGCCAGGTTGCCGCAGGGGCATTCCATTCCACGAGCCCCCGCTCTTTTGACATCGGGTGACGAATGAGCTCGACCCCCGCGCGGTTGCCTCCTGGCTCTTCGCGTTCTTTTGGTGCTCCTTGTTTTCTGAATCGATTTTCGATGGCGCGTCCCACGTACGAGACACGCCAGAGCGATACGCTGGCATGGCTCGCATCCGCGCACGTCGCGTCCGAGACGGCGCTGCGCGGGCTCGAAGGCGCCGAGCGTGAAGTCCTTCGCCGGCACATCGAGAAGCTGATCGACCGCTGCGCATGCCGCGCCGATCGCATCGCGCGCCGCGGCTCGTCCATCGCCGACGTGACGAGCACCGACTGGTCCTCGCGGGAGATCTACGATCTTCACCAGAACCCCCGCGGCAAGGGCATGGGCGCGCGCAACCGACGGTACGCCCATACGGTGATGGCCTACTTTTGGACCGAGTACGCGCAGGAAGAGGCCGCGCCCTCGGATTTAATCCATGTAACCTGCACGGGTTACGCCTCGCCGAGCGCAGCGCAACGGATGGTCGCGCGCCGTGGCTGGGGCGGGCGAACGCGCATCACGCACGCCTACCACATGGGGTGTTATGCGGCCGTCCCTGCGCTTCGGATGGCGCGCGGCTTCGTGCTCGCAGACGATACCGCGCAGGAGGCCGACGCGCGGGTCGACGTGGTGCACACGGAGCTTTGCAGTCTTCACCTCGATCCGAGCACCCACACGCCCGAACAATTCGTGGTGCAGAGCCTCTTTGCCGATGGCTTCATCCGCTATTCGCTCTCCGCTGCCACGGAGGAGCCATCGTTCGAAGTGCTGGCGCTCGCCGAGACCATCGTCCCCGATTCGGCCGACGCCATGACGTGGGTGATGACCGATTGGGGGATGCAAATGACCCTCTCGCGCGACGTCCCCACGCGCATCGCCGGCGCGCTCGGAACCTTCGTAGCGCGCCTCTACGACAAAGCCGGCCTCGACCCCGCGACCTACTTCGCCCAAACCGTCTTTGCCGTGCACCCGGGAGGGCCGAAGATCATCGACGAAGTCGGCCGGCTGCTCGAGCTGCGGGAGGATCAAATCGCCGCCAGCCGGGGCGTGCTCTTCGACTTCGGGAACATGTCCTCCGCCACCCTGCCCCATATTTGGATGCGCGTCCTCGAGGATCCCGCCGCCCCGAGGGGAACCCCCGTGGTCAGCCTGGCCTTCGGCCCCGGCCTCACCATCTGCGGGAGCATCTTTCGAAAACGATGAACACGACCCTCTTGACCCTCCCCTTCCTCGTTCAAGGCGCCTTGATGGGCGTCGACGAAGGGTGGTTTCATCGCCGCCGAGGTTTACCGCGTTGGGAGCGCATCGGGCACCCGCTCGATACGTTGACGGTGACCGCCTGCTACGCATGGCTCGTCTTTCGCCGCCCCGAAATGCCGGGCGCGCTCGCGGTGTACGCGGCGCTGGCGATCGCATCGTGTCTCTTCGTGACCAAAGACGAGTTCGTGCACAAGCAGTTGTGCAGCGCCAAGGAGAGCTGGATTCACGCGCTCCTCTTCGGGCTTCATCCCATTGCATTCTTCGCGGCCGGCCTCTTGTGGCTCGAGGACCCGAACAACGTCATTTTGAAAGCTCAGCTCGCGCTCACCTCGAGCTTCGCACTCTACCAAGGGATCTACTGGGGACCATGGAACCGAACACCTACCCGCTCCGCAGTGTGAACAATACCATTTACGCAGCCCTCGGCGATCGGTGGTACGACGCCGACGACGATCCCGTCGCGCTGCTTCGAGCCGAGTCGCGCCTCTTGAATCCATGGGTCGCGCGCACCATCGAGGAGCAAACCCTGGGGGCCGCCCCGCGCACCGTCCTCGACGTGGGTTGCGGTGCAGGCTTTCTGGCGAATTACCTGGCCGCCCGAGGGCATCGGGTGACCGGTCTCGACACAGCCGCCGAGGCCCTCGACGTGGCCCGCACCCATGACTCCACGCGAACCGTCTCCTACCGTCATGGCGACGCCAACGCGCTCCCCTTCGCCGACGGCGCCTTCGATGCGGTGTGCGCCATGGATTTTCTCGAGCACGTGACCGATCCGGGCCGGGTCATCGCCGAAATGTCGCGGGTCCTCGCCCCCGGCGGCATCTTCGTCTTTCATACGTTCAATCGGAATCCGCTCGCCTGGCTCGTCATCATCAAAGGCGTCGAGTGGTTCGTGCAAAACACGCCAAAGGACATGCACGTGCTCCACCTGTTTCACAAACCGGCGGATCTCGAGAAGACATGTCGGGCCCACGGCATGGACTCCGTTCGATTCGTGGGTTCGAGGCCGCGCTTGGGACGCGCCTTCTGGAACATGCTGCGCACCGGCGTCGTGGCGCCCGACTTCACCTTTACGTTCACCCGCTCCACCTTGCTGGCGTATGCGGGGCACGCACGTCGGGTGGGGTGACGCATCGATGCCCGCGCCGTCCCGATCTTGGGACGCGTCCCACGAACGCGGCCGCGGCCGCCGGGAAACGGTGGGGGATGGGGTTACAAGTACATGAAATGGCTCGATTTCGCGCAGCTTGCGAGGTGGCACGCAGGTTGCGACAGGGGTTGGCAGAAATCGACAGCGCCCCGCATCGGGAGCGTTGAAATTTCTCGAACCTCTCCTGCGAAGGACAATCATCATGAACGCCAACATCGCCCGTTTGCTCTCGACCCTGTTCGTCCCCGCGGCCCTCGTGGCTGGCGTCGCCGGCTGCCACCAAGGCGGCAAGGTCTCGGACGCCGCGGTGGTCGCCGCCTCGGAGCCGACCGTTACGGTGATTTACGATGGTCCCGTTATCCCCAAAAACCGCCCCGACCTCGCCGTTTACTCGGTACGCGTCGACGGCGAAGCACAAACGAAGATTTTCGTCCAAGCCAGCGCCGGCACCGCACCGCGACTCGTTTATGTGGACGCGGAGCCGGGTGAATTGGTGAGCGTGAGCGACGATGGTGCGCGCGGCGTGTTTCGTCGGTTCGTCTCGCCGGGGGTGACCACGGACATCCACGTCGATTTCCAGATGGGCGCGAGCTGACCGCCCGTCGCGTCGCTGCGGTTCGACCCGGCGAAGCGCGTGAATGCCTCTCGATTCATCGGTCGCGAATGACGGTATTTCCACCCGTGAATTTGCCATCGCGAAGCAAGTCATCCATATGCCGCCCAAATCGTTCGATTTCGATTCGCGATTCGACCGAGACGACCGCCGCGGTCACCGTCAAGCGGACGACCGAGGGTGATTCACGTTGGGAGAACGCGAGGTCGAGCTCGCCCACCGCGTCGACGCATCGTTCGGCCCAGGTCACCGATTCTTCGTAACGGTGGGTAGGCAGCGCAATCAAGAACCGATCGTGTTCGAAGAAATGCATATGCCCGCCCGCGTCCGCGGCTCGTTTGGAGAAAAGGCCGTCGAGCTTCGAGAGAGCGGCCGCCGCCGATGCAGCGCCGTACGACGATGCGTACACGCTGAACTCGTCGATGTCGAAAATAACGCAAGGAAATGCGCCATACCGGCGCAACCAATCACGCAAGACGCTCTGAATCCGGCTATTCGACACCATCGTGCCAGTCTAGCGTCATCGGCCACCGACGGCCCCATCCATCCCACTCCTGGAGTCGAACGAGAGCCCACGAAACATCGACGTCGATCCCAAGCTCGCAAAGAGCTGCCGAAATCGCGGTTCGCCGATCGCCGCCAGCGGCTCGCCGCGCAGCCGTCGGCGGATGACGTCGACCATCGTGTCGTCCAACGTGGGTAGTCCAAACGCGTTCGGCTCCCACGGCGTGCCGCCGAGTTGCAACTTGAGTGTCACCTTCGAGAGCGCCACCAGCCACCCAAGCACCGTTTCGATTGGATCGCGATGAGGCACGTGCGCGCGCGTGAGCTCGAGGATCGGCTGGCGCGACGTCGCGTGGAGGAGAAGCGCCAGAAAGAAGCGCAGCTCCGGATCCTTGACCAGGGTGCGCTTGTGGACGATGGACTCCTGCCGCGCCATTTCCTCGAACGCCGCGGCGAACGTTTGGGCGATGGCGCCGTGGCGTTGCGCGGCCGCGTCCACGAGACGCGCGAAGAGGCTTCGATCGGGGAGGGAGCGGAGCTTCTTCAGCAGCAAAAAGCAGGTGTGCAGATCGGAGCGCGCGATCGCGCCCACCAGGCGCTCCTCGAACCGTGGATCGTCGAGGGCGCAAAGGAGCTCGGCCATCTGAACGGTGCGGAGCGCATGGGGATCGCTGTAAAGCGCGTCGTAGGCGATGCCGGGTGGGAGGTAGGAATACTGGGGAAGGAGGCTCTGCTCCGATTTGGTGCGCACCACCAGAGACACCGATGGTCGCATGAGGTGGAAGAGCGCATGAATCGAACGATCTCCGCCCCGGATGGGTTCGACGTCGCCCGCGCGCAGCAACTTGCTCTCGGTTGCGTGCAGCCGCCCCACCTGGAGCTCCCCCGTGATCACCCGCTCCCGCGCGAAACTGTAGCTCGTCTGGATGCTGCCGCCCGCGAGCACCTGGAAGGCGCCGCGGAAGGCGTGCTGGTGAATCTCGGTGACGCTGTCGACCCAGAAGAGCGCATCGATATGAAACCTGCGCCCCATGAAGAGCGTTATCGGCGGCTCTCCAAATTCCCCCTTTGGATCCGCTTGCGGTGGGAACTCGAGCGTGGATAGCGCCCAATCGAGAATGGTATCGGGGGTCGTGCGCTGGTGAAGCGCGGCCTTTCGCAGATGCTCAGCCGCGAGATCGGGAAAGCTCGCGCTTTCATAATCGACATTTCGCCAAGCGATTTCGATTGCGCATCCGAGCTGGCGAACAATCTCCATGTTGCCCGGGAAACAAAATAGCATAGCGCGGCCGAATCACGATCATGTCCTTCGTTGCATCGAAGGGCGCCGCATGCCAGAGTTGGAGGCTCCCGTGTCCCAAGCGAACACTCGAAAATCGACCGACGCGGGCGTCGCGCCGACGTGCCCGGATATTCCTCGAGCTCCCGAACCGAACGCTCGCGCTGTCTCTCGCCCTGTCTATGTACCTCCCAAATTGGTTTATCTGGGGAGCGTGCGCGATGTGACATTTGCCAAAACACTTTCGTTTCCGGATCGCCTCGGGCAGTTTCCCATCCTCCGGCGCCCGAACAGCGTGTGAACGTGACGGTCGAGGTCTATGCACGTGCGATCGAGCTCACGTCGGACGCGTGCGCCCACGGCGGTGCCATCTACTACGCGAGCGACGCGGGGCGTGTCCTCGTCTCGCCGCGGCTCGAGCCGCTCTTGCTGCAGCTCTCCCACCGTCCGCGCATCGACGGCGACTTTCTCGCCGACCTCCTGTCGCTCGAGGACGGCGATCCCGCGGCGACGCCTTATCGTGGTGTCTTCCGGGTCCCGGCTTTTCATCGGGTGCGCGTATCGCCGGAGGGCGCGCGCACCCAGGAGCGACTCTGGCGCCCCCTCGAGCCGCTCACCGGGATCGATGAGCAGGACGCCGCGAACGAGCTTCGCCGCCTCATCTTGGTCGCTGTCAAACGCGCCCTGACGGGCACCGAACGGGTCGCGGTCCTGGCGGCGGGCGGCGTCGACTCCAGCGGGCTGCTCGCGGCGGCGATCGCGGAGGCGCGCGGCGCGGGCAGGCCCGAGGTCGAGGCCATCGCGCTCGACTACGGGGGCGTGGGGGACGATCGGCCGTACTTCCGCGAGCTCGTTGCGGCCTTGGGCATCGTGCCGATTCGGCTGCCGCCGCGGGCGGGCGGACCGTACACGCGCGACGCGCTGGTGATGGACGCATGCCCCGTCATCAGCCCGGGTGCGGGGGCGGAGCTCGCGATTGGCGCGGTGGCGCGCGCCCGCGGTGTCGAGCTCATTTTGAGCGGGGAAGGCGGCGACGAGCTCTTCGACGGCGACCGGTACGCGCTGCTCGAGACGCATCGCCAGCGCGGCGGGGCCTTGGCCGCCGCACGCCGGGCGCTGGATATCCCCGTGTATTCGCCCTGTCACCCGCTCGAGCGCGTCCTGCGCTTCATCGTCGCGCCGGCCCTTGCGCGCCGGATCCCCCATCCCGTGAGGCGCCTTCGTCGATGGGCGGCCGTGCGCGCGGCGTGGTCTTGGGCGGGGCCCCGGCTGCGCGAGCACCTTCGACGGGATCCGGTGCGGCGCCTTCCCGGCACGACATGCGACGAGCGCTTCGCCTCATTTGCCTCGGACGGCGTGCGCTCGAACCACGCGACCGCGCGCGCGCAGCTCGAGGCGGCGACCGGCATAAAGCGGATCGATCCGTACCTCGATCCGGAGCTCGTCGCCTTCGTCATGCGGCTGCCGCTCGAGCACCTCTTCTTCGGCGGGCGCATGCGCGGCCTGTTCCGCCACGCCATCCGCGGGCTGGTGCCCGATCGGATCCGGCTGCGCCCGGACAAGGCCCACGTCGAAGAGGGTCTGCGTGAGCTCCTCGCGGCCGCGGGAGGCTTCGAAGCGTTCTCCGATCTGACCCACCCCGTGCACCTCGAGGAGCTCGGCCTCGTCGACGCCGAGGCGTTCCATCGCACCGCGCTCGCGCAGGCGAAGGACCCTCGGATGCGCCCGGGCGAATGGGTGCACCTCTGGCCCGTCATGGCGCTCGAGGGCTTCGTTCGATATGCGCGCTCGCGCGCGACGGCGTCGATTCCGTCGATTTCGCCGCTTCCGTCGATTCCCCGTATCCCGTTTATCCCTCCGGCTCCTTGAGCCATTTGGCGAGCGTCTTCGAGTCGATCCCGAGCGCCTCGCAGGTCGCCATTTTGGCGCCGCCGAGCTTTTGGAGCGCCCACGACGCATAACGGCGTTGGATTTCGCGAATCGGGAGCACCTCGTCGCCAAATGCCATATCCGCGGCTCGCGCGGGGTTCGCCGCGCCGGCTGGGCTCGTAAGGTTCTTCGGGAGATCCGCGAGCGCAGCCTGCTCGCCGGGGCACAAAAGAGTGATGCGCTCGATGACGTGCTCGAGCTCCCGGACGTTGCCGGGCCAGGCGTAGGCCAGGAGCGCATCCATGACGTCACGCGAAAGGCGGCGAAGGGTAGCTTTGGGGTGACGCGATTGGGCGGCGGCGAGGAAGTGCGCCGCCAGACGCGGAATATCCTCTTTGCGGCGGCGGAGAGGAGGGACATCCACCGCGATCACGTCGAGTCGGTACAGGAGGTCCTCGCGAAAGAGGCCCGCGGCCACGCTGGAGCGGAGGTGGCGATTGGTGGCCGCCACGATGCGCACGTCCACCTTGCGATCTTTGTCGCTGCCCACCGGGCGCACGCGGCCCACCTCGAGGACATGAAGCAGCTTCGCTTGGAGCGGGAGGCTCATCTCGCCAATCTCGTCGAGGAAGAGCGTGCCGCCGTTGGCCTCGGCGAAGAGGCCGAGGCGCGCGTCCGTCGCCCCCGTGAAGGCGCCGCGCACATGACCAAAGAGCTCGCTCTCGAGCAGGTTCTCGGGGATGGCCGAGCAGTTCACCGTCACGAACGGCGCCGCGCTGCGCGCGCTCTCGACGTGGATGGCCCGGGCGAGGAGGCTCTTGCCGGTCCCCGTTTCGCCGAGCAGGAGCACGGGCGCGCTCGAATCGGCGACGCGGCGGATCAAGTCGAAGACTTCGCGCATGGCCGCGCTGTCGCCGATGACGTTGTCGAGCGTGGAGCGCAGCGCCTTGCGCAGGGCGCGTGCTTCGTGCCGGAGGGCCGACTCCTCGAGCGCGCGGCGGATGAAGAGCGCGAGCTCCTCCACGCGAAAGGGCTTGGTCACGTAGTGATAGGCCCCGCGCCGGATGGACTCGATGGCGGTGTCCACCGCGCTGAAGGCCGTCATCACGATGACGGGGCTCGCGGGTGATTTCGCGCGCGAGAGCGCGAGCAGCTCGAGCCCGTCCGTGCCGGGTATTCGCAAATCCGTTACCAGTACATCGTAGTTGCGTTCGTCGATGGCCAGGGTGGCCTCCTCCGCCGTGAGCGCGAAGCGCGCGTCGAAGCCGTGATCGGCGAGGCCATCGGTGACCATTTCGGCCATGGCGCGCTGATCGTCGACCACGAGCACCCGGGGCGCGGGTCCGCCCGTCTCCCGGGCGGCTTGCCCCTCCTGCGCTGCCTCACGCGGCATGATGGCCTCCTCCCGAGCTCGAAGATGACGAGGGTGGCGAAGGTGACGGGTGCGCCTGCGCCGCGTGCTCGAGCCCCTCGACGATTCGCGGCAATCGCACCATCGCGCGCGTCCCCGCAGCCGCGCGCGTCCCCGCCGCGGTGGGCGTCCCCGCAGCCGCGCGCGTCCCCGCGGCCCGAACGGCCCCGCCGTCTGCGCGCCGCTCGAGCACGATCGTGCCCTGGTGGTGCTCCACGATTTCCTTCGCGATGGCGAGACCGAGCCCCGTGCCGCCCTCCGTCGCCTTGGTGGTGAAGAACGGCTCGGTGGCCCGCGCGATCACCCCCGGCGAAATGCCCGCGCCTTCGTCGATGACCACGAAGTCCACATGCGCGGCGCTGGTCTCCAGCCGCACCTCCACGGCGGACGCCCCGCCGGCGGACCCCGCAGCCTCGAGCGCGTTGACGAGCAAATTGACGAGCACCTGCTCGAAGAGCCAAGCCTCGCACGCGACCTCCGCGCGCTCGGCGCCGTCCGCCGATTGGACGTCGACCCGCAAGGCAATGCCCGCGCGATCGAAGCGATGCGCCACCAGCTTCGCCGCGTCCTCGACCAGCGCCTTGGCGCGCACCCGCGTGAGCAGCGGCGCCTCCCCGCGGGCCAGCCCGAGGAACCCGCGCATGACCCGATCGATGCGCTCGACCTGCGCCGAGATGGCGCGCGCGGCGCGTTCGGCGCGCTCGTTTCCTCGCAGCGACGTCTCGAGCTGCTCGACCCTCCCCGCGATGACCCCCAGCGGAGTGGCCACTTCGTGGGCGATCCCCGTCGACAGCGCGGCGATGGCGGCCATGCGGTTCGCGCGCGCGAGCTGCGCATCCCGCTCCCGTTCGCTGGCGGAGACCGCGAGCCTTTGCTCGAGCTCGAGCTCCCGCCGCTCCTCGTAAAGTGCCAGGCCGCCGAACCCGCCCACCAAAAGAACGACCAGGGCGAGGCTGAGAACCGTCCGCCACTCCTCGCGCCGGCTGCGATCGCGCTCGGCGCGCGCCGAGCGGACGATGGCCACCCCCAGCGAGGGATCGCGCGGCACATCGGCGAGCCCGGCCACCGCCAAGCGATGCGGCAGACCAAAGGCCGCCGCGGCGTCGCGCGAAAGAACGATGCCGCCCGCGCGATCGGCCAGCGCCTTCGCCAGCGCATCGTTGGCGATGATCCGCCCATCGGTGGTCACGAAGCCCCCGCGATCGCGGCGAAGCACCAGCACCACCAGCTGCCCATCTTGCTCGAGGTTTCGCTCCAACGTCCGCGCCTGCTCGAGCACACGCTGCATGGTGGCCTCGCGCGGAACGGGAGGTGCGCCGGGCCCGGCGGGCGCGGTAGGCGCCGCAGGTGCATCGAGCCCGTGCGCGATGTTGGCCGCGAGCGACGCGGCGAGCAGGCGCTCCTCGCGCATCAAGCTTCGGATGGCGGCTTCCGACTGCTGCTGCGCGTCCCAAAGACCCACGCCGCCGACGACCGCGACGGCCATCGACATCGCAACGAGGATGCGTGTCCGTCGCGATCGCTTTGGGTATCGGATAGGCTCCGTGGACATCGGCTCGATTCGGAAAAAATCCTAGTCGGATTCGGAAAAATTCCCACCGCTCCACGAACGAGCGGCAAAAACATGGAGATTCGAAGCGGTACGTGGCTTGCGATGCGCGGTGCGTGCCATTCGCCGTACTTGGAATTCTCGCCGTGGGCGCAGCCACCTCGACGGCGGCGCCCGAGAGCATGTCGCTCGACCGCGCCATCGATTATGCCCTCGCCCACCAACCGCAAATCGTCGCGGCGCGCGCTCGTCTTCGCGCCGCCCAGAGCGAAGCCGGCGTTCCCCGCGCCGCGTGGCTGCCGAAGGTGGGCGGCCTGGCCGAGCTCGCGGGCTCCACCGCCAACAACTCCACCACCACGCCGTTCTCGAACCCCGCAGTGGACCTGCCGCGCATCGGTGGAACCCGAATCAGCGATTCACCGGATTGGCAACCTTACGCCTCCACGGTGCTGGCGCTGGGCGTGCGGCAGCAGCTCTACGATTTCGGACGGACCGCGGCCCGATCGGCGGCCCTCGATGCGCTGGCGGCCGCCTCGCAAGAGCAGCTTCGCACCGCGCGGCTCGATACGGTTTATGCGGTTACGGAGGCCTATTTCGCGGTGCGCGCGGCGCACGCCGTCCTCGACGTGGCGACGGCCACGGAGACGCGGGCGCGCGCGCATCGCGACTTCGCCAAGTCGGGTGTCGACAGCGGGCTCAGGCCGCCCATCGAGCGCACCCGGGCGGAGGCCGATCTCGCGCGCTTTCAAGTGGGACGCATCCGCGCCGATGGCGGGCTGCGGCTCGCGCGCAGCATTTTTTCCGCGGCCGTGGGCTCGGAGCAGTTGGAGCTCGACGCCGCCGACGGACCATTCGACACCGAGCCGCTGCCCTCCCTCCCCGACGCCGTCGCGCGCGCCGACGAGCGCGATCCGGCCGTCCGCGAAGCCCTCGCCGACCTAAGGGCGCAGCGCGCGCGGACGAACGCCATCGACGCCAGCGCGCGCCCCCGCCTCTTTCTCACGGGATCCGTCTCGGGCCGCGCGGGCGGCGCGCCCGCCTCCAGCGGCCCGACGCCGAGCGGTGATGGCTTCGCGCCGCTCGTTCCAAACTACGACGCGGGCATCGTCCTCAGCTGGCCCATTTACGAGCCCACCGTGCGCGCAGAGGCCTTTGCCTCCGAGCGCCGAGAAGATGCCGCCCGCGCCGCCGTCGACGTCGCGCGGCAGCGCGCCGTGGCCGCGCTCGTGCGCGCGTACGAAAATACCGACCTCGCGGCCGCGTCGCTGGACGCCCTGAACCGGGGCGCCGACCTAGCACGTGCAAACTACACGCAAGCCGAAACGCGCTTTCAATCGGGCCTCGGGAGCAGCATCGAGCTCGCCGACGCCGAGACCTTGCGAACCGAGGCGGAGGTTCAACTCGCCATTGGCAAATTCCAGCTCGCGATGGCGCGGGCAGCCGTGGCGCGAGCCACTTCGGAGGAACGGTGAGCGATCCGTCGATGAGAGAAATCATGAGCGATCCGTCGATCGGAGGAACAGTGAACGATTCGCCAATCGAAAAAGCGCCGGCCAACCCCGCGACAGGCAAACGAACCGGCATGGGCTATTGGCGCGTCCCCATCGTCCTCGGCTCCTCGGTGTTCGTCCTCCTCTGCAGCGGCGGCGTTCTGCTCGCGCGCGCCGCGGCCCATACGAACCGCGTCGCGCTCGCGAGCGAGCCAAAAGGCGTCACCGTGGTGCCGGCGAAGGAGGCGAAATACCGCCCGACGCGGCGCTATGTCGGCACCTTGGAGCCGTGGGTGCAGGCGAAGGTCGGCCCCCAGCTGGTGTCCGCCTATGTCGATACGGTGCTCGTCCGACCGGGTGCATCGGTCAAACGCGGCGACGTACTCGCCACACTCGACTGCCGGAGCAGCGCCACGGCCAACCGGGCCACCTCGCTGCAAGCGCGGGCCCTGGAGACGCGCCAGCGCGCGATGGCCAGCGAAACGGCGCGGATGCAGTCGCTGCTCGACGGCGGGTTCATCGCCCCCAACGAGCTCGAACAAAAGCAGGCGCAGACGAACGCCGAGTCGGACCACCTCGCGTCCTTGCGAGCGCAGCTCGCCGGAAAAGAGCTGGAGGTGAACGACTGCATCCTCCGCGCGCCCTTCGACGGCGAGGTGTGCACGCGCGCCGCCGATCCCGGCGTCTTCGTGCGCCCGGGGAGCAGCATCGCCACCGTGGTCGACCGGCACGTGATCCGGCTGACGGCCGACGTCCCCGAGACCGACTTCGACGCGGTCGTCCCCGGCACCCCCGTTCGCATCGTGCTCCTCGCCACCCACGCGCACCTCACCGGCGCCATCGCCCGCCGCTCCCCCGCGGCCGATCCCGCGACCCGCACCGTTCACGTCGAGGTCGATCTCGATCCCAGGGGCGCCGAAATCCCCGTGGGCACCACGGCCGAGATCGGGCTCGACGTCGGCCAGCCGGCCCCCGCGCTCGAAATCCCCCTCGCCGCCGCCAAGATCCGCGGCGACCGAGCGAGCCTCGTCCTCGTCGAGCAAGGAGCAGCGCGCACCGTCACCGCCCCCGTGCTCGGCGAGTCGGACCGAAGCCTCTTCATCGCCCCCGAGCTCCATGCCGGAGCCCTGGTGGTCACCGAGGGACGCGCCGCCTTGTCGAACGGCGACCGCGTCCTCGCCAAAGTCGACCCGGGTGCATCATGACCGGCACATCGCTGCGCAACCCCATCGCGGTGCTCATGGCGTGCATCGCGCTCATCGTCTTTTCGGCGGTGGTCACGCCCCGTCTCTCGGTCGATACGTTCCCGGAGCTGACCCCACCGGTGCTCGTGGTCGGAACGCAGGTCCCGGGCATGGGCCCCAAAGACGTGGAGAAGACCATCACCTGGCGCCTCGAGAAGTTCGTGAGCGCCACCCCGGGCGTGGACCACGTGCAGAGCGTCTCGCGCGCCGGATTGAGCATCATTTACGTGTGGCTCAAATGGGGCACCGAGCTCAACTCCGCGCAAACGCTGGTTCAACAACAGGTGGCGTTCGCCATGTCGTCGGTCCCCAAGAGCCTCGGCGTCGTTCCGTCCTTCGTGCTCCAATACGATCCGACGAACGCGCCCGTCGTTCAAATCGCCGTTTACGGCGGCGGCCTCTCGGGACCGCGGATTTACGATTACGCGGCCAATGTCATCGAGCCCGTCCTCGAAGGCATTCCGGGGGTGGCCAGCGCCGCGCCGGACGGCGGGCGTGAGCGGCAGATTAACGTGGTGGTCGATCCCGTGCGCGCATCCGCCCGCGGCATCACCGGGGCGGAGGTCAGCGCGGCGGTCGCGCGCGCCAATGCGCTCCTCCCATCGGGCCGCTTCATCGCCAAAGGCTTCGACGCCAATGTCTACACCAACGCCGTACCCAAGAAGGTGGCGGAGATTGGAGAGGCGGTGGTCAAGGTGGTGGACGGCCGCCCGGTCCTCATCCAAGACGTGGCGCGCGTGGAGGACGGCGGCTCGCCGAGCACGCAAGGCGTGGCCATCGACGGAGAGGAGTCCGTCTACCTCAACGTCCTTCGTGTCCCCGGCGGGAACGTCCTGGCCATCGTGGACGCCGTCGGCGCAGCGCTCGGGGAGATGAAAGATCTACCGCCGGGCATGAAGATCGTGCCCGTCTTCGACCAATCGACCTTCGTGCGCTCCACGTTTCATGGTCTGAAGGCGGAGATCGTTCAAGCGTTCTGCCTGGTGGCGCTCGTCATCTTGCTGTTCTTGCAGAGCCCGCGGTCGGTGGCCATCGCCGCCGTCGCCGTTCCGATTTCGTTCGCCATCATCCTGATCGTTCTCTATGTGAGCGGGCAGACACTCAACGCCTTCACCTTGGGGGGACTCACGCTCTCCATGGGCCCGCTCGTCGACATTTCGGTGGTCGTCCTCGAGTCCGTTCACCGGCAGCGGCTCGCGGGCAAATCGGCTTTCCAGGCCGCCCTCGATGGCACGAACGCCGTGGCCATACCGGCCCTGGCCGCGACCCTGTCCACCATCGCGGTGCTCCTCCCGGTCGTCCTCCTCGCCGGCCTGGCCAAGAAGCTCTTCGCGCCGCTCGCGCTCACCGTCGCCACGGGCATGGTGGCCGGATACGTGGTGAGCATGACGGTCACCCCGGTGGCGTGCCGCTACTTTTTGGGCCACGCGCACACGGAGCCGGGCCCGCTGGCCAAGCGGGTCGAGGTGCTCCTCGGCAAGGTGACGTCGGCGTACGTGAGCGCGCTCGCGGCGGTGCTCCCTTATCGCGGTTACGTCGCCGTCGCGGCCACCATTTTGGTGGTGGCGAGCGCGTGGGCCGCCTCCCGCCTTCCGACCACGTTCTTTCCCGAGGTGGACGAGGGCATGGAGTGCACCTATGTCCGTTTTGCGCCGGGGACGTCCCTCGAAGACGCCAATCGAAAGATGGGCGAGATGGGAAAGCTCCTGCGCCAAGAGCTCCCGCCGGGGAGCGTCGAGCTCGTCCTCACCAACGTCGGAACGCCAGGAAAAGCGCGCAGCGCGATGAACAGCCCCAACGCAGGACCGCACATGGGCTTCATCCGTCTCGCCCTCTCGAACCCAGCGCACCGCGCCCTCTCGCAGCGCGACATCGCCGATCGCATGCGCGGCATCCTCGTGCACGCCTACCCGGGCGTCGACTTTTTGCAGGCGCCCGGCGGTCTGGTGGCCAGCGTCTTCGCCAATGGCTACTTGGCCCCCATCGTCGTCGAGCTGCGCGGGGAGAACCTGGACGAGCTCATGGCGCGCTCGCGCGCGGTGGCCGAGGTGGCGCGCCAGGTGCCGGGAATACGTGATATCTACACCAATCTTCAAACCGATTATCCGGAGATACGGGTCGACGGGAACCGCCAGGAGGCGGGGCTGGTCGGCGTGTCCCTGCGCGACGTCGCGCAGACGACCCTCGAGGGCACCCTCGGAAACATCAATACGCCGGGTGTATGGGTCGACGGCAGCAATGGCCAATCGTATTACGTCGTCACCTCGTACGATCCCGAGGCGGTGCGCGACGCGAACGCCCTGGCCGCGCTCCCGGTCCGCGCGACCGTGGGCTCGGGGGCGGTGGCGCTGGGCACCTACGGGCATATCGAGCGCGGCGCGGGCCCCATCGCCATCGAGCGCGACCAGCTCACGCGCGCCGCGACCATTTACCTGCAGACCGAGGGGCGCGATATCGGGAGCGCCGCGCGCGAGCTCGAGGAGAAACTGGCGAAGGATCCGCGGACCAAGGACGTCCCCTTCTCGTTCGTGGGGCAGATCGATCTGATGCGCACCACCTTTTCGGGGTTGGGCGTCGCGGTGGGGCTCGCGATCATGGTGGTTTTCATGATCATGGCCACGCAATTCCAATCGTTGCGGCTGCCGTTCGTGATGCTCTTCGCCGTCCCCGTCGCGCTGGTGGGGATCGTGTTTGCGCTGCTCGCCGCCGGCCAGGGATTCTCGATTACGGCCTTGATGGGCGTGCTCATGGTCATCGGCATCGCCGTGTCGAACGGCATCCTGCTCGTCGACCACGCGAACCGCGTCCTTCAACGGTGCGGGGACGCGCGCGAAGCCATCCTCGAGGCCGCGCGCGTTCGCTTCGTCCCCATCGCGATGACCAGCCTCGCGACCATCATCGGCCTTCTACCGACCGCGCTCGGGCTCGAGAAGGCCGCAGCCGCAAACCAGCCGCTCGCGCTGGCCGTGGTGGGGGGATTGTCCTCGTCCACCTTGCTGTCGCTCTTCCTGGTACCCGCGATGTTCACCGCGATTGCCAAGCGCAACGACGAAACCTCCGGGCTCGAAGTGACGTCGAAAGGAATGTTGGCATCATGAAGCAGAAGAAGTGGGCCTTTGCACCTGGGAAGCTTGGAATCGGAGTTGGAGTCGCGGCGCTCGCGGTTGGATTGGCGGGCTGCTTCGCCGATCACGCGGGGCGGCTTTACGGCGTTCGAGATGGGAGCCAGACGGCGATCACCCTCCACGACGCCTCGGAGCACAGAGGTGTGGCCAGCGCGACCCTACCGTCGGGTGAACGGTGCTTGGGCAACTACGACTCGGTCACCGGGGACGTCACCTACAGCATCGAGGAGATCGACCGCCCCAAGGAGCGCACCCAGCTGGGCAAGCTCGTCCTCACGTGCGGCGAAGCCCACGTGATCCAGTGCGAGTTCTCGCGCTACCCCCGCGGCTCCGGCTACGGAAGCTGCCGCGACAACGGCGGATTGGAATACCGGCTCATGTTCTGATCCAGCGCCTCGCCGAGCGATCCCACGAGGCGGAGCGCCTGATGGCGCACGAAGGCCGCGTCGATCTTCGAGGCCGTGGGAATGTGCCCCAGAAGCGGGAGCTCGCTCCAGCGTACGATGTCGGCCTCGTTGGTGTGCTCGGCGCCGCTGAAGATCCACCCCAGGACCGGGATGTGGCTGTGCTGCAGCACCCTCGCCGTCAACAGCGAGTGGTTGATGCTGCCGAGGTAGTTCTGCGCCACGATGATCACCTGCGCGCGGAGCGCACGGATCAAGTCGATGGTGAAGACATCTTCGTTCAAGGGCACCAGCAAACCGCCCGCACCCTCGATGACCAAGTAGTCCTCCTCGGGGGGCTGGATGGCGTCTGCCTGCAGCACGATCTCGGCAGGATCGATGGTGATGCCCTCCATCCGAGCGGCCAAGTGGGGAGAGGCCGGCTCGCGAAGGCGGTACGCTTCGGGGTGGCAGACGGAAAACGCGTTCGACACCAGGGACTTGACCGTCTCCGTATCGGTCCCCTCGTCCAACCCTGCCTGTACGGGTTTCCAGTAATGCGCCTTGAGCGCCTCCGTCACACACGCCGCGGCCAGAGTTTTGCCGACCCCCGTTCCGATCCCGGTGATGAAGATTCGCTTCATGATCCAGCACGATATCGGGTTGCCTGCGCACTCCACAAGACGATGGCGGCCCCCATGGGCGCCAGGCAGGCGATCACGACGACCAGCCAGTCCGTCTGGTTACGAAGGCGTGGCACATTGAAGGTCACCGCCTCGAGCAAGGTCAACATGCCGTCGAGCGTGATCGCCGAGGCCAAGAGGCGCGCGAGGCGGGGCCGAAAGCGCGACGACAGCGCAAAGAGCCCCAACATGACGACGATATCGAAGCCGACCCATGCCCACTGCACCCATGGCGCGGGAAACCAATGCCGCGTCTCCACCGACGCCAGCAAAATCGTCCATGGAACGAGCAGCACGGCGAGGGTGCGCACCACGAAGGCGGGCCCGCGGAGCACCGTTTCGAGCCCAAAGCGCGAGAGGCTGCCGCGCGCAAACGCGACGAGCACGTCATAGACGGACAAGAGCGGGCTCGCGCCCTTGGGGTATGCCAAATACGTCGGCTCCCAGCGATCGGGCTTCAACTTCGCCTTGAAGGCGTGCACCCCGCGAAAATCGTAAAGGGCTCGTCCGATGGATCGCGCCGCGCCCAACCAGCGGTTCACGCTCCCGGAGAGCGGCGCCAGCCCCAACGTCACATCGTGGCTCCCCTCGCTCGCGAGCAGGCGCATGGCGCTGTCGATGAGCATCTCACCCGTGCCGTTCGGCGCCTCGACATGACGCACCAAATCCTCGATGAGCCAGCCCGAGCGCGCATAAATGGGGACCGCGCACAAGAAGGCCACGATGGTCCCCTCGCGTTCGGCCACCAGGTAGCGGCGCTCCTCGGGAAAATCGAAGGGCTGCACGTCGACGAGAAACCCCATGGGCGCCATGGCCCGGGTGGCGAGCCATCGCGCGATGAGGTCCTCCATCGCGCGGCGGGCGGGGTGCGTACGGTCGGCGACTTCGACCGAATCGAGCTGGCGCACCACCACGCCTTTGGCGCGGGCGCGGCGGATTTGCTCGCGCAAGCTGCGGCTCGATTTGACGATGTTCGCCCAGCTCGCGGGATCCCACACGGGCTGCTCGCCGATCTGGATCGTGTCGAGCTCCTGCGCAGCGGCCTCCAAAAGGCGCGTCTCCGTCGCGAAGAAGCTGACCCTGCGCCCGCTCGCCCGCCCGGCCGCGATGAAGGCGCGCGTGACGGAGGAGAGCGCAGCATCCGAGGCGATGGGGGCTCCCGCCGCGACCCATGCGCTCCCCGTATCGGAGTATGCGACGCAACCTTCGTCGCAAAACCAGTATCGAAAACCGAGCTCGAGGACTTGAAACGAGGTTCGATTGAAGCCGTGCGCCCGGAGCAAGGTGAGCACGCGCGATCTCACGCGGGGGTTTTTAGGCCCCCGCGACCCGATCGTCCACTGCAAATGGCCGCGGCCGTCGTTTCTTGCCCGCGGAACACGCGCTCAGATGTCATCGCCAAAGTCGCCAAAGTCCCCGAAATCGTCCCCGGGGTCGACGTCGTCGGCGATGCCGTCGTAATCCACGTCTTGAACCGTGTCCGATGCGTCCTCGCCGGGCGCGCCATACTCCGGGGAGTCGTAGTAGCCGGGGGAGCCCGCCTCGGGCGCTGCGCCCCCGTACGCGTCCGAGCCGAGGTTTGCGAACGGCGAAGCATCGTGAAAGCCGCCCAAAAAATGACTCGCGATGGAGCTGCCGATGAAGCTCCCCGCGATGCTCCCCAAGAGGCTGCCGGCAAACGCACCGCCCATTCCGCTGGCCATTCCACCGCCACCACCGAGCATCCCGCCGCCACCGAATACGCGCTCGAGGACGCCGGGCTGCCGGAGCTCGGCACGCGTGGCCATGCGGGCTAGAGCTTGCGGATCGGTTTGGTTTTGCGTGGCGCGGCGTTCGCCCTCGGGCACGGCTTCGGCCAACGAGCGAAGGGCTTGCGCGCGTTGCTCCGGGGTCAACTGGGCAAAGGCTTCGGCGTGGGCCTGCTCGATGGCCTCCGGTGGCGCCGTGCGCAGCAGGTACCGGTAGCGCCGGAGCGCATCTTCGTCGCTCGTCGCTCCTCCTGAAGCTGACGGAGCTGGCCGAGCGGGTGAAGCTGCTGGAGCGCCGGGGTCGAAGTTGGCGGGCCTTTGGGAACTCGACGTTCCCCCGAACAAGCGGTCAAGAATACCCATTCGAATCTCCTGTCCCAAACGATAATCACGCACGCGCGCATGTCAGGTCGTCCGTTCTTCGGGAATGCGCTTTCGTGTTCTCTCCTTCTTTCTCTTGAGAAGAGAAGCCACGATCGAACCAGCAAGCAAAAGCGAAACACCGCCCAGCGAGGCGAGGAGCGGGATCTTCACCCACTCGGCGATGGCCAATTTCACCCCTACGAACACCAGGACCAACGCCAGCCCCGGCTGAAGATAAACGAACCGCGTGGCCATGCTCGCGAGCACGAAATACAGCGAGCGCAGTCCCATCACGGCAAAGAAGTTCGACGTAAAGACGATGAACGGATCGGAGGTGATGCCGAAGATGGCCAGAATGGAATCCATGGCAAAGACGACGTCGGTCACTTCGACCAGGAGGAGAACGAGAAAGAACGGCGTGGCCTTCCACCGCCCGCCATCTCGGGCGAAGAGCCTCGCTCCACGGGGAGCGTCGGTGGTGGGGATCATCTTCTTGATCGCCCGAAAGATTCGCCCGCTCTCCGGATGGGGCTCCTCGTTCGGACGCACGAGCACCTTCACCCCCGCCAGCACCAGCAGCGCGCCAAAGACGATGGCGGTCCAATGAAACGTTCCCAGCACATAGCTGCCCGCGAAAATCATCGTCGCCCGCAACATCAGCGCGCCGATGACACCCCAAAAGAGGAGCCTGTGCTGGTGCGCGACTGGAACGGCGAATGCACTGAAGATCAGATAAAAGACGAACAGGTTGTCGACCGATAAGGCCTTTTCGATGAGGTACCCCGTAAAGAAAGCCGTGCCGGTCTCGTAGCCCCACACGAGAAACACCAACCCATCGAACGCGAGCGCCAAAAGCACCCAAATTCCGCTCCAGATGGCGGCGTCCTTGACCGTGATCTCTTTTGCCTTCCGATGAAAAACCCCGAGGTCGAGCGCGAGCATGGCGACCACGAAGGCCACGAAGCCCGCCCACATCCAAGGAGTGCCAACCGTGCTCACGGGAGAAGTCTCAGGCATGATTGGAGCCATGCCGAGGATCCCTGCAAAGTCGTCATTGGATCGCTGCGCAAACTTGTCACAGGGTGGCAGTCGTGGAGCCGGTTCGTCGTTTCGGGGAGCGCGGCGCGGCGCGTTGCTGGCGCTGCGAATCGTTCCCATCGCGGCGCTCCTCTGCAGCTGCGATTCGGCGCGCTCGCAAGGTCACGCACCGGCGACCGATGCCCCTGGGATGCGCGACGCGCGGGACGGCGGTCCAAGCGGCGGGCCGGTGGGGTCGGCGGCATCGGGGAATACGAGCGCGACGCGCGAAAACGTAAAGGACGCGACGCGCGACACGGACAAGGGCGAAAAAAGCACCGCGCTCGCGCCCCTCGAGGCGGATAGGCCGTACATGGATCTCGACGTCTCCGGATTCGGCCCCGCGGTCGTATCGGTCCCTCGGGGTGCGACGGAGGCGCGGCCCATCGTGCTGGCCACGCATGGGAACTACGATCGCCCGGAGTGGCAATGCCAGGTATGGCGCGAGATCGTGGGCGATGGCGCGTTCATCCTCTGTCCGCGCGGCATCGCGCGCCGCGACTCGCCATCGCCCAAGGACATTCGTTTTACGTATGCCAACGGCAAGGCCCTGGAGCGCGAGATCGACGCGGGCCTCGCGGCGCTGCGCGCCACGTTTGGTGCGCACGTCGGCTCCGATCCCATCGTCTACACGGGATTCAGCTTGGGCGCCATCATCGGCGCCGCGCTCGCCATGCGCCCGAGCGACACGACGCCGTACGAGCGCCTGGTGCTCGTGGAAGGTGGGCACGACGCCTGGACGGAGCAAACGGCCAAGCGCTTCGCGGCAGCAGGCGGCAAGAAGGTCCTGTTCGGGTGCGGGCAAGCGGGGTGTTTCCCCTCGGCGCGCAAGGCTTCAGGCCAGCTCGAGCGTGCCGGTGTGCAAACGCGAATCGTTGGCGTCAAGGACGCGGGCCACGCGTACGACGGCCCGGTCGCGCGGGCGGTGAGCGAGTCATGGAGATGGCTCTTGGAGCCGCGCGCGCCGTCCGACCCCGCTTCCTCACGGCGCGGCTCGCCGTAAACGCTTTGCGCTCATGTACGTGCCGGTGCGGTGTCGTGGAGCCAATCGCCCTTTCGGATGCGCAGCTTCCTCGGCTGTAAGATTCTAAAGTGAAAGGCGCGATCGCAACCTTGCAACGTTTCGAAGCGGGCACGATCGCAATTTCTCGAAAATAACGAACATGTTTGGCTGGCATGAGCCTCGCTAATACGTCGGTCGGCATCACGTAGACGGCTCTCCCCCCCCGGGCCTTGCGTGGTGCCTTTTTCTTTTTGTGCTCGTTCGCGTTGCGCGTTGGCGCGTTGAGCGTTCGACGTGGAGCGTTGGGCGCACGCGGAGTAGACGCGAAACGTTCGACGCGGCGCCGTGGGGTGCGCACCTCCTGGGCGCTTCCGGGCAACACTGGGGTGTTGTCCGCAACACCGATCCGTGGTGGCCGTTTGCGCCACCCCACATGGATCGCATCTTCAAGCGCGCGCAGCGGTTCAGTTTCGAATCGGGAAAATCCTGCATCGGATTCACGCGCAAGGTCCTTTGACGTCGCACGAAGCCGTTGGCACCACCGTTGCTCATCCACATGGCCCATGCCGTCTCATGTCTCGGAGGGCCGCGGATGATATCCTCATTTCGAATCGCGGCGCCGCTCGCCATCGTGGCTTTGGCAAGCATCGCCGCTTGCTCGGAGTCCGGCTCCTCGAAGAACGAGCCTCCCCGTCCGCCTCAAACCTTGGGCGCGGGCGGGTGCCTGATCGAGGGCGACATTTGCATCAACATCGATTTGTCTCATAAAAGCGACGCGGGCCTCGATGCAGCAGCCCCCGATGCGGGCCGCGATGGCGCACCCGATACAGCGGGCGACTGCCATTTGCTCAATCCGAAGTACAAGCTCGAGTTCGATCGCGCGGTGCTCCAGGGTGACTTGAAGCAGTGCGACAACGGGTGCGCCACCGGCGAGTGCTGTTATTTGGGCCTCTCGTGTTTGGCGAAATGAAATAGCACCCTGTCCCGCGCTTCGGTCCCTCGCGGCACGAATGGTCCCATCCCAACAACGCGCCAAGATGTCATTCTGGCGACCAATGACTCAAGCACAGCATTCGTACCGCAAGCGTGCATCGCGCGGTATGACTGTACCTTATGAGACCGAATCTTTTTACGAAAAGCGGCTCGTGTTTGGCTTTGCTTTTCGCCGTATCAATCGTATCGGCGGCTTGTGGCTCGGACGATGATCCCACGCCCCCCGCCGATGGCAATCTCTCGAATGAAGAGAAACGTGTTGGTGCCCTGGTCACGACGGACACCGTAGCAGCTCATCTCAAATGGCTCTCCGACGACGCCCGGGAAGGCCGAGGACCGGGCTCGCAGGGCGACGAAGCCACGAGGAGATACCTGGCCGAGGAGTTTACGAAGCTGGGACTTTCGCCGGGTGGGGAGGGCGGAACGTTCCTGCAGAACGTTCCGCTGGTGGGCATCCGAGCCGAGGTCTCCTCGCCCATCGTCTTTTCATCGCAAAAGGCCGCGGGGACGACGCTCTCGCTCGACGCGCCCAATGACATGGTGATCACCTCGGGGGTGCAAGATCCCGAGGTGAAGATCTCGGCGGCCGAGGTGGTGTTCGTCGGATATGGCATGGTCGCGCCCGAATACCAATGGGACGATTACAAAGACGTGGACGTGACGGGCAAGATCGTCATGGTCATGAACAACGATCCTTCCACCGACGACGCGCTCTTCGGGGGCAAGACGCGGCTCTTGTACGGCCGGTGGGATTACAAATACGAGCAGGCCGCGCGCAAAGGCGCCAAAGGTGCCATCATCATTCATACCGACGTGTCGGCCGCCTATCCGTGGCAGGTGGTCGTCACGAGCAACCACGCGGTCGAGAATTTCCAGCTTCCGCCGTCGCCCCAAGACCGCCGCATCCAAGCGAGGATGTGGGCGACGGAGGAGGCCAGCCGGAAGATCGCCGCGCTCGGAGGCGAGGACCTCGACGCGCTCCGGCAGGCGGCCGAGAAGCGCGACTTCCGACCGCGCCCGCTGGGCGTGACCGTGAACGTCGGCATCCGGAACACCCTTCGAAACATGCAGACGGCCAATGTCGCCGCCGTCCTGCCGGGCAGCGATCCCGAGCTCGGGCGCGAGGCGGTCATCTTCACGGCCCACCACGATCACCTGGGCATCGGCGCGCCGAAGAATGGCGACTCGATCTACAACGGCGCCGTCGACAACGCCGCGGGGGTCGCGCAGATCCTGGCCATCGCGCGGGCGTCGACCCAGATCACGCCCAAGCCGCGCCGCTCCTTCGTCTTCATGCTGGTGGGCGGCGAGGAGAAAGGGTTGCTCGGGTCCACGTGGTACTGCCAGCATCCCAGCTTTGCGCCGGGTCGCATCGCGGCCAACATCAATACGGACTTGGCGAACGTATTCGGTCGAACCCACGACGTGGGCTACATCGGCCTCGGAAAATCATCGCTCGACGAGGTGGTGCGGACGGTCGCGCGCGCGCAAGGGCGCGTCTTGCATGGGGACGCGAACCCCGATCGCGGGATGTTCTATCGCTCCGACCAATTCGCCTTTGCGAAGGTGGGTGTTCCGGGCATGTACATCAAGGGCGGCCCCGATTTCGTCGACCGCCCCGCGGGCTGGGGGCAAGAACAAACCGATCTTTACGAGAGCACCCGCTACCATCAGCCGTCGGACGAGTACGATCCCAATTGGGATCTGCGCGGGGCGGTGGAGGATGCCCAGCTCATGCTCACCGTGGGGTGGAGGGTCGCCAATACCACCGCGCTCCCCACGTGGAACACCGGGGATGAATTCGCGTCCATCCCGCGTCCGCGCTGACGGCGGCGTCCGCTGACGGCGCTGTTTGCGGACGGCGGCGTTCGCGGACGGCGCTGTTTGCGGACGGCGGCGTTCGCTGACGACGCTGTTTGCGGACGGCGGCGCGCTGTCAACGCGCGTGCACAGTTCGCGTCAGTATCCATTCACACGTCGCGGCCGAGCGGCCAAATTCGGCCTTCTTGACCCTCCTCTCCGCGGGCAGCCACTGGCAAGCGCCCTGCATCGATGCCCATCATGCGCACCGCCTTTGCCTTGGCTGCCCTTGGACTTTTCGCGCTCTCCCTCACCAGCTCCGCGTGCGCGAAGAAAGGAAATGACGAGCCGCTGTCGCAGTCGGAGGCGCTCGAGGTGGTGGAGGAAGCGTCGCTGTCGTCGCAAGCGAGCAGCCTGTCGAGCGCGAGCATCGATATCTCCACCAACTTCACCATCGGGGGCGCGGTGGAGAAGGCCGCGGGCGAGCTGCGCGCCTTCGTCGGATCGCAACTGCCGTGCGCCGACACCACGCTGATCGGCGATGCATTGAGCATCGTCTATGGCGCGAAAGGTGGAAACTGCACGTATCGCGGGCACGTGTTCTCGGGCAAGACGCAGGTCAAGATCACCCGCAACGACTCGGGGAACGTCATCGTCGATCACACGTGGACCGATTTCTCCAATGGCAAAATCAAACTGAATGGCACGGCCGAGGTGACGTGGAACCTCCAAAACCCCTCGCGCCGCGTCATTCATCACCTGGTCTGGACCCGCCTCTCCGACGGTCGCACCGGCACCGGAACCGGCGATCGCACCGACGCGCCGCTCGATGGCGATATCACGCGCGGCGTCGTCGAAAATGGGAACCTCGGCTGGGAGGCGCTCCACGGGAGGTGGGACCTGCACATCCAAGGCTTGGAGATGCGCTGGAGCGATCCGGTGCCGCAAGCGGGCACCCTGATCCTGGAGACGCCGAAGGATCAATCGGTGACCATCACCTATGCGCGGGTGGACGCGGACTCCATCAAGGTCATGGCGGTCTGCAATGGCCGGAGTTTCAGCTTCACGGTGAATGCGCTGGGCATTCAAAAAGGCTAAGGTACGATCGACATACCCCGCCGCCTCCATGCGCGATCAGCGATGGGCGACGCGCGATGGGCGATGTCGAGGTCGTTTGGTGCGGGTAGCACGATCGGAGTAAATCGTGGCACACGACGCGCGTCCGAGGTAGGGTCGCGTGCGGATCGTACGCGCGCCATGACCTTTGCCTCCATTCTCCTGCTCGGTTTCGTTCTTGGAATGCGTCACGCCACGGACGCCGATCACGTCGTGGCCGTGACCACGATTGTAAGCCGCGAGCGCTCCTTGCGGAATGCCGCGTTCATTGGCGCGCTCTGGGGGCTCGGTCACTCGATCACCTTGTTTCTGGTGGGCGGCGCGCTGGTGCTGTTTCGCCTGACGATTCCGCCGCACGTCGGGCTCGGCATGGAGATGGTGGTGGCCATCATGCTGATCGTCCTTGGCGCGATGAATGTCACCAACGCCATGCGACGGATCGAAGAGGCGGCCGGCGGCCGAAAGTCCTCCCCCGATCATGCGCACGGCCATGAGCATGCGCACGAGCACCGCATCCTCAAGGGCGCATCGCTGATGCAGCTGGGTCGCGCCTTGGTCGTCGGCATCGTGCACGGCCTCGCGGGATCGGCGGCGCTCGCGCTCTTGGTGCTCACCACCATTCGAAAGGCGGGGAGCGCGCTCGCCTACCTCGTCATTTTTGGCGTGGGCACCATCTTCGGGATGATGTTCCTCACCATGGCCATGGCCGTCCCCATGGCCATCGCCGCCAACCGCTTTGCGCAGGTCGGCCGGGTCGAGCGTGCGATGGCGCGCGCAACGGGGCTCTTGAGCATCCTCTTCGGCGGCTACCTGGCGTACCGAATCGGCGTCGTCGATGGGTTATTCTCGATGCACCCGCAATGGTCCCCCGAGTAGGCGCGCGCCTTCGTCCTTCGATCGCCGCCCGCGTTCTCGCGCGCCTCGCGGCGTTTGGGCTCGTTCTGTCCGTTCTCTTGGTCGCCGCGCCCGCGCCCGCGCACATCGTGGGCCTCTCGCAGAGCGACTTCACCGTCGCCGCCGATGGCACCGCGGCCGCCATGGTGGTCTTCTCCAAGCCGGACGCGCTGCGCCTCGGTCGCATCGATCGGGATGGCGATGGCCTCGTTTCCCCGTCCGAGCTGGCGGCCTCGGAGGCCGTCTTTCGCGAGGAGATGGAGCGCGGCGTGATCCTTCGCGTCGACCACGCGACGTGCACCGCCAAGCTCGAAGGCGGCGGGGACGTGGCGGAGGAAGGCTTCGGCCTGGCCATGTCGTTCACATGCCCCGCGCCGTCTCCTCTCGTCGCTCCTCGCGCGCTCGAGATTGAATTGCCGATCTTGAGTCGACCGCTCTGGTCCGGACACCGGCATGTCCTGCGCGTCACCGCCGGAGCAACGTCGGTCCAGCGGATCCTCACGGCCACCAATCGCTCCGCGTCGATGACGTTGCCCCAGGTCCACGCGAACGCGAACGCGGCCCCGAGCGCCGGCTCGTCGAGCTTGGGCCCGGCGCTGCGCGATGCGCTCCGATTGGGGGTCGAGCACATTCTCACCGGCTGGGATCATCTGCTCTTCTTGGCGGCCGTGATCCTGGGAACGCGCGGCTGGAAGAGCCTCGTCGCCGCCGTCTCGGCGTTCACCGTCGCACATTCGATCACGCTGGCCATCGCCGCCTTGGGCGTGTTTTGCCCGAGCCCGCGATGGATCGAGCCCATCATCGCCGCCTCGATCGCGTTCGTCGCGTTCGAGAACGCCTTTCGCGCGCAGCCGGCGCACCGCTGGCGCATCACGTTTCTCTTCGGCCTGGTGCATGGATTCGGCTTTGCGGGTGCGCTGCAAGACCTGGCGCTGGACCGCGCCCGGCTCGTACCCACGTTGCTCGGGTTCAATTTGGGCGTCGAAGCCGGCCAGCTCGGGGTGGTCCTCCTCGCGCTTCCCATCGTGGCGCGATTGCGACGCCATCCGACATTCGAGGCGCGATGGATCCGCGGCGTGTCCCTCGCCATGGGCATCGTCGGCACGGTGCTTTGCGCCATTCGCATCGCACCGGAGTAGTCGGCGCTCGCCGATCCTCGACATCCTCTACAGTGCAGCGCATGTCACGACATCGCTGGGGGCTTGTCGGCATCGGATGTTTGCTCGCAACCGCCTCTTTCATCGTGTACTGGAACAGGCCCCCGTGGGGTCATAGCTATCTGTCCACCCAAGTCCTCGAGGCAGGCCGCCCTCGCCCGCTGGCCGGCGACACGCGCATTTCTCTCGAGTTCCGAGCGAGCCACCAACTCCGAGTGGACGCCGCCAGATGCAATGACATGGAGGGCCCCGCGGGCCTCACGGGATCGCAGCTCGTATGGCCGGCCCATAGCCTGTTCGCGCGCAGCAACATCCTGTCCACGGTGATGCTTTGCAACCCCGACAAGCCCGAGTACATGGCGCAAGAGCATTGGGTCTACGATCTGCTCCGCGCCCACCCCACGATCGAGGTTCGCGGCGACGAGCTCGTGATCACCAAAGGAACGACCGAGATCCATCTGCTGGACTCCAAAATCGCCAATCCGGATCGTCCTCTGGTGGACCTGCGCGCACCATGAACCGGAGAGGAGGTACACTGCGGCGTATGGCACGACTTCGCTTGAGGCTTCTCGGTATCGGATGGTTGCTCACGACGACCTCTCTCCTCGGGTGCGGGAACAGCGCGGCCAGCCCTTGGGGTCGCGACTTTCTCTCCACCCAAGTCCTCGAGGCGGGCCGCCCTCGCCCGCTGGCCAGAGACGAGCCAATTCGACTCGAGTTCCGAGAGAACCATGAGTTGCGCGTGCGCGCCGGCTGCAATCATATGTTCGAGACCGCGCGCATTCAGGGAACGCAGCTCGTGTGGCCGGCCGATCGCACGGACCAGCACGCGGGCATCGGGACCACATTGATAGCTTGCCACCCCGATTACGCGGCGCAAGAAGATTGGGTCGGCAAGCTGCTCCAGGCCAAGCCCACCATCGTACTTCGCGGCAACGAGCTCGTGATCACCCACGGAACGACCGAGATCCATCTCTTGGACCGCAAAGTCGCCGATCCGGATCGTCCTCTGGTGGGCACGCGCTGGACGATCGAATCCGAGATCTCCGGGCGCGGCCCCGAGGCGTCCGTCGGCAGCGTCCCCGACCACGGCGCTTATGTCGTATTCACCGCCGACCATCGGTTCACCGGGTTCTCCGGCTGCAACGGTTTCAGCGGTAAGTTCGCGCAACCCGCGCCGGGCAAGCTGGAGTTCTCGTCCTTTTCCATCACGGAGAAGGCCTGCGACGACGATACCGGCCGCCTCGAGCGAACCATCACCGACGTCTTTCGCGACGCCGCGTCCCTCCGCATCGACGCGACCGCGGCGCAGATCGAGAGCTCGCGCGGCCATGGCGTGGGCCTGCGCGCACCGTGAACCGGCGCCTCGGTGCGCCGGCAAAAAGTCGAGCCCAGGTGGGCGCTGGGCTCGAGGAACGGAGATGGGCGAGACGAATCAGAGCGGCGGGCCGAAGCCGCACACCACGGGCTTGGCGCGCTCGGGATCGAGCGCGTTGGTCACCATTTGAGCGACCGTGGGATCGTACGCCATCCCAATGTGGCCCGCCGGATCGAGCGGACACGTGTCTTGAATGAGCACGTTGTGCACACCGGGCTCGCGCACGTACGACGTTTCGTGCGGCGTCACCAGGGCATCGCCGCCCGAAACGATGATGGTGTAGTCGATTCCAGCTTGGGCGATGGGCCCGGCGATCAGTTTTTTGACCGCGGCGCCCCCGACGATGAGCTGATCGCACGCCTGGCAGCCAAAGGTGTTGAGCACGGTGTCCACCAAGGGGCGCAAGCCGAGGAAATCACCGAAGCTCACGAGGCCCGCGAAGGTGGTGCCGTGCGTGGGCGGCGCGAGGGCCACCACATGATCGACATGGCTCGCATACCCGAGGAACTTCGGGCCGTAGAGGGCGTGAAAGGCACCCTCGGAGTGGCCGACGATATCGATCTTGTCGGCGCCGGTGGTGGTGCGGACTTTGGCCACGAACACAGCGATCTCCTTGGCCGAATCGGCGATGGAGATGGTGCCGCCCACCGGAATCAGCGGGGTGGCCTGGCCGTATGTGGGAGCAAATGCGCAATACCCTACACTGGCGAGGTAAGGGCCAAGGTAGGCGTAGTGACCGGGACCGTTGCCGCCCAGGCCATGCAGCAGCACCAGCGGGTTCGGGTGCGCGGCCGAGGGACGACAGCTCCAGTCGTTGAAACCAGAGGACGGTGGCGAAGATGCAGCGGGTGCAGCACCTGCACTCGAGCCAGCAACGGCAATCATGCTGCCAATGGCGATCGCGCTCGAGGCGGTTTTGGCGAACGTAGGACGCATGGAGGCACACCCCTTGTCTCGTTGTTTGCTTGTTTCCCCTGATTTTCAGGGATTTTCGATTTTTGTCCCAGCCCCCTGCATTCCGATCAAGAATCAGAATACAGATTCATGTTTCGGGTTAGCTGATACCGCCAAGACAGTCAATTGCAAATCGGCAAACACAATTGTGCCTACATGTAGCGCTTCGCTTCGGATGTCTTGCGATCCTGGACCTGAGCCATCTAGACCCAACATGAACAAGTACTCATATTCGAAGGCTCTGCGATCATGACCCGAGACCCCAAAGATGCTGCACCGCATAAACCCCCCGAGCGGCGCACGCAACCCACCGATCCCAATGTCATCCGATGGGTGAACATTCCGCTCCAAGAGCGCAGCCGGCTCAAACTCGATCGCATGGTGAGCGCCTTCGAAAAGCTGGTGGCGGTGCGCGGGCTCGATGGTGCCACCGTCGCCGACATCGCCCGAGAGGCGGGCTGCTCGGTCGGTGCATTCTACACGCGATTCAAGGACAAGGGCGATCTGTTCCGCTACGTGGTGCTGCATCACCTCGAGGAGGGGCTGCAAACGCTGCGAACGACCTTGCAGGCCGAGAATTGGCGCGACGTCCCCGCCCACACCGTGGTGCGCTCCATCGTGACCTTCATCGTGGATCTGCACCGGCAGCACGAGGGCTTTCTGCGCGCCTTCTATGAAGAGGCGCACAAGGATCCCATCATCATGTCGCGCGTGAGCGACGCCGGGGTCGAGGTCGAAGGCGTTCTGCTCACCCTTTTGCTGGAGCGCCACGACGAGATCACCCACCCCGATCCGCGCACCGCCGTCGGCTTCGCCGTTCGTTTGGTGATGGGGACGATGCAGCTCCGCTCGCTCTTGAGCCCGCACACCCCCAAAGAGACGCACTTTGCGTGGCGCACGTGGTCCGAGGAGCTGACCACGAACCTGATCGCCTATTTGGGCATCGCCCCGCCAAAACGCGACGCCTCCGACATTTGACCGGTGCGGCAGCGCGAGGGCCTCGAGCGCCGGCGACCTGGCGGGCGCTTCGAGGTCGCGCGCGAGTTTCCATTTCTCCAATACGGGGCGCCCGGCCGCCTTTACGTTCCGGCCATGTCTTGCAAAACCCCGGGGCGAACGATCGGCTTGCTCGGGCTCGGCTTCGTCGCCGTGCTCGGCGCGGTGTCGTGCGCTCGGCCCAGCGAACCAAGGAGCTCGCGAACCATGGAACAGCACCCCGCACCGCGATTGGAGCAGCGCCTATCGATTGTCACCCTCGGCGTCCAGAATCTGGCGCGCATGCGCGACTTCTACGAGACGAAATTGGGGTGGAAGCCGGTGGCCGCAAACAAGGATATCGTCTTTTTCAAGGTCAACGGGATGTTGTTCGCTCTCTTTGGCAACAAGGAGTTGGCCGCCGACGCGCAGCTCTCCGCGGACGGCTCGGGCTTTCGTGGCTTCACCCTCGCGTACCTGGCCCACGACCCAGCCGAGGTGGATGGAATCTTCGCCCAATTGGAGAGCAAAGGCGTGCGGATCGTCACCCGCCCTTCCAAGACGTTTTTTGGCGCTTATCGCGGTTATGTCGCCGACATCGAAGGAAATCTTTTGGAAATTGGATACAACCCGCTCATCGAATTGGATGCGCAGGGTCATGTCGTGACCCATCGGGATATCCGCCACCTCGAACAATGAGGATGGGCGGCCCCCATCGATGGGCCGATATGGCGGAGGCGCCCGGAGCGCGCAACGCCGATAGGCCGTTCAGCTCGAACGCTGCGCAAACCTTCCCCTCTTGACAAATTCTTCACCGCGTGGGACTCGCCACGATCTGAAGTTGATATTCACTTTGTCGAATGGGCCACGCCCGAAGTGTTTGCACTTCGATGTGGGAGGGGACATTACATGCGTGCAAGAGCCAAGTTGCTTGGTCGAGCTGCATTCATTGGTATGGCCACGTCGCTGACGGCTTTCACCCTCGTGCCAGGGTGCGACGATGACGATAAGCCCACGCCTCGACCGGACGGCGGTCCCGATACCGGTATTCCCGATACCGGCTCACCCGCCGATGCGGGAAGTGATGTTCGAACCGATACGGGACCGCAAGGACCGCGGCCGAAGGCGGTTCCGATTTCGAATGCCGTGGACGATCGCTTGCTGGGGGTCGCGTTCGATACGAGCGGCAATGCGTTCGCGGTTGGAATCGTAAAACATGCCGACGGCGGAGCCGATTTTTCACCGGCAGTGGTCAAATTCCTTCCGACGGGTGAAATCGATACCACTTTTGGCAACAACGGAGTTGCCGTCGTTCCGGCGGTCGTCGGTCAAGGGAGCAACTTCCGCGGCATTGGGGTCCAATCCACGGGCAAGATCGTGATCGCCGGTACGGTTCCGGCGACGGTGGGCCTCCCAAACGATCGCGATGTCGGTGTCATCCGCCTCAACGCCGACGGCAAGTCGCTCGACTCCACATTTGCACCAGGATCCGCGACCCCGGGGGTTCGCGTGATCGATCTCGCGCAAGGAAATGCGCCCACCACCGATGGTGGACTGCCCACCGCGCGGGACGATCAGTATGGGCTCAACATCCAGCCGGGGGACGACAAGATCATCGTGGTCGGCGCACAACGGCGCACCGGCGGCACGGATACGGACTTCGCGGTGATTCGGCTCAACGCCAATGGAACGAACGATCCCACGTTCAGCGGCGATGGCGTCTTTACCCTCGACATCGACCAATTGAACGTTAGCGCGCGCCGAGCAACGGTCCTCGCCGATGGAGGTGGCGTGGTCGTGAGCGGTTACGTCCCCGGCTCCACCAGCCCCTTCGCCCCGACCAGGCCCGTGCTCTTCAAGCTGACCAGCGCGGGGGAGCTCGACCCGAGCTTCGGCCCGGACGGCGGCGGCATTTACAGCGAGCCCGTTCTAAGCGCGGTCACGGAGATCTACGGCATCGCGCAACAAGGCGCGCGGTTCGTCACCGCGGGATATGGCAAGAGCGATCCGGCGAACGCCGTGCCCACCGACGTCGTGTCCTTGCGGTTTGGGTCGAGTGGAACGCTCGATCGAAGCTACGCGACCGACGGCTACGCGCTGGTCAAGTTCACCCCCAACGCGAGCAACGGTCGTGCGGTCACCGTGCTGGGCGACAACCGCATCGTCATCGTGGGCAATGGGCAGGCCACGGCGGGCGACTCCGATGGCTTCGTCGCGATCCTCAGCGAGAACGGCCGGCCCGATACCACCTTTGGGGCGGAAGGCCGGCGCACGTACAACCTGGGGGGCAAAGGCGATCAGTTCGCGGACATTGCGCGCTTCGGCAATCGCCTTGCGATCGTGGGGTTCTCCGCGACATTGGACGCGGGCAACGAGAACGGCTATGCGCTCTTCCTGACCGTTCCTTGATCCCCGGCGGGTCTTTTCCAACCTGATCCAACCCGGAGCGAGGCGGCCGATGCATCCGTTTCCCGTGCGAAGCTTACGCACGACGACGATCGTGGCCGCCTTGCTTTGTGCGGCGGCGCTGGCGGCGCTCGCGTCCGCGGCGGCCTGCCGCAAAGGACCGCCCGATGAAGCCGTTTACACGGGGGGCTCACCCTCGGGACCGAGCCGCCCCGGCACCCCTACGGACAGCGGCTCGGCGGGGTTCAAATCGACCTTGCTCCTCGCCAGCGCCGATTGCGCGCTCGCCCGCTACCGCCACGTCGACGGCGTGGCCCGCGCGTTTCAAGAGGCGGCGCGCGCGTGGGGCCAGGATCCTGCGAACGATTCGCTCCGCGCGACGGCGCGCACGGCGTGGCGAACGGTGATCGACGATTGGCAAGAGACGGAGCTTTTCCGCTTTGGGCCGGCGGCGCGGTCCACGTCGCCCGGAGGAAAGAACCTGCGCGACCCGATTTACCCGTGGCCGCTCGTCAGCCGCTGCAAAATGGACGAGCAGATCGTCGACCAGGCTTACGCGCGGCCTGGCTTCGGCACCTCGCTGGTGACGGGCCGCGGGCTCTCCGCCTACGAGTACCTCGCCTTTTACGACGGAAGCGACAATGGCTGCAGCGCCTCGTCGCCCATCAACGCCAATGGCACATGGCGCGCGCTGGACGCGGAGGAGCTCCGCCGGCGAAAGGCGCAGTACGCGGCCGCCGTGGCCGAAGACGTGCTCTCGAACATCGATGGGCTCGTGCGCGCGTGGGATCCGGCGCAAGGCAATTTTCATCGCGAGGTGGCCACGGCCGGGGGCGGCAGCAAGACATTTGCGCTCGATCAAGATGCGTTGAACGCCATCAACGAAGCGATCTTCTATATCGAGCTCCAGGTCAAGGATCTCAAGCTCGCCATCCCGCTCGGCATCTCCACCGCCTGTGAGAAAGCTTCGTGCCCCGAGGCGGTCGAGTCGCTCTTTGCGCACGTCTCCAAAGAGCATATCAAGGCCAATCTGCGAGGCTTTCGCAGGCTCTTTCAGGGCTGCGCCGACGACGGGACCGGCATTGGCTTCGACGATTGGCTGCGCGAGGTGGGCGCGGCCGATCTCGCGGATCGGATGCTGGCGGCGCTCGCCCGGGTGGAGGCCTCGCTCGACGCGGTCGAGACGTCGTTCGACGAGGCGCTCGCCAACTCGCCCGGGAAATTGCAAGCGGTGTACACGGCGTTGAAGGCGCTCACCGATTCGATGAAGACCGAGTTCGTGACCGTGCTCAATCTCGAGCTCCCCAAGGGGAGTGAGGGGGATAACGATTGAGCTCGCCCATGTCCGGCTCGCCCTCTTCGTTCTTTGGGTGCCACGCGCTCGCCGCGATCGAGCGGGTCCGGGCGGGGCTTTTTCGCCCGGTCGACATCGCGTTCTTGGCCGCGTTCCGCTTTTTGTTCGGCGCCACCATGTGCGTCAGCATGCTGCGGTTCATCGCATATGGCTGGATTGACGATTTCTTCGTGAAGCCGGCCTTTCACTTCAAATATTGGGGCTTCGCGTGGGTGGAGCCGCTGCCGGCGGATGCCATGCACGAGCTCTTCTGGGTGCTGGCGGGGCTGGGTGCGGCGATGGCCATCGGCCTCGCCTTCCGGCTCGCGGCCGCGCTGTTCGTCGCCGGCTTTTCGTATTTGCAGCTGGTCGACGTGACCACGTACTTGAATCATTATTACCTGGCGCTGCTCCTCGGGCTTTTGCTCGCGGTTTCGCCGGCCCACCGCGCCTTTTCGGTCGATGCGGTCGCGCGGAGGGCGCTCCTTCGCGAGGCGCCGGCGGGGAGCGTCTGCGCGGGATGGCTCTATCTTTTGCGCTTTCAAATTGGCGTCGTTTATACGTTCGCGGGTCTGGCCAAGGCCAACTCGGATTGGCTGGTGCACGCGCAGCCGCTCCGCATTTGGCTGGGGTCCAAGACGGGGCTCGCGATCATCGGCCCCGCCTTCGCATGGCCGGGGATGCCGCTGGTCATGAGCTGGGCGGGCTTCTTGTTCGACACGTTCATCATTTGGTTTCTCATGATGCGGCGCACCCGCCTGCCCGCCTTCGCGCTGGTGATCGTCTTTCACGCGCTCACGCGGGCGCTCTTTCCCATCGGGATGTTCCCGGTGATCATGGTGCTCTCGGCGCTGGTGTTCTTCCCGCCCGATTGGCCGCGCCGAGCCATCGCCCGGCTGGGAATATCGCATGGCGTTACGGCATCCCCACCATCGATACGCGCGCCGCGCCCGGCGGCGTGGAGGTGGATGGGGGTCGCGCTCGGTGCCGCGCATTGCGCCGTCCAGCTCGCGCTTCCCCTTCGCTGTCTCGCCTATGGCGACGGGGTGCGGTGGCACGAGCAAGGGATGCGCTTTTCGTGGCGCGTGATGGTGCGGGAGAAGAACGGGAGCATCACGTTCGTGGTGCGCAACAAGGACACGGGGCGCGTCTGGCACGTGAGCCCGCGCTCCGTTCTGACACCGCTGCAGGAGCGCGAGATGTCCGGTCAGCCGGATCTCATTCTGCAGTTTGCCCACTACGTGAAGCGCGATGTGGAGCGGCGGGGCGGAGGGCCCGTCGAGGTGCACGTCGACGCCTTGGTCTCCCTCAATGGCCGCGAACCCAAGCGCATGATCGACCCCGACATCGATCTGGCGTCCATCCCCGATGGCATCGGAAAAGGCGCGTTCATCCTCCCAGGCCCCACCGAGCCACCGCCGCACATTCGACCCATTTGATCGCATAAGCCGCCCGGTACGTCTCTTTCCATGTCCCCTCGCACCCAAGCCGCCTTCGTACTCGCGTGTTCGACCGCCATGGCGTCGCCGGCATTCGCGCAGAACGCTACCAGCGCCCCCACCGCACCACCCGCACCGCCGCCGCAGGAGGTGTCCGTGGTGGGGACGCGCATCGCGAGGACCGCGGGCTCCGCGCACGTCGTCAGGGAGAAGCAGCTCGACGCG